>NZ_FTOA01000017.1 GCF_900156605.1 Insolitispirillum peregrinum | reverse complement strand
CGTATGTGCCACGTAAAACGGCCCGCCTCACCTATTGCGAAGCGGGCCGTTGCGGTTTTTAATGCGCCGGGTGCGAAAAATTTTGCGCCTGTCTACAAGGCAAGTGCCTGCCAACCGGGGATTATCGGGGATTTTCCCCCACGCCCCCGTCCGGCACCCTTTTTCCTGACAAAATGCCCTTTCAACCGGAGGCAATCCCGCATAAACCTATGATCTGGATCAGGTTGCCGTTTTCTCGCCACAGAATGCTGGTATAACGGCACCATCAGGCCGAAAGGGCCTGTCGCTCGGTGTCGCGGCGGGTCCGATGGCCTGGAATCGTTGAAGGTCGAGGTTTGGTATGCCGGTTCCCGCCCGTCCGCCGTTGTTGCGCACCCCCGCCGAGATGAACGGCGGGATGTCGCCCATTCCCGGCGGATCCTCGCTGCCGCCAACCCCGATGGCTGCCGCTCAGGGCGGGGGCGGTCTGGGCACGGCGGCCCGCCTGCATGATTTGTCCGCCGACCTGCGGGCCATCCACAACGCCATGCTGCCCTCCCCGATCCATCAGGCGCTGAACCAGCTGGGAACCACCCCCGACCCGAGCCCGGACCTGATCCGCGAAGCCTTGAGCGCGATTCTCGACCATGCCGAAAGCCTGCTGGACGCGCTGGTCGCCTGTCGCCTGCTGGAACCGGCGGTTGATGCCGCCGCCGCTCGCCCCGGCCCGCAAACCGCCCTGCGGGATGCGCAACACCTGAAAGGTGATTACGAAAACCTGATCGGCCAGTTGGCCGGACGGCTGGGCCTTGGTGCCCTCGACAGCATTTTGCGCGCCGACGCGCTGGGACGCCTGCGTGGACAAGTCCGCCGCTATCGCCTGACCCGCTGGCCTGCCCGTGGGCAGCCGCAACCGCCGACCACTGCCACTGCCGCCGCCGCATCACCACCGCCCCCACCGGCTCCCGAAGCCCCTGCTTCCGATGACAGCGAGTCGACCGTCGCCCGCGGCTGGCTGCGCCATCCGTTTGCCCTGCCCCGCCGCAACAGCGCCTTTTCTCTGGGTGCCGCCATGATGGCGATCATCATGCCGGTGTGCGGGGCCTGGTTGATCCCCGGGACGCCGGAAGCGATGCCCACCTGGGCAGCGCTGATCGCCATGACCTGCACCGCCACCACCGCCTCGATTCTGACCTCGCCGTTCCGCTGGCCCGCCAAACGCGCCCGCGCAGCAAGGCCTGCAGAGCCGCCCGTTGCGCCCCCGCCTGCCGCACCGCAGGCCCCCACCGAGGCCTCCAGCTATGACCTGTGGCTGCACGAGGTCAAACGGCAGGGGATGGCGCTCAGCGCACAGGGGGTGCCGGTGGAAACCATGGATCAGGCCGCGCTGACCGACTGGATCGAGCGCAGCGGTGAAGAAATCGCCCGCCTGATCGACAAGGCGCGGGCCCAGTCCATCGCCGCCGACATGCAGGATGACGGCGACGACGGATATGATCAGGCGTAAAAGATTTACACCGACGGCACCACCCCGGCATTGCGAGCCGCCAGATAGCGCCGAACATGGCCTTCCAGCGGGCCATCCATCGGTTCATGGCACAGCGCCATGCCCCCGAACGGCCCCGGCAGCACCACGCCATAGGACCCATCGCGGTTTTTCTTGTCTTTTTTCAGCGCCACCAGATAGCGGTCGGGGTCGATACTCACCCAGTCGGCTTGCGGGCTAACGCAGTCGGTCAGGGCGCGCAGGCGGTCATAGTCCGCCGCCGCAATCCGCCCCTGCCCCATCGCATAAAGGTTGGCCATGTCTGCCCCGAAACCAACCGCAATCCCGTGCGGAATGGCAAAGTCCGAGGCGGCCTCCAGCGCGTGCCCAAAGGTATGGCCGTAGTTCATGGTCAGGCGAATGCCGGTATCGAACTCATCCTCTTCAATGATCTGCGCCTTCAGCGACAGGGCGCGATGGATGATCGCCGGCATCGCCTGTATCGACGGAATACCGGCGGCGAAATCAACCTCAAGCTGTTCAATCGCTGCCACGCCCGACAGGGTGTGGACCTTGATCACTTCGGCCAGACCACTGCGGATATCGCGTTCATGCAAGGTGGCGAGGAAATCCGCCCAGATGACAATTTCTTTCGGCGGATAAAAATTGCCGAGGATGTTTTTCCAGCTTTTCAGGTTCAGCGAGCTTTTGCCGCCAATGCAACTGTCAGCCATTGCCAGCAGCGTCGAGGGGAAAAAGCTCCACGCCACCCCGCGCATCAGCGAGGAACAGGCAAAGGTCGCCAGATCCTGAATGATTCCGCCGCCGATCACCCCCACCCGATGGCCGCGCCGGATGCCCTTTTCCAGCAGGGCTTCACACAGCGCCAATGCCTGCGGGCCGGTTTTCTGCTCTTCGAGCGCATCCTGAAAGATCACCGCCTGCTCGGGGATCAGCGGAGCAAGGGTTGCCCGATGCAGGTCCCACACCAGCCGGTCGATCACGAACAGCGAGCACAGCCCCAGCCGTTCGGCCAGCACCGCCTGTTGCCCGGCCCCGGCAGACAGCACATGCACCTCATAGGCCCCGCTTTGGGCCTGAATGCGAAGAACCTGATTATTCGGCAAGATAGCCCCCATCAACGGCAAGAACCTGTCCGGTAATATAGCTGTTCTGCGCACTGGCGAGGAACAGCACTGCCGGAACGATGTCAGCCACTTCGGCCAGTCGGCGCATCGGCAAGCGGCTGGCGGCATCGGCCATGCCCTGTTCCCCCAGCACCCGCTCGGTCAGTTCGGTACGCACAAAGCCCGGTGCCACCGCGTTGACCAGCACCCCGTGTGGAGCCAGATCGAGTGCTGCCGCCCGCGTTTGCCCCAGCAGCCCGGCCTTGCTGGACGAATAACTGATCCGTCCGGCCCGCGACCCAATACCAAAGATCGAGGAGATATTCACAATCCGCCCGCCACCGCGCCGGATCATCAGCGGCGCAACCAACCCGGTCAGCAGGGCCGGGGCGACCAGATTGACCTCCAGAATGCGCCGGTAATCGTCGGGATCGACCTCGCGCACATCGGCAACCTTGTTGATCCCGGCATTGTTGATGCAGACATCCACCCCGCCCAGCCGCTCGATTGCCGCCATCAGGGCATCCTGCCAGCCGGGAGCCGAAAAGTCGGCCTGTATGTAGTGCAAAGGCTCGCCCGCAGCCATCCGGTCAGCCATCCATGCCGTCGGGGCTTCGCTGGTCGCTGTCGCCAGCACCACCGCTCCGGCGTGCAGAAAGGCTTCGGCAATCCCCTGACCGATCCCGCGCGAGGCTCCCGTAACAAGCACAACCTTGTTGCTAAAATCCCAGTTCATCATCCTGTGTCCCCGTTATCCCTGCCGGGCATGGGCTGCGGCCTCGGCCATCAACTCGGCAGAGGGGCGAACTCCGGTGTAAAGGGCAAACTGTTCAACGGCTTGCAGCACCGCCACCTCGGCCCCCGAAATGCACCGCTTGCCCGCCTGCCGTGCCGCCACCACCAGCGGCGTTTCCACCGGCAGGGCCACCACGTCAAACACCACCTCGGCTGCGGCAATCAGTGCGGACGGAAAGGCCAGCACATCGGCATCCGGCCCTGCCATGCCCAGCGGCGTGACGTTGATCAGCAGCGGTGCGGTTCGTCCGGTGAGGTCGGGATGCCAGTCAAAGCCATACAGCCCGGCCAAGGCCTGTCCAGCGGCAGCGTTACGGGCGATGATGCTGCCCTGCTGATGGCCACGATGGCGCAAGGCCGCCGCCACCGCCTTCGCCATTCCACCCGATCCCCGCAGCAGGAACGGCATGGCGGGGGAGACCCCGGCATCGTCAAGGCTCTGCACAATCGCCGTATAATCGGTGTTGTATCCGGTCAGTCGCCCGTCGTCGTTGACAATCGTATTGACACTGTCAATCGCCGCTGCCGAGTCTTCCAGACCATCCAGCAACGGGATCACCTGTTCCTTGAACGGCATCGAAATGGCACAGCCCCGGATGCCGAGCGCCCGCACACCGCCAATGGCTGCGGGCAAATCGGTGGTGGTGAAGGCCTTGTAGACAAAATCCAGCCCCAACCGCTCGTAGAGGTAATTATGGAAGCGGGTACCAAAAATTCCCGGACGCGCCGCCAGCGACATGCACAGGCGGGTTTGCGGTCCAAGGGGTGGTTTGTGCGGCATGGAACTCATCCTGCTGGCTGTGAAAACGGGGACAGAAAGCCCGACGGCGGGCCGTGCCGGAGTGTTGCGGCAAAGAAATCAACAAATGCGCGGACCCGCAACGCCATATGGGCATGGGCGACGTACACGGCATGGATTTGTTCGATATCACCGGGGTTAAAGGCCTCCAGCACCGGCAGCAAGCGTCCCGCGGCGAGATCATCGGCGACCCGGAATGCCCCCAGACGCGCCAGCCCAACCCCGCTGAGGGCAAGTTGGCGCAGGATCACCCCATTGTTGCCATAAGCGTTACCCGTCACCGGCAGGCGAAAGGTCTCGCCGGTCACCGGATCCCGAAAGGGCCAGTCATTGAGGGCTGGCCGGAAATTGAACCGCAAACAGCGATGGGACAGCAGATCATGGGGCTGCTGCGGTAGTCCATGGCGCGCCAGATACTCCGGTGACGCCACAACCACCCGTCTGGTTTCCAGCAATTTGCGGGCCTTCAGGGTCGAATCCCGTAAAGCACCGGAGCGGACCGCAATATCCGTCCGGTCTTCGACCAGATCAATCACCGTATCGGTCAGCGACAGGTCCAGCTCAATCCGTGGATAACATTCCAGAAAGGCCGGGATCACTGGCAACAAACAGCATTCGCCAAAGGCCACCGATGCGCTGACCCGCAACCGCCCATGCGGCTCGATCCCTTCCCCCGAAGCAACCGCCCGCTCGGCGTCTTCGATATCGGCCAGAATGGGCCGGACCCGTTCCAGATAAGTCAGACCCTCGGGTGTCATCTGGATGGTCCGCGTTGACCGCACGAACAGGGCGACTCCCAGGCGATCTTCCAGACGGCCAATTACCTTGCTGACCGCCGACGGCGTCAGGGCGAGCTTGCGGGCGGCGGCGGAAAAGCTGCCCGTCTCGGCCACCGTCAAAAAGACAGCCATCTCGCCACTGCGGTTTTCCATGCTGCGACCATACCGTTGCCTTGCCGGATTTGTGAATTTAGCGCACAGGCCTTGTTCATCAAAGCAATCTTCCGGCACAGATCAAAAGCCTCCACCTTCCCGGGTATCCCGTGACCAGCCTCCGGCACTCAGGAAAAGGACCATACTGTTGATGCCTATTGCCCTCTACGCCCTCACCATCGCCGCCTATGCCATCGGAACCACCGAATTCGTCATCGTCGGCCTGTTGCCCACCGTCGCCAGCGATTTGCAGATCACCCTGCCACTGGCCGGGCTGATCGTTTCGGTGTACGCCCTTGGCGTGACCTTTGGCGCACCGGTTCTCACCGCCCTGACCGGACGACTGAACCGCAAGCCGTTGCTGATCGCCCTGATGGTTCTGTTCATTGCCGGGAACAGTCTCGCCGCCATCAGCCCGTCGTACCCGGTGCTGTTGTTTGCCCGCGTGCTGACCGCCTTTGCCCACGGCGTATTCTTTTCCCTCGGCTCGACCATTGCCGCCGATCTGGTGCCGGAAAACCGCCGGGCCTCGGCCATTGCCCTGATGTTCATGGGGTTGACGGTGGCGATTGTCACCGGTGTGCCGCTGGGAACCTGGATCGGCCAACAGTGGGGCTGGCGGGCAACCTTTGCCGCTGTCGCCGTGCTGGGGGCCATCGCCTGCATCGCACTGGCGGTGTTGCTGCCGTCCCGCCTGCACAAGGCTCCGGTTGCCTCCCTGACAGCGCAGGTGCGTGTCCTTACGTCTGGCCCCCTGTTGCTGGTGTTCGGCATGACCGCGCTGGGCTATGGCGGAACCTTTGTCGCCTTCACCTATCTGGCAACCATTCTGGAAACCGTTACCGGCTTTGCCGCGTCAGATGTCAGCCTGATCCTGATTCTGTACGGTGTTGCCATTGCTGCCGGGAATCTGTCAGGCGGTTTTTTTGCCAACCGCCATCCTGTACGGGCTCTGGCCTGGCTGTTTTCCGCTCAGGCAGTGATCCTGGCCCTGTTCAGCCTGACCCAGCATGCCATCATTCCAACCCTGATGACTCTTGCCGCCTTGGGCTTCCTGTCGTTTGCCAGCGTACCGGGCTTGCAGCTATACGTGGTGAAACAGGCACAACAGTTCCGTCCCGGAGCGGTTGATACTGCCTCTGCCCTCAATATCGCGGCGTTCAATCTCGGTATTGCCCTCGGCGCGTGGATTGGTGGGCTGGTCGTCGCCTCCCCCCTTGGTCTGACCGCTACCCCGTGGGTCGGGGCACTGATGGTCGCAGGGGCCGTCATCCTGACGCTGCTCAGTAGTGGTCTTGCCAACAGGACTGTAGCAAAGGCTTGCTGATGAGAGGGGGAGGAAGGAAGTTTATGCGGGCTCTGCCCGCGCCCGCAAAGGGCCGCAGGGCCCTTTGATCCCGGGAGTGGGTGCGGGAATGCAAAAAGCCCCCTGGCGTGAGCCGG
>NZ_FTOA01000016.1 GCF_900156605.1 Insolitispirillum peregrinum | reverse complement strand
AGGGCAAACACCGCATCCTGCGGCCCGACGCCATGGCGCTGGTTGATGTCGCGGACGGTGTTCAGCACCGCCCGGTGATCCATCATCACCCCCTTCGGGGTGCCGGTGGAGCCGGAGGTAAAGATCACATAGGCCAGATCGTCCGGCCGTTGCAGCGCAGGCGGCACCTGTGCGGGCAGTGGCAGGCAGCGGGCCTCCTCGACCAGCCGCAGCGGCAGGCCACTCCAGTCCTGCGCCGCCAGCGCCGCCGAGGTGATCACCGCCACCGGTGCCGCTTCGGCCAGCACCACCGCCCGGCGGGCGGGCGGCAGCTCGGGGTCCAGCGGCACATAGGCCGCTCCGGCCAGATGCACCGCCAGCACCGCCACCACCTGCTCCCAGCTCTTCGGCAAAGCCACCGCCACCAGCGGCACATGCGGCCCCTGTTTCTGGCACAGCGGGCTGAGCTGCCCGGCCAGCCCCAGCGCCAGCCCGGCCATCTCGCCATAGGTCAGGCTTTGATGCGGGGTGATCAGCGCCACCGCCTGCGGCGTGCGCAGGGCCTGCGCCAGCAGCGGACGGTGCAACAGCTCATCCGGCCCCAGATCGGCCGCGGTGGCATTGACCGCTGCCCGCTCGGCCTGCTGGTCGGCGGGCAGCGCCACCGGCTGCACCGCTTCCCACAACGCCGGACCCTCGGCCAGACCCTGCAACAGCTGGTGATAGGTGGCAAACATCGCCTCGATCACCCCCGGTGCAAACAGGCCCTCCACCACATCCCAGTTCACCCCCAGACCGCCGTCGAGGTCGTGGACATGGTTGTCCAGCCACACCTGCGGCGTCTGGCTGATGTTGAACACTTCCTGCCCAAAGCGGGAAAAGGCGCTGATATGATGGGCAAAGCTGGTATCCGCCGTTCCCGCCAGACCAAAGGTGCTGGTAAAGACCACCGGCATCGCCGCCCCACGGGCGTTGGCACCGTCCTTCATCATCGCCCGCACCACTTCAATGCCGCTGACCACACTGTGATGCAGGTCAGACAACAGGCGGTGCTGGGCAGCCTGCGCCCGGGTGGCAAAGCTCCCTCCGGCGGTGTCCAGACCAACCAGCACGTTGGAGGTAAATTCCCCCACCACGTCCTGAATTGCCGGATGCACCGGCAGGCGGGTGAACACCGGCGCGTTGATGGTCAGGCACGGCGATTTGCTCCAGCGTCCCAGCACCTCGCCATAGGCGGCCAGCAGCACCCCGGCGGCGGTCATCCCGCGCCCGGCAGCAGCGGCTTTCAGCGCCCCCCACTGCCCGGCGTCCAGCCGGAAGTGATGACGGACAAAGCGCGGATGGTCGATGCTTTCCGGGTCACGCCACAGCGGCAGATCAGGAGCAGGCGGCAGGTCGGGCAAACGATCCAGCCAATACCGGCGGGCCCGCTGATAGCCCGCCGTCTGCCGGTAGGCGTCAAAGGCAAGCACGTAATCGCGGAACGACAGCGGCACCGCAGGCAGGGCCAGCGCCGGTTCGAAGTACAGTGCGCTCCATTCGGCCAGCACAATGCCGATGCTGCGGCCATCAATGGCCACGTTGTCGATCCCGACATGCAGGCGGGTCCGCTGGTCGTCGATCAGGCTGACCCGGATATCAAACAGCGGCCAGCAGGCCGGATCCCGGACCTTGTGCGACAGATCATGGCGCAGGTCGGCCAGCCGTTGCTCACGGTCAGGCGGGTCCAGATCGCGCAGGTCAAGGCAGGCAAAGCGATAGGGCGGCACATCGGACAGAATGCGCTGCTGGCCGTCTTCGCCGATCACCACCCGCAGCATCTCGTGGCGGTCGATCACCGTCTGCCACGCCCGTTGCAGGCGGGGGCGATCAAGGTCGAGGCAGTCGAACTCGGTGTAGCCCTGACAGGCGACATTCCCCAGTTCCAGTTCCTGCCGCCGCCCGATCCAGTAGGCTTGCTGGACATCGGTCAACGGGAACGGCAGATGGCGGTCGTGCGGACGGTCCTGCAACAGCGACGGCAGATCAACCTCCGGCTCCGGCGCGGCCTCGGGAGCAGCTCCCGTGTCTCCCCACAGCCGGGGGGTCAGGCTGGCGGCGATCCCGGCAACGGTGAAGGTACGCAGCAGCTCACTGGGGGACAGCCGCACGCCCAGCGCCGTTCCCAACCCGCCCGACATTTCAATGAACATCAGCGAGTCCAGCCCCTGTTCAATCAGGTTCCCCTGATCGCTGATCCGCTCGGCTGGACGGTTGAGCAGACGGGCAAAACGGCCCCGCAACCAGTCGCGCAGCAGGCTTTCGGCCCGTTCAGGGCTGCCTGCGGCCTGCAACCGGGCGAGGAAGGCATCATCCCGTCCGGTGCCAGCGATGGCATCGGGTTTCACCATGCCGCCCACCGGTGACCGTACTGCCCCGGCGACAGCGGCAAACACCGGAGGAATGCCGCCCTTGGCGTACTGGCGCAGCAGGGCGGTCCAGTCCACATCCATCACCGCCAGATGGGCACAGGCCCGTTCCCGCACACGGGCAAACAGCGCCAGCCCCTCGGCTGGACGGAAACCGCGCAGACCACCGCGCCGCAGGTGCTCGGCCTGCGCCGGGTCGGCCACCGCGCCGACCTCCAGCCACGCCCCCCAACTGATGCTCTGGGCCGGCAAGCCCTGCGCCTGTCGCGCCTGCGCCAGCGCATCAAGAAAGCTGTTGGCAGCGACATAGTGTGGCAGGCCGTAGGCCGGAACCACGCTGACCGACGACGAGAACAGCACAAAGGCCTCCAGCGGCCAGCGGCGTTCCAGCGACAGGCGATGCAGCGCCCAGGCACCTTCGACCTTCGGGGCCATCACCGCCCCGAACGCCGCCCACGGGTCGCTGTCGGCCTCCACCGGCAGGGTGCGGGTAACAGCACAGTGGTACAGGCCGCGAATGTCGCCCTCGAGCTGGTCAAAGGCCCGCTCCAGCGTCGCCGGATCGGTCAGGTCGGCGCGCAGCTCGGCCACCGTTACCCCCTGTTGCCGCAGGCGGGCAATCGTTGCCACCGCCTCGGGCGACGGTGCAGAGCGTCCCAGCAGGGCAATCCGGCGTGCGCCGTGCTCCGCCAGCCAGACGGCCAGCGTCATCCCCAGCCCGCCGAAACCACCGGCAATCACCTGCCAGCCATCGGCGGCGACCGGCGCGGCCTGTGGCGGCAACGCCTGCAGGTCCTGACGCTGCACACGCGGCCGCCACAGGCCGCCCTGTTCGGGACGCAGGGCCAGCAGCGGCTCGCTGTCGGCATCGGCCAGACTTGCCAGCAGGTCGGCTGGGGACACCTCGCCGGACAGCGGCAGGTCACGTTGGCGGCAGGCCAGTTCCGGGTGCCCCAGAGCAACCACCCGCGCCATTCCCCACAGCGGCGCCAGCTCTGGCCGCAGGGCGTGCCCCTCTGCCACGGCCTGCGCCCCGCGCGTCACCACCGCCAGCGTCCCCAAAGCCACTCCGGCAACCTCGAACCCGGCCAGCACATGCAGCAAACCGCCGCACAGGTGGCGCTGTAGCTCGGGCAGCGGCAGGTCTGGCAGAGGCAGCGCCGCCCGCAGGTCAACCACCCGCCGCTGTGCCGCCGTCGGCAGGGCACGGACCGCCCCAGCCACGGCCTCGGCGGAGGTCAGATCGTGTATCAGGCACACATCGGCACCCTTTTCCCGCAAGGCGTCCTGCAGCGCGCACAGCCAGAGAGTCCCCGTCTCGGCCTCCGCGACCAGCAACACCCACTGCTGCCCGGCCAGCGACGGCGGCAGGGTGGCAGCGGGGGCCGGTTCCCAGCGGGTGGCATAGAACACATCATCACGCTGATGATCGGGCTGGCCCGTGGATGACAACCGCGCCAGAATCACCCGTTCGGGCAGACAGGCCGCCGGATGGTCGGCGGCAGGCACAACCTCGACCGCCTCAAAGCCCTGTTCAGCCAGCACCCGCCGCCAGCCCGCCTCGTCAACCATCGGCTGAAGCCCTCGGCGGTCGGTATCCCGCACCGGGTCCATCAGCAGGCCGGTGGTGATTTCGCCCAGCAGGTTGGGGCGGGTGATTTCATACAGCAGGAACAAGCCACCGGGTCGCAGCAGACGGCGGGCGTTGGCCACCGCCTCGCCCAGATCGGCGGCGGCGTGCATCACGTTGGCCGCCACCACCATATCCTGAGCCCCCGCCTCCAGCCCCTGCGCGACCGGATCACGGCTGACGTCAAAACGGGCCGTGTGCAGGAACGGATAGTCGAGGAACCGCCGCCGGGCGGCGTTCAGGAACACCGGCGAAATGTCGGTGAAGGTATAGGTGGTGCGGTCGGGCGGCAGCAGGGGCAGCAGCCGTTCGGTGGTCGCCGCCGTCCCGCCGCCGATTTCCAGCAGCCGGAGCGGCCCCTGCCCGTCCTCGGCGGCGAGAAAAGCCCGTACGGCCTCGCGGATCAAGCCATTGAAATAGCGCGAGTTCGGCAATTCGGAATAGACCGCCCGCGCCTCGTCCAGCGAGCCATCGCCAAACAGCACCTCGCGCGGGTTGACCGTCCCACGCAGCATGGCAGGCAGGGCGTCAATGGCGCGCAGGGTGATATCCTTCATCGCCCCCCACACCTGCCACAACGGTTCGGCCTGCTGGCGCAGCATCGCCAGTTCGTCCTCATCGGGAACGCGCAACGCACGATAGACGCCGCCGTCGCGCTCAATCCGGCCCGCCGCCTCCAACCCGTCGAGCAGACGGCAGACCAGATCATGATGAGGGGCGGCAATCGCCATCGCCTGACACAGCGCCGTCGCCTCCAGCCCGTCGCGGAAGCCGAGGGCAGCAAAGGCCCATGCCACCCCGGCGGCACACAGGGCTTCGAGGTGCTGTTCGCGCAGCGGGTGCTGATCCAGCTCGACCAGTGCGGCAGCGGCCTGACTGAACGCCCCGACCGCCCGGCACATCTCCGGCCACGGGTCCCGCCCGCTGCCGCTCAACCGCCCGGCCAGCGGGTGCCAGTGGCGTTCCGGCGCAAAGGGATAGGTCGGTGCCCTGACCCTGGTCTGCGGCTGCAACGCCCCGGACCAGACCAGATCGGCCCCGGCCAGCCACAGCGCCGCCAGCGCACTGGCGCAGGCATCCAGCACCCGGCCCCGTTCCACGGTGCTGACAAACAGCGTCGCCGGGGCCTGCTGGCGTCCCAGACGGGTCAGGGTGGCATGGGGACCGATTTCCAGCACCACATCATAGCCATCATCCAGCAACGACGGCAGGGCACGGTCATAGCGCACGGTCTGGCGCAGATGGCGCGCCCAATAGGCGCCGTCCATCACCTCGCCACTCTGCCAGGGCCGCCCGAGCAGCCCGGCGTAGAACGGCAGGCGGGGCGTGTCGGCACTGACCGGCGCCGCCGCCGCCAGCGGCTCCAGCAGCGGTTCGATGGTTGGGGCATGGAACGGATGGGTGATGCGCAGGGGGCGCGTCACCACCTCGCGGGCATGGAAATGCCCGACAACAGCCTCGACCGCAGGCTGACGACCGGCAATCACGCATTCCGCCGGACCGTTGACCGTCGCCAGCGCCACATCCTGCGCATAGGGGGCAAGAGCTGCCGACACCTCGGCTTCCGGGGCCAGAATGGCCACCATCAACCCCGGCTCGGCCAGCCGGTCGGCCAGTTCGCCACGGGTGGTCGCCAGCGCCATCGCTTGCGCCGGGGTCAACAATCCGGCAACCACCGCCGCCGCCACTTCACCGACGCTATGCCCCAGCACCGCCTGCGGCTCGATGCCCAGCCGCTGCCACATGCCGACCTGCGCCAGTTGGTAGGCCAGCAGGCCCGGCTGGACGATGGCCGAGGCAACCGGCAGATCGGCAGAGGCGGGCGACAGCAGCCAGGCCCGCACCGGCGCGGATACCAGCGTCCCCAGCGCCTCGAAGGCAGCCCGGAAGACCGGAACCGCCCGGTACAGCTCGGCGGCCACGCCGGGATACAGCCCGCCCTGACCGGAAAACTGGAATGCCACCCGGGGAGCCGCCGCCGAGGTCAGCGGAACCACATCGCGCAAGGCGTCCTGCAGTTGTCGCCCGGCGTCGGCACCACGCGGCACCACCACCACCGCCCGCGCGGCAAAGCTGCGGCGATGGCAGGCCGCCGTCCAGGCCAGCGCCGCCGGGGCAACCGTCCCCTCCAGCGACTGGCGATAGCGGGCGGCCAATTCGGTAACGCCATCCGGCAGACGGGCCGACAGCGGCAGGATCACCGGCAACTGGTCGTCGTCTTCTCCGCTCGCCGCCACCGGCAGCAGCGGGGCCTGTTCGATCACCAGATGGACATTGGTGCCGCCAAACCCGAACGAACTGACCCCGGCACGGCGAACAGGCAGCGCCTCCGGCCATGGTTCGGCGGTGGTGGGAAAGCGGAACGGCGACTGCTCGGCCGCGATGCGCGGATTGAGCGCGGTAAAGTGTGCCAGCGGAGGGATCATCCCTTCCCGCACCGCCAGCACCGCCTTGATCAGGCTGGTGACGCCCGCCGCGGCGTCAAGATGGCCGATGTTGGCCTTCACCGAGCCAACGGCACAGCCACCGGTGGCGGCCCCATCGAGGCGGAACACCCGCGTCAGGGCCTCCATTTCAATCGGATCCCCCAGCGCCGTGCCGGTGCCGTGGGCTTCGACATAGCCGATGGAGTCCGCCCCGACCCCGGCGACGGCCAGCGCCTCGCGGATGGTGCGCAGCTCGCCGGAGACACTGGGAGCGGTATAGCCCGCCTTGCCGCTGCCGTCGTTGGTGACCGCCGAGCCGCGAATCACCGCGTGAATGATGTCGCCATCGCGCAGGGCCTGCGGCAGCGGCTTCAGCAGCACCGCCCCCACCCCGTTGCCATTCAGCGTCCCGCCCGCTGCCGCATCAAACGGACGGCAACAGCCATCCGGCGACAGGATCAGGCCATCCTGATAGCGATAGCCCGCCGTCTGCGGCAGGGTGATCGACACCCCACCGGCCAGCGCCATGTCACATTCGCCCGACAACAGGCTCTGGCAGGCCAGATGGACCGCCACCAGCGAGGTCGAACAGGCGGTCTGCACCGCCACACTCGGGCCGGTCAGGTTCAGCCGGTGGGAAACGCGGGTGGTGAGATAGTCCTTGTCGTTGCCGATCAGCCGTTGCAGGCGGGCGGCTCCCTGCTCTCCGCCCGCGTCGCCGGGGGCCGGAGACAGGTAGGTGCTGAGGCTCGAGCCCGCAAACACTCCCACCGGCAACGGGTGGTCACCGGGGGGATAGCCCGCGCCTTCCAGCGCTTCCCACGCGCAGGTCAGGAACAGCCGGTGCTGCGGATCAATCAGCGCCGCTTCCTGCGCCGGGATGCCGAACAGGCTGGCGTCGAACAGGTCAACGCCATCGAGAATGGCGGCGGCAGGCACATAGTCCGGGTGCTCGCGGCTGGCCTGCGGCACCCCGGCGGCGGCCAGTTCTTCCCGGGTAAAGCGGCGCACGCCATCGGTGCCGCTCAGGATCATCTCCCAGAAGGCCGCAAGGGTATCAGCCCCGGGGAAGCGGCCCGCCATCCCGATCACCGCGATGGCATCGGCCAGCTCGTCGGGGCAGAACGGCAGCGAAGAAACATGGGTCATCAAACATTCTCCTCAACCGGGCGACGGACGCTCCGGCGTGCGGCGCGCGCATCACGGCGGCGCTCGGCACGGTGGTTGGCATGGTCCTGACTGTCGTCCTGTGCGCCCTGCAGAAAGGCGGCCACGCCCTGAACGGTCGGATGTTCAAACAGCACCAGCAGCGGCAGCTCGCGCTGCAGGCGCTGTTGCAGGTCGCGATGGATGGCAATCAATGACAGCGAGGTGGCTCCCACCTCGAAAAAGGCCTCCTGCCGCCCGACAACGGGGACGGCGAGGTGCGACGCCACCACCTCGGCAATCACCGCCTCCAGATCGGAGTGCGGACGCTCGACCGGGCGGGGGGCATCATCGTTGCGGACCTCCGGCAAGCGGCGACGGTCGAGCTTGCCGTTGGCTGACAGCGGCACGGCATCGATCAGTGCGTACAGCCCCGGCACCATGTAGGCTGGCAGCAGGGCCGCCAGATGCGTGCGCAGGTCGGCCAGCAGCGGCGGCTGTGCCGGATCGCACGGCACCACGAACGCCGCCAGTCGCCGCCGCGCCGGGGTTTCCCCCACCGCATCAACCACCGCCTGCGCCACCGCCGGATGACGGATCAG
>NZ_FTOA01000004.1 GCF_900156605.1 Insolitispirillum peregrinum | reverse complement strand
AAATACAGAACGGCCCCTTGGCGCAAGCTAAGGGGCCGTTCTGTATTTAGCTTATGAGTTCAGATTTGAACTGACGAGGAAGTCAGGTCACCCGCAGGCGTCAGGAGGGCGCAGCCCTCCGCCCGGACGCCAAGGGCAGCGAAGCGTAAGCGAAGCAACATCTGGCCCCCGCAACCAAAATACCAAAAAGCCCCCCGGCTCACGCCAGGGGGCTTTTCGCATTCCCACACCCAACTCCCGGGATCAAAGGGCCCTCCGGCCCTTTGCGGGCGCGGGCAGAGCCCGCACTTCCCTTCCCTCACAACAAAAGCCCCACGGCTTACACCGAGCGAACCGACGCCCTCACCCCAGCGTCTGCGCCACCAGCCCGTAGGTCAGCGGAGCCCCGGCTTGCTGGTTGGTGGTCCACGAGCAGCCGAGCGCCATGGTGGTCACGGTGTCGAACAGCGGAATGCCGCAGCTCAGCAGATAGTCCGAAAACGGCGCGTTTTTCTGGCGGGTATCCAGCCGCAGGAACCGGCCCTGCAACGCGACCACATGCGGGCGCAGGACCATCACCGCATCGCGGTCATTGGCGGCAATCAGCGGGCCGACCACATGGCCACGGCCAAAGGGACGGCACAGGCTGAAGGCGACGATCTTGCCGTTGCGTTCCAGTACCATGCCGGTTGACAGCGGAAACAGCCGGTTCATCAGCACCCGGCGCCCGGCGCGGAAGGCCTGCTTGTCGAGGGCAATCAGGGCCTTGTGGTCCTCGGGCGTCACTGGACGCAGGACTTCGCCAGCCTCCAGCGCCGGAGCCGGGGGAGCGGTCTGGACTTCGCCCTGATGCTGATAGACCAGCCCTTCATCGCGGAAGCCCAGCGAGCGGTACAGCCGCTCGGCGGGACGGGTGGCGTTCAGACCCAGACGATAGCCTTGCAGGTCGCGCAAGGCATGGTCCATCAGCCAGTGGGCAGCACCATGCATTTGCAGGCGCGGCGAGGTGATCACCATGCCGATGGTGGCAAAATTGTCTTCCTCGGGGAACCACATCGCTGATCCGACCACCCGGCCGATTTCATCGACGGCGGCGATGCCGCGGCCACTGTCGAGCATGAATTGCCAGTCCTCGGCCCGGTGGGGCCAGGTGACGCTGATCGACAGGGCGTGCAGCATGGCCAGATCGGCATCAGCGATATCGATGGCGGAAAGCTGGAACGACTCAAGCTGCATGGACTCGGAAACAGACTCGGACACGGTATACCTCATGGTCTCCGGCAAGGCCGACGGGGTGCAACCGGCAGGACACTCTGACCATACGGCACGCGCCGTTTGGGTCAAGATGAGACTAAGGGAAGCGGTGCCATATATTCCGCTCTCGATTCAATGGCCTTTGCAATATTTGACTGAAAAACCGCCATTTTCGGCATCATTCGCTGCGCTGCCTGCCCCAGTGTTTTGCTCAGACTATGAAGGCTGTGTGGGCCGGGCCGCCTTGGGCGGATCGCCCGGGCGGCGGCAAGGGAAAGAAAGCGCGATGACCTTCCTGTTCAACTCTGATCCGGTGCGTGGGCAGATTTTTGCCGATGCCTTTGCGGCCAGCCTGCCGGATGTTGCCTTTTCGATGGACCCGGCAACGGTTGATCCCGACGCGGTGCGCTATCTGCTGACCTGGACGGTGCCCAAGGATCTGGAGCAGTACCGGAACCTTGAGGTGCTGTTTTCGATCGGCGCCGGGGTTGACCAGTTCCCGCTCGACCAGTTGCCGGACAGCTTGCAGGTGGTGCGGATGGTCGAAGACGGCATCGTGCGGATGATGCAGGAATACGTCACCCTGTCGGTGCTGGCGGTCCATCGCAACCTGCCGGCTTATCTCAGCCAGCAACAGCGGGCGGAATGGCGGATTCTGCCGGTGCGGCAGGCGTCGGAACGGCGGGTTGGTGTGCTGGGGCTGGGGATGCTGGGGACGGCGGTGCTCGACAGCTTGCGGCCGTTCGGCTTTCCGCTGCTGGGCTGGAGCCGTTCGCCGCGCAGCATTGACGGCGTCACCTGCTACAGCGGGACGGAAACCCTCGACACCTTCCTTGCCCAGTGCGATGTGCTGATTTGCCTGCTGCCGCTGACGCCGGAAACGCGCGGCCTGCTGGATGCCCGCCTGTTTGCCACCCTGCCTGCCGGGGCCAGTCTGGTGCACGTCGGGCGCGGCCCGCAACTGGATCAGGCGGCGCTGTTGGCGGCGCTGGACAGCGGCCATCTGGCCAGCGCGGTGCTGGATGTCACCGACCCGGAACCGCTGCCGCCCGACCATCCGCTGTGGAGTCATCCGCGGGTTCTGATTACCCCGCACATCGCCAGTGTGACCCAGCCGGTGACGGCGGCACAGGCGGTGATTGCCAACATCTGCCGCCATCAGGCTGGCGAAGCGATGGTCGGTCAGGTCGACCGCCAGCGCGGCTATTAATCTCTTTTCGACAAGGACTGAATGATGACCGACGTGAAGATGTCCGACCTGCTGAAGACGCTCGATTACGCCCCGACCTTCGCCCCGAAGGAAAGCAAGCCGCTGCCCGAACGCCTGATTGCCGGTGATCCGGACTTCACCTGCTGGCCGCTGGACGTGTCGCGCGACGAAATGATCCACACCGGCATCTGGCAGGCGACGCCGGGCGAAACCCGTTCGATCAAGGGCGGTACCTTTGAGTTCTGCTACATCCTGTCCGGGGTGGTCGAAATCACTCCCGACGGCTGCGAGCCGGTGATCTACCGTGCGGGCGACAGCTTTGTGATGAAGCCGGGCTTTACCGGCGTGTGGAAGACCATCGAGACGGTGCGCAAGATCTACGTCACCGTGATGGAATAAGCCTTTTGTTTGCGTCTCCCTGCGGCCGTATCAGTCACAACAAGGATAAGTCATGTCGCTGAGCTTTGACCCCAACAGCCTGACCCTGCCGCAGGGTCACTATATCGGCGGAACCTATGTGGCGGCGCGTGAGGGGATGACCCTTTACCGCCCGTCCGACGCGGTGGCCTTTGCCGATTGCCCGATTGCCGATGCGGCACTGGTGGATCAGGCGGTGCAGACCGCCAAACAGGCGCTGAAGACCAGCGGCTGGGGTACCCTGCGCCCGCGTGAGCGGACCAAAATCCTGCAACGCTGGGCCGACCTGATCGAACAGCACGGCGAGACGCTGGCGAAGCTGGAGGCGGTGGCCTCCACCCGCCCGGTCGGCCATCTGATCGCGGGCGACATCGCGGTGACTGCCGAGCAGATTCGGTTCTTTGCCGAATTTGCCGACAAGGAAGGCAGCGATCTGGTGCCGACCGATGGCAACTCGCTAGGCATGATCATGACCGAGCCTTACGGGGTGGTCGGGGCGATCACGCCGTGGAATTTCCCGCTGTCGATGGCGGGCTGGAAACTGGGGCCTGCGCTGGCGGCTGGCAATGCGGTGGTGCTGAAGCCGTCCGAAATGACGCCGTTCGCCACCCTGTACATGACCGAACTGGCCGAAAAGGCGGGCCTGCCCGCCGGTCTGATCAACATTGTGTTGGGCGATGGCCCGACCACCGGCAATGCGCTGACTGGCCACCCGGACATTGCCAAGGTCAGCTTTACCGGCTCGACCGGGGCCGGGTCGGCGATCATGGCCAACATTGCCCGCACCGGCGTCAAGCCGATGACGCTGGAATTGGGGGGCAAAAGCCCGCAGGTGGTGTTTGCCGATGCCGATCTGGACCAGACAGCCGACGCCATTGCGCGCAGCATTCTGGGCAACGCCGGACAGGCGTGCGTTGCCGGGTCACGGGTGATTGTACAGGACAGCGTTGCCGACGAACTGACCGCGCGCCTGATTGCCCGCATGACGGTGATCCGCCCCGGCCCGACGTGGGACGAGCTGACCGATTACGCGCCGATCATCTCGGAACGCCAGATTGCCCGCATGAGCAGCATTGTCGAAGCCTCGAAAGCCGCCGGAGCGGAGTGCCTGCTGGGCGGCGAGCGCCTCGACCGTCCGGGCTATTTTTATGCCCCGACCCTGCTGGGCAACGTCACCGAGAACTCTCCGGCGGTGCGGGAAGAAATTTTCGGGCCGGTGCTGACCATCCAGAGCTTCCACGACGAAGCCGAAGCCCTGGCGCTGGCCGACCACCCGACCTATGGGCTGGCGGCGGGCCTGTTCACCCGCGACCTGTCGCGCGCCATCCGCCTGACGCAGGCGTTGCAGGCCGGGACGGTGTGGGTCAACCGCTACAGTCGGTCCCGCGACCACATCCTGCCGACCGGCGGCTACAAGCAATCAGGGATTGGCAAGGACCTTGGGCGCGAGGCCTATCAGGCCAACCGCAAGAGCAAGAGCGTGCTGATCAGTCTTTAATCTTTGCGGACTCTTTCCCCGTAACGCACACACCATAGAGGGCCTGCCATGTTGTCGCTTAACGATCCCAGCCTGTTCCGCCAGCAAGCCCTGATCAACGGGGTGTGGTGTGATGCTGCATCCGGCCAAACGGTGTCGGTGACCAATCCGGCCACCCGCACCGAGCTGGGGACGGTGCCCGATCAAGGGGCCGAAGAAACCCGCGCGGCCATCGAGGCGGCCAACGTCGCCTTTGCCAGCTGGCGCAAAAAGACCCATGCCGAGCGCGCCGCCCTGCTGGAAGCATGGTACGGCCTGATGATCGAACATCTGGAAGACCTGGCGCAGATTCTGACCTTTGAACAGGGCAAACCGCTGGCCGAAGCCCGTGGTGAAATCCGTTATGGCGCGTCGTTCGTCAAATGGTTCGCCGAAGAGGCCCGCCGCGTTGCCGGGGGCTCGGTGCCGTCGCCGACCGCTGACCGCCGCATTCTGCTGCTGAAAGAGCCGGTCGGGGTGTGCGGGATCATTACCCCGTGGAACTTCCCCAACGCGATGATCACCCGCAAGGTTGCTCCGGCGCTGGCCGCAGGCTGTACCGTGGTGATCAAGCCGTCCGAGTTCACCCCCTATTCGGCGCTGGCACTGGGTGTGCTGGCCGAACGGGCCGGGATTCCGGCCGGGGTAATCAACATCGTCACCGGCCTGCCGACCGGTATTGGCGATGAAATCATGGCCAACCTGACGGTGCGCAAGATTTCGTTCACCGGCTCGACCCGCGTTGGCGCCCTGCTGATGCGCGGCGCTGCCGACAGCATCAAGCGCCTGAGTCTGGAACTGGGCGGCAACGCGCCGTTCATTGTCTTTGATGATGCCGACGTCGATAGCGCCGTTGAAGGCGCACTGGTGTCGAAGTTCCGCAACGGTGGCCAGACCTGTGTCTGCGCCAACCGCATTCTGGTGCAGGCCGGGGTCTATGACGCATTCGCCAGCAAGCTGGCGGCGCGGGTGTCGGCAATGAAGGTTGGTCCGGGCACCGTTGACGGTGTCGATATCGGCCCGATGATCAATGATGCGGCGATCGACAAGATCAACCGCCACGTTGCCGATGCACTGGACAAGGGCGCGTCGATCATCTCCACCTGCACCGCCCCGAGCGAAGCGCAGTACGCAACGCCGGTGGTGCTGGCCAATGCCTCTGCCGACATGCTGCTGGCCAACGAAGAAACCTTTGGCCCGGTGGCCCCGCTGTTCCGCTTTGAAACGGAAGAGGAAGCGCTGGCGATTGCCAACGGCACGCCGTTCGGTCTGGCCGCCTATTTCTACACCGAAAGCCTGAAGCGGGCCTGGCGGGTGGCCGAGGCGCTGGAAGCGGGGATGATCGGCCTCAACACCGGGGCGATCTCCACCGAAGTGGCGCCGTTCGGCGGGGTCAAGCAGTCCGGTCTGGGCCGCGAAGGTGCC
This sequence comes from Insolitispirillum peregrinum, assembly GCF_900156605.1. Lineage (GTDB taxonomy): Bacteria > Pseudomonadota > Alphaproteobacteria > Rhodospirillales > Rhodospirillaceae > Insolitispirillum > Insolitispirillum peregrinum. The sequence goes on along the minus strand of NZ_FTOA01000004.1, from coordinate 556,249 downwards.
CAGTGCGGCATCGAAGAATACCTTGAAATGAAGACCTTCCACGTCGGCGGGCTGGGCTGAACACCAGCCTCGTGCAGATGAGAAGAAAGCCAGCGCCGGTTCCCCTCCCGGCGCTGGTTTACTTTTTGGGGTTTGCTTTTGAGTCAGGGCATCATGGATGTGCCTGTTTCAGCAGGGTGGCGGAATAGGCCATGGTGGCACGGCAGGTGCCGATCCGGCTGAGGCACAGCCAGCGAAAGGGCAGGCTCATAAGGCTCTCTGTAGCAGGGTGGTGTCCAGCCAGCGATCAAACTTGTAGCCGACATTGGTCAACCGTCCGGCCACCACAAAGCCGCAGGACTGGTGCAAGGCCAGTGAGGCGATGTTGTCGCTGCCCGCAACGACGGCAATCATCTGGCGAAAGCCTGTTTGCTGGCAGTCGGCGATCAGGTGGTTCAGCAGGAGGCGGCCCAGTCCTCGCCCGGTGTGGTGCGGTGCCAGATACAGTGAGTTTTCCACCGTCCCGGCATAGGCCGGGCGCGGGCGATAGGCGGTGGCATAGGCATAGCCCGCCAGCTCGCCATCAACCTCGGCGACCAGAAAGGGGGCCTTGATCTGGCGGATGGCGGCCATTCGCCCGGCTATTTTCTCAACAGAGGGCGGTTCAGTGTCAAAGGTGGCGGTGGAGGTGGTGACGTAATGGCCGTACAGGCGGGTAATCTCCGGCAGGTCGTCGGGGGTGGCAGAACGCAGGATAACGGGGTGAGAAATCATGATAAACTCGCAAGGAACACCAGAACTGACCGTTACTGTAGGCGGCGGTCCGGCAGGTCTTCAAACGAGTTTAGTGGTTTGCTTGTGTGAGAAAAACTGTGCCATGCGCCTGCCGCCCCTGAATGCCCTGCGTGCGTTTGATGCCGCTGCCCGTCATGGCAGTTTTACGTTGGCGGCGGTGGATCATACCTTTGTGGCTCTGCAAGCGGCCGAGGATGGGCTGGGGGTGGCGGTGGTGCCGCCGCCCGCTGTCTCGCTGCCGGGCGGTTGGTGGCACCGTTTGCCACGGCTCAGGCCGTTTCGGGAACCTATTTCATTTTGCACCGGGCCGGTGCCCTGTCGCCAGCGGTACAGGCGTTCCATGACTGGCTACGAGCGCAAGGGGCGGCCACCTGTACGATGCTGCCGCCCCCTCTGATGCCGGTCCGGGACTCTGGTGATCACTGAATCTTGTCGAGAAACTTGTAATACATCCCGACCAGCGGCAGGAACCACGGCTTGCCGAAGTGGCCGGGGACGGCGGGCCAGTCGAGGCCCTTCAGCGGGTTGCGGTCTTCGCGGCCCAGCATCGCCTCGGCCATGATCATGCCCAGATGCGACGACAGTTGCGCCCCGTGGCCGGAATATCCCATGGCGTACCACACGCCATCGACGTAGCCCGCACGCGGGTAACGGTCCTTGGTCATGTCCACCAGTCCGCCCCAGCAGTAGTCGATGTCGACTGTGGATAACTGCGGGAAAAGGTTGACCATCGCCTCGCGCAGGATGGCGCCGCTTTTGGCATCCGACCGCTGGTCGGAGGTGGCGGAGAAGCGTGCGCGGCCACCAAAGATCAGCCGGTTGTCGGGGGACAGGCGGAAATAGTTGCCGATGTTCATCGAGGTGACATAGGTGCGGTTGCCGGGAACCACACTGGCGATTTCGGCGGCACTCAACGGGCGGGTGGCAATCAGGAAACTGCCGACCGAAATGACCCGGCGGCGGAAATAGCCGAACGGGCCAGAGGTATAGGCCCCGGTGGCGACCAGCACCTGATTGGCCCGCACGGTGCCTCGTGGGGTGGTCAGGGTGTGTTTGCCAGCGTTTTGCACATGGGCAGTGACCGGGGCCTGTTCAAAGATCACCGCGCCATGGCGGGTGCTGGCGGTGGCGAGGCCGACCACATAGCGGCCCATGTGCATCATGGCGCTTTTTTTGGACAGCATCGCCCCGTGGAACGGGGCACCGACTTCCTGCTCCAGATCCTTGGGGGACAACAGGGCGGTGTCGGGATCGACTTCGGCGTGAATGGCCTCAAAGTTGCGGGCGATGGCGTCGAAGTGCTGCGGCTTGGAGGCGAGCTTCAGCTTGCCCGAGCGGCGGAAATCGCAGTCGATGGTTTCTTCGGCGATGATCTGTTCGATGGTGTCGATGGAATCATCAAGGGCGCGATACAGCGCCTTGGCCTGTTCGGCCCCAAGGTGGGCCTTGGCGGTAAGGAAGCTGTGGGCCAGCCCGTTGTTCAGGTGGCCGCCGTTGCGTCCCGACGCGCCGCAACCGACGTGCCCGGCCTCCAGCACCACCACACGGGCGCCAGCCCTGGCCAGCGTGCGCGCCGCCGACAGGCCGGTAAAGCCGCCGCCGATCACTGCAACATCATACTCACCCTCGACCGGCCCGCTGGCCGCGCTGGTAAACGGAGGGGTACTGTCGTGCCAATAGGACTCGAACTTCATGGCCTGCGCCCGTGTCTAAAGTTGGTCTTGAGGACGCGCCGCCGGACCACTGTCCTGCGGCGCGTCCCTCAGGGGAGCGTTACAGCCCGACCACCCCGGCGAGGCCGGAGATGTCGGCGATTTCGGTGTAACCATAGTACGGGTTGGCCGGTTCGTGACCACGGTTGACCCACACCTTGTTCTTGATCCCCAGATCATGGGCCGACATCAGGTCGTACCGGAACGACGACGAGACGTGCAGGATGTCTTCGGGGTTGCAGTTCAGCATGTCGAACATGTACTCGAATGCCTGGAAACGCGGCTTGTAGGCGTTCGCCTGCTCGGCGGTATAGACGGCGTGGAACGGCGCGCCCAGCTTTTCGACGTTGGACATGATCTGGCAGTTCATGGCGTTCGACAGCGCCACCAGCGGGATTTCCCTGGCAACCTTGGCCAGCCCGGCGGGAACGTCGGCATGCGGACCCCATGTCGGCACGCGCTCGTAGATCATTTTGGCGTCTTCGTCGCGGAATTCCAGACCGTTGCGCTTGCAGGTGCGTTCCAGCGAGTTGTGCACCACCTCGGCATAGGGCTTCCAGTCGCCCATGATTTCGTCAAAGCGATAGGCCGAGAAATTCTTGATGACCTGCTGCATGCGGGCTTCGTCGAGCTGCGCGCCGTACAGGTCACGGGCGGCTTCGGCCATCTGGAAGTTGATCAGGGTGCCGTAGCAGTCAAAGGTGATGTACTTCGGGCGGAAGGTGGTCATGGCCGACAGTCCTTGCTCGTTGTGCGGGGAGGAGGCGGGGAAGGGGGGCGGGGAGCAACCGGCGTGACGATCATCAGGTCGTGCTCTGTCCCTGCACTTCATCATAGGGGGGGTGCGCCAGCGTGCAGGACTGAATTGCCCGGCTGCAAAGCAGAATGTGTTGTATCAAGGGGCTGTTTTGGCAGACTGTTTGGCGGCGGGATGATTGCGGCGTCTTCACGGGGCCCCGGCGAACGGAGACGCCCGGCCTGCACAGCATAAGATGCCGTTCGGGTGCGTTGCGGTGCTTGGCTATGCCGTTGCCCCCCGATCCACGGAACCATCTCCTCTGCGTCTTCGGCTACAACAGAAGGAGGTCGTAACGAGGATCTGAACCTATGCAAGCAACCCAAATTGATCTTGTGGCATTCCTGCCGTCGCATCTTGACGGTGCGCTGGCCTTGTCGCGGCAAGCCGTGTGGCCGCACCGTCTGGAAGACTGGCGCATGGCGCTGGACCTCAGTGCCGGTGTGGTGGCGGTCGAAGACGGCGAACGGCTGGTCGGAACCGTGCTGACCACCTGCTATGGCACTGATTGCGCGACCATCAACATGGTGATCGTTGATGAATCGATGCGCGGGCGCGGTCTGGGCCGCAAGTTGATGGATGCGGCGTTTGAACTGGCCGCTGACCGCCCGCTGCGGCTGGTGGCCACCACTGATGGCCTGCCGCTGTACGAAAAGCTGGGCTTTGTGCGCACCGGCACGGTGATGCAGCATCAGGGCATCCCCGCAGGTGCGCCGGCAATGCCGGAAAGCATCGCCCCGGACGCGGTGGCCTTTGAAAGCGATGTCGATCTGGCGGCCCTGATTGCGCTGGATACGGCGGCCTTTGGCGGCGACCGTTCGGGACTGCTGGCCTACCTGCGGTCGGTCGGCCGGTTTGCGGTGCTGCGCCGCGACGGGGCAATTGTCGGCTTTGCCGCCCTGCGTGCCTTTGGCCGGGGCGAGGTGATCGGGCCGGTGGTGGCCGCCTCTGCCGATCAGGCCAAGGCGCTGATTTCCTTCTGCATCGCCGCGCGTCCCGGTGCGTTCCTGCGCGTTGATACCACCGAAGACACCGGCCTGTCCCCCTGGCTGAGCGAGATCGGTCTGGCCCATGTCGGTGGCGGTGTGGTGATGCGGCGCGGCGAGCCAGTTGCCCCGATCGGATCGGCTGTTGCCCGTACCTTTGCCCTGGCCAATCAGGCTTTGGGCTGATCTGGAGAAATGATTGTGAGCACTTCCCTGATTGACCTTGACCGTGCCCATCTGGTGCATCCGGTTGCCTCGTACCGGACGCATGAACAACTGGGTGTGCGGGTGATTGCGTCGGCGTCGGGCGCGACGGTGACCGATTCCACCGGCCACCAACTGGTAGACGGCTTTGCCGGCCTGTGGTGCGTCAATGCGGGCTATGGCCATGAAAGCATTGTCGAAGCGGCGGCCAAGCAGTTGCGTACGCTGCCCTATGCCACCGGCTATTTCGGTCTGGGCTCCGAGCCTGCCATCGAACTGGCCGCCGAGCTGGCCAAGCGGGCACCGGGCGACCTGAACCACGTCTATTTCACTCTGGGCGGTTCGGACGCGGTGGACAGCACCATCCGCTTCATCCGCTATTACTGGAACATGCGCGGCAAGGCTGCCAAGGACCAGTTCATTTCGCTGGAACAGGGCTATCACGGCTCGTCGACCATCGGTGCGGGCCTGACCGCACTGCCAGCCTTCCATGCCGGTTTCAGTGTGCCCTATGCCTGGCAGCATAAAATTCCGTCGCACAACGTTTACCGCAATCCGGTCGGCTCGGACCCGGCGGCGGTGATTGCTGCCTCGGTGGCGCAGTTGCGGCAAAAGGTCGCCGAGCTGGGCGGGCCGGAACGGGTGGCAGCATTTTATGCCGAGCCGATCCAGGGATCGGGTGGTGTACTGGTGCCGCCGACCGGCTGGATGAAGGCGATGCGCGATGTGTGCCGCGAGCTGGACATCCTGTTTGTTGCCGACGAAGTGATCACCGGATTCGGCCGTACCGGCCCGCTGTTTGCCTGTTCGGAAGACGACGTGGTGCCGGATTTCCTGACTGTTGCCAAGGGTTTGACCTCTGGCTACGTGCCGATGGGGGCGGTGTTCATGAGCGAGCACGTCTACCAGACACTGGCCGACGGGGCAGGCAGCAGCGCGGTCGGTCATGGCTACACCTACTCGGCGCATCCGGTGTCGGCAGCGGTGGGGCTGGAAGTGCTGCGCCTGTACGAAGGCGGCCTGCTGGAAAACGGTCGCAAGGCCGGGGCACGGCTGATGGAGGGCCTCAATAGCCTGAAAAACCACCCATTGGTGGGCGATGTGCGCGGTCGCGGCATGTTGGCGGCGATTGAACTGGTGGTCGACAAGGAAAAAAAGACGCCATTCCCTGCCGCTGCCCAGCCGTCCCGCCGCATTTTCGACCGCGCGTGGAACAACGGTCTGGTGATCCGTGCCTTTGCCGATGGCGTGCTGGGATATGCCCCGCCGCTGTGCTGCACTGATAGCGATATTGATGCGATTATTCAACGGACTAAGCTGACTTTGGATCAGACGCTGGAAGACCCGGACGTGCGGGCTGCTCTGGCGTAACAGGCGCGAAAAAGGGGGGTGTGCTCGTCGCGCCCCCCTTTTGAAATACTGTCGCGGCCACCAACTTCAACATATTCTGCCGTGGGGGGGCTGTAATTCGGCAGCTCTGGTGTTTCAAAATGGCGACACTGGAATGGCATAAAAAAGCGGCCCGCTCAAAAAACAAACAGGGTCGTGGGATGCGAACAGACCAGGAAGGCATGGGTCCGCCAGCGGCGGATCAATGGCAAGGCCCAAGACCCTGCGGGGCAGGCCGCCATACGCCAGAGTGATGACGTTTCACGTTCAATTCATGGGGAGCTCCGATGACCGATTCTAAGATTGTGAACTGGACCGCAGCCGATAACGCCATGGTGGAAGATGCTATCCGCCGGGGCGCCAGCCGTCGTGACCTGTTGAAAATGATGGCGGCAGGCGGTATCGCGACTTCGGTCGGCGGGACCATTCTGGGTCGCGCCATGTCGGCCGTCGCTGCCACCCCGGTGTCTGGTGGGCACCTGAAGGCGGTGGGCTATTCGTCGTCGAACGCCGACACCCTCGACCCGGCCAAGGCTTCGCTGTCAACCGACTATGTGCGCTGTTGCGCGCTGTACAACCGCCTGACCTTCCTCGACAAGAGCGGCTTCCCGCAGTTCGAGCTGGCCGAAGCGCTGGACACCAAGGACGCGCTGGTGTGGACCGTCACCCTGCGCAAGGGCGTGCAGTTCCACGACGGCAAGACGCTCGATGCCGACGACGTGGTGTACTCGCTGAAGCGTCACCTCGACCCGGCGGTTGGCTCCAAGGTGGCCAAGATCGCCAAGCAGATGAGCGACGTGAAGGCGATTGATCCGCGCACCGTGCAGATCACCCTGACCAGCGCCAACGCTGACCTGCCGACCATTCTGGCGATGCACCACTTCATGATCGTGCAGAACGGCACCACCGACTTCAGCAAGGGCGTCGGCACCGGGGCATTCAAGCTCGAAACCTTCGAGCCGGGCGTGCGCTCGATCATGAAAAAGAACACCGATTACTTCAAGGCGCAGGGCGCCCACGTCGACAGCTTTGAATTCTTTGGCATCCCGGACGAAAACGCCCGCGTCAATGCCCTGCTGTCGGGCGATATCCACCTGATCACCATCGGCCCGCGTTCGATCCGTCTGGTGGAAAACCGCCCGGATGTGGTGGTGCAAAAGACCATGTCCGGCGCCTACACCAACCTCAATGTCCGTCTGGACATGGCACCGGGTAACCAGAAGGATTTTGTTGACGGTCTGAAGTACCTGATCAACCGCGAACAGATCCTGAAAGCCGCCCTGCGTGGCGTCGGCAGCATCGCCAACGATCAGCCGATTTCCCCGATCAACCCCTATTGCAACACCGATCTGAAGCCCAAGGCCTATGATCCGGACAAGGCCAAGCACCTGCTGCAAAAGGCCGGGGTGATGGGGCAGACCCTGCCGGTGGTGGCGTCCGAAGCCGCCGACGTGTCGATCGACATGGCGATGATCCTGCAACAGTCGGCGTCGGAAATCGGCATGAAGCTTGATGTCCAGCGCGTTCCGGCCGATGGTTACTGGGATAACTACTGGCTGAAGGCGCCGATCCACTTCGGCAACATCAACCCGCGCCCGACCGCTGACCTGCTGTTCTCGCTGTTCTATGCCGGGGAAGCAGCGTGGAACGAAAGCCGCTTCAAGTCCGAACGGTTCGACAAGCTGCTGGTCGAAGCCCGTGCCGAGCTGGACAACGCCAAGCGCAAGGAAATCTACGGCGAAATGCAGGGTCTGGTGTCGGAAAACGCCGGGACCATCATCCCGACCTACATGGCCAACGTTGCCGCCCACTCCAGGAAGCTGAACGGTCTGGAGCCGAATCCGCTGGGTGGCATGATGGGCTATGCCTTTGCCGAGTACGTCTGGCTGGAAGGCTAAGGCGCGTTACCCTCAGGGCGTCATCAGGAAACGGGGCCAGCCTGGTCTGGTCCCGTTCCCGACGCCAGCCCATCCGGACGGGGTGGGGTGTTTCATATGACATGAAACGATTGTCGGACCATTGTTTCCTGTTTTCCGTTGCGCATAAGTGCTAGAGGCATTCCTGTTTCATGAACAAGTGTTCGAGGAAATGGGTCGTTTTCTGTCAGGGAACAGCAGGATACTTGCCAGACCGTGCGTGTGCGTGCGCCGTTTGTGCCCCCGCCGGAGCAACCCGGGGCCGACCCCCTTCCTGTACCTTCGAGGCGGTGTCCTCTGGCAGGGAACCATCCTCGCAGCAAGCAGTACAAATCCAGGGAGCAGGTGTGTGAAAAGTCAGGTTCTTTCCCTTATCGCCGGACGACTGGGGATCGCAGTGATAACGCTGCTGATCGTGTCGTTTGCGGTGTTTTTTGCCACCTCGATGCTCCCCGGTGATACCGCGTCGATCCTGTTGGGTCAGGCTGCCACGCCTGAGGCCGTGGCTGGTCTGCGCAAGGCGATGCACCTCGATGATCCGGCGATTTTTCGCTATGGCCGCTGGTTGCTGGGCCTGTTGACCGGTGACTTTGGTACCTCCTATGCCAACGGGCGTCCGATCATGGACCTGATTGGTGGGCGGTTGATCAATACCCTGAAGCTGGCGGCGGTGACCACCCTGTTCGCCGTGCCGCTGTCGCTGTTTCTGGGGATTACCTCGGCCATGCTGCGCGGGTCGTTGTATGACCGGGTGGTGACGTTGTGTACCATCGGCCTGATCTCGATCCCCGAATTCATGGTCGCCACCACCGCCGTGCTGATTTTCTCGGTGTCGCTGGGCTGGCTGCCGGCGCTGGCCTTTGCCAATGAAGTCCATTCTTTGGGTGAATTGCTGCGCGTGTTTGCCATGCCGGTGATTACCCTGACCTTTGTGGTGTCGGCCCAGATGATCCGCATGACCCGGGCGGCGGTGGTTGAAACCCTCAACACCCCCTATGCCGAAATGGCCCTGCTGAAAGGCGCGTCGCGGGGGCGGATTGTCATGCGTCATGCCCTGCCGAATGCGCTGGGGCCGATTGCCAACGCCATGGCGCTGTCGCTGTCCTATCTGCTGGGCGGGGTGATCATCGTCGAGACGATTTTCAACTATCCCGGCGTGGCCAAGCTGATGGTCGATGCGGTGGCGACCCGCGATCTGCCGTTGATCCAGACCTGCGCGATGATCTTTTGCCTTGGCTTTCTGGTGCTGACCACCATTGCCGACATCATTGCCATTCTTGCGAACCCGAGGTTGCGATGACCACTCCTGTTTCCACGACTGCTCCGCGCCGGACGCCCGGCTATCGTTTCAACCTAGTGGGGATTATCGGTTTCTCGGTTCTGCTGTTCTGGGTGGTGGTGGCGCTGGTCGCCCCGTGGGTGATCCCCTATCCGGTCGGCGAAATTGTCGACTATGACTATCTGGCCCCGATCAGTGACAAGTTCTGGATGGGCACCGATTATCTGGGCCGTGACATCCTGTCCCGCGTGTTGATGGGCGCCCGCTATACGGTGGGGATTTCGCTGGCCTCGGTGACGCTGGCCTGTTCCATCGGGGTGACGCTGGGGATGGTCGCTGCCGTTTCGGGCGGTTGGCTGGACACCGTGCTCAGCCGGTTCCTTGATGCGATGAACTCGATTCCCAGCAAGCTGTTCGGGCTGGTGGTGGTGGCGGCTGTCGGTTCGTCGCTGCCGGTGCTGGTGCTGACCATGGCCGCCGTCTATGTGCCGGGGTCGTTCCGCTTTGCCCGGGCGCTGGCGGTCAACATCAACACCATGGATTTCGTCACCGTCGCCCGCATCCGTGGCGAAGGCACGCTGTACCTGATTTTGTCGGAAATCCTGCCGAACATCCTTGGTCCGGTGCTGACCGACCTTGGCTTGCGGTTCGTGTTCACCGTTCTGCTGCTGTCGGGCCTGTCGTTCCTTGGGCTGGGGGTGCAGCCGCCCTATGCCGACTGGGGCGCGATGGTGCGTGAAAACATCAGTGGCCTGTCGTTCGGGGCTCCGGCGGTGATTTTCCCCTGTCTGGCGATTGCCACCCTGACCATCAGCGTCAATCTGCTGATTGACAACCTGCCGCAAAAAATCCGCGATCGGAGTGATGCATGAGCCAGCTGGTAGAGATCCGCGACCTGAAGGTTGCTGCCAAAACCGACGCCGGTCGCACGGTCGAGATCATCAAGGGCGTTTCCTTTGACATTGCCCCCGGTGAAATTGTCGCCCTGATTGGCGAAAGCGGTTCGGGCAAGACCACCATTGCCCTGACCCTGATGGGGTATACCCGCACCGGCTGCCGGATCAGCGGCGGCAGTGTGACCGTTGACGGTCAGGACATGGTGCAGCTCAGTGAAAAGGACCGTGCCGATGTGCGCGGGACCAAGGTCGCCTATGTGCCGCAAAGCGCTGCTGCCGCCTTTAACCCGGCAGCGACGATCATGGATCAGGTGATCGAAGTCACCCGCATCCATGGCCTGATGCCGGTTGATGCGGCGCGGACGCTGGCGGTCGAGCTGTTCCGGGCCCTGTCGCTGCCCAATCCCGACACTATCGGCGACCGTTACCCGCATCAGGTTTCCGGTGGCCAGCTTCAGCGCCTGTCGGCGGCGATGGCGCTGATTGGTCAACCGAAGGTGGTGATCTTTGACGAACCGACCACCGCGCTGGACGTGACCACCCAGATTGAAGTGCTGCGGGCATTCAAGAGCGTGATGCGCAAAAACGGTATTGCCGGAGTGTATGTGTCGCACGATCTGGCGGTGGTGGCCCAGATTGCCGACCGCATTCTGGTGCTGCGCGGCGGGGAAGTGCAGGAGGTTGGCTCCACCGACCAGATTCTGCACCGTCCACAGCATGCCTATACCAGACAGTTGCTGGGCGCGTTCGAGCCGGTACCGCGCTCCCCCGCGGAAGCGGCGCGGGTGGCCGACCTGCATCCGCTGCTGGAAGTCGATCATCTGGTGGCGGGCTATGGCCCGCTTCAGTCCGATGGCATGCCGCTGGTGCGGGCACTGAACTCGGTCAGCCTGTCGGTGCATCGCGGGCGCAATCTGGGGATCATCGGTGAGTCCGGCTGTGGCAAATCGACGCTGGCGCGGGCCATTGCCGGAATTTTGCCGCGCAAGGGTGGCAATATTGTTTTCAACGGTCGTGAACTGGCTGCTGATGCCCGTCATCGCAGCCGGGAAGAACTGCGCGACCTGCAGATCGTGTTCCAGTACGCCGATACGGCGTTGAATCCGGCCAAGTCGATCGAGGAACTTCTGGGGCGACCGCTGGCCTTTTACCACGGCTTGAAAGGCAAGGCGCGCGACCAGCGCGTTGAGCAGTTGCTGGACATGGTACACTTGCCCAAAAGCGTACGTCACCGGCGGGCGTCCGAGCTGTCGGGCGGGCAAAAGCAGCGTGTCAATTTTGCCCGTGCGCTGGCTGCCGAACCGAAACTGATCCTGTGCGATGAAATCACCTCGGCGCTGGATACGGTGGTGGCGGCGGCGGTGATCGAGCTGCTGAAGGAACTCCAGCGTGAACTGGGGCTGTCCTATATCTTCATCAGCCATGACCTGTCGGTGGTCGAGGCCATTTGCGACGAGATCATGGTGATGTACGCCGGGGAAAAGGTTGAGCAACTGACCCCGAGCGATATCGGGCGGGCAGAAAACCATCCCTACTCGCGCCTGCTGTTTTCCTCGACGCCGAAGCTGGATCCGGGCTGGCTGGACAGTCTGGAGCAAGACCCCGAGCTGGTGCGGGCCTATTGCCGCCGATAACCGTTGGCCCGTGGCACGACCGGTTCCCAATCGCCGCTCTGGCACTGTCCAGGGCGGCAATTTGTTTGCTGGCATATGAATATACCGCGAAGTCGCTAGCCTGTGATGAAAATGTACTGACTGTTCTATTTTGCAAGTAACGGTTTTTATTTATAACGCATCATCCCTCTAAATGGGGGACTCTATATTTTTCATCGTCGCCTTTCTTCGCCTGTGCTATGTGATTTCTTGGGATGCGGGAAATGTGTCCTGCGTAAAAGGTGAGATCAGGGGAAACCGGGGTAAAAAAGACATGCCATTCGATTGGAAATGTCTTGATCTGTAGCTGTGAAGACTGGTGACGATACAGATCCCTCGCATACAGTATCCTGCTCAGAGTCGTTGCAAGAACGGGGACCATATGAAAAAGAATAAATTAGATAATGTTAATATTGCGACGCGTCTGTCTCTGGGAGTTCTTGTCTCGGTCGTCGGGATGATCCTGATTACAGGGGTGGCCCTGTTCAACAACAAGACTGATGCCCTGCATGAACGGCAGGCCCAGTTGAAGGCCGTGGTCGATGGGGCGGCATCCCTGATCGAGGCCTATGCCGACAAGGCCAAAAAGGGCGAAATGACCACCGAACAGGCGCAGGCTGCCGCCAAGCAGGCTCTGCGCGCCTTCCGCTACGATGGCGACAACTATCTGTTCATCAACGATGACAAACTGGCCTATGTGCTGCATCCGGTGCGCGCCAATCTCGAAGGCACCGACGGGACCGGCGTCAAGGACAAACGGGGCAATCCGATTGTCGTCAACATGGTCGAACTGGCCCGCAAGGAAGGCGCTGGCTTCACCTCGTACTGGTATCCCCGACCGGGCCAGGACAAGGAAGTCGAAAAGATGGCCTACACCAAACAGACCCCGAGCTGGCGCTGGTACGTCGGGACCGGGGTCTACATTGATGATCTGGATACCTCGTTTCTCAACAATGCCCTGAAAACGTCCGCTCTGGTGCTGTTGGTGATTGCGGTATCGGTGTGGTTGTCGATTATCATTCGTCGGTCGATTGCGCTGCCGTTGATCGGGCTGACCGGCAACATGGAGCGTCTGGCGCAGGGCGATACCGGCATCACCATCGACCACGCCGACAGCAAAAGTGAAATTGGTGGATTCGCCCGCGCCCTGATGGTGTTCCGGGAAAATGCCATCGAACAAAGCCGCCTGCAGGAGCGGGAGCGCGCCGAAGAGCGCAGCCGGGCTGAACGCGGCGTGCGTATCGAGGCCCTGTGCAAATCGTTTGACGTGTCGATCCACCGCTTGCTGGGTACCGTGGCCCAATCGGTTTCCTACATGAACGAAGCGGCGCAGAAACTGTCCGCCGGGGCGCAGGAAACCAGTGTGCAGAGCGCGGCGGTGGCGGCGGCATCGGAACAGGCTTCGACCAACGTGCAAACGGTGGCCGCCGCCAGTGAAGAGCTGTACGTCTCGGTGGAAGAAATCAGCCGTCAGGTTCAGCAATCCAGCATCATCGCTGCCCATGCGGTCGAGCAGGCTGAAACCACCAACACCAGCATGAGCGGCCTGTCGGCTGCGGTCGGACGGATCAGCGAAGTGGTGGACCTGATCAACAACGTCGCCAGCCAGACCAACCTGCTGGCCCTGAACGCCACCATCGAAGCCGCGCGCGCCGGGGATGCCGGCAAGGGCTTTGCGGTGGTGGCCAACGAGGTCAAGAATCTGGCCAGCCAGACCAGCCGCGCCACCGAAGAAATCGGCCAGCAGATTGGCGCGGTGCAGCAGGAAACCTCAGGGGCGGCGGCGGCGATCACGGCCGTGGTGGACACCATCGGCCAGATCAGCCAGATCACCTCGGCGATTGCCAGCGCGGTGGAAGAGCAGGGGGCCGCAACGCAGGAAATCGCCCGCAATGTGCAGGAAGCCGCCCATGGCACTGACGAAGTGAACCTCAACATTCAAGGGGTATCGCAGGCCGCCAATCAGGTCGGCGAAGCCGCCGAGCAGGTGCATCAGGCGGCGCAGGACCTGAATAACGAGGCGGTCAGCCTGAAGGGCGCAGTGGAAGAGTTCCTGCGCGAAATCAGGGCTGCCTGAGCGGGAAACCAAGCCAGGGAAGGATGTGGAGCGCTGCTCCACACCTCGCCGGGGCCTTTAGAGCATTTTCAAGTTGACCGTCGACGGTCAACGGCTCGGAAAATGCGGCACTAAAAGGGAAGAGCGTTTTCGCTCGGTATGAAAACGCTCTAGAGCGTTGTGCGAAAAGTGGGAACCGGTTTTCGCAAAAACAATGCGGCACTACAAAAAATTAGACCAGCATGCCTGCTTCCGATTTAACGCACGCTGGTCTAGCTCCGGACCCCATTCCTTTGATCATAAAAGAAAAAATGGGGGCTTGGGGCCTCAGGCCCCAAACGGGCTCGGGCGGTAGCCCGCTTTTGTTTTCCCACTTTTCGCACTACGTCCTAATACTGAAACAGCTTGGTCAGCGGGATATGGGGCCGCACGATGGGGGATTTCAGCACCACAAAGCTGAAATACTTGTCGATTCCGATATCCATGTCGGTCAGCTTTTCCATGATTTCCTGATACTCGCTGATATCGGCGGTGATGAACTTCAGCAGGTAATCATAGCCGCCGGAAATCAGGTGGCATTCGACCATCTGGTCGATCTTTTCCACCGCGCCCAGAAAGCGGGCGAAATCAATCTGGCGGTGGTTTTTCAGGGTGACTTCGGTAAAGACGGTCAGCGTCTGGCCCAGCTTGCGGACATTGATCAGGGCGGAATAGCCCTCGATATAGCCCTCGGACTGCAGTTTCTTGACCCGCACCAGACAGGGGCTGGGGGACAGGTTGACCAGCTCGGCCAGTTCGACATTGGTGATGCGTCCGTTTTTCTGCAATTCATGCAGAATCTTGATGTCGATCCGGTCCAGCTTCAGCACATTCACCTCCCGTCGGCGGCCTGCACGATGTAGAGCAGTGGGGCAACGCAGCAGGCGAAATAAAATGCTGCCTCTGTCTGCCTGCGAACCATAGCACAGCGCTGGGGAATGTCTATCGATGCTGCCAAATGGCGGGAAACCCACCAAAAATGGTGAGAACGCCCGACGCATAAAGCGCCGCAAAGCTGGTGCTTTGCGAAATAAAATGCTGCCTCACGGGGAACTGCAGCACCCGCTTTGGTGCTGTGGCTTTATGATGGAGGGCAACGGTTGGAGAAAATCCCATGCGCGTCCCTCTGCTGAAAATCGAATCCTCCCCGACCCTGCCCGAGTCTGCCGATGCGGTGGTGATCGGTGCCGGGATCGTTGGTGTGTTTACGGCCTATTATCTGGCAAAGCGCGGCCTGAAAGTGGCGCTGGTGGAAAAGGGACTGGTCGGGGCTGAACAGTCCAGCCGGAACTGGGGCTGGTGTCGTCAGCAGAACCGCGATGCGCGCGAACTGCCGATTTCGACCAAAAGCCTGGAGCTGTGGGAACGGTTTCAGGCCGAAAGCGGCGAAAACGTCGGTTTCAGCCGTTGCGGCCTGCTGTACCTCAGCAACGACGAGGCCGAACTGGCGGGCTGGGCAAAGTGGTGTGACTTTGCCAGAACGGTGAACGTCACCAGCCATGTGCTGACCAGCGAACAGGCCAACGAGCGTGGCCGTGCCACCGGGCGAAGCTGGAAAGGCGGCATTTTCTCGCCAACAGACGGGATTGCCGATCCGTCGCGGGCGGCTCCGGCGGTGGCGCGGGCGCTGATGGCGCTGGGCGGGACGGTGCACCAGAGTTGCGCGGCGCGCGGGCTGGAAACCAGTGGTGGCCGGGTGAGCGGGGTGGTGACGGAAAAGGGCACCATTCGGACGCCGGTGGCGATCCTGTCCGGTGGGGCGTGGGCATCGTCGTTCTGTCGTCAGCTGGGCGTGGTGTTCCCGCAGGCGTCGGTGCGCTCGTCGATCGTGGCGCTGGCGCCGGGCGCGCAGGGGATTCCTGACGCCCTGCATACCAAGGACGTTTCAGTCACCCGCCGCGGCGATGGCGGCTATACGCTGGCGATCAGTGGTTATGGTCGTCTGGACATGACCTTGCAGGGTCTGCGCTTTGGCCGCGAGTTCATGCCGATGTTCATGAAGCGCTGGCGCAGCCTGCGGCCCGGCGGGCTGGAAGGTCTGCGCTCGGGGCATGAAACACTGTCGCGCTGGTCGCTGGACAAGCCGACGCCGATGGAAAAGATGCGGATTCTTGATCCGTCAGTGGACGAAGGCACTGCCGTCGAAATCCACCGCCGGGCGGTGGCCCTGATGCCGGAACTGGGCAAGGTGGACATCAGCGCCAAATGGGCGGGCTACATTGACAGCACTCCCGATGGCGTGCCGGCAATGGGTGAAGTCCATAACGTTCCGGGCTTCATTCTGGCGGCAGGCTTCAGCGGCCACGGCTTTGGCATCGGGCCGGGGGCCGGGCATCTGCTGGCTGACATCGTCACCGGTGCCGCCGAGCCGATTGTTGATCCGCGTCCCTACAGCCCGGAACGGTTCCGTTCTTCGGTGTGGGGCAAGGTGGCGGAGTTCTGATTTCTTATTTTTGACAAGCACTGACCGGGGAGAAAGACGGTCTTCTCCACAGGGAGTGCTTCAGGCCGCGTCGGGGCTGCATGGCGGTGCAGGGGGCGCGGCACGACAGCGGGATATCGGGATGCCCTCCCTGATATCCCGCTTTTTTTATCTCCACAGGCTTGTCGGCGGTGGTGAAACTGGCTAGCCTTGGCGGCATGTGAGTCCCGACCGGGCCGGATGTTCGTCCGTTTGGCCCCGTTGGTGTGCGGTTCACATGACCCCCGGCCTGTTTGCCCCGTTCCGTGTGGCCTGTGCCGGTGAATTGCATCCTCTCGGCTTGGTGTCTGCCGCAGTCTGGCTGTCGGCGGGCCTGTTGCTTGGAGCAAATCCCGAGCAGATGGACACATCTGCGACGACGTATTTGCTTAAATAACAAATCATTAGAGCATTTCTCGTGATCCTTGGAGGCCGAGAAATGCTCTAGTCTGCGTTGCCGTTCGGCACGCTGAAAAGGATGAATCATGTCTGTTCCTGCGATTGAACCCCTGCTGCCTGCGGGCCGGGTGATCCCGGTGCTGGTGCTGGATGACCCTGAAACGGCGCTGTCGGTGGCCGAGGCGCTGGTGGCTGGCGGCCTGAGCGTGCTGGAAGTCACCTTGCGTACCCCGGCGGCACTGGCCTGTGCGGAAAAGATCGCCCGCCACCTCCCGCAGGCGCTGGTCGGGCTGGGGACGCTGACCCGCCCCGAGCAGTTTGCGCAAGCGCGCGATGCCGGGGCGCAGTTTCTGGTCAGCCCTGGCCTGACCCCGGCAGTGGCCGAAGCGGCGCTGACCACCGGCTTGCCCTATCTGCCGGGCATTGCGACAGTCAGCGAAGCGATGGCCGCCCGCGAGTACGGGTTTACCGAGCTGAAGTTCTTCCCGGCGATGCTCAATGGCGGCGCGGCGGCGCTGAAGGGCATGGCGCCGCTGTTGCAGGACGTGCGCTTCTGCCCGACCGGCGGCTTGACGGTGGCTTCGGTGCCCGAGATGCTGGCATTGCCGAACGTGTTTGCGCTGGGCGGGAGCTGGCTGACCCCGGCGGCGGCGGTCCGTGAGCGGCGCTGGGCGGATATCGAGGCGCTGGCACGGGCGGCGGTGGCCGCTCAGCCGGTCTGAGGGAGGTCTGGATGAGCACGCTCCCCCCTCTCCTGACCGGTCGCATTGCCGCGTTGGGGGAATGCATGCTGGAACTGCGACAAGGCCCGGGCGGTCTGGTGCTGGGCTTTGGCGGCGACACCCTTAATACCGCTGTCTATATGGCTCGCCTGGGGGCCGCTGTGGACTATGTGACGGCACTGGGCGATGACGGCCACAGCGCGCAGATGGTGGCCGCCTGGCAGGCCGAAGGTGTCGGCTGTCAGCATGTGTTGCGGTTGCCGGGGCGGGTGCCGGGTCTGTACATGATCGAGACCGACCCCACTGGCGAGCGGCGCTTTTTGTACTGGCGGGACTCTGCTCCGGCGCGCGAGCTGTTCACCCTGCCGCAGACACCCGCCCTGCAACAGGCGCTGATGTCCTGCCCGATGCTGTTCCTGTCCGGGATCAGTCTGGCGATCTGGGGCGAGCAGGGGCGGGCGCAGTTGTTCGCCTTCCTCGACCGTTACCGGCAGGCCGGGGGGCGGGTGGCCTTTGACACCAACTGGCGGCCCCGCCTGTGGGCCGACCGGACACAGGCGCAGGCGGCCTATCAGGCAATGTTGCAACGGACCGACCTTGCCTTGCCGGGCGAGGAAGACCTGAGTGCCCTGTATGGCGATCAGGGGGCCGAAGCGGTGATGGCGCGGGTGGCGGCGTTCGGGATTTCCGAAATCGTGCTGAAGCTGGCACAGCCCGGCTGTCTGGTGCGCTGGGGAGGCCAGCAGGTGGCGGTTCCGGCGGTTTCTGGCGTGCAGGTGGTCGATACCACGGCAGCCGGAGACAGCTTTGCTGCCGGTTATCTGGCGGCGCGCCGGACCGTTGGGCCTGCGGACGCTGCGGCGGTTGGTGCCCGGTTGGCGGCGGTGGTGGTGGCCCATCCCGGCGCGATCATTGACCGGTCGGTGATGCCGGTGGGACTGTTGGCCCAATAAATGGTCACTGAACCGGGGAGGTCAAAAGGGCGGCAAATGCGCTTTTGACCTCCCCGTTTTTATGGAGAAATGGTCCTGTTGTCCAACCGATGAAAGACGCAAAAAACGCTCCCGATTCGGTGCAACCATGATTTGATGGCAAATGTGTACCAAAAGCCCATTTTCACGACATAAAATAATCCTGCCTCTGGTTTTCTCCCCGGTCATTTGGTCCAATGATTGGACCAAAAAAGAATATTATTTTAATATGGTATTGTTTGCGACTGTTGACGATCGTTTGTGTGCGATGCACCCTCGCGGGGCCTGAAAACGATTGTTTCCCGGAAGAGCCTCCGGGAAAGAAACAGAATGAAAATATTTTATATCATTATGTTAATGACTGATTGGTCGGCCATTTCAACCTGTGTCAACGATCTGTCGCAAAACCTTCGCACCTGCAAAAACAGACGTTCTTCCGGAGTTTGCGATTTTGCCGCTTTGGTGCCGGTGATACCATCCGCTCCATAAGGTCCAATAATAGGACCCAAAATCAAAACATGGGGAATGGGTGGTCATGTCCGGGACAGCAACCTCGACAGTCAAAACGATTTTTGAGCGGCTGCGGCTGGAGCTGGTCGAACAGTACCACCCCGGTGACCTGCTGCCCAATGAACGCCTGCTGGCCGAACGGTTCGGGGTCAGCCGCAACACCATCCGCGAGGTGGTGATTTTCCTCGAAGCCTATGGGCTGGTGGAAAAGACCCAGCGCGGCCCGCGTGTGCGCGCCCCCGATGCCGAGGCGATGTTCCGCATCGTCAGCCAGATGTTTGACCGCAGCCCGCAGGCCTACAACGATGTGCTGCATTTCCGTCGCCTGATCGAAATCGGCACGCTGCCCGAGGTGGTGGATCACATCACCGACGACGAAATCCGCGATCTGGAGCGCTGTGCACTGCTGATGGAGCAAGCCCCGACCATCCGCGAAGCGGCCGAAGCCGACTTTCGGTTCCACGCGATGCTGGTGGTGGCGTCCCGCAACGTGATCCTGGCCAAGCTGTACGAGGCGATGGCTCAGCCGCTGATGTATTACCTCGAAATCGGCAAGAGCAACCGGGGTCTGGAAAGCACCACCAGCAACCATCACCGTAGCATCATCGACGCCCTCAAGGCCCGTTCCTACCGGCTGTTGCGCGATGCCTGCGAAGACCATTTCCGCTTCAGTGCCAAGGTGCTGGATCAGGAAACCGCCCATACCCGCCCCTCTGTCTGACCGCCTTTCCACGCCGTGACCGCGTAAGGATACCATGATGAAAGCCTTGATGATTGCAGGCGAAAACAGCTGTGTTTTCCACGATATTGCCCAACCCGTTCCCGGCCCCGGCGAAGTGCTGGTGGCGGTGCGCCACGTTGCCCTGTGCGGCAGCGACCTCAACACCTTCAAGGGTCTGAATCCACTGGTCAGCCTGCCGCGCATTCCGGGGCATGAAATCGGCGGGGAAATCGCGGCGGTGGGCGAGGGCGTTCCGGCTGAATTCGCCATTGGCAGCCGTTGCATTGTCATGCCCTACACCAGTTGCGGCACCTGCCCGTCGTGCCGTCGTGGCCGGGTGAACGCCTGCCGTGGCAACCGGACGCTGGGCGTGCAGCAGGAAGGCGGTCTGGCGGAATACATCGTTCTGCCCCATGGCAAGGTGATCCTGAACACCACGCTGGCACCGCGCCATCTGGCGCTGGTCGAGCCGCTGTCGGTGGGCTTCCATGCGGTCGATCGTGGCCGGGTCAGCAAGGACGACACGGTGGTCGTGCTGGGCTGCGGCATGATCGGCATGGGGGCGATTGCCGGTGCGGTGCACCGTGGCGCACGGGTGATTGCCGTCGATGTCGGCGCCGCCAAGCTGGACATCGCCACCCGCTATGGCGCCAGCGCGGTGATTGATGCGGGCAGCGAAGACGTGTTGGCGCGGGTGGCCGAGCTGACCGGCAACGATGGCCCGGATGTGGTGATCGAAGCCGTGGGCCTGCCGCTGACCTTCACTCAGGCGATTGACATGGTGGCCTTCACCGGTCGGGTGGTCTACATCGGCTATGCCAAGGAGCCGGTGACCTACAAGACCCAGCTGTTCAACCTCAAGGAACTGGACATTCTGGGCTCGCGCAATGCGACGATGGCTGATTTTCAGGCGGTGATTGCCTATCTGGAATCCCTGAGCACGCCGCCCGATGACATGATCACCAAGGTGTTCCCGTTCGCCGAAGCCGATCAGGCCCTGCCGTACTGGGTGGCCGAGCGTGAAACCACCCTCAAGCTGATGATCGAGCTGTAAAAACAGCATGCCTCTACGCAGGCGGGGGGAGGGTCATCTCCTGCCTGCTGGCATGTACAGGATGGCGGGTGAATTGGCATGACGACCGGACCGGGGATCTCCCCTGCCGGGCCGATTCTTCCGGCCATCGTCCGAGACTGGTGGCGCAGCCACCACGCAGTGAGACCGATGGGGCGGGGCAAGCGCCCGATTGACAGAAGAAACAGGAGGAACGCAATGAAACGGATGCTGTGTGCGGCGCTGACCGCGTTGGCGATGATGACCGGTGTGGGCGGAGCCAATGCGGCCCCGACAACCGAAGTGATGGTGGCCTATGAAAACAATCCGGGCGAACCGCTCGACAAGGTCATGCATTACTGGGCCGATCTGGTGGCCGAAAAAAGCGGCGGCAAGGTCGCGCTGAAGCTCTATCCCAGCTCACAGCTGGGGGCCAAAAAGGACGTGATGGAACAGGCAATGATGGGGATGAACGTCATCACCATCGCCGACGTCGGTTTCCTGCAGGACTATGACCCGGACTTGGGCATCCTGTTCGGCCCCTACCTCAGCGACAGCCCGGAAAAGCTGTTCAAGATTTATGAAAGCCCGTGGTACCTGCAGAAAAAGGAAGCCCTGAAGGCCAAGGGCATCCATGTGGTGCTGTCCAACTACCTGTATGGTGTGCGGCACATTCTGGCGAAAAAGCCGATCCGCACCCCGGACGACATGAAGGGCCTGAAGATCCGCGTTCCGAACAACGTGATGCAGATCAAGACCATCGAGGCGATGGGCGCGACCGCCACCCCGATGCCGCTGGCTGACGTCTATCCGGCGCTGACCACCGGCCTGATTGACGGGGTGGAAAACCCGGTGTCGGTGCTGTACGGCGCCAAGCTGCACGAAGAAGCCAAGTTCCTGAGCAAGGTCGGCTATCTGACCAACACCTCGATCTGGCTGGGCGGCGAAGCCTATTTCAAGACCCTGCCGGCTGACGTGGTGACCCTGCTGGAAGAAACCGGTTATCAGGCCGGTCTGTACAGCCAGAAGGTTTCCGCCGAGCAGGACGCCGAGCTGATCGAGAAGATGAAGGCCGCCGGTGTGACGGTGATCGAACCGGAGGTGGCAAAGTTCAAGGATGTGACCAAGGTTGTCTACACCCAGTTCCCCAAGTGGTCGCCGGGTCTGTATGACACCATTCAGCAGCAGCTGAAATAAGGCCTGTGATGGGCGTGGTTGCGGTCTCCTGAACCGCCCCGGTCAGATGGCTGGCTGTGCCAGCGCCCGCTCAACGGGTTCTTGACCAGCATTTTCCGCACAACAAACAACAGGTGGGTGGCCCCTTGGGGTCACCCCTCCGGGGTAAACACCATGGGTGTGATCAATCGTATGGCAACTGCCATAGCCGGTTCGGCTCTGGCTGCCTTGGTGCTGATGACGATTGCGGCGGTGATCGCCCGCTACGTCTTTGATGCACCGTTCCACTGGACGGAAGAAGTCTCCGGCCTGCTGATGATCTGGATCGTGATGATCGGGGCGATCGTTACCGAACGCGACGATCAGCATCTGACCATTCCGGTGCTGGTTGATGTCCTGCCGCCCCGGGTTCAGGCGGCGGTGTCGCTGGTGGTCACGGGCCTGTCGGTGGCCATTCTGGGCTATGGCGCCTGGCTGGGCTGGCTGCTGGCCAAGGCTGCCGAGTCCAAGCTGACCGGCGTTTTACAGTTTTCGTGGTTCTGGATTGACCTCGCCTATCCGGTTGGCTCGGTGGGGATCGTGGTGTTCCTGCTGGCGAAAATGCTGCGTGATCTGCGAACTCTGCTGCGGGGAGACCACTGATGTCCTGGCCGGTTATCATCATCCTGATGCTGGGGCTGTTTGCCCTCAACATGCGCCTGTACGTGGCGATCATCGCCGCCGTGCTGGCGTACTTTATCTTCTTCAGCCGCTTCCCGGATCAAATCGCCATCCAGCGTCTGATCGGGGCGTCGCAGAACATGTCCCTGCTGGCGATTCCGTTCTTCATCCTGCTCGGCACGCTGATGGAATACACCGGGGTGGCGCGCCGGATGCTGAAGGTGGCCGATCTGCTGGTCGGCAAACTGACCGGCGGCATGGCGTTGACCAACGTGATGCTCAGCACCCTGCTGGGTGGGGTCAGTGCCTCGAACCTCGCCGATTGCGCCATGCTGACCCGCATGCTGGTGCCGGAAATGGAGCGCAGCGGCTATAATCGTGCCTTTGCCGCCGCCGTGACCGCTTCGGGGGCGTTGATCACCCCGATCATCCCGCCGGGCATTGCGCTGATCATCTATGCGCTGGTGGCCGATGTGTCGATTGGCTCGATGTTCATGGCCGGGGTGGTGCCGGGCCTGCTGATGTCGGCGATGCTGATGGTCACCATCTATATCGTGTCGAAAAAGCGCGGCTACAAACCGGCGCGTGAAACCTGGCCGACCCGCAGCGAAACCCGCCGGACCCTGCTGGATGCCTGGCCGGTGCTGGTGCTGATCGTGTCGATCATTGGCGGCATTCGTCTGAACATCTTTACCCCGACCGAAGCCGGAGCGGTGGCGGTGGGTGTGGTGCTGCTGATCGGCTTTGTGATTTACCGCGAAATGCGCCTTGGGCACGTCTCGCACGCCCTGACCGAGACCTTCAAGTCAACCGCCTCGGTGATGCTGGTGATCATGGCCAGCTCGGCGCTGGCGTGGATCCTGTCGCTGGAACAGGCGGCGCAGCAGATGGCGGTCTACATCACCTCGCTGACCGACAACAAGTATGTGTTCCTGCTGGTGATCAACCTGCTGCTGTTGCTGTTGGGGATGCTGGTCGAAGGCAACGCCATCCTGATCGTGCTGGTACCGTTGATGATGCCGACGGTGGCCCATTTCGGCATCGACCCGGTGCATTTCGGGATCATCGTGATCGTCAATCTGGCCGTCGGCTGCCTGACGCCGCCGGTCGGTACGGTGATGTTGCTGGTGTGCAATCTGGCGAAGGTGAAGATCGTTGACTTCCTCAAGCAGGGGGCACCGCTGTTCCTCGCCCTGCTGCTGGCCTTGCTGCTGATCACCTTTGTGCCCGAGTTGTCGCTGTTGCTGGTGCATTGATCGGCTTCGGGACACCTGCGGTTTTTCCTCCCCCCTGACGTGCTGTAAGCGAAAGATCTTCCGATGGCGCAGTATATCAAAATCAATCCCGCCGATACCGTTGTGGTGGCCCTCGAGCCGCTGGACAAGGGCACGGTCCTGCCCGCGCTGGGTCTGACCCTGCTGGATGACATCCCGCGCGGTCACAAGCTGGCGCTGGTCGATCACGCGGTGGACCAGCGGGTGATCAAGTACGGCGGGGTGATCGGCAAGGCGATTGTGCCGATTGCTGCCGGGGCGCATGTCCACGCCCACAACATCAAGACCACTCTGGGGGGAGTGGAAGACTATCAGTATGACGGGGCGCAGGATGACCCGCTGGTCGGTGACGGCACGATGCCGACCTTCCCGGCCTTTGTGCGCAGCAATGGGGAAATCGGCATCCGCAACGACCTGTGGATTATTCCGCTGGTCGGCTGCATCAACGGTCTGGCCCGCAACGCCGCCAAGACCTTTGAGGCCACCGGCGCGCTGCCTGCCGGGTCGCGGGTGCTGGTGCTGGAACATCCCTATGGCTGTTCGCAATTGGGCGATGATCTGGACAACACCCGCAACATCCTGCGCGCGCTGGCGATCCACCCCAACGCCGGTGGGGTGCTGGTGATGGGGCTGGGCTGTGAAAACAACACCCGCGCCCTGTTTCAGGCCGGGTTTGAACATCCCGACCCGCAACGCCTGCGCTATCTGGTGACGCAGGAGGTCGAAGACGAGCTTGACGCCGCCCTGACGGCGATGGGCGAGCTGGCGGCGATCATGCAGACCGATCAGCGGCAGCCGGTTGGCGTTGACCGCCTGCGGGTGGGCCTGAAGTGCGGCGGCTCGGACGGTTTGTCGGGGATTACTGCCAACCCGCTGCTGGGGGCTTTTTCCGACTGGCTGTGTGCCCACGGTGGCGCAACAGTGCTGACCGAAGTCCCCGAGATGTTCGGAGCCGAGCATCTGTTGATGGAGCGGGCGGAAACGCCCGAGGTGTTCAACGACATCGTGCACCTGATCAACGACTTCAAGGATTACTTCATCCGCCACGACCAGCCGATCTATGAAAACCCCTCGCCGGGCAACAAGGCCGGGGGCATCAGCACGCTGGAAGAAAAGTCGCTCGGCTGCACCCAGAAGGCAGGCAAGGCGCTGGTGCGCGACGTGATCCGCTATGCCCATCGTATCCGCAAGCCGGGCCTGACCCTGCTGGAGGCTCCGGGCAATGACGGGGTGGCGGTGACCGCGCTGGCGGCGGCGGGCTGCCATCTGGAACTGTTCACCACCGGACGCGGTACGCCGCTGGGTGGCATTGTGCCGACGATGAAAATCGCCACCAACTCGCCGTTGTTCGACAAAAAGCCGCACTGGATGGACTTCAACGCCGGTCCGATTGCCGAAGGCACATCGACGGTCAACGAGATGCTGCCCGCCTTCATCGACGCCATTCTGGCCGTCGCCAGCGGCGATTTTGCGCGCAACGAAAAGAACGGTGCGCAGGAAGTTGTGATCTTCAAGTCCGGCGTGACGCTTTAGAGCATTGTGCGAAAAGCGGGAACCGGTTTTCGCGAAAACAATGCGACAAATCAAAATGTGAGACCAGCATGCCTGCGTCAGGTCACGGTACGCGACAGTAAGGAAACAAGGACGTGGAGCGCTGCTCCACACCTCGCTGGGGCCCTTAGGCCCCAGACCCCATTCCTTTGATCATAAAAGAAAAAAAATGGGGGTTCGGGGCCTCAGGCCCCGAGCGGTTCGGGCGGCAGCCCGCTCTTTAAACCTTATTGTCGTGTCCTGTTGCGTGAGGTTTAACGCACGCTGGTCTAAGTATTTCTGCCAAAAGGATACCCCGTCCATGACGACGACCTTCCCCCGCCTGAGTGCCGCCCTGCCGGTGGCGCAGGGCAAAGCCCGCCCGACCCCGCGCATCATCCAGTTCGGGGAAGGCAACTTTCTGCGTGCGTTCTTTGACTGGAAAGTGGACCGCCTGAACGAAGCCACCGGAGCCGACTGGGGGGTGGTGGTGGTGCGCCCGATCGCCGGGGGCATGCCGCATACTCTCAATGAACAGGACGGCCTCTATACCGTGCTGTCGCGCGGGGTCGATGACAGCGGCACGGCGGTGTCGGAGTCCCGGCTGGTCGGCTGCATTCGCCGTGAACTGTCGGCGCACAGCGAGTGGGAGGCGGTGCTGGACCTGGCCCGCACTCCCGAGATCACGGTGATGGTGTCGAATACCACCGACGCCGGGATCGCCTATGTGCCGACGGTGGCCTATGGCGATGCGCCGCCAGTGTCGTTCCCGGCGAAGGTGACGCGCTATCTGCATGAACGCTGGAAACACTTTGGCGGTGCGCCGGAAACGGGCCTGCAGTTGCTGGCCTGCGAGCTGATCGACCACAACGGCGACGAGCTGCGCCGGATCGTGTTGCAGCACGCTGCCGAATGGTCGCTGGAGCCGGGCTTCATTGCCTGGGTCGAGCAGCACAATGCCTTTTACAACACACTGGTTGACCGCATCGTTCCGGGCTTCCCGCGTGCCGACGCCGACGCCCTGCGCGCCGAACTGGGCTATGACGACCTGTTCATGACCACCGGCGAGCTGTTCCACCTGCTGGTGATCGAACGCAAGCCGGGGATGCCGGACTTGCGCCTGCCGCTGGGGCAGTATGATGCCGGGACGATCATCACCGACGATGTGACCCCCTACAAGGCGCGCAAGGTGGCGATCCTCAACGGGGCGCACACCGCGCTGTGCCCGCTGGCGATGTTGGCCGGTATTGCGACGGTGGGCGAGTCGGTGACCAACCCGGTGGGGGCGCGCTTCCTCGATCGTCTGCTGGGCGAGGAAATCATCCCGCTGCTGTCCCTGCCAAAGGCCGAGCTGCAGGACTTCGCCGACGCCGTACTGCGCCGTTTCCGCAATCCCTACATCCGCCACCTGTGGCACGACATCAGCCTGAACGGGCTGGTGAAGTACCAGACCCGCGACCTTGACCGCCTGCTGGGCTACGCCGAGGAATTCGGCTCGTACCCGCGCCTGCTGTCGCTGTCGCTGGCGGCGTGGCTGGTGTTCTACCTCGGCCGCTTCCCGGCTGCCGAGACCCTGCCGCCACGGGATGCACCGGAGATTCTGGCCCGCATCACCGCCATTGCCGCACTGGATCAGGGCAGCGACGGTGTGGCGGCGATGGTGGCCGCCTATCTGCAGGAACCGGCATTCTGGGGCCGCTCGATCGACACCCCGGCCCTGCGCAAGCAGGTAACCCACTGGTTCGGCGTGCTGACCGAAGCCCCGTTCAGCTTTGACCGGCTGGGCGAGATTGTCCAGTAACGACCAGCGATGAAAAGAGTGGGCGACGGCCCACTCTTTTTCTCCAGGTGCCCTGTGCTGTGGGCCCACATTCAAGGCCCACAGTTCCCGGATTCATGGCCCAGTCATCTCATTGGGGAACATTGTTGGATACAATGCCTTTAGTCGCTTCAATTCCTGTTCTTTCCGTTCCAGCTCGGCGCTGGAGGGAGGTGGTGGCGGTTCTGGCTTATAGTCGGGGTACATGGTCGGGTACAGGGCGGCCAGTTTCTGCTGTGCCGGATCGAGTTTGGCCTGCTGGTCGAGGGATTGCGGAGAAGGCTGAGGGCCTGTCAGCAGGGTAGAACGCGCTTCTGTCGATAACGGGGCAGCTTTATCTTTATCGGTTGATTCTTGCGGCGCTGGATTGTCCTTGTTTTGTTCTTTATTTTTTTCGTCAGTTTTACTCTGGGTATCCCGGTTGGGCTTTGTCGAAGAGGGCTCCTTGTTCGGAGAGGGGGGAAAGGTTTTCGGGTACCGTGCCCGATACTCTTGTGCCTCGGTAGACCGCTCAATGGCCTCCCAGCGGGCGCGCTCTTCCTCAGACCAGGTTGTGGGATCCCCGGTCAGAAGGTTGGCTTCAGCAAGGCGCCGTGCGGCAAACCCCGCGACACTGTTGCTGTTTGAACGATACAGAAGCTCTTGACGGGCCGTGACTCGATCACCCTTAAGCCACGCCGCGGTCATCTTGGGAGCGCGGACGCCATTATAGGCCAGAGAGGTGAATGCGGCCTGTTCCTTTGATCCCTGCATGGATTGGACAATCTGTTCCGCTTCTTGAGCAGTCCAGCCATTGTTTTGTGCTATTTTTGCTATTCTCTGGTTTGCAATATCATTATGCTTGTCCCATTGTTTTTTGGCCATCCCAGTGATTTGGTCCTCGCTGAGGGTGAATCCAAACTTGTTGTCTTCTGTTTTTTCGTTATTTCTTTTCCATGCAGGGATTATTTTGTTAATATTTTTTATTTCTTCCCCTTTTTCTATATCGCTCCTGTTTATTTTATTTAGTACTAATTGAAGTGTTTCTTTCTATTTTTCAGAAAATTGATATGGATGGTCAAGATTTATTTCTTTTCCGATTTCATCAAGACTTCGGAGAGAAAATTTTTTATCCTTGTTTTTACTAAAAAGGGCTGTTCCTGCCCCCATTGTTGGTATGCCCTCCGTATCGCTATAGATGCGTGGAACATATCCTTCAAATGTATTTAGGTGCTCTGTCGCGACACGATTATATTCTTCTAGCGGGATTGGAGGCGGCGCAACAAATTTTCTTCCAGCCTCTTTTTGTGTGTTTTCAGTAGATTTTTCGGAGCCCATGATTATCCAGCATTATTGTCGTTGGGGAGATTATTTTTCTCTCTCAAAGAGATTCACGATTGGGCTTTTCATGCCATTCTCAAGGAAGAAATACATGATGCATGGCTTCATTTCATTGTATTTATCCATGTCTTCTTTATTTAACCTGTCAATATAGTCTTTAACTATATCATATTTTGTTGTTATGCTCATTTCATTATTATTTTTATCGATACCGACAAAAGAATACTGACTGTCATCAGCATACTTCTTCTTCTGGAACGTTGTTTTTTCTCTTCCCTTTACGGTGAGGGTCGCCCTCTCCTTCTCAATGCGGAGAACGAAGAAGGGTTTGTCGGTGGGGGCCCAGTACAGTCTTTCGGGAGTGCCGAAATGGTCGATGGAATAGGTGCTGTGCCACGTTCCCTCGACCGGCGCGCAGCCCTGTGGCGCATCTTCAGCGTGGGCGGTGCTGATGGCGAGAAGAGACGCGAATGCAAGGAAGACGGATTTCATGGAGTGCCTGTCAGGAGTGATGTTCAATATTGGAACATATATAGAACAATTCTTTTGACAGGGCAACTCATTTTCACGCATAGGCTGTCTCGGAGGGCATGCCATCGGTGACGTAGCCAGTTCCTTCGCTCAGCCCAACCGTCTGCGATAAATCAACAGAACGGGGTCCGGGGCCTTTCGGCCCCGGCGAGGTGTGGAGCAGCGCTCCTCGGTCTTTTTGTTTCCTGTGCTTTTTCAAACGCAAATGCGTCGTCGCAGATGGTCCATCTGCTCGGGATTTGAGTCTGTTCCTTCAGCAAATGCGTCGTCGCAGATGGTCCATCTGCTCGGGATTTGCGTTACTCCGCCAGCGCCCAGTCGTTGCCGTTGACGCTCAGCATGCGGAACGAGTCCAGCGTCAGGCCCATGTGGTCGGTCGGCGACATGCCGAAGGCACCGCTGACCCCGATGTACAGGTCGGTGCTTTCCAGCGCGTCGCGCACCTTGGCGCGGTCGGTGGAGTTGGCTTTTTTGATCGCGTTGACGGTCAGCATCAGCCCGTCATAGGCATAGCCGCCAAAGGTCGAGGTATCCTGATTCCACCGTGCCTTGAAGGCGTTGTTGTAGGCGGTCACCACCGGCTTTTGCGGATCACCGGCGGGCAGCTTGTCGGGGATCAACTGCGCCGGAGACGGCAGGCGCACGCCGTTGGCGGCATCGCCCGCCAGCTTGAGGAACTCGTTCGAGGCCACCCCGTGCGACTGGTACAGCGGGATGGTCAGGCCAAGCTGCTTGTAGTTCTTGGTCACCAGCGCCGCCCCTTGTCCCAGACCGAACACGAACAGCGCCTGCACGCCAGTGGTGTTCTTGATCTTGGTCAGCTGCGGGCTCATGTCGGTGTCTTTGGGGCCATAGGTTTCATTGGCCACCAGCGTGATGCCGTATTTGCTGGCAACCGCTTCGGTTTCCTTTTTGCCCGACTGACCAAAGCCGCTGGTTTCCGACAGCAGCGCCACCTTGCTGATGTTGCGCTTCTGCATGTCGGCGAACACCTTTTCCGCCGCCATGCGGTCGGTGTGCGGGGTCTTGAACACCCACTTCTTCACCGGGTCGACGATCACCACCGCGCCCGCCAGCGAGACGAACGGCACTTCGGCCTTTTCGACCAGTGGCACCATCGACATGGTGGAGCCGCTGGTGGTGCCGCCGACGATCACGTCCACCTTGTCGTCTTCGATCAGGCGCTTGGCAAAGCTGTTGGCCTTGGTGGCGTCGCTGCCGTCGTCATAGTGGACCAGCTCCAGCGGCCGCCCGAGGACGCCGCCGCCCTTGTTGATCTCTTCGACGTACATTTGCAGCGTTTTCAGCTCCGGGTCGCCGAGGAAGGCGGCGGGGCCGGTGACCGACAGCACCGACCCGATCCTGATCGGCTCGGCGGCGGTGGCCGGGCCTGCGCTCAGGCCAAGGACGGCGGCAGCCAGCAGGGAGGCAAGGGTTTTCATGGCGTTTCCTCCGGTTTTTTTGATGTGTGTTTGTTTTTCAAACGCGTTCGATGATCAGGGCGATGCCCTGACCCACCCCGATGCACATGGTACACAGGGCATAGCGGCCACCGGTCCGCCGAAGCTGACGGGCGGCGGTGGTGATCAGGCGGGCGCCGCTCATCCCCAGCGGATGGCCGATGGCGATGGCGCCGCCGTTGGGGTTGACGTGGGCGGCATCGTCGGGCAGACCCAGCTCGCGCAGGACGGCCAGCGACTGGGCGGCGAAGGCTTCGTTCAGCTCGATGACATCCATCTGCGCCAGCGTTAGGCCGGTCTGCGCCAGCACCTTGCGCACCGCCGGAACCGGGCCGATGCCCATGATGCGCGGCGGAACACCGGCGGTTGCCATCCCGACCACCCGCGCCAGCGGAGTCAGTCCGTGCTGCCGGGCGGCCTGTTCCGAGGCCAGCAGCAGGGCGCAAGCACCGTCATTGACCCCCGAGGCATTGCCTGCGGTGACGGTCAGCTCCGGGCCGTTGACCCCTTTCAGGCGGGCCAGACTGTCGAGGGTGGTTTCCGGGCGCGGGTGTTCGTCGGTGGTGATCACCTTCGGGTCGCCCTTTTTCTGCGGGATGACCACCGGCACGATTTCGTCGGCAAACACCCCGGCAGCATGGGCGGTGGCCCAGCGCTGTTGCGAGCGCAGGGCAAAGGCGTCC
Organism: Insolitispirillum peregrinum; assembly: GCF_900156605.1. Taxonomy (GTDB): domain Bacteria; phylum Pseudomonadota; class Alphaproteobacteria; order Rhodospirillales; family Rhodospirillaceae; genus Insolitispirillum; species Insolitispirillum peregrinum. The sequence continues at coordinate 525,262 of NZ_FTOA01000004.1, read as the reverse complement.
TGATCGGCGCGGGATACAGTGAAATCGGCGGCCACGTTGTCTGCCGTTTCCGGCATCGAGTCCACGCCGTACATCTGCTTCATCCGCGGATTGATGAACCGCCAGCCGATGGTGGTGTCGTACAGGGCGGCGCTGCGCGAAAAGGCGCTGTCGCTTTTCGGCATCACGAACGGGGCGCGCGACATGCTCTCGACGCCCCCGGCCAGCATCAACGCGCCTTCACCGGCCTTGATGGTGCGGGCAGCCAGACCGACGGCATCCATCCCCGATCCGCACAGGCGGTTGAGGGTGGTGCCGGGCACGCCGACCGGCAGACCGGCCAGCAGTGCGGCCATGCGGGCGACGTTGCGGTTGTCTTCACCGGCCTGATTGGCCGAACCATAGATCACGTCATCGACCGCCTCCCAGTCCACCGACGGGTTGCGCTCGGCCAGCGCCCGCAACGGGATGGCGGCCAGATCATCGGCGCGCACGCCGGACAAGGCACCACCGTAACGTCCGACGGGAGTACGGACGGCATCACAAATCAGGGCTTCAATCATCGGAACCTGCTCTGGCAGAAGGGGGGATCAGATTTGCTTCGGGCGGTTGTCGATCACCCGTTTGGCCTTGCCGACCACCGTGCGCGGGATGGTGCCGGGGTCGAGCACCTGCACCTGGGTGCTGACGCCAACCATCGTCTTGATGTGCCGTTGCAGTTCCTTGCCCAGCGCCAGCACCCCGGCGTCACTGAGCGCGCTGGCCGAACTGGTTTTCAGCTCGCAATGGACGGTCATGGTGTCCATGTGGCCGTCGCGGTCGATCACCAGCTGGTAATGGCCGGACAGGTGCGGATTGGCGAGAATCTGTTCTTCGATCTGGGTCGGGAAGACGTTGACCCCGCGAATGATCAGCATGTCATCGGAGCGGCCAGTGATCTTGCTGATGCGGCGGAACGAGCGGGCGGTGGGCGGCAACAGGGCGGTCAGGTCGCGGGTGCGGTAGCGGATGACCGGGAAGGCTTCCTTGCTGAGCGAGGTAAACACCAGTTCGCCCTCGCTGCCGTCGGGCAGGACCTCGCCGCTGACCGGGTCGATGATTTCCGGGTAGAAATGGTCTTCCCAGATCACCGGCCCGTCCTTGGTTTCCAGACATTCGCAGGCGACACCCGGCCCCATCACTTCGGTCAGGCCGTAAATGTCGATGGCGTCAATGCCCAGCTTCTGCTCGATCTCGCTGCGCATGCCTTCGCCCCACGGCTCGGCCCCAAAGATGCCGATTTTCAGCGAGATGTCTTGCGGGCTGATGCCCAGCTGCATGAACTCGTCGGCGATCACCAGACTGTAGGACGGCGTCACCATGATCGCATCGGGGCGGAAGTCGAGGATTTGCTGCACCTGCTTGTCGGTCTGGCCGCCGGACATCGGCACGGCAATGCAGCCCGCTTTTTCGATCCCGTAATGCGCCCCCAGACCGCCGGTGAACATGCCGTAGCCATAGGCGTTGTGCACCATGTCGCCGGGACGCACCCCGGCGGCGCGCAACGAGCGGGCGACCAGCGTCGCCCAGGTGTCGATGTCGCGGGCGGTATAGCCAACCACCACCGGCTTGCCGGTGGTGCCGGACGAAGCATGCAGGCGGGCGAGTTTCTGGCGCGGCACGGCAAACAGCCCGAACGGGTAATGGTCGCGCAGGTCGAGCTTGGTCATGAACGGAAACAGCGACAGGTCGGACAACTGGCGCAGGTCGTCGGGATGTACGCCCTTGGCGTCGCATTTCTGGCGATAGGGGGCAACGTTGTCATAGGTGTGGCGCACCGACCATTTCAGCCGGTCGAGTTGCAGCGCGGAAATTTCATCGCGGCTGGCGGTTTCAATCGGGTCTAGGGGCGCGGGGACTCCGGTCATTTTGGACACTGTTCCTCTCCTGTAATCTTGTTTCTTGAGAGCTTTGAGGCACGTCGGTCCGGCGTTCTGTGGGATCAGGTCTGATCAGGGGCCGGTAAGGACGTCGCCTTTGATGCGGCTGGATTTGCCGCGGAACACCGCGATGATGCTGCCATCCTGCCGAGTGACGGTGACGTCATAGACGCCACTGCGTCCGGCGGTGGCACGTTCGGTGGCTTCGGCGCGCAGGATGTCGCCAACCTGTGCCGGAGCCAGAAAGTCAACATGGCAGGCCGAGGCAACGGTGGTGTGGTTGCCGCTGTTACAGGCATAAGCAAAGGCGGTATCGGCCAAGGTGAAAATCAGCCCGCCGTGGCAGGTGGCGTGCCCGTTGGTCATGTCTTCGCGCACCGGCATGTCCAGACAGGCGGCACCGGGCGCAATCGAAATCAGGCGCATCCCCAGCATTTGCGGGGCGCGGTCGCGGGCCCACATGGCCGCTCCGACGCGGGTGGCAAGCTCCTGTGCGGTGATCTCAGGGGTATGTTCAGGCATGTGTTCAGGCATGGCAGGGCCTTCCGCTCAACAGACAGGATCGCAGATAGGGCGACAGGCGATAACGGTCCTCGCCATAGTAGGCCGCCAGATGGTCCAGCACCTGCACCACGGTGGCGACGCCGATGCGGTCGGCCCACGCCAGCGGGCCACAGGGATAATTGGCCCCCAGCCGCATGGCGGTATCGGCGGCGGCGGCAGAGCAAACGCCATGGTGGACGGCATCACCGGCTTCGTTGGCCAGCATCGCCACCGTGCGCATCACCGCCAGCGCCGGAGAATCCACCAGCCAGGAAACGGCAATGCCCGCCGCCTGCAACAGGCCGGTGAGAGCGTGCCGTGCCGCCGGAGTACAGTGCGGCGCACAGGCCATCGCCAGCCGGGAGGCCTGCTGATAGTCAAGGGCGAGGTCCAGCACCGCCGTATCGGTGATCCCGCTGCTGGCGGCGCGCTGGGCGGCGCTGCGGCCATCGGTGGGATAGAGCACGGCAGAGCCAACGGTTGCCAGCCGGTCATCGTCGGCGGGCTGGTGCTGGCAGGCAACGCCATGGGCTTGCAAACGAGCGGTCAGCGCAGCGGTAGCCGGGTGATCCCCGTGCAGCACAATGCCGTCCGGGGCGGGGCAGTGCGGTGCCACCTGCACGTCGGGGCGCTCGCCGCCGCGATGGTCATAAAAGCCGCGTCCGCTCTTGCGGCCAAGAAAACCAGCGGCAACCAGTTCCTGCTGGATCAGCGACGGGGTAAAGCGCGGGTCATGAAAGAACGCCCGCCACACCGACGAAGTGACGGCGAAATTGACGTCGTGGCCGATCAGGTCCATCAGCTCGAACGGCCCCATGCGAAAGCCACCGGCATCACGATAGAGGGCGTCAAGGGTGGCGGTATCACTGACCTGTTCGTCCAGCAGCCGCAGGGCTTCGGCGTAATAGGGGCGGGCGACGCGGTTGACGATGAATCCCGGCGTCGAGCCGGTGCGCACCGGGGTTTTGCCCCACCCTTGCGCCGTCGCCATCAGGGTGTCCACCACCGCCGGAGCGGTGGCAAGGCCGCTGACCACTTCGACCAATGCCATGAGTGGGGCCGGATTGAAGAAATGCAGCCCGGCCAGCCGTTGCGGCGCATCAAGGGCGGAGGCAATGGCGGTGATCGACAGTGACGAGGTGTTGCTGGCGAGGATGCAGTCGGGGGCGGTCACAGCTTCGAGGCGGCGGAACAGCTCCTGCTTGACCGTCAGGTCTTCGATGATCGCTTCGATCACCAGCCCGGCCCCGGCCAGATCGTCCAGCGTGTCAACCGCCTGCAGGGCGGCGCTGGCGGCGTGGGCGGTGTCGGCGTCCAGCTTGCCCTTTTGGGCCAGCGTGGCAAAGCTGGCCCGCTGGCTAGCCACCGCGTCGGCGGCGGCTCCGGAGCGGCTGTCGTACAGGAACACCGGGTGCCCGGCACGGGCGGCGATGTGCGCGATACCGCTGCCCATCGCCCCCGCTCCGACCACTGCCACCGGTGTGGACAGAGGCAGTGCAGACATCATTCACCTGTAAAGTTGGGAGGTCGCTTGGCGGTGAACGCCGCCACCCCCTCGGCATAGTCCTTGCTCCAGCCCAGTTCGCGCATGCACATCCCCTCAAACGACAACTGCTGCTCCAGGGTGTGGTTCTGCGCGGCGTGCATCGCCTGCCGGGTGCGCACCAGCGCCTTGGTCGGGGCGACGGCCAGCCGTTCGGCCAGTTCGGTGATGGTGGCGGCAAAGGCGTCATCGTCAACGGCAGCCCAGATCAGCCCCCAGTCGGCGGCTTTCTCGGCGGGCAGCTTGTCAGCCAGCAACGCCAGCCCCATCGCCCGCGCCATGCCGATCCGCTGCGGCAGGAACCAGGTCCCCCCGGTGTCGGGAATCAGGCCGATCTTGCTGAAGGCCTGCAGGAACGAGGCGGACTTTGCCGCCACCACCAGATCACAGGCCAGCGCCAGACTGGCCCCGGCTCCGGCGGCGATGCCGTTGACGGCGGCAATGGTCGGCACGCGCAGGGCGCTCAGGCGCAGGATCAGCGGCTTGTAATTGCGCTCGACGGTGTTGCCGATGTCGGGCATCTGCCCGGCGTTGATCTGCATCGCCCGGTCGCCCAGATCCTGCCCGGCGCAGAACCCGCGCCCGGCGCCACTGATCACCAGCACCCGGATGCTGGTGTCGGTTTGCACCTGATCAAGGGCGGTGCGCAGCTCGGCATGCATTTCTTCGGTAAAGCTGTTGAGCTTGTCCGGGCGGTTGAGGGTCAGGCGGGCGATGCCGGTGCTGACCTCGAACAGGATGGTGGAAAAGGTCTGGCTCATGGTGTCCTCGTGACAGTGGTGATCGATCACAGATGATACCGACGTTGGACCACACAGAAACGATCCGCCACAAAGGCCGAGTTGCTATAGGAGGCATTGGCCGCCGGATTACCCCCGGTGCCGTGATAGTCGGAATAGGCCGCCGACTGGTTGACGAACACCCCGCCGGTCAGGTTGATCGACAGCGCCACCCGGCTGCGCACGGTGGCGGCGGTGACGGCATCGGTCATTGCCGGATCGCTGCTGTACAGGCCGACGGTCAGCGCGCCGTGGGTGCGCACGATGCGTTCGGTCAGGGTCGGCAGGTCGGCGCGGTTGGCGACCTTCACCACAAAGCTGATCGGCCCGAAGCGTTCTTCCATATAGGCGGCGTCGTCGGTGGCATCGCAGGACAGCAGCACCGGGGTACGGACCTCGGCCTGTGGATAATCGGGGTTGTCGAGCTTTTGCGACGGCAGGATCACCGAGCCGAACCGCCCGGCATTGGCATCTTCAATGCGGGCGAGGGTGTCAGCGGACTGGATCGCCCCCAGAACGGCGTGGGCCACTTCGGGCTTGGACAGGAAACCGCTGATGGCCTTTGCCAGATCAGCGCACACCTCGTCGTAGCTCTTCGGGCCGTCTTCGGTGCGGATGCCGTCGGCGGGAACCAGAATCGCCTGGGTGGTGGTACACATCTGGCCGCTGTACAGCGACAGGGTGAAGGCCAGATTGCGCAGCATCGCCTTATAGGAGTCGGTGGAGTCGATCACCACGGTGTTGACCCCGGCCAGCTCGGCGTAAACCCGCGCCTGTCGGCAATTGCTCAGCAGCCAGTTCCCGAACACCGAACTGCCGGTGAAATCGACCGAGGCGACCGCCGGATGGGTGACCAGCGCCTGCGTGTCGGTGCGGGTTTCCCCGAGGAACAGCGACACCAGATTGGGGTCCAGCCCCTGTTCGCGCAGCACCTCGCGCAGCACCCGCACGGTGAGGGCGGCGGGCAGGATGGCGTTGCTGTGCGGCTTGATGATCACCGGGTTGCCGGTGACGAGGGCGGCGAACAGGCCGGGATAGGTGTTCCAGGTGGGGAAGGTGCCACAGCCGACCACCACCGCCACCCCGCGCCCGACGATCTGGAAATGCTTTTTCATCACCAGCGGCGGGTTCTTGCCCTGTGGCTTTTCCCACACCGCTTCGGCGGGGATGGTGCTCTGCTCGCGCCAGCCATAGGCGACCGCCTCAAGACCGCGATCCTGCGCGTGCGGGCCACCGGCCTGAAAGGCCATCATCCAGCCCTGCCCGGTGGTCATCATCACCGCATGGGCAAGGGTGAAGCTGTGGCGGTTGAGCCGGTCGAGCATTTCAAGGCACACCCCGGCGCGGCCATCGGGACCGATGTCCTGCCATCCGGCCATCGCCGTTTGTGCCGCCTCCAGCAGGGTCTGCATGTCGCACAGCGGATAGCTGACCTCCAGCGTTGCCCCATAGGGCGAGCGTTCCCCGCCCAGCCAGCCGCGCTGTCCTGGCTGCTCAAGGGCGAACTGCTGGCCGAGCAGGGCGTCAAAAGCCTGCTTGCCTGCGCTGTCTGCGCCGTCGCCATAGGCCCGGGGACTGGGGGATTCGGCATAGGGCGACCAGTAGCCACGCTGATGGATGGCGTGAACGGCGGCATCCAGGGTGGCGCGGTGCTTGTCGAACATCGGATGGGGCATGGCTTCCTCATAATGGCAGGTCGGCAGGGAGCTGGGCGACATGATGCAGGCGAGGACGGGACAGAGCGGTCGCCGGGGTTCCGTCGGGGAACCTTTTTATGATGCACATGTGGCGCGAAACTCTTTTTCCTGTGTATCGTATTTTTGGATGCAGTGGTAACTGTTTTTTCGACGGAATTTTTTGGCTTTAAAATAAATAAATGTATTTCAATAAGTTAGTTGATAAAAAAATTATCAATTAGGCAATTGATTATGAATTATGTAATTTTTGCAGCTGCGAAAAGAAAAGGTGCGCTGTGCGGTGCAGCATATTTTCTTTGAAAAAATGATACAGATAATGTTGACTCAATGAAGAAATCGGTATCATAAAAGAAGGGCGAGCAAACGACTCCTCCTGATCCGGGATCTGCGGTTTCCCCCGCAATCGTCCCGCCTGCCACCGGCATTTGCCACCGGCGCAGGGCTGCCACCGATCAGGCTCCAACAAAATCATCCATATCCTTTGTCTGTGTCCCAGGGAGGCACCATGTCTATTCTCAAAGAGCGCCTGTCCGACGTGATGGAACTGCCGCCGGAAACGCCGCAGCCGAACGTCTATCCGTTGTCCTGGCAGTCGCACACCGCCAAGCTGCAGGAAGTGTGGGAAGCATCGCTGCGCGAAAACTGGGACCCGGAAAAGCTGCCGTGGGATACCCTTGATCTCGACAGCTATAGCTGGGAAGAGCGCGAATCGATTGCCTACTGGTGGACCCTGCTGTCGGTGTTCGACGCGTCGGCCCCGCCGGTGTTTGCCGAAGCGCTGGTCAAGACCTATGAGGTCCACGAGGAAGACCCGGTGCGCAAGTGCTTCTTCTCGGTCACCCGCGACGAGCAGAACCACGAAATCATGTGCGGTCTGGCGATCACCAAATTCCTTGGTCATCCCGACCCGCTGACCTACGAGCCGAAAACCGAGCTGGGCAAGCGCCTGCAAAAGAATGCCCGCTGGCTCTATTACAACGGTGGCCGTTACTGGACCGGCTACAAGAGCGCGGTGCCGCGCTATGATCTGGCAGTGCTGTTCAGCTCGTTCCTGATGGGGGAAATTGCGGCGGCGACCATCTTCAAGCAGATGTTCGACAACTCGCGCGAGCTGGTGTTCAAGGAAGCCTTCCGCAACATTGGCCGCGACGAAGGCCGCCACATGGCGATCTGCATGGCGGTGATGGAACGCGACTACCCCAAGATGGGCCCGGACAACAAGTCGGTGATCACCAAGCAGATCCGCGCCGGTTACCTGTTCCTGTCAGCGGTGCTGTTCGAGCCGCCGATGGACTTCTGGGATCTGCCCGCCGACTTCATCGACAACCAGCGCGAAGCCGAAGAAGTGGCGCGCGGGGCTGGCTTTGGCATCCCGACCTACGAGGCCAAGAAGGAAAACTGGCGCAACGCCATCATCAACCTGAAGGGTGTGCTCGACCGCTACAACATCCCGTTCCCGGCCATCCCGGAAGTGGACATTACCGGCGAAGAAGTGTCGGACACCGAGATGGACGACATCATTCCGGTGTTCTGATTGCGGATCAGAGGGAGTGACGGAGTGCCCTCCTGCGTGTTCCCGCGGGGGAGCGCTCCGGCGTTTGGAGCATTGTGCGAAAAGTGGGAACCGGTTTTCGCAAAAAAAACAATGCGACAGAACAAAAGGTTAGAGCAGCGTGCCTGCGTCAGATTGAACGCACGCTGCTCTAGAGCAAATCCCGAGCAGATGGCTCCATCTGCGACGACATATTTGCTGAAAATACAACATGTTAGAGCATTTGAAGTGATCCAGAGAGAACGGAAAATGCTCCAGGGTGGTTTCAACAAAAGAAAGGGCCAGACAATGGCACGGATCGTGATGCAGCCTTCGGGCAAGTCGGTGGATTGCACGTCGGGTGATACGGTGCTGATGGCGCTGGAAAAGGCTGGCTATGCCCTGCCGAACAACTGTCGCGCCGGGGCCTGTGGCGAATGCAAGGTCAAGGTGCTGTCCGGGCAGTTCGATCAGGGGATGGTGCTGGACATGGCGCTGTCGCAGGATGAACGCCGCCATGGCTATGGCCTGATGTGCATGGCCAAGCCGATTTCCGATGAACTGGTGATCGAATGGGGCACCGAGGACGCCCGCCCCAAGCTGTTCCCGCCACGGGAAAATGTTACCTGTGTGGTGGTGGACAAGCGGCTGATTGCGGCGCGGGTGATGGAAATCCGCCTGCGGCCGGTGGGCCAGCCGATCCGCTACTGGCCGGGCCAGTACCTCACCATCGGTGATGCGCAGAACGGCATTCCGGCACGGGCCTATTCGATTGCCAATGCTCCGCGCCCCGATGGCGAGATCGTGTTGCAGGTAGCGCGGGCCGACGATGGCCGCACCAGTGTCTGGCTGCATGACACGGTGCAGATTGGTGGCGTGGTGAAGGTCTCCGGGGCCTATGGCACCTTCATCGGCGATCCGTCGGTTGATACGCCGGTTCTCTGTCTGGCGGCCGGGACCGGACTGGCGCCGATTCTGGCCCTGGCCGAAGCGGCCCTGCGGCGCGGCTATCGCAAGCCGGTGACGCTGGTGATTTCCGCCCGCACGCTCGACGATGTCTATGGGCTGGGGATGCTGGTGTGGTGGCGGACCAAGCACCGCAACTTTGATTTCAAGATCACCCTGACCCGCGAACAGCACCCCGACCACCTGAATGGGCGGCTGGACCGGGTGCTGCCGCTGCTGTTCCCCGACCTGTCGAAGCACAGCGTGTTTGTGGCGGGCAGTCCGGCCTTTGTGGAAACCTGTGTGGCAACGGCACAGAGCCTGAAGGCACAGGCGGCGATGACCCATACCGAGGGGTTCTTTTGTCAGGATGTCGTGCAGGATGACGCCAGCAGCACGTTTGGATGATGAAAAACAGGACAGCTTGCGGCCGACGACCAGACAGCAGCTTGGCAGGAAAGGATGTTTATGATTAGGGTGGGGACGATTTCAACAGTTTTTGGTTGTGGCTGTCATGCTTGGGCCGATTGACCAGCACCTTGATGCCTTTCGTCAGCAACGCAGCGTGCAGGCAGGCTCCCTGATCATCTCGCTGTTCGGTGATGCGGTGCTGCCGCGTGGTGGCACCGTCTGGCTGGGCAGCCTGATCCGCCTGCTGGAGCCGCTCGGGCTGAACGAACGGCTGGTGCGCACCGCTGTTTTCCGGCTGGTGAAAGACGGCTGGCTGGAGGCGACCACGCAGGGCCGCCGGTCGAATTATGCCCTCAGCGACAGTGGACGGCGGCGGTTCGAGGACGCCTCGCGGCTGATTTATGCCGCGCAGGCCCCGGAGTGGGACCGGCGCTGGCGGCTGATTTTCCTGATTGGCGAGCTGACCGCCAAGGAACGCGAGCACATCCGCCGCGCCCTGTTCTGGCAGGGCTTCGGGGCGTTGAATGACGGCTGCTTCATCCATCCGGGGGCCGATCTGGCGGCGGCCTTTGACGGGCTGGTGGCCGATGGTCTGGGGCCGTACCTGAAAAACCTGATGCCGTTGCAGGCCGCCGACGCCCGCACCGGCCTGTCGGCGTCGAACAAGGACATTGCCGAACAGGCGTGGGATCTGGGCGACCTGTCGGCGGCCTATGAACGGTTTGCCGCCACCTATCTGCCGCTGCTGGTGGCGCTGAGCGGCGATGCCAGCGCCGGGCTGCGCGACGAAGATGCCTTTCTGGTCCGTACCCTGCTGATTCACGACTATCGCCGCCTGCTGCTGCGTGACCCGGAACTGCCGGAAGTCCTGCTGCCAACCGACTGGCCGGGGCAGCGGGTGCGCCTGTTGTGCAAGGACATTTACCGCCGCCTGCTGGGGCCGTCGGAACGCCACCTTGATCAGCATCTGTCGCTGGCTGACGGGTCGGTACCGGTGGCTGGCCCGACCCTGCTGGCCCGCTTTCGTGATGATGATCCGTTGCTGTCCCTGCACCGGGCAGGGTAAAAGCTCGGCATCACCAACCTCAATTGACGCAGCGGGAGGCGGCCATGGACGACGAACTGGACGGAAAGCAGGGCGTGCAGTCGCTGGAAATCGGCATGAGCATCCTGAAAGCGATGGTCGCCGGGCACCGGTCGATGATGCTGAAAGACATCGCCGCCGCCGCTGGCATGTCGCCGCCGAAGGTCCACCGCTATCTGGTCAGCCTGATCCGCGCCGGGCTGGTCGAACAGGACCCGCTGACCTCGCGCTATGACATCGGCCAGTTCGCCCTGCGCATCGGGCTGGTGGCGATTGACCGGCTGGACCGCATCCGGCTGGGGGTGGCGGCGATTTCCGATCTGCGCGACCAGTTGAACCAGACGGTGGCGCTGGCGGTGTGGGCCGACCGTGGGCCGGTGATCGTCCGCTGGGAACGGCCCCGCCGCCCGATCACGGTCAACGTGGTGACCGGTGTACACCTGCATCTGCTGAACAGTGCTGGCGGGCGGGTGTTCGGGGCGTTCATGCCGAAGGCCAAAATCGATCCGCTGCTGGCCGATGAACTGAAAACCCTGACCCTGCCCGACGCCATCCGCACCCGCGCCCGTGCCGAAGCGATGCTGGACGAGGTGCGGCGCACCGGTATTGCCACCATCAGCGAAGGCTATTTCGCCGAGGGTGTCGAAGCCGCCGCCGCTCCGGTGTTCAACTTCAAGGGCGAAATATCGATGGCGCTGGTGGTGGTCGGGGTGCAGGGGACGCTGGACATGGGCCTTGACGGCCCGCTGATTGCCGACCTGCGCCACGCCGCCACCGATTTGTCCGCGCGGCTGGGCTATGCCGGAGGAACGGCGGCGGTGTCGCCTTCCGGCCAGTGAATTGATCGTGGCGGAGAAGGGGTAAATATGCTCTGTTTCTACTATTGAGAGAATAGGCCTTGGCTACAAGGAACAGGAGCGAAAATGAAGATCCAATCTGTCCGTATCTGCAACTTTCGCGCGTTGAAAGACGTGACGATACCGTTCGATTTCATTACGACCTTCATCGGGCCGAACGGTGCTGGTAAGTCAACAGTTCTTCGTGCACTCGACTGGTTCTTCAACGGTAAACCGGGTTCCCTGACGGAGAAGGATTGCTCTTTTGGGGCAACGGACGAAGAGATCGAGGTCCAAGTTACTTTTGCAGATCTCACCGAAAATGATCGTGAGGCGCTTGGAAAGTACGCACCGGAAGGAGCCGCCACATTCACTGCATGGAAGCGCCGATTCCCCGATGGCACTGATATGCTTTCCGCGAATGCAAAGGGATTCCAAGCTTTCAATGCCATCAAGGCGGCAGGCAGTGCGACTGCGAAGAAAGAGGCGTATACCACCCTTAGGCGCGAGCAACCGGGGCTGGGACTTCCTGCTGCGAACACCGGCTCGGCTGTGGAGCAGGCGATTACAGCTTGGGAAGCGGCACACATTGATCAACTTCTCGATATGCCTGAAGCTTTGCAAACCAATTTTTTCGGGTTCAATAGCGGCGGCAAGATGAGCGGGCTTTTCGACTTCGTTTTGGTGACAGCCGACCTTCGGGCAAGTGAGGAGTCCATCGACGGCAAGGCAAGCATTATCGGGAGAATCCTTGAGCGTTCGATTGACCGAACTGCCGCTGATGAGGCAATCGCTGAGATCGTTGCAGAGTCACGAGCAAAGCAGCAAAGGGTTTATGAAGAGAAATTCAAGGGGCAGATTGGTATCATGACAGAGCAGCTCAATGCAGTTGTCACAGCCTATGCTCCTGGCCGGGCAATCACGGTTTCTCCGGCTGAAGTGGAACTCAAGGCACCACGTACAACATTCGATGTGGCTGTGCTCGACGGCACTACCGAAACTGCGGTAGAGCGTCAAGGGCATGGCTTTCAGCGCACATTGTTGATCTCGGCTCTGCAACTCTTGGCGCAGTCGGGTGCGGCTTCGACCGAGGGAGTCATTTGTTTGGCAATTGAGGAGCCGGAGCTTTTTCAACACCCGATCCAGGCGCAGGCCTTCGCGAAGGTACTCAGGTCGCTCGCTGAGGATGATGGCAAACGCATCCAAGTGGCTTATGCCACGCATAGCCCCTACTTCTTGGAGGCGCGATACTTCCATCAAATCAGACGGCTGACGAGATCAAGTGACGTAGTTCCGATGGTAACGGTTCACTTTGCCACGGTTGAGGATGTGAAAGTTAGGCTTAATGGAACAGTGAATGGCGATGTGGTCGATCGTAGGCTCGACCATAATGTGGCCGATCAGCTTGCGATTGCACTCTTCGCGAATGGTGCCTTACTTGTGGAAGGGCTCACCGAAGCTTCTGTGTTTTACGGGATCGGCGACCGGACCTCCCCAGGCGCTCTTGAGGTAGCCGGTATCTCGATCATTCCTGTGGGAAGCAAGACATCGATACCTCTCGCACATGCGATTCTCAAATCTGTTGGTGTGCCAGTCTACGCACTGTTTGATGCAGATGGTGGTTTCGAAGATCGAGCAAGGCGTAATAATAAGAGTCAAAATGACATAGATAATGAACGAAATAAATGTGCAAAAGAAAATAGAGCATTATTAAAATACTTTGGGTTACCTGAGGATGATTTTCCATCTGATAATGTATTTGATTTTGTTGCAATGTTTCATGACAATCTAGAATCTTTTTTATCGAATAAATGGCCTGAATGGATTGTTTCATGTAACGTTATTGAATCTGAGGCGGGAATAAATCTTTCCAAGAATTGTCTTGCTTACAGGGCTGCAACACTTCGATCGGCAGGTGTAGTGCCTGAAATGCTTACGAAAATTCTGGGCAAAGCGGCAAGCGTTAAACATGCATGAGATTATCTGTCATCACGAAGGGAAATCTCGCAGAACTGGTGAGGGCGGTTATGTGGATAGTCTTCAGTGGGTGTGAGACGGATCCGGAGTCGAGAGTGCTCCGGACACTGCCTGCCCTCCCCCGACATCAGAGTGTTTTCGTTCTCTCTGATTTTCTCTAACTGGTTGCCCCCTCTATCGTGGTGCGAGCGGCATAGCGGCGGTGATCTAGGCGTAGGCCATCAGCTGAATCTGGTGAAGCACCCCGACCACCGCCACCGCCTCGATCATGGCGCTGGTGGTGGTCGGGGTGCAGGGGACACTGGACATGGGCCTTGATGGCCCGCTGATTGCCGACCTGCGCCACGCCGCCACCGATTTGTCCGCGCGGCTGGGCTATGCCGGGGGAACGGCGGCGGTGTCGCCTTCCGGCCAGTAAAAGGAATCCGGCGTCGGGCGGGCCCCGAACACCGCCTGCCCGACCCGCACGATGGTTGCTCCCTCTTCGATGGCGGCGGGGAAGTCCCCGGACATGCCCATCGACAATTCGCACAGGTCAGCACCTTGCGGGGCATCATTGCGTGCCTGATCGCGCAGACTGCGCAGCAGGCGGAAACAGCGGCGGACCTCGGTTTGGTCGGCAGTAAAGGTGGCAAGCGTCATCAGCCCGCGCGGACGCAGGGCATCAAAGGCGGTCAGGCTGCGCAGAAAGGCGGGCAGCTCGGCGGGGGCCAATCCGTACTTGCTGGCCTCGCCCGAGGTGTTGACCTGAATCAGCACATCCAGCCCCCGCCCCAGAGTTTGCAGCCGCCGTTCCAGAGCGGTGGCCAGCGACAGGCGGTCGAGGGAGTGCAGGCTGCTGGCAAAGTCGAGCATCTCCTTCACCTTGTTGCTTTGCAAATGACCAATCATCGCCCAGCGCACCGGCTCGCCAGCCAGCGCGGCGGCTTTGGGGCGGCCCTCCTGCACCTTGTTTTCCCCCAGCTCGCTGGCTCCGGCGGCGATGGCCTGCCGCACCCGCTCGGCAGCAACGGTCTTGGTGACCAGCAGCAGGCGCACCTCACTGGCCGGGCGACCGGCCCGTTCGGCGGCCTCGCGCATCTGCTGCTGTACGTCCTGCAGGGCGGTGGCGATGCTCATGGCAACGCCTCCAGCCACTCGGTCAACAGCCGCCGTCCGGCTTCGCGCAGGGTGGCGCCATGCTGCTGCGCCTCGGTCCGCAGGCGGTTGGGGTCAATTCCGGCCGCGGCCAGCTCGCAGGCATGGCCGATCAACCACGACTCCAGACCATTGCTGGTATCGGCTTCGGGGTGGAACTGCATCGCCAACACCGTAGTGCCGATGGCAAAGGCTTGCGGACAGACCGCCGTCGAGGCCAGCGCCACGGCAGCGGCAGGAACCTCGAAGGCATCGCCATGCCAGTGCAGCACCGGCACGCCGTCCAGATGACGCAGCGGACTGGCGTATCCGGCGGCGCCAAGCGTCAGTGGCGCAAAGCCGATCTCTTTCTCCCCGCCAGGGGCAACACGGGCTCCCAGAGCATGGGCAATCTGCTGGGCACCGAGGCAAATTCCCAGTGTGGGCTTCCCGGCGGCCAGACGCTGCCTGATCAGGACCTGTTCGGTGGCAAGGAACGGATAGGCGGCCTGTTCGTAGACGCCGACCGGACCACCGAGGATCACCAGCAGGTCGGCGGCCAGTGGATCAAGGCCGGACAGGTCCTGCTGCCCGACATCGTGATACTGCACCTGATAGCCCGCCTGCTGCAACACAGCCTCGAAGGTGCCAAGGGTTTCAAACGCGACATGCTGAAGGGCGAGCGCCTGTCTGGTCATGGTCCTCTCCATGGTGGGCGGCGGGATTGCTGCGCCGGGACCCTTCAGGCACTATCGCGTCACCGGCCTGTTGCAAAGAGCCGGATGGTGGCAGAGAGGTAGGCCGGATGGGAAAAGGGGCAACACTGGCACTGGAGGTAAAGCCCGAGGGGCGCGAGCCGCTGTTTCTGGCGCTGGCCCGGGCCCTGATCGCAGATATCGAACGGGGACGCCTGCCGCCGGGAACGGCCTTGCCGGGAACGCGGGCGCTGGCGGCTTCGTTGGGGATGCACCGCAACACCGTTGACGCCGCCTATCAGGACCTGATTTTGCAGGGCTGGCTGGTCAGTGTGCCGTCACGGGGAACCTTTGTGGCCCGCGACCTGCCGGATTGCCCGCAGCTGCGCCCCGTTGACCCTGTGCTGCCCGATCGGGAGCATGCGGTGCGGCCTGCGCCTTTGCCGTTCAGCCTGTCAGACGGTACCCCTGATCCCCGGTTGGCGCCGGTGGTGGCGCTGGCACAGGCGATCCGGCGGGCGTTGCTGTCGCCCTCCTTTCTGTCCTGCCGCGACTATGGCGACCCCTGTGGTCATCCGTTGCTGCGCGAGGCGCTGGCGCTGTATCTGCGTGATGAACGGGGGCTGGCGGTGCGTCCGGCGCAGGTGATGATCACCCGTGGCAGCCAGATGGCGCTGTTTCTCGCCGCGCGCGCGTTGGGACGGGCAGGGGCGGTGATCGCGGTGGAAACACCGGGCTATCCGCTGGCCTGGCGGGCCTTTCAGGCGGCGGGGGTGCAGGTGGTCGGTGTGCCGGTGGACGGTGAGGGGCTGGATGTCGAGGCGCTGGAGCGGCTGGCCGGGAGCCAGCCCGGACTGGTGGCGGTCTACCTCACCCCGCATCACCAGTATCCGACCACGGTGACGCTGGGGGCTGCCCGTCGCCTGCGGTTGCTGGATCTGGTCCGGCGGCATGATCTGGTGATCATCGAAGACGATTACGATCACGAATACCGCTTTGAAGGTCGCCCGCTGTTGCCGCTGGCGGCGCGCAACCATGCGCAGGACAGGGTGATCCATGTCGGGTCGTTATCAAAGCTGATCGCCCCCGGTCTGCGCATTGGCTACGCCATTGCCCCACCAGCCCTGCTGGAGCGGATGGCCGGGCAGCGCGAAGCCATCGACCGGCAGGGCGACGGCCCGCTGGAGCAGGCATTGGGCGAACTGCTGGCCGATGGGACCCTGCGCCGTCATGCCCGCAAGGCGCGGCGGCTGTATCTGGCCCGCCGTGACCGGCTGGTGAGCCTGCTGCGCGCCACGCTGGCGGATCGGACTGATTTTGCCGTTCCGGCAGGGGGGCTGGCGGTCTGGCTGCGTCTGCGCGGAGAGGTGGAACTGGTCGATCAATGGGTGCAACAGGCGGCGGCCTTGGGGTTGGCGGTGCTGCCGGGTCGCCAGTTCTCCCTGACGCCTGCCGCCCCGCCTGCTGCCTTGCGGCTGGGCTTTGCCGCCCTGAGCGAAGACGAGCTGGAACAGGCAGTTGGAGTGCTGGTGCGAGCCTGCCCTGTGGGGTAAGCAGTCGCATCGCGTCGGCCTTGGGGCTGCAAGCCACAAGGTTCAAGGTCGTGAGGTCTTTTCTGGGGCGGGCAATGTTCGTGATGGTTGTGGTGATCTGTGTAAGACGCTGTTTATGTTTTAAGCATCGCCGGTTATCGCTAAAATCAGTTCCCAATTTCCGTGTGGTGCTTTAGGGTGGCGGGACTTTGATTTGCGCCAGACTCTCAATTCCCGACCATTGCTTTGTTGCACCACTCGTATGCCGAATCAATTTTACAGCCTATGCTCCAGGAGATATTGAAAGTGCAACGGCCACATGTTTCTCATATCTTTTCTCAGGACCTTATTTACTGGATAAAGCGCAAGCTGGGGAAAGGCGACTACGTGGCATCTTTTCCCACCTGGAAAGATGCGGCAGACCATTCAACGTCATACACCACCGATACAGCGTTATATCTGGACAAATTTTTTTATCCAAAGCTGAACCATATTAGCAGTTGTTCTCAGGACTGGAGTGTGGCGACGGCCATTTCGCTTGCGTGTCGCGGAAAGGAAAACAATGCCCCGGTGTCCATTCTGGACTTTGGGGGGGGCGTTGGCGTCAGGTTTCTGGAGATGCGGACCCTGTTGACCAATTTGGGAATTCCGAAACTCTGGCGCGTTGTCGAGCTTCCTGATCTGGTTGCCAGAATGAATGAAATTGACCTGCCAGAAGGGTTGGTCTTTGACACCGAGCTGCCTCCGGCGGGGACATCCGATGTTGTGATCGTCGATGGTGTTCTGCAATACATTGAAAACACCTATGACGCTCTCGATGCCTTGCTGAAGTTGTCGGCGAAGTATGTTGTTGTTCGGCGAACCCCTCTTGTCGCCAGCGAGACGGAAATTTTCATCGTTCAGCGGAACAGCATCAAGAACGATGGAACAACGGTTCCGCTTGTTATCGCAAAGAAATCAAAATTTGAGGAAACCATTGTCTCCAATGGCTATGCCATCGTGAATTGCTTTGAGCAGGAGCACGCGGACAAGACGTATTTCTCTGATTTCCAGTACATGACGTATTTTCTCGCAAAAGACCATGAGGGCTGCGAGCCTGCGGCGTAAACCATGCCCTCCGCCCGCTCATTCAGCGGCGGGACGGGCGGCATAGCGGGCGGCAATCCAGGCGCAGGCCATCAACTGAATCTGATGAAACAGCATGATCGGCAACACCACCGCCCCGATCATCGCGCTGGAAAAGATGGCGTTGGCCATCGGCACGCCGCTGACCAGACTCTTTTTCGATCCACAGAACAGGATGGTGATCTGGTCCGCCCGGTTAAAGCCCAAGGCCCGGCTGCCGATCAGGGTCAGCCCCAGCACGCACAGCAGCAGCAGGATATCCAGCAGCACAATCATCGCCAGGTTTTCCAGCGAGAACTGGTGCCAGACGCCTTCGATCACTGCATGGCTGAACGCCAGATAGACCACCATCAGGATCGAGCCGCGATCAACCGGCATCAACAGCTTTTTGCGCGCGCGAATCCACCCTCCGACCCACGGCTGCAACAGTTGCCCGGCGATGAACGGCACCAGCAGTTGCAGCAGGATGGTCTGTAGCGAGTCGAGGGAAAAGCCCCCCGCCGTCTGCCCGAGCGAAAACAGCAGCCCGACCAGCAGCGGGGTGATGAACATCCCCAGAATGTTCGACGCCGATGCCGAGCAAATCGCCGCCGGGATGTTGCCTCCGGCAATCGAGGTGAAAGCAATCGACGATTGCACGGTCGAAGGCAGCACGCACAAATACAGGATACCCAGATACAGCGGATGCGGCAGCAGGCTGTCGGGGATCAGCCCGATCGCCAACCCCAATAACGGGAACACCCCAAAGGTGATGGCCAGAATCAACAGGTGCAGCCGCCAGTGCAGCAAACCGGCAATCACCGTTTCGCGTGACAGGCGGGCCCCATGCAGAAAGAACAGCAGGGCAATGGCGCAGTCGGTCGCAATGCCGAACCCGTGGGCAAACGCCCCGTGGGCCGGGAACAGCGAGGCCAGCAGCACGCACAGCAGCAGGCCGATGGTGAACAGGTCGGGCAGAAAGCGCCGCATGGGGGACTCCTGAGGCATCGGGCACAAGGGTATCTGTCGCAGGGTGTGCCTTATGGCAGATCGAAATACAAACAATAACGGTTATGATGGTTCACCATAAAAATAACCGGAGGCAGCGATGCTTGACCTGACCCATGTGCGCAGTTTCCTGATGGTCAGCGATGTCGGCAGTTTCAGTCTGGCGGCACGACGGTTGGGGCTGAATCAGTCCACCATCAGCCAGCATGTCCGCCGTCTGGAAGACCGCCTCGGGCGGCGGTTGCTGGTACGCGATACCCACCATGTGGCGCTGACCGCCGATGGCGAAGCCCTGCTGCCGGATGCGCGGCTGATGCTGGCGCTGGCCAGCAAGGTGGACCAGCATTTCAGCGCCGCCAACCTGCGCGGCCACCTGCGGCTGGGGGTATCCGAAGATCTGGTCGGGCGACAGTTGCCGTTGATTCTCGATGCCTTTGCCTGTGCCCATCCATCGGTTGATCTGGCGCTGACGGTGGCCCTGTCAGCGCCGCTGTTTGCCATGCAGGACGCGGGCGAGATTGATCTGGTGTTCGCCAAGCGACGGGTGGGGGAAACGCGTGGCCGTTTTGTTTGCCGCGAGCCGCTGGTGTGGCTGGCCCGCGACCCCGAGCGGCTGGGGCAGGCCCGTCCGTTGCCGCTGATTGCCTTTTCACCGCCCAGCATCACCCGCGCCATTGCGCTGGAAACGCTGGAGCGGGCGGGCATCCCGTGGCGTCTGAGCTGTACCTGCGAAAGCCTGAGCGGCCTGACCGCAGCGGCGCGGGCCGGGATGGGGGTGTTTGTGCAGCCGCGGCGGCTGGCCCCGTCGGGATTGCGTGAGGTTTCGCCGGACCTGCTGCCGCCGCTGGACGACGTGGAGTTCATTCTGGTGGCGCGCAAGGGGGCCGATCAGGCACTGGTCCGGGCACTGTCGGACGAGGTGATGCGGACCATGGCCGGGATGCCGGTGGTGTGAGATGAAAAAAAACCGCCAGAGCCTCCCGGTACACCGGGGATGCTCTGGCGGGAAGGTGCGGGACGCGCGCCCGACTGGAGGAGCGGGGCAGCGTTTCCCAGGGTGATCCCGGAGTGATCAGGACATGATCAGGGACATCGACCAACCTGAGCGCAGTGTCGCGCCGGGGTGGATAGATTTATGGATTGTGAAATTGATTTCGTCAAATGGAATTCGATGGGCTTTTCCTGTTGACGTAATTCATTCCGTTATTCAGAATTTCTGCAACGGGCATGATCAACCAAAACCAATCAAGGCCCGATCCATAAACGGGAGGCCACACCATGACAGCCCTGTCAGGGATACCCGCACCGGGACGACCGGTGCGAGGCGGCACAGCCGCGCGCGGAAAGGGAGGCGGCTGATGTTGGCGCAATTCCTTCAATATCTGTTTTCCGGCATCACCATCGGCGCCACCTATGCGCTGGCGGCGCTGGGATTCACCATGATTTACAATGCCAGCACGGTGATCAACTTTGCCCAGGGCGAGTTCATCATGCTGGGTGGCATGCTGGCGGTGATGTTCCAGCAGGCCGGTTTTCCGCTGCCGCTGGCGGTGCTGCTGGCGATCATCGTGCCGTCGCTGGTGGGCGTGCTGATGGAAAAGATGGTGGTCGAGCCGGTGCGCTCGGCCGATACGGTCAACATCATCATCATCACCATCGGGGCATCGCTGGTGATTCGCGGTGTGGTGCAGGTGGTGTTCGGCAAGGGGGCCTTCATGCTGTCGTCGTTTTCCGGTGACACGCCGGTTGAAATCGGCGGGGCGATGATCATGCCGCAGAGCTTCTGGGTGATCGGGGTGTCGGCGCTGGTGGTGGTCGGGCTGTGGTATTTCTTCACCCGCACCCTGACCGGCAAGGCGATGCTGGCGACCTCGTTCAACCGCACCGCTGCCGAGCTGGTCGGCATCAACACCAGTTGGGTGCTGTGGATGAGCTTTGCCATGTCGGCGGCGGTTGGCGCGCTGGGCGGTGTACTGGTGACGCCGCTGACCATGACCTCTTATGACAGCGGTATCATGCTGGGGCTGAAGGGCTTTGTGGCGGCGGTGGTCGGGGGTCTGGGCAGCGGTGCCGGGGCGCTGGTGGGCGGCTTGCTGGTCGGTGTGCTCGAAGCGATGGGGGCGGGCTATCTGTCGTCGTCCTACAAGGATGCGCTGCCGTTTGTCCTGATCCTGCTGATCCTGTTCTTCCTGCCGCGCGGGCTGTTCGGCTCCCGCCAGACGGAGCGCGTCTAGCCATGATCCGACCCGTCATTCTCCGACCCATGGCACTTCGACCGGCAACCCTTGGGCTGGTGGCACTGGCCGTGCTGGTGCTGGTGCTGCCGCTGGTGATCAGCAACAGCTTTTACCTTGATCTGGTGATCCGGATTGCCATCAACGCCATCATCGTGCTGGGACTGAACCTGCTGATCGGCTTTGCCGGGCAGATCAGCTTTGGTCATGCCGGCTTTCTGGGCATCGGTGCCTATGCCAGTGCGGTCCTGCCGACTCATTTCGGCTGGCCGCCCCTGCTGGCCCTGATAGCCGGAGCCGCCGCCGCTGCGGCATTGGCGGCGGTGATGGCCTGGCCGATTTTCCGCCTGAAGGGCCATTATCTGGCGATGGCGACATTGGGGCTGGGGATCATCCTCAACCTGATTTTCCGCAACGAAGCCAGCTATACCGGCGGCCCGGACGGCATGGCGGTTCCGGCGATGGAGCTGTTTGGCCTTCAGCTGTCACGGGACCGTCAATGGTACTGGGTGATTGCGGCCCTGCTGCTGGTCAGTGTGTGGGCGTCGCTGAACATCATCGACTCGCCGTTCGGGCGGGCGTTGCGCGCCCTGCATGGCTCGGACGTGGCGGCGCGGGTGGTGGGGGTCGATATCGCCCGCTACAAGATGGCAATCTTTGTGATGTCGGCCACCTTTGCCAGCATCATGGGCAGCATCACCGCCCACTACGTTGGCTTTGTCACCCCGAACATCGCCGACTTCTTCCACTCGGTCGAGCTGGTGACGATGGTGGTGGTCGGTGGCATGGCCTCGGTGTTCGGCTCGCTGCTGGGGGCGGTGCTGCTGACCATCCTGCCGCAGGCGCTGGCCACCTTTGAAGGATGGGAAACCGTGGCCTTTGGCGCGATCCTGATCCTGTGCATGATTTTCATGCCGCGCGGGTTGCTGCCGACGCTGGCCGCCCGTCTTGGCAGCCTTCGTTTTGCGGTTGCCCGCCTGCGGGCGGGTCGCTCTGCCGGGGAGTCCGACTCATGATGGCCCGAACCTCAACAGCCCCCGCCACGCCGGTTCTCAGCGTGCGCGACCTGTCGATCAATTTCGGCGGAGTGCGGGCGGTGCAGAATGTCAGTTTTGATATTGCCAGTGGTTGTATCTATTCGGTGATTGGTCCGAACGGCGCCGGGAAAACCACCCTGTTCAACCTGATCACCGGCGTTTATGTGCCGACCGCCGGAGAAATCCTGCTCGACGGCCAGCCGGTGCAGGGGCAACCGCCGCACCGGCTGGCCCGGCGCGGGGTGGCCCGCACCTTCCAGAACCTGCAAGTCTGCCTCAACATGACCGCGCTGGAAAACGTGATGGTCGGGGCGCATCTGCGGCTGGATCGCAATGTGCTGAAGGCGGCCTTTCGCTGGCCGTCCCTGCGGCGGGCCGATCAGGCCCTGCATCAGGAAGCCGCCGAACTGATGCGCTTTGTCGGGCTGGAGCATGCGCTGGAGGCGCGCGCCGATGCGATGTCCTATGGCGCGCTGAAACGGCTGGAAATTGCCCGCGCTCTGGCGATGAAGCCACGGTTGCTGTTCCTTGATGAACCAGCGGCGGGCCTCAATCCGCGCGAGACGCTGGAGATTGACGAGCTGATTCGCAAGGTGGCCGTCTCCGGGGTGACGGTGGTGCTGGTCGAGCATGACATGAAGATGGTGATGAGCCTGTCCGACCGCATTCTGGTGCTGGACTACGGCAAAAAGCTGGCCGAAGGCACCGCTGCAGAAATCCGCCAGGACCCGGCGGTGATCGCCGCCTATCTGGGAGCCGGAGCCGCAGGAGAAACCCCATGAGCATCCCTGAAACACCGGCCCCGTTGCTGGCGGTCAGCGGGCTGGAAAGCTGTTATGGCCGCATCAAGGCGCTGAAAGGCGTGTCGCTGGAGGTCGCCAGCGGCGAGCTGGTGGCGCTGGTCGGGGCCAATGGCGCGGGCAAGACCACCTTCCTGCGCACCCTGTCGGGGGTGCAGCCGGCCAGCGCGGGCCAAATCCTGTTTGCCGGGGAGGCCATCGAGCGTCTGCGCCCCGAGCAGCGGGTGCGGCGCGGCATTTGCCAAAGCCCGGAAGGGCGGCAGGTGTTCGGCCCGCTGAGCATTGAAGACAACCTGCGTCTGGGTGGCTACACCCGGTCCGCGGCGGAGGTCAGCGAGGACCTCGACAAGATTTATCAGCTGTTTCCGGTGCTGCGCGACAAACGCCGTCTGGCGGCGGGCACCTTGTCCGGTGGGCAACAGCAGATGGTGGCGATCGGGCGGGCCTTGATGGGGCGGCCCCGGCTGCTGCTGCTCGACGAACCGTCGATGGGGCTGGCCCCGCTGATGGTCGAGGAGGTGTTTGCCGTCATCCGCCGCCTGCGGGCCGAGGGCATGACCATCCTGCTGGTCGAACAGAACGCCTTTGGTGCGCTGGCGCTGGCCGACCGTGGCTATGTCCTTGAAACCGGCACCATCACCCTGACCGGCAGTGGAGCCGAGTTGTTGCAGAACGAACAGGTGCGCGCCGCCTATCTGGGATTATGAGACCATGAGCAACACAGACTATGAAACGCTGGAGATCGTCCGCGCCGGAGCGGTGGCGACGGTGTGGATGAATCGTCCGGCGGTCCACAATGCCTTTAATGAAACACTGATTGCCGACCTGACCGCCGTCTGTGCCGAGCTGGCCGGGGATGATCAGGTGCGGGTGGTGGTGCTGGCCGGGCGCGGCAAGAGCTTTTCAGCCGGGGCGGACCTCGGCTGGATGCAACGCGCCGGACAGGCATCAGAGGCTGACAATCTCGCCGATGCCCGCCGACTGGCCGAAATGCTGCGGGCACTGGCCGAACTGGGCAAGCCAACCATCGCCCGCGTCCACGGGGCGGCGCTGGGCGGCGGGTTGGGACTGGCGGCGGCCTGTGACATGTGCGTGGCGACGCCGCAGGCGGTGTTTGCCACCTCGGAAGTTCTGTTCGGCATCATCCCGTCGGCGATCAGCCCCTATGTGATCCGGGCGATTGGCGAGCGGCAGGCCGCCCGCTATTTCCTGTCCGCCGAACGGATGTCAGCCGAGCGGGCGGGGCAATTGGGGTTGGCGCACGAGGTGGTGCCTGCCGAGGCGCTTGATCAACGGCTGGAGGAGCTGACCACTGCCTTGCTGCGCGGCGGCCCGCAGGCACAGGCCGCCGCCAAGCAGCTGATTGCCGTGTCCGGGGTGCGGGCAGTCTCGGATGCCCTGATCGAAGAAACCGCCCGCCGCATCGCCCGCCTGCGCTCCGGGGCCGAAGCGCGCGAAGGGCTGGGAGCCTTTCTGGAAAAGCGCCCACCGTCGTGGCTGGCGGGGTAGCGGGTTTTTCAGGAGAGAACAGACAAGACCGGGCAGGGAAATCTGCCCGGTTTTTTCATGGAGAAACGCGTATAGAGAGTGTGGCGGTGTATTTGTTCTTTTTATGTTCTTAAGGGCGTGCTAGGGTTTTGACGGTGCCCGCTGGAACGGGGCTTTGGATTCGTACGATGCAACCTATGAGGTATCATTGTAAAATGCAAACCCATAAATGTTTCCAGCGCCGTGCCCGATGGCCTCTTGTGTGGGGAATGGTGATGACCGTCGCCGTTTCCGGGATGATGCCGGGGCCGGGGCATGCCGAAGAACCTGCCGACAACGCGCCAGCGGAGTCCCCCGCCAACACGACCCTGCACAGCACCTTGCCCGGCCCGTTTCCGGGGCAGGTGATCAAGGTGGTCGATGGCGACACCATCAGGGCCTCGATCCAGATCTGGCTGGGGCAGACAACGGTGACCTCCATCCGGGTGCGTGGCGTTGACACCCCCGAATTGCGCGGCAAATGCGTCGAGGAAAAAGACAAGGCCCGGCAGGCGAAGGCGCAGGTCAGCCTGTGGGCTCCGCCCGACGTCGCAATTCAGGTGCTGAATGTGCAGACTGACAAATACGGCGGGCGGGTGGTGGCCGATGTGCTGTTGCCCGATGGCCGCCTGTTACGGGATGCATTGATTGAGGCTGGTCTGGCCCGGCCTTATGACGGCAGCAAGCGGCAACCGTGGTGTCCGTAACGATGCCCGTCTTTATGGGGTCGCTTTCTTTCCGGCCACCACCAGCCCGATTCCCGACACGATGGCCAGCGCTGAAATGCCCAGCAGAAGGGTGAACGGCTCGCCGAGAAACATCGCCCCGCCCAGAGTGGCGAGCAACGGCACGCTCAGTTGCAGGGTGGCGGCGCGGGTGACGGTCAGGTGACGCAGGGCGGCATACCACAGCACATAGCCGAGACCGGAGGTGATCGCCCCGGAGACCACCGCATAGCCGACGCCGGTCCAGTCGGCAGACACTCCATTGGTGACTGCCACCCCGGCCAGCACCAGCAGGGCGCAGGGGGTGGCCCGCACAAAGTTGCCTGCGGTGGCGGCAATCGGGTCGGTGGTCCCCCGGCCCAGCAGGGAATAGGCTCCCCAGGCAATGCCGGACATGACCATCAGGGTGGCACTGGTCAGCGGTGGCGCTCCCAGCTTGGGCAGCATCAGCACCACCAGTCCGCCGACCGCACAGGCCAGCCCGACCCATTGCACCCCCGACAGCCGTTCGCCGATGATCAGGCCGTACAGGATCATGCTGATCTGGATCGAAGCGAACAGCAGCAGGGCGCCGGTTCCCGCCGGAATGGTTAGATAGGCCAGGGCAAAGGCCAGCGCGTAGACAAACAGCGCGATGGCGGCTTTCCACGATCCGGCCAACAAGGCCCCGGAAGCTCCGCCCCGGCGCTGTAGCGATACGATCAGCCACAGAATCGCCGCCCCGGAGCCAAGGCGCAGGGCAACAAAGCTGACCGGATCGAGGGCGGTATCACGCAGGGCCACCCGGCACAGCAGGGAATTGCCGGCAAAGGCCAGCAAGGCGGTGGCGATCAACAGCAACAGACGCATGGCGGGCCTCGGGGGGCGAGGAGGAGGGGCGAGTCAGCGTGCCGGACAGTGGGGAGGATGCAATAGGACCAAAGGAGAAGACGCAAAAAATGTGGCGCTGCGGCAATATTTGATGTTGGGATATCATCATGTTGCAAACAAAAATAATATGCTGGTTGCTGTAATGCCAAAATGATTTGTATGGAAAATATGCCGAGTGTATAGAAAATTAATTAAATACATATTGATGCAATTTTATTTTATCTTGATTTTGGACGCATCATTTATTTCGGCAGGAAAAATTTCATTTGCCGAATTTTATTTTTATATCTCTCTGTTGGATTTATCTTTCCGGAACTCTTTATTTTTGTCCTCACGGGCATGTGTGTCACAGCACGGAAACACTTACTGGTTATTGAGTCATTGATATTCACCTATAGATAGTATTTATCCAGTGCATGGCTCACAGTTGAAAAGTGCTGGCTATGCAACCCTTGGAAAATGTCTTTTTGCCGGTCTCGCTGCCTGCGTCGGTCGCCTCTGAAACGCATGGGCGTGGCTGTGATGGTCTGGCTCCGGCCTTTGGCGAAGCGGCCTTCACCGGTGCTCTGGCCATCGCCGCCCGCAAGGTGCAGGCGTTGCTGGCCAGTCAGGAGATCGAAGGCGTCCGTCTGGAACGGCCTCATGCCCTGCTGGCAGCCGCTCGCAGCCTGATGGTGGACGAAGCGGTGGACGCGGACGGGATGGCGTTTGATGCCGACCGTTTTGCCGACATCCTCGACCTTTATCTGCGAACCGGCATCAAGGTGAACTCGCGCGGCTATATGGCTCGGCAGTTTTCCTCTGTTGTGCCTGTGTCGGCGGTCTTTGATCTGGTCAGCGCCATCGCGCCGCAACCAGCCTCGTATTACGAAGCCGGACAGTTGGCCAATGTGGCCGACAAATTGATCGCCGAGCAGTTTGCGCCGCTGATCGGCTGGGAGGCCGGGACGTTCGAGATGGTGACCACCTCGGGCGCGTCGCTGGCCAACATGACAGCGGTGCTGGCAGCGCGCAACCGGCGGCTGGGGCAAAGCTGGCAGCAGGGCGTTCAGCCGCAGGCCGACGGGCGACGTCCGGCGATTGCCATTGGTGGCGATGCGCACTTTTCGGTCAGCCGCATCGCCGGGGTGATCGGGATCGGGCAGGATCAGGTGATCCGCCTGCCGCTCAATGATCGCCGACAGGTGCATGTCGAGCAGGCGGCGCAGGCGCTGGAGCAAGCGGCAGCGCGCGGGCTGGATGTGTTCTGCATCGTGGCGGCGGCGGGGACCACCTCGATCGGGGCCATCGACCCGCTGCCGGAACTGGCGGCGCTGGCCCGCAAGTGGGGGGCGTGGCTGCATGTCGATGCCGCCCACAATGGCTCGTTTCTGGTGTCGGACAACCTGCGGCCCCGCCTGCGCGGGCTGGAACTGGCGGATTCGTTCTGCCTTGACGCCCATAAGACGCTGTTCGTTCCGGCCCTGTGCACCCTGCTGTTTTACCGCGACCCGGACAGCGCGGCGGCGGCGTTCCCGGAAAAGGCCAGCTATGTGTTTGATCCGCTGGAAGACGAGATGAGTCTGTTCCAGAGCGGCATCAAGAATTTTGAATGCACCAAGCGACCGTCGATCCTGAACCTGTGGCTGGTGTGGGCGCTGTTCGGGCGACGGCTGTTTGAACAAAAGCTCGACTATCTGGTGATGCTGACCGAACTGACCCACGACTATCTGGCGGCGCAGCCGGATTTTGCGGTGATGCATCGCCCCGAAGCCAACATCCTGTGCTTTACCCACCACCCCGCCGGATTGCCTGCCGAACGGCTGGGCGACCTGCATCTGGAACTGCGCAACCGCATCCGCGCCGAGGGCCGCTATTTCCTGTCGAAGGTCGAACTGGACGGGGTGACGGTGCTGCGGCTGGTGATGATGAACCACCAGATCACCATGGACGATGTGATCGACATGATTGGCGAGGTCCGCCGTCATGCCCGCGAAATTTGCGCCGACTGGGGCATTGCTGCGGGTGCGGCTGCCGAGGCCGAGATGATTTTTTCCCCCCAGACGATGAGCAAACCATGCTGATAGAGCAAAGCGCCGGTCATGACCTTGTGGCGTCCCTGATCCCTGATGATGTTCTGTGTCCGGCGTCGATTGATGACGTGCTGGCGTTGCCGTCGTTCCTGTCGGTGTTGCGGGCGGCGGAGTCGCGTCTGGGCTGTCCGCTGGCGATGATGCCGATGGGAACGCAGGACCGGCTGATTCAGCGTCGCCTGCGGCAACTGGTGGAGATTGCCCGCGTCAACCCGCTGTGGCGCGAGCGGATCAATGCTGCGGTTGGCGATGGTCCGGTGGATACTTACGAGGCCTTTCAGGCCCTGCCGATCACCGACAAGGACACCTTCAGCACCCTGTTCACCGGCGAGCGGGCCGGGATGGTGGTGCCGATTGACCGCTGCGGGTTCGAAGTGGTGGCCAGTGGCGGCACCTCGTCCGGGCGTCCGTCCGAGACGGTCTATCCGCTGGACGAGCTGCAGGAAACCTATGAGTGGGCGGGCGAGTTCATGGGGCGGGCGATGATGGCGCCGCTGCTGCCGGGACCAGGGCCGAAGTGGGTGTCCACCACGCTGGCCGACTACCAGATGTGGAGCAGCGGCACGATGGTCGGCGGGGTGCTGCAAAAGATTCCCGGCGTCAACTATATCGGGGCCGGGCCGATGAGCCGCGATGTCTACAAGCTGATGATGTCCTATCCCGGCCCGAAGGCGATCATGGGCATTACCCAGAGCATCGCCCTGCTGGCCGACTTTGCCGAAGTCCTGAGCCAGACCGAACGCGACAGCCTGCACATTGCCCTCTATGGCAGCGGCCTGCTGACGCCCAAGGTGCGGGCCGACCTGCAGGCGGCCTACCCGAACCTCAAGATTCTCAGCTATTTCGCGGCCACTCAGGCGGAAACCATCGGCTTGCAACTGGACCCTGACAGTCCTGTGCTGACGACGGTGCCCGGCCTGCACCTGATCGAAGTGGTCGATGAAAACGGCCGCTGGGTGGCCGAAGGCGAAGAGGGCGAGCTGGTGGTCACCCGCCTGTTCGGCAATGCCGCTCCGGTGCTGCGTTACAAGGTCGGTGACCGGGTGATCCGCCGTCCCGACCGCCAGCCTGATCAGCAGCCAGCGGGCCTGCGGGCGATGCAGTTCGAATATGCCGGGCGCAGCGGTGATTTCATGCACATCGCCGACACCCAGTATTCGGCCCCGCGCGCGCTGGCGGCAATCAGCGAGGAATTCAAATCGCGCGACCTGCTCGACATCGACGCGGTGGCCGCCAACGTCCAGTTCCAGATCACCCGCTCGTCGCGCCAGTTCCTGCTGGTGGTGGCCGCACCCGGTCTGCGCGACAGGCTGCCGGAGCTGGCGAAGGCGCTGGGGTCGGACGGAGCGGCCCCGGTGATGATCGCCGGGCTGATCCGCTCGATGTCGTTGTTCGATGGCATGGAGGCCACCGAGGCCACCTTGCGCGAGTCCGGCTATCGCTTTGGCTTGCGGCTGGTCGAGCCGAACGGACCGGAGCTGGTCCGTACTGAAGTCGGCAAGGTCCCCTTGGTGGTGGACCGGGTATAGGAGAGACAAATGCTTCCGGTACTTAACATTCAGGTCTACGTCGATGTGGTGGCGCTGCTGGTCGGCAAGCCGGTCGAACGGTCGGTGTTCCTGTATGACGATGGCCCGTTTCCCGGCAGTGGCATGGGGACGCCTGCCCTGTCCAGCCCGGTCGGGCCGGGGCAGTGGGTGCGCTGGACGATGACCCCGATCGACGTGCAGACGCCGGTGTGGATTGATTCACTGACCTTTGGCTGCGGCACGGTTCCGGCACCGTCGGTGACCGACCTGCCGCGCTCGGACGAACTGCCCGGCCCGACGCCGCTGTGGGCGCGCAGTTGGGAAGGGATGATCCCGCCTGTCGGGCTGACCCCGGATACCACCTATCCCTATCGCATGGTGATCGGCTTTGGTGAAGACGACGGCAAGCTGGTGGCGCTCGACGGGGCATCGCTGGCCTACCTGCCGGTTTATCACGGGCCGCAGGCGGCGGAAGCGCCGGTCTCTGCTGCCGCTGATCATCCAGCTTATTCGGCAGCCTGTCATGCCGATGGCATTCTGTAGCTGAAGGACGAGACGATGCAGATTTCCATCATGCTGGTGGTCGACAACGCGGCGGCCCTGGCGACCGGGACGCTCGACGGCCACATCTACCTGATTGACAACACCCAGCATCTGGTTGGGGTCGATGAAGTTGCCGGGACACCGGAAAAGAACGTCACCCACGTCATCGGCACCCATGATGCCAGCGGCGGGCAGGCATCGGAAGCGATCCTGAACTGGCTGAGCTGTGGTGTTTCCGGTCCGCCTTCGACGTTGCCGCGCCTGTTCCGCCATCGCAATGGCGAAGAGACCTTTAACGCCCGTCTGGCGGCGGCGGTGCAGGATGCGGCAACGCCTGCGGCCCTGAACAAGCTGTTTGGCAAGTCAGGCCCCTTTGGGCAACCCCATCCGGTGATGCTGGTCCAGACGCTGGACGGGGCGACGGTGCCGTTGCTGGGCGGGGTGATGACCGCCTCGGGGACCGCAGTCCATGAAGCCAGCCGGGACAGTATCAACGCTTTTCCGCCGGTGGTGACCAACCTTTATGGTCCGGCGGTGGATGACGGGGTGATTTATCCGGCCCTGTATGGCTCGCCCGATCCCTATACCGAGGGCTGGTACTGGAGTGCATCGGTTGATACCAGCAAGGTCGGTCGTCACCAGTATCTGGTGGATGTCCAGATCCACCAGCCCGAGGTGAACGACGACGGCCGCGTGGTGTGGATGCCGCGTATTTTCACCATGTCGGCGGAACTGGAAGTGGTGTTACAGCCGCAACTGAACGGCTTTACCGGGGCCTATGCCGGCGCTGTCCTGCCGCTGCCTCCCTGTTGTGGGGTGCAGGCGGTTGCCAGCGACGCCGAGGCTGCCTGTGATTCCCAGACGTCCTGCGCCGGAGACATGCTATGAGCCAGATCGTTATTACCGTGGTGGTCAATGTGGCCGGGGCGCTGGCCGCCGGGACGCCGGATCATCACATCGTCATGATCGACGACAACAAGGCCGCCGGGTCGCTGCATGAGGCAACCGATCGCCTGCATACCGCCGTGCGTGAGGGCGATACGCTGGTGTGGGTGGTGACCTCGCTGGAATGCGAAACCTATGCCGCGATCACCGCCCTGTCGGTGCCCGATGACGTGTGCGAGGTCCGCCGCGAAACCTATCCCGATACCGCCGTGACCTATTGGGTCGGGATCGTCAAAAAGGCGGTGACGGCCCCGGTGCCCTATGGCCTGACCTTTGCGCTGGGCAGCAGCCTGTACACCCTGTCCACCTCGCCGAACTGCGCCCTGATCGAGGCCCAACCCATCGTTGTTTCGGAGGCCGCCGAATGAGCACGCCCCTCTCTACCGTTCCGCCAGCGCCGCAGCTCAACATCGTCTCCAGCGTCGATGTGGCGGCCATCCTGCGCGACAGCACCACCGTCGGTCATATCGGGGTGATGGACAACAGTCCGGCCAGCAAGAACAAGGGCACCGCCGACCTGCAAACCGTCTGTTGTCAGGGGCAGGTGTTGAACTGGCTGGTCTATTCCCGCGATGCCAGCAAGCGCCCGGATGGCACCTGGCCGGCATCGGCCCGCATTGCCAACATCCTGTTCCTCAACGAGGACGGCACCGTGCGCAATGAAAAGGTGTTCCGCGAACTGAAGGTCTATGGCGGCCCGGATGCGATGCGCAGCCAGTGGACGCCGGTTTATTACTACTGGGCCGGTATCCTGCGCCCGGACATCGAGCCGGGGGTCTATCGCTACCGGCTGATCATCCAGTGCGATACCGATGTGGTCGGTCAGCCGAAGGCCTATCAGTTTGATGGCCCGTCGCTGGAGGTGGTGCTGCCGACCAACCCGATCATCACCCGCATGGTCCGTCCCGGCGGGTGATCTGGCCCGGCGGGTGATCTGGCCCGGCGGGTGATCCGGCTGAACCGTGGGCGCACACCGGCGCGCCCACGGCGGCACGGCAACAGGTTACACCAACCCGCCGTTGGCGCGCAGGATCTGGCCGTTGATCCAGCCACCATCCGGCCCGGCCAGAAAGGCGATGGCGGCGGCGATGTCGTCGGGGGTGCCCAGTCGTTCCAGCGGCGGCATTTTGGCCAGCCGCTCGACCAGCTCCGGGCTTTTGCCGGTCAGGAACAGGTCGGTGGCGGTCGGACCAGGGGCCACCGCATTGACGGTGATCTGACGGCCACGCAGCTCTTTGGACAGGATGCGGGTCAGGGTTTCGACCGCGGCCTTGGTGGCGGCATACAGGCCATAGGTTTCCATGTTGCTGCCAACCACACTGGTGGACAGGGTAATGATCCGCCCCCCGTCGCGCACCAGCCCGGCGGCGGCGCGCAGGACGTACACCGCCCCGGTCAGGTTGGTGGCAATCAGCCGGTCAATGGTGGCATCGTCGATGGAGGCCATCGGCGCGGTGGCAAACACCCCGGCGGACAGCACCACCACATCAAGCCCGCCCCAGGCAGCGACCGGGGCGGCCATCAGGGTCTGCACGTCGGACGGGGTGCTGATATCGGCCTGCACGATCAGGGCCTGCCCACCGGCAGCGGTGATGCGGGCGGCAACCGCATCGGCTTCGGCGGCGTTGCGGGTGTAGCTGAGGGCAACGGCAAAGCCGTCGCGGGCCAGACGCTCGGCGGTGGCGGCTCCGATGCCGCGCGATCCACCAATCACCAGAGCGGTTTTTTGCGGGGACATGACTGAACTCCGTGCAGGGGGGGGGAGGGATGCCTCACTCTATCTGCCACCATTGTTCTGATAATCCCGGTTGCTCTGGCATCTCTGTTCGTATTTCCTGAACAAGAATCAGGACAGAGGAGCAGCACGATGGATCATCTCGACGCCATGCGGGTGTTTGTGCGGGTGGTGGAACGGTGCAGCTTTACCCGCACCGCCGAAGACCTCGGCCTGCCGCGCTCGACGGTGACCGAAGCGGTCAAAATGCTGGAGGCCCGGCTGGATGTTCCGCTGCTGCTGCGCTCGACCCGCCATGTGCGGCCAACCCCCGATGGCGAACGCTACGCCCGGCACTGCCGTTCCATTCTGAATGATATCGAGGTGGCCGAGGCGTCCTTTTCCGGGCGGTCGCCGCAGGGGGTGGTGCGGGCCAGCGTCCACGGCACGCTGGCGCGCTTTTTCCTGCTGCCGCACCTGCCGGATTTTCTCGCCCGCCATCCGGGTCTGTCAGTCGAACTGCGCGAAAGTGACCGGCTGGTCAGTGTGATCGAGGAAGGCTTTGATTGCGCCCTGCGGGTCGGGGTGCCACGCGAGTGCGACCTGATGATGCGGCGGGTCACCACCTTGCCCGAGGTTACACTGGTTTCGCCAGCCTATCTGGCCCGCCACGGGGTACCGACCCATCCCGACCGCCTGCTGGCTGACGGCCACCGGATGATCG
The DNA here is from genome assembly GCF_900156605.1 of Insolitispirillum peregrinum. Taxonomy (GTDB): domain Bacteria; phylum Pseudomonadota; class Alphaproteobacteria; order Rhodospirillales; family Rhodospirillaceae; genus Insolitispirillum; species Insolitispirillum peregrinum. The sequence goes on along the minus strand of NZ_FTOA01000004.1, from coordinate 491,843 downwards.
GATTCTGGTGCAGCGCGGTCAACGGCCCGATGCCGCTGGAATTCCTCTGCGATGGCGAGCGGCGGACAGTGAGTCTGCCGACGGCGCTGACGGTGTCATCGGCAGAAAGCTATACCGCCGCCGCCCATGCCGGGCTGGGGATCATCCAGATCCCGCGCTATCACGCGGCGGCGGCGCTGGCGGTCGGGACGCTGGTCGAGCTGTTACCGGAGTTTCCGTTGCCTGCGGTGCCGGTGACGCTGCTCTATCCGCGCTCCCGCCATCTGGCACCACGGGTGCAGGTGTTCATGGACTGGGTGCAGGGGTGTTTCCGGGCCTGAAAGCCTCCCGCCTTTTCGGGAGGCTCTGGAGTTCAGGGGCCACAGGGCCTCCCGCCTTTTCGGGAGGCTCTGGAGTTCAGGGGATTGACGCTCGGCACGGGACGCGCCCACCCTGACAGTCCTCCCCACACGTCTCGCAAGGAAACCTGCCAATGATCACCCTGTCGGCCTCCCGTTCGGCGCTGGTTCTGATTGACCTGCAACAGGGGATCATGGCCCTGCCCAGTGCCCCCCGCCCGGCGGCCGAGGTGCTGGCGAACGGCAAGATTCTGGCCGAGCGCTTTCGGGCGATGGGGGCGCCGGTGGTGCTGGTGACGGTGGGTTTCGCTGCTGATTTTTCCGACGCTGCGCCGGGGCTGGTCGATCAGCCCGCGCCGCGTCCGGCAGGCGGGCTGCCCGTGGACTGGTCCCGGCTTGCCGACGGGCTGGAACAGCCGGGCGACCTGCGCATTCATAAACAGCAATGGGGGGCGTTCAGCGGCACCGGCCTTGACCAGATGATGCGGCGGCGCGGCATTGATACGCTGGTGGTGGCCGGGATTGCCACCAATTTCGGGGTTGAATCGACCGTACGCCATGGCTGGGAACTGGGCTATTCGATGGTGGTGCCGGAAGACGCCTGCTCGACCACCACCACCGCTGAAGCCCACGAAATGACCTGCCGCCTGATCCTGCCGCGCATTGCCCGCATGACCACCGTTGCGGCGCTGACGGTGGAGCGGTGATGCTGGTTTCTCCTGTTCAAACCGCCAGCCGGTGGGCCGGGCTGGTGCTGTTGTCGCTGGTGCTGGCGTGGGCTCTGGAAGCGGTGCATCTGCCCGCCGCCTTCCTGCTGGGGCCGATTCTGGCTGCCATCGTGATGGCGGTCGGCAATGCCCGTGTCAGTATTCCGCGCTGGGGGGCGACCAGTGCGCAGGGGATCGTCGGGGTGATGGTGGCCGCCGCCCTGCCGACCACCCTGTTTCAGGAAATCCTGCTCGACTGGCCGGTATTTCTGGGCGGAATCGTTTCAACCTTGCTGGTGTCCAGTGCGCTGGGCTGGGTGCTGGCCCGCTCGCGGGCGTTGCCGGGCAATACCGCCATCTGGGGCTCGGCACCGGGGGCGGCAACGGTGATGACCCTGATGTCGGACTCCTATGGCGCTGACATGCGGCTGGTGGCCTTCATGCAATATCTGCGGGTGGTCTGCTGCGCGCTGGCCACCACGGCGGTGGCGCATCTGTCCGGCAATGCTCCGGCGGGGGGCGGGGGGCAGGACTGGTGGCTGGTGACGTCGTGGGCAAATGTCGGGCTGACGATGGCGCTGGCGCTGGGCAGTGCCACCCTGGGGGCGGTGGCACGGGTGCCGGGCGGAACATTGCTGGTGCCGATCATTGCCGGAGTGGCAGCCAAAATGGTCGGGCTGCTGGAGATCACCTTGCCGGTGCCGCTGCTGGCCTTTGCCTATGCGATCATCGGCTGGAGCATCGGTTTGCGCTTTTCGCGTGACGTGCTGCGCCATGCGGCGCGGGTGTTTCCGCGCGTGTTTGCCTCGATCATGGTGCTGCTTCTGCTGTCGAGTGGTCTGGCCGGGCTGTTGGTGCTGTTCGCCGGGGTTGACCCGATGACCGCCTATCTGGCCACCAGTCCGGGCGGGGCGGATTCGATTGCCATCATTGCCTCCTCGACCCATGCCGACCTGCCGTTCGTGATGACCATGCAGGTGGGGCGCTTTTTGCTGGTGTTGCTGGTTGGCCCGGCGCTGGCCCGGCTGTTGTCCTTGTCTCCACGCGCAGCCGCAGCAGCGGAATAGTCCTACAGCAGGCGGAACAGGATCGGCACGTCGATCTGCCCGCTGACCGGCACCCCGTCGCTGTGCGCCGGACGCAGCCGCCAGCGGCGCAGGGTCGATAGTGCCGCCGTATCAAGGCTGTCTTCGCCGCTGCTGTGGATAACTTCGGCCTGCGACGGCACGCCGGAGGCATCAACGAACAGCCGCACCACCACCTTGCCCTCTTTGTTGCGCTGGCGGGCGCTCCATGGGTAGGGCGGATGGGGGGTGGAGACGGCACCGAGGCTATAGCCGGGCGGTGTGCTGATGCTGGCCGGGCGTGCGGCGGGTGCTGTTGCCGGTGGCGTGCTGTCGGTGGCGACGGCCTGCGCCGGAGACGGGGCGGCAGGGGCCGGATTGGGGCGGGCGGGGCGGGCCTTTGCCACGGGCCGGACAGGACGCGGTGGCGGTGGTGTGGGGGCGGCGGGATGGACCGCTGGCTCCGGCTCCCGAGCCGGGATGGGCGCTTGCTCTGGCTCCGGTTCTGCTGCCGGAACCGGTGCAGAGGCCGGAGCCGTGCTGACCAGCATCACCTCCATCACTGCGGACGGTACTGCGGCGGGGATCAGCGGTGGCGGCGTGGTCAGTTGCAGCAGCAGGGCCAGCGCCCCACCGTGGGCCAGCAACGACAGGCTGCCTGCCAGCAGATAGGGCCGCATCCCCGTTTTCATGGCCGTACCGCCTCCCACGGCACCAGATAGGGCGCGCCATCACGCAGGCCGCGGGTGGCGGCAATGCCATAGACGCGGGCCAGCAGGCCATCATCAAGACAGTGCGCGGGCGGACCATCGGCCACCAGTGCCCCGTGGTGCAGCACGACCACCCGGTCGCACCAGCGGGCGGCCAGCCCGAGATCGTGCAACACCACCAGCACCGCCATTCCCTGTCCGGCCAACCGACGGAGCAGGGTCAGCACCTGCAACTGATGACCGGGGTCGAGATGGGCAATCGGTTCATCGGCCAGCAGAACCGGCGCCTCGACCGCCAGTGCGCGGGCGAGCAGCACGCGGGCCTTTTCGCCGCCGGACAGGCTGGTGATCGGACGCCGGGCCAGATCGCTGACCGAGGTTGCCGTCATCGCCTGTTCGATGGCCTGACGGTCGGCGCTGGTGAGACCGCGCCCGCTGCGGTGTGGCACCCGCCCGAGCGCCACCACCTCGGCCACCGCCACCGGCCAATGAAGCTCGCTGCTTTGCGGCAGATAGGCCAACTGGCGGGCGCGGGCGGTGGTGGACAACCCGGCCAGCTCCTGTCCGTTAACCAGCACCCGCGCCGCTCCCTGCTGGCCGGCAATCTGGCGCAGCAAGGTGCTCTTGCCCGCGCCGTTGGGGCCGAGCAGCCCGACCACCTCGCCCGCAGCCACCGACAGGCGTAGCGCCTCCAGCAACATCCGCTCGCCGCCGCCGCGACGGTCGCGGGCCAGCAGGGGGCGGGTGTGAACCTCCAGCAGGGGAATGCTCATCATGCCTGTCTCCGGGCTTTCAGGATCAGGGTGCAAAAGAACGGCGTGCCGATGATGGCGGTAACAACCCCCAGCATCAGTTCGGAACGGGCGGGAATCAGCCGCACCGCAATGTCGGCGGCGGTCAGCAGGGCCGCGCCGCCCAGCGCCGACGGCAGCAGGACGGCAGAGGGGCGATGGCCGACCAGCGGACGCAGCAGGTGGGGGATGATCAGGCCGACAAAGCCGACTGATCCCGCCGTTGCCACCGCCGCCCCCACCGCCAGCGCCGCTCCGGCGATCACCTGGACCCGCAGGCGCGGCAGGGCAATGCCCAGACTGGCGGCGGCCTCTTCGCCCAGCGTCAGGGCATCCAGCCCGCGTCCGGCCCGCAGCAACAGCAGGCAGCCTGCCAGCACAAACGGACTGGCGAGCAGGACATCATCCATGCTGCGGTCCTTCAGCGAGCCCATCATCCACATGACGATTTCCGTCACCGCATAGGGCGATGGCGACAGGTTCAGCGCCAGCGAGGTCAGCGCCCCGGCCATGCTGGACAGGGCGACTCCGGTCAGAATCAGGGTCAGGGTCGACGCCGCCGGTCCGGCAAGAGCCAGCAACAGCAGGGTACCAAGCGCCGCGCCGCTGATACCGGCCAGCGGCAGGGCCAGACTGAAATCAGCCGCCAGCCCGTAATAAAAGGCCAGCACCGCCCCCAGACTGGCACAGGCCGAGGTGCCGATGATCGACGGTTCGGCCAGCGGATTGCGCAGCAATCCCTGCAACGCCGCCCCTGCCAGCCCGAGCGCCGCCCCGACCACCAGCCCGAGCAGCACGCGCGGCAGGCGGATCTCCTGCATCACCATCGCCAGCCGGGGATCATCGTGCGGGAACAGGTCCGGCAGCAACCCGGCGACCATCATCGAGGGCGTCAGGGGGGCGGTCCCCAGCGTCAACGCCCAGCCAGTCAGGGCCAGCAGTGCCAGCAGCAACAGCAGGGACAGGCGTCGTTCAGTCATGATGGTCTCCAGCAGGAGGGCGGGCAGCGGCCAGAAAGGCAATCCCCTTGATCAGCGGCCAGCCTGAACAGGCGACCAGCGAGCCGGGCAGGGCGATGGTCGGGCGGCTGGCAGCCAGACGGCGGAACAGCGGATGGTGGGAAAACTTGTGGCGCAGGCTCCAGCCGGGGCGATCGAAATAGGCGGTGATCAGGGCAGTCGGCGGATGCAGGACCAGTGTTTCCAGATCCAGCCGCCCCCAGCCGCTCTGCCCGACCTCGGCGGCCAGATTGCGGTAGCCGCCGAGGGTCAGCGCCTCGTTCATGAACGTCCCTTGCCCCGAGCTGCCGCCATCGGGGCGGTAATAGGCGGCGAGCGGCGGATCGGTTGGCCGTTCGGCCAGCAGGCGGGCGAGCTGCTGTTCATTGTCACTGGCCAGCGCCTGCCCGACCTCGGCGGCACCGAGGACGGTTGAGACCGAGCGCAGTTGCTCCATCGCGTCGGCAAAGCTGTTGGTCGGCGGCATGCGGACCACCGTTACCCCCAACCGCCGCAGCAGGGACAAGGTTTGACTGTCGCCACGATCGCTGCCGACGACGATATCGGCCCCGGCCCACAGAAAGCCTTCGGCATCGGCGGGCAGCACCGGCAAGCCTTGCGCCCGGGCCGCCGCATCGGACAGGCCGGGGTCCACCGCCTGCGCCGACAGGGCGGCGATCCGGGCGGGCGGCAGCAGGGTCAGCAGCAGTTGATCACCACACAGGGCGGTGGAGGCAACGCGCCGTGTGTCTTCCTGTGCCTGCGCTGGCAGGGACAGCATGGTCCCCACCAGCGCCATCCCCATCGCCCGGCGCAGGATCATTTCGGCTTCCGGGCGGCGCGGTCGCAGTCTTCCGGCTCCAGCCCCAGATAGCGGCGGCGGAAATCATCCCACATCGCCAGTCGTGACCAGTCCGGCTGGCGGGCACGGGTGTTTTCCGGGGTGGCAAAGGGGTTGGGGAAAAAGACGGTGATCTGCTGCTCCCCGCCGCCATTGTACAGGCGCAGGCCCCACGAATAGGCCGCACCATCGCGGTTGAGCATGCGGTAAAACTCGGCCCGTCCGGTGCGGCGATGCAGGTTGACCTCCGGGGTGGGGGGAACCGGCGCTCCCTTGCCGCGATGGTCGCCGATGCAGACATGGAAATGCCAGCGGCCAAAATCGACCGTCAGATAGCCATCGTGCAGGCTGATCCGGGTGGGGGCGTTGGGGGCGCAGATTTCAAACACCGACCCCAGAACGTGGGTGCCGAACACGATTTCCTGCCAGTGATCGGCAAAAATCTCGCGCAGTAACCCGTGCAGCAACGGTTCGTCGGTGGCGATCGGAAAGGACTCGATGGTCCCCAGACCGGGTTCTTCACGCTTGATGCTGACAGCGGTCATCAACAAGGACTCCCTGACGTGACAGAGGGTTAAAACGAGGTCCGCACACCGACATAGGCGGCGCGGCCATAGGTGCCGTAGGTGTCGATTTCGCTGTATGTCTTGTCGAGCAGGTTCTCGACCCGGCCATAAAGCTGGGTGCCTTCGGTCAGGTCATAGGCTCCGGCGAGGTTGACCACCGCAAAGCCACCCAGCATGCGGTTATTGTTGCTGCTATAGCGGTTGCCGACCGCGCGCAGGCTGGCGGTGGTTTCCAGTCCGTCCAGCGGCAGCCAGGTGGCGGAAAGCGAGCCCTGATGCTTGGCACGATAGGCCAGAATCTGGCCGGTGCTGTTGTTGCGGCTGTCGGTGAAGGTGTAATTGCCCGACAGCCGCCAGTCGTCGGACAGCTCCCAGCGGGCGGTGGCTTCCAGACCCTGGGTGCGGGTGGATGACAGGTTGGTGAAGGTGGTGACACCGCCCACCGTCTGGGTGGTGATCATGTCCTTGATGCGGTTGTTGAACCACGTCAGGTCAACCGAGCCTTTGCCGTCGAGGAACGATTGCTCGATCCCGGCATCCCAGCCACGGCTTTCTTCCGGTCGCAGGGTCGGAGTGCCATAGATCGGCAGGTACAGTTCCGACAGCGACGGCGCGCGGAAACCGGTGCCATAACTGCTGTGCAGGCGTGACTGGGTGGCCTCGACCAGATAGGCAGCGGTAGTGCGATAGGTTGTGTGTGTCCCAAAGGTCTCGTGGTCGTCCAGACGACCGCCAACGGTCAGGAACAGCGCGTCGAACGGCGACACCTGATAGTCGGCAAAGTAACCGGCAGTGCTGACGTCCTTGTGGCCGGGCAGGGAAAAACCACCGCCCTGGGTGGTGGAATCGGTCTTGGTTTCAGCCCCGAACACCACCGTGTTGTGCTCGTTCAGGTGGGCCGTGCCCTGATAGTCCAGCTTCTGGCTTTCGCCGTCATAGAAATAGGCCGAGCCGCCGGACAGGTCGCCGTCCTGATAGTCGCGTTTGGATTCCTGTACCGAATAGGCAAGGGTGTTTTCCAGCACCGGTCCAAAGGGCGAAAAGGTGGTGGCCAGCCGGGCGCTGCGGTCCCGCTTGCGGAACCAGCTGTTGTCGTCTTCGGCCCGGCGGGTGGTGTTGTTGTAGCGGTCATAGTCCAGCCGGTCGTTCATCGCCCGCAGCGACGTTTCCACCGACCATGCATCGGTGATCTGATAGCCCAGCCGGGCCGAGGCGGAACTGGCCTGATAGCCATCATTCTCGCTGTTGCCGTTGCGCTGGTCAGCCGAGGAAATGCCGTCGGTCTGAAAGCGGGTGGCGCTGATGGCATAACTGGCCGCGCCCTCGCTGCCCGACAGGCCGGCGCTGCCCTTGTAGGTGTGGTAACTGCCCGCTTCGGCGCTGGCGGTGACTTTTGGTTTGCCCTTGCCCTTGCGGGTGGTGATGCTGATCACCCCGCCGATGCTGTCGCTGCCATACAGCAGGCTTTGCGGGCCGCGCAGGATTTCGATGCGCTCGATGTCCGACGCCAGCAAATGGCCGAAGTCGAACGACGGGCGGGTCGAACTGGGGTCGGCCATGTCAACGCCGTCGATGATCAGCTTGGTGTGCCAGGCTTCGGCCCCTCGGATGCGCACATCGGTCTGACTGCCGGTGGTGCCGTAATTGGCAATCGACAGGCCGGGGACGGTGCGCAGGACTTCAGCCACCGTGTTTGCCTGCTGGCGGGCGATGTCTTCGGCGGTGATGACGGTGACGGCGCTGCCGATCTTGCTGCTGTCGGTGGCCACCCGGTTGGCGCTGACCACGATGGCGTGGTCATCCGGTTGCCCGTCGCTGTCGTCGGGATCGGCGGCAAGGGCGGGGGGAGACAGCAGCAGCAGGGCCGCCAGCAGCGAGGCCGGGGCGGTGCGTGCGGATCCTCCCTCTTTGACTCCGGCAGCAAAAAGACGCATTTTTGGCATCGACAGACTCCGTCTGTGTGAATGGGCTGGTCATCAGGTCTGACCGTTCACGGAAGGGCCCGCAGTCCGCCAAGATCGTCGGGCCCTTCCACATTTCTCTGTTTTTAAACGCATTTTTCCATGCGATGCCCCACGTCAGGGCACAGCACGGGGCATTGCCGGACAGACCGCAAGGGACCGTGCCGGACGCAGACGAACACCCCGCGCAGAGTCTGAAAACAGACTCCGGGCGGGGAGTAGAGTGATGTCACCACCTCGGGAAGAAACTTCCGTACTGCCGATGCACCCCGCTCGGACAGATGGGCGACGACGTGAGGCAGGTCTCCTGGCTTCGCGGGTCATGGTCTGGCGTCCAGCCTTCCCGGAGAAACTCCCCAGTGGCTTGTGTCATTGGACGCTGACTCGCCGCTCACAGTTGCGGGGGCAGCCACGGCTTCGGCCCCGATTGGGTCGTCCTCACCGTGTTCCCGTTTTAATCCCCTGGGCTTTGCCCATTAGGGAACCATCACGTTCCGTCTGGATTACAGAAAGGATAACAGACTGTCAACCGTGTGCATCAGGTCGGCGGCTTAGGCCCTTGACCAGCAGGGCGAGGGCACCGCAGGCAGCCCCCAGCAGGCACACCCCCGACCACTGCCCGACGGCCCACGCCAGCGCGGCGGCAGCTGACCCGGCGGCACCGCCCAGAAACATGCCGGTCATGAACACGGTGTTGATCCGGCTGCGGGCTTCGGGGGCGAGGGCATAGATGATGTGCTGGTGCGACACCATCGCGCTTTGCACGCCAAAATCCAGCAGCACCACGCCAGCCACCAGCGCCAGCAGCGAGCCCTTGATGGCGAACACCCCCCACGACAGCAGGGTGATCGCCGCCCCCAGCCACACCACCACATGCGGGCCACGGCGATCAGCGATTTTCCCGGCCAGCGGGGCGGCAAAGATACCGACCGCACCGATCACCCCGAACAGCCCGGCGACATCGGCCCCCAGAGCGAACTCCGGCCCTTGCAGATACAGGGCGAGGATGCTCCAGAAGGCCGAGAAGGCACCGAACAGCGCCGCCTGTGCCAGCGTGGCGGAGCGCAGGGCCGGGTACTGCAACCACAGATGCCCCAGCGACCACAGCGCCCGCCGATAGGGCAACGGCGAGGTCGGGTGATGCTTGGGCAGGGTCAGCCGCATCATCGCCGCCGCCAGCAGGGCCAACGGAATCCCGAGGGCAAACATCACCCGCCAGCCGCCATGTTCGCCGACAAAACCGGAGACGGTCCGACTGAGCAAAATACCGGACAGCAGACCGGCCATCACCGTGCCGATGGCCGAACCGCGCTTGTCCGGGCTGCTGAGGGTGGCGGCAAAGGGAACGATCTGCTGGGCCACGGCGGCATTGGCGCCAACGACCAGCGAGGCAACCGCCAGCAGCACCGCCGACGGAGCCAGCGCCGCCCCGGCCAGCGCCACCGCCAGCGCGGCGAATTGCAGCATGATCAGTCTGCGCCGCTCGACGATATCCCCCAGCGGCACCAGCAACAGCAGGCCGAGGGCATAGCCAAGCTGGGTGGTGGTGGGAATGAAGGCAGTGGCCGGGTGATGGTCAAAGTCGGCCTCCATCAGCCCCAGCAGCGGCTGATTGTAATAGATGTTGGCCACCGCCAGACCGCAGGCGGCAGCCATGGCAAACAGGGTGGTCTTGCGCAAGGTGGGCGCGGCGGGCTGTGACATGGCAGGGTCCTTTGCGGGTATCGCTGATCTAAATTTTTTTGTCGCAGTGATTTTGCGCAAAACCGGTTTCCACTTTTGCGCTCACCGCTCTATAGCTAGATTATCTCTGTTCTGGTCGGTAGTCTGGCTTTCTGTTCCTCCTCTATAACGGTTAGCGATAGAATGAATATCGACGATGTGCAGGTGTTCACTGCGGCGGTCAGTGCGGGCAGTCTGGCCGCCGCCGCCCGCCGTTTGGGGCTGGCGCCGATGGTGGCCAGTCGGCGGCTGGCGGCGCTGGAAGCCGAGTTGGGGGTGCGCCTGCTGCACCGTACCACCCGCTCGCTGTCGTTGACCCCGGAAGGCGAAACCTTTCTGCCCTATGCACAGGCGCTGGTGGACAACGAACAGGAGGCACTGGTGCGCCTGCGCTCGTCCGACGGGGCGGCGATCGGCTTGCTGCGGGTGTCGGCGTCGATTGCCTTTGGCCTGAAGTTCATTGCACCGATTGTACCGCCATTGCTGGAGACGCACCCGCAGTTGCGCATTGCGCTGGAGCTGACCGACACCCTGCCGGATCTGGTGGCGAGCGGCATTGATCTGGCAATCCGGATTGCGCCGTTGCGCGACAGCGGGATGGTGGCGCAAAAGCTGGCCGACAATCCCCGGCTGGTGGTCGCCAGCCCGGACTATCTGGCCCGCCATGGGGTGCCGGACGACATCGACGCGCTGACCCGCCATCAGTGCCTGCCGTTGCTGGGGGTGACGCACTGGACCTTCGTTGACCGGGGCGGCGAGCGGCACATTCGTCTGACTCCACGCTTTTCCGCCAGCACCATCGAAGCCTGCCACGCCACCTGTCTGGCGGGGGGCGGCATTGCCCGCCTGTCAGTCTGGCGCGCCGCCGATGATCTGGCCGCCGGGCGGCTGGTACCGCTGGAACTGGGCGGAGCACGCCCGGAAGACATCCACCTGTGGGCGGTCTATCCAACCAACAAGATGGTGCCGCAGAAGGTCCGGGTGTTCATCGCCGCCCTGCGCCGGAAACTGGCGCAGGAAGGGGGTGGCTAGATCAGTGTGCGTTAAACCTGACGCCACTGTACACGACAGTGGGGAAACAGGATCATGGAGCGCTGCTCCAAACCTCGCTGGGGCCTTGAGGCCCCAGACCCCATTGACTTGATTTTTAAAGAAAAAATGGGGGTTCGGGGCCTCAGGCCCCGAATGGGTTTGGGCGATAGCCCATTCTTTTCCACCAACTGTCGTGTACTGAGACCTGACGCAGGCACGCTGATCCAACCTTTTGTTCTGTCGCATTGTTGTTGCGAAAACCGGTCCCCACTTTTCGCACAATGCTCTAAGTTAGTCGTGCGGCCAGGCCTGAAACTCGGCCAGCGCTTCGGCACGGTCGGACAGGGCGATCAGCGATGGCGTGCGGTCGCTGGACAGGACCGACGGCAGCATTTTCAGGGTAAAGCGACAGGCCACCGCCGTGCTGATGTCGGCCTGCAACGGGCGCTCGCCAAACAGCCATGGGGTGGTGTCGATTGTTTCGGCCACTTCGGCATCCAGCAGGCGGCAGGCGTGGTCCAACTGGCCGTTGATCCGTTCCAGCCATGGCTGGTGGCGCTTGTCTTCCGGGCGCAGCTTCAATTCGTAAACGACCTGAATGGCCTTTTCACACACCGCCATTGCCAGACCGGTGATGCGCTGCGCCCGCGCCAGATCGGCCAGATCACCCGGCAACAGGCTGTGATCGGCCTCAACCAGCCGCTCGGCGTATTCCAGAATCAGCCCGGAATCCATCAGCGTCACGCCCGCATCGGTGATCAGGGTCGGGGCTTTGACCACCGGGTTGTAGGCGGCAAAGGCGTCATAGTCCCGGAACACGGACAGCGGTTCATGGGTGAACGGCAATCCCATCCGGGTCAGGGAAATCGCCACCCGGCGCACATAGGGGGAATCGAGCAGGCCAATCAGCTTCATCGGACGCATCCTCTCGGAAAGGGGGCGAACAGGGTAATCCGAGGGGGAGCGCCGGGCCAGTGGCGGAATCTGGGGGGAGCCAGAGCAGTGAGCGCAAACTCACGGCTCTAACCTTTTATTTTGCCGCATTGTTGTTGCGAAAACCGGTTCCCACTTTTCGCACAATGCTCTAAACCGGTGGAATACGGGCGATGAACCGTCCCTTGACCCCTTGCGGCCAGTCCTTGAACGGCACCACCCCGTCGCTGCTGGCGTGGTAGTGGCGGATATACTCGGCCAGCGTCGCCACGCTGCTGTCCTCGGCGGGGAAATCTCCCAGCACATAGGCCATCCGTCCCGGCCCGCGCAGGTGGACGGCGCAGGGGCGGCGGCAGGCCATCAGGCAGCGCATGCTGTCAACGCGGACACCGGGAACATCGGCCAGATGGTCCCGTGCCATTGCCAACAGCTTTTCCCCGCTGCGTGGCAGGGGAGCGGCGTCATCCGCCGGGGTGGTGGCGGGGTCTTCCGGGTGGCGGCAGGTTTCGCACACCAGCAGAACAATCTCGCTCATCGGTTAGAAATCCTGCTCGGACAGCTTTTCCAGCAGGAAGTCACGGAACACCGTCACCCGCTTGGAATGGCGCAGTTCTTCCGGATAGACGAAATAGCAGTCAAAGCTGGGGCCGCGCAGTTCCGGCAACACCTGCACCAGCTGGGTCGCCACCGTCGAGAAGTAATCCGGCAGGGCGGCAATGCCCATCCCGGACTGCACGGCGCGATAGATGCCATAAATGTTGTTGACCCGCAGCACCGGCTGACGCGGGGTGGAGGTGCCTGCCGACAGCAGCCAGTTCATGTTTTCCACCGGCGCCTTGCTGTCATCGCCATAGATGATGATCCGGTGGTTGTCGAGGTCCGCCGGGCTTTTCGGCATGCCGTATTTCTTCAGGTACTCGGGCGCGGCATAGACGTGATAGTGCAGGGTGGCGAGATGGCGCTGCACCAGGTCCGGCTGGCGGGGGGTGGTGAAGCGGATTGCCACGTCGGCCTGACGCATCGCCAGATCGATTTCCCCGTCATCAAGCAGCATCGACATGTCGATGCCCGGATAGTCTTCCATGAACGAGGTGATGCGCGGGGTCAGCCATACCGAGCCAAAGGCAACGGTGGTGGTGACTTTCAGCGGGCCTTCCGGCTTTTCACGGCTTTCGGTGATGCGGGCCTCGACCATCGACAGCTTGGCAAACACCTCGTGGACGGTGCGATAGAGCAACTCGCCCTGTTCGGTCAGGATCAGCCCGCGCGCGTGGCGGTGGAACAGCGAGACGGTCAGGCTCTCTTCCAGCCCGGAAATCTGGCGGCTGACCGCCGACTGGCTGAGGTTCAGGATTTCACCGGCGTGGGTAAAGCTGCCTGCTTCTGCAACGGTGTGAAACACCCGCAACTTGTCCCAGTCCATCATGGTGCCCTGTCGTGCTGGCATGGAAGCCTTTCCCCCTTGTCTCATCTGTTTGGGCGTCATCTCTGTGGGCATGGTTGAGAAAATGTTATGCGCTTTTTGCGCACGGGCTACAAGTTTTGTGCATAGGACATAAAGCCGGGATCAGGGAAAACCCCGAGTCCCGGCTTTATGATGCACCATTTTGGCGGAATGGTGGCGGACAGACGAGGGCGCAGGGCTTTCCCGCTGCACCGTCTTTCCGGCCTTACAGTTCGCCCTTTTCCGACAGGAAACGATCGACTTCGATCGCCGCCATGCACCCGGTGCCAGCGGCGGTCACCGCCTGACGGAAAATGTGGTCCTGCACGTCACCCGCGGCGAACACACCCTCGACAGCGGTTTTGGTGCTGCCCGGGGTGGTGATCAGATAGCCGGTCTCGTCCATCGGCAACTGGCCGGTGAACAGGTCGGTGTTCGGCTTGTGGCCGATGGCAATGAACACGCCGTGGCAATCGTGGGTGCTGGTTTCGCCGTTTTCGATGTTTTTCAGGCGGACACCGGTCACGCCGCTGTCATCCCCGACCACTTCGTCGATCACCGAATTCCACACGCAGGTGATTTTTTCATGCTTGAACAGGCGGTCCTGCATGATCTTTTCGGCACGCAGGCTGTCACGGCGATGGACCAGCGTCACCGACGAGCAGAAATTGGCCAGATAGAGGGCTTCTTCGACGGCGGTGTTGCCGCCACCGACCACCACCACCGGCTTGTTGCGGAAGAAAAAGCCGTCACAGGTGGCGCAGGCCGACACGCCGCGACCGGAATAGGCCTGTTCACTGTCCAGCCCCAGCCAGCGGGCCGAAGCGCCGGTGGCGATGATCAGGGTGTTGGCGGTGTAGGTATCACCCGAATCGCCCTTGCAGACGAACGGACGCTTGCTGAGGTCGGCTTCGACGATGATGTCGTGGATCAGCGATGCGCCGACGTTGATCGCCTGCTGCTGCATGCGCTCCATCAGCTCCGGCCCCATGATCGGTTCGGCAAAGCCCGGATAGTTTTCAACGTCGGTGGTGATGGTCAACTGGCCACCCGGTTGCAGTCCGGCAACCATGATCGGTTCCAGATTGGCACGGGCGGCATAGATGGCGGCGGTGCAGCCCGCTGCGCCCGACCCGAGGATCAGGACTTTGGTCTTGTGATCAGCCATGATGAAACGGCAACCTTATCGGTAAAACGGGAATGATTGCGGCAGAAGATAAGCGCCGTTCTCCGCCAAGAAAAGAGGACTGTTGCCGTTGCGGGCCGTATCCGGTGCTTTTTTGGTGGCTGTGGGGGAGCGGAGCCGGGCGAAAATCGCCAAAGCGTCCATCAGATGGGTCTTATGTTGGTCGAATCGACTTATAAAGCGGCCTTTAATGCTGTAAAAATAGCCATTTTTGCGCGAAGTTCGAAAATTATCACTTTTTTGGGCATTTCCCTCTGGCATTCTTGGGGGGTTCGGTGTAGGAGAACCGCCCTTTTCCGGTGCCATGGCGCGTCGGACGGGAACTCTACGCAACAGGTGGGTTAATTTATTGCGTGATGACGTATTGTCATTGCGATAAAGGCCCACTAGATTGTAATTTCCTTGCGTAACGTTGCGTTTGAAACAAATAATCGAAGGCACGGGACGCATCAGACCCCTGGCGCTGCGGAAACATCCGACAGGCGCAGGGGGGTAAACTGCGAATGAAACACTCAGCCGGTCCGTTGTGCGGGCCGCAGTCCACGAGAGGGGCATAAAAGCCATGCAGCGAGTCAAGCTGGATCGGATCGATCGCCGTATCCTGCGCGATTTGCAGGACGATGGGCGGATGACCAACGTGGAGTTGGCGCGCCGGGCCGGAATTTCGGCTCCTCCCTGCTTGCGCCGGGTGCGGGCCCTGGAAGAGGCCGGGTACATTCGCGGCTTTCACGCCGACGTTGATCCCGGTGCCCTGGGCTACAACGTGACCATCTTTGCTCACGTCGGGCTGAACAGTCAGGCCGAAGCCGACCTGCGCGCCTTTGAGGGACTGGTCAACGAGTGGGAACAGGTCCGTGAGTGCCACATGCTGGCCGGGGAGACCGACTTTCTGCTGAAAGTGGTGGCGCGTGACTGGGATGATTACCAGCGATTCCTGACCACCCGTCTGACTGCGGCCCCCAATGTGGCGCACGTCAAATCGGCGCTGGCCATCCGCACCGGCAAGCTGAAGCCGGGCGTGCCGATCGAGGTGGATGAGGGCGACAGCGACGAAGGGGCGGCGTAAGTTTTTTCTACCATACAAAAAGGGCACCGCTGTGAGACGGTGCCCTTTTTGTATGGTGGGGCCTGCGTTTTGCGGCTCCCACTCTTGCGCTTACTGCTCCAGTTCGGAATCCCAATATAAAAAATCCCGCCAACTTTCATGCAGATAGTTTGGCGGGAAGCGGCGGCCTTGATCCTGAAGCTGGTGGCTGTTCGGACGATAGGGTTGCCTGATCAGCGGCATGTCGGCTTCCTGCGGCGTGCGGTTGGCCTTGCGCAGGTTGCATGTGCCACAGGCGGCAACGACGTTCAGCCACTCGGTCCGCCCCCCGCGTGAGCGGGGCACAACGTGGTCAAAGGTCAGATCATGGACCGCAAACCGCTGGCCGCAATACTGGCAGGTAAAGTGGTCGCGCAAAAAGACGTTGAAGCGGGTAAAGGCCGGTTTGCGCGCTGTCGGGGCATATTCTTTCAGGGAAATGACCGACGGCAGGCGGAATGAGCAGGTCGGGGAATGAACCTCGCGCTCGTATTCTGACACCACGTTGACCCGGTCAAGAAACACCGCCTTGACGGCATCCTGCCAGGACCACAGCGACAAGGGGAAGTAGCTGAGCGGGCGATAGTCGGCATTGAGGACCAATACCGGGGATTTTTCAAAGACAGCCAACACGGTCCATCACCTCGTTCTCCCGAACCGGCAGGGGACGCGGCCCTGATCCGGTCGCCAGATTTCTGGCTCGCCTGCGGAAGGCAGAGCGGCATCAGGGAAAAGGGGATGCCGGTTGATGACGGAAAGTGCCCTGCGTGTGGTGGGAGAGGGCATTCCGGATCGCAAAACCGGGGATCATTCTTCCTGAAAAACGCTCTGACGCAGGCACACTGGTCTAACCTTTTGACGTGCCGCAGTGATGGTGCTGCACAAGAGTCGGAGGGCGATCCATGCAGCGCGCCAGCCCCGCAGGCAGGACAGGCAAACAGGACGGGCCGTCGGTCGGGGGATCCTGCGGGAAAAGCATCCACAGGGGCGGCGGCTCGGTAGCAAGCAAGATATGGTATCTTTTACGGCTCTTGCCGCCAAGTCGTGTGTAAAACTTTGATGATGTTTTTTTACGGCACTGCCGCACAGGTCTTGGCGAGGTTTAACCGGGCTGGCCGCACCGGACCAAAGGACGGGTCTGGGTCCAGAAAATCCGTGCTGGTCTGCTGTGGATTTAAGGCTAAGGAATTACGAGAAAAGGCCCCTGCCTTTCCACCAGTAATATACTTTCATCCATGTATTTATAAGTCCAGAAGGCGGTCAATATTCTATCATGAGGTGCAGTAAAAGGGGGTGTTGCATAATTATGCTGTGGCGCGCCTTGGGCCCTTCCTCTGCTATCTACCATTGATGCAACTTTTTCACTTTATTCCGTTTATTGCGCAATAATTTTTTCTGATAAGAAATTGTTGAGTTCTGAAAGATACCCTGTCCTTCCCCGTGATCTTTCGGACAGGGGAGGCGAAGTGGACGGTGGGCACGGTTGTCGGCACCGATCTGATGGAAAAGAAGAGAGACATGTTTAAAACCATGAACATCGCCACCCGCCTTTCCCTGATCGTGGGGGCTGCAGTGATTGGCATGGTGGCGGTGATGATCGTCGGCCTGATGGTGTTGCGCGGTGAATTGATCGACGATCGCAAGGCCAACACGCGCAACGTTCTGGATAGCGCAACCACGCTGGTGCGGTCTTATGAACAGAAGGTCCAGCGCGGCGAGTTGACGGTCCAGGCGGCTCAGGCTGCCGTGGCAGCCGATCTGCGGGCGATCCGGTATGGTGATAACAATTATCTCTATGTGATGGACCAGCAGGGCCGGTTTCTGGTCTATCCGATCAAGCCCGAACTCGAAGGCACCGACTCCCGCATCATCAAGGACAGGGAGGGCAAGGCCTTCTTTGCCGAGATGATGGATCTGGCGGGGAAGGGGCAAGAGGCCTTCGTCCACTACTGGTGGCCAAAGATCGGCAGTGACGTACCGATGGAAAAGCTGTCGTCGATACGGGCCTTGCCGGAATGGAAATGGTTTGTCGGGACCGGCATCTACATTGATGACGTTGACCGGATTTTCTGGAGTGACGTGATGTGGCTGGGCAGCATCGTGGTGGTGATCCTGCTGCTGGCTGTCGGTCTGTCGGTGTTGATCCAGCGGTCGATCACCGTGCCGCTGGGGGTGCTGACCCGTGACATGGAACGTCTGGCGCGCGGAGATACCGCAATCACCATCGAGGACGTTGACGGCAAAAGCGAGATTGCCGCCTTTGCCCGGGCGTTGGTGGTGTTCCGCGAAAATGCCATCGAGCGCGCGGAGATGCAGCGGCGGGAACATCAGGAAGAACAGGCCCGCATGGCGCGGGCGGGCAAGATTGAAACGCTGTGCTCGTCGTTTGCTGCGACCATGGAACGGGTTCTGGGAACGGTGGCAGGATCGGTTGTCCAACTGAATCAGGCGTCGGAAAGCCTGTCGAACGGGGCGCAGGAAACCAGCGTCCAGAGTGCAACGGTGGCGGCGGCGTCGGAACAGGCTTCGGCCAACGTGCAGACGGTGGCGGCAGCGACCGAAGAGCTACACACCTCGGTCAACGAGATCAGCCGTCAGGTCCAGCGGTCGAGTGCGATTGCAGCGCAGGCAGTCCAGCAGGCCGAGGCCACCGACCGCAGCATGGAGGGGCTGAGCAGTGCTGTCGGGCGGATTGGCGAGGTGGTCAACCTGATTAACGACGTTGCCAGTCAGACCAACCTGCTGGCGCTGAATGCGACCATCGAGGCCGCGCGCGCCGGGGAGGCTGGCAAGGGCTTTGCGGTGGTGGCCAACGAGGTAAAATCACTCGCCAATCAGACCAGCCGTGCCACCGAGGAAATCGCCCAGCAGATCGGGGCGGTGCAGCAGGAAACGCAAGGTGCGGTCGAGGCCATCCGGACGATTGCCGACACCATCGCACAGATCAGCCACATTGCTTCCGGGATTGCCGCCGCGGTCGAGGAACAGGGGGCGGCGACGCAGGAAATCGCCCGCAATGTACAGGAAGCCGCCCATGGCACCGACGAGGTCAACCGCAACATTCAAGGGGTATCGGTGGCTGCGGGACAGGTCGGGGAGGCCGCCGAACAGGTTCACGATGCTGCCGTGCACTTGAATACCGAAGCGGAAACCCTGAAGCAGACGGTCGAGTCGTTCCTGGGTAATGTTCGTAGCGTATAAACATTTATGCCAATGATTGATAAGGGCGCTTCCCTGGGACGGACCCTTGTCCTTTCGAGTATTATGGGGATGCCAAAGACCGCTACAGGAACAGCCCATGCCCGGTGATGTGACCCGTTTCGCCCCCAGCCCAACCGGTTTTTTACACCTTGGGCATGCGCATGCCGCCCTGTTTGCGGCAGCCCATGCGGTCAACGGACGTTTTTTGCTGCGCATCGAAGACATCGACCAGACGCGCTGCCGCCCGGAGTACACAGCGGCGGTGTTCGACGATCTTGCGTGGCTGGGTCTGCACTGGGAGCAGCCGGTGCGCCAGCAATCGCAGCATCTGGAGGACTATCGGCAAGCACTGGGTACTCTCGAGCAACTGGGAGTGCTTTATCCCTGTTTCTGCACCCGGGCTGACATTGTGCGGGAAGTGGGGGACATTCACCGCGCTCCCCATGGCCCGGATGGCGTGCTGTATCCGGGCACCTGCCGGGGCCTGTCGCGGGCCGAGGCACAGGAACGGCTGGCTGCTGGTCTTCCCTATGCCCTGCGGCTGGACGTACAGCAGGCGCAGCAGATGTCCGGCGGTCCCCTGTTGTGGACCGACCGCAGGCAGGGTGTGCAGCGGGCGGAACCGCAGATATTTGGGGACGTGGTGCTGGCGCGCAAGGATACCCCGACCAGTTACCATCTGGCAGTCACCGTTGATGATGCCCTGCAAGGGGTGACGCTGGTCACCCGCGGCGAAGACCTGCGGGCGGCGACCGATGTCCATCGTCTGCTACAGGCTTTGTTGGACTTGCCGACGCCGGACTATCAGTTTCACGGTCTGTTGTGTGGCCCGGATGGCAAGCGGCT
This sequence comes from Insolitispirillum peregrinum, assembly GCF_900156605.1. Lineage (GTDB taxonomy): Bacteria > Pseudomonadota > Alphaproteobacteria > Rhodospirillales > Rhodospirillaceae > Insolitispirillum > Insolitispirillum peregrinum. The sequence goes on along the minus strand of NZ_FTOA01000004.1, from coordinate 472,419 downwards.
GGCCAAGCGGGATCAGGCCAAAACCTTGCGGGCCATGCGGGCCGAGGGGCTGACGGCGCGGGATGTTCACACCCTTGCCGGGTTTTAGGAATATTCACTCCATTCATGTGTGCTGTTTGTTGTTTGTGTTAACGTTTACAGTGTTTCGGCTACTACTTTCCGCTAATGCGATACCTACCCTGAAGATAAATTAAAATATTCCACGGTATCGTCGTGCATGATTATCTGAATATCCATAAACATATAAAGTTTATTTATCTGGACTATTTTCCAGTTATCAGCTTTCGGTGCTACGTTTTCCTTGAGACATAGTCATTGACCTTAACCCAATCTCAGTGAGTATATGTGATATCTAATGAACAAAACCGCTCCCCCAGCTTGTTGAATGCAACGAAAGCCGTAAGCGGTCAGGATCCAACAGCCCCCCTCTGTTGATCCGATAGAGAGGAATGCATACATGTTGAAATCCATGACTATTGCGACGCGCCTGTCGCTGATCGTCGGCGCAGCGATTGTTGGCATGATGGCGGTCATGCTGGTCAGCCTGATGGTCTTGCGCAGCGAATTGCTCAGTGACCGCAAAATCAATACGCACAACATCATTGATACGGCCAGCAGTCTGCTCAGGTCATACGATGAAAAGGTCAAACGCGGAGAGATGACCGATCAGGCAGCCCGTGAGGCGGTTCTGGCCAATCTGCGGGCGATGCGATTCGGGGATGATGATTACCTGTATGTGCTCAACAGCAAGGGCATCTTCCTGATGCATCCGGTCAAGCCCGAGCTGGAGGGCACCGATGGCAGCCAGATCAGGGACAAGGAAGGCAAACTCTTTTTCGCTGAAATGGTCGAACAGGCCCGCAGCAAAGGCGAGGGGTTCGTCGATTATTGGTGGCCCAAGCCCGGCAGTGACGAGCCGGTGCAAAAACTGTCCTATGTCCGTGCCGTTCCGCAATGGGACTGGGTCGTCGGGACTGGCATCTATATTGATGATGTCGACCGGATTTTCTGGCAGGACGTCCTGTGGCTGGGCGGTATGGTGGTGGTGCTGTTGCTGGTGGTGGCCGGGGTGTCGGCGCTGATCCAGCGATCGATTACCGTGCCGCTGGCGGTGTTGACCGGTACCATGGAACGCCTGTCGCAAGGGGATACGGCGATCACCATTGAGGATACGGACGGCAAAAGCGAGATCGGGGCCTTTGCCCGCGCGCTGGAAGTGTTCCGCGCCAATGCCATCGAGCGTGTGCGCATGCAAGAGCGTGAACATCAGGAAGAACAGGCCCGGGTGGCACGGACTGGCAAAATCGAAAACCTGTGTGCGTCGTTTGCCTCGACCATGCAGCGGGTGCTGGGGACAGTGGCCACATCGGTGACGCAGCTTAATCAGGCATCGAAAAACCTGTCGACCGGAGCGCAGGAAACCAGCGTGCAGAGTGCCGCAGTGGCGGCGGCGTCCGAACAGGCATCGGCCAACGTGCAGACGGTGGCGGCAGCCACCGAAGAACTGTACGCCTCGGTCAACGAAATCAGCCGTCAGGTCCAGCAATCCAGTGCGATTGCCGCACAGGCGGTTCAGCAGGCTGACAACACCGACCGCAGCATGGAAGGCCTGAGTGTGGCTGTTGGGCGGATCGGCGAAGTGGTCAACCTGATCAACGACGTGGCCAATCAGACCAACCTGCTGGCCCTGAATGCGACCATCGAAGCGGCCCGCGCGGGCGAGGCGGGCAAGGGCTTTGCCGTGGTGGCCAACGAGGTAAAATCACTCGCCAACCAGACCAGCCGGGCGACCGAGGAAATCGCCCAGCAGATCGGTGCGGTGCAGCAGGAAACGCGTGGGGCGGTCGAAGCGATCCGGGCCATTGCCGGGACCATCGAGGACATCAGCCACATTGCCGCCGGGATTGCCGCCGCTGTCGAGGAGCAAGGAGCCGCGACGCAGGAAATTGCCCGCAACGTTCAGGAAGCCGCCCATGGCACCGACGAGGTCAACCGCAACATTCAAGGGGTATCGGTGGCTGCCGGACATGTCGATGAGGCGGCTGTACAGGTGCATGACGCTGCCCTTCACCTGAACCGGGAGGCAGAAGACCTGCGTCAGACGGTCGAGGATTTCCTGGGAGGAATTCGGGCGGCATAAAAAGCCTGAAAAGTGCTCTCGAACTGTGAGCCTCAAATAACGTGGAGCGCTGCTCCACACCTCGCCGGGGCCTTGAGGCTTCGGCGAGGTGTGGACGGTAGTCCGCCATTCTCCACCAACTGTCGTGGATTGTGTTGTGAGCCACGCTCACAGCTCTCATCAGTCGTTAACATATGAAATTGTGTGCCGTTCAATCAGGGCGTTCTCATATGAGAGCGCCCTTTTTTACTTTTTCTGAAAAACGGAAAAGTCCAGCCATCACACTGCGGATTGGCCGGTGTTTTACGGTAAGGTAAAATAATATCTTGTTATATCAATATATTGCATCGTTTCTGATCGCGCAGGAAAATGGACAGGTATCGTGGCCTTTTTTACCCCTTTTGCACTGTTGTATGGATGGGGCGGGATAAAAGTATTCCCTGTCTACAAACCATGTACCAACACCCCCAAAACAGTGTAGAAGAACTGTCAGTTGAGAACGGAGGACGCCTTAAAGGCCATAAAACAACAAGGGACAGTGTGCTGCAGACCTCAGCAGACCGATCCCTCGGCCTTTGACACAAAGAACTGGACCATCTCGCCCCTGTCTTCGGTGGGCAAGACAACACAGGAGCCAGGACCGTGCTCAATAACATGACTATCGCGACGCGACTGGTGTTGATCGTCGCGGCTTCCGTTGTTGGCATGATTGCCATCATGTTTGTCAGTTTGCTGATGATCCGCAGCGAGCTGATGCACGACCGTCAGACCAGCACCCGCAACATCGTGGACAGCGCGGCGTCGGTGGTGCAGGGCTACATCGAAAAAGACAAAAGCGGCGAGATGAGCGCGAGCCGCGCGCAGGTGTTTGCCAAAAATTCCCTGCGGCCAATCCGTTTTGCCGAAGACGATTACATTTTTATCGTCGATATGGACGGGACGTTCGTCATGCATCCGACCGAACCGGCTCTGGAACGGACGGATGGCAAGCAGCAGGTGGACAAGACCGGGCGCAGCTTTGTGGCCGACATCCTGCAAGCGGCGAAAAAGGACGGCCACGGCTTCATCACCTACTGGCGCCCCAAGCCGGGCACCGACGAGCCGGTGGAAAAGCTGGCCTACATCGTGGTGATTCCCGAATGGGGCTGGGTGTTGTGCGCCAGTGTCTATATGGACAGCGTTTACAATACCTTCTGGCTGGATGCGGCGATTCTGGGCGGCATCGTGGTGGTGATCCTGCTGGTGGTGGTCGGGTTGTCGGTGGTCATCCGCAGTTCGATTGCCAAACCGCTGAACGGCCTGAGCCAGAACATGGACCGCCTGTCGCACGGGGACAGCTCGATCACCATCGAGTACACCGACAGCAAAAGCGAAATCGGTGCGTTTGCCCGGTCGCTGGAAGTGTTCCGCGAAAACGCCATCGAACGGGCGCGGATGCAGGAGCGCGAGCGGCAGGACGAACTGGCCCGTGGTGAGCGCGCTGTGCGGATTGAAAGCCTGTGCAGCACCTTTGACACCTCGATCCATCGCTTGCTGGCGACCGTTTCGACCTCGGTGCAGGATCTGAACCAGGCGTCGCAAACCCTGTCCAGCGGGGCACAGGAAACCAGTGCCCAGAGTGCGGCAGTGGCCACCGCGTCAGAGGAAGCCTCGACCAACGTGCAGACGGTGGCGGCGGCAACTGAAGAGCTGTATGCCTCGGTCAACGAGATCAGTCGGCAGGTGCAGAATTCCAGCGCCATTGCCGCACAGGCGGTGCAGCAGGCCGAGGCCACCAACCGCAGCATGGCCGGACTGACCCAGGCGGTTGGGCGCATCGGCGAGGTGGTCAGCCTGATCAACGACGTGGCCAATCAGACCAATCTGCTGGCCCTGAACGCCACCATCGAGGCTGCCCGTGCGGGCGAGGCGGGCAAGGGCTTTGCGGTGGTCGCCAACGAGGTCAAATCGTTGGCCAACCAGACCAGCCGGGCAACCGATGAGATTGGTCAGCAGATCAGCGCCGTACAACAGGAAACCAGCGGCGCGGTGGATGCCATTCACGCGATCGTCGGAACCATCGAGCAGATCAGCCACATTGCGGCCGGCATTGCGGCGGCGGTGGAAGAGCAGGGGGCAGCGACGCAGGAAATTTCCCGCAACGTACAGGAAGCCGCCCATGGCACCGATGAGGTCAGCCGCAACATTCAAGGGGTGTCGCTGGCGGCAACCCATGTTGGCAGCGCCGCCGGACAGGTTCACGGTGCGGCGCAGGAACTGAACCGCGAGGCGGTCGGCTTGCGGCAGACGGTCGAAGAGTTCCTGAACGGGATCCGGTCGGCCTGATCTCACCATCAAACAGGGGCTGTCGTCGCGGAAAACCGGGCGGTGGCCCCTGTCTGGTCAGGTTTGGACCAGCGTGCCACAGGACACGACAGTTAGGGAACAAGGACGTGGAGCGCTGCTCCACACCTCGCCGGGGCCAGTCGGCCCCAGACCCCATTCCTTTGAATTCAAAGAAAAATGGGGGTTTGAGGGCATTGGCCCCCGAGCAGTTCAGGCGGCAGCCTGCACTGATTTCCACCAACTGTCGTGTACTGTGACCGGGCGCAGGAACGCTGCTCTAACCTTTTGTTCTGTCGCAGTGATTGTGTGCAAAACCGGAACCACTTTTGCGCTCACTACCCTATTGTTTCACATCCAGCTTTTCAATGTTGTTGCGGGCAGCGTCGGCACTGGCGCTGTCCGGGGCCAGCCGCAGAACGGCCATCCAGTTCTGGCGGGCGTCATTCGGGCGTTTCATCGCCAGGGCCAGATTGCCCGCCTCCAGCCACAGGTCCGGGTCTTTGGGGGCGATTTTGGTCGCCTTCTGAATGTCGGCTCCGGCCAGATCATAGACCTGTAACCGGCGATAGGCGGCAGCCCGCAGGGCGAGGGCGCTGACCCGTTGCGGCTGGTGGTCGATGGCGGTGTTCAGGTCGTCAATGGCTTCCCACAGCTTGTTGTCATTGGCCAGCAGCACCGCCCGGTCTTCGTACAGGTCGGAATTTTGCGGGTTGACGGTGATGGCGGCGTTCAGCACCCCCAGTGCCCGCTCGGTTTGCCCGGCACTGCTCCACGCCGCAGCGGCCTGTTGCAGCAGGCTGGCCTTGATTTCGGCGGTGGCCCGCTTTTGCGTTGCCAGATCTTCCAGCAGGGTGGCGGCGGCGTGATGTTCGCCCAGCGCATCCATCGCCGACGCCTTGCAGTGTTCAGCGGGAATGCCGCCGCCCAGCCCGGCCCACTGCCCGGCATATTCCAGTGCCGCCTTGGGCTTGCTGCGCACCATGTCCAGACAGGTGCGGTATTCCACTTCGGGATTGATCTCTTCCAGCCCGGCCGCCCGGGCCGCCTGTGGCGCCGTCCCCAGCGCGAGCACGATACCGCCGATCATCCACATGCCTGTCTTGTTCACCACATGCCTCGGTGCTGTTGGAATGGGGCCGTCTGCGCTGACCATGGGGCAGGCACGCCGGTTTGTCAGCAGGACAGAAGCAGAAAAACGCCGTATACGCCAGAGGAAGGGTAGAAAACGGCGTGGCGATTGCCGATGTGGTAGGACATCCGGTGCACAGGGAGTGCGATCATGGACCTGACACGAGACGCCCGCCACGCTGTTCCCGCCCTGACCGGCCTGCTGCTGGGGCGACGAGAGGCTCTGGGGAGGCTTGACCTCAGCCCGGCAGCGTTCTGGCGGGTATTCTGGCTGGTGCTGGGCATCATCCTGACCGGCGAAGTGGCCTTTGCCGCCCTGACCGCGCGCGACAGCCTGCTGGTGGCCTATCACGGGGCGCTGGTGGGGTTGAGTGTGCTGGGAGGCAGCGCGGCGGCGGTGCAGATCATGATGGTGATGGGCATGCTGGAAGAGTGGGATCATCTGATCCTGCGGTTCCTGATTCCGCTGTTGTGGATCGCCGCTGTCCTGTGGAGCGCGGTGCTGGTCTGGCGGGTGGCGTCGTTCGGGATGGAACTGTCGGGCTGGCCGGACTGGTGGCCACGGGTTGCCCTGTCCGGGGTGGCGCTCTACACGGCCTGGCAGGCGGCCCGCTTTGGCTTGTGCCTGTCGCGCATCGAGGCGGCAGGTGTTCTGCTCGCCTATGCCTGTGCCGAGTTTGTCGGCTTTGTGTTTGTGAATGGCTCGTTGCTGCTGATTGCCGGGCTGTGAGCCATCGGCACCGACTTTTAAGGAAAACACTCTAGCCGCCGCCCCTGTCGCTTATTATCTTCAGCGCACAGCCCCTGTCGCGGGGCGGAGGTTTCAGCGCCACGCTCCTTTGGCGAGTGCAGGCAGGCAAAAAGGTGTGTGTGGTGTCAAAAGATCCGTCTCTCCCCGTCGGGAGCCCCAATCCGGTTCAGGAAACGGTTGCTGCCGTGCTGGGAGTCGGAGAACTGGCCTTTGACCGGGCTGGCGCCTTTAACCGCTTTGTCCTGACGTCGGGGGCCTACTGGCGGGTCTTTATCCTGAGTCAGGCGGTGGTCCCGGCGGCGATTGCCGCCCATCTGGCCAACCTGCTGGAACATCCGGTCCTGCGGATGATGGTCGGGGCAATCCTGCCGTCGATGGCGGCCGCGGCGGCGGCCAGTCTGGCGACCATTGCGCTGACCGCCTTTTGGCACGGCAAACGCCTGCAGCGCAAACTGAGCCTTGAGGATGTCGGCCCCAACGCGCTGCCGTTTCTGGTGCCTGCCATGTGGGCGGAACTGATGAAAACGGTGTTGCTGCTGTTGCTGGAAGGCATCGGCAGCCCGGCTGCCCGCCTGTTGCAACTGGCGGTGCTGGTGACGGTGCTGCTGGCCCAGTGGCGGGCGGCGCGGGTCGGGCTGGGGCTGTCGGGCTGGCAGAGTGCCGGCATGGTGGCGGCCTTCTTTGGCGTGCAGGCGATGACCGTTGTGGCTGTCACGATGATAATGATGATGCTGAAAGGGGCGATGTGATGACGCACCGCTCGCTGTTGTGCTTTGGCATGGGCTTTAGTGGCCGCGTGCTGGCAACCCGGCTGCTGGCCGAAGGCTGGACCGTTCACGGCACCAGCCGCAGCGCCGAAGGCTGTGCCGCGCTGGCGGCGCTGGGGGTGACGCCGTGGCAGTTCGACGGCTCGACGCCATTGCCGTCGCAGGCCTTCGACGGCGTGACCCATGTCCTGTCGTCGGTTCCCCCCGGCAGCCCGCGTTCGCTCGACGATGACAGCGACCCGGTGCTGACCGTCCACCGCGATGACCTGCTGGCCTGTGGCGCGGCATGGATCGGCTATCTGTCCACCACTGGCGTCTATGGCGACCATCAGGGCGGTTGGGTCGATGAACAGACACCCGTGGCGCCTAACCTGTCGCGGGCGGCGCGGCGGGACCGGGCCGAGCGGGACTGGCAAGCGCTGACGCCAGCGGCGCACATCTTCCGGCTGGCGGGGATTTATGGGCCGGGGCGCAATGCGCTCGATCAGGTCCGCCGAGGCGGTGCCCGCTGCATCATCAAGGAAAACCAGTGGTTTGGCCGGATTCATGTCGAGGACATCGCGACGGTGGTTCAGGCCTCCATCGCCCGCCCCCGTCCCGGCGCCATCTATAACGTCTGCGACGACCAGCCGACGCCGCCGGAAGAGCCGCTGCGCCATGCTGCCGCGTTGCTGGGGATGGACCCGCCGCCGGATGTTCCCTTTGATCAGGCCGAGCTGTCGCCGATGGCCCGCAGCTTTTATGCCGACAGCCGCCGGGTGCGCAACAACCTGATCAAACAGGAGCTGGGGGTGCAGTTGCGCTATCCGACCTACCGCGAGGGCTTGCAAGCCCTTCTTTCCCAAGGGTAAGCTCACGACTCCGCAGCGCAATGGGTCGATGATGATGATGGCTGTTCCCTGGGATACCCTGTGTACGGTGATGGACGAGCGGCTGGCCCGGCTGTTTCTGGCCTGGCAAAGCGACTGCGCGCCGGTCGAGCCGCTGGAGGCCTTTGCCGGGCACGTTGACCACATGCTGATCATCGAAATGAACGGCGCCAAAAGCCGCTATCAGCATTATGGCGCCGCCTTTGTCGCCAACTTTGGCAAGGACCTGACCGGCGAGGTGATCGACCTGCTGCCGAGCGAGATTCTGCCCGCTTCCCAGCGCGGAATGCTGGAGTTTGAATATACCTATGCCCAGCGCAACCAGTGCCCGCTGTGGCGGTCGTACAGTGGCAAGTTCGGTGATCATTTCGAGACATGGCAACGGCTGGTGCTGCCGCTGGGGCCAGACCGGCTGGCGGTCGGGGCCTATCCGGTGGCCGGGCAGGGCGGACAGCCGCCCGCACTGGAAGACCCGCAAACGTCCCTGTTGCGGCTGGTGGTCGGGCGGGTGCCGGTGCGCCTCAGTCATGACGGGGCGCTGGTGGATCTGGCGCTCAGCCTGAAAACCTACAGTGATTCCCGCATCCATATGGAAGAACTGGAAATCCTCGCCACCCGTGACGCCCTGACCGGGGTCGCCAATCTGCGCCATTTCCACCACCTGTCAAACCTCGAACTGGACCATGCCCACCGCATGGGCCGTCCGCTGGCGGTGCTGGGGCTGGATATCGACCACTTCAAGGTGATCAATGACACTTGGGGTCATGCCGTCGGTGACGAGGCGCTGAAGAGCTTCGCCCATGCCTGCCGCCGGGCCATCCGCGAGCTGGACGTTCTGGGGCGTTGTGGCGGCGAGGAGTTCGCCATCACCCTCCCCAACACCGCCGCCGCCGGGGCAGTGGTGCTGGCCGAACGCCTGCGCCAGCAGGTCGAGGCCATCCGTCTGCCGATGAAGGATGGCAGCGAGTTGCGCTTTACCGTCAGTATCGGGGTGGCGGTTGATGTGCCCTATGCCGAGGATCAGGCGCGCACCATCGCCGACCTGCTGGCGCGCGCCGACGAGGCCCTGTACCGCGCCAAGAATGGCGGGCGCAATCAGGTGGTGGTGAGTTAAGGGGAGCACCGGGGTTCGCGTGGGAGGTGCGCCGGGCTGCTGCCCGGACCTGCTTGGGGACCCCGCCGGGCTGCTGCCCGGACCTGCTTGGGGACCAATGTCCTCAAACCCCTCTTTTTTCTTTTCAGGATGATGTGTGTAACGGATGGCTGTCGCTGTGAAGTGATGCCATGCCATGGAGTGTGCTGTCATATCTGCTTGCGCGAACCGCAAGCGTGTCGGAAATCCCCGGGAGGTTCGCGCTCGGTTATCTTATTGAAAAGAAACGGTTTTGATTTTCGTGTTGTATGCCTACATATGTTTCTCGGGAAATTTCGGAGAGGTTCGCGCAACAGGGGGCTTTTCCTGAGCAAAGACAGTCTGTTATAGTGGGTGCCGTCGCCCCCTTACGGGGGCGTGGATTGAAACGCACATGGCTTTGAGGCTGGGCGATGTGTTGGTTGTCGCCCCCTTACGGGGGCGTGGATTGAAACCCTGACAATGAACCAAAAATCAAGGTCATGGGTCTGTCGCCCCCTTACGGGGGCGTGGATTGAAACGCCCCGACCTGAGGGGCGAAGATCGCCCCGTCGAAGTCGCCCCCTTACGGGGGCGTGGATTGAAACACATCCCCGAAGTCCCGAAGCGCCCGGATTCGGAGTCGCCCCCTCACGGGGGCGTAGATCGAACCCTCTGATGCGATGACCCATGCCGCTCCCGATCCCCCCTTTCCCCCAAAACGGGGGTCTGGGGCCTCCAGGCCCCAGCGGGGGGCGGGGCAGGGCCCCGCGACCCTTCCCACCAGAGTCCCTCAGAAAAAGAAAAACCGCCCTTTCCACACCCGGGAGAGAACACTGGTGCAGAAAGGGCGGTGGATCGGCCCGCCCGAGGCAAGGGGGGGGAGGCGGACGGGCCGGGACAGCCTCACCGGGAGAGATCCCCCCGGTGAGCAAGCGGCTGGGATCAGGCCGCGGCTGTGGCGTCGACCGGCACCTGACGGATCAGGTAGTCAAAGGCGGACAGGGCGGCCTTGGCCCCTTCGCCCATGGCAATGACAATCTGCTTGTAGGGCACGGTGGTGGCATCACCGGCAGCGAACACACCGGGGACCGAGGTTTCGCCACGGGCGTTGACCTCGATTTCACCGCGCGGGCTGAGGGCGATGGTGTCCTTCAGCCATTCGGTGTTCGGCACCAGACCGATCTGCACAAAGATGCCTTCCAGCTCCAGCCGGTGGATTTGGTCGGTGGTGCGGTCCTTGTACGACAGGCCGTTGACCTTGCTGCCGTCGCCGTGAACTTCGGTGGTCAGCGCCGAGGTCAGGATGGTGACGTTGGGCATGCTGCGCAGCTTGGCCTGCAACACGGCGTCGGCGCGCAGCTTGTTGTCGAATTCGATCAGGGTGACGTGGGCGACCAGCCCGGCCAGATCAATGGCCGCTTCGACGCCGGAATTGCCGCCGCCGATCACCGCCACGCGCTTGCCCTTGAACAGCGGACCATCGCAGTGCGGGCAGTAGGCGACGCCCTTGTTGCGGTATTCGGTTTCGCCGGGGACGTTCATTGACCGCCAGCGGGCGCCGGTGGACAGGATCACCGTTTTGGCCTTCAACGAGGCTCCGCTGGCCAGTTGTACCTCGATCAGACCACCCGGAGTCGTCGCCGGGATCAGCTTTTCGGCTTTCTGGACGTTGATGATGTCAACGTCGTATTCCTTGGCGTGCTGTTCCAGCGCGGCGGCCAGCTTGGGGCCTTCGGTGTAGGGGACCGAGATGAAGTTTTCGATCGCCATGGTGTCGAGCACCTGACCACCGAAACGTTCGGCGACCACCCCGGTGTTGATCCCCTTGCGGGCGGCGTAGACGCTGGCCGCAGCCCCGGCGGGGCCACCGCCGACCACCAGCACGTCAAAGGCGGCCTTGTCCTTCAGCTTTTCGGCGGCGCGGGCCGAGGCGTTGGTATCGACCATCGCCAGAATCTGTTCTAGGCTCATCCGGCCCTGAGCGAACGGCTGGCCGTTGAGGAACACGGTCGGCACGGCCATCACCTGCCGGGCTTCGACTTCCTGCGGGAACACCGCGCCGTCGATGGCAACGTGCTTGATGCGCGGGTTGATGACGCTCATCAGGTTCAGGGCCTGCACCACATCGGGGCAGTTCTGGCAGGACAGCGAGAAGTAGGTTTCAAACAGGAATTCGCCGTCCAGATCCTGAATCTGGGCAATCACGTCCTGAGCGGTCTTCGACGGGTGGCCACCGACCTGCAACAGCGCCAGCACCAGCGAGTTGAATTCGTGGCCGCCGGGGATACCGGCAAAGGTGACGCGCACATCGGTGCCATTGCGCACGATGTCAAAGGACGGCGTGCGGGCATCGCTGCCGGCGTCATCAAAGCTCACCTTGTCGGACAGCTCGGCGATATCGGCCAGCATGCTGCGCAGTTCCTGCGACTTTTCGCTGTCGTCGAGGCTGGCAACCAGCGTGATCGGCTGGGTCAGCATGTCCAGGTAGGCTTTCAACTGGGTCTTCAGGCCGCTGTCCAACATCTGGTGAGACTCCTTGTGCTCTGGATACAGGGGGGCGGTCGGCGCACCGGCTGGCGCGCTCGTGATCATCGCCCGCGACGGGGGAACCGGCTGATGGCCGGTGAAAGATGAAAAAAAGGGACTAACGAACAGGGCAGGCGGGGGAGGCGACCCAGCCCCCGCTGGCCCCCGAAATAAGGGGGACCGGGCGGGGAGCCGGTGGCGGGATCAGACGATCCCGCCCGTAGCGCGGACTGGCTTAGATCTTGCCAACCAGATCGAGCGACGGCTTCAGGGTGGCGGCGCCTTCCTGCCACTTGGCCGGGCAGACTTCACCCGGATGCGAGGCGACGTACTGGGCGGCCTTGACCTTGCGCAGCAGTTCCAGGGCGTCACGGCCAATGCCACCGGCATTGATTTCAACGATCTGGATCTTGCCGTCCGGGTCGATCACGAAGGTGCCGCGATCGGCGAGGCCAGCGGCTTCGATCATCACTTCGAAGTTGCGCGAGATCGCACCGGTCGGGTCGCCGACCATGGTGTACTTGATCTTCTTGATGACGTCCGAAGCGTCAGCCCAAGCCTTGTGGCAGAAATGGGTGTCGGTCGAGACGCTGTAGATTTCCACGCCGAGCTTCTGGAATTCGGCATAGTTGTCGGCCAGATCGCCCAGTTCGGTCGGGCACACGAAGGTGAAGTCGGCCGGGTAGAAGAACACCACCGACCACTTGCCCTTCAGGTCGGCATCGCTGACGTCGATGAACTGGCCGTCCTTGTACGCCTTGGCCTGGAACGGCTTCACTTCGGTATTAATCAGGGACATTACGCTCTCCGTTGCGTTGATTGCTGAACCGAGGCTGATACTAGCGAGACCTCATTCGATTGGGAAACTCGTTTTTTTGAACATAATGATCGAAAAAAGCGATGCTTCCGTGCTCTGCAATAAGGCTACTCCTCGTAGGGGTATTTGACCATACCCCGGTGCGTGACCGTGCCGGAAAAAGCACGTTCAAGAACCGCCCCATACTGTGGAGTGATTATAAGGTTGTGGCAAGGGCCTAGAGGTAAAAATAAAAAGACAGGACACTGTGTGGTTCAGGCCAAAGGCTGGTGGCCCTGTGCCGGATGGTTTTCCTGTGAGGATTCATGGACAACAACCCTGTTGCGGCCCGCCTCTTTTGCCCGGTAGAGGGCCTGATCAGCCCAACGGAGCAGAGTCTGTTCGGTCACGGGCAGAGGCGTCGCCGCAGGCAGCCAGCTGGCGACACCAATACTGATCGTCACCACGCCGCACGCGGATTTTTCATGCGGCAGACTCAGGGCTTCGACCGCGCCCCGGATGTGTTCTGCCAGTGCCATGGCTCCCGCCGGGTCGGTATCGGCCATCAGGACACAGAATTCTTCACCGCCATAGCGGGCGGCCAGATCGCTGGCCCGGCGGCAACTGCTCTGCAGGACGGTCGCGACCTGCCGCAGGGCTTCGTCGCCTTCCGGATGGCCATAGAGGTCGTTGTAGGGTTTGAACAGGTCGACGTCGATCAGCATCACCGCCAGCGCTTGCCCGCTGCGGTGTGCACGGGCGCACTCGTTGGCAAACGTTTCATCCAGATGGCGACGATTGGCAAGGCCGGTCAGGCCATCGGTGCGCGACAGTTGCGCCAGTCGGCGGTTGGCGTCGGCCAGTTCCTGCGTGCGTTCAGCCACCTTCTGTTCCAGTTCGGCGGCGTGACGCTGAAGCTGTGTGGCCATGGTCCCCAGTGAGTGCGACAGACCGGACAGTTCGGAAATCGCACTATCGACTGGCAGAGTGGTGTTCCATTCTCCGGCTCCCAGATGGCGGGCCCAGCGATCCAGCGCCAGTAGGGGCTGGGTGAACCAGTAGGAAAAGGCCAGTGCGGCAATACCGCCCAGGATCAGGACCACCAGCAACAGCGACCCAACGGTGTGCAGGGCTTTGCCGCTGCCGTTCGACAGGCGGTGTTCGGGCATCACCAGCGCGATGGTCAGCAGGGGCCCGTCAGGCAGTTGCAGGGATTGCCAGTTCAGCAGATGGCGTTGACCATTCACCTCAATGGAACGGCTGTCCGCCGGGCTGTTGGCTGCCCGCATGATGGCTCCGGCGGTGCGGATGGCCGGAGTATCGCTTTGATCGGCGCGAATCCGCAGGGTCCTGGTGTCATCCAGATGATAGATGGCACTGTCGTCCGAACTGGCGAGCAAGGTGCCATCATGTTCTGCCAGAAAGGCAACGCCGCCCAGACTGCTCAGGTGTTTGTGCAGAAAGGCTCCCAACTGTGACAGCGAGACATCTGCCGCAATGACGCCCAGAAAGCGGTGGTCGGTACTGTACAGCGGGGCGGACATGCCGATACCGATGGCATCATACAGGCCGTTCGGGTCATCAATGCCATAGCGATAGGCCGGATACCACTTCAGCGTTTCCGAATTCAGGGCCGCCTGATACCACGGACGGGTGCGGGCGTCGAAAAAGGCATTGCCCGAGGTCGGAACCTGCTGGCTGGGCTGGTTGGTGTCATCGACGCGGAACAGCTTCATTTCCCGCCCTTCGGCGGTGGTGGCCCGCAACAGGCGCAGGGTCTTGTCATCGCGGCGGGGCGGACGGCTGGCGGCGTAATAGTCTCCTTCGGCAGTGCCGATCGACAAAAAGGTCAGCAAGGGCTGTTGCCGAAACTGCGCCAGCAAGGTGGTTTGCAGGGTCACCGGATCGCTCGGGTCCAGCAGGCCATAGCGGAACAGGTCGGCGTTAAAGGCCGCGACCTGGCGGGGAATGGCAAAAAAACTGCTGACCTGCTCGCGGACCTGCTCGGCCAGTTCGTTGACCTGCTGCTGCTCCATGTGATCCGCGGCCTGCATCGAGGTATGGTAAAACAACAGGGCGACACCACCGATCAACAGCGGCGTCGGGACCACCACCGCCAGAATCATCAGGGTTCGCACGCGGATGGTGGCTTTTCCCGCCGGGCGGTCGCCCTGCTGTTCGGCCAGCAGCTTCAGCACACCGCCGCGCCATAGAATCAGCAGAACCAGCAGGAGGGTCAGCCCGCCCCCGATCGGCCACAGCAGGGTGGCTTCGGCGTGTTCCTGATCAAAGGCAACCCGGGTGGTCGCCGACAGGGTCCAGACGCCATCGGGCAGAATGATCCGGGCGGTGCTGGTGGGGTGTTGTGTGTCGTCCGGGGTGCCGAACAGCCGTGTTGGAGGCTGTCCGTTGGTGTGCTGCTCGATCGAGATACTGAAATCCAGCGTTGGTTCCAGCAGGCCGGATTCGATCAGCAAGCCTTCGATATCGACCGCCATCGAGATCAAGCCACTGAGATCACCCGCTTTGTCGAACATCGGTGTGCGGATCACCAGTCCGGGGCGACCGGTTTGCATCAAGCTGACCGGAGCATCAACGACCGTGTCCCGGGTGGCGATGGCGCGATTGATCGAGCCCATGAATTCCGGGTGCAGGGCGTAATCAAGGCCAATCACCGCTTCGTTGCCTTTGGCTGGATAAACGAAGCCAACCTTCAGCCTGTGGGCGACCAGCACGCTCAGCAGGCGGGGCTGACGGGCAACGGCCCCTTGTGCCAAAGCGGTCACCGCACTGACTGGCAGGTCCGGCTGGGTGGCAATGGCGGCGGCCATCGTGCGGTTTTCGGCCACAATGCCGTCAAGCCGGGCCTGCAAGCGGGCTTGAAACGGGGGAAGCTGGCGGTCCAGAGTCTCGGCGATGGCCTGATCGTGGTGCAGACGCTGATACTGATCGAGTCCGGTCAGGACCGCGATGCAGGTCAGCAGCACCACAATGGCCAGCCCGATGGTTCTCTTCATCTGTCACCGTCGTCTCATCACAACATACCAGAGTATTCTGTGATGTGGCGAGACATGCAAGCTGTCTGATGATCAACATGACTGATCACCAACATAATCCCTGCTCCCCTGCCCGCGAGCCGGGTGGCTAGAGCATTTTCCGTTCTCTCTGGATCACTTCAAATGCTCTAATATCTTGTATTTCCAGCAAATGCGTCGTCGCAGATGGACTCATCTGCTCGGGATTTGCTCTAACGGGGCAGGGGGCAGAACGGCTGGTTTACAGCAGGCCCTTGGCGGTAACCTTGTTTTCGATGACGTCCCAGATCTGCTGTTCGATGCAAACGCCATCAAAGCGACCGATTTCCTGCAGGCCGGTCGGGCTGGTGACGTTGATTTCCGTCAGGTAGTCGCCGATCACGTCGATACCGACAAAGATCAGCCCCCGCTTTTTCAGCTCGGGGCCAATGGTGGCGCAGATGTCCAGCTCGCGGTCGGTCAGGCGCGACTGTTCCGGGCGGCCACCGACATGCATGTTGGAGCGGGCTTCCCCTGCGGCGGGCACGCGGTTGATGGCACCAGCCGGTTCGCCGTCGATCAGGATGATGCGCTTGTCGCCCTGCCGGACCTCGGGCAGGTAGCGCTGGACGATCAGCGGTTCGCGCGACTGCTGGCTGAACAGCTCGATCAGCGAGTTCAGGTTTTCATCATCGGGCTTGATGTGGAACACACCGGCCCCGCCGTTGCCAAACAGCGGCTTGACGATGATGTCCTTGTACTCGGCGCGGAACTCGCGGATGCGCTGGGCATCGCTGGTGATCAGGGTCGGCGGCAGCAGGCCGGGGAAGTGGGTGACGAACAGCTTTTCCGGGGCGTTGCGGACCTCGGTCGGATTGTTGACCACCAGCGTCTTCGGGTGGATGTGGTCCAGAATGTGGGTGGCGGTGATATAGGCCATGTCAAACGGCGGGTCCTGCCGCATCAGCACCACGTCAACCTGGCTCAGATCCAGCTCTTGCCAGTCGCCCAGTGTGTAGTGCGCGCCTTCCTGACGGCGGAGGGTCAGGGCGCGGGCGCGGGCGATCACCTTGCCATCCTGCAGGGCCAGATGCTGCGGCAGGTAGTGCCACAGACGATGGCCGCGGCGCTGGGCTTCCAGTGCCATCGCAAAGGTCGAATCGCCGTGAATGTTGATGGTCTCGATCGGATCCATCTGGATGGCAATGGCCAGACTCATGCCGCAGGGCTCCTTCCCCGTTGGAGTGTGTCAGGGGCCGGAGAACTCCGCTGCCCGCAACGCTTGGAAATGCACAGATAGGTCACTGCAATCGCTGGCGCAACTCGGCCATCACCTGCGCGATGCGGGTGCGGTCGTCGCCGTCAGGGGCGAGGGTCAGGTAGGTTTCCAGCGAGTCGAGGGCGCTTTCCAGATTGCCCCGCCGCATGTACAGCAAGCCGTTTTCCCGCCACAGCCGGTAATCCTGCGGGGCGAACAGCAGCATCCGTTGCAGGATTTCTCCTGCCGCATCCAGCATCCCGCCATCGAGCAGCCGCATCTTGATGTTGCTTTGCAGGCGGATCAGCACCGCCCGGTTCGACAGCGGCGCATACATGTCCGGGGTCAGTTCGGCGGCCTGACCGGTCATCGCCTTCAGCAGCGACCGCAGGTCGGCCACACTCAGGGCCGGGCCGCCGTGGAACGGGTCGATGATGGCGCGGTCGCCTGCTTCGCCTTCCAGCCGGATCAGGAAATGGCCGGGGAAGTTCAGCCCGTGGGCATCCCAGCCCTGCGCCCGGGCCACATGCAGGTACAGGATGCCCAGCGACACCGGCAAGCCGCGTCGCCGGTCAATCACCCGCATCAGGTCGGCATTTTGCAGGTCTTCATAGGTCTCGACATCCCCCTGATAGCCCCAGTCGGTGGCCAGAACGGCACTGAGGGCGCTGGCGCGGTCGGCAGCCGTCTCGGCAGGGCTGGCCTGCAGGCGGTCCCGCAGGGCATCGACCAGCGCCTGCAGGTGATCAGTATAGGTGTCCAGTCCCTTGCCCGGATGGTCAAGGGCGGCCAGCCACAGGGCCGCCTGAGCAAGGGGAACAGCGTCGTCGGGCTGATCGGCCAGCATGGCAAGAGCCAGACGGGGTGCCGTGACGAGGGAAACCGGGGCAACCGGAACAGCCATGATCAGCGGTTTTCCTTTGCAGCAGGCGAGTCGGACTCCGAGCGGACCAGCGGGCCGGGGATACCTTGTGGACGGGTGATGGTCACCGAGGTGACCGTTTCATTCGGCCCGACACGTTTCGGGTCGTTCTTCATCAGGACAAAGGAAAAGACAGCCCGCACGAAATCGGTGTTCCTCGCCCGGGCAATGACGCGATTGAGTTCGGCCTGCGACTGGGCAACCCCCATCAGGAACACCACCCGCTGGCTGGACTCGGCGATATAGTTGTTCGATTTGACGTTGCCGTCAAACAGCAGACCGGCGGAAATTTCCTGTTCGATCAATTTATCGCGGGCGCTGTCCGACATTTCGGGCGACGGACCGACGCGCAGGGCGTCAATCACTTCAGCGACGCCATCGCTTTTGCTGGCCGCTTCGACCAGTTTTTTGCGGTCGTTTTCGCTGCGGACAAAGCCGCTCAGCAGAACGCGGCGTTCGCGCACGGTGACGTTGACGTCCGAGAAATAGCCATAGCCCGCCCGGCCAAGGGCCCCGCGCACGGTGCTGTCGATCATGGTGTCGGAACTGGCCCCGTCAAGACCCCGGTCCTCGGTGGCGGTATTGGCCACCGACGCCCCGGCCCCAATCACCAGCCCGACCGGCGAGCATCCCGCCAATGCCAGTCCGGCCAGCATGCAGCCGACCGGGAACAGAAAATGACGAAAGATGCGCGACAGTCTGATCATGCCCCTACCATACGGATATCAGGACCGGATTCCAGCTTTTCAGATATGCAGTCAGGTGTTTTGAGCGAAACCGCGCCACCGTTCGCGCGGTTTGGCGCTGTCTTCCGGCTCGGGACGCCAGGCGTCGGCCAGATGCAATGGCCGTCCCGAGGCGGGAACCGCGATCACGTCAAAGCGAATCTGCGCCTGGGCATCGGACGGATGTTTGGCGATCCAGCCCTCGGCAGCGCGGGCGATGCGCTGGCGCTGGTCGGCGGTGACCGCTTCGAGGGCTTCGGTGGTGGTCGGACGGGCCTTGACCTCGATAAAGGCCAGCACCGGCCCCTTGCGGGCGACCAGATCGACCTCTCCGGCGCCGCTGCCGCGCCCGCTGGTAAAGCGGCGAGCTTCGATCTGCCAGCCGAGAAAGCGCAGGGTCAGGGCGGCGACGTTTTCGGCGCGGCGGCCCTTGCTGTCGGCGGTGGGAGGCGTTTCGATCATGGCGTGGAATCTCTGTCGGACGTGGAGTCGGGGTTTGCCGCCAGTTCAAGGGCACGGGCATAGACCTGACGCTTTTTCAGGCCGGTGGCGGTGGCGACGGTGGCGGCGGCATCGCGCACCGACTGGGTGCCGAGGGCGGCACGCAGCAGGCTGTCGAGGTCGGCCGCCGAGGTTTCCTGTGCCGCACCGGCGATCGGCGGGGCAATCACCACCACCGCTTCACCCTTTGGCGCGCCAGCGACCTGATAGTGCGCCAGCAGGTCGCCCAGCGGGGCGCGGCGGACTTCTTCGTGCAGCTTGGTCAGCTCGCGGCAGACGGCGGCTTCGCGCTCGGGGCCGAGGACGGCGACCATGGTCGCCAGACTGTCCGGCAGGCGGCGGGTTGATTCGTAAAACACCAGCGTTGCCGGGATGGCGCGCAGCTCTTCCAGCGTGTCCTGCCGCG
Source organism: Insolitispirillum peregrinum (assembly GCF_900156605.1). Classification (GTDB taxonomy): domain Bacteria; phylum Pseudomonadota; class Alphaproteobacteria; order Rhodospirillales; family Rhodospirillaceae; genus Insolitispirillum; species Insolitispirillum peregrinum. The sequence goes on along the minus strand of NZ_FTOA01000004.1, from coordinate 453,198 downwards.
CCTTGTCCTTTTGCGGCAGAAAGCCTGCGAACAGGAAGCGGTCGGTCGGCAGACCGGCACTGACCAGCGCGGTCAGCAGGGCCGAGGCTCCCGGTACCGGCACCACTGTCAGGCCGGAGTCTCGCACCTCGCGCACCAGTTTGAAACCGGGGTCGGAAATCAGCGGCGTTCCGGCGTCAGAGACCAGCGCCACCACCTCGCCCGCGCGGATGCGTTCGATCAGTTGCGGGCGCATGCGGTCGGCGTTGTGCTCGTGATAGGGCAGCATCGGCACCGACAGGCCCAGATGGCGCAGCAACAGGCCGGTGACGCGGGTGTCTTCGCAGGCAATCACCGAGGCCCCGGCCAGTGTCTGGCGGGCGCGGTCGCTGATGTCGCCCAGATTTCCGATCGGCGTGGCCACCACATGCAGGCCCGGAACCAGCCGGTAGCGGCGACCGACCAGAGACGTCTCCTGACCCTCTGGTTTACAGGGCAGCCCGCTATCGTTAGGCTGAGGGTCCATATCACTGTCTGCACCACCGTCGGAGAGAGGCTGTGCGCCGTCAAGCTCAGGATCATCAGTCTGGGGTCCAAATGAAGGCATCACGGAGCGGGTTCCCTGGTTGTCATCACGACCAGCCCCCGCGCCGTCAGGCCACGCGTTCAAAGGGCTGGCGACTGGGGGGGCTGTCGATTGTGGTTGCAGCCGCCCTGTTGAGCGCCTGCCAGACCACACAGGTATCATCCCCGCCGCCAACCGCAAAGCCCCCAGCAACGACCCAGCAGGCCCCGGCCCCGAAACAGCAGGCCGCGCCAGCCCAGCCGGTGGTGCAGAACCGGCCGGTGCGGGTGGCGATGCTGCTGCCGCTGTCCGGTCCGTCGGCCTCGACCGGGCAGGCGCTGCTGAATGCGGCGCAGATGGCGGTGTTTGATCTGGCCAACGAACAGTTCTCGCTGCTGCCCTTTGATACCCAGGGCACCCCGGACGGTGCCCAGCAGGCCGTCGGGCAGGCACTGGCGCAGGGGGCCGAACTGATTCTGGGGCCGTTGTTTGCCCCCGATGTCAGTGCCATCCGGCCCCAGACGCTGCAGGCGCAGGTGCCGATGATCACCTTCTCCACCGATCCGTCGGTGGCGGCTCCGGGGGTGTACGTGATCGGCTTTTTGCTGCGCGAACAGGCGCGGCGGATGGTCGAGGCGGCGATGGAACACAACCTGACCCGTTTTGCCCTGCTGACCCCGGATACCCCGTTTGGCCGCCTGATGGGCAACGCCTATATCGAGGCGGTCAATGCGCAGGCCGGGACAAAGCCGAACAGCGCGCAACTGGTGGCGCGCGAGGTCTATTCGCCGACCGATCAGACCCAGTTGAGCGAGGCCGTCCAGCGGCTGGTGGCGGCGCGCAACGGCTCGCAGACGCCGTTTACCGTGCTGATGGTGCCCGACAGCGGGGCCAAGCTGAAGGACGTGGTGGCCCTGCTGAACTATCAGGGCCTGAACGGGGCGCGGGTCAAGCTGGTCGGGCCGATGCTGTGGGATGACCCACAGGTGACGCAGGACCCGGCGATGATCGGGGCATGGTATCCGGCGCCGTCGCCGGGAACCCATCAGGGCTTCTCGGCCCGCTATCAGTCGCTTTATGGCCAGTCGGCGCCGACCATTGCCAGCCTCGGCTATGATGCGGCGGCACTGGCCGCCGTTCTGGCCCGTCAGCCGAGCCAGCCGGGGGCTAAAGTCTACACCAATCAGGTGCTCAGCAATCCGAACGGTTTTGCCGGGATTGACGGGGTGTTCCGTTTCCTGCCCAACGGCCTGTCCGAACGCGGGCTGGCGGTGATGGAAATCCAGCAGGGCGGCCCGCGCCAGATCGGGGCGGCGTCTTCGACCTTTGTCCCGGCGGTCAACTGAGTCGGGGCCGGATGATGGCGATTCGGCCTCTCTTCCCACCCGTTTCGGTGGGGAGTGCAGGCAGGGAAAAGGCGCTCTTTGTGCGCCTTTTGTCCGGGGGTTGCCTACCTGAACGGGTTGGCTGTTCCTGATGAGGGCCGATTGTCGCTTTTCTGGTGGGGGAAAGCGCATTTCCCGGATGCATTCCGTTGCAGTCGTCGCTAGGATACCCCGCATTTTGCTGCCGCTTGTCGGGAACACAGAGGTTCCGGGCGATAGGGAGGGCGGCGCTATCTCAAGGACGAGGTTGTTTAAATGGACATCAGCAAGATTCCGGTGGGCAAAGATGCTCCGCATGACGTCAACGTCATCATCGAGATCCCGCTGCGCAGCGAGCCGGTGAAGTACGAAGTGTGCAAAGAGTCCGGCGCCATGTACGTCGACCGTTTCCTGCACACCGCCATGCACTATCCGTGCAACTACGGCTTCATCCCGCACACCCTGTCTGGCGACGGTGATCCGGCTGATGTGATGGTTCTGGGCAACATGCCGGTGGCCGTTGGCTCGGTGATGCGCGTGCGCCCGATCGGCGTGCTGTTCATGGAAGACGAGTCGGGCATCGACGAAAAGATCCTCGCCGTGCCGCACAGCAAGCTGCACCCGTACCACGACAACATCACCAACTACACCGATGTGCGTGAAACCCTGCTGAAGCAGATCGAGCATTTCTTTGCTCACTACAAGGATCTGGAAGCCGGCAAGTGGGTGAAGGTCACCGGCTGGGGCGATGCCGCCAAGGCCGAAGCGATCATCGTCGAAGCCATCGAACGCGCCAACGCGGCGAAGTAAGACGGCGTTCTGCTGATTGACTGGAAAAGGACTGCCCTTCGCACTGAAGGGTGGTCCTTTTTTCTTGGGAAGTTGGCCCGGTTGCAGGCATTCTGAAAGACCGTTCCCAGCCCCGGGAGGGGCTTTTCTGTCCCAGCCCCGGGAGGGGCTTTTCTGTCCCAGCCCCGGGAGGGGCTTTTCTGTCCCAGTCCCGGAAGGGGCTTTCCTGTGGATGAGCATTCGCGATGGTTTCCTCTTCCACCCCACCGCCCGAAACACTGCCGGTGGCCGCCGACAGTCTGGTGGTGCGCCCCTTTCGCCCGCTGGCGATTCTGGGGGTGCTGCTGATCATCCTGTGTGGTGGCGGGCTGAGCTGGATGCAGTATCGCGCCAATCTCGACCGGGTGACCGATCAGGCGCAGCGGCTGGCGGAGACGCTGGCAGCGTCGCTGGCCTCCTGGCCGGTTGAAAGCTCGCTGACCTCGGCGGAGGTCACCCTGCCGCGCCTGCTGAGCGAAACCCCGGTGCTGCCGCTGGAGGTCCAGCGTCGGCTGGAGGCCCGCTTGCGGCTGGTCTCCGAAGCAACGCCGCTGTTGCAGCTTTCCCTGTATGATCCCCACGGAAAGATCATTTTTTCCACCGACGACAGTTTGACCGCCATCACCGAGGGGGTGATGATCACCAAACCGCCGTCTGCGCTGTCCCCCCCTCCCCAGCAACTGACAGAGGGTATCCGCACCACCGGGCAGCCCGGCTTCAGCGCGCGCAAGACCTTTGTGCTGGCCGGGCGGACGCTGAGCAGCACTGCCGCCTATCGTGTTTTCACCCCGCTGGCCATGCCCGAGGGGGAGGAAAGCGTGGCGGATCTGGAACTGTATGTCGATCTGCAGGCCCCGATGGAGCAGCTGGAGGCCGAAATGCCGCGCCTGTACCTGCTGACGGCAGCCGGGTTGCTGGGGCTCTATGGCGGACTGCTGTTCCTGCTGCATCGTCTGGGGCGGTTTGCCGTCGACTGCCAGCGGCGCAGTGTGGTGACCATGGCGACCTTGCAGGAAAGCGAGGCCCATCTCGGCCGGGTGCAGGACGCAATGGAAAACACCATTGCCGAACGCACGCTGCGCCTGAAACAGAGCGAGGCCCGGTTTCGCGAATTTGCCGAATCCGCCTCTGACTGGCTGTGGGAATGCGACGAAAACGCACGGGTTACCTATATTTCCGAGGGCTTCACCCGCATCATGGGCATCGACCGCTCGCTGGTGATCGGGCGATTCCGCTGGGACATGTCGGACCTGCCTGCCGATGATGAAAAGTGGCAGCACCATCGCGCGCTGATTTCCGGCATGAAGCCGTTCCGTGATTTCACCTATACCTTTCGGCTGCCGAACAACAAACGGCGGGTGGTCTCGCTGAACGGGACGCCGATCTTTGATGAACGGGCCCGTTTTCAGGGTTTCCGGGGTACGGGTGCCGACATTACCGTACAGTACGAAGCCGAACAGACCATCCTGCATCTGGGCCGCATCCTCGAACAGTCGGCCAACGACGTGCTGGTGTTCGAAGACGGAGCCTTGCGCATCCTGCAGGCCAACCGCGGAGCCCGGCACAATCTGGGCTATGCGATGGACGAGCTGGCCGAGATGACCGCGCTGGATATCCTGTCGACCGAAACACGCACCAGTCTGGAAAACAGGCTGGGACGGTTGCGCCTGTACCCTGCCGAAGTGGCGGTCTATGAGTCGGTGTTCCAGCGCAAGGACGGCTCGTGCTATCCGGTCGAAGCCCGCATCCAGTACATGGAAGAAGAAAAGCCGCCGGTGTTCGTGGCGGTGGTGCAAAACATCACCGCCCGCAAACAGGCCGAACAGGCGCTGGCCGAAAGCGAGGAACGCTATCGGTCGGTGGCAGAGATGAGTCTGGATGCGATTCTGGTTCATGTGGACGGCATCATCGTGTTTGCCAACCAGCAGGCGACGGTGATGGCCCATGCCGATCAGGCCACGGCACTGGTCGGGCATCCGATCAGTGCCTTTGTGGTTCCCGACCCGGATCGCCCGCCGGGGGACCGGCTGCCGAATCTGACCGCCCTGTTCCTGCCCCAGCCGCGTGAAGCGGCGGCGGACGGGGCGATCAGCTATCAGCGACTGGATGTCCGGCTGCAACGGCTGGACGGGTCATCCTTTGATGCCGAGGTCTCATCGTCACCGATTGCCTTTGGCGGACGGCCAGCGGTCCAGACCATCCTGCGCGACATCACCCAGAGCAAGGTGGTGCAGGGGCAACTGATCCAGACCGCCAAGCTGGCCACTCTGGGGGAAATGGCGGCGGGCATGGCGCATGAACTGAGCCAGCCGATGAACGTCATCCGCATGGCAGCGGAAGGGGCGATGCTGGATCGCCCGGACGGGTCGCATGTGGACCCGGCGGGCCGGGCGGCGCTGGAAATCATCTCGGGGCAGGCGGCCCGGATGGGCGAAATCATCGACCACATGCGCATCTTCTCGCGCAAGCAAAGCGATGAGGTCGAACTGTTCGACCCGCTGCAGGCAATCGAGCAATCGGTTTCGATGCTGGAAAGTCAATTGCGCGCCGAAGACATCCAGCTGGAGGTGGTGGACCAGACGGCAGACGATCAGGTGTTGCTGGTGCGCGGGCGCACGGTTCATCTGGAACAGGTGTTGTTGAACCTGCTGACCAATGCCCGTCATGCCCTGCGATCCCGCTTGCGGGCCGATGACCAGCATCACCGCTATGGCGAGGTCGGGGAGGATCAGAACTGGCGGGCGACCATCACCATGACCCTGTCATGCGATGGCGAGGGGCAGGACAGTGGCGGGCTGGATGGCAGCGAGGCCGCCAGTCCGGTGCAATGGCTGGTGATTGCCGTGCAGGACAGTGGCGGCGGCATCGCGCCCGAGCATCTTGATCGCATCTTCGAGCCGTTTTACACCACCAAGGAGGTCGGCACCGGGACCGGTCTGGGGCTGTCGGTCAGCTTCAGCCTGATTACGGCGATGGGCGGAACCATTGATGCCGCCAACCGCGAGGGCGGGGCCTGCTTTACCATCCGGTTGCCCTTGAGCGCCGACAGCCCTTCCGGCACGCCAGAGGTCGGGGCGCGCAGTTTTGCGCTGCCTGCGGGCACCGACCTGCCGACGCCCCTGCCGGATGGACACCCGCCGGGGTGGGCGGCGACCGGCACGGCAGAGGAGCGGGCCGATGGGAGGGGCTGTGGTCAGCACGAAGATGATGAGGACTATTCCGCCCTGATCCCGCATGTGATGGTGGTGGATGATGAACCCTATGCGGCCTCGCTGGTGCGTGACCATCTGCTCCGTCTCGGCTATCGGGTCAGCACCGCCGAGGATGGGGAACAGGCCTATGGGCTGTTTCTGGATGATCCTCCCGATCTGATCATCACCGATTTGCGCATGCCCCGCTGTGGGGGAGACGAATTGATCGCCCGGGTTCATCAGCATGTCCCCGACTTGCCGGTCATCGTGGCGACCGGTCATCTGGGGCATCTGGAAACGGCCGCCGCAGCCTTGCAGGAGGTAACGGTGGCGGTGATCAAAAAGCCGATCAGCCTCGCCGAGCTGGCTGATCTGGTCCGGCGGTATGCTCCGTTGTCCTGAGGGGGCCATTCTTCGGGCCATTCTTCCGGAAAGCGCCGGAAAGCATCTGCCATGAAACAGTCGGCGTCTGGCTCTGGGGGACTGTTCCTTGCATTTTAACAGTGTCTTGTGGGGCAAAGGTGTGGTGTAGTTTACCCCGGCTGCCTTCTGAGCAAGGATTGAGCGTTCGTGGCGGATATGCTGAAAGGCGTGAAGGACGCAGAGACCGGTCTTTCCTGGTCTCGCGCGCATGCGTCCACCCGGCGCGGAGCGTCGCCGGTGATGGTCGCCATCGGGCTGGCGGGCAGTTATTTCCTGCTGTCGGTCCTGTGGATTTTACTGTCTGACCGGGCGGTGGACCTGATCAACGACCCGGCATTGCGCAGTACGGTCCAGACCATCAAGGGACTGATCTTTGTCCTGTTGTCGAGCGCCCTGATCTTTCTGCTGGCATGGGTGATCTTTGCCCGCATGGCCGTCACCCGGCAGAATGAACTGGCGGCGGCCCGCCGGTTGAGTTCGTTGCTGGAAAGCGTCAATGACGGGGTGTGGGAGTATGACACCGGGACCGGCGATATCCTGTTCAGTGGTCGCTGGCAGGACCTGACCGGCTATCCGGTGCTGGTGCCCCTGCCGCACGCACAATGGAAGCGCCTGATCCATTCCCACGATGTGCCCCGCTATGAAGTGGCCGTGCTGGAAACCGTCGCCGGACGTCAGAGCCATTTCGAGCTGGAAATGCGCTTTTCCCACAAGGATGGCCGCTGGCTGTGGCTGCATGTGACCGGGGGAGTGATGTTCAGCTCCTCGCCACAGGGGGGGGTGGTGCTGGCTGGTGCGGTCACCGATCTGTCACTGATCAAGGACAATGAAGAGCATCTGAAGCGGATGGTCAGCGAACTGACCCGCTCCGAGATGGAAATCCAGCGATTTGCCTTTGCGGCTGCCCATGACCTGCGGCAGCCGGTACGGCAGATGGGCAGCTATGCCCAGTTGCTGGAACGCTCGGTGCAGTCCTTGCTGGGGGGGGGGCTGGGCGGCGGGAATGGTCCCGGCTCCGCGCCGGAAACGGTGGTGCGGGATGTGCAGGAGTATGCCGGCTTTATCCGTGACGGGGCCGCCACCCTCAATGGCCACCTTGACAGCGTGTTGCAGGCATTTGAAGTCCGGTCACAGACCTTGACACTGACCTCGGTCGATCTGCTGATGGTGGTCGATGGCGTGCTGGCCAAGCTGAAGCCGATGATCGACAAAAGCGGGGCCGAAATTCTGTGCGAGCCGCTGCCGATGGTTCAGGCCGATGGCGACCAGATCGCCCTTCTGTTCGAGCACCTGTTGAAAAATGCCCTGTCGTACCGTTCGCCCGGGCGCCCGTTGCGCATTCAAATTCGGGCGCACCGTCGTTTGGGGACTTGGGAAATCAGCGTGCAGGACAACGGCGAAGGCTTTCCGGCTGACAAGGACGAGGCAATTTTCCAGGCTTTTTACCGTTTGCATACCGCCAGCGAAGTGAGCGGTTCGGGGATGGGGCTGACCATTGCCCGCGCCATTGCAGAGCAGCATGACGGCAGCCTGACCGCGACGGGGAAACCGGGAGAGGGGGCAACCTTCTATCTGACCCTGCGCGACCCCACATGATCAACAGGACCGTAGTGTGATGGAGCAGGCGACGACAACCCGTGTTGTGAATGTCACCATATGTATGCGAGCCTTTGTCGCATGACTGTCTGCCTTTGATCGTGGAAGGGATATCCGTGTCCGTGCCTCCCCCTCCCTCTCCCGTGCCAGCCTCTGCGCCCCAGACCGGCGTTTCCCTGCCACTGGATGCCCTTGCCGTGCCTGCGGCCCTGTTTGATCTGGACGGGCGTCTGCTGGCGTGCAACGCCGCCTTTGAGACGTTGAGCGGTTATGCGGCGCTGGAAGGCTTGCGGCCCAATCTGTTGTTTGTGCGCTATGGCGATGAGACGCCGCTCGACCTGTTTGATGCTGCGCGGACGATGGATTTGCCGACGGTGGGGGTGGCGGCATTGACCCGCGCCGATACGGTGGTGCTTGATGTGTCGTGGACTCTGGCCCTGTGGCAACAAAGCCCGGACTCGTCCGTTTATGTCCTGACTGCCACAGACATTACCGATGAAAAGTGTCTGGCCTGCAAGATCAAGCATTCGCGGGACAAGTACCGCGAGGCCTTTGACGAGCAGACCGAAATGGTGTGCCGTTTTGATCCCGATACCACCATCCGTTTTGTCAACGACGCCTACGCCCAGGCACTGGGAGCCGCGCCACGGGCCTTGATCGGTCGGCGGCTGGTCGATTTTCTGGTGCCACAGGATGCGGCGGACTTCATCCGCCACCTGGGCAGCTTTACGCCGCAAGACTCCATTCGGGATGGCGAGGAAAGCTATGAAGTGGCGTCGGGCATCCGCCGCCATTACTGGTGGCGGCGGCGGGCGATTTTTGACCCGTCCGGGCGCGTGTGCGCGTTTCAGTCGGTGGGGCGCGACATCACCCGGCGCAAGCAGAATGAAGCTGAAGCCGAGCGGCTGGAGCGGCTGGTCGAAGCCAGTCCGGTGCTGGGATTGCGGCTGCGCTATGCGCCCGGCTGGCCGGTGGAGTATGTCACCAACAACGTCGAGCGCCTGCTGGGCTGGACAACGGACGAGCTGCTGAAAGGGGCGGTGAGTCCGCTAACCCTGCTGCATCCCGCCGACCGCGACGAGGTTGCCAGCGATTATCGCGGCCATGCGCGCACTGGCAGCCCGTTCCGGCATGTGCTGCGACTGGTAACCCGTGACGGCGATTCCCGCTGGTTTGAAGCCTCGGTGCTGTTTGAAAAGGATGATGGCGGGCGGGTGACCCATCTGGAAGCGGTGCTGCACGACGTGTCGGCTTTTGTGGCGGCACAGGAAAAGGTGGCGACGTCCGAGCATCGCTTGCTCGATTTTGCCGCAGCGGCCAACGACTGGTTTTGGGAAATAGGGCCGGATTTCCGTTTCAGCTGGATCTCGTCGCACGAGGTCAACCGCAACGGGCTGGACATGAAACAGCTGTTGGGGCGCCATTGCTCGTCGTTGTTCAATCTGGCCGAAGAGCCCGAGGTGTGGGAAGGCCATCATGATGACCTGATCCATCACCGCCCGTTCCGTGATTTCCGTTTCTGCATGCATCATCCCTCGGGGCAAAAGATCCTGATTTCGGTGTCTGGCCGTCCGGTCTTTGCCACCGATGGCACGTTCCTCGGCTATCGCGGCTCCAGTACCGATGTCACTGAAGAACAGCGGACGGCGATGGCGCTGGCCGACAGCAACCGGCGCTACCGGACCATCTTTGACAGTTCTGATGTCGGGTTGTGGGATCTGAATCTGGTGCATTTGTTCGACCGGTTCACCCTCATGCGGGCCAATGGCACCGAAGACCTGACGCCGGTGGTTGACAGCCTGTTCAGTGCAGTCCGGGTCAATGCCATCAATCAGGCGGCATGGACCCTGCTGGCTCTGCCGCATGATCTGACGTGGGACTGGTCGGCGCCGATTCTTGACCATCTGCGCCGTCTGTTGCGGCCGGTGATTCTGGCGCTATGGAACGGCGAGCAGGTGATCCGCGTCGATGTGACGTGGTGGCAGGGTGGCGAAAAGCGCAACCTGCTGGTCTCGCTGCGGGCACCCCAAAATCCTGAGGATGCCAGTCAGTGCGTGCTGTCGATTCTCGATATCACCGAACGGGTGGTGGCCGAGCGCCAGTTGCGCGACAGTGAGCGGCGATTCCGCAGTGTCTTTGATCAGGCCGTTTCAGGGATGGCCCTGATTGGTCTGGATGGCGGCTGGTTGCGGGTCAATCCATCGCTGTGCCGGACGCTGGGGCGGACCGATGCGGTGCTGTTCAAAAGTTCACTGTTTGACACAGTGTGCGCGACAGAGGTCTCGGCGGTCGATGACTGGATGAAGGCGTCTCTGGCGGGCAGCGACGACGTTTTTCATCAGGAATGCCGCTTTACCGGGCCGGTGGAGGGGGATATCCGCTGGACGCACCTGTCGCTGGTCTTGCTGCGCGACCGTAACGGCTGGCCGTTGTATTTTATCGGGCAGGTTCTGGACATCTCGACCCGCAAGGAAGCCGAAGAGCGGGCGTTCAAGGCAGAAGCACAACTGCGCGACGCCATCAAGGCAATGGATGACGGCTTTGTGCTGTATGATGCCGAGGACCGGCTGGTGGCGTGGAACGACCGCTTCGCCGAGATTTATGATACCATCCGGGATTTGCTGAAACCCGGCGTCCCGTTCAGTGTGCTGGCGCAGGCGTCAATCGAGCGTGGCCAGTATGGCCCGCCGATGAGCGGTAATGCCGCCTGGCTGGAGGAACGGAAAGCCCTGCATTCAGGAGGAACCGGTGCCGGGCGGGAAGAAATGCTCCATGATGGCCGCTGGGTTCTGATCAAGGAAACCCGCACCCCCGATGGTGGAACCGTCGGGGTGCGGGCTGACATCACCCGCCAGAAAGCCCGCGAAGCCGTTTTGCGTCAGGCGATGGAAGAAGCCCGTCTGGCTGACCGGGCCAAGTCCGAGTTTCTGGCCAACATGAGCCATGAGCTGCGGACGCCGCTGAATGCGATCATCGGGTTTTCGGAAATCCTGTCACAGGAAATGTTCGGGCCGGTTGGCAATCCGCTGTATCGCGAGTATGCCGAAGGGATTCATGACTCCGGGCGGCATCTGCTGCAGATCATCAGCGATATCCTCGACCTGTCAAAGATCGAGGCCGGGGAGTTGATTCTGGAACGCGAGCCGCTGGATGTAACCCTGGTGGCGGAGGCCGCCCTGCGGATGGTCCGTCCCCGTGCCGAGGCCCGCGGGGTGCACCTGCGTCTGGACCTGACACCGCCGCCGCCGATGCTGTGGGGAGATGAACTGCGGATCAAACAGGTCCTGATCAACCTGCTGTCCAATGCCGTCAAGTTCACCGAGCCGGGTAAGGACGTGCGCATCTGGTGGCAGTCGCGGGGGGAGAACGGGCTGGTGCTGGTGGTCGAAGACGAAGGCATCGGCATGAGTGAAGAAGAGGTGGTGATTGCCCGCAGCCTGTTTGGGCAGGTGCAAAGTGCCTTTGCCCGTCAGACACAGGGAACCGGACTGGGGTTGCCGATCTCGATCAAACTGATGGAAGCCCACGGCGGGCGGCTGGATATCGAGAGCACCAAGGGGGTCGGAACACGGATTTATATGGAATTCCCGGTCAGGATGGCCAACCCGTTCCGCCCGTTGCCCCGTCAGAGCCTGTAGGGAGAACAAGGACGTGGCCGCGTCCTTGTTCCCTTATCGTTGTGTCCTGTGGCGTCAGGTTTAGGGCGTTTTCACACTGAGCGAAAACGCTCTCCGTTTTGAGTGCCGCATTTTCCGAGCCGTTGACCGGAGACGGTCAACCTGAAAATGCTCTAACGCACGCTGGTCTAGAACAGCGTGCGTTAAACCGGACGCAGGCACGCTGCTCTAACCTTTTGTTCTGTCGCATTGTTGTTGCGAAAACCGGTTCCCACTTTTCGCACAATGCTCTAGGCCTGAGAGATATCGCGCAGGAAGGTATCCACCTCGGTGCGCAGCATTTCTGCCCGTTCGGCCATCTGTTCGGCCTCGGCCAGTAGACCGCTGGCTGCCGTCCCGGTGCGTTCGGCGCCTTGCCGCATCTGACCGATATGGCTGGTGACCTCCGAGGTCGAGCTGGCGGCCTGCTGGATGTTGCGGGCGATTTCGTTGGTGGCAGCGCCCTGTTCTTCGACGGCGCTGGCGATGGTGGTGGCGACCTCGTCAATGCGGGCGATGACGTTGACGATTTCCTGATTGGCCTCAACGGCGTTGCGGGTGGCTCCCTGTACCGCGGTGATCTGGTGGGCGATTTCATCGGTGGCCCGGCTGGTCTGGCTGGCGAGGTTTTTCACCTCGTTGGCGACCACCGCAAAGCCTTTCCCGGCCTCCCCGGCGCGGGCGGCTTCGATGGTGGCATTCAGCGCCAGCAGGTTGGTCTGGTTGGCGACGTCGTTGATCAATTGCACCACTTCACTGATCTTGACCGAAGACTCGGCCAGACTGTGAACCAGTGTTTTGGAATGTTCGGCAATGCTGACCGCCTCGCGGGCAATCTGCGACGATGCCTGAACGTGGCGGCTGATTTCATGGATCGAGGCCGACAGCTCTTCGGCGGCGGCGGCGACGGTTTCCACGTTGGCTTGTGACTGTTCCGCCGCGCCAACCACCTGATAGGCCTGATCAGAGGTGGCCTGCGCCACCGAGGTCATCGCCTGCGCCGTTTCCTCCAGCTTTTGGGCGGTGGCTTCGACGGCGTTGACCGTCTGACCAACCTCACGGTCAAAGCTGGCGGTCATCGCCCGGATGCGCTCGGCCCGCTCGATCTGGGCTTGCTGGGCAACCTGCTGTTCCGCCGCCATGCGCCGGTTGCTGTCCATGTTGTTCTGGAAAATTGACAGGGCGGTGCTCATCGCCTTCAGCTCGACCGGCTTTTCGACCTGCGGAATCTGCACCGAGGTCTGACCATCGGCCAGCGCGGTCATGCACGAGGTCATGGTCTGCATCTGGGCGGAAATGCGCCCACCGATCCACACCGACAGGGCGACACCGGCCACAACGGCCAGCAGCCCGACCACCAGCAAAATGGTTTTGGTGCGGTTGGCTTCGGCCATCACTTCGCTGGCCGGGGCCATCACCAGCGTAATCCAGGTTTCCTTGACACCGGGCAGGGAAACAGCCTGAGCGGTGACCAGCATCTCCTGCCCGCTTTTCCTGTCTTGCAAGGGCTGGATCACCGAGCCGCTTTGGCGGGCCTGTTTGATCAGGGCCTGCAGGGCCGGATCACTGACCGGCTTGCCACGGTCGGCACTGTCCGGGGTGGCAACCCAGGTGTCGTCATGGGCGATGACATAGGCGTGGCCACTGTCATACACCTTCAGGGCCTTGACGCGCTCGGTCAGGGCGGCCAGAGACAGGTCGGCGGTTGCAACCCCGACAAAATTTTGGTTTTTGCCCTGAATGGGGGACGAAATGGTGGCCATCATCACTGGTTTCCCCTGAATTTCGTACAGATAGGGCGGGGTGATGATGGTCTGCTTTTCCTTGATCGGGCGATCATACCAGCCCTTTTCGGCTTCGGCACCGGTCAGCGGTTCAACCGAAAGGGCAATGGCGTTGTTGGCCCCACGGGACGCATAGATCAGATAGCGACCCTGAGCATCGCCATAGGGAGTATTGGCATATTTGGCATCCTGCCCGTCGGCATTCGGATCGAGGCCGACATACAGGCCGGAAAAGCCCTCGCGGTGGGGCAATTGCTGTAGCAGGGTCTGGGCATAACCGGCCCGGTCAAAGGGGCCGCTGTTGGCGGCCAGCAGGGCCGAGGCGGAATAGGCATTGCTGGAGGCCTGGGTAATGGCTTCGGTCAGCAGGCGGTCAAGGATGGCAGATGCCTCGGCCGCTTTGGCCTGCAGGGTCTCATCGGCCCGCTGTTCTGCCTGGGTGCTCAGGGTTTGCGAGGCAAACCAGATCACCGCAGCCAGGGACAGGACGACGATCGTGAGCATGGGAATAAGGATTTGGCGGCGAATGGTCGTCATTGGGGAGCTTTCCTCCATCGGCCGGTAGGGAAGGTCTGATGTCATATTAGAGCATAATTTTGCACCGCCGCGCACGCCATGCTGCCAAAAGGCCGAGGTGGGGCGTACAGAAGAGTGGCAGCTATGGGAGAAAGGATGCACGCAGGGTGTCAATGTGTGGTTAATGCCCTGTTTTGCAATATTTATTTCATACTTATGCAATGTAACTTAAGAGGGATGGTGGTGACGTATTGCCCTGATGACATGAAGGGTATTCATGTCCATACAGACACAATGGTCTCTGTCAGGTGTCCGTATCATGCCTACGAAACCCCCCGATTCTTGTGTGGACCGGGGCGTTTGTAACCGCAAGTACTCCGGCGAGCGGGAAGAGTGTGTCAGGTTTATCTGGAACGGTTCCCGCCCTCTCTACAATATATAGACCGATCCATATATATCAGGTGTCTTGCCACAGATCACAGTCCACGACAGTTGAAAGAGTATAGCGGACTGTTGTCCGCGCCTGCCCGGGGGACGACGCCCCCGGACTCCCATTTTTTCTTTTATGATCAAAGGAATGGGGTCTGGGGCCGACTGGCCCCAGCGAGGTGTGGAGCAGCGCTCCACGTCCTTGTTTCCTGACTGCTGTAGATTGCGGTCGCAGATGAAGTCATCTGCCCCGAACATGCTTCAGGAAAACAGGGCGTCGATGGCGCTCTGGTCGAGGGTGCCGGTCTGGCTGTTGGCCGATCCGCCATGCTGACGCCGTTCAGCGGTATGGTCGTAAATCCCGGCCATTTGCAGGGCGCAATCGGTGTTGGTCAGGATATTGGCGAACAGGTCAGTACCTTCTTTCCAGTCGCCAATCCGCCCGGTCAGGGCGCTGGCGGCTTCGGTGGCCCGATAGAGGACTTCGTGCAGCCCTTTGACCCGGCTGATGTTTTCGATGGCTTCACTGGGGGGCTCGATGCCGCGATAGGCTGAACGGGCCAGGCTGATAAGGTCGCGCACCACGCCTTCGTCACCAAAGACCATTTCCAGGACATGGCGCATGTAAAAGGTCTGGGCATCAAGGCCGCCTGCGCCGGGCACCCGAAAGGTCGAACCGATCCGTCGTAGGCCTGTTTGGGAAAAAACCTCGGGGTGGACCTCGACCAGTGACTCATAAAACGCAGTAAATGCAGCACGATAGGTGCTCAGGCTTTGTGGCGTCACGGTATCCCCTCCTGTGATCGGAGCACCGTGCACGGACTCGCGTGCTGCTGTGGCTCTCCGACCGTTTCCCGGTCCCAGGTCTGCTCCCGGTGCATCGTCTCCCTACGGCGCACCGAGTGCAGTGATATCATTCCTTGAGGTTGAAGATCAAATACTGGATGTGACCCTATGCTGTTTGGCGTAGTTCTTATAGGTGCATGAGACTATTGTGTTTTAGTCATCCAAAAGTGCTTTGAGGCGATAAAGTTCCTCAAGGGCCTGCCGGGGGCTTAGGTCGTCGGGGTTGACCGCCTTCAGGGCGTCGGTGGCGGCACAGGACGCCGGGACGGTGGGGGGGACGGGCGCCGTGCCAGCGGGGGGGCTGTCGGGGACCAGCGGCATCCGCTGGGCGGCGGCGGCAAACAACGGCAGTTCTTCCAGATGTTTGACCGGGGTGTGGCCCTTCTGACCCTTTTCCAGAGCGGCCAGAACCTGCTCGGCCCGCGCAATCACCGCCGCTGGCAGGCCGGCCAGCTGGGCAACGTGAATCCCGTAACTGCGGTCAGCGGCGCCGGGGCCGACTTCGTGCAGGAAGATGATCTTGCCCTGCCATTCCTTGACCTTCATCGAATGGCAGGCCAGCGACGGCAGGCTGTCGGCCAGCACCGTCAGTTCGTGATAGTGGGTGGCAAACAGCGAGCGGCAGCGGTTGAGGCCGTGCAGGTGCTCGACGGTGGCCCAGGCAATCGACAGGCCGTCGTAGGTGGCGGTTCCACGGCCGATTTCGTCCAGAATCACCAGCGAGCGGTCGGTGGCCTGATTGAGGATGGCGGCGGTCTCGACCATTTCGACCATGAAGGTTGACCGCCCCCGGGCCAGATCATCCGCCGCCCCCACACGGGAAAACAGCCGGTCCACCGCCCCGATCACCACCTGTTCGGCGGGCACAAAGCTGCCCATCTGGGCCAGAATGGTGATCACCGCATTCTGCCGCAGGAAGGTCGATTTACCGGCCATGTTCGGGCCGGTGATCAGCCACAGGCGCTGGGCGTCGGACAGGTCGCAGTCGTTGGCAACAAACGGCCCCTCGCTGTTGCGGGCAAGGGCGGCTTCGACCACCGGATGGCGGCCCTGTGTAATCCGGAAATCGTGTCCGCTGGTGATCTGCGGGCGGCAGTACCGGCCCTCCAGCGCCAGTTCGGCCAGTGCGGCCAGCACGTCCAGCCGTGCCAGCGCCTGTGCGGCGCGGGCGATGTCACTGGCCTGCCCCAGAATGTCCTGACACAGCCCCTTGAACAGCTCCAGTTCGATCGCCAGCGCCTTGTCGGCGGCACCGCGCTGCTTGTCTTCCAGTTCCGACAGCTCGACGGTGGTAAAGCGCACCGCGTTGGCCATCGTCTGGCGATGGATGTAGGGGCCGCCCTTGACCATCAGCGGGTCGGCCTTTTTGGCCGGAACCTCGATGTGATAGCCGATGACGTTGTTGTGCTTGATTTTCAGCGAGTCGATGCCGGTGTCGGTGACATAGCGGCTCTGCAGGGCGGCAATCAGCCGCTTGGACTCGCCGGACAGGGCTTTCAGCTCGTCGAGCGCCGGATGAAAGCCGGTGGCGATGAAGCCGCCGTCGCGCGACAGCATCGGCAGGTCGGGCGACAGGGCGCGGGCCAGCTTGTCCACCAGCGCCTGATGCTGCCCCAGCGCTTCGGCGGTGGCGGCCAGCAGGGCCGGGGGTTGCCCGGCAGCGATGCGGTGGAGGGTCAGCCGCAACAGCGGGACTTCGGCCAGCCCGTCACGGATCGCCGCCAGATCGCGCGGCCCGCCACGGTCCAGCGACAGGCGCGACAGGGCGCGTTCGATGTCGGGGCAGCGTTTCAACGCCTCGCGGATCGCTTCGCGCTGACCGTCATCGCTGCGCAGGGCCTCGACCGCATCCAGCCGGGCGCCAATGCGTGCCGGGTCGGTCAGCGGCGCGGCCAGCCAGGTGGTCAGCAGGCGCGCCCCGGCCCCGGTGCGGGTGCGGTCGATCACCGACAGCAACGAGCCGCGCCGTTCGCCGGTCAGGGTTTCCAGCAGTTCCAGATTGCGGCGGGTGGCCGAGTCGATTTCCATCACCGCCCCGGCGGCCAGACGGCGCAGCGGCGACAGGCGCGGCAGCTTGCCCTTCTGGGTCAGTTCGATGTAATCGAGCAACGCCCCGGCGGCGGCGATTTCCGGGCGGCTGAAGTTGCCCAGTCCGTCCAGCGCCTTGACGCCATGCACCGCCTCCAGCCGCTTGCGGGCGTTGGTCGAGTCAAAGCGCACCGACGGCAACGGCGACAGGTGGTCGCGCCAGTCGTTGAACACTTCGAACAGTGATGGTTTTTGCAGCAGGCGGTCGGGTACCAGCACTTCGCCGGGCATCAGTCGGGCCAGAGCCGCCGCCAGCAGGCTGTCGGGAACCGGCTGGACCATGAAATCCCCGGTCGAGACATCCACCCACGCCAGCCCCAGCTCGTTGCCGCTGCCAATGTCGGCGACGGCAGCCAGATAGTTGTGGCGGCGGGCGTCGAGCAGCGAGTCTTCGGTCAGCGTGCCGGGGGTGATGATCCGCACCGTCTCGCGCCGCACCACCGACTTGGCCCCGCGCTTTTTGGCTTCGGCGGGGTCTTCCATCTGCTCGCAGACCGCCACCTTGAAGCCCTTGCGGATCAGCTTGGCGAGGTAGGCTTCGTGGGCGTGGACCGGCACGCCGCACATCGGAATGTCTTCGCCCAGATGCTTGCCGCGCTTGGTCAGGGCAATGTCCAGCGCCTCGGCGGCCTTGACCGCATCGTCAAAGAACAGCTCGTAAAAATCCCCCATCCGGTAAAACAGCAGGGCGTCGGGGTGGTCGGCCTTGATGGTCAGGTACTGCCCCATCATCGGGGTTACGCCTTCGGGCAGAACCGGCGCGTCGAGCACGTCACCTTCCAGCACGCCATCAGCGGCGGCGCGGGTCAGGACAGGGGCGGAAAAGGCTGCGGGACGGCGGTTCAACGCGAGACTCCACGGTATGGGCAGGGGATGGGGGCGGAAAATAGCACAAAACAGACAGGACAGAACCCTTCCCGCTCCATTGCCGCATCCGCCGCAGGGAGAACGAAAAACGCTCTAGGCATCCGGGTGTGGGTGGGGCAGAATGTCTCCCCCTCGCTGCATGCTGCCCCATGTGGCCCGCTGTTGCCCCCCACTCCGTCCTGTGGATGCGCTGATGATTTTCTCCGGCGCCGTGGCGGGGCCAAAGTCCCGGGTTGACGGGCATGCGCAGCCTTTGATGCCAGCGTTTTCCTGCTGGCTATCCAGATCAGGTAAGGATCGTTGCGCCGTGACTGATGCCACCCCTTCTTCGTCTTCGCTGCCGTCCGGGCAACAGGCCACCCGCGAGCTTGTCGGCATTTTTGCCCGCCCCGAGCCGCTGACCGCCTGCATTCACGACCTGTTGGCTGCAGGCTTTGGCCATGCCAACCTGTCGGTGCTGTCCAGCCATGAAGCCATCGAAGCGGCCGATACCAACGAAGCCGCCTGGCAGGATCGTCTGATGCCGCTGGTCAACGAAGCCCGCTACGAAGTGCCGCTGGTGTCCGGCTTGCTGGTGGCGCTGGCCGGTGGCCCGACCGCCGCCCTGATCGGGGGCGTTGTCGCCGCCGGTGTCGGTCTGGCGGCACTGAAGGAATTGCTGGAAGAAACCATTGCCCTGCCCAACAGCGACGCCTTTGCCGATGCGGTCAAGGCCGGGGAAATCCTGCTGTGGGTCGAAGTCACCGACGCCGACCGCGAACAGCTGGCCTCGTCGCTGCTGGTCAAACACGGTGCCCGTGACCTGCACGTCAATACGCGCGGCTGAAATCCGCGCGGCTGACCGTTTTTCCCTGCGGATGTTCCATCCGCTGCTGTTGTCTATCTTACCCTACAGGCCCAAACATCATGGACGATACCCCCAAGACCAATGTCGAGCACGACTCATTGCTGATGCACGCCTCGGGGCGGCCCGGCAAGATCGAGATCGTGCCGACCAAGCCGCTGACCACCCAGCGTGACCTGTCGCTCGCCTATTCGCCCGGCGTGGCGGCTCCCTGCAAGGAAATTGCTCGCGATCCGTCGCTGGCCTATGACTACACTGCCAAGGGCAACCTGGTGGCGGTGATTTCCAACGGGACCGCCGTTCTGGGTCTGGGAGACCTGGGGGCTCTGGCCGGCAAGCCGGTGATGGAGGGGAAGGCCGTCCTGTTCAAGAAGTTTGCCGACGTCGATGCCATCGACCTTGAAGTCGATACCAAAGAGGTCGATCAGTTCGTCAACGCCGTGCGCTACCTCGGCCCCAGCTTTGGCGGCATCAACCTCGAAGACATCAAGGCCCCCGAGTGCTTCATCATCGAGCAGCAACTGCGCGAACTGATGGACATTCCGGTGTTCCACGACGACCAGCACGGCACCGCGATCATTGCCGCCGCCGGCCTGATCAACGCCTGTGAACTGACCGGCCGCAACGTGCGTGACATCAAGGTGGTGGTCAACGGCGCCGGGGCGGCGGGCATTGCCTGCCTCGAACTGATCAAGGCGATGGGCTGCCGCCACGAGAACGTCATTCTGTGCGACACCAAGGGCGTGATCTACAAGGGCCGTGAAAGCGGTATGAACCAGTGGAAGTCGGCCCATGCGGTGCCGACCGAAGCCCGCACGCTGGCCGAGGCCCTTGAGGGGGCCGACATGTTCCTCGGCCTGTCGGTCAAGGGCGCAGTGACGCCGGAAATGGTGGCGGCGATGGCACCGCAGCCGATCATCTTTGCGATGGCCAACCCCGACCCGGAAATCACCCCGGAAGAAGTGCGGACGGTGCGCAAGGATGCCATCGTGGCCACCGGTCGTTCGGACTATCCGAACCAGATCAACAACGTTCTCGGCTTCCCCTATATTTTCCGTGGGGCGCTGGACGTGCGGGCGCGCACCATCAACGAAGAGATGAAGGTTGCTGCCGCCAAGGCGATTGCCGCGCTGGCCCGTGAAGACGTGCCGGACGAAGTGGCCGCCGCCTATTCCGGCCGTCGTCTGCGCTTCGGGCCGGAATACATCATCCCGGTGCCGTTCGACCCGCGCCTGATCGCCACCATTCCGCCCGCCGTCGCCAAGGCGGCGATGGAAAGCGGTGTGGCACAAAAGCCGATCATCGACATGGCCGCCTATCGCCACGAACTGTCCGAGCGCCTCGACCCGATGGCGGCGACGATGAACGCCATTGCCTCGGAAGTGATCGGCAACCCGCAGCGGGTGGTGTTCGCCGAAGGGGAAGAAGAAAAGGCCATCCGGGCCGCCGTTGCCTTCCGCAATGCCGGCTATGGCCATCCGGTGCTGGTCGGTCGCGAAGACCGGATCGAAGACACCATGAAGGCGATGGGCCTCGGCTCGCTGGACGGGATCGAGATCCACAACGCCGCCAAGTCGTCCCACACCAAGGAATACACCGACTTCCTGTACAAGCGCCTGCAGCGCGAGGGCTATCTGTACCGCGATTGCCAGCGTCTGGTGAATCAGGACCGCAACGTCTTTGGTGCCTGTCTGGTGGCGATGGGCGATGCGGATTCGATGGTGACCGGCCTGACCCGTACCCATGCGGTGGTGGTGAAGGAAATCGCCAAGGTGATCGACACCAGGCCGAATGAACTGATGTTCGGCCTGACCATGCTGATCACCCGTGGACGGACGGTGTTCATCTGTGACACCACCATCCATGAAACCCCGACTGCTGAACAACTGGCCGACATTGCCACCGGGGCCGCCAACAAGGTGCGCCAGATGGGGCATGAGCCGCGGGTGGCGTTCCTCAGCTATTCGACCTTTGGCAGCCCGCAGGGCGGGGAAACCACCCGCGCCCGTGAAGCCAAGGAAATCCTCGACCGCCGCTCGGTGGACTTTGAGTATGACGGGGAAATGGGGGCCAACGTCGCCCTCGATGCCGAACTGCAAAAGGTCTATCCGTTCACCCGCCTGTCCGGCCCGGCCAACGTGCTGGTGATGCCGGGTCTGCATTCGGCCAACATCTCGTACAAGCTGCTGCACAAGCTGGGCGGCGGGACGGTGATCGGCCCGATGCTGATCGGTCTGGCGGCTCCGGTGCAGATTGTTCACCTCGACGCCAATGTGTCGGACGTGGTGAACATGGCGCTGATCGCCGCTCATGATGCCCTGAAGCGCTGATCTCCTGACCAGCGGTTTTGCCTGCAAAAAGCCCCCCGGACCAAAAGCCGGGGGGCTTTTTCTTGTGGAACGAGCAGGTTGCGCCACCTGTCACATTTATTTCATCGTTCTGTCACGAAAGAGTCCCTACTATCCGGTCATTCTGCGAGGCCCTTGTTGCGCTCTGTATGTCCTATGGATGGCAACACGGCGAAGCCGTTTTCTGGACCGGTGCGCGCCAAGTATGACGCACACCGGGCCTGTCTTTGTTGTGTCGCATTGTCTCTGCGAAAACCGGTTCCCACTTTTCGCACAATGCTCTGTCTTTGTTTTGCCGCATTGTCTCTGCGAAAACCGGTGCCCACTTTTCGCACAATGCTCTGATGGACGAGTTGATGGCCCCACACACCAACACTCCGCAAACACCAGTCTCTGGTCGTGGTGATGAACAGGCTTTTGCCTCGCCCCTGCCTTCGGTGGCAAGGCCGGTGTCGTTTGCCCGTGTTGCGCGTTTGACGCTGTTGTTTTCAACGCCGCTGGTGCTGGCGTTGTCGGCATTGGTGGTGTGGGCCGAACTGGCGATCATTCCGGCGGCGCTGACGCTGGTGGGCGTGGCCGGAGTGACGGCGCTGTTCCTGCGCTCGCTGGTTGGTGACTGGGAAGCGGTCGCGGCCTATTTGCGCCCGTTGCCGGTGCGCGGTGGGCCAGTCGCGCCGCTCCCCGTTCTGCGCTTTTCCGAAGGGGCCCGTGATGTGGCCATGGCCGCCCGCAGCCTGCGCCAACGCACGATGCAGGCGATCAATCGCGCCGAAGCCGAAGCGATGGCCCAGATCGGGCTGCTGGATGCCTTGCCGACGCCGGTGTTGCTGATCAACAGCCATGCCCATGTGGTGCAGGCCAACGAAGCGGCCCGCACCCTGTTCGGGCGCGATCTGGAGCCCCGTCCGTTGATTGCCATCCTGCGTGACCCCGGCATTCTGGAGGCGGTGGACCGCATTCTGGACGGGTCCCTGCGCAGCAAGGCGGTGCAGGTGACGCTGGGGGCGACGGTTGAACAGACCTTTCAGGTTGAGGTGCAACGGCTGACCGACGAACTGCCACTGGCGGCCCATGCAGTGGTGGTGCTGCATGACATTACCGCGCTGGTGCGGGCCGAGCAGATGCGCGCCGATTTCGTGGCCAACGCCAGTCACGAGTTGCGCACGCCGCTGACCAGCATTCTCGGCTTTGTGGAAACCCTGCGCGGCCCGGCCCGCGATGACGCCGAAGCCCACGAACGGTTCCTGGCCATCATGCATCAGCAGGCCAGCCGCATGCGGCGGCTGATTGAAGACCTGCTGTCGCTGTCGCGGATCGAACTGCGCGAGCACACGCCGCCGGTCGGCACGGTGTCGCTGGAAGACGTGGTGGAAGGCGTGGTGATGGGGCTGGAAATTCTGGCCGAAGAAAAAGACATGGCGTTGCAGGTCGAAATGATCAGCGACAGCGATCTGGTCGCCGGTGACGAAGACGAACTGGTGCAGGTGTTTGCCAACCTGATCGCCAATGGCATCAAATACGGACGTCCGGGAACGCCGCTGGTGATCCGGGTGGACCGTCCGGCCCGTGGTCCGGCGCAAATGCCCCATGCCATGCGGGACGCCTGTCTGGTTGTGCACGTTATTGATCAGGGCGACGGTATCGCCAAGGAGCATCTGCCACGGCTGACCGAACGGTTTTACCGTGTTGATACCGCCCGCTCGCGCCAGTTGGGCGGCACCGGTCTGGGATTGGCGATCGTCAAGCACATTGTCAATCGCCACCGGGGTGCCCTGACCATCGACAGTACCGTGGGGCAGGGATCGACGTTCAGCGTCTACCTGCCGTGCCCTCCTCCGGCAGACAAGCGGGCGCGCAGCAGCGATTTCCTGCGTCATGAACCGGAAACCGAACTCTGATCCTTTTCTCTTTTCGTTGTTTTGTCCTGTTGTCCGGCCCCGAAGACCGTTTCGGGGCTGTGCGAATGATCCCCCTCCCTGCCGTTGGAGACGATGATGCCGGTGTATCCCACCCACACCATGAAAGCCTTTGATGATGAACTTGATCGCCTGAACCAGACGCTGGGCCGGATGGGCGGGCTGGCCGAAACCCAGCTCGGGACCGCCGTGCAGGCGATGCTGACCCGTGACGAGGCGCTGGCGGCTCAGGTGATTTCCGGCGACGATCAGGTCGATGGGGCCGAAGACCACATCAATGAACAGGTGGTGCGTCTGCTGGCCCTGCGTCAGCCGGTGGCCGACGACCTGCGGCTGGTGATGTCGGCCCTGCGGGTGGCGTCGGCGCTGGAACGGATTGCCGACCATGCCACCTCGACCGCACACCGGGTGGCGGTGCTGAATCAGGCACCGATGGTTCCGGCGGTGAAATCGGTCGCCCGTCTGGGCTGGCTGGTGCGTGACCTGCTGAAAGAGGCGCTCGATGCCTTCATGAGCCGGGATGCCGATCGGGCGCTGAAGGTGTGGGAGCGCGACGAAGAGGTTGATGACCTCTATTCCTCGCTGTTCCGGGAACTGTTGACCTACATGATGGAAGACCCGCGCCATATTGCGCCCTGCACCCATCTGCAGTTCATTGCCAAGAATCTGGAGCGGGTCGGCGACCATGCGACCAACCTGGCCGAAGCGACCTGGTTTGTCGTCCACGGGACACCGTTGTCAGCCAATCGTCCCAAAAAGGATATGTCGTCTTATACGATGGCTGAGCCGCGCCACCTTTCTCCTCAGGACCAAAGTCCTGAGTAGTTCGACCCAACATTGGCCTCTTCACGCGACTTGTGTGGGCAAATCACACCAAAGACCGGAAAAAAATACCGGATGTTGTGTGATTGCCGGATGACAAATGCTTGGCAAGGTTTCCTCGGAAGGCTACTTTGAGATCAACTAAGGTTTATGGCTGCTGTAGGGAACGGCTCAAGCATGCGGATCCTGTTAGCTGACGATCACACTCTGGTCCGTCAGGGGCTGATGCCCTTTTTCAAGGCTTTGGACCCCGATGTCGAGGTGGTGGAAGCCTCAACGCTCGACGAAGCCCTGGAAGCTGCGCAGGGGGCCGGGGTGTTGGACCTGATCCTGCTCGATCTCAAGATGCCCGGAATGCGGGGCACTCAGGGGTTGGTGGCGATGGTCAAGGCATACCCGAGCGTCCCGGTCGTTATCCTGTCCGGTTCGGTCGAGGCTGCCGATGTGATGAGCTGTGCCGACGGCGGGGCGGCGGGCTACCTGCCCAAGACGTTGAATTCCACGGCGATGATCAACGCCTTGCGGCTGGTGCTGTCGGGGGAACGCTATTTCCCCTCGTTCGCCTTCTCTGCTCCGCGCAAGCCGAGTGAAGACGCCGAGCCGGACACCAGCAACCCGCTGTCCCAGCTCGAAGAGCGGGAAAAGCTGATCCTCGGGATGGTGGTCGAAGGCCGCACCAACAAGGAAATCGCCCGCGCCCTTGATTTGCAGGAAGTCACCATCAAGGTGCAGACCCGCAACATCTATCGCAAGCTGGGGGCGGCCAACCGCAGCCAGGCCGTCCGCATTGCGATGGAAAACGGCTGGCGGCTGACACCGGGGGCGTGACAGCCCCCGCCCCGTGCGTGATGCGGCGGGGTGTTGCCGCGACCGACAAACTCCCGGGCGGGCTGCAAAACTGATTGCGCCCGCTGGGGGTTTGGTCTAGAGCATCGCACAGAACACGGTGCCTGCCCGTTGGGGTGCCCTTGCTTCAGACAGATGGGAGCAGTGCCGGAGAGGAGGACTCGCCGGGGCTGTTCTTGTGCTTTGCGCACATGCTGGTCACTCCCGCAGGTTTTTCCTCTTCCCGATGGTCGGTTGTACGATGACTCTCGATCCCAGTTCAGCCCTTGTGCTGTTTTCCGGTGGCCAGGACTCGGCAACCTGCCTTGCCTGGGCCCTTGACCGCTTCACCCGTGTCGAGACGCTGGCCTTTGATTACAACCAGCGTCACCGTATCGAACTGGAGGTGCGGCAGGACTTTCTGGCGGCACTGCGGGCTGACTTCATCCCGTGGGCCGAGCGGCTGGGGCAGGACCATTTCATTGATGCCACCGGCCTGTCGGCCATCGGTGCTACGGCGATGACCGAAAACGTCGCCATCGAAATGGGCAGCAACGGCTTGCCGACCACCTTTGTGCCGGGGCGCAACCTGCTGTTTTTGACCTATGCGGCGGCGCTGGCCTATCGGCGGGGCATCAAGCACATCATTACCGGGGTCTGTGAAACCGATTTTTCGGGCTATCCCGATTGCCGCGACGATACCATCAAGGCGTTGCAGGTGGCCCTGAATCTGGGGATGGAAAGCCGCTTTGTGCTGCACACCCCCTTGATGTGGATCGACAAGGCGCAAACGTGGGCGCTGGCGGAAACGCTGGGTGGCCGGGCGCTGGTCGATGCGATCGTGGACAAGACGCACACCTGCTATCTGGGCGACCGCAGCACCCGCCATCCGTGGGGCCATGGCTGTGGCCAGTGCCCGGCCTGTACCCTGCGGGCCAACGGCTGGTGGCAGTGGGAGCAAGGGGCATGACGCTGCCAGACGCTGATCCGGCGGCAGCCGGGCGGACCTATACGGTCAAGGAACTGTTTTACACCTTGCAGGGCGAAGGCTTGCGGGCCGGGCGTCCGGCGGTGTTCTGCCGCTTTACCGGCTGTAACCTGTGGACTGGCCGGGCCGAAGACCGCGCCTCGGCTGATTGTACTTTTTGTGATACCGACTTTCTCGGCACCGACGGGCCGGGCGGTGGACGTTTTGCCGGACCGCAGGCGCTGGCCGAGGCGATTGCCGCCTGCTGGCCGTCGATGGCTGGCATTCCGGCCAGCGAACACGGCTTGCCCTATGTGGTGTTCACCGGCGGCGAGCCGACCTTGCAGGTCGATGAGGCCCTGTGCCGGGCCGTTCATCAAAAGGGTTTTGAAATCGCCATTGAAACCAACGGTACCCGCCCGGTCTCACCCGGCGTGGACTGGATTTGTGTCAGCCCGAAAGCCGGAACGACGCTGGTGCAGACTACCGGCGACGAGCTGAAGGTGGTCTATCCCCAGTCCGGGCAGGATCTGGTGGCGCTGGCCGCGCTGCCGTTCTCACATCATCTGTTGCAGCCGCTGGATGATCCGCAGCGGGCCGACCATACGGCGGCGGCATTGCGCTATTGCCTGAGCCATCCCCGCTGGCGGCTGTCGTTGCAGACCCACAAGATGCTGGGCATTCCCTGACCCGGCAAGTCTTGTTTACCTTGCCCCTGCTGTGCCCTTTGTTACAGGAAAGCCTGTTGTCATGTCGTTGATGCACGTTACGCGCCGTCTGGAGATTGATGCCGGTCACCGGATCATGTTGCATGGTTCGAAGTGCCGCCATCTGCATGGCCATCGCTATGCGATCGAGGCGACGGTGTGCAGCCCGCAGGCCGAACTGCATCAAAGCGGCGAGCAGGCCGGGATGGTGCTGGATTTCGGGTTCCTGAAGCAGGAAATGACCGCCTGCATTGATCAACCGTGTGACCATGGCTTTATGGCCTCGCTGGCCGATCTTGATGTATTGCGGATGTTTGCCCCGCCCGCGCAGGCGTTCGACCCGTGGCTGGCCGGTGTGCGACAGCAGGTCGAGCGCGATGGCTATCTGGCTACCACCGATTGCCGGGTTGGCTCCAAACTGTACGTGGTGCCGTTCCACCCCACCGCCGAAGAACTGGCCCGCCACTGGTTCCAGCGTTTGCAGCCGCGCGTGCTTGAACGGTCGCACGGGCTGGCCCATCTGGATCGGGTGCGGGTGTGGGAAACGCCCAACTGCTGGGCCGAATATACCGGCGATGGCGTGCTGTCCAGCGCAGGCTGACGGTGCGGCTCCGCTCTGACAGAGCGACAGGCAAAAAAATGATATCGGATAACTTGTTGGAGACTCCCATGCGCCGCGTCGAAGAATTCCCCAATCTGTGCGTTCTGGATCACCCGCTGATTCAGCACAAGCTGACCCACATGCGCGACGAACGGACCTCTACGCGCACCTTCCGCCAGTTGCTGCGCGAAATTTCCCTGCTGATGGGCTATGAAGTCACCCGTAACCTGCCGCTGGCGCTGGAGCGGATACAGACGCCGCTGGTCACAATGGACGCACCGGTGATCGCAGGCCGCAAGCTGGCGGTGGTGCCGATCCTGCGCGCCGGTAACGGCATGGCCGATGGCCTGCTGGAACTGATCCCGGGTGCCCGTGTCGGTCACGTTGGCCTGTACCGCGACCATGATACCCATCGCCCGCATGAATATCTGGTCAAGCTGCCGGACTCCGAGGGCCGGACCTTCATTCTGGTCGATCCGATGCTGGCCACCGGCCATTCGGCGGTGCACGCGGTGAACGTGCTGCTGGAGCGCGGGATCAGCCGGGAGCAGATCATTTTCATGGCGCTGGTAGCCGCCCCGGAAGGGATGCGGGTGTTCAACGAGGCGCATCCCGACGTGCCGGTCTACGTGGCGTCGCTGGATGATCACTTGAACGAACAGGCCTACATCGTCCCCGGTCTGGGCGATGCCGGGGACCGTCTGTTCGGGACCAAGTAGGGGCTGTTTGTTCCTAGAGCATTTTCCGTTCTCTCTGGATCACTTCAAATGCTCTAATATATTGTATTTCCAGCAAATACGTCGTCGCAGATGGAGTCATCTGCTCGGGATTTGCTCTAAAGGGGCAGGTGCAGCGTAACGCGCAGGCCGCCCATTTCCTGACTGTCGTCCAGCAGGATGTCGCCGCCGTGGACACGGGCGGCATCGCGGGCGATGGTCAGGCCCAGGCCGGTGCCGCCGGTCTGGGAATTGCGCGAGCTGTCGGCGCGGAAAAAAGGCCG
The DNA here is from genome assembly GCF_900156605.1 of Insolitispirillum peregrinum. GTDB lineage: Bacteria > Pseudomonadota > Alphaproteobacteria > Rhodospirillales > Rhodospirillaceae > Insolitispirillum > Insolitispirillum peregrinum. Next base: position 425,036 of record NZ_FTOA01000004.1, on the reverse strand, counting down.
GAACACGTCTTCGCGCAGGACGGGGGGAATGCCCGGACCGTTGTCCTCGACGACGATGGAGCAGCTTTCTTCGTCCTCTTGCGCGATGTAGTGCACCCGCACCCGCTGACCATAGCGGCAGGCGTTGCCGATCAGGTTGCTGAGGCAGCGTTCGATGCTGTCGCGCCGCACGGTGGTCGGGGCCTGTCGCCGCTCGCCGCTGGCGGTGTACAGGCCGATCAGCTCGACCGCGCAGCGCTCATCGCGCTGAAAGCGGGCAACGACGGTTTCCAGCACTTCGACCAGATCGACATCGCTGGCGCTTTCGGTACCTTCGCCACGGGCAAAGGCCAGATAGCCTTCCACCATCCGCTCCATTTCCGCCACGTCTTCGCTGAGGTCGCAGGCATCGGGCGAGTCGCCCATCATTGCCAGTTGCAGTTTCATCCGGGTCAGCGGTGTGCGCAGGTCGTGACTGACCCCGGCCAGCATTTCCGTGCGCTGGGCCACCTGCCGCTGGATGCGTTCCCGCATCAGGTTGAAGGCTTGTGCCGCCTGCCGCACTTCGCGGGCGCCTTCGACCTTGATCGGCGGCAGGTCGCGCCCCTTGCCAAAGCCATCGGCTGATACCGCCAGACGGCGGATGGAGCGCACCTGATTGGACATGAAGATGGTGGCAATGCCGAACAGCAGCATCGCCGTTCCGGCCATCCACAGCACGAAAATATAGGTGGTCGAGCTGAACAGCCGCTTGCGCGGGGCGGTGATGTGCAGAATGCCGTCAGAGCGCTGGACATAGATGTCGATGTCGCGGGCAAAAATCGCCATATCGACCATCACCGGGCGATGAAGTCGCTCACTGAGGCTTTGGGCAAGGACATCTTCCATGTTTTCGTTCTGGCTGTCGTTCAGCTCTTCGGACAGGGCATCGCGGAAATGCTCGTCATTGGGCAGGACTTCCCCGGCCTTGAAGTCCAGTTGCAGCTCGAAATGCTCCTGCGCAAAGTCCGTCACCCACGCTTGCCCGTCGGGGTCCGGGTAACGGTGCAACAGGCTGAGGGTGGCGGCGATATCTCCGGCCAGACCGCTGGCCAGACGGCGCATCACCGTGTCCCAGTGCCGTTCGTAGAACACCACCGAGGTTACGACCTGCAACACCACCAGCGGGACCACCAGAATCAGCAGCGACCGCCCCAGCAACCCCCGAGGCACCATCCGTTTGAGCGAGGTGGGTGTTCCGAACAGCCGCATGAGCGTTCAGCCCCCCGGACGCAGGACATAGCCGGTGCCACGCACCGTTTGCAGGTAGCGCGGTTGCCGGGGGTCGTCTTCCAGCTTTTTGCGCAGGCGGGTGACCTGCACGTCCACCGTGCGCGGGTTGCCGGTCATGCCGGTGGCATCGGCCAGATCCTCGCGGGTGAAGGGCTGTCCGGCGTTGCTGGCCAGCACCATCAACAACTGGGCTTCGGCGGTGGTCAGATAGACCGGCTCGCCATTGGTGCGCAGTTCCTGTCGACCGAGGTCGAACAGGCTGCTGCCCATGCGGACACTGCCGACCGCCAGAGCAGCCAGAGCCGGGGCTGGCGTGGCCAGACGGCGCAGGATGGAGCGCAGGCGCAGCACCAGTTCGCGCGGCTCGAACGGTTTGGCCAGATAGTCATCGGCACCGCTTTCCAGTCCGGCAATACGGTCCTGCGGATCCCCGTGGGCGGTCAGCATCAACACTGGCGGGCCGTTGCTGTCGCGCAGGCTGCGGGTCAGCTCCAGCCCGCTTTCCCCCGGCATCATCACGTCCACCACCAGCGCGTCAAAGCACATCCCGGCCAGATGGGCGCGCGCCTCGGCGGCATCGGCGGCGGTGCTGACGGTAAAGCCGTTTTCGCTGAGAAAGCGGCGCAGCAGGTCGCGCAGGCGGCGGTCATCATCGACCACCAGAATGTGCGGTTGCTCTTCGGGCAGGACAGCGGACATGACGGGCCTCGGGGCAGGTCTTAAGGGGTGGAGCGGCGCGGACGGGGCAGGGTGGGGTCAACCCCCAGATCGCCGACAAAGCGGGCGCGGTCGGGTTCATCGATCATCCCGGCCAGCACCTTGCGGAAACCGTCCACCGCTTCGGCTCCGGCTTCGCGGTAGGCGCGGGCGATGCGGCGGCGCTGGCGTTCGCTGAGCTGGCGTTCGAGATCCTGCCCCTTTTCGGTCAGCTCCAGCAGGCGCTGGCGGCGGTCGCGGGTTCCGGCCTTCTGGGTGATGAAGCCCTCGCGCACCAGTTGGCTGAGCACGCGGGACAGGCTTTGCTTGGTGATGCCCAGAATGCGCAGCAGATCGGAAACGGGGATGCTTTGATAGCGTCCGACGAAATAGATCACCCGGTGATGGGCGCGCCCGAAGCCGTGCCGCGCCAGCATGGCATCGGCCTCGGCGGTGAAGTCGCGGTAGGCGAAAAAGAGCAACTCCATGCCCTTGCGGAGTTCTTCGTCGCGCAGAAAAAGCTGGTGCGCCCCTGCTTTGATATCACTCATGAGTTCTGAACAAGCCTGCCATGTGGGTCTGGATAGGACAGCAATATTGACATATATCGCTGCACAATGTTACCGATAATGGAGAATTGGCGAAACTTAGTTGCGCAAAATCGCCGAGAACCCTCCGTTTGTATCAAAACACCCCTGCAGTGACCCTGTGGGCGGTGACCGCCTTCCCCTTGCCTGTATCGGGCTGGAAACGGGCGGTGATCGCTGCGGGACTGCCTCCGCCACAGTAGTCCGACAGGGGCCGGAAAGAAAGAGATGGCTATGAGCTTGATCCCCTTTGATGACCGCGACGGCTTTATCTGGATGGACGGGCAGATGCTGCCGTGGCGGGAGGCCAAAGTCCATGTCCTGACCCACGGGCTGCATTATGCCTCGTCGGTGTTCGAGGGCGAGCGGGCCTATAACGGGCAGGTATTCAAGCTGGCCGAGCACAGCCAGCGCCTGATCCGCTCGGCCGGGCTGTTGGGCTTTGCCTTGCCCTATGACCGGGCAACGCTCGATCAGGCCACCGACGCGGTGTTGCAGGCCAATGGCGTGCGCGATGGCTATGTCCGGCCGGTCGCCTGGCGCGGGTCGGAGATGATGGGGGTGTCGGCACGCCACAACCGTATCCATGTGGCGATTGCCTGCTGGGCCTGGCCGTCCTATTTCGATGCCGATGCCCGCATGGCCGGGTTGCGGCTGACGGTCAGCAAGTGGCATCGTCCGGCCCCGGAGACCGCCCCCACCCAGTCGAAGGCCGCCGGGCTGTACATGATCAGCACCCTGTCCAAGCATGCCGCCGAAGACGAAGGCTGGGACGACGCGCTGATGCTGGACCATCGCGGGCAGGTAGCCGAGGCGTCGGCGGCCAATATCTTTCTGGTGATCGACGGCGCGCTGCACACTCCGACGCCGGAGTGCTTTCTGGACGGCATCACCCGCCAGACGGTGATCGAGCTGGCGCGCGAAATGGGGCTGAGTGTCACCGAACGCGCCATTGACCCCAGCGAGTTCGCGCGGGCAAGCGAAGTCTTCTTGACCGGAACTGCTGCCGAAGTTACTCCGGTGCGCCAGATTGGCGACTGGCACTTTACCCCCGGTGCCGTCTGCCAGCAGGTGATCGCCGCCTATGACCGGGCGGTTGGGAAATAATCCCTGACGGTGGGATAGCGAACGGGGGGCAGCGAGCGGTAGGCAATGGCACGGGTTGCTGTGTTTGATTCCGGGTTGGGTGGCGTGTCGGTTCTGGCCGCCATCCGTGACGCGCTGCCCCCGGCGACGCGCTACAGCTATTGCGCCGACGGGGCCTTTTTCCCCTACGGCCCGCGCTCGGAAGCCGAAATCGAGGCGCGGGTGCGGGCGGTGATCCATGCCCTGTTGCGTCATGAAACGGATCGCCCCGACGTGGTGGTGATTGCCTGCAACACTGCCAGCACGGCGGCGCTGGCCGCTGTGCGCGCCGACCATCCGCAGATGCCGTTTGTCGGGGTGGTGCCTGCGATCAAACCGGCGGCATCGTTGAGCAAAAGCCGGGTAATCGGCTTGTTGGCAACGCCGGGAACCGTCCGGCGGGCCTATAGCGATCAGTTGATCCGGCAGTTTGCCGCTGACTGCGTGGTGGTGCGCCACGGTGCGCAAAAGCTGGCTGATCTGGCCGAACAGGTGGTGGCGCGTGGCGGAGTACAGCAGGCCGCCGATTTGCGTCCGGCGGTCGAGGCCGAAATTGCGCCGCTGTTTACCGACCATCGTCTGGATACGGTGGTGTTGGGCTGTACCCATTACCCGCTGGTCCGCCATTGGCTGAGTGAGGCGGCACCGTGGCCGGTCACCTGGCTCGACTCGGGCGAGGCGGTGGCGCGGCAGGTGCTGCGGGTGTTGCCCGCAGACAGCCTGACCCGCCCGGAACAGGGTGGCTCGCATAGCTGGAATACCGCCGCCTCGGTGGGGTTTACGGCGGCGATGATGGCGATGGGGCTGGGAAAACCTCATGTGCTGCCGGTTCAACCAGCCCTGACGGGTCATGGTGGATGATCACCTCGGCCTGCGGAAAGGCCGCGCGGATGGCCTCTTCGACCTGATCGCCGATGGCATGGGCCTTGATCAGCGGTAGCTGGCCGTCCATCGTCAGGTGTAACTGGATGAACTGTTGCGGGCCGGACGAGCGGGTGCGCAGGTCGTGGACGTTCATCACCCCCGGAATCGCCAGCGCCAGCGCGACAATCTGCTCGCGGTCTTCGGCAGGAAGCTCGCGGTCCATCAGCAGGTCAAAGCTGTCGCGGGCAATGGTCCAGGCGTTGAACATCAGGAAACCGGCAATCCCGATGGCAAACAGCGGGTCGGCCCACGTCCAGCCCAGAGAGATGGTCAGCAGGATCGAGACGATCACGCTGCCATTGATCAGCACATCGCCGGTGTAGTGCAGGCTGTCGGCGGCAATCGCCACCGAGGTGGTGCGGCGGATGACGTATTTCTGAAAGCTGACCAGCGCCAGCGTGGCGATGATGGCAAACACCATCACCGCGATGCCGACCGCCCCTTGCCGCACTTCGACCGGTGATGTCAGACGGCCAACCGCCTGCACCAGCAACAGCCCCCCCGACCCGGCGACAAACGCCGCCTGCGCCATCCCGGCCAAGGGCTCGGCCTTGCCATGACCAAAGCGGTGATCGTCATCAGCCGGTTGCAGGGACTGGCGCACCGCCAGCAGGTTGACCAGCGAGGCACCACAGTCCAGCAGGCTGTCCACCGTGCTGGACAGCAGCGCCACCGAGTCGGTCAGCAGCCACGCCGCAACCTTCACCAGCACCAGAACCAGCGCGGTGGCGGTGGCGGCATAGGTTGCCCAGCGGAGCAAGTGGGCGTTGGGCTGGGGGGTGCTCACGGTGCGGCTGTCCTTTACGGCGGTGTTATGGGTACAGACGTTCCGTGGTCCACGGCTCGTCCTTCAGGTTCCTCTTATAGATCATCCGGTCATGCAGGCGGAAGGGGCGATCCCGCCAGAATTCAATACGAACCGGCACCAGACGGAACCCCGACCAGAACGGCGGGCGTGGAATGCGGCCCAGACCGAATTTGGCGACATATTCGGCGATGCGGCTTTCCAGCTCGAACCGGCTTTGCAGCGGGCGCGACTGTTGCGACGCCCACGCCCCGATGCGCGAATCCCGGGCGCGCGAGGCGTAATAGGCATCCGCTTCCTCGGCGGTGACCGGCTCGATCTGACCCTCGATCCGCACTTGCCGCTTCAGGCTTTTCCAGTGAAAGCACATCGCCGCCTTGGGGTTGGCGGCCAGTTCACCGCCCTTGCGGCTTTCAAGGTTGGTGTAGAACACGAAACCGTGCTCGTCATGGCCTTTCAACAGCACCATGCGGGCCGACGGAAAGCCATCAGGGGTGCTGGTGGCCAGACAGACGGCGTTCGGATCATTGGGTTCGCTTTTGCCAGCCTCGGCCAGCCAGTCGCTGAACTGGGCAATGGGGTCGACATCCGCTGAAAAATCGTTCATGTCTGGTTCAGTTCGTTGCTGTTACGACAAAGCATGATACAGCTCGACCGTGCGCAGAACGCAGGGGGAGCCATTGATCAGGCCACCTCACGGAGCATAGGGCAAGATGCCCCACCTGTGCCATGCTTTAGCCAAAGTTTTCAGCCAGAGTAAACGCATATCTCCCGGCTCCGCCTGCGCTGCGGGCCTGACGTGAAGACATTGAGGATCAGATGATGATTAGCCGTAGCTTGCGCATCACGGGTGTTGCCGCCGCCCTGACCGCCGCCATCAGCCTGTCTGCCTGCCAGCAGATGCAGAACAACCCCAAGCAGACCGCCGGTACCGTGCTGGGTGGCGTCGGTGGTGCGGTGGTTGGGTCGCAGTTCGGCAAGGGGACCGGCCAGATTGCCGCCACCGCTGCCGGGACCCTGCTGGGCGCGTTCCTTGGTTCGGAAATCGGCTCGTCGCTCGACAAGGCCGACCAGATGCAGGCCGAACGGGCGCACCAGAATGCGATGGCCGCCCCGGTGGGGGAAACCATCCGCTGGAACAACCCGGACTCCGGTCATTCGGGGACGGTGACGCCGGTCAAGGATGGCCGCACCGACTCGGGTCGTTATTGCCGCGAATACAAGACCACCGTGATGATCGATGGCCGCGAGGAAGCCGCCTATGGGCAGGCCTGCCAGCAGCCGGACGGCACTTGGCGCGTTGTGCAGTAAGACTGCACGGGGCGTGTTGTGCAGTAAGACTGCACGGGCTGACAAAAAAGACCGGGAAGGCACGATGTCCTTCCCGGTCTTTTTTTGTGTTTACGGCACAAGGGAAACAAGGATGTGGAGCGCTGCTCCACACCTCGCCGGGGCCTTGATGTCTCGGATCCCACTCTTTTGATAGTGAAAAAAGAAATGGGGGTCCGGGGGCATTGGCCCCCGGGTAGGTGTGGACGGCAGTCCGCTCTCTTTTTTGATCTTACTTGCGCAGGCTGCCGCCGGTGGCCTTTTCGATGGCGGCGATCACCTTGCCGGAAATCTCTTCGATTTCGGCATCGGTGAGGGTCTTTTCCATCGGTTGCAGAGTGACCGACACCGCCAGCGACTTTTTGCCGTCGGGCATGTTCGGACCCTGATAGAGGTCGAACACGCTGACGTCGGTGATCATCTGGCGATCGGCGCCCCTGGCGGCGCGAACCATCGCGTCGGCGGCCACCGAGGTATCCACCACAAAGGCGAAGTCGCGCTCCAGAGGCTGGAAAGCCGAGGCTTGCAGCAGGCTGCGCGCCTTGGTGGCCTTGGCCTTGGGCGTCGGCAGGCGTTCAACGAACAGTTCAAAGGCCACCATCGGACCCTTGACATCCAGCGCCTTCAGCACTGCCGGATGCAGGTCACCGAACTGGGCCACCACCACCTTGCCCAACCGCAGCGAACCCGAGCGGCCCGGATGGTAGTAGGACGGTGCTTCGGCCACGATCTGCAGGCTGTCGGTGTTGACACCGGCGGCCTTCAGCAGGGCCAGCACGTCGGCCTTGACGTCGAACACGTCCACTGCCCGCGGGCGTTCATCCCAGTGACGGGGACCGGTCTTGCCAGCACGCAGACCGGCAATCACCCGCGTCTGGTCACCCGGTTCGCCGCCATGGAACTGCGGGCCGACTTCGAACAGGCCGACGTTGGGATAGCCACGGGCGGCATTGCGCCCGGCGGCGGTCGCCAGATTCGGCAGGATCGACGGACGCATGGCGTCGAGGTCGCTGCTGATCGGGTTGGCGAGCAGCAGTTCCGGCTGGCCGCCACCGAACAGTTCGGCCTGCGCACGCGGCAGGAACGACCAGGTGACGGTTTCGTGCAGGCCACGACCGGCGAGGGTACGGGTCAGCACGCGCAGGGTCTTTTGCTGGGCGGTTAACACCTGTTTGGGCATCGACAGGCGCGGCAGCGGGGTGACCGGCAGGTTGTCATAGCCGTTCAGGCGGGCGACTTCCTCGACCAGATCATGTTCTTCGGCGATGTCCCCGCGCCAGCTCGGCGGCTGGACGGTCAGCAGGTCGTCACTGGTGGACAGCACCGAGCAGCCCAGCCGTTCAAACATGGCGATCATGGTGGCGGTGGCCACCTCGATCCCGACCAGCTGCTTGACCCGCGACGGGCGGAAGTCGATCGGGCCGTTGCCAGCAGGCATGTCGCCCGCAATCACCAGTTCCGAGGCTTCGCCGCCGCACAGGTCGAGGATCAGGCGGGTGGCCAGCTCGGCACCCCACACCGGCGACTGCGGATCAACGCCACGCTCGAAGCGGTGCTTGGCATCCGACTCGAGGGTCAGCGCACGGGCGGTTCTGGCAATCCGGCGAGGATCGAACAGCGCCGCTTCGAGGAAGACGGTGGTGGTGGTTTCGGTGCAGCCGCTTTCCACGCCGCCCATCACGCCGCCGATCGAGTGGGCCTTGCCCTGATCAGCCACGGCGACCATCTCGGCGGTCAGCTCATAGGTCTTGTCGTTCAGCGCCACCAGCTGCTCACCCGGTTGGGCAAAGCGCACCAGCAGGTCACCGTTCAGGGTGTCTGCGTCGAACACGTGCAGCGGACGGCCCCAGCCGATGGTGACATAGTTGGTGATGTCCACCAGCGCCGAAATCGGACGCAGGCCGATGGCCAGCAGACGATCCTTCAGCCACTGCGGGCTGTCGCCGTTCTTCACTCCACGGATGGTGCGACCGACGAACACCGGGCAAGCAGCCAGCGTGTCGTCGGCAATCTGCACCCGGCGCGGGCTGGCAAAGGTCCCGGCCAGCGGCGCGGTCAGCGGGTCGGCCTTCAGCGTTCCCAGACCGACGGCGGCCAGATCACGGGCGACTCCGCGCACGCCGAGGCAGTCGGCGCGGTTGGGCGTCACCGAAATGTCGAACACCGGATCAATGTTCAGCACGCTGGCCAGCGGCACCCCGACCGGAGTGTCTTCCGGCAGTTCGATGATGCCGTCGTGGTCTTCGCCCAGACACAGTTCACGGGTCGAGCACATCATGCCCTGACTTTCCACACCGCGAATCTTGCCCTTTTTCAGCTTGTCGCCGCTGACCGGGATCACGCAGCCCGGGGTGGCGAGCGCCACCTTCAGACCGGCGCGGGCATTGGGCGCGCCGCAGACGATCTGCAGGGTGCCCTGACCGTTGTCAACGGTGCACAGCTTCAGCTTGTCGGCGTCGGGGTGCTTGTCAGCGGTCAGCACATGGCCGACCACAAAGCCGTCCAGTTTGGACGACGGGTCGATGATCTCTTCGATCTCCAGCCCGATCATGGTCAGCGTCTTGCCGATCTCGGCCACCGAGGCGGTGGTGTCGAGGTGGTCTTTCAGCCACGAGAGGGTGAATTTCATCGGGTCAGCCCTCCGGTCAGGGTCGGGACGTCAAGGCAACCGAATCCGTAGTGGCGCAGCCACCGCAGGTCGGAATCAAAGAAGGTGCGCAGGTCGGGGATGCCGTACTTCAGCATGGCGATGCGCTCGAGGCCCATGCCGAAGGCAAAGCCCTGCACTTCGTTCGGGTCATAGCCGCAGGCCTTCAGCACGTTCGGGTGAACCATGCCGCAGCCCAGAATTTCCAGCCAGCCGTCGCCTTCGCCGATCTTCAGTTCGCCGTTCTTGCGCGAACAGCCGATATCGACCTCGGCCGACGGCTCGGTGAACGGGAAGAAGCTGGGACGGAACTGCATCGGCACATCGCTGACCTCGAAATAGGCCTCGACGAATTCCTTCAGGCAGCCCTTGAGGTGGCCCATGTTGATGTTCGTGTCAATCACCAGACCTTCGATCTGATGGAACATCGGGGTATGGGTCATGTCAGAGTCGCAGCGATAGGTGCGGCCCAGGCAGATCACCCGGATCGGCGGCTTGCGGCTTTGCATGGTGCGGATCTGCACCGGGCTGGTGTGGGTGCGCAGGACGTGACGGCTGCCGTCTTCCCGTTCGGGCAGGAAGAAGGTGTCGTGCATTTCGCGCGCCGGGTGGCCGGGCGGGAAATTCAGGGCGGTGAAGTTGTGGAAATCGTCTTCGATATCCGGGCCTTCCGCCAGTTCAAACCCCATCTGGCCGAAAATGGCGATCACTTCGTCGATGGTCTGGCTGATCGGATGCAGGGTGCCGTCACTGTCCGGGCGGGCGGTCAACGAGACATCGACCCGCTCGCTTTCCAGCCTGGCGTTCAGGGCAGCCGTTTCAAAGGCAGCCTTGCGACCATCCAGCGCCGTGGCAACGTCATCCTTGAGGGCGTTCAGTGCGGCGCCAAAGGTCCGGCGCTCGTCCGGATCCATCTGGCCCAGGCCCTTCATCATGTCGGTAATGCGGCCCTTTTTGCCCATCACCGCCACGCGCACTTTTTCCAGCGCGTCGGCGTCAGGCGCATCGGACACCGCCGCCAGCAGTTCGGCGCGCAACTCGTCCAGCTTGTCCATGATCCCTCTGTGAGTCAGGTGGGGGTAGGCGAAATAGCCAAAGGGGGCCGCCTTTGGAAAGGCAGCCCCCCTCAGTATAAGCATTTTTAGCCGTCAGGCACCGGTTGGTGCCATCAGCATGGCTCAGCCGAGGGCCGCCTTGGCCTGTTCGACGAGCTTGCCGAAGGCTTCCGGCTCGCGGATGGCGAGGTCGGACAGCACCTTGCGGTCCAGTTCGATGCCAGCCTTGTTCAGGCCGTCAATGAAACGGGAGTACGGCAGGCCGTGTTCGCGGGTGGCAGCGTTGATGCGCTGGATCCACAGGGCGCGGAAGTCGCGCTTCTTGTTGCGACGGTCACGGTAGGCGTACTGCAGGCCCTTTTCGACCTTTTCAATGGCAATACGGAAGTTGGTCGAGTTGCGGCCCTGGTAGCCCTTGGCCAGCTTCAGGACTTTCTTGTGCCGGGCATGGCTGGTAACGCCGCGCTTCACACGAGACATTGCGGTTCTCCTTTAATTCTGACCGAAAAATTAGCCGTGCAGGTACAGCTTGACGATACGCGCATCACAATCGTTGAGGATCATGGTGCCACGAGCCTGGCGCTTCATCTGCTTGGGCTTGTTGCGCATCATGTGGCGCTTGTAGGCCACGTTGGCGCGCACCTTGCCGGTGCCGGTCAGACGGAACCGCTTTTTGGCGGCGCTTTTGGTCTTCATCTTGGGCATTTTAAGTCCTTTCCGAAGAGAGGTGTTTTTCGAAAGCGGATTGGCATGCCCGGTAGGACCCTTGAAATCAAGGAGTCCCACACAGCCTCGCCGCTCGGGTTTGGAGGGAGGAGCTTATACGCGGAGCAGGGTAAAAAGGCAAGATGGCTGGGCGAATAAAATTCCATCGCCCCCCATCCTCAACCGCGTAATTTGGTTGTATGGTGTTTTTCGACAGAGCGTGTGGGCTGAATCGTGCCAAAGAACCATGGGTTGACCGGGCTACGGCAATTGCGTCGGTACCCCTGATGTCGCTATGGTGTCGGCACGCAGACCAGACTGCGCCGGGGCGCAGGAATGCTTGATTTTCGATCAACGGCAGACCGCGGGGCGCGGCCGGCTGATGCAAAAGGAATAGGGAAAGATGACGGAACGGAAATTCCGCCTTGTCACGCGCAGCGACTTTGACGGCCTTGTCTGCGCCATGATCCTGAAAGAGCTGGGCTTGATCGACGACATCAAGTTCGTGCATCCCAAGGACATGCAGGACGGCAAGATCGAAATCACCGGCAACGACATCACCACCAACCTGCCGTATGTCGAAGGCGTGCACCTCGCCTTTGACCACCATCTGTCGGAAACCTTGCGGGTGGGCAAGCGCGACAACCACATCATCATCCCCGAAGCGCCGTCGGCTGCCCGGGTGGTGTACGAATATTATGGCGGGGCGGAAAAGCTGCCGCGCATTTCCGAAGAAATGATGTTGGCGGTGGACAAGGGCGACTCGGCGCAGTTCTCGCTGGATGAAGTGCTGAAGCCCGCAGGCTGGAACCTGATGAACTTCATCATGGATGCCCGCACCGGTCTGGGCCGTTTCCGCGAGTTCCGCATTTCCAATTATCAGCTGATGATGGAACTGATCGACTATTGCCTCGATCACCCGATTTCCGACGTGCTGGCCCTGCCGGATGTCAAGGAACGTACCGACCTGTATTTTGAACAGGAAGCGATGTTCAAGGAACAGGTCAACCGCTGTGCCCGCGTCCATGGCAACGTGGTGGTGCTGGACCTGCGCGACGAAGACCCGATTTATGCCGGCAACCGCTTCATGATTTACGCGATGTTCCCGCAGTGCAACATCTCGATCCACATCATGCGCGGCTTCCAGAACCAGAACACCGTCTTTGCGGTTGGCAAGTCGATCTTTGACCGCTCCAGCCAGACCAACGTCGGCAAGCTGATGCTGGAATACGGCGGCGGCGGTCACCATGCGGCGGGCACCTGTCAGGTGGAACATGCGGTGGCGGAAGAAAGCCTGAAGGCGCTGGTCGAAAAGATGAATGCCGACGGCTGACGGCAGAGCGTCACGGGGGCAAGCCCTTCTCCGGGCCAGAGGATGCCTGTTTTCGCAGGTACCCTCTGGCCCGAGTCGTTTCCAGGCTTTTTTCTGGCGTGGCGGTTGTTTCACCTGCTTTTGCAACACCGTTGGGTAACCCCCTAATATCTTTGGTATCCCTGCCGCGAAATTAACCATTTTTTGCCTTTTTCCCGCCTTAATATGGGGCGACACTCTGATGGTACCTTTTATCCATTTGCTGCAGGAGGCCGTTATGTCTCGCGTTACCGCTCTCGTTTCCCCGCGCCATGCCGGCAAAGCCGTGGCTGTTGCCCTGTCTGTTGCGGCTCTGGGGCTGGGTGGGTGCTCGAACATGACCCAAAGTGAACAGCGCATCCTGTCCGGTGCGGCCATCGGTACGGTGGGCGGCGCACTGGTGGGGGCTGCGACTGGTGGCTCGACCGTCTGGGGCGGAGTGATCGGCGCGGCGGCTGGTGCGACCGGCGGCTATGTCTATGACCAGGTCAAGCGCTGACGGCTGTCCCGTCGTGGACTGTTCATGACCGCCTCCTGATAAAACGGAGCTTGCACGCCGGAAGTCTACCCCTTATGTCGCGGTGGGGCGTTGTGCAGGCTTGTGGGGTGTCTGGTGTCTTTGTCGTCTGAAACTGTGGTGTCCGGCGCGGTGGTGTCCCACCGCCAGCGGGACCACAGGATTGATGTGTTTCGTGGCCTCGCCCTGATTTTCATCCTGTGGGACCACATTCCGAACAACATCCTCGGGTTGGTGACCATGCGGGCCTTTGGCCTGAGCGACTCGGCCGAAGTGTTCGTTTTCCTGTCAGGCTTCAGTGCAGCCCTGGCCTATTCGGCCGGGCTGCATCGTCATGGCTATCTGTTTGCCGCAGTGCGCATTTTGCGCCGTGTGGCCCAGTTGTACATGGCTCATATCTTTGTCTTTGCGGTGCTGGTTGGCATCGTGTTCGTGATGAATGCCCACGTCGAGACGCGCGATTTCATCAGCGAGATGGGGCTGGGCAGACTGATCAACGACACCGAAGGCGCGCTGGTGGCCGAGCTGACCTTGCGCTTCAAGCCCAGCCTGATGGACCCGCTGCCACTGTACATGGTGTTGTTGCTGATCATGGCGGCGGTGCTGCCCTTGCTGGTGTACCGGCCCCGGCTCACGCTGGCGCTGTCACTGGCGGTCTATGCGGCGGCGCAGGTGTGGGACATCAACCTGCGTGCCTGGCCGGATGGCGGCTGGTTCTTTAACCCATGGGCGTGGCAGGCGTTGTTCATCATCGGGGCCGTCTGCGCCCTGCTGCAAATCGGCCCGGCCCGGCTGGAGGCCCGGCCCCGCCTGCGGGCGGTGGTGGACCGGCTGGCGTGGGGCTATCTGCTGTTGTGTTTTGCGCTGGTGCTGTTGTGGCATGTCCCGGCGTGGCATGACCGGGTGGTACCGCTGTGGCTGGGGCAGATGATTTATCCAATCAGCAAAACGGCGCTGGCACCGTTGCGTCTGCTGCACTTTCTGGCGGTAGCCTATTGCATCGCCGGGCTGTTCCGCCCCGGTGTGTGGATGGAAAGCTGGTGTGCCCGTGCCTGCCGGGTGATGGGGCGGCATTCGCTGGAAGTATTCTGTCTGGGCATCCTGCTGTCCCCGTTGGCCGATGGCGTGAACGCGGTGCTGGATGACCAGCCGCTGGTGCAGGTGGCGACCTCGCTGACCGCCTCGCTGCTGATGGTGGCCTTTGCGGTGGTGCTGGAATGGTCGGGGGCCCTGCAACGGCGCGGGGTTCTGGCGGTGGCCAAGGGGTGACAGAACCGGGTCCGGGCACGAGATGCAAACCCCTCTCGTGCCATCCCGGAGCCCGAGGGTCTTACCGCTGACGCATCACGAACGGCTTCATCTTCAGGTCCTGATCAATGATGTGGTTGATCAGCCAGTCGCGCAGGAAATGCAGGATGTGCATCTTGACCGCCGGGGTCAGCTCCAGCGAAGCATCGGTCATGTAGGTGCGGGCAAAGGCTTCGATGTCGCGGATCAGGCGGCGGTGCTCCTGACGGTGGCTGTCGTGGTACAGATAGCCCATCCGCACCTGCAACATTTCCTCGCGGGCGAAATGCGCCTTGCCGTATTCCAGCAGCGACTTCAGCGTGTCGGACAGCAGTTGGCGGGTGAAGTCGATGTTGGCCTGGGCCTCGAAATCATTGATCATCTTGATCAGCATCTTGTGGTCGGCGTCAATGGTGGGCTCACCGACGCTCAGCTTGTCACGCCATTCGATGGGCATGGTGGACTCTCCTTATCCTCATGAGTGTTCTTTTTTGTCCGGCTTGCTGCCGGTCGGATGACGCTGGATTTATGATGCGCCCAGAAAGGGCCGCATCTTCAGGTCCTGCTCGATGATGTGGTTGATCAGCCAGTCACGCAGGAAATGCAGCATGGCCAGTTTCACTTCACCGTCGATTTCGGTGCTTGTGTCCTCCATGTAGGTGCGGATGTGGCCTTCGACATCGCGCAACAGGCGGCGGTGTTCCTGACAGTGGCGGTCATAGTAGGGGTAGTTGATGCGGGCCTGCAGGCGTTCTTCGCGGGCGAAGTGCTCCTTGGCATAGCCCATCAACCGCTTGAGGGTCTCGGACAGCACCTGACGGTCAAAGCCGGCATCGGCCTTTTCCTCGAATTCATTGATGATCTTGATCAGGTTCTTGTGGTCGGCATCCAGCGTCGGGTCACCAACACTCAGCTTGTCGCGCCATTCGATGGGCATGGTCTGTTTCCTCCCCCCCTTTTGGGTGTTCGTCTGGACGTGTGTGCGCCTGCGGGGCTGCGACGCATGAGACACCAAAGGATAGTGCTTTCTATCTAAAGTGCATATCCTATGGTTGTGTCGATGAAACGGCACTGTCCAGAATGGGGGGTATGCAGAAAGGGCATGGGGTTTTTAGGGGTAATGATCGCCAAGGTGCGGGCTTGAAGTGGAAAAAGGCGTCCGTTATACATAACGAACGTGGGATTTGGCGACCGGCTTGCGGCCACGAAAAAACTTCCGCTAAAAGGTCCCGGCCCGGCATCGTCCGGCCCCGACCGCGCCGGTTATATGATGGCGAAAGGGCCGTATTGATGACTGCTTCCCGTTCTTCTTCCCCTGTCTTTCCGACCGGTGGCGCTGCCTTGGGGCTTCCCGAGGATGCGGCGGCGCAGACCCGCATGGTGCATGGGGCCACCCTGCGCTCCGGGTTCGACGAGACAGCCGAAGCGGTGTTCATGAATTCCGGCTATGTCTACGGCAGCGCCGAAGAGGCCGAGGCGGCCTTTGACGGCACCCATGCACGCTATGTGTACTCCCGGTTCCGCAATCCGACCATCCAGATGTTTGAAGACCGTCTGGCCCTGCTGGAAGGCGCCGAAGCCTGCCGCGCGACCGCCTCGGGGATGGCGGCGGTGTTCGGGGCGCTGGCCTGTCAACTGCAAGCCGGAGACCGGCTGGTGGCGGCGCGGGCTTTGTTTGGCTCGTGCTCGTGGATTGCCGGTGAGCTGCTGCCGAAGTGGGGCGTGGTCACCGAATTCGTCGATGGCACCGATCTGACCGCCTGGGAACAGGCGCTGGCGACTCCGGCCAGGGTGGTGTTGCTGGAAACCCCGTCGAATCCCGGCCTGGAGCTGATTGATCTGGAAGCCGTCTGCGCGCTGGCCCACAAGGCCGGTGCGGTGGTGGTGGTCGATAACGTCTTTGCCACCCCGATGTTGCAACATCCGTTGCAGCTGGGGGCCGATGTGGTGGTCTATTCGGCCACCAAGCACATCGACGGGCAGGGCCGCTGTCTGGGCGGGGCAATCCTCGGCACCAAAGCCTTTATCGAGGAGGTGTGCGGCCCGTTCCTGCGTCATACCGGCCCGACGCTCAGCCCGTTCAATGCCTGGACCCTGCTGAAGGGGCTGGAAACGCTGGCCCTGCGGGTGGAACGTCACTGCGCCAACGCGGTGGCGCTGGCCCGCCATCTGGAAGGCAAGCCGGGGGTGGCCCGCGTGCTGCATCCCGATCTGGAAAGCCATCCGCAGTATGCGCTGGCGCAAAAACAGATGTCCGGTGGCGGTTCGGTGCTGGCGATTGACTTTGCCGGTGGCAAGGATGCGGCCTTCCGCTTCCTGAATGCCCTGCGGGTGGTGAAGATTTCCAACAATCTGGGCGATGCCAAGAGTCTGGCCTGCCACCCGGCGACCACCACCCACCAGCGTCTGACCGCCGAGGAAAAGGCAATTCAGGGCATTGGCCCCGGCTTGCTGCGCCTGTCGGTCGGTCTGGAAGACATTGCCGACCTGATCGCCGATGTGGATCGCGGGCTGGCGGCCCTGTAACGGCTTGATAGAGCAGTGAGCGCAAAAGTGGTTCCGGTTTTGCGCAAAATCACTGCGACAAAACAAAAGCCTGGACCAGTGTGCATGCGTCAGAGTTAACGCACGCTGGTCCAGGCACGCCCTGACGAACAGCGGCGCTCTCGGGAGCGGGGGCGCCGCTTTTGTGTTCCGCATGCCACCGCATGACCACAAACATTCCCTGCCTCCGCCATCGGACTGCCGCAATCCCGGCGCAGAGTCACAGCATCACAGGTATCCCAAGGATTCCCTTGCCATGTTGTCCTCTGCGCAGTCGTTTGGTTCGGTGCTGGCTCTACCGCTGGCCAGAGCTTCCGTTGCCGGAGCCTTGCTGATCGTTGCCTCCCTGACCCCGGCCCTTGCCGATGATCAGGCTCTTGCCAGCGATCTGGCGGTGGCCCGTGCCGAATTGCAGAAAGTCAGTCTCGGTCCGCGGACCGCCCAGCGGGCCACCCTGCTGGGGGTGGCGCAGGACAGTTTTGCCTGCTGGTCGGCAGAAAGCACCGCCACGCCCCCCGACCGCGAAGAAGCCGCTGCCTGCCGCGCAGATTTCTGGGCGGTGGTCGGCGAGTTACAGGCGGTCGATCACCAGACCACCCGCTCGGCGCAGGTGCGTTAAACTGTCAGCAGGTGCTTTTATCACCCATGACGGGAGACTTTGCGAGTGCCTCAATCGCCTTGATATGATAGATCTTTGCCGCGCGCGCGATGCTGAATTGGCAGGGTGCGCGGGCCTGTCTGGGCAAACTCCGCAATCAAGGTGTGACGGCATGTTGAACTATCTGATGTATTTTGGCGCTGCGGTGGCGGTGTTTGCCGTCGCCATGGGGGCCTATATGGTCATCACCCCCTACAAGGAACTGAGCCTGATCCGTCAGGGCAACACGGCAGCAGCCTGTGCCTGTGGCGGCACGATGATCGGCCTGACCTTGCCGCTGTACACGGTGCTGGCCCACACCTCGGACCTGATCGACTTTCTGACCTGGGGCGGGATTGCTCTGGTGACACAGTTGGTTGCCTGGGGTGTCGTTGCCATAATTCTGCGCAATTTGCGTGATGGAATTACCAACAATCAGGTCTCTTACGGGGTGTTCGTCGGCAGCCTGTCGATTGCCATCGGCATCCTGAACGCCGGGGCGATGACCTATTAGGGCGTCCGCGCCCCCTGATATCTGATGTCACGCCCGCTTGATGCGGGTCATTCCTGTCCCACGCTGTTGTATCCGGCGTCTTTGCGGAGTTTTCTCATGTTGGATTTTCTGAAGCACCTGATCGGCATCAAGACGCGTGATCTGGCCCAGGAGGCCACCAACCTGCTGGCAACGCTCGATACCGATGCGGCCATTCAGGCTGATCTGCGGGTGATGGAAGATGATCTGGACGCGGCTGGCAAGCTGATTGCCGAGCTGCGCGCCGCCTATAACCGCGAAGTGCAGGAATTCGAGGCGGTCGAGAAGCGCTATCAGCAGCATTTCACCGCTGCCGAAAGCCTGCAGGTGCGGCTGCAGGCCGCCCCCGAAGCCGAAAAGGCTGCCATCAATACCGGCCTGAACGAGCTGGTGGACCTGCTGGAAAAGCTGGTTCCCGAAATGGAAAAGGAAAAGCAGGACGTGGTCGAAGCCGAAGCCCTGCTGCGCGAAGCGGAAAAGGCCTATCAGGAAAAGGGTGCGGCGCTGAAAAAGGCCCGCTCTGATCTGGAAAATGCCCGCCGTGACCTCAAGCGGGCCGAAATCGACGCCGACCGCGCCAAGGCTCAGGCCGAACAGGCCGCCCGCGTTGCCGGTCTGCGCGATAAAAGCGGTCAGCAGACCGGCCTGCGGGTTGGCTTTAACGCCATGACCGAAAAGGCCGCCGCCCTGCGCCAGCAGGCGGAATCCCAGCGGATGAAGAGTCAGGTGCTGAAGGACGCTCCGGCGTCGACCAACAGCTATGTTCAGCAGGCCCTGAACGACGCGGCTGGCAAAGGCACCACCGACAGCCGTTCGGCGGTGGACCGGCTGGCGGCGCTGAAAAAATAACGGTGAGCCTGCCCGCACGGGCAGCGTAAAGACGCAGGAGGCCTGCCGGAACGGGGCAGGCCTCGGGGGAGTGGAAGCATGAAGGTCTTTCCTTGGCTGCTGTGCGGGGCGGCCTTTCTGGCATTGGGATACTGGGCCGGGTCATCCAGGGATGAGCCAGAGGAGACACGCTCTTACCGATCGCTGGACGAGTGCCTGGGCGATGCGTCCAGCATGGGGGACCGGCAGCTGTGTCGGAACACCTATGATGCGGTGATGTCCGATACCACGGCGGTACCGACCTTTCAGAACCAGTCCGCCTGCGAAGGAGAGTTCAGCGCTGGCGGTTGTCGTCAGGTCAGCAACAGTTCGCTGTGGGCCCCCTTGTTGACCGGCTTCATGATCAGCCGGGCGATGGACCACCGTCGCCCGGTCTATTCCGCCATGCCGCTTTACAAGCAATGGCAGGAACCGCCGCGCAAGGGCAGTGGCACGTCGTGGTGGCCGTCGTCCTATTCGTCGGTGCCCTATACGTCGTCTTCGTCGTCGTCTTCCCGCCCGTCGTCTTCGTCCTATTCCCCTTCGTCGTCCGGTTCCTCGTCCTCTTCATGGTTTGGCAGCCGCAGCAGCCGTTCGACCGGCGCCGCCCCGCCGACGACCAGTGGCAAGGACGGCTCAACCTCGACCAGCAGCCCGCGCTCTTCGACCTCGGCATGGGGTATTTCCAGCACCCCCAAAGCCAGCAACGATAACTCGTCCGATGCCAGCTCATCGCGCAAATCATCGCCGGTGGGCATTGCCAGCCCATCGGTGTCGCGGGGCGGCTTCGGGTCTTCTGCATCATCATCGGCAAGCCGGGGAGGCTGACACATGCAGCGTCATCAGTGCGCACCACGCCCGAACTGGCGGCAAGAGGTCGAGCGGGTTGGTCTGAACTATCACACCATCGATTCGCTGCCCTACTGGACCGAAAACGCCTGTTGGGAATTTACTCTCGACGAAATCGACCGGCTGGACGATGCCGCCACCACCCTGCACAAGATGGCCCTGCAGGCGGTCGAGGCGGTGGTCGAAGACCGGCTGTTGCCGCTGTTCGGCATCACCGGGCTGGCGGCGGAGCTGGTGACGGAAAGCTGGCGGCGGGATGATTCTTACCTGTACGGTCGCTTTGATTTTGCCTGGACCGGCGACGGCGAGCCCAAGATGCTGGAATACAACGCCGATACCCCGACCTCGCTGTTCGAGTCGGCGATTGTGCAGCATCACTGGCGCGAAGCGGTGTTTCCCGATGCCGACCAGTTCAATTCGCTGGACGAAGCCCTGACCGACCGCTTTGCGCAAATGCTGCACGGCCTGCCGTCAGCCGATCCCCGCCGCACCCTGCACCTGTCATGCGTGATGCCGCACGCCGAAGACGAAGGCAATCTGCGCTATATCGAGGCCTGCGCTCAGGACGCCGGATTCAAAACGTCGCTGATTGCGGTGTCCGATATCGGCTGGGACAAGGATCGCCACCAGTTCGTGGACATGCAGGAACAGCCGATGCGACGGCTGTTCAAGCTCTATCCATGGGAATGGCTGGCCCAGGAAGAATTCGCCGCCCACATTGCTGCCGCCGGCATGTCGTTCATCGAACCGGCGTGGAAAATGGTGCTGTCGAACAAGGCGCTGCTGGCCCAGATGTGGGAAATGTTCCCCCATCATCCGAACCTGCTGCCCGCCAGCTTCGATCGCTCGGCGGTGGCACCGCTGGCTCCGCAGGGGCTGGTGCGCAAGGCTCTGCTGGGACGCGAGGGCGAGAACGTCACCATCTATGATCCCGATGGCTCGACCGTTGCTGCCAGCGGTGGCCACTATGGCAGCGAAGGCTATGTCTGGCAGGCCCGCGCTCCGTTGGCGGCAGCCGGTCGGGGGCATGCGGTGCTGGGGGTGTGGATGGTTGGGGCCAAGGCCTGCGGCCTGTGCATCCGCGAAGACGACGGCCTGATCACCAAGGACAGCAGCCGCTTCGTCCCGCATTTCTTCCGCTGAGAACAGGTGGGGGAAACCGTAGAGCGCTGCTCCATGGCTTTGTCGGGGCCTTCAGGCCCCGCACATCCCATCTCCGTGGTACACGGGACCAAACACCTGGAGCATTGTGCGAAAAGTGGGAACCGGTTTTCGCAAAAACAATGCGACAGAACAAAAGGTTAGATTATTTTCAAGTTGACCATCGACGGTCAACGGCTCGGAAAGTACGGCCCTAAAAGGGCAGAGCGTTTTCGCTCGGTGTGAGAACGCTCTAAATTGTTAGCCAACCCGCTGCATGAGCCAAGAGGTCAGCCCCGCGTCCAGGACCATAGCTGCAAACTTTTCCGGGTCGAGGATGGTGATCTTATCGTCGGAGCAGGTGATGTGGCCGGAGTGATAGACGTAGAACATGCGCCCGAACTGGGTCATTTTGGTAAAGGCCTCAGCGTATTCCTCGTCAAACTCCCGCTGCTTGGCCTTGCTTTTGACCTGTACGAAGGCGTGTTCATCAGTCGTTGGCAGCCAAAGCTCCATGTCCACCAGTTTTTCTGTTTTCCCGACGACACCCTGGCGACGCCACCCACTGCCCGAAAATACCAGATCAACCAGCAACTCGAAGTCCTGCGGCGTTAGCAGTTTCATCATGGATATGATTACCCGCCGGAGGTCGGCAGTCAGGCGTTCAGCCTCGACCACCTCCGTGCGACGCTCGCCGTTGATCCTGCGGACGACATACTCCGGGTCCTTGGCATCGCAACAGGTGCCTCGGTAGGCAGCAAGTTGGGTGATGTGACCGGACAGCGTTTCCATACGCAGCGGCTGGTCCGCTAGGTCGCGGGAGTGCCAGCCATCCAGGGTGCGGCGGAAGGTGCCTCTGCCATCGGAGTGCCGTTCCAACGCTGAGGCGGGGTCCAGAAAACACCAACGGAGCAGCCGGCCAGAGAAAGTGATCCAGAGGATTACACCAGGGTCATCTCGGAAGATACGGACCACGTTGACGATCTCGGTAACCTTGCCCTTGCCCTTATCCGCGTCGGTATAGGTCTTGCCATAGGCGGAAAGGTTGGCATCAGTGAGCATGTCGAAATGGATGCCGGTGTTGTAGCCCATACGGACGATGCCTCGCTCGAAGCATTCCTTCTCCCAGCTGCCGCCTTCGCCGAGTTTGATGTACCGGACACGATCCGCGCTGATCCTGGTGCTTCCGCCGTCGGGCATCTTATCCTCCTTGCCTGGACCAGCCAGCATTCCGCCGGGAAAGTGCATGGTCAAGGCGACGTGGCCAAGGCCGACCTTGTGAAACTCTCCTGCCGGATTAGCCAATCGGAGAGGGCCGCTGGCTGAGCATCAGTTGCTCAAAGCCAAACCTGACCCACAAATTACAACCCCAGCCGCCCTGCCAGCGTGTACAACCGCTGCCGCCTGATCTGTTGCAACTGCTTGAAATTATTGATGATTGAGAAGTTGGCTGGGGCGCCAGGATTCGAACCTGGGAATGCCGGTACCAAAAACCGGTGCCTTACCGCTTGGCGACGCCCCATCCGTGTCTTCTTCCGCATTGGAAGGAGCGGCAAGGTAGGGGAAAAAAAATCCCGAGGCAAGAGTTTTTTTGCCGTAGCCCTCACAGGATACGACAATCAACAAAACGGGGTCCGGGGCCTCAAGGCCCCGGTGAGGTGTGGAGCAGCGCTCCACATCCCTGTTCCCTTTCCCCTTTTACTGCTGGGCGCGCTTTTTCTTGCGGGCAGCGGCGGCCCACAGGTTCAGGGCTTCGACCAGCGCCGAGAAGGCAATGGCGAAGTAGACATAGCCGCGCGGCACATGGAAATGGGCACCATCGGCAACCAGCGCCATCCCGACCACCAGCAGGAAGGCCAGTGCCAGCATCTTGACCGTCGGATGGTTCTCGACAAAGCGGCCGACGGTTTCAGCGGCGACCAGCATCACCAGAATGGCGATCACCACCGCGGCGATCATCACCGGCAACTGGTTGGCCATGCCGATGGCGGTGATGACGGAATCGAGCGAGAACACCACGTCGAGCAGGGAAATCTGGATCACTGCCGAGGTAAAGCTGATGTGGCGCGGCCCGGCATCCGGCCCGTGCTCGTCGCCGCCTTCCAGCATGCCGTGGATTTCCATCGTTGCCTTGACCAGCAGGAACAGGCCACCGCCGACCAGCACGATGTCACGCCACGAAATGGCAAGGTCCATCAGGGTAAACAGCGGCTCGGTCAGGCCGATGATCCAGCTCAGGCTGCCCAGCAGGACCACGCGGAAGATCAGGGCCATTGCCAACCCGATCTTGCGCGCCTTGGCTCGTTGTTCGGGCGGCAGGCGCGAGGCGACGATGCTGAGGAAAATGACATTGTCGATGCCAAGGACAATTTCGAGCACCGACAGGGTGATCAGACTGGCCCAGGCGGCTGGATCGGTGAGCAGTTCAAGCATGGATGAAATCCTTCACGGCATCAGGGATGCGGCAGAAAAAGCGTATTGTGCAAAAAGCCGGTTGGCGTTATCCGCCAACACTCATCTGACCATTCTTGATGGTGATGAGATCGTTATCCTCGGCATTGACGCTCTGCCCGTTGCTCAACAGGACCGAGCAGTCGGAACAGATACCGGACAGGACGGCCCGAGGGGCAATGGTAAAGCGGAAGTGTTCACCGTTTTCCTCGATAACCACCTGATAGGGCGTGGTATCGGTGTTGGCGAGATCGACCGCCCACGCGGGCGCACCGCCACAGGTCAAAAGCAACAGGGTCAGGGATGCCCACAGGGCAGGGGTGCGCATGACGTGTGACTCCGGGGATGCTGCTGGTGCGAAGTATCAGCGGAGGCCGGGCATTTGAAAAGGGGGGACGCGTGGCTGTTTTTTCTTTTCTGGCTAAAAATGCGCCAGGAAACACCACTGTGGTGCGTGCATATGGGATGGGACTGTATTTTGCAGACTGGTGTGGTGAGAGACAGCATGAAGTTTCCTGTTTTCGCGGACCTCGAGCCGCTGATTGCGCGTGGAGAAATCACGCATTTTTCCTTTGATGTGTTTGACACCTTTCTGCTGCGGCGCTGCGCCCTGCCGGTGGGGGTGTACGAGCGGGCGTACCATCACCTGCCGACCGCTGACGGCGACGGGCAAAAGGCCCGTAACTACCTGCAATACCGCCAGAATGCCGAGCAGGAAGCCCGCTACGAAGCGCTGGAGTACCACGACCGGCACGACGTTTCGATCAGTGACATTTACCGCCATTTCCCGCCGCAGCCGTTCGGGCTGAAAAGCAGTCAGCGCGAGCTGTTGGCAGTGGCCGAGTTTGCCGCTGAAAAAGAGCTGTGCTTTGTGCACGATCAGGCGCTGGCGCTGTATCTGGCCCTGCAACAGGCCGGGGTGAAGGTCGGGTTCATCTCGGACATTTACTGGCCAGGGGACTGGCTGGCTGACTTGCTGACCCATTGTGTGCCGGGCTTGCGCTGGGACTTCCTCTATGCCTCGTGCGATTACGCCAAAGGCAAAGGCAACGGTCTGCTGGAGCTTTATCTCACGGAACAAAAGGTCAAACCGCAGCAGGCGGCGCACATTGGCGATAACACGTCTGCCGATATCAAACCGGCGCGGGCATTGGGGATGCGCTCCTTTTACTGTCCGCAGATGAGCCCGGCCGAGGCCAGTGTCTATCAGCGTGAATCGCATGTCCGCGACCTGTTCTGTACCTCGTTCGGCGTGCCGTTGCATCAGGATGGCGGCGTGCGAGCCTTGCGGCGGCGGGTGATGGCAATGTTGCCCGAGGGCAATCCGCTGCGGCAGATTGGCGCACTGACCATGGGCCCGGTGATGTTGGCCTTTGACCGCTTTGTGGAACAGCGGCTGGCGGCCTTGCAGGCTGAACCGACTGCCGACGGGGCGCCCCGGCGGGTAGGGGTGGCGTTTCTCGCCCGTGATGGCTTTTTCCCGTTGCGGGTCTGGCAGCAGAGGGGACACCCTCCTGCCGCCTATCTGGCGATCAACCGGCGGGTGGCGGTGATCGCGGGCAGCTATGATCACACAGGACTGGAACGATTCTTTCACGCTGTGCCGGGGGTGAGCGCGGCGGTGCTTGAGGGATTTTTCAAAAGGTCGATCCCGGCCATCACGCAGTACTTTGCCCGCCAGCCCGGTGGTACCGCCAGCGGCAAGGACTTTGCCCGCGCCTTGCCCGCGCTGTTGTCTTCTGACGAACTGTTGGCAGTGACCGACAGCGTTCGCGCCAGCCTGCTGGCCTATCTGCGTCGGCAGATGCCGGACCTCGACAGCTATACCGATCTGTTGCTGGTCGATGTCGGCTATGGCGGGACGGTGCAGCACGCCTTGCGCAAAGTGTTTGACCAGCAAGGGTTGCCGATCCGCCTGCACGGGGCCTACATGATTCTGGCCGGCGAGGGCTTTTCCGGGCTGGCCGATGACGACAGCGCGGTGGGGATGCTGAGCGACGAGGTGATCGCCCCGCATACCTCGCTGGCCCTGCGGCGCAACGTGGCGATTCTGGAGCAGATTTGCAGTGCCCCCGAAGGCTCGGTCAGCGCCTATGATGCCGATGGCGTGGAAATCCGCGAAGACGATCCGCGCGACCCGGCGCAATTGCAATTGTGCGAGGAAATCCGGCAGGGGACGTATGACTTCATCCGCCAGCATCAGGCGCTGCCCCCGGCGTTGTGGGATCACGTTCTGGCCGACCCGGCGCACCTGCGGGTCTGGGGCAGCATCGCCTTGATGCGGCTGTTGCTGGTGCCGACCGATGACGAATTGCTGCTGCTGAAAGACATCAAGCTGGATGTCAATCTGGGGTCGCAGGTGCAATTGCCGTTGCTGGATGTGCCGATCAGCGAGGCGCTGGCGGCAGGCAAATCGGCCTTGTCCCTGTTCAGGGCCAACAGCCGCCTGATGTGGCCTGCGGCCAGTCTGGCGATGGTGTCGCCGCAGCATGGCTATCTGTACAGCCTGTTTACCGCCGGGTTGATGCCCGGCGACGTGTTCGGCGAAGCCCGTTGTGGTTCGGCATCCTTGATGCTGATCACCGACGGACAGCCGCAGATGGTCACGGTGTCCTGTCTGCGGACGGCAGAGAACCTGTTGCGGCTGCGGATTCCGGTTTCTGCCGGTGGGACAAAGACCACCGTTGCCATCCCGTTGGACGAGCTGGCCCCGCAGGGGCAGATTCAGTCGCTGATGTGGTCCGGTGGCAAGACAGCCGCCAAGGCGATGGCGGACTCTGAACCGGTCCTGTTGCCGTTGGGGCAGATTCAGGGGGCCAATGTGACGGTGGAGCGGGGCCTGTTCGCAGCCAGTGGGCCGCAACCGCATCTGCTGATCGAGGTCCCGGCGGGATCACAGCCGGTCGGGTTGCTGACCATCACCGCCCGGCTGGAAGGGCAGGGCCGCTTGCTGGCGCTGAACGATCAGGCACTGGCGGGGTAACGGGCGACAGCATTTCCTGAAAACACAACAGGCGGCAGGGATGATCCTGCCGCCTGTTGTGCCCGGACACAAGGTCGCGCCGTTACGACACGGCTTCGACCGCCTGCACTTCCGGGATGTAGTGGCGCAGCATGTTTTCGATGCCATGCTTGAGGGTGGCGGTCGAGCTGGGGCAGCCCGAGCACGATCCACGCATCACCAGATAAACCACCCCGTCCTTGAAATCATGATAGGTGATGTCGCCTCCGTCACGGGCCACCACCGGGCGGACGCGGGTGTCGATCAGTTCCTTGATCTGGGCGACGACGTCGGAGTCTTCGGCGGTGACGGTGTTGGCGGCAATGCTGGCACTGTTATCCAGAACCACCGGCTGGCCCGAGGTGTAGTGTTCCATGATCGCGCCGAGGATCATCGGCTTCATCACCTGCCAGTCGCGGGCTTCGGCCTTGGTGACGGTGATGAAATCACCGCCCAGAAAGACACCATCAACGCCGGTGATGGCGAACAGGCGCTGGGCCAGCGGGCTGTGGGTGGCCTGCTCGATGCTGGTAAAGGTGCTGCTGCCCGATGCCAGCACCGGACGGCCGGGGATGAATTTCAGGCTGGCGGGATTCGGGGTCGGTTCGGTCTGGATGAACATGGGCTGGTCCATAAGGTGTATTGAAAGTGCATGTATGACTGTTTTACCAGACTATTATAGTCGGGTAAAGGGTGGCCGGACGCAAGGATCAGGTCAGCACATCAATCGCGCTGTCCGACAGATGGCCGGGGACCAGGGTGACTGGAACGCGCAACTTGTTGATCAGCTTGCCCGACAGGCTGCTGACCAGCGGGCCGGGGCCTTCCGGGCCGGTGCCCGAGGCCAGCACCAGAATCGAGATTTCCGGTTCTTCGTTGATCAGGTCCAGCAGTTCGGTCGCCCGGTCGCCTTCGCGGATGTACAGGGTGGGTGTATGGCCGGACCCGGCTTTGACCTCGGCGGCCAGACGTTGCAGGATTTCTTCGGCCTTGGCGCGGGCTTCTTCGCTCATCAGGCGACCGATGCCGCCAAAATGCTGGAATTCGGGCGGGTCAACCACCATCAGCAGGGCGACCATGCCACCGGTGTTCAGCGCCCGCTTGCAGGCATAGCGCAATGCCGCCCGCATTTCTTCCGACTCGTCCACCACCACCAGAAACGTTCGTCCGTGGTGTTCATCGTCGGTGGGGTGCTGGGTGTACAAACTGCTCATGGCGACCTCTGCAAGGGGGCTCGATAGGGGGAGAGTGTCGTATCGTCGTATAAAGGGTCAGCTCTTGCGGAACGCAACCCCGGCAACCCAGCCTGCGGCAACCGCCACCACAATGGCGGCCAGACCATACAGGGCGGAGTGCTTGTAGGCGAACAGAAAGACTTCGGCGCTGAAACCGACTTTCGAGATCACCAGCGGGGTAATCTCGGCGCTGACAATATCGCCATCGCGCACCAGATAGACCTCGGCGGTATAGGCGCCGGTGGGGACGTTGGAGGGGAAAAACAGGTCGGCGCGGAACAGGCGGTTGGCCAACTGGCTGATCGCCTGTGGCTGATAGGAATACAGCCCCTGCCGTTCCTTCAGGCGCAACAGGGCGGTCCTGAACTGCTCCTGCTCTGCATCGCTGGTGGTGATGGCGGTGCGGGGGACCAGATCGAGGCTGTCGGGCATGATGCGGTGGCGCAGGCGGGCGGCAGGCGACAGGATCTCTTCGACTGGCCGGGTGGAGGTCACCTGAAAGAAGTTCGGCACGTCATCAAAGGTCATCGAAGCCGCATTGGCCCAGATCACTCCGGCCAGCTTGTCCTGACGGCGCACCACCTGGGTCTCGGACGGGCCGCGCACCACCAGCACCACATCGCCGGGGCCGTCGGTGGCCCCGAACATCAGCACATCGGTCCCGGAAAAGCCGGTGGTGATGGCAACGATATGTTTTGACAGGTCGGCCACCAGCGGCTTGATCTGGCTGGGCGGCGGGGTGGTGCTGGCTGCCGGTGTCTGCTGGCTGGTCAGGGTAAGGAACAGGCCACCGCTGACCAGCCCGACCAGCACCGCCAGCCCCGTGCGGAAGCGGTTGCGTGGTTTGAGGGGGGGATGATCGCCCATACCGGTGGTGTCCTTTGTCGCCTGTGCGGTTTTAGTCTAGAGCACAGGCCGCCCTGGCGTCCTCCCCGTTCCTTTTTCCTGACTGTGCCCCCGCGATCCGTTGCCCCCCTGGCACGTGTTGCGGGGACTCTGGCCCGTGATGGCATCCAATGATTGCGATACTCTCTGCCACCTTTCGTCTGCTGCTGTTTGTACTGCTGACACTGGTTTTTCTGCTGCCCTATTGCGGGGCCATGCTGTTCGGGATCGGCTATCGCCAGACAGGCCGTCTGTATTGGCGGCTGGTGGCCCGGCTGGTTCTCAAGGCGACCATCGTGGTGCGGGGTGCCCCGTCAACGCTGCGCCCGCTGCTGATGGTCAGCAACCATGCCGGCTATGTTGACATCGTGATTCTCGGAAGTGTCATCGAGGGCTGCTTTGTTGCCAAGGCCGAGGTCCGTTCGTGGCCGGGCATCGGCTTTCTGGCGCGGCTGGCCCGCACGGTGTTTGTTGACCGCCGCCCCAGCAGCACGGGCCGGGAAAGCTCGGTGATCAGCACCCGCCTGGCCGAAGGCGAGCCACTGATCCTGTTCCCCGAGGGTACCTCGTCCGACGGCAACCGCGTCCTGCCGTTCAAAAGCGCGCTGTTCACCGTCGCTCAGGGCGAGATCAACGGCACACCGGTCAGCGTTCAGCCACTGTCGATCACCTATACCCGCTCGGGCGGCCTGCCAATGGGCATCACCGCCCGCCCGTTCTATGCCTGGTACGGCGACATGGATCTGGTGACCCACCTGTGGGCACTGATGTGTCTGGGAGCGTTTCAGGTCGAGGTTGATTTCCTGCCGGTCACCGCCCTGGCTGACCACGGCGACCGCAAGGCACTGGCCCGCTTCTGCGAAAACACCATCCGCCGCAGCCACAGTCTGGCGATTACCGGACGCTGTGAAACCGAGGTCAACCCGACGCTGTCGCTGTAAGAAAAAAGCAGCGCGGGCAAGGGCCCGCGCCCCCGGGGGTCAGGGATCGGGCATCGGGCATCAATGCCCGCCGTGCTCGTCCCCGACCAGCGCCGCCTTCAGGCGCTTGACGCCGATGAACACCATCCCCAGCACCAGCGGCACCGCCACCAGCGCGGCAATGTCCGGGTTGACCGGCAGTCCGGCGGCCTTGGCGCCCTTCAGCAGATAAGCGATCAGGCTCCACAGGTAATAGCTGATGGCGACCACCGACAGGCCTTCGACCGTCTCTTGCAGCCGCAACTGGGCATCGGCCCGGCGGTTCATCGAGTGCAGCAGGTCGCGGTTGTTTTCTTCCAGACTGATGTCAACGCGGGTGCGCAGCATGTCCGAGGCCCGCGCCACCCGTCGCCCGAGGGCATCGGCACGCTCGGCCATCGCTTCGCAGGTGCGCATCGCCGGCGCAAACCGCCGGTCCATGAACTCGCGGAAGGTCTGACTGCCGGGCAGACGCTCTTCGCGCATTTCCTGCACACAGCGGTTGACCAGCGCCTGATAGGCCTTGGCCGCCCCGAAACGATAGCTGTTGTCGGCCACCAGTTGTTCGGTTTCCGCCGCCACGTCAATCAGGCGGTCCAGCAGCAGCCGCTCGGGATCCCGACCAACGACACGTTCGCGCTCGCTGTCGGCCATCGCCCCGATGATGGTCGCCACTTCACGTTCCAGCCGTGACAGCTTTGGGCCCATGCTGCGGGCAATCGGAAAGGCCAGCAGCGCCATCATGCGATAGGTTTCCAGTTCCAGCAGGCGCTGCACCATCCGGCCAATCTGGCCGCGGGTCAGACTGTCGGCATTGATCAGGATGCGCCCGAAACCGTCGTTGTGCAGGCGGAAATCACTCCACGCCGTCCCGGCGCCTTCGGCAATCGAACTGCCAACCACCAGATGATCACCGAAAATGTGGGTCAGGTCGTGGGTGTCAGCGCCTTCACAGATCGCCGCATGCAAGGCGACCATCATTTCGCCCGGCATGTCGGCCAGCCATTCGTCGGGCACCAGATCAAGCGCGGTGCCGCCGAACGGGTCGCTGTGGCCAAAGGCATCAAAGCGGTAAAAGGTGTAGGTGCAGAACTCGGTGTGACGTTCCCAGCGCAGCCGCAGCCCCCCGTTGGTGGTCGAGCCGACCTGTTCCGGCCACAAGGTGGCGGCGTAATAGATCGCCTCCGGCTCGGGCGGGGAGACGCCAAAGCGGTCACACAGGTCCAGCAGGTGCGCCCGCTCGGCATCGTACCCATGCTCCCCTGCCATGATCGCCAGATGGGTCACCCGCACCGGAGCCTCGAGGATTTCATAGGGGCGGGCGTGGACTTCGTTGGCCAGCGCCAGCCGCAGCGGATGCTCGCGCAGGATCGCCCGGCGGCCAGTGCCGTCGCGGGCCGGGACGCCATCCCGAACAATTTCTGTGGCTACCAAGTCAATCACCGGTCATTCTCCTGGGTCGAACTGTGTGTCTGCCATCTGTGCATCAGGGCAAGGGACCTGCTGACAGATGGCGTCCCAGGCCCCATATTGGGGGACTGCCATGATGCTGCCGGGCGCAAAAAACGCCAACCGCCCAAGAGAGTAGGAGTGAACCGATGGCCGATCTTTCCATCACGGAAGACCTGTTTTTCAACCGCGCCGGCCTGGACCGGGACGCCTGCCTCGCCACGGTGCGGTCAGCGCTGGACGGGGCGGATGACGGAGAATTGTTCCTGGAATACCGCCAGTCGGAATCGGTCTCGCTCGACGATGGCCGTATCCGGGCGGCCAGTTTTGACACCGCACAGGGCTTTGGCTTGCGGGCGGTCAGTGGCGAAACCTCAGGCTTTGCCCACGCCTCGACGCTGGACATGGCCAGCCTGAACCGCGCCGCCGAGGTGGTCAAAGCCGTGCGCTCCGGCAACAGCGGCACCTTTGCCGCCGGGCCGAATGGCACCAATGCCGCCCTGTACACCGCTGACAATCCGCTCCCCGCCGTTTCCTTTGAAACAAAAGTCAAGCTGCTGTCTGATATTGACAGCTATGCGCGCGCCAAAGACCCGAAAGTCCAGCAAGTGATGGCGTCCTTGTCCGGATCGTGGCAGGCGGTACACATCATCCGCCCCGATGGGGTAGCCGCCGACATTCGCCCGCTGGTGCGCCTGAACGTGACGGTGCTGTGCAGCGATGGCAGCCGACTGGAAACCGGCTCGCACGGTCTGGGCGGCCGGGTCGGCTATGACGGGGTGATCGCCGAAGAGGTGTGGAAGACCTGCGTTGACGAAGCCCTGCGGCAGGCGCTGGTCAACCTCGACAGCGTTGATGCTCCGGCGGGCGAAATGGAAGTGGTCTGTGGCGCTGGCTGGCCCGGCGTCCTGCTGCACGAAGCCATCGGGCATGGACTGGAAGGCGACTTCAACCGCAAAAAGACCTCGGCCTTCTCGGACCTGATGGGCAAGCGGGTGGCAGCGCCGGGGGTGACGGTGGTCGATGACGGTACGCTGCCCGACCGGCGCGGCAGCCTGACCATCGACGACGAAGGCACCCCGTCCGGGCGTACCGTGCTGATCGAAGACGGCATCCTGACCGGCTATCTGCAAGACCGCCTGAACGCCCGCCTGATGGGGATGGCCCCGACCGGCAATGGCCGCCGCCAGTCCCATGCCCACCAGCCGATCCCGCGCATGACCAACACTTTCATGCTGGGCGGCGACAAGGACCCCGGCGAGATCATCAGCAGCGTCAAGAAGGGCCTCTATGCGGTCAACTTTGGCGGCGGGCAGGTCGATATCGTCTCGGGCAAGTTCGTCTTCTCGTGTACCGAAGCCTATCTGATCGAAAACGGCAAGCTGGGTCCGGCGGTCAAGGGCGCAACCCTGATCGGCAATGGTCCCGATGTGTTGACCAAGGTGTCGATGATCGGCAATGACATGGCGCTGGACCCCGGAATCGGCACCTGCGGCAAGGATGGTCAGGGCGTCGCCTGCGGCGTCGGCCAGCCGACCTTGAAGATCGCCGGCCTGACGGTGGGCGGCACGGCTGCGGCGTAAATCCCCGGACAGAAAACAGACGCCATCAAGGGAATAGCCCCCTTGGTGGCGTTTTTTGTCTGTCGCTACACACGTTGGGGTAGAGATTGACATTTATAGTAATGCTTATCATTCTTTTTCCCGCATAAGAGGCCATTCGCCAGTGTGCCAAAGCAGGCGCGTGGTGCGCCATGGAGAGATTGAATGGGCATGAAGGATTTCATCCTGGCCGAAAACGCCGGGAAGCAGGCATGGCAAATCATCACCGGTGATTTTTATGCCTTGGGCAAAGCCTCCAATTTCTCTGGCGTCTGCATGACCTTGGTCATCCAGTGGTTCATCGAGCTGAAATTTGCCAACGGGGTCGCACCAGATACACTGGCCCGCTATATGCTGCACGGGAACTTTCGCCGCTACGGCTATTCCACCGTGTTCAAGATGCAGGACCATTACGGCACGATCGGGGATCGCAGTTTTGTTCGCCACCTGAGCGGCGCGGCTCTGGAGTGTGATAATCCGGAAAATGCTGCCAGCGCCGCCGCCCACTGGCGGCTGGTCCGGGAAAAAATTTATGGCATTCAGCGGGACAGCGAGGCCGTTCAGCTGGTGATGAATCCTCAGCCCTACAGCGGATTGCTCGGGTTGTATGGTAACAACAGCTGGCTGATCCGCAAGCTGGGGTCTCCGCGGTGGGCCCATGCGGTCGGTATCCATTGCAACGGCCAGAAAACCTACATTTTTGACCCGAATTATGGTGTTGCCATTTTCGACGCCCAGCAATGGGGGCCGATTTCGCAATTTTTCACCGCCATGTGGTCCGACTACAAAATGAACCGCGGCGATCTGGCCGACATCACCCTGTAACAGCCTGCCTCTTGTCCGGCTTTTCCCTTGCCTTGCCTGAGCGGCACCGCCATCATCCGCGCAGTTCTGGTCCTGTGGAGGATGGCAAAAGTGGCAGACGGACAAGCCCGGCCGGTGATCGGCATTATCGGCGGTAGTGGTGTGTATGGCATCGAAGGCCTGACCGATGTGGAATGGCGGACGATTGACAGCCCGTTCGGGGCGCCGTCGGACCAGTTGATGTTTGCCTCGCTGAACGGCCAGCCGCTGGTGTTCCTGCCGCGCCATGGCCGTGGCCACCGTATCAGCCCGTCCGAAGTCAACTACCGCGCCAACATCGACGCCCTGAAGCGGGCGGGCGTGACCGAAATCCTGTCGGTGTCGGCGGTTGGCTCGCTGAAGGAAGAGCTGCCGCCCGGTACCTTTGTGATCGTTGACCAGTTCATTGACCGCACCTTTGCGCGCGAAAAGAGCTTTTACACCTCGGGCTGCGTCGCCCATGTGTCGATGGCCCATCCGGTGTGCTCGCGGCTGGGCGATGCCGCCGAAGCCGCCTGTCAGGAGCTGGGCATCCCGCACAAGCGCGGCGGCACCTATCTGGTGATGGAAGGCCCGCAGTTCTCCACCAAGGCAGAAAGCATGCTCTATCGCCAGTGGGGCTGCGACGTGATCGGCATGACCAACATGCCCGAAGCCAAGCTCGCCCGTGAAGCCGAGATGTGTTACGCCACCGTCGCCATGGTGACGGATTTCGACTGCTGGCACCCCGACCACGACGCCGTCACCGTTGATGCGGTGATCCGGGTGCTGCTCGACAACGCCGACAAGGCGCGGTCGGTGGTCAAGACGGTGGTGCCCAAGCTGGCCGACCGTGAAGGCCCGTGTGGCTGTGGCTGTCACACCGCGCTGGAACATGCGCTGATCACCAGCAAGGATGCCCGTGATCCCGAGGTGCTGGCCCGGCTGGATGCCGTCGCCGGGCGTGTGCTGTAAGCGGAGCGTCAAGCGATGAACGTCAACGGAACTCCGACCCGTACCATCTGGCTGGCCGACGATGGCCGCTCGGTGCAGATCATTGACCAGACCCGTCTGCCGCATGCGTGGGAAGTGATCACCCTGCGCTCGATGGCCGAAGCTGCCCGCGCCATCAAGGACATGTGGGTCCGGGGCGCGCCGCTGATCGGGGCCACCGCCGCCTACGGGATGGCGCTGGCGATGGCCGAGGATGCTTCTGACGCCAACCTGCAAGCCGCCCACGATCACCTCTATGCCACCCGCCCGACAGCGGTGAACCTGCGCTGGGCGTTGCAGGCAATGCAGGACTGCCTGCGTCCCCTGCCCGCCGACCAGCGCGCCGCCGCTGCCTATCAGCGCGCTGCCGCCCTGTGTGACGAAGACGTTGAGATCAATTATGCCATCGGGGGCCATGGTCTGACGCTGTTCAAGCAGCGGTGGACCGAACGGAAAGCCGCCGGGGCCGAGCGCCTGAACGTGCTGACCCACTGCAATGCCGGATGGCTGGCCACCGTCGATTGGGGCACCGCACTGGCACCGATCTATCGTTTCTTTGACGAAGGCCTGCCGATTCATGTGTGGGTGGACGAGACCCGCCC
Organism: Insolitispirillum peregrinum; assembly: GCF_900156605.1. GTDB lineage: Bacteria > Pseudomonadota > Alphaproteobacteria > Rhodospirillales > Rhodospirillaceae > Insolitispirillum > Insolitispirillum peregrinum. The sequence continues at coordinate 390,190 of NZ_FTOA01000004.1, read as the reverse complement.
GCGCAATCAGGGCGCCAGCCTGACCGCCTGGGAACTGAACCAGCATGGCGTGCCGCACACGGTGATTCCCGACAACGTCGGTGGCCACCTGATGCAGCATGGCATGGTTGATCTGTGCATCGTCGGCACCGACCGCACCACCGCGTCGGGGGATGTGTGCAACAAGATCGGCACCTATCTCAAGGCACTGGCGGCGCACGACAATGGCGTGCCATTCTACGTCGCCCTGCCCAGCCCGACCATCGACTGGACGCTGGACGACGGCATCAAGGAAATCCCGATCGAAGAGCGCGATGCCACCGAAGTCACCCAGTTGACCGGGCGCACCGCCAGCGGCCAGATCGAAACCATCACCATCACTCCGGCAGGCAGCCCGGCGGGGAACTGGGGTTTCGACGTGACGCCCGCCCGCTATGTCACCGCGCTGATCACCGAAAAGGGCGTCTGCCCGGCGACCCGTGACGGGCTGGCAGGCTTGTTTGGTGTGTGAGTGAAGGGATGTGGAGCGCTGCTCCACGCCTCGCCGGGGCCTTAAGGCCCCGGACCCCGTTACGTCATAGGGATTTCCGTTGGTGATCAGAAACATTGATCTGCGGCAAAAAGTGATCCGCACTGCCCTTAGCCTGACCCGGCAGGGGCTGAATCATGGCACGTCGGGGAATGTCTCGGTGCGCTGTGGCGAAGAGGGCTATCTGATCACCCCCTCGGGCGTCCCCGCCGAGTCCCTGCTGCCGCAGGATATCGTCTATATGGACTTTGACGGCGAGATCGAAGGCCGCTTGCAGCCCTCCACCGAGTGGCATTTCCATGCCGCCCTGCTGCGCGAACGCCCCGATCTGAACGCGGTGATCCACACCCACGCGCCCTTTTGCACCACGCTGGCGGTGCTGTCGCGGCCCATCCCGGCCTTTCACTACATGATTGCCAAGGCCGGTGGTAATGATATCCGGGTGGCTCCCTACGCCACCTTTGGCACCCCGGAGCTGTGCGCCCATGCCCTGACGGCGATGCAGGACCGCCGCGCCTGCCTGCTGGCCCAACACGGCATGATCGCCGCCCACGGCTCGCTGGAGGCGGCGCTGGCCCTGACCATCGAAGTCGAAGACCTCGCCCGCCTGTACTGGCAAGCGCTGCAAATCGCCGAGCCGCCGGTATTGGATGATGCCGAAATGGCGAGGGTGCTGGAGAAGTTCAGGACCTATGGGACCCGGCAGGGGCGGTAACGCTGATCAGATAGCCTCATATTCCATGATGTAAGCGAGCCTGAGGGCCCCGTTCCAGAGGGTTTGCGTGATGTTGGTGACCCCGCTTTTACGCATGATGTTGAGTGCGAAGCTGCGAGTGCGGGCCGTAATTCCGGCGTTGATGCGGATGCGGCTTTTGTTCTCATCGCAGGAAACGTCACGGACATGGTGGTTACGGTTCTCGATGCCCCAATGGTCCCGGATGGCGGCGGCCCATGCCGTCGCCGGGTACCCGGAGGCAGGGGAGACGTAGAAGGCAACCTCACCACGGTAGCTCCACAGGGCAGTTTCTGCAAAATGAAGCAAGGTGCGCCGCGTGACACGGATGATGGTCTTGATGAAGGGCTGCCTCTCGGTCCCGACCAGAGCATCGCCGACCGGGAAAGTCTCGACGGTGCGATCTTCCTGACGAGATTGACCCTTTTTACGCAAAAATGCGGTGTCAGCGGGATCATTGTTGCTGGCGGTGGTGCAGGCAATTTTGAGTAAACTGGGCTGGTTGGCTTTCACCTGGATCAGAAGATGGTTACCAGTGTTACGGACAATCTCGAATGTGTTTTTGGCAGTGCAGGGCGTCGAGGATGATCTGGCTGTCAGCGGCTAAGGCGCTCAGCACATGAGCCGCCTTGCGATCATGGAAAGCATCGAAGCTACCGCGCAGGGTCTTGCCGTCGATGGCCACCGCCGGGAGCATGGAGACGCTGTCAACCGGAGCTTCGGCAAGGCCAGCGGCATGAGCACGGAACACCCGCTCCATCTCGTCGGCATCAAGGCCCTGCAGGATGAACCGCACTGATGAATAGGCCGAAGCACGACGAAGCGATACGCCAAATGCGTCATTCAGCCGGTCAAGACGAGTTCGGATGAAGCTGTGAACCTGACGATACGACCGTACCCCGGCCAGCATCGCCAACACAGTGAACAGCAGGATCGGGGCCAGAAGGAACATTTTCCCCTGACCGCGACGGGGATCGGAAATCTCAGAAAACAACGACAGCAGCGTGCTCGGCACCGGGGCAACCGTTCAGGATGATTACCCTCTATAAATCCAGACAAAGCGCCCGCAGGAAAGCATCTTTAATGCTCACCCTCAGGACCATTCGCCCCTCATCACGTCATTATTGAGCCTCAATGATAAGATACAGATGATAAAATTACAATAATTAGATGATATTATATTATATAAATACAACGACTATTTCCAGTTATTTTTCTATTTTCACATAATTTATGCATTTCATACTCCGTCGATATGATTTTATCATGCGCTATTTCGTCAAAAATGATAGGTGTATAAGACACAGAATCAATATTATCGCTGATCTTATCCTTCTGGCACAAAATTTTCTCACATTCCATTTGATGGTGGCATGGTTTATCTCTTAAAAACAAGCGCTTTTCCTTAATAATCTTTGTTGCCCAGTCAACAGCGGGGCCAGAGGGAGAACCTTTCTCAGAAAGATCAATGCCTGCCGCGCTAACAGAAGATCTAAAACGAATGGAGTGCCATCCATATACAGGTAAAAAACTATCAAAATGATTACGAAGCCTAACCACCAGATTATGAATTAACAAACACAATTCCCTAAGCCCATTGCTTAATTCCAAACGCACCGAAAATTTCAAATTATCCTCATTTTCCTGTGATGAGCAATGCAAAACTCGACTATCATTACCAAGAAATTGGATCGCTGGACGCCAAAAAACTTTTGCAACACCATTGATAATACTCGTATCAATCCTTGTTGAATCCAAGGAATGCTTAAAATCGGTCACATCAAGGCAAACGAAGAAGATATGATCCTTGCGGACTCCTGAACTTGAACGCTCCTCGTCCTGCTCCGCAGACCAAGACCCATCATTGCCCGCTTCATCTTTTATGCCGTCAAGATTATTATTGTTGCTGTAAACCTTATCAAGGTATAAATGAACGTCATTCCACAAATAATTCGACAGGTATGTATTTAAATAATAATTTAGTATTTTATTTATTTCATTATTGACATCACTTTTATTATGATAATTTTTTTGTTCTTTATAAAAATTTATATCCTCAAAAAACGCGTCATTTTCTATTATTTTATTCAAAATTATTTCGTGAATGAATATTTTATTAAAATAAGCATTCCATATTTCCAACGAAATGTCAGAGTCAATATTATCTAGTATTTTATAAATACTAGAATTATCTCTATGATTTTCGATCCACCGCCGGAAAAAATCCTGCAGGGACTCCTCCTTCTCTTTTTCTGTATCAAGAGCAGGAACAATCCCTGTAGGATTTGTAACATCTGGTGACTGCACTGTGCGCATCGCACCCTATCATTACGGCTGATGTCGGAACACACGCACCGCTAATTCCCCCAAGCCAGCCGGCCTCCAGGCACTGCTTACTTTGTCCCAAGCCACCGCGTCCCATAAACCGCTCGACGCCCCCTCATTTACCGCCCCCTCCGTAGCCACTATTGCGGCGCCGCCTTCAAATAAAGATTTCTCCTGCAACAAACGAGCAGATTCTATTACTGGAACACCAACAATATTATCTGTTGGACCCACCCGGCCATGAAAAACAATACCTGCCGCAAAACCAACACGCAATTTTAGTTGAATTCCTGTAATTTCATCTATTTTATACTTCAACATTTTTATACGTGGCAAAACATGTCGCCCTCTTTCCTTTATACAAAACAGTACACCATCGCCAGTAAAGGAGACGACATTCGCCCAAGGGGCCAATTGTGCCATCATCACATCAATTATTCTCACCATACGGATGGCACGTGCCGCGTGGTCTACGCGCACATCCCCCATAATTATGGGAGTAGAAGACACAATATCGATCATCCCGACAATGGCAGGATCTATCCGGGTTAAAGAGGCTTGCGTCTCAGGCATTATACAACTCTCCCCATTGAATCATCAGCACCAGGTATGGCGGGAAATCGCCGCAGACCCGTTGAAACCCCGGGGCTGCCACTGGCCAGTAATGCGCTCCCAATCCCCATTTCTCCACAGCCCTGCCTGAATTCCTGCAGTGACAGCCAACTCCGTGGCAACAATGCTGACCTGACCATCAGGATAGAAGTCCTTGGCTGCAGCAAGACGCGCGGCCTCGACCACTGGCCAGCCCACCAGATTGTTGCTGGGACCAATACGATCAAAGCGAACCGGTCCCCAACTCAGGGCAATGCGCAAACGCATTCCTTTGTTCGCCAGAAACGGGGCCATAGCCGGAAAATTACCCCGTTCCAGATCAAGGGCATCTGCCAGAGTACGCAAATGCGGCAAGCATACTCCGGTGGTCCCGGCCTTGAAATGGAACAATAGTCCATCACCGGTGAAGCTGATTGGTTGTGCAATGCCATCGAGCTGTTTTTGCAACCGCTTAATGAGGGCAATCATCAATGCGTCCCGTTGCTCCGGTGCAAGCAGAGCATTCATCATGACGGTCTCGGTTGATGACACGATGTCGATAAAGCCGACAATGACGTTACCCAGATCTTGCGGTTCCTCTTCCATGGCAGCCAGCTTCTGGTTCAGGATTGCATTTTGATCTTCTAGTGCCTGGCGGTTATTCTCGGCTTGCGTCAATCGCTCCCGCACCTGTTGCAAGGTCTCGGTCCGGTCCAGCAATTCATTCATCATGGTAACGTTTAGAACACGTTCCCTATTGATCATGTCACGGGTACTGCGCCAGCCAAAATAGTCGAGAACCGCCCGCCAAACAGTTTGTTGCAGACCGGACCCGGCAACAGAGACAATTTCGTGATTAGGCGAAGTCATCGCCTCACGCAAGCGCACCATCATGGCATTACCGGCATTGATGTGGATGGTGATCAATCCCCCAGCAGATCCCGCCCGGTCAAGGAACTCTGTCATCATCCGTGCCAGTTCCCCCTGCAGGCCACTACTGCCGACACCGCTCAGCGCCTCCCGAAACCGGTTCGCCTCCTCTTCATCGACTTCAGTGTCGGTGATGGTGACAGCATTGGTGACCGGTTCAAAAAGCTCCACGAGAACCCGGTGCTCACGACCGCGAAAAATGACAGCGCCCTGAACCAGATCCACGACCGCAACCCATTGCGAGACCTCGCCCGGGGGCAACGGGGTGAACCTGTCGGCCGTCACCCGGCACAACTCGAAATCAGGAAATTGGTCGTTATAGCCAGTCAGAATCTCCATCAACTGACCATGGGCCTTTTCTTCACGGCCCACATCAATGACCTCGCTATAGGCCTGGACGAGAAAGTCTTTTTCGATCGGTGCCGAAGAGTTAGTGTAAGGAACAACAACTTTTACTGGCAATTTTTGATCCCGTGATCCCGCTGTAGAGGCTCGCCCCCTGGTTTCACGAACCATACTGTCAATGGTTTTCCAGGTCGGCTGACCAAAACCACCGCTGATCGTATCAAGAAGATAGAACGGCATAAACCGGCTGGCTTGCAGCAAGAAAGAAATCGCCGCCGTCTTTTCCAGCTCGTCGTCGCTCTGGGAACTGTGCAACAGGCGGGTGATAAAGGAATTGTCCACCCGCGGCCACAGCTTCACCGCCAGCGTGTCCGAAGATTGGGTTGCAAAGTCGATGAACGCACGCTCGAACTCCTCGCGCACCACTCGCCGCAACCATTGATAGGCAGGATCAAACTGCGATACGTTGCGCCGGGCCAGATCCACATCCGGGCTAGGGCTATCCACGAAACCGGTGGCGAAGAGCGCATAGTCGGGCAACAGCGAGGTATCTTCCTCATCGACCAGCATTCGCCGAACATACAGCCTCATGCTGGCATTAAAGGTAAGCTGGGGACGGAAATACAACACACCACTGGCGCTGTAATTACTCTCTTTTCGTTCAAAACGATGAATATGAAGCGGTTGGTCCTTGTTGGGCAGCAGGACGCTGGCCGCATTGGCCGCATCGGCCTCACTTCCCCAAGGGGGGCGGACGGCATTGGCCGTAACGCCCCGTTCACCGGAACGCTGGATTTTGATCGGAATGGGCAGCAAATAGGCAAAGCGCTCGACCAGCTTGCGCAGCCCATCGACGCCCTGAAGATCATGAATGCGTTTACTGACGGCCGACGAGTATGTGTTGGAAAAATGCAGCCGCACGCGGGTACCGGGCTTGGGCATTTGATCACTGCCGACCTGCTTCATCACCCAGTTGGCCTTGTCCGAGGTGCTCCAGCGCCAGACTTCGGAGGATTTGACCGAGCGGGTGGTCACATCGACCCGCTCTGCCACAATGAACGACGACAGAAAACCGATACCGAATCGACCAATGATCGCCGGATTATGGACCGCCGCTGCAAGTTTCGATGAATCACCAATTTTGCCCAGGTTTTCCCGCAGCTCGTCGCCGGTCATCCCGGTACCGCTATCGGTAATTTCCAGATAACCATTCCCACCCACGAACGGATCGACCTCAATAGTGATCTGCTCATCGGCATAAAAGGGCTTGCGGTGGCCCACATCGTACTTCGAGACGATGGCATCATGAGCGTTCTGGATCAACTCGCGGACGGTCAGATGGGGATCTCCGCCGTAAAGATGGCTGATCAACAGATCAAGAACGTGCCGAATGTCCTTGATCTCAATTTGCCCGGCATTCTTTATGTCAGCGTTCATCGTATGATCCTCGTTTCTTTATTCTGTCCGCCTACCGCATGGTGGCTGGGGTGAATCAGGCAGCAGAGCTGTTGAAATAGTCAGCGAGGGAGTCGAGGAATTCGTCCATCTCTCCCACCGAAATTTTGCTGTCGCAGGCAAGTCGACCAGAGAAAAAGAGAATCCTGGCCAGCTCCCGATCAGCGTGGGAGTGCGTCCCTCGCTGTTCCAGTCGGGCCATGACCGGGTTGCGTTTGTTCAGGATAGCGATTGTCTTGTCCTGTCGGTCAGCAAAACCGGACATCCCCTCTTTTTCCATCATCGCGCGCAAGGCATCGAACAACAGGCCGCCGATACCCGACTCCCGTTCCGTTGCCAATCGCACCACCGTCAATGGCATCCGCGCATCGACGTCTTCACAGCAGATCACCTCCCAATCCGCCGGAACGACCCCGCGAAACAAGGGAACCAAGGCAGAAGGCGTGACTTTCCGCTTCATTTCGGCGAGGAATTCTTCGGCGACAGAAACATGGGGAATAGCCATGGTGTCGCACACCCGGCACACCAGTTCGCGTTCGTCAGAATCGAGCAAAAGGACCGGACGCCAGCCCAACCGGCGCGCACGGTCGGCAAAGACGCGGTCACGAGCAGGGTCCTTGACCCAGACCAATCGCTCCAGCCCGTCGAGCACCTCGGCCAAGGGTGATTTCTCGTCGGCACCAAAAACCTTTACCGGCAGACGCGGGCCCATCGTCCGCATCAGTTCCTCGCTGCTGCCAAGGGCCGCAACGATGACCTGCCGGTAATGGTCGAACAGCTGCGCCACGATATCCGGTTGATGTCTGCCAAGATCGGACAGCATCGCAATGATTGCTTCCCGAATGGCGGCAATCATTCGCCGATGGGCCCCGTCAACCACCAACGTCTCGCGGTCCGGCTTCAACTCACAGTCCTGGACATCAATAACGCCGCAGACCATAACGTTCAGCGGCTTGGGGATCAGTTCCTGTTGCACAACCCTGATCCCGCGGCGATAGACCTCGAGCGCCGGAACCCGCTCCGGCCCGGCAGCAATGGCAATCCATCCGCCATTGCCGAATTTCACGCTCCCGATGGCCAGCGGCGGCTCGTCCCATCCATAGCGACGCATCAACCAGGCTTCGACATTCGCCTGATCCCCGGAAAAGATGGGATGACTCCAGCCGTCAGGTCGCCGCAACCCAACGTTCATGCCATTCAGGTGGATGGGATAATGGGTGTAGAGAAAGGTCTTCTCAAGGTCGTTCCGCGTATCATCCTCGTCCAGCAGATGGCGAACATCGTCACGAAGCCAGAGCGTGATGGTCGTGCCAAAACCTGGCAGGTTCCCGACGATGGGCCGAATATCAACGCCCTGATCTGAAAGGAAATCCATTTCATGGGCTTCGTCGGGGGAACAGCGACTGCGCGAGACAACCTTGATACGGTCAGCAACAAGAAAGACCGCGTGGAAGCCAAACCCGAATTGCCCAATACCGAGGCTTCCGTCCTCCGATGAGGGCCAGTGACTACGGAACAGAACGGTCAGGTTGGTCCGCAGTTCATCTGCGGTCATGCCGACCCCGTTATCAGAAATGCTGAAGACGCCCTCATCAGAGTCGACGGAAATTGATATCAGACACTTTGAAAACCCGTGCCTCACCTCAGCCTGACGGCAGGCCTCCAACGCATTCTGGATCAGTTCTCGTCGAAAGATGGATACGTCGTTGAACAAGCTACGCATAAAGCGTACAAAGCCTTTGAAATCAATCATTGACCACATCCATCACATAAAAACACCTATAAGGAGAATTGTTACGGCACCCCCAATCAATCGTCAAGATTGTATATAAAATTTATCTCTTAAGACTATGCAGTTTTGGCTTTACTCTTAATGAGATTTGCGCCGAGAATAAAAATTTTATAGCTATCGAATTTACTGAAAACGATAGACGGTGCGGAAGAAGCCAAAATATTCAAGGCTCCGGAAAGGTATAAAGCAGTCCCACACCGGCTTGTGTCCTCAACTGTCCTATCGGATCGAGTACACACAGATGTAGAACACATAAAACGAGGCAGGTATTACTACCTGCCTCGTTTTATGTGCAAAAATCTTGGTCTAGAACATTGTGTAAAAAGCGGGAACCGGTTTTCGCAAAAACAATGCGACAGAATAAAAGGGTAGATCAGCGTGCCTGCGTCAGGGTTAACGCACGCTGATCTACGCGAAAACCGACAGGTTCCCGTTACACGTCCAGATTGGTCACCTTCAGGGCGTTGTCCTGAATGAACTCGCGGCGCGGCTCCACCACGTCGCCCATCAGGGTCGAGAAGATTTCCTGTGCCTCGTCGGCGTGGGCGACCTTGACCTGCAACAGGCGGCGCACGTTGGGGTCGAGGGTGGTTTCCCACAGCTGGTCGGGGTTCATCTCGCCCAGACCCTTGTAGCGCTGGATGGCAATGCCCTTGCGGCCCGCGCTCATAAAGGTGTTCACCAGCCCGATCGGGCCGCGGATGATGTGGCGGCTGTCCTTGATCGCCAGCTCACCGGCCTTCTTGTAGATCTCTTGCAGCTCGGCGCTCATCTGGTCGAGGCGGCGGGCTTCGGCGGAATGGACCACCGGCGCATCCACCACATGCCGTTCGGTCACGCCGCGCAGGGTGCGGGTGAAGATCAGGCTGCCGTCATCGCCCAAAGCCCCGGCCCAGCCGCGTTCGTATTCGGCGGCGATGCGGTCCAGACGCTGGGCCACATACTCCACCGCTTCCTGAGCGCGAACCGGATCGGCCAGCACGTCGGCATTCAGCGCCCCGGCAATCGCCACCTGTTCCAGCAGGAAGGTCGGCACGCGGGCGTTCATGCGGTTGAGGAACTGGCTGATCTGGCGGCCCTTGACGATCAGTTCGCGCAGGTGCTGGCCGGCGATCTGGCTGCCGCTGTGGGTGGTCAGCACCGCATCGGACAGCGAGACGTCGATCAGGTAATCTTCCAGCTCGCGGTCATCCTTCAGATACCGCTCGGAATTGCCCCGCTTGGCGCGGTACAGCGGCGGCTGGGCGATGTACAAATAGCCGCGCTCGATGATTTCCGGCATTTGGCGGAAGAAGAAGGTCAACAGCAGGGTACGAATGTGCGAGCCGTCAACATCGGCGTCGGTCATGATGACGATCTTGTGGTAGCGCAGCTTGTCGATGTTGAAATCGTCGCGCCCGATGCCGGTGCCCATGGCGGTGATCAGGGTGCCGATTTCCGCCGAGCCGAGCATCTTGTCAAAGCGGGCGCGCTCGACGTTCAGGATTTTACCCTTCAGCGGCAGAATCGCCTGGAAGCCACGATCACGCCCCTGTTTCGCCGAGCCACCGGCGGAGTCCCCTTCCACGATGAACAGTTCGGACTGGGCCGGGTCGCGGTTCTGGCAGTCGGCCAGCTTGCCGGGCAGCGAGGAAATATCCAGCGCCCCCTTGCGGCGGGTCAGTTCGCGGGCGCGGCGGGCGGCTTCGCGGGCGGCGGCGGCTTCGACCACCTTGCCGACCACCTTGCGGGCGTCCTGCGGATGTTCCTCGAACCACTCGGCCAGCTTTTCCGACACGATGCTTTCGACCACCGGGCGGACTTCCGACGACACCAGCTTGTCCTTGGTTTGGCTGGAGAATTTCGGGTCCGGCACCTTCACCGACAGCACACAGGTCATGCCTTCGCGCATGTCGTCGCCGGTCGGCTGGACCTTTTCCTTTTTCAGCAGGCCGCTGTCCTGGGCATAGGCCGAAATGGTGCGGGTCAACGCCCCGCGCAAACCGGCCAGATGGGTGCCGCCGTCACGCTGCGGAATGTTGTTGGTAAAGCACAGGGTGTTTTCGTGATAGGCGTCGGTCCATTCCAGCGACACTTCGACGGTAATGCCATCACGTTCACCGAGAACCGCAATCGGGCTGTCGTGCAGCGGCTGGCGCGACTTGTCGAGATAGCGGACGAATTCCTGAATGCCACCATCGTAATGGAACACCGTCGAGCGCGGTTCGACATGGCGGGCATCGCTGAGTTCCAGCGTCACCCCGGAATTGAGGAACGCCAGTTCGCGCAGGCGATGTTCCAGCGTGTCGTAATCGTATTCGGTAATGGCAAAAATCGACGGGCTGGCGAAGAAGGTCACTTCGGTGCCGGTTTCATCCCCGCACTCGCGCACCCGCACCAGCGGAGCGACCACCGCACCATGTTCAAAGCGGACATAGTGTTCCCAGCCCTCGCGCCAGATGCGCAGGTCGAGCCAGTCGGACAAGGCATTGACCACCGACACGCCAACGCCGTGCAGACCACCAGAAACCTTATAGCTGTTCTGGTCGAACTTCCCGCCAGCATGCAGCTGGGTCATGATCACTTCGGCGGCGGAAACGCCTTCTTCCTTGTGAATGTCGACCGGAATGCCGCGCCCGTTGTCGCGCACCGTCACCGAGCCATCGCCGTTCAGGCGGACGGTGGTGCGGTCGGAATAGCCGGCCAGGGATTCGTCGATGGCATTGTCGACCACTTCGTAAATCATGTGGTGCAGACCCGACCCGTCGTCGGTATCGCCAATGTACATGCCGGGTCGCTTGCGGACAGCCTCCAGTCCCTTCAGAACCTTGATGGAATCGGCGCCGTAATCGGAGCTTTTGGCGGCAGTGGTGGCGTCGGTCATGGTCCTCACTCTGGGTAACGGGGGCAGCGGGGGATGATCGGTAACGGGATCAACGCGCTAAAAAAATCCGAACTCACATAATATAGGCTCACCGGGACGGAACAAGAAAAAAGAAGGATCACAGGCGGTTCCGACCAGTTTACCCACCCGGCTGGCAAGGGTTTACGGCAGGGCTTTACCTAAAGCTCCCCCCCACCAAAACACCCCTTTACTGTCCAGCACCAAGAACAGGCACAACAGCATGGTCCTCGCCGACGGCAAAAAACTGTGCCTGGTCGTCAAGACCGGCAAATAAAGACCGATCAGTGCCGGTCAACCACGCCTGCGCCCCCAGCGTCAGCAATTCCTGATACAAGGCCCGGCGGCGGGTGTCATCGAGATGGGCCGCCACCTCGTCCAGCAGCAACAGCGGAGCCGAGCCGCGACAGGCCCCCTGTACCCGCGCCTGCGCCAGCAGCATGGCAATCAGCAACGCTTTTTGCTCGCCGGTCGAACACAGGGCGGCAGGCATGCCTTTGGTGCGGTGAAAAACGGCCAGATCGCTGCGCTGCGGGCCTTCGGTCGGCGCTCCGGCCAGTTCCAGCGGGCGGTTGCGCGCCAGCAGCAGGCGATAGTCTTCCTCGGCCTGCAACGCCGACCGCTCGCCCAGCCAGCCTTCCAGCAGGCCGTGCAGGGCCAGGTCCGCCTTGGGGAACGGGCCGTCGCTGGCGTCGATGGCGGCGGCCAGACGGTTCAGCAGGTCGCGGCGGGCCGCTGCCACCGCCACCGCATGGCCTGCCATTGCTTCTTCCAGCGCCTCGAACCACAACCGTTCGCGGCTCTGGTCGCGGATCAGGCGCTGACGCTGGCGATAGGCTTTGTCAAAGGCCGACAGGCGGCTGGCATGATCGGGATCAAGGCCATAGACCAGCCGATCAAAGAACCGCCGCCGCCCGGACGAGTTTTCGGTAAACAGCCGGTCCATGGCCGGGGTCAGCCAGACCGCCGACAAGACCATGCCCAGATCGGCCTGACTGCGGGCCGGTTCGCCATTCAGGCGGACAATCCGCCGATCCGACGGCCCAACCGCCCGCCCGGTGCCGATGTTCAGCGGGCCGCTGGCGGTGTGGACCGCTGCCGCCACCGCCCATTCGCCCTGTGCCCCGTGTGGCGCACCATGACGCACCACATCGGACAGCTTCGCCCGCCGCAAGCCACGACCGGGAGCCAGAAACGAAACCGCTTCCAGCAGGTTGGTCTTGCCGACCCCGTTCGGCCCGGTCAGCACCACCGGGCGCAAATCGGTTTCCAGGCGCAGGCGTTCATAACAGCGAAAGTTCTGCACCGTCAGGCGCGTCACCCCCACCGGCAGGAACGCCGGGCTGCCCGGAACCGGGTCCATCAGGGCGACGATCAGACGCGCATCGGCATCAGCACATACAGCGCCGCGCCATCGTCCGTTTCGCGGATCACTGTCGGGCTGGCGGCATCGGCCATGGCGAACAGGGCGGTATCGCCCTCGATCTGCCCCAGGATTTCCATCAGATAGCGCGAGTTGAAGCCGATTTCGATGGTGGCGCTGTCATAGTCGGCCTCGATCTCTTCGACCGCGCTGCCCGCATCGGGGCTGGAGGCCGACAGGGTCAACAGGCCCGGACTGATCGCCACCTTGATCGCCCGGCTCTTTTCGGTCGAAATCGCCGACACGCGATCCACAGCATCGGCAAACAGCTTTTTGCCGACCCGCAACAGCTTGTCGTTATCCTGCGGGATCACCCGTTCATAATCGGGGAAGGTACCGTCAATCAGCTTGGAGGTCAGCACCACGTCATCAAAGGCAAAGCGGATTTTGGTTTCCGACAGCGAGACGGTGACGCCCATGCCGGTTTCTTCGATCAGCTTGCGCAGTTCCAGCACCGTTTTGCGCGGAACGATGATGCCCGGCATGTTGTCGGCGCCTTCGGGGCGACCGACTTCCACCCGCGCCAGCCGGTGCCCGTCGGTGGCCACCGCCCGCAACACGTTCACCCCGGACGAGGTGGTGCTGTGGAAATAGATGCCGTTCAGGTAATAGCGGGTTTCTTCGGTCGAGATGGCAAACTTGGTGCGGTCAATCAGCGCCCGCAGGTCGGGGGCGGCAACGGTAAAGCTGTTGCTGAACACGCCGTCGGCCATCGACGGGAAGTCTTCGACCGCCAGACAGGACAGGGCAAAGCGCGACCGCCCCGAGCGCAGGGTCAGTTGCGACCCTTCCGGTTCAAAGGCAATTTCGACCTGCGCGCCATCGGGCAGCTTGCGGACGATCTCGAACAGGGTATGGGCCGGGGCGGTGGTGGCACCGGGCCGCTCGACGGCGGCGGACACCCGCTCGATGATGTCCAGATCCATGTCGGTGGCATTCAGCGCCAGCCCTTCGGCGGTGGCTTCCAGCTTGACGTTCGACAGGATCGGCAGGGTATTCCGGCGCTCGACCACGCTCTGAACGTGACCGAGGGACTTCAGAAGCACGCTGCGTTCAATGGTCAGTTTCACGGGTCGTATCACTCGCTGTCATCGCCATCCGCAAACTGCGGTGACGGAAATCATAATCAGGGAGCGGGCGCGACCGGACGACACACGGACATTCCGGGTCGGCCCACCAAGATGGGCCGGGTAGTCTAGCATAGCCAAACCACCCCGCCAGCCTGAATTTTCCGGGTTCCCCAAACGGTAACGATCAGACTTCCAGCATCCGCCGCAGCAGATCGACGTCTTCGGCAAAGGTGTCGTCGCTGCCGATCAGTTCCTCGACCTTTTTCACCGCGTGCATCACCGTGGTGTGGTCGCGGCCCCCGAACTTGCGGCCGATTTCCGGCAGCGAGCGGCTGGTCAGTTGCTTGGACAGATACATCGCCACCTGTCGCGGACGCGCCACCGAGCGCGACCGGCGGGCCGAGCCCATGTCCGACAGGCGGATCTGGAAATGCTCGGCGACCTTTTTCTGGATGTCTTCGATGGTGATCCGGCGGTCGTTGGCCCGCAGCACATCGCGCAGCACGTCCTGCGCCGTTTCCAGACTCAGGTCACGGCCCACCAGTTGCGCGTGGGCGATCAGGCGGGTCAGCGCACCTTCCAGTTCGCGCACGTTCGAGCTGATCTTGTGGGCCAGAAACTCCAGCACCTTGGTCGGCACATCGGTGCCCATCTGCTCGGCCTTGGCGGCCAGAATGCCCAGCCGCAGTTCATAGGTGGTCGGATGGATGTCAGCCACCAGCCCCGAGGCCAGACGCGAGCGCAGGCGGTCGCCGATGTCTTCGAGGTCCGCCGGGCTCTTGTCGGCCGAAATGACGATCTGCCGCCCCTGATCGACCAGCGCATTAAAGGTGTGGAAGAATTCTTCCTGCGTCGAGTCCTTGCCCGAGATGAACTGCACGTCGTCGATCATCAGCACGTCGACCGAACGGAACTGTTCCTTGAAGTCCATCGTCGTCTTGTAGCGCAGCGCCTTGACGAAGCTGTACATGAACTTTTCCGCCGACAGATAGACCACCCGGCGGCCCGGATGCCGTTCCCGAATCGCCCAGGCAATGGCATGCATCAGGTGGGTTTTCCCCAGACCGACACCGCCATACAGGAACAGCGGATTAAAGGCCACCCGGTCGGAATCGGCCACTCGCTGGGCGGCGGCATAAGCGAATTCGTTCGGCTTGCCGGTGACAAAGTTTTCAAAGGTATAGCGCGGGTCCAGCGGAGCCGACAGGCCATCATCGACCGCATCGCTGACCACCGTCGTCGTCACGCCACCGGCAGGCAGCAAGGGGACAGTGGAACGGGCCGAGGGCAAATCCGGCAGGTCGTCGAAATCCGGGGCGGCAAAGCCACCTTCGGCATAGTCGAAATCATCTTCATCAAAGGTCGGCAACGCCCGGTCGACAAACGACGGTGCCGAGCGGAAATCATTTTCAGGCACCGACGGCGCACCGGCAGCTTTCGCCCCGGCGCGGGATTTTGCCGGAGTCGCCTTCACCGGAGTCGCCTTGGGGGCGGCAGCCTTGCTCACGGTTTTGCTGCGAGCCTTCACCGGGGCAGGCGCCGGGGCTTCAACCACAACCGCCTCGGCAACCGGGGCCCGCTTGCGCGTCGTCGCCTTGCGAACGGGGGCTGGTGCCTCGGCAGTCACCGGCACGGGGACCGCGACGGGCATCGGCGCAGCCGCCGCCAGCGAGGTCGGGATGCGAATCAGCTTGCCAGCCTTGCTCACCGCCATCGCCACTGCCGCAACGGCAGCGTCAATACGCACCACCGGAGCCTCGACGGGGGCCTCGACGGGCGCAGGCTGTAGCGGAGCGGTTTTGGTCGCACCTTTGGCTGGCGCTTTGGGAGAGGCAGCTTTGGTCACGGTTTTGCTACGGGCCTTCACTGGGGCAGGAGCGGAAACGGGCGCACTGTCCTCGACCTTCGCCGCGACCTTGCTCGCGGCGGTCTTGCGCGGGGCAGCCTTGCGGGCCGCCGGCTTGACCGGGACCAGAACGGATTCGACCGACGGCGCAGGCAGCGGATCAACAGCCGACGCCACCGGCTTTTTGCGCGGAGCGGCCTTTTTCCGCACCGGCACCGGTTCGGGGACCGGCTCGGGCTGCGGAGCCGCCGCGCGACGGGCGGGCATCCGCGGCGCTGCCGCCTTGGCCACCTCGACCTTCACCGCCCGCACTTCGGGATTCTCCCCCGCCCACAGGGCGCGAATCCGCTCGGCATAATGGGTGTTCACCCAGTCGCGCAAAAAGCGTGTGGGAACCGCCAGCCGGACCTGCCCATCGGCAATGCCCCCCAGCATCATCGGCTTGACCCAGCTCTGGTAAGCCGCATCTCCCACTTCTTCCCGCAAGCGACCGCAAACACGGTGCCATTGCTTCACGGACGGGTCATCCACCCGAAGATCAGTCATTAGCATACTCCGCAGGCAGCTCCATCGGAGCCATCACATAAACCCTGTGGATAAGCCGCTCGGGCCACCCACAAGAGACGCCAAAACATCCGTTCATCGCTCTTCTTGGCAAAAGCCAACAACAACAGCGTAAAGAACAGAAGACCACTCGCTTATTGTTTAATAAACGAATGAAGACTTGAATTTTATGAGGATTTGCACCGGAAAGACTGTCCAACAGCCCCTGTGGAAAAGTCTCTGGCACCTCAGGGAGCAGAACTTATCCCCAAGCTCTGACCTTGGCAACGGGCCTTGATGCGAATTGCGAGAATCTTTTGTCTTGACGGACAGAGGGCTTGCCAGCAGCCCGTCATAGGGTTCTCCGTACAGGCAGACTCGCCAACGGGCCGACTCGAAAAACACTCAACTAACTGTTTATAAACGATAAAAATAGAGATAGTCCTTGATCACCCTGTGCATTTCGCAAAGTTAAGACCATGATCCTGTCATCAGCACCCGCACAATCCCCCCCATACGATGGGGCTGCCATTATCCACAGGCGACTAGATATTGTTCTGAAACCATCCACAGCCCACCCGCTCGCCGATTCGCAGACGCCATA
This sequence comes from Insolitispirillum peregrinum, assembly GCF_900156605.1. Taxonomy (GTDB): domain Bacteria; phylum Pseudomonadota; class Alphaproteobacteria; order Rhodospirillales; family Rhodospirillaceae; genus Insolitispirillum; species Insolitispirillum peregrinum. Next base: position 373,144 of record NZ_FTOA01000004.1, on the reverse strand, counting down.
AACAAACACACGAATCGGCAAGAAAAAACAGCGACTCGGACAGGGTTCATCCCTGTTCAAGATGCAGGCAGACAGAAAAATCAGGATAAAAAAATTGCACGGCCCTGCGGGGGAACCGTGCATTCTGTGGATAAGCCTGCCCGGGGCCTTGAGGCCCCGGCGAGGTGTGAAGCAGCGCTCCATGACCTTTTTGTTTTACAGCAGACGCATATCCTGCGGTGCGTTATCTCCAAAACGACAAACGCCGCCGCAAAAGCCAAGCCTGGCTTTTCCGTACAGCGTTTGTAGAGAGTACCTTGCGCGCAAAGTACGTCCGCAGCTTGTTCTTGCGCTGGAGGAAGCAGTCCACCGGACTGATCCCGCCTGCAAGACCGTCAAACAGGCAGGGGTACCCAAAGGCACCCCTTCCGCTTGATGGCAGCTTAGGCAGCCATCGCCTTGATACGGGCGTTCAGGCGGGACACCTTGCGGGACGCAGTGTTCTTGTGGAACACGCCCTTGGTGACGCCGCTCATCAGTTCCGGCTGGGCGGCCTTGAAGGCAGCAGCAGCGGAGGTCTGATCGCCCGAGGCAATGGCCACTTCCACCTTCTTGAGGAAGGTGCGGATGCGGCTCTTGCGCGCGTGGTTGATCGCATAGCGCTTCGTATTGCGGACGATACGCTTCTGGGCCGACTTGTGGTGAGCCATCGTTTTGTCTTTCCGTAAACAGACTGAAACCGGATCGCATGTCGCGAGAAGCGCGGTTTATATGGGAAGACGCCGCAAAGGTCAATATCTCTCTCGGGTTTTGCTGCCCATTGTGGTGCAGATACCCGCCGATGCGGCCCGGACCTGTCCTGACAGGAATCCCCCGCCGCACACGGTCGGTACAGCGGGGGATTTTCTCAGGAAATCAGGCTGTTTTCAAAGCCTTAACGGCCAGTGAACTTCGGCTGGCGCTTTTCGACAAAGGCGGCCATGCCTTCCTTCTGGTCTTCGGTGGCAAAGGTGGAGTGGAACAGGCGGCGTTCGAAATGCACCCCTTCGCTCAGGGTGGTTTCGTAGGAACGGTTGACCGAATCCTTCACCATCATCACCACCGGGCGCGACATGTCGGCGATTCGCTGCGCAACCTTGACGGCCTCGGCAACCAGATCGGCAACCGGCACGATACGGCTGACCAGCCCCGAACGCTCGGCTTCGTCAGCGGCCATCTGACGACCGGTCAGGCACATTTCCATCGCCTTGGACTTGCCGACAAAGCGGGTCAGACGCTGGGTGCCACCAGCGCCCGGCATGGTACCAATGGTGATTTCCGGCTGGCCGAACTTGGCGTTGTCACCGGCCAGGATGAAATCGCACATCATCGCCAGTTCACAGCCACCGCCGAGGGCAAAGCCAGCCACCGCCGCAATCACCGGCTTGCGGCACTTGGTGACCCGTTCCCAACCAACGGTGATGAAATCGGCCAAATAGACATCCATGTAGGACTTGCCAGCCATTTCCTTGATGTCGGCCCCGGCGGCAAACGCCTTTTCCGAACCGGTCAGAACCACCGCGCCGATATCCGCATTGGCTTCCATCTCGTCCAGGGCCTGGCCAAGTTCCTTGATCAACTGGGCGCACAAAGCGTTCAGCGCCTTTGGCCGGTTGAGGGTAATCAGACCGACGTTGCCACGAATCTCGACCAGAATCTGCTCGTAAGACATGGAAGAACTCCCCTTTTATTGAATCTCGAGTGAGGTATTGCTGTACAGAGCGTAGGCTGTTTCTTGTTTTAGCGATACGCGACAGGGAACAGAGACTATTTTGCCGGCTTCATCTGGAAGCAGACCGTTACCATCCCTGCGTTTTCATTGATGGCGATCAGCAAGTCTTCGCTTTCACGGCTGTAAAGGACTCCTTCGGCCCTGGACCCGATCAGGTTCCAGCCGATCTGCGGCAAGGTTTCAGCATAGAACGCCTCGACCGCCGAGCGCGTCACGCGCCCATAGGCATAGGCCTCGCCAATGCTCCCTGCCGGTGTGGTGAAAAGGTAGTCGCCCATCTGGCAACTGGCCGGAATGTCCGGCACAGCACCGCCAGCCGCAGTCAGTGACAGCCCCGGCATCAGGGGCACATCCACCAGGTCATCGATAAAGCCGGTCGATCCGGCAAAGGCGGGGGCCACCAGCCCCATTCCGCCCCCCATATCCGGCGCAGAGAAATCCGGCACAGAGAAAAAGGCCCCACCGGCCACCAGTCCGGCGACGGACAGGCGGCAGCACAGAGTCAGGAGCGGCGACCGGCCAGCGGTCTGAAAACGGCGTAAGTATCGCATGGTTCGGTACGGTATCATCACCTTTGACGCTGACCACAGTAAAAAGTGGAGCGGCCAGTTTGAACAATCCGTTGCACTCCGCCGGTTTCCGCTAGGTCACAGATGCAGCCCGGACAGGGGTTTCCCGCCCGGTCATAGACGGCGAAATGATGCTGAAAATAGCCCAGCTCGCCGTTTACCAGCCGGTGGTCGCGCAGGGATGATCCCCCCGAGGCCAGCGCCTCGGCCAGCACCGTGCGGATCGCGTCCACCAGTGTCTGGCAATCGGCAAACGACAGACTGAGGGCAGGACGCCGGGGGTCGATGCCCGCGCGGAACAGCGACTCGGAGGCATAGATGTTGCCCACCCCCACCACCACCGAGGCATCCATCAGCACCGGCTTGACCGGGCTGCGCCGCCCGGCCAGCGCCCGCTGCAACACCAGCGCATCGAAGTCCTCGCCCAGCGGCTCGGGGCCCAGATCGCGCACCAGCGGGTGGCGGGGCAACTCATCCAGCGTGGTCAGGGTCATCAGACCAAAGCGGCGCGGATCACGATAGGTGACCATCGCCCCGTGGTCGGTCAGGATCACCACATGGTCATGCTTGCCGGGCGGTGCCAGATTGGACCCCGGCGGGCTGACCTCAAAGGTTCCCGACATCCCCAGATGACCCAGAATCACCTGCCCGTCATCCAGCAGCCACTGATAGTATTTGGCCCGTCGCCAGATCCGTTCGACCCGCCGCCCCTGCACGGCTGCGACAAAGCCATCGGGGAACGGCTGGCGCAAATTGGCCCGCCGCAGCGTGACCGACTCCAGACGGTGTCCCTCCAACACGGCGGCCAGCCCGCGACAGACGGTTTCGACCTCGGGTAATTCCGGCATGATCCCGGTGTCTCCCTGCTTTTTTCATGACTTTCCATTGGCGAACGGCATTCGGTGGTTGTCGTTCGCGCCAACCTGTCTCTATATAGCGTTCGTCCTGCCCTTAGGCTATTGTGCGCGCCATGACCGAACTCAACACCCCCGCCGACCCGTCATCCGAGTCCCCCGCTGCTGCGCCGTCCGGCGTTGGCGCGACCACGCACTTCGGCTTCCGCACGGTGAAGACCGAGGAAAAGCAACATCTGGTGCGCGAGGTGTTCGACTCGGTCGCCAGCAATTACGACCTGATGAACGATCTGATGAGCGGCGGTGTCCACCGCCTGTGGAAAGATCGCTTCATTGAAATGCTGGCTCCGCGACCGGGACAGAAACTGCTGGACGTGGCGGGTGGAACCGGCGACATCGCCTTTCGCTTTCTGTCGCAGGCGCAAAAGCGGCAAAAGGACGATCAGCCGGATGCCAGCGTGACCGTGTGCGACATCAACGGCGAAATGCTGCGCGTTGGTCGGGACCGGGCGGTCAACCGCAACATCCTGCGCAACATCGAATGGGTCGAGGGCGACGCCCAGCACCTGCCGTTCCCTGATGCCAGCTTTGACGCCTATACCATCGCCTTTGGCCTGCGCAACGTCACCGACATTGATCTGGCGATGCGCGAAGCCCGCCGCGTGCTGAAGCCCGGCGGTCGTTTCATGTGCCTGGAATTTTCCAAGGTGGTGATGCCGGTGCTGGACCAATTGTACGATGTCTATTCGTTCAAGATCCTGCCGGTGATGGGTCAGGTGGTGGCCCGCAACCGCGAGGCCTATCAGTATCTGGCCGAAAGCATCCGCCAGTTCCCGCCGCAGGAACAGATGATCGAGCGGATGAAAAAGGCCGGGCTGTCCCAGTGCAGCTATCGCAACCTGTCCGGCGGTATCGCGGCCATCCATTCCGGCTGGCGCATCTGACGGCGGTACGGACAGGCCCCCAACGACATTCCCACGATTCAGAGTAGCCCGGCATGATCCGTACCGCCCGCAACCTGTCCCGCCTGTTCCAGATCGCCCGCGTTCTGGCGCGCCACGATGCCCTGTTCCCGCTGGAAGACGTGCCGGCCCTGCGGGAGCTGATCGGTGTCGCCCGTGCGGTTTACCGCCGTCCGGCGGAAGGACGACCGGGACAGCGGCTGGCGCGGGCCTTCGCCGAGCTGGGACCGACATTCATCAAGCTGGGACAGGCCCTGTCCACCCGCCCTGATCTGCTGGGCGAAGAGGTGGCTGCCGACCTGACCTATTTGCAGGACAAGCTGCAACCGTTCTCGTTTGCCGAAGCCCGTGCGATCATCGAAGGCGAGTTTGAACAGCCGCTGGAAAGCCTGTACAGCAGCTTTGACGAAACGCCCGTGGCAGCCGCGTCGATCGCACAGGTGCACTTTGCCGTCACCCCCGACGGCCGCCCGGTGGCGGTCAAGGTGCTGCGTCCCGGTGTTGAACAGCAGTTCCGCCGCGATATTGCGCTGTTTTACTGGCTGGCCCGCCTGATCGAGCGCGTCCAGCCGCACCTGCGCCGCCTGCGACCGGTCGATACCATCGCCACCTTTGAAGAGTCGGTCAACATCGAGATGGACCTGCGTTTCGAAGCTGCCGCCGCAGCCGAAATGTCGGAAAATTTCGAGGGAGACGAAACTTTCCGCATCCCGGAGATCGACTGGCAACGCACCAGCCGGTCGGTGATGACTCAGGAACGCATCACCGGCATTTCGCTCGATGAACGCGAAAAGATCGCCGCCGCCGGGCTGGACCCGGTCGAGGTGATCACCCGCGCCGCCAATGCCTTTTTCAACATGGTGTTCCGTGACGGCTTCTTTCATGCCGACCTGCACCCCGGCAACCTGTTCGTGCAGGCCGACGGGGTGATTGTGGCGGTCGATTTCGGCATCACAGGCCGTGTTGACCACGAAACCCGCCGCATTCTGGGGGAAATGCTGCTGGGTTTCCTGACCGGCAACTATCGCCGGGTGGCCGAAGTCCATTTCGAGGCCGGATGGGTGCCCGCCGACAAGAGCGTCGATGCCTTCACTCAGGCCGCCCGCTCGATTGCCGAGCCGATCTTTGGCAAGCCGATTCAGGAAATCTCGATCGCCCGCCTGCTGGGGCAATTGTTCGCGGTCACGGAAACCTTTTCGATGGAAACCCAGCCGCAACTGTTGCTGTTGCAAAAATCGATGCTGCTGGCCGAAGGTGTTGGTCGTGTTCTGGCGCCGGAAATCAACATGTGGGAACTGGCCCAGCCGCTGATCACCGACTGGATGCGCAGCAACCTCGGCCCCGAGGCCCGCATCAAGGCGGCGGTGGTCGGCACCGCCCGCTCGCTGGAAAAGCTGCCGAGCATTCTGGTCCAGGCCGAACAGGCCGCCCGCATGATCAGCTCGGAGGGCCTGAAGCTGCACCCCGACACCGTGCGCGAAATGGCCCGTCAAGGCGCCCTGACCGCGGGCCGCCGCAGCCTGTTCCCCGCCTGGCTGCCGTGGGCGCTGGTGGTGGCCCTGCTGGGAATTTTGCTCAGCCGGTAAGGTCGACCCTTTGCCGCCATCCGTTGACGTCATGTACCCGCCCGCCTGCCGGACAGTCCGCAGGCGGGCTTTTTGTTGCGCCCGTGCTGGAGCATTGTGCGAAAAGTGGTCACAGGACACGGCAGTTGGTGGAAAAGAGTGGGCTACCGCCCAAACCCGTTTGGGTGCGACGCCCCCAAACCCCCACTTTTTCTTTTATGGTCAAAGAAGTGGGGTCTGGGGCCTCAAGGCCCCAGCGAGGTGTGGAGCAGCGCTCCACGTCCTTGTTCCCAAGCTGTCGTGTACTGTGCTGAGTGAAAACGCCCCAGGCGTCCGGTTTACGGTGCAGCGCACAAAAAACAGGCGACCAAGAGGACATGCCTGTTTTCCTTCAGGCTCCCTGCCCCTTTAACCAGCGGGTCCAAAACCCCGAACGTTCGGATTTTCGAACACCCCCTCTTGTACTCTGCATGACAAAATGCTCATCTTTTGGGTATGGATCAGGTAAACTGTTGGTAAATACTGGTCTATCAGAGAACGCGCATAGATCAAGCCACCATTCGGAAATCCGAACACCCTATTCGGCAAACCGAACGTTTTTCATGGTTCTTTCAGACCATGCCGACAAAAGCATATCTCCAATGCCTTGGAGATACTGGCAAAAACAGCGATCATTCGAATTACGCAGATCTGGCACGCTACGTGCTCATGGCTTTCCCAGGGACGGCTCGGTTTTCGATCGACGCGTCCGTTGACCCTGTCCACCAACGGACACAGCAACAAGAAGTGAGGCATCTGCATGACCAAGACCATTCTTTCCCGCGTCATTGGCCTGGCTCTGGCGGCGAGCCTGTTGAGCGCCCCGGCGTTCGCCGAAGAGCTGACCGGCACGCTGAAGAAGATCAAGGAGAGCGGCACGATTGTTCTCGCCCATCGCGACTCTTCGATTCCCTTCTCGTACCTCGGCACCGATCCGCAGCAGCCGATCGGCTATTCGCACGAGCTGCAGCTGAAGGTCGTCGATGCCCTGAAGCAGAAGCTCGCCATGCCGGACCTGAAGGTCCGCTACAATCTGGTGACCTCGCAGACCCGTATCCCGCTGGTCCAGAACGGCACCGTCGATCTGGAATGCGGCTCGACCACCAACAACATCGAACGTCAGCAGCAGGTTGATTTCTCGGTTGGCATCTTTGAGGTCGGTACCCGTCTGCTGGTGAACAAGAAGTCGAAGATCAAGGACTTCCCGGATCTGGCCGGCAAGAACGTGGTGACCACTGCGGGCACCACCTCCGAACGCCTGCTGAAGGCTCTGGATGCCGACAAGGGCATGAAGATGAACATCATCTCGGCCAAGGACCACGGCGAAGCGTTCCTGATGCTGGAATCGGGCCGTGCCGTTGCCTTCATGATGGACGACGTGCTGCTGTACGGAGAAATCGCCAAGGCCAAGAAGCCGGCCGACTGGGAAGTCGTCGGCACCCCGCAATCGTTCGAAATCTATGGCTGCATGGTCCGCAAGGAAGACCCGGCGTTCAAGGCCGTGGTTGACCAGGCGATCAGCGACACCTACAAGTCCGGCGAAATCAACGAAATCTACAAGCGCTGGTTCCAGAGCCCGGTGCCGCCGAAGGACCTGAACCTGAACTTCCCGATGAGCGAGCAGCTGAAGAAGCTGATTGCCAACCCGACCGACAAGTCGGCCGAGCAGCTCTAAGCCGCTTGCTGGTGTCCGGCCTTTCCCGCAAAGGCCGGACATCCCGAGGGTCTCACAGAGGCCTTTCCGTCGAGGGCTCCACAGGGGCCTGTCCAACCGTACCCACAAGGGCCCATCCCCCGCTCGGGGACCATGGTGCCCGTTTTCGGTTTGCGTGACCTCATGGGGCAACTCGCATGAACTATAACTGGAATTGGGGCGTTTTCTTTCAGTCCACCGGCATTGGATCGGAAATCTATCTCGACTGGTTCGTCACCGGTCTGGGATGGACGATTGCCATTTCGCTGGTCGGCTGGCTGATTGCCCTGGTGTTAGGCTCGCTGCTGGGCGTCATGCGCACGGTGCCGAACCGCCTGCTCGCCACCATCGCCACCACCTACGTGGAAATCTTCCGCAACGTGCCCCTGCTGGTACAGTTGTTCCTGTGGTACTTTCTGGTCCCTGACCTGCTGCCCGAACCGCTGGAAATGTGGTTCAAGCAAGACCTGTCCCCCGCCGCCTCGGCCTATCTGTCGGTCGTTGTCTGCCTTGGCCTGTTCACCGCTGCCCGCGTGTGCGAACAGGTGCGCACCGGCATTCAGGCCCTGCCCAAGGGCCAGTTGAACGCTGGCTATGCCCTGGGGTTCACCCTGCCGCAGGTTTACACCACCGTGCTGCTGCCGCAGGCGTTCCGCATCATCATTCCGCCGCTGACCAGCGAATTCCTGAACATCTTCAAGAACTCCTCGGTCGCCTCGCTGATCGGCCTGATGGAACTGCTGGCCCAGACCAAGCAGACCGCCGAATTCAGCGCCAACCTGTTCGAAGCCTTTACACTGGCCACCCTGATTTACTTCGTCCTGAACATGAGCCTGATGATGATCATGCGCTGGATTGAAAAGCGGGTCGCCGTTCCGGGCCTGATCTCGGTGGGAGGCAAGTAATGGATTTCTCGGCAATCATTCCCGCCCTGCCCGGTCTGTGGATCGGCATGATCACCACCCTGGAACTGTTGGTTCTGGGCGTCTGTGGTGGTGTCGCCCTGGGAACGGCTCTGGCCCTGATGCGCCTGTCGCACAACAAGACACTGGCCAAAATTGCGGCGACCTACGTCAGTTACTTCCGCTCGATCCCGCTGCTGCTGGTGATCACCTGGTTCTATTTTGCCGTGCCGTTCGTCCTGCGCTGGATCACCGGGGTTGATACTCCGGTCGGAGCGTTCAGCTCGTGTCTGGTCGCCTTTGTGATGTTCGAGGCCGCCTATTTCTGCGAAATCGTCCGCGCCGGCATTCAGGCCATTCCGCGCGGCCAGATGGGCGCCGCCTATGCACTGGGGATGACCTATGGCCAGACCATGCGTCTGGTGATCCTGCCGCAGGCCTTTCGCAAAATGACCCCGCTGCTGCTGCAGCAAAGCATCATCCTGTTTCAGGATACCTCGCTGGTCTACACCGTCGGTCTGATGGACCTGTTGAACGCCGCCCGTTCCCGTGGGGACATTCTGGGCCAGCCCCATGAATTCCTGATCTTTGCCGGCCTGGTTTACTTTGTCATCAGCTTCACCGCCTCGCGCGCCGTCAAGCATCTGCAAAAGAGGTTAGCCGTATGATTTCCATCCAGAACGTCAACAAGTGGTACGGCGACTTTCAGGTGCTGACCAATTGCAGCACCGAGGTCCAGAAGGGCGAAGTGGTGGTGGTCTGCGGTCCCTCGGGTTCTGGCAAGTCCACGCTGATCAAGTGCGTCAACGCCCTTGAGCCGTTCCAGCAAGGGGATATCGTTGTTGATGGCACCTCGATTGCCTCGCCGAAGACCAACCTGCCCAGGCTGCGTTCGCGCGTCGGCATGGTGTTCCAGCATTTCGAGCTGTTTCCCCATCTGACGATCACCGAAAACCTGACCATCGCCCAGATCAAGGTGCTGGGTCGCAGCAAGGATGAGGCCACCCAGAAAGGCCTTGCCCTGCTCGACCGCGTTGGCCTTGCCGCCCACGCCCACAAGCATCCCGGCCAGTTGTCCGGCGGCCAGCAGCAGCGCGTCGCCATTGCCCGCGCTCTGGCGATGGACCCGGTGGTGATGCTGTTCGACGAACCGACCTCGGCCCTTGACCCGGAAATGGTCAACGAAGTGCTGGACGTGATGGTGCAGCTGGCTCAGGAAGGCATGACCATGATGTGCGTGACCCACGAAATGGGCTTTGCGCGCAAGGTTGCCGACCGGGTGATCTTTATGGATCGTGGACAGATCGTCGAAGACTGCACCAAGGACACCTTCTTTGGCGATATCAATGGCCGCTCTGACCGCGCCCAGCAGTTCCTGGCCAAGATCCTGCAGCATTAAGGACGCTTCCCCCCTGCGACGACTGGTGGCGGGACAAAAACAGGGTCGTGGAGCACTGCTCCACGACCCTGTTCTTTTTCTGTCGTGTACTGTGGCGTCGGATTTAACGCAAGCTGGTCTAGAGCAGCGTGCGTTAAATCCGACGCAGGCACGCCGCTCTAACATTTTGTTTTGTCGCATTGTTTTTGCGAAAACCGGTTCCCGCTTTTCGCACAATGCTCCAGCAGTTCGGACGACGACCTGCTCTTTATTCAAAGTGCAGGAGCGGAACAAGAAGCCGTGCTCCGTCGGCCGAGAGGTGGTTACTATCATGATAGAGCGGCACCTGGCCATCGCTGGTACGGCAGGACTGACTGTCACAAAGAACACTGGCAGGATAAATGCGGCTCAGGAGCGGACTATCCGGCAATTCATCAAAAATCTGCATAATTACCTGATTGCGCTTTTTGTATTGCTCGAAAGGAACTGTCAAGGCAAAGGGGTCTTGCCCCGCCATCAAATGACGCACCATCGCCTTTGGAACATCAAAGCCCGTATCAGGCACCGGGTAGACCAGATGGACGTGAATACCTGCAGCGATCAAGGAAGAAACGGTGGAGCGAACAGCATTCCCATAAACCTCGATCATCTTCTCACGAGACAGCAATTGACGCCTCTGGTCGGTAAGCACGTCTACAGCCTTGCTCTGATCCAGGAGATCAAAGCGACCTTCCAGATACAAGCTATAGTATCCTGACAGAATCACATTCTTGATCGTCTTCGACGCCAGAATATCCCCCAGAGCCTGCTGATTGTGTTGATAGCACGTCGGTTGCCCAATGTTCCCTATTCCACCAAACGGCGGGCAACCGCCATGGCCGAAATAGGTCAACGCAATACCACGGCTGCTCGCCATTTCATCCAGCAAGCCGACCAGCCGCTCGGAATGGCTGTCACCCCACAGAGCCCAGGTGGGAGCCACCGTCTGAGAGCCATAGGTACAGTATTGATTGCCTGTAACCATTGCTTTGGAAGCCATACACTGCGGTCGTGGATTGACCGGCGCTGCAGACCAGAACTTCAAGGCAAGCTCGGGGTAACGGGCAGGCCATCCGTTGCTGGTGACACCAAACAGACCAAATAGTGTCAGAACCATTGCCCCGACCAGAGCGGATACGAAAATGATTCTCCGGCTAAAATAAACAGATTTTCGGAATGGGGTCTCGATAAAACGCCAGGAAAAATAGGAAAGAACAAGAGAGGATATAATCCACAGGAATATATCCATATTATTTGTTGGACGATCCAGGCGATACGTCCAAAGCGTAATGATCGGCCAATGGAACAGATACAGGGAATACGAAATTCTACCGATCATCACGAGTGGGGAAACCCCTATCATCCGTGATACAAAAGTCGGTCCCGTTGGTGCCATTCCCGCATAGATGACGAGGGCCGCCCCCAGACAGGGTACCAGCATCGTAAACCCCAAGGAATTGGCAACATCCGTATAAAGAAAAATGCTGGTCAGTATCATGCCGCCACCCAGGAGCCCCGCTCCTTCATGCCAGATTTTGCGAGACGACACTGGCAGCACCCCGAGAGCCAGAATCGCCCCCAAAAGAAGCTCCCATGCTCGGGCAGGCAACAAAAAGAAAGCAGCAGCCAGATGGTCTGCGGCCGCCCATTGATTGAGAAACAGAGAGATAAAGAAAAAAATGACCAACATTATTTTGAGATAACCGCCTCTCTTCAGGCGCATCCCAAGCAATAGAAACAGTGGGAAGAAAATATAAAATTGCTCTTCAATAGACAAAGACCAAATATGCAATAATATATTTGAACTGGCTGGAGTCGCCCAATATCCTGTTGTAATGTAAAAGAATACATTCGACAAAAATAATGTTGCAGAAAGCAGCGCCTTCGAAAAATACAAGAAATCATCCGGCGTCAATATCATTGCACAGAATATGCTTGTTACCATCAGGGTAACGAAGAGGGCCGGATACAACCGCCGCAGACGGCGTTCGTAGAATTTTACAATAGAGAAACGACCTTCCTTGATTTCGCTCACCATCAGAGACGTAATCAAGAATCCAGAGATAACAAAAAAAATATCAACACCAACAAATCCGCCAGAGAATGATGATATACCTGCATGAAAAAGAACAACAGGAATAATTGCGATAGAACGAAGTCCATCTATATCACGGCGATATATCAATTTATTACTCCATACCGCAATTATACACCATAGAGTGTATATAAAAAATTTTCATTCGCAGAAGCATGATTTTTTCTGAAATCACATGCCACATACAAACAAGAACACCCTCTATCATAACCACCAAAGATTACAAACAGTCTCGCCGGAGATGCAATAAATTATTAAATCCCAAAGCGTGAGGGCACCACTCCACATCCCGCCGAAGGCATGAGCCTATCGGCTCAGAACCGCAGCAAAGCCTGATCCCGCAGCAAACGCTGATAGGTATAATCGGCTTGTGCGACCTCTTCCACGGCGGTGCGATGGCTTAACAGCGCGTCGACACTCAGCAACAGGGAGGCAGGCAGGGCTGCCCCGTGGTTCCGGCTGGCCGGACGGATCAGCAGGCTGTCCGGCTGATCCCAGCGCAGCAGGTTATAGGCAAGCTGGGTCAGCCCGTCAGGCTGCAAGCGCAGGAAGTGCAATGACTGCTCGGCTTTGGCGAGCAGGATATCAGGATCATCCTGCCCGGATGTGGCATGAACCGTTCTCGCCATCACCCATGACCGCATCAATGGCTCGTCGGGTATCCATGGCACCAGACCTGCGGAGATGCAGGCCGCCGTTTGCGGGAAAACATTCTGCGGGACGGCCATGAATATGGCATCGGCCCCCGGTGACATGACGGCCTCGCTGACACAGGCCACCGCCAGCATCACCTTGAACAGCCCGAACCCTTCGGGTTGGGCACCGTAAAAGACGATCTCGCGCCATGGGGCCTCGATGGCAAGGTTTTCCCCATAATGCCGCAAGGCAACAATCAATCCTGACATCTGCCCGTTCAGCATCAGGGCATAGCCCCGCCGGGAACTGATGGCATCACACAGGATCTCTTCGGATGGGGGACAGGCATCAGCATTCCCTGCGTCACGCGCAAACTGCATGGCGACATCGCAATCGGCGGCATGGGTCGAGCGAATGGTCAGAGTCAGCATCACAAACACCTTACGGTTGACAGCCTACTATAGCTGATTCCCGTAAAAACGCAGTGCTGGAGAAGCCGGAAACACTCCCCCATTTTAGGAGGCATGGCCCCAAGAGATACCCTGAATGCTGGTAATTTCTCTTGGGGTACAGATATGCCGCGCCTTCCTTTCTTACGGACGCAGGAAACCCACCGCATCGTAAACTTCGTCCAGGATCGGCGAGGCGATCTCGTTGGCCCGTTCGGCACCACGGCGCAGGATCGCATCCAGTTCGGCCTGATCGGCCAGCAGTTCGTTCATGCGGGTGGTCATCGGGGCCAGCACCGACACCGCCAGATCGGTCAGCAGGGTCTTGAATTCCGAAAATGCCTTGCCGCCCATTTCGCCCATCACCTCCGCACGGGTCCGGTCGGACAGGGCGGCGTAGATGTTGATCAGGTTGGCGGCTTCCGGGCGACCTTCCAGACCTTCGACAGTTTCCGGCAGCGGCTCGGGATCGGTCTTCGCCTTGCGGATTTTCTGGGCAATGGCGTCGGCATCATCGACCAGCGTAATGCGCGAATAGTCCGACGGATCGGACTTCGACATCTTTTTGGTGCCGTCGCGCAGCGACATCACGCGGGTGCCTTCGCCAAAGATCAGCGGCTCGGTGATCGGGAAGACCTCCTTGCCGAAGTCGTTATTGAACTTGATCGCGATATCACGGGTCAGTTCCAGATGCTGTTTCTGGTCCTCGCCCACCGGCACATGGGTTGCCTTGTAGGCCAGAATGTCGGCCGCCATCAGGTTCGGATAGGCATACAGGCCAACCGAGACGTTTTCCCGGTTCTTGCCCGCCTTTTCCTTGAACTGGGTCATGCGGTTCAGCCAGCCCATGCGGGCCACGCAGTTGAACACCCACGCCAGTTGCGCATGCGCCGGAACCTGGGACTGGTTGAACAGCACGGCCTTTTCCGGGTTGATTCCCGCCGCGATGAACGCCGCTGCCACTTCGCGGGTGGCCTTGGTCAGCGCCGCCGGGTCCTGCCAGACGGTGATGGCGTGCAGGTCAACGACACAGAAGATGCAGTCTTCATAGTCATCCTGCAGGCGCACCCAGTTGCGGATGGCCCCCAGATAATTGCCAAGGTGCAGGTTGCCGGTGGGCTGGACGCCCGAAAAAATGCGTTTCATACCATCACTCTGGTTGCAGGTGGATGCGGCGCGAGGGACCGCGTTGGGCCGGTCCGTCTGCGGGCTTATCGCAATCATGCCACAAGATCAAGACGACTCCTGCGGCGGCTCCTGTTCCGGGGATTTGGCCGGACGCCGCCGCAACCGCTTGAACAGCGCGAAGTCGGCTCTTTTGACCACCCCCAACACGATGGCTGCCAGCGAGAACACCAACACGGCCAACAGGATCAGGGCAGACAGCAGACCGGCATTCATCACCCCGTGCGTCAGCGGCCACTGCTGCAAGCCCCACTCGGCAGCCTCGACGGCGGCGGCCATCACGCCGGTGGCAAGAAACAGGCGGATGGTCCGCTGCTTCAGGCGGGCATCGGGGACGAACCAGCCGCGCCGCCGCAGGATAAAGAACAGCGTGCCGCTGTTGACGCACGCGCCAATGGCGGTGGCCAGAGCAATCCCGACATGCCCCATCACCTGCATCAGCAGCAGGTTCAGCCCGATATTGACCAACAGCGCCACCGAGGCCGACTTGACCGGCGTTGCGGTATCTTCGCGGGCAAAAAAGCCGGGCGACAGCACCTTGACCAGCACATAGGCCGGCAGCCCAAGGGAAAAGGCCATCAGCGCCTGAGCCGTCGCCAAGGCATCGCTGGCAGAAAAGGCCCCCCGCTCGAACAGGACGCTGATGATCGGCCCACCCAACACCAGAAATCCGGCCATCGACGGCACGGTCAGCAGCAAGGCGAACTCCAGCGAACGATTCTGGCTGATCATCGCGTCGTCATGGTGTCCCGCAGCCAATTGCCGCGACAACAGCGGCAGCAGGGCGGTTCCAATCGCCACCCCGATCACCCCCAGCGGCAACTGGTTGACGCGATCGGCATAGTACAGCCAGCTCACCGCCCCGTCGGCCACCATCGACGCCAGCATGGTGTCGATCAGCAACGATATCTGATACAGCCCTGCCCCAAAGGCCACCGGGATGATCCGCTTGATCAACAGCCGCACCCGCGGGGTCAGGGTCGGGCGCACCAGCCGGGGCATCATCCCGGCCCTGCGCGCCGAGATCATCAGCCAGACGAACTGCGCCAGCCCTGCCAGCTCGACGCCCCACGCCAGCGCATGGCCGGGCGTTTCGACAAATGGCGTCAGCGCGGTCAGGGTCAGCATCAGGATCAGGTTGAGCAGGATCGGCGTTCCGGCGGCGGCGGCAAACTTCCCGAGGGAATTGAGCAGGCCGGAAATCAATGAACAGAGCGAAATCAGCAACAGATAAGGAAAGGTGATCCGGGTCAGGTCCACCGCCAACTCATGCTTGCCTTCGGCGCCGGTAAAGCCGGGGGCGAAAGCATACATCGCCCACGGCATGGCAATCATCAGCACGCTGCAAAACAGCGCCAGTGCCAGCGCCATCACCGAAAAGGCCCGATCCGAGAACAGGCGGGCCTCTTCAGCACCGTCTTTTTCCAGCGTGGCCGAAAACAGCGGCACATAAGCCGCCGCCACCGCCCCTTCGCCAAAAAAGCGCCGGAACAGGTTGGGGAACTTGAAGGCGACAAAGAAACAGTCCGCCACCAGTCCCGCCCCCAGATAATTGGCGATCATGATGTCACGGAAAAAACCCGTCACCCGGCTCAGCATGGTGAAACCGCCAACGGTGGCAATAGAGCGCATCAACGCCATGGGAACAACCTGTTGTCAGAGCATTTTGAGGAGCGCGACACTCTAGAGCATTGTGTGAAAAGTGGGGACCGGTTTTCACATGAACACTGCGACAGACGTGAAGAGAGCATCCTGCCGTATACGGCAGAAAGGCAACAAGATCATGGAGCGCTGCTCCACACCTCGCTGGGGCCGGGAGGCCCCAGGCCCCATTTACTTTAGGTACCCTCTCAATCCCACGCCCCCGGCACCACAATCTGGGTTCCCCACCAGTACCAGCGCGGCCCTTTGCCATTCGGGCCGGGAATGGGCAGGGTACAGTTCAGGCGGGATCGTCCCTTGGTCAGAGGTTTGTTCAGGACCAACTCGATCCGGGTACCGTTGCTTTGAGGGCTTTGCCGGGTGGTCAGGGCTTCCCCACTGGGGCCATAACAGGTCAGGCGGGCCAGTGATAGCTGAGGGTCGGTGACAGTAAAGCCCACCGCCGGAGGATTCCCCGCCCCCTGCACCGGAGCCAGTGGTACCGCCGGGGTCACATCGCGCACCGGCAAGGCGCGGGCGCTGATGCGGGGCACAAAGAACTCGGCGCTGCCATAATGCTCGTTGAGGGCAAAGCGCGGCAGATAAAAGCGGTCTTCACTGGTCGCCACCACCCCGGACTGCTGACCAAAGGCGGCGCGATAGCCCATCTCGCGCAGCAAGGCCATCGACGGGCCATCGGCCTCCCCATAGGGGTAGGCAAACAGGCGGGGCTGTTGCCCCAGTTCCTTCTGAAAAGCCGCCTGCATGGTCAGCAGATCGGCCCGCTGTTGCTCCGGGGTCAGTGCCGGGAAATGGGCGTGGCTGTGCGAATGCGCCCCGATGGTCACGCCCGCCGCCGCCAGCTCGCGCAGTTGCGCCCAGGTCATGTACCCGCTCTGGCCGACGGTCTCGGTGTTGACGAACAGGGTCCATGGCACCCCGGCCGCCCGCAACAGCGGCCATCCCACCTGATAGACACTGCCATAGCCATCATCGACGGTGATCGCCGTCGCCCGCTCCGGCAGCGGTGTCCCGCTTTCCAGTGCTCCGACGATGGTTTCCAGTGGCAGAACCACCGCCTGATCCTGCCGCAGGCGGGCCAGATGGTCGCGCACCTGCTCGGGGCGGATATTGGTGGAAGGGTAGCGGTTTTCCCCAAAGCGATGATACATCACCACCACCGCCTGCGGGATATCCCCCGGCGGCGGCGGTGACGCCAGCGCCTGCCCGGCCCCCAGCATCACCGCCAGCAGCACGCAGGCCATCCGGTACCACGTCCTCATCAGGGCCTCCGCCTGCACGTCATGGCATCGACGGGCTTTCGGCCCCCAGATCGCCGATCAACCGCTGTTCCTGCCCCCATACCCACCGGTTTTTCCCCGCCTGCTTGGCACGATACATCGCATCATCGGCGGCGGTCAGCAAAGCATCGGCGTCGGTCGCATCCTGCGGGAACAGGGCAATGCCGATCGAGGCCCCGACATGCAATGTCTCGCCCTGCCACTGCACCGGCTGACACAGGGTCCGCAACACCTTGTCAGCCACCACCGTCACACTGGCCGCGTTCTGGACATCCTCGATCAACAGGACAAATTCGTCCCCCCCGATACGGGCAGCAGTATCGGTGGTCCGCAGAGCGGCCCGCACCCGGCTGCCGACAGCGGCCAGAACCACGTCCCCGGCATCGTGCCCATAGGCGTCATTGATCGGCTTGAAGCCGTCCAGATCAATGAACAGCAAGGCCAGTTTACCGTCGTGGCGCATGGCATGGCTGGTTGCCGATTGCAGACGATCGGACAGCAATGCCCGGTTCGCCAGCCCGGTCAACTGGTCATAGAGCGCAAGATATTGAATCCGTTCAGCCGCACGATGGCGTTCAATGGCAATCGAGGCGATGCGGGCCGCCCGCAACAGCACTTCGATACTGCTGTTATCCGGCAGGTGCGGCATCGCGCCATAGCAGTCAAAGCTGCCCAGCACCGCCTGATCCGATGACAGGATCGGCACCGACCAGCACGAGCGCACACCACTGGACTCGCAAATCACGCGGAATTCCGACCAGTTGGGGTCGCGCAGGACATCATAGCTGTAATGCGGATGGCCAAAGTGCGCCACCGGACCACAGGATGCCAGACTGGGGGCCACTTCCCGCCCCTCAAAGACGCTGAGGAAGTCCGGCGACAGCGACGGACCGATGGCACGGACAAAGCGTTCACTGCGGGCATCGAGCAAGGTGAGAGAGGCTCGCTGCTCAGGAAGCTGGGACTCGATCATTTCACACAGCCGTCCCATCAGGCTGTCCAATGGTTCCGCACGGGCCACCATCTCGAGAATCGTGCGCTCGGACTGCAACAGGGCATAGGCGCGATCGCGCTCGGTCACGTCAATGCCGGTGCAGATCAGGTGGGTGGCCATCTCGTCGCCATTGGTCAGATGACTGAACGACCAGCGGATGCTGCGGCGGTCGCCGCTGTGGCTGACCAGACCGGTGCGCAATCCCTGCGGCGGCGTTGTCGCCCCCTGATCCAGACGAAAATAGCCCCATGCCCCCTGATCCGGAATCAGATCGGCCAGACGGGTTCCCAACGCCTGCTTTTCAGGCAGTCCGGTCGCGGTTTCACAGGCACGGTTAAAGGAAACAATCCGTCCGCGCCGATCGACCACCGCCACCAGCGCCCCGATGGTGCGCAGAACGGTCGCGGTAAACCGCTGTTCATGGGACAGTTTTTCATTGGCCTGCCGCAAATCCGCCATCGCCTGATCGCGTTGTTCCTCGATCTTGCGGCGCTTTGAAATATCGCGCTGGATTCCGACAAAGTTGGTCAGCACGCCATCGGTGTCAAACACCGGCGAGACCAGCAGCTCGTTCCAGAACAGCGTGCCATCCTTGCGATAATTGCGCAGGACCGCCATGCCTTCACGCTGCTCGGACAATGCGGCCCGGATAGCATCCAGTCCGGGCTGATCGACGTCCGGGCCCTGCAGGAATTTGCAGTTTCGGCCCAGCACTTCTTCCGCCGTATAGCCGGTAATGACGGTAAAGGCCGGATTGGCGTAAATGATCGGACGACCTTCCTTGCGGGCATCAACGATGATGATGCCCTGACTGGGCGCCTCGATGGCCCGGTTCCGCAATCGCAGTTCCGTCCGGCTTTCCCGCAGGTGGCGTTCACGGCGGACTGCCGAGGACACATCGGACACCTGCATGACACACACCGCGCCCTGAACATCCGAGCAACGGGGAAGCGGGCGCACCAGCACCGACTGTTCCATCGCCACCGCCCGTGTACCGCTCCCCCGCGTCAGCGGTATCGGATAGCGGTGCAACTGGTTGGACAGCAATGCCGACAGGCCATCCGTGCAGGCATCCCGCACCGTTCGCGACAGAACGGTCGACACCTGGTCCCCGAATACCTCCTCCAGAGTCCGGCCATGGACATCGGCAGCCTTCATGCCACTGGATCGTTCCATCCAGTGATTCCACAGCAGAATGCGGGCTTCGCTGTCAAACAGCGCAACCCCGCAATCAAGAACATCGAGCAGACGAACCTGCCCCGGAGACGCCGACCTGATCATATCCGCACCTTACCCTGTCCCTTGTTCCGCAAACCTGCCTTGTGATCGGGGCAGGTCAACCGCTCAAGGCTTCGAGATACTCGTTGATCTTGGCCCGGAAGCTGGCTGCCGAACGCAAATCAATGGCAAAGGCCAAAAAGCCCTGAATGGCCCGCCGCCGCAAACTGAAATCAATCTGGACCAGCAACAGCACCGAAGACGAGCCATCCAGCGGCGGCTCGGCAGACATCCGCGCCTCGGGCGGGGGATCGCACAGGAACGACAGGAATCCCTGCTTGTCACCGGTATAGGTTTCCGGCAATGACGAGCTGATTTCGCTGTGCAGGGCGTTGGCGATCGTTGCCAGACAGTTGTTCAGGATAATGTTGCCGATTTCGGCCAGCGTTTCCTGTTCGAGTTCCGATATTTCTTCGGCGGGCATGTCTTCGCCAATGATGGCCCGCACCAGTTCCAGGCTGCGTTCTTCGGGAAACAGCAGGGCTGCCGCCCCGGCAATGAAACCGTCGAACGACTGGCGAACCCCGGCAAGAACGTCGGGGATGCTGGCGTCGAAAACCCGCTGTGCCTCGGCAATGCCGACAAAGGCAACCTCGGGAACCGACAGGATGACTTCATCGTTGACCAGACGCGAAAAGGCCCCCGCCGCGCGCCCGACGCCCATGTTCATCAGTTCGGTAACGACGTCCTGTTCGTCGGCGGTCAAAATCATGGTCATGGGGCACTCCCGGTGATGAAGGCCGTCAGCACGGCAGTGTCCGGCGGCTTGGGAATGAAGGCCATGCCAAGGTTACGGGCCCGTTCAATCACGGCATCCTGAATGTTGGCCGTACACAGGGCCAGACGGACAGACGGGGCAGAGGTCCGCAGGTCCTCGGCCAGTTCCAGCCCGGTCTTTTCAGGCATGTTGTAGTCAATGACGGCAAGATCAATGGCCGTACCCGCCACAACCGACAAGGCTTCGTCAACACTGCCTGCTTCGAGAAATTCGGCATCCGGGGCAATGGCCGACACCATCCGGCGCAACGACAAACGGGCGACACGACTATCGTCTACAATCAAAATAACCGGCATAACCAACGATCCTTACCTGTCCAGCAAACCAAAAAAACCAGAACGCACCCACATGGCGGGACTGTGATACCAAGAGAGGGCAGCGCTGTACACGCACCACTTCAAGACATTCTCAAGGCAAGCCAGACACCCTGCTGGTGGCCCCTGATGAGGGGGCCGACAAGATGCTCCCGCGTCTATGCTGGTCTGTGCTGGTTCTGGGGCCCCTATCCTGAGGGTGTCATTAAGGCTACACTACGACCGTTAGCCAATGAATAATACTGAATTATCTGCTTTTCTACCATTTTTATCAGGGATGCTCCCATGACCGCAGAAAAAACAAGGGAATGGCTTTCCTCCCTGACGATTTACTGGAATATTCGTATTCTATCCATTGGGCTCCTCGGGTTCTCTTCTGGACTGCCGCTGCTGCTGGTGATGGGAACACTGGCCGCCCGGCTCAGCGAATCCGGCGTCTCGCTGCAGGATATCGGTGCCTTCACCCTCGTCACGTTTGCCTATGGCTTTAAATGGCTGTGGTCGCCAATCGTGGATCAACTGCCGTTTCCCCTGTTGTGCCGCCTGTTTGGCCGACGGCGGGGCTGGATGCTGGCCAGCCAGCTGGCAACGGCGGGCTGCATTCTGGGATTGGGGTTCAGCAACCCGGCAGAAAGCCTGTGGGCCACCGCCCTGTGGGCCATCGCCCTCAGCTTTGCCTCGGCCACCCAGGACATCGTGATTGATGCCTTTCGGGTCGAGCGCCTGAACAGCGAAGAAATGGGCGCGGGAGCCGGGGTGATCGTGCTGGGCTACCGGCTGGGGATGGTGGTGGCTGGCGGCGGCACCCTGATTCTGGCCGACCTGTGGGGCTGGGCGGGGGCCTACAGCCTGATGGCAGCCCTGATGGGGGTTGGTGTTCTGGCGGCGCTGATCCTGCCGGACCCTCCGCTGCCGACGGCAGGGGAAGCCACTCCACGCCCCTCTCTGGCCGAGTGGGTCCGCCATGCGGTCGTTGACCCGTTGCGCGACTTTGCCGCGCGCCGGGGCTGGCTGCTGATCCTGCTGTTCATCGCCCTTTACAAATACGGCGATGCCCTGCTGAGTGCGATGAGCACGCCGTTCTACCTGCAAATGGGCTTCAGCAAGACCGAAATCGGGGTGGTGACCAAGGGCTTTGGCATCACCTTTACCATCATCGGCGGTTTGGGCGGCGGGGTGCTGGTGGCCCGGCTGGGGATCATGCGGGCCTTGCTGGTCTGTGGCGTGCTGCAGGCGGCCTCCAACCTGCTGTTTGCCGCGCTGGCGATCAGTGGCCACAACATGCCGGTGCTGATGGCCACCATCGCCGTCGAAAACTTCACCTCCGGCATGGGCGGCGCGGCCTTTGTCGCCTATCTGTCGTCGCTGTGCTCGCTGTCCTATACCGCCACCCAGTATGCGCTGGTCAGCTCGCTGATGGCCACCGCCCGCACCTTTCTGGCCTCGGGCGGCGGCTGGCTGGCCGAGCAGATGAGCTGGTTGCAGTATTTCCTGCTGACTGCACTGGCGGCATTGCCCGGTCTGCTGTTGCTGCTGTGGCTGATGCGCCTGCCACAGACTCCCGCAGGTGTGAGCGCGGTTTCTGCCGCAAAGGATTGACCTGCCCGCACGAAGGGTGTCCACTGCGCCCGTCATTGCATTCTGGCCCTGTTTCTGTCGGAGAACCCCGTTCCGTGTCGCAGGATTCCGCTCTTCTGGCCCTGATGGCCGCTGGCGCCAGCCACTGCGTCGTCGTGATCTCGGACCATGGCAGCCTGTTGACCAGCCTGTTTTTCACCGGTCTGATGGGCAGCCTCAGCCATTGCAGCACCATGTGCGGGCCGTTTGTGCTCAGTCAGGTGGCCGCCCGCATGGAAGCCATCCCGGCGCAAAAGATGCGCGAGTGGCACCGTCTGACCGGGGCCGCCCTGCTGCCCTACCATCTGGGCCGAGGCACCACCTACATGCTGCTGGGAAGCCTTGGGGCGCTGCTGGCAGGTTCGCTGTCCAGCCTGAACGGCCTGCGCTGGCTGTCTGCCGCCCTGTTGCTGGTCGCCGCCCTGCTGCTGGTCGGTTATGCCCTGCCGCAGTTCAAAATTCACCTGCCCGGCCTTCCCGCTGAACGCTGGTGGTCGGCCACCGTCGCCCGCAAGGCCCAATCGCTGTTTGCCTCGCCGGTCGGTGGGCGCGGCTATCTGCTGGGAACCCTGCTGGGCTTCATTCCCTGCGGCCTGCTGTATGCCGCCCTTGCCGCTGCCGCCGCCACCGGCGATCCATTGGCCGGAGCCTTTGGCATGGCAGCGTTTGTGCTGGGCACCATCCCGATGCTGTTTGTCGTCGGCCTGCTGGGCCATCTGGCCGGGGACCGCTGGCGCACCACCATGCGGCAAGCCGCTCCCATCCTGTTGTTGTTCAATGCGGCGGCGCTGGTGTGGATGGCGGTCAGCCAGATCCTGTAACCAACCCCGCCACCCCGCCAACCCCGTTACCCCGGAGGTCTCCATGTCACCCCTCAAAACCATCCTTCTGGTTCTGGCTGTTGCTCTGGTTGCGGTCGGAGCCCGCTTCTGGCTGCTGCCGGGACAGGGAACCCCCGCAGCGACCACCACCAGCGCACCGGCGGTGATCGGCGGCCCGTTCACCCTGCAGGACAGCAGCGGCAAGACGGTGACACAGGCCGATTTCGCCGGGAAATACATGCTGGTCTATTTCGGCTACACCTATTGCCCCGACGTCTGCCCGACCAGCCTGCAAACCATGACCGCCGCCCTGCAACAGTTGCCTGCCGAGAAGACCGCCAAGCTCACCCCGATCTTCATTTCAGTTGATCCCGAGCGCGACAGTCTGGCGCTGATCGGCCAATACGTGCAGCATTTCTATCCCGGCATGGTCGGCCTGACCGGCACCCCCGAACAGGTCGCCGCCGCCGCCAAGGCCTATCGCGTCTATTTCGCCAAGGTGGCCGACAAGACCGGCGACCCGACCGCCTATCTGATGGACCATTCGGCGATCACCTATCTGATGGGGCCGGACGGAGCCTTCATCACCCATTTCCCCCACGACACCACCCCGGCCCAGATGGCCGCCAAACTGGCCGGAATTCTGTAATCATGCGCGGTTTCCTGATCGCCGCCCCCCGTTCGGGCAGTGGCAAGACCGTCCTGACCCTTGGCCTGCTGCGCGCCCTGCGGCGGGGTGGACTGACGGTGGCCTCGGGCAAGGTCGGACCGGACTATATCGACCCGGCCTTTCACGCCGCCGCCACCGGTCGCCCCTGCCTGTCGCTGGACAGCTGGGCGATGCGCCCGGCCTCGCTGGCCGCCGTTCTGGCCGATCTGGGAGCGGCAGCAGGAACCAATCTGGCGGTGATCGAAGGGGTGATGGGCCTGTTCGACGGCGCGCCGGTGGCCCTCTCGGCGCAGGAACGCCAGTCTGGCGGCCATCTGACGGACGGCTCGACCGCCAGTCTGGCCGCCCTGACCGGCTGGCCGGTGATTCTGGTGCTGGATGTCACCGGGCAAGCGGCCAGTGCCGCCGCCGTCGCCCGTGGCTTTGTCACCCACCGCCGCGATGTCAACGTGGCGGCGGTGGTGCTGAACCGGGTGGCCGGAGCCCGCCACGAAGACACCCTGCGCCGGGCCTTTGCCGACAGTCTGCCCGAAGTGCCGGTGATCGGGGCCGTTCCGCGCGACCAGCGTCTGGACCTGCCGCACCGCCATCTGGGACTGGTGCAGGCCTGCGAGCATCAGGCGCTCGACCGCTTTCTCGATGCCGCCGCCGATCTGGTGGAAAATCACCTCGACATGGCCGCCCTGCGCGCCATCGCCGGGCAGCATCGCGACAGCGGCCCGCTGTGGCAGTCAGCCAGCACCGAGGCCCCGGTCCTGTTGCCGCCGCCGGGCCAGCGCATCGCCGTCGCCCGTGACGAAGCCTTTGCCTTTGCCTATCCGGCGCAACTGCGGATGTGGCAGGCCAGCGGCGCCGAGGTGCTGCCGTTTTCCCCGCTGGCCGACGAAGCTCCGGCGGCAGAGGCCGACGCCGTGTTCCTCCCCGGTGGCTACCCCGAACTGCACGCCGCCCGCCTGGCACAGGCCAGCCGGTTCCGGCAGGGCATGACCACCGCCGCCCGGCGCGGGGGGTGGATTTACGGTGAATGCGGTGGCTTCATGACGCTGGGCGACAGCCTGACCGATGCCGACGGGGTGGCGCACCCAATGCTGGGCCTGCTGCCGCTGCACACCAGCTTTGCCGACCGCCGCCTGCATCTCGGCTATCGTCGGGGGGTGCAGGTCAATGACGGCCCCTTTGGTCCTGCCGGGACCATTGTGCGCGGGCACGAGTTCCACTATGCCACCGTCTGCCCGCCGCGACCGGGGGAAGCGCCGCCGCCTGCCGAACCGCTGTTCCATGCCGAAGATGCCGCCGGGATGCCGCTGGGGGCGATGGGCCTGCGGCGGGTGCGCGACGGCCTGCGGGTTGCCGGGTCGTTTCTCCATGCCATTGATGTTGAATAGAGCGTCCTCGGCGAGTGCGAAAACCGGTTCCCACTTTTGCGCTCACTGCTCTAGAGCATTGTGCGAAACGTGGGAACCGGTTTTCGCATAAACAATGCGACAGAACAAAAGCTTGGAGCAGCGTGCCCGCGTCCGGTTTAACGCACGCTGCTCTAGCGCGCCGTCCGGTCATAGTGCTTGACGTATTTTTCGGAAATCTGGTCGGTTTTCACCAGCACGCAGACATCGGTGGTGTTGAACT
This sequence comes from Insolitispirillum peregrinum, assembly GCF_900156605.1. Classification (GTDB taxonomy): domain Bacteria; phylum Pseudomonadota; class Alphaproteobacteria; order Rhodospirillales; family Rhodospirillaceae; genus Insolitispirillum; species Insolitispirillum peregrinum. Next base: position 347,988 of record NZ_FTOA01000004.1, on the reverse strand, counting down.
GGTGGTCGATCACCGCACCGTCCCCGACCCAGCCGCCAAGGCGCAGATAGCCCTTGACCAGCGGCGGCACCGAGGCCAGACCGCGGATGGCGTGGATGTCGGCGGCGGGCATCAGGTCCATCGGGTTATAGAGGTCCGGCAGGGCGCGCGGACGCAGCTCGGCGGGAGCAAGATGGTTGTGATACAGGTATGACAGCGGCAGGGCCAGTTTGGCCGGGTCGGTGCCGTGCAGGCTGGCGCAGCCAAACATCAGGTCGATGCCGTGATGGAACACATAGGCGGCGATGCCACGCCACAGCAACTGCATGGTCAGCTTGGTGCGATACTGACTGTCTACGCATGAGCGGCCCAGTTCCAGCACCTTACCCGGGAACTTCAGCACCGGTGAGATGTCGTATTCGGCAGCGGTATAAAAGCGGCCGATCTTTTCGACGTGTTCCTGCCGCATCAGGCGATAGGTTCCGACCACGCCCTCGGCCCCCTTGCCACGGGACCGGTCAATGACCAGCAGGTGTTCACAGACATCATCGAACGCATCGAAATCACGCTGCTGCTCGGTCACGTCTTCCGAGGGCTTGGCCCCCATTTCCTGATAAAAGACCTGATAGCGCAAAGACTGGGCTGCGCGGATTTCAGCATCGCTTTCAGCCAGACGGATTTCCTGCTCACCTTGGGTTAGCGCCTCTAGCACGCCCTTCTTCCTTCTGCATGCACGCCCGACCACGGCAGGAGGATGCTGGATGCGTCCCCCCGCTGTGCGGGCTTGATCTGCCCCTGTTTCCCCGCAGGATACTACGGGAGTTCAAGGACAGGAAGGGAGGGTGCCTCAGGCGTTGTCTTCGCCGTCCTTGAGGGGGACACCATACAGTTCCAGGCGGTGTCCTACCAGCTTGAAGCCGTATTGTTCGGCGATCTTGCGCTGGATTTCCTCGATTTCATCGGAATGAAATTCGATCACGTCACCGGTTTTCATGTTGATCAGGTGATCGTGATGCTCGTCCTGAACTTCTTCATAGCGGGCGCGACCATCGCCGAAATCATGGCGGGCCAGAATGTTGGCTTCTTCGAACAGGCGCACGGTACGATAGACGGTGGCGATCGAGATATGCGGATCCTGCAGTGAGGCGCGGCGATAGACTTCTTCCACGTCGGGGTGGTCGGTGGCTTCGGACAGGACGCGCGCGATGACCCGACGTTGTTCGGTCATCTTCATGCCCCGTTCGACGCACATCTGTTCAATGCGAGACGTCATGGTGTTGCCCCGGTCCATACTGCTTTTCCTCAAAGTGTAGTCATCGTGGAAGTGTCGTCAGAGGAGATCCTCTTGGTAACGAGCGGCGGTGGTCATCTGGTATTGGCCCCCGGCGGGGCTGGGCGGACGCCGCCTTGGGGGAAGACGACAGGATCGATTGTTGAGTTGTTATGTTGGTTTTGCAGAACCAACGCAAGCCTTTATGCGAACGATCATAGACCGCTGGTGCATTGTAGTCATTCTAGTTTCGCTTTAAACAAAAGAAAAGCGCGTCTTCTGCCGAATGTCCCTTGTAAAGGGCAGGGAATTCGGCAGAAGACGCGCTTAATAATCGTTATTAACAGCGATTATTCTTCGCCGCCACGACGACGGGCTTTGGTCCCCAGGCCGATCTTCTTCGCCAGGGAAGACCGATGCTCGGCATAATTCGGGGCCACCATCGGGTAATCGGCGGACAGGCCCCAACGCTCGCGATAGTCTTCGGGCGTCATGTTGTAGGCGGTCTTCAGGTGGCGCTTCAGCATCTTCAGCTTCTTGCCATCTTCCAGACAGACCAGATATTCAGGGGTCTCGGACTTTTTGACTGGCACGGCAGGCTGTGGACGTTCCGGTTGCGGTGCCTGCTGGCCGACGTTGTTCAGGGCGCGGTGCACGTCGTGGATCAACTGCGGCAAATCGCCCATCGGGACCGTATTGTTCGCCACGTGGGCGGCAACGATCTCCGCCGTCAGGGCGAGCATTTCTTTTTCGGTCATCGGCTCGGACATAAGGAAATCCTCGTTATCTCTGGCAGGGGGAACTATCTTCGTGTCTCTGCAAGACAATGTGTGCTTGATTTCTCTGATTAGCAACATCTGTGCCGCAAATAAAGGAGAAAATAGTGTCCAACTCCTGTGATGCTGACTATTTCCTCGATATCACCAGCGACGTCTGTCCGATCACCTTTGTAAAGACGAAGCTGAAACTCGAAAAAATGCAGGTAGGAGAAACTTTGTCCGTACGCCTGAAAGGCGAGGAGCCCAGACGCAATGTTCCTGAATCCGTTCAGGAGTTGGGTCACCTTATTCTGAAACTGGAGCCCGAGGTGATCGCAGAAGGGGTATCTGTATTTCACCTTCTTATTCAGAAAAAGGGTTAGCAATCCTTGGGGGGCGCGGAAACGGTCCAGAGATGCGATTACAGGGCCAAAGACATGACCAGCGCATCCCGTGCCCGCTCGCCAGCGTGATGGGGGGGGTAATAGCCCTTGCGACGGCCAACGGTCTGAAAGCCGCCCTGTTCATATAGCGCCTGGGCGGCGCTGTTGTCGTCGGCGACCTCCAGAAACAGGGTCGCCGCACCACCGGCGCGCAGGGATGCGGTCATGCTGGTGATCATCCGTCGCCCCCATCCCTGCCGCTGACAGCAGGGGCGGGTGGCGATGGTAATGATTTCGGCTTCATCCAGCACCAGACGGCACAGGATGAAGCCCACCGGTTCCCCGTCCTGCGCAAACAGCAGGGCGCTGTTGGTCGGATCATTCAGCAGTGCGACAAAGGCCGCGCTGTCCCACGGGTCGGCAAAGGCTTCGCCGTGGATGGCGGCCAGCAGCGGGGCATGGGCTGTGGTGGCGATGGTTTGATCTGGGGTTTGGTCTGCGTCAGTCATGGGGGACATCGGGACGAAGTTGCCCGCCATTCTGCGGGATGGCGGCATCCGGTGGACGGATGTACAGCGGAATGGCCGGAGCCTCGGCCGCTGAGCGACCGGCCGCCAGCCCGGCGAGGCAGGCCGGGTCAACGGCCGCTTGCGGGTGGCTGGCGGTCAGGGCGGCAATGCCATCCAGCAGGGCAGTGGCGTCGCCGGTAACGGTGGCGGTGGTGATGCCCCAGTCGGCCAGCAGGGGTGCCACCTGCTCGACCGGCGCGGCCAGCGGAGCCGCCAGCGGGCGCAGACCGCCAGTATCATCGGCGTGGAACGGTTGCAGGTACAGGTCGTCGCGGCGGGCATCAACGGCGACCAGAATCGCTCCGCGATACCCGGCATTGGCGGCCTGTCTGGCATAGGCCTCCAGCGTGGTGATACCGATCACCGGCAGGCCGGTGGCCAGCGTCAGGCCCTGAGCCGCCGCCAGTCCGACCCGCAGGCCGGTGAAGGATCCCGGACCGATGGTCACGGCGATGGCATCCAGATCCTGCCAGTCCAGACCGCTGTCCTCGCGGACGGCGGCAATCATCGGGATCAGCTGTTCCGCCTGACCGTGGGACATCGACAGGGTGCGCAGGGCCAAAGTCTGCCCGTCCTGCCACAGGCAGACCGAACAGCCATTGCCTGCGGTATCAAAAGCAAGAATCCGCATCCTCACATCATCCGGGTTCCCGCTGCCGCATCGGTCAGGACCGGATAGCGGGCGCGGGCGTTGAACAGTTGGTAGTGCCACCACTCGTTACGGAAAAAGTCGAACCCGGCGCTGGTCATGATCCCCATCAGGATCACCCGGTTCTTTTGGGCTTCGGCGGAAATACCGTCGGTCACGCCGTGGTGGGACAGCGGGCGCAGGTCGTCGAACGGCGTGCCCATGTCCAGCTCGGCCCCGCTGGCGGCATCCAGCAGGGTCAGGTCAACCGCCGCCCCCATGCTGTGCGGCGAGCCACGGCGCGGATCGGCGATGAATTCGGGGTCGGGGGTATGGTTCCACAGCTTCCATTGCGCTTCGGACGGTCGAAAGCCATCCAGCAGCTTCAGCCGGTAGCCCAGCGGTGCCGCAATGGCAATCGCCCGCCGCAGCAAGGCGGCAGCCTCGGGCAACAGGTAAAAGGCGGCCCGCTGATAGACAGGGGTGCCGGTGAAGTTGCGGTCCGTCGCATAGACGACATCGAAATCGACGTCATAATCCGGCGCGGTGATTTCCTGCAGCATCTGGGGTCCATTGGCAGCAAAAACAGGCCCCCACTGTAGCGGGGAGCGCCGTCTGGCTCAATCGGCGTGATTTCAGGTCGTCATGCGTTCACTTTGCCCCGGGAAAGTGTCGCAGGCCAGTTGTAACGGGGGCGCTTTGGCCCTATGGTCTGGGCAAACTCTTGTAAAGTGAATCGTTGATCATGGCTGACCTGCGTCACATCCGAAACTTTGCCATCATTGCCCACATCGACCACGGGAAATCGACCCTGGCCGACCGCCTGATCCAGTTGTGCGGTGGTCTGTCTGACCGCGAAATGAAGGATCAGGTTCTCGACTCGATGGACATCGAGCGTGAACGCGGCATCACCATCAAGGCTCAGGCCGTCCGCCTGAGCTATCAGGCCAAAGATGGCGTGACCTACGAACTGAACCTGATGGACACCCCGGGCCACGTTGACTTTGCCTATGAAGTCAGCCGCTCGCTGGCCGCCTGTGAAGGCTCGCTGCTGGTGGTCGATGCCTCGCAAGGGGTGGAAGCGCAGACCCTTGCCAACGTCTATCAGGCCATCGAAGCCGCCCACGAAATCGTGCCGGTGCTGAACAAGGTTGACCTGCCCGCCGCCGATGTGCCGCGCGTCAAGGAACAGATCGAAGACGTGATCGGCATTGATGCTTCCGAGGCGGTCGAAATCTCGGCCAAGACCGGTCTGGGCGTGCCGAACGTGCTGGAAGCGCTGGTGCAGCGCCTGCCCGCGCCCGAAGGCAACATTGATGGCCCGCTGCAGGCGATGCTGGTCGATAGCTGGTATGACAGCTATCTGGGTGTGATCATCCTGATTCGCGTCAAGCATGGCCGGATCAAGCGCGGCATGAAGATCCGCATGATGCAGACCGGGGCGGTGCATCAGGTCGACAAGGTCGGCGTGTTCACCCCCAAGATGGTCGAAACCGGCGAACTGCACGCTGGCCAGATGGGTTTCCTGATGGCGGGCATCAAGACCGTTGCCGATACTCAGGTTGGCGATACCATCACTGACGACGCCAAACCGGCCCTGCAACCGCTGCCGGGCTTCAAGCCGTCGATTCCGGTGGTGTGGTGTGGCCTGTTCCCGATCGATTCGTCGGAATACGAACACCTGCGCGACAGTCTGGCCAAGCTGCGCCTGAACGACTCCAGCTTTGACTTCGCGCCGGAAAACTCGGCGGCGCTGGGCTTCGGCTTCCGCTGCGGTTTCCTCGGCCTGCTGCACATGGAGATCATTCAGGAGCGTCTGGACCGCGAGTTCGACCTCGACCTGATCACCACCGCTCCGTCGGTCGTCTATCGCATGCACATGACCAACGGCGACGTCAAGGAACTGCACAACCCGGCCGACTTCCCCGACCCGGTGAAGATTGCCACCATCGAAGAGCCGTGGGTGAAGGCCACCATCATGGTGCCCGATGACTACCTCGGCAACATTCTGGCTCTGTGCACCGAACGGCGTGGCGAACAGGTCGAACTGACCTATGTCGGCAACCGGGCGATGGTGGTGTACCGCCTGCCGCTGAACGAAATCGTCTTTGACTTCTATGACCGCCTGAAGTCGATCTCCAAGGGCTATGCCAGCTTTGACTACGAAGTCGAGGGCTACACCGAGGGTGATCTGGTGAAGGTGTCGATTCTGGTCAACGCCGAGCCGGTTGATGCGCTGGCCTTCATGGCGCACCGTAGCCAGGCCGAGTACCGGGGCCGCCAGATTTGCGAACGCCTGAAGGACCTGATCCCCAAGCACCTGTTCAAAATTCCGATTCAGGCCGCCATCGGGGGCAAGGTGATCGCCCGCGAAACCATTGCCGCCATGCGCAAGGACGTCACCGCCAAGTGTTATGGCGGCGACATCAGCCGTAAGCGCAAGCTGCTGGACAAGCAGAAGGAAGGCAAAAAGCGCATGCGTCAGTTCGGCAAGGTCGAAATCCCGCAGACCGCCTTCATTCAGGCCCTGCGGATGGGCGAAGACAAGTAATCTTCCCCGGTCGCTGTACTGGAAAACCCGCCCCGGAGGTCTCTTTGGGGCGGGTTTTTTATACTTTTTCATGGAGTGCTGCTCCATACCTCGCTGGGGCCTTGAGGCCCCGAATGGGTTTGGGCGATAGCCCATTCTTTTCCACCAATTGTCCTGTCCTGTGATGCCCTACGACACCAGACTCTGTTTCCCCGGCAGCAGGCGGCGATAGGACAGGGCTTCGGCGATATGCGGGGCGGCGAGGCTGTCGCTGCCCGCCAGATCGGCGATGGTGCGGGCCACCCGCAGCACCCGGTGATAGCCACGGGCCGACAGGCGCATCCGCTCGGTGGCCTTTGTCAGCAACTGGCGGGCGGCGTCCTCCATCGGGGTGGCACTGTCCAGAACGGCGCCGTCGGCGTCGGCATTGCGGCGGACGGCGCCGCCGGGGGCGAGCGCCTGATAGCGGTCGTTCTGCACCTGCTGGGCGGCGGCCACGCGGGCGGCCACCGTTTGCGAGGGTTCCCCCTGCGGCAAGCGGGTCAGTTCAAGGGGCGAGACCGCCGGGACGTCGATATGGATATCAATACGGTCGAGCAGCGGCCCGGACAGGCGGCCCTGATAGTCGGCGCCGCAGCGGGGGGCCTTGTTACAGGCCATCGACTCGTCGCCCAGATAGCCGCAGCGACAGGGATTCATCGCTGCCACCAACTGCACCCGTGCCGGATAGCTGACGTGGTTGTTGGCCCGGCTGATCACTGCCCGGCCGCTTTCCAGCGGCTGGCGCAGGGCTTCGAGGGCACCACGGGCAAATTCGGGCAGCTCGTCGAGGAACAGGACGCCATTATGGGCCAGACTGACATCGCCCGGCTTGGCCCGCATGCCGCCGCCGATGATGGCGGCAACGCTGGCTGAATGGTGCGGATCGCGATAGGGGCGGCGGGTCAGCAACTGGCCGCCGGTCAGCAGCCCGGCAACCGAATGGATCATCGACACCTCCAGCGCCTCGTGCGGCGACAGCGGCGGCAGCAGGCTGGGCAGGCGGCGGGCGAGCATCGACTTTCCCGAACCGGGCGGGCCGATCATCAGCAGGTTATGGCCCCCGGCAGCGGCAACCTCCAGCGCCCGCTTGGCGCTTTCCTGTCCTTTGACATCCAGCAGGTCGGGCAGGGTAAGGCTGTCCCGGGCGCTGGCCGGAACCGGTGCGGGCAGCGGGTCGCCATCCTTGAAATGATTGATCAGGCTGAGCAGGCTGGCCGGAGCCAGCACGCCGCTGCCACCGGCCCACGCCGCTTCGGAGCCTTGAGAGGCCGGGCAGATCAGGCCGAGGTCGCGGGCGTTGGCGTGGATGGCGGCGGGCAGAACCCCGGCCACCGCCGCCAGCGAGCCATCCAGCCCCAGTTCCCCCAGAATGATGTAGTTCTGGATGTCATCCAGCGGCAGGACCCCCATCGCTGCCAGCAGGGCGCAGGCAATCGGCAGGTCAAAATGGCTGCCTTCCTTGGTCATGTCCGCCGGTGCCAGATTGACGGTGATCCGCCGTGGCGGCAAGGCCAGTCCGATGGCGGTCAGCGCGGCCCGCACTCGTTCCCGTGATTCTCCCACCGCCTTGTCTGGCAGACCGACGATGGTAAAGGCGGGCAGTCCGTTGGACAGTTGGACCTGAACGTCGATCTCGACGCAATCCACCCCGGAAAAGGCAACGGTGTTGACATGTGCGGTCATCGGGCGTGATCAGTATCCAGAGATAACAACGGTCTATTGTCACTGTAATGGACCATGATGTACACGGAAAAGATGCGGCAGGTGTGGAGGTGAGGGTGACGGGGTGGGGGTGAATTGCTCTTTAGTATAGTTTTTATCTATCCATCTATCCCGTATGGTAAGGTGTGATGGTTGTATGGCTTTGTAAAACGAAGCTGCAAGATTGAAAATATAGTCACATTTTAAATATGTGAATGATTATTCAACTGGAAATCTGGACTTCCCTGAATTGAATAGTCATGTATTGTGTCGTACTACCACTCCAGACCGGCTCGGTAAAAAGGGAACTGCTATGTTTTTCCAGAAAAATTCTCAGGCAGAACAGAAAATAGCGGCCCTTGGCCGTTCTCATGCTATCGCAGACATGACGGTCGATGGAGTTATTATTGATGCAAATCAACAGTTTATTTCTTTGTTTGGCTATCAGCCGACAGAGATTCGCGGACAGAATCACACGATTCTGATTGCAGAGCGTGAACGCTCTTCCGAGGAGAGCCGGTCGCTGTGGCAAAAACTCCGCTCTGGCCAGTCTGTTACCGCTGAATTTGGCCGGGTCGCCAAGTCGGGCCTATACCTTTGGGTACAGGCATCCTATGTTCCGATTGTGAATGCACAGGGGACTGTCACATCGGTGATGATGGTTGCCTCGGATGTCACGGCCCGCAAGATGCAGGGTTTTGATTACGAAGGGCAAATTCAGGCCATCGGGACAAGCCAGGCGGTGATTCATTTCGAGACGGACGGAACCGTTCTCCAAGCCAACGAGCTGTTTCGTGCCGTGCTGGGCTATGCCAGGGACGAAATCGTTGGCAAGCATCACAGCATGTTCGTGCCTGCCGAGGAGAGAAACACGCCCGAGTACCGCGAATTCTGGCGCAAGCTGGCCAGTGGCGAAGCCCAGATCGGGGAATTCCGCCGGGTGAGCAAAAGCGGGGACGATGTCTGGATTCAGGCCTCCTATACCCCGATCCGGGACTCGCAGGGCACGGTGTTCAAGGTGGTCAAGTATGCTCAGGACATCCGCCCCCAGATTGCCCGTCGTCGTGAACGTCAGCGGTTGCAAGAGGCGATCGAACAGGAACTGACCGACATCAGTTCCGAAGTCGATCTCGCCACCGGTCGCGCCGAAGGGGCCGCCAACGCTGCCCGTGACACCACCGGCCGGGTGCAGGAAGTGGCCTCCGGGGTCGAGGAGCTGTCCGGGTCGATTCGTGAGATCAGCCAGCAGGTCAACACCGCGCTCAGCATTTCCCAGACCGCCGTCAAGGAAGCAGGCGAAGCCAATGATCTGGTCGAAGGTCTGGTTGCGGCGGCGGGCCAGATTGACCGGGTGGTCCGGCTGATCAATGACATCGCCGGGCAGACCAACCTGCTGGCCCTGAATGCCACCATCGAAGCCGCCCGTGCGGGCGAGGCGGGCAAGGGCTTTGCGGTGGTGGCTAACGAAGTCAAGGGGCTGGCAACGCAAACCACGCGGGCAACGGGCGAAATTGCCGGGCAGATTACCGGTGTACAGCAGGCAACCGAACAGGCTGTTGCGGCGATTCGGGCGATCAGCAGCACCATCTCGCAGGTGAACGACATTTCGGCCAATATCGCCGCAGCCGTCGAGGAACAAAGCTCGGTGACGCGCGGAATTGCGGCCAGCATGCAGACGGCGGCGGAAAGCGTGGATCAGGTCTCCCGCTCGCTGGGCGAGATTGCCTCGGCGTCTCAGCGCATCAACCAGGCGACTTTGAATGTGCGCGAAGCTGCCCGCAAGGTAACCTGACGGCGTCAGCCTTCGATGGGAAGCAGGCTTTGATTTTCCTTGTTGTGAATTGCATCTTTTACATGCGAAACAAGCGCCTGTTTTCATACATTAGACTCTAAAACCAAGCTCGGTGATCGACCTTTGCGGCCTTTGTTCTCATCCCGGGCGATAGAATAAAGCGTCCGGGGGAGAGAGGAGAGTGGTTGGACCAATGCTTCTGTCGGGTATTGCCCAGGAGGAAGACCGATGGTGTAGGTCCCAGGACTGACCGTAAAATGGGCACTGCACTTTATTTGGGTGTATGCATACCCTAAAAATGAGGATATATCGCAATTTAGGGCCTTTTCATTCATTCAAGATATGTCCTTTGTCTAATGACATAAGGCCAATTCAGCCAAGAGGATTATATCTTCTGCACAACCATAGGGGAGCGTTATTCCTTTGCAAGAACGACGCGTCGCGGTTATACCAAGAATTGTGACATGACGGTAAGATTGGTCCTAATGGACTATGGGCTGCTCTTGGTCACGGGAGGAACCCCTGCCTCAAAAAGACAATGCAGGGTACTTTGGTTCGCGAGGCACAGGTATGAATAGCTCTATCACTCACCGGGTCACTGCTGACCAGACCGAAATCAGTGACACGCAAGCCCTGTTTCAACTGGAAGACCAGACGAGCCAGTTGTTGCGGCGGGCTCATCAGCGGGCAACGGCCCTGTTCCTGTCCGATCTGGGGCCGGGGGCGTTCACGCCGCCGCAGTTTGCCGCGCTGTACAAGCTGTACGAGCAGGGGTCTGTATCGCAGAACAGTCTGGGCCGGATGATCGCCATGGATGCGGCCACCATGCAAGGGGTGGTGCGGCGTCTGCATGAGCGGGGGATGGTGAACCGGACGCCCGATGCCATTGATCGCCGCCGTATCCAGTTGTCGCTGACGGCAGAAGGCCGTGAAGCCGTTGAACTGGCGCTGGAGGGGGCTCAGGCGGTGGAACGTGAAATTCTGGCGCCGCTGAACTCGCGGGAACAGGCGACCTTCCTGCGCTTGCTGCGCCGTCTGGCCTGATCACCTGCTGCCGGAACAGACACCATCCCGCGCCGGGGCATTACCCTTGCTGCGCGGGATGGTGTTTTCGGGACGCCTCTCCGGGAGTCAGTTTTCCCGTATCCCCCTTTTCCTTGACTATTCAACGAATGGGGTCCGGGGCCTTCCGGCCCCGGCGAGGTTTGGAGCAGCGCTCCATGTTTTCCGGGCCGTTGACCATAGACGGTCAACTTGAAAATATTCGCCGTTCTCAGTGCCGCATTGTTGTTACGAAAACCGGCTCCCACTTTTCGCACAATGCCGGTTTTTTCATGTCGCATTGTTATTGCGAAAACCGGCTCCCACTTTTCGCACAATGCTTTAATGCGCCGCCACCCCATAGCTTTCGCCGTGGATATAGTCGGTCTGGGCGCGCAGGTCTTCGGACATTTCTTCCAGCACAAAGGCGTACAGGTCACGGACCGAAACCATGCCGATGACATGGTGGTTTTCATCGACCACCGGCAGGTGGCGGTAATTCCGTTTGCGCATCATCCGCAGGGCCTGTTGCGGGGAATCATCCGCCAACAGGGTATCGGGGTCGGGGGTCATCACCTCGCCAACGGTGGTGGTGACAGGATCACGGCCAACGGCAACCACGCGGGCGGTCACGTCGCGTTCGGTGACGATTCCTGCCAGCCGACCGCCGGGGTGACAGATCACCACGGCGGCAATACCGCGTTCATCCATCAGGATTGCGGCTTCACGGATGGTCATCGACTGCATCACGCAGGCGATGCCTTGCGGGTTGATGATATCGGGGACGATTTTCGGCATGGATCCTATCCTCCGCCAAAGCCACACCAGGAGCTTCCGGGTGGCGGGGTCAACATTTCGCCACCTATAGGGGATAATATCCGACCATCTTGGTCAAGAAATATTTTCAGCCGTCGGACTACTCCACATCATCCCGAGACGGCAAGCGTATCACTTTCAAGGCGGTGATCTGGTTGCGCTGACGACGCAGGACTTCGAACCGGAAGCCGTAAAACAGGAAAGTCTGTCCGACTTCGGGGATCGAGCGGCTTTCATGCAGAATCAGACCGGCCAGAGTCGCGGCTTCTTCGTCCGGCAAATCCCAGTCAAATTGTCGGTTGATATCCCGGATGGTGACATCGCCGTTGATGACATAGGAGCCGTCGGGCTGCGGACGGATTCCCATCACGGTGATATCGTGCTCGTCGGCGATTTCCCCGACGATTTCTTCCAGAATGTCTTCCAGCGTCACCACGCCTTGCAGGGTGCCGTATTCGTCAACCACCAGCGCAAAGTGCTCGCGGCGGGCGCGAAAGGCCTGAAGCTGATCCAGCAGGCGGGTGGCGTCGGGAATGAACCACGGGGCCGTTGCGACCGCCATGATGTCGAGGGTATCGAGGGTGCCCCGGTCGGTGTGTTCCTGAACGGCGCGGGCCAGAACCTTGGCATGGATCACGCCGACGATGTTGTCGGGCTTGTCGCGGTACAGGGGCAACCGGGTGTAGGGGCTGCTGAAAACCTGTTCGATGATCGCCCGAATCGGCTGATCGGCGTCGATGGTCATGATGTTCCGGCGATGGATCATGATTTCCGACACTTCGACGTCCGCCAGATCCAGCACGCTGCGCAGCATGGCGCGCTCGTGGTGGATTTCCGGTGACTGGTCGGCCATTTCGCGGGTGTGCAGGTCAATCACGCCGCGCAGTTCGGCCATCATCATCGCTGCCGAGCGGTTTTGTCCCCGGTTTGGCAGAATGATACGGATGATCAGCTGGACAATGGCCTGCATGACGCTGACCACTGGTGCCAGCACCCATACCAGAACGCGCATGATCGGGGCCAGCCGCAGGGCGACACTGTTGACCGAATTCAGGGCGATCATTTTCGGCAGGATTTCGGAAAAGATCAGCACCATGATGGTCATCACCACCGTGGCATAGACGACGCCTGCCTGCCCGAACAGCTTCATCAACAGGCTGGTGGCAAGGGCGGATGAGGAAATGTTGACCAGATTGTTGCCCAGCAACAGGGTTCCGATCAGGCGTTCCCGCTTGTCGAGCAGGCGGGTGACCATCGCTGCCCGGGTGTTGCCGTCTTTTTCCAGCTCGTGCATCAATGGTCGCGAGACGGCAGTCAGGGCTGTCTCGGCACCGGAAAACAGGGCCGACAGCGCCAGCAACACCAGAATAATACCGGCAACCAGCAGAACGGTTTCCAGAGAACCGCTACTTATCGCCTCATCCATCGTTCAGGGCATCCTTATGGTTAAGTGGGAAGAGGAAAGAAAACGCCCGTTTCCGCAAGCGGGAAACGGGCGTAAAGGGATCAGGTGGTGACCGTAACGGCCTGCTGCAACACCTGAAGAACCTGGGGCGGATCAACGTCACGACACAGAATGGACTGACCAATACCATGGGCCAGAACAAAGGTGACCTTGCCGTCAGAGACCTTTTTGTCGCTGGCCATGTGGGCGAGCAACCGTTCGGCATTCATCGGCTGGCCGTTGACCTGCGGCGGGACCACCGGCAGGCCAACGGCGGCCAGATGGGCACGCACGCGGGCGGCATCGGCAGGCGGGCACAGGCCCATGGCGACCGACAGGTCAAAGGCCATCACCATCCCGACGGCAACGGCTTCGCCGTGCAGTAACGGACCGCCATAGCCGCCTTCGGCTTCGAGGGCGTGACCAAAGGTGTGACCCAGATTCAGCAGGGCGCGCACGCCGCTTTCGCGTTCGTCCGAGGCCACCACCCGCGCCTTGGCGGTGCAACTGGCGAGAATGGCCCGTTGCAGGGCCTGTTCATCCAGTCGGGCGATGGCCGCACCACCCCCGCTTTCCAGCCAGTCCCACAGGTGGGGGTCATCAATCAGGCCATATTTGGCGACTTCGGCATAGCCTGCGAGAACTTCGCGCACGGGCAGGGTGCGCAGGACGGCGGTATCGGCCAGCACCAGTCGCGGCTGGTAAAAGGTACCAACCAGATTTTTCCCCTGAGTCACATTGATGCCGGTCTTGCCGCCGACCGAGCTGTCCACCTGACTGAGCAGGGTGGTCGGTACCTGCACGAAATCAACACCGCGCAGCAGGATCGAGGCGGCAAACCCGGCCAGATCGCCGATCACGCCGCCACCCAGCGCCACCACCATCGTCTTGCGCTCGCTGCGCACCGCCAGCATGGCATCAAGCAGCCTGCCGAGGTTGTCCCAGCTTTTGGCCTGTTCGCCGGCGGGCATGATCGCGTGATCAACGCGCATCCCGGCCTGTTCCAGCGAGGTGCGCACGATATCGAGGTAATGCGGGGCCACGTTGTCATCGGTGACGATAAAGGCCCGTTTGCCACGGGAAACGGCGCGAATGGCCTCGCCGCAACCGGCCAGCAGGCCGCTGCCGATCACGATGTCATAGGACCGGTCGCCAAGATCGACGCGGAGAGTCTGGGATGAGGCAGGAGACACGGGACGGCTCGCTGTAGGTCAAAAGGAAAAACAACTGTGGCAAAGAATTACGGGATCGCCAAGGGCAGGCGGTGACCCAGATGGCCGATCAGGGCATTCAGCACCCGGCGGCAGGTGGCATCCGGGCTTTCATCGCTGACCTGAACCACCACATCGGCCCCGGCATAGACCGGATAGCGGCGGGCCATCAGGTCGCCGAGAATCTGGCGGGGATCACCCTGATTCAGCAGCGGGCGATGGCTGCGGCCTGCGGTGCGGCGGACCAGCAGGTCAAGGTCGGCCTTCAACCAGATCGCGGTGCCATGGGCGGCGATGTTCTGGCGGGTGTCTTCGTTCATATAGGCGCCACCGCCGGTGGCCAGCACGCACGGCGGGCCTTCCAGCAGGCGCGAAATGACCCGCGTTTCCCCTTCGCGAAAGGCCGGTTCGCCGAATCGGGCAAAGATTTCGGCAATGGTACAGCCTGCGGCTTCCTCGATGGCGGCATCGGCATCAACGAACGGTACGCCAAGGACATTGGCCAGACGACGCCCGACCACACTTTTTCCGGCACCCATCAGGCCAATCAGCACCACTGAACGCGCCAGTGGGGCTTCGGGGCCCAGCCCGGAAGACGGGGAGTCCTGCCCGCCCGTCTGACCATCACCTTGACTCACGCCAACCACTCCCGTTTCGTCCCCGCCCTTTTATGCTGTCTGTCATTTTTGCGTGCGTTGCCAGTCGCCTGAGGGGGAGCTAGACTGTCTGGCCTTTCTGCATCGGAAAGGGGGGACACGCCAAATCTGTCCTGCGCTTTTACCGCGCTAACGGGGCGTCTGTAAACTGCTACCCCGTGTTTTGTTTGCGGCCCGGACTTGTGCCGGATCACAGAAAAGCCACGGTTACCGTGCTAGACTGCCCCCTTCGATGACAAAAATTCGTCCGGGCCGGTGACAGGGACAGCCTGACCGGTGGTGCCACAAACAAGAGTGTTGTTCGATGACTTTCCTGACTCGGTTGATTGTGATTCTGGTGCTGGTGGCTGTGGTGGGCGGCGTCGTCTTCCTGGCGACGTGGAATATGGACCCGCCGCTGGCGCAGGTGGAAAAGCAGATCCCGGCGGAACGGTTCCAGAAATAAGGCAGACAAATGATGCGGCAGGTGGGGCTGGGGTGGGCCATCCGGGGCAGTCTGGTGGCCGGGGTGATGGTGAGCGGCGTGCTGACGGGCGGACCGGCCGGGGCGCAACAACCGTTGTCGCTGGTTCCGGCGGATCAGGGCGGGGTCCCGGTTGCTGCTCCGGCTCCGGCTCCGGCACCGGTTCCGGCACCTGCGGCCACACCAGCCCCGACCCCTCCGCCCTCGGCACCTGCACCGGAAGGCAACCGGGCCTCGCTGTTCGAGGTCAAGGACTTGCGTCCGCTGACCATCGACGGCAAGGGCCTGATCGAACCGGGGCTGGCCGGAATGCCGGGCGATATCTGGAGCGATGGCACCCCCACCAGCCGCCGGTTTGCCGAACGACTGATTGCGGCCCAGATGGCGCAGCAGGTTCCGGCGCTGAGTGACCTGCAGCGGCGGATGCTGGTTCTGAACAGCGAGCCTCCGGCGCAGGGCGGCGGCAGTGCTGCCGGGGGAAAGGATGGCAGTTTCCTCGAAGCCCGCATCCGGCAGTTGCTGCTGCTGGGCAACACCGAGGAAGTGCGGGCGCTGGTCGATCTGGTCCCCGCCCAGTCGCGCAGCGAGGTGATGATCCTGTCGCAGGTCAACAGCCTGCTGATCAACGGCGATAGCGAGTCTGCCTGTGCCATCGTGCGGCAACAACTGGAACAGGCGGCCAGCACGCCGTGGCAAAAGGCGATGGTCTATTGCGAATATCTGGCTGGTCACGGTGACGGGGCGGCGATGCAGACCGGCCTGTTGCGCGATCAGGGCGAGGCGGAAAACGATCCGCTGTTCTTCTGGGTGGCGGAAAGCCTGTCCGGCTTGCAGGTGCTGCCGCTGGAGTCGCTGAAAGACCCGACACCGCTGGCGGCGGTGATGTTGCGCAGCAGTGGCAAGCCGCTCCCGACCGGCGTTCTGGTGTCGCCGCCCGCCTGGCTGGCGCGCACGCTGGCCCTGTCGGGGCAGGGGGCGGCCACCAGCAAGATTGATCCCCTGATGCGGGCGGTGGCGGGCGAACAGGCGTTCCAGCGTGCTGCCCTGTCGCGCGAAGCCCTGACCGGGCTGTATGACAAGGCGGCACTGGCGGGCAAGCTGTCGGCCAGCCCGCTGGAAACACTGGCGGCGGACCCGTCTGCGGCGGCCACGGCGGCGTTGTGGGTGCGGGCGAAGGCGCAAGGGTCGGTGCCCGATCAGGCGCAGGTGGTGGCCAAAGCGTGGGAGCAGGCCAACAGTCGCGCCCTGCCGTTGCTGGCGGCCAGCCTCTACGGGCCGATGGTGCAGACCATGCCGGTCACGCCCGATCTGGGCTGGTTCGCCGGGACGGCGGCGCGGATTTTGCTGGCCAGCGGAGCGGCAGAGCAGGCGCGCCCGTGGCTGAAACTGGCTCAAAGTCAGAGCAATGGCGCACAGACCGCCCTGCTGGATCGTCTGGCGTTCAATGGCTTTTCCTCCGGGCTGTCGGCGGATGCGCTGGCGGCATGGCGCAAGGCACAAGCGGGCAAGAGCGAGGATATCGCCCGGCGCGAACAGCGCCTGCTGACCTTGCTGCAAGCGGTTGGCGATCGTCTGGACCCCGGCCTGTGGGCCGATTTGTGGGCCACCAGTGCGCGGGATGCGGGTCAAACGCCGTCGGCCAGCCGCTGGCAGGCGTTGATCCGGGCTGCCGGGCAAAAGCACGTTGGCGAAACCATCGGACTGGTGATGCTGGTGGCCGATGGCCAGCCGGTAGCTGCGCTGTCCGATGGGGCCCTCAGCCTGATGATCGACAGCTTGCGGCAGGTTGGCTTGACCGCTGACGCCCGCGCTCTGGCGGTGCAGGCGGCGATCGCCTCGGGGCTGTAGGAATGGGGGAGGCGGTAGCGGTTTCCGGCAGCGGCCTGCTGCGCGTCGAAGCCTTCCTTGAAATGATGGCCGTCGAGCGTGGGGCCAGCCCGCAGACCATCGACGCCTATCGTCGTGATCTGCTGGACATGGCCCTGTTCCTCGGCAGTCGGGGCGTTGAGGCCGATCACGGGCGCGAAGAGGACTTGCGGGCCTGGCTCCAGTCTCTGGCCGCCCGCGACCTGTCGGCCCGCACCGCCGCCCGGCGTTTGTCGGCCCTGCGGCAGTTCCATCATTTCCTGCTGGCCGAACGGGTGCGCGACAGCGACCCGACCACCACCCTCGACGCGCCGCGTCTGGGCAAACCGCTACCGAAATTTCTCACCGAAGCCGAAGTCCGCGCCTTGCTGGAGGCCGCCCGTGAAGCGCCCAACCCGGACGCCGATGCCGACCAGATTGCCACCGCCATCGCCCGGCGGCGGGCGCTGGTGGAAATCCTTTATGCCACCGGGCTGCGTGTCACCGAACTGGTGACCCTGCCACTGGCGGCGGTTGTTCGGGGCCAGAGCGTGCTGGTGGTGATGGGCAAGGGGTCCAAGGAACGGATGGTGCCGTTAACGACGGCGGCGCAGCAGGCGATTCAGGACTGGTTGCCCCATCGCCCGGCCACCTTGCCGGGAGGGAAAACGCGCAAAAAGGCTGAAAAGTTCCTGTTTCCCTCGCCGACGGCACAGGCCGGGCATCTGACCCGCGATGGTTTTTACAAAATGCTGGCCGAGATCGGGGAACGGGCGGGGCTGCCGGCCGAACGGCTCAGTCCCCACGTCCTGCGGCATTCCTTTGCCACCCATCTGTTGGCACATGACGCTGATCTGCGCAGTGTGCAGCAGATGCTTGGCCATGCCGACATCGCCACCACCGAAATCTATACCCACGTTCTGGATGAACGGTTGCAGTCGCTGGTCGCGGCCTCGCATCCGTTGGCCGGTGGGGTCGGGATGGCTGATCTGATCAAAAAGAAACAGCGCGGTATTCCCGGACCGCCGAGGCCGCGCAAGGAGAGGTAAGGCTTCACATCACAGGACACGACCGTTGGTGGAGAATGGCGGACTGCCGTCCGCACCTGCCCGGGGGGCGATGCTCCCGGACCCCTATTTTTTCTTTGAATTCAAAGGAATAGGGTCTGGGGCCGACTGGCCCCAGCGAGGTATGGAGCAGCGCTCCATGGACCCTTTCCCCTTATTGTCGTGTTCGAGAGCCCTATCAGATCTCGCTGGCAATCGCCTTGCCACAGACTTCGGTGCTGGCCGAACCGCCCAGATCGCGGGTGCGGCTGGTCGGGGACAGCAGGACCCGTTCGATCGCCGACATGATCCGCGCCGCACCGGCCTTTTCGCCGAAATGATCCAGCATCATGGCGGCGGTCCAGATCTGGCCGATCGGGTTGGCAATGCCCTGACCGGCGATATCCGGGGCCGAGCCGTGGACCGGCTCGAACAGCGACGGATGTTCGCCGGTGGGGTTGATGTTGGCCGACGGCGCAATGCCGATGGTGCCGGTGCAGGCCGGACCCAGATCGGACAGGATGTCGCCGAACAGGTTCGAGGCCACCACCACGTCAAAGCGGTCGGGGTGCAGCACGAACTGGGCGGTCAGGGCGTCGATGTGGTACTTGTCCTGCCGCACGTCCGGGTATTGCGCCCCCATGGCGGCGCAGCGTTCATCCCAGTAGGGCATCGAGATGGCAATGCCGTTCGACTTGGTGGCGGCGGTCAGGTGCTTTTTCGGGCGGCTCTGGGCCAGGTCAAAGGCATAGCGCAGGATGCGGTCAACGCCGTGGCGGGACATCACCGTTTCCTGAATCACCACTTCGCGGTCGGTGCCTTCAAACATCCGTCCGCCCAGCGAGGTGTATTCGCCTTCGGTGTTTTCGCGCACGACGTAAAAGTCGATATCCCCCGGCACCCGGCCCGCCAGCGGCGACGGCACCCCGGGCATCAGGCGGACCGGACGCAGGTTGACGTACTGGTCAAACGAGCGGCGGAACTGCAACAGCGATCCCCACAGCGAAATATGGTCCGGCACCTTTTCCGGCCAGCCAACCGCCCCGAAAAAGATCCCGTCATAGGTGCTGAGGGTTTCAAACCAGTCTTCCGGCAGCATGCGGCCATGGGCCAGATAGTAGTCGCAAGAGGCAAAGTCGAACCAGTCGAGCACCAACGGGATGTTCAGGGCCTTGCTGACCGTTTCCAGAGTACGGACGCCTTCGACCATCACCTCTTGCCCGATGCCGTCGCCGGGGATGACGGCAATGCGATAGGGTTTCTGCTGCGCTTGCATGGGGACTGCCTTTTGTTGCGAGCTGTTGTTACGGTCGTTTGTGGTGTGGAAAAACCGGGAGCGCCTTTTTCCGCACAAACTCCAGCCAGCGCACAGCGCGCGGCCATCACCATAGTTATCCAGACTTCGGAACAGAAGATGCTGTTTCACTCCTGAAAAACAGTGGTTCGTTTCAAAGGCAGTTTCTGGCCGACCCGGCGTGGTCATCGTGATCGATGGTGACCCGGTTCCGTCCGGCGCGCTTGCTGTGATACAGGGCGTCGTCGGCCCGTTGCAGCAGGGAGTCTCCCTGCTCGTCGGGCCACAGCGAGGCCACCCCCAGACTGACGGTGACATGGGGCGGTGCGCCAAACGGATGCTGTTCGACCGCCTGCCGCACCCGTTCGGCCAGCGACAGGGCGGCGTGCGGTGGGGTATCGCGGCACAGCACCAACAGTTCTTCCCCGCCCCAGCGAACCGCCAGATCGCTGGCCCGCAATGACTGGCGGATCAGGGTGGCAACCCCGATGATCACCTGATCCCCGGCCAGATGGCCGAACTGGTCGTTGACCGCCTTGAAATGGTCGATATCCAGCAAGATCACCGATAGCGGCTTGCCGGTGCTGTGGGCGCGAGTAATTTCGGTCGGGAACAGCTCGTTCAGACACGTCCGGTTGGCCAGCCCGGTCAGGGCATCGGTGCGGGCGGCCTGTCGCAGCCGGATCCCCAGCGCCCGCTGGTGCAGGGCGTAGAACAGGACCAGCAGCACCAGCACGCCTGCGACGGCGACGATCCGGATAATCATCGTGCTGTCGATGCCCGTTTCGATATTGATGCTGACAAAGCGGTTGATGATCGCTTCGCGTTCGACCGGCGTGATGCTGGCAATGCCCTTGTTCAGGATGTCGCGCAGAATGGTCTGGTCTTTGGCGACGCCAATGCGCAGGCGGTTTTCGTAATTGGGCACCTGCCCGGCAATCTTCAGGTTGAAATAGCCCTGTGCCCGGATGGTGTAGGCGGCGATGATCAGCGAGCGCATGGTCATTGCCGCCTGCCGGGCATCAACCATTTCGATGGCGGTTTTCTCGTCGTTGACGGTGATCATCCCGATGTTGGGGTAATCGGTGCGCATCCGTTCTTCGATCGAGGTGCCATAGGGCAGGACAATGCTTTCCCCGCTCAGGGCGTGGGGGTCGGTGATGAAAGGATGCTCTTCGCGGGTGATGAACACGTTGCTGTCAATGAACAGCGGATCGGTAAAGGTCAGCCACTGTTCCCGCGCCGGGGACTGGTTCAGGAAACTGAGCAGGGTGCAGCGCCCGCTTTTCGAGGCTGCCAGCGTTTCATCCCAGCTGCGGGTGATCACCAGTTGTAAGTGGACACCGGCCCGCTCGGCGGCCAGACGCAGCAGGTCGGCGGCGATGCCGACATGTTGACCGTCGGCGGTGATCACCTCGAACGGTTCCCAGTCGGGGTCGGCGCAATAGGTGATGACCGGATGGCTGTTCAGATAGGCCTGCTCGGCGGTGGTCAGCGCCACTGTTCCGGCCCGGGCGGGGCCAGAAACACAGAAGGCCGGCAGCAGGAGCAACAGGCAGGACAGGATGCTGTGATACAGGGGATACCTGTGTTGATGACAACGGCTTTTGTGTATTCTGCCAGCCATACCGAATATCCTGTTTCGGGAAAAACCCGATCTGATGCGTGCGCGGACCGTATCACGGAAAGGCGAATTCCGGCAAAAGCCCCCATAATATATACAGTCAGATTATGAGCATCGAGACACAAAAAAGGCGCTCAAACACTCGATAGGTGTTTGAGCGCCATGATATCCATCAATGGTTATGTCAGGAAAGGCCCATCAGGCTGCGGGCAAAGTCGGTGGCATTAAAGGGCCGCAGGTCATCAACCGTTTCCCCCACCCCGATGAAGTGGACCGGCAGGCCGAATTCCTGCGCCAGTGCCACCACCACCCCGCCCTTGGCGGTGCCGTCGAGCTTGGTCATCACCAGCCCGCTGACATCGACCATCTCGCCGAACACCTTCACCTGCTGGTGGGCATTCTGGCCGACGGTGGAATCGAGCACCAGCAGCGTGCTGTGCGGGGCGTCGGGAACCAGTTTCTGGATCACCCGGCGGATCTTGCGCAGCTCTTCCATCAGCTCGGCCTTGTTGTGCAGGCGACCGGCGGTGTCGATCATCAGCACGTCATCGCCACGGGCGGTGGCTTCCTTCAGCGCGTCATAGGCCAGACCGGCGGCATCGGCACCGGTATCGCGGGAAATCACCGGACAGCCGGTGCGGTCGCCCCACACCTTCAACTGTTCGACGGCAGCGGCGCGGAAGGTATCGCCGGCCGCCAGCGTCACCGACAGGCCCTGTTCGCGGTACTGTTTCGCCATCTTGCCAATGGTGGTGGTTTTCCCGGCGCCGTTGACCCCCACGACGAGGATCACATGCGGCTTGCGGCTGGCGTCGATGGTCAGCGGTCGGGCGACCGGCTCCAGCAGGCGGGCGGCTTCGTCGGCCAGCGCCTGACGAACTTCTTCCGGGGTGATGTCCTTGCCAAAGCGGCCTTTGGCGAGGGCGGCAGTCAGGGTGGCGGCTGTCTTCACGCCGAGGTCGGCCTGAATCAGCAGCTCTTCCAGCTCTTCCAGCGCCTCGTCATCGAGCTTGCGCTTGGTGAACAGGTCGGTGATGCCGGTGGTCAGCCGTGACGACGAACGCGACAGGCCGTCTTTCAGGCGCTGGAACCAGCTCTTCTTTTCCGGGGTCTTGCTCTCAGGGAGGGGAGGAGCCTGTTCAATAACGACCGGCTCGGGTTCCGGCTCCGGCTCCGGCTCCGGCTCGGCCACGGGGTCCGGGGTGGGTTCCTGCGTGGGTTCCTGCGTCAGGTCGGGGACAGGCGAGACCTCTGCCACCGGTTCGGCGGTGGGGGTGGTGCGGTCTTCCGGGGGCAGATCGTCCGTCACAGGGGCTTCGGCAACCGGAGCGGCGGGCGCTGTCGTCTCACCACCAAACAGGCGGCTTAACCAGCCTTTTTTCTTCGGTTGGGTCACATCGCTCATCAGACAGGAATCCCCTTCAACTCGGTCGCACTGGCTTCGGTAATCCGCAGCGTGCGGATGGTGCCTGCTTCCAGCGGAACGTCAACCCTTACCGGCAAAAACTGTTCACTGTGGCCGGTGGTGTCGGTTTCCAGCAACACCGCAACGGTGCTGCCGACCTGACGGGCCAGACAGTCGGCCAGCGCCTGATCGCCAACGGCGCGCAGACGGGCGGCGCGTTCCTTGACCACCTCGTTCGGCAGGCCGGGGATTTTGGCCGCTGGCGTGCCGGGGCGCGAGGAATAGGGGAACACATGCAGATGGGTCAGACCGGCTTCGCCGATGATCGCCAGCGTGTTGTCAAACATCGCCTCGTCTTCGGTGGGGAACCCGGCGATCAGGTCGGCGCCAAAGGTCACATCCGGGCGCAGGGCGCGGATTTTGCGGCAGATGTCGATCACATCGGCGCGCAGGTGGCGGCGCTTCATGCGTTTCAGGATCATGTCATCCCCGGCCTGCACCGACAGGTGGACATGCGGCAGCAGGCGCGGTTCGCGTCCGAACAGCTCCAGAAGGTCATCATCGACCTCCACCGGGTCGAGCGAGGTCAGGCGCAGGCGTGGCAGCTCGGGGACCAGTTGCAGCAGGCGGCGCACCATCTGCCCCAGCGGCGGCTGGCCGGGCAGGTCGGCACCATAGGCGGTGATATCGACCCCGGTCAGGCTGACTTCGCGATAGCCGTTGGCGACCAGCGTGCGCACCTGTTCGACAATCGGCCCGATCGCCACCGAGCGCGACGGCCCACGGGCGTAGGGGATGATGCAAAAGGTGCAGCGGTGGTCACAGCCCTGCTGGACCTGCACAAAGGCGCGGGTGCGGCCTTCAAAGCCTTCCAGCAGGTGCGGGGTGGTGGTGCGGACCTCCATGATGTCATCAACCAGTACCGGGTTGTTGATGCCATGGTGATAGCTTTCGGGCTGCAGCTTTTCGGCGTTGCCCAGCACCTGATCGACCTCGCCCATCCCGGCGTAATACTCGGGATTGACCTGCGCGGCGCAGCCGGTGACGATGATCTTTGCCTCGGGGTTTTCCCGCCGCAGCTTGCGGATGGTCTGGCGGGCCTGCCGTTCGGCTTCCCTGGTGACGGCGCAGGTGTTGATGATGATTGCGTTGTCCAGCCCGGCAGAACGGGCATGGTCGCGCATCACCTCGGATTCATAGGTGTTCATCCGGCAGCCAAAGGTCACCACCTGCGGTTCCGGCTTGTTGGCGGGCTGGTCGCTCATCCGTGCAGCACTCCGTCGCGGATCACGCCGGACAGGTCGCTCCACAGGCTGGCGTCCAGCACCCCCTGAAAGACGGTGGTGGCCGGGCCGGTCATCAGCACATGGCCGTCCGCCGGACGCCATTCCATCCACAGGCTGCCGCCGTCGAGGATGATTTCGGCCTTGTTGTCCACATGGCCGCGCTTGACGGCGGCGGCCATCACCGCACAGGCCCCCGAGCCACAGGCCGAGGTGATCCCCGCCCCGCGTTCCCACACCCGCATGCGCAGGCGGTCGCGGCCCAGTACCTGCACCGCTTCGACATTGGTGCGGGCCGGGAACAGTGGGTGATGTTCAATGCGCGGGCCGTCGGTGGTCAGTGGCACCGCGTCGGCATCATCGACAAAGAACACCGCGTGCGGATTGCCCATCGACACCGCCACCGGGTCGTGGAGCGCGCCTTCGCTCAGGCCGACGTGCAGGGTATCGCGGGCTTCGGACAGCGGCACCTGGTGCCAGTCAAAGCGGGCCGGGCCCATGTCCACCGTCACCAGACCGTTGGCCGCCCGTTGCGACGGCAACAGACCGGCAATGGTTTCCACCACGCACTGCTCAGTGCTGTTTTCGCTCATCAGCAGGTGGGCGACGCAGCGGGTGGCATTGCCACAGGCTCCGGCTTCGGAGCCATCGGGGTTGCGGATGCCCATCACCGCAGTCGCCCCGGCTGAACGCGGCGGTTCGATGGTGATCACCTGATCACAGCCGACCCCCCGATGGCGGTCGGCAATTCGCCGGGCGAGGTCTTCGGTCATCACCACCGGGACATGCCGTAGGTCGATCACCACGAAGTCATTGCCAAGGCCGTGCATTTTCAGGAAGGGAATCGCAACCATGACCGCCGTCTCGTTCTGGCGCACTGTCCGGGGCCGGGATGCCGGGATAGTGCGGATGTTTTACCAAGGTGAGCACGCCCGTTGGTACTCGGCCCCCAATAAAGGGAGACTGTACCGAAAAGGCAAAGGGAAAGCAGGGTAACAGGCCTAAAAACACTCAGGGCGCCTGTGGTCAGTCCACAGGCGCCCTGAATTTGGCAAGACTGACGCAGCTTAAGCAGCCAGCAGCAGTTTTTCCAGCTTTGCCGTCGCGGCATCGGCGGCGATGTCTTCGACCGCGGCCAGCTCACAGGCCAGACGCTCCAGCGCCTGTTCATAGATCTGGCGTTCCGAGTACGACTGTTCCGGCTGGGTGGCCGAGCGGTGCAGGTCGCGGACCACTTCGGCAATCGCGCACGGATCACCGGAATTGATCTTGGCTTCGTATTCCTGGGCGCGGCGGGACCACATGGCACGCTTGATGCGCGCACGGCCCTGCAGGGTGGTCAGGGCGGTTTCCATCACCTTGCGGGTCGACAGCTTGCGCAGACCGGCATTCTTGGCCTTGGCCACCGGAACGCGCAGGGTCATCCGCTCGCGTTCAAAGGTGATGACGAACAGTTCCAGTTCGTGACCGCCAATGACCTGCTTTTCGATATCCATCACGCGCCCGACACCATGGGCGGGATACACCACGTAATCACCAGCGACAAAGCTCGAAGTGGTCATGTTGTTCTCTTTATCTTTTTCATGCCGTACGTACCGGGCCCAAAGGGGCCGACAGCCAGAGCGGTAACTGTTCCAGAAAAAAGGGCAACGCGGATGCCTGAACCTGACAGCCTGTGTACTGAGTCCGAAACCTGCCGGAGTGGCAGACAGGCTTGGGACTCAGCACACAGCTCGAAAGGGGTGCGCTATGGAAACCGTGGTCGCATCGTGGCCCATCAAAGACAGTACGCAACGCCGTTTTACACACCCCGAAGGGTGGAACCTTAACGACAAACCGCCCAGGGTCGGCATGACTGGGCGGGTAGCAACACCTGTAGTCGTTCCGCAGGCATGCGGAAATCTTCCCCAGAGACGACAAAGGCGCCGGAGCTACACAAGAGTGCGGCTCACAAAGCGCTGACGACACCCGTAGGAGCGACGATGGCCACTCCCTGGACTGTCTGTTGACCCGATGAGGAAAATGCGCCGCTGAACAGCTCCCAGCGAACGGCGAACTGTATAGCACGGCACAGGGGCGAAGTCAGGTAAAAAAACCGTCAAAAACCCGCATGGCAGCCATACTGCGGGAAAAGCCAAGGAAAATCAGATGTTTCTATGCATATTTTTTGACCACCCCTTGCCCGGAGAATAATCACCGGAAGGCGGCAGGGCAGAGATCCCCCGGGCTGCGCGCGGAAAAACGCTGCGCAGCCCGAAACGGGGAGTCGCACCGGATCAGGCGCTGTCGCCCGGCTTGGTCGAGACCAGTTCTTTTTTGCCCGGACGGTTCTGCCAGCTGTCGGCATCCGGCAGCGGAGCCTTTTTGCGGGTCAGGTTCGGCCACTGGGTCGAGAAGTCGCGGTTGAATTCGGCCCATTCCGCGGCAATGCCTTCGGAATCGGGGAAGATCGCTTCGGCCGGGCATTCCGGTTCGCACACACCGCAATCGATGCATTCGTCCGGGTTGATGACCAGAATGTTTTCACCTTCATAGAAGCAGTCCACCGGGCAGACTTCCACGCAATCGGTGTACTTGCACTTCACGCAATTTTCGGTAACGACGTAAGCCATGGGGAGGGGATCTCCGGTTGAGCCGCGCAGGGAGCCAACAGTCAGGACGAGCTGAGACCAAGCCGGTCCAGCACCCGTTTGCGGGCGAGTCCGCTGTCAGCATCTTCGACGAACAGCAGGCGGTTAAGACGACGCATCAGGTTGGCCTCGAAATCGTGCAGGTGACCATCGGCATAGACCACTTCCCACACCATCTCGATAATGTCCAGACGTTCATTGTAAGAAAGATTATCTTTCACAGTCCTTGTATGTGAATAAAGCTCCGCGCTGCGGGCGGCTTCCGCTTCCCCTGCGGCCAACAACCGGGCTGCCCCGGCATCGTCGAGGGAAAACCGCTGCCGCACCAACGCCAGCACCGACGCCCGTTCTTCCGGGCCAAAGGTGCCATCCATCATTCCCGCCTCGACCAGCAAAACCGTGGTGGCCAGAGCCACCGGGTCGTGGTCACCTATCGAGCGGTTGGAGAACAACAGTGATTTCAGCGCATCAAGCATCAGCAGGGGGAATCCGTAGCTGGTTCACGGTACAAAAGGACTATACGATACCCTTTCTGCCCTTTATCCTCGGGCGGGCGCACTTTAGCGAGGTTCCGTGCCAATGACCAGCCCTGCCACGATCCAGTCGCCAACCTTTCGTGATGGCCGCCTGTTTTCGCCATCCTGCGAGCGCAATCGCGGTCCGATTCTCGATGTCCTGCAACGAATCCTGCCGCAAAAGGGGCTGGTGCTGGAAATCGCCGCCGGATCAGGCCAGCACGCGACCTATTTCTCGGCGGCATTGCCGCATCTGGCGTGGCAGCCGACCGACCAGAGTACATCCAATCTGGTCAGCATCGATTCCTGGGCGGCGGCGATGCGCGCCGAGGGCTGTGGGCTGGAACAGTTGCGTGCGGCCCGTGCGCTGGAAGTCTGTGACCTGCCGTGGCTGGTGTTCCGCGCCGAGGCGGTGGTGTGCATCAACATGATCCACATCTCGCCGTGGGAAAGCACCTGTTGCCTGATGGAAGGTGCCGGGCATGTGCTGCCAAAGGGCGGGGTGCTGTACACCTATGGCCCCTACTTGATAGATGGTCAGCAGACCGCCGAGTCCAATGCCCGCTTTGATCTGTGGCTGAAGGACCGCGACCCGCGCTATGGCATCCGCGACATGGCCGAAGTGGGTGCCGAGGCCGCTCGCCATGGCCTGACGTTGCGCGAGGTGATCGCCATGCCGTCGAATAACTTCTCGCTGGTGTTCGAGAAGGGGTGAATCAATGGGGCGTTGCTGCATGCGACAAAGAGAGCAAGATTATGGAGCGCTGCTCCAAACCTCGCTGGGGCCTTCGGAGTATTGTGCGAAAAGTGGGAACCGGTTTTCGCAAAAACAATACGACACTGCAAAGAGAAAGACCTGTGAGCTGTAAAGCTCACAGGTCTTGGCCCCAGACCCCATTTTATGTATTAAAATCAAAGAAAAAAGGGGGGCTTGGGGGCATTGGCCCCCAAATGGGTGCGGGCGATAGCCTGCCCTCTTTTCCTGCCCCCTTACTGCACCGTCACCGAAACCCGGCGGTTGCGCGGTTCGGACACGCCATCGGCGGTCTTGACCAGCGGGTTGCGCTTGCCGTGCGAGGCCACTTCGACCCCTTCCGGCTTGGCACCGGCTTCGGTCAGCATTTTCATCACTTCTTCGGCCCGCTCGCGCGAGATGGTCTGATTGATCTGGTCCGACCCCAGCGTATCGGCATGACCGACCACGATCAGGCGGGCGTGCGGGCGGTTGGTGACTTCGGCGACAATGCGCGGGAACTCGGCGCGCGATTCGTCGGTCAGTTCCGAAGTGCCGGACTTGAAATACAGCAGGAAGGTGGTCGGCTGCGGCGGCATGGCGGCCATCGCCTTGCCCCACGTTTGTTGAATGTCGTCGGCGCTGACCGCTTTCGGTGCCGATGGCGCGCTGGTGCGGGAACCGACTTCGGTCCCGGCGCTGGCTTCGGTCAGCACCTGCTGACCGGCGGTCGAGGTGACTTCGACCCGGCCGACATGGCCGTTGGGGTCGGGCAACAGCACCACCCGGTCGCCGCTGCACGCCGCCAGCAGCAACAGACCGGCGAGGGGGAGGAGGCGAAGGGCTTTAATCATGGCTGTTTACCTCAACCAGAAAACGGGTGCCGCGAATGCCGATGGTGGCAACCGGGGTGGAAATGACGGTCTTGTCCGGGGCCAGCTTGGGAATCTGCCCCGACAGGAACGAGAATGTCCCCTGCGCCAGCCGCACCCCCATGCCGACCTTTTCGGCGGCGGGGTCAAACAGCACTTCGTCGAGTGTCAGCGCACTGTTCGGGCCGAGCGCAATGGTGGTGTCATCGCGCAGGGTGACCCCCAGCGTGCTGTCCTTGCCGGTGCTGATGGCATCACCCTGATACAGGTTGTCGCCCGCCGCCAGCGGCTTGGGGGTGCCATCACGGGTAACGGTGGTGCTGCCATCGGCATTCTTGACGTGGCCGATCAGCTCCGCCGCCGAAGCGGCTGGACTGCCGAGCAGCAGGACACCGGCCAGACAGGCCA
This sequence comes from Insolitispirillum peregrinum, assembly GCF_900156605.1. GTDB lineage: Bacteria > Pseudomonadota > Alphaproteobacteria > Rhodospirillales > Rhodospirillaceae > Insolitispirillum > Insolitispirillum peregrinum. Next base: position 319,050 of record NZ_FTOA01000004.1, on the reverse strand, counting down.
AGGCTCCTGCGGCGGGCAGGCCCCGGCGTACAGCGCGGGGAGAATGGAAGAGAGAAAAGCTCATTGCGACAATCACCAGTAGGGAGTTGAAGCCGAAACAGTGCGCTTCAGGATAGGCGATTGTTGCTTTAAGGGAAACAGGTGATTGCCTAAGAAAGGGACGGTTGCAGCGGGGTGCCAGTCCGCCCGTCAATCGCCAGCAAGTCTCCCCGCAGATCGGTCAGGCATTCACCCAGCCAGTTGCTGCCCTGCCAGGTACTACGATCGAGCGCGGCAGGGTTGTCTTCGGCCAGACCAATCCCCCAGATGCGGTCCTCGGGGCTGGCCTCGACCAGAGTGGTTCCGGCGGTGGCGAGCAGAACGGCGCGCAGCTCCGGGTCCTGGGTGAACTTGTAATAGTTGCCCTGATAGACGATGGCCCGGGCAACCCGCTGCCAGACTTCCGCCTGAAAGCCCTGAATCTTGCGCCCCAGAGCCTTTTGCTTGCGCGGGGTGGGGGCTGCCATGATCTGCGCGTGGATCTCCAGATCCCCGAACAGCAGGGCCTTTTTGGCCATCATGTACTGCTCGGCGCAGGCATAGGGGACGTCGCCTTCGGAAAAGCTACAGGGATGCCACTGGCTAAACGGGCCGGACCAGAAAAAGGTGAATGTCTCGCTCATCGGGATTTCCTGCGGGGAAAGGTAAGGTTGCAAACACCTTGGGGTGTCGTTGTGATGGAATGCAAGGCTTCGTGCCTCGATCAGCTCCTCCGCCCCTCTTTTTCACCGCCCCACAAATTGTATACAATTTTACAATCTCCCTCCCGATTCTCCCCGCATTGACGCTACGGAATAGCCACATTTTCCATATGCCGCAGCGCCGCAAAATTCATTGTGCAGTGCGCTGAAATCCGCATGTTTCCTGACATTTTTCCAAAAATATGATGGCGGCGCTTGACCGTGCGCTGCGATTGGGTTTAAGTAATACAAGGCTTGGGTTTCATGTATGCAATTTTCTGAGCCGGGCGGCGGGAACAGGGACCTGTCGACCCACAAACAGGCCAAAAGTCGCAGGAAACCCGTACCGATCACCACCGGCCCGTTGCAGGAGGCACACCGCCCCCGACGGACCGGCAGAATAAAGGGCATCAAGCCGGACAACGGCACCGCCCAGGGAGACGAACCATGTCCGAGGAGACGTTGATGACTCACGCCCGCCGTGTGTCTGCGCCTTGGTGCCTGCCTGCATCCGTGCGATGCCGGGCCGCTGGCCGCCCTCTGCCACAGGAGGCCGGGCGATGAGCACCCAGGTACACCCATCCATCACCACCACCCGGGCGATGGACACCCTGCCCAAGCTGCTGCACCATCACGCCCACACCCGTCCGGCCCATCCGGCGATGCGGGAAAAGGATTACGGCATCTGGCAGACGTGGAGCTGGAAGCAGGTCTACGACGAGGTGCTGTTGCTGGCGGGCGGGCTGGCGGCGCTGGGGTTCCGGCGCGGTCATACGCTGGCGATTGTCGGCGACAACCGACCGCAACTGTACTGGTCGATGGTGGCAGCGCAGGTGCTGGGGGGAACTCCGGTGCCGGTCTATCAGGACTCGGTGGCCAGCGAAATGCAGTTCGTGCTGGAACATGCCGAGGCGCATTTCGCGGTGGTCGAGGATCAGGAGCAGGTGGACAAGCTGCTGGAGGTGATCGACCGCTGCCCCAGCCTCGGCACCATCCTCTACGAAGACCCGCGCGGCCTGCGCGACTATCAGCAGCCGTTCCTGCACTCGCTCGATGCCCTGCGCGAAAAGGGCCGCGAGTTCATCGCCTGCCACCCGACGTTTCTGGAACAGGAACTGCAACAGGGCAAGGGCAGCGACATCGGGGTGATGCTGTACACCTCGGGCACCACCGGCAAGCCCAAGGGGGTGATGCTCAGCTTTGACAACGTGCTGATCACCGCCCGCAACAACGTTGAAATGGAAGGCCTGACCGCCGACGAAGAGGTGCTGGCCTATCTGCCGATGGCATGGGTGGGCGACCACCTGTTTTCGATGGCGCAGGCCTATGTCTGTGGCTTCACCGTCAGTTGCCCGGAAAGCGGTGAAACGCTGCTGACCGACCTGCGGGAACTGGGGCCGACCTATTTCTTTGCCCCGCCGCGCATTTACGAAAACATCCTGACCACGGTGATGATCCGCATGGAGGACGCCTCGCGCGCCAAACAGTGGATGTTCAAGGCGGCGCTGGAACTGGCGCGCAAGGTCGGGGTGCGGATTCTCGATGGCGAAGCGGTGTCGGCGGTCGAACGGCTGAAATACTGGCTGGGGGCGCTGCTGGTCTATGGCCCGCTGAAAAACGTGCTCGGCTTTTCGCGCATCCGGCTGGCCTATACCGCCGGGGAAGCGATCGGGCCGGAGATTTTCAGCTTTTACCGGGCGCTGGGGATCAACATCAAACAGATTTACGGCTCGACCGAAGCCAGCGTGTTCATCTGCGTCCAGCCCAACGGTCAGGTGTTCAGCGATACCGTTGGTTTGCCTGCGCCGGGGGTGGAAATCCGCATTGCCGAGTCTGGCGAAGTGATGTTCCGCTCGCCGGGGGTGTTCCACGCCTATTTCAAGCAGCCGGACAAGACCGCCGAAGAAAAGACCGCCGATGGCTGGGTTCATACCGGCGATGCCGGGCTGTTCGACGAGCGCGGCCACCTGAAGATCATCGACCGCGCCAAGGATTTGGGCCGGTTGACCAACGGCGGCATGTTCCCGCCGAAATATCTGGAAAACAAGCTGAAGTTCTTTCCGTTCATCAAGGAAGCGGTGGCCTTTGGCGACCAGCGCGACCATGCCTGCGCCTTTGTCAACATCGACCTCGAGGCGGTTGGCAACTGGGCGGAACGGCGCGGCCTGCCGTACTCCGGCTTTCAGGATCTGGCGGCGCGTGACGAGGTGTACGAGCTGATCCGCGACTGCGTCAATCAGGTGAACGCCGATCTGGCCCGCGATCCGTTGCTGTCGTCGTGCCAGATTCATCGCTTCCTGCTGCTGCACAAGCAACTGGATGCCGATGATGGCGAACTGACCCGCACCCGCAAGGTGCGCCGCCGCTTCATCGCCGAACGCTATGCCGAGCAGATCGAGGCCCTGTACGACCGCAGCCGCCCCAGCGTGCATGTTTCCACCGAAGTCACCTTTGAGGATGGCCGCAAGGGCAAGGTCGAAGCCGACCTGCGTCTGGCCGATGCCGAGGTCCATCCGGCGGCAACCGCACCTCTGCGCAAGGCGGGCTGACCCCGCGCGCGTACCGGCTGCCCGATCAGAAAAATTCAGCACAGGAGGGTGCCTTCATGTCTGCACCACCCCTCTCGTCCACCGCCTCCGCCGCCGCTCCGTCCGGCAAGCGCCCGATTGGCGATGTGATCCTGAGTGTTCAGAACATCTCCCTGCGCTTTGGCGGCGTGCGGGCGTTGACCAACATCAGCTTTGACGTCCGCCAGCACGAAGTCCTGGCGATCATTGGCCCGAACGGCGCGGGCAAAAGCTCGATGCTGAACGTGATCAACGGCTTTTACCACCCGCAGGAAGGCAAGGTGTTTCACAAGGGCAAGGAACGCCTGAAGATGAAACCGCACGATGCCGCCCGCGCCGGGATTGCCCGCACCTTTCAGAACATCGCCCTGTTCAAGGGCATGAGCGCGCTCGACAACATCATGACCGGCCGCAACACGATGATGAAATCGTCGTTGCTGGACCAGATGCTGTACTGGGGGCGGGCGCAGAAAGAAGAAATTGCCCACCGCGAATTCTGTGAACGGATCATCGACTTTCTGGAAATCGAAGCCATCCGCAAGACGCCGGTTGGCCGTCTGCCCTATGGCCTGCAAAAGCGGGTCGAGCTGGGGCGGGCGCTGGCCGCACAGCCGGAAATCCTGCTGCTCGACGAGCCGATGGCCGGAATGAACGTCGAGGAAAAAGAGGACATGTGCCGCTTCATCCTCGACGTCAACGACGAATTCGGAACCACCATGGTGCTGATCGAGCACGACATGGGGGTGGTGATGGATATCTCTGATCGCGTGGTGGTGCTCGATTATGGCCGCAAGCTGGCCGACGGCACCCCGCACGAGGTACGCAGCAATCCCGATGTGATTGCCGCTTACCTCGGCGGTCATTAACGGGGGGCGACCATGGACTTTCTCTACAATATCCTGGTGGCTCCGTTTGCCATGATTGGCGCGGCTCCGTCGTTCTTTGTCGAGGTGCTGATCGGCGGCCTGCTGTCCGGGGTGATGTATTCGCTGGTGGCGCTGGGCTTTGTGCTGATCTTCAAGGCGTCGGGCGTGTTCAACTTTGCCCAGGGGGCGATGGTGCTGTTCGCCGCCCTGTTCTTCGCCGGATTCATGGACAAGGGCATTCCGTGGTACGGCGCCCTGCCGCTCACCGTGCTGGTGATGCTGGTGCTGGCGATGGGAATCGAACGGGTGGTGCTGCGTCCGCTGGTCAACCAGCCGCACATCATCCTGTTCATGGCCACCATCGGGGTTTCCTATTTCCTCGACGGACTGGGACAAACCATCTGGGGGTCGGAAATGCGCGTGCTGAACATCGGCATCCCGCAGAACCCGATCAACATGGGTCCCATTCAGGTGAATGCCTTTGACATCGTGGCGGCGGTGGTCGCAGGCTCGCTGGTGGCCGCTCTGGCCTTGTTCTTCCAGTATACCCGCATCGGGCGGGCGCTGCGCGCGGTGGCCGATGACCATCAGGCGGCGCTGTCGGTTGGTATCCCGCTGAAAACCATCTGGGCGATTGTCTGGACCGTCGCTGGTGTGGTCGGTCTGGTGGCCGGGGTGATGTGGGGGGCCAAGCTGGGGGTGCAGTTCAGTCTGGCGATGGTGGCGCTGAAAGCCCTGCCGGTGCTGATCCTTGGCGGCTTTACCTCGATCCCCGGCGCGATTGTCGGCGGGCTGATCATCGGGGCCGGTGAAAAGGTGGCCGAAGTGTTCTGGGCCGACGCCATTGGCGGCGGGATCGAAGACTGGTTCGCCTACATGCTGGCGCTGGCCTTCCTGCTGTTCCGGCCACAAGGCCTGTTCGGCGACAAGATCATCGAGCGCGTGTAACAAAAGGACGAACCGGCCATGTTTTACCGTGAAGCAGGTCAATTCAAGGCGTCCTACGCCGCCGACCAGCAGATTTTCCCCATCCGGCAGGACCGGATTGCCTATTACACCCTGTTGGCGGTCGCCTTTGCGGCGGTGCCGATGGTGGCGAACGAATACTGGATGGCGACCATCCTGATCCCCTTTCTGGTGATGTCGATTGCCTCGCTGGGGCTGAACATCCTGACCGGCTATGCCGGACAGTTGTCGCTGGGAACCGGTGGCTTCATGGCCACCGGCGCCTTTGCCGCCTACAAGCTGTCCACCTGGGACATCGGTGCCACCTTTGGCCTTGCCGAGCCGATGCACCTGCACATGGTGTTTGTCTTCCTGGGGGCCGGGGTGATCACCGCCGCCGTCGGGGTGCTGTTCGGCATGCCGTCGCTGCGCATCAAGGGCTTTTATCTGGCGGTGGCAACGCTGGCTGCGCAGTTCTTTCTGCTGTGGCTGTTCAACAAGGTGCCATGGTTCACCAACTATTCGACCTCGGGCGTCATTTCGGCCCCCCCGCGTGAGCTGTTCCCCGGTGTGGTGATCACCGGCCCGATGGCGCACCCGGTCACCAAGTACCTGTTCCTGCTGTCGCTGGTGGTGCTGTTGGCACTGGGGGCCAAGAACATCATGCGCTGCCATCTGGGGCGGGCGTGGATGGCGATCCGTGACATGGACATTGCCGCCGAAATCATTGGCATCCGCCCGATGCGCACCAAGCTGGCAGCCTTTGCGCTCAGCTCGTTCTATTGCGGCATTGCCGGGGCGGCATGGGCGTTCCTGTACACCGGTTCAGTCGAGCCGCTGGCCTTTTCGATCGAAGTGTCGTTCAAGGTGCTGTTCATGATCATCATCGGCGGCCTTGGCTCGATCATGGGGTCGTTCCTTGGGGCGGCGTTCATCACCCTGTTGCCGGTGCTGCTGACCAATGGCCCGCGTCTGCTGGGGCTGAACATCCCGGTCGATATCATCTCGCACCTCGAATTCATGATCTTCGGGGCGCTGATCATCTTCTTCCTGATCGTCGAGCCGCACGGGCTGGCCCGTCTGTGGCAGATCGCCAAGGAAAAGCTGCGCCTGTGGCCGTTCCCCTACTGACCCGCCGGGGTCGGGGGATGGTTGACAGGTGTGCCTGAATACGCAGGGGAAACAATCCCCGCATAATCCGTCCATGGGAGGACACAACGATGCGTCTGAGCAAGTTTACCAAAGCGTCGGTTTACACGATGGTGGCCGCGGCCCTGACAGTTGGTGTGCTGGCGGGGGGCGAAGCCCGCGCCGAGGATGGCCAGTATGTGCCGGGGATGGTCTATCGCACCGGTCCCTATGCTCCGGGCGGGATTCCGTGGGCTGACGGCTATGCCGACTATTTCACCCTGCTCAACGAACGCGACGGCGGCATCGGCGGGGTGAAGATTCTCTATGACGAATGCGACAGCGCCTATAACAACGACAAGGGTGTTGAATGCTATGAAAAGATGAAGGGGCAAGGCCCGACCGGGGCCTCGGCGTTCCAGCCGCTGTCCACCGGCATTTCCTATGCCATCCTTGACCGCGTGCGCGCCGACAAGATTCCGCTGATCACTTCGGGCCTTGGCCGCGCCGATGCCTCGGTCGGCTCGGTGTTCCCCTATGTGTTCACCCTGCCGGTGACTTACTGGGCCGGGGCCGATGCCATCGTCCAGTACATCGGGCAGCAGGAAAAGGGCGCGCTGAAGGGCAAGAAGATCGCGCTGGTCTATCACGACTCTGCCTATGGCAAGGAGCCGATCAAGACCCTCGAAGCGCTGGCCGCCAAGGAAGGCTTTGAACTGAGCCTGTTCCCGGTGCCGCATCCGGGCCTTGAACAGAAAGCCACCTGGCTGAAGATTGGCCGCCAGTTGCGGCCGGATTACGTGATCATGTGGGGCTGGGGGGTGATGAACGCCACCGCCCTGAAGGAAGCCGCTGCCGTTGGCTTCCCGATGGATCACTTCATCGGGGTCTGGTGGTCCGGTTCCGAAGTGGACATGAATGCGGCTGGCGCGGTCGCCAAGGGCTTCAAGGCGGCGCAGTTCATCCTGCCGGGCAACAGCTTTGGGGTCTACAAGGACCTGAAGACAAAGGTCTTTGATGCCGGCAAGGCCAAGGGCGAAGCCGCCGAGCATGGCACGGTGATCTATAACCGTGGTCTGGGCGCGGCCCTGCTGACCGCCGAAGGCATCAAGGTGGCGCAGGACAAGTTCGGCAAAAAGCCGCTGACCGGCGAGCAGATCCAGTGGGGTGTCGAGCACATCAACCTGTCGCCCGAACGGCTGGAGCAGATTGGTTTCTCGGGGATGATCAACCCGGTCAAGCTGTCGTGCAATGACCACGAAGGCGGCGGTTCGGTGATCATCACCCAGTGGGATGGCAAGGAATGGCAGCCTGCCTCTGACTGGATCATGCCGCGCCGCGAGGGCTTCCTGCGTCCGATGTACGAAGAATCGGCGATGGCCTATGCCAAGGAAAAGGGCATTACCCCGCGTGATTGCTCCAAGGAATAAGGATGGCCGGATCGGGGAGGGCCTGCGCGTCCTCCCCGTGACCAGCACCCTGTGACCAACAAAGGAGAGCTGCCGTGACTCAGGCCGTGTTGCCGCTTGCCCAGCCCGCCCCCGCCGAGCCGATCCTGCGGGTCAACAATATCGAAGTGATCTACGACCACGTCATTCTGGTGCTGAAAGGGGTGTCGCTGGCGGTCCCCGAAGGCGGCATCGTGGCCCTGCTGGGGGCCAACGGCGCGGGCAAGACCACCACCCTGAAAGCCATTTCCAATCTGCTGCGTGCCGAACGCGGCGAAGTCACCAAAGGCTCGGTGGAGTATCAGGGCCGTCAGGTCGATGCGCTGACTCCCAACGATCTGGTGAAAATGGGCGTGGTGCAGGTGATGGAAGGCCGCCATTGCTTTGGTCATCTGACCGTTGAGGAAAACCTGCTGACCGGGGCCTATACCCGCCGTGACGGGTCCGCCGAGATCAAAAAGGATCTGGAAATGGTCTATGACTATTTCCCCCGCCTGCGCGAACGGCGCAGCAGTCAGGCAGGCTATACCTCGGGCGGTGAGCAGCAGATGGTCGCCATCGGGCGGGCGATGATGAGTCGCCCAAAGCTGATTTTGCTCGATGAACCGTCGATGGGGCTGGCGCCGCAACTGGTCGATGAAATCTTTGAAATCGTCCACACCCTCAACCAAAAGGAAGGGGTGTCGTTCCTGCTGGCCGAACAGAACACCATGGTCGCCCTGCGCTATGCCACCTTTGGCTACATTCTGGAGAATGGCCGGGTGGTAATGGAAGGCGAGGCGGGCAAGCTGGCCGAAAATGACGACGTGAAGGAATTCTACCTCGGTATGGCCGGGGAAGACCGCAAGAGCTTCCGCGATGTGAAGCATTACCGGCGGCGGAAACGCTGGTTGTAACGTTGGTCTTCACCAAAGGGGGGCGTGTTGATGTCCACGGATGGTCTTTCAGCCTATTTTGATGATCTGGAAATCTGTTCTCCGGCTGAGCGCGAACGGCAACTGTTCGCCGCCTTGCCGGACCAGATTGCCCACGCGCAGGCAACAACCGAATTTTATCAGCAGGCGCTGGCCGGTGTTGATCCGCTGGCGATTACCTCGCGCACGGCGCTGGCCGGGTTGCCGGTTACCCGCAAAAGCGCCCTGAAAGCGTTGCAGGCAGCCAGGCCGCCGTTTGGCGGGCTGGTGGCGCGGGGGGAGGCGATTGGACGGGTGTTCCAGTCGCCCGGCCCGATCTATGAACCACAGGGCAACGAGCCGAATTTCTGGCGGGCGGCGCGGGCGTTGCACGCCGCCGGATTCCGCGCCGGTGATCTGGTGCACAACTCGTTCAGCTATCACTTTACCCCCGGGGGCTGGATTTTTGATGACGGGGCGCGGGCGCTGGGCTGTCTGGTCTTTCCGGCGGGCGTCGGCCAGACCGAGCAGCAGGCCGAGGCGCTGGCCGCCCTGCGTACCACCGGCTATTGCGGCACGCCCGGCTTTTTGCGCACCCTGCTGGAAAAATGCCGCGAGCTGGGGCTGGATCATGCATCCCTGACCAAGGCGCTGGTGTCGGGCGAGGCTTTGCCGCCGTCATTGCGTGAGCTGCTGGCCGGATATGGCGTCGATGTCTATCAGGCTTATGCCACCGCCGATCTGGGGGTGATCGCCTATGAAACCTCTGCCCGTGACGGGCTGGTGGTGGATGAAGGGGTGATTGTCGAAATCGTCCGCCCCGGAACCGGCGATCCGCTGCCGGTCGGCGAGGTCGGGGAAGTGCTGGTGACGCTGTTGTCGGCGGCCTATCCGCTGATTCGCTTTGCCACCGGCGACCTGTCGAAAGTCCTCGATGGTCCCAGCCCGTGCGGGCGGACCAACATGCGGCTGGCGGGCTGGATGGGGCGGGCCGATCAGACCACCAAGATCAAGGGGATGTTCGTCCATCCTGAACAGGTGGCAGAGATCCTGAAAGCCCATCCGGGGCTGGACAAGGCGCGGGTGGTGGTCGGCAGCGAGGATAACCGTGACACGATGACCGTCCGGCTGGAAACGGATCAGGCGATTGATACCGCACTGGTGGCGGCAACGGTGAAGGCGGTGACCAAACTGTCTGCGGTGATCGAACTGGTGGCACCGGGCAGCCTGCCCAACGATGGCAAGGTGATCGACGATCAGCGGACCTATCAGTAACCGGTTGCTGATACCCCCCACCAGCAGCCTTGTTTTGTCCCCCGGCTGCTGGAACACCCCCCGTCAGAGCGCACTGACGGGGGGTGTTGCTTTTGCTCTCGTCAGGGCGTTTCTTCAATCCCGTTCAGGAACAGGCGAACGGCTGTCGGGATATGGGTGTTCATCTTGCTTTCGATGTCGTCGGTATATTGACCGACCACCTTGTAGGAATGAAAGACTCCCATCACCCCGCCGATGAACACCTGCGCCAGTTGTTGCGGCGTGCCGACCGTCTTGCGGTCGCGCAGGGCTTCGGCAAAGCGTTCGGCCAGCAGACGTTCGATGGTGCGCGGCCCACGTTCCAGAAAAAACAGGGCCATTTCCGGCATGCGCGGGCCTTCGGTGACCAGAATGCGGAACACGGCAACCGCCCGTGGCGACATGGCGGCGGTGACGAACCGGCGGGCCAGAGTGATCAGCGCTTCCTCAGTAAAGGGGAGGGGGCTTTCGTCCGGCACGATGACGGCCCAGATATCGCTGGTTACGTCTTCGATCATGGCCCGCAGCAGGCCTTCCTTGTTGCCGAATTGCTCGTAGAGAGTGCTGCGGGATCCCTTTGATCTGCTAACGATATCGGAGAGGGTTGTATGCTCAAAGCCCTTCTCGAGGAATAATTCCGTTGCCGCTGCCAGCATGGCCTGGCGGCGGCTTTCGCCACGAGTGAGGGGTTTTGTTTCGGTCACCGGCTGTCTCCTCAGTCCCTGTCGGGGGCCTGTTCGCTACTTTTTCACTTTAAGAAGGCTCTTGCGAGCTTTTGTACTGTACTGTACGATACACTCAATTTCGTGGAAAGTCCACTCCCCGTCGATGGACACCTCCTTAGTTTGGGAACACCGCAATGCCCCTCCCGTCCAAAGCCGTCTTCCTCCCGTTTGTGCTCTCGCTGGCTTTGGCTGTCGCTGCCTGTGACAACCAGCAACAACAAGGCGCCGCCCCGGCGGCTCCGCCGCCGCCGGAAGTGACAGTGCAGACGCTGGCAACACAGACGGTCCCGCTGTACACCGACCTGCCGGGCCGCACCGCTGCCTATCGCGTTGCCGAAGTGCGTCCGCAGGTGAGCGGCATCGTACTGAAGCGCCTGTTTACCGAAGGCAGCGAAGTCCAGGCCGGACAGCAGCTGTACCAGATTGACCCCTCGACCTATCAGGCGGCGGTGCAAAGCGCGATGGCCGATCTGGCCAAGGCGCGCGCAACTGCCAAATCGGTCGAAGCCAAGGCCGCCCGTTATGCCGATCTGGTGAAGATCAACGCCGTGTCCAAACAGGACTACGACGACGCCGTTGCCAGCCTGGATCAGGCCAAGGCCGACATCATGGTGGCGCAGGCCGCTGTTGATACCGCCAAAATCAATCTGGAATACACCAAGGTCTATGCACCGATCAGCGGCCGCATCGGCAAGTCGGCCATCACCGAAGGGGCGTTGGTGACCGCCAACCAGACCACCCCGATGTCGACTCTTACCCAGCTTGACCCGATTTATGTCGATGTCAGCCAGTCCAGCTCCGACCTGATGCGTCTGCGGCAGGCGGTATCTGCCGGTCTGCTGCAAAAGGGCCAGGCTGATCAGGCGCCGGTAACGTTGACCCTTGATGGTTCGACCCAGGCCTACAAGCATAACGGTCAGTTGCAGTTTGCCGACGTGACGGTGGACGAAACCACCGGGGCGGTGCAGGTTCGGGCGGTGTTCCCCAACCCGGACAAGGAACTGTATCCGGGCCTGTTCGTCCGTGCCCGCGTCGAACAGGGCGTGCGCGAGAATGCCTTGCTGGTGCCGCAACGGGCAACGGTGCGTCTGCCGGATGGCTCGGCGGCGGTGTGGGTTGTCGGGGCTGACAACAAGGTTGCCACCCGTCCGATTCAGGCCACGCAGGCGGTCGGGGATGCCTGGCTGGTCAACAGTGGTCTGCAGGCGGGCGAGCGTATTGTGATCGAAGGTCTGCAAAAAATCCGTGCCGGTGCCGAAGTCCGTCCGGTCGATCCCACCGCAGCCGCTGCTCCGGCGGGGCAGGCTGCGCCTGCTGCCGCTGGGCAGAAGTAACCGGAGGTCCGCCCCATGGCGCGTTTTTTCATTGATCGCCCCGTCTTTGCGTGGGTGATCGCCATCGTGATCATGCTGGCGGGGGCGTTGTCGATCCTCAGCCTGCCGATCGAACAGTATCCCCGTATTGCACCGCCATCGGTGCAGATTTCCGCCTCCTATCCCGGTGCATCGGCGCAGACGCTGGAAAACTCGGTGACACAGGTCATCGAGCAGAAGATGAACGGGATTGATAACCTTCGCTACATGTCCTCGACCTCAGACTCGGCGGGGAACGTCAGCATCACCCTGACCTTTGAACCCAAAGCCAACCCCGACATCGCGCAGGTGCAGGTGCAGAACAAGCTGCAGCTGGCCATGCCGCTGTTGCCGGCGGTGGTGCAGAGCCAGGGGGTGCGCGTTGCCAAGGCGACCAAGAACTTCCTGATGGTGGTGGGCCTGGTGTCAACGGACGGCAAGCTGACCGCCCAGCAACTGGCCGACTATCTGGTGTCGCGCGTGCAGGACGATGTCAGCCGTCTGCCGGGCGTCGGCGAAGTCACCGTGTTCGGCTCGCAGGCTGCCATGCGGATCTGGCTGAACCCGGACAAGATGATCAGCTACAAGCTGGCCGTATCCGATATCACGGCGGCCCTGACGGCGCAGAACAGTGAAGTGTCTGCCGGTCAGATCGGCGGCACGCCATCGGTGCCGGGCCAGATGATCAACGCCACCATTTCGGCCCAGAGCCGTCTGGAAACCCCCGAGCAGTTCGGCAACATCCTGCTGAAGGTCAACAGTGACGGGTCGCAGGTGCGCCTGAAGGACATCGCCCGCATCGAGCTCGGCTCGGAAAGCTATGACACTTCGGCCCGCTATAACGGCAAGCCTGCCGCCGGTCTGGCGGTCAAGCTGGCCACCGGTGCCAACGCCCTGAACACCGCCGAATCGGTGCGGGTGCGCTTTGCCGAACTGAAACCGTTCTTCCCCGAGGGCGTCGATGCGGTGTTCCCCTATGACACCACGCCGTTCGTGAAAATCTCGATTGAAGAAGTGGTCAAGACACTGATCGAAGCCATCGTGCTGGTGTTCTTCGTGATGTACCTGTTCCTGCAGAATTTCCGCGCCACCCTGATCCCGACCATCGCCGTGCCGGTGGTGTTGCTGGGGACCTTTGGGGTGCTGGCGGCCTGCGGATTCAGCATCAATACCCTGACCATGTTCGCCATGGTGCTGGCGATCGGCCTGCTGGTCGATGATGCGATCGTGGTGGTGGAAAACGTTGAGCGCGTGATGAGCGAAGAGGGGTTGTCCCCGAAAGAAGCCACTCGCAAATCGATGGGCCAGATCACTGGCGCGCTGATCGGCATTGCGCTGGTGCTGTCGGCGGTGTTTGTGCCGATGGCCTTCTTCAGCGGTTCGACCGGGGCCATTTACCGGCAGTTTTCGTTGACGCTGGTGTCCGCAATGGCCCTGTCGGTGCTGGTGGCTCTGGTGCTGACTCCGGCGTTGTGCGCCACCATCCTGAAGCCGGTCGAGCCCGGCCACGCGTGGGAAAAGAAGGGCTTTTTCGGCTGGTTCAACCGTGCCTTTGATGCCAGCCGTGACCGCTATACCCGTGGAGTGACCGGCGTGCTGAAACGCCCGGTGCGCTTTGTCGGCATCTACATTGCGCTGCTGGTGGCGCTGGGCTTCCTGTTCGTGCGCCTTCCCAGTGCCTTCCTGCCCGACGAAGACCAGGGCATCATGTTCATGCAGGTGTCGACCCCGGCCAGCGCCAGCCAGGAACGCACGCTGACCGCCCTGCGTTCGGTGGAAGACTATTTCCTGAATGTGGAAAAAGACAACGTCAGCAGCATCTTCACCGTTGCCGGATTCAGCTTCTCGGGCCGTGGTCAGAACTCTGGTCTGGGCTTCGTGAAGCTGAAGGACTGGGACGAGCGTCAGCGCCCGGACCAGAAGGCGGCGTTCATTGCCCGTAAGGCCATGGGCGCGCTGTCGACGGTCAAGGATGCGATGATCTTTGCCTTTACCCCGCCAGCGGTGACCGAACTGGGTAACGCCTCGGGCTTTGACTTGCAATTGCAGGATCGCGGCGGCCTCGGCCATGAAAAGCTGATGCAGGCGCGCAACATGATGCTGGGGATGGCCTCGCAGAATCCGGCCCTGATCGGCGTGCGCCCGAACGGGCTGGAAGATACCCCGCAGTTCAAGGTCAACGTTGACCGTGAAAAGGCCAGTGCGCTGGGGGTGTCGCTGTCTGACATCAACACCACCATGTCCACCGCCTGGGGGTCGTCCTACGTCAACGACTTCATGGATAACGGTCGCGTCAAAAAGGTCTATCTGCAGGCAGATGCCCCGTACCGCATGCAGGCTGATGACCTGAATCGCTGGGAAGTACGCAACAGTGCCGGTGAAATGGTGCGTTTCTCGACCTTCATGACCAGCAAGTGGACCTATGGTTCGCCGCAGCTTGAACGCTATAACGGCATGCCGTCGCGTGAAATCATGGGGGCTCCGGCACCGGGGCATTCCTCGGGCGAGGCGATGGCGATCATGGAAGGCATTGCCAAGCAACTGCCGCCGGGAATCTCGCTGTCGTGGACCGGTCTGTCCTATGAAGAACGCATGGCCGGAGCTCAGGCACCCGCCCTGTACGCCATTTCAATTCTGGTAGTGTTCCTCTGCCTTGCCGCCTTGTACGAAAGCTGGTCGATCCCGTTCTCGGTGATGCTGGTGGTGCCGCTGGGGGTGCTGGGGGCCGTTGCGGCGGTGTCGATGCGTGGACTGTCGAACGACGTTTATTTCCAGGTGGGGATGCTGACCACCATCGGTCTGGCGGCGAAAAACGCCATTCTGATTGTCGAATTCGCCAAGGAAATTTACGAGCGGGAGAAAAAATCACTGGTCGAAGCGGCCATCGAAGCCGCCGGTCAGCGTCTGCGCCCGATCCTGATGACCTCGCTGGCCTTCATCCTTGGCGTGCTGCCGTTGGCGATTGCCCACGGTGCGGGCTCGGGGGCGCAAAATGCCATTGGCGTGGGCGTGATGGGCGGTATGATCAGTGCCACCGTGCTGGCGATTTTCTTCGTGCCGCTGTTCTTTGTTCTGGTGCTGCGCTATTTCGCCAAAAAGCGCCCGCACGAAAGCGAAGAGTCTGCCGCGTCGCCTGACACTCCGGCCGCCTGATGGACAGAGCATTTTGCGGTCTTTCCATCGCCCGCAAAATGCTCTGGTTTCCTGTTTCTGTACGAAAATACGTTGTCGCAGCTGTTCCCCTTGCCCGGGATTTGCTCCAGCACACCGCGAAAGAATGACAATGACGTTTAAAACTGCCCTTCTCACAACGTGTGCCGCCGCCCTGCTGGCAGGGTGTTCTCTGGCACCGGATTACCAGCGGCCCGACATGCCGGTGCCGCAAAGCTGGCCCACCGGTCCGGCCACCAAGGCATCCCCCGCGCAAGCCGGGGCTGCCGTGTGGAGTGATGTCTCGTGGAAGAGCTTCTTCACCGACAGCACCCTGCAGGGCCTGATCCAGACCGCGCTCGACAACAACCGTGACCTGCGAGTGGCGATCCTGAACATTGACGTCGCCCGTGCGACCTATCGGGTGCAGGAATCGGCGCTGGTACCCAACGTCAGCGCCAACGCGGGCGAGACGGTGGCCCGCACCTCCAAGGCCTCCAGCAGCCAGATGCCGCAGGCGTCGAACACCTCGCGCTCGGTGAGTGCCAATCTCGGCGTGTCGTCGTTCGAGCTGGATTTCTTTGGCCGGGTGCGCAGCCTGAACGACGCGGCGCTGGAAAGTTACCTCGCCACCGAGGAAGCCGCCGCTTCGACCAAAATTTCGCTGATTGCCGAGGTTTCCAACGCTTACCTGACCCTGCTGGGGGATCGCAAGCTGTTGGCGCTGACCGAAGAAACCCTGCAGACCCGTCTGACCTCGCTGGAGCTGGTGCAGCGCAGCTTTGACAGCGGTGTCAGCTCGGAACTTGATCTGGCGCAGGCCCGCACCGCCGTTGAAACGGCGCGGGTCAACCGCTCGATCTATCAGCGTCAGGTCGAACAGGACCGCAACGCTCTGGCCCTGCTGCTGGGGCAGCCGGTGGACCTCGCCACCCTGCCGGGCGAGCTGGATCAGGTGGCGCTGGTCGCCGATCTGCCGGTGGGTATGCCGTCTGACGTGCTGCTGCGTCGTCCGGACATCATGCAGGCCGAACATTCGCTGAAATCGGCCAATGCCAACATCGGTGCGGCACGGGCGGCGTTTTTCCCCAGCATCTCGCTGACCGGTGCCTTTGGCCTGTCCAGCCTGTCGCTGGATCAGTTGTTCACCGGTGCGGCCAAGGCATGGTCGTTCGGTCCGTCGGCCACTCTGCCGATCTTTGACGCCGGGAAGAATCAGGCCAACCTCGACAGCGCCAAGGCCAGCCGTGACATCGCGGTGGCGAGCTATGAAAAGAGCATTCAGACCGCTTTCCGCGAAGTGGCCGATGCTCTGGCTGCCAAGGGGACGCTGACCGAACAGATGCAGTCGCAGCAGAATCTGGTCGATGCCACCCAGACCAGCTATCGCCTGTCGCAGGCGCGTTATGATCGCGGCATCGACAGCTATCTGACGGTGCTCGATTCCCAGCGCTCGCTGTACAGCGCCCAGCAGGATCTGGTGTCGGTGCAGGTGTCGCGCCTGTCCAATCTGGTCACCCTGTACAAGGTGCTGGGCGGCGGTCGCTCCTGACCCGTCTCCTCAAGGGTTGTAAGGTTTTATCCTTTCGCCCATAGTTGCAAACGGCACCCCTCCCTTGACGGCGGGGTGCCGTTTCTCGTTGCGGCAGAAAGTTCCCGGTAATGCTTCACCATCTGAAAGACACCCTGAAAATCCGTTATCGCCAATGGCGGATTGCGGCCAGCCTGCAACGGAATGATGCGCTGGGGGCGTTGCATCGGGCGTGGGGCTATGTTCATGCCACCCAGTTGAGCGGCGATTACTACGAGTTCGGCGTTTATCAGGGGGCGTCGCTGTTCAATAGCTGGCTGTCATGGCGGTTTTTCCGTAACCGGCTGGAACGATCCGACAGCCTGCCGTTCGAGCGCACCGGCACCGTTGCCGAGTTTCTGCGGCACAGGCCGGTCTTTTACGCCTTTGATACCTACTGCGGCATGCCGGACAATGCCGAGGGTGAAGACACCCTGGCCACCGGCAGCTTTCAGACCAGCCTTGAGCTGGTTCGCCGCCGCTGTGCCATTGCCGGGCTGACCGAGCCGACCGCGCGTTTCATCCCCGGCCTGTTTGCCGAGACGGCCGACCAGATCGGAGCGGCTCCGGCGGCGGTGGTCCACATTGATTGCGACCTCTACGCCTCGGCGGTTGATGCCCTGCGGGTCATCCGCCCCCGGCTGGTGCAGGGGACGGTGCTGTTGATGGATGACTACAACCTGTTCCGCGCCAGCAATGCCCACGGCGAGCGGCGGGCCTTGCGCGAATTCACCGAAAGCACGGGCATCACGGTCGAGCCGTGGTTTGCCTACGGTCCCGCCTCGCAGGCGTTTTTCTGCCATCTGTAGGCAGAACCGGTTTTCGCAAAAACACTGCGTCAGCTCACAGTACACGACAGTTTGGGAACAAGGACGTGGAGCAGCGCTCCACAGTCCTCTTTGCCCCTTAATGCACCGACGTGCGCGGCGGCGAGGACAGCGGTACGCTGTCGTCCGGGACGCCGATCCCGTTGATGGTCAGCAGGCCGGCTTCGGAGGCGACATGGATGGTCTCGCCGTCGCGGATACGGCCTTCCAGCAGCAACATCGCCAGCGGGTTTTCCAGTGACCGCTGAATGACGCGCTTCAGCGGGCGAGCGCCATACACCGGGTCATAGCCCTTCTCGGCCAGCCAGTCGAGACCGCCGGGGCTGACCTCCAGCGCCATCTTGCGTTCTTCCAGCCGCTTGCGCAGGCGGGCGAGCTGGATATCGACGATCCCGGCCATGTTGTCGCGGAACAGGCGGTGGAACAGCAGAACTTCGTCAAGACGATTGAGGAACTCGGGCCGGAAGGCCGAGCGGACCACCTCCATCACCTCGCCGCGCACCTGACCGCTGTCCTCGCCTTCCTGCTGGTTGGCCAGAATGTCGGCCCCTAGGTTCGAGGTCAGGATGATCAGGGTGTTGCGGAAATCGACCGTCCGCCCCTGACCGTCGGTCAGGCGACCGTCATCGAGCACCTGCAACAGCACGTTGAACACGTCGGGGTGGCCCTTTTCGACTTCGTCGAACAGGATCACCTGATAGGGGCGACGGCGGACGGCTTCGGTCAGGGCACCGCCTTCGTCATAGCCGACATAGCCCGGAGGTGCGCCGATCAGGCGGGCCACCGAATGCTTTTCCATGTATTCCGACATGTCGATGCGGACCATCGCCGTTTCGTCGTCGAACAGGAACGAGGCCAGCGCCTTGGTCAATTCGGTCTTGCCGACACCGGTCGGGCCGAGGAACAGGAACGAGCCGATCGGGCGGTTCTGGTCGCCCAGCCCGGCGCGGGCGCGGCGGACGGCGTTGGAGACGGCCACCAGAGCTTCGCGCTGGCCGATCACCCGTTTGGCAAGGGTGTCTTCCATGTGCAACAGCTTGTCGCGTTCGCCTTCCAGCATCTTGTCAACCGGAATGCCGGTCCAGCGCGACACCACCGAGGCGATGTTTTCCGGCCGCACCGTTTCGTTCAGCAGGGCGTTGCCATCGGCCACCCCGCGCTTTTCGGCGTCTTCGGCATCCTTCAGACGCTTTTCCAGATCGGGGATGATGCCGTATTCCAGTTCGCCGACGCGCTGATACTGGCCCTGACGCAGGGCCTGTTCCTTTTCCAGTCGGGCCTGTTCAAGGGCTTCCTTCAGCTTGGTGGCCCCGGCGAGGGCGTTCTTGGCCTGCCGCCAGCGTTCGGTAAAGGCGGCCGACTGGGCTTCGAGGTCGCGCAGCTCGTCTTCAAGGGTGATCAGGCGATCGCGTGAGGCGTCGTCGGATTCCTTGCGCAGGGCTTCGCGTTCGATCTTGAGCTGGATCACCCGGCGGTCGAGTTCGTCCAGTTCTTCCGGCTTGGAGTCAACCTCCATCCGCAGTCGGCTGGCGGCTTCATCGACCAGATCAATCGCCTTGTCGGGCAAAAAGCGGTCAGTGATGTAGCGGTTGGACAGGGTGGCCGCCGCCACCAGCGCGCTGTCGGAAATGCGCACCCCGTGGTGCAGTTCGTACTTTTCCTTGATGCCGCGCAGGATCGAAATGGTGTCTTCGACCGTCGGTTCGGCGACAAACACCGGCTGGAACCGGCGGGCCAGCGCGGCGTCCTTTTCAACGTGTTTGCGGTATTCGTCGAGGGTGGTCGCGCCAATGCAATGCAGCTCGCCACGGGCCAGCGCCGGTTTGATCAGGTTGGCGGCATCCATCGCCCCGTCGGCCTTGCCCGCGCCGATCAGGGTGTGCATTTCGTCGATGAACAGCACGATCTGACCTTCGGCGGTGGTGACTTCGTTCAGCACCGCTTTCAGGCGTTCTTCAAATTCACCCCGGAACTTGGCCCCGGCGACCATCGCCCCCAGATCGAGCACCATCAGGGTCTTTCCGGCCAGCGACTCCGGCACATCGCCGTTGATGATGCGCAGGGCCAGACCTTCGACCACCGCCGTCTTGCCGACGCCGGGTTCGCCAATCAGCACCGGATTGTTCTTGGTGCGGCGGCTGAGCACCTGCACCGTGCGGCGGATTTCTTCGTCGCGGCCAATCACCGGGTCCAGCTTGCCCTCGCGGGCGGCCCTGGTCAGGTCGCGGGCGTACTTCTTCAGGGCGTCATACTGCTCTTCGGCGCTGGCGCTGGTGGCGGTGCGGCCCTTGCGCATCTCGCGGATGGCGGCATTCAGCGCCTTGGGGTCGGCCTTGGCGTCGTGCAGGATGCGGCTGGCATCGGTGCCGGACTGGGTCGCCAGCGCCAGCAGCAGGTATTCGGCGGTCACAAAGCTGTCGCCAGCCTTTTCCGCCATCACCAGCGCCTGATCGAGCAGCTTGGAGGTCTGCTGCGCATAGTACATCTGCGCGCCTTCGACCTTCGGCAGCTTTTTCACCGCTTCGTCAACGGCATCCTTGGCCTTGGCGGCATTGGCTCCGGCGGCCTTCAGCAGGTTCGAGGCCATGCCTTCCTTGTCGTCGAGCAAAGCCTTCAGCAGATGCTCGGGCGTCACCTGCTGGTGGTTTTCGCGCAAGGCAATGGTCTGCGCTGCCTGGATGAAACCTTTGGAGCGGTCGGTAAACTTTTCAAAATCCATCGTCATGTCCTCGGTCTGAGCGACGCAGGGTGCGGTCCCTGAACAGGCAACGCGCAACATCTGCCAGAGGCGGGCTTTCCCGCCGTCCTGTTAAGAAAGGAGGTGGGGTAAACCCGCCTTTCTGTCGGGGATATATAAGAAGAGGCTGCACTTTTGCGCAAGGGGGAGGCTGCATGCGGGAAACAGACCGCCAGAATCGGGTATGCCATGCTGCACAGCAGTTGACAGGGCCGGGCCGGTGAGGAAATTCTGGTGCCATGGAAACGCAACACGACACCCAGACGCCCGGCACCGCTACGGTGGCTGCCCTGTGGCGCTATCCGGTCAAGGGGCTGAGCCCGGAAGACCTGCAACAGATCACCCTGACCCCCGGCGACGGCATTCCCGGTGATCGGCGCTATGCCATTGCCCATGGCAACACGCCGTTCGATCCGTCGGCCCCGGAATGGCTGCCCAAGCACAATTTCCTGATGCTGGCCAAAAACCCGGCGCTGGCGGCGCTGACCACCCGCTGGATCGAGGTTGCCCACACCCTGACCATTGAACGTAATGGTCGGCAGGTGGCGCGTGGTGATCTCAGCACCCCGATTGGCAGGGTGATGATTGCCCAGTTTCTGGCCGCCTATCTCAAGGACGGCGTGCGCGGGACTCCGCAGCTGGTCGAGGCCAGCGGCCACATGTTCTCTGACCACAAGAACAAGGTGCTATCGCTGTTTTCCGAAGCCAGCCTGCGCGATCTGGAGCGGGTCACCGGCCAGAGCCTCGACCCGCGCCGGTTCCGGGGCAACATGATGCTGGCGGGCCTGCGTCCGTGGGAAGAGTTCACCTGGATTGGCCGCGAGCTGGAGGTGGGCGGGGTGCGCCTGCGCATCACCCAGCGGATTGACCGCTGCCCGGCGACCAGCGTCAACCCGGACAGCGGCAAGGTGGACATCAACATTCCGCGCGCGCTGAAGGCGGGCTTTGGTCACATTGATTTTGGCGTCTATGCCGAAGTGATCGACGGCGGTTCGCTGGCGGTGGGCGACAGGGCGACCATCCTGTAAGACGGGAGCGCGGTGTCAGGAATGGATTGCCTGCTCCATTCCTTGCAGGCTGTAGATACGGTGCCGCAGGCGATCACCGCGTTCGACCAGCGTCAGCAGGGTCGGCGGCAGGTGGTCGCCCCCGCTGGTCAGGCAATCCTGAGCCAGCGTCTGGCCGGTCTGCTCCAGTTCCTGCCCCAGAGTGCTGCACAGGCCTGAAAGCCGCTGTCATCCAGTTCGCCATTGGCGGCGCTGCGATAAAGCATCAACAGCGACATCATCCCGGTGACCTGACTGGTCAGGTAAGACAGGTCGCGCACCGTCCGCAGCATCTGGTCCTGCGGTACGCCGTCGAGGCCGCCATGGGCGACCATATCGACGTGATGGCGGGTTTCTTCCAGCAGGGCGAGGGTTTCGTCAAAGGTCTGGTCAAACAGGTGTGTCGAGGCCCAGTGCACGGTCGGTTCCTTTTCAACGCAGAGGGGGCTTGTGGCCGGTTTCCACTTTTCACACAATGCTTTAACCGCGCGCTTCGCTGATGGTGGCAAAGGGCTTCAGGACGTCGCTGATGCTGGCAAAGATGTGAATCAGCGAGGCCACCGATGCCGCCCGGGCATGGACACGTCCTTGCGGCAGGGCCGGACGGGCACAGATTTGTTCGGTGGTCCAGCGGATGGTTTCGACATGCTGCCCGACGTGGCGGGCGCTGGCCGACAGGGCGGCAAGGTGCAGAATCGTTTCCGGTGCCGGTGGCGCGGTGCGGGCATTGCGCACCGCGTCGATGGTCTGGCTGAGGGTGTTGTGGGCGATCTGGCAGGACAGGTCCGTGACGGCACGGGTGACCTGCTGACGGGTTTCTTCCAGCGGACGGGGGGGATGATGCGGAAAGGTCATGATCGGCCTCGTACAAAACAGGGAAGAGAAAAGGATCAGGCGGCGCGGACCCCGGACAGGAAGGTATCAACGCTGTCGCGCAGCAAGGTGGCATTGCCCGCCAACTGGTCGGCAGAGGTCCGCACATCACTGGCGGCCTGACCGGTTTCTTCGGCGGCGTCCCTGACCCCGTAAATGGTGGCCGAGACTTCGTTGGTCCCGGCGGAGGCCATCTGCACGTTGCGGCTGATTTCCTCGGTGGCGGCTTCCTGCTGGGTGATGGCGCTGGCAATCAGTGAGGCGGTGTCGCTGATCTGCGAGATGGTCTTGCCAATGCCCTGAATAACCGCCACCGCATGGCGGGTTTCATCCTGAATGGCGCCGACCTGATGGGCGATGTCTTCGGTGGCCTGCGCGGTCTGTCCGGCGAGAACCTTGACCTCGTTGGCGACGACCGCAAAGCCCTTGCCGGCATCGCCAGCACGGGCGGCTTCGATGGTGGCATTCAGCGCCAGCAGGTTGGTCTGATTGGCGATCCCGGCAATCAGGGTCACCACATGGCCGATGCGGTCGGCGGTGGCGGCAAGGTCTGACACCATCCGGTTGGACCGTTCGGCCTCGTCAACCGCCGAACGGGCAATGCTGGCGGCATGGCCGATGCTGCTGGCGATCTGGTGAACCGACCGGCTCAGTTGCTCGGTGGCCGAGGCAACCGCGCTGACGTTGGTCGAGGCTTCCTCGGCGGCAGCGGCAACGACGGCGGACTGGCGGCTGGTTTCCTCGGCGGTGGCCGACATGGCGGCGGCGGTCTGGCCCATCTCGCTGGCCGACGAGGACACCACATGGACGATTTCGCAGATGGCTTTTTCAAAGTCATCGGCCATTTGCAGCATCATCGCCTTGCGCTCGGCGGCGGCACGCTGTTCGGCTTGTCGGGCCTGCTGCTCCAGGGTTCGGCGGGCCAGTGCATGATCCTTGAACACCACCATCGCCCGCGCCATTTCCCCGACCTCATCCTGCCGGTCCTGACCTCGGACATCCACCGACAGGTCGCCATCGGCCAGCGCGTGCATCCGGTGGGCCAAAACCCCAAGGGGGGGAACGATATTCTGCACCAGCAGGTAGGCAATCGCCCCGATCAGCGACATGGCGATCACCACCATGGTGGCAAATTCCAGCACCTGCCGCATGTAGGCGTTTTCAAAGCGGTCAAGGTAGACGCCGGTCCCGATCACCCACCCCCACGGGCCAAAGCCCTGCACATAGGAGAGTTTGGCGACCGGCGTGCTGACACCGGGCATCGGCCACTGATACGAGATGAAGCCGCCGGTGCCCGCGGTGGCGAGGTCGATCATCTGGCGAAACACCGGCGTCCCGTCGGCGGCGGTCCGGTCAAGAATCACGCTGCCTTCCAGTTCCGGGGTTGCCCGATTGACCAGCAGGGTTCCGCTGGTATCAAGCACGAACAGGTATTCGTTGCCGTCGTAAACCATGGTCCGCAGACTGTCACGGGCGAGGGCTTTGGCCTGGGCGTCGGTGATCTGCCCGCTGCGGACCTTGCTTTCCAGCCCGGCCACCAGCCCGTGGGCGGCCTGTACGATATGCTGCAACGATGCCTGCTGATCGGCGAGCATCGCGCTGTGCAGGGTGATCATGGCATAGGCTGTCCCAAGGACCATGCAGGCGGCCGCAACGATCATCAGGGCCCACACTTTGACGCTGATTCGGACGTGGTTGAGGGTCATGTGTTCCGCCTTTCCATGAGAGCATTGTGCGAAAAGTGGGAACCGGTTTTCGCAAGAACAATGCGACAAAACAAAAGGTTAGAGCAGCGTGCCTGCGTCCGGTTTAACGCACGCTGCTCCAGGGAGGGGGTAGTAACAGGAGTAACCACTTCCGCTAGGGTATGCAGGGAAAGGGGGATAAGTGATGAAAGTTATAAGAAAATAGTGGGTATTGTCTGTGGTGAGGCGTGTTTTGTGTAGAAATATTTCAGGTATATTTCCATTATGTTGCATTGCAATAAAGTAATGGATGCTCCTGTTCTGATGGCATACATTAACGGTGATGGATAATGCCTTGATGGCCGCTGATTCTGGTCGTGCTCGCTCTGGATGATATTGAATTTTCTTGGGTTTTCAGTCGCCTGAAAAGGGAAAAAGCCCACGGGAATTTTCTTGTCTATCTGGAAAATTGTCAGATTTTTGTCACTGGTTTCAGGCAGTCAGACTCTCTATCCACACACTTGATCATTGCCGCAGGTGGTTACGCCTGTTGGGGATTTGCTTTAATGGCCTGGGTAGAAAACAACCGTGCGCCCCATCCGCTTTGGCATTCGTGCGCGCCTTTGGCTGGCGCTGATGACGGTCGCCGGCATGACGCTGGTGGCCAGTCTGGTGGCGTGGGTGACCAATGACCACAGCAGCCAGATCACCACGCAGATGGTGGAAGGCGAAGTCCCGGCCATCGTTGCCTTGTCCCGGTTGGGCCAGCATGCGACCCAGTTGATCGCCACCGCCCCCGGAGTCCTGTTCGTCGATGATCAGGCCGACCTGCACGAGCAATGGCGGCGAACCGCGGCTGCCGAAGAAGCGATGATGCAGGCGGTGCAGGAGGTCCAGCGCCAACAGGGGGCGACCAGCCCGGTGCTGGCCAGCATTGAACGCACGGCGGGGCGGACCAGCGTGCAGTTGCAAATCCTGCTGTCGGCGATGGAACACAGTCTGGCCTTGCGGGCGCGCTATCGCATTCAGACCGAGCAGATCGACGTGCTGCAACAGGAATACCGGGTGCTGGTTGGCTTGTTGTCTTCGGATGTGGCCAATGACATGGCGGTTCTGTCCGATGCCAACCGCATCATGGCGGCTTTGGCCGAGGTCTGGCAGGTCAGCACGCCCGAACGGATGAGTGCGCTGGAAGAGCGGGTGCGGGGAGCCTTTGACCGTCTGGACAGCCTGCGACCGGCACTGATCCGCTCGCATACCGGAGCCGTCGAGCTGCTGCCCCTGATTGACCGCCTGCGGACGCTGGCGTTGGCCGATGGCAGTATCTTTGACCTGAAGCGGCGGGACATTCAGGCGCGTCAGGTGGCCGCCGACCGGCTGGCAACCATTCAGGTGCTGGCGACGGCTCTGGATCGCGACATTCGCACCTTGATGAGTGCATCGCAGGCGCGGATTTCGGTTGGCCATGCCGATGTGATGGAACGGCTGGGGCAAAGCAAACTGATCCTGCTGCTGTCATCGGGGCTTAGTCTGGTGGCGGCGATGATGGTGGCGTGGCGCTATGTCGGAACGTCGGTGGTCGGGCGGCTGCAAACGCTGGCTGACAGCATGCGGGCGATTGCCGCCGGAAATCTGGCGGCACCGATCCCCACCGGGGGCCATGATGAAGTCTCGGACATGGGGCGGGCGCTGGTGGTGTTCCGCGATGCCCTGGCCCATGTGCGCCATGTGGCCAGCCATGATCCGCTGACCGGGCTGGCCAACCGGCGGCTGTTTGAAGAAAAGCTGAGCCGGGACATGCAGCGGGCCGAGGCCTGCGGGACGGTGATTGCCATCAACCTGCGCGGCTTTCGTGACATCAACAATACCTTTGGCCATCAGGTGGGCGACCAGTTGCTGCTGGCGATGGCCGACCGGTTGCGCTGGGCGGCGCGGGCGCAGGATCTGGCGGCCCGTCTGGGCAGTGATGATTTTGTGCTGCTGGTGCCGGGGCTGGTCGAGCCGGAGGAAATCTCGGCCTATCTCGACGGGCTGCACAAGGTGCTGGCGGCACCGGTGCCGCTGGACGTGATCGAAATGGAAGCCCAGCCGGTGCTGGGCATTGCCCGTTATCCGCACGATGGCCTGTGTGCGGCGGATGTGCTGCACAACGCCGATCTGGCGATGACCAGCAGCAAGGATGCGATGACACCGGCAGTGGCCTTTTACAACAGCAGCATGGGCGAGGCCCTGCACCGCCGGAAAGCGATCCGCTCGGACCTGCGGCAGGCGATTGATGACGGCCATCTGGAACTGCACTACCAGCCGAAGGTCGAGATGCAGACCGGCCTGATCACCGGCATGGAAGCGCTGGTGCGCTGGCAGCACCCCAAGCGGGGGCGGATCAGCCCGATGGAGTTCATCCCGGTGGCCGAGCAGTCCGGCCTGATCCTGCCGCTGGGGACGTGGGTGTTGCAGGAAGGCTGCCGACAGGCGCAGGCCTGGAGTGCTGCCGGACTGGGAGACCTGCGGGTGGCGATCAACATGAGCCCGGTGCAGGTGTTGTGTCAGGATGTGGTTGGCATCGTGGCGCAGACACTCGAAGACACCGGCCTGCCGCCGAACCTGCTGGAAATCGAGATTACCGAAGGCGTTCTGATGCAGGAAGAAACCAAGGCCATGCAGCGCCTGCGGGCGATGCGTGATCTGGGCGTGCATCTGGCCATTGACGACTTCGGCACCGGCTATTCCTCGCTCAGTTACCTGAAAAAGATGCCGGTCAGTTGCCTGAAGATCGACCAGTCCTTTGTTCGTGGATTGATGGAAAACGAGGAAGATGCCCGTCTCAGCCGGGTGATCATCGGCATGGCCCACGATTTCGGGCTGGAGGTGGTGGCCGAGGGGATCGAAACGCTGGAACATGCCGACTTCCTGCGCCATGAAGGCTGTGATCTGGGGCAGGGCTATTACTTTGCCAAGCCGCTGGAGCATCAGGCCTTTGAGCGGCTGCTGGCCAGTCCGCCTCCCTGGCAGCATCAGCCGGTCGGGATGCGTTCCAGTGCGCTCCTGCCGTGGTCGCAGACGCCCCGTTACACCCGCATGGGGGCCTGAGATGAGGCAGATCAGCCGGCGGCGGTTCTTGTCGCAGGGAATGATGTCCGTACTGGCAGGGGGGGTGGCTGGCGGCCTGCTGGCGGTGACGCCGGGGATCGTCCGCGCCAGTGACGGGCAGGGGACAAACAGGACTGGGGCACCGTGCAAGGTGGCGGTGGTCTTTGACGTGACCGGCAAGTTCGACAAAAGCTTTGCCGAGTCCGCCTGGCGCGGCGTGCGCAAGGCTCGTGAACATCCCGGGCTGGTGGTGCGCGAGCTCGAAGCAGAAAACCCGGCGCTGCGGTTGCAGAGTGTGCGGGTGGCCGCCGAAGGCGCGGATATGGTGATCACCGTTGGCAGCGAGTTCGCCTCTGCCGTCGGGCAGGTGGCCGCCGAGTTTCCACAGGTGCGCTTCACCGCCATCGAGGCGGTGGTCAGTGGCCCGAACGTGCAGGATGTGCATTTCCGGGAGCAGGAAGGTGCCTTTCTGGCCGGAGCAGCGGCGGCACTGATGTCCCGCACTCAGATACTGGGGTTCATTGGCGGGCTTGATCTGCCCAGCATCGAACGCTTTCAGGGCGGGTTCCGCGCCGGGGCGCAGTTTGTCAATCCCGCCGTATCGATGCTGACCGTGATGGCCGGGACGGATACCGAAACCGCCTTTCGCGATCCCTATGCCGGTTATACCGCCGCGCAAGGGGTGATGGATCAGGGGGCCGATGTGGTGTTCGCCGCTGCCGGGGCCACCGGTCTGGGGGCCTATCAGGCGGTGGCTGACCGGCAACGCTATTCGATCGGGGTCGATACCGATCAAAGCGACCTGTTCCCCGGCTCGATGCTGACGGCGGTGGTCAAGCATGTTGATGCGGTGGTCGAACAGGCGGCGCTGACCTGCAACACCGCTCAATGGATGGCTGGGCGGATTGACCTCGGCCTGTCGGACTGGAGCATCAGTCTGGCCGCAGGCCCCGAAAGCCGCCGCCTGCTGCCCGCCGAGGTGCGCAGCAGGCTGGAACAGATTCAGCAGGAGATCATCAGCGGGGCGCGGGTGGTGCCTGCCCTGTAATCTCCCCTCTCTTACGATGCTGTCGGGGGATGCAGCAGGTCATAGAGGGTCTGGCGCAGCAAGGGCAGTTCGATCGGCTTGGGCACAAAGGCATCGACGCCGAACACTTCCCGGTTCCAGCGGGTGACTTTCGATGAAAAGCCCGAAATCATCACCACCGGCATGGTCGGGCGCCAGGTCTTGACCGCCAGCGCCAACTGGTCGCCCTGCAGGCCGGGCATGGCAAAGTCGGTGATCAGCAGGTCGAAGTCATTCGGGGCTGCCTTGACGGTTTCCAGCGCAATCAGCGGGTCGGCAATCGCCTTGACCCGATAGCCGCAGTTGGTCAGATATTCGCCCAGCGCGGCCAGATTTTCCGGTTCGTCGTCCACCAGCAACAGGCATTCTCCCTGACCAACCGGCAGGCTGGGCGGGCTGGTCGGAGCCGGGGTAACGTCCGGGTCACTGCTGCTGATGCCGGTGTCGGCGGCGGGAAGGTAAATGCGGAAGGCGGTCCCCAGACCGGGTTCACTGTAGACGGTGATCCGCCCGCCCAGTTGCGAGACGATTCCGTCCACGATTGACAGCCCCATCCCGGAGCCGCCCTCGGCCTTTTTGGTGGTGAAGAACGGTTCAAAGATGCGTTCGGCAATGTCAGGCGACATGCCGGGGCCGTTGTCCTCGATGGTCAGGCGGACGTAACGGCCCGATGACAGGACGGCAGCGCCACTGCTGACCCCGGCACCGCCCTGCCAGTCGGGCGGATCGTTGCTGGCATCGTGGATCATGTTCTCCAGCGCCACCGAAATCAGGCCCGATCGCTGACCAATGGCCTGCCCGGCATTGGTGCACAGGTTCATCACCACCTGATGGATGCGGGATGGATCGGCCAGCACTGGCCACAGGCCGGGATCGGCGTAAAACTCCACCCGCAAATCTGCGGTGGCCGAGGCACGCATCAGATCGACGGCTTCGCGCACCGGGCCTGCCAGATCGACCGGGATCAGGTCCTGTTCGCCCTTGCGGCTGACCACCAGCAATTGCCCGACCAGATCCCGCGCCCGGCGGACGCCGTTCAGGATGCGCTCAAGGCGACGGTGGTTCTTGTCCTCGGGGTCGGTGCTGTCGAGCACCATCTGGGCATAGCCGGAAATCGGCGTCAGGATGTTGTTGAAATCGTGGGCTACCCCACCAGCCAGACGGCCAAGGGTTTCCATTTTCTGTACGTGGCGCAGTTGCCGTTCCAGATTGGTGCGGGCGGCGCTGGCTCGTTTGAATTCGGTGACGTCGGTCTCGGAAATGATGAAATTGGTGATCAGGCCGCGTTCGTCGCGCAACGGGTGGACGGTGACCCGGTCCCAGACAGGCTCGCCGTTCTTGTCCACCCGCCGTTGCAACTCGCCATCCCAGTCATCGCCCATCGCCAGCGCGCGGGACAGGGCCTGCTGAACGCGGTCATCGTCGGCGGCATAGTCAAACAGCGGTGCTTGCCGCCCCACTTCGACCGACAGCGCACCATAGCGGGCCAGTGCGGCGTGGTTGGCATATTCAATACGGCCTTCGGCGTCGACGATGGTGACGGCTGACGGGCTTTGTTCGATGACGCGGATCACCTTGCGCAGGTTGGCGTCGTTTTCTGCCACCGTATCGAGCATGTCGCTCAGTTCGGCGGACAGTTGGGCGACTTCGTCATTGCCTGACAGCGATGGACGGACCCACAGGTTGCCCGCCTGAAAGCGGGTAATGACCGAATTCAGATAGCCCAGTCGCATGGTCAGGCCGAAATGCAGGATGGCAAACAACAGCAGCGCCCCGACCCCCGAGGCGGCAGCAAAGGCAAACAGTTGTTCGTGGTAGAACAGCGTCGCCTGTTCCCATGCCAGCCGATAGGTGATGTGCAGGACCAGAAAGCCACAGCGGTCTTCGCGCATGCTGTCCGGTGACCAGCCGCAGATCGGCGCATAGCCGAGCAGAGTGTGGTTTTCCAGTGGTTGCAGCACCAGCCCGCGCCGGGGGGCCATGCTTTCGATGCGCTCGACCAGCGGGGACGACAGGCCATTGCGCCACGGCTGGCCGATCAGTTCCAGGGCCGAGGCGGCAACAATGGTGCCGGTGTCATCAACCAGCAGGGCGCTTTGCAGCCCTTCGAGGGTTCCGACGGCCCCAAAGGCGGTGCGGACCTGTTCGGGGCCGGTATCGCGGACCAGAATTTCGACGCTTTCCTGCAAACGGGTGATTTCGTGGCGCAGGGTTTCCTGCGCCATCAGGTCGGTCCGTTGTTCCTGGCGGGGCAACAGGATCAGGTGCGAGATGATCAACGGGATCATCGTCGCGATCACCACCACCAGCGGCAAGGCAAAGCGTAGCGAAATCATCTTGGGGTGAACTCACTCAACACATGCGCCGAAACATCCAGATCCAGCAGGCTGCCATGGCCGCGCCGGGTTTTCAGGACGCGGGTTTCCAGTAGATAGTCTTCCAGGTGCTCGATGGTCCGTGCAAGACCTTCTCCCGGATTGCGGATCAGGTCCAGTGCCTCGTGCAGGTCGGGCCACAGAATGCCCTTCAGGGCAGCCCGAGTTTCGCTGCCGGTCAGTTTCTGGCGGTCAGCAAGGTGTTCCAGCACGGTGGGCGTCTGGTTGATCAGCATGGTGCGTGCGGCAAACCACCCCTGTGCCAGCAGGCGCAGGTCATCAAGGCGCTGGGCGGCGACGTGCCGGGTGGTGACGATCACATCGGCGATTTCCCCCGGCAGTTGGCGACTGCTAAAGGCTTCGATGCCACCAGCCCGCAGCAGATGGCTGCGCATCGGCTCAAAGGTTATGACCGCATCGACGTGGCCGGACAGAAAGGCACTTTCGTGCTCGCCGGCGGGAAGGGGCAGGATGTCGAACAGCCCCCTTGGCAGGGACAGTTTTTGGTGCAGGCGATAGAGAAAATAGTGTCCGACTGCTCCGACTTCGATTCCCAGCCGCATGTGTTGCCACGGAGGTTGCAGGTTGTGGTCGGCGTGCAAAATCAGGCTGTCGCCACCGTTCGACAGATCCGCAGGCCACAGGACCACCAGATCAAGGCCATCAGCCTGCAAGCGGAGGGTTTCGTCCAGGGTCAGGGCGGCAACCTCGGTATTGCCATTGCGCATCGCCCGCATGATGGCGCTGGCCGAGGTGAATTCGATCAGGGTGATTTGGTCGGCTGTAAACAGGCCCTGTTCCCGCGCAATGTACAGGGGTTCATAGCCCAGCCACTGGTTGGTGGCCACTCGCAGGGCCGGTTGGGGTTCTTCCAGACATCCTGCCAGGGGCAACGTAAACGCCGTCCCACCTGCCGCGGCCAGATGGCGGAGGACCGAGCGGCGGGAAAGGTGGCCGGGCAAGGGGTACGAAAAAAACATCCGGTCTTGCTTTATCCGGTTGCGGAGCGGCTGGCGGCAAACGGGGGAGAATTTTGCCGCCAGCGTGAAATACGGGGTGATGATCAGTGCGGCTGGGCGATCGTGGCCGCTTCCCAGCCGTCATAATATCCGCCACAGGTGGCGGCCAGCCGGACCAGCAGCAGGCTGGTTTCGTTGATCGACTTCAGGTCTACCGGCTCTTCCCGGCACAGGCGGACTTCGACCGAACCGTCGTCGGGGTCCTGCGCCATCTGGTCCAGCCGATAGCCCTCGGTGGCGGCCTCGTCGGCAAAGGCCTGAGCGCCGTTGCTGTTGGGGAAAAAGGCGCTGTGGAACACCTCGCGCGGGATGGTGACGGTATCGCCGTCTTCTTCCAGCTGGTCAACAATCCGGCGATTGATGATGCAGTGCAACTGGTCTTCGGACGGATAGAGTCCCTCAAGGAACACGCTCCACTCCGGGTCATCCTGCGTGTGAACCTGTGCGGTATAGCTGCCAAGGGTCAGTTCGGCAGGAATGACCGTGTCGCCGGGCAGATAGGCATGCATGATGCACTGCCCACCCATGGTCAGTGACCCGACGAACACGCCTTCGCCGTCACTGAGGGTATCGACCAGCTCGTCAAAGGCTTCGTCGGCCTCGGCCAGCGCATCGGTTTCCTCGGCCACCATCAGGCCGTGTTCGGCAGGTTGGCGCAGCACGATCCGTGCCCGCACCAGTATGGTCAGCCCCTGGCTTTCCTCTGGCGAGGCGTCAAGGTCAAGGGTAATCGCAGCCGGACGACCGTCTTCCAGCTGATACAGATAGGTATCCCAACCAAGTGACATTGATGTTTCTCCCCGGCGTCATGGTGCCTCACTGTAGCACGATCTGTTGATGGCATCGCCAGGGAATCCTGTTACGGGCTTTCCTCCGCTGTGGCTCTGGGCTACCGTACACGCCTTGTTCTTTCTTATGGACCAGCTTCATGCTTCCTTCGATTTCTGCCCGTATTGCCCAGGAACTTGCTTGCCGTGAGGCTCAGGTTGATGCCGCCGTCGAGCTGCTGGACAGCGGTTCAACCGTGCCGTTCATCGCCCGTTACCGCAAAGAAGCCACCGGCGGGCTGGACGATATCCAGTTGCGCGCCCTGGACGAGCGCCTGCGCTATCTGCGCGAGCTGGAGGACCGGCGGGCCGCCGTGCTGAAGTCCATCGACGAGCAGGGCAAGATGACCGACGCCCTGCGGCTGGCGCTGCTGAAGGCCGAAACCAAGACCGTCCTCGAAGACCTGTACCTGCCCTACAAGCCCAAGCGGCGGACCAAGGCGCAGATGGCCCGTGAACAGGGGCTGGAGCCACTGGCCGAGGCCCTGCTGGCCAACCCGCTGCTGGTGCCCGAGGTCGAGGCGCAAGGCTACCTGAAGCCCGCCACCGACGACGACAAGGGCGTGCCCGATGTGGCGGCGGCACTGGAAGGCGCCAAGCAAATCCTGATGGAACGCTTTGCCGAAGACGCCACGCTGGTCGGTGAGCTGCGCGACCTGTTGTGGAACGCCGGGATCATGGTGTCGCAGGTGGTCGATGGCAAGCAGGAGGCCGGGGCCAAGTTCGCCGACTACTTCGACCACCGCGAACCGATTGCCAAGGTGCCCAGTCACCGCGCGCTGGCGATGTTCCGGGGCCGGGAAGAAGGCATGCTGCGGCTGGCGCTGGTCCACCCCGACGACCCGGAAAACCCGCGTGAGGCCGGTCCGGCGGAACGCAAGATCGCTTTCCGCTTTGGCATCACTGACAAGGGCCGCCCGGCGGACAAGTGGCTGGGCGACGTGGCGCGCTGGACGTGGAAGGTCAAGCTGGGGCTGCATCTGGAAATGGACCTGATGGGCCGCCTGCGCGAGCTGGCCGAAGAGGAAGCCATCCGGGTGTTCGCCGCCAACCTGCGCGATTTGCTGCTGGCGGCTCCGGCGGGCCAACGGGCGACGCTGGCGCTTGATCCGGGTTTTCGGACCGGGGTGAAGGTGGCGGTGGTCGATGCCACCGGCAAGCTGGTTGCCACCGACACCATTTATCCGCATGTGCCGCAGCATCAGTGGGAACCGTCGCTGCGCACGCTGGAACTGCTGGTGCGCAAGCACGCCGTTGAACTGGTATCGATCGGCAACGGCACCGCCTCACGCGAAACCGACAAGCTGGCCGCCGACCTGATCGCCCGCATGAAGGACTACAAGCTGGTCAAGGTGGTGGTCAACGAAGCCGGGGCCTCGGTCTACTCGGCGTCGGAATATGCCTCGCGCGAGTTGCCGGGGGTGGACGTGTCCCTGCGCGGGGCGGCCTCCATTGGCCGTCGCCTGCAAGACCCGCTGGCCGAACTGGTGAAGATCGAACCGAAGTCGATTGGCGTCGGGCAGTATCAGCATGACCTCAGCCCGGCCAGGCTCGACCGTGCGCTGGATGCGGTGGTGGAAGACTGCGTGAACGCCGTCGGCGTTGACGTCAACACCGCTTCTGCCCCGCTGCTGGCGCGGGTGTCGGGCCTGAGCGAAAGTGTCGCCCGCAACATCGTCAGCCATCGCGACAGCAACGGCGCCTTTGCCAGCCGCAAGGAGCTGTTGAAGGTCAGCGGCCTCGGCCCGAAGACCTTTGAACAGTGCGCCGGCTTCCTGCGCATTCGCGGCGGTGACCAGCCGCTGGATTCCTCCTCGGTCCACCCGGAAGCCTATCCGGTGGTGCAGCGCATCCTGAAGGCGGCCAACTGCAACATTGACCAGGCGATTGGCAACGTTACCGTCCTGCGCGGCCTGAATCCGCAGAGCTTTGTCGATGAGCGGTTCGGCCTGCCGACGGTCAGCGACATTTTGAAGGAACTGGAAAAGCCGGGTCGTGACCCGCGCCCGGAATTCAAGACCGCCACCTTCAAGGAGGGCGTGGAGAAGATTCAGGACTTGCAGCCGGGGATGATTCTGGAAGGCACCGTTACCAACGTTGCCAACTTCGGGGCCTTTGTCGATATCGGGGTGCATCAGGACGGCCTGATCCACGTCTCGGCGCTGGCTGACCGCTTTGTCAAAGACCCGCGTGAGGTGGTGAAAACCGGCGATGTGGTGACGGTGAAGGTGCTGGAAGTGGACCTGAAGCGCAGCCGTATCGCCCTGACCCGCCGCATGTCCGACGAAATCGGCCCGAAAGAAGACCGCCCGCGTTCGACTCCGGCGGCTGGCAAGGTGCCGTCAAAGGGACAAGGCTGGTCGGCTCAGGGGGCTTCGGTGTCTTCTGGTGCGGCCAAAGGGGGAGCCAAGGGCGGCAAGGCCCCGGCGGCGGACCTCGGTTCGCTGGCCGATGCCTTTGCCAAGGCCGGGTGGAAAACCAAATAACCACTGCCAGATAACCACTGATTGATAAGGGGAATCGTCAGGCGGTGGGCCTCTGTCTTCTTTCTGCCATCAAATGACCATCAAACGGTCATTCGACCTTGCTAATAGAAGACAGTATCAGTGCGCGCAGGATGGGCGCGCCGCCCACTGCCTGAGACGAGGACCATGACCATGCCCGCCCCGGACCTGTGGAAAAACCCCGGCCATGAACCTGAATTGGCCGATATGCTGAGTGACCCCATTGTGCGTGCCGTCATGCGCCGCGATGGCCTGTCGATGCTCGATGTGCTGGAACCGGCTCTGGCCGCCCGCGCAGCGTTGAGCGAACAGGATGCCACCACGAATTTCCGCACCGCTGCCTGAGCGCAGCCCCTTTCCTCGACCATGAACAACGCCCCCGGCCTTTGGCACGGGGGCGTTGTTCATGGTCGAGGAAGGATCGTGGAGCGCTGCTCCACACCTCGCCGGGGCCTTAAGGCCCCGGACCCCATTCCTTTGATCATAAAAGAAAAAATGGGGGTTTGGGGGAGCTTTACCCCAAGCGGTTGCAGGCGGCAGCCTGCCATCCCCCTTTAGAGCATTTTCCGTTCTCTCTGGATCACTTCAAATGCTCTAATATCTTGTATTTTCAGCAAATACCTCGTCTCAGATGGAGCCATCTGCTCGGGATTTGCTTTAGCGTAGGCTTACTTGCCGCGCAGCCAGCGGGCGGCGGACTCGGCGACGCGGGCACCGAACAGTTCGGCGGTCTTGCGGTCCGAGGCGGGCGGGGTGACGTCGGCGCCTTCGTCGGCGTTGGCCTGCGCCATCGCGCCGAGGAAGCTGCCCAGACGGTTGAGGTCTTCGACGCTGCCCTTGGAGTTGTTGTTGCCCGGCAGGATGCTGTTGCCGACCCACACCATGCCGTGCTGGGCGGCGAACACCGACAGCTGCATCAGGGTGGCGAGCTTGTCACCGCTCTGGCTGGCCGAAACGGTGAAGCCAGCGGCGATCTTGTCTGCCCAACCACGGCCATACCAGGTCTTGGAGGTGGCATCCATGAATTCCTTGAACTTGGCCGACACCGAGCCCATGTAGGTCGGCGAGCCAAAGACAATCGCGTCGGCGGCGTCGAGGACGGCGGCCTTGGCTTCGTACTCTTCGACCGAAATCAGGTGGACGTCGGTGCCGGCGACGCTGCGCGCGCCAGTGGCAACAGACTCGGCGATGGCGGCGGTGTGGCCGAAGCCTGAGTGATAAACGATGGCAACGCTGGTCATGATTGCTCCGCAGAAATCATAGAAGGAAGAGGGGGACGCCTCCCGGCCCGGCCTCGCAGTTGCCCGCGCGGTGAATGGCGGCAACCACATCGGACAGGCGCGTCTGGTCCAGCACGGCCGCACGGGCCGCGTCGGCGCGGGTGATCACCTCGCGCAGGACCGGGACGATGGAGGCCCCGACCGGACAGTCGGGATTGGGTGTCTGGGGGTGAAGGGCCACCGGCTCGTCGTCATCAACCGCACGGGAAATCTCGAGCAGGGTGATGGCTTCGGGCGGGCGGCTGAGCATCGCTCCCCCCTGACTGCCGCGCACCGACCGCACCAGTCCGGCCTTGGCCAGGGTGGACAGGATACGGCGGATCACCACCGGGTTGGTGTTGACACTGCCCGCCAGCCAGTCGGAGGTGCAGGGCTGATCCGGGGTCAGCGCCAGCACGGCGGCAACATGGACGGCAAAGGCAAAGCGGCAGTTCTTGCTCATGGCGTATATGTAACCACATCAGTTACAATTGTCAATCCAGCCTGCGGCGCTGGTTGGTGACCTTTTGGCGACAGACTGTTGCCATGGGGGAAACAGTCTGTCGCGGACTTACCCCCTAGTAAAGGTGCTGCCCGCCGGTGACGAAAATCTCGGTACCGGTGATATAGCTGAATTCGTCCGAACACAGGCGGAAGGCCAGTGCGGCGACGTCTTCGGGGGTGCCCATGCGGTCGAGCGGGATGCGCGGGATCAGCGCTTCGTATTCCGGGCTGATCATCTCGGTCTTGATTTCGCCCGGTGCGATGGCGTTGCAGCGGATGTTGAGCTGGGCCAGCTCGGCGGCCATTTCGCGGGTCAGGCCGGACAGGGCCGCCTTGGAGGTCGAATAGGCTGACCCGGCGAACGGGTGAACGTAGTGCCCGGCAATCGAGGTGATGTTGACGATCGAGCCGCGCGCCTTGTGCAGATCCGAGGCCAGCCCGCGCGCCAGCCGCAGCGGCACGAAGAAATTCAGCTCGAACACCTCCCGCCAGCCTTCAATCGGGCCGTTGAGGATGCCGAGGCGTTCCTTGAACGGCGTCTTCGGGCTGATCCCGGCGTTGTTGATCAGCCCGTGCAGCGGCTGGCCACCGAGCGCTGCCTTGACGTCGCGGATAAAGGCTTCGACGCCGCTGCTGTCGGTCAGGTCGGCCAGAAGGTGGTCCTGCCAGTGTTCGGTGCGCGGTACCGAGGCATCAACCGGGCCTCGGGCGCAGGTGATCACCCGCCATCCCTCGGTCATGAACCGCAGGGCGGTGGCCTGGCCGATGCCCTTGCTGGCTCCGGTGATGACAACGGTCTTGGGAGAAGTGCTCACGGCCTTGTCGCTCCACTGAAAAAGGCTATCCTGCCGTCATTGGTACGCCAATATCACCGGCAAGGAAACTGCTCTCGGGGGGGAGTCCTCCCAGAACAGGCCAGCCTGTCACAGGAGCCCCCGCCATCTGCTCGCGCTTTTCCCAGTCGATCCCCGAGGACGCCCTGCGGCGGCGCTTTGGGTTGTCCGGGCCACTGCCGCCGGTGCCCGCGCTGGTGCGCCCGACCGATGCAGCGCTGGTGATCGGCAGCCGGGGGCAGTTCCGGCTGTTGCGCTTTGGAGTGCTGGCGGCGTGGGGGGATACGTCGGGGACTCAGAAGCCGGTGATCAACGCCCGCAGCGAAACCCTGCGCGACAAGCCGCTGTTCCGGGGCTGGCTGGAACAACGGGTAGCGGTGCCGATGGCTGGCTATGACGAGTGGCAGGGCGACGACAAACGCCTGCACCATGTCGGCCCGCATGACGGGGAGGGGCCATTACTGGCAGCCGCCCTGTGGGACGGCGGCGAGCGGTTTTGCCTGCTGACCTGCGCGGCAGACGGCGCGATGGCCGAGATTCATCATCGGATGCCGGTGTTCCTGCCTGATGCGCAGGCGGCGGACGCATGGCTGGGGCCTTATCCCTTTGCGCAGGCGCAGGGTGTGTTACGGCCACACTCGGGGATGCTACATGCCGCCCCTGCGCCGGTTCCACTGCCAGCGCAGGGGCGGTTGCTATAACGGGGGTTACTTGTCCCGCCGACGGCCATCGCCCCCGGCGTCCAGTTCGCGCTGCTTGCGCGCCCACAGCGACAGCTTGGCGGCAATGGCGCGGTTGATGCTGCCCAGCGTCCATTCGCCGCTGGCACTGAGCGTTCCGGCCTCCACGCCGGTCAGCAGCTCGATGCCCTGATCAATGGTTTCCACCGGATAGATGTGGAACAGACCCTTGCCGCAGGCGGCCACGATGTCTTCGCGCAGCATCAGATGGCGGACGTTGCTGGCCGGGATCAATACCCCTTGCTGGCCGGTCAGGCCGCGTGCCTGACAGAGGTCAAAGAAGCCCTCGATCTTTTCGTTCACGCCGCCGATGGCCTGAATGCGGCCAAACTGGTCCACCGAGCCGGTGACGGCCAGCGACTGGCGGATCGGCATCCCGGACAGCGCCGACATCAGGGCATACAGTTCGGTGGACGATGCCGAGTCGCCGTCAATCATGCCATAGGACTGTTCAAAGACGATGGTGGCGTGAATCGGCAGCGGCTGGTCCTCGGCAAAGCGCGAGGCGAGGAACGATGACAGGATCATCACCCCCTTGGAATGCAGCGGCCCGGACAGTTCGGCCTCGCGTTCGATGTCGATCAGTTCGCCCCGGCCCATGCGGACACGGGTGCTGATGCGCGACGGCTTGCCAAAGATGGTTGGCCCGGCTTCCAGAATCGCCAGTCCGTTGATTTCCCCGATCGCGTCGCCGTCGGTGACGATGCGGATGGTGTGGTGCTCCATTTCCTCCTGCATCGCCAGCGGGATGCGGTCGGCGCGGCGTTCGCGGCCCCGGATGGCGGCGCGGATGTGCTCGGCACTGACCAGCGAGGCCCCAGCCTGCGCCGCCATATAATCGCCTTCGCGCAGCAAATCGGCCAGCTCGCCCATGTTGGTGGACAGCTTTTCGCGGTCCTCGCTCAGGCGGCTGCTGTATTCGATCACCCGCGCCACCGCATCGGCCCCCAGCGGGCGCAGGTTCTTGCGCCTGGCCATGTCGGCCAGCAGCAGGGCGAGGTCGTGCAGGGTCTGCTGCTCGCGCGGCATATCGACATCAAAGTCGGCCACCACCTTGAACAGCTCGCGGAAATCGGCGTCCATCTCGCTCAACAGATAGAACAGCGACGGCTCACCGAGCAGGATCACCTTCACGTCCAGCGGAATCGCTTCCGGTTCCAGCGCCTGGGTGGACCACATCCCCCACGAGCTGCCGGGGGCCTCGATGGTGATTTCCCGCTTGCGCAACGCCCGCTTCAGGTCGTCCCACGCAAACGGCTGGGTCAGCAGCTTGCGGGCCTCGAGAATCAGGAAGCCGCCGTTGGCACGGTGCAGGGCTCCGGCGCGGATCAGGTTGAAGTCGGTGACCAGCGCGCCGAACTGCTGGCGGTGCTCGATGCGGCCAACCAGATTCGGCTGGATCGGGTGGTCTTCCTCGATCACCGGCGCGCCGGTGCTGTCGTCGTGGCTGACCAGCACGTTGATCTTGTAACGGCGGAACGGGCCGTCTTCGTTGGCCGCCTTTAGCATCGGGTTGTTTTTGTCGTCGTCGCCATCGGGCAGGAAGGCCCCGACGTTTTCCAGTACGTCATCATGCACCGCCCGCAGATAGGCGGCGGCGGGCGAGGCGCTGTCGTAGTCCTGTTGCAGGTCGTCGATCAGGTGGCTGACCGCCGCGTCGGCAGTTTCCTTGTTGAGGGTGCGGACCTGCTCGCGCTTTTCCCGTTCCCAGCGCGGCACTTGCCGCAGGGCGTTTTCCAGTTCGTCCTGCAGACCCTGCATCCGTGCCTTCCACTCGGCCTGCTGCTCTTCCGGCAGGTTGGCAAAGTCGTCGGCGCTGACCACCTCGCCCTCATGGATCGGCGCCAGCGCCAGCCCCATCGGGGTGCGCATCAGGGCGATGTCGCGCCCCTTGGCCGTGTCGCGGTGGGCGTCAATCAGGGCTTCCTGCCGGGCCTTGAACTCGTCCTCGATCGCCCGGCGGCGGGCGCGGTACTGGTCGCTGTCAAAGGCGGTGGGGATGGCGTGGCGCAGCTCCTCGATCAGGCAATCCATCGCTTTGGCAAAAGCGCGCGCCGTTCCGGCAGGCAGGGCCAGCGCGCGCGGCTTTTCCGGGGTGGTGAAGTTGTGCACATAGCACCAGTCTTCCGGCTGCGACCGCTGGGCGGCGGCGGCCGTGACGAACGAGCGGACGAGACTGGCCTTGCCGGTGCCTTCCGGCCCCATGCAGAACAGGTTGTACCCCTCGCCGGTCATCCCCAGCCCGAAGCGGACCGCTTCGACAGCACGGGACTGGCCAACCGGATGAGTGATCGCCTCGGCCTGATCGCTGCGCTGATAGGGCAACAGGGCCGGATCAACGACATGGTACAGGTGTTCGGCGGCAAGGGGGGCAACAGGCGCAAAGGTCATGGACAAACCGTATCAAGGACAGGGGTATCAAGGCGAAAGGTATGGCAGGTGGGACGTGTATTTTGAGCAAATACGTCGTCGCAGATGAAGCCATCTGCTCGGGATTTGCTCTAGTCGGCGCTGTCTTCGATATACTCCATGTCGTCGTCACTCAATCCGAAATGGTGTCCGACTTCATGAACAATCAAGTGGGTGATGATTTCTTCCAGCGTCTGGTCGGTTTCGCACCATTCGGCCAGCAGCGGCTGACGGAACAGAAAGATCATGTCCGGCTGGGTGGCCAGCGCCTGGGTGCGCTCGCCGACCGGAATGCCCTGATACAGGCCGGTGATGTCGAACGGGTCTTCGACCTCCATCTCGTCGAGCAGCTCGTCGTCGGGGAATTCCTCGACCTGAATCACGATGTGGGGCAGGTGATCGGCAAACGGGGCCGGGATGGAGGCCAGCGCGGCGCGGGCCAGCCGG
The DNA here is from genome assembly GCF_900156605.1 of Insolitispirillum peregrinum. Classification (GTDB taxonomy): domain Bacteria; phylum Pseudomonadota; class Alphaproteobacteria; order Rhodospirillales; family Rhodospirillaceae; genus Insolitispirillum; species Insolitispirillum peregrinum. The sequence goes on along the minus strand of NZ_FTOA01000004.1, from coordinate 278,153 downwards.
TCCAGATCGGCGGCAGAGGGGGCGTGGCCGAACGAGGGAAGGGAGCTGTCGTTCATGGCGGGCGATCCTGCTGTCTGGAGAAAGGCTGGTCAGGATACACAGGCCCCCGGTTGCAGCAAGCTATTCCTCCCGTTTGCGCTATACTGACCGCATGGCTGGCGACAAAACGCATGAGTCGCTGATGGTGCACTGCACGAAAAGGAGTGCGGGTGATGGCTTTGTTGTCTCCCATTGAGCGAGCTTCCCTAGCGGAAAGACTGCCATTGTGGCGACCTGTCTCCGGGCGACAAGCTCTGAAACGGGGGTTCCACTTCATTGATTTCAAACAGGCGTTCGCTTTCATGACACAGGTGGCACTGCTGGCCGAGCGGCGGGATCATCACCCGGAAATATATAATCTCTATAACAGGGTAGAGCTGATTCTGACCTCGCACGATGTTGGCGGTCTGTCGATGCGCGATGTGCAGATGGCCGAAGAGATTGATACATTTGCCCCGCGCTGACGGCCTTTATGCGTAAAATGCATGGTGCCATGCGTTGATGAGTCCGGTGGTCTTTGGGGCCTTTGTTTTGTAAACGCATGGCTGCATGTCGAAATATCACACCATGTTGCAGTGCACTTTAGTGAATGTGATGCATCATTTCACTCTTCGCTAATGTTGCGAAATTTTGTTTCGTGGAGCCTGTCGCATGTACCGTTCGCGCATCAAAAACGAAACCCTGTGGTCCAAGGTGGTCAGCCCGCAACAGGCGGCAATGCTGATTCGCGACGGCATGGTGGTCGGGATGTCGGGCTTCACCCGTGCAGGCGAGGCCAAGGCGGTGCCAATGGCGCTGGCCGACCGGGCGCTGGCAGGCGAACCGCTGGGGATCACCCTGATCACCGGGGCCTCGCTGGGCAATGATCTGGACAAGACGCTGGCTGAAGCCAAGGTCACCCGCCGCCGGATGCCGTTTCAGGCCGACCCGACCCTGCGCAAGGAAATCAACGCCGGCAACGTGATGTTCGTCGACCAGCACCTGTCGGAAACGGTGGAGCTGCTGCGCTCGGGCCAGTTGGGGCCGCTGGATGTGGCGATTGTCGAAGCGGTGGCGATCACCGAAAACGGCGGCATCATTCCGACCACCTCGGTGGGTAACTCGGCGACCTTTGCCATGCTGGCCGAAAAGGTGATTGTTGAAATCAACATCACCATGGGCGAGGAAATGGAAGGTCTGCACGACATCTATATCCCGACCCGCCGCCCGTACCGCGAGCCGATCCCGGTGGTCGATACCCGTTCGCGCGTTGGTCTGCCCTATATCCCGGTCGATCCGTCGCGCATTGCCGCCATCGTGATCACCGACAAAAAGGATTCGACCGCCAAAATCGAGCCGCCGGACCACGAAACCAAGGCGATTGCCAATCACCTGATCGGCTTCCTTGACAATGAAGTCAAGCGCGGTCGGCTGGGGCTGAACCTCGCGCCGTTGCAGGCCGGGATCGGCTCGATTGCCAACGCCGTGCTGCATGGCTTTGGCGACAGCCATTTCCATGACCTGACCATGTATTCGGAAGTGTTGCAGGACAGCACTTTTGACCTGTTCGACTGCGGCAAGCTGACCTATGCCTCGGGCTCGTCGATCACCCTGTCGGCGGACAAGCACGAGTCGGTGCTGCGCAACATCAACAAGTACAAAAGCCGCCTGATCCTGCGGCCGCAGGAAATTTCCAACCACCCGGAAGTGATCCGTCGTCTGGGCCTGATTGCCATCAATACCGCCCTTGAGGCCGATATCTATGGCAACGTCAATTCGACCCATGTGATGGGCAGCCAGATGATGAACGGCATCGGCGGCTCGGGCGATTTTGCCCGCAACGCCTATCTGTCGGTGTTCGTCACCAAGTCGGTGGCCAAGGGCGGCAGGATTTCGTCGATCGTGCCGATGGTGACGCACGTTGACCATTGCGAGCACGATGTGGACATCATCGTCACCGAACAGGGGCTGGCCGATCTGCGCAATCTCGCCCCACGGGAACGGGCCAAGGTGGTGATTGCCAACTGCGTCCATCCGTCCTACCGCGACGAAATCGCCGATTACGTCGCCGAAGCCACCCGCACTGTCGGCGGTCAGACGCCGCATATGCTGGACAAGGCCTTTTTCCTGCATCAGCGCCTGCGCGATCAGGGCAGCATGCAGCCTGTCGCCGCCACGCAGGCCGCCGAGTAACGCTGTCCTGCCGCATCCCGGATGGTGCCTGCATCCGGGATGCGGTGTTCAGAAAGTCTTATCCGGTGATCATGTGGACTGCCGGAACATCGCTCTGCACCAGTGCTCCGGGGGCAATGATGGCCCGCGCCCCGATCACCACTCCGTCCAGAATGGTGCAGCCTGCGCCGATAAAGGCCCCTTCGCCGATGTGAACCTGTTCACCGATGCAGGCCCTGCCCGAAACCAGCACATGGTCGGCAAGGTGGCTGTGTTCACTGACAATGGCCCCCCGCCCCAGCACAACGCCAAAGCCCAGCGATGCCGCCGGACGCACGATGGCGTCGGCGAAAATCTGGCACCCTTCGGCTACCTCTGCCGTTTCCGCCACCAGAGCTTCGGGGGCAACGATTGCCGGGAAGCAGAATCCGGCCTGCCGGTAGGGCGCATAGGCGGCCCGCCGCTGCAGGGCAGGCCCGCCGGGCAGGGTGGAACAGCCGTTCACCAGCCACAGGGTGGCCGGGGTGTGGCGGTGCAGGGCACGTTCGGCGCTCTGGACGATCATCTGCCCTGCCATGGCCTGTCGGGCTTCGGGACTGTCGTCAATGACCATCTGTGCCGGTGATCCCAGCCGCTGCAACAGGGCCAACAGCTGTGGAGCCTGATCACTCCAGCCCAGCAGGGCGATGAGGGGGGGGATCATTGTTTGTCTGATGCCTGTTCGGTGATGGCCCGGTTAAAGATGTCGCGCAGATGGCGACCCCGTTCGGTATCCTGAAAACAGGCATGCAGGGTGCGGAGGGCCACCGATTTCCCGCCCAGACGAACCAGATCGCGCAGTGGCTGCAGGCTGACGTCCTGCTCCATCAAATAGCGGTAGACCTGTGGGTCGATGAAGGCACCATCAATGCGGCCAGCAGCGACCTTGCGAATATTGGTCGTATCGTTGTTGTCGGCCTCCACCTGCAGGCGATGGGTGCGAACCAGAGCGTCAACGCCGGGGCTGTTGATGTAGCCCCGCACCACTCCCAGCGTATAGGAACTGAGGTCACTGAGCAGATTCCAGCGCAGTGGCATGTCGCGCCGTTCCACCAGGGACAGCGAGGTTACCTGATAGGCCTGCGACAACAGGCAACCGTCCTGCCCGGCCCGTTCGGCGTATTCGGGATAGAGGATGTCGGCCTGCTTTTGCTGGAACATGGTCAGGGCCCGCGGCCAGGGCACGTAGCCGACTTCGACCGGGATGCCTTCGCGCTCAAAGACCGATCGCAGGATACGGGTGCTTTCACCGCCATAGGGCAAGGCTTCGCCGGTGTAGGGGGGCCAGAACAGGGTCAGCATCTGGATGGGCCGGGGAGAGGTGTCCTTGCCGCTGGTGCCCGCGGTCCCGGCCACGGCAGCTGGCCGCATGGCTTCTCCCGAGGCGCCGGTGTTCCAGGCCGCAAACAGGCCTCCTGCCACCAGGATGGCGGCAAGGATTCCGAAGGCGGCTCTCCAGCGGTGGATCCACCACGCCATGGGCGTATCTCTCATGCCTGCGGTCAGAGCCTTTTCCGGTGCGGTGGGCTCTGGTTCACCAGGGAAAAAGCTGTTACGGAACGTGCTCCTTATGGCTCGTGTTGCCAGCGAGCCATAATCTCTTCCTGGGACCATATCGCAGATCGGGCCGTGAGAAAATGGTTCTCTCTGGAAAAATCCCAATCTTGCGAACACAATGGGCAATGCAAACATCCTGCATTGACCCCTGGGCCAGCCCGAACAGCGGAGAGCCTTCCGGATGCGCCTCAAACGCAAGTTGCTCCATACGTTCCTGCGGCGGACCGCCATGGTGGCTTTGGTCGTCGGACTGGTACTCAGCCTGTTTCAGGGGTGGCAGGATCAACAGAACCAGCTGGTGAACATCGAACGCACCGTCAATCATCTGGTGGATGCGGCCATGCCGTCGGCAGCGATGGCGGCCTATTCGATCGATACCGGGCTGGCGTCCAGTGTGGTGGATGGCCTGTCCCTGCGCAATCCGGTCGCCGAGGCGCGGATTGTCAGTGATTTCCACGACACGCTGGCCAGTGCCAAGCTGCATGAGCCTCAGATGCCCGATGGCTGGACGCTGGGCATTCTGCGCCTGTTGCTGGGTGAGGACTATCAGATCAGCCGCCCGCTGTTTGGCCCCTTGTACCATAACCAGCCGCTGCCGGTCGGCTATCTGGAAGTGACGGTTTCGCCCGCCCTCGGCGGCGAGGATTTTCTGGGTCGGGTGCTGCTGGGGCTGGCGCTGATGATGGTGCAGACCGTCCTGCTGTGCGCGATCCTGACCTGGGTTTATCTGCGCACCACCTTGTTGCCGGTCGAACGCATTGTTGACGATTTGCAGGACATCCCGCCCGAGCCGGGGGACAGTCTGCGCCCAATCCGGATTCCTCCGGGGCATCACAGTGACGAGATCGGCTATCTGGTGGAATCGTTCAACCGGCTGATCGGGTCTGCCGAGCTGGAGCTGATCGCCCGCCGCCGGGCCGAAGACAGCCTGCGTCTGATCAACGAGGATCTGGAAAGCCGGGTGGATGAGCGAACCCGCCACCTGCACCGCGAGATTGGTGAACGGCGGACCATCGAAAACGCCCTGCGCATCAGCGAAAACCGCTTTCGTGATCTGGCCGAGGTGTCGTCTGACTGGTTCTGGGAAAGTGACCACAACGGGCGGCTGACCATCATCTCGGAACGCTTTCTGGCCCATACCGGCCTCAGCTGGGAAAGCGTTGCCGGTCGTTCACTGAATGATCTGATCGAGATGGGGGTGGTGACGGTCATTTCGCCTGCCTGGCCGGAACTGCGACGACAGATTGTGCACAGCCAGTCGCGGCTGACGTTCGAGGTGATGCTGCACCTGAAAGATGGTGGCCACCTGCGGGCGGCGATTGCGGGCAAGCGGTTCCTGTCGTCAACCGGCAAGGTGCTGGGCTATCGCGGTACCGGGCACGACATCACCCGGCAATACGACGACGCCGAGAAACTGCGTCTGGCCTATGGCGAGGCCGAACGGGCCAACGCCGCCAAGTCGGAATTTCTCGCCAACATGAGCCATGAGTTGCGGACGCCGATGAATGCGATTCTCGGCTTTGCCCAGTTGCTGCTGTTGCCGCGGGCGCAACCGCTTGATCCGTCACAGACGCAGTATGTCCAGCACATCATCGATGCGGGCGATCATCTGCTGGGGCTGATCAATCAGGTGCTGGATCTGGCCCGTATCGAAGCCGGACATCTTGACCTGTCTTCCGAGCCGCTCGACATGGCGGCGCTGGCCATCGAATGCCTCGACATGCTGGCGCCACTGGCCGAAAAACGCAGCATTCAGATGTTTCTGGATGAGCAGCCCGTGCCGCCGGCACCGGGCGATGTGCCAGTGCTGGTGGTGCTGGGGGATCGGGTCCGGCTGAAGCAGATCGTCATCAACCTGCTGTCCAACGCGATCAAGTACAACCGCAGTGGCGGCATGGTGCGGTTGCGGTTGCGCGAACAGGGGGTATCGCACCTGACAATCAGCATCGAAGACAACGGCATCGGAATCCCGGTTGATCACCTGCCGAAGATTTTTGACCCGTTCCACCGGGTTCTGGCCTCCAGTCAGGCCGCCGAAGGCACCGGAGTCGGGCTGGCGGTCACCCGCCGGCTGGTCGAGGCGATGAACGGCAGCATCAGCGTCACCAGTACCGAGGGCGAAGGCAGCCATTTCTGGTTCACCATTCCGCGTTTGACGGCGGCATCCATCGCTGGCTGGACACCGCGCAAAATGGGCGATGGCGAGATGGGATGGTGGAGCACCGAAACGGCCATCCTGCGCCACGGCACGCCGTTGCAGGTGCTGTATATCGAAGACAATCCGGCCAATCAGGCACTGATGCAGGACCTGCTGGCGGTGGTCGGCGGGGTAACACTGGTGACAGTCAGCACCGGCAGCGAGGCTCTGGGCTGGGCGGTGGATCATCTGGCTGATCTGGTGATGATCGACATCAACCTGCCGGATGTGACCGGCGACGTGGTGGCCCAGCGCCTGCGCCAGATGCCGGACTATCAGACGGTGATGATGGTGGCGATCAGCGCCAATGTGCGGGCACAGGACATCGCCCAGGCGCGCGGCATGGGCTTTGACGATTACCTGTGCAAGCCGTTCGAGGTGGCCAGTGTGGTCAACTGTCTGGTCGAAGCCAAAAAGCGCCTGTCATCGGCTTTGCCCTCCTGACCGAAATAGCCGTTCCCCCGCCTGCCAACTTGCCCTATAACTGCGGCCCATGGTGGACGATCCCCTTTCCATTTTACGCTCGGTCTTTGGGTACGAGTCTTTTCGCGGTCCTCAGCGCGACATTATCGACCATGTGATTGCGGGCGGTGACGCGCTGGTCCTGATGCCGACCGGCGGCGGCAAGTCCCTGTGCTATCAGGTTCCTGCTTTGTGCCGGTCCGGGGTGGCGGTGGTGGTCAGCCCGCTGATTGCCCTGATGCAGGATCAGGTCGAAGCCCTGCGGCAACTGGGGGTCAAGGCGGCGGCGATCAATTCGACCATCTCCTTTGGGGCGGTGGTCGAGATCGAGCGGGCGATGCGGGCCGGTGAGATCGATCTGGTCTATGTCGCCCCCGAACGGCTGCTGCAACCGGCGTTCCTCGACAATCTGGCGCGCTGCCCGTTGGCCCTGTTTGCCATCGACGAGGCGCATTGCGTGTCGCAGTGGGGCCACGACTTCCGCCCGGAATACCTGCAACTGGCAACGCTGGCCGATCGCTTTCCGGGCGTTCCTCGCGTGGCCTTGACCGCCACCGCCGACGGCCCGACCCGGCGCGAGATCGTCGAGCGCCTGCATCTGACCGATGGCGCGCAGTTCATTTCCGGCTTTGACCGTCCCAACATCCGCTATCGCATTGGCCTGAAGGACAATCCCAAGGCCCAGTTGCTGCGCTTTATCCGCGAGGAGCACCCCGGCGACTCCGGGATCATCTATTGCCTGTCGCGCAACAAGGTCGAAGAAACCGCCGGTTGGCTGCGGGAACAGGGGCTGGAGGCTCTGGCCTACCACGCCGGGCTGGACAAGCATGTGCGCGCGGCCAATCAGTCCAAATTCCTGCGCGAAGAAGGGCTGATCATGGTCGCCACCATTGCCTTTGGCATGGGGATCGACAAGCCGGACGTGCGCTTTGTCGCCCATCTGGACCTGCCGAAATCGCTGGAAGCCTATTATCAGGAAACCGGCCGCGCCGGGCGCGACGGGCTGCCGTCGGATGCGTGGATGGTTTATGGCCTGCAGGATGTGGCCAAGGTTCGCCAGATGATCGAAGGCTCCGAGGCCCCCGACGAGATCAAGGCGATTGAACGCCGCAAGCTGAATGCCCTGCTCGGCTTTTGCGAAACCGCCCGCTGCCGCCGTCAGGTGCTGCTGGAATACTTTGCCGACACCTGCGAGCCGTGCGGCAACTGTGACACCTGTCTGGAGCCGGTCGAAACGTTTGACGGCACGCAGGTAACGCAAAAGGCCCTGTCGGCGATCTACCGCACCGGCCAGCGCTATGGCAGCGGCCATGTGATTGACGTGCTGCGCGGCACCGAGACCGAGCGCACCCGTTCGCTGGGCCATCAGCGCCTGCCAACGTGGGGTGTTGGGGCCGATCTGGGCAAGGATCAATGGCAATCGGTGTTGCGCCAGTTGGTGGCGCTGGGCCATGTGGTGGTCGATGTCGAAGGCCACGGCGCCTTGCGCCTCAGCCCCGAGGTCAGGCCGATCCTGCGCGGTGAACAGCCGGTTTTGCTGCGCAAGGACCCGGCGGCGCGCAGCCGGGCGGCCAAGGGCGAGCGGCGGCAGGTCAGCTTCGACGATCCGCGCCACGAGGCGCTGTTTCATGCCTTGCGCGGTCGCCGAATGGAGCTGGCGCGCGAGCAGGGTGTTCCGCCCTATGTCATTTTCCATGATGCCACGCTGGTGGAGATCGCCCGCCTGCGGCCCCGTGATACCGACGAGATGGCACGGGTGCCCGGCGTCGGTGCGGGCAAGCTGGCGCGCTATGGGGATGCCTTTCTGGCGGTGGTGCGGGAAACGACCGACCGCACGGCGGCGGAATAACCGGTCCGATTGTTCCCTTTTCGTTCTGGTGATGGTATTCTCCCCGGACGATGCTGCACACTGGAGCCGCTGCCATGACCTCTGCACCACTGGTTGACCCGTCCCTGACCGATCCGGGAGCCTTTTGGGACAAACGCTTTGGGGCGCACCACTACGTCTATGGTACCCGGCCAAACGCCTTTCTGTGCGCTCAGTCCTCCCGCTTGAAACCCGGCATGAGCGTGCTGGCGGTGGGCGATGGCGAAGGCCGCAATGGCGTGTGGCTGGCGCAAAACGGCCTGATGGTCAGCAGTGTTGACGCCTCGCCCGAAGGGGTGAAAAAGGCCCTGCAACTGGCGCTGGAACGGCAGGTGACCTTGCAGGCCACCTGTGCCGATCTGGCGACGTGGGACTGGCCGCAGGCCACGTTCGATGCGGTGGTGTCGGTGTTCCTGCACCTGCCGCCTGCGCTGCGGGCAACGGCGCACCGGCAGATGCTGGCGGCGCTCAGGCCCGGCGGTCTGGTGATTCTCGAAGCCTTCCGCCCCGAGCAACTGGCGCACAGCAGCGGCGGCCCCAGGGACCTGAGCCTGCTGTACACTGCCGACCAGTTGCGCGCCGACTTTGCCGGGGCTGACATCCTCCTGCTGGACGAGGCGGTGCCGCTGCTGGACGAAGGTCCGCTGCATCAGGGGCTGGCCGCCACCGTCCAACTGGTGGCCCGCCGTCCGGCGTGATGGGTGACGGTGAGCGCGCTGGCTCCGGCCCTGTGCCGGGATTGTCTCGAGGCTTTTGATGCCGCCTGCGCCCCGTCCCGCTGCCCGACCTGTGGCAGTGGGCGGGTGGTCTGGCATGCTGAATTGCGCGATCTGGCGATTGCCCATGTCGATTGCGACAGCTTTTATGCCTCGATTGAAAAGCGTGACCGGCCCGAATTGCGCGATCAGCCAATCCTGATCGGCGGCACCGATCCGCGTTCGGTGGTGGCGACCGCCTGTTATCTGGCCCGCCAATACGGCTGCCGGTCGGCGATGCCGATGTACAAGGCGCGCGAGCTGTGCCCGCAGGCGGTGATCGTGCGGCCCGACCATGGCAAATACCGCCGGGTGTCGGCTGATATCCACCGCATCCTGCACTCGGTCACCAGCCTGATCGAGCCGCTGGCGCTGGATGAAGCCTATCTTGACCTGTCCCACCGCGAAGACATCCCCGAGGCTTTGGCCGATATCGCCCAGCGGGTGGAGCAGGAGGTGGGCATCTCGCTGTCGGTTGGTCTCAGCTATAACAAGTTCCTCGCTAAAACTGCTTCGGACCTGCAAAAGCCACGCGGCTTTTCGGTGATCGGGCGGGCCGAGGCAGTGGCTTTTCTGGCTCCGCGTCCGGTGCGGGCAATTCATGGCGTCGGGCCTGCGATGGAGCGGCGTCTGCAAGGGGACGGCTTTACCACCATCGGCGATTTGCAGCAGGTCAGCGAGATGGAGCTGAAGACCCGCTACGGTGCCCATGGCGGGTGGTTATGGCGGATCGCGCGCGGGCAGGATGACCGCTCGGTGACGCCCGAGCGGGAAAGCAAGTCGATCTCGGCGGAGACCACCTTTCAGCAGGACTTGTCCCGCCCGGCCGATTTACTGGCCGCACTGGCCCCGCTGGCCGAGCGGGTGGAGCGCAGCTTGCGCCGCCACCAGATGGCCGCCGCCGGGGTGGTTCTGAAGCTGAAAAGCCGGGATTTCAAGCTGCGCAGCCGCCATTTGCGGCTGCCGACACCCTCGCAACAGGCCGGAGTCTTGCTGACGGCGGTGCGTCCGCTGCTGGAGCGGGAAGCCGATGGCACCCTGTTCCGCCTGATCGGCATCGGAGCCGAGCCGCTGGTTGACGGGGCGCTGGCCGATCCCCCGGACCTGTTTTCGTGCAGGGAACACGACGGTCAGTGAAACAATGTGAACTGCTGTCCGCACCTGCCCGGGGCCTCCGGCCCCGGACGTTCATTTGGGGCCTCCGGCCCCGGACCACCATTTTTTCTTTTAAGTCAACGGAATGGGGTCTGGGGCTGACTGGCCCCAGCGAGGTGTGGAGCAGCGCTCCACATCCCTTGTTACCTTACGGTCGTGTCCTGTTAAAACCCCGCCACCACGCCATCCCCGCGCGGATCAACGGCACCTTCCAGCCAGCCATCGGGGCGCAGCACCAGCGCGGCGGCGTGGCCCATGATGTCCTCAAAGGGGCCAAGCACCGACACGTCATGGCCCGCACGGCCAAGGGCCTGAATGACCGCCGGATCGAACCGGCTTTCGACCTTCAGGTCGTGCTGCTTGCCGCCATCGAGCGTCTTGCCCAGCACCCAGCGCGGAGCGGTGACCGCCTGTTGCAGGCTCTGACCATAGCGGGCATAGCGGGTGAACAGCGCCGCCTGTGTCTGCGGCTGGCCATCGCCGCCCATGGTGCCATAGGCCATCACCCGGCCATCCTGGAATTTCGCCAGCGCCGGCGACAGGGTGTGGAACGGCTTGCGGCCCGGTGCCAGCGCCTGCACGTTGCGCGGATCAAGGGAGAAGGCATGGCCGCGGTTGTGCCACAGGATGCCGCTGTCCGGCAGCACCATCCCCGAGCCGTAACCATGGTAAATCGACTGGATGAAGCTGACCACCCGGCCCTGACTGTCGGCGGCGGTCAGATACACCGTGTCGCCATCGCGCAGGGCGGCGGGCCACGGCGCGGCGGTGCGGCGGCTGATCTCTTCCGACAGCTTGTCGAGCACATGGTCGTTCAGGTAGGTGGTCGGGTGAACGCTCATGTACAGCGGGTCGGTGATGTGGGCGTTCCGCACCTTGAAGGCCACCTTGGTGGCTTCGACCAGCCCGTGCAGGTGTTCAAAGCTGTCGGCGTCGGGGGCGGCGCTGGCATGGCGCTCGAACAGGCCGAGGATCATCAGCGAGGCCAGCCCCTGCGTCGGCGGCGGGGCGTTGAACAGGGTGACGCCGGGCAGGGGCAGCGACAAGGGGCGGCGGCGCACCGACCGGTGGCGGGCCATGTCTTCGCCTTTCAGCGGGCTGCCGATACGGGCAAGGTCGGCGGCGATGCGGCGGGCAACCTCGCCACGATAGAAATCGTCGAGTCCATGGCGGGCAAGATAGCCGAGCGTCTCGGCCAGAGCCGGATTCTTTTGTACCGACCCTTCATCCGGGATTTCGCCTGCGGCCAGAAAGTGGTCGGCAAATCCGGGCAGGGCAGCAAGGGCGGTCTTCAGGCGGACGGTCGTCCGGCGCTGGGCGGCCGAAACGGCATAGCCGCTGCGGGCATAGGTGATGGCATCGCCTAACAATCGTTCAAGGGACAGCGAGCCCCCCCAGCGACTCTGCGACACTTCCAGCGCCGACTGCCAGCTGGACACCGCCCCGGCAACGGTGATCGCGGCCATCGGGCCGGTGGCCGGAATGCTGCTGAAGCCCTGACTCTTGAACAGGTCGATATCGACCGCCTTGCCTGCCGCGCCCGAACCGTCAATCGACATCGGCGGGCGGCCCGGTTCATGGATGATCCAGAAGGCGTCCCCGCCCAGCGCGTTCATGTGGGGATAGACGACGGCAATTGTCGCTGCCGCTGCTACCATTGCTTCGATGGCGTTGCCACCATCACGCAAAACGTCCAGCCCGGATTGAGCTGCCAGATGGTGCGGGGCGGCGATCATGCCGCGCGGAGCAGTAACAGTGTGCAGCATTGGCGTAGGCTATCCTCTGACGATCGTTCAGGCTGAAAGCCGGTCGGATCAGGGGGGGGTGCAAGCCGTCTGCGCGGTGGTTCACAGACAGGCTTCCGAATTTGCCGCCATTGTTTAGAATGGAAGCCTTCTGGACAAGCACGAAAATTCCTTGCGTCCCCCGAAAAGGGCGTGGCAAACCCCTTTTTTCGTTTTTCCCCGCAGATGAGACAATCATGACTGACTACACCGCCAACCGTTACCTGCCCATCGCCTGGGAACTGTTCCACCGTGACACCCGCATGCTGGCGCACAAGCTGATGGACATCGGCCCGTTCCAGGGGGTGATTGCCATCACCCGTGGCGGCCTGATCCCGTCGTCGATCATTGCCCGTGAACTGGACCTGCGGGTGGTCGACAGCATCAGCATCATTTCCTATGACGACCGGGTGCAGGGCGAACCCCGCATTGCCAAGGACATTGACCGTGCGCTGGTTGGTGACGGGGAAGGCTGGCTGATCATTGACGATCTGGTTGACAGCGGGGTAACGGCCCGTCTGGTCAAGGCGCACATCCCCAAGGCGCACCTTGCCACCGTTTACGCCAAGCCGAAGGGCGAACCGGCGGTCGATACCTATGCAGTGCCGGTGCCGCAGGACATGTGGCTGCTGTTCCCGTGGGATGGCGAGCTGCAGCCGAACGAGCCGCTGGCCCGTCGGCGCGGGTAAAGGCAGAAGCGGGTCATGCTGCCGCCTGCGGGGGGCCGAAGGCGCTGTCCGGGGGGAACGGGGCAAGGTTGTCCAGAAACTGGTCGACCGAGCGGTCCCACGAACAGTGTTCGGCAAACTGGCGGCAGCGATCCGGCGGCAGCTCGAGGGCGGCCAGCGCGGCGGCGCGCAGATCGTGGTCAAGGACGGCCACCGGCGCCGCCGGGTCCTGATCGGCCACCACGTCCTGCGGCCCGGCGACCGGGTAGGCCGCCACCGGCAGGCCACAGGCCAGCGCTTCCAGCACCACCAGCCCAAAGGTGTCGGTCAGGCTGGGGAAGACGAACACGTCGGCTGAAGCATAGTGGCGGGCGAGGTCCTGCCCATGGCGGGCGCCAGCAAAATGCACCGCCGGATAGCGCCGTTTCAGCTCGGCCAACTGGGGACCATCGCCGACCACCACTTTGCTGCCCGGCAGGTCAAGGGTGAGAAAGGCCGCGATGTTCTTTTCCACCGCCACCCGCCCGACATACAGAAACACCGGTCGCGGCAGGTCGGCGTACAGGGTCTTGTCCTGCGGCGCGAACAGGGCGGTATCGACGCCACGGGTCCAGCGGCGGATGTTGCCGATGCCGTGCGCCCGCAATTCATCTTCGATGCCCTGAGTGGCGACCATCACCGCCTGGGCCGGGCCATGGAACCAGCGCAGGGCGCGATAGGACCAGCGAATCGGCATTCGGGTACGGGCGTGCAGGTAGTCGGCAAACTTGGTGTGAAAGGCGGTGGTGAACGGAATGCCGCGCCGGACGCAATAAGACCGCGCCGCCAGCCCCAACGGGCCTTCGGTGGCGATGTGGATGGCGCAGGGGCGCGCCGCATCAATCATCCGCGCCATCGAGCGACCGGGCAGGATCGCCAGCCGGATTTCCGGATAGGTGGGGCAGGGAACGGTGCGAAAACGGTCGGGGGTGATCATCTCCACTGCATGGCCGCGGGTGGTCAGGTGATCGCGCAGGGTGGCCAGGGTTCGCACCACGCCGTTGACTTGCGGCATCCAGGCGTCAGAAACCAGCAGAATACGCATGGTGGGCTCCTGTGTGTGGCGGGGTCAGGCCCCGGCAGTGGCCAGCGCAGCAACATCGCTGCCCGCGCGCAGTTTGGTCCAGTCGAGGATTTCCAGCCGCCCGTCGAAATGTTCGACCAGAGCGGTACAGCTTTCGACCCAATCGCCATCGTTGCAGTAGGTGATGCCGTTGACGTCGCGAATCTCGGCGTGGTGAATGTGGCCGCACACCACCCCGTCCAGTCCCCGCCGCCGGGCTTCATCGGCCATGGTGCCTTCGTATTTGGCAATGAAGCTGACGGCGTTCTTGACCTTGTGCTTCAGGTAGCGCGACAGCGACCAGTAGGGCAGGCCAAAGCGGCGGCGGATGAGGTTGAACCAGTGATTGAGGGTCAGGGCCAGCGTATAGGCACTGTCGCCCAGCAGGGCCAGCCATTTGGCGTACAGCACCACCCCGTCAAACTGGTCGCCGTGGATCACCAGAAACCGGCGGCCATCGGCGGTCTGATGGATGGCTTCGGGCAACAGGCGGACGTGGCCGAAATCGTTTTCGACGTAGTCGCGGGCGAATTCGTCGTGGTTGCCGGGGACATACAGCACCCGCGTTCCCTTGCGCGCCTTGCGCAGCAGCTTTTGCACCACATCGTTATGCGCCTGCGGCCAGTACCAGCTGCGGCGCAGACGCCAGCCGTCGATGATGTCGCCGACCAGATACAGGGTTTCACTGTCCACGCTGCGCAGAAAGTCGAGCAGGAATTCGGCCTTGCAGCCACGGGTGCCAAGATGGATATCGGACAGGAACACGGTGCGATAGCGATGCTCGGCGGTGCCGTCCGGCTGGTCGTCATCCTCGCGCCCATCGGGCACCAGTGGCGGCACCGAAGGCGGCCCGTCGGCTGTCTGCCCGCTGGGCGTGCCGGTGACGGGCGGTATAAGGGTCGCTGAGGGACTGGCCCCCACAAGATAGGAAAGCGCGTTCATCCTGTTCCCCGATCCAGCGAGCCGTCTCTCCCCAGGGGCGGCGTTGGAACTGTGAGGGAATAGGTAGTCCAGACGGACGCGGTAAAAAACACCAAACAGGCTGTGACGCCAATATTTCACCTTGCGGTCATGATTCTGTCATTTTTATTGTAGAAAAATATCATCATCTTGTTCTGTATTGATGTGGTAGTTACTGTCTGCTTTTATTGAATGAAACATCATGTCCGGGTGGATGATGACACTTTCTGCGCCCTTGCCCCCATCCGCTCGCCGCTTGATGATTATCTTTAATCCCACCGCCGGTGGTGCCAAAAAGAGGCGTCTGAACAAGACGTTGCAAGCCTTGCAGGCGCTGGGCTGCTCGCTGGTGCTGCGCGAGACGCAGCAACGCGGCGATGCCGAGCGCTTTGCCGCCGAAGCCGCTCTCAGTGCTGTCGACATGGTGGTGGCCGCGGGCGGCGATGGCACCATGAACGAGGTGCTGAACGGCCTGATGCAGCATCCCGCCGATCAGCGGCTGCCGCTGGGAATCATTCCGCTGGGAACCGCCAACGTGTTGGCGCTGGAGGTGGGGCAACGGTTGACGCCTGCCGACATGGCCCGCACCCTGGCCACCGGCACGCCACAGACTGTCCATCTGGCTCTGGTGCAGCCCGCTGCCGGTCCGGCGCGCCATGTCCTGTTGATGGCCAGCGCGGGCTTTGATGCCCATGTGGTGGAACACGTCCGGCTGGGGCTGAAACGGCGAACAGGCAAGCTGGCCTATGTTTTCGAGACACTATGGCAGGCCGTGCGCTATCCCTTTCCGCGCCTTCAGGGGTATTGTGACCAGCAGCCGTTCGAAGCGGCAACGGTGGTGGTGTGTAACGGACGGCTGTATGGCGGCCCGTTCGTGGCTGCGCCGGATGGCAATTTGCAGAGTGATGAACTGTATCTGTTGGCCTTGCCTCGGCGGGGGCTGCTGGCGGTGCTGGGCTATGCCGTCTCGCTGGCCTCGGGAAGCCTGTCCCGTCGGCCCGAGGTGACCTACCGCGCCTGCCACGAGGTGATGCTGACCGCCCCGGTGGGGGCCCCGGTGCAGGCCGATGGCGACAGCATCGCCTGCCTGCCGGTTCATATCACCGTCGCGCCGGAAACCATTGCACTGGTGTATCCGGGAGCGTGATGCGGAAGCGTGGCGGAAACAGAACGGGCCAGACTGCCCCCCATGGCAATCCAGCCCGTTTTCTGGTTGTGCGATCAGGTGAGGCTGATCAGGCGACGTGCCGACGCTTCTTGGCACCCTCGCCGATGTAATCCTTGTAACCCATGTCGTGCTTGACGATGTGGTCCATCAGCCAGCGCTTCAGGAAGGCCATGATTTCATCGAAGTTCAGCAGGTCGGGTTCGCGGTTGAACACCACGCCGATGTCTTCCACGACCTTGGTCAGTTCGCGGTGCATCGCAATGTGTTCTTTCTTGTGCGGGTAATCCGACGCCAGAAAGATGGCTTCTTCGCGTTCGAAGTGCCGCTTCACATATTCAACCAGCTGCCCCAGAATGCGGGCGATTTCCGCATTCCGGACCCGGGGGTTGTTCTTGATGTCCCACAACTGGTTGGTGATGTTCACCAGCATCTGATGGTCGTAGTCGATCGCGCTGTTGCCCACG
Organism: Insolitispirillum peregrinum; assembly: GCF_900156605.1. GTDB lineage: Bacteria > Pseudomonadota > Alphaproteobacteria > Rhodospirillales > Rhodospirillaceae > Insolitispirillum > Insolitispirillum peregrinum. The sequence goes on along the minus strand of NZ_FTOA01000004.1, from coordinate 261,785 downwards.
CGCCAGGCATCATTCCATTGGATGAGCACGCCTTGCCTCCGGCCCCCTGTGTTTAACACCTGCACGAGCGCCCGTCGCGAGCGTCCGCAGCCCTGATTTTTTTGTAAACAGACTTTCTGCAGCCATAGTGTTAGCGCAATGGCCGGTCAGACACAAACAGGGATTTATACATCTGACGGCATAGCGGCCATGGCGAAAGCCCATCCGTTCAATATGGTGTTGTTGCCACTGGCTGGCAAGAATGCAACAGGCACAATTCCTGTCTGTGCGGGGGCTGACAGCACCGGAAATGGCAGGATGCCCTTGTTGAGACTGCGAAAAGCCATTTCATTTGGCTGCAGGCGAAAAAGACCCTGCCCGCCGGTACTGATCAGCGGTGGATGCCCTGCGCGGTGAACGGGAGGGCGTCTAGCGGAAAGGACTAGGCCTTAAGCCTGATAAAGCCGCAGGCCGTAGAGGTTCGCTTGCCCTTCGCCTCTGCCTTTTGGAATGGAACGGTCAAAAGGACGGGGCGACTCCGGGCGAGAGCGATGAGTCTTGAATGTTGATCGTGCTCACCGCTCTCGCCCTTTGGCTTGTCGCATTGGTGTTGTGAAAACCGGTTCCCACGGTTCGTACACGGCTCTGGTCCGTTCAGACGTTTGCCGTGACGCTGCCGATGGTGTTGCAGGTGGGGCAATGCACCGACCAGTCCGCAGCGGGAGTATGGCACTGGTCGCACTGCCACAGCGCAGCCGGGGCGGGAGAGTGGGCGTCCCACGCGGCGGCCAGCTTGTACCAGCGCAGGGCCTCGGTCGTGTTGCCGTGCTCGCTTTCTTCGAGGCGGGCCATCAGCAGGGCCAGCCGCCGCTCGTGGAGGCCACGGTCCAGCAGCGGTTTCAGGCGGGTACGGGCCTGCCCCCACAGTTCGGCCTGCAAGGCCGCTTCGGCGGCCAGCAGGCAGCTCTCCGGGTGGGAGGGGTTGCTGTCGGCCAGCGCATCCACATGCTGCACCCGTTTCAGGGCCTCTTCGCCTTGCCACAGCGACAGATAGGCCGCAGCCAGCGCCGGATGCGGCGCCGTGCGCCACGGTTCGATCAGCAGGGCAGCGGCCTTTTTGCCGTTGCCATCGCTGATCAGCGACTGGGCATGGCGCAGGACGGCGGGCAGGAAACCGGGGGCCGCCGAGACGGCTTTTTTGGTCAGGCGGGCGACCTCGTGGGTTTCCCCGCGCAGCAAGGCGGCATCGGCCTGCGCACACAGCAGCGTGGCGGTCAGGCGGGCGCGTTCGGCGTCGCTGAACACCTCGCGCTTGCAGCCAAGGTCGAGTGTCTTTTGCGCCGCCGCCCAGTCGCCCGCATCGACCAGAACGGTGAACAGCGGACGCACGGCCCAGGCGGCCCGTTCGTTGACAGCCACTGCCCGGCTGGCCACATCGCGCAGCAGCACCTTGTCGTTGCGCTTTTCAGCCAGCGCCAACAGCCCGTGCAGGGCAGCCAGCGCGCTGGAACGGGTTTCCAGCAGCTCTTCGTACAGCGCCTGAGCGCCATCCAGATCATCGCGCAACAGGGCGGCTTCGGCCTGAATCAGCACCGCTGCCTGTTGGTTGGGCAGCAGGGCCTTGGCCTGCGCGGCTTTCCTGGCCGCTTTGGCGGCGTCGTGGGTCAGCAGGGCACTTTCGGCCTCGGCCAGCGCCAGCAGGCCGCGCTTCAGGGCTCGGCGCGAGCGGAACCGGCCAATGACGCCGGGGACGGTCAGCACCCCCAGCACCAGACGGACCAGCAGGGAGACCACCAGCACCAGCAGTACGGCAGCGACCAGCAGCACTGGCACCGAGGTGTCAACCCGCCAGCCCAGCCATTGCACCATCACTTCGCCGGGGTGGTTGGCAAGCCACACGGCGCCAGCGACAGCCAGCCCGACGGCGATCAGGAACGAGATCAGACGAATCATGCTCATCCCTCCTTTTTGCCGGCAGTGGGCGGGGCGGGAGGCGCGCTGGTGGTGGCGGTCAGGGCGGCTAGGGCTTCGCCGGTCAGGTCCGACAGACCACTGGTGGCGGCAAGACGGGCCTTGGCGGCGGTCAGCCACGGTTGCGCGGCGGTGGCGGCCTGACCGTCCAGAGCCGCCAGTTCGGCGATGGCTCCGCTCAGGGCACCTTGCTTCAACAGGGCTTCGGCCCGGCTGACCACGGCGGCGGGCGATGTGCCGACGGCATCACCATCGGTCCGCCGGATGGACACCAGACTCATCATCCGGTCCATGGTGCGACTCCACCAGTCGGCGGTCTCGTTCGGCAAGGCTCCGGCGCGGATGATTGCGCCAGCCTGTGCGGCAAAATCCTGTTGCAACTGGATGGTGGTCGCCACGCCGCTCGCCGCCTGTGCCGCAAAGCCCGAGGTCAGGGTTTCAACATCAATGGTGCTCGGCGCCACCGCACGGGCGGTTTTCAGCTCGTCGGTAAACGGGCGGCCTTCGTCAACGGCGGCACGCAACTGACCAACCGCCAGCAAAAAGGCCAGCGCCTGATCCTGCCGGGCCATCGCCTGTTGAATCGCCCCTTCGACCGCCGCAACGCGGTCAGCCAGCGCCAGCACGCTGGAGGCTTGCGCCCGGTTGGCCTTCAGCTCGTTGATGTCCTTGCCCAAGGCCACCAGTTGCTCGTTCAGGGTGGTGCCGAGCGTGGTTTCCAGCGTCCCCAGACGCTTTTCCAGCGCGCTGGTGTCGGCTTTGGCGTCGCTCTTGACGTCGGGAACGTGCGGCTGGGCAGCCCCCACCGGGCCAGTCGGGCTGATGGCAATGGCCCCGGCCCCACCGCCAACGGCAGGCGCAGGCGCAACGGCGGCGCTGCTCATCTGCTCGTGGCCGTGTTCCAGCGTGGCGACACGCTTTTCCAACGCCGCCAGTTTGGTCTGCATCGCTCCAAGGGCGTCTTGCAACGCCGCCACCTCTTCGGTGCCCTCGCTCTGAACGGTCAGGCTGGCTTTTGGCAGCAGGGCGGCAGCATGGGGTTGCAGGGCGGCAGGCAGCGAGCCAAGCCACAGCGGCAGCGAGGCATAGCCCGCCAGAGCCGCCACCAGCACAACGGCGCTGACACCGCCAATGATTTTCGCCTTCCGCGCTCCGCTGGCTTTTTTGGCGGCGGCATCCTGCCCGCTGCGCTCGGCGGCGCGGGCGAGGGCAATTTCAACCGGATCGGTCGGTTGGGCGGAGGTAGGCTCAGACGGGGCCGAGGGCCGGTCGCTCATGGGGTATCTCCCTTCATGCTGCTGGCGCGGTCCTGATCAAGGATGCTCAGGAGGGCGTCTTGCGTCGGGTGCGGGGCAATCCGCACCCGGAGTTCAGACGCGTCAGATAAGGACGTGCTGGACAGGGCCTCTGCCACTGCCGGACTCAGGCAATAGGCAGTGACCGTAGACAGGTGAGGCGAAAGTTTAGCCTCTCGGGCAAGGGTTGCAAAGGTTTGTGCCGTTCGGGGCGAATACAGCAGCACCGCATCAAGCTGGTGCTGGCGGACACACTGCGCAAAGGCGGGGGAAAACGCCGTTGCCGGGCGGGTTTCGTACAGGACGGCCCGGTCAACATGAAAACCGCGCTCCCCCAGCAGGGCCGCCAGATCGCCCGCCTGCACCGAGGCGGCGGCGTGGAACAGTGGCCCCTGTTGCGGACGCAACAGGCGGCAGGTCAGCGCGGCCAGCGACTGGACATCGCCCGCCGCAGAATGAACGTTGGTAAAGCCCGCCGCCTGTGCGGTGCGGGCGGTCTGGTCGCCGACGCACAGCGCCGGGCGGTCCCACGGCGCCGACAGGGCGGCTCCGGTTTGACGCAGGGCTTCGGCCAGCGCCCGCACGCCGTTGGCGCTGGTCAGCAGCCAACCCTGAGCGCAGGCCATCTGCGCCAGGGCGGCGGGCGGGACGGCACAGGGCACCACCACCAGCAACGGTTCAAGGATCACCGTCAAACCGCGTTGGCGCAGGGCATGGGCGGTGCGGTCGGCGTCCTCAAGCGGGCGGGTGATGGCGACGTGCATGGGGCTGCTGTCTCAGGCTTTGCCAGCAGAGACGGCCTCGGCCAGAAGGGACGACGCCTGCTGGCGGACGTCTGCGGCAGCGGCCTCTCCGATGGCGACCGGATTGGACAACGGGCCGCGATGATTGACCACCACCGCTTCGCTGCCGTCCGGGCGGAGAACCATGCCACGGAACACGATGTCCCGCCCATGGACTTCGGCCAGCCCGGCAATCGGGGTCCGGCAGGAACCGTCCAGCGCGGCGAGAAAAGCCCGTTCACAGCGCACCCGCGCACTGCTTTCGCCGTGAATCAGCGGCAGCAGATAGTGATGACAGGTCAGGTCGTCCTCGCGGCAGGTGACGCCAATCGCCCCTTGCGCAATGGCAGGCAGCATGGTGTCAACGCTGAGGGTATCGGTGGCGTGCTGGCTCATACCCAGCCGGTTCAGCCCGGCAATCGCCAGCAGGGTGGCATCAACCACCCCGTCGCCCAGCTTGTTCAGCCGGGTCTGGACGTTACCGCGCAGCGGCACCACCTTCAGGTGGGGATAGCGGTGCAGCACCTGAGCGGCCCGCCGCAGGCCCGCCGTGCCGACTACCGCACCCGGTGGCAGGTCGGCGAGGGTCTTGGCCTTGTGGCAGATAAAGGCGTCGCGCGGGTCTTCGCGTTCCAGAATGCACGGCAGATCGATCCCCGGCGGCAGGGTGGTCGCCACGTCCTTCATCGAATGCACCGCGATGTCGATGGTGCCTGCCACCATCGCTTCGTCCAGCTCCTTGGTGAACAGGCCCTTGCCACCGATCTCGGCCAGTGTTCTGTTCTGGATGGCATCGCCGGTAGTGGTGAAAATGCGAATGTCGATGCTCCCCGGCTCGGCAAGCTCCGAGTGGGCAGCGATGAGACGGTCGCGGACCTCGTGCGCCTGAGCCAGCGCGAGGGGGCTTCCGCGGGTGCCGATAACTAACTTGGGTCTGGTGGTCATGATCCAGGTGGTGTAAGGGCAAGGCGTGCCCATGGAAAGGAAATGAGCCGAATGGCGTCGCCCAACAGTATGTCCCTTGCGAGCCCTGATGCAATGACTCCGTGCTATATTTTGGGAATCGAAAGCAGTTGCGACGAAACGGCGGCTGCGGTGGTGCGGGCTGACGCCCCCTGTGGCGAGCGGGTGGTGAGCGAGGTGGTGCTGTCGCAACTGGAGGATCACCGGCCGTATGGCGGTGTGGTGCCCGAGATTGCCGCCCGTGCCCACCTGTCGGCCTTGCAGGCGCTGGTGGCCGAAGCGATGCAGCGTGCCGGAGTCGGCTATGGCGATCTGTCAGCGGTGGCGGCGACCGGCGGGCCGGGGCTGATTGGCGGGGTGATCGTCGGGGTGATGGCCGCCAAGGCGATTGCGATGGTCCACGACAAACCGTTTCTGGCGGTCAACCATCTGGAAGGCCATGCCCTGACCCCGCGCCTGTCGCACGATGTGCCGTTCCCCTATCTGCTGCTGCTGGTATCGGGCGGGCATTGCCAATTGCTGGTGGTCGAGGGCGTCGGCCAGTTCCGCCGTCTGGGCACCACCATTGACGACGCCGCCGGGGAAGCCTTTGACAAGGTGGCGAAGATGATCGGGCTGGGCTATCCCGGTGGCCCGGCGGTGCAGGCGGCCGCCGTTGGTGGTGATCCCCGCCGCTTTGACCTGCCGCGTCCGCTGAAGGGGCGGCCCGGCTTTGATTTCTCGTTTTCCGGCCTGAAAGCCGCCGTTCGCCGCAGCATCGAACAGATGCCACCCGGCCCGTTGAGCGCACAGGACAAGTCCGATCTGGCGGCGTCGTTTCAGGCGGCCCTGGTTGATAGCACCCTTGACCGAGTGCGGCGGGCGGTGCGCCATTTCCGCGCCAACTGGCCGCAGGGAACGGCGCTGGTGGTGGCCGGAGGCGTGGCGGCCAATGCGCCGCTGCGTGCCGAGCTGACCACGCTGGCTGCCCGCGAGGGGCTTGATTTTGTCGCCCCGCCGCTGAAATGGTGTACCGACAACGCCGCCATGATCGCCTGGGCCGCCGCCGAGCGGCTGGCGCTGGGCCAGAGCGACCCGCTGGATTTCAAGCCGCGCCCGCGCTGGCCGCTTGATCCCGATGCCCCCAAGGCACGTGGTGCCGGGGCTGTCAAAGCTTAATATCCTCCAACTTGAGGCCTTTCAATCATGACCAATTCCGACCCCTCGGGCCTGACCCAGCTGGGAACCCATACCGCCCTGCCGGATGACCCGGAACGGGCGGTGCTGGAAACCGTGCCCAACCCGCACCCCGATACCCGCTATGTTACCCGCTTTACCCAGCCGGAATTCACCAGCTTGTGCCCGGTGACCGGCCAGCCGGATTTCGCCCATCTGGTGATCGACTTCATTCCGAACCAGCGGCTGGTCGAATCCAAAAGCCTGAAGCTGTTCCTCGGCTCGTTCCGTAACCACGGGGCGTTCCACGAAGATTGCACCGTCTATATCGGCAAGCGCATCGCCGCCGCCATCGAACCGCACTGGCTGCGCATCGGCGGCTATTGGTATCCGCGCGGCGGGATGCCGATCGACGTGTTCTGGCAGACCGGCGAAGCCCCCGCCGGGGTGTGGATCCCCGAGCAGGGTGTGGCCGGTTATCGCGGGCGCGGCTGAGGTTCCTGCTGCCGCCCGTCAAGCAGCCGGAACTGTTCAAGGAACAGGCATTCGGCCTGCTTGCTGGGCAGAGGGGTCAGGGTCACGTCCGTCAGCGGTCTGGCCTTGATCCCCAGCACTTTCCGCACTTCATCGGCGGTAAAGCCCGCCAACTGAACGGCTTCGGTGGCTCCGGCGATCAGGTCGGCCTTTTTGATCAGCGCCTTGTCTTCGGCAGACAGGTCGGCAGGCAGGCCAAAGCGCAGATGCACCGCCCGCGTCAGGCGCAATTCAACTTCACGGAACACGTCGCCGACCACCGCCTTTAACGGGGTGATCATGTCGTGGGTGACGTATTCGCTGGCATCGTGCAGCAGCCCGGCCAGCAACAGGGCCGGTGATGGCGCAGGCCGGAAACCGTGCATAATCTCGACCACAAACACCGAATGCTGGGCCACCGACCACGCATGGTCGCCGCTGGTCTGACCATTCCAGCGGGTATTGCGCGCCAGTCCCAAGGCAATGTCGCCGATTTCAATATCCAGCGGGCTGGGGTCAATGAGGTTCAACCGCCGCCCGGACAGCATGCGTTGCCAGGTGCGTGGGGCATGTTGTTGCAGGCGGTCGCGGGCTTCGGGGCTGAGGGTCATGGCAACGCCTCACCGGGGGTCTTTGACGGTGGGCGGCGGCTCAAAGGAAAATGACAGCTGGTCGGTTTCCTCAGGGGCTCCTTCCGCACGCGGGTCCAGTTCGGCCAGCAAAGGCGATGTGTTGGTGGTGGTCTGGAAACGTCCCTTGCTGTCCACCGGGGCAGGGGGCGCAACCTTGTGCCGCCACAGGGCAAACAGGGCCAATCCGACTCCTGAAACGGCGATGAACAGGAACAGTCCGGCCGGGCCGATGATCTCCATCAGGGCCGAAGAGGCAATCGGGCCGATGGTGGCCCCGACGGCAAAGGCCATCAGCAACCCGCCCGAGGCGGCGACAAAATGTTGCGGCTCGATGAAGTCGTTGGCGTGGGCCACCGCCAGCGGATAGAGGGTAAACAGGCCGACACCCAGCAAGGCAATCAGCACGAACGGGGCCGGGTTGTCGTGGACGCTGTTCAGATTGTCCGCACCAATCCACATCGACAGGGCCGCAAGGCCCAGACTGAGAAGGGCACTGACCATCGCCACCCCGCTGATCACCTTGCGGCGTTCCAGCTTGTCGGACAGGCGCCCGATGGGCCATTGCCCCAGCATTCCGCCCAGGATGCCGCAGGAAACCATGGTGGCGATACCAAAGGTATCCAGCCCCATTTTGGCGGCATAGCGGGGGGCAATGGAGTAAAACGAGCCAAGGGCCAACCCGGAGGTAAAGCACCCGGCCATGCCCAGCGGGCTGGAGGCCAGCAATTTGGCGATGCTGAACGGAGAATGGGCGGGCAGAGCCGGAGCGGGCGAGCGGTTCATGGCGATCGGGACCAGAGCCAGCGAAAACAGGATCGCCACCAGCATGAACAGGGTGCTGCCATGAATGTCGGCGGCGGTCAGCAGGTACTGACTGGCGGCATTGGCACCGTACAGGATAATCATGTACAGGCTGAATACCGTTCCGCGCGTGGTGTTGGTCGCACGGTCGTTGAGCCAGCTTTCAATGCACATGAACAGCCCGGCGACCAGATAGCCTTCGACAAAGCGCAGACCTCCCCAGACCACAGGGTCGATGATCAGCACATGCATCAGGACGGCGGCGGAAAACAGGGCGGCAAAGGCGGCAAAGATGCGGATGTGACCGCGGCTTTCGATAAAGCGGCGGACGTGCAGGGCACCAATGATCTGGCCGGCATAAAACGCCGACATGATCAGACCGGCGGTGAAGGGTGGAATGCCTTCCATCGACATGCGGACTGACAGCAGCGTCGCCAGCAAACCGTACCCGAACATCATGATGCCGGCACCGACCAGCACGGCAGAAATTGACGCAAGCACCTGACGCATCACACCCTCGTTGTGTGGGGGAAGGAACGAGAGATCATCTGTTGCATGCTGCTGACATCAGAAGACCCTGATATTTCGCAACATCTTATCACAGGATATTTTGCCTGCCGGGGAATAAAACAAGGACGCAGCCGGTTTCCCGACTGCGTCCCTGGCTCGTTCTGGTCCGGCCCGTGAAAAGACCGGCGGAGAACGCTCTTTAGAGCGGGGGGCGTTCCCCTGGGGTCTCGGCCCCCGCTTTAGCTCTGTTCATGTCGCAGGGGCTTTCGCCCCTGCTCGGGATTTGACTCTGTACGTTCCGCAAATTCGTCGTCGCAGGGGCTTTCGCCCCTGCTCGGGATTTGCGTTAGTGCACCGACTCACCGTGCTGGGTCAGGTCCAGACCTTCACGCTCTTCTTCCGGCGAGACGCGCAGGCCGATCACCATGTCCAGAACCTTCAGGATGATGAAGGTGGCAATGGCACACCACACGATGGTGACGCCGACGCCGTAGACCTGCAGACCGAACTGGGCAGCGTTGCCTTCCAGCAGACCGGCCTTGCCGTTGATCGATTCCGCCGCGAACACACCGGTCAGCAGGGCACCGACGATCCCGCCGACACCGTGCACGCCAAAGGCGTCCAGCGAGTCGTCGTAACCGAGGGCATGCTTCAGCCAGGTGGCGCCCCAGAAGCACACAACACCAGAGATCAGGCCGATCAGCAGGGCACCGGTCGGGGTGACGAAGCCAGCGGCCGGGGTGATGGCAACCAGACCACCAACGGCACCCGAGATGATGCCCAGCACGCTCGGCTTGCCGCGCACGCCCCATTCAACCAGCATCCAGGCCACGGCAGCAGCAGCGGTAGCAACCTGGGTGGTCATCATGGCGGTGGCAGCCAGACCGCCAGCGGTCAGGGCGGAACCGGCGTTGAAGCCGAACCAGCCCACCCACAGCAGGGCAGCGCCGATGACCGACAGGGTCAGGTTGTGCGGAGCCATGTTGTCGACGCCATAGCCCTGACGCTTGCCGATCACGATACAGGCCACCAGACCAGCGATACCGGCATTGATGTGCACCACGGTACCACCAGCGAAGTCCAGCACGCCAGCATCGAACAGGAAGCCGCCGGTTGCCCAGACCGAGTGGCAGATCGGGATGTAGACGATCAGCACCCACAGGACGGTGAACCACAGCATGGCCGAGAACTTCATGCGGTCAGCAAAGGCGCCGGTGATCAGCGCCGGAGTGATGATCGCAAAGGTCATCTGGAACATGGCGAACAGGATTTCCGGGATGGTCCCGGACAGGGTGGTCGGCAGGATGCCGGTCAGCATGGCCTTGGACAGGCCACCGATGACCGGGGTGCCTTCGGTAAAGGCCAGCGAGTAACCGACAACCATCCACAGAACCGTCACCACCGCGGTGATGGCAAAGCTCTGCATCATGATCGACAGGACGTTTTTCTTGCGCACCATGCCGCCATAGAACAGGGCCAGGCCCGGAATGGTCATCATCAGCACGAAAGCGGAAGACACCAGCAACCAGGCAGTATCCCCAGAGTTCAGAGTGGGTGCCGCTGCCTCGGCAGCGTCGTCCGCCATGGCGACCGAGGAGTAAAGCAGACCAGCTGCGCTAGCAGCCGCACCCGCCAGAAATGATTTTTTAGGATGGTTCATCGGTAACCCCCGAAGCGGCTTAATGCCGAGCAATCTCCAACAGACACGAACACCCGTTTTGACCCTGGGTATCGTGACCAGTGCCTTTCCTCTAACAAAAACCGTGCCAGTCGGCTTTTTGGCGAGAATAGGGCAGATGCGCGCCGGTATTCATCCGTAGTCCCGAATACATGCCGCAAAATTGAGCAAAGAGGAAGCGGCGTGCTGTGAATCCGGGCATCATGGGTAAAATGGCTGTTTGCCAGCGGTCAGGATGCGGCTTGTGGGGGCGTTTGGGCCGAAAGCGGGGCGTTTCCACCGGAAAACAGCCAGCGGCGGAAGGTTTCCGGCGGCAAAGCGCGGACCAGGGGGGCCAGAACAGCCATCAGCAGGATGGCGGCAATGCCCCGGCCCAGCAAAACGCCGGACCAATGCCCCCCCAGAGCCATCATGAACAGGGTGTCTTCGATCAGGCTGTGGCACAGACACAGGAAGGCAATCGCCAGAAAGGTGTCGCGTGGCGGCAGGCGACCGGCCTGGCTGTCGCGGATGATCAGCCCGCCGCCATAGCTTAGCCCCAGCAAGACCCCGATCATCGTCAGCGGGGTGGCCTGCGGACCAATGCCCATCAAACGCAGAACCGGCGACAGCAGGCGGGTCAGCAATCTGGTCAGGCCGCTGGCATCCATCAGGCGCAGCACCAGCAGCAGGACGACCAGAATGCCCAGCATCGACAGCAGGGATTCTGCCGAGGCCAGCAGCCAGTCTCCCCAGCCTTCCTGCTGGGAATGGTGCGGCAGAAAGGTGATGTCCAGCGGCTGTTGCAACAGGTCAAAGCCGTTATAGATCGCTGACAGGATCGCCCCATAGCCAAGGGCAAAGCCAAGGCGCAGGGCAGCGGTGACGATCAGCGAGGCTCCGGCTTTCTGGCAAATCCGCTGCTCCAGCGGCAGCCCGTGCCCGGCCAGCATCATCACTGACAGCACCGTCATTTGGGCAACGGTCAGCGGCGTTTCAGGCAAAACGCCCAAAAGAGCAGCAGCCCCACCGTACAGATTGACCAGACAGGTGGTGGCCCAGACCACGCCCATTTCGGGCGGCAATCCGACCAGCATCATCACCGGGGCAAAGATGGCCCCCAGCCAGGGGATAATGCCCAGCTCGACGGCTACTTTCACCGCCAGCATCACCGGTATCATGATCTTCAACAACGACCAGTAGAGCCTGAGGGTATCTTTCAGCAGCCCCCGGACAGCCTGTATGACGGCCTGCATGTCACTTCATCCCTTTGCAAACATGGCGACAGGATGGATAAAATACGTCATGTCTGATGCAAAAAGTGGTCAAAGACACCATTTTTGTGAATAGTTCTGTCAATATGAATGCTAAATCTGGTGGAAAATGGCAAACAGGCAGTTTCTTGAACCGGTCGATCACCGTTTGCTGGCCGAATTGCAGGCCAATGCCGAGATCACCAATGCCGCTCTGGCTGAAAAAGTCGGACTGTCACCGTCTTCATGCCTGCGGCGTGTGCAACGGCTCAAGGAAGACGGCATCATCCTGCGCACCGTTGCCCTTGTGGACGGTGAAAAGGTCGGACAGGGGTTGCGGGCGATGGTCGAGGTGATGCTGGATCACCACGGCGGGCCTCAGCGCAGGGATTTTGTTGCACGCGTGCGGCAGGAACAGGCGGTGCTGTCGGCATGGGCGGTGACTGGCGAGCCGGATGTGGTGCTGATTCTGTCATTGCGCGACATGAAGGATTACCAACGGCTGTGCGAGCGCCTGTTCACCAACGATGCCAATGTGATTCGCTTTCGATCCCATTTCGTGATGGACAGCTATAAGGATGAAACGGCGCTGCCAACGGCAGGCTGACGACCATCGAGTGTTGCTCCATGACCCTGTTTTCTTTTTGTCGTGTCCTGTGGTTTCACATTTAAGGCTCACAGCTCTGGAACGAAATTATCTTGTGGTTGTGCTTGTCCTTCATTTCAGTTTCTGTTCAGCTATGGGCTGTTTAATGGATATCACCGGATAGATTGGCTCCACATGGTCCGTCATGCGGGAGATACCGTCACGAACTGGGCTGTGCTGTGCGATCACTCTTTGCTCCTGTCGCTGTTCTGGTGATTGAGGACGATCCGAATGTCGGAGAGTTTCTGCGGGATTTTTTGCAGGAGTCTTCCTATACCCCGATCCTGTGTCATGGCGTGCGACAGGCACTCGATGCCCTCAGCGCCAATCCCGATATTCATGTCGGACTGGTTGACATCCACCTGACCAGCATGACCGGCTTCGACCTGCTGGAGCACCTGAAGGCGCAGGGGACAGCGCTGGAGGCGGTGATGATGACTGGTCGCAGCAGTTGCTCCCCCGACCTGTGGCGGCAGGCCGGTGAGCTGGGGGTGCATGACATTTTGCAAAAGCCGATCGATCACGGGCGGTTGTTGGCGGCCCTGATGCGGGCGGTTCATGCTGCCGGACAGCGTCAACGGATCGTCTGTTTGCAGAACCGTCTTGATCAACCGGCTGGCCCCGCCTCTCCCGTCCCCGCCTCTCTCGCTCCCGCCTCGCCCCTGCTGGCGACAACGGTATCGCAACAGGGCGACCTCTCGCAGGCGGAATCCATTTTACTGGAACGTTTGGTGGCCTGTGCCCGTTTGCGCGATGACGGAACCGGGGCGCATTGCCAGCGTGTTGGCCGTTACGTGCGCTTATTGGCTGACGAAATTGGTCTGCCATCGGCACAGAGCGAGCGCCTGGGATGGGCGGCGATGCTGCATGATCTGGGCAAGATCGGCGTTCCGGACCGGCTGATCAACAAGCCCGGCCTGCTCAGCCCCGAGGAAATGACCATCATGCGGGGGCATGCGGCCATCGGCCATGGCCTGCTGGAGGGAACGCAGCATCCGGTCCTGCAACTGGCCGCCGAAATCGCGCTGAGTCATCACGAGCATTTCGATGGCTCGGGCTACCCGCAAGGGCTACGGGGGGAGGACATTCCCCTCTCGGCCCGTCTGACCGCCCTCTGTGATGTCTATGATGCCCTGCGCATGCAACGACCCTATAAAGCCCGTCTGGATCATCAGGCTGCCCTGCGGGTTCTGTTGCAGGGCGATGGCTATTCCTGTCCCCAGCATTTTGACCCGGTGCTGTTGGCCGCCTTTGCGCGGATTGAACAGCAGTTTGCACGCATTTTTGACCACGACGACGATTTATAGAGTAGTGAGCGCAAAAGGGGTTCCCACTTTTCGCACAATGCTCAGGCAGACAGCAACCGCTCGATTTCCCGTAGCAAGGCAAGGGGCTGGATGGGCTTGCCGAGGCTGGCGGTGATGCCCAGTTGCTTCAGGCGCGCCAGATCGGCCCCACGGGTGCGGGGGAGCAAGGCCAGCAAGGGGCAGTTTTCCAGCGACAGGAGGGATCTGATTTCCTGGGCGACGGCTTCCTCGGCCATTGTTTCGGCTGGCAGGCTGACGATCAACAGGTCCGGCGGAGCCATTTCGATCAGGGGAACAGCCTGAGCGCAGGAGCTGGCCGCGTGAACGTGATAGCTGGGGTAAGGGCCAAGAACCTGCTGTAGAAAAGCCCGGTCTCCGGGGGTGTCCTCGATGATCAGCACTTGCGCGGGGGGCGTTCTGGCTTGCACGATCACGCCGCCGGACAGGGCCGGAGAGGCCTCGTTGGTGGTGTGGGACGATGGGGTGATGCGAGACGGCGAGGTGGCGAGCGGCAGGTCAACGGCAAACAGCATGCCCTGCTCCTGCGGTTCGGCCAGCAAGCGACCACCCATGGCTTCGACAAGCTTTTTGCTGATTGCCAGACCGATACCGGTACCCTCGATGCTGGAGTTTTCGTGTCCAAGGCGGTTGAACGGCTCGAACAGGTGGGGCAGCAGGCTCTCGGGGATGCCGCAGCCGGTGTCTTCGATCCGCAGGCGATAGAACTGCCGGTTCAGAGGTCCGGCGGACAGGGTGACGGTGCCGCCCGGACGATTGTACTTGATGCCGTTGCTGATCAGATTGAGCAGAATCTGGCGCAGGCGGCTTTGATCGGCCCGCACCAGAGCAGGCGCCAGCGAGTCGCCCTCTTCTCCCGGCAGGTGAATGGTGACCTCCATCTGCTCGGCCAGAACTCCGGCCAGACGGGCACACTCGGCCAGAATCACCGCCGGGGCGACATTTTCCAGTTTCAGGATGACTTGCCCGCTTTCGATGCGGGAAAAATCGAGGGTTTCGTTGACCAGACAGAGCAGGGCTTCGCCCGCCTGATGGACGCGGACCACCTGATCGCGCTGTCGTGGCGGCAGTGGCGGAGTGCTGGTCAGCAGCAGTTGGGTAAAGCCCATGATGGCGTTCAGCGGGGTCCGCAGTTCGGTGCTCATGCGGGTCAGGAAGGCATATTTGGCCTGATTGGCGGTTTGTGCACTCAACTGTGCGGCCTTCAGGGTTTCTTCCTGATGGAGCCGTTCGCGGATGTCACGGAAGAAGGCGAAGGATCCACTCAGGCTGCCGTTGTCAAATTCGCTCGACGCCATGACGTCAACCTGTACCGGTGTTCCATCCTTGTGATGGAACGTCAGGGTGTAGGAGCGGAACTGCGTCGAGCTGCGCAGGCGCATCTGTTCGTGGAAGATGGCCAGCCCCTCGGGGGTCAGGATGGGCTCCAGCGATTTTCCCATCATCTCGGTCGCGCTGTAGCCCAGCAGGCGCAGGGCTTCCTGATTGATCCCGATCACCCGTCCGGCCTGATCGAGATGGACAAAGCCCTCGTTCGAGGTGTCGATGATCCGTTGCACCCGTTGCAGCGAGTTTTCCAGATCGTGCAGCAGGGCATGGGTCCGTTCAACTTCGCGCGACAGGGCGGTGTTGCGCTGGGCGACGGTTTCTTCCAGATGCTCCTGATGGCGCAGCAATTCCTTTTCCGCCGCCACCCGACAGGTCACTTCGTAATGCAGGCGTTCGTTCTGGGCTGCGACCACCCGCGATGTCCGGCTCATCTGGCGCATCAACAGGGCACCGACCAGCAACAGGGCGCAACTGGCAAAAATGCCAATCAGGGCGGTCGGTGACACCAGCGTCGGGGCCATGTCTGGCGGCACAAATTCCAGCCGGGCGATTTCCAGCCCTTGCGGATTGGCAAAGACCACCGACGATTTCAGCAAGTCCTTTGGGTTGGTGAACAGGGCGTGGGTCAGCGGCGAACCATTGTCCGGGTGCATGCTATCGTGGGCGTGCAGCAGGACGGTGGTTTCGGTGGGCGTGATGCGGACCAGACTGGCATGGGGCAAGGACAGGCGCGAGGTCAGCTGTTCCAGCCAGGCGGTATTCAGCGGGCGGAGGAACACCACATTGGGTACGCTTTCCCGGTCATACACCCGGACGTTGACGGCCGGGCGAAGTTCCGAGGTGGCGGCAACATACAAAACGCCATCAATCAGCAAAAATCCCGAGCTGGTCGCCGGGCGGCCGGTGATGTTGGGGGTGATGAGGCGGCTTTGTGATGCCAGATCGCGCAAGGACCCGATCAGGGTCATTGCTGCTGGCGTGCTGCTGTCGATATCCTCGATGGCATCGTTGGCAAATTGCCGGATCGGTCCGCGTGGATAGACCAGATAAACGGCGCTGACCTGATAGGAACTGGTCAGGTCGGGACCATAATTGCTGTGCAGCCAGTCGGGATTAAGACTTTGGGTGATGGTGTCGAACGCTTCATCCCAATAGCTGTAATCGCTGACCAGCAGTTCCATGCTTTTCTGCAGGTCCTGCTGGCTGGCAATGATGTTCTGTTCGACCAGGTCGTGGGTGGTGCGGCGCACGCCGTCGCGGACAGTCAGGATTTGCAGAACACTGATCACCACGAACAGTACGGCCGCGCATCCCAAAAGGACCATCGCCCGTCGCAGATGCCGGTCGGTATGGTCGGGATTCCAAATCTCTGCCATCGGCGCCCTCCGCTCTCCCCCCCCTCCCTGGCCTTGTTGCATTAGGACCATCGTTTTAAGGAGGATGGCTGTAGAGTGCCCTCTTCATGCTTAAAAATCCACCACTGCTTCAACGATCAGGGTGCTTTTCCTGAACAGGAATGACCATCAGAAGACAAACGGCAAAGCAGTTCCTCATACCCCGTGATGGGCACCGCGGGGGGCAGGGCCGGCGGCATCAAGGGCCAGCGATTCTTCATCGGTGAACACGCGGGATCGGGTCAGGAAACGGATGCCCTCGGGGATTTCCAGCGAGAAACTGGCCCCGCGCCCCGGTACAACGTCGATGATTAACTGGGTGTGTTGCCAGTATTCGAATTGCAACCAGCCGATATAAACCGGAAAGCCGCCGATATCGCCCAGCCAGACGTCCCGCTCGCCGACCTTGAACTCTCCCTGCACGTAGCACATCGGGGCCGAGCCGTCACAGCAACCGCCGGACTGGTGGAACATCAGCGGGCCGTGCTTGTCGCTCAGCGTCTTGATCCATTCCAGCGCCAGCGGGGTGGCGAGAACGCGCGGGGGTGGCGTGAAAGAGGCCGTGTCAGTGGTGCTCATGAAAGACTCCTGTAGAGAAAAAAAGGCGGGCACCACAGATGCCCGCCCCAGTCTTTTGAGAGAATAGCCCCGATGAGGCTGGCAAACAGGAGGCATGCGTGACCCCTGTCTGCTGTAACACGCCAGAGCAGTGACGCAGCGATCGGGCGCAAAACCGGTGCCCACGTTTGCGCTTACTGCTCTGCCCATCAACACCACGTTTCGGGCTGTACCCCCTGATTGCCGTCGGGAAACGGCAACCGCACCGCCTGAAAGACCCGTGATGGTCCTGAAATCCATTCGATCCGGGAAGGGATCAGGGCTGGATCACACCCTGTCGGCACCCATTGTACCATCTGTGGGGGAGGGCTGGCGGGCCATCCCCCACGGCAGCTCCGGCTTTAGAAGAACCCGAGGGCCTTGGCGCTGTAGCTGACCAGCAGGTTCTTGGTCTGCTGATAGTGGTCGAGCATCATCTTGTGGGTTTCGCGGCCGATACCCGACTGCTTGTACCCGCCAAAGGCGGCGTGGGCCGGGTACAGGTG
The DNA here is from genome assembly GCF_900156605.1 of Insolitispirillum peregrinum. GTDB lineage: Bacteria > Pseudomonadota > Alphaproteobacteria > Rhodospirillales > Rhodospirillaceae > Insolitispirillum > Insolitispirillum peregrinum. The sequence continues at coordinate 244,477 of NZ_FTOA01000004.1, read as the reverse complement.
ATAGCAGTTGGTCCACACGCGACCGGCCTGAATTTCGCGGCCCATGCGGTAGGCGACGTTGCCGTTGCGCGACCACACCCCGGCACCCAGACCGAACGCGCTGTCATTGGCGATGTGCAGGGCTTCTTCCATCGACGAGAACTTGGTCACCGACACCACCGGGCCAAAGATTTCTTCCTGGAAGATGCGCATCGAGTTGCTGCCGACGAAGATGGTCGGTTCGACATAGAACCCGCCGTCCAGCTCGCCACCCAGCTTGGCCTGCTTGCCACCGGTCATCAGCTGGGCGCCTTCGCGCTGGCCGATGTCGATGTAGGACATGATCTTTTCCAGCTGGTCGACGCTGGCCTGCGCCCCGATCATGGTCGACGGATCGAGCGGGTTGCCCTGCTTGATCGCCTTCACGCGGGTCACGGCGCGGTCCATGAACTCGTCGAAAATCTTTTCGTGCACCAGAACACGCGACGGGCAGGTGCAGACTTCACCCTGATTGAGGGCGAACAGGGCAAAGCCTTCCATCGCCTTGTCGGCAAAGTCGTCGTCGGCGTCGAAAATGTCGGGGAAGAAGATGTTCGGCGACTTGCCACCCAGTTCCAGCGTCACCGGAATGATGTTTTCCGAGGCGTACTGCATGATCAGGCGACCGGTGGAGGTTTCCCCGGTGAAGGCGATCTTGGCAATCCGGTTCGACGAGGCCAGCGGCTTGCCCGCTTCGATGCCAAAGCCGTTGACGATGTTCAGCACGCCCGGCGGCAGCAGGTCACCGACCAGCTCGGCCAGCACCAGCAGCGACCACGGGGTCTGCTCGGCGGGCTTCATCACCACGCAGTTGCCGGCGGCAAGGGCCGGAGCCAGCTTCCAGGCGGCCATCAGGATCGGGAAGTTCCACGGGATGATCTGACCGACCACGCCCAGCGGCTCGTGGAAATGATAGGCAACGGTGTCGTCGTCGATTTCGGCCAGCGAGCCTTCCTGAGCGCGGACGCAGGAGGCAAAGTAGCGGAAGTGGTCGATCGCCAGCGGAATGTCGGCGGCCATCGTTTCGCGGATCGGCTTGCCGTTATCGAGCGTCTCGACCATCGCGATGGTTTCGAGGTTGGCTTCCAGACGGTCAGCGATCTTCAGCAGGATGTTGGCGCGGGCCGCGACCGGGGTCTTGCCCCAGGCGATCTTGGCAGCGTGGGCGGCGTCCAGCGCCTTTTCGATGTCTTCGGAGGTCGAACGCGGAATTTCGCAGATCGGCTGGCCGTTCACCGGGCTGATGTTGGTGAAGTACTGGCCCTTCACCGGGTCAACCCATTCGCCGCCAATGAAGTTTCCATAGCGCGGGCGCAGCGTAATGGCGGCCTTAATCTTTTCCAGAGCCTGATTCAGCATGACGTTCGTCCCTGTTTTCGGTTGGTTGTATACGCGGTTGGGTTGGGGATCGGGTCAGCAGTGCGCCTCGCCCCTTGAAATGTCCCGAGCATCATTGCGCTGGCAGGCGGCGGGCGAAATTCGACTTTGGTTGAATGAGGAGGACGGCAGGCCGCCTATAAGCAGCAATCAGGGAGCAACATCATAAAACGGCTGCGGCCGGGCGGTGGGAACCAGCGGGTACAGCTCCAGTTCCCAGCCCGGAATGCCGTCGCGGTACCAGTAAACCTGCTGATAGCCCAGCGACAGCGCGCGGCGTCCGGCGTTCCAGCTCATCCAGCAATCGGGGCGGCAAAAGAACACCAGCGGTGCGTCACGGCGACCCTCGCTCAGACGGGCCAGTTCGGCGGCAAACCAGCGTTCAATGGCCGGGGAGGGCTGTTGCTCCCCGACGTTGGGCAGCCAGACACTGCCCGCAATCGACGGGTGGTCGGCCTTCACAATCCACTGGTCGGTCTGCTCGCCATAACTGCCCAGCGTCAGGGGCGAGGCATCAATCAGCACCGCGCCTTGTTCCTGCAAGGCCAGTGCCTGCGCGGCGGTGATGGTGGTGGCGCCGGGCAGGTGGTCGGGGGTGGCGGCCAGATAGGGCGGTGCGCGGTAGCCGTCAGGGATGTCAACCGCTCTGCCGGAGCTGACCGGCAGCAGGATCAGGACCGTAAGGACAGACAGCAACAGACGGAGCATGGCGGGGGAGTCCCTTGCTGCAAGGGGAAAAACACAGTTTAGGACAGGCCGGGCGAACCGCCATCCCTCGAAAGTCGAATGGTTGCCCTCTCCATGGCTGGCGTAGGGTGGACGGCAGAAAAAAGTAAGGGGGGAAGAGCCATGATCACCCGTCGCACCGTGATACAGGCGGCGCTGGCCGCACCGCTGGTGCTGCGTCCTGGCCGGGCTGCGGCGGCCCCGCCGCCGGTGCTGCGGTTGGGGCTGTTGGCCACCGGCACTGCGTCGTGGGAAGTGGACAGCCTGCCCGACCGCACCGATCCGGGCGCGCTGGGGGTGCGGCTGGAGGTGATGCCGCTGGCCAGCCCGCAGGCCGGAAAGATTGCCCTGCTGGGCGGGGCGGTCGATGCCATCGTGTCCGACTGGCTGTGGGCGGCGCGCAGCCATGCCGAGGAACAGCCCCTGCACTTTCTGCCCTATTCATCGGCACTGGGGGCGCTGGTGGTGCGCTCCGAGGCTCCGATTGCCTCGCTGGCCGATCTGGCTGGCAAGCGAATCGGCGTGGCGGGCGGGGCGCTGGACAAAAGCTGGCTGGTGGTCAACGCGCTGGCAAAGCAACAGGGCATTGCGCTCGACAGCGCGGCGACGGTGGTGTTTGCCGCTCCGCCGCTGTTGTCGGCGCAGATGGCCGATGGTGCGCTGGATGCGGTGCTGACCTTCTGGCCCTACGTGGTGCGCTTGCAGGCGCAGGGGTTCCGGGTGCTGGCCTCGGTGGAGCAGTGCGCCCAAACCCTGAGCGGGCAAGCGGTGACGCCATCGTGGCTGGGCTATGTGGTGCGGCAGGACTGGAGCCGCCCGAACGCATCGGCCCTGCGGCAGTTCTACGAGGCGCTGCTGACCGCCCGCCGCCGCTTGCGTGATGATGATGCGGCGTGGCTGGGGTTGGAACAACAGATGGCCGCCGAAAGCCCGGCGGTGGCGATTGGCCTGCGGCAAGGCTGGCGGGCCGGGATTCCGGCTCCGTGGGGCGAGGCGCAGCAGCAGGCGTGCAGCCAGCAGTTTGCCCTGCTGCGCGCGCTGGGCGGCGAGGCGGTGACCGGCGCGGTGAGCGCGCTGGACCCGGCGATGTTTGCCCCGCTGACCCTTGATGGCAACAGCATGGCGCACTGGCATGCTTAACCGGAGTTTGCCGGGGATACTGGCGGCGGTGTTGGCGCTGGCCCTGTGGGCCGGAGCTGCCGGGCACTGGCCGCAGGCCCATCTGCCGACGCCGCTGGCGGTGCTGGCGGCACTGGAAAAAGCGGCGGCCAGCGGCGAGCTGTGGCGGCATCTGGCGGCAACGTTGGGGCGGGTGGTGGTCAGTTTCGTGCTGGCGATGTCGCTGGGAACGGCGGTCGGCTGCCTGCTGGGGAGGTCGCCGCTGATCAACCGGCTGTTTGGCGGCTGGTTGCTGGTGCTGCTCAATCTGCCGGCACTGGTGGTGATCATCCTCGCCTACATCTGGTTCGGCCTGACCGAAGCCGCCGCCGTCTTTGCGGTGGCGCTGAACAAGCTGCCGCATGTGGCGGTAACGGTGCGCGAAGGCAGCCGGGCGCTCGATCCGGCGCTGGAGGAGATGGCGATTGTCTTTCAGTGGAGCCGCTGGCGGCGGCTGCGCCATATCCTGCTGCCGCATCTGGTGCCCTATCTGTTTGCGGCGGCGCGGTCAGGGTTGGCGCTGATCTGGAAAATCGTGCTGGTGGTGGAAATGCTCGGTCGCTCCAACGGAGTCGGCTTTCAGATTCACCTGCTGTTTCAGGTGTTCGATGTGGCGGGCATTCTGGCCTACTCGCTGGCGTTCATCGCGGTGATTCAGGCGGTGGAATGGGGTGTCCTGCGGCGATGGGAGGCACGCTGTGTGCGGTGGCGGGGTTGATCTGACGATCGAGCGCAAGCAGTTCGGTGACCGGCTGATTCTGCAACGCTTTGCCCTTTGTGTGCGGGCGGGCGAAGCGGTGGCGCTGACCGGACCGTCGGGGCGCGGGAAGTCAACAGTGCTGCGCATTGTCGCCGGGCTGGACAGGGACTTTCATGGTCAGCGGCAGCTTGATCAGGCTGTGCGAGTCACAATGGTGTTTCAGGAACCCCGCCTGTTGCCGTGGCGAACGGCGCGGCAATCGCTGCTGTTGTGCCAGCCTCCCGGCGGAGCAGAGGCGGTGGCGGCGATGTTGCAGGCGGTCGGGCTGGCGGGGGCGGAAGACCTCTATCCGGCGCAGATGTCGCTGGGGATGCAGCGCCGGGCGGCGCTGGCGCGGGCGCTGGTGATGCAGCCCGACCTGCTGATTCTCGACGAAGCCTTTGCCTCGCTGGATCAAACCACCGCCGAGGCGATGCGGGCGTTGCTGCGCAGCGAACGCCAGCGCCGCCCGTTTACCCTGCTGATGGCCACCCACAGCCCGGATGATCTGGCGCTGGTTGATCGGGTGGTGGCGCTGTAAAAATTATCCCCCCTTGCGCTTCATCAGTCCCCGGCGCGGATCATAGCCGCGCACCGCCAGCGCCAGCAGGACCAGCGCCACCGCCGTCACCATCCCGAGGTCGGGCCATGACACCTGCCCATAAAGCGCATGGCGGATCAGCTCGACGCCGTGGCCGAACGGGTTGATCTCGCAAATCCAGTACAGCGTTTCAGAGCTTTCCCGCATCTTGTACAGCGGATAGAGCGCCGGGGAGCAGAAGAACAGCGGGAACACCACAAAGTTCATCACCCCGGCAAAGTTTTCCAGTTGGCGGATGGTCGATGACAGCACCAGCCCCAGCGCCCCCAGCATGATGCCGTTCAGGATCAGCGCGGGCAGCACGGTCAGCCAGCCCGGCCCCGGCAGTTCGATGCCGAACAGGGTGGCGATCAGCAAAAAGGCCCAGCATTGCAGCAGCGACACCGCCACCCCGGCCACCAGTTTGCAGACCAGCAACCACCAGCGCGGCAACGGGCTGGTCAGCAACAGCCGCATCGAGCCCATTTCGCGGTCATAGACCATCGACAGCGAGCTTTGCATGCCGTTGAACAACTGGATCATCCCCAGCAGGCCGGGAACGATGTACACCTCGTAGGGGATATAGGTCTGGTAGGGCGGCACAATCGCCACCCCCAGCGCGGCGCGGAAGCCAGCGGCAAACACCAGCAGCCAGATCAGCGGGCGCACCAGCGCGCCGAGAAACCGTTCCCGCTGGTGCAGAAAGCGCAGGATTTCACGGCCAACGATGCCGCGCAGGGCCAACAGCCAGGGCATCAGCACGCCTCCTGTGCCGGGGGGGACTCGGGGGTGAAGTGGCGAAAGGCGTCGGCCAGGCTGTCGCTGTGGGCGGCGGCCAGCACCACCGGCACGTCACCTGCGGCGCGAATCCGGCCCCGGTGCAGGATCACCACCCGGTCGCTGATTGGGTCCACTTCGTCAATCAGATGGGTGGCCCACAGCACTGCCATGCCGGTGGTGGCGCACAGTTGGTGAATGTGATCGACCAGCAGGCGACGGGTGGGGGGATCAAGGCCGACGGTTGGTTCGTCGAGAATCAATACTGCCGGACGATGCAGCAGGGCGCGGGCGATTTCCACCCGCCGCCGATGGCCGCCATTCAGGGCGCGAACCTTTTCGTTGCGCCGTTCCCACAGGCCGAGGCGGGTCAGTTCTTCTTCGGCCCGCTGCTCGGCCTGCCGGGGCGGCAGACCGTGCAGGCGCGAGAAGTAGCGCAGGTTCTGCGCCACCGTCAGATCAAGATCAAGGGTGGCATCCTGAAACACCACCCCCAGCGCGGCAAGGGCCGCGCGCGGTTGCCGTTCCAGATCGTGCCCGGCAATGCGAATCTGCCCCTGTCGGCTGATCAGCAGGCGGGTGAGCAGGGAAAACAGGGTGCTTTTGCCCGCCCCGTTTGGCCCCAGCAGGGCGGTGAACCGTCCGGCCTCGGCGCTCAGGCTGACCTCATCCAGCGCCACCCGCTCGCCATAGCGAAAGGACAGCCCGGTCACCGCCAGCGGGGCAGAATCGTTGCTGCCATCAGGGGACAATCGCCACCCCCCACGGATAGCGGCCAACCTTCACCGACTTCACCACCGTCATGTCCTCCAGATTGACCACCGACACGTCACCGGAAACGCCATTGCTGGTGAACAGGCGCTTGCCATCGGGGCTGATGTCCATGTGCCATACCCGCCGCCCGACCAGCAGCATGGTTTTGACCTCGTAGGTGTGGGCATCGACCACCGCCACATGGTTGGCCGGGCCGAGGGCGATGAAGGCCAGCACATTGTCGGGCGTAAAGCGGATGCCGACCGGCTGAATCTGGTCTTTCTTCACTCCCTTGATGCTGAAGGTCAACGTCTTGACCGGCTGGCGGGTGGCGACATCCAGCACCGTCACCGTGCCGCCCAGTTCCGACGACACCCACAACTGTTTCCCGTCATGGGTAAACTCGGCATGGCGCGGACGCTGGCCGACCAGCGTGTTGTCAACCACCGCCCCTTTGGCGGTGTCGATCCAGTGCACCATGTTGGTGGTTTCCGAGGTGTTGACCGCCCATTTGCCGTCGGGGCTGACCGCCATGCCTTCGGGTTCAACGCCGACATCATACTGCGCCGTTACCTTGCGGGTTTCGGTATCGACCACGGTGACGGCGGCGTTGTCTTCGTTCGAGATGTACAGGTGGCGGTCATCGGGCGACAGGGCGAACTGTTCCGGGTCATCGCCAGAGGGCAGGTTGTAGAGAATCTTGCCGGTGGCGATATCCAGCACCTGCACGGTGTCACTGTCCGAGGCGCAGATGTACAGCTTGTCGTGTTTGGCCGACAGGGTGATCCCACGCGGACGGCGACCGACCTTGATGGTCTGGGTGACCTCCAGCGTGGTGCCGTCGATCACCGACAGGGTGTTGTCCTTTTCGTTCGACACATAGACGGTATAGGCCTCGGCGGGGGCAATCAGCAGGTACGGCAGGCTGACGGCACACAACAACGCGGTGCGGAAGGATGTCATGGTGGTGGGGTCTCCCTGATGGTTTTTTGTGGCTTATTTTTGCGGACAAGTGCTTTCCGGGCGGTCCAGCCCGAGGGTGTCCAGCTCGTTGGTCGGGTGTAAAAAGCCGTCCTGCGGCGAAACGGTCACCAGTGCCCGCGCCCAGCCGACCAGAATGGGCTGGCGCAACTGGCCGTTCCACGGGCGGAAGCTGAGCGGCACGCCCTTGAATCCGGCGACGGTGAAATCAGGCTCGTGCAGGGTGGTAGCAATTATTGCCGGATCGAGGGTCTTTTTGCGCACGCTGGCTTCCCCAACTGCCCGCACCGCCACCCAGGCGGCCCAGTCGCGCGAGCCCATCGGGCGGTGGGCGAGGTCCTGAAAGCGGTTTTGCAGTTGCCCCGATCCCCAGGTTTCCATCAGCCAGTGCCACGCCATCGGGGTCAGTCCCTGCGTTCCGGCCACCGGGCGCGGCAAATCGGTGTTGAACAGCAGGTAATCACCAAAGTCCCCCGCCTCGTCCGACACCACCACCACGTCGTAGTCCTTGCTGCGGGTAAAGGCGATCAGTTCGGTTTGCGCAGTCCGGCGCAGGTCGGCGTCGCCGGTCCACCGCTTTTCTTCGACGATTTTGGCCCCAAAGCGCTGGGCGGACCGCTTGATGGCGGCGGCAAACAGGGCGTCTTGCGGGGTCGGGCCGGTGACCAGCAGCCAGCGGGTCCATTTCTTGACGATCATGCTTTGCGCCAGCCCGTCGGCGAGCATGAACCGGCTGGGCAGGGTGTGCAACAGATTGGGACGGCAGGCCGGACCGCGCAGGCGGTCATCGGCGGCAAAGGCGTTGAAAAAGGTCATCTTTGCCGCTTCGGGGGCGGCAAGGGCCTTGTCGAGCGCCTCGCCGGTCAGGCCGGTCACCACCAGCGACACTCCCCGGGCGGCCAGTTGGCGCACGCCGTCAGCCGGGTCGGCGTCGACCGGCAGGGAGACCTCCTCCAGCTGATAGGACAGCTTGAGGAACTTGCCGGTGGTGTTGGTGTCGTTGACCCCCAGCCTGGCACCGCTCAGCCCTTCGTCATCAGGCGGTGGTGGCAGGTTGGCCAGCAGCGGCGGCTGTTCCACCGCCTGCCCCAGCCAGCCGATTTTCAACGCCTCTTCCGCCTGCGCCATCGGGGGCGTGCTCAGGCTCCAGACCAGCAACAGGAATAAAAACAGACCCCTCATCCGTCGCCTCTCTCTCCGGTCATGCTGCGACCTCTGAGGGGTCGCTTGTGGGGGAATGGTAAAAGCCCCCCGGATTCCCCTCCATGCGACCAAGGTCGAATGGAAGGCGATGCTGCCTTTGCTCACAACAGAGACAGAACAGGCCGCCAGCAAACGAACCGGCCATATCTCCGAACATTCTGTGGATGGGAACGTACTGCGATGACTCATACCCTCACCGCGCCTTTGCGCCGCCTGTTGTCCCTGTCGGCTGTGGCCGGGGTGCTCGCCCTTGGGGCCGCGTCGCTGTTCAACACTCCGGCCAGTGCCCACGGCGATGTGACGCCGCAGCCGGTGGACATTTCCGGCCTGCCGAAGCTGGGCGAAGAGTGGGAGTCGGAAAACCCCTATCGCGGCAACAAGCGGGCGCTGGAAGTCGGGGCCTCGGGCTATAACCAGAACTGCGCCCGCTGCCACGGTCTGGAAGTGATCTCGGGTGGTATTGCCCCTGACCTGCGCAAGCTGGACCTTGGCGATGAAGGCGATAGCTGGTTCATCATGCGCATGCAGTCGGGAGCGGTGCGCAACGGCATCACCTACATGCCGGTGTTCGATGGCGTGTTGCCGCGCGAAGCCCTGTGGTCGATCCGCACCTACATCGAGTCCAAGCATGTGGATTAAGCGCGTCCTGACGGGCGCTGTCCTCTGCTTCGGTGTTGCTCTGGCCGGGGCCGCGCAGGCGGCTCCGCTGGATACGGTGCGCGAGCGCGGTACGTTGACCATTGGCGTTTATCGTGACTTCCCGCCGTTTTCCAGCGTGGAAAAGGGTCAGGTGGTGGGGGTGGATGTCGATATCGGGCGTGAAATCGCCCACCGCATGACGCTGACCCCCAGTATCCTTGAAATCACCGCCGACGAAGACGTCGATGATGATTTACGCAACGGCGTGTGGCGGGGGCCGGTGACCGGCGGGGTGGTGGCCGACGTGATGATGCACATCCCCTATGACCTGAATCTGGGGGCACGCAACGACATGGCGGTGCTGTTTTCGCCCTATTATCAGGAAACCCTTGCCGTTGCCCGCGCCCGGCCCACCCTGAGCGTGGTCGAACTGAGCGAGGAGCGGGTGGGGGTCGAGCTGGACAGCCTGTCTGACCTGTACCTGTCCGGGGCCTTTGGCGGTTCGATGCGCGACAGCACCCACCGCTATCTGACCTATGCCGACGCCGCCCGTGCCATCGGCAGCGGCGACGTTACCGCCCTGATGGGGCCGCGCTCGCAGATCGAAGACGCCCTGCGCCACCTGACGCCGGAGCAGCGGCAAAAAATGGTGCTCAGCATCCCCGGCACCCCGGGACTGTCGATGCAGTCGTGGCCGTTGGGGATGGCGGTGAAGGTTGATTCCCGTGATCTGGCCTATGCCGTTGGCGATGTGGTGGCGGCGATGGTGGCCGATGGCACCATGACGGCGATTTTTCAAAAGCACGGTCTGACCTATCAAAAGGTGAACGAGTAATCAGAACTCGGGAGAGCAGCCATGGGGGAAAAGAACGTCTGCTGTAACAGCCTGTCCCGGTCCTTGCCGGGATGGGCTGTGGCTGTTTCGGTGGTCTGGGGAGTGGCAAGCGCCCATGCCGGGCAGGCCGACCCGCTGGCCTCGGTGATGTGGGACAGCGTGCATCAGGAAGTGCTGGCCGGGCAGCCGGTGGTGTTTGACCCGGCGGTGCGGGTGATCACGGCGGCGCGGGTGGAAAACACCATGCAGGTACCGATTGAGGTCGAGGTCGATGACAGCGTCGGGCCGGTCAGCGAAATCGTGGTGTTTGCCGACCACAACCCGATTCCGCGCATCCTGACCTATCGCCCGCTGTCGGCCCGCCCGCGCATTGGCCTGTCGTTCAAGGTGCAGGAGGCCACCCCGATCCGGGCCGCCGCCCGCACGGCGGATGGGGTGTGGCATGTCGGCGGCCAGTGGGCCGATGCGGCGGGTGGCGGTTGTACCACCCCCAGCGCCGGACAACGCAGCCGGGCATGGGAAAGCCATCTCAACGAGGCGACCTATCACCGCTGGCCGCGCGCCGATGGCAGCGAACGGTTACAGGTGTCGCTGATCCATCCGATGGACACCGGACTGGCTCCAGGCATTCCGGCCTTTTACCTGACCCGGCTGGTGCTGCGCGATCAGGACGGCACGCCGCTGGCCGAGCTGTTGCCCGCCGAGCCAGTGGCGGAAAACCCGCTGTTCGCCCTCGACCTGCGCCCGGCCCAGCCGGGGAAAACCGTCTGGCGGCTGGAGGGGGGCGACAGTGACGGCAATCTGGTGGCGGCGAGTCTGCCACCGTCACCACAGGAGGGCGGCCAATGAACTGGCGCGCAGCATGGGCGGGGCTGGCACTGCTGGCGATGACGGTCGGCAGGGCTCACGCCGAGCCTCCCGATCCGGTCCGCCGCGACTATCACCTGACGGCACGGCAGATTGCCGATGGCTCCTATGTGGTCGAAGGCTCTACCGAAGACTTCAGCCGCAACAATGGTGGTCTGATGGTCAACAGCGCCTTTATCGTCACCGATGAGGGAGTGATCGTCCTCGACACCGGCCCGTCGCGGCTGTTTGGCGAACAGTTCCATGCCCTGATCGACCGCACCAGCGGCGGCAAGCCGATTGTGCAGGTGATCAACAGCCACCTGCACCCCGACCATTTCCTCGGCAATCAGGCCTTTGCCCCCGAGACGCTGACCGCCACCGCCGAGACCATCGCCGGGATTTCGGCTGCCGGGGAAGACTTCACCACCAACATGTATCGCCTGCTCGGCAACTGGATGCTCGATACCGAACCGGTGGTGCCAAAGACGGTATTGCAGGCCCATACGGCGGTGGTTGGCGGTCATCGTCTGCACTATCTGACGCTGGCCGGGCACAGTGACAGCGATGTGGCGCTGTTCGATGAAACCACCGGCGTGTTGTATGCCGCCGATCTGGTGTTCCACGACCGCACGCCGACCACCCCCCACGCCGACATCGCCCCCTGGCTGGCGGCGCTGGAGGCGCTGGAGGCGCTGAAGTTCAAGGTGGTGGTGCCGGGGCACGGGCCGGTGGCGCAGGATGCCGGGCCGTTGCACCAGACCGCCGACTGGCTGCGCTGGCTGGATGGAACGCTGCGGCAGGCGGCCCGGCAGGGATTGTCCGAGGCCGAGGTGTTTCGTCTGCCGATCCCCGAGCGGTTTGCCGCTCTCAGCCTGACGCGGGCCGAGTTTGAACGGTCGGTGGTGCACCTCTATCCGGCGCTGTTGCGGGGGCAGTTACAGCCATCTGCTACCAAGGTCGAATAGGCACAGGGCGCGCAGGCTTGTTAGCCTTTGAGGGTGAACACAGAGCCAGCCGCCAAAACAGGGCTGGGCATCAGCAAGGAGGACTCTATGCGTACCTGGAAGACCCCGCGTGTTGTCGAGATCTCGGTGGGAATGGAAATCAACGGCTATATGTGCGCAACCGCCTGATACGCCAGCCGACCATTCCTGCGAAAAAGGGGCGCTCCCGTGCGTTGTCCCCGACCGGGGGCGTCTTTTTTTCTGCCTGTTGATCACAGTCCCACAAGTGTTGTTGCGAATGGGTTCATTCGCCCGCACTCCGACAGGAGAGGGAGCGATGGTGCACGTTATCGTGCTGGGAGCAGCGGCCGGTGGTGGCTTTCCGCAGTGGAACTGCGCCTGTGACCAGTGTCAGAGCGCCTTTCACAGCGCCCGTTCGTTTACCCAGTCGTCTCTGGCGGTCAGTGCCGATGGCGAACACTGGTTCCTGCTGAACGCCAGTCCCGACCTGCGACAGCAAATCCTCAACACCCCGGCGCTGCATCCGCAGCCACAGGCGGGCAAGCGGCACAGTCCGGTGGTTGGTGCGGTGCTGACCAATGCCGACGTGGACCACGTGACCGGCCTGTTGACCCTGCGCGAAAGTCATCCGCTGGCGATTTACGCCAGTCAGCGCGTGTTGGGGGTGTTACACGCCAATTCGATTTTCAATGTGCTCAATCCCCAGTACGTGCAGCGGTGTCCGCTGGCGCTGGACCAGCCGGTGACGCTGTGTCTGCCCGATGGCCGCCCGGCCGGGCTGACGGTCGAGGCATTCTGTGTGCCGGGCAAGATCGCCCTGTGGCTGGAAGACCCGACCGCCGCCAACTATGGCAGCGTGCCGGAAGACACCATTGCCCTGAAGGTCAGCGATGCCGACGGCAACAGCTTTTTCTACATTCCCGGCTGTGCGTCGCTGCCGCCCGAACTGGCCGACCGTCTGCGCGGGGCCGAGCTGGTGTTCTTTGACGGCACCACCTATACCGACGACGAAATGATCGCCCACGGTCTGGGCAGCAAGACCGCCGCCCGCATGGGGCACATGGCGATGAGCGGGCCGGAGGGGTCGCTGGCGGCCTTTGCCGATTTGCAGGTGGCCCGCAAAATCTACATTCACATCAACAATTCCAACCCGGTGTGGACCCCCGGCAGCGCGGCACGCTGTGCGGTGGAAAGTGCCGGGTGGCAGGTGGCCCATGACGGGCTGGAGGTAAGGGTATGACTCACATGATGCCGCTGATGACCCGTCCCCGCCCGCGTGACGCCGACCCGATGTCTCCCGCCGAACTGGAAGCCGCCCTGCGGGCGATTGGCGCGCAGCGATACCACAACCTGCACCCGTTCCACAAAATGCTGCACAGTGGCCAGTGCTCGCTGGATCAGGTGCGGGCGTGGGCGCTCAATCGCTATTGCTATCAGGCCTGTATCCCGCGCAAGGACGGGGCGGTGCTGGCCAAAATCGAAGACCGCGAGGTGCGGCGGGCGTGGATGCAGCGCATTCTGGACCATGACGGCCATCTGGACGATCAGGGCGGCATCGAACGCTGGCTGGTACTGACTGACAGTCTGGGCTTTGACCGCGATTACGTCACCAGCCAGCAGGGCGCTTTGCCCGCCACCCGCTTTGCTGTCGAAGCCTATGTGCGCTTCGTGTGGGACAACCCCGGCCTGACCGCCATCGCCTCATGCCTGACCGAACTGTTCGCGCCGAAAATTCACGCCGAGCGCATTGCAGGCATGCTGGAGCATTACGATTTCACCAATGACACGGTGATGGCCTATTTCCAGAAGCGGCTGACGCAGGCACCGCGGGACTGTGATTTTGCGCTGGACTACGTGCTGAAAAACGCCCGTACCGTGGACGAACAGAACGGGGTGCTCAATGCCCTGACCTTCAAGTGCAACGTGCTGTGGTCGCAACTCGATGCCTTGTATGCCGCCTATGTCGCGCCGGGGATGGTCCCGCCGGGGGCATGGGTGCCGGGGGAAGGGGAGACGCGATAATGGCTCGGTCTGCTGTCAGTGATACCAGCCAGCCGCGACTGGCTGACCATGTGAAGCTGCGCTTTGATGCCATCCGCAAACGCTGGGTGGTGATGGCACCGGAACGGATGCTTCTGCCCGACGAGGTGGCGGTCGATGTGCTGAAATGCTGTGACGGTGCCACGCCGCTGGCAACGATCATTGACCGGCTGGCCACGGATTATCAGGCGCCGGTCGAGGTGGTCGGCCCGGATGTGGTTGCATTGTTGCAGGATTTGTGCGAGCGGGGGTTTGTCACCACATGAATGCTGTTCCGGGTTCCCCGCCAGTCGAGGCCGCTGCCGTTGCGATTGAACCGCCGCTGGCGATGCTGTGCGAGCTGACGCACCGCTGCCCGTTGCGCTGCTCCTATTGCTCCAACCCGGTGGCGCTGGAAGGGGCCTCGCACGAGCTGTCCACCGCCGAGTGGCAGGACCTGCTGAGTCAGGCAGCCCGGCTGGGAGTGCTGCAGGTGCATTTTTCCGGTGGCGAACCAACCGCCCGCCGGGATCTGCCGGTGCTGGTCCGCCATGCGGTGGAACAGGGGCTGTATACCAACCTGATCACCTCTGGCGTGCTGGTCGATCAGGCGATGGCCGACAGGCTGGCCGAGGCCGGGCTGGAACATGCCCAGATCGGGTTTCCCGACATCACCGAAGAGGGCAGCACCCTGATCACCGCCTTCAAGGGCGGGCTGGCGCGCAAGTATGCCGCCGCTGCCGCCCTGAAACAGGCCGGTGTGGCCCTGACGATGAACGCGGTGATCACCCGCCATAACGTTGAACGCCTGCCGCAGATGTTCGAGGTGGCGCAACAGATCGGTGCCCGCCGGATCGAGGTGGCCAATGTGCAGTATTATGGCTGGGGCCTGCTGAACCGGGCGGCGCTGATGCCCAGCCCGCAGCAACTGGCGTGGATGACCGGCGTTGTCACCGAAGCGCGCGCGCGGCTGAAGGGGCAACTGGCGATCGACTATGTGATTCCCGACTATTACGCCAAACGCCCGAAAGCCTGTCTGGGGGGCTGGGGACGCCAGTTCCTGAACGTCACCCCCAGCGGTACGATTCTGCCCTGCCACGCCGCCGAAACCCTGAAGAACCTGTCGTTTGACAGCATCCGCGACCGTTCGCTGGCAGACATCTGGCTGCATGGCAGCGCCTTTGCTGCCTATCGCGGCGATGCCTGGATGCCCAAGGGCTGCCGGTCGTGCGAGCACAAGGAAACCGACTGGGGCGGATGCCGTTGCCAAGCGCTGGCGCTGGCGGGCAAGGCCGACGCGATGGACCCGACCTGTGAACAGTCGCCGCTGCATGCCAGCGTGCGGGCGATGGCCGAGCAAGAGGCCGCCGCCAACATCAACACCATGACCTATCGGACATTCACCGACACTGCACGGTAGAGGCGGCGCGTATGATACTTTTTGGCAATGGAGCCGAAAAGTAAATCCTCTACCATCACATCAGTGATCACTGAAAATGCAGAATTAATCCTGCGTGGATTGTCTGTATGCGGGGACATTTTGTCCTGAGTGATACTTTTATCGTGCCTGTTGTTGATACCATTTTCTGCAAGAAAGACGGCTCGATCAAGAACCTGGGGAGGTAATCAGAGAAAGCCATGACTCACTACGCTCGCTTCAAGACCGCATTGAGCGGCTTCGCGCTGGCCACCGTTCTGGCGGTCAGCGCCCCTCTGGCAGCACAGGCTGCCGGGGTCACCGATCAGGACATTCTCAACGACGCCAAGACCCCCAAGGACGTGGTGACCTACGGAATGGGGACGCAGGGCCAGCGGTTCAGCCCGCTGAAGGCCCTGAATGTGGATACCGTCAAAAACCTGCACGCTGCCTGGTCGTTCTCGTTCGGCGGGGAAAAACAGCGTGGTCAGGAAGCCCAGCCGGTGGTCCGCGACGGGGTGATGTATGTCACCGCCTCGTATTCCCGCCTGTTTGCCATCGACGTGAAAACCGGCGACGAGCTGTGGCAATACGACGCCCGCCTGCCCGAAGGCATCATGCCCTGCTGCGATGTGATCAATCGTGGTGCGGTGCTGTATGGCGACAAGGTGTACTTCGGCACGCTGGATGCCAAGCTGGTGGCGCTGGACGCCAAGACCGGCAAGGTGATCTGGAAAAAAGCCGTTGCGGAATTCAAGGACGGCTATTCGATGACGGCGGCACCGCTGATCGTCAAGGGCAAGGTGATCACCGGCGTGTCCGGTGGTGAATTCGGCGTGGTCGGCAAGGTTGAAGCCCGCGATGCCGAAACCGGCGAACTGCTGTGGTCGCGTCCGACCGTCGAAGGCCACATGGGCGAGCTGAACGGCAAGCCGTCAACGATGACCGGCAAGCTGAATGCCACCTGGCCGGGCGACATGTGGAAATACGGTGGGGCTGCCCCCTGGCTGGGCGGGACATATGACCCGGAAACCGACAGCCTGTTCTTTGGCACCGGCCAGCCGGCCCCGTGGAACAGCCACCTGCGTCCGGGCGACAACCTCTATTCGTCCTCGACGCTGGCGATCAATCCCGATACCGGCGAAATCAAGTGGCACCTGCAGACCACCCCGCATGACGGCTGGGACTTTGACGGCGTCAACGAGTTCATCTCGTTTGACCTGAAAAAGGACGGCAAGGTGATCAAGGCCGGGGCCAAGGCCGACCGCAACGGCTTCTTCTTTGTTGCCGACCGTACCAACGGCACCCTGTTGTCGGCGACGCCGTTCGTCAACAAGATCACCTGGGCCAAGGGCTTCGACATGAAGACCGGCCGCCCGCAGTACGTCGAAGAAAGCCGTCCCGGCAATCCGGCCGAGGCCAAGGAGGGCGAAAAGGGCAAGGCGGTCAACAACTGCCCGTCGTTCCTGGGTGGCAAGAACTGGATGCCGATGGCCTACAGCCCGGATACCGACCTGTTCTATGTCCCGGCCAACGAATGGTGCATGGAGATCTGGAACGAAAACACCACCTACAAAAAGGGTGCGGCCTATCTGGGGGCCGGCTTTACCATCAAGCCCGCCTATGACGATTACATCGGTGTCCTGCGCGCCGTTGATCCCAAGAGCGGGAAAATCGTCTGGGAAGCCAAGAACAAGGCCCCGCTGTGGGGCGGTGTGCTGACCACTGCGGGCAACCTGGTGTTCACCGGCACTCCGGAAGGCTACCTGAAGGCCTTTAACGCCAAGACCGGCGAAGAAGTCTGGAAGTTCAACACCGGCTCGGGCGTTGTCGGTTCGCCGATCACCTGGGAAGGCGATGACGGTGCCCAGTATGTGGCGGTGCTGTCCGGCTGGGGCGGTGCTGTGCCCCTGTGGGGCGGTGAAGTCGCCAAGGCGGTGAAGGATATCAACCAGGGCGGCAGCGTCTGGGTGTTCAAGCTGTCTCCGTCGTAACTTTCCCTCCCTTGCTACGGCGCGGTACAGAGAACAACGGGTCAAAGTTCCCCTTTGGCCCGTTGTTTCTTTTTCGGGGTATCCACAGGCAGGTTATCCACAGAATCACCGGATAACTGTCGGGATAAGGGTGTGGGTATCTTGTGGATGGAACGTCTGAAGCCCCCGTAACCATGCGGGATTGCCAAGGAGGTGAGGCTTTCGGTGTTGCTGTCCGGTTCTGTGTCTTGAGAGAGATATTCTGTAGTATTTTCTTTATCAATTCGCCTTATGCGGGAATTATACCTGTTACAGAATCCATGCCGCTTTTCCTCGCCCTCCTGTTTCTCTGGGGGGTGTGAGCGGGTCAGGGTTGGTCTGATGGCGACAGGTTTCGACAGGCGTGGCCTGGAGCGTTGTGCGAAAAGCGGGAACCGGTTTTCGCAAAAACAATGCGACAGAACAAAATGTTAGACCAGCGTGCCTGCGTCAGGTTTAACGCGCGCTGGTCTTGGCTGGGAGAGCGGGAGTATGTCGGGGGACGGGGGGCCATGACAGACGGGAATGCAAACCGGGTACATGTTCTGCTTCCGTGGTGGGTGAAGCCTGCCGGAAGCGTGGCCGCGCTGGCGCTGTGCATCGCCGTTGGCTCTGTTGTCTATTGCCTGCCGCAGCGGGTGGAAGCCTCGGATGGACAGGGGGCGCTGGCCGTCTCTTCGGTCAGGGCCTCCGGACACAGCTATGCTGCCCAGACCCTGGCCGAAACGCCCTATAGCGTGGCGCAGGGCGGAAATGGCGCGGCGGTGCTGGCGCAGGCCAGCAGCAAGGAACAGGTCTATATTCTGGAAATTAGCGTTCCCGCGCGCAGTGGGCAGACAAGCGTCGCGTTTCAGGGGCTGTGTGAAGTCCTCGACAGCATGGGCAGCACGCGGGAAACGCCGCTGGAAGGCTCCGGGCCGGTGCAAAAACGGCTGGTGGGGGAAAAGGTCCGCTGCCGAATCCACAGCCCGGCGGGCAACAGCCTGCAGGTGGTCCTGAAACAGGAAAACCGCATTCTGGCCTCGGCGGCAACAGCAGAAGGCGGGGTGCAGGATGTGATGGTGGCATCTCCGTAAGGTCGCTGTCCGTTCGGGGGCTTCTTACACCAAAGAGCATGATGCGCCATTAGACCAGCGTGCGTTCAATCTGACGCCACAGTCCACGACAGTTGGTGGGATCAGTGCGGGCTACCACCCGAACCCGTTTGGGGACGATGCCCCCAAGCCCCCATTTTTCTTTAAGAATCAAGTCAATGGGGTCCGGGGCCTCAAGGCCCCGGCGAGGTGTGGAGCAGCGCTCCACCTCCTTTCGTTACTCTAATGATCGGCCCGCAGGTAGGACACCATCCGGCGGGTTTCTTCGATCAGGCGCTGCATCTGCGCCCCCAGATTCTGCGAGGTTTGGGTTATGTCATCGGCATGGCGGGCCAACTGGTCTTCCTGCCGCCGCATCAGGGCGATTTCGCGGGTGGCCCCATCCAGATGGCGGGCCGACGCCTGGCTGGCGCGTTGCATGTCGGCCAGAACGTCGGTGGTTGCCCGGCTTGCGCTCTGAATGACTGCCGAGGTGTGATCAACACCACTGCGCTGAAAGGCAACGGGGTAGATAATGGTGGCGCTCATGGTGTGATCCTCCCTGCAGATGGCCTCGTGGTCTGTTTCCCCTGACATCTGGACCGTTCTGGCGGTTTTTGTGCAGGCGGGGACGGGTGAGGCGGAACCGGAAACAACGGGTATGCGGGACCGTGATGACGGTGGGGTAGATTAGGGGGTAGCCTGGAATGGCTGGCCGTCATCTTGTAGCAGCAATTATACGCACAGTGTGCGCCATGGCAAGTGACAAAAGCGCATTTTGTGCGCCATCGTCCCTAAGGACCATCAGCCCTCCCCACCGCAGGCAGAAAAAAATTCACCCGGCAGAAAAATGTGAACGGCCAGCCAACACCAGAGAACGCCTTGCTTTCCCCTTGCCGATGGCCTGAAAAGGATATTTTGTTCACCCTTAGTTCCTTTGTGCCGGGCTGCAAGAAGGCTTGCGTTGCCGTCATCAAAGCGTCAATATGCCCGCCGTCGAAAGGAGCCCAGCCCCAACATATTGATGACGACCCCCGTTGGCGTCCCATATATGGATCGGGTGCAGTGCGTCACCGCACGGCTCGCTCGTCAGAACAGATACACCCAGGCACCATGCCTTCCTGTCCACTCCTCCGCAGGGCCCTTTCCGGCGGCAGGGGGAGGATTCCGTAAGCAGGGCGCCAATTTCTTCGGTTCAGGAGGCTTCGTAGTGCTCAACGTCGTTCAGATCGCTCATCATCCGCGTGTGCAGACGGACCCCTCCCGCGATAGCCTGCTGACCACCTTTGGCAAGGCCGTGCTCGAAGACCGCTACCTGCTGCCGGGTGAAAGCTATCAGGATCTGTTTGCCCGCGTGGCCAGCGCCTATGGCGACGATGATGCCCACGCCCAGCGCATCTATGACTACATTTCCAAAATGTGGTTCATGCCGGCCACGCCGGTGCTGTCGAATGGCGGCAGCAACCGTGGCCTGCCGATTTCCTGCTTTTTGAACGAAGCCGAAGACAGCCTGAACGGCATTGTCGATCTGTGGACGGAAAACGTCTGGCTGGCCTCCAAGGGCGGCGGGATCGGCAGCTACTGGGGCAACCTGCGCTCGATTGGCGAGCCGGTCGGCGCGGTCGGCAAGACCTCGGGCGTGGTGCCGTTCATCCGGGTGATGGACAGCCTGACGCTGGCCATTTCCCAGGGCTCGCTGCGCCGTGGTTCGGCGGCGGTGTACATGCCGGTCAACCACCCGGAAATCGAAGAATTCATCGAACTGCGCCGTCCGACCGGTGGCGACCCGAATCGCAAGGCGCTGAACCTGCACCATGGCATCCTGCTGACCGACGCCTTCATGCGGGCGGTGGAAAAGGACGACGAATGGCCGCTGATCAGCCCGCGTGACGGGTCGGTGATGCGGCGGGTGAAGGCGCGCGCGCTGTGGATTCGCATCCTGCTGGCGCGGGTGGAAACCGGCGAGCCGTACATCGTCTATTCCGATACCGTCAACAACAGCCTGCCCGAACATCACCGGCTGGCCGGGCTGACGGTCAAGACCTCGAACCTGTGCGCCGAAATCACCCTGCCGACCGGCCGCGACCATCTGGGCAAGGACCGCACGGCGGTGTGCTGCCTGTCGTCGCTGAACCTGGAAACCTTCCTCGAATGGCGCGAAGACCCGCGCTTTATTGAAGACGTGATGCGCTTCCTCGACAACGTGTTACAGGACTTCATCGACCGCGCCCCGGACAGCATGGCCAAGGCCAAGTACTCGGCGATGCGCGAACGCTCGGTCGGGCTGGGGGTGATGGGCTTCCATTCGTTCCTGCAGGCCAAGGGCGTGCCGTTCGAATCGGCGATGGCCAAGGTGTGGAACAAGATGGTGTTCAAGCACCTGAAGGAAGGCGTCGATGCCGCCTCGAAGGCGCTGGCGATGGAACGTGGCCCGTGCCCGGATGCTGCCGATTACGGTTTCATGGAACGCTTCTCCAACAAGACCGCCATTGCGCCGACCGCCTCGATTTCGATCATCTGCGGCGGGGCCAGCCCGGGCATCGAGCCGATGGCCGCCAACAGCTACATGCACAAGACGCTGTCCGGTTCGTTCAACGTCCGCAATCCGTACCTCAAGACCCTGCTGGCCGAGCGCGGGCAGGACAACGAAGAGGTGTGGACCTCGATCACCGTCAACGAAGGTTCGGTGCAGCACCTCGACTTCCTGACCCAGGACGAGAAGGACATCTTCAAGACTGCCTTCGAGCTGGATCAGCGCTGGGTGATTGAGCATGCCGCCGACCGTGCCGCCTTCATTGATCAGGCGCAGTCGCTGAACGTCTTCCTGCCGGCTGACGTGCACAAGCGCGACCTGCACCAGATTCACCTGCAGGCGTGGAAAAAGGGCGTGAAAAGCCTGTACTACTGCCGCTCGAAGTCGATCCAGCGGGCGGAAGTGATCTCGTCGCAGGCGGTCAGCATTCCTGGCGGTCTGGGGACCGCCCCGACGCAGGTGGCGGGCATTGCCAGCCCCACCGGCCCGATTGCGGCGGCCAACGACAGCTCGAACAGCACCGATTACGAAGAGTGCCTGGCCTGCCAGTAAGCCCGTGCGGTAAATAACCACAGTACACGACAGTTGAGTAACAAGAGCGGGCTACCGCCCGAACCCGTTCGGGGACCAATGCCCCCGAACCCCCATTTTTTCTCTGAATTCAAAGGAATGGGGTCTGGGGCCTGAAGGCCCCAGCGAGGTGTGGAGCAGCGCTCCACGTCCTTGTTTCCTTGCTGTCGCGTCCTGTGACATGGCACGACAAAGCGATCGCGGAATCGAGGAGCGGGCCGCGGCCTGCTCCCGGTTTTCTCCTGTCGTATTTTTTGCGAAAACCGGCCAACGGTTTTCTGTCTTTCCCATCCCACCGTGAGACGATCATGTCCTTGCTTGATGCCCAGCCGGTCTACAAACCGTTCCGCTATCCCTGGTGCTATGACGCGTGGCTGACCCAGCAACAGATTCACTGGCTGCCGGAAGAAGTGCCGCTGGCCGATGACGTCAAGGACTGGCACCACAAGCTGAGCGAAGCCGAACGCCACCTGCTGACGCAGATTTTCCGCTTCTTTACCCAGTCGGATATCGAAGTGAACAACTGCTACATGCGGCATTACACCCGCGTGTTCAAACCGACCGAAGTCCAGATGATGCTGGCGGCCTTTTCCAATATGGAAACCATCCATATTGCCGCCTATTCGCACCTGCTGGACACCATCGGCATCCCCGAAGTCGAATACCAGGCCTTCCTCCACTACAAGGAAATGAAGGACAAGTACGACTACATGCAGGTGTGGGGCGTTGATACCAAGGAAGACATCGCCCGCACCATGGCGGTGTTCGGGGCCTTTACCGAAGGCCTGCAACTGTTCGCCAGCTTTGCGATCTTGATGAACTTCCCGCGCTTCAACAAGATGAAGGGCATGGGGCAGATCGTGACATGGTCGGTGCGTGACGAGACCCTGCACTGCAACTCGATCATCCGCCTGTACAAGACCTTCCTCGCCGAAAATCCCGACGTCGATCAGGAGGCGCTGGCCAACGACCTGTACGAAGCCTGCGAAACCATCCTGCACCACGAAGACGCCTTCATTGACCTCGCCTTTGAAATGGGCGCGGTGGAAGGCATGACCCCCGGCGACGTCAAGCTGTACCTGCGCTATATCGCCGACCGCCGCCTGACCCAGCTGGGGCTGGTGCCGCGCTATGGGGTGGAAAAGAACCCGCTGCCGTGGCTGGACGCGATGCTGAACGCGGTGGAACACGCCAACTTCTTTGAAAACCGCGCCACCGAATATTCCAAGGCCGCCACGCAGGGCACCTGGGAAGACGCGTTCGAGTAATGCAGTCATGGAGCGCTGCTCCAAACCTCGCCGGGGCCTTGAGGCCCCGGACCCCATTCCTTTAATTTTCAAAGAAAATGGGGGGTCGGGGGCATTGGCCCCCGAGCAGTTCAGGCGGCAGCCTGCACTTTCTTGCCAACTGTCGTGTACTGTGTCCCACTTTGTGCTCACTGCTTTAGGGAGAGGGAGCGATCAAGGCCACCTCTCCCAACGATGACGGCTCGACCTCTGGCCGATGGCGTAGATGGGCCTCGGCCACTTGCCACATCGGCGGGCCATCAGCTCCGTCCGCTGCCACGCTGGCCCAGCCTGCCACCACATATGATCTCTCTGCCATCAGCGGGCTGTCGCTGCGGGCCAGTCTGAGATCCTGAATCCGCTGTCCGATCGGCTGGCGGGGATCAATCCGGTACGACAGCCCACCGGTGCGCACCATGTCGCCGCCTTGCCGGTAATAGGGGTTGGGGTGGAACAGATTGTCGGCCACGTCTTCCAGAATCCCTTTGATCTGTGCCCCGCTCATCTGCCGCCGGTAACTGGCGGGGTAGGTGATGGCGGTCTGGCTATACAGGTCTTCGCGGGTGATCTCTTGCCCGGCGGGCACACAGCCGCCCCAGCGAAAGCCGGGGGAGAGGGCAATTTCGGCGTCGTGCTGCTCCAGCAGGGCGGCGCACAGCAAATGATCAAAGCTGCCGCCCAGCGTGCCGCGCCGGGTCAGCCAGTGGCTGGTATGGCCGACCGGCTGGCGCAGATGGGCTTCGTGCGGCTGGCGCAACGAGGCCACCAGCGCCGCCATCGCCGGGTCCGCCGGAAGGGCGGCACTGAGCACCGGAATCTGGGCAAAGCGAAAGGCGCTGATGCGCTTGTTCTGCACCTCGATATCCAGCCGGGCCAGCACTTTGCCATGGGAGCCGCCAGTGATGATCAGGCTGTCGGCCACCCGAATCGCCGCAGGCAGGGCCTCGTGGGTGTGACCGCTGAGAATTACGTCCAGCCCGGCCACCCGCCCGGCCAGAGCACAATCAACCGCCAGCCCGTTGTGCGACAGCAACACCACCAGATCAGCCCCCTGCACCCGTACCTCGGTAATGTGCTGGCGCAGCAGGTCTTCATGGATGCCGAACGACCAGTCGGGGATCAGGTGGCGCGGGTTGGCAATCGGGGTGTAGGGATAGGCCTGCCCGATCACCGCCACCAGCAGGCCGCCGCGCTCGAACAGCGTCCACGGGGTGAACACCGGCTCGTTCCAGGTGGTGTCGCGCACGTTGCCCGCCAGAAAGGGACAGGGCAGGCGGGCAAACAACGCCTGCACCCGCTCGGCGCCATAGGTGAATTCCCAGTGGCCGGTCATGGCGTCAATGCCCAAGGCCTGCATCACCGTCAGCATCTCTTCGCCCTGCGACTGCAACGCCCCATACGATCCTTGCCAACTGTCGCCGCCGTCAAACAGCAGGGTCCGCCCCGGTCGCTCGGCGCGGATGGCGGCAATCAGGGTTGCAAGGTGGGCCACGCCACCCAGACGGCCATAACTGGCGGCCAACTGTTCAAAGCGGTCGGGGCGCAGGGCATAGGCCAGCGGACTGTCGTCGGCCAGCCCGGCCAGTTGGGCGGCAAATTGTGGATCGGGAAGCGGCTCGCGCAGGTACAGCGGGGTCAACTGGGCGTGCAGGTCCGGCAGGTGCAGCAGGGTCACTTGCCCGAGCGCCGGAAAGGCCAGCAGGTCATCGAGTCCCGGCCCGGCAGCCCGCCCGCTGTGCAGCGGCAGGGCGCAGGCGGCGAGGGTGGCGAGAAAGTCGCGGCGGCTGAGTCTCATTTGCGCACCGCCGGGGTTTCGATCGGCAGGCCGTTGCCGCGCCACGCCAGATACAGCTCCAGCGCCTGATAGTCGGGATCACCATAGGGCAACGGCTCGGCCTTGATGTTGCTGTTGCACTCGCGGAACCGCCGTTGCAGCGAGCCGAGGTCTTGCCATTTCAGGCGATAGGTGGGAAAGCCGTTGCTCTGGCCCTGCGACAGCTGTTCGGCACGCAACGAGGCGCCTTCCAGCGTGACGTGGCAGTCATGACAGGACAGCCGCATCAGGCCGATCCGGCGCTGATAGACCTGTTCGCCCCGCCGGAACCATCGGGCAGCCGGACCATCAATGCGCACCGCCATCGGCAAACCGCGCGACTGGCCCTTGACCAGCGTGGTCATCGCCACCAGCGCATCACTGTCATAGGGCCACGGAGCGGCCTGCATCTGCTGTTGGCGGCACTGGTTGATGCGGTCTTCGAGGGTGTGCAGGGTTTTGCCATCGGCTGCCACCTGCGGATAGCCCGTGGCCGCACCGCGCAGGGATGCGGGCGCATGGTGACAGTCACCGCAGGCCTTGCCAGCCTGCCCGTCGCGCTGTTCCCACAGGGCTTGCGCCCGTTCCACCCACAACATACCGGGGTTGGCAACGTCGTCCCATTCCATCTCGCGGGTGGTCGGGTCGGCGATCAGCAGGCCGGAATAGCTCTGGCCGATGCGATAGGCGGCAAGGTCGGTGGGCAACGACGGCAAGGCCACCTCCGCCGCCTGCACCGTGCTGCTCCACAGGGTCAAGGCCAGCAGATCAAGGAACCACCGTAACCGCCACTTCGGCACGGTAAAGGCTGCCGTCATCATCATGCCACTCCATCACCAGCAGGCCGCCATGGTCGGCTTTCAGGGCAAATTCCCAATAGGGATTGGCCGAGATGCCGGGGTTCCAGTCAGCGCGCATCAGCTCCTGACCATCAAGGGAAACCGTCACCTGCCGCACAATCCGGCGCGGGATCAACAGGCCGTGCTCGTCCTTGCGCAGGCCCGATTCCATCGGGTGGGCGAGAATGCTTTTGACCGTAAAGACCTCGCCTCTGCGCACGCTGGCGGGGACTTTCAGCCGGGGGGAGCCGAGGGCGTCGGTCATGCAAGTTCTCCTGTCATCCGCCGCAGCCGCCAATGGTGACTTTGACCTCGCGCCCGGCCACTGCCACCCGCTGGCCGGAAAACACCGCCACCACCAGCACGGTCTGGGTGGCGGCCAGCCGGATACGGGTGCGCACCTGTGCCACGCCGAGGGCCGGAGTCACATGGATGGTGGCAATCTCGGGCAGCGGGTTGACCTCGGAAATGATGTGCAGCCGTTGCAGGTGATCGTCGGCGGTCATCGGGCTGTCAACGGTGATGCCAAAGGGAACGGTGTTGCCGTTCTCGGCCAGTTCGGGGGCTTCCAGTCGGATCAGTGACGAAGACAGCAGGGTCGCCCCTTGTTGCAGACCGGCAATCAGCGCCTGAGCCTGCGACGGCGTGGCCCGCGCCAGACGCGACCACAGCAGCGGCAAGGGGCAGGCGAGGGCCGCCGCCAGCAGGGTCCGACGGCTCACAGGGGGTGGGGTCATGGCGAGGTCTCCGTCAGGCTGGCGAGATAGCTCACCACATCTTCCACCTGCTGGGCCGTCAGCAGCGGCGTCTCGGCCTGGGCCGGAGCCACCTGCACCGCGTCGCCGGTGCGATAGAACGGGGGCATCACGCTGTCGGGGGACTGGCGGCGGGCATCGACCACCCGCAGGCGAAGCCGGGCCAGCGACAGCCGCCGCCCGACGCCGCGCAGATCGGGGCCGATCTGGCCCTGAAAGTCTTCGTTGGGAATCGGGGCGCGGTGGCAGGTCAGGCAGTTGCCCTGTGTGCGTCCGGCAACGATTGCCTGCCCGCGTTGTGGATCACCGGGAGTCGTGGTCAGCGGAGCGGCAATACCGTCGCCGCTGACCAGATAGGGCACCAGTCCCGGCTGACGGACCTGCTCGTCCGCATGGGCCACTGACGGCAGGGTCAGCAGCAGGCCGAGCACGATCCTGTCAAGCCGCTGGTTGTGCCGCATCGATTCCTTGCCCCTGTTTCCGGCATTCTGACAAACAGTAGCGCAGCGGCGGCGGGCGGTCTGTTATGCTAAAGTCCTATCGACGATTGGTCTGCACGAGGTTTCCCGGTGTCTTTGTCTGCTGTTGCGTCTCCGCTGGTGATTGATGCCCGTGGTCTGGTCTGCCCGTTGCCGATTTTGCGCCTGCAAAAAGCCTTGCAGGGGCTGGCCGACGATGCGGTGGTCGAGCTGCTGACCGACGACCCGGCGGCGATTGCCACCGTGCGCGATTTCTGCGCCGGGCGGGGGCTGACCCTGCTGGCGCAACAGGAGCAGCCCGGACGCAACAAGGGAGAGACGGTCTGTCACCGGATCTCTCCCTTGCCCGCCTCTCGTGCGGAATAACCAACCGTGATCAGCCATTATCGACAATGATCGCCTTGTAAGCGTGCCAGGTGGCATGGCCGACCAGCGGCAGGGTGATCGCCAGTCCGACAAAGAACGTCGCCAGTCCAAAGCCGGTCACCAGCACGATCATCGCCGCCCAGCCGATCATCACTTTCCAGTTGCGGCTGACGGCGCGGACGCTGCAGGCCATCGCATGGACGGCAGACACGTCGCGGTCGACCAGCATCGGCACCGAGATGGCGGTCAGGGTGAACACCGCAGCGGCGATTACCCCCCCGGCCACCGTGCCGACCAGCAGGAACAGTGGAGCCTGTGGGGCCATCAGGATATCGCTGAAAAAGCGGTCCATGCTGGGAGGCGCTGAATGGTAAAAGCTGGCGAAAATCAGCAGGGCGACCATGAACCACGCCAGCATCATCACCATCAGGGTCAGGCCGACCACCAGCAACTGGTCACTGCGGCGGAAAAAGGTGGCAAAGGCCTCGCGCAGGGTGATGTCTTCGGCGCAGGCGTGGCGGCGGCTGACTTCGTACAGGCCGACGGCGGCCAGCGGGCCAACCAGCATGAAACCGGCGGTCATCGGCAGGATCAGCGACTCCATCCCCACCGCCGACAGGCCGAAAAAGATCAGATAGGCGGTTACCACAAACACCGCGCCATAGGACAGGCTGACACGGGGGGCGGCCCATAAATCGGACCAGCCCATGGCCAGCCAGTGGGCGGACTCATCGACGGTCACCTGATTGACTGGCGGCGGAGCGCGATCTCCGAACCAGTAGCGGTTGGAATCGTGGTGGAACGGACGGGTAAATTTTTCCTGCGTGTCGGTTGTTGCCATGGTCCAGCCTCCTGAATCCGATATGGAAACGTGCGGTGACACAGCGGTAGCGGGGGTGGTACCGGGAACGCCACATATTTCCCCTTTGCGTAGTCTGACATTTGGGGATGAGAAACACCAGAGTCCAGACCCTGTCTTGTTTCTGGTGAGAGGAATGACCAGATAATTTCCTACCTGAATGAGTGGTCTTTAAGTGGGGGTCGTCATGCCACATCCTCCCCGTGCCGTTTTGCGCCGCATCATGCTGGGGGTCCTGTTTGCCCTGCTGGCTTTGCTGGCCTACGGCAGCATCATTGCCAAGGTCGGCACCCATGGAGCCGACGAGTTTCTCGCCCGGGTCCACGGCAAAGCCTATCACTGACATCCATTCTCTCTGGCTCTGGTTTCTATCTGGGAGGCCACCATGCGCCACAGTCCCGGCTTTACCGATTGGGTCCGTTACGTCAAGCGTCCGCCACGATCCGGCTTGCCGCCGGGTAGCCGGGCGATGGCGGCGGCGGGGGTGCTCCGCCAGTATCTCGAATTGTGCAAGATGCGTATCGGCATGATGATCGGCATCACCGCCATGGTCGGTTATGGTGCCATCGCGCCACAGATCGATGGTTGGGCGTTGCTGGGGTTGGGCTGTGCGATGATGCTGGGCTCGTCATCATCGTCGGTGTTCAACCATTTTTATGATCGTGATCTGGACCGGCTGATGACACGAACCGCCCGCCGTCCGCTGGCGCGCGGCAGTCTTGGCAATCCATGGTCGGCGGTCTGGGTGGCAGCGGTGTTGCTGGTGGCGGGTCTGACCATGGCGGCCGGGCTGTTCAACTGGGTGGTCGCCCTGCACCTGTTTCTGGGGGCGTTCATCTATGGGGTGGTTTATACCGTCTG
This sequence comes from Insolitispirillum peregrinum, assembly GCF_900156605.1. Lineage (GTDB taxonomy): Bacteria > Pseudomonadota > Alphaproteobacteria > Rhodospirillales > Rhodospirillaceae > Insolitispirillum > Insolitispirillum peregrinum. Next base: position 215,995 of record NZ_FTOA01000004.1, on the reverse strand, counting down.
GCTGAAGCGGCGCACCTGGCTGAACATCGTGGTCGGTGGTGCCGCAGGCAGCTTTGCCTTGCTGGCCGGAGCCGCCGCCGCCGACCCGCAGCAATGGCTGCTGCCAACGCTGATGGCGGTGACGCTGTTCCTGTGGACGCCATCGCATTTCTGGGCGCTGGCGATCCTGCTGAAAGACGATTACGCCCGCGCCGGAGTGCCGATGCTGCCGGTGCTGATCGGAACCGTCCGCTGCGCCCGCTGGATTCTGGTCAATTCGGTGCTGCTGGTGCTGTCGTCCCTGCTGCCGTGGCTGCTGGGGGAACTGGGGGTGGTGTATGGCGTGCTGTCGCTGGCCTTTGGTGGTCATTTCCTGTGGCTGTCGTGGCGACTGGCACGGGAACCGGGGCCACTGTGGGCACGGCGGACCTTCTTTGGCTCGATGCAATACCTGTGCGGGGTCTTTCTGGCGGTGATTGCCGACCGCCACCTGATGGGGTTGTTTTAGACCAGCGTGCGTTAAACCTGATGCCACAGGACACGACAATTTGTGGAAAAGAATGGGCTATCGCCCAAACCCATTCAGGGCCTGAGGCCGCGACCGTTCACTTGGGGACGATGCCACCGGGCCCCTCTTTTTTCTTTTATGATCAAAGGAACGGGGTCTGGGGCCGACTGGCCCCAGCGAGGTGTGGAGCAGCGCTCCATGATCCTGTTTTCTGCTTGTCGTGTACTGTGGACTCATGTTTGAGGTTCACAGCTCTGGGGTGCCGTACGGCGTACAGGACGAGTCTCGTCCTTGTCAGGCCGGACGAGGGGACGTGAGCAGGCGCACCGCCACCAGTGCAGACAGGGCGACCGCACCGGCACCGGCGAGATAAACGGCGTCCAGGCTCCATGCGCTGGCCACGGCCCCCATCAGCGGGCCGGTGATGCCGAGGGAAACATCGCTGAAGGCAACATAGGCCCCCATGGCCGTCCCCCGACTCTGGGGTGGAGCGCGGCGGACGGCTTCCACCCCAAAGCCCGGAAAGGCCAGTGAATAGCCAAATCCTGTCAGGGCAGCGCCGATATGGGCCATCACCGCTGTCTCTGCGCCCCAGATGAGCAACTGGCCCAGCGCTTCGATCAGGACACAGACCAGCGCCACCCGTGCACCCCCCAAGGCGTCGGGGAGGTGGGCAAAGAACACACGGGCGGCAATGAACGCGAGGCCAAAGGCGGTGAACGTCAGCGACGCAGTGTCCCAGCCACGGGCCGCAAACAGCAGGGCAATGAACGTGGTGATCACACCAAAGCCGACACAGCACAGCGCCAGCCCGGTGCCTGCCTGCCACACCACGCCCAGCACGGTATAGAATGGCATCCGTTGCGCCGCAGCCGGGGCAATCGCCCGTACACGGGCCACCAGTGCCAATGCGATCAGCGGCAGGAGGATCGCCGCGACCGACAGGCCGGCAAAGCCGATTTCCCGCTGCACGGCAATCCCGACGGGAGCGCCGACGGCATAGGCGCCGTAAATGGCCATCCCGATCCACGCCATGGCTTTGCCCGCGTTCTGCGGACCAACCAGTCCGATCGCCCAGCTCAGGGCACCGGTGACAATCAGGCTTTCACCACACCCCAGCAACACCCGGCCCACCAGCAGACACCACACCGATGGTGCTGGCGAAGAGAGGAAAGACAGCGACACGAGGTAGGCTCCTCCGGAACAGGACGCAACCAGAAAGCCGGTCACCACCGCGCGTTTGGCTCCCCGCGTGTCGGCCAGTGCCCCGGCCCAGGCCCGGGACAGCAGGGCTGCGACAAACTGCGTACCGATCACCGCCCCCACCATCAGGGGGCCCATGCCCAGCACACCAGAGACATGCAGGGGCAGAACCGGCAAGGGCAGGCCGATGGTCAGAAACCCGATGAACACTGCCAGCGTGATTGGCAGCACCTTGAGAAAGACGCTGGCGGCGGGCGGCGATGGAATTGCCGGGGACACTGTTTTTTGAGACTTGTTGGACATCACGTCCTCCAAACATGAGTATTTGCTCGATATCTGGAAGGATATGAGGGATGATCCCTGTTGCAAACTCGCGTTCGGACAGCCCCATGCCCTCCTTGCCCCAGCCTCGCCGCATCCCGCGTCAAAGCCGTTCCCGTGCTCTGGTGGAGGCCATTCTGGAGGCAACGGCTCGCGTTCTGACCGAACGGGGCTATGCCGGAACCAATACCAATCTGGTGGCGGAACGCGCTGGCGTCAGCGTTGGATCGGTCTATCAGTATTTTCCCAACAAGGATGCCCTGCTGACGGCGCTGCACGAGCGGCATGCGGCAGAGATGCATGCGGCAATGGAGCGTGCCCTAGGCAGCCCTTCAGCGGCAGGGGCAGACACGCGGGATTTGCGCAGCAAACTGGCATCTCTTGTCCAGGCGTGGCTGGCGGCCCATCGGGTCGCGCCAGAATTACACCGGGTGCTGGAGAAGGAGTTTCCGTTTTTCGACGCTCCAGCAGACCAGAGCCCGACCGATCAGGGCATCCGGCAGCGCATCCGCGCCCTGCTGGACGAACACCGGAGCGAAGTGGTCCCGCAGGACCCGGAGCTGGCGACATGGGTGATGGTGCAAACGATGGAATCGTTGATCCATGCCGCTGTGATCCCGCCGGGTGCCCCGTGTTCTGCCGAGGCCGCCGGACAGGCCATCGTTGATCTGCTGGCTGGATATCTGTGCGGTCAGGCGCGGCGGGCCTTGCCATAGCCGCAGTCACACTTGCGCGACGGCTCGACCAGCTTCAGGGTCAGCGGCGAGTTGGGATCGTCTTCGAGGGTGCGTTTCCAGCGGAACATGGCGCCGCATTTCTGGCAGACCTGACCGTCATGGCTGCTTTTCGCGGCAGGCTTTTCCGGTGACGGAACCGTATAGGTCGGGCGGTGGGTGGCCATCGGGGTTTCTCCTTATTCGCCGTCGCTGTGGGGCGTTTCGCCCAGATGCAGCGGGGCATAGCCACGGTCAACGGCATGGCGCAAGGCATCAAAGCCCGCCTTGGCTTCCTCGTACTGGCCGCGCAGATCGGCCAGTCGGGCGATTTCGTCCGCAGACGGGGCGTGCCAGTCCACCGCCATTACCGCCGCCAGATAGCTGGCGCGGACTTTGGCCACCCCGACCGCCAGCCGAAAGAATGCGTCGTGGTCGAGCTGGGGCAGGGCCTTGCTGAGCAGTTCGCGGTTGGCCGAGCGGATGGCGATATCCAGCTGTTCCATGAAGCGGGTCCGGCGCCGCAGATCGGTGGCATCGTCGCCAGACAGGTGGTGGCTGGTGTGCATGGGCAGAAAGCTCCTGCGTGCGGTGATGGGGCGGAAGGCTGACAGGGCGGGGTAGCCCTGTCAGCCAGTCTATATCTTAGAGCCGTTTTCTTAAAACAAGCCTTAGCAGGGTGCGAAAAGTGGGAACCGGTTTTCGCAAGGATACAGGACGTATCCTTTATCCGGCGACCGGTTGGGGAAACTCCAGCACGGTGGTTTCCTCGTCGGCATGATTGGTGATGTCTGCCTGTTGCAGGGCACCGCAAGGGTAATAGCGATAGCGGTGCGACATCGCCACTTCGCCGTAAACCACCTTCTCAAAGCCGAGCAGACGCCCGGCAGCGTCGTAGTCGGCGCGGAAAAAGGTGTTGCGGTTGTGGATTTCGGCGGGCGTCAGCTCTGTCACCAGCCGGAACGGCAGGCGGACGCCGCTGTAGGAGACAAAAAAGCGCTGCCCGCCAGCAGGCTGGTCTGTGGCATCGGCGGTGTGCGATGTGGTCATGGGACCCCCGAATGGATGTGCATGAACGGAGCGCCGCCGGTCAGGGGGGTAGGGCGGGGTGGCTATATTATACGTGATGTATTTGTGGTTGGTAGAGGGATATACGATAAATTTTCCTTATCAAACGCCATGAAATTAGAGATTGGTTATCAAGGGGTGGGCGGGAGTATCCCCAAGGGAGACGTTTTGATCGTTGATCAAGAAAACCCCGGAGGCACTGATGGCCGCGTCCCCTACCGCTTGTCCTGTTCCCGCTGCTGATGCTCCCCGTCGCTACGGCCCGTGGGCCGGATTGGCGTTGTCGGTGGCGCTGGCGGTCGGGGCCAGCGAACTGCACCGGCTGCCCGCTCTGGGCTGGGCCAGTCCGTTGATTCTGGCGGTGGTGCTGGGGATTGCCCTGAACAGTGTCCGCCGACAGCCGGTGGCCAGCCTGCCGCTGTTTGCGCCGGGGATCGCGCTGGTGATGAAACGCCTGTTGCGGATCGGGGTGGCGCTGCTGGGGCTGCAAATTACCCTCGGCCAGATGCAGGCACTGGGCTGGAGCGGTGGTGCGTTGATCGTCGGCACGGTGGCCGCGACCTTTGTCTTTACCCTGGGATGCGGACACCTGTTGCGGGTCGAGGCTCGCCTGACCCGCCTGATTGCGGCGGGAACCTCGATTTGTGGTGCTTCGGCGGTGGTGGCGGCCAATGCGGCGGTCGAGGGCGATGATGCCGACGTGGCCTATGCGGTGGCGATGGTCACGGTGTTCGGCACCCTGTCGATGCTGGGCTTTCCGTTGCTGGCCGGGCTGATCGGGCTGGGCGACCATGCCTTTGGGCTGTGGAGTGGTGTTGCCATTCACGAGGTCGCACAGGTGATCGCCGCCGCCTATCAGTACAGCCCGCAGGCGGGGGAAATGGCGACCATCACCAAGCTGGCGCGGGTGGTGCTGGTGGTACCGGTGGTGTTTGTGCTGCTGCTGGCTTTGCCGACCCGGTCGGCGGGGCAGGTTGGGCCGACCCGGTCGGCGGGGCAGGTTGGGCCGACCCGGTCGGCGGGGCAGGTTGGGCCGACCCGGTCGGCGGGGCAGGCCGTGGGAGCCGGGCGGCGGGTGACCATCCCGTGGTTTGCTTTGGGTTTTCTGGCCTTGGTGGGGGTGGCGAGCTGTGACATCCTGCCGCCTGTGGTGCTGGACGGAGTGGCGACGGTCGATCGCTGGCTGTTGACGGTGGCACTGGCCGGAATGGGACTGGCGACGGCTCCGGCGGCGCTGGTGCGGCGGGGCGGGCGGCCGATGCTGCTGGCGGCGCTGGCGACGGTGTTCATCAGCCTGTTCAGTCTGGGGGGTGTCCTGATGATGGGGTGACGCGGGGATGATGACGCTGGAGCAACTGCGGATTTTTGTGGCCGTTGCCGAAGAGTTGCACTTTACCCGTGCCGCCCGCCGGTTGCGCCTGACCCAACCGGCGGTCAGCAGTGCGATTGCCACACTGGAACAGGCCCATCAGGTGCCGTTGTTCCATCGCATTGGCCGGTCGGTCAGCCTGACCGAAGCCGGTCGTCTGCTGGTCCCGCAGGCCCGTCTGATCCTGCGACAGGTGGCCGGGGCTGAACAGCAGCTGGCCGACCTGTCCGGTCTGCGCCATGGCACGATGCGGATCATCGCCAGCCAGACCGCCGGAACCTATTGGCTGCCGCCCCGCTTGCACCGCTTTGCCGAACAGTATCCCGGTGTGTCGATTACGCTGGCCATCGGCAACAGCCGTCAGGTGCTGGCGGCGGTGCTGGCCGGGGATGTTGATCTGGGGCTGCTGGAAAGCACGGTGGATGATCCGCACGTCAGCCGCCGGGTCTGTGCCGAGGACCGGCTGGTGATTGCCGTCGGGCAGGGGCATCCGTGGTTCGGGCGGGCGACGGTGACCGCTGCCGAGCTGGAGCAGGCGGCGTGGATTGCCCGCGAAGATGGCTCGGGAACCCGCGCCCAGTTTGAACAGGCGTTGCACGGGTTGGGGGTGGACCTGCGCCGCTTGCGCATCACGCTGACCCTGCCGAATGGCGAGGCCATCCGGACCGCCCTGCTCAGTGGGCACGGTGCCGCCGGGTTGTCCGATCTGGTGGTGGCCGACGATGTGGCGGCCGGGCGTCTGCATGCGCTGCCGCTGCCGGTCGCCCCGCGCCCCTTTACCCTGATCCGCCATCTGGAACGCTATGAAGCAGCGGCAACGCAGGCGTTCGTGGCGAGCCTGCCGGTTCTGAGCGGGGTTGACAGGTCGTAGAACGCCTCTCATTCTAAAGCCATTCCGAGGGGTGCCGTTCCATCAGGACGGCTGAGACCAGGCGCTTGGGCGTGCCGGGAACCCTTTGAACCTGATCCGGGTCATACCGGCGGAGGGATAGGAACCTGAGCGTGCCGTTGCCACAAGGCCCAAGGGCCAGCAAGCCGGTACTCTCTCACCCCCATCAGCGGGCTGGCGTGGACCAGACAGTTGGCGGGGATGTCCCAACCGGCGCCCGGATCTCCCATCCAGACGCCAGGGAGATCCTCGCAATGAACCACATTACCCTGCCCAGTGACTTCGCTTTGACCACCGGCCCGTTTCCGGGGTCGCGCAAGCATTACCTGACCACCACCAGCGGCCTGCAGGTGCCGTTCCGGGAGGTCACCCTTGATCCTTCGGCCCGCGAAGAGCCGGTGCGGCTGTATGATACCTCGGGGCCATACAGTGATCCGTCGGCGCGGATTTGCATCGAAGAGGGCCTGTCGCGCCCCCGTGATGCCTGGGTGCTGGCGCGCGGCGATGTCGAAGCTTATGACGGGCGACCGGTGCAGCCGCAGGACAACGGCAACGTCGGCCCGGCCCATGCGGTGCCGGAATTCCCGTTGCAGCGGCGTCCGTTGCGCGCCCGCGATGGCAAGGCGGTGACCCAGTTGGCCTATGCCCGCGCCGGGATCATCACCCCGGAAATGGAATATGTGGCGGTGCGCGAGAATCTCGGGCTGGCCAAGGCGCGCGAAACGCTCAGCCGGGACGGGGTGCCGTTCGAAGCCGATATCCCCGACGAGATCACCCCGGAATGGGTGCGGGCCGAAGTTGCCGCCGGGCGGGCGATCATTCCGGCCAACATCAACCACGGTGAACTGGAACCGATGGCGATTGGCCGTAACTTTCTGGTCAAGATCAATGCCAACATCGGCAACTCGGCGGTGACCTCGGGCGTGGCCGAAGAAGTCGAAAAAATGGTGTGGTCGATCCGCTGGGGGGCCGACACGGTGATGGACCTGTCTACCGGGCGCAACATCCACCACATCCGCGAATGGATCATGCGCAACAGCCCGGTGCCGATCGGGACGGTGCCGCTGTATCAGGCACTGGAAAAGGTCGATGGCATTGCCGAAAACCTGAGCTGGGAGGTCTACCGCGATACCCTGATCGAACAATGCGAGCAGGGGGTGGACTACTTTACCATCCATGCCGGTCTGTTGTTGTCGCACATTCCGCTGACCGCCAACCGGGTGACCGGCATTGTGTCGCGCGGGGGCTCGATCATGGCCAAGTGGTGTCTGGCCCATCACCGCGAAAACTTCCTCTACACCCGCTTCCCGGAAATCTGTGAAATCCTGCGGGCCTATGACGTGGCGGTGTCGCTGGGCGACGGCCTGCGCCCCGGTTCGATTGCTGACGCCAACGATGCCGCCCAGTTTGCCGAGCTGGAAACGCTGGGCGAACTGACCAAAATCGCCTGGCAGCATGACGTGCAAGTGATGATCGAAGGCCCCGGCCATGTGCCGATGCACAAGATCAAGGCCAACGTTGCCTTGCAGCAGAAGCTGTGTGGTGACGCGCCGTTCTATACCCTCGGGCCGTTGGTGACCGACATTGCACCGGGCTATGACCACATCACCTCGGCGATCGGGGCATCAATGATCGGCTGGTTCGGGACGGCGATGCTGTGCTACGTGACCCCGAAAGAGCATCTGGGCCTGCCCGACCGCGAGGACGTGCGGCAGGGGGTGGTCACCTACAAGATTGCCGCCCATGCCGCTGATCTGGCGAAAGGCCATCCGGCGGCGCGGCTGCGGGATGATGCCCTGTCGCGGGCCCGCTTCTCGTTCCGCTGGCATGACCAGTTCAACCTGTCGCTCGACCCGGAAAAGGCGCTGGAGTTCCACGACGAGACCCTGCCGAAGGATGCTCACAAGGAAGCGCATTTCTGTTCGATGTGCGGCCCGAAGTTCTGCTCGATGAAAATCTCGCACGAGGTCCGCGACCACGCCGGGCGCGAGCGGCAGGAGGGCATGGCGGAGATGGCCGACAAATTCCGCCAGCAGGGCGGTGATTTGTACGTCACGATTCCTGACCCATTCACGGCGACTCAGGGATAACGGACCGGCCAAATACCCCTAAAAAACTTCCGGGTGGCGATTGTGTCACCCGGATTTTATACTTTTGCGAGATATTAATGCGTATAAATGAGCCTTTATTCCTATTTAGGAAACTTCAATAAACGCAGGGAGCGTTTTTCTTTCTGGAAAACACCCCATGGCGAGACCGAGAAGATAAAAACTGGAATTTTTTCAAATCAGACGTTCACAACGCAAATGAACAGTGGTTATCATGATCATGTCGTTAACCCCTTTTAGGGAGTATGAGCATGGTAGCGCACATAGCTCGGCGCGAATATGCCAAGGCTACGACCCCGGATGATCTTCTGACCACCCCCGGTCTGGACTCGGCCCCCAAGCGCCCGAGCAGTCAGAAAGCCCTTGCCATGGCAGCCCTGTCGGGCCGCCCGCTCACCGCGCGTGAACGGGAATGCCTGGCTTGGTCTGCTGAAGGCAAAACGGCCTGGGAAACCGGCGTTATTTTGGGAATCTCTGACCAAACCGTCATCAGTCATCTGCGCAATGCCCAACGCAAAATGCGTGCGGCCAACCGTGTTCAGGCGGTTGCCATGGCCATTCGTGCAGGTCTTCTGGATGACATCATTGACGTGAGCACTCCGCTGCCGCCGTTAGGAGCGGTGGTGATGGGTGATCCCGCCAATCGGGAAGACGAAGACCAGTAAGAACCGGTGCCAGGGCGTCATGCAGAGGGGATGAAGTGCATGGCGCCCCGTCTCGCCGGGGTTTGTTCAGGGTCCGGGATTTTTTTCAAGGTAATGGCTGGCGCAGACCGGTCAGCAACGCCTCATAGTGCGGCTCGTCGTCCGGCGTCAGAATGCCGTGACGCAGCGCAAAATCCACAATCACCAGATTGACGTTGAATTTGAAATCATCGCCAGCGGCAATGACCTCCAGCGCCTTGCGCACTGGCCACAGCTCAAAGCCGACCATTTCACCATCGGTATTGCGCGGGGTGAAGTCGGCGGGAAGTTCCAGATCATAACAGAACATGGTGTCGGGCTTCAGCCCGCCTGATCCTTCCATGCAATAGGTAACCGCCCCGACGGCGCGCGCCTGTGCGACCAGCGCGGCCGGAACATCGGCCTCTTCGGCGGCTTCCTTGGCAAGGTTTTCCACCAATGACAGACCGGCAGGCTGACCACCGGCGACCATGTTGTCGAGCTTGCCGGGGGCGACCTTTTTGTCCAGTGCCCGCCGCCCGATCCACAGGGCCGGACCATCGGCGGTCTGCACCCAACCGTTCATGTGAACCCCATAGGCCCTGATCCCCAGATACGACACCTGCGCCCGATCGATGCGGAACAGCTCGGGGGCGGACCATGATGTCTTGCAGGCGTACAGTTCGCCGCGCGGCTGGGGACAGCGGCCTTCGCTGGCCAGAGTGGCAAAGACCTCGGCGATGGCGGCGCTGCGCAGGTCCGGGCTGGACAGGGCCGGAGACAGGCTCACGGCGTTGTGATCGAGTCGGACCACCTGCGGGAAACGGGCAAGTTCGGGTTCAAACGTTGACCGGACCCAGCCCACACGCTGCTCATTGATCATCAATGGCTTGAAAAGGCTCAGGTCTTTGCGGTTGCAGGCGTGAATGTGGTCGAGAAAACTCATCAACAGGGGTCCTGAAACGGCGGAAATGACGGACCACGGTAGAGCGTTTCTGCCACGTCTGGAACGGGAATGTATCGGGGTATGGCGGGCTGGTCGCAGGATTCCGTCTTTTTTCGTCACAAAAGTCATGGTCTGTGATGAAAAGCACACGACAAAAGGCATGCCATGGGTATAGTGAACCATAGTCCTTAGCACTATGCCCCCAGAAACCAGCCCAGAGGCTCGCGCCGCACACAAACAGGAGATTGCCATGCGTATCACTGGCCCGCTCGGGAAAATCCTCTTTGGTTCGGCTGCGGTCGGAACCGGTATCCTGTTCGCCATTCCAGTGGTGCGTGCGATTGGCCGCGAGGGCTTTTCGGTGATCGACGGATCGGCTCCGGCCATTGGGGCGGGGATCTATCTGGTGATGACGCTGCTGCTGTGCCTCAGTGCTCCGGGGTTGTTTGCACGGGGGGTCGGGGTGGTCAGTGCGGCGGTCAGTGGCTGGGCCTGCGGCGAAGCAGCGACTTTGGCGCAGAATGGTGATTATCGTCTGGCCAGCGGGCTGGTGTGTGTGGCGGTGCTGGTGGTAACGCTGGCGGTGACGGTGATGCGCAGCATCATTGCCCGCCGGGATCGTGACATCGCCCGTCTGTCCCGCCGGATGTCCTCGCTGAGTGACAGCGTGACGGCGCACCTGCGTGACCGTTTCCACGGGGTGGCGATGTACCAGGACGACCCGAATCCGCTGGCCGATGTGGCGCTGGTTGATCGTCTGGTGAACGGTGCCATTGCCGACGCCAGCCGCGCCCACGACCGCGACGATTTCCTGCGCACCCTGATTTACGGGCTGCGCGATGTGCGGGACAGCCTGCGTCATCACGGGGCCGATACCTACAGTCAGGCGTGCTTTGATGAACATGCCCGCGCGCTGATGGCCGATATCCGCCGCGAAGGTCTCGATTTGTCGGCGCAGCGTCGCCCGGCGGCTCCTGCGGCGGCGAAGGGGCAGACTGCCCACTGAGCACTGTTTCCAGATAGAGTCTGTTTATCCAGCAAAAGGCCCCCGATCCTCTGTGGACGGGGGCCTTTTGCCCGATAGGCACAGCATCGGCGAGGTGTGGAGGCGCGCCCCACACTCCCCGTCTCAATCAAACAGTCGGTCGATTTCATCCTGCGAGATGGCAGCCGCCCCCAGTTGCGGGCCATTGAGCAGGCGTGCATCGTCTTCGCTGTGGTCTTCTTCCCCGATCAGTTCGGCGAAGGAGTCCTGGCCCCAGATGGAGATCATCTTGTCGATGCGGTCTTCGATGAATTTCAGGGTGTTGACCACCTTGGTGGTGCGCTGACCGGTGATGTCCTGAAAGTTGCAGTGCTCGAAGATCACCATCACGTGCTCGGTCAGGTCTTCGGCCAGCCGGGTCGTATAGGTGTCGTCGCCAGCAGCTTTCAGGGTGTGGGCGATGGTGTCGATTTTTTCGGCGGCATCAAGGATGCCTTCGGTGGCCTGTTCGGTCGATCCGACGATGGCATCAAGTTCCCCGGCCACCACCACCAGCCGGTCGCCCTGGGTGTGGCTTGAACGCAGGTGGGCGATTTCGCGCTTGGTCTCCTGAATCGAGTTGGCCAAAGCCCGCAGCTCGGTGCGCAGGATCATCACTTCCTGTTTCTGGCGTTCGTATTCCCGCAGGATCGGATCGTCCTGGGGGGCATCTTCATCAACTTCGTCTGCCGGTTCAAAGTGGGCGCGCAACAGATGGTCAAGCGAGCGCAGCTCTTCTTTCATCGAGCGCAACTCGCGCATCATCTGTCCGGAATCCCCGGAAGAGAAGGACGGGCTGCTGGCGTGGCGTTCGCCACCGTCACCGCTGCCTCTCTGACGCCGTTGCAGTTCGGCGGTAAACAACTTGCGCGGCATCCCGGTCGGACTATCCATAGCCCACTTCTCCCACTTCATGCACAGGGTCAACCCTGCGTTGCCATTGGTCTCAGTATATAGACAATCACCGGTCCTGAATCATCAGGAAATGCAGCAGGATTCCGGCACCATTTCCGGTTCGGTGATCGCATCACGCCCCACCGGGGCCAGAATCCCGGCAGGGTTGCTTTTGTTCAGTGGGGCATCATGGGAAGAACCGACGCCGCAGGAGCGTTTCCAGGTTTCTTCAGCCATGCAGCCTCCTTTATGACGGGCTGGTGCGGTGGGCCAGCCGAACAGGCCCGGATGGGCGTGGATAAAGTATCATACCCTGTTCCGGTGCCAACAGGCAAACCCTGGAGCGTTGTGCGAAAAGTGGGAACCGGTTTTCACATAAACAGCGCGGCATGAAGAAACCGGCGTTGTGCGAAAAGTGGGAACCGGTTTTCGCATAAGCAATGCGGCATGAAAAAACCGGCGTTGTGCGAAAAGTGGGAACCGATTTTCGCATAAGCAATGCGGCAAAACAAAATCCTGGACCAGCGTGCTTGCATCAGATCACAGTACACGACACAAAACAAAAAGATCATGGAGCGCTGCTCCAAACCTCGCCGGGGCCTTTAGGCCACGGACCCCACTGATTTGATATTGAAAGAAAAAATGGGGGTCCGGGGGCATCGTCCCCCGGGCAGATGCGGACGGCAGTCCGCCATTCTCCACCAACTGTCGTGTACTGTGGCATCAGATTTAGCGCACGCTGGTCTAGCCGCGGGTCGGTTGATGGTCATCAGCAAGAGAATGGTCGTACATCTTTTATCCACCATCAGGGATGGGGTATATTCTTTTGGTCATTTTCTGAAAAACCTTATTCCTGTTGGCGGCTCTTTGTGAAACGCTGGAGGCCGTCAAAGAGCTGCCAAGGGCTCTGTACGGTCGTGTGTCTACGACGATCGTTACGACTTTGGGTTGGGGAGGGATGCCTGTGCAGAAAAAATCTTCGGGCAAAAAGCCGTTCTGGCGCTTGCCGCGTTCGACGGCCTCCCATGAATTCCAGACCATCGTGTCGGCGGCACTCAGCAGTGTCAGCGAAGGGGTGGCGGTCTTTGACAGCGATGATCACCTGATCTACAGCAACCCGTCGTATGCCTCGCTGTTGTCCCTGCCGGACCATGCGCTGCCGGTCGGTTTGCCGTTCACCAGCCTGCTGTCGCTGCTGGCCGAGCGGGGGGCCTTTGCCGACCCGTTCTTTGTCGAGCACCGGCTGGACCACCATCAAAAGCGCCATAACCAGCCGCTGGACCATGCCCTGAAGAATGGCCGCTGGCTGCGCGAGCGGATTTCACGCACCCTCGAGGGGCAAACGGTACTGACGCTGAGCGATATCAGCACCGTCAAACAGCAGGCCCAGACGCTGGAGCAGTCCGAGCAGGAAGCCCGTGCCATGCGGGCCCGGCTGCGGCAGGCCATCGGCAGCATGAACGAGGCGTTTGTCCTGTTTGATGCCGATGACCGTCTGGTGCTGTGCAATGCGCGCTTTGTGGAAGGCTTGCCGGGGCTGGGCAGCCTGCTGGTGCCCGGCACCAGCTTTGAAGAGATCGTCCGGGCCGCGGTGGACAGCGGGCTGATTGCGTCGGCGCGCTCCCATCCCGAGCCATGGATACAGCAGCGCCTGCTGGATCATCGCGCCCCGCGCGGGCCGCGTGAAATCGAGTATGCCGATGGCCGGACGGTGCTGTTGCGTGAGGCACGGACGCCGGATGGCGGGGCGGTGGCGATCGAATCCGACATCACCTTGCGGCGGCGGGCGGAAAAGGCGCTGGCCGACAGCGAACAGCGGCACCGCCGTCTGGTCGAGCTGATGCCTGATCTGGTCTGTGTGCTGAAAGATGGTCTGATTGGCTATATCAACCCGGCCGGGCTGCGGATTCTGGGGCATGGCGAAGACACCCTGATCGGCTGCGCGCTGGCCGATCTGGCGCCGCCGGATCAGCAGGCAACGGTGCGGGCGGTGTTGCAGGACCCCAAAAAATTTGAACGCTGGCACCGGGTGCCGCTGATGTGTCTGCCGGAACAGGCGACGGGGCAAACGGTGGGGCCGGTGATGGCTCCGCTGGAGCTGGCAGTGTTGCCGCTGTGCGATGATGGCAGCGAACTGATGGTGGTCGGGCGTGACCTCAGCGAGATTCAGCAAGCCAATGATGCGACGCTGGCCCGTGAACGGCAGCTGGACGGGATCATGAATACCGTGGTCGATGGCATCATTACCATTGATCACCGTGGCCGGATCGAAAGTTTCAACACCGCTGCCGAACGCATTTTCGGCTACACCGCTGCCGAAGTGGCCGGGCAGCCGGTCCACATGCTGATCCCCAGCGGGCAACGGCAGATGCATGGCCAGTATCTGGAAAACTATCTGGAAACCGGCCACAAGAAAATCATCGGCATTGGCCGCGAGGAAGTGGCCCAGCGCAAGGACGGGACCGTGTTCCCGATCGAGCTGGCGGTGTCGGAACTGCGGATTGGCGGGCGCATCCTGTTCACCGGGGTGGTGCGCGACATCACCGAGCGCAAGGAAGCCGAAGCCGCCCTGCGTGCCAGCGAAGAACGTCACCAGTTGGCGATTTCCGGTACCAACGAAGCCATCTGGGACTGGGATGTGCGGTCGGATTGTGTCTATTTCAGCCCGCACACCTGGGACGTTCTGGGGGTTCATCCGCAGACGGTGCAAAAGCCATCACAATGGCTGGCGCTGATCTGCCGTGAAGACCTGCCAGCCTTCCGCGAGGCGTTGCGGCGACACCTGAAAGGGCTGACCCCGTTCTTTTCCTGCAGCTATCGCATCACCGATGCCGATGGAGCCTTGCGCTGGGTACAGCATCGTGGACTGGCGGTGCGGGATGCGCGTGGGCATGTCTACCGGATGGCCGGGTCGCTGGGTGACATCACCGCTCGCCGCAAGGCCGAGGATGACCTGATCGTGGCCAAGGAACAGGCCGAATGGGCCAACCGGGCCAAGACCGAGTTCCTGGCCAACATGAGCCATGAACTGCGGACACCGCTGAATGCGATCATCGGCTTTTCCGAGGTGATTTATTCCGAACTGTTTGGGGTGGTCACGCCGCCGTCCTACAAGGAATATGCCTACAACATTCTGGAATCCGGTCGTCACCTGCTGGACGTGATCAACGACATTCTTGATGTCAGCCGGGTGGAAGCCGGGGAAATGACCCTGCATCCCGAACGGGTGGCCTTTGCCGACATTGCCGACAGTGCCCTGCGGCTGGTGTCGGTACGCGCCAGCGATGCCGGCATTCAGCTGCGCAGCACGATTGAACCAAACCTGCCCGACATGTGGGGTGAACCACGTCGCCTGAAGCAGATCCTGATCAATCTGTTGGGCAATGCGATCAAGTTCACCCCCGCCGGTGGGGCGGTGACGCTGAAGGCCTTTTGCCCGCCAGCAGCCGAGGCGGAACAGGCCCGGACCCTGATCATCGAGGTGCAGGACACTGGTATCGGCATGCGGGCCGAAGACATCCCCCGCGCCCTGATGCCATTCCAGCAGATTGATAGCCGACTGGCCCGCCGTTACGAAGGCACCGGGCTGGGATTGCCGTTGACGGTGGCCTTTGTCCGTCTGCACGGCGGCGATCTGCAGATTACCAGCGCGCTGGAGCAGGGGACCACGGTCCGGCTGAGCTTTCCGGTGCGGGTCTGGTAAACGCCCCACAAAATGGTTTCATAAAATACCATAATATTATTATGAGAATATATATGGCAGGTCCGCCTAAAAGGCGGGCATATGCGCGGGCACTCTTTTGTTAACCCTTTGTTATGCCTTCTGCCGCAGTGCGGCATATTTTTTGCTTAAACACTTATGGGCAGTTGTTGTATCAGTGCGGACCTCACGGATGCAGCAGACCGGGCGGGTAACGGCAAACCAAGTCTATAAAGAACACTCGCCAATCGTTAGGAGGGCCGATGTCTAACGCAGAGCGTATTGTCGAACTTGCGGAAAAAGTTTCTTACCTTACTGAATCAAAAATGAGCCAAATTCATGCCATCACTGGTTCTGTCCGGATGCTGGCATTGAACGCCCTGATCGAAGCGCACCGGGCCGGAGACCATGGGCGCGGGTTTGCGGTGGTGGCCAGTGAAGTGAAATCCATCTCGCAGGCCATCTCGTCGGTGGCCAACGAGTTGCAGCAGGAACTGGTCGGGAGCGCCAGTGACCTGTCGTCCTTGGGGCGTGGACTGGTCGAGCACGTGCGGGGAACGCGCCTGGCTGATCTGGCCCTGAACATGATCGAAATCATTGACCGCAACCTGTATGAGCGGTCCTGTGATGTGCGGTGGTGGGCAACCGACAGTGCGGTGGTTGACGCCGTGCAACAGCCCTCTGCCGCGACCAGCCGCCGGGCGTCCCAGCGGCTGGGGGTGATCCTGTCATCCTATACCGTCTATCTGGACCTGTGGGTGATTGATGCCGACGGTCGTGTTGTTGCCAATGGCCGCCCGGACCGCTATCCGGGAGTCCTCGGCCGTTCGGTGCAGCAGGAACGCTGGTTCACCCAGGCGATGGCCACGCGCGATGGCGGGGACTTTATCGTTGATGACGTCTGCGCGTCCGATCTGTTGGGCGGGGCGCAGGTGGCGACCTATGCGACGGCCATCCGGCAGGATGGCGAAGTTGATGGGGCTCCGCAGGGTGTGCTGGCGATTTTCTTTGACTGGGAACCGCAAGCCCGCGCCGTGGTGCAAGGGGTCCGTCTGAGCGAAGAGGAAAAAAGCTCCACCCGCTGCCTGCTGGTCGATTCGACCGGGTTGGTGATTGCCTCTTCGGATAACAAGGGCGTTCTGTCGGAACGGGTCGGCTTGCCCGCCAGCAAGCAGGCTATCGGCCATACTGTTCGTCATGACAGCGCGGTGATGGGCTATGCCCTGACACCGGGCTATGAGACCTATCGCGGACTGGGGTGGTATGGGGTGATCGTCCAGACACCGCATTCCAGCAACAACTGACCGGTTTTACGGTGATCATCAGGACTGTTTCAGGGCTTGAGGGGTGCAAGCTCCTGTAACGGCCACACTCCCAGAGCCTTGCTGCTGCCCGTCAGACCTTCGGGCAGCAGCAAGGTTGGCTCTGGCAGGGAAAAGGGCGCTGCACACAGATCCGTCGGATACCAGCCGCCGGTGGTGACCCACTGGTTGCGCTCGGTGGTGTGGTGGGTGGCGATCAGGTAACGGCTGCCGCTGCGCTGAAAGGCCCGCAGGGCGGCCAGCGCTGCTTCGACCGGCAGATGGGTCAGAACGTCGCGGCACAAAATGGCATCACAGCGTGGCAAAACGGTGCTGACGATATCAGCCTGACGGGTAAACACCGCTGTCTGATCGGCAAACCGTTGCATGAGGTGGCTGACCGCCTCGGGGGCGATGTCAAAGCCAAGATACAGACGCAGATCGGGGAGCAGGTCGGCAATCCAGTTGCCGTCGCCGCATCCTGCATCGGCCAGCACCTGCACATTCAGAAAGCGCAAGGCATCGCGCAGGCGGGGGCGCAGGGTGGCGGTGGCGGCCATCGTCGAGCCAGAGCCTGAGCGGGTTTCCTCACACCGCCAGCCATTGCCGGCCCAGATGGCGGAAAAGACTTTCTGCCGTTTCTGGCTTTCGGTCGGCTGTTCGGGCTCGCGGTCGGGCAACAGGCCGGGCTTGCCATCAATCAGACGCACCCGGAAGTCGATCCCGCTGGCCGCTTCATAGGAGGCCAGCGAACGGACGCGGCCCAGTCCATAGCGGTCAATGTCGCGCAGGGCGGGGTCTTCGGCGCTGGCCGGATATTGCTCCATGCCCAGCATGTGACGCACCCGCTTGGCGGCTCGCTGGCGCAGGACAGCCCAGTCTTTCTGGTCTTCCCAATGCCGCGGTCGGGACGGTCGGGGGGTGTAGTCGTGGTAGGCCACCGCCTGATTGGGGGTGAACAGGTCCCAGCCGTGGCTCCACAACCGCACCGCCAGCGAGATTTCTTCGCCCTGAAAATACAGGTAGGGATCATAGGGCACGTCCCTGACCATCGCCGCCGCCGCAAACAGCAGCCCGGCACCGAGGTGACAGGTTGGCTCCAGTGCCTTGGGAGCATCCTCGATCGCGGCGCCGGTGGACCGCTGCAACAAGATGCCGTCGGTATCAAAGCCCTTGGGATGAATCCGCACATAGCGCGGCGGGCTGAAGGTCGATGGCGGCTCAAAGCTGAGGGGATAGGTGGACAGCACCGCGCGCGGCGACGGAGCGGCGGCCAGCATCGCCAGTAGCACGCTGTCCCAGCCGGGGACAAAGCGCATGTGGCTGTCGATCTGGAAATAATAGTCTTCGCCGGCCATCAACTCCTGTGTGCGGGAGCGGGCCCAGCAAGCCCCCTGACTGTCGCGGGCGTGGACCTCCAGCACCCGCACCTGAGCAGGGCGGTCCGGCCAGGGGGCACAGTCGGTATCGTCCTCTGGCACCCATTGCAGGCAGACGCCCACCCGCAGGCGGTCCGGGGCATCGGCCTTGGTGAACAGGTCGCTCATGGTGGCGGCCAGATCAGGGTCGCGGTAACTGGCAATGGCGACAAAGATCGTCGGACGGTCCGCTGATGCGGTAAGCGGGCTGGGGATCATCGAGGCTCCTGAAGCGGGGATCGTCCGGGTACCGCCGCAGGGTAGCACGAGAGTGGTGTCAGATTAAGCAAACACCGGTTCAGCACGGGGAGGGGAGTGTTGCCTGAATATCAGGCGAACTGCATGTAATGGCACTGCAATCTCCTTATTTTAAGTAGACCCTTTCATGGAACAGTCATTGTCGGGGACGGGGAGAGTGTCGTATGCTGCACTGCATCATCACTTCCCCCAATACTCTCCCAACACGAGGGCGCCATGACCAACCCGTTTTCCCTGCACGGTAAAAAAGGCCTGATCGTCGGTATCGCCAATGACCAGTCGATCGCTTATGGCTGCGCCAAGGTTTTCCGCGACATGGGGGCCGAGCTGGCGGTTACGTTCCTGAACGAAAAAGCCAAGCCCTATGTCGTGCCGCTGGCCGAGACCCTGTCTGCCGAACTGATGGGACCGTGCGATGTGCGCGAAAGTGGCGAGCTGAAGGACGTGTTTGCCCAGATCGAACAGAAATGGGGCAAGCTGGATTTCGTGCTGCACTCGATCGCCTTTGCGCCCAAGGAAGACCTGCATGGCCGCGTGGTTGATTGCAGCCGCGAAGGATTCTCGATGGCGATGGATGTGTCCTGCCATTCGTTCATCCGCATGGCCCGCTATGCCGAACCGCTGATGAAGGACGGTGGCACTCTGCTGACCGTGTCGTTCTATGGCTCGGAAAAGGTGGTCGATCACTACAACGTCATGGGGCCGGTGAAGGCCGCGCTGGAAAGCGTCACCCGTTACATGGCCGCCGAGCTGGGCGAAAAGGGCATTCGCGTCCACGCCATGTCGCCCGGCCCGCTGAAGACCCGCGCCGCGTCGGGCATTGACCGCTTTGACGAACTGATGGCCCGGGCGGCGGAAAAGGCCCCGGAACACATTCTGGTCAGCATCGAAGACGTCGGGGCCTATGCTTCGTTCCTGGTGTCCGATGCAGCCCACAACATCACCGGCGGTGTGCACTTCATTGATGCCGGTTACAACATCATGGGCTAAACCGGACTCGCCTTGTGGCGTGTCCGTGTGAGGTGTGAAACCCGGAGTCTGGTACAGGCTCCGGGTTTTTGTTGTGCAGGATTGGTAATCACCAACACCGTGCGCTACAACAGGGCACGGTGTTTGCTTTTTCAAGGGAGCCTGCCATGCGGTTTACAGGTCTGGGGTACACGGCAGGTCTGCTTGTGATGCTGCTGCTGACGGGGGGAGCCGCCTCTGCCACCGAGCCGACGACCAGCGAAGTCCGTAGCGCCCTGTGCGGGCCGATTGCCATTCCTGCCCAGTATGGCAAGGATGCGGCGCAGGGGCGTCAGTTCCTGCCGATCTATTCGGCGATCCGCTATTTGCACAACGACCTGTTTTCGGTGGCGGTGACCATCAGTCTGCGCAACCCCAATCCGACTCATCCGCTCAGTGTGTCTTCGGCGCTGTTGTTTGGTCATCAGGGCGAACCGCTGAAGGACTTTATCGACGGAGCCCCGCAGGTGATCCCGCCGCTGGGAGCGGTGGAGCTGTTCCTGCGCAATGTCGATTTCCCGCAGCACACCGGCGCCAGCATGGTGCTGGCGTGGAGCGGTCCGGCAGGGGTGCTGCCGCCGGTGACGGAATCGGTGATGGTTGGCAGTAAGGGCAGTCAGGGGATGGCGTTCAACAGCCGGGCCAGTGAGCTGGGGCCGTGCCGGTAAACAGGGTCATGGAGCGCTGCTCAAAACCTCGCTGGGGCCTTGATGACCCAGACCCCATTTCTTTGATAGTAAAAGAAAAAATGGGGGTCTGGGGGCTTTGTCCCCCCGGGCAGGTGCGGACGGCAGTCCGCCATTCTCCACCAACTGTCGTGTACTGTGGCGTCAGATTTAACGCACGCTGGTCTAACCTTTTGTAGTGCCGCATTGTTGTTGCGAAAACCGGTTCCCACTTTTCGCACAATGCTCTAAGTCTTCCCCTAATTCTTCATCGAGAAGTTCAGGAACGGCACGATACAGCGGTCCAGAATGTCCGAGTTGGCAATCAACTGGCCGATTTCCGCATCGCCCTTGATCGATCCGCGCTTGCGCATGTCATCGAGGTCGGCTTTCAGGCCGGCGATGGCCTTGATGCCTTCGGGGGTTTGCAGCGGGCCTTCAAAGAACCGGCGGCCAAGGCCGGGCTTGGAGAACAGCCCTTCGAGGATGTTCAGGGCTTCGCCAAAGCCGGTTGGCTTTTCGCCGACAATCCCCAGCGCCTTCATGGTATCGGTGCTGATGTATTCCATGAACCGGTCGCAGAACAGGCGGACTTCGTCAATGCGCTCCTTGCGGGCGATTTTGTCGGCCTGACGAATCTGGCTGACGATTTTGCCAAAGGCGACCAGCAGCTCGGGCGGGTTTTCGATCAGGGTGTTGAAATAGGGCCCCAGAATCGACCGTCCGGCGGCAATGTCGGTTTCAAAGCGATGGCCCTTGACTTCCGGCAGGCCACGGGCAGCGCGTTCTTCGTTCACCTTGTCGGTGATGTCGCGCACTTCCCACTTGCCCAGCACGATCAGGGCCTGCGGGTCGCGGATCAGCCCGATGGCATCTCCCAGATCGCGCACCTGCTCGACGCAGTTGAAGTTCTCGGCCACGGCCTTGATGGTGTCGGGCGACCAGTCAAAGACATTGCGGAAGCCCGCGCCAAAGGCCTGTCGCAGGGCGCGCATGTGGAATGCCTTCAGCATCGCCAGCGCGTACAGGACATCGGGGTTGGCTTCGGCCAGGATGTCACCGGCCTGATAGCCCAGCCCCATCACCAGTTCGGTCAGGGCCAGCGGCTGGAACACCGACATCACCCGCAGCTTGCCGATTGCTGCCGGGTTGTGGATGGTACCCAGCAGTTGCCGCTTGGCCTTGGAGTTGGCCTTGAAGATCAGCTCCAGCGCCATGTCGATGAAAAAAATCTGCGCCTGATCGACGGTCAGGCCGCAGGCGGTCATGTGCGTCCGGCCCTTGCTGGGGGGAATCGGTTTCCCCTTGTCGTCGTTCAGGCGGATAATGTTCGACTTCCACGCCGAGACGAACATCCGCAGGCCGCGTTCGATCTTTTCGTCGTCGGTCAGTGCCTGCAGAAAGGGAACGCCTTGCAGCTTTTTTTCCGAATCCGGCAGGGCGCGGTCTTCGATCTTTTGCAGGATCGGATAAATCTCGGCCGCCACCCGCAACAGGCGAGCTTTCCGCTGGCCGGTCAGTCGGTTGGCAGTGGTGCGGACGAGGGATTTCACCGGCGGTGGAATCAGCTTCAGGACGGGCCCGTCACCACTGGCATCGCCAATGGTCAGAATCGCCGTTGAAAGTCGTGCCCTGTTGCTCATGCCTGTGTCCATATGCCGCCGAACGTGCCGGGGATGTCATCGTTCGTTACAGATCGGCCTTGCCTCTGGGAACCCTGCGCTAGTTGCCGTCGGAAATCAAGCCAATCTCGAACGAACGGAAGGGCTTATTCGCGCCAGAGCCTATCTGAAAGGATAGGTCTGGCCGCCATCGTCTCTGTCGGATCGGACAAGAGGGGTGGGTAAAGAACACTGTATTGACGTTTACGTAAACGGAAAGTACCTTGGTGGGCACGGGAGCAGGCTCGCCCCGGTTACCCACATGGGAACCGGAGGACAGGAAAACCAGAGTGCCGCCCCGACCGGGAGACGTCGTAACCACCCGCCGGGTGGCGGGCAGGGCAACCACCCGCCCGATGGCGGGCAGGCAGGAAAGAAAGGCTGACAGATGAGCTTTACGAGCCTGAATTTTGATCTGGGAGAGTCGGCAGACATGCTGCGCGACAGTGTGGCGCGCTTTGCCGCCGACCAGATTGCGCCGCGTGCAGCGGAAATTGATCGCAGTAACGAGTTCCCCGCCGACCTGTGGCGCAAGTTCGGCGATCTGGGGGTGCTGGGGATCACCGTCGAGGAAGAGTACGGCGGGGCCGGACTGGGCTATCTGGAACATGTGGTGGCGATGGAGGAAATCTCCCGCGCCTCGGCCAGTGTCGGCCTCAGCTATGGCGCGCATTCCAACCTGTGTGTGAACCAGATTCGCCGCAACGGTACCGAAACGCAAAAGCAGACCTGGCTGCCGCGCCTGATTGCAGGCGATGCGGTGGGGGCGCTGGCGATGTCCGAGCCGGGGTCCGGGTCGGATGTGGTGTCGATGCGCCTGCGTGCCGAGCGGCGGGGCGACCGCTTTGTCCTGAACGGCAACAAGATGTGGATCACCAATGGTCCCGATGCTGACGTGCTGGTGGTTTATGCCAAGACCGATCCGGCGGCGGGGCCGAAGGGCATCACCGCTTTTCTGGTCGAAAAGGGCATGGCGGGGTTTTCCACCGCGCAAAAGCTCGACAAGCTGGGGATGCGTGGCTCCAACACCTGCGAACTGGTGTTTGAAGACTGCGAAGTACCGGAGGAAAACATCCTTGGGGCGCTGAACGGCGGTGTGCGGGTGCTGATGAGCGGTCTTGACTATGAACGGGCGGTGCTGGCCGCCGGGCCGCTGGGGATCATGCAGGCCTGCATGGACGTGGTGGTGCCCTATGTCCATGACCGCAAGCAGTTTGGCCAGCCGATTGGCGAGTTCCAGTTGATGCAGGGCAAGCTGGCCGACATGTACACCACCATGAATGCCTGCCGGGCTTATGTCTATGCGGTGGCCAGGGCGTGCGACCGTGGCGAGACCAGCCGCAAGGATGCTGCCGGGGTCATTCTGTACGCCGCCGAAAAAGCCACCTGGATGGCGCTGGAGGCAATCCAGACGCTGGGCGGCAACGGTTATATCAACGACTACCCCACCGGGCGACTGCTGCGCGATGCCAAGCTGTACGAGATCGGCGCAGGCACCAGCGAGATTCGCCGGATGCTGATCGGGCGCGAGCTGTTTACCGAAAGCGCCTGAAATCCGCAGGGAACCGGCCCGTTCCCTGCCATTTTTATCACTGCGCTGCCCTCACCGGCGGCGTTTGGACAGACCCACCGCGCCGCCCTGACTGGCGGCGCCTGGACAGGACAAACTGTAATGACCCATGCTGATCCGATTGTGATCGTTGGCGCTGCCCGCACCCCGATGGGGGCCTTTCAGGGCGAATTGTCGGGCGTGACCGCGCCGGTGCTTGGCTCGATTGCGATCAAGGGCGCGCTGGACCGGGCCGCGGTTCCGGCTGCTGATGTGGATGAAGTGCTGATGGGCTGCGTGCTGCCGGCCGGGCTGGGACAGGCTCCGGCGCGTCAGGCATCGCGCGGGGCCGGGGTGCCTGACGCGGCGGGCTGCACCACCATCAACAAGATGTGCGGATCGGGGATGCGGGCGGCGATGTTTGCCCATGACATGCTGCTGGCCGGGTCGGCCTCGGTGATGATCGCCGGTGGCATGGAATCGATGAGCAACGCCCCCTACCTGCTGGACAAGGCCCGTGGCGGCTATCGCATGGGCCATGGGCGGGTGATGGACCACATGTTCCTCGACGGTCTGGAGGACGCCTATGACAAGGGCCGCCTGATGGGCACCTTTGCCGAGGACACCGCCAGCCATTACGGCTTTACCCGCGAACAGCAGGACGCCTTTGCGCTGGCTTCGCTGGACCGGGCGCTGAAGGCGACCAATGACGGCACGGCGGCGGCGGAAATCGTGCCGGTGGCGATCAAGGGCCGCAAGGGCGACACCCTGATCGAAGCCGACGAACAGCCGCGCAACGCCCGCCCGGACAAAATCCCGACCCTGAAGGCCGCTTTCCGCGATGGCGGGACGGTGACGGCGGCGAACAGCTCGTCGATTTCCGACGGGGCGGCGGCGCTGGTGATGATGCGCCGGTCCGAAGCCGACCGGCGCGGTCTGACCCCGCTGGCGACCATCCTCGGCCATGCCACCGACGCCCGCGCCCCGGCGTGGTTCACCACCGCTCCGGTGGGAGCGATGGAAAAGCTGCTGACGAAGGTCAACTGGTCGCTGGCTGACGTTGACCTGTGGGAAATCAACGAGGCTTTTGCGGTTGTAACCATGGCTGCCATGCATGATTTACAAATTGCTCATGAAAAGGTGAACGTGCATGGTGGGGCTTGTGCCTTGGGTCATCCCATTGGCGCATCAGGGGCACGTATCCTCGTGACCCTGATTAATGCACTGAAAAAGTATGGTTTGAAGACCGGTGTTGCCTCGCTCTGCATTGGCGGCGGCGAAGCAACGGCGGTGGCGCTGGAGCTGGCCTCGTAACGGCTCTGATCCCTTTCCCTGTCTGCATCAAGGACGTTTTAATCAAGGACGTGGCGGGGAGGATCAGAGACAGGTATGGTGCCTGCACTCCGATGCTTCCCCCCCATCCGGGTCTGCCTGATGTAACGAAAGGAAACAGCGATGCCCTGTGTGTTGATCACCGGTGCCAATCGTGGCCTGGGGCTGGAATTTGCGCGACAGTACCGCGATGCGGGATGGCGCGTGATTGCCTGCTGCCGTGCCCCGGAACAGGCCCCTGCCTTGCAGGCGTTGGGGGTCGAGGTCGAGGCGCTGGAGGTGCCCGACGCCGACTCGCTGGCGGCTCTGGCACACAGGCTGGCTGGTCAGCCGGTCAACCTGTTGATCAACAACGCCGGTATCTACGGTGCCCACGCCCATCAGGCGTTCGGTACCGTTGACTGTGCCTCCTTTCTGGCCGCCCAGCAGGTCAATGCCTTTGGCCCGCTGGCGGTGACTCAGGCGCTGGTGTCGAACCTGCGGGCCGCGGTGGCGGCTGGCGGGACGGCAACGGTGGCGATTGTCTCGTCACGGATGGGGTCCATCGGTGAAATGCCGGGTGGGTCTTATATTTACCGTGCCTCCAAGGCATCGGTGAACATGGTCGGGGCCGGTCTGTCCCATGACCTGAAGCCCGATGGCATTGCCGTTGTCTTGTTGCATCCGGGCTGGGTCCGCACCGACATGGGCGGCCCGGACGGAATGCTGGATGCGCCGGAAAGCGTCAGCGGCATGCGGGCAGCGATTGCTGCCACCTCGCTCGACCGGACCGGTTTGTTTGTCGATTATCAGGGAAAGGAACTGCCGTGGTGATGCGGACCATTGATCGTATGGTGGCTGGCTTTCGTAGTTTTCGCGCCATCTATTACGAACAGCGCCCCGAGCGCGTGGCCTCGCTGGTCGAGGGCGGCCAAAAGCCGGAAATCCTGCTGGTGGCCTGTTCGGACAGCCGGGTTGACCCGGCGATCCTGATGAATGCCGAACCGGGCGAACTGTTCGTGGTGCGCAACGTGGCGGCCCTGGTGCCGCCCTATGCCCCGGACGGTCACTATCACGGCACCTCGGCGGCGCTGGAATATGCCGTGCGCGACCTGAAGGTGCAGGACATCATCGTGCTGGCCCATTCCAGCTGTGGCGGGGTCAGTGCGCTGGTGGCGGCCACCAAGCATGAAACCATGCCCGACCGTGAATTCATCCAGCCGTGGATGTCGATGATGGCCGGTGCGGTCGGTGACGAAGAACCGGCCAAGGCCAGTCAGGACACCCTGCGGCAGTCGATCCGCAACCTGCGCAGCTTCCCCTTTGTGCAGAACGCCGCCGACCTCGGATATCTCAATGTCCACGGCTGGTGGTTCGACATGAAGGAAGGCGCGCTGTATCGCCTGAACGAAGACGACGGTCAGTTCGTTCGTATTGAATAACCCCACCCGGATAAGGAAAGGCCACCATGGCGAAAAAGACGCCGATCGAGTTCTGGTTCGATTTCTCCAGCCCCTATGGCTATATCGCCGCGACGCAGATTGACAACATCGCGGAAGACCATGGCCGGACGGTGCTCTGGCGGCCTTTCCTGCTGGGTGCGGTGATGAAGGAAAGCGGTGGTGCGCCGCTGGCCAGCTCGGCGATGAAGTTCAGTTACATGAAGACCGACGTCGAGCGGTTCTGTCGCCTGTACGGCATCACCTATCGCCAGCCGGAAACCTTTCCGATTGGCGCGGTGGCCGCCTCGCGGGCCTTTTACTGGCTGGAAGAGCATGCTCCGGCCAAGGCGGTGGATTTCGCCGCCGTGGTCTATTCTGCCTACTTCGAGCAGGGCAAAAATATCGGAGAGCCGGAGGTGGTGCTCGATATTGCCGCCCGCATGGGGATCGACCGGGCGGCGCTGGAACAGGCGCTGGCCGATCCGGTGATCAAGAACCGTCTGCGCGAGGTGTGCGACGAGGCCGTTTCCCGCGGCATCTTCGGCTCGCCGTGGCTGGTGGTCGATGGCGAACACTTCTGGGGGGCCGACCGCCTGTGGATGGTCGAGGAATGGCTTGAAACCGGCGGCTGGTAAGGCCACTCTGTACGCCTGATTTTTTCTGACAGACCAAGGGGATGGCAATGGCTCTGACCAAAGGTTTCAAGGCTCTGCTGGACGAGAGCTATCGTCTGATCGAGACGGTGACCGCCGACGAGGCCAAGGCCCTGCTGAACCATCCCGATGTGGTGTTTGTTGACATCCGTGACGTGCGCGAGCTGGAACACGAAGGGGTGATCCCCGGCTCGTTCCATGCTCCGCGCGGGATGCTGGAGTTCTGGGTTGACCCGGAAAGCCCGTACTACAAGGACATCTTTGGGTCGGGCAAAAGCTTTGTCTTTTATTGTGCTTCCGCCTGGCGCTCGTGCCTGGCGACACGGGCCATGCAGGACATGGGTCTGTCGCCGGTCGCGCAACTGGGCGGCGGCTTTACAGCCTGGAAGGCTGCCGGGGGTCCGGTGATCCCGCGTGAGGACAATCCCGGACCGAAGGCCTGAGCCTTCCTTTTCCTGCGCATACCGGTCTGACCCGAGACTCATAAAAAAAGCGGGCAGGCCAGCGGGGCGCGTGGCGCACAGCAACAACCACCGGACCGCACAGACGGTCCACGCCACGGTGATCCCGTTTCTGGAAACGTCTCAAGACAGGACGCGGAGAGGCTTCCCCATGACCATTTTGAAGTCCGCCGTCAATCGGCGATCCGAAGACTTTCAGGCTAATGCCGCGCACATGCAAACGCTGGTCGATGACCTGCGGGCGGTGGTGCGCACCATCAAGGACGGCGGCGGCAGCAAGGCGCGCGACAAGCATCTGGCGCGCGGCAAGCTGCTGCCACGGGAACGTATCCGGCGGTTGCTGGATGTCGGCAGCCCGTTCCTTGAGTTCAGCCAGCTCGCCGGGCACGGTCTGTACGAGCCGGGCGGAGTCCCTGCCGCTGGCATCATCACCGGCATTGGCCGCATTGCCGGGCAGGAATGCGTGGTGGTGGCCAATGATGCCACCGTCAAGGGCGGCACCTATTACCCGATGACGGTCAAAAAGCACCTGCGGGCGCAGGAAATCGCGGCGGAAAACGCTCTGCCCTGCGTCTATCTGGTCGATAGCGGCGGGGCTTTCCTGCCACGTCAGGACGAAGTGTTTCCCGACAAGGAGCACTTTGGCCGCATCTTTTACAATCAGGCCACCCTGTCGGCGGCGGGCATTCCGCAAATCGCGGTGGTGATGGGCTCGTGTACGGCGGGCGGTGCCTATGTTCCGGCGATGTGCGATGAAAGCATCATCGTCAAGGGACAGGGCACCATCTTCCTCGGCGGGCCGCCGCTGGTGCAGGCGGCAACCGGGGAAATCGTCAGCGCCGAAGACCTTGGCGGGGCGGATGTTCATTGCCGCACCTCGGGGGTGACCGATCACTACGCCCACAGCGATGACCATGCCCTGTCGCTGGCCCGCCAGATTGTCGGCGGGCTGAACCGGCGCAAAACCCCCGGCGTGACCCTCCAGCGGTCGGAAGAGCCGCTGTATGATCCGGCGGAGCTGTACGGCATCATCCCGCGTGACAGCCGCAAGCCCTATGACGTGCGCGAAGTGATCGCCCGCCTTGTCGATGGCTCGCGCTTTGACGAGTTCAAGGCACTGTACGGGTCTTCGCTGGTGTGCGGCTTTGCCCACCTGTACGGCTATCCGGTGGGGATCGTCGCCAACAACGGCATCCTGTTTTCGGAAAGCGCCCTGAAAGGCGCGCACTTTGTCGAGCTGTGCAATCAGCGTGGCATTCCGCTGGTGTTCCTGCAAAACATCACCGGCTTCATGGTCGGACGCAAATACGAAAGCGGCGGCATTGCCAAGGACGGCGCCAAGATGGTGATGGCGGTGTCGTGCGCCACGGTCCCCAAACTGACGATGGTGATCGGGGGCTCGTTCGGGGCGGGGAACTACGGCATGTGCGGGCGGGCGTTCGGGCCGCGTTTCTTGTGGATGTGGCCGAACAGCCGGATTTCGGTGATGGGCGGCGAACAGGCGGCGGGCGTGCTGGCCACCGTCCGGCGCGAGGCGATGAGCGCCAGCGGGCAGGACTGGCCGACGGACGAGGAAGAGGCGTTCAAGGCCCCGATCCGGGCGCAGTATGAAACGCAGGGGCATCCCTATTATGCCGGGGCGCGGCTGTGGGATGACGGCCTGCTCGATCCGGCAGACAGTCGGCGGGTGTTGGGGTTGGGGCTGTCGGCGGCGCTGAATGCCCCGATTCCGCCGACCCGCTATGGCGTGTTCCGCATGTGATGGCGGGAGGAGGCATGATGACTGAACCAACACCATCCTCCCTGTTGCTCTCCGCTGATGATCGTGGGGTGGTGACCGTCACCCTGAACCGCCCGGCGATTCACAATGCCTTTGATGATCTCCTGATTGCCGACCTGCGGCGGGCCTTTGACGGCTTTGCCGCCGATCCGTCGGTACGGGTGGTGATCCTGACCGGGGCCGGGCGCAGTTTTTCCGCCGGGGCCGATCTGGCGTGGATGCAGCGGATGGCGGGCTATGGCGAGGAGGAAAACCACGCTGATGCCCTCGCACTGGCCGAAATGCTGGCCAGCATCGCCACCTGTCCCAAGCCGGTGATTGCGGCGGTGCAGGGGGCGGCCTTTGGCGGCGGTGTCGGGCTGGTGGCAGCCTGTGACATGGCGGTGGCCAGCGACAGCGCCAGCTTTTGCCTGTCAGAGGTCCGGCTGGGGCTGATCCCGGCCACCATTGCCCCGCATGTGATTGCTGCCATCGGGGTGCGGGCCTCGCGGCGCTACATGCTGACTGCCGAACGGTTCGATGCCATCGACGCCTTCCGGCTGGGGCTGGTGCAGGCGGTGGTGTCGCCCGATCGCCTGCAGGAACAGGTCGAAACATGGGTGAAGGCGCTGTTGCTGGGCGGGCCACAGGCCCTGTCAGCCAGCAAGGACCTGATTGCCTCGGTGGCCGGGCGTCCGTTGTCTTCACCGCTTCTTACCGAAACCGCCGCCCGCATTGCGCGCCAACGGGTCGGGGCCGAGGGGCAGGAGGGCTTGCGGGCCTTTTTGTCCAAACGGGTTCCGTCGTGGGTGAGCCGTGCAGCGGGCCGGGTGGAAAAGGATCAACAGGATGTTTGAGAAAATTCTGATCGCCAACCGGGGCGAAATTGCCTGCCGGGTGATCAAGACGGCGCGCCGGATGGGGATTCGCACGGTGGCGGTGTATTCGTCAGCCGATGCCACCGCCCTGCATGTGCAGATGGCCGACGAAGCGGTGTTTCTGGGCGATGCACCGCCGCGTGACAGCTATCTGGCGGTGGACAAGGTGGTGGCCGCCTGTGTGCGCACCGGGGCACAGGCGGTGCATCCGGGCTATGGCTTCCTGTCGGAAAACGCCGCCTTTGCCGAGGCGCTGGCCGCCGCTGGCGTGGTGTTCATCGGTCCGCCGGTTGCGGCGATCGAGGCGATGGGCTCCAAGGCCGAGTCCAAGCGGCTGATGGCACAGGCGGGGGTGCCGCTGGTGCCCGGCTACCACGGCCACGACCAGAGCGACGAGCGCCTGACCGCCGAGGCCGAGGCCATCGGCTATCCGTTGCTGGTGAAGGCCAGCGCGGGCGGGGGTGGTAAGGGGATGCGGGTGGTGTCGGCACTCGCCGAGCTGCCTGCGGCTCTGGCCGGGGCACGGCGCGAGGCGCTGGCGGCCTTTGGCGATGACAGCCTGTTGCTGGAAAAATACCTCGATCATCCGCGCCATGTGGAAATGCAGGTGTTTGGCGATCAGCATGGCAACTACGTGCACCTGTTCGAGCGTGACTGCTCGTTGCAGCGCCGCCATCAAAAGGTGATCGAGGAGGCTCCGGCCCCGGACCTGCCCCCGGCGATCCGGCAGGCGCTGGGCGAGGCGGCGGTGGCGGCGGCGCGGGCGGTCGGCTATGTCGGGGCGGGGACGGTCGAGTTCCTGTATCAGGACGAAGCCTTTTACTTCATCGAAATGAACACCCGCCTGCAGGTCGAGCACCCGGTGACGGAAATGATCAGCGGGCAGGATCTGGTGGAATGGCAACTGCGGGTGGCCGCCGGTCAGCCGCTGCCCTGTCGGCAGGACCAGCTACAGCCGCGCGGCCATGCCTTTGAAGCCCGTTTGTATGCCGAAGACCCGCACAAGGACTTCCTGCCCGCCACCGGTACCTTGCGGCGGCTGCGGCCTCCGGTGGAAACGGCGACGGTACGGGTGGATAGCGGGGTGGTCGAAGGCGATACGGTGTCGGTGCATTATGATCCGATGCTGGCCAAACTGATCGTCTGGGGTGAAGACCGGGCAACCGCCCTGCGCAGCCTGCGGCGGGCGCTGGCGGAATATCAGATTGTCGGTGTTGCCAGCAATCTGGCCTTTTTGCAGGCGGTGGCCGCCCATCCGGCCTTTGCGGTCAGTGCGGTTTCAACCAAATTCCTCGATCAGAACCGGGCCGCGCTGGTGCCGCCGGCGCCGCCCGTCCCGGCGGAGCTGCTGGTCTGCGCCATTCTGGAAGTCTTTTACCGTCACCGGCAGGCGGTGGCCGGTCAGGCTGCGGCTTCGGCGGACCCGTGGTCGCCGTGGGCCAGTGGGGACGGCTGGCGGATGAATGATGACAATCATTTCGACCTGACCCTCCTTGACGGGGACCAGCGCCAGACGCTGGTGCTGCATTTCCGTGCGGCGGACCAGTATCAGGTGGATGTGGCCGGACAGACATGGCCGGTGGTGGTCCGACAGGCCGGGCAAGGCGAGGTTGTTGCCGAAATTAACGGTCTGCGCCATCACCTTTCTGTCATCTTTGAGGGGGCGGAGCTTGTACTGGTTGCGCAAGGCTTGCACCATCGTATAGTCGTAGACATCCCCGGTGATCATGACGGGGATGACAGCGCAGCGACGGGACTGGTGGTAGCCCCCATGCCGGGCAAGGTGACGCAGGTCATGGTGCAGGCCGGGCAGCAGGTGGACAAGGGGCAGCCACTGGTCATCCTGGAGGCGATGAAGATGGAACACACCCTGCTGGCCCCCTTTAAGGGGATGGTAACAGAGGTGTTCTACACCGCCTCCGAGCAGGTGACCGAAGGGGCGCAATTGCTGATCGTGGAGCTGCTCGAATAAGGGCAGCGCAAGATGTAAGGGGTCTTTAATGAGCAATCGAAACCCGAGTCTGGATGGCCTGATGCGGAATTATGGCTGGGCCGTGCATGACTTCCAGCGGCTGGCAAACTCCGTGTCGCTGTTGGTTGCATCGCTTGAAACGTTTGATGACCTGGTGGCACCAAACTTTTACACCGATGTGGACACGCTGGTGAACCTGCGACCGACGTCGCCGGCCGCCCGCAGGCTGCTCGATGAAATGAGCGATGAAGACCGGCTGACGTTGCGCAAGCTGAAAAAGACCCGTGATGATCTGATGTACCGGTTCTTTCTGGACAACAAGATCAACGCCGATGCATCGGCGGTTCCCTCGGCGGTGCTGGAAAAGCTCGGTACCGCCCAGCGGGAAATCGATGCCGGCAACGCGGTGCTGAACCGTCTGTATCAGGCGTTGGCAGCGCAGGTCTGAGACCGGTGTTCCGGCAGCCTCCCCGGTGACAGCGGGGGGCTGCCAATGCCGAGGATGTTCAAGGCGGAACCGGGCCTGTTCTTTCTCCTGCAGGAGCCCGGAGTATGACGTCTATGCCTTCTTTGCCGTCTTTTCCGTCGTCGGTCCGCATTGTTGAAGTCGGGCCGCGCGATGGCCTCCAGAATGAAAAAAACGTCGTGCCCACTGCCGAGCGTATCGCCCTGATCAACGGGCTGCGGCAGGCCGGGCTGCGCCATATCGAGGTTGGCAGCTTTGTGTCACCGAAATGGGTGCCGCAAATGGCCGACACGCCGCAGGTGCTGGCGGCACTGCCGCCGATGGCCGATGGCCGCTATGCGGTGCTGGTGCCCAATGAACGCGGCATGGACGCCGCCGAAGCGTGCCCCAACATCGGGGAGATCGCCATTTTCGCCGCCGCCTCGGAAAGCTTTTCCCACAAGAACATCAACTGCTCGATTGCCGAAAGCCTGGAGCGGTTCGCGCCGGTGGTGGCGCGGGCGCAGGCCAATGGCTGGGCGGTGCGCGGCTATGTCTCCTGCGTGATGGGATGCCCTTATGAGGGTGATGTGCCCGTGCAACGGGTGGCCGAGGTGGCGGCGGCACTGTACCGCATGGGCTGTTACGAGATTTCCCTTGGCGATACCGTTGGGGTGGGTACGCCCCGTCTGGCCAAGAGCATGATCGAGGCGGTGGCGGCCGAGGTGCCGGTCACCGCGCTGGCGGCCCATTTTCACGATACCTATGGGCAGGCGCTGGCCAACCTGCTGGCGGTGCTGGAACTGGGGGTAGCGGTGATTGACAGCTCGGTGGCGGGGCTGGGCGGGTGCCCCTATGCCGCCGGGGCGGCGGGGAATGTTGCCACCGAGGATGTGGTATACATGCTGCACGGCATGGGGATCGAGACCGGCCTTGACCTGATGGCGCTGGCGGTGGTCGGTCAGCGCATCAGCAGCGTGGTGGGGCGGTCAACGGGATCAAAAGTGGCGCGGGCGGTGCTGGCGCGGGGAGCATAGATGAACAGTAGGGTGGCGGTGGCCGGTGTCGGCTGTGTGATCGGTCTGGCGCTGGTATTGCTGGGGACCGGGGCCGATCCGGCGCAGGCGGTGATGGGACGGGCGGCGGTGGTGATCATCGCCGCTCTCGCCTTGTGGAGCACCGGGGTTTTGCCCGAAGCGGTGACGGCGCTGGCCTTTTTTCTGGCGGTGGTGATGCTGGGAATCGCCCAGCCTGCGGTGGCCTTTTCCGGCTTTCATGCCACCGCCTTCTGGCTGGTGGTGGGGGGAACCATTCTGGGGCTGGCGGTGCGACGCACCGGGTTGGGAGAACGACTGGCGCGTGCGCTGGTCGGGCGGATCGGCCATTCCTACCTTGCCCTGTCGCTGGGTATCGCGGCTGTGGCGATGGTGCTGGCCTTTTTGATGCCGTCGAGCACCGGACGGGTGGTGCTGTTGATCCCGGTGGTGCTGTCGCTGGCCGATCATCTGGGCTATCAGGCGGGCAGCCGGGGGCGGATCGGGCTGGTTCTGCTGGTGGGGATGATGTGCTTCAACCCGCCGACGGCAGTTCTGCCAGCGGTGGTTCCGAACATGGTGATGATGGGGGCGGCAGAAAGCCTGTACGGCCTGCACTTCCAGTATCTGCCGTGGCTGTTGGCCCATTTGCCGATCACCGGGCTGCTGAAGGCGGCGCTGATCGTGGCGGTGTGCTGGGCATTGTTCCATCAGCCGCCGCAGCGGGACGATGACGAGGTTCCCCCTGTCCGCCCGTGGTCGGGCGATGAAAAACGCCTGCTGGTCATTTTGACGCTGACCTTGCTGGTGTGGGCCAGCGATGGCTGGCACGGGATTTCTCCGGCCTGGGTGGCGCTGGCGGCGGGGGTGGTCTGCCTGCTGCCGGGGATCGGGGCCGACAAGCCCTTGATCCCGCTGGAGGGATTGGCGCAGGGAGTCAGCTTTCCCATGCTGCTGCACATCGCCGGGCTGCTGTCGCTGGGGGCGGTGGTGGCCGAATCGGGGCTGGGGGCCGCCATCGGGGGCTGGCTGCTGGCGGTCCTGCCACTGGAGCCGGGGGCAACGGCGCAGAACTTCGCCACCCTGACCGGGGTTTCCGCCGCCGTCGGTCTGCTGACCACCTTGCCCGGTGTCCCGGCGGTGATGACGCCGCTGGCATCAATGCTGGCCGAGGCCAGCGGCCTGACCGTACAGCAGGTGCTGATGATCCAGTCGATTGGCTATTCAACGGTGATCCTGCCCTTTCAGGTGCCGCCACTGATCGTTGCCATGCAGATGGGCGGTGCCCCGGCCCGTCCGGCCGCCCGTTTGACGCTGGGGGTTTGTGTCCTGGCGGTTCTGCTGTGCTGGCCGCTGACCTTCCTGTGGTGGTGCCTGATCGGTGTCCTGTAAGGGGTGCCTGTCAGAACGAAGAAGGCGAGGTGCTTTTCTTCCTGCGGGGTTGAAGGTACAGGAATAAATGGCGTAGAGTGCATATCCCCTCAATCAGGAGGGATGTCGGCAAGGATGGGATCAGGCGCATGATGACGGGCAAGGGGGAAGTCAGAATCCTTGTCGTCGATGATGATCCGAATTTTCGCCGACTGATGCGGGCCATCCTGTCTGCCATCAGCACTGCCGAAATCGCCGAAGCCGGTGATGGTCATCAGGCGTTGCAGGTGATGCGCGACTTTTCCCCCACCCTGATTTTGGTCGACTGGCACATGCAACCCATGGGTGGGGCGGAGTTCATCAGCCATATTCGGACGCACACCGACAGTCCAAACCCGTTGGTACCGATTGTGGTGGTGACAGGTCATGCAGAAAGCGGCCTTGCCACCCAGATCAGGGATGTTGGTGCCGACGATTTTGTGGTTAAACCTGTATCGCCCCGCACGGTGCTGGGGCGTATACTCCGCGTTTTACAGGCCCCCCGATTGTATGTACGGTCAGGGGATTACATGGGGCCGGACCGTCGGCGCCGGACACAGGAAAATCTGCCGGATGACCGGCGGAGGCCCGATGGTCTTAGCGCAAAAGTCGATGGGTAATTTTGGTTCTTTGTGAACGCCTTTTTATGCGAGTATAGAAGTCTTACCTGTATTCTCATCAGCTGCCGTATGTGGCGCCTGGTCAGAGGCATGAGGGACCTGGATGAGCGGCTATAACTTGGAACGTCTTAACTTCCTGGTCGTGGACGACAACAAGCACATGCGGGCGCTGGTGAAAACCATCCTGCACGCCTTGGGGTCGAAAAACGTGCATGAAGCAGCCGACGGTGCAGATGCCTTTAAGGAACTGCGTCACTTTCCGGCTGATATCATCATTTGCGACTGGAACATGTCTCCCCTGGATGGTCTGGACTTTGTGCGGTTGGTGCGGACCGGCAAGGACAGTCCGAATCCGTTTGTTCCGATCATCATGCTGACCGGCCATACCGAGATGCATCGCGTGATCGAAGCCCGTGATGCCGGTGTGCATGAATTCCTGGCCAAGCCGATTTCGGCCAAGGGGTTGTATTCCCGCGTCAAGTCGATTATCGAGCGTCCGCGCCCGTTCATCCGGGCAGGCCTGTATTTCGGGCCGGACCGTCGCCGCCGCCAGATCGACTGGAAGGGTTCGGAACGACGCAAGAACAGCATGGAGATGATCCCCAGCAAGTCGGCAGCTTCGGCTGCGCCGGCCGATGAAGGGGGACTGAGCCAGGCGGAAGTCGAGGCTCTGCTGAACGGATAAGGTGTGCCGGGGGCGGTGCAGACGCCGGAACGTGTCAGGTCCGGCGATACTGGCGGCAGCCGCGAACCACAGCCTTGATGGCATCACGGTTCGCAGGCGTCCGGCAGTCGGGTATCATATGGGGGGGCCTGTGCCTCGACAGACGGGTCTTTGGGAAGACCAGTGGCACAGGTGTAAAAAGGAGTTAGGGTTCATGAGCGGCACCAGTAAGCCGGAATTCATTCAGCCGCCGTCCACCTTGAAAGACAAGGTGGCGATCACCAACGATGGCGTTGATCTCGACGCGTTGGAGCAGGCTGAATTGCTGATCGCCGGGATGCAAGGCTCCTATCTGGAGTGGGTGGAAGAGGATCTGAAGAAGATCTACGCCCTGTATGCCCAGGCGCAGCAGGAAACCGGTTCCCGCAAGCCCGTGTTCAAGGACATTTTCTCGGTTGCCCATGACGTCAAGGGGCAGGGCGGCAGCTTCAACTATCCGCTGATGACCATTATCGGCAACCTGCTGTGCCGTTTCCTCGAACGTCTGGAGGCCGAAGATACCGAGCCGAAAGACAGCCACATGGCGGTGGTCAAGGTACACATCGATGCCATGCGTCTGGTGATTTCCCAGCGGATGGAAGGCGAAGGTGGCCGGGCCGGTGACAATCTGGTTCGGGGCCTGAACGCCGCGCTGTCCAAGATCCAGCCGCCAAAGGACCCGGCCAAGAGCTGATCCGCCTGAGGCGACCTGAACGTTTTTAGAGCATTGTGCGAAAAGTGGGTACCGGTTTTCGCAAAAAACAATGCGACAGAATAAAAGGTTAGAGCAGCGTGCCTGCGTCCGGTTTAACGCACGCTGCTCTAGTCTCAAGCCCCGCTCCTGTCTCAGGGACGGGGCTTTGTGTTGTTGACACCGGCCTTGTGGGGAATGGACCCGATGCTGATCCTGATGCTGGCGGTTGTGCTGTTTCTGGCGACGCACAGTGTGCCTGCCATCCCTGCGGTGCGTCAGCGGGCGATTGCCGTGCTGGGATGGAAAGGCTATGTGCTGCTGTATTCGCTGCTGAGTATCGCTTCACTGGTGCTGGTGGGCTGGGGCTATCGTCAGGCCCCCTATCTGCCTCTGTGGGAGCGCGACCCCCGCCTGTTCTGGCTGCCGGTGCTGGTGATGCCGTGGGCATGGATGCTGGTGGTGGCCGGGCTGGTCATCCCGAACCCGTTCTCGATCTCGCTGTGGCGCGACCGCGCCGCCGAACCTACGACCGGGTTGCCCGCGGTGGTCCGCCATCCGGTGCTGTGGGGATTCCTGCTGTGGGCCGTCGCGCATATGGTGGTGAACGAGGATGCCGCATCGTTGCTGATGTTTGGCTTGTTTGCCCTGCTGGCGCTGATGGGGATGCGCGGGCTGGATCGCAAACGCCGTCGTCTGTGGGGGGATGAGCAGTGGAGCCGGTGTTGGGAACGGCGCTCGTGGCGTGCGGCGCACTGGTCGCAGGCGGTGGCCCTGCTGGCCGGATTGGCAGCCTATGGGGTGTTTCTGGAATTACACGAACGTTTGATCGGTGTGGCACCGTGGCCCGCCGGATTCTGATCCGGGACGGGAACGAGCATCCCCGAGTCGGGGTGTTCATCAGCAGGGCGCACAGCGTGCGGAACGGCCTGAAAGGCCGATGAGCATGTGGTGCGCCTCGGTTTTTCAGAAAGCGCACCCCTTGCTCATTCGCAGCAGAAAATGCCGTCCTCTGCAAGATAATGTTACAAAAATGAGGATAATTCATTGCAATGTGATGACGCATTGGGTAGCCCATTGCCCAACGTGAAATATCCATACAGGTGATTCGTGGGCAAAACCACGCTCGACAAAGATCTGCAAAAGATCGCGTCGCTTGACGCCGCGGCTCATGATCCGCACCGCGTCCGTACCCTGGGGCTGGGCTTTCTGTTCCTGCTTCTGATCCTCCCGTTCATCTGGCTGGTGGTGGGCGACAGCCCGGGTCTGTTCTCGGTGATGGTGGCCGGGGTGATCGGTGGCTACATGGCGCTGAACATCGGTGCCAATGACGTCGCCAACAACATGGGTCCGGCGGTCGGGGCCCGCGCGCTGACGCTGGTCGGGGCGCTGATCATCGCGGCGGTCTGTGAGGCTGCCGGGGCGCTGCTGGCCGGGGCCGATGTGGTCAGCACCATTTCCAAGGGGATCGTTGATCCGTCGGCGATGGCCGACAGTGCCAGCTTCATCCGGGCGATGATGGCGGCGCTGCTGGCGGCGGCCCTGTGGACCAATCTGGCCACCTGGATGGGCGCGCCGGTATCGACCACCCACGCGGTGGTCGGTGGCGTGGTTGGCGTCGGGGTTGCCGCTGCTGGCGTGCAGGCGGTCAACTGGGATGTGATGGGCGGTATTGCGGCCAGCTGGGTGATTTCGCCGTTGCTGGGGGGCGGTATTGCGGCGGGCGTGCTGGCGTTCATCAAGATCACCATTCTGCACAAGGATGACAAGATTACTGCCGCCAGGCGCTGGGTGCCGGTGCTGGTGGCGATCATGGCGGCGGCCTTTACCGCCTATCTGCTGGCCAAGGGACTGAAAAACGTCTGGAAAACCGGGAGTGTGACCTGGACGGTGGCGGCGTTGGGCATGGGGGCGCTGGTGTGGGAAATTACCCGCCGGTCAGTCAACCGTGCCGCCCTGCGCCTGGAAAATACCCGCAAGGCGGTGGCCAGCCTGTTCACCATTCCGCTGATCGTTTCGGCAGCCCTGCTGTCGTTCGCCCACGGGGCCAATGACGTTGCCAATGCCGTTGGCCCGCTGGCGGCGATCGTCAATGCCGCCTCGATGGCCGAGGTGGCCAGCGACATGGCGGTCCATGTGCCGGGCTGGGTGCTGGTGGTCGGGGCGCTGGGCATTTCGATCGGGCTGGTGCTGTTTGGCCCCAAGCTGATCCATGCCGTTGGCGAAAAGATCACCAAGCTGGACCCGGTGCGCGCTTACTGCGTCGCCCTGTCGGCGGCGGTGACGGTGATCGTTGCCTCGGCGATGGGGTTGCCGGTCAGCTCGACCCATATCGCTGTCGGCGGGGTATTCGGTGTCG
This sequence comes from Insolitispirillum peregrinum, assembly GCF_900156605.1. GTDB lineage: Bacteria > Pseudomonadota > Alphaproteobacteria > Rhodospirillales > Rhodospirillaceae > Insolitispirillum > Insolitispirillum peregrinum. The sequence continues at coordinate 177,013 of NZ_FTOA01000004.1, read as the reverse complement.
GCTTCCTGCGTGAATGGTTTGTCAATTCGCGTGGTCGTGAGCCAAAGGTCAAGCCGGTGGTGCTGGGCGAGGACGGGCAGCCGGTGGTCAAGACCCCCGATCCGCTGAAGCTGCAGAAAAAGGCGGAAAAGAGCCGCAAGCGCCGTCTGGTGCGCCGTCAGTACATGACCACCATCGCCGCAGCGTGGGTGATCACCGTGCCGCTGTCGGCGGGGCTGGCTGCGTTGCTGTATGTGGTGATGGAAAAGGTTCTGGGGTAGGCCCCGGCACCATGCTCCTGTTGCGTCATCAGGGCCGGAGAGCAGTCTCTGGCCCTGTGGCGTTTCGGGGTGTTTTTTCGCGCATGAAAATAAAGTAGATATTCACCACTTTATGGTTTTCTCTGGCCGAACGGGCTCAAGGAGTGAACCTGTGTTGTGCCAGACCGGGGCGTCTGGCGGGGTGACAACGAGAGTTCAGAAGAACTCCGCGAACCAGAGGGGCGACGCATGGCAGATCCCGATCTGTCCCCGTCTGGCCAGCAGGCCAGCGGACCGATGGCACCGCTATCGGTGCGGTCAAAAATCCACAGTCTGGACGGGCTGGCGGCGCTGGCGCGGCGAGCGCAGCAGGATGGCAAGACGGTGGCTCTGTGCCACGGGGTGTTTGACCTGCTGCATCTGGGCCACGTGCGCCACATCGAAGCCGCCCGCAAGGAAGCCGATGTCCTGTTTGTCACCCTGACCTGCGACGAACACGTCAACAAGGGGCCGGGCCGCCCGGTGTTTACCGAACAGTTGCGCGCCGAGATGCTGGCCGCGCTGGCCTATGTTGATGCGGTGGGGATCAATTATGCTCCCAGTGCCGAAACGGTGATTCATGCCGTCCGCCCGGATGTCTACATCAAGGGCTCGGACTATGCCGATGCCGATCAGGATGTGACCGGCAAGATCCGCTCTGAACGCGATGCCGTCGAGTCCCATGGCGGGCGACTGGTGTTCACCGACGAGGTAACGTTCTCATCCTCGACGCTGATCAACAAGTACCTCAACGTCTATGACCCGTCATTGCAGCACTATCTGGAAACCCTGCGCGACGAGGGCACCCTTGAAACGCTGCTTGGCCATGTCGAGCGGTTGCAGGAACTGCGGGTGCTGTTCGTCGGCGATGCGATCATCGACGAATACGATTACGTCACCCCGATGGGCAAGGCGGCGAAGGAAAACATTATCGCCAGCCTGTTTCATGGCAAGGAACTGTTTGCCGGTGGCATCATCGCCGCCGCCAACCACGCGGCGAGCGTGGTGAAAAGCGTCGATGTGCTGACCTGTGTGGGCAGCGCCGACTCCCACGAAGCGCTGATCCGCCAGACGGTGCGCGACAACGTGACCCTGCACCTGCTGCAGCGGGACAACGCCCCGACCACCCGCAAGGTGCGCTACATTGACGCCTATTCGATGCGCAAGCTGTTTGAAGTCTATCACATGGACGACAGCTATCTGCATGGCGAGCTGAAGCAGACCTTTGACACCTTCATTGCCGAGCACGCCGCCGAGTATGATCTGGTGGTGGTGTGCGATTTCGGCCATGGCCTGATTGACGGAAAAAGCATCGACCTGCTGGAAAAGCACGCCCGCTTTCTGGCGGTCAATGCGCAGTCGAACGCCGCCAACATCGGCTTCAACATGATCACCAAGTATCCGAAGGCCGATTACATTGCCATCGACGCCAACGAAGCGCGTCTGGCTGCCCATGACAAGGTCAGCGACATGTCCGAAGTGGTCGGCGAGATGCTGCCGCGCCGTATCGACTGTCCGAACATCATCGTCACGCAGGGCAAGCACGGCTGTCTGGTCTATCAACGCGATCAGGGCCTGCACCGCATTCCGGCACTGACCAGCACCATCGTCGATACGGTGGGGGCGGGCGATGCCTTCTTTGCCATCACCGCTCCGGCGGTGGCGCTGGGGGTGCCGATGAAGCTGGTCGGCTTTCTTGGCAATGCTGCCGGGGCGATCAAGGTCGGGATCGTCGGCCACCGCACGTCGGTGGAAAAGGCGCCGCTGGTCAAGTTCCTGACCGCGTTGCTGAAATAACGGGACGCCCCCGGGAACGGGGGAGAGGCCAGACACGGGGTGCAGAATGGCACCAGTTTACACAGCAGGATGCAAATGATGACAGAACGGTCGTGGAATGTGCTGGTGGTTGGGGGCGCGGGCTATGTCGGGGCGGTGCTGGTGCCGCAACTGTTGCAGGCCGGGCACCGGGTGACGGTCCTTGATCTTTACCTCTATGGCGAAGACCTGTTTGCCGACCTGCGCGGCACACCGGGATTCCGCGAGGTCAAGGGCGACATGCGCGATCCGGCGGTGGTTGAAGACGCCCTGAGCGGCTGCGATGCGGTGATCCATCTGGCCTGCATTTCCAACGATCCGTCATTCGAGTTGAACCCGGAACTGGGCAAGTCGATCAACTACGACTCGTTCCGCCCGCTGGTGCAGGCGGCCAAGCGGGCCGGGGTCGAGCGGTTCGTCTATGCCTCGTCGTCGTCGGTGTACGGCATCAAGGAAGGCATCGTGGTGACCGAGGATGTCCCGCTGGAGCCGCTGACCGACTATTCCCGCTTCAAGGCCCTGTGCGAAGACATCCTGCACGAAGAACGCCAGCCCGGCTTTACCACCCTGATCGTCCGCCCGGCCACCGTGTGCGGCTATTCCCCGCGCCAGCGGCTGGACGTGATCGTCAACATCCTGACCAACCACGCGGTCAATCGCGGCATGGTGACGGTGCTGGGCGGAGACCAGTTGCGCCCGAACATCCACATTCAGGACATGTGTGCCTTTTACCTCAACAGCCTGCGCTGGCCTGCCGACCAGATCGACGGCAAGGTCTATAACGTCGGGGACGTGAACTATTCAGTGCGGCAACTGGCCGATATCGTGCGCGGGGTGGTCGGTGAACAGGTGGCGGTCGAGGTCAAGCCGACCAACGACAACCGGTCCTATCATGTGTCGTCCGAGGCCATCGAGCGTGATCTGGACTTCCGCCCGGTACACGGGATCGAACAGGCGGTGCGCGATCTGGTGGCAGCCTTTGAGGCTGGCAAACTGCCCAATTCGCTTGATGACATCCGCTATTACAATATCAAGGTGATGCAGGCGCTGGCGCTGAGCTGAGGCAACGCCTGTCCCCGTGATCGTTACTTGTGCAGATCGGCAATAAAGCGGTCCACCACCAGACGCAGGTGGTGGGCCTGCTGGCCGAGGGTTTCCGATGTTTCAGCGACGGCGGACGACGAGGCGGTGGTTTCCTGCACGGCGATCTGGAAATGCTCGGCGGCCTGATCGCTTTGCTGTACGGCGCTGGTGGCAACCTGTGAACTGCGCTCGATTTCAGTCACCGCGCTGCTTTGCTGATCGACGGCATTGGCGATGTCCTGGGCGATGCCGTTGAGGGTCGAAATGTCGTTGATGATTGTTCCCAACGCCTGCACCGCATCCTGCGACGATGTTTGTACGGCGGAAATCTGCTGTTCGATTTCACTGGTGGCGTGGGCGGTCTGACTGGCCAGTTGCTTGACCTCGTTGGCGACCACGGCAAAGCCCTTGCCAGCTTCGCCAGCGCGGGCGGCTTCGATGGTGGCGTTCAGCGCCAGCAGGTTGGTCTGGCTGGCAATGGTATTGATCAGGTGCAGGATTTCACCGATCCGGTTGGCCGAGGTGTCCAGCGTCTTGACCGTGCTGTCGGCTTCGGCGGCGCGCTCCGAGGCGGCCTTGGCGATCTGTTCGGCCTGATGGACCAGCGAGCGTACCTCGTGGACCGTCGTTTCCAGCCGTTCGGTGGCCGAACCGACATCATCAACGCTGTTGACCGCCACATCGGCGGCATTCAGGACGTCCTGAATGCCGTCCGAGGTCTTGCGGGCGACCGCCTTCATGCGCCCGGAAACGCTTCCCATCTCGTCGGCGGACTGGCTGACGGCGCTGACCGCCCCGCTGATCGTTTCATCAAACTCGGCGGTCAGGGAACGCAGGCGGGCCGCCCAGGCCGCTTCGGCAGCCTTTTCGAGTGCTTCGCGGCGGGCAAGCTCTTCGGCATCGGCTTGCGCCTGGGCAGCAACGTGCAGGGCCTGCTCACTGCTGGCAAAGGCGCTGACAATCTGGGCGGCAATCCACATCAGCACGGCAGTTTCCAGCACCACGATCACCGCATGCAGCACGACACGGAAGAAATCGGCTCCGTCGGGAAATACGGCCCATGGCAGGACAAAGTTCAGCACCAGATGGTGAACGGCGGTGCTGGCCGCACCGGAAAGCACCGGTCGCCAGTCGCACCACACCACCGACAGCGCCAGAGCGGCAAAGAAATACATGTGCAGGTCGATCTGCCACGGATGCCCGGCGAACTGGAACACCAGAATGGCCGGAAAGGCGGCAAGGACGGCCCCACCGGTGATGCGGGTGGTTTCCGCCTGCGGGGCGCGCAGGCAGCCCACCGATGCCACAGCGGCCACCATCACCGCCATCAGGGTCGGCAGCAGGACCGGCTGACCGGACACCAGTCCGGCAAGGGCGACGATACCGACATTGGCCCACGAGAACAGCAGGACAAAGCGGCTGAACCGGGAGCGGATGGAGGACAGGGCGGTCATGGGGGTATCCTTGCAGCAAAAAGAACGGCAGCGTGTTGGACAGCGGTCACAGAGTCAGGCAGCCGCGCGCCGCAGCCGCATCAATCACCAGCCAGGCACCATTGTGTCGCAGGCGCTCGGCACCGTCCGGGCCTTCGAGAGAGGTGGTGACAATGCTGTCCCACAGGCCGGTGCCCTTGATGGTTCCCCCGGCGGCGGCAACAGTGGTGGCCGCGTCGGCAAAGCTGTTCCACGGCGGCAGGATGACGGCGACGGCATGGCCGTTTTGCGGGGTGGCACTGGCGAGCAGTCCGCTCAGGGCCAGCCCGAGGGTCAGCAGGACAGCGGGTGCCCAACGGTGCCAGACGGGCAGGCGCGCGGCTCCGTCCGTCAGGGGCTGCACTGTGCGGGATTGTCGTGTACTGATGAATAAATTCATGCGGAAAATGTAATCTACCGGACCTGAAATACAAGAGCATTCTTTGATGCTCTGCCGGAAGATATAGGGATACGGGCAGGCGGGGAGCCAAAAGGCCCCTCGCCCGCCATCGTGTTGTTCAAGGGAGGAATTACCGCGCCACCGCCGTCGGGGTGGCCAGCGCGTTCCGCTTTTGAATCGCCTCGTAAACCGGCGGAAAGGCCGGGCGGTTGAGGTAACGGCCCGCCCCGCGCACTGCCCGGCTTTCGCCAAGGGCATGGGTGATCACCCCCTGGCTGAGGGTGTAGACTGGCAGCCCCTGAATCTCCATGCCTTCAAAAATGTTGGTGCTGACCTTCTGGAACTGGGTGCGGGCGGAGATGGTCTTGTGGGCCGCCGGGTCCCAGACGATTAGGTCAGCGTCGGCCCCGACCTGCACCGTGCCCTTGCGCGGATAGAGGTTGAAAATGCGTGCCGCATTGGCCGAGGTGATGCGCACAAAGTCGTTCATCGTCAGCCGACCGCTGTTGACCCCGTGGTGCCACAACACCGGCAAACGGTCTTCCACCCCGCCGGTGCCGTTGGGGATCTTGGCGAAGTTGTCTTTGCCCATCGCTTTCTGTTCGGTACAGAAACAGCAGTGGTCGGTGGCGGTGGTGTGCAGGCGTCCCGATTGCAGGCCGTGCCACAGGGCATCCTGATGCTTTTTGGCGCGGAACGGCGGGCTCATCACATGGGCGGCGGCAATGTCCCAATCGGGATGGCGGTACACGCTGTCATCGACCAGCAGATGCCCGGCCAGCACTTCACCGAACACCGCCTGTCCGCTGTCCTGACCGCGCCGAATGGCATCAAGGGCTTCTTCGACCGAAACATGCACAAGGTAAACCGGCACGCCCAGCACGCGCGCCACCTGAATGGCGCGGTTGGCGGCTTCGCCTTCGACCTCCGGCGGGCGGGACAGCGGATGGCCTTCGGGGCCGGTGAGGCCCTGCGCCAACAGCTTTTGTTGCAGGCGGAACACCAGCTCGCCGTTTTCAGCGTGAACAGTCGGGATGGCGCCCAGTTCGAGGCAGCGGGTGAAGCTGTTCACCAACACTTCGTCATCGGCCATAATGGCGTTTTTGTAGGCCATGAAGTGCTTGAAGCTGTTGACGCCGTGCTGTTCGACCAGCGTGCCCATGTCACGATGTACGCTGTCATCCCACCACGTGACGGCGACGTGAAAGGAATAGTCGCTGGCGGCCTTGTCGGCCCAACCGCGCCAGGTGTGAAAGGCCTCGAGCAGTGATTGCTGCGGGTTGGGAATCACGAAGTCGATGATGGTGGTGGTGCCACCCGCCATCCCGGCGACGGTGCCGCTGAAAAAGTCTTCGGTGGCGACCGTCCCCATGAACGGCAGTTCCATGTGGGTGTGGGGGTCGATGCCCCCCGGCATCACGTAACAGCCTCCGGCGTCGATCACTTCGGCCCCGCCGGGGGCCTCCAGATCGGCACCGACGGCCTTGATCAGCCCGTCTTCACAGTACACATCGGCGCGAAAGGTCTGCTCGGCGGTGACAACGGTCCCGCCCCGAATGATGACACCCATCGACTTGCTCCTTGCTGGCGTGCGGGTTAACTCTCGCCCGGCACTCCGCCTGTACAGGATACAGGATCATCCGGTGGCGCCAGTCCGCCCGCCCGCAGGACCATCCGCACCACTTCGGCCGTGAAGTGGGCAAAATCGTCACGGGTGAGCTTTTTGCGTCCGAGAACCGTCCGAACCTGCACCTCGAAATCAGCGTAATGCTGGGTCATTGACCAGATCATGAAGAAGAACTGCCGGGGATCGACCGGAGCCATGCGGCCTTCGGATATCCACTGCTCGATGACGGCGGCCTTGCGATCGACCAGACGGCGCAGGTCTTCGGCGAGAAACTCACCGATCTGGCTGGCGCCGTGGAGGATTTCGTTGGCAAACACCTTCGAGGCATTGGGGCGCAGGCGCGAGGCGTCCATTTTGGCCCGGATGTAGGCAGTCAGGGCCGTCGCCGGATCGGCGCTGGCATCCAGCCCGGCCAGCGGGTCCAGCCACAGGCGTAGAATGTTGTCCAGCACCGCCCGGTACAGGTCTTCCTTGGTTCCGAAATAATAGTGCAGGTTTGCTTTTGGCAGTCCGGCCTTGTCGGCGATGTCGGCCATGGTGGCACCGGCGCATCCGGCCTCGGCGAACACCAGTTCGGCGGCCTTGAGGATGCGTTCGACGTTTTCCCGCCGTATCCGGCGGCCACGGGCGGCTGTTTGCGCCTTCTCCGTCACGTCCATGGGAAGGGGGTCGCTCCTTGAAGGGAAAGGGGAGGGGATCGGGGCGACCATCTTACGACAGGGACGGGACGGGGTTAAACGGCTTCCTGCCATCGGCAATCCTGCATTTGAGTTTTAAGGGGCTGTTTGCTCTCCGTTGGCCTTGTGCAGCATGGCGTGTAACAGCACGTCACAGCCCGCCGCCGCCCATTCGGGGGTGGTGTCTTCGATTTCGTTGTGGCTGATGCCGCCGACGCAGGGGATGAAGATCATCCCGGTAGGGGCGATCCGGGCCATGTAGCAGGCGTCGTGTCCGGCTCCGGCGATGATGTCGCGGGCGCTGAAACCACCCTTGGTCACTCCGTCGCGGACGGCGGCGACGCACGAGGCCTCGAACGGCACCGGGGCGTAGTAGAAAATCTGCTCCAGCGCCGTTTCCAGCCCGATGGTGCTGGCAATGTCGGCGACGGCGGCGCGCAGCTCGGCATCCATCGCTGCCAGCGTGGCATCATCGGGGTGGCGCAGATCGACGGTGAAGAACACCTGACCGGGGATGACGTTGCGCGAGTTGGGGTGAATCTGCATCAGCCCGACGGTGGCGCAGGCGGCGGGGGCATGGCTCAGGCCGATGCGGTTGACTGCCTCGACCACCCGCGCCGCACCCAGCAGGGCATCCTTGCGCCGTGGCATCGGGGTCGGCCCGGCGTGGGCTTCCTGTCCGGTGAAGGTGATTTCATACCAGCGTTGCCCCTGGGCGTCGGTGACCACCCCGATGGTCTTGCCTTCGTCTTCGAGGATCGGCCCCTGTTCAATGTGGGCCTCGAAATAGGCTCCGACCGGGCGGCCCCCCACCGGAGCCTCCCCGGCATAGCCGATGCGGGCCAGTTCCTCGCCCATTGTCTTGCCGTCGAGGTCGGCCCGGCTGAGGCCATAGTCGAGATCGAACACCCCGCAGAACACCCCCGAGGCGACCATTGCCGGAGCAAAGCGCGAGCCTTCCTCGTTGGTCCACACCGCCACTTCCACCGGGGCTTCGGTGGTGTAATTGAGGTCATTCAGGGTGCGGATCACCTCCAGCCCGGCCAGCACGCCATACACGCCGTCAAAGCGGCCGCCGGTCGGCTGGCTGTCGAGGTGGCTGCCGGTGATGATCGGCGGCAGGGCGTTGTTGCGCCCCGCACGGCGGGCAAAGATGTTGCCGATGCGGTCAATGGTGATGGTGCAGCCAGCCTCTTCGCACCATTTGATGAACAGGTCACGACCGGCCTTGTCTTCGTCGGTCAGGGCCAGACGACAGACGCCGCCCTTGGCGGTGGCGCCGATGCGGGCCATCTCCATCAGGCTGTTCCACAGGCGGGCGCTGTTGACCTTCAGGTTTTGCGGCAGGGACGAAGTGGACATCATACTGTCTCCGGGGCGGTCTGGCGGAACGGGTTCTGCGGGTGCCGGGTCCAGGTGAGCGGCGGCTGGGTGGCCGGTTCGGGCTGCATGGTGATGCACGACGGCACCGGGCAGACGTGCGAACACAGGTTACAGCCCACGCAGTCGTCCGGCTCGACGGTGAACACCCGGCGGCCTTCGCCTGCGCTGATGCGGATCGCCTGATGCGAGGTGTCTTCGCAGACGATGTGACAGCGGCCACAGTCGATGCAGGCGTCCTGATCAATCACCGCCTTGGTGGAGAAATTCATGTTGAGGTCATTCCAGTTGACCACATTCTTCACCGCCGCCCCGATCAACGGCTCCAGCGAGTCCATTCCCTTGCTGTCGAGGAAGTTCGACAGGCCGCTGATCATGTCCTCGACGATGCGGAAGCCATAGGTCATCGCCGCCGTACACACCTGCACGCCGTGGGCCCCAAGGGCGATAAACTCGGCGGCGTCGCGCCAGGTGCTGATGCCGCCGATGCCGGAAATCGGGATGCCTGCGGTAAAGGGATTGCGCGAGATTTCGGCCACCATGTTCAGGGCAATCGGCTTGACCGCCGGGCCGCAATAGCCGCCGTGGGTGCCTTTGCCATCGACGGTCGGGGTCGGGGCCATGGCGTCCAGATCGACCGAGACAATCGAATTGACGGTGTTGATCAGCGCCACCGCATCGGCCCCGCCGCGTTTGGCGGCTTCAGCGGACCACAGGATGTTGGTGATGTTGGGGGTCAGCTTGACGATCACCGGCATGCGGGTGGCGTTCTTCACCCAGCGGGTGACGTTTTCCACCATCTCGGGCACTTGTCCGATGGCCGAGCCCATGCCGCGTTCGCACATGCCGTGCGGGCAGCCGAGGTTCAGTTCCAGCCCGTCGGCCCCGGTGGCTTCGATCTTGCGCACCAGCTCGACCCAGGCGCTTTCTTCCATCCGCGCCATCAGCGACACCACCAGTGCCCGCTCGGGCCAGTCTTTTTTGACCTGGGCAATTTCCTGCAGGTTGACCTCCAGCGGGCGGTCAGAGATCAGTTCGATGTTGTTGATCCCCAGAATGCGCCGCTCGGTGTCCATGTGGGCGCCATAGCGCGAGCTGACGTTGACCACCGGCGGGTCTTCGCCAAGGGTTTTCCACACCACCCCGCCCCAGCCGGCCTGATAGGCGCGGACCACGTTCAGGGCCTTGTCGGTGGGCGGAGCCGAGGCCAGCCAGAACGGGTTCGGCGAGCGGATTCCGGCAATCGTGCAGCGTAAATCAGCCATGGTGTCAGGTCCTTCAGGCAGCGGTCAGGGCGGACAGGCGGAGGGTGGCATCGATGGCGTGGGCGGCGCGTTTGCCGTCCTCGACCGCCTGCACCGTCAGGTCTTCGCCGCTGGCAATGCAGTCGCCGCCAGCGTAGACACCGGGGATTGAGGTCTGGGCGGCATCGTCAACGACGATCTTGCCGCCCTGCACGGCGATCCCGGCCAACGCCCCGGTGAGCAGGGTTTGACCCACCGCTTTCAGCACCAGATCGGCGGGCAGGGTCAGGGTGCTGCCGGTGCCGGTCAGGCGACCATCGCTGAGGGTGGTGCGTTCAAAGGTGATGGTCTGGACATGACCATCACCATCCATCCGGCGTGGCTCGGCAAAGGTGCGCAGGATGACGCCGCTGGTCAGCGCCAGCTCCTGTTCCCAGCCGGTGGCCTTCATCTGCTCGCGGCCCCGGCGATAGACCAGCGTTACCTCGGCAGCGCCCAGCCGTTTGGCCTGAATGGCGGCGTCGATGGCGGTGTTGCCGCCGCCAATCACCACCACCGTCTCCGGTACCGCAGGCGGGGCCGAGGGCGGGCTTTGGCGCAGGCGTTCGATAAAAGCGGTGGCGTCTTCGACCCCGCTCAGGTCTTCGCCGGGGATGCTCAGGCGGTTGTTCCCGCCCAGCCCGATGGCCAGAAACACCGCGTCATGGGTTTGCCGCAGCCCGTCGAGGGTGATTTCGTGGCCCAGACGGTGTTCCGGGTACAGGGTGATGCCACCGATCCCCAGCACAAAGGCGACTTCGCGGGCGGCAAAATCGTCGGCCATCTTGTAGGCGGCCAGCCCGTATTCGTTCAGTCCACCGGCTTTCGGTTTGGCATCGTACAGCGACACCTGATGGCCCAGCAGGGCCAGCCGATGGGCACACGACAGCCCGGCCGGACCCGCGCCAACCACCGCCACCGTCTTGCCGGTGGCCGGAGCACGCTCGAACGGCTGGCGGCCACTGGTGATCATCGCGTCGGTGGCATACCGCTGCAGGCGGCCAATGGCCACCGGACGATCTTCGGCGGTGGTGCGGACACAGGCCTGCTCGCACAGGGTTTCCGTTGGACACACCCGGCCACAGGTTCCACCCAGAATGTTTTCGGCAAAAATGGTGGTGGCGGCCCCGGTCAGGTTGCCGGTGGCAATCCCCCGGATGAAGCCGGGAATGTCGATGCTGGTCGGGCAGGCGCGGGTACAGGCGGCGTCATAACAGAACAGGCAGCGGTTGGCTTCGGCGCTGGCCTGCAGGTCGGTCATCGGCGGAACGAGATCCTGGTACACGGAAAGCGGGCTGTCGTTCATCGGGCTGGCATCCCTTGGTCGTGACGGAGGAAGGCGTGGTGTTTTCCCCTTATCAAAAGGCGTGCCAAGTGAGGTTTCATGCGGGTTTGGTGGATTTAATCTGATCAAATGGTCAAGATTTGGGGGTTTGGTCAGCTTTTGCGGCGGGCATCTGATTAGATTTAGATCAAGAGGGGATCAAAAAGTGTCGTTGGTCTGGGAAGGGAGGAAATTTCTGTGGAGATTCAGATGTGATTATTTTTTGTGCTGCCTGTTTTTTGGTCTTTTCGGGTTGGTGGCACATCTTGAAGGTGTGTCATTCATGCGTTACAGTCTTTGCTCTTTTTAATCGCTGGGTGGGTCTTCGAAATGATGCAATGGAGTGCGCTGCTTAATCTTTCTCGCCTTTGTGACCCTGTGCCTTCTCGTGATGCTGAAACGGAGGAGCGTCCGGCTTATTATCGGGATATAGAAAGAATTACCTTCTCCGACCCATTTCGGCGGTTAGCAAATAAAACTCAGGTTCATCCGCTTTATGAGCATGATCATATCCATCATCGGCTGATACATAGTGTCGAGACGGTCAACGTTGGGCGGTCTCTGGGGATGGGGGTTGGTCTTAAGATTCGCCAACGTTGTCCAGAAGATGCTCCTGATCCTTATATAATGTCGGGTGTTGTTCAGGCCGCGTGTTTGGCTCATGACATTGGGAATCCTCCCTTCGGCCATTCTGGAGAAGCGGCGATTGGAGAATGGTTTGCTCGCCATTTTGATAGAAAAACCTATTCGCTTCTGGCGAAGCTGGACGAGAAGGATCGGGGTGAGTTTACGGAATTTGAGGGGAATGCTCAGGGGTTTCGCCTGCTCTCTCGGCTGGAGATGTATCGGAACCGTGGTGGGATGCGTCTTTCAAAGGCTGTTCTGGCAGCTTTTTCAAAGTATCCAGTTACTGCATATGACCATAAAAGAGAATTTGGTGTTGATGCTTATTGTGGAGCGAAGAAGTTTGGTATATTTAGGAGCGAATTGGAATACTTCAATGATGTAGCGAATAGTACTGGTCTTATTTCTAAGGGCGCTAATTGCTGGCGTAGGCACCCTCTTGTATTTCTTGTCGAGGCGGCTGATGATATCTGCTATTCAATTATGGATATTGAGGACGCTCATACCTCTGGAGAGCTATCATATGCCGAGGTCGAGCGCTTATTGATGGGAATTTTTCGCTCCAACCAGTCGCAGGGTGATAGGAGTGAAGGAGAGCAAATAGCCTATTATCGAGCAAAGGCTATTGGTGTTGCGATTAATGCGTGTATTGAAGCATTTATGAATAATTATGATGATATTATGGTGGGTAGTTTTTCAGGGTCATTAATTAATTCCTCTGTTATTCATGAGCAATTTAAAGAATTGGTATTAATAAGTAAGAATAGAATATATAAATCTCATAGAAAAATGGAACTTGAGGTTTTTGGTCGTAATGTTATACATCGTATTATGGATGGTGTGGTAGGCGTATATCAGGATCTGAAAGATAAAAAATGGAATCGTGATGAAATGAACTCATATCACAGGCGTTTGGTTGATATGAGTAAGATGGACATCCGTGATGTTCATGATGAGTATTCTGCTCTTCACTCATTGACGGATTACGTGTCTGGAATGACGGATCGCTATGCAGTAAAGATGGCGCATATGCTGACTGGGGGATGATTCCCTGAAACAAAAAGCCTCCCCCACCGTCTGGTGAGGGAGGCTTTCCGGCGCATCAAAACCCTGATGGCGGTCAGAGCTTTGACGCAGCGTCAAAAACGGTGTGGCTATAGGCGTTGGTCGGCATCTTGCTGATCACCGGCGACGAACCGCCCGACATCAGGATCGACACGGTCCGGTCGAAGTCTTCCGGCGACAGATAGCCGATACCTTCCTTGCCGCCCTCAATCAGTTTGGCGACTTCGCCCATCATGGTGGTCTGGTGTTCTTTGGTCTGGGCGCCGGTGCTGTCGTTGGCCAGCACGATATCGACCGCTTCGGCCTGATGCTGGGCGGCGTATTCCCAGCCCTTGGCGGTGGCCTTCAGGAACTTTGCCAGCTTTTCCACCGTTTTGGGGTCGGCCAGCGCCTTTTCGGTGGTATACAGGCCGTCTTCCAGCGTGGCGACGCCCTGTTCCTGATACTTGAACACCTGCAGTTCTTCCGGCTTCATCCCGGCTTCGATCAGCTGCCAGTATTCGTTATAGGTCATGGTCGAGATGCAGGCGGCCTGCTTTTGCAGCAGCGGATCGACGTTGAAGCCCTGCTTCAGCACCGTCACATCCGGGTTGCTGCCCGAGGTCGAGTACTTCAGGCGGGCCATCCACGACAGGAACGGATATTCGTTACCCGCAAACCACACCCCCAGTGTATGGCCCTTGAAATCGGTCGGCGAGCTGATGCCAGCATCCTTGCGGCAGGTCAGCATCATGCCTGATTTCTGGAAAATCTGGCCGATGTTGACCAGCGGCACGCCCTTTTCCCGGGTGGCCAACGCCGACGGCATCCAGTCCACAATCACATCGGCCCCACCGGCGGCAATCACCTGTGTCGGGTTGATGTCCGGGCCACCGGCCTTGATGGTGACGTCCAGCCCGGCGTCCTTGTAGAACCCCTTGTCCTGCGCGACGTAGTAACCGGCGAACTGGGCCTGCGTAACCCATTTCAGTTGCAGGGTCAGCTTGTCAGCAGCCGAGGCCGCCGAACCAGGACCTGCCAGAGCAGCAGCAATCAGGGCAACCGAAGCAAACTTTTTCATCGTCAGGTTTTCCTTCTTTTACAGGGCAGGGGGAGAGGGCTCCCGGGGTGGGCTCCCGGGGTGGGCTCGTGGTGGGCCCGGGGTGGGCCCGGGGTGGGGATGACCTACCGCTTGCGGAACGAGGGATGCCAGGCGGTGAGGCGACGTTCGGCCAGCGCCAGACCACCGTACAGGGCCGAGCCGGTGACGGCGGCGACGGTGATGGTGGCCCACACCACATCAAGGTTCATGCGGGCGACTTCGGTGCTGATGCGAAAGCCCATCCCGACCACTGGCGTCCCAAAGAACTCGGCGACGATCGCACCGATCAGGGCGAGGGTGGAGTTGATCTTCAAGCCGTTGAACAGGAACGGCAGGGCGCAGGGTAGGCGCAACAGCCACAACGTTTTGCCATAGCCCGCGCCGTAGGACCGCATCAGGTCGAGCTGGATTTTCTCGGCGGTTGCCAATCCGGCCAGCGTGTTGATCAGCATCGGGAAGAAGGTCATGATCACGATCACTGCCGCCTTTGACTGCCAGTCAAAGCCGAACCACATCACCATCACCGGGGCGATGCCGACCACCGGAATGGCGCTGGCCAGATTGCCGAGCGGCAGCAGGCCACGGGCGAGGAACGGCAGGCGGTCGGCCAGCACGGCGACCACAAAGCCCGCGCCACAGCCGATCAGATAGCCGCGCACCACCGATTTCAGCACCGTCTGGCAAAAGTCATCCCACAGCTCGCCACCATGGGTGGGGATGGCGGCCAGAATGGAGGATGGCGGCGGCAGCAGGACCGAGGGCACGGCAAAGCCACGGGTGATGATTTCCCAGCCCATCAGCAGCCCCAGCCCGAACAGGGTCGGACCCAGCCAGCGCAGGAGGCCTGTTTCTTCGGCCAGAAGGGCCAGCACCCGCCACAACAGCAGCGAAGCCCCGAACAGGTACATCCAGGTTCCGGCACCGCTGCTCGGGTCAACGCCGTCAGCCAGCAGCAGGAACGGCGACAGGCAGGCCGAGGCAACGCCGAGGAACAGCAGGGCGGCTTCGGTTCGGGGGGTGCGGGTCAGGCCGCGCAGCAACAGACACAGCAGACTGACGGCATAACACAGGGCGACGGCGGGGGCCTGCGGCCAGTAAATGGCGGCTCCGTCAAGGAGTCCGAGGGGCAGCGGTGCGGCGATCAGCATCACCAGCGGCCACGGCGCCATCTCGGAGCGGGTGGTTTTGCTCATCGGGTGCCTCCGCGTTTGCCGGTAACCACGAACCGTTCCATCAGGCCGATCAGCCACACCAGCGAGACGCTGAGCAGGGCGGACATGACGAGCGCGCTCCAGATTTGCACCGTCTGCCCATAGTACGAGCCACTCAGCAGCCGCGCCCCCAGCCCGGCCTGACCGCCGGTTGGCAGCTCGGCGACGATCGCCCCGACCACGCTGGCGGCGACGGCGATTTTCAGGCTGGTGAACAGATAGGGCAGGGCCGACGGCAGGCGCAGCAGCCAGAAGGTTTGCTGGCCGTTGGCGCTGTAAGTGCGCATCAGGTCAAGGGACAGCGGGTCGGCCGAGCGCAGGCCCTTGACCATCCCGATGGTGATCGGGAAAAAGCACAGGTACATGCTGATCACCGCCTTGGGCAGCAGGCCGGAAAAACCGATGTTGCCCAGAATCACCACCACCATCGGCGCAATGGCCAGCACCGGAATGGTTTGCGAGGTGATCACCCACGGCAGCAGGCTGCTTTCCAGTGTTTTGACCTGCACAATGCCGATGGCGAGAAGAATCCCCAGCACCACCCCCATGCCAAAGCCGGTCAGCGCCGACCCGGCGGTGACGGCGGTATGGAACAGCAGGTTGCGAACGTGGGTGACCGGATAGCCGGTCAGCGACTGGACCATCTCGCTGGCGATCTGGTCGGGGGTCGGCAGGATCGGGCGTTTCTGGCTGAAGGCCTGCCGGGCGAACTCGCTCAGCGTCCAGTGGTCGGTGTGGGCGCGGGCAAAGCCGTCCAGCACTTGCGGCGCGTTTAGCCACAGGGCCCCGGCATACCACAGCGCCAGCACCGCCAAGGCCATCACCGCCACCGGCAGCAGATGGGTGCGCAGGCGCTCAGTCATCATAGGAATGCCCTTCCATCAGGCCCTCACGCACCCGCTGGGCGATGTGGGCAAATTCCGGGGTTTCGCGGATGTCGAGCGTCCGTTCGCGCGGCAGGTGCTGTTCGCAGTCGATCACGTCGAGGATTTTCCCCGGACGCGGGCTCATCACTACGATGCGGGTGGACAGAAACACCGCTTCGGCAATCGAATGGGTGACAAAGATGCAGGTCTTTTGCGTTTGCAACCACAGGCGGGTCAGTTGCAGGTTCAGGTGGTCGCGGGTGATTTCGTCCAGCGCCCCGAACGGTTCATCCATCAGCAGCAAGTCCGGCTCGAAGGCCAGCGCGCGGGCAATCGACACCCGCTGCTGCATGCCGCCCGACAGTTGCCAGGGGAATTTCTTTTCAAACCCGGCCAGCCCGACCATCTCCAGATGGTCGCGCGCCCGTTGCTGGCGCTCGGCGGCGGGCATGCCCATGATTTCCAGTGGCAGGGTGACATTGCGCTCGACGCTGCGCCACGGATAGAGCGCCGGAGCCTGAAAGACATAGCCATAGGCCCGCTTCAGGCGGGCGGCTTCGGGCGTCATGCCGTTGACGATGATCTCGCCGGATGTCGGCTGCTCCAGATCGGCAATCGTCCGCATCAGGGTGGTCTTGCCACAGCCCGACGGGCCGATCAGCGAGATGAAATCACCCTTGTTGATCTTCAGGCTGACATCGCTCAGGGCATAAACCGGCTTGTCGGCAGTCTGATAGGTCAGGGTGACGTTGCGGGCATCGACGATTGTCCGGGCAATGGCCGCCGGAGGAACTGTCTGCGGGGGTGGCACGGGGGGCAGGGGGGCTTGCACGGCTGTGACCTCGCGGTGAATGCGTCTCCGCTGGAGGTAAAGCAAGAAGTAAGCCAGATAGAATATGGAATGGTTCTATCTTTTTAATAATCTGTTTTTAAAGGTGAAAAAGCTGTCCGACAGGACAGTTTCTGTCCCTTTGGTCAGCTTTTCCGGGCAGGAGGGCTTTGAATATGATTATTTTATGGGCTATTTTTCGCTGTTGATGCGTTTTTAATCACATTCGGGTCCATTATGGCGCTGTTCGGGGACTGTGCCTGTCCCGCTCCATCGCCTCTGCCAGCGGTCTGGCCAGAATGCCCGAGGCGAAATCGGTCGGGTGGTTGCTGTCGCGCAGCAACAGGTGGCCGTCGAGCTTGGTCGGGCAGGAGTCCTGACCGCACAGCAGGGTGGCGGGCTCAATCCGCACCAGCGCCCCCGGCGGCTCGGCGGCAAGGGCGTCAAGGACTGGCAGGACCTCCCGGTTCAAGGCCCGGTAATAGCCGAGCGGAATGCGGACTTCGGCGGGTTGCTCCTGCCACCAGTCGCGCAACAGCACCATTCGGGCGGCGGACACTTCGGCTTCGGGGTTGGGGTAATACAGGTAGACGGTTTTCCCGGCGCGGGTCAGCTCTGCCACTTCGGTGCGCAGGGATTGGGTGAACAGGGCGACCCGTTCCTCCTCGCTCAAACGCTGCCCGTTCTGGTCGGTCAGCCAGTTCCGAGCCTTTTGCCCGGCGCCGCCGCTCCAGGATGTGCCATGGAGATACATCGAATAGCGGCTGAACAGGACGATATTGCTGATTTCGGGCGAGGCCAGTATCTGTTGATAGGCATGGCGGTTGTGGAGCGTGCACAGGCCATCCGGGTAAAGGGTTGTGCCAACCTGCACCAGAGGCGGGCAGCCGTGCAGGTTGAACAGCTTGGCCGACAGCCCGGCCTTGTCCAGCGTCTGGGCAAACGTACCGCTGAAGGCGCGGGCCTGACTGTCTCCCCACAGGGCCCAGGTGGGGGAGGTGTCCTTGCTGCCGATGGTGCAATAGGTGCCGCTGGTGCTTCTGGCAACAATGTCGGTGTGCCCGTGCGCACAGCCGGTCTCGATGTCGCTGTGCAGGGTCGCAAGATCGGCCTTGCCGGTGGCGGACCAGCGCTCTGGCCAGCCGTTGGCGCGTTCGATGACCGTGCCGCCGAGGCCGAGCGCCAGCAGGGAGGCTCCGATGGCACCGAGCAGGGCTTTGCGGGAAAACGGCGGGCGGCGGCGATAAAACGGGCGCTCGACCAGCCACCATGCGGCGACGCTGAGGACGCCGCTGAGGACCAGAACCGTCAGGGCATCAAGGACGGTCTGGGTGCTTGAGGTATAGTAGTCGTAGAACAGGACGACCGGCCAGTGCCACAGGTACAGCGAGTAGGAAACAAGGCCGATCAGGGTCAGCGGGGCGGATTTCAGGATCAGGCCAACAGCCCCGGAATGATTTCGGTTGCCCAGCAACAGGGCGGTGCCAAGGCAGAGCGGCAAGGCCGTAAGGCCGGGAAACGCCGTCGCCGCATCATACACAGCGAGCGGGACAACAATCAGCGCAAGGCCGGTGAGGTTGACCGTTTCCGCCACCCATTTGCGCGACAGGACGGGCAGCAGCGGACAGGCCGCCAGCGCACCAAGGCCGAATTCCCAAAAGCGGAACGGCAGCAGGTAAAAAACCCACCGGGGGTGGGTATCGATCATGGTCCAGCTCAGGATGAACGAGACTGCGGTTGTCAGCAGGATCAACGGGAACAGCCATGCCTTGCGGTATCGGCCAGTCAGGGCCAGCGCCAGCGCATAAGCGGCGTAGAATTGTATCTCGAGGCAAATGCTCCACAAATGCAGCAGCGGCTGATCCTGAGTGGCAAAATAATCAGAGAATGACTTGGCTGCGAAATTCGTCATCAGAAATGACGTTGTTTTCAGAAAGCCTCCAAAGCCGGACAGGTCTTCTGGCATCAGCAACAGGCCCGCCGCCATGGTGGTGCAGAGGGTCACTGTAATGAACGAGGGCAACAGGCGGTAAATGCGCCGCTCATAAAACGACAGCAGGGAAAATTGACCCTGTTGCAAGCGTCCATGGATGATCGAGGTGATCAGATAGCCGGAGATGGTCAAAAAGACATCAACGCCAGCAAACCCCCCCGGCAGCCAGGTGCTATTCACATGGAACAGAACGACTGCGGCGATCGCAAGACCGCGAAGGCCATCAATTTCCCGGCGATGCATCATTGTCAGGGACCGTATTTTCTGAAGGAGGAGATGGTCTCCGGTGCTACAGGTTTGATTGGGGATTGAAAAGGAAAATCTAGAGCAGCGTGCGTTAAACCGGACGCAGGCACGCTGCTCTAACCTTTTGTTCTGTCGCATTGTTGTTGCGAAAACCGGTTCCCACTTTTCGCACAATGCAGGTTTCTTAATGTCGCATTGTTGTTGCGAAAACCGGTTCCCACTTTTCGCACAATGCTCTGATCGCGTTGGCAGCTGTCATGCCGGACATAAAAAAGCCCCCGCTGTCGGAGCGGAGGATGCTCTGACAGCGGGGGCAAGGGGCTGGCACCACCACCGTCGCGGCCCTACCCGATGGGGTGGTGGTGTGCCTGTCAGGCGTGCCAGCCAAATGGAATGAATCTACCGTGAATAGGGGCGGGTCAGGGCGCAGTCCGGGTTCAGGCGTACCCCAAAGCCCGGACGGTCCGGCACCTTCATCCGTCCGTTGACCGGCACCGGCTCGTCCAGTAGCAGGGGGTTGAACATCGGGACAACTTTGTCGGCCTGCGGGGCCATCATCAGGAACTCGGCGAACGGGCTGTTGTGACGGGTGATGACGAAGTGATAGCTGTAGACGCTGGAGCCATGCGGCACCACCAGCGCGTTGTGCGCATCGGCCAGCGCCGAAATCTTGATCAGTTCGGTGATACCGCCGCACCAGCCGACATCGGGCTGAATGATGTCGCAGCAGCCCATCTCCAGCAGCATCCGGAAGCCCCAGCGGGTGGCTTCGTGCTCGCCGGTGGTGACCAGCATCCCCTTGGGGACGTTGCGGCGCAGTTCGGCATAGCCCCAGTAGTCGTCGGGCGGCAGGGCTTCTTCGATCCACTTCAGGCCGAACTCCTGCGCTTTTTGCGCCAGCCGGGTGGCATAATTGACGTCGAGGCTCATCCAGCAGTCATACATCAGCCAGAAATCATCCCCGACCCGCTGGCGCATGTCGGCCAGCAGCTCCAGGTTCTTGCGCAGGCCCTCTTCGCCTTCCGCCGGGCCGTGGTGCAGCGGCAGCTTGCCACCGATGAAGCCCATCTGTTGCGCCAGATCCGGGCGGGCGCCGGTGGCATAGAATTGCAGCTCGTCGCGCACCGCTCCGCCCAGCAGGTGATAGACCGGTTCCTGCCGCACCTTGCCCAGCAAATCCCACAGGGCGAGGTCCACGCCGGAAATGGCATTCAGGACGATGCCTTTCCGGCCATAGAACAGGCTGCCGTTGAACATCTGGTCCCACATCTTTTCGATGTCGGTGACCTTCTGGCCTTCGACAAAGCGGGCGAGATGCTTTTCCACGATCCATGCCCCGATATCGCCGCCGGTGGTGACGGCAAAGCCGACCTCACCGGACGAGGCTTCGATTTCGACCACCAGCGTCCCCAGCACGTTCAGGCCAAAGGTCTGGCGGCTTTGCCGATACTCTGGGTATTTGCTCATCGGGGTGGCGATGTGATCGTCAATCCAGTGACCATGATCCTGATCGTGATAATCGGCGCCGCCACCGCGGACGGTAAAGGCGCGGACGTGGGTGATGGTGGGTGTGCTCATGATGTCGGTCCTGAAGGGATGGAGCAGAAAAACGGAGGGCGGTTTCAGGCGTCCTGATGCGACGGATGCAGCGCCGGGGCCGGTGCAGCGGTGGTCAGTCCCAGCCCCTTCAGGCCGAGGATCAGCAGGGCCCCGAGCAGGGTGGTGGCGGCCAGCAGGTACAGTCCGGCGGTGGTCGAGGCAAAGGTCCCCTCGGCCCAGGTCCTGACGTTGGGGGCAACAAAGCCGCCGACAGCGCCAAGGGAGTTCACAAAGGCCAGCCCGCTGGCAGCCGCGACACCGCCGAGATAATTGGTCGGAAAGGTCCAGAACAGCGGTTGCACGGCGATGAAGCCAGCGGCGGCGACACACAGGGCGAGCAGGGCCAGCAAGGGGGCTCCGTTGGCACCGGCCAGTGCCGAGGCGGCGATGCCGACACCGGCGGCGGCGAGTGTCACCGCAGCCGGTCGGCGGCGGTCACCGATGCGGTCGGCGTAGCGGGGGATAAACCAGGCAGCGGCCAGAGCGCAGATCCACGGCACGGCGGTGACAAGACCGACCTCAAATCCGACCTGCTTGCCCAGCAGACCGGCAACCTGTGACGGCAGGTAAAACACCACCCCATAGACGCTCATCTGGATCAGGGCATAGATGGCGCACAGGTACAGCAGGCGGCCATTGGTCAGGGCGGCCAGCATCCCGCGCGGGCCGTGGTCCTGCTTGTGGCGGTCTTCGGCCTCCAGGGTGGAGATCAGGGCGGCCTTTTCGCTGTCGCTCAGCCAGGTGGCATCAGCGGGACGGTTCGACAGGTACCAGAACGCCCACACCCCGACCACCGAGGCCAGCAGACCTTCGACCAGGAACATCCACTGCCAGCCGTGCAGACCGGCGGCTCCGTGCAGGTCCAGCAACAGGCCGGACAGCGGGCTGCCAAAGATGAAGGCCAGCGGTGCGCCGAAGTAAAAGAACCCCATCACCCGCCCGCGCACATGGGCCGGGAACCAGTAGGTGATGTAGAGGATCACGCCGGGAAAGAATCCGGCTTCGGCCACGCCGAGCAAAAAGCGCAGGATGTAGAACGAGGTCTCGCCGTGGGCAAAGGCCATCGCCGCCGAAATCAGGCCCCAGGTGACCATGATCCGGCACATCCAGACGCGGGCACCGACGCGGTGCATGATCAGGTTGCTGGGGATTTCAAACAGGGCATAGCCGATGAAGAAAATGCCCGCGCCCAGCGCAAAGGCGGCATCCCCGATGCCGGTGTCAGCCTGAAAGACTTTCTTGGCAAAGCCGACGTTGGCCCGGTCCAGAAAGGCCAGCACGTACATCAGCAACAGGAACGGCAACAGGCGGGCCATCACTTTGGCGGTGGCGCGGGCCAGCTCGGCAGCGGGCACTGGGCCCGCACCGGGAGATTGGGTGCTCATGGATGTTTCCTCTCTGTCAGACGAGCGCCGTTATTGTGTTTTTTTGACAGGTGGCGCCCGCCGTGGGGTGAATGGTAGGAGCTGTTTTCCGAAAAGGGGAGTGCGCTTTCTGTGGAGAAGGGGAGGATTAGTAAACGGCGCGGCCGCCGGAAATGTCGAACACGCCACCGGTGGTAAACGAACAGTCCGGTGATGCCAGCCAGCCGATCATGGCGGCGACTTCCTCGACCTCCACAAAGCGGTTCATCGGGATTTTCGCCAGCATGTAATCGATATGCTCCTGCTTCATCTGGGCAAAGATGTCGGTCTTGGCGGCGGCAGGGGTCAGGCAGTTGACCAGCACGCCACGGGTGGCCAGTTCCTTGCCCAGCGACTTGGTCAGGGCGATCAGCCCGGCTTTCGAGGCGCTGTAGTGCGAGGCGTTGGGGTTGCCTTCCTTGCCTGCGATCGAGGCGACGTTGACAATCCGGCCATAGCCGCGTTCGACCATCTGCGGCACCACCGCGCGGCAGGTCAGGTAGGGGCCGACCAGATTGACATCGACCACCCGCCGCCAGACATCGGGCGACAGTTCCCACAGCGGAGCATTGCCGCCGGTGATCCCGGCGTTGTTGACCAGAATGTCAACCTTGCCAAAGCGGTCGAGAGTTGCCTTGAGGGCGGCGTTGACCGAATCCTCGTCGGTCAGTTCGACCGACACCGGCAGCACGGTGCCCAGCGGCGACAGGCGGTCGCTGGCGGTGGTGAGGGCATCGGCATCAATATCCCACAGGGCGACACTGGCCCCTGCCTGCAACATCCGCTCGGCGGCGGCATAGCCAATGCCACGGGCGCCGCCGGTGATGATGGCGACAGAATTGGTGAAACCGGACTCGGTCATCGGAGCGTATCCTTTGCAATGGGCAAAGCGGTCCCGTTCAGAGGGCGCGCGGGTCATCGCGCGGCCTCTCTGGCAGGGCACACAAACAGGAAAAAGAAGATCAGGCGGCGACGGTGCGCTGGCGCTGTTCGCCCAGCCCGCTGATGCCAAGGGTCATCACCTGCCCGGCACGCAGATAGACCTGCGGCCGTTGACCGAACCCGACGCCCGGCGGGGTGCCGGTGGAAATGACGTCACCAGGGTGCAGGCTCATGAACTGGCTGATGTAGGACACCAGATGCGCAACGCCGAAAATCATCGTGCGGGTCGAACCGTCCTGATAGCGATGGCCATCGACCTCCAGCCACAGGGACAGGTCCTGCGGGTCGGCAACCTCGTCCGCCGTCACCAGCCACGGCCCGAGCGGGGCAAAGGTGTCGTGCGCCTTGCCCTTGTCCCACTGGCCGCCGCGCTCCAGCTGGAAGGCCCGCTCGGAAACGTCGTTGACCACGCAATAGCCTGCCACATGGTCAAGGGCGTCGGCTTCGCTGACGTATTTGGCGGTCTTGCCGATCACGATGCCCAGTTCGACTTCCCAGTCGGTCTTTTCCGCCCCACGGGGGATTTCCACATCGTCATAGGGACCGCACAGTGCGCTGGTCGGCTTCAGGAACAGCACCGGCTCGTTGGGGATGGCCATGCCCGATTCAATCGCATGGTCGCTGTAATTCAGGCCAACACAGATGATCTTGCCCACCGCGCCGACGCAGGCCCCGATCCGGCTGTCAGCGGCCAGTTCCGGCAGGGTGGTAAGGTCAACGGCGCGCAGGGCGTCAAGGCTGGCGGGCGTCAGGGCCGCGCCGCCGATGTCTGCCACATGGGCCGACAGGTCGCGCAAGGTTCCGTTGGCATCGAGAGCGGCGGGTTTTTCGTGTCCCTGCGGGCCAACGCGCAACAGCTTCATGGTGTTTCCTTCCTGTTTTTTGGTATCTGGACGGCAGTGGTGGTTTTCGGTCTGATAGGCAGTGTACGAAGGACAGCGATAGCCAACCAATCGAAAGACGGCTGCTATCGATCAGCTTTTTCTATCGGTCAGGTGCCATGTCTGCTTCTTCCCTGCTGCCCGCGCTGATGAATCGCTTACGTTTGAAACAGTTGGCGCTGATTGCCGCTGTCGGGCAGACCCGCAATCTGCACCGCGCTGCCGAGGCGATTCATGTCACCCAGCCGACGGCAACCAAAATGCTGCACGATGCCGAGCTGGTGTTCGGCTTCCCGCTGTTCGAGCGCCTGAGCCGGGGGATGCAACCAACCGAGCTGGGGGCCGAGGTGGTGCGCTTTGCCAGCCGCCTGCTGGCCGACTTTGAACGCTTTGCCGCCGATCTGGATGCCAAACGACAAGGCGGCTATGGCCAGTTGGTGGTCGGGGCGATCATGGGGGCGGCGCCCGATCTGGTGGCGCGGGCGGTGGCCGACCTGAAAGCCACCCGCCCGCTGCTGGTGATCCGCCTGCTGGGGGAAACCAGCGACGAGATCATGGATTTGCTGGCGGTCCACAAGCTCGATCTGGCAGTGGGGCGGTTCAGCGGGCCGTTGCAGCACAACGAGTTTGATTTCGAGCCGCTGGCCAACGAAACACTGTACGTGGTGGCGCGCAGCGGCCATCCGCTGGCGCAGGCCGAGGGCCTGACCCTGCGGCAACTGGTCGAGTGCCCATGGGTGATGCAGCCTCTCAGCAGCCCGGCCCGGCGGGTGCTGGAGCAGGAATTCGCCCAGGCCCATCTGGCGACTCCGGCCAATCTGGTCGAGGCCAGTTCGATCTTTGCCACCCTGCAAGTGCTACAGGCCAGTGATGCGGTAACAATGTTGCCGGAGTCGGTGGTCCGTGACCACCTGCGCGCCAATCTGCTGTGCAGCCTGCCGATCACCATCGGCAAGGATTTGACCGGCTTTGGCATCCTGACCCGCAAGGGCGAGCCGCTGGGGGCGGTGGCGCAGGAATTCGCCCGTGCCCTGCGGCAGTATGCCCGGGGACTCTAATATTTCTTTACCTAGGATTGTGTTCGATGCTGTCCACCTTGCTGACCGTGCTGCCGATCTTTGCCCTGATTCTGGTCGGCTGGCTGGCCCGCCGTCTGGGAGCATTGGGACCGCACGCCACCACCGAACTGAACCGCTTTGTGGTCTGGCTGGCCCTGCCCGCACTGCTGTTTGACGTAATGGCGAAGGCCAACTGGTCCGAGCTGTGGCAGCCGGGATTCATCGCCGCCTTTGCCATCGGCGGGCTGGTGGTGTTCGCGCTGACGGTGGCCGGGCGGTTGCTGCGCGGGGCACCGCTGCCCGATGCGGCGGTGGATGGGCTGAACACCGCCTATCCCAACACCGGCTACATGGGCTTTCCGCTGGGAGTGCTGGCCTTGGGGCCAGGGGCTGCCGGGCCGGTGACGCTGGCGATGATCCTGACCGTCTGCGGTATCTTCGGAGTGGGGATTGTCTGCATCGAAATCGGCTTGCGCACCGAAAAAGGCCGGGGCAGCGTGGCGGTGAAGGTGGCGAAGGCGCTGGGCAAGAACCCGCTGCTGGTGGCTCCGGCGCTGGGGGCGCTGGTGTCGCTGTCCGGCCTGAGCCTGCCTGCCCCCGCCGAGACCTTTCTGAAGCTGCTGGGCGAGGCCGCCTCGCCCTGTGCGCTGGTGGCGCTCGGCCTGTTTCTGGCGGCGGACCGCACGGCAGCCCCGGTGTCCAACAGCCTGTGCAGCCTGTATGTTCTTGCCAAGCTGGTGGTGCAGCCGGTGGTAACGTGGGGGCTGGCGGCGCTGGTGTTCCAGTTGCCGTCGTCGCTGACCATCATCGCCACCCTGCTGGCCGCCCTGCCCACTGGCACCGGCCCGTTCATGCTGGCGGAGTACTATAACCGCGAGGCCAGCATGACAGCACGGGTGATTCTGATCTCCACCGTGCTGTCGGTGCTGACCGTCTCGGGCTATCTGGCGTGGGTGTTGTAGGGAGGACGATACTTGAAGTGTATATTTATTTTTTGAAATAAATGTCATTTCATTATGGAGAATAATATCAATTATTTTTTATTTCATGTTCGATTGACTTTATTCTTTCGTCTACTAGTTTTGTTATTCCTTTTGGGAAATTATTGTGCGATGTCATTATTCTTCTATCTCCCTTTTCCCATCTCGCGATCACGTCTCTATATCCTGTAAAATGTAGCATAAGTTTATCAACATATTCTATCATTTCTTTATCTTCACTTATTAATTTTCTATTTTCTAATATTATTTGTTCTGCTCTTCCTTCTGATCCATGGTATTGTGCTGATATATGGTTAACCCATGCCTCAATTTCGATATCGCTGACAATACAATATTTTTTTGTGCTGCTCTCATTGTAGGTAGAACCTTCTCCTATGGCCAGTTTCCATGCTTCTCCTTTGGCGCAATCACGAAGAAAGTGTGTCTTGCCATCTATATCTACGGGACCGGATGAGAAATATGCGTCACGATTGTTTCCATATTTACGCCTAAATGCATTCCATTCATTCTCTGAAGAAATGAATTGGGCTTGCAATGGGTAGTAAAAAAGTTCTAGTTTTTTATTTAATTCTTCTATTTTACTTTTCTTGTAATCTTTATATTCGTTGTGTGCGTAAGCGATTATGCTAAAAATAAGCGCGATTACTGGAAGAGCAATGAAGGAGTTTATCCGTTTGAATAGGTCTCTTATCATAATAATTTCCCCCTTTTTAATTGCGTTTTTTGAAAAAATCAATTTTTAAGTTTAATTCATAGCGTAAAATGCCAGGTGATGACGGGCTTTCGGTCCAGGACGTTGCCTGGATCATGTATGTGGACAATGACACCGTCTACCAGTGGCATCGTTGATGGTGCGAGGGTGGGGGGGCACGATTGTTGGAATTTGGCTGGAAAGGCTCAAGTCCCCGGCTGTCTTGCGTCGATGAATCTGCCCTCGTCCATGCGCTGACCGAGCGCCTTTACACTACGACAGCAGAGATTGTGGCCCTTGTGGAAAGCCGGTTCGGGATCAGCTACAGCCGCTCGGGGATGATAAAGCTCTTGTCCCGTCTCGGGTTTGAGTACCGCAATGCACTCGAGGGAAGCGTCTGGTTGAGGTTCGTTAGGATAGCGTGCGGGATATGACAAAAGGGTAACAAAATCGCGGAGCGCTGCTCCACACCTCGCCGGGGCCTTGAGGCCCCGGACCCCATGAATTTGACACTCAAAGAAAAAATGGGGGTCCGGGGGCATTTGCCCCCGGGCAGGTGCGGACGGCAGTCTGCTATCCTTGTGCGGCAGGGGCTTCCCCCTCCCCGAACGCCATCTGAAACGCCTCAAAGCCCTGATTCAGCGGGTTGGCCTGCACGAAGGCCTGCCGGGCGCGTGGGCGGATGCCATAGCATTCGATATCGACCTGATCATCGTGGCGCAGGGTTTCGATGAAGGTATCCATCGTTTCGTAGAGGGTGGCGCGCTTTTCGAACGGGGCGGCGACCAGCACCTGCAGGCCGAGCTTGTGGTAAAAGTCCATGCAGGCTTTCTGGTTCTTGCCGTCGAGCTTGGAAAAGGCTTCGTCGAACACCGCCAGCCCGATGCCCTTTTCCAGCGCCGGATCACCGGCGGCGCGGTCGTGGTAGGCGGCGGCGAGGGCGCTGCCGATAGCGACGTAGAACGGCACCTGCTGTTCGGCCCCCGAGCCGGTGCCCCGGCGGGTTTCCAGATCGGTTTCGCGGTTGGTGGTGATGTCCTTCATGATCAGGTTGAAGGTGTAATAGCGGCGATAGTCCTCGAACTCGCTCATGTCGAGGCTGTCATCGAGCAGCACCGCCCGCACGGTTTCCAGTGCCTTGGCGTGCGGATGGTCGGCGCTGACATCCTGATCGAACAGCAGGCCGAACAGGGTGTCGTCGGCCTCGGACGCCCGCACCAGCGCGATGATGTCGCGCATACCTTCGTGCGGCTGGGCGGTGAAGCGATAGCGTTCATAGTGGAAATCGTGGTCGCGCAGGATGCGGTTCAGCTTGTGCAGGGCACTGTCCAGCCGCTGGAAACGGGCACGCAGTTCATAGGCGAACGAGTGCTGAAAGATGTTGCGGGTCTTTTCGGCCGCTTCGATGGCGTCGGCTTCGAACTGCACCAGTTCGGTGTCACGAATCTGGCTGAGGGTGCTGTCCAGCCACGGGGCAATGTCGCGCATCACCTGCACCGTTTCGCGGGTCAGGTCGGGGCGGCTGCCCGCCAGTTGGTGATAGGCAAGGGTGCGGTCAAAGATCAGGTTCTTGCGCTTTTCGATCTCGTCGCGCAACTCGAACACCACCTTGCGGGCGTCGCGGGCGATGCGTTCACAATCGTCCTTTGCCTCCTTGCGGCGACTGGCATAGAGGGTGCGGCTTTCCTCGCGCGGCAACAGGGATTTGCGGCGTTTCCACAAATCGAACGCCTGCCGCCGCTGGGTGTTGGAGCCGAGCAGCTGGTCACCGCCCGCATTCAGCCTGCCGGTGATCTCGCCGACGGTACGGCGGGACTCGGCCAGCCGCACCGAGGCATCGCGTTCTTCGCGGCGATAGTTGGCGAGCGTCTCGCGTACCTTTTCCAGACGGCTGCCGAGGTCGGGGTTGATGTTGCGGGCGAGGTCGCCCATGTCGGCATTGACCTGATCGAGACGGCCTTGCAGGCTTTCGGCCTGACCGCACAGGGTCAACAGGGCCTCGCCCCGGCCTGCTGCCTGTCCCAGCGTGTCGAGGCTGCCCGCCAGTCGGCGCAGGGCTTCGCAGCGGCTGTCCAGCGCGGCAATCTGTTCGCGCAGGGCGCTGGCCTGTTCTTCCAGCGCTGGCAGGCTGGCGCGGGCGGCTCCGGCACCGATGCGATAGCCGCCCTGAACTTCGCGCAATTCGACGGTCAGGCCATCATCATAGGTGCCATCGCGCATGATTGCCCGCCCCGGCTGGTGCAGGTCAGCCAGCGTATCGGCCAGCCGCACGCCGCCAATGCGGCGAATGACAAAGGCCATCGCCGCGTCATCGTCCGAGCGCAGCACCGACGCCAGCGTGTTCGGCTCGGGGGTGGATTTTTTGCTGTCGATCTTGCGGGTGTTGACGATCCGGCAGCCGCGCAGGCGGCGGCGGTTCTGTTGCAGGTGGCGGATGGCCTCATCGACATGGGCATCATCGACCACGATCGCCTCGCGGTCACGGCCCAGCAGAGCCTCGACCGCATCGCGCCAGTCTTCGGACTGCACGGTCAGCAGGTGGCCGAGCACGCGCGGGCGAAAGCCCTTGTCGCTCAGTTCGCTGATCAACTGCGACACATGCGGGTCGAGCAGCGCACCCTTTTCGCGGATGTCGCGGATCTGGGCTTGCAGGTCCAGCAGGGCCTGTTCCGGGATCGCCTGTTCCTTCACCAGCCGGTCGGCGGCGGTGCGGCAGGTGGCGGCGGCGCTGCTGGCGTCGGCCAGGGTTGGATCATCCAGAGCCATGGCTACCGCGCGCGGGTCGGCGGGCCATGACGGCGGGGCGGCGCTGCCCGAAGCACTGACCAGCCGGTCGAGGGCGGCCATCAGGGTCAGCGGCAGGGTTTCCAGCGTGTGCTGGGTGCGCAGGGCGGTGGCTCCGGCGACCACGCTGGTATGCAGCACCTTCAGCGAATTGAGGACGGTGGTCAGTTCCAGCCCCAGCGCCTTGGATTGCTGCTTCAGTTCCTGCATCCGGCCGCCTTGGGTTTGGCTGGCGATGGCGCTTTGCAGGTTGGCCTGTTCTTCGTCCAGATCGCGGATCAGGCGGGCGTATTCCTCGATTTCATACTGGGCATCGCGGCCCATGCGCAGGGCGCTGTCGCGGTCCCGCCGCAGGCTGCGGGTGACGCGGACGGCGGCATCAAACCCGGCGCGGGCCTCCAGCCACTGATTGCGCTCGTGCTCGCGGACGGTGGAGCGGAAGGCGCTGACTTCGCTGTGCAGCACGGTCAGCGCCGCCAGCTTTTCGCGCAGCTTGCTGATGTGCTTTTGCAGGTCGTGATAGGTGGCAATCGACTCGCGCAACTGACCAATGCGGATGTCGTCGCGTTCCAGCAGATAGCGGCGGACAAACTCGGTGGCGTTGGGGATTTGCTCGAACGAGATGGCGTTGACGAAGGCTTTCAGCATGTGGTCGGGGGCGATGAAGCGTTCGCCGGTGGACAGGGCTTTCAGATAGTCCTGCACATAGCGGGTCGGCTCGTCACGATAGACCGCCAGCGAACCGCCGACCTCGGCGCACAGCTTTTCCAGATGCGGGCGGGCCAGCGACCAGTCGCGCACCCCTTCGCTGCCATCGTCGCGGGTGTACAGAAAATCGCTGACCGTCAGCGCCCGACCATGGGCAATGAACTGGGCATGGACCCGTTCACTGGTTTCCCGCTCGCTGGCCTCCAGCGCAATGCCGATAGTGGTGGCCTGCTGCGGGCGGTGGGCGTTGCGGAACACCAGAAACAGATAGGTGCGGGCCTCGCGCCGCGACACCGCATCCGGCCCCAGCCGCCCCAGACAATAGGCGTGGACCGACCGGCTGCTGCGCTTGCGCCCGCTGTCGCTGGCGCTGGCGTTCAGGCGCAGATAGCGGCGGTCGTTGCCGGTCATCACCACCTGAATCAAGTCGAGCAGGGTTGATTTGCCGCTGCGGTTTTCGCCGATCACCCCGATGTGTCCGCTGACGTCGATGTCCATCGACGGCAACAGGTGCCAGTTGATCAGGCCAAGACGGGACAGGGCGTTCATCGGGCAGCATCCTCGGAACTGTCAAACAGGGTAGGGGGAGCCTCGGCATCGGCCTGTTCGCCTGCCTGGGTGATGCGGGCTTCCAGATCGGGGGCATAGCGTTCCAGCCGGGTCAGGGCGTCACTGGTGATCAGGCGGTTGACCATCGGGCGGATATCGAGCTGGTGGTCCTGCGCCTCGGGGTCAAAGGCGCCGATCTGCACCAGTCCCCGGCGGGCAAAGTCGCGCAGCAGGTCAAGGAGCCGCGCCGGAGTTAATGCTTCCTTGCGGTGGCGGCCCACCCGGTCACGATAGCGGTCGAACAGTTCGTTGACGGTGGTCACCACCAGTGCGCGGGCTTCGGTGGCGCCGCGCTGAACCTCTTCCTGCCAGGTGTGGGCCAGCAACAGCAGGATCAGCGTATGATCCAGCCGCAGGCGCGGCAGGGTGTCGAGGTCGGGGTCAGGCAGCAGGCCAACCCACTGTTCGCTGTCGCTGTGCAGGAACTGATAGCCCAGCGCATCGAACAGCGTTTCAAAGTACAGGCGATAGCGGTTGCTGCCCAGCAGGCCATAGACGGCGGCAACGCCACGGTCGCCAGCATAGAGGAACTGCCGCTGGACCAGCAGGTTGGCGGCACGGCGGACCTCTTGCGCGGTCTTTTCGCCAAAACGCTCTTCGATCTCGGCCAGAGAGGTCAGGGGGGGCAGGGAACTCATCGGGCGGTCTCCGGCTGAGGCAGGCGGTGGATCAAAAAGTTTTCGCAGCGCAGCCACTCGTCATCGCGCACCAGTCCGATCGGGCAAGGATCAAGGCGATAGCGGGCCTGCACCACCGCAGGCGGGGCATGGCGATAGCGGCGCAGATGTTCAAAGGCCAGAAAGTCCTCGACCGTTTCCAGCGACAACAGGCGGGCTTCGCCGTGCTCGCCGGGGGCAAGGTGGCGGTCAAGGAAGGCCAGCACATGCTGTGGGTGGACGATGAACAGGTCGTTGTACTGGCGCAGGCGGGCGCGCCAGGCCAGCAGCGCCGGACTGATGCGGCGCGGTTGCAGGGTGTCATCGCGCACCGCCGGGTGCGGCGTGACCGGCTCGCGCAGCAGGTGTTCGGCCCACGGGGCCATCTCGCCGACCATCAGGCCGTTGGGCGCGGGCGGTTCGATGCCCAGCGCCGCCGCACTGGCCAGACTGCTGTCCAGTCGGGCAATCAGGGCGCCAATCCGCTGGCCGTGCCGCTGGT
Organism: Insolitispirillum peregrinum; assembly: GCF_900156605.1. Classification (GTDB taxonomy): domain Bacteria; phylum Pseudomonadota; class Alphaproteobacteria; order Rhodospirillales; family Rhodospirillaceae; genus Insolitispirillum; species Insolitispirillum peregrinum. The sequence continues at coordinate 144,925 of NZ_FTOA01000004.1, read as the reverse complement.
CGCCGAGATCGGCGTATTTGATGGTGTTGCGCAGGCGGGTTTCCAGCCGGACGCGGAAGGCGTTGATCCGCTCATAGGTCTGGTCCAGCGAGTCAAACACCGTGCGCAGGGTGAACAGGTCGGCATCGACCAGCGCGCGGGCGTCGTCGGTGGTCGGGGCCAGTTCACTGCCGATATAGCCGTCGAGCAGCAGGCGGCGGAGCAGGCCTTCGTCTTCCAGCCGTTCGAGATAGCCGAGAATCTCGTCCTTGTAGCGATAGGGGTGGTTGGTCTTGTAGATCGACTCGAAGTCTTTCAGCACCAGTTTCCCGATGAAGTCGCGGAAGAACATTTCCAGCCGGGTTTTCAGGCTGTCGCTGCCAAGAATCTCGCGTTCGATGGTGCGCAGGCTGGCCAGCACCATCCGCAGTTCGCGCGAAAAGCCCAGCGCCATTTCTGCCGCCTTGTGCAGACCGGCGGCGGCACCGGGGGCGCGGGTGTCGGCGCTGTCACTCATCAGGTCGGTCAGGGCGCTGGACAGGCTGCCCCGGATCAGCGACACCACCCCACGGAACGAGGCCGACAGACCCTTTTCCAGCGCCGCCAGCCGGTCGGCCAGCAGCATCGCCGCAGGCGGCATGTCAACGGTGACCCGCAGGCCATAGACTTCTTCGTCCAGCCAGCCGGTGCGCAGCAGGCGGTTATAGGCTCGCCAGGCCCGGCTGCGCATCTCGTCCTGCACCGCCGAGCCTTCGCTCGCCTGACTGCTGCGGCGCAGCTGGCGGCCATTGCTGCGGATGTCGGGGGCGCTCAGGACGCTGGTGCCGTCGTCGCGGTCGTCGCTGTCGCCCTCCCGCCACAGGTCGGGGTTGGCGCGCAGGCAGTCATAGATGGCGGCCACGACCTCGGTGCGGGTGGGGAAAGTGACGGTATCGCTGAAAAACCGCCGGAACAGATCGACCACCACCCGGGCGTAAAAGTACCTCTGCTCACGGCTGAAAATCAGGAAGGCATCATCGTGCAGCAGACCAAACAAACTCATCAGGGCATTCCTAAAGCGTAGCGCGTTAAACAAAGCCCCCCGAGTCTTGAGTATAAATTACAAGACATTGGGGACGATCATACATGTCGATCGGCTGGGGGCAAGGAAAAGTTGAAGTCGAAAAGCACCGGCAGGAGATCCTTGATCTTCTTGCCGGTGGCTGGACTGTAAGACGCATTTTTCTGCACCTGCAAGAAAGCAGGAATATTGCCGTATCGTTGCGGGCTTTCTACCGTGCAGTCAAAGGACTTCTCCCGGCCCCTGTCGATGTAGGCGACACTCCCCATTATTCCCCCGTTTCAGGCGTTCCCCTTCAGGCACGGGCGGCGAGGAAGCCGCGTGTCGTGAAGCAGCCTGCCTCCCTCATCACCACCACAGCGCCGACCGCGCCTGTGCCGGAAGGGCCGTCTCCCGAACAGGAGGAGACGCGCTCCTCCCTGTCAGGGATGGTCTTTTCCAGGGGCAAGCCGGGCGACGGCGCGGGCACCTGGTAAAGGAACCATCATGCTCGTCAATCTTATTCTTCAGGGCAAGGGCGGTGTTGGCAAGTCATTCATTGCCAGCCTGCTGACCCAGCATTACCTGGACTGCGGCGTTCAGCCGCTGTGTTTTGACACCGATCCGGTGAACCAGACCTTTGCCGGGTATCCGGCCTATAACGTCGATACGCTGGACATCATGGACGGGGCCGACATCAACCAGCGGTCTTTTGACCGGCTGATCGAGGCCATTGCGTCAGTCCCGGCGGAGGAGGACGAAGCTCCGCCGGTGGCGGTGGTGGACAACGGGGCGGCGACGTTCGTTCCGCTGTGTTCCTACATGCACTCCAACGAAATCATCCCGATGCTGCGGGACATGGGCCACGAGGTCCGCTTTCATGCGGTGATCACCGGCGGCCAGGCGATGGATGACACCATCGACGGCTTTGCCAGCCTGTGCCGCTATTTCCCGGATGTGGAGATGGCGGTGTGGATCAACGGCTTTTTCGGTGAGCCGGTAAAGAACGGCAAGAGCTTTGAGCAGTCGGGCATTTATGCCAGCAACGCCAAACGCATCCATTCGATCATCCATCTGCCCGCCCTGAAGAAGGAAACCTTCGGGCAGGATCTGGAACAGATGATGAAGGACCGGCAAACCTTCGCTGAAGCCATTGCCAACCCGCTCACCCCGATTGTGGTCCGCCAGCGCCTGAAGATGGTCCAGCGCGACCTGTGGGCCCAGATGGCACGGGCGAACCTGTAATGGCCGGGCCGTTTTACGACCCGGTGACGGGGGAAATCTTTGACGACGGGCCGGAGGCAGCGGGGCCGGAACCGGGTGTGGCGGGGGATGGCCTGCCGACCCAACCCCCGGCAGCGGAAACCGGCAGGCGGGGGTTTACCCCGCTGACCGCCTCGGAGGCGGCAGACCTGCTGCACCGCGAGCACCGGGTATCGGTGTCGGCGGACGATCCGCTGTTGATGCTGGTGACGCTGCACGGGCGCTGTCTGGCCGATCTGCAACAGGTGCTGGCCTTTCATGACACGGCAATCGAGGCGGCGATCACCGCCACGGCGGGTTCGACCGTGCGGGCGGTCAACGAGGCGCTGGAAACGCTCAAGGACAAGACGGTGCGGGCCGGGCTGTCGAATGCGATGGCGCTGGTCGAGCGGCAGGGGATGGCGATGGAGGCCTTCCAGGGCACCACCCGGCGTCACCTGCGGGTAATGGCGGCGCTGACGGCGTCGTCGTGGCTGGTGTGCCTGCTGGCGCTGGCCGTGCTGTGGAGCGGGCTGAAATAGCCTGCGCTGATATCTCGCGACGAAACAAGAGGATGACGACGATGAAAAAGGTACGGGCCGCCGTGATGGCGGCGCTTGCCGGGGCGTGCGCCCTGCTGACCACTGCCGCGCTGGCAGCGGGCGGCAAGGCCGACTGGGTGAGCAGCGGGGTGGGGGTGGTCGAAGACACCACCGCCGGTCTGATGAAGCTGGGAGCCCAGGTGCTGGGGGGTGGCGTGGTGGTGGTGGCGATCAGCCTTGCCATCATGCAGAAGTTTGATGTCAAGGTGATCGCGATCCTGATTGCGGCGGGGATCCTGATGATCTTCGGGCCGGACATGATCTATGCCCTGATGGGGACCTGAGCCATGAAAGCGCGGGCCGCCGTCTTTACCCATACCCAGTTGCCACTCACCCTGTTTGGCCTGCCGCCACGGCTGACGATGGTCCTGCTGGTGCTGTGCGGGGCACCGTTTGCCCTGCTGTTCGTGCTGGGGTGGACCAAAACCGGCTATGTCGGCATGCTGGGCGGCAGCATTGCCGCGCTGGTGCTGGCCTTTCGCATCGGGCGGGCTGATCCGCACATCGAAAGCGTCTGGCTGACCAGCGGTGCCTTCTGGCGGCGGCGGCCTGCGCGCACCTTGATTGCCGGGTCTCCTGATCAGGAGGCCCGCTGATGGAAACGCTGTGGCCCTTTTTCGGCTCGACGGTCGGGCTGGCCACGCTGGGGGCGGCACTGGCGGTCCCGGCGGCGCGGCGTCTGACCCTCGGCTCGGTGCAGGACGACTGGCTGTGCAACGAGCTGGAGCTTGACCACATCCAGGCCGATGGCCAGACCATCGCCTGCAAGTCGGGCACGCTGATGCGGGTGATCTCCCTGATGGGAGAGAGCTACGAAACCAAACCGTTTGAAGAACAGGTGGCGCTGTGTGCCGGTCGGCAGCAGATGCTGAACCAGATTGGCGAAATCGGCGCGGTGGTGCGCTGGTTCGGGGCCAAGCGGGAACGGGCGATTGTCCATCAGGCCACCTGGCCCGGCCCGGTGCTGGAAGACATCGGACAGGCCGAAGCGGCGCTGTTCCGCCGCTCGTATTCGATCCACTGGTACCTGATGCTGTCGGCCCGCTCGGCGCACACGCTGGACAAGGCGATGGCGCGGGCCTTGCCGCTGCTGTCGCCCTACCGGGCCGAGGTGCTGACCGTGGCGGCGGATGGCGAAGCCTGTCCGCTGACCGCCTTTGCCAACTATCTGGTCAGCGGCGAGGTCAGCCATGACCTGCCGCGCCTGTCGCGCAACCTGTCGGGGGCGCTGCCTGCTGCCGATCCGCAGTTTCGCGCCGATGGCGGCATCTGCATGAGCGTGCCGACGCCGCTGCACCAGCGCATTCTGGTGGTGCGCGGCTGGCCGGAAACGGTCGATGGCTGGCCGATGGGGCAACTGATGGCCCTGCCGGGCGAGCTGGACCTGACCCAGGTGTGCCTGCCCGAACGGCAGGAAATTGCCTCGCCGATGCTGCTGCACAAGCTGAAGGGCCTGCAATCGAACCCGTTTTCGTCCTCGGCAGCCACCGCCGACTTTGCGGCAGCCGCCGATATTGTCGGGGGTGGCGAAATCTGGTGGCGGACGCAGTTCCACATCACCCTGCGCCATCCGACGCAGGCCGGGCTGGACGAGCTGACCCGGCAGGCGAGCGACATCCTGTCGCGCCGCCGCATCCTGTATTCGGTGGAAACGAAAGGGGCGGCGGTGGCGTGGTTCAACCGCCTGCCGGAACACAACACCCTGCTGCGGCCCCTGCGGCTGTTTTCCGACGCCATCGCCGCCCTGTGGCCGCTGCCGTTCTCGCCGGTGGGCCGCCATGCCTGCCCGTGGGGTCAGGGACCGGTGCGGCAGTTCTTCACCGGCACCCGCCAGGCCTATGCCTTCCAGTTCCACATTTCCGACCGCCCGCAATCGCTGGGCAACTTTCTGGTCTTTGCCCCGTCCGGCTCCGGCAAGTCAACGGTCATCGCCCATCTGCTGGCCGGGCTGACCCGCCACGCCGGGGTGTTGTCCCTGATTCTGGACTCCAAGGAAGGCACCCGGTTCATGGTCGAGGCCTTTGGCGGGCTGTACCAGAACTTTGACAGTCTGGCGCTGAACCCGCTGGCGGTGGCCGAAGACAGCCGTCAGGGACGGCAACGGCTGTACCTGCTGCTGCGCTCGATGCTGGGCGAGGTGGCCGACGCGCCGGAAAGCGGGCCGATCCTTGATCACCTGATTGCCACCGCCCTGCAACTGCCGCCGCACCAGCGCAGCCTGTCGGCGCTGTTCGAGCCGTGCGTGCCAGCCCAGACCCGTCAGCGCGGCGCGCTGGCTGACTGGGTGGTGGACGGCAAGGGCAAGGCGGGGCGCTACAGCCATGTGTTCAACGCCGCCAAAGACAGTCTGGCCTCGTTGCTGGGGCAGGCTCCGATGGTCGGCATCAACATGAACGAAGCCCTTGAGGATGCGCGGCTGGCCCCGCCGGTGGTGGCGCACATCCTGGAAACGATCACCGCCTCGCGCCACAAGGGCTTTGCGGTGTTCATCGACGAGGCGGCCAACCTGCTGCGCAACGGGGTGTTTGCCGACTATGTGCGGGTTTTGTACCGCGAAGTGCGCAAGCAGGACGGCATTGTCGGGATGGCCTTTCAGGACCCGGCAGCCCTGCACCGCAGCGGCATTGCCGAGGCGGCGCTGGAAAACACCGCCACGCTGATTTTCTTCCCCAATACGATGGGGCGGAAGGCCGACTACGAGGTGTTCAACCTCAATGACGAGCAGAAGCAGTTCATTTTCCACAGCCCGCCCGGCTCGGGACGGCGGGTGCTGGTGGTGCGGCGCGATGCCGCCTCGGGCTACGAGGAAAGCGTGATTCTCGACGTTGACCTGTCGCAGCTGGCTGACGGCGACTGCCTGAAATACTTCCGCTCCGGCCCCGAGGCGGTGCAGCGGATGGTTGACCTGCAAACGCAATGGGGGAGCGCATGGGCGGCGCATTTGTAAGAAACCGCAGGCCGTCGCGCCGCCGTGGCCGCCGCCGCTGGCTGGGGCTGGTGGTGGTGCTGGGTCTGGGGCTGCCGACGGCGGCGATTGCCGCCTATCCGGTGGTGGACGAGCTGGGGATTGCCAAGCTGCTGGAAATCAAGCGGCAGATCATGGAAGAGGTCAAGCTGGCGACCGAGCAGGTGAAGATCCTGACCGACAGCCTGAGCTTCCTGAAGGACATCAACGGGGCAATCAACGACGTATTCGCGGCGATGGGGGAAATGTCCACCATCAAGCTGCCGATCACCTCGTTGCCGTCGATCAAGCGGCAGGCCGAAGCCAACTGGCGGTGCCTGACCCAGATGGGCGACCTGGCCCCGGACCTTGACTTTGACGACATCGACTTTGGCAGCCTGTGCGGGGCGCGCTCGGCGATCCGGGCGGCCTACTTCCTCGACCCGGTGGCGCTGTCCAAGCTGTCGATGCCGCAGCAGAACAGCCAGCGGCAGGTGGTGCAGCAACGGCGGGAAAAGCTGGTGGCCGACGCGGTGTCGGAGGCTCTGGCAGCCTCGACGGCGGCACAGAAAAAGACCCTCACCGACATGGCCAGCACGCTGGACCAGCTTCAGGGGTCTCTCGACCGGGCAAAGACGGTCAACGACCGGCTGGCGGTAATCGGCCAGATCGAACTGGCCCGCTATCAGGGGGACATCAACGACTACGCCCTGCAAGCCAGCATGCTGCGTCTGCAAGGGGCAATGGCCCTGCGGCAGATCCCGGTCAGCTCGCTGTCTCCGGCAGGCACGCCGTGATCAGGGCGTGCGGTCGGCGTGGGCGGCAGCGGTCTGCGCGGATGCGGCGTTCTGGCGCTTCTTGCGCCACTGCCAAAGGTCGAACACGACAACAAACGTTAGAAGGGAGGCAGTAATGATCAAAGATACTATCAGCTTTAGAGAAATCCAGATGCCGCCGAAGAAGAAAGCAAGAAGTTCATAAATAGTATTGTCGTTGTGTTGTGGATTGTAATTCATCGGGTCGAAACTCATCACTCACCCCCTTGAGATAGAGAAAAAGATGGCGTTTTCATGCTGGTCCTGCGGGACTCTGGACATGTACATGGCAAAGGCATCCGACTTCACAGGAAACCTGACCGAAGCCCTGATGCCTGCCATGCTGGCACTGTTCATGCCACTGGCGGGCTGCTGGGTGGTGGTCACCGGTATCCGGCTGCTTGTAGAGCCGGGGGCAGTAAAAGGCACGATTGCCCGCGACCTTTTTATCATGTTGCTGGCCTCGGTGCTACTGTCCGGGCAGGCCAACGGCCTGATCACTGACGCCTATACCGCCAGCCTTGATGTTATCGCCGGAGCAGCCGCCACCGCCTTTGACGTTGCCGGTGGCAAGCCGGTTGAAGGCTATGAAGGCATGTCGGCACTGATCGCAGCAATGGAAAGCGCCATTCAGGCGGTGCTGGAAGTGGCCGAAGGAATCACCACGGAAGGTGGCTGGAGCAACTGGGTTCCATACCTTCTGGCTGCACTGCTGGTGTTCCCCTTCATTTTGATGGTGGTGATCTATCTGGCCCATGTGGTGGTGGCACTGTTCCGCATCGTCAGCATTACCGCCATGGTGCCACTGCTGGCACTGTTCCTCGGCTTTAGCTGGGGGCGACAGATGGCAGTGGCCGGCATCAAGGGGGTGATCGGCTCGGGGCTGGTCCTCTATACCTGCACGCTGGCGATGGCCCTTTCGGTGCAGGGTGTCACCAGCCTGAAATTTCCCACCGCCGAAGACAATCTTGGTGAGTTTGCTTCCTTCAGCAATCCCGAAATGCTGATGGCGATTGCCATGGGCTTCCTCGGCATCGCGATGATGCGGGAGGCCACCGGCCTCGCCAACATGATCAGTGGCCTGCTGTTGCAGGATGGTGGTCAGCAGATGATCGTCAATGCCGCCAAGGGAGCCAGTAAGGCCAGTGCCCGAGGGGCAATTGATCTGGCCAGTTTGGCCGGAAAGTCTGTCAGCTCGGCGAGCCAGATGGCCAGCGACCGCGTCGCCCGCTGGCGCAATCCGAACCAGTAATCCCCGTCCTCACCTCCCAAAGCAGGAGCCTGTTCCCATGCCTTTCCGCCTTTCTCTCCGTCTCGGTCTTGTGGTGGCTGTCGGCCTGCTGGCTGCGGCCTGCGGCACCACCGGCAAGACCGAGTTGCAGCAGGACCAGTCCGGCAGTGACCGGATGTTGCCCTCGCCCTGTGCCTGCGAGCGTCTGGACTACCGCCCGGCCTCTTTCGTATGGAGGGCTGCCTGATGAATGATCCGTTTGCCTATCAGTCGGCCCACCGGCGGATGGCGTGGCTGCTGCGGCTGTCCACCGCCACCAACGTGGTGCTGGGGCTGTGTCTGGTGGGAGTATCGGGGGCTCTGACGGTGCTGATGCCGCTGAAGGAAGTCCGCCCGGCCCTGATCACCCTGAAGGGAGCCGAAGACCAGATCATCCACATCGAACCGCTGGAAAAGGGCGCTGCAGGCTTTGAATTGCTGCTGGAAGCGATGGCGCGGCGCTATGTCAAGAACCTGCTGGAAATCGACGACGCCACCCAGGGGCCGCGCTTCCGCGAAGCCTTCGCCATGACCACCCAGAGCTACTACAAGAAATTCCGCGACGAGCGCATCGAGAGCAAGGCCATTCAGGAGGCCCTCGACAGCGGCCTGACGCGGGAAATCCTGATCGAAAGTGCCGCCAAAGTATCGGAAAACAAGGGCATCTACACCTACGCGGTTGATTTCGTGCAGGTGGACCGGCGGCGCGGTGTCGAGGTCGAACGCAAGCCGCTGCGCGCCTATCTGGCGATGACCACCGCGCCGTCCAGCGTCGCCGCTCCCCAGCGCTATGACAATCCGCTGGGGATTGTGGTGCAGGACCTGACGCTGAAAGAAAAACGCCCGACCCCGTAACCCGCTGACCGCAGGATAACAGCATGTTTCATCGTCGCCTGATCATGGCGGCGGCCTTTGCCATGGCCGCCGTCACCGCCCCCGGCTTGTCTGTTGCCCAGACCCCGCTGGCTCCGCCCGGTGCAGGCGGGGCAGCATTTCCGCCGCAGGATGGCGGTCTTGCCACCGGCACCGCCGTCCACACTCCCAAACCACCACAGGCTACTACGGCAGCGGCGGCCAGCCCGGCCCCGGCAGCCGCCCTGCCGCCGTCCCAGCAGGCCATCGCCCAGGCCGCCAACCAGCGCGAAGGCCTGTTCACCGCGCTGGTGCGGGCCAACGGCGGGCAGATTCAGGATGCGTGGGACAAGACCGAGGAAGGGGTCCACACCTTTGCCCTGCGCGGGCAGAGCACCGTCTACAAGGTGATTGCCCGCGAGTTCATGACCACCACCATCATCCTGCCCGACGACGCCGAAATCGTCTCGGCCGACCTCGGCGACCCGGCGGGGTTCTCGGTGGCGGTGCGCACCCGCAACATGCTGGCGATCCGTCCGGCGGGCTGGGGGATGGATACCAACCTCAACATCTATACCCGCTCCGGGCTGGTCTATCCGTTCTACATCCGGGCCGAAAATGCCCAGTCCTACAACGTGCCGGACCTGCTGGTGCGCATCGAAGGCAAGGAAAAGGCCTTGCAGGCCGGGGCCTGGCTGGTTGAGCCGACCGCCAGCCCGGCGTCGGTTGCGGCCAGTCCGGCAGCCGGTGGCGTCGGCGATGCTCCGTTGCCAAAGCTGGAAAAGGCGGTGGCCGGACTGAACCAGCCGTCGGCCCCGGCGGGCGACTGGGTGCGCGCCGTGCCGTTCGATCCGTCGCGCCTGCACGGCTTTGAGGACTACGAGCTGTGGGGCGATGACGCCCTGAAGCCGGTGCGGGTGTTCCGCGACGACCGCTTCACCTACATCCAGTACGACGGGCAGTGGGATGCTGCCGAGCTGCCGACCGCCTATGTGGTGGTGGACGGCATCGACGAGGTGGTCAACACCCGCGTGCAGGGGTCCACCTACATCGTCGAAGCGGTGGCCCCGCTGATCTCGCTGAAGATCGGCAAGCGCTTCCTGTGCCTGAAATACAACGGGAAGGACTGAGGCCATGGCCCTGTGCGACATCGCGCTGGCCGTTGGCCTGACACTGGCCGGGGCCTGTGCCCCGCCGGAAGGACCACCGCCGCTGCCTGCGGGCGATGACAGCGCCTGGAACTACCAGCCGCCTGCACCGCCCCCGGCACCACCACCCGCCCCGGCTCCGCCACCACCGCCGCCGCCGATGCCGCCGGTGGTGATCGAAAAGACGGTGATCCGCGAAGTGGCGGTTCCGGCTCCGGCCCCGCCACCGCCGCCGGTGGTGCAGGTGATCCAGCCGCCCGCCCCGGAGCCCCCGCCGCCGCAAAATCCGCTGCTGCCGGAGCTGAGTGCCTCGGTGCAGGCGGCGGTGGACTATCGCCGTCAGCATGGCGGCCTGCAAGCCATCCCCGGCCCGGCGGGCAGCCCGCAGGCCGGGCCGATGGCCCCGCTGCCGGTGCTGGCTCCCTCCGGCGACCTGCCGCCGCTGACCCCGCCCGAGGAATACGAGGCCGAGGGCCGCGACAGCACCGGGCCAGTGGACAACGAGCGCATCCTGGCCGCCGACCGCAGCATCGCAGGGGTGCTGGAAACCGGCATCAACAGCCAGATCAGCGGCACCAGCGGCGGCCCGCTGGTGATCCAGGTCAGCCGCGATGTCTATGGCTATCACGGGCGGCTGATCCTGATCCCGAAGGGCTCGCGGATGCTGTGCCAGTACAAGGGCCCGGAAGACATGGGCTCGACCCGGCTGGACATCCGCTGCAACCGCATCCTGCTCGGCGGCAGCCGGGCGGAAATCTTCAACCTGAAGGCGCTGGGGACCGACCAGCAGGCGCGGATGGGGATTACCGGCGATGTCGATAGCCGGTTCCTCGAACGCTATGGCACCGCCTTTGCCCTCACCGGCATCTCGGTGGCGGTGCGGGCGGCCACCGCCATGGCCGGGTCGGCGGGCACCACCGGCAGCAGCTCGGAAAGCAGCGCCAACCAGAACAGCTCGATCACCACCGGCGGCGAGGAACTGTCGCAAAAGCTGGGCGAAATCACCGCCGCCGCGCTGGAAAAGAGCCTCGACCTCAAGCCGATCATCACCGTTCCGCAGGGCACCCGCATCACCATCCGCCCGTCGTTCGACTGGTACATCAAGCCCGCGAAATCCCCGTCCTCCGCCTCTTCATCTGCACAAGGGAAATAACCATGCGCATCAAACGCCTGTTCCACGGCTGCACCGCCGCCGTGCTGGTGCTGGGGGCCTTCGCCCTCACCCGGACAGCCCCAACCTTCGCCCAGGCGGTGGCGGTCCAGCCGTCCGTCGTTACCGGTGCGATCACCAGCGCAACCGGCACCCCTGCCGCCACCCCCGACCCTGCCGCGCTGGCCGAGGCGGAAACGGTGGTGGTGCCGGTGGTGCCGCAGGCGCAGACCCCGCTGCCTGCCGATACCGCCCTGCCGGTGAAGTTCACTCTCGGCAAGGCGGCCATTGACGGCATCGACCCCAAACTGACCGAGGGCGTCACCTTCGAGGGCTATGCCCGCAAGGTGCTGGTGCCGGTCAATGACGGCTCCACCCCCATCGGTCAGGTGCTGGTCACCGCCGTGTCAAAGGAAGAACGGGTCGAGGCCATCGACACCGAGGGCCTGAGCAGCCAGTTCAAGGTTGACGACAGCCAGCAGGACAGCCTGTGGCCGGACAGCCCGGTGGAGGTCAAGGGCAGCCGCGCCGCCCTGATTGCCGCCCTGCAACGGCTGGCTGGCGAGCCCGCCGAAGAGACGGCAGACGAAAAGGCCAAAGTAGACGGCGAAAACGGCACCTCGGGCAGCGACGGCAACAGCGGCGCGGCCTCGAACGCGGCACAGAACGACGATCTGGCCAACTACAAGGCCCCGGACGCCACCCCCGCCACCAGCAGCGAAAAGGACCCGGTGACCTCGGTCACCCTGACCACCGAAGGCTGCCAGATCCGGGTGGACGAGGCGCAAGGCATCGCCATCCAGCAAAGCCGCACCGAAACCAGCGAAGACGGCGTGGTGACCGACCGTGGCACCTGTAGCGACGGTGACAAGCGCTACAGCCTGCAAAAGAACTACTCGGCCTGCGGCGATACCCTCTCGATTGCCACCCTGACCGCCACCGCCAACTATCAGGCCTATTACGTTGATGACGGCGGTACCTCGCACCCGGTCGGCAACTGCCAGCCGGACGCCAGCACCACCTTTACCATCAGCGAAGACGGCAGCGCCTGCGCTCCGACCATTGACCTGTCCGCCGGAACCGTCACTCCCAACACCGCGCTGGTCTATACCGACCGCAGCGGCAAGAGCGTGCAGGTGCGCGGCTGTCAGCCGTCCAGCAGCAAGACCTCGCTGTCGCTGATCCAGAGCTATGGCTCCTGCCCGGACAAGGTTGACCTCAACGCCCTGACCGTCACCCGCCAGTACCGCTATACCTACAAGGATGCCAACGGCAGCCTGCAAACGGTTGGCGACTGTACGCCGGGCACCAGCACCCTGCCGGTGAGCCGCTCTTATGACGGCTGTAGCGAGAAGGTCAACAGCAGCGCCGGAACCGTCACCCGCCAGTACCGGCTGGTCTATACCGATGCCGAAGGACTGCTGCACAGCCTCAGTGACTGCCGCACCGACGGTGACAGCGCGGTGGCGTTGAAAAAGTCCCATGACGCCTGTCAGGACGAGGTGGACCTTGCCGCCCGCACCGCCCGGCGGCGCTATCAGCAGGTCTATACCGACGCCAGCGGCACCCTGCATGCCGTCTCTGACTGCACCACCGACACCGAGGCGGCGGTGATGGCGATTACCGAAGACACCACCGCCTGCCCGGCCCAGTACGATCTGGACAAGGAACTGGCGCTGCCGCAGGCGGTGCTGAAGTACACCCCGGCCAGTGGCAAGACGGTGCAGGTGCGCGGCTGCGCCGCCGCCACCGACAGCAGTGCCCAGCCGCTGACCCGCAGCTTTGAGGCCTGCACCCCGCTGGTGGACACCGGCAAGCAGACGGTCACCGCCCGCTATCAGCTGATCCATCAGGTCGATGGGGCCCAGCGGGTGGTCAGCGACTGCCGCGCCGACAGCAGCAGCACCAAAGCGCTGGTGAAGTCCTATGACGGCTGTCCGGCGGTGATTGACCTGACGGCGATGACCGCCACCCGCCGCTATACGCTGGGCTATACCGATGCCAAGGGGGTGCGCCAGACGGTTGGCGACTGCACCGCCGACCCGACGCAAACGATGATGATCACCGAAAGCGTGGAAAGCTGTCCGGTGGTGGTCGATCTGCCGGGCCGCAAGGTGCTGGTGCAGTCGTTGCTGTCCTATGACGATGCCGACGGCAGGACGGTGCAGGTGCGCGGCTGTGCGCCCGGCAGCCAGACGCTGGACATCACCGCCTTTTACGGGGCCTGCACCGATCAGGTCGATCTGGCCAGCGCGCAGGCGTGGCGGCGGTTCCAGTGGGGCTACCTCGACGCCAAAGGGGTGCAGCACACCGTCAGTGACTGCACCGTTGATACCACCAGCGTCTTTGCCATCACTGAAAACACCGCCGCCTGTCCGGTGTCGATCGAGCTTGACGCCCGGCGGGCGGTGATCCAGGCGGTGCGCTCGTACAAGGATGCCAGCGGCAAGACGGTGCAGGTGGCCGACTGTGCGCCGTCAACCACCAAAGCCGCCCTGCCGATGAGCCAGCAGGTGGCGGGCTGCTCGCTGCGCCACGACTTTACCGCCCGCAAGAGCGAAGAGCTGGGGATGTGGGTCTATACCCTCGACGGCCAGAGCTATCAGGCCACCCCCTGCCTGCCGACCGGGCGCACCTTTGACCACACCACCGTGACCTCGGCCAACGGGGCCTATATCTGTCAGCCGATCATCGTCGGGGCCAGTGTCACCGTGCAGGGCCGCGAGCGGATTACCGTCGACGGCGTGCAACAGTACATCACCGACTGTGCCCCGGTGGCCGGGTCGTCGCAGAGCCTGCAATCAACCACCGACGGCTGCATGGATGTCGCCTCGTGGAGCCACGATATCGCCGGGTCCGTCAGCTATGGACAGGAGCGGTTCTATTACCTGCGCCCCAATGGCCAGCGCGAATATGTCAGCGACTGCCAGACCAGCAGCACCCGCTATGCGCACAATCATAGCCAGTCCGGCTATGAAAACCATGACGCCTCCCTCTATGCCTACCCGCTGACCACCATCAGCATCAAGGTGAACGGCATCGACCGGGTGATCGCGGTCAATCAGGTGCTGCCGGGGGCGCAACAGCTTCCTTACGCCGATGCCGGGCGGATGAACCAGGGCACCGGTGAGTACAGCTATGAGGGCTGCGCCAAGTACGAAGACACCGTGCAGGTGGTGGCCTGGCAGCGTCCGGACGGCTCGACCTACAGCCAGCCGGTCGGGCCGGGGCCGCTGACCAGTCTGGGCGATGTCTGCACCTACATCCGTCCGGTAACGCGGGAATCGTGGGTGCCACAGTTCAGCAATGGATCCATCGCTGCTGGATCTGGCTACAACGCTGGTATCGCTGGCAGTTGTCCGTTCAAGGCCACAAGAACGGTGCTGCGCGAAGACGGGGTGGTGGTGTCACGCACCGAAGCCACCAAGGCTGCGTCATCGACGTTGATCACAACCCCCGCCGGGTTCAATGGTGATGGACAGCCGCAATACTCGTATGAGTATCGGTGTTACACCAGTTCAGCCAATGAAACGGTGATCGCCGCCTGGCTCGTGCAGTTGGGGTGGTGAGCCATGGGCCACATCCCGTCTTCCTCTGCCGTCCTTGACACCGTCCTGCGCCCGCTGGCGCGCTTTTACGATGATCCGCAAACGGTTGAAATGCGCATGTGCCGACCGGGCGCGGTGATCGTCGAGCGGCGGGGCCACGGCAAGCAGCAGATCGAGGCCGCCGAGCTGACGCTGGCGGTGATCGAAGACATCTGCCGCACGCTGGCCAACATCAACTCGGTCAACTACAGCCCGGACAGCGCCCCCAAGCTGTCGTGCATCCTGCCCGGCCTGCCGGACGGCAGCCAGCGCCACCGCTTCGAGTGCCTGACCGGGGCCAGCGTGCAAAGCAGGCTGTCGCTGGCCATCCGCTGCAAACACCGCTTTACCCCCACCTGGCAACAGGTGGGGGCAACCCCGCAGGTCGAAGCCTTCCTGCGCCGCTGCATCGAGGCCGAGGCCAACATGCTGATCAGCGGTGCCACCAACACCGGCAAAACCACCCTGCTGAACAAGCTGCTGGAGTTCCTGCCCGCCGACCGGCGGGTGATCGCCGCCGAAGACACCCCGGAACTGGACATTGCCCGCTTCTGGGACGCCGTCGGCCTGCTGGCTGCCCGCGACGATGACGGCCAGCGTGCCGGAATGGTCAGTTGGCGGCAGATGTACGACCACCTGATGCGCGCAACGCCGGACCACGTCCTGTTCGGCGAAATCAGCACCATGAACGCCTATCCGGCGCTCGGGGCGCTGAACTCCGGCATCACCGGTTTCATGTGCACCATCCACGCCGCCAGCCCGGAACAGGCCCTGACCCGCAAGTTTGACCAGAACATCGCCTGGTCCGGCCAGTCCATGCCCCGCGTCCCGGAATTCCTCGCCGAGCTGATCGACGTGGTGATCCAGATCAAGCGCACCCACGACGGCATGCGCCGCATCACCGACATCTACCTGCCCCGCACCGCCTCGTGGGTGATGCGGGACGGGGTGATGACTGACCTCACTGTTTCAGGAGAAGAAAAGCATGAATGACGCCAAAGGGAGCAATCTGCGGGTCGGTGTCCTGCCCGGACATTACCTGGACTCCGCTCCGTTCATGACCATCATGTGCTTCAGCCTGCTGGCCGTTACGCCCTATCTGCTGCCCCTGCTGGCGCTGTATCTGGTGATCTGCACCGGGGTTTTGCTGGTTTCTCTGGCTCTTCTGCGCGCCGGACGGCTTCCTCCGTTGCATGGCGAGGCTCTGGTGATGCAGCGGAAAATCCCCCTGCTGGTCTCATCGGCCCTGCCGCTGGCGGTGATCGCAGCCCTGTTGACCATCCATCCACTGGCTGTTGCCGCGCCGGACGGTGTCCCGGCGGACTGGGTGCTGGCCCTTGCCGTCATCAGCATCCAGATGTGCGCGCTGGAGGACTGTACCGCCACCATCGACCGGCTGACGACCGCCTCCGGCAACGACCACACCGGGGAAAAGGATGGCGCAGCATGAACACCATCCGTCCTTCATCAGGCGCTGGCCTGCCCTGGTGCCGTCCGGTCAAACCGACCGATGTCGCCACTCTCGCTGTACGCCTGAAAACATGCCTGCATTTTTACCTTGCCTCTGTGCCGGTCGGGACCGCCCTCAGCCTTTTGCTGCTGGGCACGTCCTTTTACCTCGCCTCTCCAACGGACGCCGTGCGCCCAATGGTTGCCATTTTTGCATATATCGCCCTGAGTGGGAGCCTGTTTTGCGGGGCAACACTCCGGGCGCTGACCATCCTGCGTGACCTGCGGGTGGTCGCCCGGTGGTACGGCGGCACCCGCACCCTGTCGCTGCTGGTCAATGCCTCCTATCCGCTGGCGCTGATGGCGGTGGTTGTTCACACCGTTGCGCCGCCGCATCAGGCCGTCTTCCTGCTCGATACCCTCGCGCTGCACATCGTCATGAGCTGCGTGGTGCGGGACGGGCTGGGCACGGTGCTGAGCGTTGCCGCTGCCGTTGAACACCCGGTCGGGGAGGCAGCACCATGATCCGTCTGTTCCTGCTGCTGTCTCCGGTGCTGATGGCGCTGATCACCGCCACCGTCTGGCGGCAGGTGTTCGGCTTTGATGTCCTTCAGCGCCCGCACTGGCAGTGGCTGAAGGCCTATGTCCATGATTACAGGACCCTGCCGGAGTTCATCGCCTGGTCCGGCTATGCGGCCGGAGGCGGGCTGCTGCTGGTGCTGGTGGTGGCTCTGGCGCTCAACAGCCGGGCGAAGGCGCGCACCGTCCATGGCGAGCACGCCGCCGAGACCCTGCACGGCTCGGCCCGCTGGGGACGCTGGCGGGATGCCGTCCTCGCCGGACTGACCGGCAGCAAGGGCGTGGTGGTCGGCGGTTTCCGCAAGGGCTGGCAGGTACGCACCCTGCGCCATGACGGGCCGGAGCACGTCCTGTGCTTTGCCCCCACCCGCTCGGGCAAGGGGGTGACGCTGGTCCTGCCAACCCTGCTCGGCGAGTGGACGGATTCCGTGGTGGTGCTCGACATCAAGGGCGAAAACCACGCCAAAAGCGCAGGCTGGCGCGCCAGCCTCGGCCACAGGATCCTGAAGTTTGAACCGGCGGCTCTGCACGGCAGCGTCAGCTTCAACCCGCTGGCCGAAATCCGCCTGGGGACCGACTTCGAGGTGTCCGACGCCCAGAACATCGCCATGATGATCATCGACCCCGACGGCAAGGGCTTGCGCGACTTCTTCATGAAGACCGGCTTTGGCTGGCTGACCGCCGGTATCCTGCACGTGATGTACCGGGTGATGAGCGAAAACCGCCGGGTGGCCAACCTGCGCGACGTGTCGCTGTACCTGTCAGCCCCGACCCGCGCCCCGACCGAAGCAGGCGGCGATGCCGTTGACGAGGAAGGGTTGACCCGCATGCTGAAGGCGATGATCGCCTTTGACCACTGCCTGAACGGTGGTGCGCGTGAGGCGGTCAACCAGTTGGTCCACACGGCGGCGCAGGAAATGCTCGACCGGGCCGGGGCCGAGCGGTCCGGGGTGCATTCCTCGGCGATTGTCGAGCTGGCGCTGTACCGTGACCCGATTGTGTCGGCCAACATCGCCCGCAGCGATTTCCGCCTGAAAGACCTGATGAACGGCGATAGCCCGGCGGCGCTGTATCTGGTGGTGCCGCCGTCCGACATCGACCGCCTGCGGCCACTGCTGCGCATCGTCATGAACCTGATCCTGCGCCGCCTGACCGCCGAAATGGCCCACACCGGCGGGCCGCTGTACCGCTACCGGCTGTTGCTGCTGCTCGACGAATTTACGTCGATTGGCAAGCTGGAAATCTTCGAGAAGGCTCTGGCGTTCATGGCGGGTTACGGCATCAAGGCCTTCCTGATCGTGCAGGACATCACCCAGCTTCAGAAGGATTACGGCAAGGAAAACAGCATCATGGGCAACTGCCATGTGCGCATTGCCTATGCCCCCAACACCGCCGAGACGGCAAAAGTCCTGTCCGACATGCTGGGCAAGACCACCGTGGTGCAGGCCAAGCGCGGAGCCTCGCGCAAAGGTCTGGAGGTGGTGGCCAGCACCTCGGACAGCCTCGCCGAAGTCGCCCGTCCCCTGCTGACCCCCGACGAGTGCATGACCCTGCCCGGCATCCGCGTCCGGGGCAAAAAGGTCATCCCCGGCGACATGCTGATCTTCTCCGCCGGGTCGCCGCCGCTCTATGGCCGCCAGAAGCTCTACTTCCAGGACCGCGAGCTGCTGCGCCGGTCGGAAATGCCGGTCCCGGCACAGGGGGCGGCGGAATGAAGGATCAACAGAAACTGTCTCCCCATGACCTTGTTGCAGCAGTCGCAGCTCTGACCGCAACCACAGCCATCACCTTCCTCGCCCCGGTTGCCAGCGTCGTTTTCAACACCAGCCTTGGCCTGTCCAGTTTTCTGATGATGGGCCTGCTGCCAACCCGGTTTTCCTCGCTGTTCTGGCTGCGCAAGGGGGCGGTGCTCACCTCGCTGATTGCCCTGTTCTGGTACCAGCAGGCCCGGCAGGTCAGCGGCCTGTCCGACAACGGCTTTTTCTGCCTGCTGTCGTCCTCTGCCCCTGTTCCCGCCGAGCTGTGGGTTTCCCTCGCCTTTGCCGTCATCGCTGGCGCACAGGCCGCGTTGGCGGTGCTGACGCTCGTTTCCGCCCTGCCGCTCAAAAGAAAGGACTGAACGCCATGCGCTTGATTATCGCTGAAAAACCCGCCGTTGCGGCAGCCATCGCCGCTGCCTTTGGCGGAGGATCAAAGACCGCCTCAGCCTACCGCCTGCCCAACGGCGATGCGGTGAGCTGGCTGTATGGCCACATCATCCGGCTCGGCGAACCCGACGAACACGATGAAAAATACAAACGCTGGTCACTGGCAGACCTGCCGATCCGCTGGCCGGTGAAGCTCTATCTCCAGCCCGAACATAAAGCCCATTACGAGGCCATTGTCGCCCTTGCCCAACAGGCCGACGAGCTGGTCCATGCCGGTGATCCCGATCCCGAAGGGCAGCGGTTGGTTGACGAGGTGATCGAGTACGCCGGTCTGACCGACAAACCGTGCAAGCGGGTGCTGATCAACGACAACAACCCCGGCCCGATCCGTGCCGCCTTTCAGGCGATGCGCGACAATGCCGACTATCAGCCTCTCTCCCTGTCCGCACTGGCGCGGGCGGTCAGTGACCAGAGGTATGGCTTCAACATGACCCGCGCCTGCACGCTGGCGGCGCGGGCAAAAGGCGTCGATGGCGTGCTGTCGGTCGGGCGGGTACAGACCCCGATCCTCGGGCTGGTGGTCGCCCGCGACAAGGCCCATGAAGGCCACACGAAGAGCCATTACTACACCGTCAAGGCCACGCTGTCGGTCGGGGGCCAGGAGGTTGCCGCCACCTGCCAGCCGGGCAAGGATGATCCGGTGGACGACAAAGGCCGTCTGACCAATCCCGCTGTTGCACAGGCGATGGTCAACAGTCTGCGCGGCCAGACCACCACCGTGCAGGTGGCGACCACCACCGCCCGGCAACAGGCCGCACCGCTGCCCTATAACCTGCTGGCCTTGCAGGCTGACGCTGCCGGAGCCTATCGGTATAGCCCCAAGCAGGTGATGGAAATCACCCAGTCCCTGCGCGACAAGCACAATGCCATCACCTACAACCGCTCGGACTGCCGCTATTTGAATGGCGAACGTCATGCCGAAGCCCCGGCGCTGCTGGCGGCTCTGGCCGGAGCGTTTGGCGAGCTGGTGGCCGGAGCAACCCCGACGCTGCGCAGCAAGGCCTTTGACAGCAGCAAGGTCACCGCCCACCACGCCATCATCCCGACCGAACGGGTGCCCGATCTGGCGGCGCTGAGCAAGGACGAGGCCCGCATTTACCAGATGATCGTCCGGCAGTACGTGGCGCAGTTCTACCCGCCAGAACAGTGGCGGTCCACCGAAGTGGTTTTCTCGGCCAACGGCCACACACTGAAGGCCACCGGTCGGGTTGATGTGGCCGCTGGCTGGCGGCTGTTGTACGGCAAGGAAGAGGTTGACGCAGCCGAAGACGATCAGGAAGGCAGCAGCAACAATCTCGAAGCCCTGAAGCGGGGCAATCAGGGAGTTGTGAAAGACGCTGCCAGTCAACAGGGCACCACCAAGCCGCCGCCGCGCTACACCATGAAAACCCTGCTGCAAGACCTGACAAAAGTCTCGAAGTACGTCACCGATCCGAAAATCAGGGCGTTGCTGCTGGCAAAGGATGCCGACAAGCAGGACGAAGCGGGCGGTATCGGCACTCCGGCCACGCGGGACAGCCACATCGAAACCCTCTTTAAGCGGGGCTTTGTCGAAGAAAAGGGCGCGGCACTGGTCTCCACAAAACTGGGCCGCTCGTTCCACGATGCCTTGCCAGACCTTGCCGTCAAGCCCGATCTCACCGCCCTGTGGGACGAGCAGCAGCGGCAAATCGAAGCCGGTGTCATGGACTTCCGCACGGTGATCAAGGGGGTGGACGCCACCATCGCCGCCGAAGTCGCCCGCATCAAGGAACACGGCCTGAGCATCACCAGCACGGCACCGCTTTGCCCGGTCTGTGGCAAAGGCCACCTGCGCAAACGCAGCAGCAGCAAGGGCGATTTCTGGGCCTGCTCGGCCTATCCCGCCTGCAAGGCGACTTATCCCGATACCAAGGGCAAGCCGGACCTGAGCCCGCGCAAAGCCACCTCGAAACACAAGCCCGGCAAGGCCGTGGCCTCTTAATTAGGAGAAAGAGCATGTCTGGTTGTTTGAACCGCGTCACCCTGATCGGCTACCTCGGCGGTGATCCCGAACAGCGCACCACCCAGGCCGGGGAAGCGGTTGTCAGTTTTACCCTGGCAACCACCGATAGCTGGAAAGACCGCAACAGCGGTGAAAAACGCGACCGCACCGAATGGCACCGGGTCGTGGTGTTCAATTCGGGTCTGGTCAAAGTGGCCGGGCAGTACCTCAAAAAGGGCAGCAAAGCCTTTGTCGAGGGAGAGCTGCGCACCCGCAGATGGACCGATCAGAACGGAACCGAACGCTTTGCAACCGAAGTCATCCTCAGCCAGCTCCTGCTGCTCGACCGGGCTGGCTCCCCTGATGGTGGAATGACTAATGGCGTCCAGTGATGACGGCAACGAAGTCGGGAATTTTACCTGCTGTTGAGCATCGTTTCCTGCACGTAAGCAGCCCTGACCGTCCATCTTTCTGAAAAAGGTATTTCGCCATGTCTGACTTCAACAACGACAACGACAACGACAACGACAAAACAGAACAGAACCTGCGGCAGGCTGCCGCCCTCGTGGACCAGCAGCTTGATGCCGGTCAGATGGTCGAGGTTGACCCAGAGCTGGCCGAGTTCATGGGCATCATCCCCGACGACGATTTCCCGGCTGACGACGCGCTGGAGGCGCACCTGTTCCCCTATGGCCGTCCTGACGACGAGAAAGGGGGTGAAGCATGAGCGACGCCCCCCGCAAAACTCCGCCTGCCTCTTCCTTCCGCCAGAAAGTCGCCGAAGAGCTGATCCGGCGGCTGGAGGAAGGCACCGCGCCGTGGCAGCACTTCGTCAAGCCGGGGCTGATCAAGGAGCCCCCGTTCAATCCCGTCTCCGGCACCGTCTATCGCGGTGGCAACCAGATGTGGCTGTCCATGCACGATTCCTACGACCCGCGCTGGATGACCTATAATCAGGCGGCAAGCGTCGGCGCGCAGGTCCGCAAGGGGGCGCGAGGCGTCCCGATTGAGTTCTGGAAAACCCATGAACAGCGCGTGCTCCGTGATGAACATGGCAAGCCGATCCTCGGTGAGGACGGCAAGCCGCAAAAGGCCACCTACGAGCTGACACGCCCGATTGCCCAGCGGTTCGTGGTGTTCAACGCCAGCCAGATTGATGGCCTGCCTCCCTACAAAGCCCCGGAGCTGAGCTTTGACCCCATCGAGCGGGCCGAAGGCCTGCTGGCCGGGGCCGGTGTGCCGATCCACCACGACACCCAGGACCGGGCCTTTTACCGTGGCGGGAAGGTTGATGAAATCCATCTGCCCCGGCGCGAGCACTTTAAGGACGCCGCGCAGTATTACGCCACCGCCCTGCACGAGCTGGGCCACGCCACCGGCCATTCCAGCCGCCTGAACAGGGACCTGTCCGGGCCGTTCGGCTCGGAGAAATACGCCCGTGAAGAGCTGCGAGCGGAAATTTCCTCGTTGATGGTGGCGCAAACGCTGGGGATTGGTCACAACCCCGGCAACCATGCCGCCTATGTGGCGTCGTGGATCAAGGTGCTGAAGGACGATCCGAACGAGATTTTCCGCGCCGCCCGTGATGCCGAAGTGATCCAGACGTGGGTGCTGGAGCCTGAAAAGCGGCAGGAGCTGCACCAGCGCCATGCCTCGACCAAGACCCAAAGCGTCAGGGAGGCCAAAGGAATGGAGCAGTCCCAGGACACCCCCACCGCGACCCGCGTTTACTTGCAGGTGCCGTTCAAGGAAAAGGATGCGGCCAAGGCTGCCGGTGCCCGCTGGGACAAGTTCGTGCAAAAATGGTACGCGCCGGAAGGGGCCGACATGGCCGCCCTTGCCCAGTGGCAGAAGCAGCCGGAAACCGCCGCCACCAAGTCCCCGGAAGCCGCTCCGGCTGATGAGGTGCAACAGCCGACAGAAAAGGTCTGGCTGGCGGTGCCCTATCAGGAGCGGCTGGCCGCCAAACAGGCGGGGGCGAAGTGGGACAAGGCTGCCAAATCATGGTACGCGCCGGAAGGCACCGACCGGGCGGCGCTGACGCCATGGCTGCCAATACAGGCGCAGGCGGCTCCGGTCGAGCGTTCGCCGGTCGAACAGTTCGCCGAGGCTTTGGCTGTCCACGGGCTGGAGCTGAAGGGCGCGCCGGTGATGGATGGTCAGTGGCACCGGGTGCCAGTGACCGGCGACCGACAGGGCCAGCTTTCCGGCAGCTATCGCGGCTTTCTGGATGGCGTTGCCAACGGGCAGATGGTCAACTTCAAGCAGGGCGGCGAGGCCATCCAGTGGACCGCCGCCTCGGTGGCAATTTCGCCTGAGCAACGCGCCGCACTGGCCGCCGAGGCTGCCGAACGGGCTGCGGCCCGGCAGTCCGGGCTGGAGGCCGCCCACGCCGCCGCCGCCCGTGCTGCTTATGGTATCTGGCGCAATGCTCCGCAATGGGCCAACCGCGACAACAGCCCCTATCTGGCCGCCAAGAACGTCCATGGGTACGGGGTGAAGGTCGATGCCGAAGGCCGTTTGCTGGTGCCGCTGCGCGACAGTGACGGCCATCTGCACAACCTGCAAACCATCGGCCAGCGCAGCGAGGATGGGCCGGGCAAGACCTTCCTCAAGAACGGCAGGAAAACGGGGCTGTTCCACCTGATCGACCCGCACAAGCAGGCGGGCAAAGTCCCGATGGTGGTGGCCGAGGGCTATGCCACCGCCGCCGAAGTCCATCAGGCCACCGGCCTGCCGGTCGCCGTCGCCTTTGACAGCGGCAATTTGCGTCCAGTGGCCGAGGCCCTGAAAGCTGCCTGGCCGCAGGTGCCGCTGATGATCGCCGGTGACAATGATCACCACCTCGAAAACCGCCCCGGACAGGTGAACGTGGGCAAGGTCAAGGCCACCGAAGCCGCTCAGGCAGTGGCAGGGACGCTGGCCTTACCACAGCTTACCACAGCCCAGCAGGCCAAAGGCCTGACCGACTGGAACGACCTGGCCCAGGACCAGGGCAAAGCCGCCGTCGCCGCCGCCCTCGCCCCGCTGGTCGCCACCCTGCGCCAGCAGCAAGGCGTCCGGCTCCAGCAGGATCAGCAGCAAGCCCAAACCGCCCGCCAGAGCAAACAGGCCGGTCAGGGCATGGCTTTGGGGCTGTGACATGGAACTCCGCAGCGCCCTGCTGAAAGCCTACGTCACCGTACAGGAAAAAAAGGCCCTCGAAGCCGAAGCCGCCAGACGCGGCATCACCCTCTCCGACCTGCTGAGGGCCGCCGCCCTCGCCGAATTGCAGAAGGCCAGGGCCGAACAGGGCGAATGACCCAAACAACAGACCCGAGGGGCATGGGGGTGCCTCTCGGGTCCATGGAGACAGTCATGACAGAAACGTCGAACCCCGCTCATCCCACGCCATTTCAACGCTCGCTGGTTCAGGCGATGGGGAAGATTTTCCTGTGGATCAGGCTGGCTGCCAGCGAGCCCGCCCCAGGCCGGGTTATTGCCGGGCTGTATGTCGATCTGCACAAGGCCGAGGGCCCGAGTGCCTGCCGCATTCCGGGGAATGTGCCCGACGGCCAAAAGATCGCCTTCGTCCTCTCTGATCTCGCCCACAACATGGCCGATGTTGTTAGCGGGAAGAATGACTTCTTTGCTGCCGAATACTTTGCCCATGAATGCCAGCGGGTAGCCCGGATGGAGTTCGCCGCCCAGTGTTGGGGGCGGATATCTGCCGGGCTGCTGAAGTTGGCGGAAGCTTTTAATGCCGCATCGGCCACTGGGGAATCAGGAGGCACGGATGCCTGATGTCATCGCCCGCCTTGAGCAGGCTCTGCGCCGCAATCCCGATTGCTATACCGGCCTGCTGATCCGGCAGCGGGCTTTTCATGTCGAGAAAGGGCCGTCAGGAGATCAGGAAGCGCTTGCGCTTATCTATGCTGATGATCCGGGCCTCTCAAAATACTGGTACGGACATGTTCAGCGCCACCCGTCAAAGCCGGGCTTTGTGGCCTGTCTGGTTTGGACAGAAATCTTCATCAATGGCGACTGCCCAGAGACACTTTTTGCCCGTTTCCATTACTGGGTCAAAGATCGCCTGAATTATGAACCGTGTACCGTTCAGTATCCCGGTGATGCCTTCCATCATGCCCCGACATTTGCGCAAGCGGTCGCGGGCATGGAAGTGATTATTCAGAGATTTAATCTCGATAAAAGATGGCCTCCAGACGAAATGGATACCCAACCCGTTGAGTTCAGGATTCTGGATGTTTACGGCATGGAGAACATCAAAGATGCAGACGGATGTTGGCCGCCTGTTCCTATGAGGGTGGTTTCAGGGATCGTAGAAGAGCCTGCGGAATCCAGGACGTGTCCCCGGCTTTTTGTATCATTGCCTCCGCCGTAACTGGATACGGGTTATCTGATGCAGCGATTTCATTTCCGCTATCGGAGAACACCTTTTTGAGGGTGCAAGACGATGTTCCCCACATAGACGAAATTTTGCTTCCTCGCGGTTTATGCAAAATGAAATGAAATCCATACTCCAGCTTTTGAGGGCTGGGTCGTGTCCTAAAATTCTCCAAAGAAAGAAGAATATAGGGGATGGCCCAGACCTTTATGCCTGCGTAGCACCAAATTTTTTTCTGGTCTGCCCTTTGAAGCATTTTTTGCCATTGAGGGACAGGGAGATTGCCTTTGCGGCACATACTCAAGCAAAACGCATATGCATATCGAAGGTTCGTATCTTCGAAAAAGAGCTCCCTGATTCTTTGCCCTCGTGCAAAGTCCCAACCATCGGGTTCAAGGGACTTCAGGCGCGCATTGCGTGCGGCCAATACGCAGTCATCCAAGGGATCGATACCCTCTTTCAGTTCCCTGTGGTGAAAACTTGAGGATGTTCGGAGGCTATGGACTGCATGCAAAAACAATGGCTCATCGCATGAGGGGCAGTATGGAACGATCCCTAACGCATTATAAAGAGATGTTCCCCTGAGGATGAATTCTTCCGGGGTTACAAGGGGACCATGTGGTTTTCCATAACAGGCTTCCTCCATTATCCACCTCCGTTAAGCAATGGGATATGCATTGACGTTATCACTCTCATAGAGGCAACATGTTAATATACTTCTATATTTGGTAATGTTCTACAACCCAAGGATTGGCGTAGATGCCAACGCCAGTTTGGTCCATTATTGAAATGGTACGCTAATAGCGTACAAATCCCCTTGCCGATACTACGCTATTAGCGTATCATCTTTCGTATGGACAGCACGCGAAACATCACCTTCGATCCCTCAAAAGAGGCTGTAAATCAGGAAAAGCATGGGGTTTCCCTTGCTCTTCTGGAAGCTGTCCTTAAGGGAGAAGTCACGACCTTCCCCGATGACCGCAGGGATTATGGTGAACCCCGGTTCGTCACCTTCGGTTACGTTGAGCAGCGGCTTTACGTTGGTGTCTGGACCCCTCGCGGTGACACTTTCCGGGCCATTTCGGTGCGCAAGGCGAACAGCAAGGAGCAAAAACGCTATGGCTGATGATGATTTTGAAGACTGGGACGACAATCCAGACTGGAGTGACTACCCGGCCAAGCCGCTGGATGCAGCGGGCCAATTGCTGACAGCCAGGGCCAGACTGGGCTTATCCCAAAAGGAGATGGCCAGCCTGCTGGGAATTTCCATTGGAACGTTGCGAAACTGGGAACAGCGCAGGACTGATCCCGATGGTCCGGGAAAGGCTCTCATCAGCCTGATTTATCGGCATCCCGAAGAGATATGCACCTGGCTGTCGGTCGCCTGATTTCTTCTGCCGTCCATCACTCACTTTGCCTCCTGCAGGAAGGGAACACCCATGAGCACCGGCGACCCTGACCATTTTCCTATTGTTGAAGACTTTGACCGCCTGCCATTCACAGCGGTTGAGGATCTTTTGAAGGCTGGCATTCCCGCCTACTTTGCAGACCCTCGCTTTCCCGAAGGCTACGTCAGGGCCAACCCTGATGGCACGCGCACCCTGATCCGTTTCAACGGCGAAGACTGGGAGGATGTGCGGCAGTTATGAGCAAGACCCTATGGATCATTGCTGGTCCAAACGGATCGGGCAGAAACATAGTGGTGAGGCGGCACAATCCCCATGGCCTGCCCGTTCCAAACCCGGATGGCGGTGAAGGTAAACGCCGATGGGCACTTGCTGGTGCCGTTGCGTGACAGTGACGGCCATCAGCACAACCTGCAAACCATCGGCCAGCGCAGCGAGGGGCCGGGGAAGACCTTCCTGAAAGGAGGCCGCAAGACCGGCCTGTTCCACCTGATCGACCCGCACAAGCAGGTCGGCAAAGTCCCGATGGTGGTCGCCGAGGGCTATGCCACAGCCGCCGAAGGTGACCGATCATCACCTGTCAGCTTTACCACACCAGCCGATACTTGCATCCATTCATTGATTTAATATAATTGAATCTACTCAAGATCATTGCCAGTACACTTATCATGAGGAAGCCGTTAGTG
Organism: Insolitispirillum peregrinum; assembly: GCF_900156605.1. Taxonomy (GTDB): domain Bacteria; phylum Pseudomonadota; class Alphaproteobacteria; order Rhodospirillales; family Rhodospirillaceae; genus Insolitispirillum; species Insolitispirillum peregrinum. The sequence goes on along the minus strand of NZ_FTOA01000004.1, from coordinate 117,623 downwards.
CCTGACATCAATGCATTTCTCCGTTTATTATATATTGGCGACGCAGTCACATGAGATTGCCTCCCGCACGAAAAAGCCCTCAAGGCAATGCTGACGCGGTTTCCTGCTTTCAATGCCCGGCAAAGACCTATGTAACCCCGTCAGGAGAAACCTCTGTCGGGCGCACCGTCTATCAGCATTGCCTTATTGTCGGGCTGGTGGCGCGTGAGCTGATGACTCGCCGCCGGGTGATTGCCGTGCCGGGGGCAGAAACGCAAGCCGCCGAGCATGACATTGGCAAAGTCAGCCCTTTCTTTTACGAAAAAATACGTCAGGCCTGTACCGTTCCAAATGATCTGGTGGCGTTGCCGGGAATTAATCCGGCTTTGGAACAGGGGTGGGGAGGCCATGCGACGGTTGGCATGGTCGCAGCGCGTGGAATGGGAATGGCAGGATATGGCCCTGCCATTATCGGACAGCACCACGGCTTTTATCCCAATGCGCAAAATTATACGGCATCGGCCGAGATTTTTGGCGGGCCTGCATGGCAAGAGCAACGTGTCCAACTGGTTCAGGCCTTACGCACGGCCCTGAGCGTGGATGAGCCAGTGGTCACGGATATGTGGCAGGCACGGTTATTGACCGGATTCACGACAGTTGCGGACTGGATCGGATCGGGAGACCTGTTTGAAGACCCGGCATCCGATTGGGAAGGTGTCATTTCACAGGCGGTTGACGAAGCTGGTTTTCACCCCCTGTCCGTGCGGATGGGGCTGAAATTTGAAGACCTGTTCGGCTTTTCGCCCAACCCGGTCCAGCAGGCTTTTTCTGCCTGTGTTGCCTCGCCCGGAGTGTATGTTCTCGAAGCTCCGATGGGCCTCGGCAAGACCGAAGCCGCCCTGTACGCGGCCTATCAAATGCTCCAGAGTGGTCAGGCTGAAGGCGTTTATTTTGCCCTGCCAACACAACTGACATCCAACAAGATTTACGAGCGCTTCCGGGATTTTTTGACGGCAATTCTGCCGGATGGGCAGCCGCGACGGGCTTTGCTGCTGCATGGGCAAGCCTGGTTGACCGATACCCGAATGGGGGAAGAGGCCCAGCCGGGAGGAAGCTGGTTTGACCATCGCAAACGGGGGTTGCTGGCCCCGTTTGCCGTGGGAACGCTCGATCAAGCCTTGATGGCGGTAATGAATGTCAACCATGGTGCGGTCAGGGCCTTTGGTCTGGCCGGAAAAGTCGTCATTCTGGACGAAGTCCACAGCTATGACGCCTATACCGGTGTGCTGCTGGATACGCTGGTAACCGCCTTGCGCCAATGGGGGGCGACGGTGATCGTGTTGAGCGCCACCCTGACGCAAGACCGGCGGGCAGACATTCTGGGAACGGCTGTGGCTCAGGCGGCATATCCGTTGATTACGGCCTGCCCGAATGATGGCCCTGTCCGTGAAATTCCCTTGCCGACACCACCAGCCTCGCGGGTGACGGTTGTTTCCTGCACGGATGATGCTGTTGCACTTGAGGAGGCCTTGAACCGTGCTGCGGAGGGGCAGCAGGTCTTGTGGGTCGAAAACACCGTCGCCGAGGCACAGCAACGATTTAAAAGCCTGGCAGCCCGCGCCAGAAGTCAGGGCATTGACTGTGGTCTGCTGCATTCCCGTTATCTTCAGTCGGATCGACAGGCATCCGAAGCGGAATGGGTGAAAATCTTTGGCAAGGATGGTCGATCACAACGATCCCGCTGTGGACGCATTCTGATTGGCACCCAGGTGGTTGAGCAGTCGCTGGATATCGACGCCGATTTTCTGGTGAGCCGCTTTGCGCCGACCGACATGCTGCTCCAGCGATTGGGGCGGCTCTGGCGTCACCGCGATACCCCGCGCCCGGTTGGGACTGACTGTACCGTTTTGCTGCTGGTGCCGGACCTGCCCCGTGCCATCGAAACCCCTGCGGCAGCATTTGGTCCGACTGCGGCGGTTTACAGCCCATATGTGTTATGTCGGTCATTGGAGGTGTGGCATGACCTGCGGGACGTCTGCTTGCCGGATGACATCCGTTCTCTGGTTGATCGCACCTATGCCACCCGGACAGAGCAAGGGCCAATGGCTCGCTGGTTTGACGAGCTGGAACATGGAACCCGCACCAGAAAAGGACGGCGGGCATTGCGCCAGATGGCCCGCCTGACGCTGGTCGATGACGAGCCTGTCCAGTCGGATACAACCGCGCGAACCCGCTTTTCTGATATTGAAACGTGTGATGTCCTGCTGGTGCAAAGCCTGCGGGCAGTCGGGGCTGTCTCCGTGTGCCTGTTGCCAGATGGTTCCCGGGTCGAAATTCCTCACCGCTTGCGGGATATGGATCGCCAGGGGTGGCGCCAGTTGGCTGCGCGCCTGATGCTGTCTGTCGTTCGCGTGCCACACCATCATGCCCCCACGGCAATGCCCGTCCGGGCCTTGGCGTCTCATGGATTGGGACAGTGTTTTTATCTCGGGATGCCGGACGCCCCCGAGGCGTTGGTGCGTGTGGCGGTGATTGGCGACGATGGGGTTCTGTCCGCACTGGGTGGCGGACCGGCTCATCCGGACCTGAGGCTGCGGTATGACAGCGATTTTGGCTATCGCGTTGAAGAGCGGGAATAAGGATACGTCGTGACAAACCATTTCAATTTGATCGATGAACCGTGGATCCCGGTGGCTGGTGCCGGGCGGGTCAGCCTGCTGGCCTTGTTTTCCGATCCGGGGTTGGGGACAATCGGGGGAACTCCGATTGAGAAAATAGCCCTGTTCAAGCTGCTGATGGCGATTGCTCAGGCGGCCCAGACCCCCGCCGACGAAGCCGCCTGGCAGGGTCTGACGGCGGCAGGGCTGGCCGCGCAGTGCCGGGAGTATCTGGCGGCTCACCACGATGCCTTCTTTCTGTGCGGAGACCGGCCATTTTTGCAGATGCCGACCATCAAGGGGGCCGCGCTGCAACCATATGGTGCCATTCTTCCTGACGTTTCGACCGGGAACACCACCGTTCTGCTAGCAACACAGATCGAACGCCCACTGTCCGATGCGGAACGAGCGGTCTTGCTGATTACCCAGATGGGGTTCGCTCTGGGGGGAAAAAAGACCGACAACAGTGTGGTTCTGTCTGCGGGGTATCGGCGCAAGCAGAATGACAAGGGAAAACCTTCGACAGGAAAAGCAGGGCCAAGCGTTGAATTTCTGGGGGCTCTTCACTCGTTTATCGAGGGCCCGAGCCTTCAGGATACGGTGCTGCTGAACCTGATGACACATGATGGGATTGCGCGCAGTCAGATGTTCCCGAGGGGCGTGGGTGTCGCTCCGTGGGAAGCCATGCCAACCGGTGAAGATTGTGATGTGGCCCGTGGATTGGTGCAGTCCCTGATGGGGCGGCTGGTTCCGCTGTGCCGGTTTTGTCTGTTGACCGAAAATGGGCTGCATTACTCCGAAGGTGTTCTGCATCCGGGCTACAAGGATGGTGTGACTGATCCGACCACCACCGCGCTGTTGACAGGAAAAAAGCCTGCCATTCTGTGGGTTGATCCACAAAAAAGACCATGGCGCAGCGTGACGGCGTTGCTGGGGTTCATGAACGCCGGGGACGCCATGTTCTGCCGTCAGGTGCAGACCGGCATGGGGCGTGCCGTGCAAGCGGGGATACCAATCCGTTTGTGGTCTGGTGGATTGCGGGTCAGCAGCAATGCAGGCGAGCAGTATGTATCTGGCGCGGACGATTTTGTTGAAAGCGATGTAACCCTGCCGCCCAACGTAAATGATGACGTCGGATTCCAGGAACTGAAAGCCGAAATGGAAGCCCTGGATGCGGTCAGCCGGATTGTTTATTCGTCCGTATCCAGATATTGCACTGAATTGAAGGTTGATGGAAAAAGCCGGGCTGCCAAGGCTTCCGAGCTGTATTGGCAGTTGTGTGAAAGGCATTTTCAGGACTTGCTGTACGCCTGTTATGCGGGCGAAGAAAAAGCACAGGCTCTTTCCTCTCTCCACAGGGTCTTTACCGAATGCGCGCTGCAGTCTTTTGATGGCTTTTGCCCTCAGGACACAGCCCGACAGCTTGATGCATGGGCCAAGGCCCGTCCCAAAGCCCCCCTGTTCAATCGTGAAAAGGCTCGTAAAGGCCGGTGATGGCAAGGGTTGCCGCTACAATGTTGTTTTCTGAAGCTAAAGGGATAACGGGTATGGAACTCCCCCAGCAGCACACCAGTACCGGTGATCAGCCGGTGAAAGACCGCGACAGCAGTTTTGTGCAGGCGGTGTTTGATCTGCGTGCGACAAACAAGGGACTGGCCGCCCGGCTGCGGCGGGCAGACAACCCCGGAACGGAATACCAGTGCTGGGATTTTCTGGTCCGCTTTGGGTGTAATCTGGAACAGGACCGGGACCGTGCTCCTCTGGCCCTGATTGCGGCTGCCATCTGCAAAAGCGATCAGGCTGGAAACGGCAATGCCGGACTGGGGACGGCTTTGCTGTCCTGTTACGACAACGAGCCAGAGGGGGCAGGCAAAGCGCGCCTGCTGCGTTTGCTGTCCTGTGATTCCCTGATCGAGGTCTGCCGCGTTCTGCGCCCTGTTCTGGCCCTGATTGCCAGCAAGGGAGTGGCCCGGCTGGATTTTGCCACCCTGCTGCGGCAATTGCGGTGGTTCGAGGCAGATCGCCAGCGTATCCAGGCCCGCTGGGCGCAGGAATACTACCGGACTGTTCCGTCGGAGGCTGCAGTATGAGCATGATTGCTGCCGTTCTGCGGCTGGACCGCGCCGCTGTTCAGGCGCTGCGGATTACCGATCCCTATTCCTTGCACCGGGTGATTTACAGCCTGTTTCCGGATGTCCGTGATGATGCCGCCAAACAAGGCAGCACCCCCAGCGGTATTCTGTTTGCCGACAAGGGAGGGGACGCGCGGGGACGCAAGATCCTGATCCTGTCTGACCGTTCACCTCAGCCCGAAAAACTGGGCGAATGGGGCGAGCTGGACAGCAAGCCCGTTCCGGCAGGGTTTCTCAATCACTCCCGCTATCGTTTCGAGGTGGTGATCAACCCCACCCGCCGGGACAGTGCCAGTCGCAAACTGGTTCCAGTGCGCCAGCGCCACGACATTGCCGAGTGGTTTTGTCAGGCCGCTGCCCGGTCATGGGGATTTGCGGCGGACGCGGATGGCCTGACGGTCAGCACCGCCGATGTCTTGCAATTTCGAGGTAAGGGGCAGCAGCCAGTCACAATTGCCCGGGCGACCGTGCAGGGCACCTTGACGGTGACCGACGCTGATCTGTTCCAGCAAAGTTTCCAACGCGGAATTGGTCGGGGCCGAGCCTTTGGCTGCGGTCTTCTGCAACTGGTTCCGCTCGCCAACGATCTGTTTTCGTAATCAGGGGAAGCCTTATGGTGTCCAATCCGTATCAGAAAATCCGTATCGAGTACCATATTCTGCAATCATTCCCGGTGACCTGCCTGAACCGCGATGATGTCGGGGCACCCAAGACGGCGGTGGTCGGCGGCGTTACCCGCGCCCGGGTCAGCTCGCAATGCTGGAAACGGCAGGTCCGTCTGGCGCTGCAGGATTTTGGCGTCAAACTGGCCAGCCGCACCAAGCACGTTGCGCCGCTGTTCCGCACCGCCTGCGAACAGGCCGGAGCCTCTGCCGAGCAGGCCGAGGCTTGTGGTACGAAAATCGCTGACCTGCTCAGTGATGATACCCTGCTGTTCATCAGTGACAGCGAGGCCGCCAGTCTGGCAGCCTATGCTGCCGAGGTTGGCTTCGAGGCTGACAAGCTGAAGGATAAAGAGCTGGCCAAGCGGGCGAAAAAGGCGCTCACTCCCGCGACCGACGCACTTGATATCGCGCTGTTTGGCCGCATGGTGGCCAAAGCTGCCGATATGAACATCGAAGCGGCGGCCTGCTTCTCTCACGCCTTGTCGACCCACAAGGTCAGCAACGAAATCGACTTCTTCACCGCGCTGGATGATCAGGCCGAAGAGCCGGGCGCAGCGCACATGGGGACGCTGGAATTCAATTCGGCAACCTACTACCGCTATATCAGCCTTGATCTGGGGCAACTGGCGGCCAGCATGGAGCCGGATGATATCCGCACGGCCATTGCCGCCTTTACATACGCCCTGTATCAAGCCGTTCCGGCGGCTCGCCAGACCACCCAGTCCGGGGCAAGCCCGTGGGACTTTGCCCGTGTTCTGGTCCGGCGGGGGCAGCGTTTGCAGGTGCCGTTCGATGCGCCGGTGAAAGCCAAAGGCGACGGCTATGCCGCGCCCAGCATCGAAGCCCTGACAACCTATCTGGATAAAAAAGAACGCCTGTCCGGCTCGTTGTTTGGCAAGCTCGGCTGCTATGACTGGGGGCTGGATGAGACTTTCAGCATTGATGATCTGGTACAAGCCCTGCAAAACCACGTGCAGTGAAAGGTGACGTAATGGGGGATCCCTACCTTTTGCTATGGCTAGAGGCTCCGTTGCAGTCCTGGGGGCATGACTCCCGTTTCGGACGCCGGGACAGTCTCGACTTCCCGACCAAGTCTGGCGTGCTGGGTCTGCTGGCCTGCGCGCTGGGGGCTGGGGGGGCTCAAACCGAATGGTTGGCCCGCTGGGCAGACAAGGATTTACAGGTGCTGGCCTATACCCCCCGGGATTCCCGGGGGGCCGCGCGTCCCCGCTTGCCGCTGTTGTGTGATTTCCACATGGTCGGCAGCGGGTACGACGATCAAAACCCATGGCAGAACCTGCTGATTCCCAAGAAGAGTGATGGTGGTAAGGCTGTTGGTGGCGGGACCAAAATCACTTACCGCTATTATGTTCAGGACATGGCCTTTGCCGTGCTGCTGCAAGGAACGGCGGCGGATATCGCCGATGCCGCACAGGCCTTGCAGGATCCGGTGTGGGACTTGTATCTGGGGCGGAAAAACTGTCCTCCGACCGAATTCATCTATCAGGGTGTTTTTCCCGATGCCAAGGCTGCCCGCGATGCTGCCGAGGCGTTGGCCACCGACAGGCAACGGGCCTGCTCGTTCCGGGTCGAACAGGGTGAGCAGGAAGGGGATACGGTGATCCGCCTGAACGATGTGCCGCTGCAGTTCGGGCAACAAAAGCGGTACCGTGATCGTCTGGTGACCATTTTTGATCCGCGAGGAGAGGTCTGATGGCTGACGGGCAGCGTTTATTGCTCAAAATCACCCGGGAAACGCTGCCTCAGGTCAAGGACCGCTACCCCTTTCTGTATCTGGAGCGTGGCCGTCTGGAGGTGGATGACAGCAGCGTCAAATGGATTGATGCCACGGGACAGGTTTTGCCCCTGCCCGTGGCAACGCTGAATTGTCTGATGCTGGGGCCGGGAACATCGGTAACGCATGAAGCGGTCAAAACCACCGTGGCGGCGAACTGTTCCTTGAGCTGGGTTGGCGAAGACTGCCTGTTGTTTTATGCTGCAGGTCATTTGCCAACCGCAGACAGCCGGAATCTGAAACAACAGATAGCCCTTGCCAGCAATCCGGCAGATTCACTGGAGGTAGCGCGGGCCATGTACGCCACCCGGTTTCCCGATGCTGACCTTCAGGGGAAAACCCTGAAAGAGATGATGGGGATGGAGGGCTATCGAGTCAAACAACTGTACCAGGCCAAGGCCGAGGAATATAAGGTCGGGTGGGCAGGACGTAATTTCACACCCGGAAATTTCCAGCTGAGCGACGTCACCAACCAGATCCTGACCGCGACCAACGCGGCCCTGTATGGCATCCTGTGCGCTGTCGTTCACAGTATGGGGTACTCTCCCCATATCGGCTTTATCCACTCGGGCAGTCCGTTACCTTTCATTTATGACATGGCGGATTTGTATAAGGAGCATTTGTGCATAGATTTGGCATTCCAGCAAACCAGTGATCTGGCCGGACGGTATGACCGTGCCAAAGTATCTGCGGCGTTCCGCGAACGTGCTGTGGAAATGGACCTGCTGGCTGTTGTTTCCCGTGACATCACAACCTTGCTGTGGCTGGACAATGCTCGTCGTCGTCGCAAATAACCTGCCGCCAGCCGTGCGGGGGCGTATGAAGCTGTGGTTCATTGAACCTCGGGCCAATGTGTTTGTGTCGGGTGTCAAAGATGCCGTGGCACTGGAAATTCTGGACGATTTGTTCCGACATTGTCCACCAGAAGCAGGACTTCTGTGTTTCCGCTCCTTGCCGAAACCTCCGGGTTACGAAATTCGGACTTGGGGGGCGACCAGCAAGGATGTAACCCGACTGTCAGGGTTGCAGTTGGTCGTTGAAACAATATCTATCGACATTCTGCGGTGATGTGAGAAAAGCTGTCTCAGTTTTGCGATACTTTCGCCGTTTTATCCCCAGAAATGCAAAACCCTTGAATACCGGAAAACACAAAATATAGATTGACGTTCGTTGTTCTGACACATTTTATAGGTGTCTTCCCCACGCCCGTGGGGGTGTTTCCTCGATCCAGACCGAGCTAAAGGGTGCTGTCTCGTCTTCCCCACGCCCGTGGGGGTGTTTCTGTCTGCACCGCCGCCTTGGTGGTGGCAGGGGTGTCTTCCCCACGCCCGTGGGGGTGTTTCCAGGAATTGACGCCTCCAGCTCTGATACGGCACGTCTTCCCCACGCCCGTGGGGGTGTTTCCCGGTGTTGCGCAAGTGCGGTTCGATGGGGCCGGTCTTCCCCACGCCCGTGGGGGTGTTTCCCTCGTTCCGGTCGGCACCGATCTTTACACCGAGTCTTCCCCACGCCCGTGGGGGTGTTTCCCGTCGAGAGCAAAGCCGCGCTTGGTTTGTGCGGTCTTCCCCACGCCCGTGGGGGTGTTTCCGTGCCGTCTCTCGGTCGGCGGGTGGTGATCCAGTCTTCCCCACGCCCGTGGGGGTGTTTCCATTTTTCAGGCATCTTTCCCCAAGATGGCAGAGTCTTCCCCACGCCCGTGGGGGTGTTTCCAAGCGTGGGAGGAGGACGTGATGGACATCGAAGTCTTCCCCACGCCCGTGGGGGTGTTTCTAGTCAAAGCCCAGACGATAAAGTTGATGGGCGGTCTTCCCCACGCCCGTGGGGGTGTTTCCGGTACGGGCAGTGATGGAGCGGTCAGATTACAGTCTTCCCCACGCCCGTGGGGGTGTTTCCGGCTTGGCGGGAGCAAAGCGCCCTGGAGAGGGGTCTTCCCCACGCCCGTGGGGGTGTTTCCCGCCCGCTTGATGCCCTCGCCCCACTGATCAAGTCTTCCCCACGCCCGTGGGGGTGTTTCTCGCCGCAATGATCTTTTCCATCTTCTTGTCTTGTCTTCCCCACGCCCGTGGGGGTGTTTCTAGCCCGAGAGGTAGGAGGGGGCCTCCGCGACAGTCTTCCCCACGCCCGTGGGGGTGTTTCTGTTGCGTTGGATCAGCGCAATCAGTTCCTCTTGTCTTCCCCACGCCCGTGGGGGTGTTTCTATCCTCGACATCGGCCCCGCCCCGATCATCACGTCTTCCCCACGCCCGTGGGGGGTGTTTTTCCTGTAAGCCAGTCACGGCATCCTCGACCTTGGCCTTCCTCTCGCCCGTGCAGGCGTGTCTTTTTCTGCTCAGTTTTTTCATAACCCCACCCCCATCCCCTGCTCAGACCCACGCCCCTTTTGCTGCCCGGCTACCTTGCCAGCCCGGCCAGCGATAACCGCCTTCACCCCATCCATTGCCCCGCTCAAGGCTTTGGCCTTTGGCTCGGCGAGCTGGATGTCGGCTTTGGCCGGGACGTGGTGCAGGGTCTGTTTCAGGTCGCGCAGTGTGTACTTGCTGCCGCTGGTCAGAATCACGGCAGTGCTGGCGCGGTCCTCGGGCCTGAGCGTTTTCCAGTGCTCGGCGGCGGTGTGCAGGTCGTAGGCCACCACCACCGTCTTTGCCGTCCGGACGTCACCCAAAACCGCCAACATCGGCCTCTGGCCCTGCACGCGAAAATGGCCGATGCCGGTCATCAGGTTGAAGCCCTTCACCTCTCCCTTGCCGTCCCGCGTTGGCACGATGACGGCGGCGGCGCGGTCGCCGGTGGTGGACAGGTTGGCCAGCCGGATGTGCTCGGCTGCGGGCATGGTGCGCAGCTCGCCAAGGGACAGCGGGCCGATGCGGATGCTGTCCTTGTCGGTCGGGACGGCAGACAGCGGCGTTCCCTGCTCCCAGCCCTGCCGCAGGTCGGTGGCGTCGAGGCGGCGGCGGTCGGCGGCGTGCAGGGTGGCGCGGGGGCTGAGGGCCTGCGCGCTGGCCTCGGCATACAGGCGGCTGGTTTCGGCTTTCACGCTGGCATCGGCGATATCCTTGCCCATCACCGTCGCCACCAGTCGGCGGATGGAGCCGGTTTTTTGGTCCACCATGTCCAGCCAGCGCAGGCCGGTGCCGTTGGCGTCGGTCAGGATGGCGATGTGCGAGGTGGCGGCGCGGTAAATCCGTGCGCCAACGGTGGCGGTGCGCAGGGTCCAGCCGTGGCGCTCGCCAACGCTTTCCATCACCTTGCACGGGTCTACCAGATGCTCCGGCTTGACGGTTCTGGCGCGGTCGCGGCGGCTGGTGATCTGCCGCAACACCTCGCGGGCCTCGTCGCGGTCCTGACGGCGGAGCCAGTCTTCAAAGCTGGCCGGGAACGGGTTGGCCTGCTGCAAGGCCTCGCCGTCGCGGCGGGAGGCTTTGCGGATGGCCGCCCGCTGCGCCTTGGCCGTGCGGTCGGCCCGTGCCTCGGCCTGTCGGCGTTGTGCCGGCGTTTTCTGCCGGCTGGCCTGCTCGCGCTCGCCGGCCAGAGTGGCGTCAACCTCGGCCAATGCCTTGTCGCGGGCGGTGCGCAAGACAGCCATCTCCACCGCCAGTCTGGCCGAGTGGGCCTTTTTGTCGGCCTCGAACTCGGCGTGCAGGCTGGCCTTGCTGTGGGCGGGTTCCCAGTCCTGACGGGGGTCCGGTTGCTCCTTTGCACCGGAAGAGTTGGGAATATGGGGGCCTTTTTGCTTGGGGTTTGGTTTTACGGGTTTCGGTGGCTCTCGTTGGACCTGGGTCTGAAGAGGTTGCGGCTGGTGTGCTTCTTCAGCCAGCCCCAGCGAAGATGCTGCCGTTTTGGTCATTACCCGCGCCATCTGGCGGGCCATCTCGCGCCAGTCGGCGGCGGTTTCGCGGGCGGAGAAGATCACCGCCTCGTGCTTTTGCCGGGTCAGCGCCACATAGGCAGCCGCATCCTTGTTGGCGTTGGTGTGGTGGACATAGACCCGGTCGATGGTCGCGCCCTGGCTTTTGTAGGTGGTCCCGGCATAGCCAGCGGCAAAGCCGCCAAAGCGGGCCTTGCCGGTGAGCGGAATGGCAACGGTGGTGCCGTCCTTCAGGCGGGCATACATCCTGCCGCGTCCCCAGCCGGTCACCGTGCCCCGGCTGCCGTTGGCCACCCCCAGTGTCTTGTTGGTGGCGGTGAACAGAATGTCCGAGCCGATCCCCAGCGTCTGCTCGCCCCGGTCGGTAGCCAGCGGGCGGGCATCGGTTACCGCGCCGGTGCTGATCAGGTGGCGGGTGATCTCGTCGTTGAACCACGCCACATCGGCATTGGCGTAAGTGGCGATGAACTGGTCATGGTCGGGATGGGCGGCGCGGTCGCTCTTCCACCGCTCCAGCAGGGCTTCACGGGCCTCGGCATCGGTGCCGGTGATGTGCAGGCGGCCCGTCTCGGCATAAATCCTCATCCCTTGCTCGAATTCGCCACGGGAAAAGTGGGTGGCGGCCTTGTTCTGCCCGGCCTCTTTCTGGCGGGTGATGACGGTTAATTCACCAGCCGCGTACCGCTGCCCCAGATCGGCGAACAGGCCACCACGCTCGACGGCGGGCAACTGGCGGTCATCGCCGACCATCAGGATTTTCGCCCCGCGCTCGGCAGCAAGCTCCAGCAGGGTCTTCATCCGGTCGTTGGACACCATCCCGGCTTCGTCGAGAATCAAAACGGTGTTGGCGTCCCAGTCCAGCAGGCCCTTTTTGGCCGCATACAGGATGCTGTCCACCGTCTTGCCCTCGGTGAAGCCGTCGGCAATCATCGCCTGAGCCACAATATTGGTCGGAGCCAGCCCGATCACCCGGTGACCGCTGTCCCGGTGAGCCTCCATCCACGCGCTCATCATGTAGCTCTTGCCGGTCCCGGCGCGGCCTTGCACCACCCCGATACCGTTGGCCTGCAACCCGCGCCGGAAAGCGTCGAGCTGGTCCGGTCGCATGGTGCGCTTGGCAATCGCTGCCTCAATGGCGGCAGGGTCCAGCGGTTTGGCCGGTTGGTTGCGCAGCGCGGCGGCGGCGGTCTGGGCCTGCTCCTCTTCGGCCAGCACCTCGCGGCTCGTGAAGCGGGCCAGCGTGCGTTTCCCCGGCAGCCCTTCGGCCACCAGATGAACCGCCTGCCGGAACAGCTCGGTCTTGATCTGGTTCTGCTGGTCGGGAGGAACGTATTCCTTCAGGTAAGCATCAATGTCGCGCTCGGTGAACACTGCCTTGTCGCGGGTCAGCTCTTGCAGGATGGTGGCCACCTCCTGCGCCTGCGCACGGCTGTCCTCCTGATAGGGACCGAGGCGGCTGCTGGCTTCGGTTGCCGACAGGGTGAAGGAGGCTTTGGCGTGGGTGTCGCTGACCGTTTCGCTGATCACAAAGCCTTCGGTACGGCGCTCGGCAGGCTCAAGGCGCAGGCCGACCAGCCGCAGGGTGTCGTGGATCTCCTGCCAGCTTTTGGCCTGATCGAGCCTGTCCTTCAGGGCTTCGTTGTCGCGCAGGTAGCGTTCAAGGGAGACTTCGCCGGTGAAGCGCTCGACCTTTTTCGCGCCCTCGGACAGCGAGCGCAGGAGCTGGCGGTCCTTGACCTCAATGATGAACGCCTCTTCGTTGACGTACTCCACGACGTGCGGCCCACGGTCGTGGGTCCAGCCCTGAGCCAGCTCGATTTCGCGGCAGGTGCGGTCAAGGGTGTAGAAATCGCCGCGTGGGTGGTGGACGCGGAAGGTTTCGGGGTGAACGCGGTTGATCGCCACATGGACATGCATGTCCGGGGTATCGCCGTGGACGGCGGCAATATACTGGTGGCCCTCGAAGCCAAGGGCCTTGAGCTGGGCGCGGACGGCTTCCTCGGCCTGCTCCGGGGTGGGCTTCTCGAACTCCGGCCACGACAGGATCAAATGGTATAACGGGTCATTGGCCCGGCTGTTGACGTCGGCCACCGCCTGCATCTCTTCGGCAGCGGTTTCAAGCGTCGAGACACCGCCGAAGAAGGTGTGGACGGCTTTGTGGGCTTGCTCGATGTACTCTTGCAGGCCGACAAAGCCCCGGCCTCCGCCTTCCGGGGCCGGAACACGTTTGGCAATCATGGGGAATTCCGTTGGATGGTCGGGGGGAATGAAGGGGGTGCAATTTTTGCACCCCCTCTGCTGTTGAAAGGTGATGCCTTACAGCTCGCTTTCCAGCAGCGCCCGGACATGGGCGGCATAAGTCGGGTGGCGCTTGATCGCTGATGCCACGGTTTGATCATCAAGGCCTTGTTTGATCATGCGGATGGCAATGTCCCAATCCTTGCACTGCCGGTCAAAGTCGCGCAGTTCGTTTTGCAACTGGATGTGCTGGTGCTGAAGGTTCGCCAGTTCCTTCAGAAGTTTCTGCTCGCGCTCGCTGGGGCCCTGCTCCGGGCCAGCAGCATATTTCCCGGTCTTGCGGATGGTGGGCAGGACTTCGGATGTCACCCATTTCTTGAACCGCCGTGCCTCCGGCTTGCGACTGCGAAAGATGAGGCTGTAAAGACCGCTCTCGTTGATGATCGTGAGCTGCTGCACTTGGGGTGAAGCGATACCCTCCCTATTGGTTAGGGTATCCTTCTCATCCTCGTCCAGTCGCTCGGCCGCCTTGCTCGGATTGGAAAGTTCCAGTACGCGGCAGACATCGGCGAGGACAAACCATAGTTCCCCTTCCTGATCCAGAATGCGAACCGGGAAGCCTTCAAAATCAAACGGGGTCATGTCGCTCATCAATCTTCTCCTTGTGAGAAAGGTGCGCCAAGCCGCTCGGCCTGGCTGTTGAGGGTGGTGGTTGTCGCCTCCAGAGCGGCAAGGACATCACGCACGGAAGCCAGCTCGCTGCCCATCGGCACGCGGGCAATGGTCAGGTCCTGCCCCTTGCCCTGAAAAACACCGTCGCCAAACTCCATCCATGTTTTCAGCAGGTTGCCGAGGCGAGCGAGGTCGGCGCGGGTCTGTTTGACCTCGGCCAGAGCCTCGGCTGCTGCGCCAATCGCCACCACCGACGGCGGGCGCTTGCGGCGAAGAGCCGCCGTGCGCATCAGTCTGGGGAGTGTCATCCGGGCATTGGCCGATGCCGTGGGCGGGAGCCGCTCGTTCCACTGCTCGGCCTGTTCAGTCAGCGTCGCCCATTCTTCCGGGGACAACCGCACAGACACTTTGTGCGGTCGCGCCCGGCATCCAGAGCGGGGCTTGCCGTCTCCCTTTCGCGCCATGTTGCATCCCTTTTCCTGCCGTATCCAAAAAGCCCCCCGCAGGGGTAACGACAGGGGACGGACGCCAACGGGCCTACCCTGTCGTTATTTTGTTTGACGGCAGGAAGTATAAGGTAAGTAATTTCAGAAATCTCAGGCAAACTTAGGCAAACTCTGGCAAACATCAGCAGTATTAATTGATTTTTTAGACGGGAACTCAGGCAAACTCCGACAAACTTAGGCAAACTCAGACAAACTTAAGCAAACTTCGACAAACTCTGGCAAACTCTGGCACACGCAATAACTACTTGATCGTGGCACCAACTCCATGATCCCTTTAATGACACCATCATTGATATTGATCAGAGATAGACATGACATCCCCCACCATCCGCATTGCTGTGTATGCCCGCTACTCCTCCGACATTCAGTCTCCCACCAGCGTTGCCGACCAGATTGCAGCGTGCAGGGCGTTTATCGAGAGGATATTTCTTACGGAGGCTGTGGAAGTGACCGTGTTCGAGGATGCCGCCTTGTCCGGGGCAACCATGAACCAGCGGGCAGGCATCCAGAGCCTGATCCGTCACGTTCAGGCCGAGCAGATTGATGTGGTGGTGGCCGAGGGCATTGATCGCCTGTCGCGGTCGATTGCCGATATGGCGGCGCTGTTCGATTTGCTGGTACATTCTGGTACGCGCCTGATTACCATCCATGAGATGGAGGTGTCCGACCTGCATGTCGGAATGAAAGGCACGATGAACAAAATGTTTTTGAAAGACCTCAAGGCCCGCATTCGGCGAGGACAAGCCGCCCGCACAGAGCAGGGCCTGGTGATGGGGCCTGCGCCATTCGGCTATCGCGTGGTGAAAGTGGTCGGTGGTGAAGTGGTCAGCGGTGTTAAGGAGATTGACCCGGACGAGGCCGAAATCGTCCGGCACATTTATGAGCGCTTCACCTCTGGAAACACACTCGCCAGCATTGTCAGCGAGATGAATGAACGGAAAATCCCGCGCCGCCGCGCTACCAAATGGCTTGAATCGATGGTGCGGAAAATCCTGAGCGGCCCTATTTACAAGGGGGAGGTTATCTATCAACGCACCACCAAAAGCCGTGATCCCCTGACTGGCAAGCTGCATATCCAGCGGGTGCCCCGATCAGACTGGGTATCCAGCCAGAATGAACAGCTGCGCATCGTCAGCGATGAGCTGTGGCGTGATGCCCAGGTGCGGATGGTTGCGGGCAGAGAGAAGGCTGTCCGTCCTCTCAAGGAGATTGCCAGCCATCAGCGCGTGCTGACCGATTATGTCTTCTGCGGTGCCTGCGGGGCGGTCAAGCATGTCGCCCATGAGGGGCGCTATACCTGCTCCGGCAATCGCTATTATCGGAGCTGCAAGAACGCACGCGGCACCAAGGAGGACGCTGCCCGCGAAGCCCTGTTCGCGGCTTTGGAAAAGACCGTGAAGCGCCTGCCGCCCCTGCGTCCTTCGGTCCTGCAGATCTATGATGCCGATATTCGGCGGCGGCATGATCTCGACCGACGGCGAGCCGAAGTTGCCGACCGCATTGACCGCCTGATGCAAGCCATCGAAGACGGCGTTGATGTTGCTGCTGCGGTCGAGCGCATCAAGGCGCTTCAGTTGGAGCAAACGAAGCTCGCCAAGACGATCAATTTCGAGCAAATCCCGCACATTGGGACTGATCTGGAAATCCGTGATGGCCTGCTGCTCGGTCTCGACCGGCTCCGCTCTGAAATCGAGCGCGAGCCGGTGCGGGAGATGCTGTCGATCCTCAAGCCGCGCATCGTGATGACCCCGATCAGTGGCCAGTATCGGGGCGAGACGATCTCGATTGAGGTGTCAAAAGAGGTCGATCCATGGGCGCGGCTGTGGGTGCAGCTCCAGAAGGGATAACGGACCAGGTGACAGAGCCGGGGAGCAGGCGTACTCCGGCTCTGTCACCTTTCCCCCTGTTTCAATAAGCCTATGTACCCATTATGAGGTACAGTATCCCACAAGAGGAATGGCGTTAGGCCGACAACGCCCTCAGGACGGCGTTTGGATCTTTTTCAATCACCTTCAGTAGAACCCGCGCCGGACCTTCCGGGTGCCGGTGTCCCTGTTCCCAGTTGCGGATGGTTGCGGCAGAAAAGCCGAACTGAGCAGCAAAAGCCTGCTGGCTAAGGCCCAAACGTTCCCGAATGGCCTTCACGTCCACCTCAGCGGGGGTCTTGATGACCGTTTCCCGCACATCCACCGTTTCGCCTCGGGCGTAAGAAACCGCCTCACGCATTCCGGCCAAAATCTTTGATCCAGACATAAGTTACCTCGCTTGTGGACTGGAAACACAGGCATGACAGAGGATTACCCCCCAAAAGCTGCCACATATTCATGAACAAGGCTGCGGAGTTCTTTCTTCTCGTCTTCCGACAGGTCGATTTTCTCGCCTTTGGCATAAATCGCCAGCAAGGCCAGTGGTATTTTTGGGTTGTGAAAATAGTAAATGACCCGCGCGCCACCTCTTTTTCCTTTGCCCTTTTTCTCAAGGCCCACCCGGAGCTTCCTGATCCCACCGGTTCCGGGAATGCGGTCGCCAGCTTCCGGGTTCAGCGCGAGGAAAGATCGCAGGTCGTCAAGCTCTTCTCTGGTAAACAGCTTGTCTGCATCGCTGGCAAAGGCTGGAAACTCCAGGATACTTATCGCTGAGTCTGTACTGAAGAGAGGCATAAGCTGATATCCGCAGAGGAGGCTGATATGGAGAATATACGTCAATGACGCATATTTGGCAAGGCACAATTGCGTCAATGACGTATATAGTCAATGGAAGCTCCACCTTCAGTGCGCAGTTAAGGATTCACCCACACGTCAGCCCCATGCCACGCAAGATATACACCCATGAGAGTTGATGTAATTGATATTACAATCATGAATAATAGCCTCTTGATGGCGGATTTATTGAACGGAGTGTAGCGATAATGGCAAGCGATCATGATTGTGATAAATGCGATGAGCAAAAATATGCAGGAGGAAAGCATGTAACAGAAGAAGAGAAAATTATTTCTGGCTTCAATATCAATTAATTCTGCGACCTGAAGTCGGGCTCGATGCTCTTCCTGCCAGGCAAAAAAGCCAGGAATGAACGCCAGTGCGGCACTGGCGGAGATGGCTGCAATCAGCAGTGCGGCAGAGCTTGTCTTGTTTTTCATGGCTGTTCTCCGGTTTCTTTTGTGTCCAGTGTCCAGTCACCATTGAGCCTGATGGTGACAACGGTTTCCGGCTTGATGGTTTCCATCGGCAGTCCAATGGTTCCCCTGGCGTCGGCAATGGAGCCAAGGCAATGCAGCCCGTTCCTGTCCATAAACGCATTTTTATTCATGGCGAGGGCTACGAATGGCTGAACTCTGGTGACGCAGATCTCTTGCCGCATTGCATCCGGTCTGCTCGGAAAGGCAGTGGCAGAGACAAGGCTGTTAAACGGGAGCCTGATCAGATTGTCCGGGGAACTGACGGTATTGAGTGTCCGCAAGGTCACCTGATTACCCTTAACCGTCTCGATAACGGCAAAGACCTGAGAGGATGCCGGGATCAGGGTACGCCAGCGATCCAGATCACTCTCTCGCCAGGCAAGAGCAATCGGCCCGAGCAGGATCACTCCGACCATGGCCGCCACGCCTGACAGCCGCAGCCCCTTCGCAACACGCTGTCTCGTCATGGCTTCTCTCCCCACAGTCTTTGCACAGCCTGCGAGACGCCTTCACCCTCCTGCAGGGCGGCGAGGATATCTTCGAGTGACGGCGCGGCAGGTTCGGCCTGCTCGCCCCATGCCGCCTTGAAAGCCTCCACTGACACAGCCCCGGACAGCCACCGCTCGGGGTCGGCAATCCGCAGGCGTGGCCCGTCCTTCAGTCCATCGGGCAGGCACAGGGCTTGCCTGATGGTGATCAGGGCGCAAGTGCGCCCGTCGTGGACGGCATGCACGGATGGGCCACGGGTCTTCGACGCATGCACCAGGGCAACCGACGCTCCGGCCCGAAAGTACAGGTCGAAAGCCGCCGCAAGATCGCAGGGTCGGCTGTGATGAGGACGCCAGACATGGACGATATCCCCACGCGGCTGCATGTCCGGCAGCCCGAGAGCGACGAGGAGCTGATCCACCTTGGCCGTAGAAAGAGCGGCGTGCCCCGACAGCCAGCGGCTGAGGTTGCTTGCGTCAACATCAAAGCCAGACTGACGGGCCTGACGGACAAATGGCCGGATACCGCCGAACAGGCCGCACGCAGCCCGCAAGGCATGCCGCCTAGCTCCGGCAATATCCGCGTCCAGCAGGGTGCCACGAGACAGCGCAAGGCGGACCAGCTCGATGAGCTGGGCCTTGCTGAGAGAAGTGAGGTCAAGCATCAAACCTCCCGATCATTTCAGGGCGGGTGTTTGCCGCCACCGCTTGATCCAGACGCACGTTCGCGCCTGCGGCATAGCCAGCATCAAGCGCCCGATGGTCATCCGGCCTGATAGTGTCCGTGCGGGTGACAAGGGCCAGCTCTCCCAAGGCCGGATAACGGCTCTTGATCCAAGCCGTGATGTCTGCCTGACGGTCCTGCCCGGCAAACGACATCACCTTTTCCGAGGCCGAGGCAACCCAGGCCTCTGCAAACAAATCTCCGCGCCGTATCTTGGTGGCACGTTTCAGGTTCTTCGGCAGGGCTGCGACATAGGCGGCTCGTTGAGCCGCTAGCTGCCTCAGCAACACCTGGAATGCATAGCTGGCAATGTCAGGAATGGGGGAGGCGGCAATAAAATGCCACTCTCCCTTCGCACGGCGATAGCCATAGCCCCTCGGCTCATATCCTCCACTGAAGAAAATGGTTTTGCAGCCAAAGGCCCGTGCGACAAGGTCAACAAGATCGCTCTCCCAGCGGTTCGGGCGGTCGGCGACCGATGCTTTGCCCTTTGCTTCAGTGATGTCAGCCAGGCGAATGGCAGTGTCGGAAATTGAATGCTTTTCCATCAGCTCTTTGGCCTTGGAAAGCGCCGCCGCTGCTTCGGCCTCGTTCGGGGAGGCCGCCAGCGCCAGCAGCTTTTTGATTTTGGCAACCATGCGGTCAGTGTCGGACATCATCGCCTCCCACCATCCGGTCGAAGGCAGCATTGAGCGCATCAACCACGGTGTCCCGTTGCTCTCTCAGCCTTTGCCATTCTGCGAACAGACGTTCTTCCTTGTTCATCGCCCTTTTCCATGTTTGCGGGTTGACGTTAGGTTTTCTCGACAGCGCCTCGACCAGCTCGGAAGCGCGGCTGCACGCGAGCCAGGCACGATCCATCCGGCCACGCAGCACCGCTGCCCGCACATCAAGCAAATCCCATTCGGTGATCAGCCGGGCGATGCTCTCATCACACGCCAACAGCTTGCGCACCAACATGGCCAATTCTTCCTTCGACAGGTCTTCGATGGTGATCATCGCTCTTGCTCCTTACGGGCACTTTCCGGGGTGATGTCCTCGACATCACCCGCTGCCGTAGGCATCGGTGGGGAGGGGCGGTCAATGGGCAGGGGCCGGGCGGGGTAGCTCCCGAAAATCGCCAGATTTTTGGGGCATCCCGGCCCCTGACGGCGCTTGCGCCGCTTGCCATTGACGGCACCGGGGCGAAGCCCCTTTCTGTCCGCGAATGCGGGCAGAGCTTTCCCCCATTTCCAGTGATGACACGCGGTTCTGCATTGCAGGGAGATTGCACAATCCATCTCGTCCTCCCTATGCGGCATGCCGGGTGACAGCAGGGTGATGCCCCCTGAAAACAACTTTGGCTCCGGGGCCGACAAGCTGCGTTGCCGCCCGGCTGAATGGCCCGGCAAACCTCTGCTCGATCCAGTCGCAGTGCATGCGACTTGGGGCGGTAACGATGATCCGGTTGTCCGCCTGCGTGACCGAGGTCAGGGTTTCGACCCACAGACGGATGGCCGTCTCGTCCATCTCCAACCCCAGTACATCCCGCAAGGCATCCTTCAGGTCTGTCTGCCCTGACCCTGAGGCTGGCGCGGCCTCCGCCTCGCGTGCGGGCGCGTTAGGTTTGTTTATTTTTTTCTTCTCTAAGTTCGGTGGACAGTTTTGACCGCCTTCCGGGGACAGGTTTGTCCCCCTTTGCGGACAATTCTGACCGCCTTTCTCCGGGCGAAGGGGGACAACCTTGTCCGCCTTCTCGCGAGCTTCGATTGCCCGCGTGATGGATGATTCGGTGGGGGAGTAAACGGTGTTGTGCCTCACCCCGTTCCCGCGCTGCACGTCGAACCAGCCGCGTTCCTCAAGCTCACGCACGGCGCGCTGGATGGTCTTCACGCTTTTGCCGGTCGCATCGGCAATGGTTTGATAGGACGGCCATGCCTGTTCGGTGTGGCCGTTCATGTGGGTGGTGACGATGTACAGGGCGATGGTCTTTGCGCAATCGCTCAGGCTGCCATCGCAGCTCAACGCTTGCAGCCATTGCAGCTTCACTTCCCGGAAGGGGCGACGGTCGCTCATGGCCGACCTCCCATCGGGAGGGAAGCCCGTAATGGTTGAATTTCTTTTTTTTGCGGGAAAATCAGCGTCGAAAGGCCGGGCGTACTTTTTTGAAAAAAGAGCCCTTTCGATTCGCATTTCACCGGGCAACGGATTGCCTGCCCGGATAAATTGCCAATCAGGGACATAACCCCCGAAGATACATAGAGAAATCCCTGTTTCAGGGTTTCGCGACCAACCCCGGTGCTGGTCGATGACAAGTAAACAGCCCCGATCCGAGACTGTATTACAACGCGGTGTAATACAAAAATAGACATGGCAGCCCTCCTTGCGGATGGTTGCGAGGTCAGAAAAAGGCAGCAGAAACCCGTGCGGAAACTTTCATTTCCGTTGACTTGGGCGTCAGTGGCCGGTACAAAAGACTTGCTTATGGTTCTTTTGTTTCCGGCCGCTTTCTTTCGGGAGAGCGGCCTTTTTTATGCCCCGTAACTACTCCTGGGTAGGCTACACCCTATTGCACTGTGCTGAGTGGTGTGGTACCACAATGCTGGATTCGGGGAAAATCCAGCGCACAATGCTCTAAAGCAGTGAGCGCAAACGTGGGCACCGGTTTTGCGCATCATCACTGCGGCAGAACAAAACACGAGAGCTGTGAGCGTCAAGGCTCACAGCCCGAGGGTATCGCCTCTGGCGCGACGGGCGCGCCAGTCATGCTGTCCCATGGTTGGGGTGCGAGAGGTGGCGACTTTACTCTGCCTGATCACGGTACAAAAGGGGAAAAGGCATCAGATCAGCGTGCGTTACATGTGACGCAGTCACGCTGGTCTACCCTTTTGATCTGTCGCAGTGATAGCGCGTAAAACCGGAACCACTTGTGCGCTCACACCTCTAGGCCAGCACCGACACCGAGGTGGGAGCCGACAGGCTGAGGCCGCCAGCCCGGCTGAGGGTGATCTGCTGTCCCAGCGAGTCGAGGGCAGAGGCGGTATGGGCCTGCGAAACGGCGAATTCGCTTTCCAGTTGGTCCATTTCGCGTTTTTTGTCTTCGCTCTGATCCTGCTCTTCGGTAGTTTTGACCGCATGGCGGAACCGTTCGTCGAGGGTGCCGCTGAGCGACTTCATGTCTACCAGCGTCTGATGATCGTCGGCGGCGCTAGACGAGGCCATCGCATAGGCCTGCATCTGCTTTTGCCGGGTACTCGACTCGTTTTGCGCCTGTTCGGCAAGTTTTTTCGCCGCTTTGCTGGCGTCTTCGGTGGTACGGGTGGACGTTGAAGCATCGGTTGCGGGGCTGCTGGTCGCCGTTGCATCACTGGTGCTACTGTTGACGATCGCCTGCAGGTCGGCATTGACCGACAGTTCGGTCAGTGAGGTCGCATCGCCGGACAGTTTGGCCAGCGTCTGGGTGCCGTCGCTGTACGCACCGGCGGCATGTTCCAGCTTTTTGCCCATTTCTGCATACATGCGGGCCGCGCCTTCCGGGTTTACCAGTTCCAGCACGGCCATGTCGGCCATTTGCTGTTTCAGGCGCAGAACATCGTCGAGGGCATCCTGCTTTTTCCGCTGCGCCATGCTGCTCTGAATCTTGTCGGCAATCGACCGGTTGTCACTGTCGTCAGGGGTCGAGGACGCACTGGTGCTGTTGGCTGTATCGTCGGCCTTGCTGCTGCCGGTCCGCGCGGTCAGCGCCGAAAGGTACGACGGACGGCTCGACGAGCCGCTGGATAAAAGACTGCTGACCATGGCTGGTCTCCTGCTTGTGCCAACCCACCAATGCCAGAATACCCGAACCACGGGGGCAGAGAAAGGGTGTACGACCGGCGGGCGCATGGATCAGACGGATGAGGGCATTGCCTTACAACATATCACTTGAGCCGCTGTCCGGCTGTCGCTACGCTTTCCGTTAACGTCAGCTTTATATTCATAAGAACAGGAAACGTCCGGCCATGAATGCTTCGGTGAACGCGCGCGCAACCCATCTGGAAGATTTCAGCCTCGGGCCGTGGTTTACCACCGACCCGATCGAGGTCGATGAACAGGCGATTGTTGACTACGCCCGCCAGTTCGATCCGCAGCCCTTTCATCTGGGCCACGACAGCGCCGCCGGGACCTTTTTTGGCAGTCTGGCCGCCAGCGGCTGGCACACCGCCAGTCTGACCATGCGGCTGATGGTCGGCAGCGGCCATGCCCCCGGCTGGGGCTTTGTCGGGCGGGCGATTGAAAGTCTGGAATGGCCGCGTCCGACCCGCCCCGGTGACCGCCTGCATCTGGAAGCCGAAGTGATCGAAATCCGCCCCTCGCGCAGCCGTCCCGATCTGGGGATGTTGCGGGTGAAGATGATCACCCGCAACCAGAACGGCGACCCGGCGCAGGTGATGACCTGTGCCATCGTGGTGCCGACCCGCAGCGGGGCGTTGCAGACGACGGAAGGCAGTGGGGAATAAGGCCTTACCGTCCGGCCAATTGCCGCATGATGAAGGTTTCAACGGCACCGGTATAGGCGTTGCTTTCGCCGAGGGTGTCGTTGATTTCGGCGTGCGACAGGTTTTGCGGCGAGACGATCATTTCGCGCCCGGCATGGGCGGCCTGCTTCTGGAACTCCTGCGCTTCGGAGCAGGGCTTGTCCGGGCGCTTGCTGGAACAGACCAGCATCATCGGCACCGCCTTGGCAGTCCACTGGTTCATCGGCGAGGCCTTGGTCCAATAGCCGGGATCGCTGCCAAAGGCGGCATCGTAAAAGGGCAGGTGGCTTTTGCGCATCTTTGAGGGGATGTGCAGGGCTGCAGTATCCAGAGCCACCGTTCCGGCCCACGGCTTGCCGACCATCGACGGTTTCGACGACAGCAGGGCCACCAGATGGCCGCCGGAAGAGTGCCCCATCAGGATGATCTTGTCCGATCGGCCACCCCAGTTGCGGGCGTGGCCTTGAATCCATTTCATCGCTTTGGCGAGGTCTTCGGCCTGTTCATAGGCCATCGCCTGCGGCAGCAGGCGGGTGTTGACGCTGATGACGATAAAGCCCTGCGGCAGCCAGCGTTTCAGCTTGTTGACCACCACATGCGGCTCGCCCTTGTCGCCTTCCTTCCAGCCGCCGCCATGGACCATCACCAGAATCGGGGCATCGGTGGCATGGGGGGGAAGGTAAACATCCAGCGCCTGCAACGGGTCTTCGCCATAGGATTCGGTCAGGCGGCGGCTGCCGGGAACCAGCGTTTCCACCTGCACCCGGTGATCTTCCGGCGGTGAGGTCAGCAGGTTGGCAACGCCCTGTTGCAAACGGTCACTCAGCCCGCCCGCCTGAACGGTGAGCGGGACCGAGACGACCGCAAACGTCACCAGCAGCAGGGTAATCCGGGGGGCAGACATCATGCGCATGGTGAGTCCTTTGACGTGATCCGGTGCAAGGAAATCTGGACCAGTGTGCGTTATATCTGAGGCCACAGTGCACGACAGTCGGGCTTAAAGAACGGGCTGCCGCCCGAACCTGCTCGGGGCCTGAGGCCCCGAACCCCCATTTTTTCTTTTATGATCAAAGAAATGGGGGCTGGGGCCAACTGGCCCCAGCGAGGTGTGGAGCAGCGCTCCACGTCCTTGCTTTCCTACTGTCGTGTACTGTGGCGTCACGTTTAACGCTCACGGCTCCGACCCTTGATTGTGCCGCAGTTGCAGCAAAAGAAAAGCCACTTCCGCGCGAGCAGGAAGTGGCTTTCACACCGGACCATCCCGCAAGGATGATCAGGCACTGGCTTTTTCCGGTTCACCCCCGGCGACCTCACCGCTGGCTTCACCCTCGGCGGCCTTGGTGGTGCGGCGGCGGCGCGGCTTTTTCGGGGCCTCTTCGCTGCTGCTGTCGGCGGCGGCCTCAACCACCGGGGCCGGGGCAGCGTCTTCTGCCGGGGCGACCGGCTTGGTGGTGCGGGTGCGGGTGCGCTTCGGCTTGGCATCGGCCACCGGCTCGCTGCTGGCGGGGGCTTCGCTGATCACCGGGGCTGGGGCCGTGATCGGGACCACAACCGGGGCAGCCTGTACGGCGGCCTCGACCGGCACAGCAACGGGAGCAACCTCAACCACCGCAACCGTTACCGGAGCGGCGCTGGTCTGCGGCGCGCTGGTCACGTCAGCGGGGCTATCGCCGTTCTCGTTCCGCTCGTCGGCGCGATCAAACTCGGCACCGTCACGGTTGCGGCCCGAACGGGCCCGGCGGCGCTGGCGGCCACGGCCTCCATCGCGGTCCTGAGCCTGGAAGCGATCCTGCTGATCGCCCCGGTCCTGACGTTCGCCGCGGTCCTGACGTTCGCCGCGATCCGGCCGTTCGACGCGGTCCTGACGCTCGACGCGGTCCGGCCGCTCACCCCGGTCCCGACGGTCGCCCCGATCCTGCCGGTCACCCCGATCAGAACGGTCGCTGCGCTCCTGCCGGTCGTAGCGGTTCTGGCGCTCGTACTGGCGTTCCTGCCGTTCGGCTTCATAGCCGATCGGTTCGACCGTCGCACCGTCCAGATCGTCGATGTCGTCATCATAGCCCTCGCCATCATCAAGATAGTCTTCGGGGCCTTCGGGGTTCAGGGCGTTACCCTGGTCCAAACGGGGCATCCGCACCGGGCTGTGCAGGTTCTGCACCAGAATGATGCGGTAGTAATGTTCGGCGTGCTGAAGATAGTTTTCCATCAGCACACGATCACCAACCGCCGCCGCATCGCGGGCCAGCGCCTGGTATTTTTCGACAACCTGATGGGCGTTGCCACGCACCCGGATGCCGGGGCCGTTGCTGTCATAGGTCTGGTTCCGCGACGGTCCCTTGCCCTTGTTAGGGGATTGGTTGCGTCCGCGCGGCCGACCCTTTCCGTTTGAACCTTGCTTCATGATTCCGTCAACAAACCATTACGGTAAATAACCGGGATGAACCCCGGACGCGGCGAAAACCACCGCATCCCCACACGTCAGTCGTCTTTGGGACCGGCTCAGGCGTACCGGTGGCGCTGTTTCCAGCGTCGGTACGGCCTGGGTGGCCACAAGACGGCTCAGACAATCCATGGTGCATAGTCAGCCAGGGGTGGGAGGGATCGTGTTCGCGCCTTCGCACCAGCGGCAACCGATCAACGGGCTACATCACCCCGGCGCTTCAGCGCCCTCGGCTCAACCCTATGCGGGCCGGGGCTGTGATCCAAGCCTTTTTTGCAATCCGTTACGCTTTTTTATCGTTTTTTTCCGGGTGGTGGCTTTCGGCAACCACGCAACGGGCGATCCCGCCCAGATCCTGCCGGGCCCACGGGGCGTCAAAGCCACTGGCCACCAACAGCGCACTGACCGCTTCTGCCTGTGTATGGCCGACTTCAAGGGCCACCAGACCGCCGGGAGCCAGCAACGCGGGCAGGGCGGGAATCAGGCGCTGATAGTCTTCGAGGCCGCTGGGGCCGCTGACCAGCGCCCGTAGTGGATCATAGCGGGTGACTTCCGGTTCCAGCCCGGCCATTTCGGCATCGGTGATATAAGGCGGATTGGAGACGATCACATCGAACGGGCCGCTCAGGCCCTCGGCCCAGTTGCCACACTGGAATCTGGCCCGCTGGTCCAGCCCGTTACGGCGGGCATTGGCCTCGGCGGCGGCGACCGCGCCGGGGGCAATGTCGATCCCCAGCCCCTGCGCGGCGGGATACTCACTGAGCAGGGCCAGCAGGATGCAGCCGCTGCCGGTGCCAAAGTCGAGCATCCGCAACGGGGCTTGTCGGTCCGGGCGGGCGGCAAGGACAGCTTCGACCAGCGTTTCGGTATCCGGGCGCGGGTCGAGGGTGTCCGGCGTCAGGGTCAGGTCGAGGGTCCAGAACCCCCGCGAGCCGATGATGCGCGACACCGGTTCGCGGGCACAGCGGCGGGTGGCCACCGCTTCCAGCGCCACCAGATCGGCAGAACCGAGGCGGCGGTCGCCGTCGATCAGCAGCCGTTGCGGGTCCAGCCCGAGCGCATGGGCCACCAGCAGGCGGGCATCGCGGCGGGCGTCGGCAATTCCGGCGGCGCTCAGGCGGGCGGCCAGCCAGCGGCAGGCCGAGTCCAGAGTGTCGGGCTGCTGGCTCATTCCAGTTCGGCCAGCAGGGCGGCCTGATCTTCGGCGGTCAGGGCGTCAACCACCTCATCCAGCGCCTCGCCCTGCATCATCCGTTCCAGCGCGTAGAGGGTCAGGTTGATGCGGTGATCGGTGACACGCCCTTGCGGGAAGTTGTAGGTACGGATGCGTTCCGAGCGGTCGCCGGAGCCAACCTGACTCTTGCGGGCAGCGGCGCGTTCGGCATCGGCGGTGCGGCGTTGTTCGTCGTAAATCTTGGCGCGCAGCATGGCCATCGCCTTGGCCTTGTTCTTGTGCTGCGACTTTTCTTCCTGGCAGGCAGCGACCACCCCGGTGGGAATGTGGGTGATGCGCACCGCCGAGTCGGTGGTGTTGACGTGCTGACCACCGGCACCCTGCGACCGGTAGGTGTCGATGCGCAGGTCTTTTTCCTCAATGTGGACATCGACCTCTTCGGCCTCGGGCAACACGGCAACGGTGGCCGCCGAGGTGTGGATGCGGCCACCGCTTTCGGTTTCCGGCACCCGCTGGACGCGGTGAACGCCCGATTCGTACTTCAGCCGTCCGAACACGTTGCGGCCACTGATGCGGGCCGAGGCCTCCTTGTAGCCGCCAATGCCGGTTTCGTTGAGGTCCATCGTCTCGAACCGCCAGCCCTTCAGCCCGGCATAGCGTTGATACAGACGGAACAGTTCGGCGGCGAACAGGGCGGCTTCGTCGCCACCGGTGCCGGCGCGCACTTCGAGGATGGCGTTGCGCTCGTCGGCTTCGTCTTTCGGCAACAGCGACAGCCGGACCTCGGTTTCCAGGTGCGGCAGGCGTTCCTTCAGGGCGTACAGCTCTTCTTCGGCCAGATCGCGCATGTCCGGGTCGGCCAGCATCGCCTGTGCCTCGTCCATCTGCTGTTGGGCAGTCTGCCATTCGGTGATCCGCTCGACCACCGGGGTCAGATCGGACAGTTCCTTCGACAGCTTTGGAATATCGGCCTTCGGGTCGTGGGCCAGCAGGTCACGCACTTCTTCATAGCGCGACACGACGCGACTCAGTTTATCGTTCAGGCTCACGGACCCTTGTCTCCCTTGCATTCGTCAGCGTCGCCGAGGGCGAACACCTGCCGCAGGGCCGTTTCGACCACTGCCAGCTGTTGTTTTGTATCGTGGGCCGCCAGTGCCCGCATCACTTCGGACGGGTGGTGCAGCAAGCGGCCAATCAGTAAGCGCGTTGCCTTTTCGGCATCGCCGTGCGATTCCGCCAGCGCCCGGCTGCGCTCGCTTTCAAACAGGCGGTGCAGGGCGGCGATGGTCGGGACGGCGGACCGTTCCGCCCGTCGTTGCAAAAAGGCGTTCACCTCGGCGGTGACGATTGCCCAGGCATCCTGTCCGGCCTTTTCGCGTTGGGCGCGCCCCTTTTCCGCCAACCGCTCGAGATCGTCAAGATCATAGAGAAAAGCGTTGTCCACCTTGTTGACCGCAGCCTCGGTATCACCGGGAATGCCGACATCAACGAACAGGATCGGCTGCTGACGGCGGCGTTTCAGGGCAGCACGGACGGCTTCCTCGGTGACCGCCCAGGTGCGCCCGCCGATGGCGGTCACCACCACTTCGGCATCACTCAGCGCCGGGGTGAGCTGGTCAAAGGGCACCATGTGGGCATCAAGCGTGCGCGCCAGTTGTTCGGCGCGGGCGGCGCGGCGGGCGGTGACGGTGACGCTTTTGACCCCGTGGCCCTGAAAGGTCTCGGCAATCAGGTCGCCCATGTCACCGCCGCCAGCCAGCAGCAGGCGAACCCGGCTCAGGTCGCCGAAAATGTCGCGCGCCACCTGTGTCGCACAGGCCGCGACCGACACCGGGCCTTCGCCAATGGTGGTTTCGCTGCGTACCCGTTTGGCGGTGGCATAGGCCCCCTGAAACAGGCTGTCGAGGTCGGCGCTGCACATCCCGCCATCGCGGCTGAGGCGATGGGCGGCCTTCATCTGGCCCAGAATGTGCGGTTCGCCAATCATCAGGCTGTCCAGCGCACTGGCCACCGCCATCATGTGGCGCAGGGCGGCGGCGTTGGTCAGGGTATAAAGATGACCGGCAAGGTCATCGGCAGACAGATGGGCCCGCCCGGCGAACAGCGCCGCCGCCACGGCGCTGACCTGAGCCGGGTGATCACCGCAGGCGATGATTTCAACCCGGTCACAGGTGGACAGAATAGCCGCTTCGGTCAGGCCCTGCTGACGCAGGTGTTCAAGGATGCCCGGAATTTCCGGGTCATCAATGAACAGGGCATCGCGCACGGCAAGGGCGCTGGAGCGATGATTCGCCCCAACGATCACCAGCCGTTCGACAGCCTGAGCGCTCATCGTCTGCGGTCCGGCCCGGTCAGCCGAGCGCCGTCAGGGCCTGCACCAGACCATCCAGCGCCACTGCCGACTGTTCGCCGCTGTCCAGATCGCGGACGGTGGCTTCGTTGCGCGCCAACTCGTCATCGCCCAGAATCACCGCCACCCGTGCGTTGACGGTGTTGGCCCGCTTCATGCGCTTTTTCATCGCGCCACCATAGGCCATGTCCACCGGCAGGCCAGCCCGGCGCAGCTGGTTGGCCAGCGGCAGGGCGAGGGCTTCGGCGGCGTCGCCCATCGGGATCAGGGCAATCGGACGCGCCTTGTCCGGCACGCCGTCAACCAGCATCGCCAGCCGTTCGACACCCGCCGCCCAGCCAATGCCCGGTGTCGGCGTGCCGCCCATCGACTGGATCAACCCGTCATAGCGGCCCCCGGCCAGCACCGTCCCCTGAGCCCCAAGGGCGGTGGTGGTGAATTCAAAGGCGGTGTGGCAGTAATAGTCCAGCCCGCGCACCAGACGCGGATTGACGGTATAGGCGATCCCCAGCGCGTCGAGGCCCTGTTTCACCGCCTCGAAGAACGCCAGCGAGGCGTCGTTCAGCGAGTCCGAGAACACCGGCGCGTTGGCAATGATCTTGCGGTCGCCCTCGTCCTTGGAGTCGAGGATGCGCAGCGGGTTCTTTTCCAGCCGGGTCTTGCTGTCTTCTGACAACTGGTCATGGAACGGCATCAGATAGGCCACCAGCGCATCACGGTAGGCGGTGCGGCTGGCGCTGTCGCCCAGAGTGTTGATTTCCAGCGTCACCTGACCCTGCAGGCCCAGAGTGTCGAGGAACTGTGCGGCCAGCGCGAGGACTTCGATGTCGGCCTGCGGGCTTTCGATGCCCAGCAGCTCGACCCCGACCTGATGGAACTGGCGCTGACGGCCCTTTTGCGGCCGTTCATAGCGGAACATCGGTCCCTGATAGAACGCCTTGAACGGCACCTGTTGCGCCAGCCCGTTGGAGATGAAAGCGCGGCAGATTCCGGCGGTGCCTTCGGGGCGCAGGGTGATGTGATCGCCCGAGCGTTCAAAGGTGTACATCTCCTTGCTCACCACGTCCGAGGTCTCCCCCAGCGTGCGCGAGAAGACTTCGGTGAATTCAAAGATCGGCGTTGCCATTTCTTCGAACCCGTACAGCGCAGCACAGCGACGGATGCGGTCAACCACCGTCTGGTGGCGGCGCATGTCGTCGGGTAACAGGTCATGGGTGCCACGCACCGGCTGTAAAGACGCCACGGTAAAACTACTCCCTCTGCGGTACTTATTTCGGCTCGTCGGCCGCTGCCCTGGCGGCGGCCCGTTCGGCTGCCAGCACGGCGGCCTTTTTCTCGACCAGCGCGACCAGATGGTCAACCATTGCCTCGGTGCCGATCTTGTGATCCTGATTGCCAGCCAGATACACCATGTGCGACCCGCCACCGCCGCCGGTCAGGCCGACGTCGGTTTCGCGTGCCTCGCCGGGGCCGTTGACGATGCAGCCAATCACCGACAGGCTGATCGGCTCCTCGATGTGGGCCAGTCGTTCCTCGAGGGTGGCGACGGTCTTGACCACGTCAAAGCCCTGACGGGCGCACGACGGGCACGACACCACCCGCACGCCGCGATGGCGCAGGTCGAGCGATTTCAGGATTTCATAGCCAACGCGCACTTCTTCGACCGGATCAGCCGACAGCGACACGCGGATGGTGTCACCAATGCCGCTCCACAACAGCATCCCCAGCCCGACCGACGACTTGACGGTACCGCCGCGCAGGCCACCGGCTTCGGTGATGCCCAGATGCAGCGGATAGTCGCAGGCATCGGCCAGCGCCTGATAGGCCGCCACCGCCAGAAACACGTCGGACGCCTTGACGCTGATCTTGAAATTGGTGAAGTCGTTGTCTTCCAGAATCCGCATGTGGCGGCGGGCGCTTTCGACCATCGCGTCGGGGCACGGCTCGCCGTACTGTTCCAGCAGGTCACGTTCCAGTGACCCGGCGTTGACGCCAATGCGCATCGAGCAGCCGTAGTCCTTGGCGGCCTTGATCACTTCGCGCACCCGGTCTTCCGAGCCGATGTTGCCCGGATTGATGCGCAGGCAGGCGGCACCGGCTTCGGCGGCTTCGATCGCCCGGCGGTAATGGAAATGGATGTCGGCGACGATCGGCACCGGCGATCCGGCGACGATGTCCTTCAGGGCTTTGGTCGAGTCTTCATCCGGGCAGGAAACGCGCACGATGTCGGCCCCGGCGGCGGCGGAACGGCGGATCTGGTCCAGCGTACCGTCCACGTCGGTGGTCAGGGTGTTGGTCATCGTCTGCACGGAAATCGGGGCATCGCCGCCAACGGCCACCGGGCCGACGTAAATCTTGCGGCTGGGGCGACGGACGATCTGGCGATAGGCGCGGAGGGAACTCATCAACAAGCCTCATCAGGCTGAGCGGGACGACAGAAAACGACCGCAGGCCGTTCATCCTGTGGTCATAGCACGAACTGCCCGCCTGCCAAACCTTAACCGCCAGCGGGGTATCTGCCGCAGCCCTGAAAACCCCGGGCTTAGAGCGTTTTTACACCGAGCGAAAACGCTCTTCCCTTTTAGGGCCGTATTTTCCGAGCCGTTGGTCGGAGACGGTCAACTTGAAAATGCTCTAAAACACAAACCACCCTGCTTGCACAGGGTGGTCTGGAAACGGGTTTGGTTGAGGCGACAGTGTTACCGGCTGCGCATCACCAGATTGTCGGGGTTGAGCGAGACACCGCTGACCACTTCGCCGCTTTTGCCCAGCGGCGGCAGGGTTTCGCCATCAAGGCGGACCACAGTGCCGCCCGCGTTGCCGGTGCGCAGGATCATGTTGCTGCCATCGGGGATCGGATAGGTTTCACCACGGCGGAACAGGCGGGACACCACCAGATCATTGCCCTTGCGGATCTGGATCCAGGCATCAGCCTGCGCATACAGCTCGACACGGGTGGCGCTCACCGGGGCTTCGGTCGCGGGGGTTGCCACGTTGGTTGCCACGTTGGTTGCTACGGGGGGGACCGGTGCCGGAGCAGGGGCGGTTGTCGTTGTCGTTGTCGCCGGGGTCGCTGGGACCGGAGTCACCGGGGTCGGTTCGGTTTTGCTGGCCTCTGGCGTCGCAGCCGGAGCATGGGCAGGCTCGGCGATCGGGGCGGGGGTCGGCGCTACGGGCTCGGCTTTGGGGGCTGGCTGGCTCTCGGGAGTCTTGTGCTCGGGAGACTTGCCATCCGGGGTGCTGGGCAGGGAGGCCAGCACGGCGGGCTCGGGCGTCTTGGCGATTTCTGCCGTCCGCATTCCCTGTGCGTCGGTGGTCGACGCGGTGTGCGGGGTGCTGTCGCTGGAGCTGGGCGAGCCCTTGACCATGCCGTTCAGCCGTTCCGGCACATCCTGAATCAGCTCAGCCAGCGGACGGTCGGCGCTGGAGCTCCAGTACCAGGCCCCGTAGATCAGGCCGGCCAGCAGCAGGGCAATCGCCAGCAGCGCGCCGGACGGAATGCCGCCCTCGGCGGCCGGAACCGGAAAGCTGAGATCGCTTTGCGACGGGATGTGGTTTTCCTCATCCTTGAAGCGGCGGACGATTTCAAGGCCATCCAGCCCCAGATGCTCGGCATAGGCCCGCACGAAGCCAACGGCATAGGTGGCACCGGGCAAATCGTGATAGCGGCCGTCTTCGATGGCCAGCAGATAGACATAGCGGATGCGCAGCACATCGGCGACCGACCGCAGGTCTTGCCCGCTTCGTTCTCGGGTGGAGCGTAACAGGGCACCGACGGCGCCCGTGCGGGGAGCTGCGTCGGAGGAAGCCGGCTGGCGAGAGCTGCTTTTAGCCACGTCGGGGCCTTTCGTTTGTCGCCCGGTGTTGCGGGCGTCTTCTGAAAAGAATGTCCGCCGGAGGCTACCAAAAACAACAGGGAATCTGCAACCATTGCCGGACCGGTCTGGAATATTCAGGCGGCATCATCGAAATGGCCGGTGTGGTGCCTTTTGGTGTTCGGCGCAGTGGAAAAAGCACGCACCGGTTTAGGGAGCGACATAAACTTTGCACTGGGATGTCCCGTCATTGTAAAAATGATAGGTCTTGGCCTCATCTGCTTTGCCGGTCGGGTCGTAAAGATTGTAATTTTTCTTGGCAATACCGAGGATGTTGCGGCTGTCGCCCCCAAAGGCGGTGTAATATTCACCGATGCGGCGTTGATTGAACTGTCCGACCCGGCACAGCTTCGACAGCTCCTGGCTCATGTTGCCGATTTTATAGAACTGGTCGCTGGAATAGCCGTACTGGCGCGGGTTGATGTCCACCGCACCCGCCGGGAGCGTTGCCAGCAGCACCCCACCCGCCACCACAGCAGCGGTGCAAGCCAGAGGCATTCGGCGGAGGAAGGCGGCTGTGGTCATGGTGTGGTTTCCTGTCCGTCCTGCTCGGCACGATATGAGTCAAAAGGACGGAGGCCTCAAGGGGCGCTTGTCTCAGGGGCGCGGATTCTGCCGGAACAGCTCGGCGACCATCTCCAGCCAGCCGGCAATGTCTTCGATGATGTGCTGGCAGTGGCTGAGATCATCGTCAGGGGTCAGGGCCAGCGGCGCGTGATCGGGGCCCGAGCGGACCAGCACGGTGGTCATGCCCAGTGCGGCGGCGGGTTTCAGGTTCAGGTGGCTGTCCTCGAAAAAGGCCGTACACTGTGGAACCAGCCCAAAACGCTCAATCACCTTTTGATAGATGGCCGGTTCCGGCTTGGGGACGAACCCGGCGGCCTTGACATCGAAAATGCCGTCAAAGTGATGCGACAGGCCCAGCGTATTCAGGGTCTGTTCGGCGTGCCGTTCCGAGCCGTTGGTGAAAATCAGCTTGCGGCCCGGCAGGTCAGACAGGGCCTTGTCCAGAACCGGATCGTGTTCCAGCACCGTATGGTCAATGTCGTGGACGTAGGCCAGAAACTCGTCCGGTTCCAGTCCGTTGACCAGCATCAGCCCGCGCAGCGAGGTGCCGTATTCGCGGTAATAGCGTTTCTGGACGGCATAGGCTTCATCCGGGGTGACGTTCAGGAATTTTGCGATGAACGACTTCATCCGGGCGTCGATCTGCGGGAACAGGCTGCTGGTGGCCGGATAGAGGGTGTTGTCGAGGTCAAACAGCCAGCTGTCCAGATGCCCGACATCCTGCCAGCAGACCGTCGTTGCAAGGGGGCCGTTGATGCGGGAAACCATGGCAAGACTCCTGATGGCGGCACTGTTGGGCGGAAACGTCGCGGGATGCGGGCCGTCCTGGCCCGGTGGAGAACATTCTCCACCGGGCGACAGGATCAGTTTTTGTCCAGGCGGATCAGCGTGCCCGCCCCGTGCGGGGTGAACAGTTCGAGCAGCACGGAATGGGGGACGCGACCGTCCATGATCACCGCTGCCTCGACACCGCTTTCGACCGCCTGCAGGCAGGTTTCGACCTTGGGGATCATCCCGCCCGAGATGGTGCCGTCGTTCATCAGGCGGCGGGCCTGTTCAACGGTCATTTCGGGAATCAGGTTCTTGTCCTTGTCCAGCACGCCCGGAACGTCGGTCAGCATCAGCAGGCGGGTGGCATTCATCGCCGAGGCAACCGCACCGGCGGCGGTGTCGGCGTTGATGTTGTACGTTTCGCCGTCTTCGCCGTAACCGATCGGGGCAATCACCGGGATCACGTCGGACTGTTCAAACTGGGCCAACACATGGGTGTTGACGTCGGTCGGTTCCCCGACGAACCCCAGATCGAGCACCGTTTCGATGCTGCTGTCCGGGTCGCGCTTGGTGCGACGCAGTTTGCGGGCCTTGATCAGGTTGCCGTCCTTGCCCGACAGGCCGACGGCAAAGCCGCCAGCGCGGTTGATGGCGGTGACGATTTCGGCGTTGATCGACCCGGCCAGCACCATTTCCACGATATCCACGGTGGCCTTGTCGGTCACGCGCAGGCCATCGATGAATTCGGACTGGATTTTCAGGCGTTCCAGCATCTTTTTGATCTGCGGACCACCACCGTGGACCACCACCGGCTCGATGCCGACCTGGTTCAGCAGTACGATGTCAGAGGCGAACTGTTCGGCCAGCGCGGCGTCGCCCATGGCGTGGCCGCCGTACTTCACCACCACGGTTTGCCCGGCAAACTGGCGCATGAAGGGCAAGGCATCGGACAGGGTTTGTGCCTTGCGCAGCCAGCGGTCACGCTCTTCAGCGGTCGGCGGGGCTTGCACGGCGGGGGAGGAGGTATCGGTCATCGAGGGCGGCTCCCACGGTGAGCAGGGTGAACACAAGGCTTGCGGGGAACGACCTTCCCCGCAAAAACCGGCGCAGTGTAAAGCGACAGGGGGCCAGAGAAAACCGCTTTTCTCCGGCTAGCCCATTCCAGGGGAGAAAAGCGGTTCACATCTTTTTCTGACTGTCGGCCCGGTCGTCAAACCGGCGGCAGGGCCAATGCAGCCATTGCGGCGCGGACCTCGGCCATTCCTTTGCCCTTTTCCGAGCTGGTCAGCAGGATTTCCGGGTGCGAGGCGACATGCTTGACCAGATCCGACGCGGTGCGGGCCAGAACGGCATCGACCTCGGCGGCCTTCAGCTTGTCGATTTTGGTCAGCACCACCTGAAAATTGACTGCCGCTTCGTCGAGCATGGTCATGATGTCGTGGTCGTTGTCCTTGATGCCGTGGCGGCTGTCGATCAACAGCATCACCCGGCGCAGGTTCGGGCGACCGCGCAGATAGGATTTGACCAGCGAGGTCCAGCGCTTGACCCGCTCCTTGGGGGCTTCGGCATAGCCATAGCCCGGCATGTCACAGATCAGCAGGCGGTCGGCCAGCATGAAGAAGTTCAGTTCCTGGGTCCGTCCCGGCGTGTTGGAGGTTCGCGCCAGCCCCTGGGTTCCGGTCAGCGCATTAATCAGGCTGGACTTGCCGACGTTGGACCGCCCGGCAAAGCAGACCTCGGGGACTGCACTATCGGGCAATTGTTCCAGTTTGGCAGCGCCGAGCATGAAGGTGCAGGGACGAGAAAACAATAATCGTCCAGCCTCAAGCTCTTCGTCGTCATGCCGTTGACCGTCACGCACGGGGGGAATCCTTTGTTCAAGTTGTCATGAAGGGCCCGGGGAACCCCGGGAGCCTTTGAACCATCGTGCCTGAAATTTTCTGTCGGCACGATGATTTAAATGAGGGTGAAGGATCAGCGGGGCAAGAGACGGGTCTCTTTCTGTCGCCCCGCTGCGCCGGTAACAGATCAGGCCGACACGCCAGCCTTGCGCATGATGATCCACTGCTGGGCAGACGACAGGGCATTGTTCCACGCCCAGTAGATCACCAGACCAGCCGGGAAGTTGGCCAGCATGAAGGTGAAGATCAGCGGCAGGAAGCCCATGATTTTCGCCTGCATCGGGTCAGCCGGGGCCGGGTTCAGCTTTTGCTGGATCCACATCGTCAGCCCCATGATCAGCGGCCAGACGCCGATGTGCAGGAAGCTCGGCGGGGTGAACGGCAGCAGGCCGAACAGGTTGAACAGGGTGGTCGGGTCAGGCGACGACAGGTCGTGAATCCAGCCAAAGAACGGCGCATGCCGCATTTCGATGGACACGAACAGCACCTTGTACAGCGAGAAGAAGATCGGAATCTGGATCAGCATCGGCAGGCAGCCGGCCACCGGATTGGCGCCTTCCTTTTTGTACAGCGCCATCATTTCCTGATTCAGGCGGGCGCGGTCGTCGGCGTACTTTTCCTGCAAGGACTTCAGCTGCGGCTGCAGCTTCTTCATCTTGCTCATCGACTTGAAGGACTTGTCGGCCAGCGGATACATCAGCAGACGCAGGACGACGGTAAAGCCCAGAATCGCCAGACCAAAGTTACCGAACAGGCCATGCAGGAACTGCAGACCGTAGAAGAACGGCTTGGTCAGGAAATAGAACCAGCCAAAGTCGATCGCCAGATCAAAGCGGTCGATCTGATAGGCTTCGGCGTAATGGTCGAGCAGCTTCACCTGCTTGGCACCGGCGAAGAAGTCGGTCTTCACCGCCACCGACTGGCCCGGCTCGATGGTGCGGGCTTCGCCCAGGAAGTCGGCCTGATAGCGGTCTTTCTGGTCCGAGGTGGTGTACAGGAAGCGCGCCTTGGACGAGGTGTCGTTGTCCAGGTCAATGGCGGTCAGCCAGTACTTGTCGGTAATCCCCAGCCAGCCGCCTTTGGAATCGGTGCTGAACGCCTTTTCTTCCTTCAGGGTCTTGTACTTCAGCTCCTTCAGGGTGCTGTCAAACACCCCCAGCGGGCCTTCGTGCAGGATGTAGAAGTCCTGGGTGTGCGGGGTATAGCCGCGCGCAATCAGGCCATAGGGGTTGAGGGTGACGGCCTTGCCACCGGTGTTTTCCACGCTGTCGGTGATGGTGAACATGAAGTTCTCATCAACCTTCAGGGTGCGCTTGAAGACCAGACCTTCGCCGTTCGACCACAGCAGCATCACCGGCGACTGCGGGGTCAGGACGTCGGCATCGGCCTGCCAGACGGCATCCGGGCCGGGGACCTTCACCGCCGTGTCGCCCGACACCCAGCCGAATTCCGCATAGTACGGTTCCGCGGTGGTCTTGGGCGACAGCAGCGCAATCCGCGGCGAGGCGGTATCCGGGGTTTCGTGGTAGTTGACCAGAGTCAGGTCATCCAGCCGCGAACCAACCAGCGACAGAGACCCGGCAAGCTGCGGGGTTTCGATCTTCAGGCGCTGACCCTGAGCGACAGCCTCGGAACGGTTGAGGGCTGTCTGGGCCGGCGAGCCGGGAACGGTCGGCGCACTGGCGGTGCTGGCGGGTTGAGGGGCTCCGGTCGGGGCGGCAGCCTGCTGGGCCACCGGCACGGGGGCCGGGGCGGGCTTTGCAGGCCACAGGAATTCGAACCCCAAGACAATCGCCAGCGAGATGGCAATGGCGATAATGATGTTCTTTTGATCGGGCATGTCCGTGTCCGCTAGTCAAGCGTGTCGGTGTGGGCCGCCGGCGTGGCAGCGGTGAGTAGAAGAAGGCGTTTCCGTCCCCGTCAACGGGTCGTCGGACCCGGCGGGAGGGGGCGGCGGGGCAGACGACGGAGCGTCTGCCGACATCTGTGTACCGCAATCGGGCACCGGATCATAGCCACTCCCGCCCCAGGGGTGACATCGACCTATCCGGCGAATCGCCAGCCAGCCGCCACGGACAAGGCCGTGACGCTCCAGAGCCTGCAGGGCATAGGTCGAACAGGTGGGCGTATAACGGCAGCTCGGCGGCAGAACCGGGGAGAGGAGCAGCTGGTAGCCCCTGATCAGGCCCCGCACGATGAGCATCAGCGGATTCACGATGGCTTTGCCTGCGGTTGCGGCGGTCGGGAGGGCGCTGAGGCAGGGCTGCTTTCTTTTGCAGGAGGGGCGGTCGAGCGTCCTTTGCCCCGGCCATGGCCCTTGCCGCCCTTGCCGGGCATGGGGGCGCTTTTGCTGGCGGTCAGGACGCGCTTCATGGCGGTCCGGAAATCCTGCAACAGGGCATCATAGGGGCGATCAACGGTATCAACGCGTCCGATCACCACATAGTCGGTCCCCGGAGTCGCCAGTTCGGCCATCAGGGCATCAACCACCGCCCGCAGGCGGCGGCGGGCACGGTTGCGATGAACCGCGTTACCGACCTTTTTGGAAACGGTAAAACCGACCCTCGCCATGGGCGGGGCCGGAACCGGATCCGGTGCAGAGCACAGATGACCCCCAGCCGACTCCGCATCCACACTGCCTGCCTCAAGCCCGGATACCGGGGTCGGGCAGTCAGCCGTATTGCGAAGATCGTTGCGGGGAGTCGTGTGTCCGGCGGCAGGGGCTTTTGCCTTGCGGCTTTTGCCCTTGCGCTGCGCCGTTTCCAGGCTACCCGGCATGGGAGCAGCCTGCAAAATCAGACCAGGAGTTACCCACTTGCGCCGCTCGGCGGCAACACGCAAGAAATCCCGGCGCCGCTTCAGGCGGCTGATGTCCACAGGCGCGGCATCATCCGCCATCACGGCGTCTTCCGTCCTTAAGCCGACAGGCGCTTACGGCCCTGACGACGACGGGCGGCAATGACCTTACGGCCGCCGACGGTCGCCATGCGGGCGCGGAAGCCATGGCGGCGCTTGCGGACCAGCTTGCTCGGCTGATAAGTGCGTTTCACGGTTCCAACTCCTAGTAAACAGGTCGCCATCCCGCCGACAGGACCGGAGGGTTCAGGCAAAATCGAGGGACGGTGTATACCCGTGCCCCGTCGGCGAGTCAATCGTTGTCGCGCCGTTGATGACAGGAAAGTTGCGCTGTTGCCCGCTCTGGCGGGGGCGGGCGGGGTGCGGTACAACGCAACGAGCCCCAGCCGGATGGTGTGAGGCCCGTTGCCACCTTTCTGACCGTGGGGTTGCCCGTTCGATGATTGCCAGACTGCACCTGTGGCGCCGCAGCCTGCCCGCCCGCCTGCTGGCCTTGACCGCCCTGTTCGTGATGCTGGCCGAGGTGCTGATTTTTGCCCCGTCGGTGGGGCGGTTCCGGCTGGATTACCTCGAACGCCGCCTGTCCGATGCCCATCTGGCCCTGCTGGCGGTCGAGGCCCGCCCCGATGGCATGCTGGACATGTCGTTGCAGATGCGTCTGCTGTCGCATGCCGGGGCGATCAGCATGACCGCCTGGCAGCCGGGCAAGCCTGCGCTGGCCTTGCACCCGCTCAGCAGCCGTCCGATGAGCGTGCCGCATGCCTGGGCGCGCTATGACCTGCGTGAGGAGGGTTTCCTTGAGCTGATCGGCGATGCGTTGCGCGGTCTGATCACCACCGAAGACCGCGCCATCGAAGTCATCGGCCTGTCACCGGTCGATGACCGGGTGCTGGTGCAGGTGTTGTTGCCGGAAACGCCGATGCTGATGGAAATGCGCGCCTATGGCATGCGGGTGCTGATCCTGTCGGCGTTCATTTCGCTGATTACCGCCGCGCTGGTGTACATCAGCCTGCTGTGGCTGCTGGTGCGGCCGATGCGCCGTCTGAGTGCCAGCATGCACGCTTTTTGCGAGGCACCGGACGATGCCCGGCGTGTGATCGTGCCCTCGCGGCGCGGGGACGAGGTGGCGCTGGCCGAGCAGGCGCTGTGTACCATGCAGACCCGCCTGCGCGATGCCTTGCGGCAACAGGCCCGGCTGGCGGCGGTTGGTCGTGGGGTGGCCAAGATCAGCCATGACCTGAAAGGGGTGCTGACCACCGCCTTGCTGGAGTCCGACCGGCTGGAAGCCTCGGCGGCGGACCCCGAGGTCAAGGCGGTGACGCAGGGCATTGCCCGCGCGCTGGAACGCGCCGTTACCTTGACCTCTTCGACCTTGCGCTTTGCCACCGAACAGCCGCCGGTGCCGCATCTGGTGGCGGTTGACCTGCGGCCATTGCTGGACGAGGTGGCCGAGGGCTGCGGGCGAGAGTTGCACTGGCAGATCGTGGGGCAGACCGGCGGGCCGGTGCGGGCTGATCCCGAGGCGATCCTGCGCATTCTCGACAATCTGGCCCGCAATGCTACCCAGGCGGGGGCCTCGGTGTTGACGGTGACCTTGCAGGATGGGCGGCCCAGTGAATGGGCGCAGGTGGTGGTGGCCGACAATGGACCCGGACTGCCGCCCAAGGCGCGGGAAAACCTGTTCGTGCCCTTTTCCGGCTCGGCCCGTCCGGGCGGCTCGGGGCTGGGGCTGCCGATTGCCCGCGAACTGGCGGAAAGTCAGGGCGGGCGGCTGTCCCTGCTGCGCAGTGGGGCGGACGGAACCGCCTTTGTGCTGGAAGTGCCGCGTTTGGCATAAAGAAAACCCCCCGGTGAGAGCCGGGGGGTATCTTCAATCAATCAAGCTGGAAGACGATCGACTTGAGGTAAGCGGACTCGGGCAGGGACGGATGGACCGGATGGTCAGGACCGGCGCCATGGCGCCACAGAATCCGGCCCGAGCGGCCCGCCTGTGCAATGCCCCGGCTGACTTCTTCGAGGAAGGTGTCCTCCGGCATGTGGTGCGAGCACGACCCGCACAGCAGGAAACCACCCGGTTCGACCAGCGCTGCTGCCAGTCGGGCCATCTTGCGATAGCCTTTGCTGCCCGCGGCCAGATCCTTGCGGCTTTTGACAAAGGCCGGCGGGTCGGCGACCACCACCCCGAACGTTTCACCCGCAGCGGCCAGATCGGCGGCGACCTTGAACACGTCGCCTTCGTGCTGGCTGAACCGCCCGCTGGCTCCGTTGGCTTCGGCGGCCATCCGGGCCAGACCCAGCGCGTGGGCCGAACGGTCAACAAACACCGCCGAGTCCGCCCCGGCGGCCAGCGCCTGCACCCCAAAGCCACCCGCATAACAATAAAGGTCGATCACCCGCCGTCCCTTTGCCAGCGAGGCGATGAAGGCGCGGTTCGGGCGCTGGTCATAGAACCAGCCGGTCTTCTGGCCGTCGCTGAGGTCGGCAAACAGGCGCACGCCGTTTTCCTCGATTTCCACCGGACCGTCGAGGGTGCCGCTGGCCAGGCGATGGTAGATCTCCAGACCTTCCAGACCGCGCACCGGGCTGTCATTGCGCAGGACAATCGCGCGCGGCTGGAACAGCGCGGTCAGCGCCTGCTCGATCTCGGGCAGCAGGCGGTCCATGCCCGCAGTGTTGGCCTGAACGGTAAACACATCACCATAACGGTCGATGATCAGCCCCGGCAGACCATCAGCCTCGGAATGAACGAGTCGATAGAACGGGCGGGGAAACAGCAGGCTGCGCAGGGCATCGGCCTTGCCGATCAGTCCGGCAAGGAACGACTGGTCAATAACCGAGTGGGGATCACGGCTGATCATGCGGGCGGCGATCAGTGAGTGGGGGTTGAAGGTGGCAATCCCCAGCTGTTCGCTCCCAGCATCAATCACCTGCACCAGCGTACCGGGGGGCAGGGCCTTGGCCTCGGGGGTCATGTCCACTTCGTTGGAAAACAACCACGGGTGCCCCTTCCGGAGGCGCTGGGAGCGCCCCTTGAGGATGGTCAGCGCGGGAAGAGACGGGGTGCTCACAGGGGGTGCTCCTGCACAGGGAAAAAGGAAACGGCCCGGCTGGAATAGACCAAAGGGTAAGGAAAGTCCAACCCGTCAATAGTCGAGCAAACCGCTCTGCCAAATCAAAATGCATTGCGAGTTAGTTGCAACTGCCTGCGAAGACGGGCGTTTTTCCTTAAATGTCTTGGATATTGGGAGTGAATTGATTTAGATCAATGGCTGCTCCCACCGTTCCGGGGCATAGTGCGGCAGCCTGTCACCACCCGCAAGGGGGTGCTGTCTGTTTCAGCACGTCTATCCTTTTGGATGGGGGCAAGCCAAGGTTCATGTCCTATCGCCGGGGAAACGGCGCAAGCCGGGGCGAGGACACACGGACCAAATCGGAGAGCAAGTTTCTGATTGGGAAGATCTTCTGGTCGATACAGGAGGGGTCATGACCCAAGCGACCATGGCGCATGGCGCCCAGGCGGACACCACCGCCTATAATACCGGCGTAATCAAGAGCTTCGTCGTTGCGGCGATGTTCTGGGGTGTCGTCGGCTTTCTGGCGGGCGATTTCATCGCCTGGCAGCTCGCGTTTCCGTTTCTGAACCTGGACCTTGAATGGACCACCTTTGGTCGCATGCGTCCGGTTCACACCTCTGCCGTCATTTTTGCCTTTGGCGGCAACATTCTGATCGGTACCTCGCTGTACATCGTGCAGCGGACCTGCCGTTCCGCCCTGTGGGGTGGCAACGGAACCGGTTATACCATTTTCTGGGGCTATCAGGTTTTCATCGTGATGGCTGCGCTGTCCTACGTTCTGGGCTACTCCCAGGGCCAGGAATACGCCGAGCCGGAATGGTGGATTGACCTGTTCCTGACCGTGATCTGGGTGATCTATCTGGCGACCTTCGTCGGCACCCTGGTCAACCGCAAGGAAAACCACATCTACGTTGCCAACTGGTTCCTGCTGGCGTTCATCATCACCGTCGCCATGCTGCACCTCGGCAACAACATCAGCGTCCCGACCGCCCTGTTCGGCGGTGGCCTGATGAAGTCCTATCCGCTGTTCGCTGGCGTGCAGAACGCCATGGTGCAGTGGTGGTACGGCCACAACGCCGTGGGCTTCTTCCTGACCGCCGGCTTCCTCGGCATGATGTACTACTTCATCCCGAAGCGCGCCAATCGTCCGGTC
This sequence comes from Insolitispirillum peregrinum, assembly GCF_900156605.1. Classification (GTDB taxonomy): domain Bacteria; phylum Pseudomonadota; class Alphaproteobacteria; order Rhodospirillales; family Rhodospirillaceae; genus Insolitispirillum; species Insolitispirillum peregrinum. The sequence goes on along the minus strand of NZ_FTOA01000004.1, from coordinate 74,067 downwards.
TACTCGTACCGCCTGTCGATCGTGCACTTCTGGGCCCTGATCTTCCTGTACATCTGGGCCGGTCCGCACCATCTGCACTACACCGCCCTGCCTGACTGGACGCAGACCCTCGGGATGACCTTCTCGGTCATGCTGTGGATGCCGTCCTGGGGTGGCATGATCAACGGCATCATGACCCTGTCCGGTGCCTGGGAAAAGCTGCGCACCGACCCGGTGATGCGTTTCCTGGTGTCCTCGGTCGCCTTCTACGGTATGTCCACCTTCGAAGGTCCGATGATGTCGATCAAGGCAGTGAACTCGCTGTCCCACTACACTGACTGGACCGTTGGTCACGTGCACTCCGGTGCGCTGGGTTGGGTTGCATTCGTGTCCTTTGGCTCGATGTACTACCTGATCCCGGTTCTGTGGCAGCGCAAGTCCCTGTACTCCATGCGTCTGGTTTCCTACCACTTCTGGATCGCCACCATCGGTATCGTGCTCTACATCACCGCGATGTGGATCTCGGGTATCATGCAGGGTCTGATGTGGCGTGCGTATGACGAGCTGGGTTTCCTCCAGTACTCGTTCATCGAAACCGTGGAAGCGATGCACCCGTACTATGTGATCCGTGCAACCGGTGGCGCTCTGTTCGTCCTGGGTGGCCTGATCATGGCGTACAACATGTACCGCACCATCAAGGGGGACATCCGCGAGGAGCAGCCCTTTGAATCGCCCGAGGCCTATCCGGCCGGTGCGCGGCGCTAAGAGGGGGAGTAGCAGACAATGAGTCTCGTCAAAAACCACGAGAAGATGGAGACTAACGTTCTCTTTCTCGTTCTCGGCATCTTCGTCACCGTGATCATCGGTGGCCTGGTCGAAGTGGTTCCCCTGTTCTCGATCGAAAGCACCATCGAAAAGGTTCAGGGCGTTCGTCCCTATACCCCGCTCGAGCAGATGGGCCGTGACATCTATGTGCGTGAAGGTTGCTACAACTGTCACTCGCAGATGATCCGTCCGTTCCGTGACGAAGTCGAGCGCTATGGTCACTACAGCCTGGCGGCTGAGTCCCAGTACGACCACCCGTTCCAGTGGGCTTCCAAGCGCACCGGTCCGGACCTGGCCCGTGTTGGTGGCAAGTACTCCAACGACTGGCACCGCCGCCACCTGATCAACCCGCGCGACGTTGTGCGCGAGTCGATCATGCCCGGCTATCCGCACCTGATGCGGGAACTGAGTTTCGCTGATATCGGCCCCCGCATTAAGACTTTGTCGGTGGTCGGCGTCCCCTATACCCCGGAAGCGCAGGCTGCTGCCGCCGATGACCTGAAAAATCAGGCTGACCCGGCTGCTGACCATACTGCCCTGCTGGCGCGTTACCCGAAGGCCGTGGTTGGTGACTTTGACGGACATCCGGAAAAGATCACCGAAATGGACGCTCTGGTGGCTTACCTGCAGGTTCTGGGCACCATGGTGGACTTCACCGAATTCGATCCCAAGTCTGCCCGTAACTTCCGCTAAGAGGTTGTGATGGAGATGATCAGGGAACTCTCGGACTTCCTCCGTCAGTTCTGGGGTCTGTGGCTGATGATCTGCTTCCTCGGGATCATTGTGTGGGCGTACTGGCCGAAAAACAGGGGCCGGTTCGACAATGACGCAATGATCCCCCTGAGGGACGACGACAAACACGAGGAGCGAACCGATGGCGGGAATCCCTGAAAAGGACGCCATTTCCGGCCAGTCTACGACCGGCCATGAGTGGGACGGTATTAAGGAACTGAACACACCGCTCCCGCGTTGGTGGGTGTATGTGTTCTACATCTGTATCCTGTGGGCGATTGCTTACTGGGTGGCCATGCCGGCCTTCCCGCTGGGCAACGGCTTTACCCCCGGGATGCTGGGCTACAACTCCCGTCTGGGGCTGGAAAAGGACGTCGAAGTCGCCAAGGCTTCGCACGCCACCCAGCTGCAGGCCATTGCTGCCAAGTCGGTGGACGAAATCGCCGCCGACTCCAGCCTGCGTCAGTACGCGATGGCTGGTGGCGCTCTGCTGTTCAAGGAAAACTGCGCTCCGTGTCACCAGTCCGGTGGCGCTGGTGCGGTTGGCTTCCCGACCCTGGCCGACGACGAATGGCTGTGGGGCGGTTCTCTGGCAGACATTCAGACCACCGTCCTGCACGGTATCCGGTCTGAAAAGTCGGCAGATACCCGCGTCTCGGAAATGCCGGCCTTTGGCGACATGCTGAAGCCGGAAGAAGTCACCCAGGTGGCCGAGTACGTCAAGGCCATGTCGCAGGGCAAGGCCAGCGACATGCCGGGCAAGCAGCTCTATCTGGATAACTGCGCTGCCTGCCATAGCTCGGATGGGGCCAATCCGGTCTCTGACGGCAACCCGATGATGGGTGCGCCGGCTCTGGGCAACAATGTGTGGCTGTATGCCGGTCCGGGCGGTGAAATGACCGTCGACATGATCGCGGCTCAGGTGAGCAAGCCGAAGCACGGTGTCATGCCGGCGTGGGCTGGTCGTCTGAAGGACGAGGACATCAAGATGGTCACCATCTTTGTCCACTCGTTGGGCGGCGGTCAGTAAATGGACCATCTGGTGCGGCAGGTTTCGGCCTGCTGTACCAGAGTAAGGTTGGGCCATCACGGGTCAGGATTGGCGCATGATGGTTTAACGGATATTCCGTTTGCCTGAGCGTATCAGGCGCCTGCCCCCATCAGACAGGCTTTCCGGGGACCACCCACGCGACCATGGCGTGGGTGGTCTTCGTTTTTGGGGGTATATAATAAGGACAACGGCATATCCTTATTTATTCCAATAAATAGGCAGTCTTTGTGGTTGCTGAACCGCACTTAAGATATATCTTTATTAATTAGACCAGTGTGCGTTAAATCTGACGCCACAGTACACGACAGTTTGGGAACAAGGACGTGGAGCGCTGCTCCACACCTCGCTGGGGCCGTAAGGCCCCAGGCTCCATTCCTTTTATTATAAAAGGAAAAATGGGGGTTCGGGGCCTCAGGCCCCGAATGGGTCTGGGTGATGGCCCATTCTTTTCCACCAACTGTCGTGTACTGTGATCTGACGCAGGTACGCTGGTCTAGTCTTTTGTATTGCCGCATTGTTGTTGCGAAAACCGGTTCCCACTTTTCGCACAATGCTCTCATGAACGCTTTTCTGTCGCTGCGGACTGCAGAGGTGTATATAACGAGAGTGTGGAAACACTCGTTCGTCTAAAAATGGGCATTGGTTTTGCTCATCAACGATGTGATTGTGAAACAGAGAGACCATCATGTCCGGGATTGGTGTCCTGCACGATGATCTGGTTCTGACAGGAGAGACCGTGCGCGTCCTGATTGCTGACGATCATGAACTGTTTCGCGATGGCCTGCGGCTGGTTTTGAACGAGCTGGGGCCAGACGTCGAGGTGGTCGAAGCCTCGTGCTATGAGGAAATTCTAAGCCGGATTGACAACGGTCCCGTCGTGGATGTGCTGCTGCTTGATCTGGTGATGCCGGGTCGTACCTGGACCGATGTGCTGCGGAGCTTGAAGGAACGGGCACCGTCCTTGCCGGTGGTGATCCTGTCGGCATCGGAAGATCGTCGGTTGGTGCTGGAAGCGGTTCGTTTGGGGGCTGCCGGGTTCATCCCGAAAACGTCCAGCTCGCGGGTGATGCTGTCGGCGTTGCGGCTGGTGCTGTCGGGTGGCGTTTATTTGCCGCCGACGCTGATTGATGAGCCAAGCCCGATGAGCGCCCATGCGCAGGACCCGACAGCGGCTTTGGCTGGTCTGTCGCACCATGGCGTCCCGCTGGCTTCGACGGCGGAGCATGGCGATGTGTCACCGCTGACACCCCGTCAGCGCGAAGTGCTGGCCTTGCTGGGACAGGGAAAGTCGAACAAGGAAATCGCCCGCATCCTTGATCTGTCTGAAGGGACGGTCAAATTGCACGTCACGGCGATTCTCAAGGCGCTGAACGTTTCCAACCGCACCGGGGCGGTGGTGGCTGCGTCCCGTTTGGGGCTGGCGAACCTGAACGGCTAGAGCATTGCGCGAAAAGTGGGAACCGGTTTTCGCAAAAACAATGCGGCAATAGAAAAGGTTAGACCAGCGTGCGTCAGATTTAACGCACGCTGGTCTGAAGCCGTGAGCGCAAAAGTGGGCACAGTACACGACAGTAAGGAAGCAAGGACGTGGAGCGCTGCTCCACACCTCGCTGGGGCCGTCAGGCCCCAGACCCCATTACTTTGATATTGAAAGAAAAAGTGGGGGGCCGGGGGCATCGACACCAAACGGGTTCGTACGGCAGTCCGCCATTCTCCCCCAACTGTTGCGCCGCCCCTTTGTCCTTATACGCGCCGCAGACGGGCGGCAAAGAATCCATCGAGTCCGCCAAGCTGCGGGATGTGACAGGGCAGGGTCCGCAGATCACCGTCCGGGGTGATCATCTCGGCCAGCCCGCCGATTTCTTCCGGGCGGATCGGCTCGCGCACGAAGGGCAGGGTTTCAAGGGCGGCGGCAATCTGGTCTTCGCCTTCGGCCTTTTGCAGTGAACAGGTGCAATAGACCACCAGCCCACCGGGCTTGAGCATCTCGGCGCTGGCCTTCAGCAAATCGGCCTGAGTGGTGGCAAGGTCCAGCACGTCCTGCGGCTTCTTCAGGCGGGCAACGTCGGGATGGCGGCGGATGGTGCCGGTGGCCGAGCAGGGGGCATCCAGCAGGATGGCATCCACCGGGGCCTCTGGCCGCCAAACGATGGCATCGCCGTCCTGCACAGTGGCACTCAGGCCCAGACGGGCCAGATTTTCGCTCACCCGCCGCAGACGGCGGGCCGATCGGTCGATGGCGGTGACGGTGGCCCCGGCGGCGGCAAGCTGGCAGGTTTTGCCACCGGGGGCGGCGCACAGGTCCAGCACCGACAGGCCCTGAACATCACCCAGCAAGCGCACCGGCATGGCGGCGGCGGCATCCTGAATCCACCACACACCGTCGGCAAAGCCGGGAAGATCCTGCACCGCGCCACCAGCAGCCCGGCGCAGCGAGCCGGTCGGCAGCACAACCGCCTCCAGACGCTCGGCCCAAACGGCGGGGTCTTCGCCCGGCTTCAGCGAGATGTCGAGCGGCGCTTCGCCCAGATGAGCCTCACCGATGGCACGGGCAGTGTCTTCGCCATAGGACGCAACCCAGTCGTTCCACAGCCAGCGCGGCGTGTTCAGGCGGCAGGCGTCGATGGCTTCGGCCATTGCCTTGCCATCGCGTGCCACCCGTCGCAGGATGGCATTGGTCAGCCCGGCATAGGGGGCAAACTTGCCATCCTTGACCAGCTGGACGGCGGTATCGACCACCGCATGGGCCGGGGTGTCGAGGAACACCATCTGGGCCACCCCCAGACGCAAGACATCACGCACCATCGCCAGCTTGGCGGGCATCGGGCGATCAAGGCAGCGGTTCAGCACGCCATCAATCTGGCCGATCCGGCGCAGCGTGGTGGCCACCACCATGCGGACAAAGGCCCGGTCACGCGGTTCCAGAGAACGACAAATCTGTTCGGCCTGATCTTCCAGCGGCTTGTGGTCGCGCAGGACGGCGGTGAACAGGGTGAGGGCAGCACGGCGGTTGGCGGGCAAAGAGCTCATTGGATTTGTGCCTTACAGGCGCCACAGGGTGACATTGGCCGGAACGGCGGAACGGTCGAGGATGCCCTTGACGTCGGCAACCATGCCCCGGCCATCGCGCAACAGGGCGACTGGCAGATCCCAGCCTGCGGCACGGAATTCGGCGTGGGACACGGCCAGCACCACCGCATCGGCGGGGCGCAGGTCGGCGCGGGCGGTCAGGGTCAGGCCGTATTCGTGATGGGCTTCGGCGGCATCGGCCACCGGGTCATAAATCTGCACCTGTACGCCAAAGCTTTCCAGCTCGCGCACCACATCGACCACCTTGGTATTGCGCAGGTCGGGGACGTCTTCCTTGAAGGTGAAGCCCAGCACGGTCACCGTGCGGGCCCCGCTGGCGTCGCCACTGGCCGAGGTCATCAGCGAGCGGATCACCTCGCGGGCGATGAAGGCCCCCATGTTGTCGTTGATCCGGCGACCGGCAAGGATGACTTCCGGGTGATAGCCTGCCCGCTGGGCGCGGTGGGTGAGATAATAGGGGTCCACGCCGATGCAGTGCCCGCCGACCAGACCGGGGGTAAACGGCAGGAAGTTCCACTTGGTGCCAGCGGCGGCCAGCACGTCGCGGGTATCGATGTCCAGCCGGTGGAAAATCACCGACAGCTCGTTCATCAGGGCGATGTTCAGGTCGCGCTGGGTGTTTTCGATCACCTTGGCGGCTTCGGCGGCCTTCACCGACGGGGCAGGGTGAATGCCCGCCTCGACCACGCTGCCATAGACGGCGGCCACGATGTCGAGGGTGGCGGCATCCGAGCCGGACACCACCTTTTTGATGGTGGTGAAGCGGTGCTCGCGGTCGCCCGGATTGATGCGTTCGGGGCTGTAGCCAACGGTGAAGTCGCGGCCAAAGGTCAGGCCGCTTTCGGCTTCCAGCACCGGCACACAGTCTTCTTCGGTGGCACCGGGATAGACGGTGCTTTCATAGACGACGATATCGCCCTTTTTCAGCACTTTGCCGATGGTGCGCGAGGCACTGATCAGCGGTCGCAGGTCCGGCAGCATGGCGTCGTCGATCGGGGTCGGCACGGTGATGATGTGGAAATCGGCCTGCGCCAGATCGGCGGGGGAATCGGTCAGGATCAGCGAGGTCGCCGCCAGTTCGTGATCATCGACTTCGCCGGTCCGGTCGTGTCCGGCCTTCAGCTCGGCGATACGCCGGGAGTTGATGTCAAAGGCGACCACTGGCGCCTGTCGCCCAAAGGCGACGGCCACAGGCAGCCCCACATAGCCAAGGCCGATTACCGAGATCTTGCGGGTATGGGCGGTCATTGTGTTGTCCTGACAGGGGATGCCTTCGCAAACGCAGGCAGAAGGATTGGAAGGGCACATGGAGTGCGTTTTTACAAGAGCAGGTGCAGGGCGACAAGAACCGTTCGTCAAAAACCACCGGTGAACAGGGTGGAAAACCGCTGGAATGGGGCGGGATTGCATCACCGGGTTGCCTGACGGGTCAACGACCGCTATAGCAAAGGCTTGGCAGCAGTTGCGAAAGCGAGACGGCGATGTGTGGCATTGCGGGCTTCTTTGGTCCCTCTCTCCCCCTCCAGCAGGCCGAGGCGCTGAGCCGCCGGATGGGAGACCAGTTGCTGCACCGGGGACCGGATGCCGGGGCCATCTGGTGTGACGCGACCGAAGGTCTGGGGCTGGCGCACCGTCGCCTGTCGATTGTGGACTTGTCGCCCGCCGGGGCACAGCCGATGGTCTCGCACTGTGGCCGCTATGTGCTGACCTATAACGGCGAAGTCTATAACAGTGCCGACCTGCGGGCGGCTCTGGCTGCCGAAGGCCATCAACCGGCATGGCACGGGCATTCCGATACCGAAACCATCGTCGAGGCCTGTGCTGTCTGGGGGGTGCGCCAGACGGTCAACCGCCTGATCGGCATGTTTGCCTTTGCCCTGTGGGATCGCCACGAAAAGATATTGGTGCTGGTGCGCGACCGGCTGGGGATCAAGCCGCTGTACTGGGGCCGGGCCGGGCGGACGGTGGTGTTCGGCTCGGAATTGAAAGCCCTGATGGCCCATGATGACTGGGCGCCACGGGTGAACCGGGCGGCGCTGGCCCGCTTCCTGCGCTTTGGCTATGTGCAAGGGTCGGACAGCATTTATGATAGCGTGCGGCATGTGATGCCGGGCTGCATGGTGACCTTTTCCGGCAGTGACCGGGCACCGGTCGAGGCGGCGTACTGGACGCTGGGCGACGTGATTGCTGCCGGGGTACAGGCTCCGCGCCTGTCCGATGCCGAAGCCATCGACCGGCTGGAAACCCTGCTGCGCGACGCGGTTCAGCGGCGGATGGTGGCCGATGTGCCGCTGGGGGCCTTTTTGTCCGGTGGCATTGACAGTTCGCTGGTGGCCCTGCTGATGCAGCAGGCCAGTGACCGGCCGGTGCGGACCTTCTCCATCGGGTTCGAGAGCGCAGATTTTGACGAAAGCCATCACGCGGCGGCGGTCGCCAGGGCTCTGGGCAGCGATCATACCGAGCTGCGGGTGACCGATGCCCATGCCCGTGATGTGGTGCCGCGACTGGCAACCATGTTCGACGAGCCGTTTGCCGATTCTTCGCAGATTCCGACCTATCTGGTATCGGAAATGACCCGCCAGCATGTGACGGTGGCCCTGTCCGGCGATGGTGGAGACGAGCTGTTCGCCGGCTATACCCGCTATCTGGCCGGCCATCGCCTGTGGCAACGCTTTGGCGGTTGGCCGCTGGGAGTGCGGCGGACGCTGGCTGCCGGGCTGGAGGCGGTGCCACCGTCGTGGTGGTCGGCGGCGTTTGGGGTTTTGCCGGTGCGCCACCGCCCGTTTGCTCCGGCGGATCGGGTCAGCAAGGTGGCGTCGTTGCTGCGCTCGGGCAGCCTTGATGATGTGCATCTGGCGCTGGCCTCCCAGTGGCAGGTGCCTCCGACGGCGGATGGTCGCGATTGCGGCTTTGATATCAGCGAACGGGCGCTGCAGGCGGCCCCGAGTGGTGTTCCCCGGATGCAGGCCATCGACCAGTTGAGCTATCTGGCCGACGACATTCTGACCAAGGTTGACCGGGCCAGCATGGCGGTGGCGCTGGAAGCGCGGGTGCCGTTGCTCGATCACCGGGTGGTGGAATTCAGCTGGAGCCTGCCGATGGATCAGAAAATCCGTCACGGGCAAGGCAAATGGTTGCTGCGGCAGGTGCTGCATCGCCATCTGCCGGAAACGCTGTTTGATCGCCCGAAACAGGGCTTTGCCGCCCCGATTGCCGACTGGCTGCGCGGTCCGCTGCGGGAGTGGGCGGAAAGCCTGCTGGACGAACAGCGGCTGCGCGATGGTGGGGCGCTGGATGTGCGGGCGGTGCGGATGGCGTGGGACCAGCACGTTCGCGGCGTGCGCAACCACACGCAGGCCCTGTGGACGGTCTTGATGTGGCAGCAATGGGCCGAGCAGTACAAGCCGGTGTGGTAGGGTCTGTCGCATTGTTTTTGCGAAAAGCGGTTACCACCGTCCGCACAATGCTCTAGGATTTCCCGCAGCAAATATCCCGATGGATCGAGACTGATGAAAATCCTTGTCACTGGTACGGCTGGCTTTATTGGCTTTCACACCGCGCAGGCGCTGATGGCGCGTGGCGACGAAGTGATCGGCGTCGATTGTGTGAATGATTACTATGATGTCCGCCTGAAGGAATCCCGTCTGGCACTGCTGAAGGCCAATCCGGCTTTTACTGAGGCTCGTCTGGATATTTCGGACCGTGATGCTCTGACCGCCGTGTTTGCCAGCCACCGCCCGCAGCGGGTGATCAATCTGGCGGCGCAGGCCGGTGTTCGCTACAGTGTGCAGAACCCCCACGCCTATGTGGACAGCAATCTGGTGGGCTTCCTGAACATTCTGGAATGCTGCCGTCATTATCAGGTTGAACACCTGACCTATGCTTCGACCAGTTCGGTGTATGGCTCCAATGAAACGATGCCGTTCCGGGAAAGCGACGGCGTCGGCCACCAGATGAGCCTGTATGCCGCCACCAAGCGGGCCAACGAACTGATGGCCCACACCTATAGCCATCTGTTTGGTGTGCCGACCACCGGCCTGCGCTTCTTTACCGTCTATGGTCCGTGGGGCCGCCCGGACATGGCGCTGTTCAAGTTCACCAAGGCGATTCTCGAAGGCAAGCCGATCGAGGTCTACAACAACGGCGACATGCAGCGCGACTTTACCTATGTCGCGGATATCGTCGAAGGCGTGGTGCGGGTGTGCGATCGTCCGGCGAGCGTGGATGAACAGTGGACCGCCGCCACCCGCCACCCCGATCCGGGGGCCAGCGGTATCGGGCCGTACCGGGTCTATAACATTGGCCGGGGCGCGCCGGTGCAGTTGATGGATTACGTCCGCACGCTGGAAGCCAAACTGGGCAAGACCGCCGAGCTGATCATGATGCCGATGCAGCCCGGCGACGTGTCGGCGACCTTTGCTGATACCTCGGCACTGGAGCGGGATACCGGGTACCGCCCGACCACCACCGTTGAACACGGGGTCGGGGCCTTTGTTGACTGGTATCGTTCGTACTATCAGGTTTAAAATAACGACCCGTAAGTGTTGTTTGCGCAGAATAATACCTTTTAAAAAAGATGAATCTGGATATTGTGCCTGCCCAATGCCCGGCCCCCCGGTGAGCAACCGGGGGGCCGGGGTGCAAAAGACTTTCACAGTCTGCCAAAGGGGTCGCGGATCATGCTGATGCAATTGCTGGGGCTGCAACCCTATGCGGGTGTTGTCGTCCTTGTCGTCATCGCGCTGTTGTTTGCCGCATTCGTGTGGGAAAAATATCCGCCTGATACCATCGCGGTCGCCTGTGTGGCCTTGCTGCTGACACTGGGGTTGCTTGATACCAATGACCTGCTGAAGGTTTTTTCCAACAGTGCTCCGGCAACCATCGGGGCAATGTTCGTTTTGTCCGGAGTCTTGATGCGTACCGGGGCCATCGAAGCCCTTGGTAAAATGATGAGTGCGGTGGCGGCTGGACGGCCGGCGCTGGCGATGATCGTGATGCTGGTGCTGGTGATGCTGGCCTCGGCCTTCATCAACAACACGCCGGTGGTGATCGTGATGATGCCGGTGGTGATGGGGCTGTGCCGCACCCTGAATCAGGCTCCGTCGAAAATGCTGATCCCGCTCAGCTATGCCACCATTCTGGGGGGCACCTGTACCATGATCGGCACCTCAACCAACCTGCTGGTGGACGGGGTGGCGCGGGCGCAGGGGCTGGAACCGTTCGGGATGTTTGAAATCACCCTGCCCGGCATTGTGATGGGAACGGTGGGCCTGTTGTACCTGTTGCTGGTGGGGCAGCGGCTGTTGCCCGAGCGGGATACCGTGACTTCACTGTTGGGTGACGGGCGGCGCAGCAATTTCCTGACCGAAGTCCTGATTCCGATCAGTTCCCCCCTGATCGGACGCAAGCCGCTGGAGGTGGCGCTGTTCAAGCGGGCCAATGGCCGGGTGATTGACGTTCTGCGCGGCGAAGAATCCATGCGGCGGGTGATGGACAGCGTCGAATTGCAGGGCGGCGACCGGGTGATCCTGAAAACCCGCGTGGCCGAGGTGATGAGTCTGCGCGATGAAGGGCAGGTGGATTTCCCCAAGGGCAACGCCCTGGAGCCGATGGCTGCCCGCGAAACAGTGATCGCCGAAGGTCTGGTGGGGCCATCGTCGCCGCTGGTCGGCAACCGGCTGGGCTCGGTCCGCATTCGCCGTCGCTATGGCGTCTATCCGCTGGCTGTTCACCGGGCGGGGGAAAACCTGCGCGGCAACATGGATGACGTGGTGCTGGAGGTCGGCGACGCCCTGTTACTGGAAGGGACGCCCGATGACATGCGCCGTCTGGCAACCGCTGAACGCCTGATCAATCTGGCCGAGCCGGAAGAACAGCCGCTGCGCCGGTCCAAGGCCCCGATCGTGATGGTCGTGGTGCTGGCGATCATGGTGATTGCCGCCCTTGAGTGGGTTCCGATTGCCGGTCTGGCGGTGATCGGCGTAGCAGTCGTCCTGCTGACGCGCTGTGTGGATGCCGATGAGGCCTATCGTTCGGTTGACTGGCGTATCCTGATCCTGATTTTTGCCATGCTGGGTGTCGGGACGGCGATGGAAAAAGCCGGTTCGGTCGAGATGGTGGTCAGCGGGCTGGTGCCGCTGTTCGATGGCTTGTCGCCATGGGTGATGCTGGCGGCCATTTATGTTCTGACCTCCTTCCTGACCGAAATCGTCAGCAACAATGCGGTCGGGGTGATCATGACCCCGGTGGTCGTGGGGTTGGCCCATCAGTTGGGGGTGGACCCGCGTCCGTTCGTGGTGGCGGTGATGTTCGGAGCGTCGGCCAGTTTTGCCACCCCGATCGGCTATCAGACCAACACCATGGTTTACTCTGCCGGTGGTTATCGCTTCTCTGACTTCCTGCGGGTCGGGATTCCGATGAACATCATTGTCGGTATCGTGGCGGTGTTGGTCATCCCGCTGTTCTGGCCGTTCTGAGGCTAGAGCCGTGCTCCATGACCTTGCTTACTGCTGTCGTGTCTTGCGGCCCTTTTTTGCACTGATTGCTTTCAGGCCGATGCCTTGGCGGTAATGCTGACGCTGACATCCCGTGGCGGGGCAAAGTATGGCCAGGATGTGACCAGCACATCGGCCCCTGCTGCCGCATAGGCTGCTGCGTTGTCAGGGGTTATGCCCCCGGCAGCGGCGACGATGCACTGGGGGGCATGGGTGCTGACCCACTGGGTGACCTCCGCCACATTGGGGGGAGAAAACTTCTCCAGTTGCAAGACATCGGCTCCGGCATGGACCGCCTGCTGGGCGGAAGCAAGGGAACCAACTTCGACCACCACCCGTTTTTCCGGCGCTGCGGCGCGCAGATGGCTGATGGCGGTGATCAGGTCGGTAAAAGGGGTGTGTTCGGGAAACAGCAGGATCGTTTCCGACAGGCCGAGGCGATGCATGATCCCTCCGCCATCGCGGACCGCGCGGGCAGCAAGGGCACGGGTGCCGGGGAAGGTCTTGCGGGTGCAGGCAATCAGCGGGCCACTGCCATCCGGGCGACGGCTGGCCGCAACCAGTGCCGCCGTGGTGCTGGCGATGCCAGCGGTGTATTCCAGCAAGGTCTGGGCCACTTTCCACGCCAGCAGCAAGGCTCCTGCCGGGCCTTCGGCATGCAGGATTTCGTCCTGATCGGCCAGAGTGCTGCCAGAGGGGCGAACGGACAGGATGGTTGCTCCGGCGAGTTCGATCAGGCGGGCGGCGTCTTCACTACAGGATAGCCGTTGCGGGCCACGGGCGCGGAAGGTCATCTGGCCGGGGTGGCCGCTGATGCCGAGGCTGCTGGTGGTCAGATCGCCGTGCGGGGCGTCTTCGTGCAACAGGCGGGTCAGATCGTGATCGGAAAGGGCGCGGGAAGACAGGCTGATGTGCGCAAGAGTCATGGGATGCCCTGCTATCAGAGGAAAGGCCGATGGGGGAGCCTGTCTGAAGCATAAAGCATCGTGCGCAAAAGCGGGAACCGGTTTTGCGCACCATCACTGTGGCACACCAAAAGGTTAGACCAGTGTGCCTCACAGTACACGACAGTAACGTGGAGCGCTGCTCCACACCTCGCCGGGGCCTTGAGGCCCCGGACCCCATTGATTTGATATTGAAAGAAAAAAGGGGCTTGGGGCCTCAGGTCCCAAACGGGTCTGGGCGGTAGCTCATTCTTTTTCAGAAACTGTCGTGTCCTGTGGCGTCAGATTTCACGCACAATACTCTAATTCCCGGCAGGGTCCTGCGCCAGACCTGATTGCATCAGCAGGGCATAGCCATTCTCGCGCTGGGCGTGGATGACGGCTGAAACGTCCGAACTGGCCATGCCAAGGGCGGTCAGAACCTTGTCCCCCAGAATCAGGCTGGCTTCGAGGGTTTCCGGTACCACCTGCAAGGCACCGCTGGAATGCAGGGATTGCGAATGCACCAGATCGCGGGCACGGGCATGGATCGGCAAATCCGGGAACTGCTGGTGGATGCAGGCCACCAGCCGGGTGGTGGTTCCGGGATCATCAAGGGTGACCACCAGCAACGCCGCACGGGCGGCGTGACCGGCGCGCAGCACCTCGGGCCTGCTGGAATCGCCGTAAAAGACCTCAAAGCCCGCAGCCCGCCCGCGTGCGACCCGCTCCAGATCCTTGTCAAAGGCGAGATAGGGTTTGCCCGCCGCTTTCAGCAGAACGGCCACCGTACGACCGACCCGACCGAACCCGGCAATGATGACGTGGGCTTCGTTGGTGCGGGGCTCGGGCGGGGTATCTGCTCGCAACGTGGTGGTGACTGGCGACAACCGGTGGTGCAGACGTTCAGCAGCCAGAACGACCAGCGGGGTCAGCGCCATTGACAGGGAAACCAGCAGCACCAGCATGCTGCCGATCTGGGGCGACAGAACGTTCTGGCTGATGGCGATGCCAAACAGCACAAAGGCAAACTCGCCACCCTGCGACAACAGCAGGCCGACGCGGGTACCGTCGCGCCAGTCCTGTCCGAACAGGCCACACAACGGGATCAGGACCAGTGTCTTGATGGCCATCAGTCCGACCAGCAGGGCGAGAATCAGCGGCCAGTCGGTCAGCAGCAGCCGCAAGTCGATGCTCATGCCGACGCCGATGAAAAACAGGCCCAGCAGCAGGCCGCGGAACGGCTGGATGTCGCCTTCAATCTGGTGGCGGTATTCAGAGTCGGCCAGCAACAAACCGGCCAGAAAGGCCCCCAGAGCCTGCGACAGCCCGGCCTGTTCGCTGATCCACGCCATGCTGAGGACAATCAGCAGGGCGACGGCGGTAAAGATTTCCGAGCTGCGGCTTTGGGCGACCACCCGCAGAACCCGGCGCAGCATCAGGCGGCCAATCAGCAAGGCGGCAAAGATCATCCCGAAGGCTTCGATGGCGGCAAAGGCCAGTTCATCCCCGAATTCATCGGTTTTGTTGGCCATCATCGGCACCATCGCCAGCAAGACCGGCACCATCAGGTCCTGCAGCAGCAGGATGGCAAAGGCGCTGCGGCCATGGGGAGCCGATAGCTCGCGCCGTTCCGCCAGGATTTGCAACCCCATCGCGGTCGATGACAGGGCCAGCCCCAGCCCGATCAGGGACGCCTGTCCCACATTCAGCGGCGAGGGAAACAGGGGCAGAAAGACAATGGCTGAGGCCAGCACCGCACCGGTGATCAGGACCTGACTGCCGCCCAGACCGAAAACCTGCCGTCGCATCAGCCACAGGCGGGATGGTTTCATCTCGATGCCGATGACGAACAACAGAAACACCACCCCGAATTCGGCGAGGTGGCGCACGGCATCGACATTCTGGATCAGCCCCAGCCCCGAGGGCCCGACCAGCGCGCCAGCCCCCAGATAGCCAAGAATGGAGCCGATGTTGAAACGGACAGCAAGCGGTACAAAGACGACGGCGCTGATCAACAGGATCAGCGCCGCTTCAAAACCGCCAATGGCGTGTTCAGGCATTGTCAGGCAACAGCCTCGATCTGTGAGCCGTTCGGCATGCCGTCTTCCAGCCATTCGTGCAGGCCAACGACACGGACCACACCCTGTTCGGCCGAGGTCGACAGGTATTCGGCTTCGCTGATCTGCTCGCCCTGCCAGATCAACAGCGGGTGGCCGTTGGACGGGCGGTGCACGATGTGCCAGGTCCCGCGCATGTACACAGTCTCACCCTGCAGGGTCAGCATGCGGCAGCACAGGTCAACGTTCAGGGTGTTGCCGGTAAAGAAACCGGCGGCCAGCGACTGGTTATAGGCTTCTTCCAGGTCTTCGCTGAAGAACGGGCGATAGTTGACACCACAGGCCTCGCGGGCCGACAGGCGGTGCAGGGCGGCGGCGGTGTCGGACAGGGCCATCACCCGCATGTCCATGTCCAGCAGGGCCATATAGCTCGGCGAACGACGGATCAGGGCGAACAGCGGCGCATCGACCATCCCGCGGTCCTTGCGCGCCAGATCATGAATGCGGCGGCGCATTTCGATGTCCGGGCTGACACGGCCAGCTTCCCAGCGCGAGACGGTGGCCTGGCTGATCCCCAAGCTGGCAGCGAATTCCTGCTGGGTGAACCCAAGGGATTCTCGAATATGTCGGATAAGCCGTTCTTGCACGGTCAAGCCCTCGCACTGGGGCAAAGCACCTGCATCGAATAGACAACGGGTCTGACGCAGTAAAACTGGAGTCAGCCTTTTGTATGAGGCCGCAGGTGTTTGCGAACTGTTACGGAAGGGTTGATCCCCGTGCCCGCCACCTCTGTAGCGATGGGGCAACCCTCTGTCCCATTGAGAATAGGTAGCAGGTGAACGTTGATCAATCCCTTTTATGCGGCAGAGTGCACGATCCTGATGGGGCATAGGTATAGTGCGGCTGTATATACTATTTTATGCAAACCCTTGGTGTGGTCATCGACACTTTTGTTTTGTGGTCTTTGTTCCTGTAGGTGTAATACGTTTGGGTCGTGTCGCGCGACCGGTTCGGACCGGGTGCCCAAAGGCGACTCCCGAACCGGATGCTTCCTTTCGGTGGCCTTGTTTTCTGCCAGGCCGCAAGGGTCGTGAGCGTCAAAAAGGGGGAGGAAGGCTGCCTGCGCACACTGGTCTGGAGCCGTGAGCGCAAAAGTGGTTCCGGTTTTGCGCAAAATCACTGCGACAAAACAAAAGATCAGACCAGCGTTCCTGCGTCAGATGACAGTACACGACAAACAGAAAACAAGATCATGGAGCGCTGCTCCACACCTCGCTGGGGCTGGTCGGCCCCAGACCCCATTACTTTGATAGTCAAAGAAAAATGGGGGTTCGGGGCCTCAGGCCCCGGGCAGGTTCGGGCGGCAGCCCGCTCTTGTTTTCAAACTGTCGTGTACCGTGGCGTCAGGTTTAACGCACACTGGTCTAATACTCTTTCTTGTTCTGCCACATGTCCGAGACAAAGCGGACCACGCGGTTGCGTCCGCTTTCCTTGGCCTGATACAGCGCAACGTCAGCAAATTTGACCGCCTGCCAGAAGGTATCACTGTCGCTGGGGAAATCGGCGACACCGATCGAGATGGTCTTTCGCAGGGTGGTGGCCCCGACATGGGTTTCCATCGCTTCGACCGAGGCGCGAATTTTCTCGGCGACCTGATCGGCGGGGTCTCCGACCGTATTCACCAGAATGATCATGAATTCTTCGCCGCCATAGCGAATGACCATGTCCGACGCCCGCACCGCCTGCCGCAACACTTTGGCCAGCGATTTCAGCACCGCATCGCCCGCGTCGTGGCCGTAGGTGTCGTTGACCATCTTGAAATGGTCAAGGTCGAGCATCATCACCGTCAGGCCCATCTGGTTGCGCTGGCTGTTGGCCACCAGGGTTTCGACATATTCCTCGAGGAAGCGACGGTTGTTCAGGCCGGTCATCGGGTCGCGCAGGCTGGACTCGCGCAGCGAGTCCATCAGGCGTTTGGTTTCCAGCACCGGGGCGGTTTCCCGCAGATAGACGTTGATCAGCGGAATCTTGCTGCGCAGGTCCTCCTCGTCTTCGGGGCGGGCAACCAGTTGCAGGACGTTGCCAACCGCGCCGGATTGCATGATCGGCAGGCAGACATGGACCCGGTCGTTGTTGTGGTCGCCAGCCTTGAAGGCGTAACAGATGCCCGGGTTGCTGATGCCATCGACGGGATGGCCGGTACGACGGGCGCGACAGGCTTCGCTGCGGACCATGATCTGCGGGTCACACCAGCGGCAGGCACCTTCCGCCTCGCCATCGACATAGACCGGGACCATCTGGTTCTTGTTCTGGATGATTTCGTAGAGGGAATATTCCTGCAACTGGAATTCTTCCCGCATCACTTCGGCCAGACGGTGGTGAATTTCGCTCTTGGTTTCGTCTTCTTCGATCGCCTGCTTGAAATGGGCGGCACGGGTCAGACCATCAACCATGTCGATGGTGGCTTCCAGCAGGTTGTCGTCGCTGCTGGTGGTGCGGTTGGTCAGGTGGGCGACATTCTTGCCGATCCGGGTCAGGCCCGCGTCCAGAAAGACCAGCAGGCGGTTCATGTCGGTGGCAATCTGCCCCAGTTCATCGTTGGTGGTCTTGCGGACAACGGCCTTGAAATCGCCGCGCAAGGCCCGCTGAACGGCCTCCTCGACATTCTGGGCGGTGGCGGTCACCGGACGGATCATGCGGCGAATGACAAAGAACGCCAGCGAGGAAAACACCATCACGATGCCGACGATGGCAAACACGGTGATTACCGCCTGGAATTTCAGGTTGTCCACCGACATTGACATGGTGACGGCCCCCAGTACGGCCCCTTCGGGGACTTCGTGGCACTGCAGGCAGTTGGGGGTTCCCCTGGCGGTGGCGACAAAGGGAATGGTGCCGCGAAAGGTCGTGCCGTCGTCGCTTTCGATGACTTCGTACTGCGGCTGACCGTTTTGCAGGACGGATTCTTCAATGGTGTCAAATGCGGTTTCACGGCCACCAAGGCCTGGGCCGAACTGTTTGACCACCTGCGGACCACGGATGACGCGGGCCGAAGACAGACCCTGCACTTCCATCAGGCGGGTGAGGAAGCTTTCACGCTTGTCGATCACCCCGTTGATCATCGCTTCGGTCAGATGGACGCGCACGATTTCGGCAGCCGTCCGGATGTGCTCGGTCGACGCATTGATGGAAAATGACCGGAACGCATACAGGTTGATCACCACCAGCATGGAAACCAGGCACACGGCGATGGCCCCGAAAACGATGGAAATCTTTGTGCTTAGACTCATGGTGTTCCCTGTCCCTGATCCAAACGCGACGATTGGCCCCTGTGGCGAAAAACCCCTGCTTGTATCCTCCGGCCATGCCATGTTTGGCGATGGGGGATAGCCCTTTGGGCGCACAGGCCGTATTTTTGTGTCTGTGCGGTGTTCCCAACGGAGAAAATGCAGGTTGCTTCCGCTGAACAGGACACAACCACAGGCCTTTCCGGTTGGTCAATATCCTTTTCAATATAAAGAGTAAGGTTTTCCGGCCCGGCATATGGCCGCCCCTGTAAATGGCAAGAAAAGATGCCTGCCAGATCAAGGACTGCAAAGGGTACTTTAGAATGAATGCTGACAAGTTGCGCAGTCTGGTGGCTGCCTTGCGGGCGCGGACCGTCGCCAACGGGTGCACCGAAGCCGAAGCGGTGGCGGCGGCAGGGAAGCTGGTGGAATTACTCGATCGTTACCATGCCGATTTTCCGCAGGCGCTGGTCGAGACCTCGGCCTGCCAGCGGCTGGAGCTGGCAACCAATAAAAAGCAACGCCAACCGATTGGCCTGTGCCTGCCTGCCATCGCCGCCCTGTTCGATTGCCGGGTGTGGATGGAACGCGATGCCAGCCGCAAAATCACCCACGTCATTCTGGGTCTGCCCGAAAGCCTGGAGGTGGTAGCGACCCTCGAACAGGTGATCCGGCAGGCGCTGGCCGAGGGCTGGGAACAATTCCGGGCCAGCCAGCGATTCATCCGGCAGGGCGATGATGCCAAGGCATCGTTCCAGTTCGGCATGGCAGCGTCGCTGGCAGAGCGGATTCTTGCGGTGGTGGCTGAACGGGAACAAGCGGCTCCGGCGCTGGCTGATGGGCGGGCGCTGGTGGTGGTGCGGCGATCGCTGGTCGATCAGGCGTTTGGTGATCTGGGGCTGACCCTGCGCGAAAGCGATGGTTCGGGGCGGCGTTTCGATGGGGCTTTGTTCACTCAGGGGCAACAGGCTGCCGATCAGGTCGGTATGGCTTTGCCGGGGCAGGAGGCGTTGTTTGAGGAACGATCCCCGCCGAGGAAAAAGGGCAAAAGAAAAACCCCAGGCTTTTGACCTGGGGTTTAACACTGGTGCGCCCGGAAGGACTCGAACCTCCAACCTCTTGATTCGTAGTCAAGTGCTCTATCCAGTTGAGCTACGGGCGCGGAGGGCGTCACCAGTGAGTGACTTTTTTGTCTCAGCGGTGTGTCCCGCCGAGGAGCGTGTTTCTATAGGCTGTTTTGACCTTTGGCAAGGGAAAAATGCACAGGATCAAAACTTTTTTCAGGCGGGCGCTTTTGCAGGGCGAAAGGCGAAAATCTGTGTCAGATCAAAGCCAAAAAGAAAAACCCCAGGCTTTTGACCTGGGGTTTAACACTGGTGCGCCCGGAAGGACTCGAACCTCCAACCTCTTGATTCGTAGTCAAGTGCTCTATCCAGTTGAGCTACGGGCGCAGAGGGCGTCACCAGTGAGTGACTTTTTTGTCTCAGCGGTGTGTCCCGCCGAGGAGCGTGTTTCTAGTGGCTGTTTTGACGGTTGGCAAGAGAAAAATGCACGGGGAGTGAAAAAAAACTCCCCGTGCCCGATTGGCCTTACCACAGGGCCTCGGCAAACGGCAGGAAATCGACCATATCGCCGGGATGCACCTCGGTGGTATCGATGGTGATATCGACCAGCCCGTCGGCCTTGACCATCGACGACAGGACGCCCGAGCCTTGCGAGGCAAAGCGTTGCACGCTGACCTGTCCGCTGGCATCGTCTTCCAGCCAGCAGCGGATGAATTCCTGTCGCCCGGCCTTTTTGCTGAAGGCAAAGGCGGACGGCAGGCGGTACCGGCGCATCGGCGCGGCGGTGCGTCCCTGCAGGCGGTGAATCACCGCCCGCCCGATCAGCATCAGGGAGACCAGCGCGGCCACCGGATTGCCGGGCAGGCCGAGGAACACGGTGTTTCCCAGACTGCCGAGGGCCAGCGGGCGACCGGGTTTGACCGCCAGTCGCCAGAAATGCAGCGTTCCAATGCGCTCGATGGCTTTTTTGACGTGGTCTTCATCGCCCATCGACACCCCGCCCGAGGTCACCACCAGCTGATGGTCGCGGGCCGCCAGCTCCAGTGCGGCGGTGATGCGCTCGGCATTGTCCGGCAGAGAGCCCAGATCGGTGACTGCGCAGCCCAGCATTTGCAGGCAGCCTGCGACCCCAAAGCGGTTGGAATCATAAATCTGGCCGGGTTCCAGTGCTTCGCCGGGGGCCTTCAGCTCGTTGCCGGTCGAAAACAGC
Source organism: Insolitispirillum peregrinum (assembly GCF_900156605.1). Taxonomy (GTDB): domain Bacteria; phylum Pseudomonadota; class Alphaproteobacteria; order Rhodospirillales; family Rhodospirillaceae; genus Insolitispirillum; species Insolitispirillum peregrinum. The sequence goes on along the minus strand of NZ_FTOA01000004.1, from coordinate 53,352 downwards.
GCCACCTTCAGCGGGCGGTAAACGCTCAGGGTCCGATGACCAACCGAGGCCGCCATTGCCAGATCAGGGCCGCGCAGGCGGCGGCCAGCCGACAGAACCACGGTGCCTGCGGCGACATCTTCCCCGGCCAGACGACGGTTGGCTCCGGCCTTTTGATGGGTAGGCAGGGTGACCAGCGTTTTTCCGTTCGGGCCGACGCTGGTCTGGCAGTCTTCCTGCATGGCGACCGTATCGGCGCCGGGCGGCATCGGGGCGCCGGTGAAAATCCGGATCGCGGTTCCGGCCTCCAGCGCGGCACCCGGCGGGTCGCCAGCAGCAATGCGGCGGGCGACCGGGACGGTGGCCTGTCCGGTCTGAATATCGGCAGCGCGATAGGCATAGCCATCCATTGCCGAATTGTCGTGCGGCGGGACCGTGACCTGCGCCACCACATCGGCCGCGACAACGCGCCCCAGAGCCTCGGAGACGGACAGGTCTTCGGTCTGACAGACCGGCCCCAGACGAGTCTGGAGCAGGGCGATGGCGTCAGACAGGGCCAGCAGGGCGTGGTCGTGGGCAAAGCAGTCGTGGGGGGCAGACATTGATGGAACTCCTGGAGCAGTGCGCGCAACATCCCTGCGGCAAAACAAAATCCTCGAGCCTGGGGCTCACGGCTGTGGGGCCGGGTGCCTGGCAGCGCTGTTGGCAGAGCAAAGATGTAGCATTTTCTTTCCGCTAGAGCATTGTACGAAAAGTGGGAACCGGTTTTCGCAAAAACAATGCGACAGAACAAAAAGTTAGACCAGCATGTCCGCGTCAGATTTATCGCACGCTGGTCTAACGCAAAGCAGCCCCCCCCCGGTTTGGAGGAGGCAAACACGCCCTCTGTTTCACGGTTTTTCCGGCGAGTCGGAACGGCTGGGAAACGCAGGGGTAGGATTGTTCTGGTCTGACACAGGCAGGTTTATGGGTAATATTTGATCAAAATATGGATAGATAATTGTAAGATCATGATATTTCACTGCCCCTTTCATGGGCAGCCTGTGGAGGCCGGAGGAAAAGATGCAAAAAGAGTCCGCAAATGACGGATGGGCCTTGGAGGGGCGTGCGGAATCAGGTATTCCTTATTGTGGTTTCTACCATGCACAAAGGTTCTGTTTCCGCTATGAACACCCGGACTTACCGGCCCTCGACTCCGACGCAGTCGGGAATTAGCGCCACCGTTAAGTGGTTCAATGCCACCAAGGGTTTCGGCTTCGTTGCTCCTCAGGATGGCTCCTCGGATGCCTTCCTTCACGTCTCGGTGCTGCAGCGCTTTGGCATGCAGTCCGTGGCGCAGGGTGCGGTGATCGTCTGTGACCTGGAAGCCGGCCCCAAGGGCCCGCAGGTTTCCGCGATTTTCTCGGTCGATCAGGAAAACTCTGTTCCTGAAGAAGAGAACGCGGTGATCGAAGGCGTGGTGAAGTTCTTCAGCGCCGAAAAGGGCTTCGGCTTTGTCACCCCCGATGGTGGTGGCAAGGACGTCTTCATCGGGATCGGTTCACTGAATCGTTCCGGGATTGCCGCCCTGGAAACCGGACAGCGTGTGCGCCTGAACACGCGCATGGGCAAAAAAGGACCGATGGCCGAAGAAGTCGAACTGATCGGCTAACGACCTTGAAGAAAAAGCGGGCGGACAGCAATGTTGCCCGCTTTTTTCTTGTCCTTCCCGATGCCGCTTCCTCTTTTCCTGAGGTGCGGTCTTGTGGGTGTGCCCAAAGCGTCCTGATTTGGCCCGTTTTGCGCTGTCTGGGGCTATGTGCCTTACGGGTGAACGAGCTTTGCCTCCCCGCGAGCGAACGGCATGGGGAGCTGTGTATTTCCACAGATGCATGAGTTTTCCGCAAAGACAATTCTGCGCGGTCTTTTTTTGTTGAAGACCGTCATTCTTCGTTACGTTAAAGAACGATGATGGTATGGATGCCTTGTTAAAGCAGTTTGATATCATTTTATTCCATCGTATTCTTTCCTGTGCTTACCCGATGTTGGTGCAGAGCGAAATATTCCTTCCCGCTATAGACGGGAGTACCAGTCAACGAGGGGCTTCCTTTTGACGGTGCGGCTTAAAAAGGCTGTGCTTTGAAAAGCGAAGCGGGTACTATGCAACCAGAATCTATGATTGAGTTTCGGGATGTGCGATCTGTCTCTGAACGGATGAGCCTGCGGGCAGCCATAAGGGGGGGATCTTCCGGGCTTGGTCGGGATCAGGGAGGCGGCCTCTTTTGCGCGTCAGGCGCAAGGTGGGGGGATCGTACTCTTGGGAGAATGAATGATGGGTCCGGGGGCATGTCCTTGGGCACAGTTGGATCGTCGGGGGCGATGACGCACCGGTCCATGCCGTGTGTCGCTTGCGCCATGGTGGCTGGTTTTCGCAGGTCGCCTTCGGGCTGGACCTTGCGCGGTGGCTGCCTGCCATGTACAGAAAAACAAGGAACAGACACCTGTGGGCCCATGCAACGGGACTGAGTTTCGCCACTCTGTAAAAAAAGGACGGCAACACAATGCTTAAAAAGGTTTTACTCGTGACCGCAGCAGCCGGTCTTTTGTCTGCGTGCGCTGACCGCTGGGATGTGGACGGTGCGCGTTCGATGGCAAATGGCGGAGGCGCTTTCGAGCAAGCCCTGCAAAAAGAATATGCCGACCTCGCTGCTGCTGAACGGGGCCGCTATGACTGGGGTGATGCCGCTTACTTCATCCGCAAGGCGCGCGCCGCCGCCAGCGGTCAAACCGTCCTGCCGACCGCCCTCGAAGAACGTGATCTGGACGACCGCTTCATCGGCGAAGCCACCACCATGCGTGCCGAGCTGATGGAGGTTCTGAACAGCGGTGCCCGCACCACGATGCCGCAGATGGCTGCCCGTGCTCAGGCTGCCGGTTTCGATTGCTTCCTCGAAGAAGCCGAAGAAGGCCATCAGCCCGACGATATCGCCGCCTGCAAGGCGACCTTCGATGCCGCGATGGCTGCCCTGAAGGGCAAGGCCCCCAAGGCAGCGGTCGCGCCGGTGAACGGCCCGTTCGTTGTCTACTTCAAGACCGGCTCGTTCCAGCTGGACGAAACCGCGATGTCCGTCCTGCAGGCTGCGGCGACCGCCTATAAGTCCAACAAGGACGTGGTGGTGGTGGTGTCCGGCTATACCGACACCGCCGGCAATGCCAACACCAACATCCTGCTGTCGCAAAAGCGCGCCGAAGCTGTGGCAACCGCTCTGGCGAAGCTCGGTGTTTCGGCCAGTGCCATGGCTCTGGAAGCCTATGGCGAGGAAAAGCTGAAGGTGAGTACTCCTAACGACCGGCCGGAATCGCAGAACCGCCGCGTGGAAATCACCTTCAAGCCGGAAGGCAAGTAAGGTGTTTCCCGGACTCCGTTCAGGGCTGAGCCGGGGGCTTTGGTAACGGCTCCGGTCTGACGGGGGACTGCAACAGCAAAGGCGGTTGGGCTGCGTGTTTGTGGCTGACCGCCTTTGTCGTTTGTGCTGGTTTAACGCTTGATCAGGTACTTCATGAGCTCTGCAATCTCCCTTTCTCCCACCGCTTCGGTCCCGTCTTCCTTCCGTCGAGGCTCGTATCTGGCGCCTGATCTGGTGGTGCGTGGGCGGATTCAATGCTCGGGGGTGGTCGAGATCGATGGCGCCATGCAGGGCGACATTCAGGCCGAAACGCTGGTGGTGGGGCCGCAAGGGCGGATTTCTGCTGCCATTGATGCCAACACGGCTGTCGTCGGTGGCAAAGTGGATGGAGTGCTGAAATCGCGGGCGGTGACCTTTGCGCAGGGCTGTGACTTCAACGGTGAAGTCCAGTACGAGGCGCTGGGAGTCGAGCCCGAAGCCAGCGTGCAGGGGGTGTTGGTGCCGGTGGTTGGCAGCAATGCCCGTCATCATGTCGGGCAAACCATCCTGCCGGTCGAACGCCCGGTGTCGCGCATGCCGAATGTTACCACCACCCCCGCCGCGCGTGCGGCCTCTGCAGAGGGGCAGGCGGGGGCGGGCCGTGAACGGGCATCCCCCCGGGGCCGGACAATTCTGTGGGTTGTGACGCTGATGGGCGTGCTGTTGGGCGCGGGGCTGGCGGCTCTGGTCGGCGGTACGCCGGGGGTGGTGCAGTGGTGGACGCTGGTCCGCAGTGAACCGCCGGTCGCGGCCCCTGCCAAGCTCCCTGTGGCAGATGAGCCTGTCGGCACAGCCGGTGCGGGGGCTCCGGTTCCGCCGGTCGCCGCATCAGGTGAACCGCCGGTGGATGCCCAGCCCGCCAAGGTGGCTCCTGCTGTTGACAAGCCCGTTGTTGCGGAGAAGCAGATCAGCGCAAAGGCGCAGGCCGATGCCGAAATCGCTGAAAAGGCGACTGCAGCGGCCCGGATAAAGGCCGATGCAGAAGCAAAAGCAAAGGCCGATGCCCTTGCCGAGAAAGCCGCTGCTGCCAAGGCCAAAGCCGAGCTGGAAGCTGCGGCCAAAGCTGAAGCGGCTGCCAAAGCTGAAGCAAAAGCCATAGCCGAGGCCGAAGCGGCTGCCGCCGCCAAAGCCAAAGCCGAAGCCGAAGCCGCTGCAGCTGCCGAGAAGGCGCGGGCGACGGCAGAGGGCGATGAGACTACAGGGCACAAGGGGGCTTCGGCAACGGACGGTGAGAGCGAAAAGTCCAAGGAGTCGGCGAAGCGCAGTACGAACAAAAAAGATGCGGCTGCGGCCTCTTCTGAGGGCGGTTGTTCCTGGGTCCTGCAGTGCGAAGGGCCGGGTAACAACAAGTGTGTTTCCGTTCGTCAGTGCGCGGGAGACTAGAGCATTGTGCGTTGAACCTGACGCCACAGGACACGACAGTTGGTGGAAAAGAATGGGCTATCGCCCAGACCCATTCGGGGCCTGAGGCCCCGACCATTCACCTGGGGGCGATGCCCCCGGGCCCCCATCTTTTCTTTTATAATCAAATGAATGGGGTCTGGGGCCTAACGGCCCCAGCGAGGTGTGGAGCAGCGCTCCACGGCCCTGTTTTCTGTGTGTCGTGTACTGTGATGTGAACCCACAGTACACGACAGGTGAGGAGCAAATGAGGGAGGGTGCCCTCATTGCAAGACTTCAGGATCAGGCGAGGGCTTCGCCGTTGATGGCCTTGTCCAGCAGGGCAACGGATTCGGTGACCCCGAACAGGGCAAAGAAGCTGCCCATGCGCGGCCCCTGTTCCTGACCCAGCAGGATTTCATACTGCGCCTTGAACCAGTCGCGCAGCGACGGGAAGGTGGCTTCGTGGGCCTTGCCGATGGCATAGACGATGTTCTGCAGGGTTTCGGCGTCGGCATCCGGGCCAGCCTTGGCCAGCTCGGCGCGCAGCTCGCCGAGGGCAACCTTTTCGGCTTCGGTGGCCGGACGGAACACCTTTGACGGCTTCACGAAGTCTTCGTAGTAGACGATCGCGTAGCGCACCAGCTTGTCGAGGATCGGGTTGGCTTCGGGGGTGGCGGTCGGAGCATAGCGGCTGATGTAATGCCACAGCACCGCCGGGTCGTCCGAATGGCAGACACCGACCAGATTCAGCAGGATCGAGAAGGTCAGCGGAGTCTTTTCCGCCGGAATCTTGCCCGCGTGGATATGCCAGGCCGGATTGTCGAACAGCGCCTTGCCGGTCTGTTCGGCACCCTTTTCGGCAAACGACAGGTATTCGTCGGTGGCCTTGGGGATCACGTCAAAATACAGGCGCTTGGCGGCCTTGGGCTTTTGGTACATGAACAGGGCCAGGCTTTCGGCCGGGGCGTACTTCAGCCACTCTTCGACCGACAGGCCGTTGCCCTTCGACTTGCTGATCTTCTGGCCCTGATTGTCGAGAAACAGTTCATAGGTCAGGTTCATCGGCGGGGTGCCGCCCAGAATCCGGCAGATCTTCGACGACAGTTCGACGGACGGGATCAGGTCCTTGCCGGACATTTCGTAATCGACGCCCAGCGCATACCAGCGGGTGCCCCAGTCGGCCTTCCACTGCAGCTTGCACGCCCCGCCGGTGACCGGCACGGTGATGTAGTCGCCGGTTTCCGGGTCTTCATAGACGATCGAGCCGCTGGCGAGGTCGCGCTCAACGACCTTGGCCTGCAGCACCTGCCCGGTGCGCGGACACAGCGGCATGAACGGCGAATAGGTCTGGCGGCGCTCTTCGCCCAGGGTGGGGAGCACGACGTTGCAAACATCGTCATAGCATTCCAGAACGCGCAGCAGGGCCTTGTCAAAGGCACCGCTGGTGTAGCACTCGGTGGCCGAGCGGAATTCGTACTGGAAGCCGAACGAGTCAAGGAAGCCTTGCAGGCGGGCATTGTTGTGCTCGCCAAAGCTGTTGTGGGTGCCGAACGGGTCGGGGACGCGGGTCAGCGGCTTGCCGAGGTGGGCACCGACCAGCTCCTTGTTCGGGATGTTGTCCGGCACCTTGCGCAGGCCGTCCATGTCATCGGAAAAGGCAAACAGGCGGGTCGGAATGTCCGGAGCAATCAGCTCCAGCGCCCGGCGCACCCAGCTGGTGCGGGCGACTTCGCCAAAGGTGCCGATGTGCGGCAGGCCCGACGGGCCATAGCCGGTTTCAAACAACACATAGCCCTTGTCCGGCGTTTTGCCTTTCAGGCGCTTGTCCAGCAGCTCTTTGGCTTCCTGAAAGGGCCAGGCAGAGGACTCGCGGGCGAAGGCAATCAGATCGTCGGACATGATGGGACTCGTGGGTTGAGAACGAAAGACAAAAGGGAGCAGACCTTAAAGCATTTCCCGCCAAAACTTAAGCGGCTTTCGGAGGTCAATGGTGATTGCCATCGGCGGGGGGCCAACCTGTCGGTGATTTGGCCTCCTTTGAACAGAGGACTTTTGGGTCCGATCTCTGCCCAGACCTATACCTTTGTCTAGTTTGTGACTGAAAGGTTGCTATTCCGAAAGGGAAGTGTGTCGGTTTTATGTTGTCATCCCTTCTTGTTTCAGGGGATTATCCGCAAACATAACCAAAAGTGCATGCGTGCACCAAAGGGCATCTGGCTGCGCTGGCAGTGTCGAGGGATGTCAAAAAAGCAAAGGCTGATGTTGTGAGCGATCTTGAGCTGAACGAGCTGAACCGGGTCCGTAATTTTCTGTGGACTCCGGAAGATGCGGCGAATCTTGCCCCCTTGTACAAGGTTGCCGAAGGGTGCCTTGGGCCGTTGGTGGATCACTTTTATGCGACGTTGCAGCAAACCCCGGAGCTGGCCAAGGTGCTGGGGGACAGCAGCCGCATCCCGCAGCTGAAAAAGACGCAGGCCTCTCACTGGCTGGGCCTGCTGCGCGATGGCCCGAATGATGCCTATCAGCAACGGGCGTTGCGGGTCGGGGCTGCCCATGCGCGGATCGGCCTGTCGCCTGCGTGGTACCTGTCGACCTATTCGCTGATCCTGAACGGGTTCAGCAAGGCGGTGATCGAACGCTACTGGTGGAAATCGAATCGTCTGCAAGGCCTGCTGAGCACCCTCAACCGGTTGGTGTTCAATGATATGGCGCTGGCCCTGTCGGCCTATGAAACCGACCATGACGGCATCACCGCCGATATCCGTCACCGTGAACAGTCGGTGGGCAATCTGCGGCAGTTGTCGGCAACCATCATCAGCATGAACGATGCCACGGCCAGTTTGGCCGAGCTGGTGCGCAATTCCCATCTGGTGGCGGAATCAGGGGATTCGATTGCCCGCTCGGCGCAAGAGATGGTCAACGCGGTCGAAGACATTTCACGCAACAGTCAGGCTGCTGCCGTTGATGCCGAAGAAGCCCACATGGTGGTCACCGACGGCACCAACAACGCCGAAGCGGCTCGCAAGGCGATCACCCTGATTTCCGACGCGGTGGCTGATACGGCAGGCAGCGTTGATGATCTGGCGATGGCGTCTGAGCAGATCGGCCAGATTCTGGCGGTGATCGAGAACATCGCCAACCAGACCAACCTGCTGGCGCTGAATGCGACCATCGAAGCCGCCCGGGCGGGGGAAGCCGGCAAGGGCTTTGCGGTGGTGGCCAACGAGGTGAAAAACCTCGCCAACCAGACCAGCAAATCGACCGAAGACATTGCGCAAAAGATCGACGCCCTGCGGCGCGGGATGGACTCGATCCGTCAGACCATGAACCGCTCGCAGGACGCGGTGCAAAGCGGCGAACGGGCCATTGATGCCACGGTTGAGAAAATCAACCAGATGTCGAGCCAGATTACCAACGTCGCGGCCAAGATTCAGGAAATTTCCTACATCCTGCACCAACAACAGGATGCCAGCGAAGTGATCGCCGGGCGGATTGGTTCGGTGGCCGATATGGCGAGCGCAAACAATACGCTGGTGCGCACGGTGTCGCATGCCATCCAGACCAGCAACACACACATCTCCAACAGTGCCACCCAATGGTTCCATGACGGGTCCAGCCGGGGCCTGTGCGAACTGGCAAAGATCGACCATGTGCTGTTCAAAAAGCGGGTGGTTGACGTGCTGATGGGGGATGGTGAATGGCATTCCCACGAGGTTCCCGACGACCATCAGTGCCGGTTGGGCAAATGGTACGACACGGTCAAGGATCCCCGCCTGACCGGCAATCCGCACTTCCGTCGCCTGGAAGTCCCGCACGAGGTGGTGCATGCCAGTGCAAAGGCGGCGCTGGATGCCTATTACCGGCAGGATATGGATGGTGCCCTGGTCCACCTGCGCGAAATGAACGAAGCCAGCAGCAATGTCCTGAGCATTCTGGACGAGCTGTCGCGTTCGATCGACAAGACCGACGCCAATACGCTGGCGGCGCAGTAGAGCATTGTGCGAAAAGTGGGAACCGGTTTTCGCAACAACAATGCGGCAGAACAAAAGGCCAGACCAGCGTGCCTGCGTCCGATCACAGTACACGACAAACAGAAAACAGGGTCATGGAGCGCTGCTCCAAACCTCGCTGGGGCCTTGAGGCCCCAGACCCCATTGACTTGATATTGAAAGAAAAAATGGGGGTTCGGGGCCTCAGGCCCCGAATGGGTTTGGGCGATAGCCCATTCTTTTCCACCAACTGTCGTGTACTGTGGTGTCAGATTTAACGCACGCTGGTCTAAACGGGTTCCGGCAACACCGTCTTCAGGATTCGGTCGGTGGTTCCGGCCAGATGGATTTACCGGAACCCGGCAGGCCCAGCTTGTGCCATTTGGCATTGACCGTCTCGATCACGCTGCGGTCCATGGCCAGCTTTTCACCCCATTCGCGGTGAGTCTCCGGTGGCCACTTGTTGGTGGCATCCAGCCCGACCTTGCCGCCCAGACCGCTTTCCGGGCTGGCAAAATCGAGGTAATCAATCGGGGTGCCTTCGATCATGGTGATGTCGCGCACCGGGTCCATGCGGGTGGAAACGGCCCACATGACGTCTTTCCAGTCGCGGCAGTTGATGTCGTCATCCACCACGATCACGAACTTGGTGTACATGAACTGGCGCAGGAACGACCACACCCCCATCATCACCCGCTTGGCGTGGCCGGGGTAGGCCTTCTTCATGCTGACCACCGCGATGCGATAGGAACAGCCTTCGGGCGGCAGCCAGAAGTCAACGATTTCGGGGAACTGCTGGGTCAGCAGCGGGATGAACACTTCGTTCAGCCCCTCGCCCAGCACGCTTGGCTCATCGGGCGGACGGCCGGTGAAGGTTGACAGGTAAATCGGCTTTTTGCGCATGGTGATGGCGGAAATGCGGAACACCGGGAACGGCTCGACCGAATTGTAATAGCCGGTGTGGTCGCCATAGGGGCCTTCGTCGCCGAACTCGTCGAGCATGACGTGGCCTTCCAGCACGATTTCAGCCTGCGCCGGAACCTTCAGCGGCACGGTCTTGCAATCGACCAGTTCGACCTTCTTGCCGCGCAGCAAACCGGCGAACTGGTATTCCGACAAGGTGTCGGGAACCGGAGTGACGGCAGCCAGAATCGTGCCGGGATCGGCCCCCAGCACCACGGCGGCGGGCATGGCGGTGCCGTGGTCTTTGGCCCAGCGGCGGTAATGCTGGGCACCGCCGCGATGCTTCAGCCAGCGCATCAGGGTGGTATTCCTGCCAGTGACCTGCATACGGTAGATGCCAAGGTTGAAGCCGTCTTCCTTGCCCTTGCCAGGGCCTTTGGTCACCACCAGCGGCCAGGTGATCAGCGGTGCCGGTTCGCCCGGCCAGCATTGCTGGATCGGCAGGCGGGACAGGTCGATCTGGTCACCGGTCAGCACCACTTCCTGACAGGGGGCGCTGCTGATGGTCTTGGGCTTCATCGACAGCACGGTCTTGATCAGCGGCAGCATTTCCCAGGCATCGCGCAAACCGGCTGGCGGTTCGGGCTGCTTGAGGAAGGCCAGCGTCTCGCCGACGCCGCGCAACTGGTGCGGTTCGCGGTCCATCCCCCAGGCGACCCGCTCGACGGTGCCGAACAGGTTGACCAGCACCGGCATGCCATAGGGCGTCCCGTCGGCACGGACCGGGTTTTCAAACAGGACTGCCGGACCCTTTTCGGCCAGCAGGCGGGTCTGGATTTCGGTCATTTCCAGATCGGTGCAGACCGGTTCCTTGACGCGGACCAGACGGCCCTCGCGCTCCAGTCGCTCCATAAAGTCCCGCAGGGAAGCATAGGGCATGGAAAAGTACCTTCATTGCATCATGATGGGCGGTGTTATACCGCCGGGGTCGGGGCGGTGCCAAGGTGGGTTGCGGCAAACGGTGTGACCGCGGCGACCAGCTCGGCCCAGCGGGCGGCTCCGCGCTCTTCATACAGCAGGGGGCCGGGATGCGGGCGATCCTGAATCCGCTCCAGCGAGACCGGTTGCAGGTCCTGCGTTCCCTGAACCAGCAGGTGCAGGCCGACAAACGGCAGCAACCCGAGCCAGCTTTTCCATTGCGAGGGATAACCGCAGCACAGGCGCAGATAGCGCAGGCGGCTGGCCCATGGCAGGCGGGTCCGGTCGCAAGGGCCGTTGGCGGCCAGCGGGGCCAGCACCCGGAACAGCCCGTGACGCAGGCCTGCGCCATGATAGAGGGCAAACTGTCGGGTCCGGGGCAGCAGGTCGAGGGAGTGGGCGACGGCCAGCCCCAGCAGGTGGGCGGCATCATGATCCTGATGGCCGCCTTCCCAGGCGTGGATCAGCAGGCGGGCAACGGGAGCCTGACAGGCCAGCAGGCACTGCTGTACGGCGGCGAAGGCAGCGGGCAGGTGCCCGGCAAGGCCACCATCGGGCAGACGCTCGCTGATGCCGGGGAAATGGATGTCCTCTGCGGCGACGCCCAGCGACAGCAGCACCCGGCGGCTTTCGTCACAGCGGGCCTGCGGGCTGGCGCGTCCGCCGCCGCCATCGGTCAGGTACAGGCAAACCGGGCGCAGTCCATCGGCGCGGGCGGCTTCGATGGCGGCAAAGCAGCCGAATTCATCATCCTGATGGGCAAACAGAAAAACGGCCAGGGGTGGCACGGGCATGGCAGCCTCAGAACGCATCAAAATCAAGGAAACCGAGCAGGGTTGACCCCGGGTCCAGGGTCTCGGGACCAGCCCCCAGACGGCGATAGATCAGATTCAGCGGCGATGGTTTCAAGACTGCCGGAAGGGGGACAAAGCGACCATAGGCCGCCAGCGCCGGAGGCATCAGCCCAAGAAACACCCGCAGGCCCAGCGGACTGCGGGAGGACGGCAGGTCGGGACCATGGTCAGGCTGCTCCAGCCAGCTTTCACCATAGGCGACCACGCCGGGGCGGCCAGTGCGGGCGGTAAAGCCCCACTGCTGTCCGTTCAGGTGGCGGGCCTGTACCGGGTTGAGGGGATTGCTCATCCGCCAGCGCAACGACGCGGCTGTCCAGCGGCGACGGAACATGCTGCTGGCGCAGACGTCGGGCCATGCGCGCTTGTGCGAGACACCGCCGATGCCGATCCGGGCTTCCAGCGGGGCGACGGCCTGAAACGCCAGCTTGCGCAAAAAGCCGGGGGTACTGTTGGCATTGGCAACGCCATAGACGGCGGCATAGCCATCGGCGGTCGCCATCTCATAGGTGGCCTGGGCCAGACGGGTGAACAACCCTTGTCCCTGCCATGCCGGATGGGTGGCGGTGTTCAGCGACAGCAGGCACCGGCAGGGGATGCCAGCCAGCATCGTTTCCACCGGCACGCACACATAATGCGCGGCCAGTGTATCACCGGCCCAGGCGTCAAAGCCGACCACCGGGCCGGAGGGATTTTCCGCGTACAGCCAGTTGAGATAGGCCGGATTGGCGATGGCGGCACCGGGAAAGCAGGTGCGGAACAGGCTGGCATAGGCGGGCAATGTCGTTGGCGAGGCCAGCGAGGGGCGCAGGGTCAGGCCGGGGCCGTCAGGGCGGCGAAGAAAGGCTGACGATGGCATGATGCTCCTTGCTCCTTGCTCCGGGCGCACTGCTCCGGGCGGACTGCTCCGGGCGGACTGCTCCGGGGATCTGTCTGACGGGAAAAGAGACGACTTCCCTGCACCATACGCTGTTTCCCGGGGCTGTCGCCAGCGGCTTTTCCCGCCGGAGTGCGGGGGAGTGACAGGCATATGGGTCTTTTTATGCAATCCCAGTATTCAGGTTGGTCTTGCGGTCTTCTGCCAATAGTGTAGAACGTCGCGGGAGGCCGATACTTGTGACATCCTGGACATATTCATCGGCGTGACCAATTTCTTGCGTCCCCTTTTTAGGGGGGAGTGTTAGACTGCCTCCAAGTCTGTCCCATCCGGCCGGGTCTGTCTGTAGGCCAACGGGAACGGTATCAAGGCTTGCCAGAGGGGATGCAACCGTGGATGCGACCATGACCGAACACACAGATTCATCTTCTCAGGTTCACTCGGCAGCCGGAGTCGCTTCGGCAGACCTGCAGCGCCTGATCGAAGTCGGCATTGCCCTGTCAGCCGAACGCAACCACGACCGGCTGACCGAGCTGATTTTGCTGGAAGCCAAAGCTTTTGCCAACGCCGATGGCGGGACGCTGTATCTGGTCAGCGACGACGGGCGGTCGCTGGCGTTCAAGATCCTGCGCAATGACACCCTGAAAACGGCGATGGGCGGGACCACCGGCACGGCGATCCCCTTTCCGGCCCTGCCGCTTTATAATCCACAGACCGGCGAACCGAACCACAACAACGTGGCGACCCATGTGGCGCTGAACGGGCAGTCGATCAATATCGAGGATGCCTATACCGCGCAGGGGTTCGACTTTTCGGGCACCAAGAAGTTTGATGCCGGCACCGGCTATCGCTCCAAATCATTCCTGACCATTCCGCTGAAGAATACTCACGACGAAGTGATCGGGGTTCTGCAGCTGATCAATGCCCAGAACGACAGCGGCGAAGTGATCGCCTTTTCTTCGACCGTTCAGCCGCTGGTCGAGGCTCTGGCCAGTCAGGCGGCGGTGGCCATTGACAACCAGCGCCTGCTGCAGGCGCAGCGCGACCTGATGGACAGCTTCATCAAGGTGCTGGCGCGGGCCATTGACGCCAAGTCCCCCTACACCGGCGGCCATTGCGAACGGGTGCCGGTGATTGCCAAAATGCTGGCCAGGGCGGCGTGTGAGCAGACCGAGGGTCCGTTTGCCGACTATCAGTTGTCGGAAGACGACTGGTATGAACTGCATCTGGCGGCATGGTTGCATGATTGCGGCAAGGTGACGACGCCGGAATATGTGGTCGACAAGGCGACCAAGCTGGAAACGATCTATGACCGCATCCACGAAGTGCGGACCCGGTTCGAGGTGATGCGCCGGGATGCCGAGATCGCCATGCTGCGCCGCCAGTTGGCTGGCGAAGATGCCGCCCTGTGCGAGCAGGATTTTGCCGAACAGGTGGCGGCGCTGGAAGCGGACTTTGCCTTTATTGCCGAAAGCAATATTGGCGGCGAATTCATGGCCCCCGACAAGGTGGAGCGCTGCAAGCAGATCGCCGAGCGGACCTGGACCCGTTACTTTGACCGCACCCTCGGACTGTCGTGGGAAGAAACCCAGCGTCTGCAGGCCGCACCGCCGCCGCCCGCGCCTGCGGTGGAAAAGCTGCTGGAAGACCGCGCCGAACACATCGTTGGCGTCTATAACCGTGGCGAGTTGTACAACATGTGCATCCAGCGCGGCACGCTGACCAACGAAGAGCGCAAGGTGATCAACGATCACATCGTGCTGACCCAGGAAATGCTGCGGCAGTTGCCGTTCCCCAAGAGCCTGAAGCGCATTCCGGCCATTGCGGGAAACCACCACGAAAAGATCGACGGCACCGGCTATCCGCATGGCCTGACCGGTGACCAGATGACGGTGTCGGACAAGATCATGGCCATTGCCGACGTGTTCGAGGCCTTGACCGCCGCCGACCGGCCCTATAAGACCCCCAAGAAGGTATCCGAGTGCGTCAAGATCCTGAACTTCATGAAGAAGGATCGCCACATTGACGCCGACCTGTTTGAATTGTTCCTGACCTCGGGGGTCCATGACGAGTATGCCCAGTCGTACCTGCGGCCTGATCAGTGCGATACGGTGGATGTCGGCCAGTATGTCGCGCCCCGTCCTGTGGCTCCGCCCCTGTCCTGAGGCCGGTTCGCCGGGGGAGGCTGGCCGGTGAGCGGGCGTCCCGATGAGGATGATTTCGAGGATGATCTCGACGAGGTTGGGGATGAAGACGACGGTGTAACCGTCACCTCCCCGGCCCCAGTGCCGTCAATGCCGGTCAGCCGCTATCCGCGCGGACCGCAGCCTGCGGTTCTGGCGGTGGTGGTGCGTGAGGAACGGCTGTTGCTGGTTCAGCGCAAAAATCCCCCCGATGCCGGATGCTGGGGCTTTCCCGGTGGTCGCCTGATGCTGGGCGAGACGCTGGCCGCCGGAGCGGTGCGGGAACTGCGCGAAGAAACCGCCGTCGAGGCGGTGGCCCGCCATGGCACACTCCCCGCCGCCTTTGCCAGTCTGGACGTCATCGAACGCGACATCGTCGGGGCGGTTCGCTATCACTTTGTGCTGACAGCGGTGCTGTGTCAGTGGCAAAGCGGCGATGGCGTTGCCGGAGATGATGCCGCCGACTGTGCCTGGCGGACCTTGCCCGAAATCCTTGCCCTTGATCAGGCCGGACAGACCAGCGCCCATGTGGCGGATCTGGCCCGGATGGCGCTGGCCATAGACCGCCGCCTGCCCGATGCCGAGGCCTCCCTTTGACGTGTGGATACCGCCCCGATGCAGTCCTATAGCCGAGACCCTGCCGATATTTACCGCCAGTCGTTCGCCATTATTCGTGCCGAGGCCGATCTGGCGCGCATTCCTGCCGATCTGGAAAAGGTGGCGGTGCGGGTGGCCCATGCCTGTGGCATGCCCGACGTGATTGACGATCTGCGCTTTTCCCCGGCGGCGGGCAACGCCGGGCGGGCAGCGCTGGCGGCGGGGGCGGCCCTGCTGTGTGATTGCGAGATGGTCAGCCACGGCATCACCCGCGCCCGCCTGCCTGCGGCCAATCCGGTGCTGTGTACCCTGAATGATCCGCAGGTCCGCCCGTTGGCGGCCCGACTGGATACCACCCGCTCGGCGGCGGCGGTTGAACTGTGGCGGCCCCATCTGGACGGCGCGGTGGTGGTGATCGGTAATGCCCCGACCTGCCTGTTTCACCTGTTGAGCCTGATTGATCAGGGGGGACCGCGTCCGGCGCTGATCATCGGCTTTCCGGTTGGCTATGTCGGGGCGGTGGAATCCAAGGACGAGCTGATTGCCAACAGCCGTGGCGTGCCCTTTATAGCCCTGCACGGACGGCGTGGCGGCAGTGCCATGGCCGCTGCGGTGGTCAATGCGCTGGCACAGGAACAGGAAGCGTAACCGATGGACTTTCGCGACGACCAGATTCATCGCTATGCCCGCCACATCCTGCTGCCCGAGGTGGGGGGCACCGGGCAGGAAAAACTGCTGAAGGCGCGGGTGCTGATCATCGGGGCGGGGGGGCTGGGCTCGCCGCTGGCCCTGTATCTGGCCGCTGCCGGGGTGGGCACCATCGGGATCGTTGATGATGACACGGTGGACCTGTCCAACCTGCAACGGCAGATCGCCCATACCACCGACCGCATCGGGCATCCGAAGGTGGACAGTGCGCTGGTCAGTCTGACGGCGCTGAACCCCGACGTGCAGGTGATCCCCTACCGGCAACGGCTGACTGCTGCCAATGCACTGGAGATCATCGGCCAGTACGATGTGGTGGCCGATGGAACCGACAGCTTTGGCAGCCGCTTCCTGATCAACGACGCCTGCTATTTTGCCAGAAAGACTCTGGTCAGCGCCGCCATTCTGCGCTTTGACGGCCAGTTGGCGACCTACAAGCCCCATGCCGGAGGCCCGTGCTATCGCTGCATCTTCCACGGCCCGCCGCCGGACGGCCAGATTCCCACCTGCGCCCAGGCCGGGGTGTTGGGGGCGGTGGCAGGCACGATGGGCACCTTACAGGCCACCGAAGTGGTGAAGGAGCTGCTGGGAATCGGCACCAGCATGGTCGGAAGACTGATGATTTATGACGCGCTGGAGGCCAGCTTCCGCACCATCAAGGCGCGGCGTGATCCCGGCTGCCCGCTGTGCGGAGATCACCCGACGATTACGACTTTGGGTGAGGATATTCAGCCGGAGGTGTGTGGACGATAACGTTTTTCTGTCATTAAGGCGCTATCGGACATGTTCTGCACAGATGTCGTGCGGTACTATGACCGTCGGGCGTACACCTGACAGAGCAGAAAGCCGACCATGCAGAGTTCCGAGAGACCGCTTCCCAATGGCATGCTGGCCCAGATGTCCAGCGTTGTGCTGACGGCCCGCACGGTCGAGCAACTGACCCGGCCGCTGCTGGAGTTGCTTGAGCTGGTGACCGGTCTGGAAAGTACCTATCTCACCCACGTCGATGTGGCGGGAGGGGTGCAGGAAATCCTCTATGCCCGCAACAGCCAGCAGATGGAAATCCCGGAAGGCGGTATTTTCCCGTGGGAAGATACCCTGTGTCAGCGGGCCTTGCAGGAAAAGCGCTTCTACACCGATGAGGTCAACGTCTGTTGGGGAGAATCCGATGCCGCCCGGCTGTTGGGGATTCGAACCTATCTCAGCGCCCCGGTGATGCTGGACGGTGGCGAAGTGTTTGGCACCCTGTGTGGCGCCAGCACCCGTCAGCAGCCGGTTTCCGAACAGGGATTGCAGGTGCTGACACTGTTTGCCGGCCTGATTGCCCAGCATTTACAGCGGGAACGACTGGTCGAACAGTTGCAGATGGCCAATGCCACGCTGGAAAATTATTCCTTCACCGATGCCTTGACCGGCCTGCCCAACCGGCGCTTCATTCTGGCCGAGCTGGACCGCTTGTTTGCGCAGGGGCAACGCCATGGCCAGCGGGTGATGGTGGCGTTCATCGACCTCGACGGCTTTAAAAAGATCAACGACACCTATGGTCATGATGCGGGCGATGAGTTCCTGCAGGCCATTGCCCAGCGGTTGCGGCAGGGTGTTCGGCAGGGCGATGTGGCCGGACGACTGGGCGGTGATGAGTTTGTGGTGGTGGGGCTGGTGGATGGCGTCGAGCAGACGCATGAGGCCATCACCGCCGCCACCCGCGCCCGCCTGGCTCCGCTGATTCAGGGCGAC
Source organism: Insolitispirillum peregrinum (assembly GCF_900156605.1). Taxonomy (GTDB): domain Bacteria; phylum Pseudomonadota; class Alphaproteobacteria; order Rhodospirillales; family Rhodospirillaceae; genus Insolitispirillum; species Insolitispirillum peregrinum. The sequence goes on along the minus strand of NZ_FTOA01000004.1, from coordinate 35,745 downwards.
TATGCCCTGCGCCATGCGGCGTTCCACTATCCGGGTGGTAGTTTCGGGATTCTGTGTGTCGATCCCGCATCCTGTTCGGCGGAACAGGCGTTGGTGCAGGCCGATGCGGCGATGTACCGCGACAAACAGGCCCGCCGTCAGGTGGAGATGGCCTGACGCGCCGGGTCGGCCTGTGGCCGGTCGGGGGCGTAGGTGGTGAGGATCATCGTCACCAGTTCGTCGATGATCACCCGGTCGGGATAGTTGCTGATGCAGGTTCCCAGAGCCCGTCCCTGTCCTTCGCCCTTGACCGTATGCAGAAAGATGGTGGCCATCAGCAGCGGGTCGGCAATTTTCAGCCGCCCCCGCTCGCTCTGCACGCGGAAATAATGGGCGATGGCCGGGATGATCCGCCGCGGGCCGGCATCGCGGAAGGCTTCGACCATTTCGGGAAAATCCTGCCCCTGATTGATCAGGGTGCGGTAAATGGTGACCGACTCTGGCTTGGTGACCATTTCCAGAAAGCGCAGGGCGATGGTGGTCAGGCCTTCGCGCAGGGGGGCATCCAGCAAATCCTCGGACAGTTTGATGTAGGCGTCGGTGACATGCGACACGACTTCGCAGAACAGATGCTGTTTGGAAGAAAAGTGCGCATAGACGGTGGCCTTGGAAACCTGGGCGTGGGCGGCGATGGCGTCCATGCTGGTGCTGACAAAGCCTTCCTGACAGAACAGGGTGCGGGCACTGGCCAGAATGGCCTCGCGCTTTTTCGAGCGGCGCGGTGCAGGGCAGGCAGAAGTCTCGACAGGGTCCATCATAAGTCCGTAACCATAAAGTAGCCCACAGAGAGGATAAACTTTCTCGGGAAGGTCAGTCGCACGCCGGGACCGTCGCTGTACAGTACAAAAAATTAAACTTGTGAGTCTGGTTTTGCGCTTGACGGTCGGTGCTAATGAGCATAGTTCATTTCTGAACTGAACGGTTCAGTTTAGCGTAGCCTACGTCCAAAGCGATACATAAGGCAAGGATTATGAAAAAGAAGATTCTCCGTGGTGCGATCCTCGCCGTTGTCGCTGCTGGTGCCGTTGCGGGTGGCATGCACTGGTACGATCATCGCTTTGAACAAAGCACCGACAACGCCTATGTCCATGGTGATCTGACTGCGATTGCGCCAAAAATTTCCGGCTATGTCAGCGAGGTGCTGGTCAGCAACAACGTGGTGGTCAAGGCCGGGGAGGTGCTGGTCCGGCTGGATGACCGCGATTATCGCGCCCGTCTGGAGCAAGCGAATGCCGCTGTGCAGGCTGCCGAGGCGGCCTTGCAGGTGATTGACCGACAGGTCGAAGCGCAACGGGCCAGCATCACCGAAGCGCGGGCCGGAATTGATACCTGGAAGGCCGAACGGGCACGGGCCGGGCGCGAGCTGGGCCGCACCTCTTCGTTGGTACACAACGATTTTGCCTCGCGCCAGAGCCTTGATACCGCACGGGCGGACTCGGACAAGGCCGACGCCGGGATGAAGCAGGCCGAAGCCAGGGTGCAGTCGGCTGAAAGTCAGGTGGCGGTTCTGCAGGCCAACCGCACCGCCAGCGAAGCCTCGCTGGCGCAGGCGCGGGCGGCCCGTGATCTGGCCCAACTGGACCTTGAGCACACGGTGATCACCGCCCCCCGCGACGGCGTGATTGGCAACAGCGCCGTGCGTCTGGGGGAATATGTCGCACCGGGCAGCCAGATGATGGTGGTGGTGCCGCTGCAAGGGCTGTGGGTCGAGGCCAATTACAAGGAAACCCAGATCACCCGCATGCATGTCGGGCAGCCGGTGCGGCTGGTGGTCGATGCCTTCCCCGACCAGCCGCTGGCCGTCAGCGTATCCAGCCTGTCACCAGCGTCAGGGGCGCAGTTCAGCCTGTTGCCGCCGGAAAATGCCACCGGCAACTTCACCAAGATCGTGCAGCGGGTGCCGGTGCGGATCAACATTCCCGATGACTCGCCGCTGGCCGGACGTCTGCGGCCCGGATTGTCGGTGGTTGTCGATGTCGATACCGCCTCGCAGGGGGATAAGGAATGACCTCGCGGCGTGAGGACGGGGAGTCTTCTCCTGCCGAGCCGCTCCCCGCCATGGCAGAGTATGCCCCGGACGAAATCGTCGTGCCCGCCCATGAGTCCGAGGTTGCCGACGAATTGCCGGACGATGGCGAACAGCCGGTGTCGTTCTTCAATCCAGGTCGCCCCGCTCTCAGCGAGGGGCGGTCCTATGACATGCTCGACAAGATCGGCTTTCTGGCGATGATCATCGGCATGTTCATGGCGATCCTCGACATTCAGATCGTCTCCAGTTCGCTGGGAGAATTGCAGGCCGGCCTGTCGGCCTCGCACGATGAAATTTCATGGGTGCAGACCAGCTATCTGATTGCCGAAGTGATCATGATCCCGATTTCGGGCTGGCTGTCGCACCTTTTGTCCACCCGCATCCTGTTCTTCATTTCCGCCACCACCTTTACCATCGCCTCGGCGGCCTGTGCCTTTGCGTGGAATCTGGAAAGCATGATCGTGTTCCGTGCGTTGCAGGGGTTTCTGGGCGGGGCGATGATTCCCACCGTCTTTGCCACCTCGTATTCCATGTTCCCGCGCTCGAAACAGGCCGGGGTGACAGTGGTGATCGGTCTGGTGGCGACCATGGCCCCGACGCTGGGGCCGACGCTGGGCGGCTATCTGACTGCCAGCCTGTCGTGGCACTGGCTGTTCCTGATCAACGTGCTGCCGGGGGCGCTGGTGGCGGCGACGGTCTTTCTGGCGGTCAACGTTGACCGGCCAAACTTTGCCTTGCTGAAGGGCTTTGACCTGAAAGGCGTCATTCTGGTGGCGCTGTTTCTGGGCAGCATGGAATACGTGCTGGAAGAAGGCCCGCGTGATGACTGGTTCGATGACCGCACCATCAGCGCCCTGTTTGCCTTGTGTTCGGTGTCCGGGGTGTTGTTCCTGTGGCACGAACTGACCACCGCTGCCCCGATCATCAATCTGCGCGCCTTTGGCAACCGCAACTTTACGCTGGGCTGTGTGTACAGCTTCATCATCGGGATCGGGCTGTATGGGTCGGTCTATGTCATCCCGCAGTTTCTGGGGCAGGTGAAGGGTTATAACTCGCTGCAGATCGGCGAGCTGATCATGGTCACCGGGGTGTTTCAGTTCTGCTCGGCGCCGCTGGCCGGGGCACTGTCGAAAAAGATGGACCTGCGGCTGATGCTGGCGGTCGGGCTGGTCTGCTTTGCTCTGGGGCTGTACCTGAACTCGTCGCTGACCGCCGACTGGGGCTGGTGGGACTTTTTCCTGCCTCAGGCCATTCGCGGCATTTCGCTGATGTTCCTGTTCATCCCGGTCAATGCGCTGGCGCTGGGAACCCTGCCGCCGGAAATGCTGAAAGGCGGATCAGGGCTGTACAACCTGATGCGCAATCTGGGCGGAGCCATCGGTCTGGCGGTGATCAATACCCAGCTGTCCGACGAGCTGAACCGTCACCTGCTGTACCTGAAGGAATCGGTGACGCTGGCCCGGCTGGGGGTGCTGAACGAGATTCAGGGCCTGACAGCGGCGCTGACTCCGGCGATGGGGCCGCTGGCCGAAAAGGCGGCGCTGTCAAAGCTGGGGGCGATGGTCTATCAACAGGCGACGGTGCTGGCCTTTTCCGATGTGCTGGTGATGATGGCCAGCGTCTTTTTGTTCGGCTTCCTGTTCATGCCGCTGATGCGCAAGGTCAATCCGGGCGGTGGTGGCGGGGACGCGCATTAAGCTCGCCCGCCGGTTCCTTCAGGCGGTGAACACCGGCAACGGGGTGCTGATCCCTTTCAGGGCGATGGTGCCGACTTCGCGGCAGGCAATCCCGGTCCCGGCAGCAGCGACCGTTTCGGCGCTGCACAGCAGGGCCGGCAGGGGCGTGCGGGCGGCGGACTCCAGTCGGGCGGCGGTGTTGACGGTGGACCCGATGACGGTGAATTCCATCCGCTGGGCGCTGCCGATGGTTCCGGCGACCACCGGGCCGCTGTGGATGCCAACCCCCAGCGCCAGCGGCGCGGCCAACATCGGGTGGTCCTGATTGAAACGGGTCATTTCATCCAGCAACGCCTGCCCGCAGCGAATGGCCTGTTCGGCGGGTGATCCCGCCGTGTCGGCATTTGGGCGGTCATAGAGGCCAAACACCACCATCACCGCATCACCGATGAATTTGTCCACCAGTCCGCCGTGCTGTTCGATCACCCGCACCGCCCGGCTGAGCCAGTCATTCAGCAGCGTGGTCAACTCCGCCGGAGCCAGCGTTTCCGACAGCGGGGTAAAGCCGCGCAAGTCGGCCATCAGCACGGTCACATCCCGCTGTTGCCCTTGCAGAACGCGATCCTGCTGGCTGTTTTCCCATTCTTCCAGCAGGGTGCGGGCCACGTCGGGGCTGACCATCCGCCCGAACAGGTCGCGCATCTGCTCGCGCTGGCGCAGCCCGGCGGCCATCTCTCGGATGCCCAGAGCAATCCGGCCCATTTCATCCGGGCGCGGCACCGCCGGGGACACATCGAGGCTGCCGACGGTGATTTTCTCCAGACTGTTGACGATGGTTTCGGCGTCGGCATGCAGCAGGTGGCCATAGTGCCAGGCGACATAGATCGCCCCGCCGGTGAAGGTCAGGATGATGAAGGCCAGCTCACCGGCCACACCGGGGATGATATAGCCTTCCTGCTCAAAGCGCAGGGTCAGCAGGATCAGCGCCAGCGCCGGAGCAACGGTAAAGGCGGCAAAGCTTTCCAGCAAGCGCCGCCCCAGCCGGTCGCGCATTGCCTGCGCCTGCTCCAGCAGGCAATCACTGTGCCGCAGGCTGCGTTCGATCAGCGAATATTCCAGTTGCGCCAGAATCCCCGCCCCCAGCACCCAATAGCCGAGCAACAGCTTCAGCGGGCTGGAGATGTGGAAATCGGGGTAGCGCAGCAGGTGCAGTGCCACGCCAAACAGACCGGCCCCCAGCCAGCTTGCCACCGCGATGCGGTACCCATGACGGCTGAGACTGCGGGTGGGCGAGTGCGGCAGCCAGCGCAGCAGGGCTTCGCGCAGCAGGATGTGAAAGACCGCCACGTAGCCCAGTCCGATCAGCAGGCGCAGCGGGGCGGTCTGGTCCATGAACGGACAGACCAACCGGTCATACAGGTACAGGAACACCAGCGCGACCAGCGGCACGACATGCAGGCGGCGGATGACGGGATGCAGGGGAGAGGCCATGATCGGTCCTTGGTATTTGGCGGTATGTCCGTGTATGCAGCCTATCAGGTTTATCCCGGCGGGCAGGTGACGTTTGCGTGAGATGGTAAAGCGAAAACGAAACGGCCCCCCGATCCGTGACAGGACAGGGGGGCCGAAGCGTCAGGGGATGCCGGGCAGGCTCAGGCCGGAGCCAGAGCCTTGGCCCGCAGCTCGACCACTTTGTCGGCGGTCTTGCCGGTGACTTCACGCAGGTGGTCAAAGCGCCACGAGAAGGTGCCAACCCCCATGGTGAGCGACCGCAGTTCAGTGATCAGGTCGTGCATTTCGGCCTGAGGAACATGGGCCTGCACGCAGTCCCAGCCGTGCCAGCCATCGCGGGGCAGGAAGCCGAGAATCTGCCCGCGCCGCCCGCTCAGCGCCCGCTGGGCCTTGCTGGTGGCATCGGCGGGAACACAGGCTTCGACCCACAGGATCGGCTCCAGCAGAACCGGATCGCATTGTGCCACCCCGTCGCGCAGGGCCACTCCGGCGGCGGACTTGAAGGCCGCTTCCGAGCTGTCAACCACATGATACGAGCCATCGGTCAGTGCCACCGCGAAATCAACCACCGGAAAGCCCAGTGGTCCGCGTTGGGCCCACTCGTACACCCCGGCCTCGACGGCGGGAATGTACTGGCGGGGAATGACGCCGCCGGTGATCTGGTCTTCAAAACGCACGCCCGATCCGCGCGGCAGGGGGGCAATGGTCAGGTGGACATCGCCAAACTGGCCGTGGCCGCCGCTCTGGCGTTTGAAACGGCCCTGAACCACGGTGCCCTTGCGGATGGTTTCCTTATAGGCGACCAGCGGCTGTTCCGCCTGCACGTCGATATGAAACAACCGTTCGAGGCGGGCGAGGGAGACTTGCAGGTGAATGTCACCCTGACCCCACAGGCGCAGTTCGCTGGTGTCAGCGTTGTGCTCGACACTGAGCGACGGGTCTTCTTCGCACAGGCGGGCGAGGGCGGTGGTCAGCTTGACATCATCGCCCTGCCGGGTGGGACGCAGGGCGAGGGCAAACAGCGGTGGCAGCGGCGTCGGCCAGTCCGGGGCGTTGCTGGCAGCAAAACCGACCGGGGTGCCGATCAGGGTGCCGGTGGGAATGTCTTCCAGTCGTCCGGCAGCGCCGATGCCGCCGGCGGGCAGGCTGGTGATCTTGCTGACCTCCTGCCCCTGAATGGCATACAGGCCCGACACCTTGCCACTCTCGCCATTCGAGGCCTTCAGGCTGGTGCCGTCCTTCAGTTCGCCGGACCACAGGCGCAGCAGGCTCAGCTTGCCGGTGTGGCGGCCATGCCAGCTTTTGAACACACTGGCCCGCACGCCGCTGTCGGCGATGCCCAGACGGGCAGCGGTGATGTCGTGGGTGGGGGCCTCGTGGCGCAGGGCTTTCCACAGGCGGCGCACGCCTTCGTCCTTTTCCGCCGCGCCAAAGAACACCGGCACCAGCAGGTCGGCGGCCAGATCGCGTTTCAGGTCCTGATAGACGGCATCCTTCGGCGGGGACAGATCGTTCAGCAGGTCTTCCAGCAACTGGTCGTCATAGTCGGCCAGATGCTCCAGCAGGCCCTGCCGGGCTTCGCTTTCGCGTTCGATCAGGGGGGGCGGAATCTCGATCAGGTCCGACGCCTGCCCGGCCTTGTAGTGATAGGCCCGCTCGGACACCAGATCGACATAGCCGGTGATCTGGCCGCTGTCCCGGATCGGGACTTCGCGCAGGATCAGTGGCCGGTCAGAATAAAGCTGCAGGGCTTCGAGGCAGGCGCGGATGGAAATGCCGGTGCCGTCCCGATCGACCTTGTTGATGAAGATCATGTGCGGGATGGCGTGGGTGTTGAGGAATTTCAGCAGCGGTGCGGCCATCACCGCCCGCTCCGGTTCGGGATCGACCACCACCACCGCCACATCGGCGACCATCAGCGCGTCGCGGGTGTCCTGCTGGAATTCGACCGAGCCGGGACAGTCGAGGATGGTCCAGGCTTCGTCGAGAAAGGTGGTACTGGCAATGTTGACCTCGACTCCCATCAGGCGGGAGCGGGCTTCCGGGCTGCCATCGCCCAGTGAAGACTGGTCGGCAACCGCACCCCGGCGGTGCAGCGTCCCCGCCGTAAACAGCAACGATTCAAGCAAGGTGGTTTTGCCCGTGGTGTACGGGCCAACCAGAGCAACGGCCCTGGACGTAGCAATGTTTCCGCCCATGACTTACCCCTTTTTCCGGTTGTCTGTCATTGTCCATGGTTCTCCTGTTCCGGTCGCTTGGCAAGGAAAACCCACTTGGACAAACGGGATATGGCTGCGCGGGGAAATAGGGGTATGGCGTGAAAACAAACACGGCTAAACTGAAAGCAAGCAGAATTACCCCGTGGGAGTGGTCGAATGGACATCGTGAGTATTTTTGCCATTGCGGTTCTGGGTCTGGCGGTTGCCCTGGTGTACATGGGGGCCAAGATCGTGCCGCAGGGGATGGAGTACACCGTCGAGACCTTTGGCCGTTACACCCGCACCCTCAAGCCGGGGCTGCACCTGATTGTGCCGTTTGTCCACATGGTCGGGGCGCGTATCAACATGCGCGAACAGGTTCTCGATGTGCCGGAACAGGAAGTGATCACCCGCGACAATGCGATGGTGCAGGTGGACGGGGTGGTGTTCTTTCAGGTGCTGGATGCCTCGCGGGCGGCCTACGAGGTTGATAACCTGACGCTGGCAATCCTGAACCTGATCATGACCAACCTGCGCACGGTGATGGGGTCGATGGACCTCGACGAGCTGCTCAGCCAGCGCGACGTGATCAGCGCCAAGCTGCTGGGGGTGGTTGATCACGCCACCAGCCCGTGGGGGATCAAGGTCACGCGCGTTGAGATCCGCGACATCACCCCGCCGCGCGATCTGGTCGACTCGATGGCCCGCCAGATGAAGGCCGAGCGCGACAAGCGCGCCAACATTCTGGAAGCCGAAGGGTTGCGGCAGGCTTCCATCCTGCGGGCCGAAGGGGAAAAGCAGTCGGCGATTCTCGAAGCCGAAGGCCGCAAGGCAGCGGTGATTCTGAACGCCGAAGCCCGCCGCGAGGCGGCGTTCCGCGATGCCGAGGCGCGCGAACGCGAAGCTGCCGCCGAAGCCACCGCCACCCGGCTGGTGTCCGAGGCGATTGCCGATGGCGACGTGGCGGCAATCAACTATTTCGTTGCCCAGCGTTATGTCGATGCGCTGGGGAAAATTGCCAGTGCGCCGAACCAGAAACTGGTGCTGATGCCGCTGGAGGCATCGGGGGTGATCGGGGCGCTGGGCGGCATTGCCGAACTGGCCCGCGACGCACTGGGGGGGGCTCCGGTGAAGGAAGGACGCAAGGGCCACGCTGCTGGGTCGGTACCGGTGAGCCACCCGACTGAGAGCGGCTCTTCTGCGGCTAACCCGTGGACGCAAGGACCGTCTTCATGAGCTGGGACGGCCTGTGGTCAACGGGCTTTGGCCCATGGGGCTGGCTGGCGCTGGGCGTCGCCCTGCTGGCACTGGAAGCCGCCGTTTCGGGCTTTTTCCTGCTGTGGTTTGCCATCGGGGCTTTGTTGACCGCCGGAGTCGCCGCAGTGCTGCCCGGCGGCCTGAGCCTGCAGATCACCGTGTTCTCGGTGGTGTCGGTGCTGGCTCTGCTGGTCGGGCGTCCGCTGGTGGCGCGACGGCAGGATGCCGCCGCTGCTGCCGCCAATGGTCTTAACCGCCGCAGTGATGCGGTGATTGGTCTGACGGTGGTGCTGGTGACGCCCTTGCTCCATGGTCAGGGGCGGGTGCAGGTGGGCGATGGCGAATGGTCGGCCCGCTGTGTTGACGGCGGCGACCTGCCTGCCGGGGCAACGGTGGTGATCGACGGTGTGGACGGCAACACCCTGCTGGTGCGCCCACACGGTTGAGGGAGCTGTCAGATTAAATTCTTGCCCCGACTGGCGTTCAAGGCTGGTTCATCCTTTTTATCTATTGTATGCCTTGCCCGAGCAGACTCTGCCCACCCGTGGGGCGAGCTGCGATTCTGACAGAAGCAAGGTGTAGAGTGATGACGTTTGGCCTGCGAACGGTGGCAATCATGGCGATTGCGTCGGCGGCAATGGTGGCAACCGGGGCGGTGATTGGTGTCTACAGCCGTCAGTCGCTGATTGAAACCCTGACCGCCCAGCAGATCGCCGCCCAGCGGGATGCCCAGCGTCTGGACGAAGAAGGCCAGGGGCTGGCCAAACAGATCGAGCAGTTGCAGGTCGAACTGGGCAACAGCCGCCGCCAACTGGACAGCACCTATGCGGCGGTCGAAGTCGGCGGCGCGGTGGACTTTCCGGTGCTGCGCGGCATGGCCCGACCGGGGGACACCCTGAAGAGCTTTGCCGCCCGTGAAGGGGTGTCGGTCGAGGTGATCCGGGCGCTGAACCCGTGGATCAAAAGCGACCAGATGACCCTGACCGACCGCCAGACCATCTGGATTCCCAAATCTGCCCCGGCCACGGCAGCCAAATCCGGCAAGTAGGGCTTACGGTTCCAGACCAGCGTGCGGTAAACCTGACGCCATAGTACACAACAGTTGGGAAGTAAGGTGCAGGCTGCTGCCTGGACCGCCCGGGGCCTCCGGCCCCGAACGTTCACTTGTGCCTCCGGCCCCGAACCCCCATTTTTTCTTTGAATATCAAATCAATGGGGTCTGGGGCCGACTGGCCCCAGCGAGGTTTGGAGCAGCGCTCCATGATTTTTTGGTTTTCCCCTCACTGCTCCAGAACCTCGATCTGTCCGGCAACGCTGACCTCGTGGCAATTGTTGCCACTGCCGCCGCGATCGACCACCACAAAGGTCTCCAGATCCAGACTGCTCAGCGGCAGATGCCAGACGCCACGGGCATAATTGACCCCCTGACGGCCATCGCTGAGGAAGCAGTGTAGCTGTGATAGGTCCGGCTGCGGCGCTGGGGGGGCCACCAGCACCAGAAAACGGGCGAAATGGCGCGGCAGGAACGCCTGACTGCCCAGCGGATGGCATTCCATCACTGTCGGCTGGTGCGGCAGGCTGATGCTCTGGCGGCAGACAAACAGATTGAACAGCACCCGCCCATCCTCGCCGGGATCAAGGCGGGCGAGGTCGTTCAGGCGCAGGCTGGTGCCGCCATTGATCGCAAAGCCCGAAGCCGCCTGTTCGTCGATCACCTCGCCAAAGGGGGCGAAGGCGGCAGCGGTCAATGGCTGCGGGGTCAGGCGGATCATTGTCCCTGTTCCTGCTCTGGCACCACCTGCGGCAACGGACGGCCAAACAGGCGCAGGCGGTTGACCCCGCCATCGGGGAAGACGTTGAAGCGCACATGGCTGACTGGGCCGAGGGCGGCAATCTGGTCGCTGAAGCTGTGCAGGCTGTGCGGTGACAGCTTTTGTGACGGCAGCAATTCCTGCCAGAACAGGCTTTGCGGCACCAGTGCGGCGGCGGGCAGGTCGGGGGCAAAGGCCGCTTGCAGCGAACAGGAGTCCGGGTAATTGCCCTTGAACTGGTGGGTATCGACCTCGATCCGCTCGATGATCCCGGCCTGTCCCAGCGCGATGATCGCCCAGTCGTTGCCCGGTTCGCGGCGGCGGGCGGTTTCCCAGCCGTCTTCCATGCGGGCACCGACGCCGGGCAGCAGCAGGTTGCGGGCATCACCAAAATGGGCATCGTTGCACACCAGCGCCCGCCCGCCATTGAGGGCGGCGGCCAGATCAACCACGCCATCACCACCGTTGCGCACCGGCCGGGGAGTCCCGAACAGGCGCAGGCGGGCAACGCCGCCATCGGGGTAGATGTTCAGGCGGATATGGGTCACCACACCGCAATCGGGCAGGCTGTGGATGTTGTGGCTGTTACCGGTAAGCTCGACCGGGTGCAGCAGCGGCATCCACACCGTTGCCTCGTCGGGATCGCCGCTCAGGCAGGCGGCTTCGAGGCCAGCGGCCTTGGGGTAATTGCCGGTAAAGTGGCTGGTGTCGATGTCGGCCCGCTGGAGCCGGGCCGGGCAGGCCAGACGGACGATGCACCAGTCGTGACCGGGGCCACGCTTGCGGCGGCTTTCCCAGCCATCCATCCATTTGCCGTTGTCGTCGTACTTGCCGGGGATGAACACCGGGTCAATGTGCGACAGCAGGCGGTCGCGGCTGCCAAAGAATTCATCACTGGCAGACAGGGCCACGGCCCCCATGGCGGCAGAGGCAACATTCAGGGCGGAGTCATAGACAATCACGGCAACAGTCCCTTTCGGTCAGGGGCGCAAAAAGGTGACGCCCGCCCGGCGGGCGGCGCCCAGCACGTGGCGATGCATGGCATCATGGGCGCCAGAGGGGTTCCGGCGGCGGATGTGGTCGAGGATCGCTTCGTGTTCCAGCAGCGGCTCGAACAGCTTGGCGCGGTTGGCAAACGGCAGCATGCGGCTTTCCTGCAAGGTGGCCGAAGCCGGACGCAGGGCTTCGACGAACAGCGGGTTGCCCGAGGCGACCAGCAGGCTTTGATGGAAATCGAAATCGGTACGGGCGGCATCGACCAGATCGCCAGCGGTCAACGCCTGCCGCATCTGGTTGACCGACTCGGCCAGCGCCGCCAGTTGCGGCGCGCTGGCGTACTGGGCGGCCAGCCCGGCAACGAACGGCTCGATGGCCAGACGGAACTGATAGGCCGCTCCGGCGGTACCGCCATGCAGGGCGGCGGCGGGAATGGCGCGCGGGTCTTCCGGGCCATCGAGCACGAACACGCCCTTTCCGGCCTGCACCCGCACCATGCCCAGCGTTTCCAGCGCAATCAGGGCTTCGCGCAGGCTGGCCCGGCTGACGCCCAGCCGCTCCGCCAGCTCCCGCTGGGCTGGCAGGGCCGAGCCGGGGGGAAACTCGCCGGACTGGATCATCGTCTGGATCTGTTTGGCGGCATAGTCGGGGATCGAGGACGTTTGACGGGTCATGGTGGCCTAACTGGTCTGACCGGACGGACCGGGAATTTCGCAAGGTAATTCGTAGGATAATGGGCATCTTCCCGTAGAAAGTGGCGTTTTATGCGCCATCTGTCAACATCTGTCGCTTGACATAAGCTCAAAAAGTGTTCATGCCTTAAAAAGAGGCTGAATTAAAGATCTGGTCTGATCGGAACGGATCGCCCCCATCTCACCCACAGGAGAGCCCTGATGAAGACGATGCTGAACTCTGCGCTGAAATCTGCTGTTGTTGCCCTGTCGCTGCTCTGCCTGCCGGTGGTTGCCCATGCGCAGGATGCCTTGGAGTCGATCACCAAGGCCGGGGTGCTGAAGGTGGCGGTGCCGCAGGACTTCCCGCCGTTCGGCAGCGTCGGCCCGGACATGAAGCCGCGCGGCTATGACATCGACATGGCCGAACTGATCGCCAAAGGGCTGGGCGTGAAAACCGAACTGGTGCCGGTGACCAGCGCCAACCGCATTCCGTACCTGACCACCGGCAAGGTCGATCTGGTGATTTCCAGCCTGGGCAAGAACCCCGACCGTGAAAAGGTGATCGACTTCTCGTTGCCCTACGCCCCGTTCTACAACGGCGTGTTCGGCCCCGAGGGCCTCTCGATCTCTGGCCCCGAGCAACTGGCGGGCAAGGTGGTCGGGGTGACGCGCGGGTCAATCGAAGACCTGGAGCTGACCAAGGTCGCCCCGGCCACCGCAGACGTCAAACGCTATGAAGACAACAACGGCACCATCTCGGCCTTCCTGTCCGGGCAGGTCGAACTGGTCGCCACCGGCAACGTCGTTGCCGCCGCCATTCTGGAAAAGAATCCGCCGAAGAAGCCGCTGCTGAAGTTCCTGATCAAGAACTCGCCGAACTATGTCGGCATCAACAAGGGTGAAACGGCGCTGACCGAAAAGGTCAATGCGATCATCACCGCCGCCCGTGCCGATGGCTCGCTGGATGCCATCTCGAAGACATGGCTGGGGGCTCCGCTGCCTGCCTCGTTCTAATCTTTTGATTTGTCGCAGTGATTTTGCGCAAAACCGGTTCCCACTTTTGCGCTCACTGCTCTGTACAGGACCCCTGTCGATGGCCTATCAGTTTGATTTCAGCAGTTTGTCCGGCTATGGCGACCTGCTGGCCAAAGGTGCCGGGCTGACGGTTTCGCTGACCGTGGTTGGCGGGCTGGCCGGTGTGGCCATCGGCATTGCCGGGGCGTGGGCACGCTCCCGCCCGGTGCCGGTTCTGGCGCCGGTGGTGGCGGCCTATGTGGAAGTCATCCGCAATACGCCGTTTCTGGTGCAGTTGTTCTTTCTGTTTTTCGGCCTGCCCGCGCTGGGGATCAAGCTGGGCGAGTTTCAGGCCGCCGCACTGGCGATGGTGGTCAATCTGGGGGCCTATTCGACCGAGATCATCCGCGCCGGGGTGCAATCCATCCCGCGCGGCCAGATCGAGGCGGCGATGAGCCTGGCGATGACGCCGTTGCAGATTTTCCGCCATGTGGTGCTGATCCCGGCGCTGAAAAAAATCTGGCCGGCGCTGTCCAGTCAGGTGGTGATCGTGATGCTGGGTTCGTCGGTCTGTTCGCAGATTGCCGCCGAAGAACTGACCTTTGCCGCCAACTTCATCCAGTCGCGCAACTTCCGCGCCTTTGAAGTCTATTTCGTGGTGACGGCGCTGTATCTGGCGTTGTCAATCCTGTTGCGCTGGCTGTTGAGCCGTCTGGGGCAGGCTTTGTTTGAAAGGCGTCGCCATGGTTGAGTTCGCATTTTCCGACATCGTGTGGAACCTGCTGCTGGCCCTGCGCTGGACCGCCCTGCTGTCGGTGGTCGCTTTTATTGGTGGCGGAGCGGTGGGCTTGCTGGTGCTGCTGGCCCGCCTGTCGTCGCGGCGGTGGCTGCGCCGTCTGACCCGGGGCTACATCGAGGTCTTTCAGGGTACGCCACTGTTGATGCAGTTGTTCCTGACCTTCTTTGGCCTGTCGCTGGTGGGGCTGGATGTCCCGGCCTGGCTGGCCGCCGGGCTGGCGCTGACCCTGTTCACCAGTGCCTTTCTGGCTGAAATCTGGCGCGGCTGCGTCGAAGCGGTGCCGCGTGGTCAGTGGGAAGCCTCCAGCAGTCTGGCGCTGACCTACCTTGAGCAAATGCGCTGGGTGATCCTGCCGCAGGCCCTGCGGCTGGCGGTGGCACCGACGATCGGCTTTTCGGTGCAGGTGGTCAAGGGAACCGCCGTCACCTCGATCATCGGTTTTGTCGAACTGACCAAGGCCGGGACGATGATCACCAACGCCACCTTCCAGCCGTTCCTCGTCTATGGGCTGGTGGCGCTGTTCTATTTCCTGCTGTGTTTCCCGCTGTCGCTGTGCGCCAAAAGCCTGGAAAGGAAGTTCCATGCCGCTCGTTGACCTTATCGGCATTCACAAGAGTTTCGGCACCAACCCGGTGCTGCGCGGCATCGACCTGTCGGTTCACGAAGGCCAGGTGGTGGCGCTGATCGGGCGCAGCGGCTCGGGGAAAAGCACCCTGCTGCGCACCATCAACGGCCTTGAGCACATCGACGACGGGGTGATCTCGGTCGATGGCGAAAAGATTGATGCCCGTGACACCGATCTGCGCGCCCTGCGGCTGAAGGTCGGGATGGTGTTCCAGCAGTTCAACCTGTTCCCGCACCTGACGGCGGCGGAAAACGTCATGCTGGCCCCGAAGGTGGTCAAAAAGGCACCGCAGGCCGAGCTGCGGGCGCTGGCCGTCGAGATGCTGGAAAAGGTCGGGCTGGGTGACCGCCTCGACCACTACCCGGACCAGCTTTCCGGTGGCCAGCAACAGCGGGTGGCGATTGCCCGTTCGCTGGCGATGCGGCCTCGGGTGCTGTTGTGCGATGAAGTCACCTCGGCCCTTGACCCGGAACTGGTCGCCGAGGTGCTGGCCGTGGTACGCAAGCTGGCGGACGACGGCATGACCCTGATCATGGTGACGCACGAAATGCGGTTCGCCCGCGAGGTTTGTGACCAGTTGGTGTTCATGCATCAGGGCCGCATCCATGAAAGCGGTCCGCCGGAGCAGGTGTTCTCGGCACCGCAAACAGAAGAACTCCGCCAGTTTCTCGGCGGGATCGGGTGAGGAAAAAGGACAGCATGAGCTATCGTTCGATGGGTGGGTTGCAGGTGGCCGAGGTGCTGGCCGCCTTTCTGGAAACGCAGGTGTTCCCGGCGGTCGAGCTGGAGGCCGCGGCCTTCTGGCGTGGACTGGAACAGGTGGCGGTCGAATTGACCCCGCTCAACCGCGCCCTGCTGGCCGAACGCGACCGTTTGCAGGCCGAACTGGATGACTGGCACCGCCAGCGGCGCGGTCAGCCGTGGGATGCGGTGGCCTATCAGGCCTTTCTGCGCCAGATTGGCTATCTGTTGCCGGACGGGCCGCAGGAGGCCATCCGCACCGCTGCCGTTGATGCTGAAATCAGTACCCTGTGCGGGCCGCAACTGGTGGTGCCGGTCAGCAATGCCCGCTATGCCCTGAATGCCGCCAATGCCCGCTGGGGCAGCCTGTATGATGCGCTCTATGGCACCGATGCCATCCCTGAACGCGATGGCGCAGAGCGCGGGCGCGGTTATAACCCGCAGCGCGGGGCGCAGGTGATTGCGTGGGGGCGGCAGTTCCTCGACCGGATTGCGCCGCTTGCCGATGCCTCGCACAGTGCGGTGGTGGCCTATGTGGTGGCCGATGGCGCATTGCAGGCGACCCTGAACGATGGCCGGGTGGTCGGGCTGGCAACCCCGGCCCTGCTGCGTGGCTGGCAGGGCGAGGCCGGGGCACCGGGCTGCCTGCTGTTCTGTCATCATGGCCTGCATGTGGAACTGCACATCGACCGCGCCGGTCTGATTGGAGCCTCCGACCCCGCCGGGGTCAATGATCTGCTGCTGGAAGCGGCGCTGACCACCATCGTTGACTTTGAAGACTCGGTGGCGGCAGTCGATGCCGAAGACAAGGTCGCCTGTTACGCCAACTGGCTGGGCTTGATGCAGGGGAACCTGACCGCCCGCTTTGACAAGGGCGGGCATACCGTCGAACGCGGCCTGAACCCCGATCGCCAGTATCAGGCGGTGGGCGGTGGTGTGCTGACCCTGCCGGGGCGGTCGCTGATGCTGGTGCGCAACGTTGGCCACCTGATGACCAGTGACGCGGTGCTGTTGCCCGATGGCAGCCCGATTTACGAGGGGATGCTGGATGGCTTTGTGTCGGCAGCCATCGCGCTGGCCGACCTGCGCGGCCCGTCGGCCGGGCGCAACAGTCGCACCGGCTCGGTGTACATCGTCAAGCCGAAGATGCACGGCCCGGCGGAGGTGGCCTTTGCCAATACCCTGTTCAGCCGCATTGAAACGGTGCTCGGTTTGCCTGCCCATACCCTGAAGATGGGGATCATGGACGAGGAACGGCGGACCACCGTCACTCTGGCCGCCTGTATTGCCGCCGCCGCTGATCGGGTGGTGTTCATCAACACCGGCTTCCTCGACCGCACCGGCGACGAAATGCACACCTCGATGGAAGCCGGGCCGATGCTGCCGAAGGCCGAGATCAAGGGCACCCGCTGGATTGCCGCCTACGAAGACCAGAACGTTGATCTCGGGCTGCGCTGTGGTCTGGCCGGACGGGCGCAGATCGGGAAAGGGATGTGGGCGATGCCTGACCGGATGGCCGACATGCTGGCGGCCAAGGTCGGCCATCCGCAGGCCGGGGCCTCCACCGCCTGGGTGCCGTCACCGACCGCCGCCGTGCTGCACGCCACCCATTACCATCAGGTCGATGTGCCCGCCCGGCAGGCGGCGCTGAGCGAGCGGCCCTGTGCGTCGCTGGACGATATCCTGACCCCGCCGCTGGCCGACTCTCCGGCCTGGACGCCCGAGCAGATCGAGCGCGAGCTGGAAAACAATCTGCAAGGCATCCTTGGCTATGTGGTGCGCTGGATTGATCAGGGTATCGGCTGTTCCAAGGTGCCGGACATCAACGGCATCGGCATGATGGAAGACCGTGCCACCCTGCGCATTTCCAGCCAGCATGTCGCCAACTGGCTGTATCATGGGGTCTGTTCGGCGGAACAGGTGGAGCAGGTGTTGCAGCGGATGGCCGGAGTGGTTGACCAGCAGAACAGCGACGACCCGGCCTATCGCCCGATGCTGCCCACCTTTGCCGACAACGCGGCGGTGGCGACCGCCCGCGCCCTGATTTTCGAGGGCCGCGCCCAGCCGAATGGCTACACTGAGCCGTTGATGCACGCCTGGCGGCGGCGGGTGAAGGCGGCGGCTGGCTGAGCTTACACCAGAATGTTGAGATAGGTCCCGCGCGGCGCATCAAGGTCAAAGGCCCGGCCTTCCCAGCGAACGTAATTGCGTTCGTTGGGATCGCGCGGGCCGACGCCGGTTTTTTCCCGCACTGGTTCCACCGCCTGCGAGGTTGGGCGGTTGGTCTGGCCACTGACACCGGAAACCGATGTGGGGCTGGTGCGTGACGAGCCAACGCCTGAAATCGAAGACCCGGCCATGGGGTTCTGTCTTCCTTCTGAACGAGCGCAAACCCCTTGCAGGTGATCTCACCTGTAACCGGGGCCTTGCGGCAACAGTCTGCTGTCTGTCGCCTTATGGTAAGGGTCCGAGGGGCGGAGGGCAACCCTGCTGGGAAGGATCACCCCCGGGCAAGGGCTTTCTTCAGCTCACGCATCGCCACGCCACGGTAATACCACACCAGCTTCAGGTTCTCGCGGAAATCCCGCCAGTGGGTCAGGCTGCGCCAGACGAACACTTTCAGCTTTTGCCGCTGGAACTGGCGATAGCGCACGGCGATGTCCTGCGGGCTGAACTCGTCGGTGGTGATCTGGTTGGCGGCATAGGGCAGCGACGGGTCGCGCAACTGCTCGCGCACGGTGATGTCGTGCAGTTCGGTGCCGGGCAGGGCGGTGGCGAGGTTCATCCCCGGCCAGACGCCAAAGCGGCGATAGCGGCTGATGGCGAACTCAAAGGTGGTCTCGATCTCTTTCAGCGTCTCGCCCGGCAGGCCGACGACGTAAAAGGCCATCAGGCGCAGGCCGACGGTGTTGGCGTAGTCCATCAGGTTGTCAACCTGCGACAGGTCCAGCCGTTTGCGCACCACATGGTCCAGCACCCGCTGGACGGCGGACTCGATGGCGACGGCCAGATACTGACAACCGGACTCCCTGGCCCGGCGGACCCGCTCCAGCGTCCAGGTGTCGCCGCGCACGCCGTTGGGGGTGTCCCACGGCAGGCGGGGCGACTGTTCCAGCAGCATGTCGAGCAATTCGTCAAAGCGCGCCGGGTCGTGGGTCAGGTTGTCGTCTTCAAAGTGCAGGTAATCGACGCGATAGGTGGTGCGCAGCAGGTCGAGATGACGGCGCACATAGTCCGGCGAATGGGCGCGCCAGCGATAGCCCATGGTGGCGTGGATCGAGCAGAAGGTGCAGCGGTGCGGACAGCCCCGGCTGGTGATCACCGTCACCGCCCGCTTGCCCCATTCGCGAGTACGCGGAGAAAAGCCTGCGGCCTGCAAGGCGAAATAGCGATCCACGTCCACCATGTCATAGGCGGGCAACGGCAGGTCATCGACCGACTTGATGAAGTCCACTTTGACTTTGGCGTGCTGGCGCAGCAGGCGGGTGTCTTCCGGGCGGCCCAGCACACCGGGGATTTCCGGCACTTCCCCCTGTTCGATGCTTTGCAGCAGGGCGTACAGACGTTCTTCACCTTCGCCGACCACCACGTAATCAAAGGCCGGATGGGCCAGTGTCTGTTCCGGGAACACCGACACATGCGGCCCGCCGACCACGGTGATCGCCTGCGGACAGACCTCGCGGACGATTTCGGCCAGTCGTTCCGAGCGACTGAACTGGGCGGAAAACATGTTGGAAATGCCGACCACATCCGGCTGGGCGGCGCGAATGCGCTCGGCCATCGTCTGTTCGTCATCGCCGAACACGGTGATCGGGCCATCGGGGGTGTGCTGCTCGTGGATGGTCGCACTCAGGCGGGCGTCGTAAATGTCGATCTCGCCCGGCCAGTTCTGCTCCCGCAGATAGGCGGCCATCGACAAAATACCGAGCGGCAGGCTGATTTGCGCCCGCGCATTGACGCCCGCGAACTGGATCTGCTGATGGGGGATGCAGAGCAGGAGTTTCATGAATGGCCCGCGTTTTCAGAACACTTTATACGAGTGCAGAAGACCACAGGCCGGACTGTTGTGCAAACACAAACCCCGCCTCTGTCGGTGGACAGCGGCGGGGTGTGCAGGCGATTGACAGGTACGGGCTTAATGCGCCAGCAGCACCGGCAGATGGGCGTTGTCCAGCACATGGCGGGTGACGCCGCCGATGATCAACTGGCGCAGGCGGGAATGGGTGTAGGCCCCCATCACCAGCAGCGACGCCTGGACATCATCACAGGTGCGCAGCAGGGCCGGCCCGACATCGCCCGCACCGCTGACAGTCAGGGTGCGCAGCTCGGCATCAATACCATGCCAGGCGAGGTAGCTTTGCAGTTCGCTGGCCGAAACCTGCAGGTTTTCTGCCGATCCGGCGACAGCGATCACCACCCGCGACGACTTCAGCAGCAACGGGATGGCACCGGCAACGGCGCGCACCGCCTCGATGCTGCCGTTCCAGGCGATGACGGCGGCGGACAGGACGTTGGAGACCTGTTGGCGCGGGGCAACGATCACCGGACGGCCGGTTTCCATCAGCACCGCGTTCAGGGTTGCCTGCAGGGCCGGTTCGTCGTCGCCATCCTGCGGGCGGCCAATCACCACCACGTCGGCCATCCGGCCATAGGAGACAGCGGCTTCGTCTTCCTGCCCGATCAATTCGATATAGGCGGCAGACATTTCGCTCGGGCCCGGCGGTTCGTCGGTCTGCGGAATGTCATAGCGGGCGATCAACTGGTCAAAGATGCCGCGCACGCGCACCGCTCGGGCGGTGCCTTCCTTTTCACAGGTGGCCATCATCTGGTCGATCATCGCGCCGGACATCGCTTCGCCCATCAGCGGCAGGGCGCTGGACGGGTCGGGACGAACGTGCAGAACGCGCACATGACAGGCCAGGTCGCGGCCAATGATGCAGGCGGTTTCCAGGGTCGGCAGACCGCCTTCGACATCGGGGACGACCGCCAGGAGGGTTTTGACGCCGGTCATTGCTGGAGTTCCCTAACTGTTTGTCTTTGTTGAAGTATGAACCCCTTTTAGTCGTGGGGAAACCCCCTTTGTCGTCTGGGGGGCTCCCTCTTTTTTGCAGACTTACTGCACCGGGCGGGCCCCGAGATCAAGCTCGCACAACTGGTCCGGCGGGAGTGAGGCGGCGCTTTTTTCCATCTTTTGCAGCTGGTTGGCCAGCACCCCGACATCGTGGATCTGCAACGGGCTGGCGAGGCTGCCGAGGTCGATCACATAGCGTTGGCCGAGAATGATGCTGTCCCCGGCCAGCGACAGCGCCGCCACCGGGTCAACATTTGATCCGCTGCGGGAAATGTAGGTGGTGGTGCGCTCGCCCGCCTGAATGATGTCGCTGTCCGACAGGCCGTTAAAGGCGGCGCGTGACAAACCGGCGGGGTTGAAGGTGACGGCGGGCAGGCGGTTTTTCAGCCCGGCATACATCGCCAGACCGCCGCCGAGCGAATGGCCGGACAGGATCAGCGGTGCGCCGTTCAGCTCGCGGGCCGCCTGTGCTGCCAGCGACGCCGCCCAGATGTATTTCGGCGGGATCGAGCCGGTGAACTGGGCGATGTTGGCCATGATGTCATTGGCTGAGGTGATCTGGGTGCCGCGAAAGATCAGCACCGCCGCATGGCCGTTCAGCGGCGGATACAGCTCGGCATAACCATCCGAGGCCGGATCACGGTAGACGGTGATGCGCAGGCCGGGCTGAATCTCGGCGCTGTCGATGGTCACCCCCTTTTGCCACATCTGGCCATCAAAGGAATGAAAGTACAGATCGCGGTTGAGGTCGGCCAGACGGGCGGCATCGGGCAGGGCCAGTTGCAGGGCTTCGGCGCGCATGTCGCAGGTGCCATAGCCGCGTTCGTTGGCCAGTGCCGCCCGCGAACCGGACTCGATGCGCTGGTACTGGCTGGCGGCAAAGCGGGCCAGTTCCTGCAGGCCCGAGGTGGTGGCGTCACCGCCCCACTGGATTTGCTGGGCTGTTGCGGTGGATGTAACGGCCACAAGCCCGGCCAGCAGGCAGGGAATGGCAACGCGGCGCACCACAGAAAAAACCATTGCTGTACTCGCAGAAAAACGAAAGGGAGACGCGACCGCCGGAGTGTAGCGGTATCGTCCCCCTTTCGCCAAGCATCCCCACGCCAGCCGCGCCGTTGATGCGGGGATGCGGGTCAGGCGATGTTACTCGATGTCGAACTTCACACCCTGTGCCAGCGGCAGGCTGCGGCCATAGTTGATGGTGTTGGTCGCGCGGCGCATGTAGGCCTTCCACGAGTCCGAGCCGGACTCACGGCCACCGCCGGTTTCCTTTTCACCGCCAAAGGCGCCGCCGATTTCGGCACCCGACGGGCCGATGTTGACGTTGGCAATGCCGCAATCCGAGCCTCGGGCCGACAGGAACAGTTCGGCTTCGCGCAGGTCGTTGGTGAAGATCGACGACGACAGGCCCTGCGGCACGGCGTTGTGCAGCTCCAGCACCTGTTCAAAGTCGCTGTACTTCATCACGTACAGGATCGGGGCAAAGGTTTCGTGTTCGACCGGGCCGGTCTGGGCGGGCATTTCCACCAGCGCCGGACGGACGTAATAGCCGTTGGGGGCCTCGGCCACTTCGGTCCGGTCGCCACCGTGGATCACCCCACCGGCGGCCTTGGCAGCGGCCAGCGACGACTGCATGGCGTCAAAGGCGGCCTGATCAATCAGCGGACCGATCAGGGTGGACGGCTGCAGCGGGCTGCCGATGCTGACCGAGCCATAGGCCTTGATCAGGCGCGGCACCAGCGTGTCATAGACGCTGTCATGGACGAACAGGCGGCGCAGGGTGGTGCAACGCTGACCGGCGGTGCCCATGGCGGCAAAGGCCACGCCCCGCAGGGTCAGGTCAAGGTCGGCGGTCGGGCAGATGATGGCAGCGTTGTTGCCACCCAGTTCGAGGATCGAACGGCCAAAACGCTGCGCCACACGCGGCCCGACGGCGCGGCCCATGACGGTCGAGCCGGTGGCCGACACCAGCGGGACCAGCGGGTTGTCAACCAGTGCTTCGCCCAGTGCACGCCCACCGATCAGCACCGCCGACAGGTTGGCCGGAGCCTTGCCACCGGCCGCGATGAAGCGGTCCAGCGAGCGCTGGAACAGGGCTTCGGTGGCCAGCGCGGTCAGCGGGGTCTTTTCCGACGGCTTCCAGACGATGCTGTTGCCGCACACCAGCGCCAGCGCGGCGTTCCACGCCCACACCGCCACCGGGAAGTTGAAGGCGGAAATGATGCCGGTCACCCCCAGCGGGTGCCAGGTTTCCATCATCCGGTGCTCGCCGCGTTCGGTGGCGATGGTCAGGCCGTACAGCTGGCGGGACAGACCGACGGCGAAATCGCAGATGTCGATCATTTCCTGCACTTCGCCGAGGCCTTCGGACAGGATCTTCCCGGCTTCGATCGACACCAGACGACCCAGATCGGCCTTGGCCGCCCGCAGGTCTTCGCCAAACAGGCGGATCAGTTCGCCGCGCTGCGGTGCCGGAACCGAGCGCCAGGCGCGGAAGGCGGTGTGGGCGTCAGCGATCAGGGAGGTGGCCTGTTCCGCAGTGTGTTCCGGCAGCAGGGCGAGGGTTTCACCGGTGATCGGGCTGCGCGCCGCCAGCGTCCCGCCGCTCAGGCGTTCGGGAGCAACGCCCAGAGAGGACAGCAGCGACGAGGCTTCGGCAGCAAGGCTGAGGGGAGTGGCAGCGGTCATGGGAGGGGAGTTCCTGTATTCTGTCGAAAGACGGATGCGAGAGGCTTTTGAGGGGACGCGGGATCGCCTTCAAAGTGCCGGGTTTTTTCTTGTCTCACAAACGACAGTTGCTCAACAGATCATTCTTTGGCGGAATGACTTGCCGACCTCCCATAACCAAAGTGTGGGGGTTCAGGAGAAATCCCCCTGATATCCCGCCTGCCGCATCGCCGCTTGCAGGGCAGAGATTACCTGTTGGCGGTGGGCCTGTTGCTGGCGGTGGCGGGCTTCGCCGCTGGCCACGTCGCCGCCACAGAACGGGCAGGCGACTTCATCGGGGTGGATGTAATGTGAACAATGGCGGCACAGCGACAACTGCTGTGGTGTCTGGCCGGGACCATCGGCGGCGCTGTGAGGACCGGGCAGGTGCAGCGACAGGTCTTCGTCGCTGGTGATCACCGAGTGGATCACCGTGCCATCGTCGATCCGTTCCAGCAGCAGGTCGAACTGCCCGATGGCAAAGGACTCCGGCGGGGCGTCCTTGACCTTGACGATCCGCTCGCGCAGGCCCTGCTGTTGCAGGGTCAGCACCCGGTGGTGGCAATAGGGGTTGTTACCCGGCTTGCCAAACAGCGAATGGGCGGTCCAGGTGCAGCCCGCCCGGCAGGTGTCGTTGTAATAGCAGGTGCGGCAGAAGCCCCACAGGTCTGCGACCGAGCGCAGGCGGCCAAAATGGATTTCCGGGCTGGTCTGCCACAGCTCGGGCAGGGAGTGATCACGCACCGAGCCGCCGGAGAACCCCTGCGTTGCCAGCGACGGACAGCCCTTGACCGTGCCGTCGGCTTCCAGCGCCATCACCGTGCGGCCCGCCCCGCAGCCCGCCCAGTGAATCCGCTCATCGCCAAAGCCGCGCCACAGAGCTTCGTAGGGACCGAAGTAGCCAATATTATTCCCTACCGTCATCAACAGCCCTTGGTCCAGACCTTTACGGTACAGGTCGGCCAGCACCGGCATCACCTCGGCCAGTTGCCACGGTTGCAGCAGAAGCTCGGGGTTATCGACCGCGTTGCCCATCGCCACCGTCAACTGGATCTGCCAGTGGCTGGCCCCCAGCGCCAGAACGTGCTCCATCAGGGCAGGCAGGTCGGCCAGCGTTTCTGCCCCGATCTGGGTGTTGACGCTGATTTTCAGCCCGGCCTCTTTTGCCCGCACCAGGGCCGCGCTGCCCAGTTCAAACGAGCCGGGGACATTGCGCAGGCGGTCGTGCAACGGAGCCAGTCCGTCCAGCGACACCCCGATGCCGCGCAGCCCGGCATCAATGGCCGCTTGCAGGCGCTCGCGGGTCAGGGTGCGGCCACCGCTCTGGATCGAACAGATCATGCCGTGGTCGGTGATCGCCCGGATCAGGGTGGTCCAGTCCTTGCGCATATAGGCTTCGCCGCCGATCAGGGTGACTTCGCGGGTGCCCATGCCCGCCAACGTGCGGATTACCTCCAGACATTCGTCGGTGCTGAGTTCATCCTGTCGCCGGTGTCCGGCCCGCGAGCCGCAGTGCAGGCATTTCTGGTCGCAGGCAAGGGTGATCTCCCACACCACATGCACAGGCACATAAGAGCGAAAGTCCGTCTCGCGCAGATAGCGTGCCGGAACGGTGGAGGGCTGATCCTGCATCGGGAAACCTCGTGGTGGGGCGCAGAGGGGAAAAAGATGGCAAGGGCAGGCAGGCCGCCCTTGCCATGTCACAGGCTTTTACTTCGCTTCCAGCCGGGCAATTTCGGCCTTCAGGGCGGGCAGGGCCGCTTCGACGGCCTCGAACGCCTTCAGCTGCTCTTCGGCGGCGCTGATGGTGGCGCTGAGGCGGGCAGTGTCACCGCTGACCTGGGCATCCTGCAGGGCGACGGCATACAGCGCGTGGATCGGCTGATACTTGACCGCAGCCTGTTCGACCGGGGCACTGCTCTGGAAGACCTTGCAGTCGACATAGCTGGCGCTGTCATAGCGGAAGCTGGCGGTGCCGCTGGTCCAGCCGTCAAGGACTGCGACCAGATAGAACGTCGGCGCCAGCGTGCTGTCCGGGCCAGCCGGGCTGCCGACCAGATGCAGGGTGTTCACCTGCTTGCCGCCAACGGTGACCGTGCCATAGCTGCCCCACACCGGGATGGTCTCGGTGGGACTGCCCCAGATGCCGGGCTGGCTGATGATGGCAACACCGGAAAGGTGTTTGGAAACCACGTTGACCGTCAGGTGCAGGTTGACGACATAGGCTCCGAGTTCCTGCGGAGCGACGGTCAAATCGAGAAGAAACAAGCCGACCATGCTGTGTAGTCCTTTTGTCAATGTCTGGGCGAAAAGGGTGCCGGAGCACCATGATGGTTGGCTGTCTGCTCAGCCCTGCGGACCGAGCGCGGCCTTGGCAGCCTGCAGGGCGGTGCTCAGGTCGTTTTTCTTTGCCAGCTGGGTTTCGGCTTCGCTGGCCAGAACCTTCATGGCCGCCAGATCGCCGCTGCTCTGGGCCTGCTGCATGGCGCCACCGTACAGGACCACCGGGCCGGTGCGCAGGGCCGGCGGGATGACCGGACCGGGTTCCAGCGGCAGGGTCAGGTGGACCGGGGCGTTGTCAACGGAATGCCACACCCCGTCGATCTCGTACTGGTACGAGGCGCTGATCGGCGTCCAGTCCAGCGCGAACAGAATCCGCACGGTCAGCGGCATGCCAGCGACGCTGTGCAGGGTCATCAGCAGATGGCTGGCCGAAACGGGAATGATTGTCAGCTGGGTATAGCTGCCCGCCACCGCCACGGTTTCATTCAGCGGCGGCGAAATGGCCTGGGTCAGATGGGCCATCCCGGTAACGGTGCTGGTCGGTGTGGCAACAGCCAGAGTCAGGGCCAGGGTTTGCGCCCCATCGGCACCGGTGCCGATGGTCAGGGCCAGAGGGAACAGCCCAACGGAAGAAACAGTCATGATGCCTCCAGAAGCGGAAAGACGAGGGTGAACCGCGTGCCTGTCATCCCCGGCAATCGACAAGACAAGGGTGCTTGCATCTTTGGTCCGGAAAGATGCAATGGGCCGCATGTCACGCAGACGGCGTTGAATGGAAGGATTTCAGGGGAGCTGATGTTGTGTTTCAGCTCATCTGTCGCGGGTGTTGCAGGGCATTGTTTTGTTCCTGCCCCTTATGCACGCCATGAGTTTATTTTTTGTATGGTCGTTATTTCAAGTTCTGTTTTTGTGGCTTTGTTTTATTTCATCAGCATGTCGTGTTCCGCCATAGCCAGCCCTGTTCGTCCGGGCATATCCAGACAAACGTTATCGAGGACGACAGGGCATCTCCAGCGGCCCCTCACGCAGGATCAGGACGAGAGAGGATATATAAAAAGGATATATCTCTGATAATATCCCTTATAGGTAGTGTTATCGGGTTTCGTGCAGCCTGTCATCCGTGCGCCTGAAGATGTGGCTCAAAGGTCATGAACACGGCCATCAGGACATGAAAAAGCGGCCATCCCGAGTCGCCCGGGATGGCCGCTGATGTTTGTCCTGTCTGGGGGGTATTATCCCTACCGGCTGGCCACCCACGCACCAACCCCGACCAGCAACGCCCCCGAGGCCCGATTCAGCCGTCGCATGGCCTGCGGCGACTGCAACACCCGCCGCGCCCGGCTGGCCAGAAAGGCATAGGCGGCGCAGACCAGCGTCAGCACCACCGCCACCACCGCCCCGGCCAGCACCAGCCCGGTGGGGGTGATGGTGTCGAGGTCAAGCAGGGTCGGCAGGATCGCCATGTAAAACAGGATCGCTTTCGGGTTGCTGAGGGTGACCGCCAGCCCGCTGGCCAGCGTCCCGAGGGCGCTGGGCCGTTGCAGGGCGCTGACCTCGTCATCGGACAGGCCAACTGCCGGGGCACGCCAGGCCTTCACCCCCATCCATGCCAGATACAGGCCACCGCCGATTTTCAGCACGATAAAGAAGTCGCCCATCATCTCGGCCACCATCCCCAGCCCGGAGGCAGCCAGCGTCAGCCATAGCAAGTCACCGGCCACCAGACCGACGGTCAGCAGCATGGCGCTGCCAAAGCCGGTTGACAGGGCGCGGCTGACCACGGCGAAGATGCCCGGCCCCGGCGAGGCTCCGAACAGGGCCATGGCAACCGCCAGTGATAGCAGGGTGGTGAAGGTCATGGTGTAAAACTCCGCAATTCCGGGCCAGAGCCCCAGGTGCGGGCTTTGGCCGTTTTTTAGAGCATTGTGCGAAAAGTGGGCACCGGTTTTCGCAAAAACAATGCGACAGAACAAAAGATTAGAGCAGCGTGCCTGCGTCAGGTCATAGGACACGACACAAAACAAAAAGATCATGGAGCGCTGCTCCAAACCTCGCCGGGGCCTTTAGGCCCCGGACCCCATTCCTTTGATCATAAAAGAAAAAATGGGGGCTTGGGGCCTCAGGCCCCAAACGGGCTCGGGCGGTAGCCCGCTCTTGTTTCCTTACTGTCGTGTACTCTGGCGTCCGGTTTAACGCACGCTGCTCTGGTCTGTCAGGTCATCAGTTCGGGACGGTCGCGGAACAACTCCAGCGCCTCGGGGTTGGCGAGGGCTTCGATGTTCTTGACCGGACGATTATGCACCACTTCGCGCACCGCCAGTTCAACAATCTTGCCCGACTTGGTGCGGGGGATGTCGCCGACCGCGATGATTTTGGCCGGGACGTGGCGCGGGGTGGTGTTGTCCCGAATGGTCTTTTTGATCGCATCGCACAGGGCGGCATCGAGTGTGATACCATCTTTCAGGCGGACGAACAGCACCACCCGGGTATCGGCATCCCAGTCCTGCCCGACCACCAGCGCCTCGACCACCTGCTCCAGCTTTTCCACCTGTCGATAGATTTCCGCTGTCCCGATGCGGACCCCGCCGGGGTTGAGGGTGGCATCCGAGCGGCCATAGACCACCACGCCCTGATGCTCGGTGATTTCCACCAGATCGCCGTGGGTCCAGATGTTGGGGAACCGGGCGAAGTAGGCCTCGAAGAACTTCTTGTCGCCGTCATCCTTCCAGAATCCGATCGGCATTGACGGAAAGGCTTTGGTGCATACCAGCTCGCCCTTGTCGCCGCGCACCGGCTGGCCTTGATCGTCAAAGGCGTCAACCGCCATCCCGAGGCCGCGCTTCTGGATTTCGCCGCGATAGACCGGGCTGATCGGGCTGCCCAGCATGAAGCAGGAAATAATGTCGGTGCCGCCGGAAATCGAGGCCAGTTGCATGTCGGCCTTGATCGCCTGATAGACGTAATCAAAGCTTTCCGGCACCAGCGGCGAGCCGGTGGAGGCCATCGCCCGCACGCTGGTCAGCAGGTGGGTTTTCTTCGGCTCGAGTCCGGCCTTTTTGATCGCGTCGATCCACTTGGCCGAGGTGCCAAGGAAGGTGATGCGTTCTTCGTCGGCATAGTCAAACAGCACCGACCCCGACGGATAGAACGGCGAGCCGTCGTACAGCATCAGGGTTTCCCCGGCGGCGAGGCCCGCCACCAGCCAGTTCCACATCATCCAGCCGCAGGTGGTGAAGAAAAACACCCGGTCGCCTGGCTGGCAATCGCTGTGCAGGACATGTTCCTTGACCTGCTGGATCAGGGTGCCGCCGTGGCCGTGGACGATGCACTTCGGCACCCCGGTGGTGCCAGAGGAAAACATGATGAACAGCGGGTGATCAAACGGCAGATCGGCATAGTGAATGTCGCCTGCGCTATGGGCGGCGGTGAAGGCCGCGTGGCTGACGCCGTGGGCAATGCCGTTCAGGGCGTCGGGCTGGTCGGCCACCCCGATGTAGGGCACCACCACCACCTGCTCCAGCGTTGGCATCTGGGCGGCAATCTCGCGCACCTTGTCGCGGATATCGTGGGTCTTGCCGTTATAGTAATAGCCATCAACCGTCACCATCAGGCGCGGTTCGATCTGGCCAAAGCGGTCGAGCACCCCCTGCACGCCAAAATCCGGCGAGGCCGACGACCAGATCGCCCCCAGCGCGGTGGTGGCCAGCATGTAGATGATGGTCTCCGGCATGTTCGGCATATAGCCGCACACCCGGTCGCCTGCGCCAATGCCCAGCGCCTGCAACCCTTGCTGCACGCGCGAGACTTCGGCGCTCAGTTCACCAAAGCTGACCCGGCGGCGCACCTTGTCTTCGCCCCAGAACACCAGCGCTTCGCTGTCGTCGGGGCGGGGCGCCAGCAGGTTGCGGGCATAGTTCACCCGCCCGTCGGGGAACCAGCGGGCGCCGGGGAGCCTGTCGGCATCGTGCAGGTCACGGGCCCCCAGATCGCCGGTCAGGCCACAGAATTCCCACAGCAGCCGCCAGAACGCCGCACTGTCGCTCACCGACCACGACCACAGGTCGTCAAAGTCCGCAAGCTGCAGGCCATGGCGATGATTGGCCGCCTGAATGAAGGCGTGGAGATTGGTCCGGCTGATCTGCGCCTGCGACGGTTGCCAAAGAAGAGCTGTCACGAAAGGGGCCTCCCTGATGAGGATGGTGCGTCGGTCTGTGCCGACCTCTGCCCAGTGTGCCCGAGACGCGGGTTGTTTCAAACAGAAACAGGGGGGGGGGAGCCCCCTTCTTGGGGAGGTGTGCTTTAATTTTTTCGCCAGAAGGCTTGCCGCTTGGGGGGAGGCAGGTCCTCTAGTGCGTGTTTATAAGTGTGAAATATGCATAAGTACATGCTATTGTGTGTCTTGTTTGGTATTTTTCTCTTCATGAGAGTG
Organism: Insolitispirillum peregrinum; assembly: GCF_900156605.1. Taxonomy (GTDB): domain Bacteria; phylum Pseudomonadota; class Alphaproteobacteria; order Rhodospirillales; family Rhodospirillaceae; genus Insolitispirillum; species Insolitispirillum peregrinum. The sequence continues at coordinate 5,885 of NZ_FTOA01000004.1, read as the reverse complement.
ATTTTGCGTGTATCTTAATTACTGTAGAGGGTTTTCTGAGGCCATGTATGCGCCTTGAGGTCGTTTTGGAAATTTGGCTATGGAATACCTTCAAGAGTGTTTTTTTATGTTGCAAATGTATATTAATAATTGTATTTTGTTGCATTCAATTTTCCCATTCACTCGAGAGATAACTAAGAATTATCGAAGATGGATATTTTGCTACTTACCCTTACTGATGACCCTTTCGACCCACCAGGTGCAGGGCGATTCGGAGGCTCACATGCCTTCTTTTTCGACCTATCTCGGCAATTCGTGCGGCGCGGTCATGACCTGACCATTGTCACTCGGTTGAATAGCTCGTGTAAGCCGCGGATACAGGAGCTAGGCCCCCTTTGCCGTCTATATCGGCTGGAAGTGGGCAGCCCGACGGAAATGGACCACCATTCAATGGGAAATTTGCGGGACGAACTTGCCGATGCGCTTACCGGTCTGCTTTCAGGGAAGACCTTCGATATCGTTCAAACCAGCAACTGGCTGTCTGGTGCTGTTGGCATCGGACTGGTCCCCGTTATTGCGCGACGCCATGTCCACCACTTGCTTTCACTGGGGCGGACCCGCATCGAGCTGGGAGAGGAAGCCTCTTGTTTCGATGACGTCAGGGATGTTTGGGAGCGGCGTGTTTTCAACGAGGCCGACACCCTCATATGCGTGAGCAGTAACGAGAAAGATGCGTTAGAGAGGCTGTATCCTGATGTCAGACCACAATCAGTTTCAATCATCCCCTACGGAATCGACTCCCAGATATTCAGCCGTCGTCCGGAAAGTGCCGACGATTTCATACGTCGGACGACTGGCAGATTCCCGTAAGGGCTTGAATGTTTTCATTGATGCGATGGAGCTTTTGCTATCGGTGGATCTTCCGCCATTCCGCGTGCGCATTGTCGGCGGAACGGCAGAAGAGGCGGCCAATCTTGAGATCACCTTGCTGCGTTCTACGGAAAATATACGTTATGCCATCGAAGCCGGCCGATTTGAGATATGGAGCCGGATCGATGGTTATTCCCTGCCCGAAATCTACAGCCGCAGTACCGTCGTCTGCCTTCCCTCCTTGCGCGAACAGTTTGGAATGGTCGCCGTTGAGGCGATGATGTGCGGAACACCCGTGGTCGCCACTAGGACGGGAGGGCTTCAGGACATCATTGCCCATGACGTGAACGGTTACTTGGTGGATCGGCTGAATGCGCCAGGACTTGCTGCCGCCCTAGCACAGTTTGTCAGAAACGACCGTTTGGGCCGCTGGATGGGAAACAACGCCGCGCTGTGGAGTCGGGATCGTTTTTCTCTCGATGCGGTGGCGGAACGCTATCTCGGGCTTTACGGGGAACTTCTGGCGCCGTCGAACAGCGATCCCTCGCTTCCCGGGGCAACCTTATCCATCAATGATAACCTGATAGAGGCTCGCCGGCCTTTAGTGGAGAGATTGTTGGGAGGGCGGATCGAGAGTTGGAAAGATGTCTCGTCCAGTCCGACGCCCAGTTTCCTCATCTCATCGCAGAAAGGCGAATTCTTCCTCAAGATTCATCAAGAGCGCCCTCCCTCCCTGACCTGTCTGGTGCCCAGCCCGCTTGAGATGGATGCCCCCCCCATCGCTCCGGAGCGGGTGAAGATGGCTTGCCTTCTGACGGCAGTGCCGGTTGCTCCACGTGTTGTCGCCGCGGATGAGGAAGCAGGTTTGCTGGTCCAGGAAAAACTGCTGGAAGATCATGAATCAGACCCGGCTGTAGCCGAGGAACTCATGATGGCCGCTTCCCGGCAGTTCCAGACTCTGTTCGTGGTGAAGGATGATCAGGCAACGGCTTACCTGTCCGCCCTGGACAACATGTCGGTAGCCAGCGATATGCAGGAGGCCGTGCAGCAGTTCGACCGGGCAGCCGCACAGTTAAGTGCTCAATGCTTAAAAGGGGTGCGGCTGCGCTTGCGCAAATGCCATCCGCAGGTGGAATTATTCCGCCTTGAGGAAACATTGAAGCGGGATGCGTGGTCGTTTCCGCCCGAGTTCGCCCTGCGCGCGAAGGGGCTTGTGCGCTTTCTTGCCCATTGCCGGGCATTGTCGCGTGTCTTGCCACGTCTCCAGCACGGCAGCATGAAACGCGAACATCTGATGCGTCGTCTTGATGGCAGTCCGGCTGTTTGCGATCTTGATCATGCCGGTTTCTATGCAGGGCCGCACGATCTTGCGCATTGGTTCCACGACCAGCATGCCCACCAGTCATCCCCATCCCCCTATGCCATGCTTTGCCGCTTGGCCGAATTGGCGAAAAGCGATGAGGACCTGTTCCTGGGGGCTCTGTGGATGGCGATTTTTCCCTTGTTCAACGCTCAATGGCGGTTTGCCCGCGGGGATTGGCGTATCCGGTCATGGGATATGCAACTGCTCGCCAGCTACCAAGAGGCTTTCTGCAAAGTCGTCATTCGGTGATTAGGAAACGGTGACGCCCATAGATCGGGACACGATACTTCAGATTGACGGGGGATAAGACGGTGGCCTGACCATCTTCCAGGTTTTGCGCCAGCAGAAGCAACTCGTCACGGCATGCGGGATTCATCAGCGCCAATGCAGCCCCATAAGTGTCGGGGTTTGCTTGAGTGCGGGACGCAAGATTGATCAATGCCAGAAGCTCGCGCCCCTGACGGGCAAGCCTGTCCGCTTCCCAATTGGTCGCATCCAGGCAGGTCAGTGTCTGGATGTCATGCGCGACCGCCTTGGCGTCATCACCCAGTATCTCCCAGGTGGTGGCAAGATTGGCATATACCCGCCAGAGACGGCGACCGACATTATGCCGCAAAGCAATGGTTTCCGCTTCGCCCAAGCATTGCAGTGCCGCTTCGGCATTGCCCTCCATCAGCCAGGCGACCGAAAGGTTGAGATCACACCGCAGCGCGGTGTTTTCCATCTCGTGTCGGCGGGCGATCAGAAGACTTTCCTCTGCCTGCCGGCGGCCTTCGGCTAAACGCCCGTCAAACAGGTTGATAAAGGATAGGCTGGCAAGGGCATGAGCTTGGCGCGACAGCAGGCCGTGGACCCTGGCAGAGCGGAACTGCCGTTCCCAGTGATAGCGTACGACGGTCCAGTCTGATCGCAGATAAATGGCTCCCAGGTTCGAGCGGACCTTGTTCAGCAGCGACCAGGCGGCTTTCGGCCGATGACTGATTGCCTGGCCAAGGGCGTTCAAGGAATCCTCCGTGCGCCCGTTCTGTCGAAGGCAGATCGCCAATCGGATCAGATTTTCAGCACGCTCAATATTTCGCATCAGCCCCTGTTCGTTGAAAATCCGCTCGGCCTCTTCATGGTGAGCCAAGGCCTTGGCGACGTCATTTTGCTCGAACAGCATTCGCCCCTGCATGGCCATGAGAGCGGCAATGCTTCCATGGTCTTGCAGCCGTTCGGCGACCATTCTCGCTTCGCTGAGGATGGCATCGCTCAATCGTCCACTTCCCGACGAGACGCTTCCCAGGCTTTGAAGATTATCCAGCAAGATTGCCAGCGCCTCACGGTCGCGTACCTGCCAATTGTCGAAGTCGCGGCGAGCCGGAGTTGCGACCTGAATCGCGAGATCAATCCAGCTGTCATCCCCCTCATTCTGGCCCGCCCATGCCGGATCGAGTGTCAGTAGTGCAATGTAGTTGGCGCGCAATGCATCCGCAGGACGCCCCCGTTCGCTGCCAGCCTTGGCAGCCGTTCTGGCGAAGGTGAAGGCCTTTTCCGCCTGACCTGCCTGATAAGCAAGCGACGACAGCAGCAAAGCGCCAGCGTCAGCTTCCAACTCGGTCAGCAATCCACTGGCCAGTCGTTGATGCTTGGGCGGAGCCAATCCGCTCAGCAGGGCTGCGCGGACCAGATCATGGTCGAATTCGATCAGCTCAGCGCAGCCAGGCACCGGAAGGACGATGCTCCAACGAGCGCATTCATCCAAAGCGTCCAGTGCGTCTTCGCTGTCCGGCATGAGAGCGACGGCGGCGGTCTGCCGGAATGGAAACTGACGACCATAACAAGCGCCTGCCTCAACCATCCTTTGCAGCCATGAGGGTTGGTTCTTAAAGAACACCTGTAGTCTTTTCTGCGTGGTGGTTTTCAACCCGTCATGACCAAGCAGCGCGTTTAACTTGTCCGGTCGCAAAAGAACCGGAATCTGCCCGGTTCCGACATATCCCAAAAGCCCCAACAGCTTCAGATAAAGAACCGTTTCTCGAAGATTGAACGGCGATGTCCCCACTTGCTGGAGAATGCTTTCAGTCTGCGCCTCCGACAGAGTGGGCACCGTGCTGCGCAGAAGCTGCCGGGCTTCATCGTCTTGAAGGGGGGACAAATGCAGCAGCGCATCCTCGGCTAGAGCCGAGATTTTTTGAAGCCGCTTTAGCCAGTCGCGAGCAAGATCGTGGGTGCTGCTGTCAGAGAATGGACGCGATGTCAGTAAAAGGAAGATGCTGCCCATTCCGGTTGAGCGGAGTTGGCGTAGCGTGTCCGCCAGCAGGGACAAAACAGAGGGAGGAGCCTTGTGAAGGTCTTCGAAAATGAAAACCAAGCCCCGTGCAGCTCCGGCCTCGGCGAGAAGTGCCGCCAATAATTGAGCTCGAATAGCCGGATTATAATTATCGGCACATAACCTGCCGGAATCACACAGATCATCGGCAACGAGCCGGCGTAGCTGCGGCGACAGATCCAAGCATTCCAGCCAGCGGAGCAGGGCTGGTTTCAGCCCAGGCTCGAAAGAGTTGCGTGCAAACGGAAACAACGCGGTGAAGCTAGCCGTTATCAGTGCCGTATCCGACTCGATGGCTTCCCCATCAAGCATCAACGTCCTGATACACCATGACTGGATATCCCGCCTCAGGCATCCGATCAGAAACGATTTTCCTAAACCGCCGGGGGAAAGCAATACGCGAAGGGCGCTTCCACCAGTGTTGCGCCAAGTATTCAATGCGGATTTGAGCTGTTTGTAGGCGGTCTTCTGACCACCGACCATCATCGGCTGAAGGCCGATTTCAGAGACCTGGAAGGAATTGATGGTCGACAGCCGTAACGGGCCAGGGAAACCTTCCTGGTCGATGTTGAAATCACAGCCGTTCCAGTGTCCGGCCCGGCCCGGCCAAATGGAGAAAACCCAGCGCCGACGTGTGCCCGGAGACAGGAGAATTGGCTGTGACTGCGTGTCATTTATACCGAATATCGAGGCCGCGTCCTCATCGATCAGCCTCATGGATAATTTGGCGTAGAACGGCGCCACGTCTTCACCGATGGCGACATCAATAATGGCAAAAACTGGCCGATCAGGCCGTACCATGCATTTGGCACTGCTCGGAAGCGCATCGGTTGGAGAAAGCGAGAAGGTCACCTTGCCGATGATCTGATCATCGACGGTCCTATCTAGAACTTGTGGATTTCCAAGCTCGCTGTTTAATAGCTGAATAAGACGGTTGCCATTAATCAAGCTGAATTGAATGTTAAGTGGGGTGCAAAACTCACCAATCCATAAAGGTAAATTCTCAGAAAAATCACGGTTAGTGACAAAAATTATCTTTGTTACGTTGTTGGCGAAGGCATCTATAAGGTGGGATCCAATATCACCTTTACCAACATTTTCGGTCGCTCTTTTCTTCACCTCGAGAAATACTCTTACGCTTACAGAAAGGTCTTCACCAAGTCCGATCGCCAGTACATGATGGGACTCTGCATCCCGGCCGCCATCATGGCTAAGCGACGTTTGCTCGGTCGAAATCTGGTATTGGCCGTATAATTGACGGACCGTATCAACGACCAGCGTCTCAAAACAGTCCCACCGCATATCCAGTAGGTCCTGAGGACTGTAAATGCGACCTTCCATCTTCGATAATTCTTAGTTATC
>NZ_FTOA01000009.1 GCF_900156605.1 Insolitispirillum peregrinum | reverse complement strand
CTTGGCTTAAGGATGTGTGCGACAACTGCTCAACTGATCGAGCAACCGCCCACGCATCCCTTCCGTCTCTTCACGATGTCAAACAGCGAACCGTTGCCGGCGAGCCCCGAAGGCCCTGAATTTCTTGACCGTTTGCCTCTCTCGAAGCTCCCCGTCAGCGGGAGGTCGGTTTCTACCGCTGCATCAGCAGCCTGTCAACCGTTTTTTTTTCATCAATCTTTCTTTTTTCTTCAGCACCGCCAATAGGCAGAAACCAGAGACGACCAGTCGCCGACGCCGAAGCGTTTTGGATGGCGATACCGATCAGAGGAAGATCGAAGAGGCAGCGAACGCCGCCGAGGGATTGAACTTAGCGAAACAGGTCGCCGGGCGCAACAGTTTTTTTCTCACAGTCTGCATTTTCTCAAATGCACCCGTGCACATCGACCGGCAGCACATCGAAAATCAAAGCCCCCTCCCAATGGGCGACACTCCCTATATAGAATGCCGTCACCAACCTGCCCATCGAAAGGCTCATTCCGCCCACTATCAGGCGAATCGAGATAGGCTATTCCTCTTTTTACAGCAATCTGCTATGTAAAAAAGCAGAGATACGCTGAAAAGAAGGTTTCAGGAGAATGGTGCAAAAAGTAAGAATTGCACGGACGGAAACGTCTACTCTCCATCCTTCCCTGCATGAAAACCGCCCGATCTGGCAGTTTCATCCACAACTGACATCTTTTATCCGCCGCTACCTTCAGCCTGCATCGGCCTCTGTTCTTGCCGAACCCCTGCTGGTTCCCGGCGCGGCTTTTGTCGAATGGTACAGCGATATTGGCGGGCAACCCGTGCCCTACAGCTCGTTGCCTGCCAGAGAAAAGGAACGGGCGGCAAAGCTGCTGTCTGACCGGCTCAGCGCGCTGCGCGATCTGGCCGCCCGCCACCCGGACAATCCGCTGTCTTCTGTTCTGGCAACGGTCAGTGCCCTGCCGCCCGAGGATGCCGTTTATGTGCTGAACGGGCAGCCGGTGGTGATTGGCTGGGGACGCCTGAGCGCAGGGGCGGCGATGGCCGTTCCGGCCAGCCGCATTCCGGCGACGCCTGTCCGCCCGGCAGAGCCGCCGACCGCGGGCACCAGTCCAGATGTCGCCGCCCCTGCTGCGACAGCAGCGACCGCAGCAGCAGGAACGGCTGCCGTTGCCGCTGCCCCCAAGCGGGGTTGCCTGTGGGCGACCCTGATCGGCCTGTTGCTGCTGCTTCTTTTGCTGTTGCTGATCTGGTGGAAATTCTGGCCCCTGCCCTGGCTGTCGCCTGCCCTGCCGGACACCACGGTCACCACCGACACATCGCAACAAGACCGCCTCGCTGCCTTGCAGGCCGAGGAAGACAAGCTGCGGGCTGACATTGCCAAGGCAGAAAAGGACCTCGCGGCCCGGCTGGCAGCCTGCCCGGCTCCGACCACCCTGCCCGACACTCCGCCAGCGCAAGACCCGACGCCGGTTCCACCGGTCACCGAACCGGCTCCGCTGGTCCCGCCGCAGCCCGAACAGCCCAAGACAGAGGTTCCCAAACAGGAGCCTCCCCAAGAGCCGACCAAGACCGAACCACCAAAGCCGCAACCGACCAAACCGCCCGTCACCAAGGAAGCCCCGCCGCCTCAAAAGGAAACGCCCCCCAAGGACGGAGCCGCCAAGGCACCACCCAAGAGCACCCAGCAACAGGCAAGCTGCCCTCCGCCGCGTAAAAAGTGGGAAGCCCCGGAACTGGTGATCCTGCTCGACAGCTCGGGCAGCATGGCCCTGAAGGCTGGCGTCTCGGAGGCTGAAATCCGCAGCCTGATCGCCCGCGCCCGCGGTGGCGATGGTCAGGCCCTGCGCCAACTGGAATCCATGCAGGGGGGAACCGGCAACGACCGTCTCAGCGCAGCCAAGACTGCGGTGGACTACACCGTTTCAACGCTGCCCAAGGATATGGATGTCGGGCTGGTGGTGTTCGGCAAATGTCAGGGAGCCGACAACTACAAGTTCTTCAGCCCGGCCGAACGGGGCGAACTGCGCAGCCGCCTGAGCAGCATCACCCCGCAAAAGGGGACGCCCCTCGCCCGTGGCATTGAACGCGCAGGCAACATGGTTGATGGCCGCTCGGTTCCGGCGACGCTGGTGGTGGTCACCGATGGCGAAGACTCCTGTGGGGGCGACCCGTGCGCCACGGCCCGCGCGCTGAAGGCCAGCAAGCCGAACCTGACCATCAACGTCATCGACGTGAACGGCATGGGCGAGGGCCGCTGTATCGCCGACGCCACCGGCGGCAAGCTGCTGACCATGAAGTCGATCGACGACCTGCCCAAGCTGGTTCAGCAGGCATCGGGCGAAAAGCCGGTCCCGGCAAACTGCCCGCAATAACGGCTGTAGACCATCCTGCCTGCTGATCCTGCGCCGTCGCGGGATTCTTAACTGAAACATTCTGCCGACCGCCCAAGGGGAGAAACCGAGAGATGTCAGGGGTTCTGTTACGAACCGGTCGCCTGCGCGAGTACAAGGCGCTGGGGGCTGTTGGCCGCCCGGTCAGCTCGGCTGCCCCGCAATTGCGGGCGATCGTCAAACGCCGGATGGGGGCCGAGTATGCCAACCTGCTGGCCATCCCGCAGGTGAACGAAGCCGGCGACACCATCTCGTGGTATGCCCCCAGCGGCAGCTTTGTGGTGCCGTGGTCTGCCGCCTCGGAAGAAGAGCGCGCCCCGGCACGGGCCATCATTGCGCAGGCCCGTCAGGATTTCGCCGCCCACAGTCAAAGCCTGCTCGCCCGCCCCGGCAGCAGTGACGACGCCGAAGTCCTCGGGCGGATGCTGCCCCTGGCCCTGCACATTCCCGATGAAAGCCACATCCATCTGGTTGACGGCCGTCCGGTGCTGACCTTTTGGGGCTTTGACCCACTGGGGGCAGCACCGGACCATGACGTGCTGCGTGATTTGCCATGGCAACCCGCCGCAACCGCTGCAACCCCTGCTGCGGCAGCCCCGGTGCTGGCCCCGGTGGTCGTATCCCGTCCATGGTGGCGCTGGCTGTGGCTGTTGCTGCCCTTGTTGTTGCTGCTGGCCCTCCTGCTGTTTGGCCTGCGCAGCTGTGGCGTAGCGGTACCTCTGCCCGGTATCCTGCCTGTCCTGCCGCTCCCGACCGTCGATGCTCCGACGCTGCCAACCACCCCGGATACCGGAACCGCCGTGGTCCCGGTCGTCCCGGTCACGCCTCAGGGCGGAGCGGTGCTGGTTCCCGGTACCGGCAGCGCCTCCACCCCCGCCACCGTTGATCCGGCCCTGCCGATCGACAGCCCGAACAAAGACCAGAATCAGGACAAGAATCAGGATCAGCCCCCCCAGACCCCGCCAGAGCTGCCAAAAGACCAGCCCAAGGACGGCACCGCCCCCAACGCGGACAAAAAAACCGACCTTCCAGCCGACAAGACAGCGGCAGACAAGGGCAAGGATGGCACCACCGTCCCGCCGCAGCCGCTGATCCTGCCCGCCGATGCGATGAACAAGGGCGACACCAGTTTTCTGAACGGCCACTGGCGCTCGCGCACGGGCCTGATGGACAGCCAGACCGGCCGCCCGCTGGAAGTCGAATACGACATCAAGGACGGCAAAGGCACCGCCACCATCGAACGCAGCGACGGGGTAAAGTGCGCCGCACCGGTCACTGCCGCCATTGCGGGTGGGCAACTGACGCTGAACCAGACAGCGGCAGCCACCTGCCCCGACGGTCAGGTGTTTGATCCGTCAAAGGTCGCCTGCAAACAGGGCAAGGACGGCAAGGCCGACTGTCAGGGCCTGCATCCCGATGGCAGCGACTATTCCGTTCAAATTGTAAAGTAATAGCCTCGAGGGTAAGACGATGCTCCCTGAGTTGATTCGCTTCGAGGAAGAAGCAACCGTCATCATGTCCACCGGCGTCCAGTTCATGGACTTTGGCCTGACCCTGGACCTCAAAAAAGAAATGCCCGGCCTGTTTGTGAAAACAGACAGCAATGCCTCGGTGCAGCGTCTGGAGTATGACGAGCAGGCAGGCCGTTACTTCTACTCCGGCACTCGCACCCCGGCGTCGGAAAAGGGGGCCGAAGAAGTGGCGGTGGCCGACTCGCTGGCCCTGCTGGAAGACCTGTGGCTGCCGGTGCCGTTCCTGCGCCTGCACGCCAACCGCCATGTCGAAGGCCCGACCAACTGGGTGCGCGCCCGGCTGGCCCGCCTGAATCCCGGCGATGACATCGACGGCCATACCCACCGGCTGGTGCTGGCCTTTGACACCAAGGTGTTCGAGGACGACGACAGCCTGAACACCTATCTGGCCCCGACCGAAGCCGATGTGGCCAGCGGTGCACGTTTCGGGCTGGCTGCCCGCAGCCACGAAATGGGCTGGTTTGCCGAACAGCCGTGGTTTTCCGACTGGATCCGCGAAGTGTTCACCGACACCGCCAGGCCCCGTCTGCGGCTGGCCGAAGAAGACATTGAAGAGGCGCTGGAAAAGCACCTGCCGCACGCCCATTACCTGAACCTGTTGTGGGTGCTGGGGACGCGGGCGTCCCTGCCCAAGATGCGGATTCTCAGCAACAAGCCGAACGATGTCTACAAGGCGATCCCGGTTGACATGGTGCTCGACATCGGCAACTCGCGCAGTTGCGGCATCCTGATCGAAGACCACCCGCAGGAAAACGACGGCCTGCGCACCCGCTATGAACTGGAGCTGCGCGACCTGTCCCGCCCGCATCAGGTCTATTCCGAGCCGTTTGAAAGCCGGGTCGAATTCGCCGAAGCCGTTTTCGGCAAGGTTGATCATTCGTGCTATTCTGGCCGCAACGATGCCTTTGTCTGGCCGACCATCGCCCGTGTCGGCCCCGAAGCCACCCGTCTGGCCTCGCGCCGCCGGGGAACCGAAGGCTCTACCGGCCTGTCCAGCCCCAAGCGGTACCTGTGGGACGAAGACCGCTACGAAGCCGGATGGCGCTTCAACTCGGCGTTCAACAAGGCCGAAAGCGAGCCGCTGGCCACCGCCATGCCGTTTGCCGACCTGATCAACGAAGACGGCGAAGCCCTGTTCACCCTGCCCGAAGACGAGCAGTTCCAGGTGTTTATCCCGCACTATGCCCGTTCGACGCTGATGACCTTCATGCTGTCCGAAGTGCTGGTTCAGGCCCTGTGCCAGATGAACAGCCCCGGCCAGCGCATGAAGCAGAGCCATGCCAATGTCGCCCGCCAACTGCGGTCGATCATCCTGACTGTCCCGCCGTCGATGCCCAAGCCCGAACGCGACATTTTCCGCGAACGGATGCGGCAGGCGATTGGTCTGGTGTGGAAAGCAATGGGCTGGCACCCGGCAGAACTGGATATCGAGGACGGTGGCACCGACAGTGCCTGGCCGCCGTTGCCAACCTTCTCCACCCAGTGGGACGAAGCCTCGTGTGCGCAGGCGGTGTTCCTCTATTCCGAAACGGTCAACCACTTTGGTGGCCGGGCGGAAGAGTTCATCGAGGTGATCCGTCGCCGCCGTCCCGGCACGCCGCGACAGGCCATCACCCTGGCTTCGATTGATATCGGCGGTGGCACCACCGATCTGGTGATCAACGACTATTCGCTCAGTGGTCAGGGCGGCAACGTCTATATCCAGCCGCGCCAGCGCTTCCGCGATGGCTTCAAGGTGGCCGGTGATGACATCGTGCTGGAAGTCCTGCAACGGGTGGTGATCCCGGCGGTGGCGGTGGCCCTGCGCGCCCATGGCCTCAGCGACCCCGACCCGCTGCTGTCGCGCCTGATGGGCTCGGAAGCCGGAATCGTGCAGCACATGGTGATGCGCCAGCAACTGGCGTTGCAGGTGATGTATCCGCTGGCCCTGCGCATCCTGAAAGACTACGAGGGCTATAACCCGCAAAGCGGGGCCGAGGTGATCAGCCCGACCATCGGCGAAATCCTGTTGCCGAACCACGAACCGTCGCGGCAGGTACTGGACTATGTTGCTACCGGGGTCCGCGCGATCCTCGGCAGTGGCACGCCGGACTTTGACCTGCTGTCGGTGCGCTTGCCGATTGATCTCAACGCCCTGCACCTGATGTTCCTGCGCGGCGAATTTGAAATCTGCAACACCCTGCGCTCGCTGTGCGAACTGGTCCACCTGTATGACTGCGACGTGCTGCTGATCAGTGGCCGCCCGTCGCGCCTGCCCGGCGTCCAGGCCTCGCTGCGGGCGCTGTGCGCCTTGCCGCCGGACCGCATCGTACCGATGAACAACTACCGCACCGGCAACTGGTATCCATTCCACCGTCAGGGCCGCATTGACGACCCGAAGACCACCGCCGCCGTCGGGGCGATGCTGTGCGTTCTGGGGCAAGGCCGCATCCCGAACTTCTTCTTCCGCGCCAACGAGCTGAAGATTTATTCGACGGTGCGCCACATCGGCCTGATGGACCAGAACAACACCATCAAGGACGCCGACGTTTACTATCGTGACGTTGATCTCGACAGCCCGGACTATCAGTTCCCTGAGCAGTCCTTTGAAATGCGCGGGCGGATGCTGCTGGGCTTCCGCCAGCTGACCGCCGAACGCTGGGGAGCCAGCCCGCTGTACCTGCTCGACTTTGCCCCCGACAGCAGCAAGGCGGCGGAAAAGCTCTATGGACAAAGCTCGGGCGTGCTGGAAGTCACCCTCCGGCGCGGCAAGCGCGACAAGATCGACAGCCTGGAAATCGCCCGGGTGGAAGAACGTGGCGGCAGCACGCTCAGCAGCACTATCCTGCGTCTGCGCCTTTACACCCTGAACAATGCCGGTATCGGTGGCAACAGCTATTGGCTGGACACCGGCAGCATCGTTCACTGACATCCGATGACTCACCTTCACATGGTCCAGAGGGGTAACAGACCGTGAGCAAGACTCCCGAATTCCTGTCCCAACGCTGCCAATCCATCCATGCCGGGGCCGGTCAGGCCATCGCCTGGGTCAATGACGTCCGTGGCGGCGCGCAACGACTGGACCGCGATGCCGACGGCCTGATCGAACGCCTGCGGCGCCAGCGCAATCTGGCCCGCCGTCTGGCACAGGCCTCGCTGCGCCCGATGTCGGTCGGCTTTTTCGGTCTGTCGCAGGCGGGCAAGTCGTACCTGATTTCGTCGCTGGCACGCGGCACCAACGGCCATCTGGAAACGCTGCTCGATGGCGAGCTTCTGGACTTCATCGACCACATCAACCCGCCGGGCGGTGGCAAGGAAGCCACCGGGCTGGTGACACGCTTTACCCGTCAGCCGTCACGCACCACCCCCGGCTATCCGGTGCAGCTGTCGTTGCTGAACGAAGCCGACGTGATCAAGATTCTCGGCAACAGCTTCTTCCTCGACTTCGACCGCGAGAAGGTCAATTTTGACCTGACCCCGGAACAGATCACCGACCGCCTGCGGACTCTGGAACCGCGCCGCCAGCCTGCCGCCACCGGCGGCATGAGCGAAGATGATGTGGTTGATCTGGCCGACTATTTCGAACGCCGGTTCCGCAAGTCGAACGAAGGGCTGGCCGGGGTGTTCTGGCCCGCCGCCACCGCGCTGGCCCCCTATCTGCTGCCACAGGACCGGGCGAGCCTGTTTGCGCTGGTGTGGGGCGATTTGCCCGAGTTCACCGATTGCTACGCCACCCTGCGCACCGCCCTTGCCAGCCTGAGCTTTGCCAGCGACGTCCACGCCCCCACCTCGGCACTGGTCGAGCGGGAGAATGGTGCCTATACCCAGGCCAATTCGATCATGAACGTCGATGCGGTGCGCGCCCGCTTCGGCAGCGACAGCGCGGCACAGGTCGGGGTCCTGCCGGTGCAGGAGGGCCAGCCGCTGGCCGAAGTCCGCCTGCAACGGTCGTTCCTTGCCGCGTTGACCAAGGAAATGGTGTTCCCGCTGGCCGAAACGCCGCGCGTTTCGCTGCTGGAACAGGTCGATCTGCTCGACTTCCCCGGCTATCGCGGCCGCATGGGACTGACCGGCATCGCCGAAGCGGCCATCAAGGACAAGGGAGCCAACCCGATCGGCACCCTGTTCCTGCGCGGCAAGGTGTCCTACCTGTTTGAACGCTACACCGACGATCAGGAAATGAACGTTTTGGTGTTGTGCAACCCGTCCGACAAACAGATCGAAATCACTGCCCTCGGGCCGGTGCTCGACAGCTGGGTTGATGCGACGCAGGGGGCAACCCCGGCGGAACGGGCGCAGCGCAACCCCGGCCTGCTGTGGGCGCTGACCATGTTCGACAAGCGCCTGCAGGACAGCATGGGGCAGAACGACAGCAATCTCGACCTGAAATGGAGCGGGATGATGGAGCTGGCCCTGCTGGAACGGTTCGGGCAAGCCCAATGGGTGCGCGAATGGTCCAAAGGGCGGGCCTTTGACAACCTGTTTCTGGTCCGCAAGCCCGGCATGTCAAAGGGTATCTTTGACATGGACGACGACCGCGAAGGCCCGGTGCGCGAGGATATCCGCGACGACCTGAGCCGGATGCGCAGCACCTTTATCGCCAACGAGCTGGTGCAAAAGCATGTCCACGACCCGGCCCCGACGTGGGATGCGATGATCGGTCAGGATGACGGCGGCATGAGCCGGATTGTCAGCCACCTGCAAACAGTGGCCAACGTCCAGACCAAACTGGACCGCATTGCCGAACAGATTGCCCACCTGCAACGGGAACTGGTCGAGGTCCAGCTTGGCTCCTATTACCGGGCCGATGGTGCCGATGAAGTGGCGCGCAAGAACCGGATTGCCGATCTGGTGCTGACCGCCCTGCGCACCCGCTCCAGCCTGTTCGGGGAAATCCTGCGCCTGCTGCAACCGTCCACCGAGCACCTGCGCGCCCTGTACCTGAACGCCGAAAGCACCACCCCGGAAACGACCGACAGCCCGGCAGCGGCGCCGGTGGCCGCCGCCGCTCCGGCGGAAGGCGGTCTGTTCTCGCTCGACATTTTTGCCCCGCCGCCCGCCGCAACGCCCGCAGCACCTGCGGCCCCGGCAGCTCCGGCGGTCAACCGGCGGGCTGCCGCCTTTGCCAAGGCCGCCATCAGCGACTGGTTGCGCCAGTTGCGCCAGTTGCCGGACTCGCCCGATACCCAGCGCTTCCTCAGCCTGACCAGCGAGGTTTTGCAGAATCTGGTCGATGAAGTGATCACCGGGGCGATGCGTTTCCGGCTGGAAGACAAGGTGGCCGAAGCCCTGCACCACAGCAGCAACCGCGCCGGGGCCACCCGCAGCAAGCTGGCGGATCAGCAGGTGCTGGTCGCCTCGACCATCATCAACGACTATATCGACTACCTCGGTTATTCGGACAGCGACCCGACCCAGCGGCCAAAGTCGGTGATGCCCGGTCAGTGCATTTTCCTGCCTCCGGCCCCGATTGCGCCGGATGCCCTGCCGACCTTGCAGCCGACCCCGATGAACTATTCGGCGCTGTACATTCTCGACTGGTTCGAGGCCTTCCGCGCCACCACCCGCGATAATGCCGGTCATGCCGCGGGCAGCGAAATCACCCCCGAACAGAATCACCGGCTGGGGCAAATTCTTGCGGTCATCACCACCAGTACGCCGTCCACCGGTTTTTCAGGAGCCTGACAATGCCCATCAAGGTTGAACTCATCGGCCACACCCCCGGACAGGCGGGTTTGCGCATTCTCGGGCTGGCTCAGGCCTCCACCACCAGCGGCGGCCTGATCCGCCTGATGCGCAAGGATGAAAAAATCCTCGGCCCCGACGGGCGCTGGCTGACCGATGACCACTGGCTGCCGCTGCCCGATCTGACGCTAGATGGCAAGGCACTGGTGGGACAAGCTGATGCCGATCTGGTCGATCCGCTGGCCCTGCTGAGCAATGCCGACATCGTGCTGGCAACGGTGCAACTGGGCGACCTGCGCGACGAAGGCCGACTGGTGGTAAAAGACCTGCGCCCGTCCGGTCTGGCCCGCAGCGAGGCCCCGCCCACCGAGCCGGTCCGTCAGGAACCGGTGATCGAAATCCCCCCCGCCGAGCCGGACTACACCCCGATCCAGATGGACCCGCAGGACATGCGCGGTGGTGAGCATCAGCCTGACGACGATCTGCCCGCCAGCGATGGCGGGAAAAAGAGCCTGCTGCCGATGATACTGGTGGCGGCACTGGTGGTGCTGGCCATCGCCGGGGCGGTGGTAGCCTATTCGCTCGGCCTGTTCGGGGACAACAATGCTCCGCCGTCAGCCGCAACCGACCCGGCACCGGCCACCCAGACCGCCAGCACGCCGCCTGCAACACCGGCTCCCGCCACGACTCCCGCCACTCCGGCAGCCCCGGCGGTGGAGGCCATCAACACCCGCGAAGATCTGGCGAAGTTCATTCAGGCCACCCCGGACGGGGCCAAGGCCTATCAGGCGGCCACCACGCTGGCCACGCAGGGCAAGCTGGAATTTGCCATGCTGCTGTTCCAGCACGCCGCCCGCAATGGCAGCCTCGACGGCTCGGTGGCAGTGGCGAAAATGTACGATCCCGACAGCTGGAGCAAAACCACCAGCCCGATGCCCGCCGCCGACGCCGAAACCGCCGCCTACTGGTACGAACCGGCAGCACAGGGCGGCAATACCGAAGCCCAGCGCCAACTGGGCAAGATTCTGACCCAGTTGCAGCCGTCCGGCTTCCAGCATGACAAGGGCAAGGACTGGCTGCAAAAGGCCGCTGATGCCGGTGATGCCAAAGCCAAAGACCTGCTCGCCACCGTGAAATAAGGGGAACCGCCGTGCGCCGTTCGCTGACTGCCTCTCTGGCCGCTGTCCTGCTGGCGGGAACGACCCTGTGGTCGCCGCTGGCGACCTCTTCCGCCTGGGCTGCTGACCGTACCCCGTTGCTGATGGAGGGCAAAAAGACCCTCTATCAGCGGGTGCTGTCCCGCCCCGGAGCCGTGCTGAAGCGACAGGCAGGCGATGGCCCCGGCGCACAGCAACCGGCGCTGACCCGCTTTTATGTCTATGGCCGCCAGATGGTCGGCACGCAAGCCTGGCTGGAGGTCGGCCTGACCGCCAAGGGCAAGACCGACGGCTGGATTCAGGAAGAGTTCACCCTGCCGTGGAAGCAACAGTTGACGCTGGCCTTTACCAATCCGGCGGGCCGCGACCGGGCGCTGATGTTCAAGGAGCGGCAGGATCTGGCAAAGATTCTCGAAGCCGACGACCCCGGCAAACAGGAAGAGCCGCTGTTGAAAGCCGCCGAGGCGGGCAAGCCGTCGCCGCAAGTGGTGTCGATCGAACCGGCGACCTACGTCGATATCAGCAAGAAATTCTATCTGCTGCCGATTCTGGACGCCGAGGAAACCTTCTCCGGCCCCGGCTTCCGGGTGCGGATGCTGCACATTGCCTCGGTGTCGGCCAAAGACGAGAAGGCCAACACACCCCCCGCCTCGGCCAGCGTGCTGAAAAACTTCCGGGCGGCGGTGGTGTTCGTCATCGATTCCACCTTGTCGATGGACCCCTACATCAACCGCACCCGACAGGCGGTTGAACAGATCACCACCAAAATCGACAAGGCCGGGCTGAGTGACCGGGTGCGCTTCGGGCTGGTGGCCTTCCGCTCCAGCGTGCAGGCCACGCCGGGGCTGGAATACGTCTCGAAACTGTATGCCGACCCCGAACAGACCAAGGATGGCAAGGACTTCCTGAAACAGGTCGCCGCCCTGAAAGGGGCCACCGTCTCGTCGGCCAAATTCAGCGAAGACTCCTATGCCGGGGTGATGGAAGCGCTGGACAAGGTGGGGTGGACCAACTTTGGCGGTCGCTATGTGGTGCTGATCACCGACGCCGGGGCGTTGCGCGGCGGCGACCCGCTGTCGTCCACCAAACTCGACGCCGAACAGGTCCGTCTGGAGGCCCAGCATCGCGGTGTTGCCCTCTACACCCTGCACCTGAAGACCCCCTCGGGCAAACAGAACCACGCCGAAGCCGAAGCACAGTACAAGGCGCTGTCCACCCATCCGCTGCTGCCCAACCCGCTGTATTATCCGGTGGATGCCGGATCGGTGGACCAGTTCGGCAAGATGGTTGATACGCTGTCGGAAACCATCGTCGCACAGGTCAACGGCGCCTACCGTGGCGAGGAAGTCGCCGGGTCGGCCCGCTCTGCCGACCCCAACTTTGGCAAGGAACCGCCAAAGGATGACGCCGCCCGCATGCAGAGGGACGCCGCCATGCTGGGACAAGCGATGCAGTTGGCCTATCTGGGCCGCACCGAAGGCACCAGCGCCCCGCCGATGATCAGCGCCTGGCTGACCGACCGTGACCTGAAGAAGCCCGAAATCGCCACCACCGACGTGCGGGTTCTGCTGACCAAGAACCAGCTGTCCGACATGCAGCAGGTCCTGCGCAGCATTGCCGACGCCGGACAGGCAGCGCAGTTGTCGCCGAACGACTTCTTTTCCCGCATGCGCTCGGCGGCGGTGGTGCTGGGGCGTGACCCCAACGCCATCAACGACCCCAAGGCGGTCAAGCTGGCCGATCTGGGGCTGATGGGCGAATACCTCGACGATCTGCCCTATCGCAGCAAGGTGATGGATATCGACCAGCAGATGTGGTCCAGCTGGAGCATCAGCCAGCAGCAAACCTTCCTCGACGAAGTGAACCGCAAGCTGCGCCTGTACCAGATTTACCACGACGATGTGGACCGCTGGGTGGCACTGGACGGCGGTGCCGACCCCGGCGAAGCGGTCTATCCGGTTCCTCTTGATGCACTGCCGTAAGGAATGGCCGGAGCGTTGCTTGATATCCGCGATCTGACCGGCAACCGGGGTGCAGGGTCGCAGGGCTTCACCTTGCAGATCGAAGCCCTGACCCTGCATCAGGGCGAAGCGGTCGGCATCATCGGCCCCAGTGGCTGCGGCAAAAGCACCCTGCTCGATCTGGTCGGGCTGGTGCTGCGCCCGCAGCAGGCCGGGTGCTTCCGGCTGGGCAGCCACGACATTGCCGCCCTGTGGCAGCAGGACAAGCAGTCAGCCCTGGCCGCCGTGCGGGCGCAGCACATTGGCTATGTCCTGCAAACCGGCGGTCTGCTGCCGTTTCTCAGCGTGCGCGACAACATCCGCCTGTCGTGCGATTTGCTGGGTCTGCCGCGCAACAGCCAGCACGAACAACAACTGATCAAGGTGCTGGGACTGGGGCGGCTTCTGGACAACAAGCCCGCCGCCCTGTCGATTGGCGAGCGGCAACGGGTGGCGATTGCCCGTGCGCTGGCCCACAAGCCGCGCCTGATTCTGGCCGACGAGCCGACCGCCTCCCTCGACCCGGCCCATTCGGTGCGGGTGATGGAACTGCTGCTGCACATCGCCCGCGCGCTGTCGGTCGGCATTCTGGTGGTCAGCCATGACTGGGATCTTCTCTCGCGCTTTGAGGTGCGGCCGGTGCAGGCACAGATGGCCGAAAGCGGCCTGACCTGCTTCAGTGACCTTGCCTATCGTCAGGGAGGGCAAAACGAATGAGCACTCCCCGTCTGTCCGCCTATCGCAGTACCGCCCGGCTGGCCCTGATCGACATCCTGCACGAATGGCGGGTTTCCTTTTGCCTGATTCTGGCGCTGGCCGCCGTGCTGGCGCCATTGCTGGTGCTGTTCGGGCTGAAATCCGGCATCGTCACCACCATGCGCGACCGCCTGCTGTCCGACCCGCGCACGCTGGAAGTGGTGGTGGTCGGCAGCTATCGCCTCGATCCGGCGTGGTTTGCCAGTCTTGCCAACAACCCGGCGGTCGGCTTTGCCATCCCGCGCACCCGCTCGCTGGCCGCCACCATCGACCTGCAAGCCGCCGAAGGCCGCTCGCTGGCCGGGGCGGAACTGGTGCCCACCGCCAGCGGCGATCCGCTGCTGACCGGACAGGCACCGCCGAACGGACGGGATCAGGTGATCCTCAGCCACAGCGCGGCGCAGAAACTGGCGGTCAGCCCCGGCAGCCAGATCACCGCGCTGGTCGCCCGCACCCTCAACGGCGGCCGTCAGGTCCAGCGCCTGCCGTTGACTGTCGGCGCCGTACTGCCCGAAGCCAGCTTTGGCCGCGACGGGGCGTTCGTCAGCCTCGACATGCTGGCGGCGGTCGAGGATTTCCGCGACGGTCACGACACGCCGCAGCCCTTGCAAAGCCGCACCTTTGCCAGCCTGCGGCTGTTCGCCGCCTCGCTGGATGCGGTACAGGGACTGGCCGACCAGTTGCGGGCGCAATCCATCGAGGTACGCACCAAGGCCGACGAGATTGCGATGGTCAAATCGGTGGACAAGACACTCGGCTCGCTGTTTGCCATCATCGCGTCGCTGGCCATCGGTGGCTATCTTCTGTCGCTGGCGGCCTCGCTGTGGGCCAATGTTGACCGCAAGCGCAAGGATCTGGCACTGATGCGGCTGGTTGGCTTTCCACCCGGCGCGGTGATGGCTTTTCCGGTGGTGCAGGCGGCGCTGATCGCCATCCTTGGCACCAGCCTGTCGGCGGCTCTGGCCGGGGGGGTGGCGTGGATCGTCAATACGATGCTCGCCAACACCCTGAGCCGGGAAGAATTCGCCTGCCTGCTGCTCCCCGGCGATATCGCCGTTGCGCTGGCAGTGACTGTAGTCCTGGCCTTGTTGGCCTCTTCGTTGGGGGGATATCGTGCAGCGCGCATTGATCCGGCAGAAAGCCTGCGTGAAATTTAGAGCATTGGGCTTGGTGGCCGCTTCCCTGCTGGCCAGCATCACCCCGGCCCTTGCCGCCCCCGAGCCGTGGGACAGCAAGGTCTATAATCCCAAGCCGCTGGAGGGGGATACCGTCCTGCCGATGCCCTGCGGCGGGTCGATGGTGTTTCGCCCGGTGCAGGTGCCGGGCGGTGACGCCTATAGCGACTATCAGATCACCGTCGGCGGACAGGATCAGGAGCGCGGCTTTGCCGAAGGCAGCCACCCGGCCTATGTCGCAGGCAGCTTTACCGACAGCAAGGCCAAGGCCCGCTATTACCTGATCGGCAAATACGAAATCACCGAAGCCCAGTACGACGCGGTGATGAACGACAGCTGCCCGGAGAGCAAGCCATCACAGGCCAAACGGCTGTCAAAGGGCGGCGTCAGCTGGTTTGACGCCATCGCCTTTTCCGACAAGTACAGTCAATGGCTGCGGCAAAACGCGCTGAAATCCCTGCCGAGCGAAGACGGTGAAGCGGGCTATGTCCGCCTGCCGACCGAGGTCGAATGGGAATTTGCCGCCCGGGGCGGCATCAAGGTCTCGCCCGCCGAATTCAACGAGCGCCTGTTCCCGATGACCGGCGGCCTGAACAAATACGCCTGGTTCGCTGGCACCCAGTCAGCCAACGGCAAACCGAACCTGACCGGCCAGCTGGAACCGAATCCGCTGGGGCTGTTCGACGTACTGGGCAACATGGACGAGATCATCTTTGAACCGTTCCGCCTCAACCGGCTGGACCGGCTGCACGGGCAAAGCGGCTCGTTCGTGGTGCGCGGCGGCAATTACATGACCAGCGCCGAAGACATGCGCAGCGCCGACCGGCAGGAAGTGCCGTTCTACGAAGGCGCCACGCCTCGCCGCAGCAAGACCACCGGCTTTCGGGTGGTGGTCGCCGCCCCGGTATTGACCTCGCAAAAGCGCCTGCAAACGCTGAAGGATGAATGGAGCAAGCTGGGGGCGGTCTCGGCGGCGGACAATGCCGCTCCGGCCAAGACCTCCGATGATCCACTGGAAGACCTGGCTCTGCTGGCCAAGGCCAGCACCGACCCGGCGACCAAAGCCCGGCTGGAAAAGGTGCAAACCACCCTGCGCGCCAACATCGCCGCCCGCGATGACCAGCGCGACCGTGCCGCCAAGGCATCGCTGCGGCTGGGAGCCTTTCTGGGCCGCAAGCTGAGCGATGACGCCCATGCGATTGATGCACTGGCCAAGGTGTACAAGGGCCGGGTCGAGACAGGGGGGGTAGATGATCCGCGCGCCAAAAGCTATAAGGAAGAGCTGGATCATGAGCAGACGGTCATGGACGGCAACCTGCGATATTATGCCGACACCCTGATCCGCACCGCCGAAGACTACAGCAGCGACACCCTCAAACATCAGCGCGAAATCCTGCTGGTCGAATTGCAGGGCATGGGGCTGGCGGAACTGAAACCTTATGTAGATCAGTATTTTACGCATATCGCCGCCTATCAGAAAGATAAGAAAGTGGCCCGCATACAGTGGCTTGGCGACTGGAACAAACTGCAGGCTCCTTAACGGAAGAGGGATGATGATGAAGACCCTGTTTAAAGTGACCGCCCTGACCCTGTCCGCTTCGTTGCTGCTGTCGGCCTGTCAGACCACCACCAACAGCAACGGCGAGCCGCTGTCGCCCGCCGAACAGCGGCTGCGCCAGCAGGCCGACACCTATAACCAGACCATCGCCGAAGGCGCGCTGCTGGGCTGCGTGCTGGGGGGCGTGCTGGGGGCGGCGACGGCGCAAAAGGGCAACCGCCTGCAACATGCCGCCATCGGCTGCGCCATTGGCGGCGGCATCGGCGCTGGCGCCGGGGCCTATGTCGCCGACAAGCAGGAAAAATACGCCAACAAGGAACAACAGCTTGATTCGATGATCGCCGACGTGCGCGAAGAAAACGGCCGCCTCGCCAACGTCATCGCCACCACCGAGCAGGTGGTTGCCGAAGACAAGGAGCGCATCGAGCAGATCGACAAGGATCTGGCAGCGGGCAAGATCACCATGGATCAGGCCAAGAGCAAGATGGCCTCGGTGGATTCCAACACCGCCTACCTCGACAGCACCCTGACCGAGCTGCGCAAGCGGCAGGCCAACTACACCGAAGCCGCCAACACACTGGCAGGCAAAGGAAAATCGGCACAGGCCAAGGAACTGAACAGCGAAATCGCCGATATGGAACGCCAGATCAGCCAGTTGCAGGCCGAACGCGACTCGCTGGCCAAGCGCCGTACCGTGTCCCGCGTCGGCTAAAGCAAATCCCGAACAGGGGCAAAGCCCCTGTGACGACGTATTTGCTGAATGAACAGACTCAAATCCCGAGCAGGGGCAAAGCCCCTGCGGCGACGTATTTGCTGAAGCAACATTTTATGGGAGCGTTTCTCGGGATTCCGATAAACGCTCCAAGAGGAGTAACCCCCATGCGCGCCCACCTCCTCCCCCTCGCCGTCCTGCTGGCCGTTGGCGTCAGCGGCTGCACCACCAGCGAAGACCCGGCCCAGGGCGGATTCCTGTCCGGCGTCAGCAACCTGTCGAACGGCACCTACCAGAACCGCATCGACGAACGGCAAAAGACGCTGGAAGACGAGCAGGACAAAAACCTTCAACAGAACCGCGCCGCCGAACGCCTCGCCGCCCAGAGCGCCGACGTCAAGGCCCAGCGCGAGGCTGCCGAAGCCAAGTACGCCGACTTCCAGAAGTCGCTGCAGGCCAGCCGTAACAAGCTGGCGGCAGCCCAAAAGGCCAACAGCAAGAAAAAGGCCGACGTTACCGCGCTGAACCGTGACATCGACTCGCTGGAAAAGAAGATCAAGCTGTTGCAGCAAGACACCTTTACCCCGGATGCCGACAAGCAGAAGCGACTGGACGACCTGCGCAAGGAACGCGAAGCGCTGGAACGCGAAGTCGATCTGCTGGTCCGCCGGTAAGTCACACACGATACGGGGAAGGGAGAGCCACAGACCATGACGCACAGTTCGCCACGCGATCGCACGCACCGCACCCTCTGTGCCTTGCTGGTTCTGGCCGGTCCGCTGCTGGCCGGGCTGCCCCAGTCCGGCCATGCCCAGTCGGCGGCCTCTCCTCCCCCTCCTGCGGCAGACGCGCTGGCCGCCCGTCAGGCCGAAGTGGATGCCCTGCGCCTGCGGTCCGAACAGTTGCAAAGCGTTCTGGCCGGGGATGTCTGCGCCGATCCCCGGCAGGCGCAGGCCGTCTTGCAGGATGGCACCCCAGCACAGGACGGCAAGCCCCTGAGCACGCCGCTGACCAACACCGCAGCCCCCCCGGCTGCCGCCTCCGGCAAGCCTGCCGCCGAGGCTCCTCATGCCGGAGATGCTCAGGCCATCGCCCGCAAGGAGCTGGTGGACCGCCTGCACAAGGGAGTGGTGCTGGTGCTGGCGGAAAAGGATTCCGGCTCGGGCTTTTTCGTCACTCCGTCAATCGTGGTCACCAACAGCCATGTGGTGGCAACCGCCAAAAATGGCGAAGTGGTGGTGGCGGGCAAGGGACTGAACAGCCCGAAAATCGCCCGCGTGATCGCCTCGACCAACGCCAAAACCCAGAATGGCCGCGACTATGCGGTGTTGCAGGTGCAGGACGGCAGCAGCAGCACGGTGTTGCCGCTGGCGCTGGAAACCAGCGAACTGACGCCGGTGGTGGCCGCCGGTTTTCCCGGCCTGCTGCTCGATACCGACATGAATTTCAGCGCCCTGATTCGCGGCGACATGAAAGCCATGCCGGAACTGGGCATGAGCCAGGGCGCGGTGATGGCGCTGCAAAACCGCACTCAGGGCCTGCCGGTGATCGTCCACTCCGCCCCGATTTCCGGTGGCAACAGCGGCGGGCCGCTGGTCGATGGCTGTGGCCGGGTGGTCGGCATCAACACCTTCATCAACGTCTCGGTCGAACAGGCCTCCAGCGCCGGTTTCGCTCAGGCGTCCTCCGATCTGGCCGCCTATCTGAAGGGGCTGGGCATTCAGCCGCAAACGACGACCAATGGCTGTGATGCAAAATAGGCCCGGTGTTGCCCCGCGTCAGTTCGTTGACCGCAACCTGCTGGACGAATACCTGTTCGTCGGGGAAAGCGGCGAAAAGGTCACCGTCAATGCCGAAAAGCTGCTGACCCTGCTGGCACGCCGTCAGGGTGCGCAGGCGGCAGCGCCGTTTGCCATTCCCCGCTTTGATGAAGCGCGGACGGCGGTACGGTGGTTTGCCCAGCACACAGGCGCGGTGACGCCGTTTGTCGAACTGCCCGATGACCAGCAGGCGGCATTGCTGGATCAACTGGAGCAGACCCGCCAGCAGGTGCTGGCGATGGAACAGGAGCTGTCCACCCAACCGCAAAGCGGCGACCGCCTGCTGTATACCCAGTTGATGCCGCTGCTGCTGAATTTCCCGCAGCCGGTCGAATACCATCTGTTTCAGGTCGGCACCCAGCCGGTGGTCACCAACTGGGGAATGAACAAAAGTGCCTCGGTGCGTCCGGTTGATACGGTCGGCCCGTTCCTCGCCCAGTGGCGGCAACGGTTGCGCGACCGCGCCCGCCAAGCCGCCGAGCAGGCCGCCCACCGTCAGCGCGAGCAGTCCTTTCTTGGCCGGTTGACCCGCGCCGGAGCCAAAACCGGCGAAATTACTGTCTCGTTGCTGTGGAACGATGCCAACGATCTGGACCTGCACGTTGAGTGCCCCGATGGCAGCGAAATTTCCTTTTCCAACAAGGCGGCCTGCGGCGGGATTCTCGATATCGACCGCAATGCCTTCGACCAGTCGATCAGCCCCGAGCCGGTGGAAAACATCGTCTGGTCACAACGGCCGACGGTCAGCGGCACCTATCATGTCGGCGTCCACCTGTTCCGCCAGCGGCAGGGCCTGACCACCAGCGCCTTTACCGTGCGAGTCGTGGAAAAGGGCAAGGCCCGCTACGTTCAGGGTCGGGTGAGTGGACGGGATTACCTGCGGGTGACCTCCTTCACCGTCCCGTAACACCCGCACAGGTCGGCTTTTCCCACCGAAACAGTCTGTAAAGCCTGCATTGCAGCCACCAGATGGCAGGCCAGACCATAAAGACGACGAAAAGCGGTTTCCACTTTTCGCGCGATGCATTAGAAGAAAGGCGCGGTCCGATGATTCGCCCGCACCCGTTTCCGGTCCAGAGTGTTGTTCGTACCTTTGCGGTCACCGCAGATGCCCTGGCCTTGTGTTATGCCAGTGAATGCGCCGTCGCAGGGTTTTGTACCTGCTCGGGATTTGCTCTATCTGCCGGACATCCATGCCGCCACTTCTGCTTCAGACGGAGCAGGAGGCGGCTTCTCACCTTTTGACGCAAAGACGTATCACCACCATGATGGATCTCTTTCCTTCCGATCACCCCCTTGCCCGGGCGCTGGCCGAACGCGCCTATACCGATCTGACGTCGGTACAATCGGCCGTGCTGGCCCCCGGCACCGAAAACCGCGATTTGCTGGTTTCGGCTCAGACAGGATCGGGGAAGACGGTCGCCTATGGTCTGGCCATGGCCTCGACCCTGTTGAACGAAGACGGCACCCTTGATGCCCCCGCCGAGCCGCTGGCGCTGGTGGTGGCCCCGACCCGCGAGCTGGCCTTGCAGGTCCACACCGAACTGAGCTGGCTGTACGGTCTGGCCGGTGCCCGCGTTGCCTCGTGCGTTGGCGGCATGGACCCGCGCGCCGAACAGCGCGTGCTCAGCCGTGGTGTGCACATTGTGGTCGGTACCCCAGGCCGTCTGCGTGACCATCTGGAACGCGGTGCCCTGCGCAGCGAAGCCCTGCGGGTGGTGGTGCTCGACGAAGCCGACGAAATGCTGGACATGGGCTTCCGCGAAGACCTGGAAGCGATTCTCGACACCACGCCGGCCGGTCGCCGGACGCTGCTGTTCTCGGCCACCCTGCCGAAGGAAATCGTCACCCTCGCCCAGCGCTATCAGAGCAACGCCTGCCGCATTGCCCTGTCTGCCGGGCCGCAGGGCCATGCCGACATCGAGCACAAGGCGGTGCGGATTGCCCCGACCGATACCGAGCACGCGGTGGTCAACCTGCTGCGATTCTATGACTCGCCGACCACGATGATTTTCTGCTCGACCCGCGAAGCCGTCCGCCATCTGCAAAGCAGCCTGCTGGAACGTGGCTTCGGGGTGGTCGCCCTGTCCGGCGAACTGAGCCAGAACGAGCGGAACCATGCCCTGCAGGCCCTGCGCGATGGCCGCGCCCGTGTCTGCGTCGCCACCGACGTGGCCGCCCGTGGCATCGACCTGCCCAGCCTGGATCTGGTGATTCACGCCGAACTGCCGCGCACTGCCGAAACCCTGCAACACCGCAGCGGTCGTACTGGCCGTGCCGGTCGCAAGGGGGTCAGCGTCCTGATGGTGCCGCTGTCGCGTCGCCGCCGGGCCGAACAACTGCTGCACAGCGCCGGTCTGGAACTGAGCTGGACCGACGTCCCGACCGTTGACGACATCCGCGCGCTGGATCAACAGCGCCTGCTGGCCCACCCGGTGCTGACCGAACAGGCTGACGAAGAAACCGTGGCGATGGCGCAAAGCCTGACCGCTGTCCACAGCCCGGAAACCATTGCCGCCGCGCTGGTGCAGCTCTATCGCTCACAGCTTCCCGCCGCCGAAGACGTGTTCAACCCCGGCCCGGACCTGCCGCGCCAAAAGCGCGAAAAGGGTGAGTACAGCGAACGGCGGGAACGCCCGGAACGCGGCCCGCGTGGGGATTCCGACCGCCCGACCCTGTGGTTCCGCCTGAACATTGGCCGCCAAAAGAATGCCGATCCGCGCTGGCTGTTGCCGCTGATCTGCCGTCAGGGCCGGATCAGCAAGCCCGATATCGGTTCAATCCGCATTCTGGAACGCGAAACCCAGTTTGAAGTGGACGCCGCCGTCGCGGAACGCTTCCAGCAGGCGCTCAGCCAGGTGCAGCACCCGGAAGGCAAAATCGACCTGCTCGATGGTGCCCCCAGCGATGCGCCGCGCCGCGCCCCGCGCCCGCGCACCGACGGCGACAAGCCGTTCCATGAAAAGTCCGGCGACAAGCCGTTCCGTGAAAAGTCGGGTGACAAGCCGTTCCGTGAAAAATCGGGCGACAAGCCGTTCCGTGAGAAGTCCGGCGACAAGCCGTTCCGGGCCAAATCCGCCGACAAGCCGTTCCGCGAAAAGTCCGCTGACAAACCGGCCAAATCCGGCGCGTTTGGCAAGAGCAAGCCGTTCGGCAAGCCCAAAGCCCGCCCGTAAGGAAACAGCGACGGGGGGGAAAGTTACCCCCGTCGCCACAGGACGCTGGCATCCACCTCTGCCAGCGTCGGCCTGCCCAGCAGGGCCATGGCCATTTCCAGCTCGGTTTGCAGCAGTGTCAGGGCATGGGCGACTCCGACCATGCCCCCGACGCCCAGCGCATGCAGAACCGGCCTGCCGATCATCACCGCCGTTGCCCCGCAGGCAATCGCCTTGACGATATCGGTACCCCGCCGAATCCCGCCATCGACCAGCACCGGCACCCGTCCACCGACCTGCTGCACAATCGGCGGCAGGGCGTCGATCGTCGCTGGCAGGCCATCAAGTGTCCGCCCGCCGTGATTGGAGACGATCACCCCTTGCGCTCCGGCGGCCAGCGCCGGGTCCACATCCAGCGGATTGAGCAGCCCCTTGACCAGCACCGGCAGGGTCGTCTGCTGGCACAGCCAGGCCAGATCGTCCCACGTTGGCGCAGCATCCAGCATTCCCTGAAACACCGGGCTTCCGGGACGATGGCGCGGGATTTGCGGAGCCGGAAAACCGGCCAGATTCACCGCCGCAATTCCGGCGGGCAGCACAAACCCGGCCCGCTGCTCGGCGTTGCGCACCCCTGACACCGGGGCGTCGATGGTCAGCACCAGTGCCTGATAGCCTGCCTGTTCGGCCCGTCGCACCAGCGTCAGGCTGTCCGCGCGGCGCGGCTGGAAATAGAGCTGGAACCACAGCGGTGCCTGTGCCACGGCGGCAATCTCCTCCAGCGTCTGGCTGGCCTGCGCGCTGACGGTCATCACCGTTCCGGTCAATCCGGCAGCGGTGGCGGTAGCCCGCTCACCCTCGGGATGGGCGAGGCAATGAAAGGCCATCGGGGCAATCAGGATCGGCGACGGTACCGCCTGACCGAACAGCGTCAGCCCGGTCTGAGCCCCACGCAGGGATTGCAACGCCCGTGGCATCAGCCGCAGACGGTGATAGGCCGCACGGTTGTCCTGCTCGGTCAGGCCATCCGCCGCCGCGCCATGCAGATAGGCGGCAATCGCCGGGTCGGTACGCTGGAGAAAGACCCGCTGATAATCCTCAAGGCTAACCGTGTCGGCTGGAATGGACATCGCCGGTTCCCGTTGTCTGCGCTAGACCAGCATGCGTTAAATCTGATGCAAGGCACGCTGGTCTAATCTTTTGTATTGCCGCATTGTTGTTGCGAAAACCGGTTCCCACTTTTCGCACAATGCTCTAAAAATTCCGCCCGCCGCGCCAAGGCCCGCAGGCAGGCATCCTGCTCGGCGCTCAAGGCGCTGGCCATCGCGCGGAAAAAATCCGGGAAGCCATAGCTCAGGGCTTCCTTGAACCAGCGGATGGCCTGTCCCTTGCGGCCAGCCTGCAAACACAGGCGGGCGATATTGAAACAGCCCCAGCAATCACCACCTTCGGCAGCGGCCTGAAAGCAGGCGGCGGCATCCGGCAGGCTGGGCGGAACGCCCCGGCCCTCTTCGTACAACAGTCCCAGCATGTTCAGGGCCTTGGCATGGCCCAGCCGGGCGGCCTCGCAATACCAGTGGCAGGCTTGCGCATCATCCTGCGCCACACCCTCGCCGCGATACAGCAGGTCCGCCAGATTGAACATCCCCCAGGCATCGCCCCGCTCGGCAGCGGCACGAAAGTACACTGCCGCCTGTGCGGGATCGACAGCGGTTCCCCAGCCCCTCTGGTGGCAGCGGCCAACCATGTTCAGCGCCCGTCCATCGCCACTGCGGGCAGCACTGCGGAACCAGTCGAGCGCCTGCGCGCCATCCTGTTGATCAAGGGCCAGTTGCCCCAGCACCAGCAAGCCATCGGTGGTCGAGGTCGCCGCACTCATAGCTCGGCCCAGCGCCGCAGCAGGTTATGGTAATGATTGACCAACGACAGCACCGACCGGTGCTGGTCGCCCAGTTCCTGCCGCAAGGCGATGATTGCCACATCCAGATCGTACAGCATCGCCCGCAGACCATCGTCCCTGACCATCGACTGGGTGAAAAAGAACGACGCCCAGCGGCTGCCGCGCGTCACCGGCTGGACCTGATGCAGGCTGCTGGACGGATAGACCACCGCATGTCCAGCGGGCAGCTTGACACTGTGGGTGCCATAGGTGTCATCAATCACCAGCTCGCCGCCGTCGTAATCGGCCGGATCACTGAGGAAAATGGTGGTCGAGACATCGGCCCGCATGCGCATGCCGCCAGTGCCGGGGATGCTGCGAATGCTGTTGTCGACGTGATAGCCATAGGTCATCTGCGGATCATAGCGATTGAACATCGGCGGCAGCACCCGCAACGGCAACACCGCCGACGAGAACGCCGCAGAACGGGCCAACGCCCGCAAAATGATCTCGCCCAGCGCCCGACTGGTCGGGGTGTCTTCAGGGATTTGCAGGTTGTCCTTGACCTTCCCCGCCTGATCACCCGCCGTCACCCGCCCGTCAATCCAACCGGCTGTTTCCAGCATGGTCCGGCACTCGCGTACTTCGTCGGCGGTCAGCACATCGGGAAGACGCAACAACATCAGCAGGACTCCTTGCTTCATACACAACAGGGGGGGGGGGGTGAAACATTCCCCCTCCCCTTTCAGGCCCGGATCAGAACGTGACCCCGGTGGTCAGCATCCAGGTCTGCCCCGATGCCGGAACGGCGCGGGTCGCCCCAAAGCCGGACAGGTAATTCTGGTGATCGGTCAGGTTATAGCCGTTCAGCGACAGCGACAGGTTTTCATACTCATACGACACCATCGCATCAACGGTGAAGGTTTCCGGGATCACCGCCGTATTGGCGCTGTCGGTCCAGTACTGCGAGGCATAGCGCACCCCGCCGCCGACCAGCATTTTCCCCGGCAGTGTGGTTCCGATGACGTCCTTCAGGTCATAGGTGCTCCACAGGCTGGCGTTATGCTTCGGCGTGTTCGGGGCATCGTTGCCGACGGTGGCCGGAGCCGAACGGGAATCCTTCACCTCGGCGGTCAGGAAGGCATAGTTGGCATAAACCGTCCAGGCCGGGGTTACCTTGCCGCTGATACCGGTTTCAAAGCCCTTGGTCCGCGTCCCCATCCCGGCTTCCGAGAAACCATCGGTCACGGTACCATCCGAGGCCACAGAATAGGTGTTGCTCTTGTCGATCAGGAACACCGCGCCATTCAGGCCCAAACGCTTGTCAAGGAAGTCAGCCTTGCCACCAAATTCATAGAGGTTGGTCTGTTCTGGCTCGAAGTTGCGGTTATTGTTGGGGGTTTCCGCCGTCCCGTTGGTGATCGCCGCCGCGATATCGGTCCCGATCGGCTTGTTCGACTGGGAATAGGTGGCGTACAGCGAAGCGTCTTTGGTCGGTTCGTAAATCACGCTACCCGACGGGCTGATGGTGTGGGCGATATCCTTGCCGTTGGCGATGGTGCCGTTGGCCGAGCGGAACGAGGTGCGGAAGTAGTCAAAGCGGACGCCACCCTGTACCGACCAGTCTTCCGTCAGCCACAGGCGATCATTGGCAAACACACCGATGTTTTCCACGCTGGAGCTGCGGATGCCCGACGGCAGATAGTCGATATAGGCATTCGCAGCATAAGAGTGCGTCGGATTCTGCACGCTCTGGGTATTGGTGCGGTTGCGCCAGGTGCCGGTCTGACGGGTGTCTTCCTGATAGTTGAGGTCCAGACCACCGGTGGCCTTGGTCTTCAGCCCCAGTACCGAGCCTTCGGCCTTGACGCCCGAGATGTTCTGAATGCCCCAGCCATCCTGCTTGTAGGCCATCCCGCCGCCCGCGCCGTAGGTCAGGTTCCCGTTCAGGGCCGCCACGCTGGTCAGCGCCGCCGGGTTGGTGGCGGCAAAGTCGCGCTCGTACAGGCTCCAGCGGGTGTCGTTATAGACGCTCAGGCTGTCTGAAATCTGGTGGGACAGGGTCGAGGTCACCACATGGTTTTCGGTGATGTCGCGGTCCAGATTGCGGGCGTAGGAAATCGTGCTGTCGAGACCATACTCCGCCGCCGGGCGATAAAGGCCATCGCCACCGCGCACCATCGACTGCCCCATGTCCGGGGTCTGGTCACCATGCAGATAGGCGTAGTTCAGGTGCCAGACGGTATCGGTGCCCAGCCCGACGCCCAGATCGGCGGCGACCCCTTTGCGTTCGGCTTCGATACCGTCGCGGTCGGGGGTTTCCTGATCGTGGTACAGCGCGTTCACCCGCAGGGCGACGGTATCGCTGATTTTCTGGTTGATGTCGGCGGTGGTGCGGGTCAGCGAGCCGCTGCCAATCGACTGCTGCACGGTATTCTTGCTGGTCAGCGACGCCTGCTTGGTGGACTGGTTGATCAGGCCCCCCGAATTGCCAACGCCAAAGCCATCGCCGGACGGCCCCTTGATCACCTGCACGGTTTCGGTATTGAACACATCATGGGTGTAAACGCCAAAGTCCTTCAGACCATCGCTATAAATGTCGCCACGGGCCGACAGGCCACGAATGCGGAACTGGTCGCCGTTCTGGCCACCGTTGCCTTCGCCGGTCGAGACGGTAATCCCCGGTACATTGCGCAGCACCTGATCGAGCGAGGTGGCCTTTTGCTGCTCGATCACCTCTTGCGGCACCACGTTGATCACCCGTGGCGTTTCCTTGACCGTTTCCGGCAAGCGCGAGATGCGCGGGGCGCTGTTGTTGACGTTGCTCTTTGCCTCTTCGTCCACCGCATCGGCATTGACCTTCACCGGGGCCAACACCACCGTATTGTTGTCCGGGGCGACGGTCTGTTGCGCCGGATCAACCGGGGGGACGGTGGGGGCGCTCTGCGCCTGAGCAGCGGCAGACAGTGACGACAGGCCAACGGCCAGACTGGCGGTGGCGGCAACGCCGGACAGGACCGGGCGCAGGGATGTCGGGGTGGAAACGGATGGCTGGGGCATCGGAGCCTCTCTCTTTCGCCAGAAGAACGGACGGGGTCTGAGAGGCTCTGTAACAATGCCGTCACGGCGGCGGCAACGCCTGAGATTAAGAAACAATCTAAATTGCTGTCAGCGCAAAAATCAAATGCCCGCTGACAGTCTGTTCTCCCAATGAAAACGGGGGGACAGTACCAGACTGCTCCCCCGTCCTTGAATTCCCCCTGAACGGAAAAACAATTCTAAATCATGATATTAGCACACGATACCCTGCCCCGGTCATGAGTATGGCCAACCGGACATGTTGCAGCGAAGCAACAGATGCGAGTGATTATCATATGCATAAGAATTTCCCCATCAAAACAACCGTTCCCTGCCATCTTCCACCGAGGAAACCCCGTGCTGAGTCGGCGCGGTCAGGCGGTCTTTCCACACTCCGCGCGCTTGCTCCAGTGCCGCATCAAAGGTCGCCGCCCGTCCCGGAATGGCAAACAGGGCAAAGGCTGCGGTGCTGACGATAATCTGCTCGGCACGAGCGTCGCGCATGGCTCCGGTCCAGACCGCTTCCCAGTATTCCAGCGGCGTCCCGCGCGGACGCGGGGCCACCGGCGGCTCGGCCATCAGGGCCGGGATCAGCACATCACGCGGCTTGCCGTCGATCAACTGGTGCAGCGAGGTCAGCCGGAACGGAGAGAACTGGGCGATGTCGCGTACACTGCCCAAAATCGACAGATCAGACCACCCCAACAGCATCGCCGTATCGCGGTGCAACTCCTTGTACGAGGGCTTGGTCACCCCCAGCAGACTGGTTTTGCTGTTGGCCGGACGGATCATCGGCAGGCTTTCAAAAATCAGCGAGCGGACTTCCAACAGCCCGTGCAGGCCCAACAGGCGGTACACCTGCGGGGCCAGCGTCACCAGCGGCATATAAGCGATATTCCGGGTCGCCAGCGCCTGAGCGCATTCGACCGCGGTGGTGCAGACCGGAATCCCGACCGCTTTGGCGATCACCTCATAACGGCCCGCCACCGCCCCGGAGCCAGTGCTGCCGTGCATCAGCACCGTTACCCCGGCCTGCGCCACCAGCCGGGCGGCATGAAAGAACCACGGCGGCGCCGTGTTGTGCGGCGAGGTATAGCACGGCCAATCAAGGTCGGCGGTTAACGACGTCTGCGCCGGAGTCCCCAACACCATCCGGGTATGGCGTTGCACCGCCCGGACCACCCCGGCCAGTTCGGCAGCGGTGGTCCCGCGCAGCCGCATCATCCCCAGCAAGGCCCCGATTTGTACCGGATCGGCCTGCCCGGCCAGAATGATGTCCAGCGCTTCCTCCGCTTCCTCGATGGTCAGCGGACGGCCATTGCCACCGCCAGCGATGCCCATCATGCCGATGTGGCGGGCCAGGCGCTTTTGCGGCGGCGCATCATCGGCCACCTGTTCCAGCTTGCGCACCACCTCGTGATGCGACGGCTCGCCGTCCAGCAAATGCGCGGGCCGCACCGCCAGCGGCGCCGCCTTGAACTGGCTGGGAACGTTCCAGCGGGTATCAAACGGCGCGCCACTGTGGCTGACCGGCGCCGGAGTGGCAAAAATCGCCTCCAGCTCCTTGGCCACCGCATGGACACGCGGGCGCAGGGACTCGGCAAACGGAGTCGGCACCAGCCCCCGCCCCGAACGGACGAACAGCGGGTCGCCCAGTTCTTCGCGCAGTTGCGCCAGCATCCGGCTGAGTGCCGAGGTTTGCACCCCCAGATCATGGGCTGCCTTTGTGACGTTCCGCCGCGACAGCAGGGCATTCAGGGCCACCAGCAACCGCCCCTTGGTCAAAGACTCCAGCGCTGGCGTTTCCGGCCCGGATGGCGGTGAAACCGGCGTTTTTTCCTCCTTGGCCATCAAGCGGTCTCCTTTCCAATCCTCACCATCGGAATGAGCGGCAGCCCTTTTGCGCTGCCGACAATTTGGATCATCTCTAAAACAGGGGCATTGCCCGACATGCTGCACTGCGCTAACCATAGCGGACAGATGATAATGATACTTATTCGTCGTCGAGAGCAAGAGTGATCCCCCTCGGAACCCTGCCAAACGACGTTTTCAAGGAGCCCCCAATGCACGGTCTGGTGCGAGGATTGAAACTGCCGCTGATGGCGGCCCTGCTGGCCGCCATCACCCTGACCGCCTGCGATGATGACGCAGCCAGCAGCGGTCAGGAAACCCGCTCGCTGACCCACGCGGCGGGAACGACCCCCATTCCGCTCCACCCGCAAAAGGTGGTGGTGTTCGATACCGCGATGCTCGACACCATGGATGCGCTGGGCCTGCCGGTGGCCGGGGTGCCGCAGACCACCGTTACCTACCCGCCGTTCCTCGCCAAATATCAGGGCCAACCCTATTTCAACGCTGGCGGCCTGTTCGAGCCGAACTTTCAGGCGCTGAGTGCCGCCGCCCCCGATCTGATCATCGGCGGAGGTCGTGCCAGCAAGGCCTATGGCGAGCTGAGCAAGATTGCCCCGACCATCGACCTGAATGTCGATGACGAGCATTTCACCGACAGCTTCCGCCAGCGCATCCTGCAACTGGGCGACATCTTCGGCCAACAGGATCAGGCGCGCACCGCACTGACCGATCTGGACCAGAAAACCGCCGCCGTGCGCGGCAAGGCCGAACAGGCCGGGACCGGGTTGATCATCCTGATCAACGGTGGCCGCCTGTCGGCCTATGGTCCGGGGTCACGCTTTGGCTTCATCCACGATGTGCTGGGCTTCAAACCGGCCATCGACCTGCCGGACAAGGGCCTGCACGGCAACGCCATGTCGTTTGAACTGCTGCAACAGGCCAACCCGGAGTGGCTGTTCGTCATCAGCCGGGATGCCGCCATCGGCACACAAGGCACCGCTTCGGCACAGCAGGTGCTCGACAACGAACTGGTCCAGCGCACCAAGGCCTATCAGAACGGCCATATCGTCTATCTCGATTCCGCTGAAATGTATGTTGCCGGTGGCTTGCAGACCTTCCGCCATCTGACCGCGATGGTCGATCACGCCCTGTCTGCCAAGCCGTAATGAAAGCCCTCGCCTTTCCTGTTGCCCTGCTGGCGGTGATCGGGCTGGTGGTTGCCAGCCTCGCCACCGGGGCCGGAGCCGTTCCATGGGGGCGCCTGTGGTCCGATCCGGCGGCATGGGATGTGCTGCTGATCAGCCGCTGGCCGCGCACGGTTGCTCTGGTACTGGCCGGGATGGCGGTCAGCGTCAGCGGCCTGATCCTGCAAGTGCTGACCCGGAACCGCTTTGTCGAACCAGCCACCGCCGGAACCGTCCCGGCGGCATCGCTGGGAATTCTGGTGATCGGCATTGCCTGGCCCGCCGCGCCGGTGGTGGTCAAAATGCTGGTCGCCGCCGGATTTTCCATCGCCGGGCTGGCGCTGTTCCTGCTGATCCTGCGCCGTTTGTCGCTGCGCTCGGCACTGCTGATCCCGCTGGTCGGCATCATGCTGGGGGCCGTCCTTGGGGCCATCACCACCTTTGTCGCCGTCCGTTATGAAATGCTGCAATCGCTGATTGCCTGGCTGTCCGGTGACTTTTCGGTGATCCTGCGTGGCCGCTATGAAGTCCTGTGGCTGGTCGGCCTGCTGACCGCGATGGTCTATCTGATCGCCAACCGCCTGTCGATTGTCGGGCTGGGCCGGGATGTTGCCATCACTCTGGGGCTGAATTACCGCTCGACCATGCTGTTTGCCCTGATGATCGTGGCAATGGTCAACGGGGTGGTGACGGTGGTGGTCGGTACCCTGCCGTTTCTGGGGCTGATCGTCCCCAA
Source organism: Insolitispirillum peregrinum (assembly GCF_900156605.1). Lineage (GTDB taxonomy): Bacteria > Pseudomonadota > Alphaproteobacteria > Rhodospirillales > Rhodospirillaceae > Insolitispirillum > Insolitispirillum peregrinum. The sequence goes on along the minus strand of NZ_FTOA01000009.1, from coordinate 67,895 downwards.
CCTGATCAGCCTGATGAAAGGCGACCACATTCGCCGCACCATTCCTTGGGTCTGCCTGCTGGGCAGCGGCATTACTCTGCTGTGTGACATTGCCGGTCGGGTGATCCGTGCCCCCTATGAAATTCCCGCCGGGGCCTTGCTGGGGGTGTTCGGGGCGGTGGTGTTCCTGCTGGTCCTGCTGCGGGAGCCGCGCCATGGCTGATCCCCGTCACCGTTTAATCCTGCTGGCGGCTCTGGCCGTGCTGGTCTGCGCGCTGTTCCTCGGGGTCAATCTGACCGGCAAGCTATCCTATATCCTCAGCTACCGCGCACAGGTGATCGCCACCATGATTCTGGTGGGGACCGCCACCGGCGTTTCCACCGTGCTGTTCCAGACCATCACCGGCAACCGTATCCTGACCCCGTCGGTGATGGGGGCCGAAGCGCTGTTTGTGCTGATCCAGACCAGCATCATCTTTTTTATCGGCTCGGCCAGATGGGACAGCGTGCCGGTGGTTGGACGCTTTGCCATCGAAACCTCGGCAATGGTGGTGTTTGCCCTGACGCTGTACCGCTGGCTGCTGGTGGGCAAAAGCGAAGACCTGTACCGCCTGCTGCTGGCCGGGCTGGTGTTCGGCATCCTGTTCCGCAGCGCCGCCGAATTGTTGCAGCGGATGATGGCCCCCAATGAATTCAACATCCTGCAAGGCCGTCTGTTTGCGCAATTGACCCTGCCCGAAAGCCGTCTGTTGGGCATTGCCGGGGGGCTGGTCGCCCTGTGTGTCGCCCTGCTGTGGCGCTATCGCCGGGACTTTGATGTGATCGCCCTCGGGCGGGATGTCGCCATCGGACTGGGGGTCGATTACCCGCGCATCGTCACCCGTGCGCTGGTGCTGATCACCGTGCTTATTTCCACCTCCACCGCCCTGATTGGTCCATTGACCTTTCTCGGCTTCATGACCGCCACCCTTGCCTATCAACTGGCAGGCAGCCAGCGCCACGCCCTGTTGCTGCCGTTCTCTGCCCTGCTGGGGGTGATTTTTCTCGCTGGGGGGCAACTGGTGCTGGAACACCTGTTTGCCATGACCGGTACCCTCAGCGTGGTGATCGAATTCACCGGCGGTGCGCTGTTTCTGCTGATGCTGTTACGAAAGGGGCGGCTATGATCGACGTCCGCACTCTCACCAAGACCTATGCCGGCAAGCGGGTGGTCGATGACGTGTCGTTCCACATTCCGCCCGGCGGGGTGGTATCACTGATCGGTCCGAACGGCGCGGGCAAGTCCACCCTGCTGTCAATGATGAGCCGCCTGCTGACCATGGACAGCGGTCAGGTGCTGATTGACGGGCTGGATATCAGCCGCACCGACAGCCCGACACTGGCCCGCCGTCTGGCCGTTCTGCGGCAGGAAAACCACTTTGTCAGCCGCCTGACAGTGCGCGATCTGGTCAGCTTTGGCCGCTATCCACACTCGCGCGGGCGTCTGGGGGCGGATGATCTGGCAAAGGTGCAGGAGGCGCTGGAGTTTCTCGACCTCGCCGACCTGTCCGACCGCTTTCTGGACCAGTTGTCCGGCGGCCAGCGCCAGCGGGCCTATGTGGCGATGGTGCTGTGTCAGGACACCGATTACCTGTTCCTCGACGAGCCGCTGAACAACCTCGACATGCGGCACGCAGTGGCAATGATGCGCCTGATCCGTCGCATTGCCGACGAATTCCGCCGGACGGTGGTGCTGGTGATCCACGACATCAACTTTGCCTCGGCCTATTCCGACCGGATTCTGGCGATGAAGGATGGCCGTCTGGTCCACGACGGTCCCCCGGACCACATCATGACGCCAGGGGTACTGGAAGACATCTTTGACATCCCGGTTCATGTCGAGCAGGTCCGGGGGCAGGCGGTCGGTGTCTATTACCGCTGATCGCCTGCCCTGTGGATAACCAGAATCGTAGACGCAATTCACGTTGAGCAAGGTGCGGAAAAGGTGAAAACCGCGTGTTACCGCACCACAGTTGATGACGTTCGATTCCAGTCGGCAAGAATATACACTCATAAAAGGCAAAACTGGCATCTTTCTCAGACTATCAAGGCGCAATAACAATCAATACAACATGAATATAATATATAATTAAACCATAGGTGAATACGCAGATCAATAATGGATATAAATCCAATAGAAATTCTCAGAACAGAATGATATGAATTTTAATCGTAAAAGAATTTTACGTGCCCTCTTGAGAATTAATGAGGGAAATCTAAACAAATAACAACTTTTAAGTTTATGGCTCTGTGAGAATTCGGTCCATGACCCGGATTTACGACAAAAGCATGGCCCTGCTCCAATCCGGGCATCCCCGTCGCTTTTCCATTCAGCAGAGACCATAAAGTGTTCACGCAGGAAAAGGGCACCAAGAATTGCGGCAGAGAGCATATATCACAATGCTATCCATTTGGATCATTGTAATATTTTCAATTTCATTTGCGTGGATTGTGCGCAAATCCCATCGGGAACATGATGCAAGTGGCCCACTGCATATGTATTCGGCTGTTCGTGCCATCGCGGCTTTTCCAGGCATGGTCATCGAGACATACAATCTCTTGTTCGCTTACCCGCAAAGCGTACCCAACCGGTTCGCCTCAACGCCCGGCTTTACTGCGTATGATAAAGAAACCACATCTTATGGGTATGTCCTGGTCCCCCGCTTCTCAATGGAGCGAGGCAGTCCCATCGTAGATCTCGTCGAAGAAAAGACATGGACCGTGAAACATACATGGGCCATGGATATAAAAGAATTAAACAAAAAAGTAAAAGAAAATACCATAATAAGCAATGAAAAATATCAAATGTTCCATCCACACCTAATGCAGGATGGATCAATTATATTTCATGATGAAAAGGGGCCTCTTGTCCGGCTTTCTGCATGCAATGAAATCATGTGGGCAGCCGACATAAAAGCCCACCACTCGATTTCCGTTGACCACGAAGGCAATATCTGGGCCCCCATTCTACGTCCTCATAAAGAAAATGATGACTTTGAAGATGACAGAATTGCAAAATTCTCTCCTAACGGAGACTTACTGTATGAAAAGCCCGTAAAGGATATCTTGATCGAGAACGGATATCGCGGGCTGATCTATGGCGTTCAAAACATATCCCGCTCGATCCCTATCGAAGAACGATCTGTGCACCTGAACTATATCCAGCCCGCCCTGTATGACGGAAAATACTGGAAAAAAGGCGATCTTCTTCTCAGCCTGCGGCACACAAGCACCGTTTTCCTGTACAGGCCGAGCACCAACAAGATTCTGTGGCTCCAGGTCGGGCCATGGCTTAACCAACATCGACCAGATTTTGTCGGCGAAGACAGCATCAGCGTTTTCGGCAACGACGTCGTGCGGGCAGACGGCTACCGCTTTTTTGAAGATGGGCACAACACCATCTACCTTTACAATCTCTCGAATGGTACCGTCAGCACGCCCTATGATGCCATCATGAAACGCCTGCAGGTCATGACCGCAGCGGGCGGTGGCGCCCGGATTCTGGACGATGGATCCGCCATCGTTGACGAGGAAGGTGCAGGACGACTGCTACGCATATCCCAGAAAGGGATAGTGTGGAGCTTTGTCAATACAATAGATACCCAGACCGCAGGAATTATTGGCTGGAGTCGATATTTGTCGAAAGACGAAATATCATCAATCTCTCTTGAATGCAAAAAGAACGAAGGGAACAGATAAATGCAGTCAGCATTTCTTGGCCTTGTACTTTCCATTCTTATGGTGAACTCAGCCCATGCCTACATAGGCCCGGGGATGGGCCTGGGAGCCATATCTGGTGTTCTGGCAATCGTCTTTGCCATCATCCTCGGATTATTTGGAATTATTTGGTACCCCTTCAAAAGATTAATCAAAAGAACAAAGAATAACCAAAAGTAACAAGAGATGAATTTCAATCAGATCATCCTCTTCACCATCACAGTCATCGCACTGGTGGAAATCGTCATTATGATGAATTTTCCACGAGACGTGTATGCACTCCATGGAACCGGAAAGAAAATATGGTGGTGGGCAAACCTTAAAAAGGTATCTGACTGCTGGAAGGAAAAGTCTGTCCAGAAATACTCTCAGACCCTGCTCATCGCAGGCTTAAGAATGACCACGAAGATATGTATCATCGCCGGACTTTTCTTGGCTGCCTGTGAAATCAGCAATTCCATTGAGAGTGGATCCGCAGAAATATGGATGCAACCTATGGGGATTGCGGCATCTTTTATCCTTGCATCCCTGTGGCTCGTTCTCAGAAAACAGATCGTCAGACGTCTCACACACTGGCATACACGATAAGGCAGGCGGGGCGCATGCATCACCACTCAAAAACATCCCGCTTTCTCCACTGGCTGGCCCTGGATAACAGGCATCTTGCGCGGGCCTTCCTCAATATTGAGCTATCGCAGGGGGAGTGTCCGGAACGCAGCAACGAGAAACACATTTTTGTGGCAGGTCTTGCTCGAAGCGGCACCACCATGGTTCTTCGGCATTTGGCGAAGGATCCTGGCCTCGCCAGCTTCACCTATCGGGATATGCCATTCGTCCTCATGCCCAGCCTGTGGTCCAAAATGAGCAGATGGCTCAACACAAAGCCGATGGCACCAGAAGAGAGGGCACACAAAGACGGAATCTACGTCGATGCCAATAGCCCGGAAGCCCTGGATGAAATCTACTGGCGCGTCACAGTGGGGGAGTCCTACATCCAGCCCCCCTTTCTTCTCGCGCATACTCCTGACGCTGCCGCACTGGAGGGCTACAAGCAGCTTGTGAACAGATTCCTGCAGCTCACCGGGCGGAACAGATACCTCTCAAAAGGCAACAACAACATCCTGCGGTTACCCGCACTGAAGCAGCACTTCCCAAATGCAGCATTCGTAGCCCCCTTCAGAGACCCGGCATCCCAAGCCTCAAGCCTTCACCGGCAGCATCATCATTTTCAATCATCAGATGTCTTTACAAGAAAATACATGTCATGGCTAGCCCATCATGAATTTGGTGCGGATCACCTGCGCTTTCACTTTTCCCAGAACAAGCCTTGTTACGATACACCGGAGTCCGTGAATTATTGGCTCGAGCTGTGGCTGGAGGTATACCGTCATTTATGGGAAACCCGGAATGACGGCGGTGCCTCTACCATCTTCGTATGCTACGAAACCCTTTGCGATGACCCGCACTATTGGACGCAACTGGCCGAAAAACTCGAGGTTGCATCCGGTATGGACAATGAATACCGCCTTTCATCGGCACGATCCGACGAACGGGACATGGATCAGGACCTCTTAAGGGAAGCCCGTGAGGTCTACAAAAACCTGCGCTCCCTGCGCGAGACACACTGATCCCTGACTGAGCATCCGCCCAGCGTTACGCGGTCCCGGGTCAACCGTGAGAGGGATGGCCCCCCCTCCATCAGACCGACAGGCTGACCGCCAGATAGCTTTTCCGGATTGCCGCCGAACGAATATCCCACAACACCGTGGTTCCCTGCGCAATGATCCAGCTGTCGCCGGGACCGTAGACCTCGGTTACGCCACGGTCTTCATCGGTCAAGGCCAGCTCGCCCTCCAGCAAGGTGGCGTGCTCGTTAAAGGGATAGGTCACCCGGTACTGGCCCTGAGTGGCGGCGTAAAGCCCCCCGGAAACCGGGCTGTCGAGGCTGCCGAACAGGATTTTTCCCGACACGGCAATCGGACCGGCCACCGTGGTCGCCCCGATATCTTCCGGATTGCCCCAGGCATCAAGGGCGGTGCGATCCATGGCAAGGTGAAAGGCAAGCATCAAACGCTCCATAAAAAGAAGAATTAAAGAGTATCCAGCGGCACCAGACCGGTGATCTCGCGCTTGAACGGCAATTCGCCCTCAGCCGGTGGAGCCTCGTCCAGCTCTTCGGCATAGCGGCGTCCGGCATAGGTCGCATGGGCAATGGTCGCCGGGGCCAGCGCGTCCCCGATGGCGGTGACGCTTTCGATTCCGGCATCAGCCCATTCGGCCTGCCGCTCCTCCAGCTCGACCGACAGCGCGTCATTGGGCAGGCGGGCGGTCACCAGCACCACCGCATCAGCGGCCAGTTCGTGACGACGGCCAGTGTAGACACAGCTCATCCCCACGCTGTCCGGTGCGATGTCACTCAGGGCCAGCGCGGTGCGGATGACGATGCCCTTTTCCAGCAGACGCCGCTGAATGGCATGTTGCTCCAGCGTGTTGCGGGTCCAGGTCGAAGCCTCGGAGGCGGGCGTGACATAGGTCACCTGATAGCCCTTGTCGGCCATCAGCTCGGCCATGATGCCGCCCATGTAATAGTGGTCGTCATCCCACACCACCACCTGCCGACCGATCGGGCGCTGACCATCCATCACCATGCCGGGCGACAGCACCTGAGCCCCGTCGGCAATCGGCACCGGCAGGGTGTGGAAATGCCCCACCCCATCGGCCCGCCAGGTGGCCCCGGTGGCGATCACCACCCGCGGAATGCCAAAGCCCAGCACGTCATCGGCGCTCAGGCGACTGTCGAAATAGGGCGTCACGTTCGGCAACTGGTGAAGCTGCATCTTGCGATAGTCGGCCACCCGCACCCATGCCGACAAACCGGGAAGGCGGGCTTCCTTCAGCACCCGACCGCCCAGTTCGGTTCCGGCTTCGGCCAGTGTCACCTCATAACCGCGCTTGCCCAGCGTCTGCGCCGCCTCCAGCCCGGCTGGACCACCACCGATGATCAGCACCGGCTTGTCGGTCTTGTGGCGACGGACCTTTTCCGGGTGCCAGCCCTTGCGCCATTCTTCGGCCATGGTCGGGTTCTGGGTGCAGCGGATCGGTGACTGGGTGAAATCCCCCGACACACAGATGTTGCAGCCGATGCATTCGCGGATATCGTCAAAGCGGCCTTCGGCGATCTTGTTGGGCAGGAACGGGTCGGCAATCGACGGACGCGCCGCCCCGATCATGTCCAGAATGCCCTTGTTGACCAGACTGACCATCCGGTCCACCGAGGTATAGCGCCCGACGCCGACCACCGGCTTGCTGGTCAGCTTGCGGATGTTGGCAATGAATGGCTCCTGTACCCCTTCCTCGGCAAAGCGCGAGGTCTGGCTGTCGTTTTCCCACCCGGCCAGCGTGACATCCCACAGGTCGGGAATGTCGCCCAGCAGGCCGATCATGTCTTCGACCTCTTCCTTGTACAGGCCGCCCTCACCCAGCAGTTCATCAACCGAAATACGGATCGGCACCGCACAGGTGTCACCAACGGCGGCCTTGGTTTCCTCGGTGATTTCCCGCAACAGGCGGACGCGGTTTTCCAGCGAGCCGCCGTATTCGTCGATGCGGTGGTTATAGCGGCGCGACAGGAAGTGGTGCAGGAAGCCCAGCGCGTGGGCGGCATAGACATAGATCAGGTCAAAGCCAGCGGTTTTGGCCCGCTTGACCGCTTGCAGATGCCATGTGCGCAGGTTGCGGATGTCCTGCTTGTTCATCTGGCGCGCCTGCACCGGGTCATAGGTAAAGGTCGCCACCGGCAGATGCCCCGGCCCCATCGGGACTTCGCGGCTGTACAGGTTCGAGCCGTTCATGCCGTTATAGGCCAGCTCGATCCCGGCCAGTGCGCCGTGTTCGTGGATCTTGTCGGCCATCCGCGCCAGCGCCGGAATGTCGCGGTCATCCCACAGCCGCAGTTCGATGAAGGGGGTGATTTCGGAGGTATGATGGAGTTCGACCTGCTCGGTGCAGATCACCGCCCAGCCGCCTTCGGCCTTGATGCCGCGCATGTGCGCCAGCGCCGTCGGGTCGCGGTAGCCCATGCCGTTGCAGTGCGGCACCTGATAGAAACGGTTGCGCGCGGTCAGCGGGCCGATCTTCACCGGCTCGAACAGGACGTCATAGCGTGCGGGGCGGGCCTGTGGCTGGCCCCACGCGATCCAGTCCTCCATGAATGTCTCCTGTGGTCATCGGGGGAAAAGCGGGCGGAGAAAAACAGGCTTACCGGCTGGCGGCAATCTGCCCGGCCAGATATTTGGCGTCATGCCACACGCCCCAGATAAACGGCGACGCCCGACGGGACAACCACGCCAGCCCGAGGAAGTACAGCCCCGGCACCGGCGACACCCCCCGCTGATGGACCGGACGGCCCTTGTCGTCAAAGCTGTCCACCTGCAACCAGCCGAAATCAAGGCCATAGCCGGTCGCCCACAGAATGGTGGTGATCCCGGCAGCGGCCAGATCAAGCTGTTCAAGCGGATGTTGCACACAGGCCGGATCGGGGCGCATCAGCCGGGCGTCCGGTTCTTCGGGGAAGTCCAGCCCTTCGCGGGCAATATAGGCGTCCGCCGCATCAAGCATCGACAGATAGTTGGCATCCCCGCCCGCAATCGAGCGCGCCAGATCGGGCGCAAAGTGCATCACCCCATCGGCAAACTGCTCGGCCCGCCCCAGCAGGGTGATCCCCTGTTCGGCCAGAGCGCGGAAATCGACCGTGTGCCCCCCATGTGCGCCACTGACCGCGATGGTGACATGTTCCATCGCCGGTTCGCAGGCTTCGGCATTCCACAGGCCCAACGCCCCCAGCCACCAGACGAAATCCTTGCCGCGATAGCGACGCGGCGGCCGGTCATGCGGGCCGACCGACAGGTAGACCTGCTTGCCCGCCCGTTGCAGTTCATCGGCAATCTGCACCCCCGACGATCCGGCGCCGATCACCAGCACATTGCCCTGTGGCAACTGCGCCGGGTTGCGGTATTGCGCCGAGTGGAGCTGCATCAGTCCAGCCGTTTCAGGCACAACGGTCGGGATCAGGGGCCGCTGGAACGGCCCGGTCGCCGCCACCACCGAGCGCGCACTGATCGCCCCCTGCGAGGTCTCGACATCGAATCCGCTGCCGTCAGCCTTGCGGGTGACGCGGGTCACTTCGACACCGCAGCGAACCGGCGCCTCGATCTGGCGGGCGTGCTCTTCCAGATAGTCAACAATCATGCTGGCCGGAGCAAAGCCGTCCGGGTCAATGTGATCAAAGGTCTTGCTGGAATAGCGGTCATGCCACGCCGGGCCATTGGCCACCAGCGACTCCCACCGCTCGGACCGCCAGCGTTCGGCAATCCGGTGCCGTTCGAGGACCAGATGCGGCACGCCTTCGGCGCGCAAATGTTCGCTCATCGCCAATCCGGCCTGACCGCCACCGATGATGAGGGTATCGACGTGTTCTACTGACATGCGCGGCATCCTTGTGTGTGTCACCTGTGGCGACATATTTGCCGGAATAACAGGGGGGATGGAGGGCTGGCCACCCCGCAAGGGGGGGGGCGCACTCTCCAGAGGATCAGCCCGCATGGCTGAGGCCCTGTACCCCTTCTACTGAAGGGACCGGGGCAGCGAAATTATGATTTAATTCGGTCTTGATTAGGTTTTTCCAAAGACGTGCATCCATGCGGTCCAGACCGGACAAGGCCGGACGGTCGTATCAGTGTTCAGAACGTTTCAACGGAGAAGACTGGTGCCAGAACCGCGCTTTCAACAGGCCGTTGCCGCCTTTCAGAACCAGAAGTTCGATCAGGCGATGGCACTGTGTACCGCCTTGCTCGCCGACCAGCCCGACCATCTGCCCGCCCTGAATTTGCAGGCGGTCCTGTGGTGCCGACGCGGGCAGTTCGACCCGGCCACCGATGCCTGTCTGCGCATTTTGCAGATCGACCCCGACCATGCCGCCGCCCTTGAACTGCTGGGTGACATTCTGCATGCCCTGCACGAATACGCCGGGGCCGCCGAAGCCTTTCGGCGGGCGGCCAACCCGTCGCCCCACGCCGCGCGCCTGATCCACAAACAGGCCGCCGCCCTGCATCTGGCCGGACAACCGGCGGCAGCGGTGGCCCTGTACCTTGATCTGCTGCGCACCGGCACCACAAGCGGGGCGGTGATTGCTGACCTGACCACGGCCTTGCGGGAACTGCCGCCCGCCCTCGCCCTGTCGCAGCTACGCCATGCCATCGCCGACAGCGGGGCCAGCCCGCCGCAGACCCTCGGCTGGCTGCACCGCCTGCTGGCTGAAATTCTGACCTCCACCGGCCAGAACACCGAAGCCATCACCGCCTGGACACTGGCCGTGCGCTATCGCCCGCAGGATGCTGACGGCCTGTACAATCTGGCGCGGCTGCTGCAAGAACGCGAGCAGCACGAGGAGGCGCTGGGCCTGCTGGAGCAGGCGATCACCTTTGCCCCCGACCACCCCGAAGCCCTCAGCAACCGCAGCGCCGCCCTGCTGGCCTGCGGGCGGCCTGCCGATGCGGTGACCTCGGCACGGGCGGCGCTGGTCGTGCGCCCGGACTATGCGATGGCGCTGTGCAATCTGGGCGCCGCCCTGCAGGAAGACAATCAGCCGCAGGCCGCCGAACAGGCGTTGCGGCAGGCTCTTGCCCTGCAACCGGAGCAAATCGAAATCCTGTGCTCGCTGGCTGTGTGCCTGCTGGCGCTGGGACAGCAGGACGACGCCCTCGCCCTGCTGCGGCAGGCCGAACACCTGGCCCCCCATCACCCGGAGATTCGCTTCAACTTTGCCCTTGCCCTGCTGAGAAGCGGCGAATACGCCCTTGGCTGGCGTCTGTATGGCTGGCGGAAACGACGCAACCCCCATGGCAGCCCGGTCCCCCGCTACCCCACCCTGCTGCCCGATGCCTTTCCGGTGAGCGGCGCGCGCCTGCTGATCGCCCCGGAACAGGGCATTGGCGATGAAATCATGTTCGCCGGTCTGCTCCCCGCCGTGCTGGCGCGCGGGCAGGCGGTGGCCCTGCACTGTGATCCCCGTTTACAACCGCTGCTGCAACGGTCATTCCCCGACGTGACCATCCTGTCGGCAACCGACCAGCCCCCCGCCGATGTGGCGGTTGAATGCGCCTGTGGGGATTTGCCGGGCTTGCTGGGGCTGCACGGGCAACAGGCCGCATGGCTGCCGGAGCAATTCCTGCGCTGCGACGACGCCCGCCGCGATGCCCTGCGCCAGCAGTATGGTGGACAGCGGCGGATCGGCCTGTCGTGGATGACCTCGTCTCGCCGCACCGGCACCCGGAGGTCGATCCCTCCCGCCCTGCTCGCCAGCCTCGCCGACGGCGAAACAGACGCAACAGCCTTCGTCAGCCTGCAATATGGCGATCCGGTCCGGTTGGCCGACGCCATCGGCCCGGCAGTGCGTGTTGATCCGGCCATTGACCAGATGAGCGATCTGGATGCCTTTGCCGCACAGGTGGCGGCGATGGATCTGGTGATCACCATCGACAATTCCACCGCCCACATGGCGGCGGCGCTGGGGGTGCCAACCTGGCTGCTGTTGCCCTTTGATGCCGACTGGCGCTGGCCGCTTCCCGGCGGTCAGTGGTACCCGACGATGCGGATGTTCCGTCAAACCACCGCCGGAGACTGGCAACCGGTGATCGCCGAGGTGAAAGCGGCCCTGAAGGAGCCTTCCTGAGACTTCAGGCGCGGGTATCCATCCGGGGCGGCACCATCCCCGGAATGTAACCATCCGAGATAAAAGTCTTGCAGTGGTTCTCGAACGCCTGCGCCAGCCTGCTGGGGCGCAGGTTGCCGAGGGTGGCCACACAGATGCGCATCGGCCGCAACGACCCGGCCAGCGGCACCCGCACCAGCCGCCGCCCGTCCAGCGCCAGATCGGCTTTCGGGCGGACGTTGGCCAGCCCATAGCCGTGACCGTTGGCGACCATTGTGCGCAGCATATCCGGGTAAGGCGTGCGCGCGCCGATGCACGGCGTCAGGCTCTGGCTGGCAAACAGTTGCAGGAAATATTCCCGACTGAGCGGCAGGTCGAGCAGGATCAGCGGTTCCCCGACCAGATCGCTCAGGCCCAGACGACTGTGGTTGGCCAGCGGATGGGTTTCGGACAACTGCACATAGGGCGGCAGACTGACCAGCGGTTCAAACTCGATATCCTTGGGAATGTCGAGGTCATACAGCAGGGCCAGATCAATCTCCGCCCGCCGCAAGCCTTCGATCAGCGCTTCCTGACTGGCAACGGTCTGGCTGATGCTGGTACGCGGGAACGAGGCGCAAAAGGAATAGCACAGCTCGGGCATGATCATCGGGGCCATCGTCACCATGCAACCGACCGACAGTGTCCCGCGAATTTCCGCCGTCACATCCGACACGCTGTCATAGAGATTCAGCGCCTGCGACAGCAGCTCTTTGGCTTCACGCAGCAGCCGCTTGCCCGCCGGGGTCAGCGACAGCCCTTGTGCATGGTGACGAACAAACAGCTGGACGCCCAGTTCGGCCTCCAGCTGTGAAATCGCCGAGGAAATCGACGGCTGGGAAATGTTGATCCGCTCGGCGGCAAGGGTGATGCTGCCGGTTTCCCCAGCGGCAACGAAGTATTCCAGTTGTCGAAAGGTAAACCGCATCGCCCGTCTTTCATCTGTCATCCCCCGGTACGCCATAGCCGGGAGCCTGACGAGGGTCTTTGGCCCGCATCACATAATCATTCATTTGTGGCTGATAAATCTGCCATGCTTTGCGCAAAGCAGCCAGCGGGGCGTCATCCTGCCAGTCCACCCGCAGCTCGACCAGCGGCCAGCAATCCTGATCCACCACCAGCAGCCCGGCGGAATGTACCGGCCCGGCCTCGCCGCCCGCCGCCAGTCCGGCCTCCAGCGCCCGCAGCAAACGCTCCGGCAGCAGCAGGTCCGGGTCGGCCTCGAACGCCGCCACCATCGCCGCCGGAACCATCGGACTGGCCAGCATGTTGCCTCCGCAGATCACCTGCTCGCCTTCGGCCACCGCGTGCGTTCCCAACGTCTGCGTGCCGGAGAACTGCGCCGTCCGACCGCTCGCATCCAGCAACAATAGTTGGCGATAGTCGATGAACGGCGCGCTGGCGACCAGTTGCGCCAGCGCCTGCCCGGCATCGGCTCCACCCGCCATCGCCGCCAGTCCCTTGGCCCCCAGTGCGGGATCGGTGATGTTCTGCGTTGCCACCACCCCGACTCCGGCCTCGGCCCACGCACAGCGGGCCGCCACCGCCGGGGAAGACGACGAAATCGCCATCCCCATCTGGCCGGTGCGTCCACACCGGCCCAGAACGGAAAAGGTCATGATCTTTCCCTCCTTGCGCGTTATTCCGGGATCACCGCAATGACATCGATTTCCACCAGCCATTCCGGGCGGGCCAATGCCGACACCACCAGCCCGGTAGACACCGGGAACACGCCTTTCAACCAGCGGCCAACGGTGCAGTAGACATCTTCGCGGTAGCGCGGATCGGTCAGATAGATGGTGATCTTGCAGATGTCTTCCAGCTCGGCCCCGGCCTCGGCCAGCAGCATCTGGATGTTGTGCATCGCCTGCTCGGCCTGCCCGGCAGCATCGCCGATCGCCACGCTTTCCGAGGTATCGAGGTTTTGGCCGATCTGCCCGCGCACGAACACCATGCTGCCCTTGGCAACCACTGTCTGACACAGGTCGTTGTCCAGCTTCTGGTTCGGATAGGTGTCGCGGGTGTTGAACATACGGATGCGGGTATGACGCATGATTCAGTGATCTCCTGATACGGATGATCCCTCGTCAGAGGGAGAGGGGGAAGCAAGGCCCGCCGCCTGCCGGACAAAGGCCAGCGGACCATCCCAGTCAAAGCTGCGATAGACTGCCGCCAGATGGGCAAACGGCGGAGACTGGGCAAACAGCGCAAAACTCAACCGGTGCCCGGCGTAGTCGGAATTCAGCAGGTCACGGGCCAGCGCCAGCAAACGGCGACGATCTTCGGCCCCGGTCCCATCCGCATTGGCTGCGGTGGTGGCATAGAACTTTTGCAGCCACGGACCGCTGACCGGATCACGGAACGCCGCCGCGTCGGGGGTCAGGCACACCTGTCCGCCGCACAGTTCACGGGCGAGGTGCATCATCTGCGGCAATTGTCCGCAGGCCAGCACCCGCCCGGCATACAGCAACGACTGATTGGGCATCAGCAAGCCCGCCGGGCTGCGTTCCCCCAGGGTGATAGCCGCGGTCAGATGGGCGTGGATGCCTTCGCGGTAGACGGCCAGTTGCGCCAGCTTTTCCTGCACGGCGCTGCGCCCCTCCAGCCCGGTCTGGCGCACGCTCAGCAGGGCGGTTCCGATCAGCAGGTCGGCCTGCTTCAGCAACCGCTGCACAAAGGCAAAGGCCGAATAGCGGTGCAGGGTGGCGCGGATGAACTGCGCCGCCCGGGTATGGCGGTAAAACAGCACGTTTTCCCACGGCACCAGCACGTCATCGAACACCACCAGCGACTCGATCTCGTCAAAGCGGCTGGACAGCGGATAGTCTTCGGGCGCACCCCGACCGGCAAAGCCGGTACGGCAGAGGAATTTCAGGCCGGGGGAAGACAGGTCACAGATAAAGCCCAGCGCGTAATCGGAACAGGCAGCATCGCCCCAGTCGGCAATGGTCGGCTTGGTAAACGCCTGATTGGCATAGGCTGCCGCCGTTTCATATTTCGCCCCGCGCACCACCAGCCCGGCATCGGTTTCCCGCACCACATGCAACAGCATGTCCGGGTCCTGCTCGTAGGGAGGCCGCGAGCGGTCGCCCTTGGGGTCGGTATTGGCCGACACATGAAACGGGTCGCGGTGCAGGACATGATGAATGTGGTCACGAATGTTGCGGGCGAACTGGGGATCGACATCGTTCAGGATGTCCTGCCCGTCGAACAGCGACCACATCTCGCCAACCGTTTCATCGCCAACCCGCGTCACCACCCCGCCGACGGTATCCAGAATGGCATCGGTGGCCCGCCGCTTGTCCCACCAGTCGGCCTGCACCAGCGGCAGGCGGTTGGCGATGGCGCTGGTTTCGTCGCCTTCCTGATAGGTCATCAGGTGGGCATGGGCCGGATCATGCTGCATGTCATAGATACGGGCGCGGATATCGACCAGCGGCTTGAACATCGGGTGCGAAGGAACATCGCGCACCACCTCGCCATTGATCGACACCTCGCGGCCATCGCGGATCGACTCGCGGTACTGTTCTCCGGTGCGGATCATCGCCAGCCCTCCGCCGCTTATTCTGCGTCCTGTTCGGTATCTTGCGTCGGGTGCAGCAGGTCGAGTATCTGCCGCTTCAGGGCGATGAACTCCGGTTCCATCACCTGATCCATGCTGCGCGGATGGGCAATCGGTACCGTCAGTTCACGGGCAATCCGCCCCGGACGGGCACTCATCACCAGCACCCGGTCGCCCAGCAGAATCGCTTCGTCAATGTCGTGGGTGACGAACAGCACCGTCTTGTGCGACTTCTCCCACACCCGCAACAACAGCTTTTGCATTTGCAGACGGGTCTGGCTGTCCAGCGCCCCGAACGGCTCGTCCATCAGCAGCACCTGCGGGTCATTGGCCAGCGCGCGGGCAATCGCCACCCGCTGTTTCATGCCGCCGGACAGGTGGCGCGAATAGCTGTCGGCAAACTTGCTCAACCCGACCTCATCGAGATAATGGTCAACAATCTCGCGCCGTTCGGCGGCGGGAATGCCTTTGCGCTTCAGGCCGAATGCGATGTTCTCGCGCACGTTCAGCCACGGGAACAGGGTATAGCCCTGAAACACCATCCCGCGATCCGGCCCCGGCCCGTGGACCGGCTTGCCATCAAGCAGGATCTCGCCCGACGTCACATCATTCAGCCCCGCCGCCAGATACAGCAGACTCGACTTGCCACAGCCCGACGGCCCGACCAGCACCGCAAACTGCTTTTCCGGCACATCGAACGACACATCGTCGAGCGCCACCACATGGCCGCCCTTGCCATCGGGGTAGTGCAGGGAAACGCCCTCCACTCTCAGTTTGGGGGCCGCAGCCGCAGGGGCCGACACACGGGAAGACGACGGGGAAAGATGCATGGTGTTCTCCATGAGCGTTTTCACACCGAGCGAAAACGCTCTCCGTTTTGAGTGCCGCATTTTCCGAGCCGTTGACCGGAGACGGTCAACTTGAAAATGCTCTCTCCGTTTTGAGTGCCGCATTTTCCGAGCCGTTGACCGGAGACGGTCAACTTGAAAATGCTCTCTCCGTTTTGAGTGCCGCATTTTCCGGGCCGTTGACCGGAGACGGTCAACTTGAAAATGCTCTGGCGTAAGGATCACTGCGCCCAACCGGCGACCTTCAGGCGCAGGAAGCGGAACGCCTGATCGGTCACCAGCCCCAGCGCACCGATGATGGCAATGGCGAGAAAAATCACATCGACCTGAAACCCTCGCATGGCTTTCAGGCTGATGTAGCCCAGCCCGCTGGAGGCGGCGACCAGCTCGGCCACCACCAGATAGGTCCACGCCCAGCCCATGGTGACGCGCAGGGCATCCAGCACGCCGGGCAGCGACGCCGGGGCCAGCACCTGCCAGGTGACACTGGCCCGCGTTGCCCCCAGCGTATAGGCGGCGTTCAGCAGATCGCGCGGCACTTGCCGGGCAACATCGGAAAACATGATCAATTGCTGGAAAAAGGTGCCGAACAGGATCACTGCCACCCGCTGTTCTTCACCGATGCCGATCCACAGGATGAACAGCGGCACAAAGGCGGTCACCGGCAGGTAGCGGATGAAATTGACGATCGGTTCCAGCATCGCCTGCACCACCGGAAAGGTGCCCATCAGCAACCCCAGCGGAATCGCCAGCAGGGACGACAGGATAAAGCCGGTCAGCACCACCCGCGCACTGGCCCAGATGTGCATCGGCAGGGTGCCGTTCTGCAACAGCTCCCAGCCGGTATGCAGAACAGCGGTCGGGGTCGGCAGGAACATCGGCGGCACCACACCGCCGTTGCTCAGGCCGACCCAGATCAGGAAAAACAGCACCCACATCACCACGCCAACCACCACCATCGTCGAACGGGGCAGCACGGTCATCGGGGTCAGGCAACGTTGGACAAGCGACCGGCGGTTGGCCATCGGAGATCTCCGCAACAGGGCCCGGCTCTTGCAGCAAGAGCACGGGCCGGTAACAGGGGGGGTATCAGGGCTGGGCGGTGACGAATGCCGGGTCCACCATGGCGGCGTAATCGACCTTCATCCGGGTCTTGCCGAGAGTGGACCAGGTGGCATCGGCGCTTTTGATCAGCTCGGCAATCGGGCCGGGAGCCGCTGCGGTGCCGAGATAGACCTTGTTGGTGTCGGCGTCATAGAACCGCACACCCTTGGCGCTTTCGGCAAAGTCCTTGGGGTCCTTGAGATAGCCACCCACGCCCTTGGCCATGATTTCATAGGCCTTTTCCGGGTTGGCCTTGATGAAGGCATTGGCCTTCGCCAGCCCGTTGACCAGCGCCGCCACGTCCTTCGGCTGCTTTTCGATCACCTCGCAGCCCAACGCGACCACATCGACAATCACCCCCGGCGTTGACGAGCTGTCAGCCAGCACCTTGCCATGATTGCCCTTGCGGACGTTGGTCAGGTTCGGTTCCCACGTCACCGCCGCCGGTACCCGCCTGGCGATAAAGGCCGCCGCCGCGTCATCGGCGCTCATGTTGGAGATTTCGATATCCTTCAGCGACAGGCCGTTCTGCCCCAGCACATAGGACAGCCAGAATTCCGAGGTCGAGCCTTCGTTGAGGGCCACCGTCTTGCCCTTCAACTGGGCCAGCGAGGTAATGTCGCTGCTGACCACCAGCCCGTCACCGCCATAGCTTTCATCCAGCGCCACCACCGCCTTGAAGCAGAAATCCGGCGAGCGGTATTTCAGGATTTCATCAATGGTCGACGCCGAGCCGGACAGCTTGCCCGAGGCCGCCGCCGCCATGTACAGCGAGGCTTCCTCGATCACCTGCAAATCAAGGTCAAGGCCCTGTTCCTTGAAATAGCCAAGGTCGCGCGCCAGATACAGCGGCCCATAGCCCACCCAGGTGGTATGCCCCAGCGAAATGGTCCCGGCCTCAGCCGACGCCCCGGCGGCAACGCCCAGCACCGCCGCCAGTGCCGTCCCCAGAACCGTGTTCAGCAACGCCTTGCGAAAAAAGCCCTTTTTCATTCCCGTGCTCCATTGGATGGTGGTGTTACCCTAGAGCAAATCCCGAGCAGATAGGTCCATCTGCGACGACGTATTTGCTTAAAATACAAGACATTAGAGTATTTGACGTGCTCCAGGGAGAACGGAAAATGCTCTAGTGTGATCTGATCCCGCTCACAGGCCCGGAATCTGGTAGTCCGCAGCCAGACCGGTGACTTCGCGCCGGAATGGCAGGCCGTCAGCCCGTGGTGGTGCATCGAGTTCTTCGGCGTAGCGCCGCCCGGCAAAAACAGCGGCGGCAATGGTCCCCGGTGCCAGCGCATCGCCAATCAGCGATACGCCCTTGATCCCGGCGTCGGCCCATTCGGCCTGCCGCGCCTGCATCTCCTGCATCAGGGAGGTGTTCGGCAAACGGGCGGTGACGCTGACCAGACTGCCACCAGCAATCTGGTGGACCTGCCCGGTAAAGGCACAGGTGGCCTCGATGCCGTCGGGGGTGATCGTCCGCAGGATGCGATGGGGGATGATGCTCACCCCCAGTTCCAGCAGACGGGCCTGAACCCGGTGTTGTTCCATGGTGGCATGCATCCAGCTCGATGCTTCGGCGGCGGGGGTGACATAGCTCACCTGATAGCCCTTCAGCGCCAGCATCTCGGCCAGCACCCCGGCCATGTAATAATGATCGTCGTCATAGACGATCACCGATGATGTTGCGGGCAGAACGCCGTCCATCAGGTCGTCGGGGGTCAGCACCCGATAGCCCGCAGGCTGCGGAACCGGCGCCAGCACCCGCCGTCCGACGCCATCGGCCCGCCAGCGGGAACCGGTGGCCAGCACCACCCGCGCCGCACCGAATTCCAGCAAGGTATCGGCGGTCAACGGGCTGGAACGGAACAGGTCAATCCGGCTGTCGGTCAGGATTTGCGGCTGACGGTAGTCAACCACCCGCCCCCACGCCGCCAGCCCCGGCAGGGTCCGTTCGCGTGTCACCCGCCCGCCCAGCGTTTCCCCGGCTTCGGCCAGACTGACCGCATGGCCGCGCCGACTGAGCATCATCGCCGCTTCCAGCCCGGCCGGGCCGGAGCCGACCACCAGCACGCTGTCATCGGACTGTTTCGGGCGGATGTATTCCGGGTGCCAGCCGCGCCGCCATTCCTCGCCCATCGACGGGTTTTGCGTGCAGCGCGACGGCGAGGCGGTAAAGTCACCCGACACACAGATGTTGCAGCCGATGCACTCGCGAATCTCGTCCAGCCGCCCCTCTTCCAGCTTTTTGGGCAAAAAGGGATCGGCGATTGACGGCCGCGCCGCCCCCACCAGATCAAGAATCCCCTGTCGCACCATCCGCACCATGGTATCGGGCGAGGTAAAGCGGCCCACGCCGACCACCGGTTTGGAGGTGAACTGCTTGATGGTGTGAACGAACGGCTCCTGATAGGCTTCGGGGGAAAAGCGCGAGGTCTGGCTGTCGTTTTCCCACCCCGACAGGGTCAGATCCCACAGGTCGGGGATTTCGCCCAGCAGGCCTATCAGGTCTTCGGCTTCGGCGCGGTGCAAGCCCTCGGGCCCGATCAACTCGTCCACCGAAATCCGGCAGGCCACCGCACAGCGGTCTCCGACCGCCTCTTTGGTGTCCTCCAGCAATTCGCGCAGCAGGCGGGCACGGTTTTCCAGACTGCCGCCGTACTCGTCGCTGCGGGTGTTGTAGCGCCGCGACAGGAAGAACATCGGCCCACCGAACAGCTTGCCAGCATAGACATACACAATGTCATAGTCAGCTTTGCGGGCGCGCAAGGCTGCCTGCCGGTGCCAGTGGCGCAAATCGGCAATGTCGCGCTTGTCCATTGCCCGTGCCTGCACCGGGTCATTGCTGAAGGTCGCCACCGGCAGATCAACCGGCCCCAGCGGAATTTCGCGTGAGGTCAGATTCGGGCTGTTCATGCCGTTATGGCACAACTGTAATCCGGCCAGTGCCCCGTGGGCATGGACGCCATCAGCCACCCGCGCCAGCATCGGCAGGTCCTGATCGCTCCACGCCCGCAGTTCAATGAACGGGCTGATGTCCGAGGTCGGATGGATTTCGGTCTGTTCGGTACAGACCACCGCCCAGCCGCCCTGCGCCTTGATCGCCCGCATCGCCGCCAGCCCGGAGGCATCGCGGTAGCCCATCCCGTTGCAGTGAGGCACCTGATAAAAGCGGTTTTTAGCCGTCACCGGCCCGATGCGGACCGGTTCGAAAAGACAATCATAGCGAGGATCGCGTGACATCTGTTTGCCCCGTTCTGTGTCCCCGGCGCCGTGACTGGCGGACGGACCAGACTGTGGGACAAACTATGCGACCGGGCGGAGCATCCCTAAATTCGTAAATTCCGTGGCGGTGCATAGCCTTTTTGCTGGGCAGGGCGGTGCATAAAAAATGCTCATGATCCTTTGCTTTACCGAAAGCGAAGCCATGCCTCGCTTTATATGGGGTTACGGTGGCATGACGGTTGCCAGAGACTCTTCATCAGTCCTTTTTTCAGCTTTTGGAGCCCCGTTCCGATGTCCCTGCTCTTTCCCCCGACCACCCTCGCCGGATGGCGCGAGGCCGCCAGCCGCCTGTCCTTTGCCTCTGACATTCTGATTGATGGCACCCTGCGCCCCGCCGTTGACGGTCAGACATTCGGCACAGTCAACCCGGCCAGCGGCGACACGCTGGCCGAAATCGCCGCAGGCAGCGCCGCCGATGTTGATCTGGCGGTGGCGTCGGCTCGCCGCACCTTTGACAGTGGCGTGTGGTCGCGCCGTCCCCCCACCGAGCGCAAGGTGGTGCTGCTGCGTCTGGCCGAGCTGATTCGCGCCCACGCCCCCGAACTGGCCTTGCTCGACAGCCTCGACATGGGCAAGCCGGTGCAGGATGCCCTGAGCATTGATGTTCCCGGCGCCGCCGCCGTCTGGCAATGGACCGCCGAAAGCATCGACAAGGTTTATGACCAGATTGCTCCCACAGGCTCCGGCGATCTGGCGATGATCCGCCGCGAGCCGCTGGGGGTGGTGGCGGCGGTGGTGCCGTGGAATTTCCCGCTCGACCTTGCCAGCTGGAAATGTGCTCCGGCGCTGGCGGCAGGCAATTCGGTGGTGCTGAAACCCGCCGAGCAGTCGCCACTGTCGGCGATCCGGCTGGGGCAACTGGCGCTGGAGGCCGGTCTGCCCCCCGGTGTGCTGAACGTCGTCCCCGGTCTGGGGGCCAGCGCAGGCAAGGCGCTGGGGCTGCACCCGGATGTCGATGCCCTGACCTTCACCGGCTCGACCGAGGTCGGCAAGCTGTTCCTGAGCTATGCCGGACAGAGCAACATGAAGCAGGTGTGGCTGGAATGCGGCGGTAAAAGCCCCAACCTGATTTTTGCCGACTGCGACGACCTCGACAAAGCCGCCGAGATGGCCGCCTTTGGCTGCTTTTTCAATCAGGGTGAAGTCTGTTCAGCCAACTCCCGCCTGCTGGTCGAGGCCAGCATCAAGGAGGAGTTCCTTGAACGGCTGATCCACCACGCCGCCCACTGGCTGCCGGGCGATCCACTCGACCCCGCCAACCACGCCGGAGCCCTTGTTGAAACCCGGCATGCCGAGCGGGTCGAAGGCTTCATCCGGCGCGGTGAACAGCAGGCCCGGCTGATCCACGGCGGCCAGCGCCTGACCATCGCAGGTAGTGACTGTTACATTGCTCCGACCATCTTTGATCAGGTCACCCCGTCCCACGAGCTGTTTCGCGAGGAAATCTTTGGCCCGGTGCTGGCGGTCAGCACCTTCGAGACGGAAGGCCAAGCCATTGCGCTGGCCAATGACAGCCTGTTCGGGCTGGCCGGGTCGCTATGGACCGGGTCGCTGAAGCGTGCCTTGCGGGTTTCCGAGCGCCTGCGCGTCGGCACGGTGTCGGTCAACACCGTCGATGCCCTCAGCCCGCAGACACCGTTTGGCGGCATCAAGCAGTCAGGCCATGGCCGCGATTTGTCGCTGCACGCGCTGGAAAAGTTCACCGCCCTGAAAACCGTCTGGATCAAATACTGATGTCGCTGATAACTGCCAGCCTGGCCCATCTGGAGCGCCTGATTGCCTTTCCCACCGTCAGCCGGGACAGCAATCTGGCGCTGATTGATCACGTCGAAGCCCTGTTGCGTGCCGCCGGGGCCTCGACCACCCGCGTTTTGTCCGACGATGGCCGCAAGGCCAACCTGCACGCCATCCTTGGCCCGACCGACCGCCCCGGGGTGATGCTGTCCGGTCATACCGATGTGGTACCGGTCGAAGGACAGGCATGGAGTTCCGACCCGTTTGTCCTGCGGCGGGCTGATGGTCGCCTGTATGGACGCGGCACCGCCGACATGAAAGGCTTCATCGCCTGTGCGCTGGCGATGGCCGAACAGGCGCGCGGGCGGCCCTTGCGGGTTCCGCTGGTCCTGTCGCTATCCTATGACGAGGAAGTCGGTTGTCTGGGGGTTCGCCGCCTGCTGGGAATGATGCAGCAGATGCCGGTCAAGCCCCGCTTCTGCATCGTCGGCGAGCCGACGTTGATGCAGGTGGTCAATGCCCACAAGGGCAAGACCTCCACCCGGATTGACTGCATCGGTGCCGAAGCCCATTCCAGCCTGCCCGATGCCGGGATGAATGCCATTCACATGGCCTGTGACGTGATTGCCGGGCTGCGCGGCCTGCAGGGCAGCATCTGCCAGCAGGGCCATCACGATCACGGCTATGAGGTGCCCCATACCACCGTTCACATCGGGCGCATTCATGGCGGCGAAGCCCTGAACATCGTGCCCAATCACTGCTGGCTGGATTTCGAGATTCGCCATCTGCCACAGGATGATATCGATGGACTGATGGCACAGGTGGCAGAGATCGCCGCCACCGTGCGCGCCGAGGCCCGCCAGCGCTTTCCGCAGGCCGACGTCCGCCTGTCGCCGCTGTCCAGCTACCCCGCCCTGCACACCCCCGCCGATGCCGAAGTGGTGGCCTTTGTCAAAAGCCTGACCGGCGGCAACAGCGTCGGGCAGATTTCCTTTGGCACCGAGGGCGGTCTGTATGCCCGCGAGCTTGGCATTCCCACCGTCGTCTGTGGTCCCGGCTCGATCACCCAGGCGCACAAGCCGGACGAATATCTGGCCGACAGCGAGCTGGCCGCCTGTTGCACCATGCTGGGGCGGTTGCTGGACTGGGCGCGGTAGCGCGCCACCGTCCCGGCGGTATCACTCTCAGGCGGCCATCTTACCGGATGTGCCGCCTGTTTTTTGTCCTGTGTCTGTCGGGGAAGCAGAAAAAAGAAAGCCCCGCGAACAGGCGCGGGGCGAAGTCTGAACAGGGAGGCTTCACGTCTGGGAGACGTAGGATCCGAAGACCCCTCGCCAAGCTCACAAGCCCGGCTATCAGATGGGTTTGCACAGGGAGGGAGGCAAAACCCATAGATCTGGCGGAGATTTCTGCTGCGTTGCAGCGTCAATGTCCTGCCCTAGTGATATCGGTTTCACCAATATTGCGCCACGGCAAAAACCCCTGCCCTGCCATGCAGCGACCGCATAACTCTCTCAAAGGTCGTAACGGCAGAGTCGCAGGCAATAAAAAAGCCGCCAAGCACAAGGCTTGACAGCTTTTTAAAGACCGGCGGGGAGCGTTCGAGCCATTCCACTGCTGACCTTGGCCGAACAGTGGATGAATCGAACGCCGCCCGACAGAGCCGGAAGAGCTTACTTGCGCATGCCCTTCTGGAACATCTTTTCGGTCTTGGCAGCAGCGGCTTCAGCGCGAGCAGCAGCGGCTTCGGCGCGGTCAGCGGCCTTCTCAGCCTTAGCAGCCGAAGCGGCAGCGGCCTTCGAGGACTCAACGGCCTGGTTGAGCAGAGCCTTGTCTTCCGGCTTCATCTCGGCGCAGGCAGAAACACCAACCACCAGAGCGGCGGCAGCGGCAACAGTAGCGATACGCTTAAAGTTCATAAGAACCTCCCTAGGGTGTCGACATCGACCTCCGAACGAGCTTGAGGAAGAAGACACGCGGTCCTCTACCTCAAGCGCCGGACAGCATAAGGGAAAATTTGCATTTGCGAGAGTGCATTTTGATATTGACCAAGGGATTTTTTTGATTTTTTTGCCTACCGCGACTTTCCTAACACACTTGTCGGAATACCCCCTTGCTTGAAACGCAGGGCAGGAGGGGAAAACCACACCCTTAATCTAAATCAAGAGCATAAATTCAACTAAAGATTACCAAATCCCTTCCTATCCATTCACGGTACAGAGTGAGAGAATCGCGATAGAGCATTATTTTTAAGTGAGAATCGGGAAAACCTGGAACGATCGGAAAGGAAAAAGCAGAGCAAAACCGCCATGACGATCCCCCGGGAACCAAAACATCGTGCCTTGCCTCCGACTCGAGAGAAAAACGATGGAAAACGGTTCCCCCATAACAACAAGCAAGTTCGTCAACGGCCAAATGGCAATAAAAAAGCCGACGATCCCAAAGGATCATCGGCTTTTTAAAAGATCACTGCCAGACCTGCATCCGCTCACCAACAGGCAACCGGTCAGACCCTGACAATCATCAGTGCAGCTTGCCAGACAGACCCCTGATCGAGTCTTCGATCAAAAGATCCTGAGCATCCGGTGCCAGCTTTTCGGCGATCATCTTGTTGGCAGCGGCAATGGCCATATCAACGGCCAGGTTGCGCACTTCCGCCATCGCCTGGGCTTCGGCCTGGGCAATACGCTCCACCGCCTGCTTTTCACGGCGCACGATAGAGGCTTCCATGGCAGCTTCGGCTTCGGTCTTCAGGCGAGCCGCTTCATGCTTGGCATGGGCGACAATCGCTTCGGCTTCCTGCAGGGCATCGCGCTGCTTGCGCTGATACTCTGCCAGAAGGGCCTGGGCATCTTCACGCAGCTTTGCAGCTTCGTCGATCCGGCCTTTGATTTGCGACGCACGGGCGTCAAGGCCGGCGGTGATTGCGGCAAAGACCTTGCGGAACGCAAGAGCCACGACCAGCACAAAGGCAGCACCGACCCAGAATTCAGCTTGAGTGTAGAACGGGCCGTGATGGCCTGCCTCAGCGGCATGTTCAGCGGTAGCAGCGATCGCAGAGGAGATGAACATCACGCAGTCTCCTTGCCAGAGGTCATCACCGCCTGAGCGGAGGCTTCGTCCACGGACAGACCAGCCAGTTTCTGGGCGATGGCAACAGCGGCACCGGCGGCGATACCCTTGACCTGGGTCATGGCATCATCGCGAGCAGCGGCAATACGATCTTCGCCTTCCTTGATTTTGACGGCGAGGTTATGGGCGACTTCCCGGTTGCGCGTGTCAGCGGCCTTGGAAATCTGGTCCTGGGTTTCCCGCAGGACGTCGTGGGCCTTGGCACGAGCCTCAGCCAGGGCCTTTTCGTAAGTGGCAATTGCCACCTCGGTTTCGGCCTTCAACTGCTGGGCACGGTCAAGATCGTCATCAACCGTCTTCTGACGCTGTTCCAGCACCTTACCCAGGCGCGGGATCGCGAAGCGGGAGACAACGATGTAGAGCAGGACGAACGTGACTGCCAGCCAGAACAGCTGGGAGGCGAACGTCGTTGGGTCGAACTGCGGCATGGACTCCGGGCTCCACGGCTTGTCGCTATGTTCCCGACACCCCGCACTTTCCGGCATCCTCAACAGAAGACAAACGTGCCGGAAAGGCGAAGCTCGGGTCGAGAAACATCGCTGACGTTGGCAAGCGGTACGTTCCTGGATCAGGACGCACCGCTTGTCACAACAGCAGGTAGCGCACTGACCTTAGGCGGCGAACAGCAGGATCAGAGCGACAACCAGGGCGAACAGCGCGATAGCTTCGGTAACGGCGAAGCCGATCCAGCCGTACAGTTCGACGCTGCTCTTGGCAGCCGGGTTACGGCCAACGGTGGCGATCAGGTTGGCCCAGATGTTACCCACACCGATACCCGAACCGATCATGCCGATGGCGGCCAGACCAGCACCAATCATCTTCGCAGCTTCAGCTTCCATCTTTCTCTTCCCTTGGTGAGTAAAGAACTATTGAACGATCACACCTGACGAAACATCTAACTCTCAACCATCCCCATGCGGGACAGTGTTAGTGCATGTTGATGGCGTCGTTGAGGTAGATACAGGTGAGAATGGTGAACACGTAAGCCTGCAGCGCCGCAATGAAGAATTCCAGTACGGTGATGCCGCCGACCACAATGAAGGGGATAAAACCAAACGCCCCGAGAGCAACCACGAAACCGGCCAGAACTTTCAGCATGATGTGTCCGACGGTCATGTTGGCAAACAGACGGACAGACAGGCTGAACGGGCGGGACAGGTACGAAATCAGCTCGATCGGGATCAGGATCGGGGCGGTGGCCAGCGGCGCGCCGTGCGGGAAGAACATGTGCAGGTAATGCACCCCGTGGCGGGCGAAGCCGATGATCGTCACCCCGACGAAGATAAACACCGCCATCGCTGCCGTAACGGCAATGTGGCTGGTGAAGGTAAAGGAGTAGGGCAGCATGCCGAGCATGTTGCCGATGAACACGAAGCAGAACAACGTGAAGATGAAGGGGAAGTATTTCATCCCTTCCTTGCCGACGTTGTCACGAATCATGTTCGCCACAAATTCGAAGGTCAGTTCACCGACCGACTGCCAGCGACCGGGCACCATCGCCCGCTTGCGGGTAGCAAGCCAGAAGAACACCGCCGCCACCACCACAGCCGCGACCATCGCGACCGACGAGTTCGTGAAGGCGTAGAACGGAAGAGACTCTCCCTCAGGAACCACCGGAAAGATCGGCTTTACCTGGAACTGTGCGACCGGACTAGCCACCGCTCACCCTCTCTCTCGCGTCCCGCAGGACTTCCAAACGTTGACCCGGCAGCGCAACTGCCGGACCTCTCAAGGCGACCGGACCGCAAAGCGGGCCGGAGCTACTGGTCGTTCGGGTCGCTGTCCTGTTTCTTCCGCTCAATGGCCCGACCGAGCCCGACAGAATCATCCAGTCCCTTGACTACCCGATAAACGTTGGAAACGCCAGCGGCGCCCCCCAGTAACATGAAAACGATCATTAACCAAGGCATGCTTCCCAGCCACTTGTCCAGACCGTAGCCAAGAGCCGTACCAACCAGAGTGGTGGTAACCATCTCGACACCGATCCGGGTCGCCAGCCCGACGCCCGATGGATTCATCGGACCCCGGCGGGAACCGCCCTGCCCTTCCCCCGGCGCATCCTTGCGAAGCGCCTTCAGACGGGCATCGAGATCACCGAGACTGGAAGAAGTCTTGTCATCGTCAGTCATGACACCATTTCACCTTGCTTGCCATTCGAGAATTCCCCTCTCTGGCCAGCCCGGTGCACTCCCCCCGCGCCTTCAGCAGACCTCGCTGAAAATCGCGCGCACCTTAAGGTCTAGGCCCCGTGGTGTCAAGCGTGAAAACCCCTGTTTGCTGCGGCGCACTGCCGTCAAAAAATGTTCTAAATCAAATAATTACCGCAAAACAGCCATTTAGCCCCTTGTTCACCGCTGCTCTTTTTCCCCATCCCCCTCCCCGTTCGGGCGGGGAACATCGTAAAAACCACCCCGAAACCAGCCTGTTGCGTGCAGGGCAAACGACCGTTTTCCTACCCGGTTCCCCTGTTCTGCGTGATCCCCAGCCCCCCTCCGGTCAGGCCATCTCGCGCAGAGCTTCTGCCGCCCGCAAATCGACCGAGACCAGCTTGGAAACCCCGCGCTCGGCCATGGTCACCCCATACAGCCGATCCATCCGGGCCATGGTCATCCGGTGGTGGGTGATGACCAGAAAGCGGGTTCCGCCATTGGCAATCCCGCCCTCACTCTCGGAAAGAGCCGCCAATCGGGTCAACTCGGACAGCAACGAGCAAAAACGATCGACGTTGGCATCATCCAGCGGGGCATCAACCTCATCCAGCACGCAAATTGGCGCCGGATTGACCAGAAACACCGCAAAAAGCAGCGCAATGGCCGTCATTGCCTGTTCGCCACCCGATAACAGCGACAGGATTTGCAGCCGCTTTCCCGGTGGCGAGGCATAAATTTCCAGCCCGGCCTCCAGCGGATCATCGCTTTCGGTCAAGGCCAGATGCGCCCGCCCGCCCCCAAACAGCCGGGTAAACAGGCGCCGAAAGTGGGTATCCACCTTTTCAAACGACGCCACCAGCCGCTGGCGACCTTCACGATTCAGTTCGGCGATCCCCTGTCGCAGGCGGGCAATAGCGGCCACCAGATCATCCCGTTCAGTGGTCAGGGTGGTCATCTGCTGGTCCAGTTCACCAGCTTCCTGTTCGGCCCGCAAGTTCACCGCCCCCAGCGCGTCGCGGTCGCGGACCAGTTTCTGCAATCGGCTTTCCACATCGCCCAGCGGCATGCTGGCGGCCATCGCACCACTCAGGACCGGAATCGCCGTCCCCGGTTCGGCATCCCCGGCACCGGCAGGCGTATCTTCCAGCCGGGCCAACACCCGCGCCTGCACCGGCGTACAGTCCAGACGCTCGGCAATGGCGGCGGCATACTGGCGCACCGCCTGCTCGCCCTGCTCCACCGCCGATTCGGCCCGCACCCGATCTTCGCGCAGGCCGCTGATGCCCTTTTCCGCCTCCCGCAGGGCCCGGTCTGCCTCGGCCAGACGGCTTTCCCCCACCGCCAGCGCATCGGACGCTGCCGCCCGCACCTGCTCGGCCTCGGCGATGGCATCCAGCAACACCAGACGGCTTTCGGCAATCTCCTGCGGCTTGTCGCGCAAAATCTCCAGTTCTTCGCTCAGGTCCTGTTGCCGCTGTTCCAGCGTGGCCTGCTGGGCGGCAGCCCCCTGCTGGCGCTGTTGCCAGCCGGAAATCTCGTCGCGCACCCGCAACAGCCGTTGCCGCCGCTCACCGGCATCGCGCAACACCCGTTCCAGCGTCAATCGCGCCTCGGACAACCACAGCCGCCGTTCGGACAGGCTGGCCCGCACCTGGTCCAGCTCGCCGCGCAGCACCGCCGAGTCGGGCACGCTCTCCAGCGCCTCGGCGGCGGCCTCCTGATCCATCGCCGCGTCCTCGAGGTCGGTTCCGGCCTGATCCTGCTGGGCACTGAGTGCCGCCAGCCGGGCCTGCGCCGCCTGCGCCTTGCGTTCTTCCTCGGCCAGCGCCGTGCGCGCACTGGCCAATTGGCTTTCGGTTGCCCGCACGGACTCGCGCACCGTGCGCGCCGTCGCCACCGCCTGATCCTGCTGATGGCGGGCCTGTTCGGCAACGGCGGTGGCCTGCTCCAAAGCCTGTTCGGCCTGCGCCAGATCACCCCGCAGATGCCCCAGACGATTCTGTTGCTGCAAGCGAATCGCCGCCGCCGATGGTGCCCCCGCCTGCCCGGTCAAGCCATCCCAGCGCCACAAGGCACCCTCGACGCTGACCAGACGCTGCCCCGGCATCAACAGATGGCGCAGGCTGTCCCCCCGCTGGCCCTCCGCCAGCAAGCCGATCTGCGCCAGTCGCCGCGCCAGCGCGGGCGGAGCCTCGACCACCTCGGACAGCGGCACCACCCCCGGCGGCAAGGCCGGGGCGGCAGACTGCGGCGGCAGGGTCAGCCAGAACACCGGCGCGCGGGCATCCTCGGACGCCGACAGGTCATCCCCCAGCGCTGCCGCCAATGCCTGCTCATAGCCCTCGCGCACCCGAATCGCATCGAGAACCGGCGACCAGTCGCCGTCTCCGGCAGCCTGCGCCAACACCGCCGACAGGGCATCGCATTCCACCCGCAGCCGGGTGCGGACAGAGGTCGCGTCCTGCAAGGCATCACGGCTCTGCTGATAGGCTTCCTGCGCCCGTTCCGCCGCCTCATCGGCCTCTTCGGCCCGCAGGCGCAGCTCTTCCAGTTGTTCGGCAGCCTCTTCCACCCTGTCGCGGGCGAGCAAAATACCGTCGTCGGGGTCCACCTGCCGTTCGGCCTCGGCCACCGCCGCCGCCAGCTCCTGATACCGCTGCCGCAGTCGTTGATGGCGGACCATCACATCGTTCAGGTGCCGTTCGGCGGCCTGACGGGCGGCATCCTGCCGGGCCAGCTCGTGGGTCAGACGGGCCACCGCCCCTTCTTCCTCTTCCACCTGCTGCCCCAACTGGCTGACCCGCTCGCGCGCCGCCACTTCCATGTCCTCTTCGCCCTGACTGGCGTCGTCCAGCAGGGCCTGTTCTTCCAGCAAGGCTTCCAGCGCCTGCCCGGCATCCTGTGTGCGGCTGGCTTCGCGGGCCAAATCCTCTTGCACCTGCCGCAGGCGCAGTTCGGCCTGCTGATACTGGCTGACGAGTCGCCGTTCTTCGGCGTCCAGTTGCTCGCGGGTGATGATCAACCGCTGCAACCGCGCCCCGGCCTCGACATCGGCATCACGCAGGGCAGGCATCGCGGCTGCCGCCAGCGCCTGCTCCGTGGACGCATGGGCGGCAAAGCCGGTGATGTCCGCCACCCGCGACTCGGCATCGCGCAACCGCTGCCGGGCCTCCTCCAGCGTGGTCAGGGCCTCGGCCCAGCGACGATAGAGCAACAGCGCCTCGGTCGCACGAACCGCTTCGGATAACTGGCGATAGCGCTGCGCCTGCCGGGCCTGCCGCCGCAACGACCCCAATTGCGTTTCCAGCGCCCCCATCACGTCCGACAGCCGTTCAAGGTTGGCCTCGGCGGCCTTCAGCCGCAATTCGGCTTCGTGGCGGCGGGTGTACAGCCCACCAATCCCGGCGGCTTCTTCCAGCAATGACCGCCGTTGCGATGGCTTGGCATTGATCAGCGCCCCGACTCGCCCCTGACTGACCATCGCCGTCGATCGCGCCCCGGTCGCCGCATCGGCAAACAACAACTGCACGTCACGGGCGCGCACCGGCTTGCCGTTGAACCGGTAATCCGATCCGTCGCCACGCTCGATTCGGCGGGTGACTTCGATTTCAGCGGCATCATTGAACAGGGCGGGGGCCGTGCGGGCGGCGTTGTCCAGCACCACCGTCACTTCGGCCAGATTGCGCGCCGGACGGTGCGAGGTGCCGCCAAAGATCACATCGTCCATTTCGCCGCCGCGCATCTGCTTGGCCGATGTTTCCCCCATCACCCAGCGCAGGGCCTCGACCAGATTCGATTTGCCACAGCCGTTCGGGCCGACCACCCCGGTCATTCCGGGCGCAATCAGCAGTTCGGTCGGATCGACAAAGGACTTGAAGCCGGACAGGCGGAGTTTGGTGAATTGAATCACCGGGCAGATGCTCCGAGGGGAGAAACAGATAGCAGGAGGACCAGCTTTAGAGCATTGCGCGAAAAGTGGGAACCGGTTTTCGCATAAACAATGCGACAGAACAAAAAATTAGATCAGCGTGCCTGCGTCATATTTAACGCACGCTGATCTAAGGTTTGTACGGGAAAAGGGAAAGGCGTTTTTCACAAAAACAAACGCCCGGAGCCATCCCGTCTTCAGGACATCACTCCGGGCGTTCGGAAACCGCAGAAAGCCTGCTTATTTTTTGGCGGCTTCGACCATCGCTTTCAGGGTGTCATAGGATTGCACGCCTTCGACCACCTTGCCTTCGACGACAAACGTCGGCGTCGCCTTGATGCCATAGGCGCTGCCCGCGCTGATCTGCACCTGACGAATCGCCTGGAACAGCGCATCGTCCTTCAGGGCGGCCTCGACATCCTGCACGCTCATCCCCGACAGCAGGGCATATTGCTTCAGGGTATCAACCGGCTTTTCGCTGCGGGTCCACACATGCTGCTGGGCGAAATAGGTCGCCACCAGCCCTTCATAGCTTTCCTTCGGCGCCCGGCGGGCAATCAGGGCAGCGGCAAAAGCATACTGGTCCAGCGGGAAGTCGCGCACCACCAACCGGGCCTTGCCGGTATCGAGCAGCTTTTCCTTCACCATCGGCAGGACTTCGTTGTGGAAAGTCGCGCAGTGGCCGCAGGTCAGCGAAGAATATTCGATGATCGTCACCGGGGCATCGACCTTGCCGATCACCCGCTCGGGGTAGTCGGCGGGCGGCACGGCCTTATCCCACGCAATCAGCTGGGTGGCAGCCTGAGACGGCGACGGCATCAGCGAGCCGACACCCACCACAGCCGCCGTAGCAACCGCAGTCGAAGCACGAAGGAAAGAACGGCGAGACAAAGACACCACAGCAACGCTCCCTGGCGAATCAGCACAAACAGCGGTCAGTGTCGCATTCAGGACGTCAGTGTCAGAGCACAGTGCGCGGGGGAAAGAGGGCCTGCCCCATCGCATTTGCTGAAATAACAAAGGTCTAAATCGTTTGCCATGACCGCAACAAGATGGCCGATACTCTAGGCAAACCCCGGTCATCCCGCAACAACAACCCACCGCAAACAGGAATGCCTCGCATCAACGTGATGAGGGTTGGCGGGATGCCCAAAGACAACGGGCCACCGGATTTCTCCGGTGGCCCGCACTCATTGCGCATGATCACTTCGTCACAGGCTTAGAGCATTTTCCGTTCTCTCTGGATCACTTTAAATGCTCCAAGTCTTGTATTTTAAGCAAATACGTCGTCGCAGATGGACCCATCTGCTCGGGATTTGCTCTAGTGATCAATGCGGCTCCAGATCTGACGCTTCAGGGCGTAGAACAGAGCGGTCATCACGGCCAGGAAGATCATGACCTTCAGGCCCATGCCCTTGCGGGTATCCAGTTCCGGCTCGGCAGTCCAGTTCAGGAAGGCGACAACATCAGCGGTGATGTTTTCCTTCTTGTTCGGAGCGCCATCGGCGAAGGTCACCCCTTCGTCGAAGATCATCTGCGGCATGGCAATCTGGTGCCCCGGGAACGCCGGGTTGTAGTTCATGCCATCCATCAGATGGAAGTCTTCCGGCATCGGGTCTTCATACGACGTCAGCAGGGTATAGACGTAGTCCGGGCCGCTCTTGCGCGCCTTGTTCATCAACGACAGGTCCGGCGGCAGGGCGCCACCGTTGGCAGCGCGAGCGGCCTTTTCGTTGGGGAACGGGGCATGCAGCTTGTCAGCCGGCAGACCCGCACGCATCTTCGGCGCACCGGTATCGTCGAACCCGTCCTGGACTTCGTTGGCGGCCGCAAGAGCCTTCACGTCGTCTTCGGACAGACCGATGTCCATCAGGTTACGGTAGCGAACCAGGTTCATGCTGTGGCAGGTGGCGCAGATTTCCTTGTAAACCTGGAAACCACGACGCAGCTGGGCCTTGTCATACTGACCGAACATGCCCTGCCAGGACCATTCCTTGTGCTCCAGCTTGGTCGCGCCGCTGTTGGCGAGAGCCGGAGTCGCAACAGCCAGAGTGGCCGCAGCAGCAATAGCAGTAAACAGCTTCCGCATCGAACGCATCACACGGCCTCCCCGGACTTCTTGACGACCGGCGAGCTGATGCTTTCCGGCAGCGGCTTCGGCTTTTCCAGCCAGCCAATCACCGGAGTGAGAACCAGCAGGTGCAGGAAGTACCACACGGTGCAGATCTGACCGACCAGCAACATGGTACCTTCAGCCGGCTGAGCGCCGATGTAGCCCAGCACAAACGCGTTCACCAGGAACAGGATGGTGAACCACTTGTAGATCGGGCGGAACTTGCACGAACGGACCTTGGAGGTATCCAGCCAGGGCAGGACGAACAGGATCAGGATCGCACCGAACATCAACAGCACGCCGCCCAGCTTGTCCGGAACCGACCGCAGGATGGCATAGAACGGCAGGTAGTACCATTCCGGCACGATGTGCGGCGGGGTCACCATCGGGTTGGCCGGGATGTAGTTGTCCGGCTCGCCGAAGAAGTTCGGAGCCCAGAACACAAAGGCCAGATAGAACATCAGGAACAGGCCGATGCCGAACAGGTCCTTGATGGTGTAGTACGGGTGGAACGGAATGCTGTCCTGCGGGGTCTTCATGTCGATCCCCAGCGGGTTGTTGGACTTCACGCTGTGCAGGGCCCAGACGTGAACAACCACCACGCCCAGAATGACGAACGGCAGGACAAAGTGCAGCGGGAAGAAACGGTTCAGGGTCGGGTTATCGACCGAGAAACCACCCCACAGCCAGGTCACGATGTGCTCGCCAACCAGCGGGAACGCCGAGAACAGGTTGGTGATCACCGTCGCGCCCCAGAAGGACATCTGACCCCAGGGCAGCACATAGCCCAGGAAGCCGGTGGCCATCATCAGCAGGTAGATCACCAGACCCAGCCACCACAGCACTTCGCGCGGGGCCTTGTACGATCCGTAGTACAGGCCACGGAAGATGTGGATGTACACCAGAATGAAGAACATCGAGGCGCCGTTGGCGTGCAGGTAACGCAGCAGCCAGCCATAGTTCACATCGCGCATGATGCGTTCGACGGAATCGAACGCCATCGAGGTGTGCGGCACATAGTTCATGGCCAGGAACAGGCCGGTCAGGATCATGATGACCAGCATCAGGCCGGCCAGCGACCCGAAGTTCCACCAGTAATTCAGGTTCTTCGGCGTCGGATAGTCGATCGCCGAGTGTTTCATCATCGTGAAGATCGGCAGACGGTCGTCCACCCACTTCACGACTTTGTTGTTGCTTGGGGCACTCATCCGGTCAGACCTTCCTAGCCAATCTTGATGGACGTGTCGGTGGTAAAGGCGTACGGCGGAACCGCGAGGTTCAGCGGCGCGGGGCCCTTGCGGATACGACCCGAGGTATCATAGTTCGAGCCGTGGCAAGGACAGAACCAGCCACCAAATTCGCCTTTCGGGTCAGCCGGAGCCTGTCCCAGCGGAATGCAGCCCAAGTGGGTGCAAATACCGATCATCACCAGCCATTCCGGCTTTTTGACGCGATCGGCATCGGTCTGCGGATCACGCAGCGACGTCACGTCAACCGCCTGAGCGGCAGAGATTTCATCGGCCGTGCGGTGACGCACGAAAATCGGCTTGCCACGCCACATCACCGTGATCGCCTGACCTTCCGCAATCGGAGCCAGATCAACTTCGGTCGACGCGAGCGCAAGCACGTCTGCCGCCGGATTCATGCTGTGAACGAACGGCCACAAGGCCAGGCCGGCGCCAACCACGCCAACGGCCGAGGACGCATACAGCAGGAAGTCGCGGCGGGTTTCGCCATCGGAAGAACCGGAAGCGGGATTCGCCGTATCAGCCATCCTCTATAAACCCTCTCCATGCACGCTGGGGGAACGCGCTGTTTGTGGATGAAGTTTGCGTACCCGGCCAGGACGGCCCCCCGCACGCAAACACATCCGACCCTTCAGGCCCCCATTTCCCTTCAGAGCCTTCCCGTCATGCCGTTATAAACGGGCGACGCGGGCAGCGGGTCGAACGACCCGCGCGGTATAATCCATATTGCGCGGTTTGAAAAGAGCATGGGCAATCCCCGCTGCCAAGGTTAATGTTGCATCGCCGCATCCGCTGCCTGCCCGCAGCGCCGCCAAAGCCGCCCGGCACAAGCCGGTTGCCCTGAAACCCCGGTCAAAAAACGGTTATTCTGCTATGCGCCTTGCCCTTTACCAGCCGGATATTCCCCAGAATGCGGGAGGCGCCCTGCGCCTTGCCGCCTGCCTGGGGCTGGCCGTCGACATCATCGAGCCCTGCGGTTTTTTGTGGGATGACAAAAAGATTCGCCGGGCAGGCATGGATTACATCGAACTGGCCACCCTGACCCGCCATTCCTCATGGGATGCCTTTTGTCAGGCAGAGACCACCGGTCAGGGGCGTCTGGTGCTGGTCAGCACCAAAGGGGCGGTCAGCCACACCGCCTTTGCCTTTCGGCCCGATGACATTTTGCTGATGGGACGGGAAAGCTGTGGCGTCCCCGACAGCCTGCACGACAGCATCCCTGACCGGGTGGCCGTCCCGCAGTGTCCGGGAACCCGCAGCCTGAATGTGGTGACCGCCGCCGCCATCGTTTGCGCCGAGGCCCTGCGTCAGACAGCCCTGCTGCCGGTGTTCACCCCGACGGCGTAACGCTGTCGGCCTGCCTCAATAGCCGGCAGCAACCATTTTCGGCGTCAACAGGGTATGCGGCGGCAAATCGCGCAGGCGCAAGGCCACGCCGCCGCCCATCCCCTGATCCATCCAGCGCCGCCACGGTTGCCACTGATGAATGATCCCGGCCACCGCCTGATGCCCGGCAGCCGACGGAAACAGGCCGGTTCCGCTCCGCATCGCCTCCTGCCACGCCGGATTTGCATCCAGCAGCGCCAGCAGGTTCAGGTAGGGAATCCCTTTGCGGCAGGCGATGTCGCCATAGGCATCATTGATCGCCTGCACCCGCCCACAGGTCAGATGATAGGTGCGTTGGCCAGACTGATAAAAGCCGCCGCTGCCAGCGACCGGCGTCGGCCCGATCCACAGCACCGGCCACAGCAACGACGCCTCGCAGATCAACGACTCGGCATAGGCGGCAGCATCCCACAGCGGCACCTGCACGCCGTCGTCGTCGATATCAACCATGTCGCCATGACCAAAGTTGAACACCACCCCCGCCTGGGTGTGATCCTGCAACCGGGCCGAGGCCTCGGCCTGCCAGCGCAAGGCGATATCCGCCGAGGTATCCCACGGCACGCTCAGATTATAAGGCACCAGCGCCGGACCATCGTCGAGGGCACAGGCCCC
Source organism: Insolitispirillum peregrinum (assembly GCF_900156605.1). Lineage (GTDB taxonomy): Bacteria > Pseudomonadota > Alphaproteobacteria > Rhodospirillales > Rhodospirillaceae > Insolitispirillum > Insolitispirillum peregrinum. Next base: position 31,315 of record NZ_FTOA01000009.1, on the reverse strand, counting down.
CTGAGCCGATGCCCGCATGGTGCGTTCCAGCATGGCCAGCCGTTCCGGCCAACCCATATGGTGACGGTCCCCCAACCCCTGTGTTACGCCATCCCCGAAAAAACAGATGTGTTTCATGGTGGTGGTTTCCGTATGCACCAAAAGCCATTCGATGCTGACATTTCATCAGCATCACCAGAGTAAAGCACTAAAGAATTTCCTGATGTGACCAGAGTCACATAATTGCGGGAATCCCCTGCCATCGCCGCAGGGCCTCGGCCTGAAGGGCAGGACCATCCGGCACCCCATCCCGTTCTTCCCACCACACTTCGACCTCGCGCAGCACCGCCCCCAGCGCCGGACCGGCGGGAATGCCCAACGCCAGCAGATCCCGCCCGGCCAGCGGAAACGGAACCGGCTGCCAGCTCAATGCCTGCTCCAGGCACCGCCGGTAGCCTTCGGTCACCCGGGACGATACCCGCCCTTCCTGCGCGCGCCACTGCGCCCAGGCCAGCAACAGCCGGTCAACGGCCAGCGGGCCGCCACTCCGGCGCAGGGCTCGCCAGTGCTCTTGCGGTGAGGCATCAAAGGCGGGGGTTGCCTGCACCTGACTGATCGCCAACACTCGGGCAGCATCAGCCCGTGACATCCGCAGGCGGCGGGTCACCGCCTCAATCGTTTCGACCGCCGCCGGACCAGACGGCAAGGCTGCCGCCAGACGGCGCAGCGGATCGGGCCGTATCCCGTCAAGCTGCAAACCGCGTGTTTCAAGAAAGATCACCTGCCGCAAACGGCCCACGTCGCGCAGCTCGGGCAAAAGGGCGTCGAGGATTTTCTCCCCGATCATCAACGCCACCACATCGGCCGCCAGTGGGGTGGCGAGAATTTTCAGAATCTCGCCCTGCACCCGCTCGCCGGACAGCTCCACCATATGGGGGGCTGCCGCCCGACAGGCGGCCAGTGCCGCCCGATTCGGTGCGCCAGCACCATACCGGGCATAGAAGCGGAAATAGCGCAGGATGCGCAGGTAATCTTCGGCAATCCGGTCATCCGGGCGCCCGATAAAGCGCACCCGCCCGTGGGCCAGATGCGGTATGCCATCGAAGTAATCATAGACCGCGCCGTCCGGCGAGGCTGACAGGGCATTGATGGTGAAATCCCGCCGGGCCGCATCCATCATCCAGTCGCGAGTCCAGGCAACGGTCGCATGGCGACCATCACAGGCGACATCTTCGCGCAGGGTGGTGATCTCGAAATGCCGCCCCCCCAGCACTGCCGTGACCGTCCCGTGGGCAATGCCGGTGGGAATCGCCCGGATTCCGGCACGCTCCAGCAACCCCATCACGGTTTCAGGACCATCGGGGGTGGCAATGTCAATATCGTGAACCGCCCGACCGCACAGGGCATCGCGGACGCAGCCGCCCACAAAGCGGACCTGCTGACCGGAGGCCTGCAACGCCGTGATCACCGCCTGCGTTTCCGGCCATTGCAGCCAGTCCTGTGGCGGCAATTGCCCGACCGGGGGACGTTCGGACGGCATCCCGGCGCGATAGCGGGCCAAGTCAGCCGCATCTTCATCATCAACATTGGTCGGAGAGGTCTTTTTCCAGAAAGGCAGTTTCATCGTGGCACCCTGGGTTCGGAATGCCCCGGCACGATCTTGCCATCAATCAGCATCGGCGGAACGTAGGCATCCCCCGGTCGGCCACCGGGGGCCAGCAGGGCCGATAGCGCCAGCCAGACCAGCAGCAGAACGCCCCCGGCCAGCGCCAGCCAGAACCAGACTCCGCGCTCGACCGGCGGCACCTCGCCGCCATGGTGGCGGATATAGGCATTGCGCAAACGGACCCACAGAAAGAACGTCACGGCTGGCAACAGCAACGGCAACAGGACCGTTATCACTTCGCGGATCATCACACCCCACCCATCAGGTCAGGGGCGCAACACATGTGACAGGTTGATCAGCATTCCCGCCGTGGCGCCCCAAATATAATACTCCTGATAGGGAATCGCATAATAGGGGCGCAGTTGTCCATTGATCGTCCGTTCGACCTTTTGATGATTGGCCGGGTCCAGCACAAAGGCCAGCGGCACCTCAAAGACCTCGGCCACTTCAAACGGATCAGGACGCAGGTCAAAGGGCGGTGTCACCACCCCCACCACCGGCGTCACCGCAAAGCGGGTGATGGTCACGTAATCATCCAGCGTCCCCAGCACCTCGACCGCCGCAGGAGCCAGACCGGTTTCCTCTTCGGCTTCGCGCAGGGCGCAGGCAACCGGGCTGGCGTCCTCCTCTTCCAGCCGCCCGCCGGGAAAGGAAATCTGCCCGGCATGATGATGCAGGTGATCGGTCCGTCGGGTCAGCAGGACAGTCATGCCATCGGCCCGTTCGACCAGCGGCACCAGCACCGCCGCCGGGCGCAAGGTTTCCGTGCCGGACGGACGGCTGAGGTCCGCAGCCCCCAGCGAGCGGGCAATCGCCACATCCGACCGCAACCCCAATCCGCGCCGTTCCGCCAACAGACGGCGCACCTGTTCCCGGTGATCATCCACCATCAAATCTGCCCGAGGGGAAAAAAGATGTCCTCGCTCCATACACCAATCCAGTCCTGTTCATCGCGTGCCGGGACCGCCAGTTCCACCAGCTCGTAAAAGACAGTGCGGGCGATTTTCGCCTCAAGGCCCCGGTCTATATACAGATAGGGCGACGGCTCGCCGGTTACGAGGTCATGATCCACCCGCAACCGATGCTGCGGCCCGGCCACTACCCACTGATCGACATTGGTGCGAAAGGACAGGGTTTGTCCGGGCTGTCCGGCCTGCTCCACCCGCAGCTCGACGGCGACAAAGGCGGCATCGTCCACCTCGACCGTTCCCCGCTCGACCGGGGTGGTCATCCAGTAGACCCCCTCCGCATCACGGGACAGGATGGTCGAGAACAGCTTGACCAGTTCCTTGCGACCAATCGGACTGCCCTGATACAGCCACGTCCCGTCCGCCAGGATGCGCAGCCCCAGCGGGCCGCATTGCTGTTGCCGGGGGCGCGGCGGGCCGCCCGGCACAGGCTCGCCCCCTCCAAGGTCCAGCAGTGTGAACGGCAGGCTGTCCGAGCTCATCATGGTCCTCCCTTGCTGACTGCGCCCCGTGGATCACACCCCGTGGATCACAGGTGCGTCAAACTGTTGGTTCAGTTTGCGCTTTGCATGACTTTAGCACAAACTCGCACAACACTCCGATTGCGCAAGGAGCTTTGCGTGCCCCATTCTTCGCTTTCCACCGACGGCGACCGAAACACCGATCTGGCCCCTGAGGATCTGGCCCCTGAGGATCTGGAACGCCTGACCGCCTTGCTGCAAACCGCCCATGATGTCATCAGCACGGCGGTGATCGGTCAGCAGCGGGTGATTGACGAAAGCCTGATTGCCCTGCTGGCCGGGGGCCACATGGTGCTGGTCGGGGTGCCCGGTCTGGCCAAAACCCGTCTGGTCCACACGCTGGGGACGGTGCTGGGGCTGACCGACAAGCGGGTCCAGTTCACCCCCGACCTGATGCCCGCCGACATTCTGGGCTCGGAAGTCCTCGAAGACGGCCCCGACGGGCGGCGCAGTTTCCGCTTTCTGCCCGGCCCGGTGTTCTGCCAGTTGCTGATGGCCGACGAAATCAACCGCGCCAGCCCGCGCACCCAGTCGGCGCTGTTGCAGGCGATGCAGGAAGGCATGGTATCGATCGCCGGACAGACCTATCCGCTGCCGCGCCCGTTCCATGTGCTGGCCACCCAGAACCCGCTGGAGCAGGAAGGCACCTATCCTCTGCCGGAAGCCCAGCTTGACCGGTTTCTGATGCAGATCACCATCGACTATCCCGACCGGGCCGCCGAGCGGCAGATGCTGCTGGCCACCACCGGCATTGCCGAAGCCGCGATTCAGCCGGTGCTGACCGCCGCAGACCTGCTCGCCGCCCAGCAGATGGTGCGCCGGATGCCGGTGGGAGAGTCGGTGATCGAGGCCATCCTGTCGGTGGTCCGCCATGGCCGTCCGGAGGACAGTCCGCTGCCGGACATCCGCACTCATGTCGCCTGGGGCCCCGGCCCGCGGGCCAGTCAGGCCCTGATGCTGGCCTGCCGCGCCCGCGCCCTGCTGCAAGGCCGTCCGGCCCCGTCGATTGATGACGTGCGGGCGCTGGCCGCTCCAATCCTGCGCCATCGCATGGCCCTGACCTTTGCCGCCCGCGCCGAAGGCGTCCATCTGGATGATGTGCTGACCACCCTTGCCGCCGAGGCCGGATAACCATGGCCGCCCCCCCGCCGTCCGCAGCCCGCCGCCTGCTTGCGGCTGAAATGGCCGCAGGCCCGTTGCCGCCCCTGCTGGTTGCTGCCCAACGGGTGGCCGCCGCCAGCGGGCTGGGCAACCATGGCCGCCGCCGTCAGGGGCGCGGGGATGATTTCTGGCAGTTCCGTCCCTATGCCCCCGGCGACAGCGCGGCAATGATCGACTGGCGGCAGACGGCCAAAGGCGAGCGCGCCGCCGTCCGCGAGCGGGAATGGAGCAGCAGCCAGACCATCTACCTGTGGCGATCCAGTGGCAGCAGTCAGGCCTGGCGGTCGCAGCCCACCCTGCCCGACAAACAGAACCGTTGTGACCTGTTGCTGCTGGCGCTGGCGGTTCTGCTCCAGCGGGGCGGCGAACGGCTGGCGCTGCTGAGTGCGGGAGCCCCCTCGCTGGCCGATGCCCGTGCCTGTCATCACCTGCCACAAATCGCCGAACGGCTGCACCGCCCGCCCACCACCAGCGATGATGCCGAACTGTCGTTGCCGCCCGCCCTGCCCCTGCCCCGTCATGCCTCCGCTGTTCTGCTGGCCGACTTTCTGACCCCGATCCCCGAAACGGTGGCCCGCCTGCGCACGCTGGCCGCCGAGGGGGCCCGTGGTCATCTGTTGCAGGTACTCGATCCCGCCGAAGAAGGCTTTCCCTTTCATGGGCGGGTGCGTTTCGAGGCCCCCGGCGATGCATACACCGCGCTGCTGACCAGCCGGGCCGAAGACCTGCGCGCCGCCTATCTGCACCGCCTGAGCCACCATCGCGCCGCGCTGGCCGATGCGGCACGGGCGGTGGGCTGGACCTTTGCCGTCCATCATACCGATCACCCGCCGCAACAGGCCCTTGGCACCCTGTTCCATGCCCTCAGCCTGCCGTCTGCCCCCGGAGGCCGGTCATGATGGCGCTCGGGCCGCTGGCCTTTGCCGCCCCGCTGGCGCTGGCGGGCTTTGCCGTTCTGCCGGTCATCTGGTGGCTGTTGCGCCTGACCCCGCCCCTGCCGCGCCGCCAGAGCTTTCCGCCCGTGCGCCTGTTGCTGGGATTGCAGGCCAGCACCCCGGAAAGCGTCCATACCCCGTGGTGGCTGCTGGCCCTGCGGCTGCTGATGGTGGCGCTGGTGCTGCTCGGGCTGGCTCAGCCGATTATCTCGCCCAATGGGACTGCCGTGGCAGGCCGACCGCTGTTGCTGGTGGTCGATGATGGCTGGAGCGCCGCCCCCGGCTGGAGCCAGCGGCAACAGGCCCTGCTGGCCACCCTCGAACAAGCCGACCGCCAACAGCGCCCGCTCGCCCTGCTGACCACCGCACCGCCCGCCGATGGCACCGCCCTGTCCGTCCGCCTGTTCGACACCGCCAACGCCGCCCGCGAAGCCATCCGCCAACTCGCCCCGCAACCGTGGGACAGCGACCACCGCGCCGCGCTGGCCGCCGTGCGCGCCAGCCTCGGCGAGCGGGCGTCAGCGTTGCAGGCTGCCGATGCGGTGTGGTTCAGCGGCGGCCTCGCCACCCCCGGCCCCGACGACAGCGTTGCCCTCGCCGAAGCCCTCCAGCGCCTGGGCAGCCTGACCGTGCGCGCTCCGGCCGCCGATCAGGTGGCCACCGACCTGCTGCTGCCGCTGCTGACCCTGCCGCCGCAACGGCAGGCCGACGGCATGCGGGTGATGGTTCGCCGCCCGGCCTCGTCAACCACCCCGCTGGCAACCGTTACCGTTGAGGCCGTTGACGATCACGGCCTTGGTCTGGGCAGCGCCCCGCTGACCTTCGCCGCCGGAGCCGATACCGGCGAGGCAACCCTCGCCCTGCCTGCCGACCTGCTGGCAGGCGTGCAGGCCATTCGGGTCACCACCAGCGACGGCCAGCGTGCCGGAGCCGGGGCGGTCTCGCTGCTGGGCGATGGCTGGCGGCATCATCCGGTCGGCCTGCTGACGCCCCCCGGTCAGGGGCAAGCGATGGTGCCGCTGCTCGACAGCACCACCTATCTCACCCGTGCCCTGCCGCCCAACGCCCCGCTGTACAAGGGTGGCCTCGACGAGCTGCTGGCCCGCCCGATCCGCGCCCTGATCGTGGTTGATCCGCAACTGTCCCCCACCGAACAGGAGCACCTGTCCCGCTGGGTTCAGGATGGCGGCGTCCTGATCCGCTTCGCCGGGGCCGCACTGGCCGGACAGTCGCCGTCGGTCAGTGCCGGCGACAGTCTGCTGGCGGTGCCGGTGCGCAGTGGCAACCGGGCGCTGGGCGGCAGCCTGTCATGGACCAAGCCGCTGGGGCTGGCTGCCTATCCCGAACACAGCCCGCTACAGGGTCTGCCGCTGCCCAAAGACCTGACCGTGCGGGCGCAGGTGCTGCCCGACCCGGCTGCCGCCATCGCCAAAGGCGTTGACCTTGACCGCCGGACCTGGGCCCGCCTGAGCGATGGAACGCCGCTGGTCAGCGGCACTCCCTCCGGCAAGGGCTGGCTGGTGCTGATTCACACCGCCGCCGATCCGTCGTGGAGCAGCCTGCCGCTGTCCGGTCTGTTCCCGGCCCTGCTCAACCGGCTGGTCAGTCTGGGGGCGGCACGGACCGGCGAGGCCAGCAATGACGGCTCGCCGCTGGTGCTGCCTCCGGCCTTGACGCTGGATGGCACCGGACGGCTGTTGCCCGCACCCGCTACCGCCCGCCCGCTGCATCTCGCCGCTGACACGGCCGCACTGCCGATGGTGCAGGCCCCGGACCACCCGCCGGGACTCTATGGCGCGGATGGTCAACGGCAGGCCCTCAATCTCGGCACTGCCGACCGTACCCTGATCCCGCTGCCCGCCTTGCCGTCAGGGGTGCAGGTGCGGGGACTGACCCCCGATCAGGATCGCTCGCTGGACCTGCGTCCGCCGCTGCTGACCGCCGCCCTGCTGCTGCTGCTGCTCGACAGCCTGCTGACGCTGCTTCTGCGCGGCCTGCTGCCCCGCTGGCGAGCCACCGTCGCCGTGATGCTGACCGCAGGCAGCCTGCTGACCGGCACCCCGTCTGCCGATGCCGCCGAAACCGACCTGCTCGCAACCCGTCTGGGCTATGTCCAGACCGGCGATCCGGCGCAGGACGCCATCAGTGCCGCTGCCCTGCAAGCGCTGACCGCGCTGGTCAACGCCCGCACCGCCGTCACGCTGGCTCCGCCGGTGGCGGTGTCGCTGGACAGTGACCCGCTGCTGTTTTTCCCCCTGCTGTACTGGCCGGTCAGCGATGGCGCGGCGGCGCTGCGCGTCACCCCGACCGTTGTGCAGAAAATCGCCCAGTACCGCGGCCAGGGCGGGCTGGTGGTGCTGGACGGGGCCGGGGCCGACAGCCAGCCGTTTCTGGTCGAGCTGCTTGATGCCCTGCACATCAGCGGCCTGATCCCCCTGCCCCCCGATCATGTCCTGACCCGCGCCTATTACCTCAGTGCCGCGCTGCCCGGCCGCGCCCCCGGTACCGTCTGGCTGGAAAGCCCCGACCAGCGGGCCGATGGTGTGTCAACCATCGTCGTCTCGACGCAGGACTGGGGCCGCGCCTGGGCCAGATCCCCCAACGGCTCACCGATGTTCCCGATGCTGAATGGTGGCGAGCATGGCCGTGAGCAAGCCGGGCGCAGTGGCATCAACATGGTTCTCTACACCCTGACCGGCACCTATAAGGCCGATCAGATTCATCTGCCCGCCTTGCTGGAGCGCCTGCCGCAATGAGGTCCTTGCCTGCGATGGTCGATATCAGCGTGGAATGGGCACCGTTGCTGCCCTGGTCATGGTGGGCGGTGGCCTGTGCCGTGATGCTGGCCCTCAGCCTGCCCGCCCTGTGGCGGCGCGCACCGGGCAGCCTGTGGCGGCTGGCGGCCTTTGTCGTGCTCGCCCTCGGGCTGGCCAATCCGCAGATGCTGGAGGCCACCCGCACCCCGGTCCCCGATGTGGCGGTGGTGGTGGTTGACGACAGCGCCAGCCAGTCGCTGGCCGACCGACCGCAGCAAGCCGCCGCCGCCGAGCAGGTTTTGCGAGAGCAACTGGCGAAAGACCCGACTCTGGAAACGCGGGTGGTGCGCCTGTCACAGGTGCCGGTCAGCGAGCCCACCGGCACCCGGCTGTTTGCGGCGCTGGAGCGGGCGATCAGCGATATCCCCCGCCAGCGTCTGGCCGGAGCCATCCTGATCACCGATGGACAGGCTCACGACATCCCGCCCACTCCGACCTTCCCGGCCCCGGTGCATACCCTGCTAACCGGCCAGCGCGGCGAAACCGACCGCCGGATGGTGGTGGACAGCGCGCCGTCGTTTGGTCTGGTCGGGGCAACGGTGACCGTCACCCTGCGCATTGACGACCCCACCCTGCCAGCGGGGAGCCAGCTTCCACTCACCCTGCGCAGCGGCCAGAGCGAAGACATCGTGCAGCAGGTCAGCGTCAACGCCCCGGTCACCGTCACCGTTCCGGTGGCACAGGCGGGCCTGAACGTGATTGATGCCTCGGTGCCCGCCCGCCCGCACGAGCCGTCGATCAGCAACAACCGCGCCGTCCTGTCGATCAACGGCGTGCGGGACCGCCTGCGGGTGCTGCTGATTTCCGGCGAGCCCCACATCGGCGAACGCGCCTGGCGCAGCCTGTTGAAAGCCGACCCGAACGTCGATCTGGTCCATTTCACCATCATGCGGTTGCCGCAAAAGGAAGACCCGACGCCACTGAACGAGCTGTCGCTGATCCCGTTCCCCATCCGCGAGCTGTTTGAAGAGCGGCTGGACGACTTTGATCTGGTGATCTTTGACCGCTACAGCCAGTTGGGCCTGATTCCGCTGCATTATCTGGGCAATGTCGCCAACTATGTCCGCGACGGCGGCGCGGTGATGCTGGCGGTCGGGCCGGAATACGCTGGCGTCACCTCGTTGTATGATACGCCGCTGGCCGACATACTGCCTGCCGCCCCGACAGGGACGCTGCTGACGCAATCGTTCACCCCGCAACCGTCCGCCGTGGCCGCACGCCATCCGATCACCGCCCCGCTGATCGAGCAGGGCGCATCACACTGGGGGCCATGGTTGCGGGCCACCGAAGCCACCACCCGCAGCGGGGTGGTTCTGCTGACCGGACCCGATCAGGCACCGTTGCTGGTGGTCGATCACGTCGGCAAGGGCCGGATCGGGCTGTTGCTGTCGGATACGGTGTGGCTGTGGGGCAAGGGCTGGGAGGGTGGCGGCCCGCAGCAGGAACTGATCCGCCGTCTGGCCCACTGGCTGATGGCCGAACCGGAGCTGGAAGAAAACGCCCTGCTGGCGCACCTGCGTCCAGCCACCGCAGGCACACCGCCCGACATCGAGGTCCTGCGCCGCAGTCTTGATGATCCGCAAGCCCCACTCCCTCCCCTGACCGTCACCGCCCCCGATGGTCACAGCCAGACCCTTGCCCTGACACCATCCCCGACCGGAGCCACTGCCCGCTTCCCGGCCCCACAAACAGGCGGCTGGGCCATTTCCGATGGCACGCAGCGCACCATGGTTGCCGTCACCACCAGCGATCCGCTGGAAGAGCAGATGGTGGTCGCCACCCCCGACCGCCTGCGCCCGTTGGCCGATGCCAGCGGCGGCGGCGTTTTCTGGCTGAGTGAACAGCCGCCTGCCATCACCCTGCCCGCCATCCGCCGCCCGACCGCCTCGGCCAGCGCCATGAACGGCGGCCACTGGCTGGGCCTGCGCCGCAACGGGGAAAGCACCCTGCAGGGCCTGCATCAGACGCCCCTGCTGCCCGCGCCGGTGCTGGCGCTGCTGTTTCTCACCGGAATGTTCATTGCGTGGCGGCGGGAAGGGCGGTAGAGCATGGGACGAAAAGAGAAAATGGCTCGTCCCCGCAAGACAGAGGGCGCTGATCACTGGCCCGTGACTTTGATGAAAAGTCGGTTAGATCATTGAAGCCCTTCGGCCATTGCCCCACATCGGGGGAACGGTTTACCCTGTTGCGAGTATTGACTGTGTCTGTCCATCCATACGGAGGCCCGCAAGTGACGTTGAACCCCGGATACCCGGAACGGGCAAAAGCCCGCATCCCCGGTGGAGCAAGCAAGCCCTGGTCGTTGCTGGTCGCGGCCATGATGGTCCTGTCCTTGACCGTGGCCACCCTGACCGCCAGCCCCGCCCACGCCCGCGGCACCCCGGACGGCTTTGCCGATCTGGCCGAGCGCCTGCAACCCGCTGTGGTGAATATTTCCACCACCACCATCATGTCCGACCGCGGCCCGGAAATGCCGCAGTTCCCCCCCGGCTCGCCGTTTGACGAGTTCTTCAAGGAATTCTTCGACAAGCGTGGCAACGGCAATGGCAACAACCAGAACGCCATTCCCCGCCGCGCCACTTCACTCGGCTCGGGGTTCATCATCGACCCCGAAGGCTATATCGTCACCAACAACCACGTCATTCAGGACGCCGAAGAAATCACCGTCATCCTGTACGACGATACCGTGCTGAAGGCCGAAGTGGTCGGTCGGGATGCCAAGGTTGACGTGGCCCTGCTGAAGGTTGACACCAAGCGCAAGCTGCCCTCGGTCAGCTTTGGCGATTCCGATCAGGCCCGCGTTGGTGACTGGGTGATGGCGATCGGCAACCCGTTCGGTCTGGGCGGCACCGTCACCGCCGGGATCATCTCGGCCAAGACCCGCGACATCAACGCCGGTCCCTATGACAGCTTCATCCAGACCGATGCCTCGATCAACCGTGGCAACTCGGGTGGTCCGCTGTTCAACATGGACGGCGAAGTGATCGGCATCAACACCGCCATCTTCTCGCCGTCGGGCGGCTCGGTCGGAATCGGCTTTGCCACCCCTGCCAACCTCGCCAAGCAGGTGCTGACCGATCTGCGCAAGTACGGCAAGACCCGCCGTGGCTGGCTGGGGGTGCGCATCCAGACCGTCAGCGACGAAATCGCCGAAAGCCTCGGGCTGAAGCGGACCTATGGTGCGCTGGTATCCTCGATCCAGGACGGCAGCCCGGCTGCTACGGCTGGCGTGCAGGTCGGGGATGTGGTGCTGGAGTTCAACGGTCGCGAGATCAAGGACATGCGCCGCCTGCCCGCCATCGTCGCCGAAACCGAAATCGGTTCCAAGGTGTCGATGGAAGTCTGGCGCAACGGTGAACGCAAGACCCTGAAAGTCACCGTCGGCGAGCTGGCCGAAGAAGACGAACAGGACAGCGAAGCCCCGGCCAAGGCCGCCCCGACCGCCGAAGTCGGTGATACCGCCATTGCCGCGCTGGGCATCAACGTCGCCCCGCTGAGTGACGCCAGCCGCGAACGCTTTGACATCCCCGCCGATGCCAAGGGGCTGGTGGTGACCGACGTCAACGCCAAGAGTCAGGCCGCCGAAAAAGGTCTGCGTCAGGGCGATGTGATCGTCGAGGCCAACCAGACCGCCCTCACCGCCCCGGCCGACCTGACCGCTCAGGCGGCCAAGGCCAAGGAAACCGGTCGCAAATCGCTGCTTCTGCTGGTTCAGAACAGCTCGGGCATGCGCTTTGTGGCTCTGCCGCTGACCGAATAAGCGCGTCCCATAGCCACAACAGGAAAAGCCCCCCGGCGATCAACCGGGGGGCTTTTTGCTGCGCCAATGGCCGAGGCTCACGTGTTGCCGTCTGTCTCGTCCTGTCCCAGGAACAGGAACACCACGCCTGCCGTCACCACGGTAATCAGGGCAAGGCCGAAGAGCAGCTGACCAAACGCCTCGCCATAGAGCGCCATCAGCAGCCCGCGTTCAGCGCCGGGCACCGCCAGCAACGCCCCGGCAAGATCACCACCTGCCAGCCGCTGCCCCGCCGCGAGTGCCGAACCCGCCAGTCCGGCCATACCGATCTTGTGGGCGGTCAACATGGCAAGGATCGCACCGACCACCGCCAGCGCTACCCCTTCCCCTGCAACGCGCACGGTTGAAAAGATACCCGTCGCCATCCCGGCCCGTTCCTTTGGCACCACACTGACCGCCAGCCCGTCCATCAATCCCCAGGGCAGAGCCATACCAGCACCGATCAGCAGCATCGGCACGGCCATGGCCCACGAGGACAGCCCCGGCGGTGTCAGCGCCAACCAGCACAGACCACCAGCCGACATCGCCAGCCCAACGCCACAGATCGCTGCGGGCCGCAGCCAGCGGGTCAAAGCCCCCGCCAGCATCGGCAGCACGAGCAGGGGCGCCGACAGGGCAATCATCAGCAGTCCGGCAGAGACTTCCCCTATGCCTTCAATGCCGACAAAACGCAACGGCAACAGAATCAGCAGCACCACAAAGCCATAGGCCGGGGCGGCGGCCAGCAATTGCACTCCGACAAAACGGGGATAGCGAAACAGCGTCAGGTCGAGCATGGGCCGGAGACTGGTACGCTCGATCAGCACAAACGCCAGCAGACACAGGGCCGCACAAAAAAACAGTGCCAGACTCAGGCTGTTGCTCCAGCCCCGAGCGGGGACAAGGAGCATGGCACAGGTGAAAAAGGCCAGCATCGCCGTGAAGCTGCACACCCCCCAGCAGTCAAGGCCAGCCGCATCCGGATCACGGCTTTCGGACAAAGTGTTCCGCCCAAGCAGGAAGGCGACCATCGTAACAGCCACAACAGAAAGGAAGATACTGCGCCAGCCAAAGGCAGACATAAGCACCCCGGAAGCTACCGGACCAAGGGACAAACCGATCCCGAAGCTGGTGCCGACAAGGCTGAAGGCACGCAGGCGGGCGCGCCCCTCAAAACTTTGCGCCAAGGCCGCCATGCCCCCCGCATAAGCTGCCGCAGCCGCTAGCCCCTGACCTCCCCGCAACAGGTCAAAAACCAGAATGGTGGGGGCAAAAACAAGAGCCAGCGAAAACAGCGCAAAGAGCAGTGCCCCACCGAGAAAGATCCGGCGACGCCCGTAACTGTCGGCCAGCGCCCCTGCCGCCATCAGGGCTGAACCAAACGTCAGCATGAAGGCATTGGTCACCCAGGCCATCGCAACCGGGCCACCACCAAGGGCCCGACCGATGGCAGGCAAGGCAACCGCCGTCCCGGTAAAGGTCAGCGGCATGGCGATGGCGGCCAGACAGACGGCCAGCAGCGTCAGGGTCTGGCGTGCCCCACGCGGAGGTGTGACAGAAGAATGAGACATCAAAGGTCCGTGTGATCAGAGGAAGGCAAAAGGGAACCAACCGGCATCCCGCGTCCCGATCAGTGTACGGAGGATCGAATGGGTGATAAGATCGCCATATTTCCGATCAATACGGAATAAAATACCGGAATGGAACCTGCCATGGACCGTCTTGCTGGACTGTCGGCCTTTGTCCGAACGGCTGATCTTGGCAGTTTCGCCGCGGCAGGCCGGGTGTTGCACCTGTCGCCGTCCGCCGTTGGCAAGGCGGTCAGCAAACTCGAAAGCCAGCTTGGCGTGCGGCTCTTCCAACGCTCGACCCGCAGCCTGCGCCTGACCGAAGAAGGGCGCGCCTTTCATGAACGCTGCAGGCGCATCCTTGACGACCTGGACGACGCCCATGAAAGCCTGCTGCGCACACGGGAAACCCCACGCGGGCATCTTCGGGTTTCCTGCCCGATCATCGCCTATCACCTGCTCCTGCCGGTCTTGCCGGAGTTCATGGCCCGTTACCCGGATATCGACCTGGACTTCGACTTCAACGACCGGATCGTCGATCTGATCGAGGACGGCGTCGATGTCGCCATCCGCAGCGGCCAGTTGCCGGACAGCCGGACCATGGTCCGGGCCCTGCGCCCGTTCCAGCTGCTGCTGTGCGCCGCACCGGCCTATATCGCCCGCCATGGCATCCCGCATTGCCCGCGCGATCTGGCCCACCACCACGGGATCGCCTTTCGCTATCCGAACTCAGGCAAGTTGCAGGTCTGGCCCTTGCGCCGGGCCGAAGGCGAAGCGGATGCCCCCATCCGACATGTGATGACCTCCAACAACATGGAGGCCGTTCGCGGTGCCGTTGCCCGTGGGCTTGGTATCGGCTGCATGCCCGACTTTCTGGCAGACTCCCTGCTGGCCTCGGGTGAACTGGTTCCGGTGCTGCGTGACTTCCTCGATGCACCGGGCCAGTTCAACCTGATCTGGCCCTCCAACCGCCATTTATCACCGAAAATCCGTGTGTTCGTCGATTACATCGCCGAGCGCCTGTTTGCCAGTGACTGCCGCACGTTGCCGGGCCTTGATCCCTGACCGGTCAACCCTCCCCCCGCGCCACATCCAGTTCGATCAGACCAAACGGTGTTGCCACCTGTCTGCTTTCGACCTCGGCAAAGCCAGCCTGCCGCAGGGCGGTGGCAATCTGTCCGTGCTCGAAAGACACGTTCACCCCGCGCAACGCGGGCACCAGCCGCCCGATGACATGACTTTCCGGGGCGGTCTTCTGACGGGTCAGGCCCTCGTGAAGGCTGACAAACACCCCGCCTGCGGCCAGAGCCTGCCGGGCTTTGCGCAGGACGGCGGTCAGGTCGCGGGCGAAATACAGGGTCATCGAGGCCCAGATCAGGTCATGCGGTCCGCCAAGGTCGGTCTCATTGAAATCACCGCTGATCACCCGCACCCGATCATCAACCGCCCCGGCAATCCGCGCCGCCAGTGGCGGCAGGTCAAGCACGGTGACCGTCCTCTGCGGGCGCTGGTCAATGATCCGCAGAGCCAGGGTTTCCGATCCGGCCCCCAGATCAAGCACCCGCCGGACAGACGGCCATTCCGGCAGGCTCTCCAGCAGGCCAATCATCAGATCGACCCCCATGCCACGATGGAAGGAGCGCAAGCTGGCTGCCGAGCGGTCCCAGAACGCCGGGTCGGACAGGTCAGGCGGCGTCTCGGCCCCCTCCCCGCGCAGCACGGCCAGCACATCGGCATGGCGCAACAGCGGCAGGGTTTGCAGCATCGGGCGCAGTGAGCGGTCGCTGTCCGAACGCAGATAGGGGGCTGCCGAGGCCGCCAACTGATAGCGGCAGCCCTGCTTGTCCAGCAGCTCCATCGCGCACAGGGCATCCAGCACCACCATCAGCCGCCGCTGATCCAGCCCCAGACTGGCGGCCAGCTCAGCCACATCGCAGCCATCGGTCAGGCGGTCGAACAGGTCAAGCTGCAGACCGGCATTCAAAACCTGCCAGCGCAGGGGGGCTTGAATCAGGTCAAACAGCATCGCAGGAACAGAGATCATCACGCTCACCATGTGGCCGAAAGGCGCAGGCCGATTTCACGCGGGGCACCGTCTTCGGCAATGATCCCCAGCGGTGCCGACACGGCCCGGCTATAAACATTTTCCCCAAACAGGTTCGCCGCCCACAGCGACAGCTCCACACTGTCAAAGCGATGACCGATCTCGGCATCGACGGTGGCAAAGGCCGATTGTTTCAGGGTGTTCTGGCTGTCGAAATAATACGGGCTGGACCCGTTGACGCTGGCCTGCCCGAACCATCCCTCGCCCTCGTCGTAGCGCACCCCCAGCGAGTAGGTCGAACTGGCCGACATCGGCAGACGGTTGCCCGACAGGTCGGTGCTGACCAGAGTGCCGCCCTGTGACACATTGGTGGTGTACGAGGTTGCCTCGCCGTGTTGCAGGCCAAGGGTGGCGAACGAGGTCCACCGCTCACTCAGCCGGGCATCGGCAGAGACTTCCAGCCCATAAATCTCGGCCTGAGCCGCATTGCTGATGGTCTGCGTTCCCCCCGGCACCAGATCGAGGATCTGCTTGTCGGTGGTCACCGTGCGGAACAGCGCCAGCGATGCCCCCAGCCGGTCCTGCGCAAACCGCCCCTTGGCACCGATTTCCGCCGTCCAGCTATATTCGGGGTCAAAGGTCAGGGTGCTGGCACTGGTGGCCATGCCATAGTTATAGCCCCCCGGCAGGTAGCCACGGGCATAGGACCCATACAGCATGGTTCCCGGTTGCAGGTCATAGGACAGGGTCAAGCGGGGCAGCAGGGTCACCTGCTCCAGCGTCTGCTCATAGGCACTCTGCCCGGTCGAACTGACCAGCGTCTGCGCACCGTTTTGCCTGATCCACTCCACCCGGCTGCCCACCCCGGCCCGCCAGCGGTCGGTTAGCGCAACCTCCACCTGTCCAAAGGCGGCCAGTCCGCTCTGGTCGATTTCGGTCGTCCGCCCGACCCGTGGGGTGCCGCTCTGATAGTCGAGATCAGTCCATTCCTGATAGGCATACAGCCCCGCCAGCCAGCGCAGGCCGCTGTCCTGATCCGGCGAGGCCAGGCGGATTTCCTGCGACAGCGCATCATCCTGATGGGACAGCAGGTTGGGCAGGGTTTTGAGAGGTCCGCCATCCAGATCCATCTGGAAGTCGCGCTCATAATGGGTCCAGCCGGTGATGCTGGTCAGGGTCAGGTCATCAAGGTGATGCTCGACCTTCAGCGACTGGATCGCCGAGGTGCTGTCATCCCACGAGACAGTGTTGTAGTTGGTGGTATTGCGCCCGGTGGCGTAAGGCCCGGTCAGATAGCGCATCCGCTGTTTGCCGTTGTTGTTCTGCTCGACCACGCTTTTCAGCGTCACATCGGTCTCTGGCCCCGCCTGCAACGCCAGACCGGTGGACAGGGTCCAGCGATCGGTCTTGCCGCCATCGCTGGCACCGTCGAACAGGTTGTGGTGAACACCATCACTCTGTTCGGTGCGGAAGGCCAGCGAGGCCGCCAGCCTGTCTTCCACCACTGCCCCCGACAGCCGACCGGCAGCCACCACCGCCGGTGCCCAGTCATCAACGCCATCCCTGGCGCTGGTCGCCAGACTGGCCGATGCCGTCGGGGTCCAGTCGGGGTCCTGCGTCGAAACCTTGATTGCCCCGGCTTCGGTATTGCGCCCGTACAGTGCCCCTTGCGGTCCCTTCAGAATCGTCATCTGCGTGCTATCAAACAACTGAGGAGCCTGCGAGACTCCATGCGGCAAGGCAACATCGTTGACAAAGTACCCCACCGGGTCCTGCAACGCGGTATTGGCGCTGGTCATGCCCCGGATCACCACCCGCGTCTGTACCGACGACTGTTCGATCTGCACATTGGGCGACACTTTGGGAATCGCGCCAAGGCTGTCAGACAGCGGGTTTCCCAAGCTGTCGGTGGCAAGGACATCCACCGCGCCGGGAACGCGCTGAACGTCTTCCTGCCACTGGCGGGCATCCACCACAACAGGGGCCAGCTCGATGGCCCCCGCCTGCGGTTGCCCGGCGGCCTGCTCCTCTGCCCGGGCCGGGCCGGTGAGCATTCCCAGTGCCGATACCGACAGCAGCAGGACCGAGCGCAACGAATATACGGTCATCAGTCAGTTCTCCCCAATGGACCTGCGCGCCATTATGGGAATCCTTGCTGCGCCCGCTGCCAGATGGCGAACGCCGACCATCATCGGGCGAACGGACGAAAGGCCAGAACACAGATCACCAGCAGCAACAGACCAGCCATGCCATACGGCGCCGCCGGAGAAAGCTGATGCAGCGCCGCCCCCATCACCGGGCCAGCCGCCATCCCCAACCCTTGCCCGATGGCATTCAGCCCGGCGACCTTTGCCTGTGCTCCCGCCCCAGCCCGCAGGCTGAGTGCCGCCAGATTGCCCGGCAGCAACAGCCCCAGAAACGCGCCCAGCCCGGCCATCGCCGCCATCAGGACCGGGATCGACGGGGCAACGGTCGCCACCACCATCGCCAGCAGGCCCCCAACGGCACCGACCCGCACCAGCCGGGATGGCTGCCAGCCCAGACGACGGACAAACACCCCTTGCGTCACAATCATCACCGCCATGGTCAGCATCAGGGTGGCCCCGCTGCGCCCGATGGATTCGTCCAGCGACAGGCCGAAGTCATCCTGATAGCGCAGGGCGGTCACCTGCTGGACCAGCGCATACACCGCCACCCCGCACAGGGTGGTCA
The DNA here is from genome assembly GCF_900156605.1 of Insolitispirillum peregrinum. Classification (GTDB taxonomy): domain Bacteria; phylum Pseudomonadota; class Alphaproteobacteria; order Rhodospirillales; family Rhodospirillaceae; genus Insolitispirillum; species Insolitispirillum peregrinum. The sequence goes on along the minus strand of NZ_FTOA01000009.1, from coordinate 13,167 downwards.
GCAGGAACGGCCACAACGACGCCACCCGCAGTCTGGCTGCCTCTGCCGGAACAGGTGCCCGTGGTGGTTCCGGCAACAGCCGCCATGCCACCGCCAGCCCGACACAAATCAGCAGCGAGATCGCCAGCAGGGCAGGCACCGCCTGCGTGCTGCCCAAACGCCACGCCAACGCGCCACCGATCACCAGTCCCGCCCCGAACGCCGCCCCCATCAGCCCCATGCCTGCCGCCCGCCGCCCTGCACTGGTGCTGTCGGCCAGATAGGCTTGTGCCGCAGGCATGATGCCACCGGTTCCGACCGCCTGCCCCAGCCGCGCCAGCAGCAGCACGGCAAAGACCATTCCCACCGTCAGCGCCGACGACAGGGCAGCGGTAAGGATCACCGCCAGCACAGCCGGAAACAGGGCCGCCACCGCCAGCCCGCTCAACAGGACCGGACGTCGGCCCCATCGTTCGCAAATCTGCCCCCACACTGGCCCGGACAGGGTCAGCATCAGGGCCGACAGCCCGATCACCATCCCGGTCTGCAGGTCCGCCAGCCCCATCTTGCGGCCCAGCGGCGGCAACACGATCAGCACGAAAGAATGGGCAACCGCATTGGCCGCCAACAGCATCAGAAGGGCCGGAATCGCCAATGCCCGGCGACCTGCCGGGGGCGCATTGAAGTCCTGAGACATGGAGTTTTCCTGTTATCGAGGATCAAAACGCCCCACGATGGCGTTTTCCAGCCGCCCGCCGCCATCATCGGACGAACGGAGAGCAACAGGCGGCGAATGGTCTGCTCAACGATGGTGCCGTACATCCGCCGGACAGCAGCCGTAGCGCTCCTTGAACGCTGCCGCCAGATGGCTGGAACTGCTGAAGCCACACAGGAAGGCAATCTCGGTCACACTCGCCGTATCGTCGCGCAAATGGCGGTGTGCCTGCTCCAGACGGTGATCGCGCAGCCAGGCAAAGACCGTCTTGCCATACAGGCGGCGGAAACAACGGTTCAAGCGGGCATGGCTCATCCCCGCCAGTGCGGCCAGTTGCTCCAGCGACGGCGGATAACAGACATCCGACACCAACCGGTCCACCACCCGCATCACCGCTCGCCGTTCTTCCCGGCCCAGAATGCCATCATCGAGCTGTGGTGCCGACGGCAACGGCGCCAACCAGCGTGCCAGCAACCCCAGCGACTGGCTTTCGGCCATCAGTCGATCCACCGGCGAGCGCAACGGATTGCCCAAAAAGGCCCGCAGCCCGTCCTCCCGGTCGGACTGCCACCGCCCCAACCGGATGGCGCGGGTGCCAGACTGTTCCCAGTCAGGGGCCGAGGGTTCCAGAACGGCCGCAACTCGTGCCACATCAAACTTGATCGCCACCATGCTGGCGGCATCCTGCGCAGGCGTTCTGCGTGCCATTGCCCCGCTGTTGACCCGGAACAGCCACACCTCTCCCGGTCGGATGGCATGGGCTGGCTCGCCGTGATCGAACCCGAACAGGCTGGTCCCGCTCAGGCCAAAGGCCAGCACTCCCACCGGCGCCAGATGCTCCACATGCGAGCGGAACTCCGTCTGTATCCGGCACTCGCTGCGGGTGGCGGTGATGCCTGCACCAATCTGTCCGGTGCGGAAACACACCTGCCCTCCGGCAACCGGCAGGGTGTTGTCCTGCCATCCACCGGCATCGGGCTGAAAACGCGCCAACAGACGAGAATCAACCCGCAGCACATCCATCCCAGCTGATGATTTCAGATCATGCCTGTTGTCCGGCATGGGCATCCGCTCCGCAATTTCCCCAGCGAAAGCGGAGACGATAGCAGCCCAAATATGAAAATAATAGTCATTTGCATATCATGCCATCGTTTCGGGGGAGCCTGTTCCGGGCCGGTGATCATAAACGGTCAGCGGCCCGGAACAGGCTCTGGATCAGAAATACCGCACCTCTTCAGCCTCTACTGACAGCGGGTCACGCCCCCGCTTGGTCAGCCACGAATAGACCGGTGGCACCCGGTCGGCGATGGATTCCACATGGATGTCGATCAGGCACGGCCCACCGGTATAAGCAAAGGCCTCGGCCAGTGCCGCATCCAGTTCCGCTGCCGAGGTGGCGGTCCAGGCCTTGAGGTCAAACGCTTCGGCAATCGCCTGTCCGCGCGGCGGGGTAAAATCGACACTGAAGCACTGGTTATGGCCGCGCAGGCGGTGCAGCCCCTTGATCCAGCCAAAGGTGCCGTTGTTGAACAGCAGCAGGATGGCCGGGACATTCAGGCGGACCAGGGTTTCCATCTCGCCCACCGTCATTCCGAACGAGCCATCGCCAAACATGCCGATCGGACGGCGGCTCTGGTCGGCAAACCATGCCCCCACCGTGGCAGGCAGCGCCGACCCCAACCCGCCAAAAGCGCGCGGGATGGCAAAGCGGGTGGTGCGGTCTTTCAGGCGCAAAAAGCGGGTCATGTGCGGGGTCGGGGTCCCGGCGTCGGAATAGATGTGCGCCGCCTGCCCGGAGGCTTCCAGTGCCTCGTTAAAGCAGCGTACCGCCCGTTCGGGCCGCAGGGGCCGGGCATCGCTGGACAGCAACGTCTCGGCATTGTCCCAGAACGTCGCCCGCAGCGCGTTCAACTCGTCCACCCAGCCTTGCGTCCGCGCCGGGTCGCTGCCACCGGCTGCGTCGGCCATCGCCACCAGCCGCTGCACCACCAGCCGGGCATCGCCCTGCACCGACAGCACGTTTTCATAGTTGTTGGCCATGATCTCGGGGTCGATGTCGATCTGGGCCACCCGCTTGTTGAGGGTGATTTTCGGGAAGGTCCAGCCAATCGTCACCACCGACCCGACCCGCGAGCCGATGAACAGCACGAAGTCGGCATGCTCCAGCGCCCAGTTGGCGTGGGGATGAAAACCGTTGTCGCCAATCACCCCGACCGCCAGCCGGTGATCGTCGGGCATGGTGCCTTGCCCGGTCATGGTGGTGCACACCGGAATGTTCAGCCGCTCGGCCAGCGCCTGCACCTCGGGCCCGGCGCAGGAGCGATTGACGCCGCCGCCGGAAACGATCAAAGGCCGCTCGCACGAGGTCAGCAGGGCCAGCAGGCTGTCGAGCTTTTCCGGCGCGGGCAGGGTCGGATAGGCGGGGAAGGTCCGGCATTCCTCTTCGACATGCAACGACACCCGGGCCGGATCGACGTCGGCCAGCAGCATGTCTTCCGGGATTTGCAGATGCACCGCCCCCGGCTTGCCGGAACAGGCGGCCCGGAAGGCCCGACGGATGATCTCCGGCAGCTTTTCCGGGGTTTTCACCTGCACCGACAGCTTGGTCACCGGCTCGAACAGGCGGGCACAGTCCAGCTCGGTCAGCACCCCGCGCCCTTCGCCGGGCAACGGAATGTCAATGGTCAGCAGGATCACCGGCACCGATGACGCATTGGACTCGGCCACCGGCGGCAGCGAATACATCGCGCCAGCCCCCGACGGGCATTCAAACACCCCGGGCTTGTTGGTGAAGCGCCCATAGGCATCGGCCATGTACCCGGCAGAGCGTTCATCGCGGGCCATCACATGGCGGATCGCGCCTTCCCGCTGTTGCAGGGCTTCGTAAAACGGCACGTTGGTGTCACCGGGAACGCCAAACACCACCTCTACGCCGTATCCGATCAGCATTTCGACCAGAATATCCGCACCGCGCATTGTCTCACTCCATTGAAAAAGGCAAGGAAGGAGCATCCCCGTCCGCCATCGGCAGGGGCGTCCACAGATCATCGGAAAAACGGGAGTATTACCGGGTCATCATCGCCGGAAGCGGGCCGCCGCATACGGGGCCAGCCCCTCGGCATCCCCCGGCCCGGCCAGCAGGTCAGCCACCAGCCGTGCGGTTTTCGGACCGCTGGCAAAGCCGACGTGTCCGTGCCCAAAGGCATAAACCACATCCGGGCTGCGGGCCGAGCGGCCAATCACCGGCAAACCATCCGGGGTGGACGGGCGATGGCCCATCCAGCAATCATCCGCCACCGGGCCGCCGCCCGCCGCCAGCCCGGGGTAGGTGGTGGCGGCATGGCCGGTCAGAATATCGGCCCGTCGCCAGTCTGGTTCGGCCGCCACCGACGCCAGTTCCACCTGCCCGGACAATCGCAATCCGGCGGTGGTCGGGGTGTTGGCCATCCGGCCATCACTGGGCATCACCGGGTACCGAGGCCCCACCACCGGATCAGCCAGCACACTGTGATAGCCACGTTCGGATTCCATCGGCACCGCATCGCCACACTGGCGGGCCAGATCCTGCGACCACACTCCACCGGCCAGCACTGCCCGCTCGCAGTCCACCCGTCCGGCATCGGTCGTTACTGCCTTCAGCCGGTCATCTGCAAACACAAAGCCGGTGGCCGTGGCGGTCGTGATCGTGGCTCCCCCCATTTGTGCAGCAGCGGCCAGTGCCGCCACGTAACGCCCGGCATCGGTACAGTGGGCACCATCAACCGCCAGCACCCCAAAGCGGTAATGCGGTGCCAAATCCGGCTCGCGCGCTTCCAGCGCAGCCCGGTCCAGTTCCTGCCAGCGCAGCCCGGTGATCCGGCGCAGGTGCCACGACAGGGCTTCCGCCTCAAAGGCCGCCCGATCAGGATAGGCATACAGCAGGCCATCCTGCCGGATCAGTTCGGGCACTCCGGCCTCGGCGGCCAGAGCAGCGTGTCGGGCCGGGCTGTCGGACAACAGGTCTGCCAAGGCACGGGCGGTGCGCTCCACCCGCTTGACTGTTGCTCCGGCCAGCAGGAAGCGCCACAGCCACGGCAGCAGACGCGGCAGGAAGCGCCAGCGGATCACCAGCGGCCCGCGTGGATTGAGCAGATACCCCGGCACCTGTCTCCACAGGCCCGGCATCGACATCGGCACCACCGAGGCCGGACTGATCCAGCAGCCATGACCATAGCTGGCGGACTGGCGTCCACCGGCAGGACCGGGGTCAATCAGTGTCACCCGATGACCATCACGCACCAGCTCCAGCGCGCAACTCACCCCGATAATCCCCGCCCCAATCACCGCTATCCGCATCTTACCCTTCCTTCCCGGTCCATCGGACAGCGCCGGGACCAGATCGGGACGCAGCCAGGGGTCCGCGCCCGGCAGTTCGCCGGGCCGGAAAGGCCACCATCCCACAGTGTCATCAAAAACAGACCGGGCCGACCGCCCCGTCAGGACAGCCCGTTATGGAAATGACTGAGAAATGCCTGCGTCGCCGGATGCGCTGGCTGCTCGATCACCTGCCGGGCCTCGCCTTCTTCCACCACGCAGCCGTCCCGCATGAACACCACCCGGTCGGCAACGTCGCGGGCAAAGGCCATTTCGTGCGTCACCAGCAACATGGTCATGCCATCCGCCGCCAGCGAGCGGATCACCGCCAGCACTTCCCCCACCAGTTCGGGGTCGAGGGCCGAGGTCGCTTCGTCAAACAGCATCACCTCAGGCTTCATCGCCAGCGCCCGCGCAATCGCCACCCGCTGCTTTTGCCCACCAGACAGACTGTCCGGCCGCATCGCCGCCTTGTCGGCCAGTCCCACCTTGCCCAGCAGCGACAACGCCAGCTCCCGCGCTTCGGCCTTGGGAGTGCGCAGCACCGTCACCGCGCCTTCCATCACGTTCTGCTCCACCGTCATGTGCGGGAACAGGTTAAAGCCCTGAAACACCATCCCGGTGCGGGCGCGGAACGCCGCCAGTTCGCGGTCACGCGGCAAGGTCTGAGTGCTGGAAAAATCCATCGCATGGTCGCCAACACGGATGTAACCGCTGTTCGGCACGGTCAACAGGTTGATGCTGCGCAGCAGGGTGGACTTGCCCGAGCCACTGGGGCCGATCAGGGCGACCACCGCCCCTTTATCGACGGTCAGGGAGATGTCTTTGAGAACCTGCAGGGTGCCGAAGGATTTCTGCACCCCGATCAGCTCGATCATCCGGGTGTTGGACATGGTTGATGCCTTCCGGTCAGCTCCGGCACAGGCTGTGCCGGGCAGAAGAGTTTCCCTGTTCAGTGGCCCGGACGGGCTTCCAGCCGATGGGCCAGCCGCGTCAGCGGGAACAGGATGGCGAAATAGATCACCGCAATCATGGTGTAGGTTTCCAGTGGCCGGTAACTGGCCGAGGTGATCAACTGGCCCTGATACAGCAGGTCCGGCACCGCCAGCACTGATAGCAGCGAGGTGTTTTTCAACTGCAGGACCGTCTGGTTGACCAGTGGCGGCACCATCCGCCGAAAGGCCTGCGGCAACACCACCCGACGCATCAGTTGCGACCGCCGCATTCCCAGTGCCCGCCCGGCATCCCATTGCCCCAGATCAACCGAGATGATCCCGCCCCGGATGATTTCACCGTAGAATGACGCCCCATACAGGGTCAGGGTCAGGAAGGCCGCCGTTGCCGGGGTCAGTTCCAGCCCGGTCAGCATCGGCAGGGCGTAATAGCACCACACCAGCTGCACCAGCACCGGCGTACAGCGAAAGACTTCGATAAAGGCCGTCACCACCCACGTTGCCGCACGCCACTGCGACAGCCGCAACAACGCCACCAGACAGCCAACCGCCAGCCCGGACAGGGCCGTCAGGATGGTGAAACCGACGGTATACAGGGCACCGATGCCAACCAGCCCCTTGTACTGCAACAGAAACCCGAAATCCCATTGATACTGCATGTCAGTTTCCTTCGGCCCCCGAATCACAATCGATGGAGGAACGGACGGGGGGGACTGCGGCGGCGTGCAGCCAGCAGCCCAGAGTCAGACTATCGTAGACCGGCAGGCCGGTAACCTTGGCCAGCAGGGCCGAAAACGGCGGCAGGTTGGTGCATTCGAGCACCAGCGCGCCAATGTCGGGAGCCGAGGAGATCAATCCTGTTGCCACCGTCAGCAGTTCCGCCGCCAGTGCGGCACGGTCATAGGGGGCACCGTCCTCAATCATGCCATGGAGGGCCCCTCCGCGTGGCAATCCCGCCACCGGCGGGATCTCGCTCAGCCCGGCGGCAGTAAAATGCGCCAAGCTGAGAGCGGCAGCATCATAGGTGATCACTCCAACCCGCCGCCCCGCAGGCAGCGTTGCCGCCACTGCCGGAATCTGCAACAGGCTGGAGGTCGCCAACGGCAGCCCCACCCGTGCGGCCAGCGCCTGTTGCCGCAACACCAGAAAACCGCACGAGGTGGTCAGGGCGCAGGCTCCGGCGCGGCGCAAATCCTCCCCCGCCGCCGCAAAGGCCTCCAGCAACGGACCATCCTGCCCGCTGACCACCAGACGGGCGGTTGCTCCGTGGACCGTGCGATACAGCACCGGAAACGGCCAGCTGGCTGCATTGCCAACATCCCCCACGGGCCGGGGAAAGGCGGTATCGAGCATGATAATGCCCAGCGGAGCGGTCATTACCGAGGTCTCCCTGCCGGTGTTTCGGTGGATCAGAACTGGATGTCCGCCGGGATATCCTGCTTTTGCACCCCGACCAGTTCCAGACTGGAGGTGATCCACCCCGACACCACCCCGGACGAGCGGTTGAATTCCAGCCAGTTATCAACAAAGGTACGGAAGCGGGAGCTTTCTTCCGCCCGCACCCCGGCGCAGGTCGGCTGGCGGATCAGCGGGGCCGGAACGACGATTTTCCCGACGTTGGGGTTTTTCTTCACCGTCACCAGCGACAGCATCGCCACCTGAATCACCGCATCAGCGCGGCCCGACTGCACCGACAGCGTTGCCTCATCCGGCGTCTTCAGCGCCAGCAAAGTGGCATTCGGCAGCACGCGGCGGGCAAACAGATCGTGGGTGGATCCGATATCCACCGCAATCTTCATCTCCGGACGATTCAGCTCGTCCCAGGTCTTTGGCTCCAGCCCCGGACGGGCGATGATGGTGAAAGTGTTCTGCATGATCGGACGGGTGAATTCCACCACCAGCGCCCGCGACGGCGTCGGGCTGAGGCCGAACATGATGTCGATCTTGCCCGATTGCAGATCCATCACCGCGTTGCCCCAGGTGGTCTCGCTGATTTCAACCTCGGCTTCCATCGCCTTGGCCAGATCCTGCGCCATACTCATGCAGAAGCCGGACCATGCACCGGTGGCAATGTCCTTGTGATAGTAAGGCTCGGTGCCGACGATCCCGGCCACCCGCAGCTTTCTGGTGCTGCGAATCCGCTCAAACGTTGAGCCTGAGGCCTGTTGTGCCGAAGCCGGAGACGGCACCGCCGCCACGGTGGCACTGACCGCCGTCGCCGCCATCGCACCGGTCCCGGCCAGCCCCAGAAGGCCGGAAAATTCTCGCCTGTTCATCATCATGGATCCCCTTTTGCCGTACTGCGTGAAGCCCTTGCCGATGCCTCCCCCGTGGCATCCCACATGGCCACGGATCGAGATAACGATCTGATTTTTCAGGCGATCTACCCGGATTCGTTTGCCGAACCACTGGTATCGATCATCGCTGTACCCACAGTGTGACTGGAGTGACCCTGAAAATTAAAACATTGAAAAATCTCTGTTACATGACTTTTACTCATGATGATCTTTCTGCACTGGATTCCTGCCATGCGCCGCTATTTGCCGTCCTTGTCAGCCCTGCATGCCTTCGAGGCAGCAGCCCGCTACATGAACTTCACCAAGGCCGCCGATGATCTGGGGCTGACCCAAAGCGGCATCAGTCGTCAGATCAAGAATCTTGAAGATTTTCTGGGTGTTACCCTGTTCCACCGCTCTGGCCCCCGGCTGGTGCTGACCGAGGTCGGAGCCACCTATTACCGCAATCTCGCCCTGGCTCTGGACCGCCTGCACGAAATTTCAATTGATGCCGTCCGTGGCCGCACCCTCGACGCCACCCTGATGATTGGCACCCATCCGGTTCTGGGAGCACGCTGGCTGCCCGCCCGGTTGGGCTCGTTCATCTCTGCCAATCCCGATATTCCGCTGGAAGTTCTGGTGGCCAACGCCGACACCGATTTTGAAACCACCCGCCTCGATATGGCGATTCTGCGGGGTGGCGGGTCGTGGCTGCATGCCCGCGCCGTCGAGTTGTTCCCCGAATATCTGGCGGTGGTGGCATCCCCCGATCTGATCCCCCCCGATCAGCCGCAGGCCCCCGGAGCCTTTTGGCACTATCCAATGTTGCAAAACTCCGGGCGGTCTACTCTGTGGCTACACTGGCTGCAACTGATCGGGCATAGTTACACCGGGACCATTCAGGGCAACCGTTTTGCCAACAACAACATGCTGATCAATGCCGCCATTCACGGGCTGGGCATTGCCGTCGTCCCCACCTGTTTCATTGAGACCGAGCTGGAGCAAGGATTGCTCCATCTGCCTTTTGCACCTCCGGTTGCCTCTGGTGACTCCTATTTCGCCGTCTACCCGGAGCGCAAAGCCCATCAGAGCAACATCATCCTGATGCGCGACTGGTTGCTGCGCCAAACCCACGACCTGCGCCACGGTGGGCCAAAGAACGAGAAAAGCCGCCTATGAGGAGCGAAACAGCGCCTGGGTCATGAAATCCACAAACACACGAATTTTCGGGGATATCTGACGGCTTGAGGGCCAGAGAATCCGGAATGTACCGGCGTGGGGACTGAACAGATCCTCCATAACGCTTATCAAGGCTCCGGCTGCGATCCGGTCACGCACCGCGAAATCTGGCAGACAGGCAATACCGAGACCTTGCTCGGCCATATAAACCAGCGGCTCGATTGCACTTGATGTTGCAGTCACCGGAAGGTCAAGGTTCTTTCGGCCTGTCAGCGGCCAGTCCTCCAGCTTTCCGGTGCTCGGATAGCGGTGACGCAGGCAACGATGTCTGGCGAGATCGGTCCCCTGTTCGGGGATGCCGTGTGTCTCGAAATACTCGGGAGCCCCCACCAGCCTATAGGTAAAACTGCCAAGAATGCGCATCATCAGTCGGGAATCGCCCGCCTCGCCTGTGCGGATGACCGCATCAAAACCTTCCTCAATCACGTCAACCAGCCGGTCGGTAAAGTCGAGGTCCAGTTCGATCTCCGGCCAGGCGCGCATGAACGCAGACAATGTTGGCATCATCAGCATGCCGACCAACGGCAGGCTGACCCTGAGCTTGCCACTGGGCGCGTTCCGCGTCTGCGACAGCTCCATTTCGGCCTGCTCGATCTCACAGAAAATACGGCGACACCGTTCAAGGAACAGGACACCCTCCGGCGTCAGGGTGACCGTGCGGGTTGAACGGTGGAACAACCGCACCCCCAGTCGGTCCTCAAGACGGGCAATGGCCTTGCCGACCGCCGAAGACGAAACCCCGAGGTGCCTGCCTGCTGCCGTGAAACTGCGTGCCTCTGCCGCCTGCACAAAAGCATTGAGGGATCCCAGAGTGTCCATTCACCAAATCCATTCCGGACTATTTTGTCCACTATGTTCTGAATTGTAGCCTGATTATCGTTAAACTCCAGCAGGACTATCATCGCCTCCAGACCCTTGGGTGGTGGTTTCGCACCGCCCTGAGCAAAGAGACGGAGCGATGACCTCAACACTGGACCACAATCCATCCCCCACAGGCAGCAGCAACGCCCCCAAACGCCTCCCCCTGCCCGCCCTGCTGGCTCTGGCGACGGCTGGCTTCATCACCATCCTGACCGAAGCCCTGCCGGCTGGCCTGCTGCCGCAGATCAGTGCCGACCTGTCGGTGCCGCAGGCATTCGCCGGTCAGCTGGTGACGATCTATGCTGTTGGCTCGCTGCTGGCGGCCATCCCGCTCACGCTAGCGACCCAGAGGGTGCAACGTCGCCCCCTCCTGTTGGCCGCAATCATCGGTTTTGTCCTCGCCAACACCCTGACAGCGATCTCGGGCAGCTATGTCCTGACGATGGTCGCACGGTTCGTCGCCGGTATCTCGGCAGGTCTTCTCTGGGCGCTCCTCGCGGGCTATGCGGCACGCATGGTCCCTGAGCCCATGAAGGGACGCGCCATCGCCATCGCCATGGTTGGCACCCCGCTGGCCCTGTCGCTCGGTATCCCGGCGGGCACGTTCATCGGACATTTCATCGGGTGGCGGGCCAGTTTTGGCCTGATGAGCATCCTGAGCCTGATCCTTGTGGTATGGGTGCTGTTGACGGTACCGAATTTCCCCGGGCACGCGGCTGACAAGCGGTATCGGCTTGGCGCAGTGTTCCGTATCGCAGGCGTCAGGCCGGTCCTGTTTGTGACCCTCGCCTTCGTACTGGCTCATAACATTCTTTACACCTATATCGCGCCCTTCCTTGCCGCGGTCAGGATGGATGAAAAGACAGACCTGATCCTCCTCCTTTTCGGATTGGCCTCGCTGGGTGGCATATGGATCGTCGGTGCCCTGATAGACCGGCATTTACGTGCATTGACACTGGCCAGCATCGTTCTGTTCGGCCTCGCCGCCCTCGCTTTTGGTTTTTGTGGAGAGATCCCGATTGCACTCTATGGCGCTGTCGCCGGGTGGGGCCTGTCATTCGGCGGCGCCGCAACCCTGTTCCAGACAGCCCTCGCCAAGACCTCTGTTGACGCCGCAGACATTGCGCAATCGATGCTCGTCACCGTCTGGAATATCGCCATTGCCGGAGGCGGCATCGTCGGCGGCATTCTGCTGGAAACAATCGGCCTCAGCGCGTTCGCACCTGTCGTGTTTGGCCTGCTCGTGCTGCCCCTGATGGCAGTCGGGCACGCGCGCCAACACGGCTTTCCAGTCACTCGCTACCTATAAATTTCCTCCTCTTTCCCGGAGTCTTCCAAGATATGTTCCAGATGAAAGATGTAAGCAGTCGTGTTGATGTCGCCATTGACGCCGCCCTTGCCGAACACCGTATCGTCGGCACCGTGGTTCTGGCGGCAAAGGGAGGTACGCCGTTTTATACCCGCGCCGCAGGCTTTGCCGATCGTGAGGCAGGCCGGGTCATGGCGCCAGACTCGCTGTTTCGCCTGTCCTCGGTATCAAAGGTCTATATCTCTGTTGCCGCAATGGTTCTGGTCAAACAAGGCATCCTCGCACTGGATGCACCGGTCACCCGTTGGCTGCCCGATTTCCGGCCATCGTCACCAGATGGCAGCCAAAGCGACATCACAATTCGCCACCTGCTCAGCCATAAGGCGGGATTGGGGTATGGCTTCCTCGAACCGGCGGATGGCCCCTATCATCAGGCAGGCGTCTCCGATGGCATGGATATCGTCGATATAACACTGGAAGACAATGTCCGCCGTATTTCCTCCATCCCTCTTCTTTTTGCGCCGGGAACGTCGTGGAGTTACTCGCTGGCAACCGACGTGTTGGGGCTGGTCATTGAGCATGCAACCCACCTGCCACTCGCCAAAGCAATTCAGGGACTGGTGATGGAACCACTGGGATTGACCGATACGGCCTTCGTCGTTCGCGATTTTAACCGACTCGCCGCTGGTTACGTTGATGATGGCGGTGTCCCACGCCGCATGGCAGATCTCGAAATCATCCCCCTACCCTTCGTTGAAGGCTCGGAAGGACTGCGTATGGCCCCCGCCCGCGCCTTTGATGACAATGCGTTTCCATCGGGAGGAGCCGGGATGATTGGCTCTGCGAATGACTTGCTTGCCGTCCTTGAGATGCTGCGGAGCGGCGGCTTTCCGCTGCTGTCCTCCGCCGAGATTCAGGCGATGCTGACCGATCAGACGCCGGAAATCGACCTGTTACCGTGGCCTGGCCGTGGGTTCGGCCTTGGTTTTACCTTGCTCCGCGATCCCGTCAGCGCCCAGTCCCCCGAACCAGTCAGCACATGGCGGATGGGGGGAGCCTATGGGCACTCGTGGTTCGTCGATCCCATCAATGAGCTGACAGTCGTGGCGTTCACCAATGCCGGGCTGGAGGGTCAGTCTCCCGGCGGGCGGTTTCCCGATGATCTGACCCGAGCATTCTACGAGGGGTAATAATTATGCGGGCTCTGCCCGCGCCCGCAAAGGGCCGCAGGGCCCTTTGATCCCGGGAGTGGGTGCGGGAATGCAAAAAGCCCCCTGGCGTGAGCCGGGGGGCTTTTTGGTATTTTGGTTGCGGGGGCCAGATGTTGCTTCGCTTACGCTTCGCTGCCCTTGGCGTCCGGGCGGAGGGCTGCGCCCTCCTGACGCCTGCGGGTGACCTGACTTCCTCGTCAGTTCAAATCTGAACTCATAAGCTAAATACAGAACAGCCCCTCGGCTTGCGCCAAGGGGCTGTTCTGTATTT
>NZ_FTOA01000008.1 GCF_900156605.1 Insolitispirillum peregrinum | reverse complement strand
AAATACAGAACAGCCCCTTGGCGCAAGCCGAGGGGCTGTTCTGTATTTAGCTTATGAGTTCAGATTTGAACTGACGAGGAAGTCAGGTCACCCGCCGGCGTCAGGAGGGCACAGCCCTCCGCCCGGACGAAATCTCTGTCGCATCAGCGATGCGGAAGGGCAGCGAAGCGCAAGCGGAGCAACATCTGGCCCCACCCTCAAACACCAAAGCCCCCCGGCTCACGCCAGGGGGCTTTTCGCATTTCCCACTCCACTCCCGGGATCAAAGGGCCCTCCGGCCCTTTGCGGGCGCGGGCAGAGCCCGCATAAACCCGCCCCGCTTAACGAGCCTCTTCAGCGTTGAGCGACCTTTGCGCGCAGGAACTGGATCGGAGATGGCAGATACTCCGCCCCTATTTCACAAATGACCACCCCCAGGATGATAAAGGCAATCATGAGGCTCTGCGAAAATGTCGGAACTTCTGCGAGAACGAGGTAAGCCAGCCCAACACCGAAGACCGGGATCAGATTCAGGAAAACACTGGCTTCAATCGCAGATGTCCTCGCCACTCCCCAGTTGTAAAGATAGTAGCCGCCAAAGGTAACAAAGGTGGCGAGATAAACAATGGCGACTCCCGATGGGATGGGAATGGATGCGCTAACCGGATCTCCGATAAAGAGAAGGGGAAAAAACAGTATGGCGCCAGCAAAGGATTGAAGTGCTGTGAGGAAAAATGGGCTGTAGCGGTCGGACAGTTTCTTCAGCAGGACAATGTAAACCCCTGATGCAACCATAGCCCCGAATTCCAGCAGGTTGCCTAGCCATGGCAGGGGGGCATATGGACTTCCCTCTGAACAGAGACTCAAGCCGATAGCACCGAGAGCGCAACAGGCGAAGCCGACAAGAGTCCAGAAGCGGGGATGCTCCCGTAACAAGATCAAGGCCAACAAGGCCACGATGGGGGGCTGAAGTGCGTTGATGGTGGCGGCGGATCCGGCGGTGGTCCAGCGTAACGCCTGACTTTCGAGAAAAAAGTAGATGCCCGGTTCACAGATGGCCATCAGTGCCAAATATCGCCAGTCTCCCTTTTGATAGGTGATCTTTCCCCAAAAACGGAAGAGCAGCAAAAAAACAATCGATGCCAAGAGCATGCGAAAGAAGATGATTTTCCCAGCATCAAAACCCAGTACTGCCTGTTTCATGGCGATGAAGGAGCTACCCCAGAAAAAGACAGCCGAGAAGAGCGCGAGTTTGGGCAGAATGGTGATGGGCTGGGCTTTCATGGGGTTCCTTGTTGTTCTGATGATCAAAGAGTGGGCTACCGCCCGGGAGCCCCGAACATTCCCTTCGGGGGCCATTGCTTTAGTTCATGGTGGATGAGGAAACCAGATACGCTTGAAAGGCCTTGGAGTGTCCTGTACCACCATTGAGACCAGTACAGGTGTGTGGGGCAAAGTCTGTTCTTGCTGTTGCAGACACACCTGTCATCCTTTGATCGATGGCCTTTCCCGGGTGGATTTGATTGCGTAAAGACTCGAAAATCAGAACATTGACCCAGAAAATCATCGAAGACATCAGCAATGGCCTGCGTCCTGTCGGAACAAAACTGCCGTCTCTGCGGCAGCTTGCCAAGGAGTACGGCATTTCCAAATCTTCGGCCGTGGAGATATACGAGCGTCTGATTGCCGAAGAGGTGATAGACGTCCGTGGAACCGCGGGCTTCTTTGTCAAAGGCTCGAAAAAGGCATCTCTCCCCCTCGATCCATCGCAAGAGACGGAGATAAATTGGCGGGCTGCTTTCACTCGCTCTCGTCAGCCATCCATGACCTACCAACCGAACGGTGGATGGCTGGAGCGGGATTTACTGCCGCTAGAGGGGCTGCGCCTCGCCCTGCGTGAAGCCTCGCGGGCCTCGCCTGCCGACCTTCTGGATTACGGTGACCCGCTCGGCCATTTGCCGTTGCGCGTCTTGCTGGTGGAGCGATTGGCCCGGCTGGGGATTGAGGCGTGGACCAACGGGCTTCTGATCACCGATTCGGCCAGTATGGCTCTGGATTTGCTGTGTCGATGGAAACTGAAGCCAGGCGATCGGGTCTTGGTGGACGACCCGACGTCTTTCGACTTCACGGGATTGGCGAAACTGCATGGAGTTGAGGTCCTTGGTATCCCCTTTGTCGATGGGAAACGTGACCTTGCTTTGCTGCGGCGTCTGGTGGAGGAGCAGCGCCCCGCCATGTACCTGATCGCACCTGCGCCACAGAATCCGACCGGGCATGTTCTTCCACCCCAAGAGGCGTTCGAGCTGCTATCCATTTTGCGCTCTGCGGGCGTCTTTATTGTTGAAGATGATGTCTATAGCGATCTGGAAAGCAAGCCATCTGTCCGGTTGGCGGCTTTGGCTGGCCTTGATGGGATCGCCTATATTGGTGGCTTTTCGAAAGTTGTCTCCGGTGGGCTACGGTGTGGGTATGTCTGTGCCGAGCCGGAGATGATTTCTGAGCTGGGGCACGTGCTCACCATGGCGAGTTTCGGTCTGAATACGATGACGTCGTTGGTGATCTACAAACTGTTAACCAGTGGGGTATACCGCCGGAATCTTGATGCCATGCGGGGGATCATCAGAGGGCGACGCACCGAGGCGATGGAGCAGTTGCGGCATCTCGGTTTTGAAATTCCATTAGAGCCAGAGGGCGGTATCTTCATATGGGCACGCTGGCCCCATGCATTCGATTTGGACCGAACGATGAAAGCGGCATTGAGTCGGAGGCTGAGTCTGTCTCCGGGGACGGCGTTCAGTCCATCGGGAGGCTTTGCCGAGTATTTCCGCTTTAATTGTACCTTGATGCATGGCGAGCATTTTTATGATCGTTTGCGCGATGTGTTCAATGGTGGCGGCCCCCCCCTCACTGACTGCGGTAATGGCTGGGCGACACCCCCAGAACCCGCTTGAACATGGTCGAGAAACTGCCCGGCCCGTCATAGCCGAGATCATAGGCAACGGCGGTGACCGGCTCCCCGGCGGCGAGCTTGGGGAGGGCGACCGACAGGCAGGCCTGTTGACGCCATTCAGTGAAGCTCATGCCGGTTTCGCGGCGGAACAGGCGGGTAAAGCTGCGGCGGTTGATGGCCAGCGCATCGGCCCACTGGTCGATGGTTTCGGTGACATCCGGGTGATCCAGAAAGGCATGACAGCGCGCCGCCAGCGCCTTGTGCGCCGGGAAGGGAACGGCGAGGGGGATCACCGGCGCGCGGCTGATTTCGGTGATCAGCAGCTCCATCACCAGCCCATCCCGCCCGTTGACATCGTATTCGGCAGGAATTTCCGAGGCAGCGAGCAGCAACTGGCGCAGCAACGGTGAAACCCCCACCACCTGACAGGACGAGCCACGGGCCAGACAGTGATCGGGTTCGATCAACAGGCTGCGGGTCTGGACTGCGCCGACCATGCGGACCGAGTGCGGAGTCCCGGCGGGAATCCACACCGCCCGCTCTGGCGGTGCGACCCATGCGCCTTCGGGGGTGCTGACCGCCATCACGCCGGTGGTGGCGCACAGGAACTGGCTGCGGCGGTGCTGATGCTCGGCCAGTTCGTAGGAGGCCGGATAATCATGGCCGATCGCCACCAGCGGACGGGCGACGTGATCGTTTTTGTTGGGATTAATCTTCATTTTGTCCCACTCGCTGAACTGAATGGCTCATACAGCAAAGCGGGCGGTTTGTCAGGGTGCTACAGTCGGCCTTGTAACGCCTTCCTTCCACCCGCTGCGCCTTCCCCGCCACCGGCATCACTCTGCCGGGGCTGTCTGCTGGTCGCTGCAAAAACTGTGAGTCCTGATTGTGACGCCTCCCCCTGCCAGTGCATCTTCCGTGCAGGATACGTCTCCTGCTACCGCCTCTCCGGCGTCTGCGGCATCTGTCCCCGGCTCGACGCTGGTGGTGCAGATTGTCGGAGCCGTAGCCTTGGCCCATCTGCTCAATGATCTGATACAGGCGGTTTTGCCGGCGATTTATCCGATGCTGAAGAGCAAATATGATCTGACCTTCGGCCAGATTGGCTGGATTGGTCTGGTGTATCAGGTGACGGCGTCGCTGCTTCAGCCGTGGATTGGCCTGTACACCGACAAGCACCCCAAGCCCTATTTGCTGCCGATGGGGATGGTGGTGACGCTGACCGGCATCATCGCCTTGGCGCTGTCGAGCAGTTACAGCGGGCTGCTGATGGCGGCGGCGGTGGTGGGGATCGGCTCGGCGACTTTCCACCCTGAAGCCTCACGCATGGCCCGTATGGCGTCGGGGGGCCGGTTCGGGACGGCGCAGTCGGCGTTTCAGGTCGGGGGCAACAGTGGCTCGGCATTGGGTCCGCTGGTGGCATCGGCGGTGATTCTGCCGTTCGGGCAGACCTCGGTTGGCTGGCTGGCGGTGGCGGCGATTGCGGCGATCTGGGTGCTGTTCGGAGTCACCCGCTGGCGTCTGCGTCATGCACAGGGAACGCTGCGCAGCGGCATGGCCCATCTGGCCCGCAAGCACAGCCGGGCGACGGTGGTGCGGGCCTTGCTGGTGATCGGGATGCTGATGTTCGCCAAATTCATCTACATCGGTGCCTTCACCAACTATTTCACTTTTTACCTGATGGAACGCTTCGCCCTGACCGCACAGGACTCGCAGGTTTATCTGTTCTGCTTTCTGGCGGCGATTGCGGTGGGAACCTTTGCCGGTGGCCCGGTGGGGGACCGGATTGGCCGTAAGGCGGTGATCTGGATTTCCTTTCTGGGGGTGGCACCATTTGCGATGATCCTGCCCCATGCCGACCTGTTCTGGACCACGGTTCTGGCGATCATGGTCGGCCTGATCATGTCATCGGCCTTTGCTGCGCTGGTGGTCTATGCGCAGGAGATCGTACCGGGCCGGGTCGGGCTGGTGTCGGGGCTGATGTTCGGCCTGATGTTTGGCATCAGCGGTATTGGTGCAGCGGGCCTTGGTCATCTGGCCGATGTGCAGGGCATTGTGTGGGTCTATCAGGTCTGTGCGTTCCTGCCGTTGCTGGGAATTGTCACCGCCTTGTTGCCGCGCTCGGACGGCCACCGGGGATAAAAAACCCCCACGCACGGGCAAGCCGGTGCGTGGGGGTTTTCATGCGTTCTCCCGGTGTCCTTGCGAACACCGGGAGGCGCGTACATTTTAGTAGCGGTAATGATCCGGCTTGAACGGACCGGCAACCGGCACGCCGATGTATTCGGCCTGATCCTGACGCAGGGTGGTCAGCTTGACCCCCAGCTTGGCGAGGTGCAGGCGGGCAACCTTTTCGTCGAGGTGCTTGGGCAGCACATAGACCTGACGGTCATAGGCCTGAGCGTTGTTCCACAGCTCGAGCTGGGCCAGAACCTGGTTGGTGAACGAGGCCGACATCACAAAGCTCGGGTGGCCGGTGGCGCAGCCCAGATTGACCAGACGGCCTTCGGCCAGCACGATCAGACGCTTGCCGTCGGGGAATTCGACTTCGTCGACCTGCGGCTTGATGTTGTGCCAGGTGTAGTTGCGCAGGGCGCTGATCTGGATTTCGCTGTCGAAGTGGCCGATGTTGCAAACGATCGCCCGGTCCTTCATCTCCCGCATGTGGTCGAGGGTGATGATGTCGATGTTGCCGGTGGTGGTGACAAAGATGTCGCCCTGCGAGGCGGCATCTTCCATCGTTACCACCTGATAGCCTTCCATGGCG
Organism: Insolitispirillum peregrinum; assembly: GCF_900156605.1. Classification (GTDB taxonomy): domain Bacteria; phylum Pseudomonadota; class Alphaproteobacteria; order Rhodospirillales; family Rhodospirillaceae; genus Insolitispirillum; species Insolitispirillum peregrinum. The sequence goes on along the minus strand of NZ_FTOA01000008.1, from coordinate 136,174 downwards.
GCCTGCAGGGCGCAGATCGGGTCGATTTCGGTGACCAGAACGCGGGCACCCTGACCCCGCAGCGACGCCGCCGAGCCCTTGCCCACGTCGCCGTAACCGGCAACGACGGCGATCTTGCCCGCCAGCATCACGTCGGTGGCGCGCTTGATGCCATCGACCAGCGACTCGCGGCAGCCATACAGGTTGTCGAACTTCGACTTGGTGACGCTGTCGTTGACGTTGATCGCCGGAACCTTCAGCGAGCCCTTTTTCGCCATTTCGTACAGGCGATGGACACCGGTGGTGGTTTCTTCCGAGATGCCCTTGATGTCATCCAGCAGTTCCGGGTACTTGTCGTGCAGGATCTGGGTCAGGTCGCCGCCGTCGTCCAGCACCATGTTCGGACGCCAGTTGTCGGGGCCGAAGATGGTCTGTTCGATGCACCACCAGAATTCTTCTTCGTTCATGCCCTTCCAGGCGAACACCGGGATGTTGGCGGCGGCAATGGCGGCGGCGGCCTGATCCTGGGTCGAGAAGATGTTGCACGACGACCAGCGCACTTCGGCACCCAGAGCGGTCAGGGTTTCGATCAGCACGGCGGTCTGAATGGTCATGTGCAGGCAGCCAGCGATACGGGCGCCCTTCAGCGGCTTGCTGACACCGTATTCTTCGCGCAGGGCCATCAGGCCCGGCATTTCGGTTTCAGCGATGACGATTTCCTTGCGACCCCAGTCGGCAAGGCTCATGTCACGGACTTTGTAATCGGTGAAGGTCACGGGGGCTCTCCGTTGTGCGTAAGTTTGGAGCAACTTTTAGCAGAGTTGCGAGACAGCGGCAACGGGATATGGCGACAAACAGATATAAATATATCGTTATGTCATAAGGTGACTCAATCCCCCCTTCTCTGTGAGAGAAGAGGGGTTGGGACAGCGTTGTCAGAGCGATTGCCCGAAGATCAGCTTTTCAATCTGGTGCGGGTCATGCTCGCTCATCACCTGCCGGGTGTGTGACTGGGCCTCACTCTGGGCCAGACGGCGGATGCGCTGCTTGACGCGCGGGATCGAGGCTGCGCTCATCGACAACTGGTCGATGCCAAAGCCGATCAGCAGGGCCGAGACCCGGGGGTCGCCAGCCATTTCACCGCAGACCGACACCGGGATGCGCGCCCGCATGGCGGCGCCGGTGGTGAAGTGGATCAGGCGCAGCACGGCGGGGTGCTGGGGGTTGAACAGATGGGCGACGGCTTCGTCACCGCGGTCAATCGCCAGCGTGTACTGGGTCAGGTCATTGGTGCCGATGGCAAAGAAGTCAGCCTCGCAGGCCAGCGCATCGGCGGACAGGGCCGCCCCCGGAATCTCGATCATGATGCCCAACGGCGGCAGTTTGGCCGGAACCTCGACCTTGTTGCGCTTCAGGCGGCGGTAAACCTTTTCGAGAGCGGTGCGAACCTGGGTGATCTCGTCAACGCTGGAAATCATCGGCACCAGAATGCGCACCGGTCCATGGGCGGCGGCGCGCAGGATGGCGGCCAACTGGGCTTCCATCACGTCGGGTCGAGCCAACTGGAACCGCACCGCCCGCAAGCCGAGGGCCGGGTTGGTGGCCGGGCCACCGGTGCCGGGGATGTCGAGCTTGTCGCCGCCCGCATCCAGCGTGCGGATGGTTACCGGACGCCCCTGCATCCGGCACACCACATCGCGCAGAATGGCGTATTGCTCATCTTCGTTCGGCCACTCATGGCGGTTCATGTACAGGAATTCGGTGCGGAACAGGCCAATACCTTCGGCACCGGCGGCCAGCACGGCATCAATTTCGCTCGGCAGTTCGATGTTGGCCATCAGGGCCACGCGCAGGCCATCGGTGGTGACGGCGGGCAGGTCTTTCAGGCGCGACAGGGCGCGGCGCTGGCGCAACAGTTCGGCGCGTTGCTTGCGGTAATCGGCAAGGGTTTCCGGGGTCGGGTCGAGGATGATCCGGCCATGGATTCCATCAAGAATGACCGGAGCCCCCTGCCGGACTTGTCGCAGCATGTCGGCGACGCCCACCACGGCGGGGATGGCCAGCGAGCGGGCCATGATGGCGGTGTGGCTTTCTGCACCCCCGGCGCAGGTGGCAAAGCCTGCCACCAGTTTGGGGTCAAGCAGGGCGGTATCGGCCGGGCTGAGGTCGCTGGCCAGAATCACCGCGTTGCGTGGCAGGTGGGCAAAGGCCTTGTAGGGCGTCTTGGTCAGGTTGCGCACCAGCCGCTGGCCGACGTCGCGGATATCGGCGGCGCGTCCGGCCAGATAGGCGTCATCCATGGCGGCGAAGACTTCGAGCAGCAGGCTGATTTCCTGCCGGACGGCGGCTTCGGCATTGATGCGCTCTTCGGCGATGCGGCGTTCGACCCCGCGCACCAGCCGCGAGCCCTTCAGCATCTGCTGATAGGCATCCAGCAGAAAGCCAAGCTCTTCGCTGGCGGCAGCGGGCAGGAAACTGGCCTTGCTTTGCAGGCGCTCGACCTGACGGGCAGCGGCGTTCACCGCGGCCTGAAAGCGCTTTTTCTCGGCTTCGATCCGGTTGGCGGGGATGGTGTATTCCGGCCCCTGTACCATGCCGGCGTCGTGCAGATAGACGGTGCCGACGGCCACGCCGACACTGACGCCCACGCCCTGAAAGATGCGCTGGGGATAGGACCCTGAGGCACCGCCCGGAGAAGAAGCCGACGCTGCGCCGGGATCAGTCTTCATAGAACTTGTCGTCCACCAGCTGGCCCAGAGCCTCAAGCGCAGCGCGGGCATCGGTGCCACTGGCGCGCATTTCGATGGTCGTTCCCGGCGAGGCTGCCAGCATCATCAGGCCCATGATGGATGAGCCCGAGACTTCCTGTCCGCGGTTGATGACGGTGATGGCAGCGTCAAAGGTATCGGCCAGCTTGACAAACTTGGCGGCCGCCCGCGCGTGCAGGCCGCGCGAGTTGGCGATGGTGGCGAACCGTTGCAGGACTCCGTCCCCCAGGTCATTGAGGGTGGCAGGGGCGAGGGTCGGCGAGGGAGCGGAAGAAACCATGGGCGTGTCCTTTGTGGGCCGTTATGCGGCCCATCACAAGTCTGTCGTCATCCGGCCTGTCGCAGAAATGTGCATGCCAGGGATGAAAGTACAGGGGGGAGACGTGCGGGGAAGGGGAAAAATCCCGATTATTTGCTGGCCAGCAGGTTCGAGGCGACGTTGATGTATTTCCGCCCGGCTTCCTGCGCCGAGTTTACCGCATTGGCCAGAGTCTGGTCGTTGCGGACGCTGGCCAGCTTGATCAGCATCGGCAGGTTGACACCGGCGATGACCTCGACCTTGGCCTTGCCCATGATCGAAATGGCCAGATTGGACGGTGTGCCGCCGAACATGTCGGTCAGCAGAACCACGCCATCACCATCATCGACACGGGCCACGCTGGCCAGAATGTCGGCCCGGCGCTGTTCCATGTCGTCCTCTGGTCCGATGCACACGGCGATGGTGGCCGCCTGCGGGCCGACGACATGTTCCAGGGCGGCAATCAGTTCTTCGGCAAGCCGTCCGTGGGTGACCAGTACCATGCCAATCATTACGTCGTCCCTTCAGTGCGTTCAGGTGTCTCCGGGCGTGGGATATCCCGGTGACGGACCAAGACATGGAGGCCGCGATCGGCCAACCAGTGAGCGAGCCGTTCGGCTGTGGCGACAGAACGATGCTGTCCTCCGGTGCAGCCGATGGCGATGGTGAGATAACTTTTGCCTTCCTGTTGGTAACGCGGCAGCAGGGGGGCAAGCAAGTCTGTCAAATGGGTAAAGAAGCCGGAAAAGGCGGGATCGGCCATCACATAGTCGCTGACCAGCGGATTCTGGCCGGTCAGCGGGCGCAAGGATGGATCATAGTGCGGGTTCCGCAGAAAACGCACGTCAAATACCATGTCTGCCCCGCGTGGCAGGCCATTACGAAAGCCAAAGGACAGGACGAACAGGCTCATTCCGGGGGATTGGGTGGTGGTGAACAGATGGGTGATCTGGTCGCGGAGCTGTTGCGGGCTGAGCAGGCTGGTGTCGATCAGGACGTCGGCATGACTGCGCAGGTCGCGCAGCAGGGAGCGTTCGACGGTGATCCCGTCGCTGACCGGCAAATCCTCGCCCGCCGGATGACGTCGGCGGGTTTCGGTAAAGCGGTTGCGCAGGATTTCGTCATCCGCATCCAGAAACAGCAGCTGGACCGTCAGATGGTCGGTTTTCTGCAGGTCGCGCAGACGGGCCTGCAGCGATGCCACATCGAAATCGCGGGTGCGGATATCAATCCCGATGGCCAGCGGGCGCGCCGATGGCTGGGCCGGGTCTTGCAACAGGCCGCCCAACAGGCGCAATGGCAGGTTGTCGACCGCTTCATACCCCAGGTCTTCAAAAATCTTCAGGGCCGAGGTCTTGCCTGCGCCGGACATGCCGGTAACGATCACCACGCGCCCGGACGCCGGAGCAGTGGCTGATGCTGGTTGCTGGGGTGGCAGGGGGAACGGCACCCGGGTCTCCTGACTGATCACAGTCTTCCTATAATGCCTGTTGCCAGCAAGACAGCAAGCCGAACCTTTGCCACGGCGGAGGCCTGAAAGGGATTCAGGCGGACAACGGGGAGGGAAAGACCGCAGATTTGATCCTGTTCCGGCGCAGGCATCCGTTCCGGCTGTGGGTCGGGGGTCAGGTCAACGATCAGGCGGACGGGGATTTCCGGACGCCATGGCAGGCGGATGATTCCCAGCCCGCGGACTTCCAGCAGACCGGGAATCGTTGGTTGCGGGCTGGCGTGCAGCACGCCGTCACGGGCCTGATACTGGCAGTAGTCATCTCCGACCAGCATCGCCCCCTGATCAATCAGGCGCAAGGCAAGGTCTGATTTTCCACTGCCGGAGGGGCCGCGCAGCAAGACGCCGTCATCGCCCAGGGCAACGCAGGAGGCATGGATCAGGGGCGGCATGGCGGCAGGTCCGAACAGCTGTAAACAGGCATGAAAACGAGCGTTTTTTCGGTCAAGGTCGCTCTGTGATTGTCAAAGCGTGGCGCGTCTGCGGGTTGACGTCAACGCTTTATCGTGCCATTCCCGGGTACGGTACTGCGGTTTTGCCGCGGTGCACCCAAAGGGAATTCCTCTTGTTCACTCTTTGGTAACCTCGCCGAGTCATGCTGCTTGAAGGTAGGTAAAATTTGCCGGGAATCCCGATGCCTCGTCTGCCGCTTCACTCCATGCTCCTCTCTGTGGCGGCCAAATCCTGTTTGGCCGTGATGGTTGCTGGTGCATTGCTGGCTTCTCCGCAGGCGGCGTGGGCCTTTGGGCGGACGCTGGACGAAATTTTTCGCGGGACCGTGCGCAGCGAAAATGACGGCACCCTGCCTGCCTATGTGGTCAATCGCGGATTGGTGCCCTACCCCGAACGCAAGCCTCTGACCCCGGAAGAAGAAGCTGCTCTGCGCAGGTCCGGGCGGGCCGGTGTGATCGAAGATCCGCTCACCAGCGAAATGGCCTGGACCGACGTGGTCAAGGAAGTGGCGGGCGGAGCACCGGGGCCGTTTGCGGTGGATGCGGTGCGGCGACGGGCGGAAAACGCCGACGGGCAAGCGGTCGAGCTGCTGGCGTGGATGAGCGCCAACGGAGTCGGTGTGCAGCGGGATCTGGCCGAGGCCTTTGACCTTTACAGTCGGGCCGATCAGCTGGGTGTGGCGTCGGCCCGGGACAATGCCAAGGCAATCTATCGCGCCATGAGCAGCGAGCAGCGCCGCACGGTCATGAATCCGTTTAACTGACATCACACTGACAGATGGTCATAATCGGCGGTCTTTGGGTGTACGACCCAAGGAAGAGGCACTGTTTTGCCATCAGGGAACCCACCCAAAAAGGGGGGGTATCAACTATAATGAAAATCAATAAAAACAACAGACTGTTTCCATACTCTCCCTTGTTCGAAGGAGAGTATGGTGACGGCTTATACCAATTTTCCGTTGTCTGAACCCCACAGGCACGGCAGTTTCTCGGTTCGTGTAGGAAAAGTAGAACATTCCCAAGGGTTTATCATTTAAATGAATGATGTTGGGATGGGCGTCTGCACACGGGAAGGCACGGGTCATAACGTGTGTTGCAGAGGAATGGGGTACAGAGTGCGTGGTTGAACCTAGGGATGAGAAAGCCATCAGGGAGTCTTTCGCGGACTTGATTGACCGGGTGTACGAGGCGTCCTTGTCGCCGGAACGGTTGCGCATGACCGTGCAGGCGATCACCGATGCCGTGCAGGCGGATGCGGGTGTTTTTCTGGCACAGGACGCACAACTGCCACGGTTGGCAGTCAATGTGATGGCCAGTCGGGAAGATCTGGGGGATGCCCCGGTCCGGCTGGAGCAGGATTTTGCCTTCGGGGACAGTGGTGTGCTGACGGCGATGCCGGATTGTACCCAGACCTTGACGCCAGCGCAGATGGAACCCTGGCAGTCCGTACTGGGGCCAGTGGCCGGTGCCGGTGTTGCCGTGCCCATCGGAGACGGGGCATTGCTGGCCCTGTTCCGGGGAGAGGCCCGGCCTGCCTTTGATGATGCCGACTGCCTGACCCTGCAAGCCCTGCTTCCAGCCCTGCAACAGGCGAGGCGGTTGTTGCTGCGTCTGGCCGGGCTTGAAAACCAGCAGGCACTGACAACTGGTCTGCTGGATGCCTTGTCCCTGCCGTTGCTGGTGCTGGAAGGCAGCGGCTATCTGGTGTTTGCCAATACCTCGGCCCGCACGCTGCTTGACGATGCGGTCGGTTTGCAGGTGGGCGATGACGGGCGGTTGGGGCTGGATCGGGTGCTGGTTTCTGCGCCCCGGTCGCACAGCCGTTTTGCTGAAATGCTGGCCGTAACGGCGCAGGCATCGCTGAACGGACGGGCCGAGGCCCAGGCGATGGTGGTGGTGCGTCCGGGGGGGCGCCCCCCTTTGCGGCTGACCATGCATTCGATGGAGCAGCGTGGCCCTGACCTGAGCGGGCGGAAGCCGCTGGTGGCTGTGCATGTGTCGGTTGATCAGGGGCTTGATCCGGTCGATGCCCGGATTCTGCGTGGGCTGTTTACCCTGACCCCGGCTGAGGCGGCGTTGTTACAGGCTCTGATGCAGGACAAGCGACTCGAGGATTATGCCAGCGAGCGGGGAGTGTCGGTAACCACGGTCCGCACACAGCTCGCCCATCTGTTCCGCAAAACCGGCACCAGCCGACAGGCTGAACTGGTCCGGCTGGCGTTGGCGGCAGCGGGGGCTTTCCGCTAGAGCAGATCCCGAGCAGATGGACACATCTGCGACGACGTATTTGCTTAAATAACAAATCATTAGAGCATTTATCGTGATCCATGGAGACCGAGAAATGCTCTAGTAATCGTGCGCTACCTCACCCCTGCCGGAACGCGCCGTTCGGCAGGGGTGAGGATGGCAGGAGGGGTGATTCCCGGCCAGGTTATTCGGTGGCGCCGGCGGCTTCCAGTTGGCGAACCACGGTCGTCGACCGGCTTTCCCTGGCCCATGACAGCGCACCGCGCCCGGTGTGATCGGTCAGCGAGACGTCTGCTTTGGCTTTCAGCAGGGCATCGACCGCCGCGCCGTTGTTCTTTTCTGCCGCCCGCATCAGGGCGGTGACGCCCTGGCGATTCTGACGATCCACTTGCGCTCCGGCGGCCAGCAGTTTGCGGATGATTTCCACATGCCCCTGATCTGCCGCCCACATCAGGGCGGTGTTCCCGTTCGGGTCGGCCTGATCGACGCGGGCGCTTTGCTGCAACAGGATGTCGACGGCCTGCGGCAGGTTGCTGCGGGCGGCCAGCACCAGCAGGGGTTCGCCCTTGGTGTCGGCGCTGTTCGGCGAGGTGCCGGTGCGCAGGGCGCGGTCAAACTTGGCCATGTCATTGGACATCATGGTCTGGACGATCGGGCTTTCCAGCGGCAGGTCGATATCCGCCTGTGCGGCCGGAGCAACGAAGGTCAGGCCCACCACCAGCAGGGACAGGGCGAGGGAGGACGGGGTGCGGGGCGGGCGAAGGGCGACGGATGACATGGAAACCTCATCAACTGTAGACAGGGCCAGATGGTGGGACCACGACCCGCGAGGGGACTTGCACGTCGTCATGATCCGGGCCGAGGGCAAAACGGGGTCCGGTCACAGTACCGGAAGCCTCGGCTCTGTACCATTCCCGATTCCTATGGCAGAACCATGGCAAGATCGAGCCAAGTGTCCTGAAAAATCGAGTCGCCGAAATGTCCGCTGTTCCCCCGCCTGCTTCTGTTACGCGTCCCGCTCTGGTGCCGCCCTGTGACCTGCCGCAGCTGTTGCCGGGTTGGGTCTGGCTGGTTGGGGCCGGGCCGGGTGATCCGGGATTGCTGACCTTGCTGGCCGCGCACGGTTTGATGCAGGCGGATGTGGTGGTCTATGACGCGCTGGTCGATGAGCGCATCCTTGGGCTGGCTCCGGCCGGGGCGGAGCTGGTCTATGCCGGCAAGCGGGGCGGCAAGCCCAGCGCCCAGCAACGGGCAATCACCGAATCGCTGATTGACTTTGCCCGGGAGGGCAGGCGGGTTCTGCGCCTGAAGGGGGGCGATCCGTTCGTGTTTGGTCGCGGCGCGGAGGAAGCTGTTGATCTGACGCAGGCCGGAATCCCCTTTCGCGTGGTGCCGGGGATCACTGCCGGGATTGGCGGGCTGGCCTATGCCGGTATTCCGGCAACGGCGCGGGATGTCAATACGGCGGTGACCTTTGCCACCGGCCATTCGGCTGACGGGACGGTGCCCTGTACACTGAACTGGGCGGCGCTGGCGGCGTCGCCGGTGGTGGTTTTCTACATGGCGATCAAGCATTTGCCCCAGATTACCAGCAATCTGGTTGCCGCAGGGCGCAGCGCCGATACCCCCGCTGCCGCGATTGCCGAGGCAACCACCCCACGTCAGCGGGTGGTGCAGGCGACGCTGGGGACATTGCATCAGGCGATCACCGAGGCCGGGCTGGAACCGCCCGCGATTGTGGTGATCGGCGACGTGGTGTCGCTGGCTCCGCAAATGATGCCGCAAAATGGCGGCTGAGTGACGGTCCTCACCGACAAGGGCGGGACGGCTGGATAGAACAGCATTGAAATTTGTGCGGGCCTGCCCCTTGTCTTTCTCATCCTTAATGCCTAGGTAAAGGCGAGACGACAGGGGAGGGTACGGCGTCAAAACCGTACCGAGGTGGCTCACAGAGTTCGTGTTGTATCCAGACCTTTCACTGCCACGAGAGGACCAGGTCATGAGCCAAGCCAGTTACACGTCGATCAGTACCCTGGAACGCGCGCAGGCGGCCCTGCAGGCCAAAGCCGCGACGATTGCCCGCTATGCCGACAACGAAGAGCCTTCGCTGAGCGAACTGCTCGCAGACCCGATGATCCGCTCGCTGATGGTCAGCGACGGCGTTGCCAAGGACAATCTGTGCGCTGAAATCCGTGCCGTACAGGCCCGGCTGACGCGCGTCCATCACTGAGATGGGGTGATTGGCCCGCAATGAGTCGACATCATATCGTGTGCTGAACGCCGTGGACGATTTGCTGTCCACGGCGTTTTCATGTTTGGCATGTGGATACGGAGTCAGACGGTCTTTTCGTGGCGGTGAACCAGCCCGAAGAACGCCACGAGGGCCAGCGTGCCACAGACGGCAATCTGGGCCATCAGCGGCAGGGCGCTGGTGCTGAACAGCAGGCCGACGATCACCCCGGCGATGGCTCCAATGGCCATCTGAACGAAGCCCAGCAGGGCACTGGCCGCGCCCGCCACCGCTCCATAGGGCACCATGGCGCTGGCCGTCGAGTTGGGCAGCACCAGGGCCGAGCAGAAGAAATAGCCGGCGGTGGGCGCAACCACCGATGCCAGCCCCCACAGGCCGGGAGCATGGGTGGCGCCAATCGCGGCGAGCAGGGCACCACAGGCCCCGAACAGCACCAGCCCGAGGCAGCCGATGGCAATGGTGCGTTTCAAGCCCAATCGGTGCGACAGGCGGCCAGAGGTGAAGGCTCCGCTCATGAACCCGGCAATCACGCAGGCAAAGACCAGACCAAAGTGGTGTTCGCTGACCCCCAGCAGGGTGATGACCACAAAGGCTGCGCCGGACACAAAGCTGAACAGGCCCGAGAAGGCAAAGCCGATCACCAGCCCGTAACCGAGGAACAGCGGTGAGCGCAGTAGGCGGCCATAGGTCAGCAACAGGCGGCCGGGATGAATGCTCTGCAGGCTGGGCTGCCGGTTGGTTTCTTCCAGCAACAGCGCGCTAGCGAGCAGGACGACCACCCCGAAGATCACCATCGCCACGAAATTGGCCTGCCAGCCAAAGGCGCTGTGCAGCCAGCCCCCAATCAGGGGGCCGATGGCCGGGGCCAGGGCGACTGCCGAGGCCATATAGGACATCAGGCGGGCGGCGTCCTGCCGGTCATAAACATCCCGCACCACGGCGCGGGCCACCACCGGACCGGCACAGGCACCAATGGCCTGCACAAAACGCCCGGCGATCAGCCAGCCAATGGATGGGGCGAACAGACAGGCCAGCGAGCCAAGACAGTAAATCACCCCCCCGATCAGCAAGACTCGGCGCCGCCCATAACGATCAGAGAGCGGGCCATGGACCAGCATGCCGACGGCCAGACCGGTGATGAACACCGACAGGGTCATCTGGACGTCGCTGACCGAGGCATTGAAGACACGCATCATGTCGGGCAGGGATGGCAGGTAGACATCGGTCGAAATCGGACCATAGGCTGACAGAACGGTCAGCAGGGCCGCGACGGCCAGCGAGCGGGGAGAAGGGCGGCGCATCAAGAGGACCTTGCTGAGTGACATGGGGCCGGGCGGGCCGGAAAAGCGTACTCTGTGGTACAGATGAGCTTTACATAGGGGGTTCCCGGAGTCCTGACCAGCCCCCTGATCCGGGGGACAGGCCTTTTGTATCATCCACAGCCAGGGCTTTCTGCTGGTTCTGGCAGGAGAAAATCTGCGATGATGGCGTTGGGTGCTGAGGGGTTTGGGGGAAAAACTGATGGTATCCGGACATTGCCCTCTCTACGACCATGACCGTCTGCATCCTGCGCCCCGACAAGACGCACAGGAACCGGGGCAGGTGTGCGATTTTACCGCAGCCTACCTCAAGCACCTGCTGCACAAAACCACGGTGCACGGCGGGGGATATCAAGGGAGTCCCTGCTGCCTTGTTCCGGCCATGACGCCCTTTCAACAGGCTCTTGGGGCTGGCGATTACCCGGCTCTGGTGGACCTGACCTCGGATCTGGTATGGCAGATGTCGGTCTGCGCGCAAGACTGTCCGGCCTTGCCGCCCTTGCTGGAAGTGTTGCGCGTTTGTCATCATCATGGCTGAAAAGCCCTTTTGTGATTCTCGTCATTGAGGGAACCCTCGCCCTTCGGTAGAAGTATCTGTACACGTGCGCTGCTGGAAAAGCTGACGAGCCCGTGTGGTGGGGAAGGCTTTCCCTGAAACAGATCAAGCTGCAGAGGGTACGATGTCTCTTGGCACTGGGGCGATGGCGGGCGTGGGGCAGACCGGATCAGTAATCGGTCTGCATGACGGCAAGGCGGTTCTTCCGTCTCTGGATGTGATGACCGAAGGGTCATACAGCCGGGCGGGGGCCGACCTGGTGATTTCTGCGCCTGACGGGCACCAGTATGTGGTTCGCGGCTTTTTCTCGATGGACCCGACTCCATCGCTGACGACGGCGGATGGTCATGGCGAACTGTCCGGGGCACTGGCGACCCGGCTGGCCGGTCCGTTGGCACCGGGGCAGGTGGCTGCCGAGGGCGCACCCCAGCTGGCACAGGCATCCCCCCCGATCGGGACCGTGCAGCAGGTCAAGGGAATCGTAACCGTCCAGCATGCCGATGGCACCACCGCGACCCTGAAGGCCGGAGACCCGGTCTTTGAAGGCGATCTGCTGGTCAGCAGTGATGATGGCGGCGTGGGGATCACCTTTGTCGATGGCACCGAATTTTCGCTGGGAGCCAAGGCGAAAATGGTCCTCGACGAGATGATTTATGATCCGGCGGGCGGGGATGGCAGCTCGAAATTCTCGCTGCTGTCGGGGACTTTTTCGTTTGTGTCGGGACAGGTTGCCAAGGCTGGCCCGGATGCGATGACGGTCAGTACCCCGGTGGCGACCATCGGGATTCGCGGGACATCGGGCTCCGTTGGCGTCAATGCCGATGACCAGTCCGACCTGCGGGTGATCCTGATCCCCGACCCCAGTGGTACCGTTGGGGAAATCAACGTCATGTTGCCCAACGGGCAGGTGATGGCGCTGAACATTCCGATGAACGGCTTGAGCTTTGGCAGCGGCCAGAGCATCGCCTTTACCCTGTCGGCACAGGATTTCCACACCCTGTTCGGCGAATCCTTCAGCCTGCTGCCGTCGCACAGCTCGGTGTCTCCGTTCATTGACAGCACCGCGCCGTCGAGCAGTCAGTACAATTCCACGCCGCTGAACAGCACACCGGACAACTCGCAGCAAGACAGCAACAACAGCCCGTCGGAAAGCAGTTCCTCCACGCAGGCCAATGACAACAGTACGACGAGCGAGACGGTAAAGGTCACCCTGTCGCAAACCGTGACCGAGACCCTGACCAGTTCAGCCCTGCAGACGGTGGCGACTGTAGCGGGCGGCAGCGGGACCATTACGGTGACCTCTGGCGGCACCGGATCGCTGTTGACGTCGGTGATCCAGGCGATCATCAGCGGGACGACCGACAACAGTCTGTCGGGACACACCGCGTCGGGGTCGACGGGCTCTTCCTCCACGACGATTGTCAACGAGACGGTGACGGGGACGACGCCCTATTCGGTGGCATCATCCAGCGCGAACTATTACATCGTTGGGGATGACAGCGGCAACACCATCACCACCGGCTCGGGGAATGACACCATTGATGGCGGCGGTGGGAATGACCGCATGCAGAGCAACGCCGGCAACGACACGCTGATCGGCGGTGCCGGGGACGACACACTGGTTGGTGGTTCGGGGGAAGGCAACGACGTCTATTATGGCGGCGAGGCCGACGGAACCGATACCGGCAGCAACGACCTGTTGATTTACAGCAGTGCGACCAACAGCATTTCGGTCAAGCTGCAAGGGGCCAGCGGGCTGCAGACGGCCTATGGTGTTGCCAGTGGAACCGATATCGGTGTTGACCGGCTGTATGGCATCGAGCATGTGGTTGGCGGTTCAGGCAATGACACCATCATTGGCAACAGTGATGCCAACAGTCTGAGCGGTGGGGCGGGTAATGATACCCTCGAAGGCGGTACCGGAAACGATGTGCTGGACGGGGGGGCGGGCAATGATGTGCTCGATGGCGGGGATGGCAATGACACCCTGTCATACAGCGCCACCGGCACCCAGGGGGTCTCTGTTGATCTCGGCTCGGTGAACGCCGCCGGATACGCAACGGCCACCGACCAGTTCGGCAATACCGACCGGGTGAAGAATTTCGAGACGATCATCGGATCATCCCTGGCTGACAGCTTTACCGACGGGGCGGGGAATCAGGTCCTGCAGGGCGGGCTGGGCAGTGATACCTATGTGTGGAGCGGCCTGGGCACCGACACGGTGACCGATACCGGCGGCACCACCGATGTGCTGTCACTGGACCTGCTTGATGGCGACCTGATTTCGTCGTTGTCCCATGACAGCAGCGGCAATCTGCTGGTGAGCTATAATAATGGTGGCGCGACGCTGACCGTGACTTCGGGCAGTGCCATCGAGCAGGTGATCGGCCCGGACGGCACGATCCTGGCGTTGATTGAGGACGCCAGCCCGACGGTGACCGGCTCGTCCGGGGCTGACATTATTGTCGGCCATGGTGGCGGGCAAACCCTGTACGGGGCTGCGGGCGAAGACGTGATCTTTGGCGGCAGTGGCAATGATGTGATTTATGCCGCCACCACCAGCACCGGGACCAACGCCGCGGGGGCCCCGGCTACCGATGAGGATTATCTCGCCGGTGGAGCCGGAGACGACACCCTCTATGGCAGCGCGGGCAGCAACGAACTGTACGGTGGCACCGGGGCGGATACCCTGTATGGCAATGCCGGGAATGACACGCTTGATGGCGGTGCAGGCAATGACGTGCTTGATGGCGGCGATGGCAGCGATACCCTGTCGTACAGCGCCACTGGCACGCAAGGCATCTTTGTTGATCTCAGTTCGGTGAACGGAGCCGGATACGCAACGGTCACCGACCAGTTCGGCAATTCGGATCAGGTGAAGAATTTCGAGACGATCATCGGGTCGGCGCTGGCCGACAGCTTCAGGGATGGGGCTGACAGTCAGGTCTTTCAGGGAGGGTTGGGTAGCGATACCTATACCTGGATCGCCCTGGGCAACGATACGGTGATTGATACGGGTGGCACTGCCGATCTGCTGTCGCTGGGCCTGCTGGACAGTGCGCAGGTCGGCTCGATCCAGCATGACAGCAGCGGCAATCTTGTGGTGACCTCCAGTGCCAGCAGCTCCCTGACCATTCAGGCGGGTAGCAGCATCGAACTGGTGATCATCCCTGACGGCGAGACGCTGACCCTGATCGAAAATACCGATACCACGGTCAGCGGGACTACCGGTGACGACCTGATTGTCGGGTACCATACCGGACAGACCCTGTACGGGCTGGCTGGCAAGGATATCATTTTTGGGGGCAGCGGTGATGATGTGCTGTATGCGGCCTCGACCCGCAGTGGCGCAGAGTCAACGGCCGATGATGACATGGATGGCGGTGCCGGGAACGACATTCTCTATGGTAGCGCCGGAAACAACGAGCTGGATGGCGGGACGGGCGATGACACGCTGTATGGCGGGGCCGGAAACGACACCCTGGATGGCGGATCGGGCAATGATGTCCTGTCGTACAGCGAGACCGGCACCCAGGGTATCTCGGTAAACCTTTCTGCGCTGAGCTGGACGGGATATGCCACCGTTACCGACCAGTTCGGCAACACCGATCTGGTCAGGAGCTTCGAGACCATCATCGGGTCCGCGCTGGCCGATACCTTCAAGGATGGCAGCGGTAATGATGTCCTGATGGGGGGAGCCGGGGACGATACCTACATCTGGCAGGGAACGGGCAATGACACCATCAGCGACGGATCGGGGTCGGATACCCTGTCGCTGGCTGATCTTGACGAGAATGTGAACACCCTGCTGTACCATGATGCTGCGGGGAACCTGATCGTTGACTATGATGATGGTGCGGCACATTTGACCATCCTTGCCGGTGCCGGGGTTGATACCCTGAAAGACCCGACCGGTTATGTGATGACGCTGATCGAACAGAATACGGCCATCGTCAACGGGACCAGCGGGATGGATGTCATCGTTGGCTATGCCGGTGGCCAGACACTGTATGGTGGCCTGGATGAAGACGTCATCTTTGGCGGCAGCGGTGATGATGAGATCTACGGTGGCAGTGTCACCAACATCGGGGCCGACGAGGACAATCTGCACGGCGGCGCCGGGAACGATACCCTCTATGGCGGAATGGCAAGCGACGAGCTGTTCGGTGATGAGGGCGACGACACCCTGTATGGCAATGGTGGCAGTGATACGCTGTCTGGTGGGGCGGGTGACGACACCTTTGTCGCAGCATCGGGCAGCAGCAGTCATGACGTCTATTATGGCGGAGACAGCACAGCCGATGCAGGCAGCGATGACGTTCTTGATCTCAGGCTCATCGGCTCCGGCGTTACCGTCACCTTGAACGGGGCCTCTGCCGGGTTCGTCAGTGGGACCGACGTTGGCAGCGACACCCTTTATGGTATCGAACATGTCTGGGGCAGCGATGGCAACGATAGCCTGACCGGGGACAGCAACGACAATACCCTGAAAGGGAGGGACGGCGACGACACCCTGAAGGGCGGTGCCGGAGATAACGTTCTTGATGGCGGCGCGGGCAGTGACACCGCCAGCTATGCCGGTGCGACCGGTGATCTGACCGTCAACCTCGTCAGCGGGACCGTGACAGGTGGATACGGCGGGACAGATACCCTGACGGATATCGAGAACCTGATTCTGGGCAGCGGAGACGATCAGGTTACCGATGATTCCGGCGATAACAGCATTCAGGATACCGGCGGCGACGACACCTATTTCTGGAGTGGCAGCGGCACGGACACCATCGACGAACAGTCGGGGAATGACCTGCTGTCGCTGGAAAACATCTCGGCCGGTACCACGATCACCATCGAGCGGAACGCGGATGGCAACATCCTGCTGACGGCGGGCAACAGCGGCACGCTGGAACTGATTGCCGGTGACAGCTCGGTTGAAACCCTGAAGATGCAGGACGGCACCACCTATGGACTGGTGGAGCGTGGCAACGGGGGCGACGGTGACGAGATCGTCGTGGCCAGCTATACCGGTGACGAGCTGTATGGCAACGCTGGTGTTGACACCATGCTGGGCAGTGCAGGCGATGATACCCTCTATGCCGGGGGCAGCGACAATGACAGCTCGGACACCGGCAACGACACCCTGATCGGTGGGGCTGGCAATGACGAGTTGCATGGCAATTATGGCAACAACGTCCTGCGTGACGGGGCAGGCAATGATGCCCTGCTGGGTGGCAATGGTGACGATACCTATGTCTGGTCGGGGGATGGCGATGACACCATTGCCGATGTGTCTGGCAGCGACGTGATTGACCTCCGTTCGCTGGACAGTGCGAAAACGCTCAGCATGGGCTATGACAGCAGGGGCGATCTGGTCTTTACCTATGACGGCACGGAAACGCTGACCTGGGACAACACCGTTCTCAATACCGCCTTTGGGCACAAAGCGCCCAGCCTGATCCTGATGCCCGATGGCAGCACTATCAGCGTATCCTCCAGCACGGATTCTGTCTGGTTTGGTACCGAAGACGGTGAGCTGATGCTGGGGCGGAACACCAATGACAGCGTCACGCAAACCATCTTTGGGGCAGAGGGGACCGACACCATCCATGGGTCGGCCTACCGGGACGTGATCTATGCCGGTCTGTCGGTCAATGATGCTGGCGATACCGGCGATGACCTGCTGTTTGGCGGGGCCGGGGACGATACCCTTTACGGCAATGCCGGTAACAACACCATCAGTGGCGATGCTGGCGATGACCAGCTCCATGGCGGGACCGGGGATGACGTTTATGTCTATGGCTCTGCGCCGTTCGGCTCTGACTGGATCAGTGATACCGAAGGTGCCAATGTTATCGACGTCCAGCAGTCTGATGCGACCCTGTACCGGATGGCCATCGATGGCACGGACCTGATCCTGTCCTATGACTCGCTGACCACCAACGCCATCTACATTGTTGACTTTACCAATACTTCGACCGTCAAAACCTATGTCACCGCCGATGGTACCTATATCCTGCGGGATAACGACACCTCTGCTGCCAATGACATGGCGGTCATTCATGACGACCAGACGCTGGTGTGGGACGCCGGTGATGGTAACGACATGCTGTACCTGAATGCCATCCACAGCAGTGCCACGATCTACCTCGGGAATGGGGATGACCATCTGTATACCAGCCCGCTGACCTCGCTGTCCTTTGCCAGTCTGGACGGTGGCAGCGGGACGGATATCCTGCATGTCAACCTGATCGGGCAGGACCTGACCGGGGTGACCATCACCAACATGGAAGGCATGGTTCTGGCCGATGATGTGACATCGGTGCAGACCACCTGGGATCTGGCCAATCAGTTGTCAACCGTCACCACCATCGATACCGGCAGCGTGGTGTGGGAGATGACCGGAACCGGGACGCTCGACCTGTCGGACATCACCTTTGATCTTGGCAACAGCTCGCTGTTCAGCACCTCGATCACCGATGGAAGCGGTTCTGACTCCGCCGATACCATCACTGGCAGCAGCTATGACGATACCGTCTCGCTGTGGGCTGGCGATGATCTGGTGTCTGGTGGAGCCGGAGATGACCAGCTGCGCATCAAATCGAACCTGATCGCCAACCAGAGCATCACCTTTGATGGCGGGGCCGGAAGCAAGGACGAGATCACCTTCCAGGACATCACTTCTGCCGTGACCGTTACCTACACCGATACTGCCACCGCCACGATCACCCAGAACGGTACGACCGGGGCCTCGGTCAGTGTCGGTGATGTTGAAATGATCACCGGCAGCAGCGCCGGTGATACCTTCATCGGCAGCAGCGGCAGTGATTTTATGGACGGCTATTTCGGCTCTGACACCCTGACCGGCGGCGGTGGGGCCGATATCTTTGGCTACACCAGCTATTTGTCGCTCAGTGAGGCCAAGGGGGCCGGGACCGACCTGATCACCGATTGGGGCAGTGATGACACCATTGCCCTGTCGTACATCAACAATTCCAACACCGTCTTTGATGTGTGGGATGATGCCAGCACCGCCAGCGGCCTGCACTATGGCGAAGGGAGCACGGCCCTGTCGTCAGCCGCGCTGAACGTTGGCAGCGGGGCCGGGATTTATGTGGCCTATGACAGCGGCAGCGGAGACAGCACGGTCTGGTATACCGATGACCTCAGCAGTGCCTCGGTTGCCAACAGCTATCAGATTGCCGTTCTGGACAACACCGACCTGAGCCAGATTTCAGCCAGCAACTTTACCAACGAGAACGCCCTGTAACGGGTGGGAAGAATGGTACCAACAGGCGCTGCCGCATCACTGTGGCTAGAGCATTGTGCGAAAAGTGGGAACCGGTTTTCGCATAAACAATGCGACAGAACAAAATGTTGGAGCAGCGTGCGTTCGATTTAACGCACGTTGCTCTAGCGCCTGTTTCGTCATGGCCTCATGGGTTGGGGCCGCCTTACAGGCCAAGCGCCGGTATGACAGCCCGCGCCAGTTTCTTGCTGCCGGTTTGTGACAGATGATTGCTGTCAATGTAGTACGATCCCGAGTCATCGGCGTACTGGCAGCGTCCGGCGGGACAGAACACCGCGTAGCTGTCAACGATGTGGACGTTACGGTCGTTGATGCGGGAAAAGATGTCTGCGACATCCCTGTTCCTGTTCCGGTAGGCCGCCTGATCAATCTCGAACGGGCCGAGGGAAACCGTTCCGGTCATGAGGTAGCGTCTGGCCAGAGCGGTCGGAACAACAACCGTGTACTCCGGGACTGAGGTAACGATGTAGACGGTCTTTCCGGCTTTGGTCAGCTGGCTGAG
This sequence comes from Insolitispirillum peregrinum, assembly GCF_900156605.1. Classification (GTDB taxonomy): domain Bacteria; phylum Pseudomonadota; class Alphaproteobacteria; order Rhodospirillales; family Rhodospirillaceae; genus Insolitispirillum; species Insolitispirillum peregrinum. The sequence continues at coordinate 116,989 of NZ_FTOA01000008.1, read as the reverse complement.
AGTGTTCTGGAGCGCCCGCTCGAACGCTGCCGCGTTTTCCTGCAGGCTGAAGGTGGTGGACTGCGAGTCTGTGTAATAGGCAAGGCCGGAGTCATCCGGACGCCGCCCCTGTGTGTAATTCGACCACTCTGCGGCCAGAATCACCGTGGTGATGTCCTTGTTCCCGAGAACAAGGGCGAGGGATTTCGACATGATCGTGCGGCAGTGCGGATTTTTCAGGGGAGTGTTCGTCCCGAAATCCAGCAGTGGCGCACACCAGCCCCCGGCAAACGACAGGATGGAGGCATCAGACGAGGCCAGAGCGTCGGACAGACCGGCCCGCAGCATCACGCTGTGGGAATCTCCCAACATGACGGTCTTCGGTGCGGCCTGTTGATTGCCCAGCAGGCATGGTTTGTCGCGCCCGGCAGCCCGACACAGGATTGGTGCCTGCTTGTCGGGGGTTTCAAGGCGTTCGACCAAGGGAGGAAAGCGGGTGCTGAAGCCGCCGCCCAGATGCCCGGTCAGCGCCAGCGCCATCATCCCCGCCGAGGCGGCAAAGGCGGCAATGAAGACCTTGCTCCGGCCAGCCCCTGCACTGGCTCTGAAAGGAGTCTCGACATATTTCCAGCTGAGACCGGCAAGGACAAAGGTGGTGGCAATCAGCGCCAGAAAAACAGCTGGAGCAGGCTCGGACAGGGTGCGCAGTCTGGCGAAGGCAAACAACGGCTGGTGCCAGAGATAGGCACTGTAACTGACCAGACCAATACCGACGCAGACCCGGTTGCCCAGCAGCCTGCCAACGGTGGTCCGGGGGGTGGCAAAGACAATCACCAGTGCCGTGCCGAGGGGGGCGGCCAGCGCAAACAGGCCGCGAAAGGGCAGAGAGTCATCAAGCGTGCCGACGGCCCAGAGAATCAGGAGCAAGCCGGACCAGCCAGCGACCTCCTGCCAGAGTCCCGCAATGCCGTGGTGTTGCGGTCTGGCCAGCCACAGTCCACAGAAGGCCCCGATGATGAATTCCCACACCCGCGTTGGCAGCAGGTAAAAGGCCGCGGACGGATGGCTCTGTGCCATCCGGTACGCCAGAGCCAGGCTGGCGACAAACACCAGCCCCAACGCCACCACCATCGCCCGGCGTTTCCCCACTTTCCACAGCAGGATCAACAAGGCCGGGAAGAGCAGATAATACTGTTCTTCGACCGCCAGACTCCATGTGTGCAGCAGGGGTTTAAGGTCGGTGGTGGTGTCGAAATAGCCACTCTCCCGCCAGAACAGGATGTTGGCGGTAAAGGTGGCGACGGCCATCAGGCTGTGGGAGAAGCTCAGCAGCTCCCCCGGTAACAGCCACAGCCAAGCGAATGGAACGCAGGCCAGCACGACGACACACAGGGCAGGCAGAATGCGTCTGATACGTCGTTCATAGAAACGGCTAACGGAAAACCGTCCATGGTCGAGATCGGTGACGATGAGGGTGGTGATCAGATAACCACTGATCACAAAGAAGACATCGACGCCGACAAAGCCCCCCCTGAAGGCCCCGAAGCCCGCATGGAACAGAATCACCGCCAACACGGCAACTGCCCTCAGGCCATCTATTTCCCGTCTGTAGATCATGGTGCCCCCCGGGTCATGAAAAAAAACACGGGGCAGACGATCGCCTGCCCCGTGTTCTTGACTGTGGTGTCTGGCCATCCTGTGGTGTCAGGTCATACGCGCACTGCGTTACCGGAACACCACCGTCTTGGCACCGTTGATCATCACGCGGTTTTCCACATGCCAGCGGACGGCACGCGACAGCACCACGGTTTCGATGTCACGACCGGTGCGCACCAGGTTGTCCACCGTGAAGGTGTGATCAACCCGTTCGACGCCCTGCTCGATGATCGGGCCTTCGTCGAGGTCCTGGGTCACGTAGTGGGCGGTCGCGCCGATGATCTTCACCCCACGGGCATGGGCCTGCTGATAGGGGCGGGCGCCCTTGAAGCTGGGCAGGAACGAGTGGTGAATGTTGATCGCCCGGCGGGCCAGATGGCGGCAGGCACTTTCAGACAGGATCTGCATGTAGCGGGCCAGCACCAGCAGGTCGGCGTCGCTGCTGTCGAACAGTTCCAGCATCCGCTGTTCCTGTTCCACCTTGTTGCCCTTGTTGACCGGCAGGTAGTGGTACGGAATGCCGTGCCATTCGACCAGATCGCGGAAATCCTCGTGGTTGGACACCACCGCCGGAATGTCGATCTGCAACTGGCCGGTGCGCCACTGGTGCAGCAGGTCGTTCAGGCAATGGCCGAACTTCGACACCGCAATCACCACCCGCGGGCGGCGGGTGGCATCATGCATCGACCAGTCCATGCTGAAGCGGTCACCGATCAGGGCAAAGCCGGCCTTCAGCTTGTCGATCGCCGGAAAGCGGCTGCCACCGGCGCGGAACACGGTGCGCATGAAAAAGCGACCGGTGTCCGGGTCGCCATAGTGGGCGCTTTCGGTGATGAAGGCTTCGTTTTCCGCGAGGAAGCTGGACACCGCCGCGACGATCCCGACGGAATCGGGGCTGGTGATGGTCAGCACAAAATGCGCCTCGGCAACGGGCGCCTTGGCTGCGGCAGGCTTGGACATGGTGGATCTTCCATCGTTGCGCCGACTGGGCGTGGTGCCGATTGGGCGCTGCTCTGACAGGCGCTGCTTCACATCGGGCAGCTCACCCTGATGGTGGGGGTGGAGGGACTCGAACCCACACTCCTTGCGGAACACGATTTTGAGTCGCGCGCGTCTACCAATTCCGCCACACCCCCAACCAGGGACCAAGCCAGCAACGGGCTTGGGGAGCCATACATAAATCCTTTGACTGGCACGGTGCAAGCAAAAAATGCGGGCCGGGGGCAATACCCATAACCACGATGGGAGTTCTTGTGCTCACGCGTTGTTGACATGGCAAACCGGGGGTAAATCTGCTATGCCGATGTCTCTGTTGTGATGATTTTGCAGGGGCTTTTGCATGACGCGCACCCAATCCCGCCCGCTGTTTATGGCTATCGCCCTCTCCTGCGCCATGGCGCTGACCGCTGCGCTGATTGGCGAAAAGGTGTACGGGCTGCGCCCGTGCCTGCTGTGCCTGTACGAGCGTGTACCCTATGTGGTGGCGGGGATGGTGTCGCTGCTGCTGATTGCGGCTCCGACGTCGGCGCGCCTGCGCTGGCTGGGGATCGGGCTGGTTCTGCTGGCCTTCCTGGCCAATCTGGGGCTGGGCGTGTTCCATGTCGGGGTGGAAAGCCACTGGTGGGCCAGCCCGGCCTGTACGGCGGAAACGTCGGCGGCTCCGACCAGTCTGGCCGACATGCAGGCGGCGCTGACCCAACCGCCGCCGCCGCCGTGTGATGAAGTGCAATGGCGTCTGTTCGGCATCTCGCTGGCGGGCTATAACACCCTCTATAATCTGGTCCTGTTTGTCTGCACGCTGGTTGCGCTGCGTCGTCTGCGCTCGGCGGAAGAATAAGGAATCTTTGTGATGAGTGACGAAACCGTTCGCACCGCCGACATGCGCATTCCCGGCGATCTGACCAAAGAACAGTTCATGGACCGCCTGGTGCGGGTTGACCACGCCGGGGAATATGGCGCGGTGCGCATCTACAGCGGCCAGCTGGCGGTGATGGGCCGGGGTCAGCACAAGCACACGCTAAAGCACATGCTGGAACAGGAAGTCGTTCACAAGGACTACTTTGAAAAGGCGATTGCCGACCGTCAGGGACGGCCAACCCTGTTGCAGCCGGTTTGGCATGTGGCGGGCTGGGCGCTGGGCGCTGGTACGGCCCTGCTGGGCGAGCGGGCGGCGATGGCCTGCACGGTGGCGGTCGAGGAAGCCATTGACGAGCATTACGCCGAACAGGCCGCCCAACTGGGCGACGACGAAGCCGAGCTGAAGCAGACCATCCTGAAGTTCCGCGATGAAGAGCTGGAACACCGCGACATCGGCTATCAGAACGGCGCCGAGCAGGCTCCGGCCTATCCGCTGCTGTACGGCGCTATCAAGCGCGGCACCAAGCTGGCCATCTGGTTGTCGGAACGGATTTGAGCCGCAGGCAGTGGCCAAACGTCCCGCTCTGCCCACTGACCCCGAGGCGCTGAAGCAGGCCATTCGCGCCGAGGCCCTGACCATCGGTTTTGATACGGTCGGATTTGCCCATGCCAGCCTGCCGCCGTCGGTGGGCGAGGACTTGCGCGGCTATCTGGCGGCAGACTCCCACGGGACGATGAGCTGGATGGCCGAAACCGCCGACCGCCGCGCCGATCCGCGGGTGTTGTGGCCCGAGGTGGTCAGCGTGATTGCGCTGGGGGTCAGCTATGCCCCCGGAGATGATCCGTTTGCCCTGCATGCCCACCGGGATCACGGGGTGATCAGTGTCTATGCCCGCAATCGCGATTACCACGACCTGCTGAAAAAACGCCTGAAGCAGTTGGCGCGCTGGCTGCACGAGGCAAGCGGGGAAGGGGTGAAGGTGTTTGTCGATACCGCCCCGGTGATGGAAAAGCCGCTGGCGGTGGCCGCCGGTCTGGGCTGGCAGGGCAAGCACACCAATCTGGTGTCGCGCCAGCATGGCTCGTGGCTGTTTCTGGGCGAAGTCTTCACCACCCTGCGGCTGGACCCCGACCGCGTGCAGCGTGATCACTGCGGCAGTTGTTCGGCCTGTCTCGACTCCTGCCCGACGCAGGCCCTGTGGATAACCGCCGACGGCCAGCGGCGCATTGATGGCCGCCGCTGCATTGCCTATCTGACCATCGAGCATCAAGGGCCGATCGCGCGCGAGCTGCGGCCCATGCTGGGCAATCGGGTCTATGGCTGTGATGATTGCGTCGGAGTCTGCCCGTGGAACCGCTTTGCCAGCCCGACCCGTCTGGATGAGTTTCTACCCCGTGTCGAGCTGCTGGCCCCCGAATTGCGCGATCTGGTGGCGCTGGATGATGCCGCTTTCCGCGAGGTGTTCAGCGGCTCGCCGATCAAGCGGATCGGGCGCGGGCGGATGGTGCGCAATGCGCTGGTGGCGCTGGGCAACAGCGGTCAGCCCGCGCTGGCGGCGGCGGTGGTGCCATTGCTGGACGATGACGACCCGACGGTGCGTGGCTGCGCGGTGTGGGCGCTGGGGCGTCTGGCACCGCAACAGCTTGCCGAGCGCGCCCCGGCTGCGCTAGCGTGCGAGCAAGACCCCCTTGTGCGTGAGGAATGGAGCCATGCCCTGTGTGACTCAGCTGAAGCGGTGCCTGCTGGTGCTCGCGCTGCTGCTGGTGCCCCTGCTGGCCGGGATGTCGGCGGCACAGGCTGTTGACGCCATTGAAGATTGCGCCGACTGTCCGCCACTGGTCCCGATTCCAGCCGGCGTCCTGATCCCGGATGATGCCCCGCCGCGCCCCATTGCGGCATTCCTGATGGGGCAGACCGAAGTCACCTTCAGCCAGTGGCAGGCCTGCGTCAATGCCCATGCCTGCAAGGGTGGGCAGAGCGATCACGGCTGGGGCAGCGGCTCGCGGCCAATCATCAACATCAATTACACCGAAGCCCTTGAGTATGTGAACTGGCTGAACCGGATCACCAAACGGACCTACCGCATTCCCAACGAAGACGAATGGGAATGGGCGGCACGCGGGGGGACGCACACCCTGTTCTGGTGGGGCAATGACCCGGGCGAAGGCAACGCCAACTGCCGCGCCTGCGGAACCCAGTGGAGCGGCCACATGACCGCCCCGGTCGGCTCGTTCAATCCCAATCCCTATGGCCTGTATGACACTGCGGGCAACGTGTGGGAATGGACCTCGTCGTGCTGGAACATCAAACGCTCCGCCCCGCCAGCGGAACAGGACTGCCAGCAACGGGCCGCCCGTGGTGGGGCGTGGTATTACATTCCGCTGCAATCGCGCTCCAACGCCCGCGCCCGCCACCCGATCACCCTGTGGAGCTACACCGTCGGTTTCCGGGTGGCAGCCGAGCTGGAGACGCATCCGTAAGGAGGGGGGGGTTACCCCGCCTTGCGCTTGGCTGGCCCGTGCTCTTCCTGTTCGAGGGTGATCATCAGTTGCTCGCGGACGTGCTTCAGCTTGCTCTGGTGGTCGATCTTCATGCCAAAGATGTCCTTGACGTAGAACACGTCCACCACCCGCTCGCCGTAGGTCGAGATGTGGGCCGAGCCGATTTGCAGGCCCAGATTGGTCAGGGTGCGGGTGACATCGTACAGAAAGCCGGGGCGGTCGCGGCCATTGACCTCGATCACCGTGTGGGTCTTGGACATCGAGTTATCCACAATCACCCGTGGCGGCACGGTGAACACCTTGGCCCGCTGGGGCAGGGTGCCGCTTTTGCCGACCAGTTCCTTGCTGACATTGCGCTTGCCGGTCAGCACCTGCTCGATGGTTTCGCTCAGGCGGCGCTGCTTGTCGTGCGAGGTGGGCAGCTCGCCTTTCGGGTCGAGGATTGAAAAGCTGTCGAGTGCCATGCCGTTGGTCAGGGTGATGATCTTGGCATCGACAATCGAGCAGCCCAGCAGCGAAATGGCCCCGGTGATGCGGGCAAACAGGCCGGGATGGTCAGGGCACAGAACGGTGACATCCAGCACGCCACTGCTCGGTTGGGGCGTCATGTCGATGGTCAGGGTTTCGTTGCGCTCTTCGGCGCGGCGGATCATGCGGGCGTGTTGCTGGTGGGTGCTGGTGTCAAACATCAGCCAGTAGCTGGGATAGCCCAGCGCCAGATGGCGTTCGATCTGGGCGTCGTTCCACCCGGACAGGCTGGCGCGCAGGGCATCCTTTTTGCGGCTGACCCGCACGTCGCGGGCTTCGGCGGACAGGTTGCCGGACAGGGCGTCGATGGTGCGGTAATAGAGTTCGCGCAGCAGGGCGGCTTTCCAGCCGTTCCACACCTGCGGCCCAACGGCGCGGATATCGGCACAGGTCAGCAGCAACAGCAGCTTCAGCCGCTCGGGGCTTTGCACCAGCTTCGAGAAGTCGGCGATGGTCTGCGGGTCGTCGATGTCGCGCTTGAAGGCGTTGCGGCTCATGTCGAGATGATGCAGCACCAGCCAGGCGACGGTTTCGGTTTCTTCCGGGGTCAGGCCCAGACGCGGGCACAGCTTTTGCGCCACCTTGGCCCCCAGTTCGGAATGGTCGCCGCCCCGGCCCTTGGCGATATCGTGCAGCATCACCGCCACATACAGCGCCCGCCGGGACTGGACGGTCGGCATCACGCTGGTGGACAGCGGCAACTCGTCGGCCAGCAAGCCCTGCTCGATCCGGTGCATGGTGCCGATGGCGCGGATGGTGTGCTCGTCGGTGGTGTAGACGTGGTACATGTCGTACTGCATCTGCGCCACCACCTTGCCAAAGTCGGGCAGGAAACGGCCAAAGACTCCGGCTTCGTTCAGATGGCGCAGGGTGCCTTCGGCATCGCGGCTGTCGCACAGGATGTCGAGGAACAGGCTGTTGGCCTCGGGATTGCTGCGCAATGTGGTCACCAGATGCAGGTTTTCATGCACCTGTCGCAGGGTGTTGGGGTGAACGTCCAGCTCCATCGTCTGGGCCAGACGGAACAGGCGCAGGATGCGCAGCGGGTCCTGTTCAAAGGTCATCTCGGGTTTCAGGTTCAGGCGGTCGCCATCGACCAGAAAGCAGCCTTCGACCTGTTTCGGACGACGCAGGCGCAGGCGCGGCTTGCGCTTGTTGTGTTCCTCCAGCACCGCACAGAAAATGCGGGTCAGATCGCCGACGTCCTTGGCGATCAGGAAGTAATGCTTCATGAACCGCTCGACGCTGGCTGCCCCGGCGTGGTCGGTATAGCCCAGCCGGGTGGCGATTTCCTTTTGCATGTCAAAGGTCAGGCGGTCTTCGCCCCGGTTGGTCAGATAGTGCAACAGGCAGCGCACCGACCACAGGAAGGTCTGGGCCTTGATGAACAGCTGGGCCGTCTGATGGGTCAGCAGGCCGAGGTCCACCAGTTCGCGCACGTCCTGAATGTTGTAAAGGTACTTGGCGATCCAGAACAGGGTGTGCAGGTCACGCAGGCCACCCTTGTCTTCCTTGACGTTCGGCTCCAGCAGATAGCGGCTGTCCCCCAGCCGGTCGTGGCGGGCGTCGCGTTCGGCCAGCTTGGCCTCGACAAAAGCCAGCCCGCTGCCCGCAATCACTTCCGCGCGGTAGCGTTGCTTGAACTCGTCGGCGAGCTTGCGGTCACCCCACAGCCAGCGGGCTTCCAGCAGGGCGGTGCGGATGGTGATGTCGGTACGCGACAGGCGGATGCATTCGTCAATCGAGCGGGTGGAGTGGCCGACCTTCAGCCCCAGATCCCACAGGATATAGAGCATGTATTCGACCACCTGTTCGGAATAGGGGGTGGACTTGTAGGGCAGCAGGAACAACAGGTCGATGTCGGAATAGGGCGACAGCTCGCCCCGGCCATAGCCGCCGACCGCCAGCAGGCTGATCTTTTCCCCCTTGGTCCGCACCCCCGGCGCATACACATGGGTGGTGACGAAATCGTACAGCGTCACCACCAGCTGATCCATCAGGTAACAGTTCTCGCTGACGGTCAACGCCCCGTTGACCCGCCCTTCCAAGCACCGCTGGCGCACCACCTCGTGACCCCGGCGATAGGTGTCCTTCAGCTCGGCCAGCAGGCGCTTGCGCATTTCCTGCGGGCTGAGGCCGCTGGTGGCCATCTCGTCCAGACGGGTCACCAGTTCCTTGCGGTCGATGATCTCGCGCGGCTTTCGCAGGGTCTTGTTGGTGCTCATGGTCCGCGCGGGCTCCTGTTTTTTGTGCAGGGGGTATGGTTTGCCGTTATCCACAGTACACGACAGTTTGGGAACAAGGACGTGGAGCGCTGCTCCACACCTCGCCGGGGCCTCAGGCCCCGAATGGGTCTGGGCGATAGCCCATTCTTTTCCACCAACTGTCGTGTACTGTGGCCGTTATCATAGGCCAACGGTCTAACTGTTTGAAGTGTCGCGTTGTTGGTCGGCAAGGTGGCTTGCCACTTTTGCAACGGATGCTCTGGCCTGCAAAGGAAGCATGATGAAATTCATCAGTACCCATGATTTTCAGCCCGCTCACGCCTGGGATGCCCGTGATCTGGGCGAGGTGGATGGCGTCACCGTGCGCGCCCACTGGACCGACCAGCCCTATCGCTGGCACGTCAACGACGGTGCGGAAGTGTTCGGAGTGTTGCAAGGGGCCGTTGACATGCACTGGCGTGATACGGACGGCGCCGAGCACATCCAGCGGCTGGGGCCCGGCGAGTTCTGCTTTGCCGAGGCCGGGGATGCCCATGTGGCGCATCCATGCGGGGCGGCGCTGGTGCTGGTGGTCGAGCGCAAGGGCAGTGTGTAGCTGGGCCCGAAAAGAAAAACGCCGCCTTTTCTCAACCGCGCAGGCGGGAAAAAAGACGGCGTTCAGTCTTCGAAAGGGATGGTGGAGCTGAGGGGAATCGAACCCCTGACCTCATCATTGCGAACGATGCGCTCTCCCAACTGAGCTACAGCCCCATTCGAGGAGCCGGATATTATCTGTTCCTTTCCATGTGTCAAGCCTCTTTTTGATGACTTTTTGCGCCGCCTCTTGCGGCCCTGCGGGCGTACCGTTACCTTTAGAGTCCACCCACAGGGCGGGGATTCTTTTGTCTCCGTATTGTTCCGCAGGGAATGACCCGTCCTTGTGCTTGTAACCCGCAGATACACCGTCGCAGGCCCACAGGTCTGTGCGGGATTTGCTTCAGACGGATTTTGCCGCCGCCATGGACGTGATCATTTTTCCGCTTTTGCAGGTTCTGAACATCGCCATCGACATGTACATCTGGGCGCTGATCATTTCGGCCATCCTCAGCTGGCTGGTGGCGTTCAACGTCGTCAACACCCGCAACCAGCTGGTTTACAACATCGGTCACTTCCTTGACCGCATCACCGAACCGGCGCTGCGTCCGATCCGCCGCATCCTGCCGAGCATGGGCACGGTGGACCTGTCGCCGATCGTCCTGATCCTGTTCTGCTATTTCCTGCAGATGGTGATTTCACAGCTGACGTTCCGCCTGATGCAGAGCGGTTTCTGACGCCATGCCGCTTTTGGAACGCGCCCTCAGTCCGGTGGCCGGGGGCGTCAAGCTGTCGGTCCGGCTGACCCCCAAATCATCGCGCGATGCCATTCAGGGGTTGGCCGAGGACGCCGAAGGTGGTGTTGTCCTGCGCTGTACGGTGACCGCCGTGCCTGAAAATGGCAAGGCCAACGCGGCGCTGGTCAAGATGCTGGCCAAAGCGTGGAAGCTGCCCCGTACCTCGATCGAGGTGGTGGGCGGGCTGACCGACCGCCGAAAAACGCTGTTGATCCACGGCGAGCCGGTTGACGTGGCCGCTGCCTTGCGCGACAAGCTCGCTCCGTAATTCCCGCTCTCTTCTCCGGCCCAGGAGCCTGTAACGATCATGACCACCATCCCTCCCGAAAAGCTCATCGACGGCAAGGCCTTTGCGGAAGGTCTGCGCAAGCAGATTGCCGCCGAGGTGCAGGTGTTGCGCGACCAGCACGGCATCCAGCCCGGTCTGGCGGTGGTGATGGTCGGTGAGGACCCGGCCAGCGATGTCTATGTGCGCAGCAAGTGCAAGCAGACCGGCGAATGCGGCATGCTGTCGGTCGAACGCCGCCTGCCCGCCGACACCAGCGAAAACGAGCTGCTGCTGCTGGTCGAGGCGCTGAACAAGGACCCGGCCATTCATGGCATTCTGGTGCAGTTGCCGCTGCCGCGCCACATCAACGCCGACCGCGTGCTGAACACCATCGTGCCGGAAAAGGATGTGGACGGCTTCCACCCGGTCAACGTCGGCCTGCTGTCCACTGGCGGTCAGGCGCTGGTGCCGTGTACGCCGCTGGGCTGCTCGCTGTTGCTGAAGGATCGCCTTGGCGACATGTCCGGCATGAATGCGGTGGTGATCGGGCGGTCGAACATCGTCGGCAAGCCGATGGCGCAGTTGCTGCTGAAGGAAAACTGCACCGTCACCCTTGCCCATTCCCGCACCCGTGACCTGCCGGCGGTGGTGAAGGCTGCCGATATCGTGGTGGCAGCGGTCGGTATCCCGGAAATGGTCAAGGGCGAGTGGATCAAGGACGGCGCGACGGTGATTGATGTTGGCATCAACCGTCTGCCGGGCAGTGCCGAAGGCAAGAGCCGTCTGGTCGGCGACGTCGAAACTGCCGAGGCCGCCAAACATGCTGCCGGGATTACGCCGGTGCCGGGTGGGGTCGGGCCGATGACCATCGCTTGCCTGCTGCGCAACACCCTGACCGCCTGCAAGCGTCTGCACGGTCTGGAAGACTGACCACGGTACCGGGAGCAGGGGGGGAATACGGCTCTCCCCCCTGTTGCCAGTGCCTTCAAGGACCGTGGGGATGTGTCCCCGGTTGTATTTCGCGGACTGGATGTTTCTTGCCGAGCGGCAAAAACTGCTCTGCCCTTTCAGCCGACCTCTCTGAATGAATTCTGCATAACCCGCCTGCCGTCGTGAGTTGGTGACTGGCACGGTCCTTGCCTTCTGTTTTCCTGATATTTCTTTTGGGACAGAAGGGTTTCTCATGGTTCACAGCTCTCTTATCGGCGATTCTGATCGCCGTCAGAATGGTGTCACGACGTCTTCTGCTCTGGGGGACTCGTCACAGAACTCGGCTGCTGCCTCCGCGTTCCGCTCGCTGCTGGGCGCGCCCGAGGAGCCGAAGGCGGACAAGAAAACCGCCGAAGAGCGGTCAGACGATCCACTGCAGGCTGATCCGGTGGATGACAGCGGCAATGATGACAGCATCTACGGCACCGTGACCGTTGATGGCAAGGTGGTGGCAACCCTTTACAACAATGGTTCCGTCTGCCTGCACACCGGATCACTGGACGGCGGCCTGCCGATGCTGCTGCCGCTGGAGACCTCTGGCGGGGTGCAGGTCGGCCCGGAGCTGGCTGCCGAACGTGGGGCAGCCATTGCGCAGACGATGGGCGGCACCACCTCGGTTGCCAGCACGGCCCAAAGCCAGAGTGAGTGGGAAGCGGCTCACCCCGAGATCATGGCACAGGTTGCCGCCTCGCAAGGACAGGCCAGCGACAGCGCATCGGCCGACCAGACGGCGCAAAGCCTGTTTGCCGTTCAGCGGATTGGTCAGCAGGAAGAAACGGCGACCGATGGCAGTGATGCGGTCAGCAAGTTCCGTGAATTCATGAAACTGGCCAGTGAAGGTCCCGGGGCCCTGCTGCGGGCGCAATTCCTGTCCAGCAAGGGCCTGACCGAAGACGACGTGGCCAACATGTCGCCGGAAGACCGCAAAAAGCTGGAAGCCGAGATCAAGGAATTCATCGAAAACAAGATTGCCGAAGACACCGGGATTCCCAATCAGAAGACCGGTGTTTCCGAGCAGGCTTGATCCCGCTCCTTCAGGACTTGTTCCGCGCTGCCACCTTGGCTGCCAGCTTGCCGGACTTACCGGCGGCGGCGGCCTCGGGCAGGCGGACAGTGAAGCAGGCACCCAGAACGCTGCCATCCGGGGCCAGACGGTTGCTGGCAATGATCGTTCCGCGATGGGCCTCGACGATCTGTTTGCTGATCGACAGGCCAAGGCCGGAATGGGTGCCGAACTTTTCGCCGCGCGGGCGTTCGGAATAAAAGCGCTCGAAAATGGCCAGCTCCTTGCCGGGGGGCAGGCCGGGGCCATCGTCGATCACCGCCAGTTCAATGAAGCCCGCCGTCCGGCGGGCTTCAATGACCAGCTCGCCATCCTGCGGACTAAAGGACAGGGCGTTACCGATCAGATTGCGCACCACCTGCACCAGACGGTCTTCGAGGCCGTTGACCTCAAGGCAATCGTTGGCGGGCAGATCGAGGCGCAGTTGAACCTGTTGCTGTTCGGCCACCGGGCCATAGACCTCGGCCAGCGTGGACAGCATCGGGGCCAGGGCCACTTTCTCACTGTCGGCGCGTGACAGCTCGGCATCCAGACGCGAGGCATCGGAAATATCGGTGATCAGTCGGTCAAGGCGGGCCACATCGTCTTGCAGGATGGCCAGCAGCTTGCGCTGATGCTCGGGGTTCGAGGTTCGAACCACCGTTTCCACCGCACTGCGCATCGAGGTCAACGGGTTCTTGATTTCGTGCGCCACGTCGGCGGCAAAGCGTTCGATGGCGTCCATCCGCTCCCACAGGGCGGTGGTCATCGCCCGTTGCGAGACCGACAGGTCGCCGATCTCATCCTGCCGGTGCGACAGGTCGGGCAGGACCACCGAGCGGCCTTTGCTGCCGCCCCGGCGGACGGCTTCGGCGGCGGCGGCGAGGCGGCGGACCGGGGTGGCGATGGCCTGAGCCAGATAAAAGCTCAGCAGCACGGTGATCAGCAGGGTGCCGAGGAACAGCTTGCCGATGGCAAGGCGGACCTCGAACAGGCTTTGCTTGATGTTGGTATCCGGACGGGTGACCAGCACCGCCCCGACCACATGCTTGTAGTACTGCACCGGCACGGCCACCGACAGCATGCGGTCATCACCGTTCAGGCGGCGGACGGCGCGGGCGGACATGCCGTCTTCCAGCGCCTGCACCACCTCGTCATAATCGGCGGCGGTTTGCTCCCGGCGTTCGCTGTAGCGGGGCAGGGGGGCGTCCCAGCTGAACAGGCGCCCGGTGACCGAAAACAGGTCTTTCAGGCCGTTTTCCAGCGTGGCCGGTTCGGCGGCGGGCAAATCAAACACCTGAATCGCCCCACCGGGGCCGATCAATTGCCGACTGTCGGCGACCAGCAAGCCGTTGGGGTCAAAAACGCGCGCCCGGATACTGCCCAGTTCGGCCAGACGGCGCACAATGGCGCGGGTCTGGTCCACCACCAGCCGGTGGCTGGTCACGGGCAGGCGCAGGTTTTCGATGGTGGCTGTTTCGGCGCTGACTGCGCTTTCGGCGACGGCGGCGGCGATCACGTCGGCCTGGACGCGCAGGGATGTCAGGTCGGCCTCAACCAGCGCGTCTTCGTACTGGTCCAGATACAGCAATCCGGCCAGCAGCATGATCGGGGCGATCAGGTTGACGGCCAGAATGCGCTGGGTCAGCGGTGACAGGGCACGCGGTGGGCGGCGGGACTCGCTGGTCGGGGTCAATCCTTACCCCTCCTTGTAACGATAACCGACCCCGTAGAGCGTTTCGATCTGGGCAAAATCGTCGTCGGTTTCGCGGAATTTCTTGCGCAACCGCTTGATGTGGCTGTCGATGGTGCGGTCGTCGACGTAGATATGTTCGCCATAGGCGGCGTCAATCAGCTGGTCGCGGTTCTTGACGTGACCGGGGCGCTGGGCCAGCGCCTGCAGGATCAGGAACTCGGTGACGGTCAGATCAACGCTTTTGCCTTTCCATGTCACCATGTGGCGGGACGGGTCGAGAATCAGGCTGCCGCGCACGATGGCATTTTCCGACGGAGCATCAGTGTTGCCGTCTGCCGAGGCACTGGCCGGGCGGGCGGCGGCGGCTTCGGCGGCGGCCTGCCGGGCTTCGACCCGCCGTAGCAGGGTGCGGATGCGTTCCAGCAGCAGGCGCTGGGAGAACGGCTTTTTGATGTAGTCATCCGCCCCCATGCGCAGGCCGAGCAGCTCGTCCACCTCGTCATCCTTCGAGGTCAGGAAGATCACCGGCAGGTCACTGGTCTTGCGCAGGTTCTGCAACAGCTCCATACCGTCCATGCGCGGCATCTTGATGTCCAGAATGGCCAGATCGACATCGGTCTCGGCCAGCCCGCGCAGGGCTTCGGCGCCGTCATGCCAGATGTGGACGGTAAAGCCTTCGGATTCCAGCAGGATCGAGACCGAGGTCGTGATGTTGCGGTCGTCATCGACAAGGGCAATGGAATGCATCACGGGGTCGGTCCTCCTGTGGTCAGTGATGGGCAGGCAAAGCAAAAGGGTGAGAGATCACCCTCTCACCCGTGGACCATCGTACATTTGATGTGATGCAAGCACGATGATCCACGGTATTGAGTGGTCGCAGTGTTTATGTGCAAAACCGGTTCCCACTTTTGCACACACTGCTCTCTACCATATTTGCCCGCGCAATGTGGCAAAAGTTGGAACGACCCGCTGACCGTTTACTGCTTGGTGTGGCCGCTGTGGTCCATCGCGCCATGGTCCATTTTGCTGTGATCCATCTGGCTGTGGTCCATCTGACCCATCGCCCCGGCGGCCTTGACGGTGACGGTGGTTTCAATGGTGCCCGCCTTGGCAAAGGTCAGGGTCAGCGGAAAGGTCTGGCCTTCGGCCAGCGGTGCCGACAGCGACATCAGCATCACATGCAGACCACCGGGTTGCAGGGTGACGGCTTTCCCGGCGGGGACGTCAATCTTTTCGACCTGACGCATGCGCATCACGTCACCGTCCTTGATGTGGGTGTGCAGCTCGTCCGTGGCCGAGACGGCGGGGCTGCTGGCGCTCAGCAGCTGGTCATCGCTGCTGCCGCTGTTGGTGACGGTGAAAAAGGCGGCTCCGGTTTTGGCGGGGCCAGCCGAGGCGCGCGCCCAGGCATCGCTGACCGTCACGTCGGCGGCAAAGGCCGCACTGGCGCTGAACAGCAGGGCCGCAGCGGCCGCCAGCGGCGCCGAAGCGCGCAGAACCGAATGGAAAGAAGCGAAAGAGGCCATGATGACAATCCTGTACTGGAAAATCCTGCCCCCGTCGGGTGCAAAAGGGGGCGGGTCGGAAAGTGCATGGACCCCGCCTTGTCAGGGGTATGTCCGGCGTGGTGGGGAAACCACGGGGGAAACGGGCTCAGCCAACAAACCACGGCGGGCCTGACAGGGCGGGATCACAGGAGGGGCGGAATACCCCCGGAGAGAACGAGTCCTGAAAAGGTCTGATCGCCTGTGCAGGGCGGAATCAGACGATTTCCGACGGCGGTCCGCGCGGTTGCGGCAGTGGCACTGCCGGGCCGGATGCGGTGGTGAGAGCCGAGGGAAGGATCGTTTCTCCGTGTCCGTCCTGGGGAAGAGGCAATGGCACAGAGGGAGGAGGCGCCAGATGTCCGCCAGCGGCATAGGCCAGACAGACGGAACATGCGGCCATCACCGGGTTCATGCCGGTGGTAACGGTGTTGCCGGTCGGGGATGTCGTACCCGGCAGGCTGATGGTGCGCAGGCCACCATTGGCGCTACAGACCACCAGTGATCGCGGCAGGCCGTGGGCATCGGTTCCGGCGGGAACGGCCTGTCCCAGCGGGACCAGCACTTGCAGGAACAGGGCCAGCAACCCGGCGACGGCCGCGTGATGGCGGCGGCGGGTCAACGATCGCGGCAACGAAAGCGAAAACAGGGACAACATCAACCGTTGACGCTCTGCCGTCCATTGGGCAGAGCGCCCCGCAAGAACGGCCCGCATGCGGGCGGAAGAGGGGCGGCGGTGGTTGATCATGGCGGTACGATGACCTTTTTCCGCGCCGTTTGCAAAGCCTAAAGCAACAGACGGAAAAGGGGCATGTGGAAAATTCCCTAGTCAGGAGGCCAGGCTTTCCGTAAACCATCCCCAAACAGCAGCGCAAAGGCTGCATGAGGGTTGAAGGAGAGATCAGCATGGGCCGGGGGTGGATTGCAGCGGTATTTGCCGCCTGCGCGGTGTTTGCCTTTTTTGCCTGGGTGCAACTGGGTCGCCCGGTGGCGATTCCCGACGCTCCAACGGCGCATGCCGCCTGCGTCTCGTATGCGCCGTTTCAGGGCAGCGAAACGCCATTCAACGAGTCGTTCGTGGTTCCCAAAGAGCGGGTGCTGTCTGATTTGCAGGCACTGGCAACCTTTACCGACTGCGTGCGGACCTATGCCACCACCAACGGCCTGGATCAGGTCCCCGAGGCGGCGCAGAAAGTCGGGCTGAAGGTGTTGCAGGGCATCTGGATCGGCCGCAAGGACAGCGACAACGTCAAGGAAATGGCCCGTGGTGTGGCTTTGGCCCGCCAGTTCCCGGACACCATTACCGGGGTGATCGTCGGCAACGAAGCCCTGCTGCGGCGGGAAATCACCGCCGACCGGCTGGCGGTGCTGATCCAGCAGGTCAAGGGGCAGATTGCCCAGCCGGTGACCTATGCCGACGTGTGGGAATTCTGGGAACAGAATCCGTCACTGGCGCAGGCGGTGGACTTCATCACCATCCACCTGTTGCCCTATTGGGAAGACCAGCCGACCCCGGTCGATGACGCCATTGCCCATGTGGTGGCCACTCATCAGCACATGGAGCAGGTGTTTCCCGGCAAAAAGCTGCTGATCGGCGAAATCGGCTGGCCGAGCGCCGGACGTCAGCGGCAGGGTGCCGAGGCGACGCTGGTCAACGAGACCCGTTTCATCCGGGGCGTGATTGCCGCTGCTGCCGAGCATCAGTGGGATTACAACCTGATCGAAAGCTTTGATCAGCCGTGGAAGCGGGCGCTGGAAGGGACCGCAGGCGGCTATTGGGGCCTGTTTACCGACGACCGCGAACCCAAGGTCACCCTGCAGGGGCCGCTGGCCGAAGAAGCCGGCTGGATGCGCTGGGCCGGGCTGGCCGCCGCGCTGGGCATCGGGTTGGGGGGGCTGGCCGCCAGCAGTGGCCGCCGGGCCGATCTGGTGGGCTGGGGCGTCAGTTTGCTGGGAGGCCTGGCCAGTGGTGGAGCCCTGTCGTTCCTCGCCCGGCATATCGAACAGTCGTCGCGCCAGCCGTGGGAATGGATCTTGAACGGGGCGATCTGGTGCCTGATGGCGCTGACCTCGGTGATCATTCTGCGGGCTTTGTGCCAGCAGACCATTCACCGCGAAGACGCCGCCCTGCTGGGCTGGCTACGTCGGCTGGCCCTGATTGTGGCGTCGGTTGGGGTGATCGGGCATGTGTTTGGCGGGCGCTATCGGGATTTCCCGTCGTCGATGATCGTGATTGCCGCTGTCGGGTTCTTGCTGCTGCGTCTGCGCACCGATCACGACGGGGTCAGCCGCAAACCGGAAGACAGTTGGTTGGCTGGTGCCATCGTTCTGGGCGCGCCGGTGGTGGCGATCAGCGAGGGCTGGCTCAATGGCGATGCCCTGACATGGTGCGCGCTGGTGCTGTCGCTGGGGCTGGCGGCCCTGCCGTGGCCATGGCAGGGCGGTGGCTATGGCGGATCAAGCTTTTCGCGTTAGAGCATTTTCAAGTTGACCGTCTCCGGTCAACGGCTCGGAAAATGCGGCATTAAAACGGAGAGCATTTTCAAGTTGACCGTCTCCGGTCAACGGCTTGGAAAATGCGGCATTAAAACGGAGAGCGTTTTTGCTCAGTGTGAAAACACTCCAATGGCGCAGAGAGCCGGGCGGTACGGGGGATCTCCGTGCCGCCTTTTTCCTTCCTTACCGTCTTTTCATCGAGTCGAGGACCCTTTTCCCTACCGTGACGGTGGAAAGAGCTTTTCAGTCGCGGCGACAACAGGTACAACCGGCCCGTTTTTCAGGTGCCATGCGGTGTGACTGCCCCGATGCGTCGGCACCGTCCGAACTGGACAGGCGATGACACAGACTCCTTCCTCAGACTTCCCGGCCCCCGCTTCCGTTGTCCTGCCGCCCGATGTGGCGGTGGTGGTGCCGGTGAAGAACGAAGCCGACAACATTTTCCCGCTGATCCGCGAGATTCATGCGGCCCTGAATGGCGTGGTTCCGTTCGAGATCATCTATGTCGATGACGGGTCGGATGATGAAACGCCTGCCCGTCTGGACGAAGCCCAACGGGAATTTCCGATGCTGCGCGTGGTCCGCCATGCCAACAGCTGCGGCCAGAGTCAGGCGGTCCATTCCGGGGTGCGGGCGGCCTGTGCGCCGTGGGTGGCGACGCTGGACGGTGACGGCCAGAACGACCCGGCCGACATTCCGGCGATGCTGGCCGAACGCGACCGGCAGGCCACCGCCAACAATGTGCCGCTGGCGATGGTAATGATTGCCGGTCACCGGCAAAAGCGGCAGGACAACGGGCTGCGCAAGCTGTCGTCACGGGTGGCCAACGGGATTCGCTCGTCGATGCTGAAGGACGACACCCCTGACAGCGGTTGCGGTCTGAAGCTGTTTGCCCGCGCCACCTTCCTTGCCTTCCCGCGCTTTGACCACATGCACCGCTTCCTGCCTGCCCTGATGCGGCGCGAAGGCGGGGTGGTGCTGAGTGTGCGGGTCAACCACCGCCCGCGTGAGCGGGGGGTGTCGAAGTATGGCCTGTGGAACCGCCTGTGGGTGGGGATCGTTGACCTGTTCGGGGTGTGGTGGTTGCAGCGGCGTGCCCGCAATCCGCGCGTCGTGCGGCAGGACCCGGGTCAGACCCGCTGATGGCCCGTTCCGTTCCCCCCCTGCCGGATGTGCCGCCGCCGGATGCACCGTCGCCGTTCGAGGACTCATCGTCTGCCGACACCGACGATGCCGCGCCGTTGACCGAGGATTATGCCGACCAGTGGGCACAATCCTCGACCGCCCCCAGCAGCCTGAAGCCGCTGCTGAAAGGGTTGGGGCTGATCGTGTCGCTGGTGGTGATCGGTTTTGCGGTCAAGGTGCTGGGCGTCGGTGACCTGCTGGATACCCACTGGCTGGATGAGCAGGTGATCGGCAAGGGCATTGCCGGGGAGGCCCTGTTCATTGCGCTGGGCAGCCTGATGTGTGCGGTCGGTGTGCCGCGCCAGATTGTCGCCTTTGGCGGCGGCTATGCCTTCGGGCTGGTCAACGGGGTGCTGATCTCGATGGTCGCGCAGGTGATCGGCTGCGCGGCGACGTTCTTTTATGCCCGCCTGTTTGGCCGCTCGTTCGTCAAGGGGCGTTTCGGGGCGCGGATTCGCAAGGTTGATGACTTCCTGCGCGGCTATCCGTTCTCGATGACCCTGCTGATTCGCCTGCTGCCGCTGGGGTCGAACCTCATCACCAACATGGCCGCCGGAGTGACCAGCGTCGGAGCGGTGCCGTTCCTGCTGGGGTCGCTGATCGGCTATCTGCCGCAAACAGTCATCTTTTCGCTGCTGGGCAGCGGGATCCACCTTGATACGGTGTTCCGTACTGCGCTGTCGATCGCCCTGTTTGTCATTTCCGGGTTGATCAGCGTCGCCCTTTATCGGCAGGTGCGGAAAAAGGGCCGCGAGGCCTGATTTATCCAGTCCTTCACTGAAAAAAGCCCTCGAACCTTTGGTCCGGGGGCTTTTTTCATGGTCCGCCCTCAAATGGTCATCATCTGCCGTTACAAGACCTCTTGACTCAAACGGCGCCTCGCCTTACCTGTGTTAGCACTCACCGAGAGGGAGTGCTAACAACGGTGCCCAGCTGGGGCCGGACGGGCTTCCTCTCATGGTAGACATCTCTACGGTCAATTGGAGGACCAGAATGAACTTTCGGCCGCTGCATGATCGCGTGCTGGTGAAGCGCGTTGAATCCGAAGCGAAGACTGCCGGTGGGATCATCATCCCGGACACCGCCAAGGAAAAGCCGCAGGAAGGTGAAGTGATCTCTGTCGGTTCCGGCGCCCGTGGCGAAGACGGCAAGCTGATCCCCCTCGAAGTCAAGGCTGGTGATCGCGTCCTGTTCGGCAAGTGGTCGGGCACCGAAGTCAAGGTCAACGGCGAAGACCTGTTGATCATGAAGGAATCGGACATCATGGGGATTCTCCAGGGCTAAGTCCGGACCTGGTCGGCGTGAAAGCCTGCTGCTGTGCGATGGCAGCAGGCCTTCCCCACCAGCCGCTTGCACCTGTTGCAGATACCTGATGGTCAACTGCCGTTCCGTCTCCAGACCGCGCACCGACGCTCAGATGTGGTGCCTCCCCCTGCGGACCGGCTCAGATAAAAATTGAGGATAGAAATATGGCTGCGAAAGACGTCAAGTTTTCCACCGACGCCCGCGACCGCCTGCTGAAGGGCGTCGACATTCTGGCTAACGCCGTGAAGGTGACCCTCGGCCCGAAGGGTCGTAACGTTGTGATCGAAAAGTCCTTTGGCGCTCCGCGCATCACCAAGGACGGCGTCTCGGTTGCCAAGGAAATCGAACTGAAGGACAAGTTCGAGAACATGGGCGCCCAGATGATCAAGGAAGTGGCCTCCAAGACCGCCGATCTGGCTGGCGATGGCACCACCACCTCGACCGTTCTGGCCCAGTCGATCGTTCGTGAAGGCGTCAAGGCCGTTGCCGCCGGCATGAACCCGATGGACCTGAAGCGCGGGATCGACATGGCCGTTGCCGCCGTCGTTGACGACGTGCAGAAGCGTTCCAACAAGATCACCACCTCGGGTGAAGTCGCTCAGGTCGGCACCATTTCCGCCAACGGCGAAGTCGAAATCGGCGAAATGATCGCCCGCGCCATGGAAAAGGTCGGCAACGAAGGTGTCATCACCGTCGAAGAAGCCAAGGGCCTGACCACCGAGCTCGACGTCGTCGAAGGCATGCAGTTCGACCGTGGCTACCTGTCGCCGTACTTCGTGACCAACCCGGAAAAGATGACTGTCGAACTCGACAGCCCGTTCATCCTGTTCCACGAAAAGAAGCTGTCCAGCCTGCAGCCGCTGCTGCCGGTGCTGGAAACCGTGGTGCAGTCCGGCAAGCCGCTGCTGATCATCGCTGAAGACGTCGAAGGCGAAGCCCTGGCCACCCTGGTGGTCAACAAGCTGCGTGGCGGCCTGAAGGTTGCCGCCGTGAAGGCTCCGGGCTTTGGCGACCGCCGCAAGGCGATGCTGGAAGACATGGCCATCCTGACCGGTGGTACCGTGGTCTCCGAAGACCTGGGCATCAAGCTCGAGAACGTCTCGATCGACATGCTGGGTACCGCCAAGAAGGTCACCATCACCAAGGAAGACACCACCGTCGTTGATGGTGCTGGCAGCAAGGAAGACATTCAGGCTCGTTGCAACCAGATCCGCGCCAACATCGAAGCGTCCACCTCGGATTACGACCGTGAAAAGATGCAGGAACGTCTGGCGAAGCTCGCCGGTGGCGTTGCCGTGATCAAGGTCGGCGGGGCTTCGGAAGTCGAAGTGAAGGAAAAGAAGGACCGCGTTGACGACGCCCTGCACGCCACCCGCGCTGCGGTGGAAGAAGGCATCGTTGCCGGTGGTGGCGTCGCCCTGCTGTACTCCGTCCGCGCTCTGGACAGCATCGTTCCGGCCAACAACGACCAGAAGATCGGTGTGGAAATCGTCCGTCGCGCCCTGCAGTCGCCGGTGCGTCAGATCGCCGAAAACGCCGGTTTCGATGGCGCCGTGGTGGCTGGCAAGCTGCTGGAGCAGGCTGACACCGGCTTCGGCTTCAACGCCCAGACCGGCGAATATGTCGACATGATCAAGACCGGCATCATCGACCCGACCAAGGTCGTGCGTACCGCTCTGCAGGATGCCGCCTCGGTGGCCGGCCTGCTGATCACCACCGAAGCGATGATCGCCGAACTGCCGGAAAAGAAGGAAATGGCTGCCCCGGATATGGGTGGCATGGGCGGCATGGGTGGCATGGGCTTCTAATCGCCCTGTCCAGACACGCCGGTCCGTCCTTTGGATCGCGTTACGAAAAGGGGTCGCCTGGCAACAGGCGGCCCTTTTTTTCATCGCTGTTGCCACCCGTTCGCCCTGTGTGTCGGGGATCGTCCTGCCCATATCCCGTGAAAGCTCCTGTTGCCAACGGGGAGGACACCCATGCAGGAAACACCAGCCACCCTTCATCCGTTGATCCACCGCTGGCTGTGGCTGTTGTGTGCCATGGTGCTGGTGATGGTGCTGCTGGGCGGGGCGACCCGCCTGACCGGGTCCGGGTTGTCGATGGTCGAATGGCAGCCGCTGCATGTGCTGCCGCCGTTCTCGGCTGCCGACTGGCAGGCCCTGTTCGAGCGTTACCAGCAAACCCCGCAGTTCCGTTTGCGCAATGCCGACATGTCGGTGACAGGGTTCGAGGGTATTTTCTGGCTGGAATACATCCATCGCCTGTGGGGGCGGGCGATGGCGCTGGTGCTGGCGGTTCCGCTGGCGCTGTTCTGGTGGCGGCGGATGATTCCGGCATGGCTGGTAAAACGGTTGCTGCTGGTGTTGCTGCTGGGGGGGCTGCAAGGACTGGTCGGCTGGCTGATGGTGGCCTCGGGCCTGCGCGATCAGCCCGAGGTCAGCGCCTATCGTCTGGCCTTGCATCTGGGATTGGCATTGACCCTGTACGGTCTTCTGCTGTGGACAAGCCTGACCTGCCAGCGCGGGCATTCAGCGCCGCCACCATCCCGTTCCCTGCCCCTCTGGGTGTTGCTCTGCACACTGGCGATGGTGGTTCTCACCATGCTGGCCGGGGCGTTTGTTGCCGGTCTGGATGCCGGTCTGGTCTACAACACCTTTCCGCTGATGGGGGAGGCGATTCTGCCTGTGGATTGGTATAGTGTACAACCGTGGTGGCGGAATTTGTTTGAGAATGCCAGCGCGGTACAGTTCAATCACCGCCTGTTGGCCATATCGACGGTTTTGCTCTGTCTGGGGCTGTGGCTGTATGCCCGGTTAACCGGGCGGTATCGTTCTTATGGTATGTCCCTGTCCGTTCTGGCGGTGTTTGCTGGTGGACAGGCGGGTCTGGGCATTGCCACCTTGCTGCTGGTGGTCCCGGTCCCGCTGGCGGTTGCTCATCAGGCAGGAGCGTTTCTGGTGTTTTCGGCAGTGGTGTGGGTACTGGCGCGAGGTCGAACGTAGCGTGCAAGGAAACGGCAGCGAGAGCAACAATCCGCCGGGTCATGGTCCGGCTCCGGGTGGTCTGCTGTCCCGTGCAACAGCCGGGTCGGCGGTCAGATCCTGGCGGTTGGGATCGGCGTTCCTGCTTGCCGGTATTTTGCTGCCGTTGATCACCCACATCCTGCACCAGATGGCCGTCGACCTGACGGTTGAACGGCGCGCGCGCGATGTGGCCGTCCTGACCGCCCAGCCAATCCTGCAGGCGTTGCAGCGTTCGGGCTTTCGTCAGGATGGCAAGCCCCTTGACCGGGAGCAGCAGGCAACGCTGTCGACCACCTTTATCCAGCTCGTCCGCCAGTATCCACGGGTCCAGAACGTCGTGCAGGCCAACGTCCTGCTGCCTGACAGCACGATTCTTTATTCCAATGATCCTTCGTTGATCGGGCAGTTCAGCGGCGGGCATCCGCGGTTTGAAAAAACGCGTCAGGGTGAAATCAGCTTCGGGATCGAGCGGAATCGCTGGTTTCGTGATGAGGATGGCGAGCTGCACCAGCGTGGCGTGGTGATCGAGGTCTATGCGCCGTTGAGCTTTGAGGCCAACAAGCCGCCCTTTGCCATTCTGGAAATCTATCTCGATATCACTGGTCCCCTGGCCGAAGCCTATTGGCGCGAAGTGGCCCTGATTGCAGCCCTGTTGCTGACGATTGGGGGCCTGTACCTTTGGGTTGAACGCTATCTGCGCAGGGTTCTGGGAACCGGGCGGAGGCAGGTGCTGGATGGCATTTCGTCGGATAGCTGGCGGGCGCAGGTCGATGATGCCGAACAGCGACTGGTTGACATGTCGGTGATCCTGCCCGGGCTGATTCTGCTGTGTAATCTGCAACACCGTGTTTTGCGGGCCTATGGGCCGCGCCATTCGACGGCCGTGATGGCCGTCTTCCGGGAAAAGGGCGAGGTGGTGCTGGGGGCTTCGGCGCTGGCCGATGTCTTTACCGAAGACGCCTATCGGGTCTTGCAGCCGATTCTGGCCAATCTTGACCGGCAGGGCCGAACATCGGTGGTGTTCACTCCGGACGAGGAGTCCGAGGTTCGTCTGACGGTCGCCCCGGTGCGCCATCTGGGACAGATTGATGGCATGGTTCTGGCGCTGTTCGACCAGTCGGCAGAACGGCAGGTGCGCGAACAGACCAACCGGCGACTTGAACAGGCCGAACAGCAACGGGTCGAGCTGGAGTCCCGCCGCGACAGCACCGAACAGCGATTGCTGGATCTGGCCGGAGCCCATTCCGACTGGTGGTGGGAAACCGACAGCGAACACCGTTTCGTCTGGTTTTCGGTGCACAACGTTTCCCGCTCGTATGTGTCACCGCCCGATCTTTTGGGGCGCAAGCGGCTGGATTTCCTGCCGCCCGACTTTCCGCCCGACCTGCTGGCCGAGCATCGCCGGGTGTTGAACGAGCGCAAGCCGTTCCGGGATTTCGCCTATCCCTTTGTGCTGGGATCAGGCGAAGTTCTGCATGTTTCGGTGTCTGGCGTGCCGGTTTTTGATGCCCATGGCATGTTCCGCGGCTATCGCGGCGTTGGCATTATCATGCCGGAGCCATGGCATCGTGACGGTGCCCGGAATGCGCCGATGACCCGTGTGCAACAGGCGGTCGAAGCTCTGCCGATCGGGTTCCTGCTGTGGGATTCCCAGGACCGGCTGGTGTCGTGGAACCAGGCTTTTGTGACGTTGTATCCGTTCCTGGAGCCGCTGTGCCAACAGGGCACACCGTTCGAGCTGATGATCCGCACGGCAGCGGCGCACAGCACGACGATGGTGTCGGAAAGTCAGATTGCCGCCCGTCTGCTGTCCCACCGGGCGGTCGAAGATGCCCAGGAAATCCAGTACGAAAACGGCATGTGGGTGCGGGTGGTCGAACGGCGCACCGTGACGGACATGACCGTTGGCATTTATACCGATGTGACCGCGCACAAACGGGCACAGGAACTGTTGCGCGACCGCGAGAACGACTGGCGGACCATTTTGCGCCTGACCGGCGATTCCAGCCGGTCCTTTGCCGAGCGGTTTTCCGCTGTGGTGCGCTTTGTCAGCCGCCGCTGCGACCTGCCGATTGCCTTCCTTGGGCGCCATCAGGCTGACGGCGATACGCTGTTGCTGGAAGAAGTGCTGGGACCGCCGGACAGTGTGACACGGGACCAGAAGCTGCCGATCATGGAAACCATCCACGAAATCGTCCTGCTCAACGAAGGCCCGCAGGCGGTCCATCAGGGCTGGGCGATTCCGGGCTATGACGACCTGCGGCAGCCCTGTTGCCCGGTATCGGGGGCGATGGCCTATCTGGGGCTGCGTCTGGTGGTGCGGGATGAGGTGTACGGGGTGTTGGCGTTCCTGTCAAAGACCGCCCGCGCGCAGCCGTTCGACGAGCAGGATCTGGAGCTGTTGCGGATGGTGGGCCAATGGGTCAGCGGGGAACTGACCCATGCGGTGGCGGAAACCGAGTTGCGGGCAGCCTTGACCAGCGCCGAGTCTGCCAACCGCACCAAGTCGGAATTCCTCGCCAACATGAGTCACGAACTGCGCACCCCGCTGAATGCCATCATCGGCTTTTCCGAAGTGATGGGAACCGGGGTTTTTGGCCCGCTGGGCAATGAAAAATACCGCGACTATGTCGGTAACATCCACGACAGCGGGCGGCACCTGCTGGACATCATCAATGATATTCTGGATGTGTCGAAAATCGAATCCGGCTCGATGGAGTTGCTGGAAGAAACGATGACGGTGTCGGTGGTGGTGGCGGCCTCGATCCGGCTGGTACGCGAGCGTGCCTTGCGCGGCGGCATCACCCTGAAGACCGATCTGCCGCCGCATTTACCGCTCCTGCGCGGGGATAGCCGCCGCATCAAGCAGATTCTGCTCAACTTGTTGAGCAATGCGGTCAAGTTTACCCCCAGCGGCGGGACGGTCTGTGTCAGCGTCGAGCGCACCCCCGATGGCGGCCTGATGCTGCGGGTAACTGACAGCGGGATTGGCATGAAGCCGGAAGACATTCCGTTGGCCCTGATCCCCTTCCGCCAGATTGACAGCGGTCTGGCCCGTCGCCATGAAGGAACCGGTCTCGGGCTGCCGCTGACCAAGGCTCTGGTCGAATTGCATGACGGTCAGTTGAACCTGTCCAGCAGGCTGGGCGAGGGTACCGAGGTCCGCGTCTGGTTCCCTGTTCACCGCTTGCGGGAAACCGAACAGGCTCCGGCGGGGGAATAGGAGCGGGGGCACGGGGGCATATTTTATGGCTTGACGATTCTATCGCACGCGATATAAATTCACCCCATGACAACAACAGCGCCATCCTCTGACCCTGCCGACCCTGACCACAAGCTCCGCTTGCGGACCCAGTTGTGCTTTGCCCTCTATTCCACCATGCTGGGGGTCAACAAGGTCTATCGGACGGTGTTGCGCGACCTCGACCTGACCTATCCACAGTATCTGGTGATGCTGGTGCTGTGGGAACGCGACGGCCTGAACGTCTCGGAAATCTGTGAGCAGTTGTACCTTGAAACCACCACCCTTACCCCCTTGCTGAAACGGCTGGAGGCGCGGGGACTGGTGAACCGCCAGCGGCTTCCCGAGGACGAACGTCAGGTGATTGTCACCCTGACCGCCGAAGGGGCCGCCCTGAAGACCCGGGCTGCCATTATTCCGGACTGCGTTGCCGAGGCGATGAAGTGTTCGGAGGATGATCTGGTTGATTTGCGGGAACAGTTGATACGGTTACGCACCAATCTGATCCGCTGAGTTTTTGCTTTAACCCAATATATCGCACACGATATTAATATGTGCGATGAGAAAGGAAGCCATCATGTCCCTCGATAAAGTCCTTTACCGCGCCACCGCCACCGCCACCGGAGGCCGCGATGGCCGGGGCACCAGCGACGACGGCCAGCTGGATGTCAAACTGATCACCCCCAAGGCGCTGGGCGGCGCAGGCGGCGACGGCACCAACCCCGAGCAGTTGTTCGCGGTCGGCTACAGCGCCTGTTTCCTCGGGGCGATGAAGTTCGTTGCCAACCGCGACAAGCTGGCCCTGCCCGCCGATGTCAGCGTGACCGGCGCGGTCGGCATCGGCCCGATCCCCAACGGCTTTGGCATCGAAGTTGATCTGACCGTCAGCCTGCCGGGCCTCGACCGTGCAGCGGCGGAAACGCTGGTCGAACGGGCGCACATCGTCTGCCCGTATTCCAACGCCACCCGTGGCAACATCGACGTGCGGTTCACCATCGTTTGATGGTGTGGGAGGGAGGCAGGGGTGTGCCGGGCTACCGCCCGGA
This sequence comes from Insolitispirillum peregrinum, assembly GCF_900156605.1. Taxonomy (GTDB): domain Bacteria; phylum Pseudomonadota; class Alphaproteobacteria; order Rhodospirillales; family Rhodospirillaceae; genus Insolitispirillum; species Insolitispirillum peregrinum. Next base: position 89,033 of record NZ_FTOA01000008.1, on the reverse strand, counting down.
CCCGTCTGGAGGCGATGCCTCCAGACCTTCCTTTTTCTTTATCTTGAGGACATCGCGCCCTGACCGTCGTCTTTGGTGCGCTGTATCGCTTTTGCGAAAACTGGGTCACACTCTTGCCCCTGTTGCCTGGGATCAACGACGGCGCGGGTCGTCACAGTCGGGAGGGTGTGGTGGTGGATCTGAGTAGGTGGAAGAACGTTCCCCAGCCAGAGCGGAAAACTCTGGAGGGGGCTTATGCACGGCTGGAGCCGTTGAAGGCGGACCAGCATGGACAGGCGTTGTTCGAGGCGGCGACCGCACCCGGCGTCGAGGAGCGGTTTCGGTATCTGTTCGACCAGCCGCCCGCCGATATCAGCGACCTGCGGGCGTGGGTCGAGAAGGCCGCCGCCAGCGTAGACCCGCTGTTCTTTGCCGTCATCGACAGGGCGACCGGCCGGGCCGAGGGCCGACAGGCGTTGATGCGCATCGACACCGCCCATGGGGTGATCGAAATCGGCAACATTATGTGGGGACCGGCGATCAGCCGCACACGGGTTGCGACCGAGGCGCTGTTCCTGTTCGCTGACTATGCCTTCAGCCTTGGGTATCGTCGTTTCGAGTGGAAGTGCGAGAACGCCAACCTGCCCTCCAAGCGGGCGGCAGAGCGGTTTGGCTTCAGCTTCGAGGGCCTGTTCCGTCAGCACATGGTCGTCAAGGGCCGCAACCGCGATACCGCGTGGTTCTCCATCCTCGACAGCGAGTGGCCGCGCCTGCGCGCGGGCTATCAGCTCTGGTTGCAGGCCGGGAACTTCGATGCCAGCGGCCAGCAGCTCAGCCGGTTGCAGTTCGACCAGTAACCGACCCGCCAAGGAGACCGCCCCATGCCGGACCAACAGCAGAAATTCGAGCGTTTCAAAGCCCTGCACCAGCAGGCGACCGCCTTTGTCATTCCCAACCCGTGGGATGCCGGATCGGCCCGGCTGTTGAGCAGCCTCGGCTTTGATGCCCTTGCCACCACCAGCGCAGGCTATGCCTTTTCCACCGGCCGCCGCGACTCGCTGACGGCACTGAGCCGGGAGGAGGTGCTGGCCAATGCCGCCGCCATCGTCAACGCCACTCCGTTGCCAGTGTCGGCGGACCTTGGCAACGGCTTTGGGGCCAGCGCCGATCTCTGCGCCGAAACCATCCGCATGGCGGCGGCGGTCGGGCTGGTGGGCGGCTCGATTGAGGACGCCACCGGCGAGTCCGATAGCCCGATTTACGAGTTTGCCCACGCCGTCGACCGCGTCCGCGCCGCCGCCGAGGCCGCACGCGGGTTGCCCTTTGTGCTGACCGCACGGGCCGAGAACCATCTTTGTGGCCGCACCGATCTGGACGACACCATCAAGCGCCTGCAAGCCTTCGCCGAGGCCGGTGCCGACGTTCTCTATGCGCCGGGCCTGCCGGATATCGAGGCCATCAGGCTGGTCTGCCAGTCGGTCAGCAAGCCAGTGAACGTGGTGATGGGCTTGCAAGGGCCGGTCTATTCGGTGGCCGAGCTGGAACAGGCCGGGGTGCGCCGTATCAGCGTCGGCGGCTCGATGGCCCGCGCCGCCTTTGGGGCGTTGATGCGCGCCGCCGAGGAGGTACGGACCTCCGGCACCTTCACCTACGCCGCCGAGGCGTTGCCGGGGGCGGTGATTGCGGGGGTGATGGCCGAGGGGTGATCAGGGAGGGGAGCGTTGCTCCACCGCCCGAAACGCCCGTGCGAGTTTTTTGACCGCATCCTCCATTTCGGTTGGCGTATAGGCGGCGAAGCCCATCAGGAAACCGGCCGGGCCGGTTCCGGCGGCATACAGCGCAGACAGCCCGGTCAGTTCGACTCCAGCACGGCGGGCGGCGTCCATCGCCGCCTGTTCCGACACCGTGCCGGTCAGCATGCAGGGCATTTGCAGGCCGCCGACCGGAACGCGTGGCTCGACAAACCCGGCAAGATACTTTCTGACCAGCCCGGCCAGCACCTCGAGCCGTTCGGCATAGATGCCCCGCATCGCCCGCACATGGGCTCCGAAATGTCCCCCCTCCATGAACCGGGCCAGCGTCAGTTGCGCGATGGAGGCCGTATGGCCATCGAACAGCGAGCGGGCGACGGTCATCGGCTGGACGAGGGGCGGCGGCAGGACGGCGTAGCCGATCCGCAGGCCGGGAAAGAGGGATTTGGTGAAGGTGCCGATGTAGAGGGTGCGGTCGTGTGGATCAAGCCCCTGAACGCAGGCGGTGGGCTTGCCTGCGTAATGGAACTCGCTGTCGTAATCATCCTCGATGATCCATGCCTGTTGCCGGGCCGCCCAGTCGATCAGCGCCAGCCGACGATCCAGTGTCAGCGTTGCTCCGGTGGGAAACTGATGGGATGGGGTCAGGGATACGGCTTTTGCCCGCTGTGGATCGTTGATGATCTGCTCGACCATGATCCCGTGGCGATCAACGCCAATCGGCACGCAGTCCAGACCGGCAGCATCGAACGCCTTGCGGGCACCGGAATAAACCGGGTCTTCGATGAAAATCCGCTCGCCGGGGTCCAGCAGCATGGTGGCGCACAGCATCATCGCCTGTTGGGAACTGGTCAGGACCAGCACGCGGTCTGCCGTGGCGCGGGCTCCGCGTTCCAGATTCACATAATCAGCAATCGCCTGCCGCAGCGGTTCGGCTCCTTGCGGGTCGCTGTGCAAAAGTGCCTGTGTGCCGACCTCTTTCAAAACCTGCCGTTGCAGGCGTTCCCACAACGGGAGCGGAAAGGTACGGGTTTCCGGAATCCCTTGTAAAAAGGGCCGGGGGCGCAAGACACCGTGTAGGCCTCCGCTGTGAAACATGATGGCGCCACGCTGACTGAGGGGCGGCGCCGAGTCCTGCCGGAGCGAATCGTGCCGTGGCCGCCGCCAGCCCTGTGTGAACTCCGTCATTCCGGCCACAAAGCTGCCGCTGCCGACCCGTCGTTCGATGAAGCCTTCGGCGTGAAGCTGTGCATAGGCCGATTCAACCGTATCGCGGGAGACACCCAGCGAGCGGGCGAGCGCGCGCGAGGCGGGCAGTGGTTTGCCAGCGCCCAGCGCCCCGTCGAGGATCAAGTGCCGGATGGCCCGCTGGATGCGTGCGTGCAACGGCATCGCCGCATGGGCGGGATGCGCAAGCCAGGCTTTTACGGAATCCAGTTGGGAATGCTTGAACAATTGGTCTGTATCCCTTGCGGAAAATGGCAGGAACCATCAGGCCATTGATCGGTTAGATGTCAAGAAACGCTTTTGAGGAGAGTCGTTCGAATGATGTCTGCGAGTCCATCCCCCGCCCGCCTGCGGCTGAATGACCTGACCCATCCGATTGTCGCCGGGCTGATTTCGGTCATCGTCAACTATGGCGGAACCTTCATTCTGGTGTTTCAGGCCGCCAAGGTGGCTGGCCTCAGCCCCGAGCTGACCGCGTCGTGGGTGTGGTCGGTCTCGATTGGTGTCGGCCTGACCGGGCTGTTGCTGAGTTGGCGCTATCGCGAACCGATCATCACCGCCTGGTCAACACCGGCGGCGGCCTTTCTGGTGGCAGCGCTGGCCACCACCCCCTACGCTGAAGCCGTCGGGGCCTACATCCTCTCGGCCGTCGCCTTTGTTGCCCTGGGGTTGTCGGGCTATTTTGAAAAGCTGATCCGCCTGATTCCCCCCGGCATCGCCTCTGGCCTGCTCGCGGGCATTTTGCTGCAATTCGGCATTGGCGCGTTCGGTGGTGCCAGCGTTGACCCGGCCCTCGTCGGGCTGCTGGTCGTGGCTTATGTTCTGCTGAAACGCTTTACCGCCCGCTATGCGGTGGTGGGGATCCTGATGATTGGTCTGGTCTTTCTGCTGGCGCTGGGCCGGGTGGACCTGTCCGGCCTGCAGCTTCGGTTCGCCGCCCCGGTCTTTACCATGCCGGAATTCTCACTGAACGCCCTGCTGAGTGTTGCCTTGCCGTTGTTTCTGATCACCCTGACCGGCCAGTACATGCCCGGCATGCTGGTCCTGCGCAACGACGGCTTTCGGACCAGCGCCAACCCCATTGTCACCCTGACCGGCCTCGGCTCGCTGATCATGGCACCGTTCGGGTCCCATGCGTTCAACGTTGCCGCCATCACCGCCGCCATCGTCACCGGGCGCGAGGCGCATGAAGACCCGTCGAAACGCTGGATCGGCGGGATTGCGGCGGGCGTGTTTTATGTGCTGGTCGGGGTGTTCGGGGTGACGCTGGCGGCGGTCTTCATGGCCTTTCCGGCGACCTTCATCACCACATTGGCCGGTCTGGCCCTGCTCGGCACCATTGGCGGCAGCCTCGCCGGAGCAATGGCCGTCCCCGCGTCACGCGAAGCGGCGCTGATCACTTTTCTGGCCTCGGCGGCAAACATCAAGATGTTCGGCATCGGTGGGGCTTTTTGGGGGCTGGTGATCGGGCTGGTTGCGTCCTTTGTGCTGAACGGTCAGGTACGCAGGCGGCGTTCCAGCCTTGTGGTCAGTGAAGAGGCGGCGGAGTGATGGGGGTTGGGTTGGACCGTGGGATGCGACATGATTTCGTAGTCCCGTGGAATGTCTGCCGTTGCAGCCCACCATGATGAGGCCCGGGTGCGGTGTTGGTGGAATTCGAATGCTTCCCTGGTGATGAAGCATTCTTCCACCTGCCAGACCAGTTGCTCAGCGTGCAAAAACGAGGGCTTTTCCGGCCGTGGCTTCAATACATTCCACAGCGTGTCCTATGCCGTCCTCGTCGGCCATTAATTTGCCGACCGTTTCCGCTTGTTGCCGGTATCGGGACTGAAACAACAGATCACGCAGTAGTGGCAAGGCCGTATCAATACGGTATTTCTCTCTGGAAAGCGTCAATCCAAGGCCAAGACGCTGGATTCTGAGTCCGTTGTCCGGCTGATCGAAACCGAAGGGCACTACCAGCATGGGCCGCCGGGCGCGCATGCCTTGTGCTAACGTGCCAATGCCGCCCTGATGCACGATGACGCTGGCCCCGGCAAAGAGTTTGTCGTAGGCCACGTAAGGAATGGCAAGGATGTCGTCACCCGGGCAAATATCCTTGATCTGGTCTGCGTGCTGCCCATAGACCAGCACGGCACGCTGGCCGAGTTGGCGCGCGATGCTGGCGCTTACGGCATAAAAATCGCCGGCAATATTGACTGCCGAAGAGCCGAGGGCAAAGACCAAAGGCGGCGCGCCAGCAGCAAGGAACGTCTCGACCTGTCGCTCCGCCGAGGTATCACCAGCGCTCGTGGAGAAATAAGGAAAACCTGTTACCCGGGTGTGACTCGGCCAGTCCGGCTGGGCTTCGGCAAACCCAGAGGGAAACATCGCCAGCGTCCCGTAGGGAGAATACTGCCCTTCAAACAAGGGATGTCCGACCGGCGTCGGCAGCTGCAGTTCCTGGCATAGTTTATAGAGTGGCTTTGCCCAGCCCAGGGTTGCGTGCTTGATCAAGGCAAAAGCACTCCGGTAAAGGGCCGGACTGAAGCGGTGCAGGCTGTTCATCCAGGGGGCTAGTGTCATGAGTGGCGGATCGTAGGTCGAGAGCAGAAACATCGGGGCCAGTACGGTCGACAGCCAGGGCACTCCGCGCTCGCGACAGGCTATCGGCGTAGCGTAGGCCAGTGGATTGCTAATGACTACATCGGCATCCGCAAGTGCTACCCGGGTATCCTGAAAGGTATCGCGAATCTGTGTCATCATTTCTGCGGTTATTGCTTTGCCACCCCGAACCGGGTCGAACAGCAAAGCCAAGAAACAGCGCACAGACTCCGGCGAGGTGTAGCGATCCAGCCCACAGCGCAGATGGGTGAAGCGAATCGATTCCGCCTCGATCTGCTGTTGATATAAGGCCGTGCTGCCCACAGTGACCTGATGGCCACGTGCTTGCAAGACCTTGGCGATGGCCAAGTAAGGGAACAGATCGCCCAGAGAGCCGAAACATGTAAAGAGTATGCGTGCCATGTAGATTCCCCTGGTCAATGCGCGATACCAGCGCCGTCCATGAAGCAGGCTATGGCCTCTGTCAGTCGTGCCTCCAGAGCATACACATCCGGGTTGGCGAACCAGGTCAGGCAAATGCCGGCGAATAGCAGTTGTACCTGCCAGGCCAGTTGTTCGGCCGGTATGTCGGGTCGCACATCTCCCGATGTCTGTCCCTTGTATATGACAGCGGTCAGGAACGCCGTGAAATCGTTGGCCAAACCTGCCTTGCCTTCCAGTTCTCGACCAAGTTGCTGAAACTGGTAGCTGAAATGCATGCGAGCAATTTCGGGGTCGGCCCTCAATCCAGCCGAGGCATCGAGAAATATCGCCATGAGGCGAGCGCGCGTATCCGGATAGGCCTGTAGCAACTCGGGCAACATGGCCACCTTTTCACGCACATTCTCCTGCCAATAAGCATCGGCGATGGCCTCCTTCTTCGGGAAATATCGATACAGCGTTCGTTTGGTGATGCCTGCAACCTCGGCAACCGTCTCCATCGTAGTGGCATCAACGCCCTTTTCCCGGAAAAGCTGGAGCGCACATTGCACTACTCGTGACTGGATATTTGCCTTGTTGCTTTCGCGACCTGAGAGAGCTTTCCTGGTCATAATGCCGTCCGATATAAGGTATACGTCGTATACTTTATATCGGGGCGGAAGCTTGTCAACCCGTTCTTGAAAACGAGGAAACAATGAGGTGGTCCCGGAAACTCGGACAGAGTGATAAGCTAATCCGGACCTGATGAGGGACGGGGAGATGGGTAAGGTTACACGGAAACGGTATTCGGCAGATTTCAAGTCGAAGGTTGCCCTTGAAGCGATCAAGGGTGAGCAGACGTTGGCGGAGTTGGCCGCCAAATACGGGATCCAGCAGACGATGATCGCGCAATGGAAACGTCCGGCCATTGGAGGGATGTCGGCGACATTTTCCGGCAAGGCGGAAGCGGCAACTACGGCAGACACGGCAGAAATTGATCGCCTGCATGCGAAAATCGGCCAATTGCTGGTAGAGTGTGATTGTTTAAGGGATGCCTCTGTTCGCTTGGGCTTGATCAGAGGCGGCAACAAATGATCGAACCGCGCCGCCCGCGCCTGCCGATTGTTTGCCAGTGCGAACTCCTGGCCCTCAATCGCTCCAGCGCCTATTACCGGCCAGAGCCAGACGGCCTTTCTCCGCAGTCTGCTAGAGCATTGTGCAAAAAACAGTTTGGGAACAAGGACGTGGAGCGCTGCTCCACACCTCGCTGGGGCCTTAGAGCGTTTTCACACCGAGCGAAAACGCTCTCCATTTTCAGTGCCGCATTTTCCGAGCCGTTGACCGGAGACGGTCAACTTGAAAATGCTCTAAGGTCCCAGACCACATTGACTTGATATTGAAAGAAAAAATGGGGGTTCGGGGCCTCAGGCCCCGAGCGGTTTCAGGCGGCAGCCTGCACCTTCTTGCCAACTGTCGTGTACTGTGGCGTCGGATTTAACGCACGCTGGTCTAAGTGCGCATTCAACCAACAAAAAAGCCCGCGAGATCGCGGGCTTTTCTGCTGGTTCAGACCACTCCCGGCCTTATTCCCACTCGATGATTAACCGGATCGGTAAGTATTTGAGTTTTCGATGATTGTAAAACAGAGAAATAGACAAATACCGTCATATATACCGTCAAAATCACACGCAATTGATTTTCCACAATAAATGTGTCGTGGTGCGCGGCATCGATCTTTACGCGCGCATTATATACGAAGCGCGGGAGAAATAGCTAGAGCCGATCGCAAAAGTCCGTGATTGACTGCGATAGATGGCGCGATGATACCTCCCACGCCTTCTTCGAGTTTACCAACTGGGCACGCCCGGCAACCCCGGACTTCTGGCTACCCTTCCCGCTAACTCCTGCGAGGAAAACAGATAACAAGTCTCCATATCTGATTAATAATGCCCATATCTCCGTCAAATACGGCGGTTAGAGCGTTAAAGCAATCTCGGTTTCGGTGTTCAGAAAAGCCGGCTCGTAGTCTCGAGCCAGACTGCCGGTGACGCCGACCTGACGGAGCGCCTCACGCCATCCATCCGAAACGCGCTGCGCAGTGTCCCGGATAATCCGGCGTGCGTCGGGCTCAGCGATTTCGAAGAAGTCGCAAGCGTCGAGAGCAAGCCGGATGGATCTGTCGTGCGCGCCCCCCTCCAGGATCGCCGTTTCCAGATGCGGGTTGCGATCGGGTGCCGGATTCACATCGAAGACCGGGGACAAGCGCCAACGCCCGCCGCCGACATAGAGAAAACCGTGGTTCTTCAGATGATCGTCCTTGTTCGAGACGAGAATGGTGAAGACCAGACGGGAATAGAGTTCTCGGAAATCAGCGTTCGGATCGGCCGACGCCGTTCGCATGAAATCGACGATCTCGGTGTAGGCACCGAGATCCGTCCCGGTCTTGCCGAGTGCCGTGCGCGCCGAAATGTAAGGAATACGCGCGCTGCCGCGCCGGTCGAACCGTTGCAGCAAGGCGACCGGGAATGGGGTGTCGGCGAGCTCTAGCCGGACTTCCGGCGTGCGGATGCCGCAGGCCCGGGCGAGCCGAAGCGTCGCGACCTCAACCCGTTCGATCGGCTGCTGATCATGCACGGAGGTGAACTTGGCGAGCCATAGGACTTCGCCATCGATGACATTGGCTTTCGGACGTGCGCCGCCCGAACCGCCGGCTCCCGCAAGGGCCTGCAGGTCCCGAGCCGAAATCTCTTTGCCCTGCTCATAGGCCCGGGCAATGCCGGTGATTGTCTGCAGATCGATGAGGCGCGGCACCGCCTCGGCCGCCTCCCCGCGGATCACGGCGCCCGCCTCATCGACGAAACGCAAGGCGCCCTGCCTGCAGGTGTCGTCGGAGAGCGTCAGATAGTCGAACTCGGAGAGATTCTTGCCATAGGCTCGCTCGAGAAGCCGACGCCCCCAACTATCCGGCGACGCATCGCTGAAAACGCCGGCGAGCGCATCTCGCATGGTGTCCGACTGTCCCGAGGTGTGGAACGGCCCGCCGTCGAAGGGCATGTCCGGCTGTAACGCGAAGGCGCGCGGATTCTCTCGCCAGGCGGGGTCATAGGAGAAGGTGGAAAACTGGCGCGGCCCAGCCTGCGTGAACCTCAAGTGGCCGACTGGCGTCAGGCTCTCTCCCAGAGCAACACGGGCGCTGAACTCGGTCATCAGAAGGCCGCGCCGTCAGGGTCGACGACGTCCTTTGCTCCAACCGAGGCCTCATCGTCGAGCGCCTTCTGCTTGCGAAGCTTCGCGGCGTAGGTCTTTCCGCGTCGCGGCAGTTGCTCGGAAGTCAACGCCAGCCCCAAGTCATCCTTGCGAATGTTGACAAGGTCCGCCAAGCGCTCGATCAGCCCCAAGGCGACGAGAATGTCCGCAAGCGTCCCGATGCCGACGCCGGGATCGCCCTTTTCGAGACGGGCGACCGTGCTGGCAGACGTGCCGGCACGGGCCGCCAGATCGGCCACAGCAATTCCCCGCCGCAGGCGCGCGCCGCGGATGTCGTGCCCGAGCCTCTCGAGGGCCGCATTCGACTTTGGTGAACCCACATAACCATCCATATACGAATGATAACTGACAATAATCATCCATATATGATTAATTGATGCGATTTTCAAGTATGGACGCGGCCTGCGCATTGATTGAGGCCAGACGGCCCATCCGATGGAACACGCTGGCGTCTCGATCTCCGCCTCAGACCTACGTCAATCATCCCGGCCGACATAGCTGCCCTCCAGCCTTCACCGGACTTCCAACGCTCGTCCGTCTCGATCAGGGTCGACCCGCCTGCTGGACCAAAGAGATCCGCGACCTGCGGATACTTCAACCCAGCCCTTGTTTGCGGGACGTTCCCTACGATTCAGAAAAGAAGGACCGACGCCAAGAATCGCCAAAAACAGCTCGATGCTATGGGGACAACAATAACAACCTGTGGTAATTTTTACTCTATTCGGAGGGCAGCAAATGACCGCAATTCAACCGGTTCGAAAGCTCACGATCATCGCTAAAGATCCCGGGCTTCGAATTGGGAGCGACGGGCCCATGGTCTTCGCGCAAGTCGACGTGCCCGCCGAAATACTTGCGCCCGGGCCAACTGGATATCGGATCAAGGTTGTTGACTATAATGCCACCGAGCAGCGCGCCTATGCCGCGAGGCAGAGTTACCAGAGCGGCGACATGTTGCTAGATCCCTTCGCGCCGGGCGACGGCGAAACACTCCTAGATCGTGATTACCAAACGCGCGTCGTCGCCAACCCGAATTTCCATGCCCAAAACTGCTATGCGATCGCGATGCGAACGCTGGGGCTTTTCGAGCGCGCCCTGGGCCGGAGAGTAAGTTGGTCATCCGGCGGACACCAACTCCACATCGCGCCCCACGCGTTCGCACTGGCCAATGCCTTTTACTCGGAGCCTGATCGGGCCTTGATGTTCGGCTATTTCTTCGACGAGGAGGACAAGCCGATCTTCACCTCGCTCAGTCATGATGTCGTGGCGCATGAGACGACCCATGCGGTCCTCGATGGCCTGCGCTCGCGCTACACCGAGCCCTCAGGACCAGACCAGGCCGCCTTCCATGAAGGCTTCGCAGACATTGTCGCGATCCTCTCCATCTTCTCGCTGCCCGAGGTGGTTGCTGCTGGACTTGGTGTCACCCACAAGCTGCCCGGACTCGGAGAGCCGTTGGCTTTCATCACCGAGGACAAAGTCACTCCCGAGGCCATCAGGAGTTCGATCTTGCTGGGTATTGGCGCCGAGATCGGCATGGCCAGTGGTGCGGGGCGAGGCGCGCTGCGCCAGTCAGTCAAGTTGGAACCTCACCCTCACATTCTCGACGCCCCCGACATGGCCGAAGCGCATAGTCGTGGCGAAGTCGTAGTCGCCGCCATAGCTAGGGCCTTTGTGAAGTTGTGGACGACACGCATTTCGCATCTCGGGACATTCGATGGCCGGGGCTACAACGTGTCCGCTGTGGTGGAGGAAGGGGCAAAAGTTGCTGCCCAGCTCCTGCAGATGTCGATTCGGGCCATCGATTATTGCCCGCCCACCGATCTCGACTTCGGGCAGTTTCTGGCGAGCTTGCTCACCGCAGACCGCGAACTCGTGCCGGACGATAGCCGTTTCGGTTACCGCGAGTTGGTCCGACAGTCCTTCGCGGATTTCGGTATCGTGCCGCCTCCGGGACAGACGGATGCCGATGGATGCTGGCCACATTTCGCTGCCAGTGAGGCGCTTCGCTATTCACGCAGCAACGCCGAGGCACTGACACGCGACGTCGATGAATGCTTCCGTTTCCTCTGGGAAAACCGGGATGCGCTCGAGATTTCGGAGCGCGGCTATACCCAGGTCGTGTCGCTGGACACTTCGCTGAGGATCGATCCAGACGGTATCCCGTTCCGGGAGACACTTTGCCAATATGTCCAGATGGGGCATTTTTTCGGGTCGGAACTCATGGCGATCTGCAAGATCGATCCCCTTCCTGACGGCTTCACGACGAGGACAAGTGCGGACCTGTTCGGGGGCGGCGTCGTCGTGTTCGATCAATATGGCCGGGTCAAATATCATATCGGCAACGGATTGATCGACGGAGAACGTCAGAAGCGCCGCCTTGAATATCTGCGAGACACCGGCCAGCTTAGTGGGCAGCGCGATGACGAGCGCAGCCGGTTTGCGAACCTACATCTCGCTCGGATGGGAGGTTGAGTCATGGCGCATCCCGTCACGGCGACCATCCGCGCCTATCAGATGGGCTTTGGCGACTGCTTCCTACTGAGCTTCGCCTATGACGACGCCAGCACCCGACACATCCTGATCGACTTCGGCAGTGCAGGCATTCCTGATAAATGCAACTTCAGTCTCGACGACGTCGCCGCCGACATCAAGAAGCAATGTGGCGGCGCGCTGGACATCGTCGTGGCGACGCACCGACACAAGGATCATATCAACGGTTTTGCGACGTCTGCCGATGGCAAGGGGCCGGGGGACGTCATCCGTAGCCTCACACCCAAGCGCGTGATCCAGCCCTGGACCGAAGCGCCGGACGCCCCCGAAGGCTGGACCGGTCCGGACGAAACAAAGTCGGCAAAAGCCTTCGCGGACCATCAGTCTTCGCTGGCGAGCATGCAGGCGCTCGCGCAGGCGGTCGTCGACAGGCTGGATCGCAAGGACGGCTTCGACCCGCCCTGGCCTCTCGCCGACAGGTTACGTTTTCTCGGAGAGGACAATGTCAAGAACCTCTCCGCCGTGAAGAACCTGCAGGATATGGCCGGCGATCCGAAGAACAACATCTATGTCTATCACGGGTGCCAGCTCGACCTTTCCGACATCCTGCCCAATGTGAAAGTGCACGTGCTGGGACCTCCGACCCTCAAGCAGTCGGCTTCGATCAAGACCTTTGCGAAGAGCTCGGCCGACTATTGGTTCAAGGCGCAGCGGCTGGCAAAGCTCGCCGCCTCCGAAGGCGTCTCGAAAAGCAAGACAAGCAGGCTTTTCCCCGGCCTCCAGAAGGCCGATACCTTTCGGAAAACGAGGCTCCCGACTGAAATGCGCTGGGTCGCCGATCGGGTCGACATTGCCGAGCAGGACCAGATGCTGGGGATCGTCACCGCGCTCGACAGTGCCATGAACAATACGAGCGTCATCCTCCTATTCGAGGTGGGCAAGAAGAAACTTCTTTTCCCGGGTGACGCTCAACTCGAAAACTGGAGCTACGCGCTCCAGTCCGACATGGCTGCCCTCCTGAATGACGTCGATCTCTACAAGGTCGGGCATCACGGCAGCCTCAACGCCACCCCCAAATCCGTGTGGCAACGCTTCAGAAAGCGCGGCAAGGCCGGTACGCCTCAACGGTTGACGACGGTCATGTCGACGATGGCGGGCAAGCATGGCGGCAGGAATGGCGCCCCGACCGAGGTTCCCAGAATTCCTCTGGTCAACGAACTCAAGGCGGACAGCACATTGTTCAACACTCAGGACCTGCAGCCGACTGAGCTCTGCCATACCGTAATAGTCGATCTGCGATAGGGGAACGCCATGTCCCGAAACATCGTCCTTTGCTGCGACGGAACGTCCAATCAGTTCTCCAAGGACCGCACGAGCGTCATCAAGCTTTTCCACGCACTCGTCAAAAAGGAAGGCGAGCAGCTCGTCTATTATCATCCCGGCATCGGCACCCGGGCCCCGAGCGGCATCGGAACGCAGGTTGGCGGCATGTTCGCCCGCATTGCCGGTCTTGCTTTTGGCTATCGCCTTCAGGACGATATTGTCGATGCCTACCGCTTCCTCATGAACAACTATGAGGACGGGGATCGGATCTTTATTTTCGGGTTCAGCCGTGGAGCCTATACGGCACGGGTCGTGAGCGCGATGCTGCATCTCTACGGCCTTGCGATGCGCGGCAACGATCCGCTCGTGCCCTATGCCGTCGAAATGCTCTGGGCCATGGCCAAGGCAAAGGAAGGCGCGCCTTACGAAGCGTGCGCTCAGCTCGCGCGGGACTTCAAGAAGACCATTTCGAGCCGCGAGTGCAAGACACACTTTCTGGGCGTTTGGGACACCGTCAATTCAGTAGGCTGGATCGGAAGTCCGCTGAAGATTCCCTTTGGCCGCTACAATCCCGATGTTGAAATCGTACGGCACGCCAAGGCGCTTGACGAGCGGCGCGGCTTCTTTCGCGTCAATTGGTTCGCAGAGGATGCGACCCGCGATATTCAGGAAGTCTGGTTTCCCGGCACGCATTGCGATGTTGGCGGCGGCTGGCCGGAGGCGGAAAGCGGCATGTCCAAATATCCGCTTGCCTGGATGGCAAAGGAAGCCGTCAAGGCGGGGCTGCTTGTGGACCAATCCCGAATGAATGAGGTCCTTGGCCTTTCGCCTGGACCCTATGCAGCGGCAACCCCAACTGCCCCCCTTCACCTCTGGATGGGCTTTTCATGGGCTCTCACCGAATTCGTGCCCAAGAAGCATTGGAATTTCAAGAAGCAGTGCTGGGAGTGGCGCGCCAATCTGTTTCGGCGCCGTTCGCTTCCGTCAGCGCCCGTTGTGCATGATGTCGCATGGGACATTCCCGGCTATGCAGTGCCAGAAGGCGCCTTGAAGCTGTCGGTGAAATATCCTTGAACGGATCGCGCCTTTATTATCGAACTCCCATAAAGGCTCAAACGTCATTTACGCGAGACACTCTTGAATCGTCGGGGGTATTTCGGTGATCGATACACGGGGTCGAGAGGGACGAAAGTCCGTTTCGCGCTCGGCCAACTATAGTACATCTATATACTACGGCCAAGGTCGGACGCGGATGCATTCAGGGGATCGAAATCATGGCTGAGTCACTCCTGAACGTCATCGATCTCAACCCGTCGGTAGCAATCTTTCCGTTACAGTTGATCGCCTTTGAGCCACTAGCGATGGCGGAATATCTGCACGCGCGCATCGAAACCCTGGTCGGGATCGAACCCAAATCGGGCGATTTCCGCAAAAATGTCATCAAGATCGAAAGCTTGCCTCCGCAGACGATAGACGGCTGGGTCTACACCGGCGCCGTTTACCTACTGGAGGCGGCCCCCTCTTGGTTGGCTCGCAAGCCGCCACCGAAGTCCATGGACGATGCGCCCGAGATGGAGCCCGACGATGACGATGCTGATGACCTAGCAGGCGAGCCCGACGAGGAAATCGAGGATCCGAAGGATCTTTTCCGCCAGCAAATCTGGCACTTGGCGTTGATTGGCGCTTCCGCCGGCCGGCCGGGAGACCCACAAGCGCCTGGACGATTGATCATTCATGCGACGCAGGACACCGTGGCAACGCGCCTCCGGGAATTTGTAACTGCCGGCCGGTTCGGCCAGATTCTGTCGGGCGATCCGTGCGGCGTCCCGTTCGATGACCGTGTTCTCCAAGCCCATTGCCTGAATGGCGAGGCCCGACAGGCAGCCCTCTGGGGCCTTCATCGCGCCATAAAATCCAAGCCGGATCGCAAGAGCCTCATGGGGCTCGACCTGAAAGAGGCGATGGACCCGTTTTCGGACCAGACCTACCGTCTCACGTCTGCCGTATCGATCGACAAAAAGCGTACGCCCCAATTTCTGGGGCTGTCGCTCAAGCGTCAGCGGGTCTGGTCCCAGAAGGGCCGGAAGATTGCGGAGTTATCCACCCTCCTCACCAAGCTGTTCAACGATCTGGAGGCCGTCGACCTGGTGGCGAACGTCGAGCCGGCGGGCCTGGACCAGGCCGGTTACCGGGATCTCGCCAAGACCTCGGACCCCACCGCGATCCTCGCCGCGGCGAATGCATTCGAAGCGGCATTCCGACCGCTCAGCAATCTCGACCCCTTACCAGAGGCCGCCGACGACGAGGAGGCGGCGAAGGAAGGGGAGATGAAGGCCGAAAAGGAATTGGCCTGGTTCGCCGACGGCCAGGTGACGTTTGGGGCGGCGATCCCCGGGTCGGCAGGCTTTACCCTTGAGGTGTCGCGCAAAACGGTACGGCTGGCGACCTTGACGGTGACTCCTATCGTGGAGGTGGATGGGGTGGCCCTATCTGTCAGCAGCACCTTCCACGTCCACCCGACCAATCCGGACTTGGAGCTGTTCGAGGCGCTGATAGAGGGCGACGGGCTGAGCCGTCGATTGGCGGTCTGGTACGATACCGGGCACGTCCTAGTCGACCGTCAGGTGAGCCTGCTTGAATATCGTGATGTGCGTTTCGATGCCTGGAAGTGGCGGCCGATGACGGTGCGGGGCCTGGCTGTAGAATTGACGCAGGAGAAGCCGACAAAGCCGTCTCAAAAGGACGCCAACAAGAAGGTCCCAGATCTGGAAGCGATTGGTCAGCAGCAGTCGCTGTTCGACTATTGCCTCGAAGACCTGCCGCGGTTGATCCCACCGCGAACCGGCGGTGGCCCCTTATGGGCGATGTGTGACGATGGCTCCGGGGAAATCGCCGACTTCATCTTCTATGCTCCTGTCGATCGCCGCTTGTGGCTGGTGCATGCGAAGGGCGCCGACTCGGACGCGGCCGGCCGCCAGATCTCGGTCGCGGCTTTTGAGCAAGTTGTCAGTCAGGCGCGGAAGAATCTGCGCTTTTTTGACGGGCCCATATTGGCCAGAGAACTCGATGAGAGAGGCGCGGAGAAGCCGCTTCTCTGGCGCGACGGGATCCGAATTACCGGGAATGACCATATCCAGGCACGAGACGAAATCTGCCAACAACTCCGGGACACGCACTTCTTCGAGGATCGCCAGTTAGTCGTACTACAGCCCCACGTTTCGAAAGCGAGTTGGGACCAGGCTCGACGCCTCTTGTCCGCCGGACAGGACAGCCATCAATCAGTAAAGCTATACCGTCTTCTTTCGGCACTCTTAGCGGATCTTCAGATGAGCGCGCAGAAGGTCGATGCTGGATTCATGGCGATTGGGCCGGAGACGGCTCCGGGGCCAGCGGTGCCTTCTCCGGCTGCCGCGGCTATGGCGCCGCCTCAGGCGGCGGTTCCAGCCTGAGCGCGCGCGCGGCCGCCGCCTTGGCGGCCTCAATGTCGAGGCGCGCAGCGGCATAGTTGCGGCGCTGCAGATACGGTCCGAGCTCGCCGTCGAACTTTTCGAAACGCGGCGATCGCAGACCCCGTACCAGATCGTCCGGGTTAGGAAGGTCTTGCCAGGTCGCAACCTTCTTCAAGGCCGCCTTCACCGTTTCGACAGTCTGACTGATCGCCACGATGCCGATGTGCGCAGACCCTGCGTTGAGGCCGAGATGGCGCAGGGCAGCGATCAGGGTCGCTTGGGCGCGTGGGCCCGTCCACGGTAGGATGAGGATATCGTCCTCCCAGGCCAGACACGGTTCGAGGTCGAGATCTAACCGGTCATAAGCATCTTGTGCCTCGGCCCACAGCGACCGCGCGGTGTCGTCGAGTTCGATGTCGGGGAGCGCGCGCTGACCGCTCAGCAGCGCGCGCATAGTCTCGACCACCAGACCGCTCGGGGAGATCGGTGAACCTGCGAACCGGGGCGGTCGCCCGCCGCCGGCGGGGTGCAGCAGGACCGTGGGCGGGACGTCGATGACGGTCTGAACCGCCCACCTGCGGCCGGCGAAGAAGACCGGATCACCGGGCTTGAGATTGTGGCCGCCCGGGATCTGACCGAGGGTTTCTCCACCCGCGCGTACGTTAAACTGCTTACCGCCGTCGAAGGCAGCACCAAATCCCGAGCCGTTGGTGATCTTCCGTGCGGGCGTTGTCAGTCCGAAGACGGGAAGCTCATCGGTCGGTGGAACCAGCAGCGGGCGGAAGCCGGGCAAGTCCTTTTCTACAGGACGGCCCAACCGATCGATCAGAGCGTGATAGTCTGGCTTGGCGCCTTCGATGAATGGTCCCTCCGCTAAGAGGATCTTGTTGATGTCGGCCAAGGTGACGCCCAGATTGGCCATGGACAGGGTTTGCTGAAGAAACGTGGACAGGTTCAGCGCGCCGGCTGTGGGCGCTTCGAAGCGCCGATCGTGGACAAGGACAAGCTGGGCTAGACCTTGAACGAGGGAAACATGCAGGTCTGCGAGCGGATGGGCCCCTTCGCCACCGGGCTCTTCGCGCACCAGGAGTGTGAGACGGGACAGTTTGCCCGCCCTGCGACCCGATCGACCGAGACGCTGGCGCAGCGAGGCGACGCTGGGGCCAGGATCGACCTGAACGACATGCGCGATATCGCCGACGTCGAGGCCGAGTTCCAGCGTGGGGCTACTCACCACCACGGTGGAACGGTCGGCGTCCCGCAGCGCTTCCTCGGCGATCTTGCGCGTTGCGCGGTCCAGGGAGCCATGGTGCGGAAAGACGAGGTTCTTCAGATTCGGGTGGTCGCCTGTATCCGTGTCCGGGCGAGGAGTGCGCAATTCGGTCGCGCACCACTCCACCATCGCGCGCGAATTGCAGAAGATGAGGGCTTTGCGGGCGCCGCCGTCCTCGCTCGCCATGGGTTCGACAATGGTCGCGCGCAAATCTTCCAGAAGCTGGATTTTGGCGCTTTGGGGCGCATCGGTGGCCGCTTCGTCGATGAAGGCCCGCACCTCGAAGCTTATGGCGGTTATCGGTGTGTCGTCGCTTACGATCGCTACCCGCCCAGGGTCGGCCGGGCGCAGGAACGCCCTGGCCTCTGCCTCGACGTCTTCCGAAAGGGTGGCGGAAAGCCCAATTCGGGGCACTTTCTCGCCGAGCGCGGCGTCGAGCCGAGCGAGCTGCGCGATGATCTGAACGCCGCGGGGCGTGCCGAAGAACGCGTGGAGTTCGTCAATCACCACGGCCTTGAGACCTCTAAACATCACCGTCGCCATGCCGGTGCGCAGCAGACCCTCGAGAGACTCTGGGGTGATGACTAGCACGCCCTCAGGGCTGCGCTTGGCGGCCTCGCGTCCCGCCCGCGCTTCGCCGTGCCATGGCAGCACGGGTCGATCCTTGGCCTTGAACAGCGGTTTCAATCGGGCCGTCTGCTGGTCGATCAGCGCCTTCAAGGGGCAGATGTAAATAATGTCGAAGCCACGGCCGTCCCAGTCGCCAAGGCGGGAGATAAGAGGAAGGAAGACCGCTTCGGTCTTGCCTGTCGCGGTCGGCGCGCACACGATCAGGTCGTGAGCCTCATGGCGTTCGCTGCCGAACCAGTCCCAGGTCTTGCCTTGAACCGGTCGAAGCTCGGTCCAGCCTTGAGCGATGGCCCATGCCTTCAGATCGGTAGGGAGCCGATCCAAACTCAAATCGCTTACCGGCGTCTCGTCCATATCCGTCCCCTAAGACCAACGGCCTGCTGCCGGTTCCATGGACACGCACCTAAGCTAGTCAAGTGTTCTGCCCGAACTCGACCGAGCTAATATATCCCAGGGTCGCGTGCTCGCGTACCACATTGCAGAAACGCTAGATGTAGTTCAACACATCTTCCCGAGCGGCCTCCCACGTCCGAAACACCTTGCGGGCCATCCTCTCGGTTTTCAGCGAGGAGAAACTCTCCATCGCCACACTATCCCAGACATTACCCAACCGGCTCATTGTGAGCCCGTCTCTCATCCAGCTGATGTTAGGCCCCTCAACCGCAATGATCCTAGAGGCATGATGGCGAGGTCGGCTGGCAGGAAAGTCAGTGAGAGAGTGCACCCGCCGCTGCACAAGTCATTTCGTCAACCATTGACCGTAAGCCTCGACATCTATCATTGGTACGGTGCCGCTAAACTGAAGTTGCGATATCAGTCTAAACAAAAACGCGGTTGCTGGCTTGTTCTCGTTGATAAACGTATATTCCGATGCGGTTTGATCGAAGAAGAAATGGCCATGTGACGCGACGCAGCCGATGTCGAGCCTTCCGTCTCCCGTATCGGCAGCCAAAGCCTTTTCAAATGATGGCCCCAACGCCGGACTCCATTCACTCTCGAACGTCAGAAGCCCTCCCAGGATTGGAATTAGCGGCTTCGCCGGATAAATTCCCTTAGCGTATGGGATGGGTAGGCTCGTGCGGTGCAAGCGACGAACGCTCGCGACCTTCTCCTGCGCATAAGAGACCAGACCCGCGTTCGCCGTCTGCTTCGCCTCGAAAACAGCATAGACGCTCTCTGCGGGAATGATGGTCTCGTTTTCGTATGTAAAAATGAACGGCGAGTATTGGCGATCAAAAATCACCACATCGATCTGCTGGCTAAAATTTCCGAGACTATCGACCACGTGTGCCTTCGCTGCTTGATAGCGTTTCGGCAAATAGGTCTCCAGCATACTAATCCACACGTTCTCGCTCGCGTCACCTTTCGTACCGGGATGGCCGAACGATTTCCGAACGGTTGCGAGGCGCTGCTGTATATCCTCGTGCAATGAGGAAAGAAGCTGCGATAGAGACCAGTCTGTCATCGATAAACCTCGCGAAATTTGGTATCCGTCATCAGGACAACGGAAATTTCGGGCCAAAGAGTTCGCGCCAGGCTCGCAACGCTTCGCCATTCCGGCCGCGGCGCACATGGTCGATTGCAAGAGTTGCTTCACGCTCCGCCGCACGCAAAAGGTCGCGCGCTCGCGTCTTGCGCTCAGCATCCATTCCGTTACTGATCGCCGGACCGAGGCCAGCGGGGTCGGGCCATTCATCGAAAATCCGGGCGGCGAGCGTTGCAAAAAGACCTTGAATCTCCCGGTCAAAGCTACCACCCCAGCCGCCATGTAAGCATTGGAGCGCCATCACCTCAATGAGGAACGAAGGCTTCACCGGCTTCTCGCCATGCTTCGGGTTATTGTTCCAATATTTCACCATTCGCACGAGGCCCTTCCATTCGTTGGAATACGCCTGATGCGCCGCTGTAGCCTCCGCTGCGTGGGTTTTGGGGTTGGTCTTGATCCATTCACCGAGCTCGTTGTCGGGAATCTCAAAATCATCATCCTTATCGAACGCCGGAACGACATCGACACTGATGACACGATAATCAGTATTGTCGTTAGCGTCGGCTTTCACGCCGAAATCGACATTGATAGAGCGGTTCTGCTTCTTGACCCTGTCGCCGTATTTTTCAACCAAAGCATTGTAGAAATCAGCCAAAACCACTGATGGTGCCCTCGCGCGATAATGATCCTCCGATGCCTTTAGGACGAAAAAGATGTCAACGTCCTTCAAGGGTTTCGTTTTGGTCCAGCGCGCGTACGACCCGGTCAAGAAGCTCCGATCGATCTTAAATTTCGTATCGAGATAATCCCGCACTTCCTTCTGGCGCGCCGACGCGTTCGCCTGCTCCTTATCGTTCAGTTCGAGGCGACTTTTGAATTTGCGGAACGCGTCATCGATTGTGAGCATCAGGCCCTCCTGAGATACGATGTGCTGGCTCCAAGGCCACTGTGCTCAACCGTCGTGCCAAGGCTTTGGCGCACCATTCCGTCGGTCGAACGCTCTGAAGTTCTACTCCACCCGATCACGTCAGGACGACCAGGCTTCGTGTGCAAAAGGAACCGGTAGCGAGCCTCGCTCGGAACCAAGCCGGCCTTCCTAATTGCGTATTTAAGCTGTTCTGTATCGGTCCAGAAATTGCCGTCGCCACCCGACCAGCCGTAGAAGATATCGATGTCCCACCGAAAAATCAGTGCGTCGGTTTTCGGGTTGTAGATTTCCAGCTTTACGGTTTCGAGATCGCCGCTGTTCAACCAGGCCTGAACGCCACGCATGTGCGTTTCCCAGTCACCGACGAATTCCGACGGGTCGAGGCCACTCAGGCGGATGATATCCTTCAAGCTCTTCAGGATGTTGTCAGCCACATAGGTGACGGAATGGGTGAAGGTGTTGACGGCGACGCTGGTCATGAGCCGAGAAACCCTTTCGGATCGAAAACAAGGGTCTGAGATTTCGTGGTCGCCGCCTCGTCAGCACTCGACACAGCAGCATTGAGATCGCGCGCCGTAATCCGGGTACTGTGTTTCTTGAGCGCGCCCTGAACCCAGGCGAGATCATCCGCCAGGCAAGGTAGCGAGACCCGCCAGTCCCCTTTCAGCGGGTCGAAGCCAAGGACATCTTCGTTGGCGTCGGAGCCCTCGACGGCGTCGTCGTCATAGAGGCAATAGATCCGCGTCCGCGGACCATCACAAGTCACTGTGATCGCGGCATCCTTCGGCGCCTGGTCCGCGATCACACTGGCGGCGACGCCGGCGACGGCAAGAAGCTCGGTCCGTGCATCACTGGTCTTTCCCTGCGTCAACAGATCGACGATCGCCACCCAGGTCCGTGAGGCGTCACGCTCGGGCGTGCTCTTGAATGTGCGACTGGCTACGGTGCTCATGACGCCTTGCCTCCCGAAATACGGCCCGCCTTGGCGGCCCGTGCCGCAGCAAACAGATCCTCAATCGTCACGCGTTCCGGATTCATGGCCGTTTGCGGGCTGCTGGCCAAAGCGTTGGCCACCATCTTGCGGATGGCGCGTCCGTCGAGCCCTACGCATTCGGCTGCGCAACGGTCGAAAGCGGGCGAGCTGGGCAACTTCGCGATGGCCGGATAGGTCTCGCCGAGACCAGTCAGGCAATCCTTCAGGATAAGCCCGCATGCTTCACGATCCGGCAGGGGCACGTGGACGACCAGGTCACAGCGAGACGTGAAGGCCGCATCGACCGCCTGAGGAAAATTGCTGGTGGCAAGGAACAACAGGTTCGGATGCCGCTCGGCCAGCGCATCGAGCTGAACAAGCACGGCATCGGTCGCGCGGTGGATATCGATCGGATTGGCCTCCAGGCTCATTTTTGACCGGTCGGCGGCAAGCGTCTCGACTTCATCGAGGAGCACAATCGTCGGTCCTGCGGCGGCGGCTTCGGCGATCGACTGTGAGAACAGCTCCGATACCGCACGCTGGGTCTTGCCCATCGCCGAACTGGTAAGCGCGTGCGGCTCGACTTCGAGCAGACGGAACCCGCCGCCCCGAAATGTCTCGGCGGTACGATGCGCCAACCCGCGCGCAAGAGAGGTCTTGCCGGTCCCTGGAGGTCCAACAAGCAGAATCACGCCGTGCAACGGAATGACACTACGATCGACCTTGCCGCGCATCGTGAAGTTCAGCATCGCCTGAGAGAGGAGCTGGGCCTTCAAGCACTCATCTAGGATGATCGAATTCCACAGGGCTCCGAGCGCAGGATCGGGAAGCCGGCGCGCGCGCTGGATGCCCTTCGGTTGGTTGAAATCCTCGTTCTGCACCGCCGTCAGCTTCTGCATCTTCGTTCGCCTCGTGCCGCCTGGGGCGGTGATTGAATGTGCCTCATAAAAAAACCGCGCCCTGACAGGCGAGGCGCTGGGCGGTCAGCCCTTCGGCGGATTGGGATCGTGCCCATGGCTGTCGCTCTGGCCGATGCGACCATCCTTGTTGTGAATGCGCAGCTCAGTTTCCTGATTGCGGCTCACCTGCCGGCCGTAGTCGATCGCATCCTGCTTCCTATCAAAATGCCCAGAGGCGCGCTCCCCGCCGCCACGCTCAACATCCCACCCGCCACCATGATTTGGCACCACATGATGGGTGTCAGGTCCACACTTATTCGCCATATCTTGATCCTCTCTCGGGGTGATAAAATAAAAAATATCGCTACTCCGAACTTAATATGGGAGGCAAAATGCGCGTTGTCAAGGATCCCATATGTCGCTACTCTGAACAGGAATGATTTGGAGTATGGAGAGCATGACGTGTCGACGCCGCTAGGCGACAAAATCCGGGATCTGCGAAAGGCGAAGGGCTACACCCTCGACAAACTCGCTGAACTCGCTGAATCGAGCAAAAGCTACATTTGGGAGCTGGAGAACAAGAATCCGCCCCGCCCCTCGGCCGACAAGGTTGCAAAGATCGCGGCGGTTCTCGGTGTCACGGCTGACTACCTTATCGATACGACCGAGAAGGTCGGCGTCGAAGACGCTACAGACAACGCTTTTTTTCGCAAATACAGAAAAATGGATGCAGCTACCAAAGACAAGATTCGACGCATGGCTGACCTATTGGGCGACGACGAATGACGCGCCCGTTGTCACCCGAGCGCTGGGCTTTCGAGATCACCCATCTCCTGAACGCTGTGTTCGGGGCGGATCGTTTTCCGATCGATATCCCGGCAGTGGCACGGGAATACACGGCGCAGCGATTTCCCGATGATCCGATTATCAGCGTTCAAGGCGACAACTTACCGGGCTTTGATGGCGCTCTGTTCAAAGCTCCGGCTGGCCGCAAGGGCTGGGGAATCATTTACAACAACCGGATCAGCTCGAAAGGCCGGATCAACTTCACCTTGGCCCACGAGTTCGGTCACTTCCTTCTGCACCGAATAGCCTATCCGAATGGCTTCCGCTGCGGCGAACAGGATGTGGTTCGTTGGGATTCTGAGTATGGACAGGTAGAGCATCAGGCAAACTTGTTTGCTGCCAACTTCCTGATGCCGCTCGATGACTTCCGCCGCCAGATCCCGGAAAGGGACAAGGTCGATCTCGACATGATCGCCCACTGCGCGGATCGGTATCGTGTTTCTCTCATTGCTGCGACACTGCGTTGGCTCAGTTATACGCAGAAGCGAGCGGTCCTCGTCGTGTCCCGCGATGGTTTCATTCTTTGGGCACGTTCAAGCCCATCCGCACTGAAAACCGGCGCGTTCTTCCGCACGTCGGCGGGGCCGATCGAAATTCCGGCAACATCACTCCCGGTCAAACAGGATCTGCTCATTGATGGCAGGGCGACCATCGATCATGGACCTGGTGTCTGGTTCAGAGAACCTGTGCGGGAAATGACCGTATTCGCCGAGCAGTACGATTTCGCGATCTCGCTGCTTCTGCTTGATGACGCACGACCGTTCGCTTCATTTGAAGCTGAAGATGAGCCTGACGTCTTCGACAAGATGATTCTCCAGCCCGGCCGGCGCGAATGGTGATGGGAACGTGTCGTGCTCGACGATGATTTGCGTCATCGCGCTCGCCGGCTGATGGCTGGCGATTTTCGAACGGGGGATCTGGATCGCTTGTTCCTCGGCCAAAGGGACAGGGCCTGGGGCCGCGCCGCTTTTCGTGAAATCGGTGATTTTGTTGCCCATCGCGACACCCGCGAAAAAGGTCTCGTCACTCAGGTGGGAAAGGACGTCTTCACGAGTGTCGATGTTTGGAGCCTCAAAATGCGAGGTCGCGAGCCCTCATGGGCCGATATCGCGCGTGCGGCCGAAGCTAACCTGTGGCTCGCTTCCGACGAGCAGATAAGGTCTGGCTGCGGGTGTCAGCGCGGAGCGGCGAAAAAGAGAATGCGGAGCGCTCTTGAAAAAATTGATCGGCAGGAGGCACCGACTGGCCCTGAAATCAAAGCGCTCGACTTCCTTGGCAACAGATTCATTTGGAAACCTGCTTTTACATCCGGGCAACTGTTCGGGGAATTCAAGGAGGTCCTGACACGCAACAACATCGTCACGAAGACCGATATCGCGACACTGAATGAGGCGGAGGCATTCGTTACCCTGTACGCATTATCCGTTATGCACGGATCAACGATCGCGCTGGACGATACCAATAAAGCAAGACTGTATGCAGGGTTCGCCAACCGAGATGGCATCCTTGAGACTAAAGTCGAGATACTCTTCAGCGAGCTGAGCAAACCCCTGATGGCTCCAGTGTGCCTTTTTCTCACGGATCTTCGCGCCGAAGGGCATTGCGATCCCGATCTGGTTGCATCTGCTGATACAGCTCTGTTTAATAGCTGGAACTTTCCAATCGATATCGATCGAGACAATCGTCTCTATCGAATTCGGTAATCGCGGATGGGCACGATGGAGAGCCATAATCTCGAAAGATTGAAATTACACATTCTCCCGCTGTCGGTGTCGCGTAACTTCGATGTCGCTCGTCAGGAATGGGATCTCGTTGCCATAGAGATCAGCGAAGAGTTCGACAATTGCCCCTGCGGTCAAGACATCAAAGAGCACTGTTACATTCGAAACCGCCTCAACGGAGCCACTACATATGTAGGGAACGTATGCATAAACAGATTTATGCGCGTCGAAACTGGCAACCTGTTCGAAGGACTGAAGCGTATCGCGAAAGATTTAACGGCCAATGCAAACAATGACCTCATCGAACACGCGTACCGGATGGGCTATCTTTACGGAGAACGAGAATATACGTTCTTGAAGCAAACCATGCGAAAGCGGATCCTCTCACCCGCTCAGCTCGAATGGAAGATCAAGATCAACCGTCGGATCGTCAGCCAAACCGTCGTCCATCGGCGCACTTCGAGATAACGCCGGCAACACGGACTCGGGTAACACCCATATGGGCTGCAGTTATCCCCTTACCGTCTGTGAGTATTCCTCGAAACTTGAGAAGGACTTTATCCCTTTGGACGCATTCGACTTTGCAATGCGGGTTCTGCCTATTCGTTGTTGAAGATAGGCACAGATGCCTTCGAACTCTTCGATCGCCAACATTCTCCATGGGGCTCTGAAATTTGTTTCTATATTTTTCGAAATGGCGCCGTAACTGAATTTCGCACCTCGCGCCTTATCAGCGCTGGCAAACTCATTGTAGCGATTGATTAGGTGCTGAATATACCTGCTCGCTTCCTGGTCGGCGCCTATAGTTCCCGCTGCCGGCTGAACTTTCACGGTTTTACGCGCCATTTTCACGTTGACGGTTTTTGCTAGAATCGCACCTGGGCTATCTATCACGACATTGCCACTGTTATTATTCACTTCGATCCGCCGAAGGTCACTGAGAAGTATTTTGGCGTAGAAGGAATCCGTCGCCTGCTCAGGTCGGCCCATCTCCCTTTCTCGAATGCTTTTGATTTCCTCCAGTGCTTCCACCGAATACACATTCGGTTCGGCATCTACGATTTTATGATGGCGCCGGCACAACAGAACCAGATTGCCGAAACCATTTCGCTCTTCGTCGGTCTGAGCCTTGTCGAACCGGGGGCCGCCTTCGTTCTGCGCGCGAATGTGGCAGATCTCACCAGTAATGGTCCCGACGCTCTCTACGATAGGCAACGAGCATCCCGGAAATGCACAGAGGTTTCCTGAGACAGCGAAGAGTCTCTTGATCGTCTTTTCCGATGGGCCTGCCATAGGATTCCCTCTATCGACTTAAGTCTGGCCCCGACATCGCGCTACTATTTTTCCTGGTTTCGCCGGAGCCAGAACAGTCGCCGAACGATGGTGAGGATACGCCAGGCTTTGGCGACCACGTTGTGATGCCGCGGGGACGCCCACGATTGACCGAGCCTGAAGAGTAGCCGCTCGATGGCGAAGCGCGTCAGCATATGATCGAAGCTCTGTTCTGTCGCCTTGGCAAGTAGCAGCAGGCGGGCACGCACCGAGGTTCCAATATTTTCGGCCTCTTTAGCCATTGGCGGTCAGTGCCACGAGATAGGGGCGAATGACGGTCGTGACCGCGCCACGCTCCGCCTGCTTGGCAATTTCGTCTGGGGTCGCTCTGCGCTGACGTAGCGCTTCCTTGAGGCCTTCAATCGCGACGGACAGGCCAATCTTGTTCCGATACCGGAAGCAGTCTGCGATGGTCTTGGCTACGTCGAAGACCTTCACTGACACCCCCTCGACGGTGTGGGACTCGACACCATCCGCTAGCAGGCGATCCGTGAATCGGACGAGCCGAATCGACACGCCATCAGCCTTGGGCGCCCAATCCTTTTGTCCGATGGCCATCCATACGTGCTTGGGCAGTTGATCGGTAAGGTCATGGAACGCGAGCGCTGAGACGAGGCAGACAACCCCCTTTGGCAGGCGTTTTGCCGCCTCTGCGAGACTGTGGTGAACGTCGAGTGGGACATCAGGGAGTTGATAAAGCCCGCGCGCGAGCCGGAGCACCTCGCCATTACGCTCCATGCGGCTCATGGTGGCAGCGGTCACGCCCTCCGCGCGCAGCTCCGCCAAGCGCGCTATGCCACGCGCTTTCAGCACGGTCTGGGCAATTCGCCGTTGGGACACGGGTTCGGGCAAGATACGTCAGCTCGGAGAGTGACTTCTATTATCCGAGCTTTTGTATCACGCTTCTCTTTCTGAAGGAAGGCATATCGCAACACAATCTGGCAACTGAGCCGGATTGCAACCGATGAAACAGGCCCGTAAATCTAGGCATCAGATTTACCCCGCCGCGCCTTCGCAAATCCCCGGTCCGTTGCCATGAACCGCTCCAGCATGGGTACAATCAGGCGAACGGGATCGGCTGCGGCTTGGCCTGCTTCCCGAGCGAGGATTTCCGCATAGGCGGTCAGGTCGCGATGTAGGCTCGCCGGCAATTCCAGCGTGACCTTCACCGGCTTGTCGTCGGCGATCGGGCCGAGTTTCAGCTTTGCCATGTCAGCCTCCATAGGGCTCAAGCACGAGATCGCGGGTGACGATCACGCGGACGGGAAAGCCCGGTCGGATGGTCAGCGTCGGGGCGATGTTGAGCTGACGCTGCACGATCTGCTGGCCGGTCTGGTTGATGCTGTCGGACGCGCCGTTGCGCAGCGCACGGATGATATCGCTCTCCTGACCGGATGATCCCGCCTCGGCGCCAACGCTGAGCAGCGTCGACAGCGCCGCGGCTTTAAACAGCTCACCCCAATGGTAGTCGACGCCATCTTCGAGCCCGGCATAGCCCTCGGCGTCTGTGCCCGGCTGGCGCTCCAGCACGATCGAGCGGCCATTGGGGAAGATCAGCCGGTTCCAAACCAGCAGCACGCGGCGCTGGCCGAAGCCGACGCCATTGTCGTACTGGCCGATGATCCGCGTGCCCTGCGGCACGAGCAGGATGCGTCCGGTCGGGCTGTCATAGACGTTCTCCGTCACCTGCGCGGTGATCTGACCGGGTAGATCGGAGCGGATGCCGGTGATGAGTGCCGCCCCGATCACCGTCCCGGCCTGAAGCACATTGGCCGACGCGGGAGCGGCGATACGATCTGGCGAGACCATGCGTTTGTCGGGCGCTTGGTTCAGAAACGCGAGCTGACGGTCCTGCGCGGAAGGCGTCGCTGGCTGGGGTGCCAGCCCGAGGCTGGCAAAGTCCGTCTGCGGCGAGACCGTCGCTTGCGGCTGCGGCCCAGCGGTGTTGGCCGGTCGTGTCTCGGTCGAAGCAAAGAGACGTGCCGTCCGCGCGGCCTCCAGCTCTTGGATGCGGCGCTGCTCTTCCTGGCTGATCCCTGGATTGGGCGTCGCGATTCCCGGTGTCGGCACCGGTTGGCCGGCATTTTGGGCGCTGAGGATGGGGCGGCCGAGGTCACCCGGCAGCGGCGGACCGAGCTTCGGGATACCGGTATAGTCCTTCGGCAAGGCGGCAAGGCCGTCGGGCGTCGTCCGGTTGTCGGTCGAATACAGCTCCTCGTTCGTCTTGCCGCCGCGCTGGGTTTGAAGCGCGTAGATCAACGTGCCGCCGATACCGGTGCCGGCGAGCAGGCCGAGGGCGAGCAGCACCTTTCGCGACAGGCGCGTCACGCGCGGCGGTTCGGGGCGCAATCGCATCGGCGCGACCGCCTCTCCGGTCAACGGCCGGGCACCGTCGTCCGCTTCTGGCCTGTGACGATCAGGCTCGATCTCGCTCACGACGCTGGCTTCCCGTCGGTACGGGAGATGCGAACGCGCTTCTGGTTCTTGTCGGCGCCGAAGCGCAATTCGGCGGCGGCGAACAACCGGTCGACGATCATGTAGTTGTCGCGGACGCGATAATTCACCAGTTCCGAGGTATCGCCCTCCGGGCCGACGACAAAGAGCGGTGGCATCTCGCCCTGACCGATACCGCGCGGGAACTCGATGAACACCTGCTTGCCGTCGTCGAAGGCGCGGAGCGGCCGCCACGGCGCGCGATCGCCGGTCACCTCATAGCGAAAGTTGACGCGAGAGAGATCGATGCCGGTCGCCACCGGCTGGACGGTCTGCGCCTCGGCGTTCTGGCGGCGCAGCGCGATGAGCTGGTCCTGTGGATACTGCCAGGACACCGAGGCCATGTAGGTCTTCTCGGTCGAGCGCAGTTCCATATGGTAGGTGCGCGCATTGGTGTTGATGACGAGGTTGGTCATCAGCTCGGGCCGCGTCGGCTTTACGAGGATATGAACCTGCTTCGTTGCGCCCGCGCCGCTTTCAGTGTCGCCGATGATCCAGCGCACCGTATCGCCGGCGGCAACTGGACCGGAGCCCACCAGCGTTTCGCCAGGCTGCAAGGCGATGTCGGTGATCTGGCCGGGCGCGGTGTAGACTTGATAGAGCGCGCCATCGACGAAGGGGTAGACTTGGATGGCGTTGATGAAGCCATTCCTGATCGGCTGCATCCGTGCGGCGGCGTTGGCCTCGTTCACCCGCGCGGCGGGGTCCGGCAGTTCGGGCGTCGGCTTGCCGTCCTTGCCGACGGGCTTCAACTGACCGGGCAGCGGAAGCGGCTTCGGCAATTCCACCACCCGAACCGGCGCCGGCGGATCGGCGGTCTGAACCGCAGGCATCGCATCGTCATAGGAGATTTCGGGCGGCTTCTGCGCCGTGGCGCAGCCGGCGAGCACGGATGCGCAAATCACCAGAACCGGCAGAGCGGATTTGCGGAAAGCCGGACTTCCCGCTTGTCCGGGGGCGGCTTTGCGGAAGGTCGGCGTCATTGGGTCAGCTCCTTCGACCAGTTGATGGCGGTGACGTAGATTCCTAGCGGGTTGGCCCGCAGCTTTTCGGCATCGCGCGGCATCTGCACGACGACGGTCAAGATGGCGGTCCAGCGTTCGGTGGAGGCGAGCGAGCCGTCCTGATAGGTCCGTTGGACCCAGGCGACCCGGAAGCTGTCGGGCGATGCGCGGATGACGCTCGAGACATCGACGGCGATCTGCGTCTTGCCGACCTTGGTGAAGGGATCGTTGGCGCGGGCGTAATCGTTGAGCGCCAGCGCTCCGGCCTGCGTGGTGAAGTCGTAGGCCCGGAGCCAGTTCTGGCGGACGATGATAGCGTCGGCCGGGATCGAGCGAACCTCTTCAATGAAGCGCGCGAGATGGAAGGCGATCTGCGGATCGGTCGGACGATAGTCGGCGGTTGCCGGAGCGATGGCCTGCGCTGCCCCGAGCTTGTCGACCTGCACCACCCACGGCACGACCGAGCCGCTCAGCGATTGCCAGACCAGGGCCGCGGAGAGGCCCGCCGACAAGGCCAGTGATCCAAAGGCCATCAAGCGCCAGTTCTTCGCCTGCACACGAGCCGAACCGATGCGCTCGTCCCAGACTTGGGCGGCGCGCTGATACGGCGTCTCGGGTTCGGGAGATTTGCCGTAGTGGGTGGAGGGTCGTTTGAACATCAGCGGTCGCTTTCAGAAAGATGGACGGACGAGCCGCCGCCATGGCTGTCGCCGGACTTGACCGCATGGGCGGCGGCCTGGACGCCGTGCGACATCGCTTGCGAGCGCTTCATGCGCTTGGCCCAAGCGGGTGGGCCGTCCGTGGTTGCAGAGGGGGAAGCTGCGGTATCGGAGGCGCCACCTTCGCCGGCGACCGATCGGCCACCCGCCTCGAAGCTCTCCTTCATCGACGCGGCGGCGCGCTTGAACGGGCTGGCGACGGCGGAGCCGAGTTTGGAAGCACCGGTGCCGGCGACATTGCCGAGACCCGCAGCGACGCCTGTCGCGCCAGTGTGTCCGGCCGCGCCGAGGCTGTAGGCAGACGATGCGCCACCGGCGAGCATCGCCCCGCCACAAGCGGCGGCGGCTGCACCTCCCGCCAACGCCGCACCACCGGAGGCGGCGGCACCGACCGTCGCAGCACCCGCCATCGCCATGCCGCCAGCGGTAAGGCCTGTTCCGATCGCCGTGCCGGCGCCGAGTTGCGGGCCGCCGGAAACGAGACCGTTGGCGATGCCAGGACCGAAGATGCCGAGGCCGAGCAGCGACAGCGCCGCGAGCACGATCGCCATGGCGTCGTCGATGGTCGGCGTCGCGCCGTTGAAGCCGGCGGTGAACTCGGAGAACAGCGTCGAGCCGATGCCGATGATGACGGCGAGAACCATCACCTTGATGCCCGACGAAATCACGTTGCCGAGCACCCGCTCGGCCATGAAAGCGGATTTGCCGAAGAGGCCGAAGGGGATCAGCACGAAACCGGCGAGCGTCGTCAGCTTGAACTCG
Organism: Insolitispirillum peregrinum; assembly: GCF_900156605.1. Classification (GTDB taxonomy): domain Bacteria; phylum Pseudomonadota; class Alphaproteobacteria; order Rhodospirillales; family Rhodospirillaceae; genus Insolitispirillum; species Insolitispirillum peregrinum. Next base: position 57,478 of record NZ_FTOA01000008.1, on the reverse strand, counting down.
ATCAGGGTGACGAAGAGCTGGACGGCGAGGATAAAGAAGGCGAGCAGGATCAGCGCCCAGGCGAACAGCAGGCAGGCGATCTGGATGAAGTTCTCGAAGAACGACACCCAGCCCATCAGGTCGGAAATGGAATCGAGCAGCGGCCGGCCCGCATCGAGGCCCGTCTGCGCCACCTTGCCGGGGCGCAGGAGATCGGCGGTCGAGAACCCCGTGCCAGATGCCTTCAAGCCGAGGCCCGCGAAGCTCTCGAAGACGATGCGCGCGAGGTTGTTCCAATTGCCGATGATGTAGGCGAAGACGCCGACAAACAGGGTCTTCTTGATCAGCCGCGCGATGATGTCGTTATCGGCACCCCATGACCAGAACAGCGCGGCCAGCGTCACGTCGATGACGATCAACGTCGTGGCGATGAAGGCCACCTCGCCATGCAACAGGCCGAAGCCGCTGTCGATATAGCGGGTGAAGACCTCCAGGAAATGGTCGATGACGCCGGAGCCGCCCATGGTCAATGCGCCTCCGTCGAAGTGGCGCCGAGGAAGCGATCTCGGTTCTCCGACCAGGCTTTGAGGCAACTCGCGTCACGGCTGGCGGCCTCGCCCATGTCCCGGCAATGCCGGAGCGTGACTCGCAGCGGTTCGGGATCGCCACCTTGAGGACGGCTGACGGTGCGGATCTCCGTTACCTCGTCTTTGCGGGTCAGTTCGATCACCGAGGCGGTGATTGCCACCGCGACGATGGCGACGGCACCGATGCGTGCGAGGGTCTTGCCGTCCATCGCCGCGCCCTCAGTTGCTGCCGTAGAACATCTTGGCCGAACCGGGCTGATAGCCCGTGCCCGGCGTCAGGAAGCGGCGGCGCTGCTCACGCCCCTGTTCGGCGGCGGCCGCGCGCTCTGCATCGCTGAGCGCCTGTGCCCGGCCATTGGCGGCGACGACGGCGGTGAGGTCGGCGAGTTGCTGTGCCTGGAGGGCGAGAAGCTGATTACCGGCCTGTGTCGCCTGGAGCGCACCGGTCGCCGACTGGCTGGCGCCGACCAGCGCCGACATCTGCGCGCGGTTGGTGTCGATATTGCCGACGACGCCGGCCTGCACGCGCATGGCGTCCTGCAAGCCGCCGACCGTGTTCTGCCAGCGCGACCGAGCATCGGCGACGAGCTGCTGGTCCGACGCCGACATCGAGGCGGTCGAGTACTTCTGCTGAAAGATCCGATCGACCTGCTGAACGTCGTAGGCGATGTTCTGCGCTTGCCCCAGGAGCTGCTGCGTCCGCTGCACGGACTGTTGAAGCTGCTGGAGCGACGAATATGGCAGGCTCGCCAGATTGCGGGCCTGATTGATGAGCATCTGCGCTTCGTTCTGCAGCGAAGTGATCTGATTGGTGATCTGCTGGAGCGCACGGGCGGCCTGAAGGACGTTCTGCGCATAATTCGTCGGGTCGAACACGATGATGGCGTGCGCGGGCATCGGCAGCATCGGCGCGATGGCGACGGAGGCGGAAAGCAAGGCAACGGCGAAGCGCGCCGCGCGCGAACGGTGCAGGGTCATGGGCGGATCTCCAGATTGGTGAGGTCGGGAATGAGGTCGGCGGCCCAGCCGGTACCGCGATGGCGCAGCCAGGCGTCGAGGAAACCATCGCGGCCATGTTCGGCGACGATCTTCGCGATCGCTGCCTGATCTGTCTTCGAGGATGCGGCGCAGAGGGCGAGCGCCACATCCGATAGGCCCAGCTCGAACAGCCGGTTGCCGCGCCGGGACTGGCAGTAGTAATCGCGCTTCGGCATGGCCCGCGCGACGATCTCGATCTGGCGATCATTGAGGCCAAAGCGGCGATAGATGGCGGTGATCTGCGGCTCGATTGCCCGCTCGTTCGGCAGCAGCAACCGCGTCTGGCAGCTTTCTATGATGGCGGGCGCGATGGCGCTTCCGTCGATGTCGGAGAGCGACTGCGTGGCGAAAATGACGCTGGCGTTCTTCTTGCGCAGCGTCTTCAGCCATTCGCGAAGCTGGCCGGCGAAGCCGTCGTCATCCAGCGCCAGCCAGCCTTCATCGACGATAATCAGGGTCGGCGATCCGTCGAGCCGATCCTCGATCCGGTGAAATAGATAGGCCAGAACGGCAGGCGCAGCTTCCGTGCCGATCAGCCCCTCGGTCTCGAACGCCTGCACCGTGGCGGTGCCGAGCTGTTCGCTCTCGGCGTCGAGCAACCGGCCCCAAGCACCACCGATGCAATAGGGACGCAACGCCTGCTTCAGGTCGTTCGACTGCAACAGGACGCAGAGGCCGGTGATCGTGCGTTCCTCGATCGGCGCCGAGGCGAGCGAGGTCAGCGCCGTCCAGATGTGCTCTTTCACCTCTGGCGTGATGGCGACGCCTTCGCGGATGAGGATGGCGACGATCCAGTCCCCGGCCCAGGCGCGTTCGACGGTTTGTTCGATGCGCGCCAACGGCTGGAGGCTGACGGAGGTTTCCGATCCGTCCGTCAGGCCACCGCCGAGATCGTGCCAGTCGCCGCGCATGGCGAGTGCGGCGGCGCGGATCGAACCGCCGAAGTCGAAGGCGAAGACCTGAGCCCCGGCATAGCGGCGGAACTGCAAGGCCATCAGCGCCAGCAGCACCGATTTGCCCGCGCCAGTCGGACCAACCACCAGCGTGTGGCCGACATCGCCGACATGCAGGGAAAACCGGAACGGGGTCGAGCCTTCGGTCTTACCGAAAAGCAAGGGGGCGGCACCAAAGTGCTCGTCCCGTTCCGGCCCCGCCCACACGGCACTGAGGGGGATCATGTGGGCGAGATTGAGTGTGGAAATCGGTGGCTGCCGGACATTGGCATAGACATGCCCCGGCAGGCTGCCGAGCCAGGCGTCCACGGCGTTGATGGTCTCTACCATCGCGGTGAAGTCGCGGCCCTGGATGACCTTCTCGACCAGCCGCAGCTTTTCGTCGGCGGCGCGCGGATCGGCGTCCCACACCGTCACCGTCGCGGTGACATAGGCGATGCCGGCATAGTCGGCGCCGAGTTCCTGAAGCGCGAGATCGGTGTCCGCCGCCTTGTTCGATGCATCCGTGTCCACCAGCACGGATTGTTCGTTGGTCATCACCTCCTTCAGGATCGCGGCTATCGACTTGCGCTTGGCGAACCACTGACGGCGGATCTTGGTGAGCAGCCTCGTGACATCAGTCTTGTCGAGCAGGATCGCGCGGGTGGACCAGCGATAAGGAAAGGCGAGCCGGTTCAGCTCGTCGAGCAGGCCCGGCATCGTCGCGGTCGGAAAGCCGTTGATGGTGAGAACGCGCAAGTGCTGCGCTCCCAGCCGCGGTTCCAGCCCGCCGGTGAGCGGCTGATCGGCCAAGAGCGCGTCGAGATACATCGGCGTTTCGGGAACGCGGACGCGGTGACGGTGCGTGGAGACGCAGCCGTGCAGGTAGGTCAGTGTCTCGCCGTCATCGAGCCAGCGGCATTCGGGCATGAAGGCTTCGATGAGATGCAACAGCCGGTCGGTGCGATCAGCGAAGCCGGTAATCACCTCACGCGGGTCTATGCCGGTCTTCTCGCGGCCCTCGTAGAGCCAGATCTCGGCGCGCGCGGCGTCCTCGACCGGTGGCAGGTAGGTGAAGGTCAGGAAGTAGCTGGACTCGAAGTGCGCTCCCGCTTCCTCGAAATCCGCCTTGCGTTCGGCATCGACCAAGGCCGAGGCGGCATCTGGGAAACGATTCGTGGGATAGATGCCTGCCGCATGGCGTTGCGCTTCGACGAAGATCGCCCAGCCACTCCCGAGACGACGGAAGGCGTTGTTGAGGCGGCCAGCAACGGCGACCAGTTCGGCAGGCACGGCGGAGTCCAGATCCGGTCCACGGAAGCCTGCAGTGCGTTGGAAGCTGCCGTCCTTGTTGAGCACGATGCCGGTGCCGATCAGCGCGGCCCAAGGCAGAAAATCGGCGAGCCGTCGACTAGGGTTGCGATATTCGGCGAGGTTCATCATGGCCGTGTCCCCTCAGACCGAAAGATGCGCTGGGATGCGCAGATGGCGGCGTCCGACCTCGACAAAGAGCGGGTCGCGCTTGGCAGCCCACACCGCCGCGAAATGCCCGATCGCCCAGATGGCAATACTGACCAGCCAGAGGCGCAGGCCGAGACCGACCGCACCAGCCAGCGTGCCGTTCATGATCGCTATGGCGCGCGGCGCGCCGCCGAGCAGGATCGGTTCGGTCAGCGCCCGGTGAACCGGCACGGTGAAACCCGGCACTTCGCCGCTCTGGTCGCCGACACCCGCCATCAGACCAGCGCCCCGCCGCCAAACGAGAAGCCCCGCCGCCAAACGAGAAGAAGCTGAGAAAGAACGAACTGGCGGCAAACGCGATCGACAGGCCGAACACGATCTGGATCAGGCGGCGGAAGCCACCCGAGGTGTCGCCGAACGCGAGCGCCAAGCCCGTCGTGATGATGATGATCACGGCGATGATCTTGGCGACCGGACCTTCGATCGACTGAAGGATCTGCTGCAGCGGCTGTTCCCACGGCATCGACGAGCCGGAGGCATAGGCGGGTGCCGTCACCACCACGCTGAGCGCGACGACGGATATGGTCAGGGCGAGACGTTGGCGCGCGAGGCGTGCGACTTTGATCACGGAGTTTCTCCTTCCGGGTTGGTGCTGATCGCGTTCGATGCGCCGTCGACGGCGGGCACGACGCGGTAATCGCCGTCCGGGCAAAGGCCATCGACACGGGCGAGTTCGGTAAGCCGGCGCGCGGCACCACGGCCGGAAAGCACGGCCACGAGATCGATGGTCTCGGCGATCAGCGCGCGCGGGACGGTAATGACGGCCTCCTGGATGAGCTGTTCCATCCGTCTGAGCGCGCCGATGGCGCTGCCGGCGTGGATCGTGCCGATGCCGCCGGGATGCCCGGTGCCCCATGCCTTCAGGAGGTCGAGGGCTTCGGCGCCACGCACCTCGCCGATCGGGATGCGGTCAGGCCGCAGGCGCAGCGAGGAGCGGACGAGATCGGAGAGCGAGGCGACACCATCCTTCGTCCGCATGGCGACGAGGTTCGGCGCGGCGCATTGCAGCTCGCGCGTATCCTCGATGATGACGACGCGATCGGAAGTCTTCTCCACTTCGGCCAGCAGCGCGTTGGTCAGCGTCGTCTTGCCGGTGGACGTGCCTCCGGCAACGAGAATGTTGGCGCGGGAGGCAACGCCAATCCGAAGAGCATCGGCCTGTATGGCGGACATGATCCCGGCGGCGACGTAGTCGTCGAGCGTGAATACCGCGACGGCGGGTTTGCGGATGGCGAAGGCCGGTGCTGCGACTACCGGCGGCAACAGCCCCTCGAACCGCTCCCCCGTTTCGGGCAGTTCGGCGGACACACGCGGCGCGCCAGCATGGACCTCCGCGCCGACATGGTGCGCGACCAAGCGCACGATGCGCTCACCATCTGCCGGCGACAGATGCTCACCGGTATCCGACAGCCCTTCGGAAAGCCGATCGATCCAGATGCGCCCGTCCGGGTTCAGCATCACCTCGATGACGGAAGCATCTTCCAGAAGCCGGGCGATGGCGGGGCCAAGCGCCGTGCGCAGCATCCGCGCGCCGCGAGCCAAGCCTTCCGAATTGTGTCGCGAAACCGCCATCTGATCCCCGATCTCGCCGGGGAGAAGTCAGACGATCCCCAGACGGGGCCGATTAAAAGAGCCGGAAATTGGGCTGATTCAACAAGGATTTGGCGGTGTGCGGCTGCAGAGGGGAATCGGCGGCGAATAGGATGGAGAGCCAGGATGGTTCTCGCGAATCTATTCGCGCGCTAAAACGCCCAAGAGCCGGACTGTGGGCTGACGGGAGGTCGGGCACTCAGCGGGCAGACAACTTTCGGGAGCAGTATCAAATTTGCGCCCTCCTGTTCATATCTGGATCGTCTTCGGCTTTTTTCCTGGATACCTGGGTTTGGGTGGCGCAACGATCCGGCGGGGTGGCTCGAAACTCTCCTCGTCCTCGTCTGCACCATCCGGATGGGCCGCGTTTGACGATTGAACTGCGAGAACGAGCCCCTTGTCTCCCTGCAAGGCAGCTCTCAAATAAGGCGCGAGTACATCCGTCTGTAGAGCCGAGGTTCCGATCCATCCCCGGCCAACCATGTCGATGAAGTGCGTTGGGGTGAAGTGTCGCCGACCGAAGGTCTCCGAGTAGACGATTGTGCCGCCCTTCTTGCCTTTAACGACAGGCGTTTGCACCAGACGTTTCCAATAACCGAGTGGAACATAGATGCCAGGCACATGGCCCGTGGCATCGTGAGACAGAAGCTTGCTGCAAAACTTTAGAAAAAATGGGTCCGGACCGAATCGGTAGCCATCGCAGCTTTCGTCTGCTGCGACCGTCGCGAGCTTCGCCGCGGCGGCGTCCATTCGAGTTATCTCTTCGTTGAGCTGACCATCTGGCCTGTACCCACCCTCACCATCCACGCCCGCAAACATCTTGTATTGAACGAAGACAACCGACTTTAGGGTTTCGTTGACATAGATAAGATCAACACCAAGCTGCCTTTCCAACGGGAGCTTGTTCGCAAGAATTATAGTGAGCTTTGTATCGCCATTCGTGAATAGCTTGGCTGGATACCGTTGACGCTTGACGAATTTCCAATCCTCGTTCGCCTCGTCGAGGTCTTGAAGTATGACCAAATCCTCCATTGAGGTCACATCGTCATCCCCGTCAAAGATCGAGGTAAGGGCCGCCGGTGCGTTCTCATCAAGCTGAGGAGACGCTTTGAACTGCTCTTTCGGGATTCGAGCGATCTCTAGGGACGTGACCACCGCATCGCGTTGATACGCCCAATTTGCTTTGGCTTGTGTCGGAGTCGGATCCAATGGAGCCGGCCGACGATCGATTAAGCCCTCAGCGGCTCCACCGTCTACTCTGCGCAGAGCATCCATAATCAGCACGAAGGCGGCGGGCGAAACATGACCGCCGTCTAGTGCCTGCTTCGCGCGCCAGGCTTGCCGACCTTCGATTTTTGCCTTGAGCGTCGCGACCCGGACGGGCTTGGCAAACTGCGTGACGTTCCAGATGTCGAGCTTGTCCCTCCCAGACTCTGCTGGGTAGTAGACGACACTGCGAGCTACATGCGTCAGATAACCTTTCTTGACGCTGATGAAACACAGCATCCAACGCCGTCGCATCGCCGCCGGTATTTTAGGAACCGCTTGGCTGCACGTACCCTGAGCCGAGATATCGTCTTCAAGTTCTTCCAATCGCTCGGACGTGACCGAGAGAACGTACCCATGCTCAGGCACCCAAGGAAAGCGTGCTTCAAGATACTGATCTCCGGGCGAGGACAAAACTTGCTCCTTTTACGATTATTACAACTCACCGGCATAATAAGGGCCACATCCGATGGTAACAGGCAAAATAGCTTCGTCGCCTGATGAATCGGCTGGTCCTTGGTTTGAGGGCAGATGTCGGACACGTCTTCTCTGCGCCTATGTGAACATTGGATACGTCGATTATCCCAGCGAGAAAATAAGCATTTGACGTGATGCCACGGGCCAATACCCTCTGATCCCAGCCAGCAGAGTCGCAATAGAATAGACGAATGTCCGCTTCCAAAAGAGACCGATTCTGCGTTTAATAACAGGCCGGTCGCATAGATATCACGGCCGACACCTTACAGACTGCTATGCCGGCCGTGCTGACGACCGTCTGGAAGCTAAACTCCTTTCCATAGGGCCGTTTGCGGTGAAGTTCATTTGGAAGAAGCTACGTCCCGCGACAGCTCCTTCAGGAACCGATCCCCGGTCGCGAGCCGTCGGCCAAGCGTTTGCAGGAAGCCCTCGAACCGCTCTGCCCCTTTCGCCCTCGCCGAGGCCTGCGCGCTGTCGGGCAACGGCGGAGTGATGGTCAGCCAGAAGCGGATGAACAGCGAGAGCGTCTCTCCGACGATGGCGATGTCTTCGTCGACCCCATCGATCTGGCGGCCTATGCGATCCATGCGGCGGGCGAACACGGCCTCCAATCGCTCCGAAGCGTCGGCAGAGAGGAAGGAGGCAACGGCGGCTTCAATGACGGCGGATTTCGAGATGTTGCGTCGAAGCGCCAGCGCCTCGACCTTCTTCAGGAGGTCGGGGTCGAAATAGACATTCATGCGGGTCTTGTTCTGCATGGCGATCCTCACAATTCGAGGCCATCGGCCGGGTCCATCGTCGCCTGCCGGGCATTCGATGTGATCTGCTGGCGAAGACGGCTGGCCCGGGCGGCGTCCACATCGGGATCGTCATCGAGAACATCGAACTCGCTGAGGGGCGATCGTTCAGGCAGCGCGATCTCCTCATGCTCGGGCAATTCCGGCTCACGGCGAATACCGGCATTGGCCGGATCGACGCTCACACCATTCCCGTTGGCGGATGCTTCTCCAGCCGATGCCGCCGGGATCGCCAGCGCCGACCAATCATCCGCGGACAGTGCTGCCGGCGCAGTCGCTGTCGTCGCTTTCGGCGGCGGCAGGATGCGTTCGCGGAACCGGGCATCCCCGTAATAGCGGGCCTTCTTTGCCCGCACGGGCGGCACACCGGCGACCAGCAGCAATTCGTCGGCAGGCGGGAGTTGCATCACTTCGCCGGGCGTGAGCAGCGGTCTGGCCGTCTCCTGCCGCGAGACCATGAGATGGCCGAGCCAGGGTGACAACCGGTGGCCGGCATAGTTGGTGGAATCGCGCATCTCGGTCGCGGTGCCGAGGGCGTCAGACACGCGCTTGGCGGTGCGCTCATCGTTGGTGGCGAAGGCGACACGCACGTGGCAATTGTCGAGCACGCTGTTGTTCGCACCGTAGGCTTTCTCGATCTGGTTGAGGCTCTGCGCGATCAGGAAACTCTTGATGCCGTAACCGGCCATGAAGGCCAAGGCGCTCTCGAAGAAGTCGAGCCGCCCAAGCGCCGGAAACTCGTCCAGCATCAGCAGGAGGCGATGGCAGCTGACCGAGGTCTTCAGGTCTTCGGTCAGACGCCGCCCGACCTGATTGAGCAGCAGGCGGATCAGCGGCTTGGTGCGGTTGATGTCGGAGGGCGGGACGACGAGATAGAGGCTGACCGGCCTCTCCCCCGTTACCAGATCGGCGATGCGCCAGTCGCAGCGCGCCGTCACCTTCGCCACCACGGGATCGCGGTAGAGGCCGAGGAACGACATCGCGGTGGAGAGCACGCCAGACCGCTCGTTGTCGCTCTTGTTCAACAGCTCGCGCGCCGATGACGCAATGACCGGATGGACACCGGCCTCGCCCAGATGCGGCGTGCTCATCATGGCACGCAGCGTCGCCTCGACAGGTCGTTTCGGATCGGACAGGAAATTGGCAACGCCGGCGAGCGTCTTGTCGGCTTCGGCATAGAGAACATGCAGGATCGCGCCGACCAGCAGCGAATGGCTGGTCTTTTCCCAATGATTGCGCTTGTCGAGCGCACCTTCGGGATCGACGAGGATATCGGCGATGTTCTGCACGTCGCGGACTTCCTTGTCGCCGCGCCGCACCTCCAGCAGCGGATTATAGGCCGACGATCCCGGATCGGTCGGATCAAACAGCAGCACGCGGCCGTGCCGTGCGCGGAAACCGGCAGTCAGGCCCCAGTTCTCGCCCTTGATGTCGTGGATGATCGTGCTGCCCGGCCAGGTCAGCAGCGTCGGTACGACGAGGCCAACGCCCTTACCCGATCGCGTCGGGGCGAAGCACAGCACATGCTCCGGGCCGTCATGGCGCAGATAGTCGCCGTCGAGCCGACCGAGCAGCACGCCATCGGGGCCGAGCAATCCGGCAGCGCGGATTTCTTCTGGCTCCGCCCATCGCGCCGATCCGTAGGTCGCGACGTTCTTCGCCTCCCGCGCCCGGATCACCGACAGGGTGATGGCGACGATGATCGAGATGAAGCCGCCCGATACGGCAATGCAGGCGCCCTCAATGAAGATCGGTGGCGCATAGGCATCGTAGCAATACCACCACCAGAAGAAGATCGGCGGATAGTAGATCGGCCAGCCCGCCGCCACGAACCACGGCGCGCCGAGTTGGACCTGGAAGCCGAGACGCCACGCCGTCCACTCCGTCGCACACCAGATCGCGGTGAGCACGATCGTGAGAACGATGGCGACTTGTCCCCACAGGACGCGGCTTCCGGACATCGGCGCTCCAATCGGCAAAAGAGACGGAGCCGATCAGAGAATAGCCGTTCCAGCCGTGAGCAACATAAAATCCGATGTGTCGCACCACCGGATGCCATGGCGAATAAAAAGGACGCTCAGTGCCGCGCTGATCGCGCCTCGGTCGCCGCCTGTTCCAGTATCTTGCGATAGCCGGTCTTCGTCATCCAGCGAGCGCGATTGAGATGGCTTTGCCAGCAGAGGCGCGTGCGTTCCCCTTCAGTCCCGGGATCACGATGCAGCACGATACGAGCCACTTCGGTCCAGTCGGCCCCATCCATCTCGGCATCGAGCAGCCGCAGATACGTGACGAAGTGTCGTTCGTCGTAGACCGTGATCTCTGGCCCACTGGGAGCGAGATCGTCGACATCGGGATCGAGCTCGGGGCGTATCCGCATCGGATGGCCCTCCTTTCGACAGTACAGCGGCCGGCGAGGAATAGTTCAACAGCTCTTCAATTTTGAGACAAACAGCTTGGTGAACCACGGCTCTTTGCGGCAGCGGGCTGAAATGCATCGTTTGGCCGAGCGGATCTATAGCACGTTTCAGCACGAATCGGAATGATCGTTCCTGGAACGATCATTCCGACGCAGGCTCTCATTTCGCCATGGATCTCAAGGAGGTTATGGCGGTCAATCTGCGTCGGCTGCGCCATGACAAGCAAATGACGCAGGAAGAGCTGGCCGACCAGTCTGGCCTGAGCGCGCGCTATATCGGCGCGATCGAGCGCGCCGACGTTTCCGCCAGCGTTACGGTTCTTGGGCAGATTGCGGAGGCGCTTGGAATTGAGCCGGGCGAGCTTCTGAAGGAATTAGCCAGAGTGCGCTGACCTGCTCATCTCGGTGGCAAGATCGAGCAGATGAATGAGAGTCGGACCGCGATTGTGCGGTGACCAAACCGCGCTGAATCTCGCCCGATCCGGCTCATCGGCAATAGGCCGGAACAGGACGCCGGGAAACGGGACGTAAGACGCAGATTCGCTGGTGAGCGTGATCCCGTCACCGGCAGCAACTATGTGCATCAGCGTGTCACGACCGACATCGCACCGACGAATGCGCGGCGTCTTCTCTCGTTCGACGAGCCTGCGAACGATGTGGTCCAGAACTTGGGGACCGGCACCGGCTTGCCGGACCAAGAAGGTTTCAGGGGCAAGGTCACACCACACGAGACGCTCCGCTCTCGCCAACGGATGGTCCTGTGGCAACACGGCCATCAAGGTTTCCGACCATAGCTGCCGTGAATGGCAGTCGGGCACGTCTACGGTCCCAACTACGAAGGCGACGTCGAGCTTGGCCTCGCGGACCTGACGAGTGATTTCGTCAGCGCGACCTTCGAAAAAGGCGAGTTCGATCTTCGGGTGCTCGTCTCGATACCGGCGGCGCAGATCGGCCAGGAAGCCCGAAGCGATCGAGGAGAGAAGGCCTATTGACAGGTGACCAGTCGCGCCGTTCAGGACCGCCCCTGCAGTCTTGATTGCAAGATCGAGATGCCCGATACCCGCCGCTACTTCCGTGATGAAGTTGCGGCCCGCATCTGTCAGGCGAACCCCTCGGTGGCGGCGCTCGAACAGAACGACACCAAGATCCTCCTCCAACGTCTTGATCCTGGTACTTACGCTCGACTGGCTGACGTCAAGCGCATGCGCCGCATGGCGGAAATTCAGATACTCGGCAACAGAAAGCGTCTGAATCAGCGCCACGAGTGGGATGCGGCCTCTCAACAGTGCATTCTGTTGATCGAAGACATCCTGACCACTGTGCGCTCGGCGTCGCATCACACCTCCTATCCCGCTAAATATCTCGTCACGCGACGTCATTAGGATCGAGCTGCACTCAAAAAGTGGTTTGTCTACCAATCCTCAGATAAACGGGACGAGTTGAAAACGTCGTGTTTTAAAGAGGTTACGGGTGAAGACGAAGCAGCTGTCGAAACTCGGTTTTCGCTCTAGGTGCAGGATAGGTGCAGAGAACGCCGGCTAGAATCGGCGGCAAATGTGCGGGTGTGGTGAAACTGGTAGATGGCCGGTTTCATAATCCGGTTCCGAAAGGAGTGTCGGTTCGATTCCGGTCATTCCAGCCATTGCTTGAATTTTCTGCAAATCTCGCCGAACAGCAGGCTCGGCGGCGTGAAACCAGAGGGGGTGCATCCTCGTCGAGCGTATAGCCAGCTACCCGATCAGCCCATGAACTACGGCGGAGCGAGCCGCTGCGGACTCGCCCCGCGAGACCTGCTAGCTCTTCGCCGGCTTCAGCAGGTCGGACAGACCGACGCGGTGAAGCATCTCAGCGCGAAGTCGGTCAAGCACGGCGAACCCCACGTCGGCGCCATCCTGTGTCGGGTCAAAGTGGACCCGGAACGGCCGCTGGCCGAACGCCGTGTCGACCACCTCGACGATCTTGTCAGCGACGGGCTCGGGATCGGCGTCATCCGGGACGATTGCCGCGAAGGCCTTCTGCACCTGGTCTCCAAAGCCGGCATAGGGACCCGCTTCGTACTCGGCCAAGCGCGCCTCGTCTGCGGGACGCCCTGAATGCGCGAAGTGATTGGTGCCGCGCGTGAACGCCCCCGGCACGATGATCGAGGTTTCAATACCCCACCGTGCCAGTTCGCGAGAATACTGTACGGCCAGGGAATCCATCGCCGCCTTGGCCGCGAAATAGGGCGAGAGATAGGGCGGCGTTCCCCCGGCAGAACTCGAACTGGAGATCCAGACCAGAAGGCCCTCGCGGCGCGTCCTCATGTGCGGCAACACCGCGCGATTGACGCGCTGGGTGCCGAGCACGTTGACGTCATACTGCTGGGCGAACTGCTCGGGCGTGAAGGCCTCGGCCGGGCCGAACATCATGTGCCCGGCGTTGTGCACGACAACGTCGATGCGGCCGCTCTCAGCGATGATCTGATCAACGGCGGCATTGACCGATTGCTCGGACTGTACGTCGAGCTCGATCGGCCGGAGGTCACTGCCGGCGATCGCTGCCAGTGCGGCAGCATTCTCGGCGTTGCGGCCAGCGACGTCGCGCATTGAGGCGTAAACGGTGTGGCCGGCCCGGCCGAGCGCTTCGGCGGTCAGCCGGCCGAAGCCGCTGGAGGAGCCGGTAACGAGGATGATCTTCTGAGACATGGGGAAATCCTTTTCGTCGGTCCGCGGCACGGCGGACGCTGTGGGTTGAGAGGGTGATCAGATGATGCCGCCATTGGCGCGGATGACTTGGCCGTTGATCCAGGCGCCGTCCGGCCCAGCAAGGAAGGCGACCGCATTGGCGATGTCCTCGGGCTGACCAAGGCGTTCCAGCGGGGCGAGCTTCATCAGGTTGTCGACGACGCTTTGCGGCTTGCCGTCGAGGAACAGGGCGGTGGCGGTCGGACCGGGGGCGATGGCGTTGACGGTGATGTTGCGTCCGCGCAGCTCCTTCGCCAGCACGTGGGTCATGGCTTCGACGCCAGCCTTGGTCGCGGCATAGACCCCGTAGGTCGGCTGGTAGAGGCCGACGACACTGGACGAGAGGTTGACGATGCGTCCGCCTTCGCGTAGCCGCGTGGCGGCGAGCTTCATCGTGTTGCGCGGACCCTTGAGGTTGATGGCGATCTGGCTGTCGAACAGCGCGTCGTCACCCTCCGCGATGGTTGCCAGTTTCATGATGCCGGCGTTGTTCACCAGCACGTCGACTCCGCCGAAGGCCGCCTCGGCGGCGTCCCACATCCGGGCAACGGCGGCCGGGTCCGCCACGTCCGCCTGGGCCGTCAGGGCACGGCCGCCGGCATCCTCGATGCTCGCCGCCAGCTTCTCGGCCTCGGCGCTATTGCCGGCATAGTTGACAATGACAGTGAAGCCATCCTTCGCGAGGCGTGTGGCGATGGCCGCGCCGATGCCGCGCGAGGCGCCCGTCACGAGGGCAACCTTGGGGTTCGTCTGATCAGGCATTTCGTATCTCCTTCTGTGCCGTGAACGCGATGAGAGGAATATGCGCTCTGGCATGATCGGGATAATCAGGCTAATGTCGTCAGTTCTATTCAGTCAGAACGAACAATGACAAATGATGGATCGACTGGACGCTATGCGCCTCTTCATCCGGGTCGTGGAGCGGCGCAGCTTCACGGAGGCTGCCCACGACCTGCGCATCCCGCGGTCCACGGCCACGACCGTGATCAAGGCGATGGAGGATCGGCTGGGCGTCCGACTTCTCCAGCGAACGACCAGAACGGTGCGGCCGACGCTGGACGGTGAGGCCTGGTATCGCCGTTGCCTGGCGATCCTCGATGACATCGAGGACGCCGAGGGCGCCTTCGCCGGTGCGGAGCCCAAGGGCATGCTTCGGGTCGAGGTACAGGGCACGTTGGCCCGTCATTTCCTGATGCCGGGTTTGCCGGACTTCTTCGCCCGCTTTCCCGGCATCGAACTAACGATGAGCGAGCGCGACCGTTGGGTCGATCTGGTCCAGGAAGGCGTCGACTGCGCTTTGCGCTACGGCTCGCTGCCTGACAGCGATCTGGCCATGCGGCAGCTCGCGCTGCTTGATCGCGTCACCTGCGCCAGCCCTGACTACATCGAGCGCTTCGGGATGCCCAAACGGCCGGAGGATCTTGCCAACCATCGACTTGTCGGCATTCGGCGCCTGAGCACTGGGGCGCTGACGCCGATCGTGTTTCAGACGAAGAATGGCCCCAAAGCCATCGATATGGTTGCGCCCTTTTCAGTGACTGGTCCCGAAAGCTATCTGCTCGGTGTTCAGCTTGGGCTGGGCCTTGCCCAACTTCCCCGTTTTCATGTCGAAGAGGACCTCGCCAGTGGTGCGTTGGTCGAACTATTGAAGGACACGCCACCACTGCCGGAACCGGTCTCGCTGCTTTACCCACGCAGCCGGCAGCTATCCCCGCGTGTCCGTGTCTTCGTCGACTGGGCGGCTCACCAGTTCGCCACCCGGCAGCGGCCCCAATCATAGGAGCCGCTTG
Source organism: Insolitispirillum peregrinum (assembly GCF_900156605.1). Lineage (GTDB taxonomy): Bacteria > Pseudomonadota > Alphaproteobacteria > Rhodospirillales > Rhodospirillaceae > Insolitispirillum > Insolitispirillum peregrinum. Next base: position 42,362 of record NZ_FTOA01000008.1, on the reverse strand, counting down.
AAGGGATGAGCATCCTCGTCAAGCACTGCGGGGAAACGCCATCGGAAGGTCGTGGAGAATGCGAAGACGGGTAATGCGCCAGCCCTCTTCGGTCTTGCGCAGTTCGGGCCGGTAATAGCCGGATTCGATTGGCGTGATCGTCCCTTGCGCACCGAATGCGCCCGCCGGCCAGCCTGAAGATGGCTCCTTCGCGCCCTGCACAGAGAACACGATGAATTGGGCGTCAAGCGTGGCCCGTTCGCCATCGATCTCCACGATGGCGTCGTGGGTCGTGTGATGACTCCAGGCGCGAGGCGCATGAGGCGCCATCATATGGCGGACCGCGTCCGTGATCGCTTCGCGCCCTTCCAGAACCCCGAGCAGCGTTTCGCCGCCGTCCTTGTCATACAGGATCTCGACGCGGCCCTCTTCGGTAAACAGCCCGGCCATCGCCTCGGGATTCCGATGGTCTGCGGCTCGGACATAGCGAGCCATGACTTCGCGCACGGCTAAAGCATCAGACATGGTCTTTCTCCTTAATATGTGATAATAATCGTCACATATATCCTGAAGAACCAATATGCAACTCCTATTGTCTCATATTATCGACATGGTAGACCAATGAACGACGTTCGGTTTCCGACAGCCCTTCAAGCCATGCTAAGCTTGGCCCTGGCCAAGGCGAGCGGGGTGGAGAGATTGAGTTCCGCCAACCTCTCAGCGGGCACGGGTACGCATCCAACCCTTATGCGCCGACTGCTCGGCGACCTGGCGAATGCAGGACTACTAGTCTCGAGCAAGGGACGCGATGGCGGTGTCGCGCTCGCCCGGCCGGAATCTGAAATCACGCTGGCGGATATCCACGCGGCGGTCACCGGCGAAAAGGGGTTGTGGCGGCCGCGCGAGGATATCCCGCATCGCTGCATCGTCAGCAAACACATGACGAACTATTTCGGGAAAGTGGACGCGGAAGCCGCCGCTGCCGCCCACGCCATTCTTGAGCGCCGGACGTTGGCCATGGCGCTTGCCGAAATCCGGGAGATGGAAGCGGCCGGCTAGAGGCTCCGGAGAACCTCGTCGCAGAAATCGATAAACGCGCGAACCTTGGCCGGCGGATGCTGACGGGAGGGATGGTAGGCGTAAAGGGGAAACCGTTCTCCATGCCACTCCGGAAACAGATCAATCAGATCACCGGTAGCCAAGCGCCCACCGACGCCCCAGCCGATCACCTGCGCAATGCCGGTGCCGGCCAGACATTCCTCCAGCATGGACTTGGGGTCCGTGAAGGTCAGCGGGCCGCTCGTCGGCACCTCGATCGTCTCGTCACCGCGGACAAACTCCCAGTCGAAGGGCTTCCCCGACGCCGGATCGAGGAACTGCAGGCAACGATGCCGGATCAGCTCCGACGGATGCGCGGGGGCGCCGTGCCGATCGAGATAGGCGGGCGCCACCACAGTGAGGATCGGGGCCTCGATCAGCTTGCGGGAGACGAGCGTTGCGCCGCGTGGTTGACCGAAGCGAATGGCCAGATCGATGCCGTCGGCGACCAGGTCGCCGATGTGCTCGCGGGTTACGAACTCCACCGTCAGATCGGGGTAGCGCTCGCAGAAAGTCCCGAGCCGCCCGGCGAGCACCAGCGGCAGGAAGAAGGGATCGATATCGACCCGCAGCCGCCCCCGCACAGCCGAGGCCGCGCCCGCTGCCGCCATCGCTGCGTCCTCGATGGCGTCGAGATGAGGCTTGGCCTCCTCGAAGAAGCGCCGGCCCTCGTCGGTCAGCGTGACCGAGCGTGTCGTTCGATCGAGCAGACGAACGCCGAGTCGTGCTTCCAATCGGCTGATCGAGCGGCTGACGCCGGAGTCGGTAATGCCGATCAATTCGGCAGCTTTAACGAAGCTGCCGCCCTCGACCACCGCCGCCAGCACGCTGACACCGGACAAGATTCGCCCATCGAACGCCATGCGGACTGATACTCCAACATATCCATTTCTGACTTTTGATCAGGAATCATCTGACACAATCGCACTTAATTCAAGGGCGGAAGCGCGCGATATCAGTTGCGAGCCCAAGGCTGGAATTAAGAAAGGAATGGATCATGAGTACGCAAGGCAATCTCCGCACCCTTTTCAAGGGCGGTGCAATTATCACGATGGACAGGACCGTCGCCGCGCCGCCGGTTGGAGACGTACTGGTCGAGAACGGACGTATCGCCGGCATCGGCGCGAACCTTCAGGTGGCAGACGCCGAAGTCATCGACGCCCGCGGAGGCATCGTCATGCCCGGCCTCGTCGACGCTCACCACCACATGTGGCTCGGCGTGATGCGCCGCATGATGCCAAACGTCGACGATCTCTTCGCCTATATCGACGTCGTCGCAGAGCAGATGGGATCCCATTATCGCCCGCTCGACATGTATCTCAGCACCAGGCTGACGGCGCTCGCCTGCCTCGATGCCGGCATCACCACGGTGATCGACGCCTGCCATTCGTCGCGCAGCCCGGAGCATACCGATGCGGCGCTCGACGCGCTCGACGACAGCGGCATCCGCGCCCTGCACATGGTCGGCGCCGCGATGGACAAGAAGGCTTCATCCGCGCACATTCCCGGCGATCTCCAGCGCCTCGCCGACAACTGGAACCAGGGCAACGGTCTGGTGCGGGTAGGCCTGTTCGGCCAGCTCAACATCAACTGGTGGCGGGCGGCTCGCGCGCTCGACATGCGCATCCTCACGGAGTTCATCGGCGATCTGGCCAAGCTCGGGCCGGAGTTCGACGAGCCGGGTCTGCTTGGAACCCACAACATCTTCAACCACTGCACGCGCCTGCCGGAAGAAACCTGGAAGCGTCTTGCTGCCGCTGGGGTGAACGTGACCGTCAATCCGCGCTCAGATGCATTGTTCGGCTTCGACGACGAGGGCTTCGCCTGGCAGCAGGCGATCGATCACGGTCTCACGCCCGCGCTCGGCATCGATCTCGACACCGCCTTCGGCAGCGACCTGTTCGGCGAAATGCATGCGCTCTTCGGCCAGCAGCGCTCTGCTATGCGCTATCGCAGGTTCCGCGGCGAGGAGAATGTGCCGGCGCCGATCACAGTCCAGGCCGTGCTCGATGCCGCGACCGTCAACGGCGCCCGCGCTGCCGGCCTTGAGGACCGCATCAGCACGCTGGCGGTCGGCCGCGAAGCGGACGTGATCATGGTCCGAACCGAGGATGTCGCAGTCTTCCCGGTCACCGATCCGGTCGGAACCATCGTCCAGGCAGTGGAGCGCGCGAATGTCGACACAGTCATGGTCGCAGGCGAGATCCGCAAGCGCGGCGGCAAGCTGGTCGGCGTTGATCTGCCGAAGCTACGGGCTGAGGTCACCGGCTCGCTCGACTATCTGCTCGAGGCCAGCGGCTATCAGCCAGAAGGCTCTCGCAAGCGCGCGATGGCAGCTGCCTGAACTGCCATGGGCGCCGCCTCGCGACCGGGGCGACGCCCCCTGATCCCAACTCATCTTATGGAGGCTGTCATGTCAGCACTCGCCGTCAATGGCGCGCGCCGCCCCGATGCCGCGCCGCAATATCTTTCCCGCCCCGCTCCGGGCATCATCGCAGCACTCTTTTGCGGCTATCTCGCCGTCGGCCTGCCGCTCCCGGTCATTCCGCTCTTCGTCCACGGTAAACTCGGCTTCTCGACCTTCGTCGTCGGACTGGTAATCGGGATCCAGTTTCTGGCGACCGTGCTGACACGCGGTTATGCCGGCCGCCTCACCGACCAATATGGGGGCAAGCGCTCGGCGTTGCAGGGCGCGGCGGTTAGCGCGCTTGCAGGCCTGCTCTATCTCGTTGCGGCCATGCCCGGTCTTTCCCCCACGGTCAGCCTGGCGATCATCATCGTGGGCCGGCTCGCGACCGGTCTCGGCGAGAGCCAGTTCGTAACTGGCTGCGTGTCCTGGTCGATCGCCTCGGTCGGACTCGAGAGCGCAGGCATGTCGATGTCCTGGACCGGCATCGCCATGTTCGCCGCCCTCGCCATCGGCGCGCCGGTCGGCATGCTGCTCTACCAGAGCTACGGCCTGGAGGCCGCGATGATCGCCTGCGTCGTCGCGCCGCTTCTGGCCGCCGCCATCGCGCTTCGCGAGACCTCCTACGCCACGCCTGCCGGTCCCCGACTGCCCTTTTACAAGGTCATCGGTCAGATCTGGCGTGAGGGAATCGGCCTGATGCTGCAGGGCGTCGGCCTCTCCGGCCTTACGGCCTTCGCCTCGCTCTATTTCGCGGCGCGTCATTGGGGCAATGCCGGGCTGGTCATGACCGCGTTTGGCGTGGGCTTCATCTTCGTGCGGGTCGTCCTCGGGACGCTTCCCGATCGGGTGAGCGGCTATCGTGTCGCGCTTTGGTCTCTGGTGATCGAAGCCATCGGCCAGACGATGATCTGGCTCGCTCCGAATGATGTCGTGGCGCTTGCCGGTGCCCTGGTGACGGGGCTTGGCTGCGCGCTCATTTTCCCGGCCCTCGGTGTTGAAGCCCTGAAGCGCGTGCTCCCTGCCAATCGCGGCAGCGCCATGGGCGCCTTCGTCGCCTTCCTCGACATCGCCTACGGCATCTCAGGGCCGGTTGCAGGCGTGATTGCGGGACAGTTTGGCTACGCCGCGGTCTACCTCTTCGGCGCGGGCTGCGCATTGGCGGGGGCGGCGCTCGTCGTCACCGCCCGCGGCCCGCAATCCTGAAACACTCTTTAGAAAAGGAGAAATTCATGTCACGCATTTTCATTTCCGGCTCTTCGACGGGCCTCGGACTGATGGCAGCAGAGTTGCTCGTCAGCCAGGGCCACCAGGTCGTCCTGCATGCTCGCAACAGCGATCGGGCGAAGGATGCCCGCAAGGCCCTGCCGGCGGCTGAGGCGATTGTCGCTGGCGACGTCGCGACCATTGTTGGCGCCAAGGAGGTGGCCGCGCAGGTCAACAAGCTCGGCACATTCGATGCCGTGATCCACAACGCCGCCGTGGGCTACCGCGAGGCGCACCGCCTCACCGCCGATGGCCTGCCTCATGTCTTCGCGATCAACACGCTGTCGGCCTACATCCTGACCGCCCTGATCGAGCGCCCGAAGCGGCTCGTCTATCTGTCGTCGGGGATGCACCACCATGCCGACGCCAACCTTGACGACATCCTGTGGAAGAAGCGGCGCTGGAACGGCTCGGAAGCCTATGCCGAGAGCAAGCTGCACGATGCCATGCTGGCCTTCGCGGTCGCGCGGCGTTGGCCGAGTGTTCTCTCCAATTCTCTAGAACCCGGCTGGGTACCGACCAAGATGGGCGGCCCTGGCGCGCCAGATGACATGGACCAGGCCCACCTGACGCAGGCCTGGCTCGCTGCCGGTGATGCCCCCAAGGCCGATGTGACGGGCCAGTATTTCTACCACAAGAAGCGCAGGGAACCGAACCCGCAAGCGTATGATCCAAAGTTACAGGATCGCTTGATCGAGATCTGCGCCGGGATTTCCGGCGTTGCCCTGCCTGAAGCATAAAGGAGCAGACACATGACACGAACCTGGCTTGTTACCGGCGCATCGCGCGGCTTCGGCAGGGCTTTGTGCGAAGCTGTTCTGACGTCGGGCGACAATGTTGTTGCTACGGCGCGCAATCCCGACCAACTCGCTGACCTTGCGCACGGTCACGGTTCACGGGTGCGAACCGCAGCGCTCGACGTCACCGATGCGGTCGCGGCCGAGGCGGCGGTGCAGCTTGCCGTCTCGGCGTTCGGACAACTCGACGTGCTAGTCAATAATGCCGGCTACGGCGACATCGGCTCGGTCGAGGATACGTCGCTCGACAGCTTTCGGCGTCAAATCGAGGCGAACCTGTTCGGAACCATCATCGTGACTAAGGCTGCCATTCCGCTTATGCGCGAACAGCGTAGTGGACATATCGTCCAGTTCTCATCGGTCGGCGGAAGGATCGGTGCGCCGGGGCGGGCCGCCTATTCCGCCGCCAAGTGGGGCATCGAGGGGTTCTCCGAGGCACTAGCGCGGGAAATGGCCCTGATCGGCGTGCGCGTTACCATTGTGGAGCCCGGCGGGTTCAGGACCGATTTCGCCGGATCGTCCACGACCCTCAATCCGGGCAGGGTCGAATATGATGCCGTCGTCGGCGCCACGGCGAGAATGCAGCAGGCCTACAACGGCAAACAGCCAGGAGATCCGCGCAAGGGCGCGCTGGCGATCTTGCAAGTGGTCGCGTCAGACGACCCGCCGCTTCATCTCGCTCTCGGAAAGGATGCCGTCGCAGTGATCGGACAGGCCGAGCAAGCCCGGCTAGCCGAGTTGGACAGATGGAAGGATCTGAGCACATCGACCGACTTCACCTGACGTCGGTGCCTGCAAATGCGTCAGGCCACCGTGGCACTTGCGGCGGCCTGATGCGCCGCCTTCCATGCTTTCACATAGTCGATGAAGGCTCTGAACGCCGCCGAGGGATGGCGTTGGCGCGGATAGTAGAGCGCCTCGCCCTCGAACGGTGGCGTCCAGTCGGCGAGTACCTGGACAAGTCGCCCATCGGCAAGAAACGGCTCGGCTTCGCGGCGTTCGACATAGGCGAGACCGAGACCGGATACGGCTGCCTTGGCGGCGAGGTCCGTGGTCCCGAGGATAAGTCGGCCGGCGACATCGACTTCCGGCACGCGGCTGTCTTTGCCGAATTCCCAGGCCATGATAGTGCCGCTCGGCAGCCGGGCGCGGATGCATTCATGGGCGAGGAGATCGCCGGGGGTCTCGGGGACGCCCCGTGCGTCGAGATAAGCCGGTGCGCCCACGACGACCAAAGCCTCCTCGATTCCGAGCGGCAGGGCGATCATATCCTGCGGCGCGATTGTCCCCAGGCGCAGGCCGGCGTCGAAGCCTTCGGCGATGATGTCGACCAGCCGGCCCTCGGTGACGAGATCGATGCGGATATCCGGATAGTCCGCCATGAAGCCGGCAATGATCGGCAGCAGCCGGTCGGCACCCCAGGTCGAAGCGTTGAGGCGAACGAGCCCTGCCGGTCGATCCCGTAGCTCATGCACGCCCTCGATCGCTTCTGTGATCTCGGCCAGTGCCGGGCGCACCCGCGCGAGGAACGCCTCACCGGCCTCGGTCAGCGAAACGCTGCGGGTGCTGCGCGCAAGCAGGCGAATGCCAAGCCGCTTTTCCAGATTGGCGATCAGGTGGCTGACCGACGACGGCGACATATTCAATTCCCTCGCCGCGGCGCGGAAGCTGCGGTGGGCGGCGACAGTACTGACGACGGTCAGGGCACGGAGCCCCAAATCCTCCATTGTCCAGATTCCTTCACTACGGTGTCCAAGATTGGGCGGATTATCTGAATTATCATTCCCACATATATGTAGCTCACGTCAACAAAGGAGCTACCCATGTCCCAGACTGTTCTGATCACCGGCACATCGTCCGGCTTTGGCAAAGCCGCCGGCCGCCGCTTTGCCAGCGAGGGCTGGAATGTCATCGCCACCATGCGCAATCCCGAGGCCGGTCAGGCGTTGGCCGGGCTCGAAAACGTTCTGGTGACGCGCCTCGACGTCGAGGATCGCGCCAGCATCGACAGCGCGATCACGGCCGGCATCGCCCGCTTTGGCAGGATCGATGTCGTCCTGAACAATGCCGGCTACGGCCTGTTCGGCATCTTCGAGGGCGTATCGCGCGAAGCGGTCCAGCAGCAGTTCGACGTCAATGTCTTCGGCGCGATGGACGTGGTGCGGGCGGTCCTGCCGCACCTGCGCGCCAACCGCGCCGGCACGATCATCAATGTCAGTTCGGGTGCCGGCGCGATCGGCTTCCCGATGGCCTCTGTCTACAGCGCCTCGAAGTTCGCTCTCGAGGGCTGGTCGGAGGCGCTTTCCTATGAACTGGGGTCGCTCGGGATCAAGGTGAAGATCATCGAGCCGGGCGGCGCGCCGCAAACCAACTTCATGGCACGCATGGGCGGTGAGACCGCGACGGTCGAGCCTATCAGCGACTATGTGCCATTCCTTGACCAGATCGGTCAGGTTTATGGCGGCATGGCTGAAGCAGCCGACGCCGACGCGGTCGAGAAGGTGATCGCGGCAATCCATGAGGCCGCGACCGACGGCACGGACCGGCTGCGCTACGCGCCGACCAACGACATCGCTCCGCTGCTAACGGCCCGGCGCGGTTCTTCCGAGGACGAATACCGCGCACTGACGCGCGGCATGTTCGTCGCCAGCCAAGCCTGAGGAGAGATCATCATGACGCAACGCGCATGGTTCATTACCGGTGTCAGCAGCGGCCTCGGCCGGCTGATGACCGAGCAGTTGCTCGCTCGCGGCGAGCGCGTCGCCGGCACGCTCCGCATGCCCGGAGCGCTGGATGATCTCAAGGCCACCCATGGCGACCGGCTGTGGCTAGCCCAACTCGACGTGACCGACACGCTGGCAGTCCGCTCCACCGTGAATCGCGCTTTCGCCGATCTCGGCCGGATCGACGTCATAGTCAACAATGCCGGCTATGGCGTGCTCGGTGCGGCGGAGGAAGTGACTGATGCACAGATAGATCATCAGATCGCCACCAATCTGGTCGGGTCGATCCAGGTGGCGCGCGCCGCCATCCCGCATCTGCGCGCGCAGGGCGGCGGCCGGATCATCCAGATATCGACGATGGGCGGACAGGCAACCTTCCCTGGTGGCAGCCTCTACCATATGTCGAAATGGGGCATCGAAGGCTTCATGGATGCAATCCGTCATGAACTGGCGCCCTTCGGCATCGCTGTCACCATTGTCGAGCCCGGCAGCACAGGCACGGGGTTTGGCAAGGCGCTGGTGATTGCCGACCCGCTCGAGGCCTATGCCGAGACGCCGGTCGAGCAGATTCGATCGTTCTTCGGCAGCGGCAACTACAAGTCGCCGGGCGACGCTCAAAAGGTCGCCGCGGCGATCGTCGCCACTGCGGACCAGCCATCCCCGCCTCTGCGCCTGGCGCTCGGCAGCGACGCTTATGGCGCCATGCACCGTGCGCTCAGCGAAAGGCTTGCGGAATTGGAGGGGCAGAAGGACACCGCGGCTTCGACTGACGCGCAGTAGAGCACGGTCGCTCTCCCTCAAGCCCCGACTTCATTTCTCTTCCAGGCGGTCGACCTGTTTTCCGATACGTCGGCCGCCTCCATGTCAATGCGAGACAAGACAAGGGATCTGGTTGCCATTGATATGTGCCCCAGAGTCTCCCTCGACGCTGGCACCAACCGGGAGGGCGGCAAGGCGATGATCATGCAGATACTCGGCGGCATACCGATCGGCCGACCAACACGCCCCGAGGAGGTCGCCGAACTGGTCGGCTTCCTGTGCTCGCCGCGCGCCGGTGCGATAACCGGCACGGACTACGTGATCGACAGCGGTACAGTGCCGGTCGCCTGAGCCACAGCTACCTTGGCCCTGGGATCGGACTTGTATGCCGCCGGATGCGATCAGTAGCCCAGCGGCAGATCTTAAGTTGGAATAGCCTCGGACCGTACCGCCGTCGCAAGATCATAGCCCCAATCCTCTTTGTCGCCCCAGGTGCCACGACACCGCCCCGCCGAGGATGATGCCCGATACCTCGCGACCAAGCTGGCGGTCGATGACCGTCCGCCATGGGACGAGCGTGAACTCATGGCTTTTCTCGACGATGGCGAACTTACCGCTGGATAGCTGCGTGGTCCCGGTGAGGGTGCCGGTGACGGTTTCACCGTCGGCAGCGGCACGGAACGGCAGCGATTTCTTGGCCGCCAGCTCCTCGCCCGCGCGGGCGACTTCGCGCTCCTGAAGCGTGGCGATCAAGTTGCGCCGATAGGCGACCCTACCGTCCGGCTGACGAGCGGCATCGCCATGCTCGATATGATGGTTGCGCCGGCGATCCATCGCCTCGCGCACCTGTTCGCCGAACCCTGACGCTGACAGATCCGACTCGCCCGCGCCCGTTAGCCGCCGGTCGAGCCAGGTCGCACCGTCCGATCCGATCTGGCGCTCGAGGTCGAAAGTCGAGAGGATGCGGATATTGGCGCTGCCGTTCCGCTCCGCATCATGCGCAACGGCGCGCGCCTCGAAATCTGCCGGGATGCGCCATTGATCGGCGTCGATGCGCTCCGCGATCCCGGCCCGCCGCAACGCTTCCAGGCGACGGACATGGGCATCGACGAAGCCCTCATAGTCCCCACCCGGCACACGACCGTCGAACCGAGCCTGCTCCAGATGACGGCTCGGCCGATAAATGCCATCTTCGGCCATGCCGGCAATGGCACGATCCGATGGGCGGCCGGTGCTCTCCGCCGGCCCGATCTCTATGATGCTGCCTATGCGGGCGTCCTCGACGCGCTCCGGATCGATGCCGTCGACCACCAGCGTCAGGGTCTCACCCAGTTCGTCGGAGAGATGCTTGTCGATGACGCGGCCGACGATCGGCGCCGCGGGGGCGCCGTCGTGAATCTCAAAACTCATCGGGTCGCGCTCGGCACCCTCGGCCCGGAGCGCCTTCTGCATGGTGCGGATGATGTCGCCGCGTTCACCCATCTCGCGCAGGGCCGGCTCCAGCCGCTCGCTCAACTCCCAGACGCCAGACGCATGTTCGGTGGCGAGGCCCATGTCGCCGAGCTTGCCGAGACGGCGCAGGCGCACGGTTCGGTCGGATTGACTACGCGCATCGTCCGGCTCACGGCGCAGGTCGAGCAAGCGGTTCTCTGCCTCGGCGATCATCGCCTGGTCGATGCGGGTAAGCCGGTCCTGATCGATCTCAGCCATGAGCTTGCGGCGCTGCTCGATCTCGGTGACGGGGCCGAGTTCCAGCGTCGCCAGTTCGCTCGCCCGCTCGCGGATGCCATTGGCGAGATAGTCGCCATTGATGACGAGATCCTCGCCGAGCGCATCGCGGCCGTTGATGATGACGTGGACATGGGGATGGCCGGTGTTGTGGTGATTGACCGCCACCCAATCGAGCTTGGTCCCAAGGTCGGCTTCGAGCCTTCCCATCAGCTCGCGGGTATAGCCGTTCAGGTCGGCGAGATCGGCCGCGTCTTCCGGCGAGACGATGAAGCGGAATTGGTGGCGATCGTCTTTGCCACGATCGAGGAAAGCGTCGCCATCAGCGCGATCCTCCGTCGCGGAATAGAGCCGACCGCGCTCACCATCGCGCGATGTGCCGTCGCGCTGGATATAGCGCAGATGCGCGGCGGCCTTTCCGCTCTTGCCCGCGCCCCGGACAGAACGGGATTTGACGATGACGCGGCGGCTGCCGGGCTGGCGATGGCTCCAACCGTTCGACAGGTTGCGGGCGCACACGAAGGCCGCGCCGCGACCGCGCTGCACGCCCCGGCCGGAGGCGACGAAGCTCTTTCCCTTGGTGGCGCGACCGGAACCACCGCTCTTCGCCGATCGGCTCCGGCCAGAGGCTGCCTGTTGCTGGCGCGAGACCTTCCGCACCTTGCTGAGGAAGCTCTTGGCCTGTCCGGCTTTCCCGCCATTGGATCGGACGCGGCCGGGCTTTGGCCGAAAATGATCGTCGTCTTCCCTCATGGCAGCCGATCCACCCGAAACCGTCGATTTCGGCCAAGGGTGCCGCGAGTAATGCCTGAAATGCGGGCTTTTCCACGCCTCGCGGCACTATGACGGCCCGACGACGGTGCCGCCCCAAACAGTGTGCAGACAAGGGCTTGCCCCCCGGATCGGACCCATGGGGTGCCGTCCGCTTTAATCTTGCCCTCCGCCCTTTGCCCCCTTCGTGCCCCTCCTGCTGATGGATGAGACCGTTGCCAGCCCCATCCGCTGCACACTGAAGTCTCCCGCCGGGCGGACGCGATCACGAGCCTCATGGCTGTCGTCCCGCATCCGCTCGCGCAACGAACAGACCGCCCGACTGCGGCACGATGGCGGACAGGTCGCGCACGGTGACCGCCTTCGGAGTGTCGTCCTTGTGCTCGTCGGACTGCACGGGAGGGACCGTCGCCTTGCTCAATGGCTGCCTGGTGAAAAGCGGAGCACGGGTCCAGGAGAGCGGATCGGCCGACGCAATCATGACCGCGCCAGGGGTCTCGCTACCGCCGATGATCGGCGCGAGGGCGGCGACATAAGCGCGGGTTTCCGGTGGAAGTGGGTGACCCTTCAGCGCCTCCTCGTAGCGCCCGGGACCGGCGTTGTACGCCGCTATCCACTCCGGCGATCCATAGCGATCGAACAGTTCGCGGATATAGGCCGCGCCCGCCACGATGTTGTCGTGCGGGTCGTAAGGATCGTCACCCAGACGGTAGCGCACGCGCAGCTCGGCCCAGGTCTCCGGCATGATCTGCATCAGCCCGATCGCCCCCTTCGGCGAGGTGGCACGTGGATCACCGTCGCTTTCGGCGCGCATCACCGCGCGGATCCAGGTGGCGGGAAGCTCGAAGCGCTGTGCCGCCTCGGCGATGTGATCGCCATAGGGATCGCGCGATGACGGTTGGACGACAGGCAGAGCCTGCGCCAGCGCAATCACAGGAATCGTACTGCCGGACAGCAAGCCTGCGAGCAGGATGATCACCAATCGCGCGGGCGCACTCTCTCCACTGCGACACCAGCCTGCCAGCGTGCTCGCTGCGGTCAAGGGTCCACGCACTGCGCCGATCTTCGATCGCCCTTGACCTCCGCTGCGCGCGCCGGCCGACCGGTCGTCGAGCGGGGCGAAGGGATGAGACGGCTTTTTCGCAAACAAAGGGATGACCGATCGTAAGGAGATCGCGCTCGCGCGCAGGCTGACGGATCGCATGATGTCATTCCCGCTCACCGCGCTTGGGCGCGCGGTTCCAATGCAGCGACCAGGACGCGCCACTATCGTCGTTCCGAAATAGGTTGGCGCGGATCGGCTGCGGCAAGCCGGGATCATCGATGACAAGCGCGATGTAATCCCCCGCCCGTTCGCCGGTACGCTTCCAGCCCGCCCCGATCTCCGGTCCTTCCTCGTTGCCGTGGTGGATGCGGTAGTCCGGCGCGTTCTCAGCATCGGACGGCTCCGCCGGAACGATGGTGATCTCGCGGAAGAGCGTGAAGGTATGGACGCGCCCGACGAAGCCGGTGGTCTCGCGCGTGAACTCGCCAATCTGCGGCATTAGAATCTCCGTGAGCTGCGGTGGAATGAACGGTGGTGCGGTATTCACCGCGTCAGAGCGCGCCAGACGAAGTGGCCATCGCCCTCCTCATCGGTGTAGATCGGCGTCGCCGTGCCGATGACGGCATGTGCCGGGATCAGGCCGAAGTAGCGACCGTCCAGACTGTCGGGAACGTCCGGGTTCATCAGGAAGAGATCGCCTTGCGCGATGTTCCGGCAGCCCTGCCAGACCGGCAGATCGCGGCCCGTGCGGTCGCGATCGAGCGCGTCACCGAGCGGCACATGATCGACCGTGATGGTGCGCCCGGTGCGACAGACTTCGTGTCCCGGCAGGGCCATGACGCGCTTCAACAGCAGCACGCCGCGGCCGATGTAGCCGCGCTCCACCATGAAGTCGGCGAGCGGCTTGTCGGGCAGGAGCGCGACGAGATTGCCCACCTCCAGCTCCGGCGTCGGGGAGAGAGAATAAAGGCCGATCGGAACACTCGCGGATGCGTTCCAGACGAGGCGCAGTGGCGTGGGAATGAACGATGCGATGGCAACGCCCATCACGGAGAAATACGTCACCATGACGTAGCCGAACCGGGTCATGGTCCGGCCCTCCGGCGCAGCAGGAACGCCTGGTGATGATTGACGGTGTAGGCGCGCGGCTCGTGTCCGACGGTCAATCGGTTGTGGACGTGCCGCCAGTGATCGGGCGACGCCTCGGTCGGATCAACGCCGATCGCCTCTATGGCATCGATGTGCTGAAGGACGCGCTCGACCTTGGGCCAGCCTTCGATTCTGAGCAGGATCTCGCCGCCGGGACGCACGAAAGGCAGCGTCTGGCAGGGTTCGCCCAGCGCCACCGCGCGCACGATGTCGATCCGCGACGTGATCGTGCCGAAGTCGTTCGACGCCCACCGCACGAAGGCGAAGACGCTGCCGGGTCGGTAGAAGAAAACACGACGACTGCGGTCGAGCACCTGTTCGCGCACCTTGTCGCCGAACCTGATCCAGTTCTCGAGCCGCTTCTCGATGTGCGTCAGTTCGACTTGCGTGAAAGCGTCGGCGGACTGGGTGCGCGGTGCGACACCGCCATGGGAATGGGAAGCGGTGGCGCCGGTCATGGGCGATCTCCATCGTTGGTCGGCGGGAATTCGCGCGCGAGCAGATCGCGCAGCATGTCGGCCACGGTGATGCCGCGCTGAAAGGCGACGATCTTGATGCGGCCACGCAAGGCCGGCGTGATGTCGATGGTCAGCCGCGCAGTGAAGCGCGCCGCCTCGTCGGTAGGCGGCGCGTCGGCCGCCTTGATCCAGCTTTCCGGGTCGGCGGGCCGGGCCGCAAAGCGGCGACGGATCGGGTGCGCGCTCATGGCAGTACCCTTCCCGTGATCAGCCGTCCGATCTCGGCAGCGAGTGCCACGATCTCGCGCGCGGCCGGACTGTCGGGATCGATTTCGGAGGCGAGCCGGCCGGACTGTGCGGCATCGGCGAAGACGACGCGCTGACCGATGGTGGTTGCCAGCACTGGCGGGTCATGATCGGCGAGCGTCTCAGCGGTCTCGCGGGCGATGATGGTGCGCGCGCCGCAGCGGTTGAGCACGAAGCGCGCCGCCAAGGCAGGTCGGTAGATGCGCGCTTCGGCGAGAAGCGCCAGCATCTCGGCCGAGGCCCAGCCGTCGAACGGCGATGGCTGCACCGGGATCAACACCAGGTCGGTGGCCAGCAAAGCCGAGCGCATCAGCCCGGCGATACGTGGCGGTCCGTCAATGACGATGTGATCGGCATCGCGCGCCAGCTCGGGCGCTTCCCGGTGCAAGGTATCGCGCGCCAGGCCGACGACGCCGAACAGCCGGACGCCGTTCTCACGCGCACGCTGTTGCGACCAGTCCAACGCCGAACCCTGCGGGTCCGCATCGATCAGGGTCACGCGCTTGCCTCTCCCGGCCCATTCGCCGGCGAGATGCAACGCCAGCGTCGTCTTGCCGACGCCGCCTTTCTGGTTGAGGAGCGCGACGATCATGGCCCCCGCCTTCCGGCGGCACCGGCACCACCACCGCGTTTCCCGCGCGCCAACAAAGAAGAGTTAGATTCTCTGTTAGACTCTAGGTTAGCGGTCGAATTTCGTGTTTCGGACCAGAGCGATAACTGCGATCCGTGCGCCCGATCTGCCGACAGGCCTGCGCCTGATGTGCCGATACCGTTTGCGCTTGATCTGCCGATGCCGTTCACAGGCTCATCCACAGGCACTGTGAATTGTTGGACGGGCCGTATGCGGAGCAGTTCTCGCCGCCCCTCACGTTCGATCGACAGGCGATATCCGGGCAAGGGCTGACGGAGAGCGGTCCGGCGCAGATCGAGCGCGAAATCGGAGATGCGCGCGAGGCTGCCGGATTTGGCGTGGAGATGGCCGATCTCGAACAGCCAGCCGTGTCGCTGATGGCCGGCGTGTTTGCGCGCGACGCGATAGAGCCAGCGCTCGATGCCGCCGGTCAGCCGGAAATAGTCCGGGTCGATGGTCAGCACCAACGAGCGGTCGACGACGCCGTTGTAGAACCACTCGGGTAAGACGAACTCCATGCCCTCGACGCGGCCCTCGCGCGTCGTCATCTCCTCCCATTCATTGATCCAGGAGAATTGTCGACGGCGCCATTGCGCGCCGTTGCGGATCGTTGTGGCGATGACGGTCGATTGCAGCCGTGCCAGCGAGGCCTTCAGGAGAAGATACTGATGGTTTCCGGTCGAACGGCCGACACCCCGTAGGAGTTGATAGGGCGTGAAACGAAAGAAGCGCGACGTGCGCAGGCCGTGGTTCTCGGCCGAGACGATCTGTGAGGCGGCCCAGATCAGCACATCGGCATCCCAGATCGTCGCCATGCCGTGCTCGGGCATTCCCAGCACCTGCACCTCGACATCGGCAGCCTTGTAAAGGATCGGCTTGATGCGCGGCGTCTTTGACAACGAGAAGAACGGCCGTTCCATGAGATCGCGCTGATCGCGCGGGCTCGCATCGCCGGTGGCGACCACGAAGGGATCGAGCCGCTGACGCTCGCTCCGGTGCTTACCGTCTTGTCGAGAAGCACCGCTCATTCAGCGCGCTCCCGCTCGGCGGGCGTCAGAGGTCGTGCCGGAAAGACCCGGCCGGCATTCTGATCCGTGGTGGACTTGCGTGCGCCGATGGCCGTCCAGGCCTGCAGGTCTTCGAGCGCATAGATGACGCGACCGCCGATTTTGCGATAGGTCGGGCCAGTGCCGTAGGTGCGGTGCTTCTCCAGCGTCCTGAGCGAGATGCCGAGGAAACGCGCCGCGTCGGGAGTGCGCAGGAAACGCGGCGGCAACCCCGTCTTCGGGTCGAGCATGATCAGGCCTCCGGGTCGGTTCGGATGGCTGCCGGTGACGGCAGCGGGTCATGGCGAACCGTGGCGGAGGAACGGCGACTTGCAGCGTGCCGGAATCAGGGGGTGGCGATTTCGGCACCCGCGGAGACGCGAATGGCGATGATCGCGTGGCAACGTTCAGCGGGACCGCAGACGCGTGGGATAATGCAGCAGTTCACGGTATCCACCGCGCCTGTAGTGGTTGCCATCGGCAACCAGACGGCGCGCCTGGTTCTTGCGGGGATCGCTTTCCCAATCGGTCTTGTTGCCGCGAAAGCCAAGCAGGGTTTCTGCGAGCTTGCGATAGCTGGCACCATCGGTGCGACCGTCGAGGGCGCGCAGGATCAGGATGTGCCGGTCTCGGGTTTGCGCGGGTAGCGCGTGATGGCGCTCGCCGATCGCTCGCCCTGTCAGCGTTCGCCAGAAGCGCAACACCGCTTCGGCGCGATGCTCCAGCAAGGCGTCGAGCGGCAGGAGGACGACATAGGCCGTCTTGGCACCGGGCGGCGGATTGGTGAGCCAGAACTGGTGCTCCGCCCCCACCGGCCGCCAGAGACCGTGCCACGTCCCATCCTCCGCCACGCGAGCATCGAGACCCGACAACGTCGGCAGGCCGATCGTCATGGCGGGATCGTCCACGCTCCTAGGAATAGGTTGAAGCTCAAAGGCGTCAGGCTGCAGCGACGGCACCCAGAACAGCGCGGCCCGGTCGGCGGAGAGAGTCGGGTCTGTCGGGAAATCGCAACCCCCAGCGTTCCGAGAACGCCGTCTGCTCATCGCTGTCGAGGCGTGGCAATCGCCTCACACGATGAAAGTCGCGGCGATAATCCTCATCGCGACGAAGATACTCCCAGGCAAAGCCGGCGGCAGAAATGCTCTTGGCATGTGCATAAGCGGCCGGCGAGCGCCAATCTGTACTCGGCATGGCGTCACCTCTCGTCCAGCATTTACTCGTTGCCGGAAGGGGGAAGTGTTCGCGATGCACCGCCTCAGGCTGAAGTCGTTGTTGTCCGATATGTTGATCGCGTTAGGCGATCATTATTTGAAGATAATTCGGATCAGTTTTGAGGTTCCTTCGCGAGCCGGGCCATGCCCGGCGAGCTGCGTATTTCCTACTCAGTGGAAACCCGCTGATCCGCAAAGATGGATCGGCGCGAAATCTGATCCACGCTTCTGCGGAAAGCCGGGAAGCCGGGTTTCCGACTCCACGGCTTTGCTGGTGTCAGACACCCTTCAGCCATTGCATTCCCTCGGCCAACGTCCACAGAACGCGGTTCAACCCGACGTTCTGGTCGATGCCGTTGATCGGTCGTGTCCGGCTGCGGCGGATGCGTCCATCCGCAGTCTGCCGTCGCCCGTCCAGCCCGCCCCGGATGAGGTTTTCCTGAATGACGTTGAAGGTCTGCCACAGGTTTTGTCCGGCGTCCTCGCGGCGGCGCGGGACGATGATCTGATCCGGGCGAACCGGGCTTTCCTCCTCGCCATAACGCGCAACGAGGCTCGCCTCGGCCAGCACCTGCTGCTCATCCCGCGAGAGCCGGATGTCCTTCATCGTCTCGGCGGACTCGATGAGGCGTGGGAAATCTTCCGCCACCGTATAGACGCCTTCGATAATCCGGTCCTGAATGCCGCCCTTATGGGGGACGCGGACTTCCTCGAACCGCTCTCCAGCAATCATGCTGTTGGTGCAGACGAACCGCAGCACGCCGGCGAACATCTGATAGGCGCTGGTCCCGTCGTGGCTGTTGACGATGATGACTTCCGCCGCTTCGGGCTTGCCGATCCCGTCATCCCGGCGCAGGCGCAGCATGTGCTTGGCGTGGCCATGACGAGTACCGTCACGGGGAACCGACTGCAGCGCGAAGAACGGGAACCAGCCCTCCCGGCGCAGTCCTTCCACGATCTCGATGGTAGGGACGTAAACGTAACGCTCCGACCGGCTGTCATGCGCTTCGCGGGCGAACACTGAGGGGACGTGACGAAAAAGAGCTTCGTTGTCGAGGGCTTCGCGTCCGCTGATCTGGTGAGAGTTGCGGCCGAACCGGGTGGCGAGATGATGATACATGGTCTGTCTCCCTTGGGGCTGGGTTGGAGCGCAGCGCTGCGCTGCAACCCTGGCCGTCGCCGAGACCGGGGTAGCAAGGTGCAAGGGCGGCGGGGCCGGAGGGGGATCACCCGGTCTGCACGGAACGAAGTGAAGGAAGGCCGGGGACACCGGCCCAGACGAGCGCCAGCGATCCCTTGCAGCGCGCGGGGGCGGAGCCCCAAGCACTTCCACGTTAGCGATCGAAGCCGAATGGCGGAAACGCGTAAGGCGTGGTTCCGGCGCAGCCAAGAGCGCGGCCCAAAGGGAAACGCAAATATTCCCGAGCTTCGCGACTATTGGCAAAACGCCTGAGCGCTCCCCATATTCCCATGTCGTAAATGGGGGGTATTTTCGTGACCGACTATCTCGTTACTTATGACTTAAAGGAAGGCGCTTCCAATCAATGGGCAGAGTTCGTCAAACAGGCCGAGCTGGTCGGATTGGTGTATGTATTTCAGGGGACATCAAAGCTCTTTCGGCTGGCTAATACAACGTTGTGGGGTGTCTTTGCCGACACCGATGCCGTCACGGCTGCCTTCGACAAGGCCCTGACCGCAACTGAAAAGGTGATCGGTCGCAAGATCACGTTGGAAAAACGGTTCATCACGGCGATTTCTGACTGGTCAATCAGGTCGGACGAGAACAAGGCCCCGGACAGCCGTTGGACGAAGACGACGAAGTTCGAGACATGCCGGGCGCATCAGAAGAATGATCCGTTCTTTGCTTATTGACGTGGAATGGCGGTGAGCTGGAGGAGGAAAAGCGGTGAAGGTGACGACGACGACCGCCTACGTCGATCTCGACGGCGACTATGGCACCGTCGAGGGTGTGGAAGTGACTTGCGACAGGTGCGGCCATTCCGAAGAAAGTTTCGGCACTGGCGAAAGCTCCCTCAAGCGATGCGCCTATCTGTTGCGCGAAAACTGTCCGCGCGGTGAGGCCAACTATTACCAGGTGGACGCCTAAGCGCTATGACTAGGGCACCCACCGTCTTCCACCTGCCTCGGGCTTCGCAGGTCGTGACGAAGCCCCGCACGCGGCGGGGCTTCGGACGGTGACTGGTCTCAGTCGCCGTTGCGGCGGGACCAGATGAGGTTGTGAGCCTCGCCGCCCTCGTCATCAACCAGGCTGGCGTAGATCGGGGCCGGGAAGCTCGGATCGTCCAGCTTGACCGAGAGATAGTCGCGGCCGGTCTCTCGGGCGGTTTTCTTCCACGCCGCGCCGAACTCGGTGGTGCCAGCGAAGATCCGATAGTCCGGGCCGCGCCCGCTATCGCCCTCGGTGGGGACGAACTTAGCCTTGACGTTGAGGGTCAGGGTCTTGACCGTGCCGGTGATGTCGCCGTTCGCGGTCTTGGTGAAGGTGCCGATGGTCGCCATTGTCGTGTCTCCGTTGCTCGGGCCGCGCCTATCGCGACCTCGATGGCGGTCGTGCGACCGGGGACGATCAGCCCGCACCTGAAAGGCTGGAACGAAGTGGAAGGCGCCCGACGACGGCATTTTTGCCTCGCGATGCAAAGCGCGCTCGCGCGCGGCGGAAAAAAGCTGGTGACGGACGTTGCGGGAGGATGATCGAGGCAGAGCCGGTCTTCGGTCAGACCCATTCCATTCGAGGGCGCCGTGGGCGCGGCTCGACGAAACGATGGAGATACGATGATGCGAGCCGGCTGCCCGTCACCGGGTGAGACCAACCGACGGGATCACTGGCATCGTTGGCCCTGTCCCCGAGACGGCTGGCTGTCCCGACCAAGATGGTGAAAGTTGCGGCCACGGCTTGTGGATCGTCGGCATTCCAGACTGAACGGCTGTACGTACCGCTCCCTTCGGGCTTCGTTGTCGAACGACGAAGCCGGATGAACCGCTCCGGCACAATCCGCTGTTCCGGGCGGTGGCCAAGCTGCGAGAGTGCCACAACCCGGTCCTACCGTCATGTCGACTGAGGTGAACGCCACCACCAATCGGTCGAATGCAGCCCTCGTGCGCCACGCCGCAACTCAGCGTTAGCGATCGAAGCCAAATGGCAGAAACACGCCTCAAACGTGGCTCCGGCGCAATCCAGATTGGAGCCCGTGAAGAGACCCATCACCACTCGCCCTGCTTGCAAAGCATCCTCCGCAGCCCCAAATTATCACAAATAGGGGGAGGCGCTGGACGATGCCAACTTACAATTTAATCATAACCGACGTGACCAGGTACGGTAACCTATTTTGCGTTGCGGGATGGGACATGAACAGCGGCCGAATGATCCGCCCTGAACCGCCAACCGCTAACTCGGCTGCGGAGGCATCGCGCTTCTGGACAGATCAGAACGCAGGCCCAGGCACTTTTTTTGCGGTAGGCAACGTCGTGCGATTCGATGCAGCAATAGCACCGGCAGACTTCGCATTCCCACATGCGACAGAGGATCGTATCTTCATTGCTGGAAACAACAGCGCGATCCTTGGTCAGTTGACCGCTGCGCAAATCGCTCAGACTGTTGCGGCGGGTGTATCCGCATCGATCGACGAAGCCTTTGGCGGCCAGCTACATAGAGCCCATTCTGGCAAAGCCCATGTCGTCGCCGGCACGCAGACATCCTCGTTGGATGCCATTGAAATCCAACCAGACTCCATTTCCTTTTACGAGGACAATCCTTCACCCGGGAAACGGCGGCTGCGAGCGCTGATCGACGAGAATGGCGTCGAGTATGATTTTTCCGTGCCCGCGGATGCAGCGAGAAGCCGCTTCCTCACTGATGGAATCGTAGCGCTAGAAGCTGATGTGGCAGCAAGTCAAAGAATTCACGTTCGCCTCGGTCTCTGTCGCCCGTTCGCAGAGATGCCAAATTCTTGTTATGCACAAGTAAATGGGCTCTATTTTCTATGATGACGTCACTTTTCAGTAAATCCCATTACCCTCCAAGAAGCATATGTCCTCAAGCGGGAGTGCTGGCCTAGAGCCCCCGTCGCTGGTAATATCAATAGGCATTGCGATGGAGATCGTATCGGACGAGCGGTCGTAGCATGGAGGAGGCCAAGTTTGGCGGATACGGCTGTAGAGATTCTGACGATTGGGCATTCGACGCTTCCCTACGAGCGCTTTTTGGCGCTTCTCCAGCGGGCGTCGGTGACGGCGGTTGCCGATGTCAGGACCGCTCCATTTTCTAGGCACTTCCCGCACTTTAATCGAGAGACGCTGCGGGATGAACTGCGCCAGGACAATGTAGCCTATGTATTTCTCGGCGAAGAGCTGGGAGGTCGGCCCAAGGCCCAACGTTTCTTCTGCAACGGCGTTGCAGACTATGAAAAAATGGCGAGGACGAAGGATTTTGAGCGAGGGTTGGAGCGCGTTATTGAAGGTGCGAAAAAATACCGAATCGCAATGATGTGCTCAGAACATGATCCGCTAGATTGCCACCGTTGTCTTCTGGTTGGGCGGGCGCTGCATGAACGTGGAATAGTCGTCCGCCATATTTTGAGTAGCGGAGAGATTATCGACCACCGGCAGATTGAAGAAAAACTGATGGAAATGTCGGGCAAAAGCGACGTTGATCTTTTCGAGCCACCAGCAAGGAGGCTCGCTGCCGCCTATCGCGACAGGGCTTTGAAGGTTGCGTTTTCGGAAAAGCCCGATAACGCCCGAAAATCGGCGACCGCGGAGTAAGCGCCTTGAACATTGTTGACTTGGCGACGATCGGCTTCACTAAAACGACAGCGGCCGCATTTTTCGATCGGTTGAAGAATGCGGGCGTCAAAAAGGTGATCGACGTCCGACTACACAATACTTCGCAGCTTGCCGGCTTCGCCAAGGCAGACGATCTGGCATACTTTCTGAAGGAGATTTGCGGTGCGCAATATGTGCATCAACCTCTTCTCGCGCCGACAGACGACATTCTGAAGGCTTTCAAACGCGACCGGGGCGATTGGACGATCTATGAAAACTCTTTCATGCGACTGATGGAACAGCGCAAGATCGAAGATCGATTTAAGCCCGAGATGTTTCAAGGCGGGTGCTTACTATGCTCTGAGGACAAACCGCATCATTGTCATCGCCGGCTAGTCTGTGAGTATCTGAACAGCAAGTGGGATGGTTCGCTTAAAGTTAGGCATCTTTGAACCTCGTCTAGGTAGTCGCTTTCGGATTCGTCGTCCAGCGCGACCTGATATGGAGATCGCGCAGAGAAACTGGTAATGCCGCTAGCAAAATAGCAAAAGAATACGTGCTAGCATCCGGAAGCTACGGCTCCGCGCGTGATACCTCGGGCAAGAGTACGGTCATCGCAACAATCTCCTGAGCTCAATGCCGCGTTCATCGCTGTCGGTAGCGCGGCGCTGACTCGCGTGCGATGGCATTTTTCAAGTCACAGCGAGAAAGGCCGGAACCGCTCGCGCAATCCCGGCCACTCCTCACTCAGCAGCTTGGGCAAGGGCCTCCGCGTCCGATCCGGCAACTCGCGACGCAGGCCTTGCAGTGCGCAGTACGGGCGGCAGCCAGCCGGTTCCGGCGAGAAGCTGTTCGGCAGCCTGCGCCATCTCTGCCTTTTTCAAACCCGCGATCCGCTCGGCGGCCTCATCACCGACACCTTCCCGCACGGCGTTAAGAATGTGCGCCTTGGTCACGCGGCCGAGGTAGCTCTGCACGGTCGGGGTTCAGTGTGCCGTCATGTCGAGCGTGACCGCGCTCGCCAGCTTTTCCGCTGTCGCGCGGGCATTAGGCTTCTGCTCCCACGGGACCCGAACGGCATTGACGGTCAGCGCGGCGCAATGGGCAAGCAAGGCCATGACGCTCGCATGGTCCAGCCCGGCGACGAAGCCCCACAGGTCCGCCACGTCGCGCGGCATGTCCGACGCCCATTCAGCATGACGATCCGCCAGCGCCTTGGCGGCGGGTGAGTCCTCGATGCCGTCCGCGTGGGAGGCGAGAAAGGCGCTGGTCAAACGGATTTCGAGGCACGACGCTTCCCCGCCGCGATAGAAGATCTGCGCTGCCAGCGCATGGACCACGGCGACAAGCGCCATGTCCGGCTGCTCGCCAAGGGCGAGACGCAGACCAAGGGTACGATGGGCGGTCAGGTCGCGGATGAGAAGGTCCGACAGCGGCTTACCCGCATCCCCGGCGTCCTCGTCGTCCGGCTGGAGTTCGGCGTCCTCGCCGTCTCCCTCGCCGACGATTTCGCCATCCTCCGTGATAGTAGTCCCCTCCACGTCCTCCGGTCTCGGGGCCTCGTCTTCGGCACGGATGAAGCCGCGTTCGATGCGGGCCGCGCCGTCGTGGTTCAGGATGACGAACACGCCACCGCGCGCGATCTCGTCGACGTCGTAGGCGTGACGCTTGGCGTCGATCCGTTCGATCTCCGCTTCAAGCTGCCCCAACCGCCGGTCCGCGTCATCCGGCAGTTCTTCGTAACCCTCGTATTCCGATGACAGGCGGTCGTAGTCCTCCTGCGCCGCGCCATAGGCCGCAGCGTTTTCCTCCGACAGGTCCACCGGATGCGGATAGGTCCGGCGCATCCCATGCGCATGGGGGAAGTCGATGTGAACGGAAGCCCACTTCCATCCCTCGACTGCCTGCACCTCGGCCGCGATGCCTTCCAGCTTGTCGATGACCAACCTGTCCAGCAGCGTGGCGTCCTCGAAATAACCGCCACGATCCTCAGTGAAGAGGTCGCGGATGATGGTGCCGCCCGCCTCGGCATAGGCACCCGAGCCGACGAAGATTGCGCGCCGGTCGGTCGCCGCGACATTCATTCTGGTCAGGTCGCGCCGAATGATCGAAGGCTCGCGGTTCCAAGACAGGCTCTCGTAGACCTGCACCTGCCGGTCATGGTCTTCGGTGATGGCGAAGGCCATCAACTGGTCCAGCGACAAGCCGCCGTCCCGATAGACCTGCATCAGCTTCGGGCTGACGGCACCAAGGCGAAGCCGCTGTCTGACGACATGAGCGGTCACGCCGAACCGGGCGGCGATTTCCTCCGCGCCCCATCCGCGATTATCTGCCAGTTCGCGGAAGCGCTCGAACTGGTCGGCGGGGTGCATCGCCTCGCGGGTGACGTTCTCGTCGAGGCTGATCTCTGTCGCATCGTTCTCGGTATCCATAACGCAGCGGATCGGCTCGGACTTCTTGATCTGCTTGCGCTTCACGCGCAGCATCTGCGCCAGCCTGCGGCCTTCGCCGATGGTGACGAAATAGAAGCCGGTCGGCTCGCCGTCCGCGTTCGTTTCCGGCTCTACCACCAGGTTTTGCAGCATCCCCTTGGCGGCGATGCTGGCCGCCAGCGCCTCGATATGGGCGTCACTGTGCGGGGTCTTGCGGGCGTTGCGGGGCGACTTCTTCAGCTTGTTCAACGGCACGAACAGCACCGCGCCGTTCTCGACGGAGGAGGCTTCGGAAATCGTGGCGGTCGTTTCGATGGTGTCGGTCACGGTCTTGATCCTTTGGCTTGGGTTGGAGCGCAGCGCTGCGCTGCAACCCTGGCCGTCGCCGAGACCGGGGGGGTGCAAGGTGCAAGGGCGGCCGGGACGGAGGGGGATCGCCCGGCCTGCACAAGCGGATCGAACCTATGGGCGAGTCTGAAACAGGCACCCGCGCGGAAGGCCGGGGAAACCGTCCCGGCCGAGCGTCAGCGGTCCCTTGCACCGCGCCAGGGGGCCGCGCCCCCAAGCAACCCGCCCGGACGAGCGAAGGCGAGCGCCGGGAAGATGACTGGATCAGGATGTGCAAAGCCGTAGAACCTGAAAGCCGAGCATCCTGATCGCCGTCTTTCCTCATGAGCACGACGAAGCGCCCCGCCCGAAGGCGGGGCGCGGTTGCGATCGTCAGTCGGTGACGATCCTGCCGGATTGGCGGGCGCGCTGAGTGTACCAGCTCAAGGGATGCTCAGCCCTGAAGTGGAGGTCACGCTCAACCGGAAGCCGGAGCCGTCCGCGCACCGTGCGGATTTCGGCAAGGCTGACATAGCCGAGTTCGGGTTCGCCAAGACCGAGATCACAGAGGCCGAACAGACGGTCGGGGTCTTCGGGATCGGCCTCGGTGAGAAGCCAGGTGGCGCCGGCGTCCGGTGTGAAGAGCTTGACGACGGGACGCGGATCGATGTCCTCGCCAGAGGCGCTGCGAGCACCATTGGCGAGAAGCCGAGAAAGGAGTTCGTTGGTAATGAGCGCTGCGGCCATGTCGGCCTCCATTCGATGTCACCCTCCGATCGAGGGCGAGGAGGCGTTCGGCCGGCGCAATCGAGCGACGCGGTCAGGCCCTACTCGGTCTGGTGCGGGCCGGGCTTGACCGCGCCGCGGCGGCGGCCAGCGTTACCGGAACTCGTCGAGAGGGAAATATCGAAGGCCACAGGCAGCGCACACTCGAAGAAACGACAAACCCGGACCTCCGGTAGCAAGGGTCGTGGAGTCGCCCGCGCTCACCTTCCGTTTCTTTCGCGATGGCCGCCGATTTCCGCACGCCCATCTCTGGGGTCTTTAATACGCTGACAGTGCGCGTCACCTTGGTCGCAGTCATTCCACTGCGATCGAGGGCGATCGACATGAAACGCGAACACATGATTTCTCAAGAAGATCGGACCTTGGCCTCCGACACCGTGCAGCCACCCGCCAACGAGCCTGCCGAGAACGGCGCCAAGCGGTTTCAACCGCCCGCCGATCTGCTCAAGCGCGTGATCCGTCGCCCGGAGCTTCGCAAAATCGTGCCGCTCGCCGACACGACGATCTACGAGATGGAGCAGCGCGGCGAGTTTCCCAAGCGCTTCTTCCTGACGCCCCGCTGCGTGGTGTGGGATTTGGCCGAGGTCGAAGCCTGGCTCGACGAAAGACGACGCGCATCGGATGCAGATATCGTGCGCAGGGCACCGGCACCGGATGTTCGCCGACGGCGGGCACGACCGATCCGGCCTCCAACTCAGCATCAGTGAACGGAGCTACATTTTCCTGCCGGTCACTCAGCGAAAATTGGCCAGCCAGATCTACGTCTGGCAGGCACCAGGATGGGACTTGGTCGGCGCTTCAACAGCGGACGTTCGACTTCGCGTGCCATTTCGGCCGTGGCCGGCGTCTTGTGCACGTCCCGAAAGCGGACATCCCGGCATCGCGGCGGGGTGGCAAATCGGCGCCAACGGGAGATCCCACTTACCCGACAATCTGCTCCACGAAGTCTGCGAACGCCCGCGCCTTGGCGCTTGCGAGGCGGCCTGTCGGGAAGATCGCCCAGAGGTCGATGTTCGGAAGCTCCCAGTCCTCAAGCACTCGTGTGACCTCACCGCTCCGCAGTTCCGGCGAGAACATCCAGTCCGAGGAGACGGCCAGCCCCATGTCTGCCTTGACTGCCGCGCGAATGCCCTCGGCTGCGCTGAACTGAACCCGCCCGGAGACCGCGACAGACGCTTCGGTTCCATCCCTGCGGAAGGTCCAGCTCCTGCTGAGCTGGGTATAGACCACCGCCTGATGCGCGGCGATATCTGCAGGCACCTGCGGCACGCCGTGTTTTTCAAGATAGGCAGGTGTCGCGACCACCGACCGCTGACCGGTTGCAAGACGTCGCGCGACGGCAGAAGAGTCGGCGAGTTCGCCCATGCGCAGCGCGATGTCGATGCCCTCGGACACGAGATCGATCACCCGGTCGTCGAGTACCACGTCCACTTCCAGTTCCGGGTGCTCCTCCAGAAATTCCGGCAGGCGCGGAATGATCATCAGCCTCGCGAAAGTCGTCGCCGCGCACACGCGAAGGCGCCCCGACAGCCCGGCGCCAGCGCCCTTCGCCTCCAGCTCGGCCTCATCCGCTTCGTGGATTGCTGCCTTGGCACGTTCGTAAAAACGAATACCGGCGTCGGTCGGCGACAGGCCGTGGGTCGACCGGATGAGCAGACGGACCTGAAGGCGGTCCTCCAACTGCGCGATCGTCTTCGAGATCGCCGGCTGACCGACGCCGATCTGCCGAGCAGCCTGCGAGAACGATCCGGTTTCCACCACCCGCACGAATGCGGTCATCGCCTGTAATCGATCCATTGCCCATTCCCTTCGGGAATAAGCAATATAGCTTCAGGCTGCCTGCCGCAAGCATCTCGGAATGGTCATAACTGTCTCCAACGAACACGATCCGATGGAGACGAACGATGATCGAAGTCCATGCCTTTGCCACCCCCAACAGCGTCAAGGTGCCGATCGCGCTGGAGGAACTCGGCCTTCCCTACGAACTGAAGGCAGTGAACGTCCGCAAGGGCGAACAGAAGGAAGAGGCGTTTGTCACGCTCAATTCAAATGGCAAGGTGCCTGTCGTGGTGGATGATGGCTTCGTCCTGACGGAAAGTGCCGCGATCCTTGTTTACCTTGCGGAAAAGACTGGGAAGCTCCTGCCCACCGAAGGCGCGGCGCGCGCCCGCGTCTTCGAACAGCTCTTCTTCCACGCCTCCGCCCTGAGCCCCGCCTTCGGCAATGCTGGCTTTTTCAAACGTTCCTCGCCGGAGCCGCAGCCGATCGCCGAAGCGCGCTTCACGACCGAGGCTGAACGCATTCTCGGCCTCCTAGATACGAAGCTTGCCGATCAGGCCTTCATGGCCGGTGAGGCCTTCACCATCGCCGACATCGCCCATTTCGGCTGGCTGTGGCGTCGGCAATTCCCGGGCCTGACGCTCGACGGGCGCTCCAACATTTCCCGCTGGTACGAGACCGTGGCTGCACGCCCCGCCGTCCAGCGCGCAATCACCCGCGTCGAGGCGCTGGTCGAGCCCCCCGCTTCGGCGGCCTGACCCATGCGCTTCCTGTCCCGCTTCCTCTTCAACCCCGACCACAAAACCCGGACACACAGGAGTATCCCTATGTCCCGCTTCGATACCTACAAGAACAACTTCCCGAATGCCCGCCTGACCCGCTCTGCGAGCGGCGTCCTCGAAATCGCCTTCCACACCGATGGCGGCAAGCTCGTCTTCAACGGCCACACCCATGAGCAGTTCGTCGAGCTCTTCCATCAGGTCGGCTCCGACACCGATAATCGCGTCGTCATCCTGACCGGCTCGGGCGACGCCTTCATGGATGCGATCAGCCCCGAAGGCTTCGATTTCTTCTCGCCCATCGGCTACGACAAGATCCTGCGCGAGGGCAAAAAGGTCCTCATGAACATCCTCGACATCGAAGTGCCGATGATCACCGCTCTGAACGGGCCTGTCCTGCTGCATTCCGAATATGCGCTGCTGACGGACATCATCCTCGCCACGCCGGAAACGGTCTTCCAGGACAAGCCGCATTTCGACTTCGGCATCGTACCCGGCGACGGCGTCAACCTGCTGTGGCCGGAAGTCATCGGCAGTGTCCGCGGTCGTTACTTCATCCTGACCCGTCAGGTGCTGGATGCCAAGACCGCCCAGGATTGGGGCGTCGTCAACGAGATCGTGCCGGCCGACAAGCTGCTCTCCCGTGCCCGTGAGATCGCCGAAGGACTCGCAGCGCTTCCGCCGCTCACCAGCCGCTACACCCGCATTGCACTGACGCAGAAGCTGCGCCGGATCATCGATGAAGGTGTCGGCTATGGCCTGGCGCTGGAAGGCATCAGCGCCGCCGAAGTGGCCCGCTCGATGGCTGCAAACGCCTGATCACTCCCATCCATCGCCGGGCCTCCAGCGTGAGGCCTGAGGCCCGGCACGTCCCCCGTTCAGAATAGAGGAGCAAATCCATGGCACTCCAATCCAAGCTCGATGCCTTCAAGGCCGATTTCGAAGCCGGTAAGCCGCCTTACAACGTACCCTATTCGGTCATCGAAACCATGCACCGCGCCACCGCCGAGCTGATTGCTTCGGGTGCAGCTCAAAAAGCCTTGAAGGCGGGCGACATGCTACCGGCCTTCAGCCTCGCTGATCCCGACGGCAACACAGTTTCCTCGACCGATCTCCTCGCCCGGGGACCGCTGGTCATCAGCTTCTACCGCGGTGTCTGGTGTCCCTATTGCAATATGGAGCTCCAGGCCCTCGAGGAGGCGCTGCCGAAATTCCGGGAGTCGGGTGCAAGTCTGGTAGCGATCTCGCCGCAGAACCCGGTCAACAGCCGCAAGTCGGTCCGGCAGAACAACCTGACCTTCCCGATCCTGTCGGACCCGCACAACGACGTGGCTGCTGCCTTCGGCCTGCGCTTTGAAATGCAGGATTACCTGGTCGAGCTCTACAAGTCGCTGAAGAACGACCTTCCGGCCTTCAACGGCGATCCGAGCTGGACGCTTCCGATGCCAGCCCGCTACGTCGTCGGTCAGGACGGCACAATCCTCTACGCCGAGGTCAACCCCGACTACACCCGCCGTCCCGAACCCGAAGACATGCTCCCGGCCCTCCGCCTCGCGGCAAGCCGCGCCTCCTAATCCAATTAGCCCATGACGGCCCTGCTTCCTCGGAGGCGGTGCCAGAGGATCTGTCCAATGAAAAGAACATTCCTGATCACCGGCGCCAGCAAGGGCATCGGTCTCGCCCTGGCCCACCGTCTTGCCGCCCGCGACCACAGCGTCATCGGCATTGCTCGCAACCTGACCGAAACATTTCCAGGCCCGCTCCATGCGCTCGACCTTTCCGATCGCGCCGCCAACGAGGAGCTGGCCATGATCGTCAAGGGAAGCAATATTCATGGTGTGATCAACAATGTCGGACTGGTCAGGGCGGCGCCGCTCGGCGACATCGCTGTTGAAACCCTCGAAGAGGTGATGCGCGTCAGTCTGCATCCAGCCCTAGTGGCCGTACAGGCCGCATTGCCCGCGATGCGCAGCCGTGGCTGGGGGCGTGTCGTCAATATCTCCAGCCTCACCGTTCTCGGCAGCGTTGAACGCACGAGCTACGCGGCCGCCAAGGCCGCACTGACCAGCTTTACAAGGAGCTGGGCGCTTGAACTTGCTGCAACCGGAATCACGGTCAACGCCGTTTCGCCCGGTCCGACCGAAACGGACCTGTTCCGGGCGAACAATCCGGTCGGAAGCGAAGGCGAAGCCCGCTACCTCTCCGGCGTTCCCATGAGACGGTTCGGTCGCCCTGATGAACTGGCGGCTGCGATCGAATTTCTGCTCTCGGACGATGCCGCCTTCATCACCGGGCAGACGCTGCACGTCGATGGTGGGGCATCGATCGGGAAGTCTTCACTGTAGGACGATTGCAATCAGTCCAACGCCTGCTCTGGATCGGTCTCGGAGAATAGCACACAGCAGTTCCACGACCGTTCTCATCCTCTAAACTCAGAAGCGGTCCGCTTCCGCCATAACCGGACGTAACAGTCTGGCGGGGAAAACCCCAAGAAGCCGGGCGCTCCGAACTTGACCCGATTCTCAATTGCCGCCCACACTCTCCGCCGGACGGAAATTGAATACCGCCTAGCCACATGGCTTATGCATTGAGCGCACCGGCTCGAAGTCAGCCTTCCCCTCGACCGCCCAGAAACACCATCGACGGCGGCAACAACGCCGGCACGCGTTTCTCTCCGTTCACGCAGGCATCGATCATGTCGGCCCATTCCTGGAGCATGTGGCGGCGCTGCGGTTCGTATTCTGCCTTGTTGTAGACGCCACGTGACGAGCGCCCGTCCTCGTGGGCGAGGCACTTCTCGATCCAGTCGCTGTTGAAGCCCAGCTCGTTCAGGAGCGTCGAGCCGGTCCGGCGCAGGTCGTGGACCGTGAAGGGCTCCAACGGCAACCCCTCCTTCTTTGCCCGCGCCACGACAGCCGTGGTCACTCGATTAAAGGTCGCCCGCGACATGGGGGCGTCGGCGTCGTAGCGGGACGGCAGCAGGAAGCGCGAGTTTCCGGCGCAGGTCTTAAGCGCAATCAGGATGTCGAGCGACTGTTGCGACAGATAGACGTTGTGGGCCTTCGACCGTTTCATGCGCTCCTTCGGAATGGTCCAGACGGCGTTCTCGAAATCGACTTCGTCCCAGACCGCGTCCTGCAGTTCGCTCTTGCGCACCATGGTGAGCAGGATCAGACGCAGGCCGAGACGGATGGTCGGCAGGGTCGGCACGTGCTCGATCTGCTGCAGCATGATCTTGATCTCGGCCGGCGACAGCGCGCGATCCTTCGGTTGGAAGGTCGCGATCGAGGCCGGCCCGACCTCGTCGGCCGGATTCGGCACCTTCTCCCCATGCAGGATGGCGAAGGCGAAGATCTGTTTGACGATGTCGCGGGCGTGTATGGCGGTCGCCGGCGCGCCGCGCTCCTTCACCTTGGCGCAGAGCTGGCGCAGATCATCCGGCGTCACCTCGGTCAGAAGGCGGTTCTTCCAGGCGGGGAGAATGTCGCGATCGAGGATCGCCTTGCGCATCGAGCGGGTGCTTTCCGCCATGCGCGCTTCCTTGATCCATAAGGCGCTCACCGCACCGAAACTGCGCTCCATGGCCTTGCGCCGCTTGTCACGCTGTTTCTCGTGCGCGGGAGAAAGCCCCTCCGCCACGTGCTTGCGGGCGGCGATGCAGCGCTCGCGGGCTTCGGCCAGCGTGAGGCCATCGGCGCCATAACGGCCGATCGTCAGCGTCTCCCGGCGACCGTTCAAACGGTAGTCGTACCGGAAGGTGATTTGGCCTGTCGTGGCGACGGAAACGTACATACCGTCACGGTCGGCCACCTTGTATAATTTATCTTTTGGTTTCAGCCTCTTGATGGCCATATCGGTGAGCATGGGGACGGCCTCGTTGACGATCCAAAGCGCCTTTTCGAGCCCCAATTTTACCGTCAAATTCGATACCGTCAATCAACGCGAATAATCGTTATAAAACAGTGCACTAACTTGGATTTCCGTGGGCTGCTTCCGTTTTTGGCCTGACGGTAGGGCAAAAATCCGGCTGACGGCGAAAAACGCATACCGTCGCGCGCACCGTCAGAGCCCATCGCTTGAAGGCGATAGGCTCCGATAGTGAACGCTTGACTTTTTGTTTGATTTCAGCTAGTTATGATGATGTTGCGATAGTTCGCGAAACGCCGCGAACCACATCATTTCATTCCCACTCGATGGTCCCTGGCGGCTTCGAGGTGATGTCGTACACCACGCGGTTGACGCCACGAACCTCGTTGATGATGCGGCTGGACAGGCGCGAGAGGAACTGGTGGTCGAAGTGGTAATAGTCGGCGGTCATGCCATCGGTCGAGGTCACGGCGCGGACGGCCAGCGCGTAATCATAGGTGCGGCCATCGCCCATCACGCCGACGGTGCGCACCGGCAGCAGGACGGCAAAGGCCTGCCAGATGACGTCATACAGACCGGCGTTGCGGATTTCTTCCAGATAGATGGCGTCGGCCTTGCGCAGGATGTCCAGCTTTTCGCGGGTGATTTCCTGGCCCGGAATGCGGATGGCGAGGCCCGGACCGGGGAACGGGTGGCGGCCGACCATCTCGTCCGGCAGACCGAGTTCGCGGCCGAGGGCGCGGACTTCGTCCTTGAACAGCTCGCGCAGCGGCTCGACGAGCTTCATGTTCATGCGCTCGGGCAGGCCGCCGACGTTGTGGTGGCTTTTGATGGTGACGCTGGGGCCGCCGGTGAACGAGACGGACTCGATCACGTCGGGGTACAGGGTACCCTGCGCGAGGAAGTCAGCGCCGCCGATCTTCTGAGCTTCGGCTTCAAAGACGTCGATGAAGGTCTTGCCGATGATCTTGCGCTTTTCTTCCGGGTCGGTCTTCCCGGCCAGCAGGCCGAGGAACAGGTCGGAGGCATCAACGTGGACCAGATTGATCTTGAACTGGTCACGGAACACGCGGGTCACCTGCTCGGACTCGCCCTGACGCATCAGGCCGTGGTCAACGTAGACGCAGGTCAGCTGGTCGCCGATGGCTTCGTGGATCAGCGCGGCAACCACCGAGCTGTCAACGCCGCCGGACAGGCCGCAGATCACCCGGCCCGAGCCCACCTGAGCACGGATCTTGGCGATTTCGGTTTCGCGGAAGGCGTCCATGGTCCAGTCGCCGACGCAGCCGCAGATGCTGTGGGTAAAGGTCTTCAGCAACTGGGCGCCGTGCGGGGTGTGGACCACTTCGGGGTGGAACTGCACGCCATAGAACTTGCGCTCGTCGTCGGCGACGGCGGCATAGGGGGCGCCTTCGGACTGGGCGACGACGCTGAACCCGGCGGGCAGCGCGGTCACGCGGTCACCGTGGCTCATCCACACCTGTTCGCGGGCTCCAACAGCCCAGGTGCCTTCGAACAGGGCGCAGGCGGCGTTCACATCGACAAAGGCGCGGCCAAATTCGCGGTGATCAGAGCTTTCCACCACCCCGCCCAACTGGGCAACCATCGTCTGCTGGCCATAGCAAATCCCCAGCACCGGCAGGCCCATGCCGAACAGGCCCTGCGGCGCGCGCGGGGTGTCGGTGCCGGTCACGGATGCCGGGCCACCGGACAGGATCACGCCCTTGGGGTCAAAGGCGCGGATGGTGTCTTCGGTGACTTTGTTGAAGGGGTGGATTTCGCAGTAAACGCCAGTCTCACGCACACGGCGGGCAATCAACTGGGTGACCTGCGACCCGAAATCGACAATCAGAATGCGGTCGGTCATTGGCTTTCTCCGCGCTTGTCCTCAGCCTGATGAACTGGGGGCCTCAAGGATCGGCTGGGGCTAGAGCAGTGAGCGCAAAAGTGGTCCCGGTTTTGCGCGCGATCACTGCGACAGATAAAAAGGTCAGACCAGCGTGCCTGCGTCAGGTTTAACGCACGCTGGTCCAAGTACGAGTGAAGGCGCCGGACAATACCGCAGAGTTTGTCTGTCGACCAGCCTTTAATGGCCGCTCTGTCTGCCTCGGCTCGTGCGGGGCTGGCATGTGGGGATTGCACGGCGGCCAGCGGTGGTCCGGGGGTAACTTTCCGAGGGAACAGAACGCAATACTGCTATATTCCGCACACGCGCAGAGTATTTCCGTGATTTAATTGTGGATAAAGAAAGACCGGCGGGGTTGAGGATTTCAAGACATGACACTGTCCAGCATGCGTATTGTCGTCCGTCTGTGGATTCCGGTGGCGATTCTGGTGACCACGGTGGTGGTTGTCAGTCTGCTGGGGGCCAATGCCCTGTGGCATAACCTGAACGTGGAACGGATGGACAAGGTGAAGGCGGCAACCATGATCGCCCTGACCACCACGCAACATTTTTATGCCCGTCAGCAGGATGGCTCGCTGACCGAAGCCCAGGCGCAGGCGGCTGCCAAGGCGGTGTTGCGGGCGGTACGTTATGATCAGGACGAGAACGTCTTTGTCTATGACCTGCAAGGCGTCAATCTGGTGCACGGCAAGAAACCGGAACTGGAAGGCAAGAACCTGTCCGGCCTGACCGATCCCAACGGCCTGCCGGTGATCCGCAAGTTGATCGAGGCGGCACAGCAGGGCGGCGGGTTCCTCGAATATGGCTGGGCACGGACCTCGGGGGCTGCACCGACCGACAAGATTGCCTATAGCGTCGAATTCAAGCCATGGGGCTGGATGATCGGCACTGGCGTTTACATTGATGACATGGTGTCCAGCTATCACCGTGAACTGATGCTGTTCGTCGGTGCTGCCGCCGGGCTGGTGCTGCTGGCGGGTGGGGTGGCGCTGGCAGTGGGGCGGTCGATCACCGGCCCGCTGGCCACGCTGACCGGCACGATGGAGCAGGTGGCACAGGGTAACCTGTCTACCCCCATCGACGGCACCGACCGCAAGGACGAGGTGGGAGCGATGGCGCGGGCGCTGGAAGTGTTCCGCTCGACCGCCAGCGACCGCCAGCGGCTGGAACAACAACAGGCGGCAATGGAAAGCCAGACCGAGCAAAACCGCAAACAGGCGATGCTGGCGATGGCGGCGGACTTTGAACATACCGTCGGCGGCATTATCCGGACGCTGACCCAGACCGCCCACAGCATGCAGGGTACCGCTCAGGGGCTGGAACAGGCCGCGGATCAGGCCAATTGCATGTGTGCCTCGGTCAATTCGGCGTCGTCGGAATCGACGGCCAGTGTTGAAACGGTGGCCAGTGCCTCGGAAGAACTGGCGGCCTCGATTGCAGAAATTTCCCGCCGTCTGGGGGAGGCCAATGCCATTGCAGCGCAGGCTGTGGATAACGCCGATCAGGCCAACGTCATGGTCAATGACCTGAGTGTGGCCGCCGAGCGGATCAGTACGGTGGTCAAGCTGATCACCGACATTGCCGAACAAACCAACCTGCTGGCCTTGAATGCCACCATCGAGGCGGCACGCGCCGGGGATGCCGGCAAGGGCTTTGCGGTGGTGGCCAACGAGGTCAAGCAACTGGCGTCGCAGACCGCCCGCGCGACCGACGAGATCACTGCCCAGATCGGCAGCGTTCAACAGGAAACCCGCGGCGTGGTGCAGGTCATCGCCGGGATTGCCGACGTGATCCGCCAGATCGAGCAAATCGCGGGCGACATTGCTTCGGCGGTGGATCAACAGGGGGCTGCAACGCGGGAAATCTCGCGCAATGTACAGGAAGCCTCGACCGGAACCGGTGAAGTCTCGCGCGGGATTCAGGGGGTGTCGCAGGCAGTGGAGGTGGTCGATGACGCAGCCCACAGCATGACCTCTTCGGCCAATGCGCTGGCCGACATGGCCGACCAGTTACAGGGGCAGGTCCGCTCGCTGTTGACGCAGGTCCGTGCCTGAGATTGCCCCGAGCATCGTTGTTCCGGGCCGTGGCGATTGGTCCCAAGGCTGGACTCCCAACAGGTGGGAGGCCAGCCTTTGATCTTGGCCTTTGGTCCATAATGCCGGAAAGCACTGGTCCTGATGGCCCATAGGGCTGGTTGAGGACGGAGAGCGTGCGCATGCCAAAAATAACATAACTATCTGTAAATAAACAATTTCAATGATTTCAATTATATGCGCTCAGACTAATTAAAAGTGTATTGCCTGGGCCGGATACATCCTTAAGTCTTTTTATTCATAGACATGCATCGGCTTGCCCCATAAAAGACGCCATAAAATTTATGGCCTTAATAAAACTGTCATGGGGGGCATTTCGATGCTTGGCAAAGTGCGCATTTCTACCCGCCTGTGGTTTCCGGTCCTCATCCTTGCCTTGAATGTGGTGGTGGTCGGCCTGCTGGGGGCAAATGCCCTGTGGGACAGTTTGCTGAACGAACGCATCAACAAGATTCGCTCCCTGACGGCGGTGGCGGTCAGCACCATCCAGCATTATCAGGACCTTGCGGCCAAGGGGTCGCTGACGCAGGCCGAGGCGCAGGACGCTGCACGCAATGCGGTGCGGGCCATGCATTATGATGGCAGCGAATACCTGTTCATTGTGGACCAGAGCGGGCTGATGCTGGCCCATGGCCAGAATGCCTCGCTGGAGGGCAAGCCCTTACTGGGGCTGAAAGATCCCAATGGCGTGTTGATCAATCAGGAACTGATCAATCAGGCCAAACAGGGTGGCGGCTTTGTGCGGTACCAGTGGGCCAAGACCCAAGGCGCAAAGCCCAGCGACAAAATCGCCTATGGGGCACCGTTTGCGCCATGGGGCTGGGTGGTTGCCACCGGTGTCTACATGGATGACATGAATGCAGGTTTTGCTGAAGCCGTCTCGATGTTTGGCGGGATTTCTGTGGTTCTGATGCTGGTTGCCGGCAGCATTGCCTTTGTGATCGGCGGCTCGATCACCAAACCGCTGGGGGCTTTGACCCGGGCGATGCGGCGGGTGGCCGATGGTGATTTGCACACCACCATCAACGGTCTGGACCGCCATGACGAAGTCGGTGAAATGGCCCGGGCGCTGGAGGTCTTTCAGGCCAATGCCGCCGAACGCCAGCGGCTGGAACGGGAACATGCCGATCATGAAGCGCAGCAGGAACAGTTGCGGCGGCAGGCGATGCTGGACATGGCGGACCACTTTGAAGACAAGGTTGGCTCGCTGGTGCATGTGCTGAGTGATACGGCGCATTCCATGCAAGGGCTGGCGGAAGGACTGGAAAAGTCGACCGAAGACGCTGATGCGCTGTGCGGCACCATCGACAGCGCCTCGACCGAAGCCTCGACCAGCGTCGAAGCGGTGGCGGGAGCCTCGGAAGAGCTGGCGGCATCAATGGGGGAAATTGCCCGCCGTCTGGCCGAAGCCAACAGCATCGCCAGTGACGCCGTGGGCAATGCCGATGCGGCCAACCAGATGGTCGCCGACCTGAACGTGTCCGCCGAACAGATTGGCCGGGTGGTCGGGCTGATTACCGATATCGCCAGCCAGACCAACCTGCTGGCTCTGAACGCCACCATCGAATCGGCGCGTGCGGGCGAAGCGGGCAAGGGTTTTGCGGTGGTCGCCAACGAGGTCAAGACGCTGGCCAACCAGACGGCGAGGGCCACCGAAGACATTTCCCAGCAGATCGCCAACGTGCAATTGCAGACCCGTGGGGCGGTGAATGCCATTCAGGGGATCGTGGCGATCATTGGTCGTATTGACGAGATTGCCACCAACATTGCCGCTGCGGTCGAGGAGCAGGGAGCGGCAACGCAGGAAATCGCCCGCAACGTGGCCGAGGCGGCACGGGGTACCGTTGATGTCTCACGCGGGGTCAGTGGGGTCAGCCGCGCTGTTGAAGACGCCGACAAGGCCGCTCACGATGTGTCGCGCTCTGCCAATGACGTGGCCGGGATTGCACGCCAGTTGCGCGGTGAAATGGTCACCATGCTGGCACAGGTGCGCGCCTGATCCGGTTGGCAGGATGGTCGGCACAGGACACGACAAACAGAAAACAGGGCCATGGGGCGCTGCTCCACACCTCGCCGGGGCCTTAAGGCCCCGGACCCCATTCTTTTCCATCAACTGTTCTGTGGCGTCACATTGAACGCACGCTGTTTAGTGGTGATCGTCGTGGGGCAGGTGCTCGCGCAGGCGCGGCAGCAGCTCGACGAAGTTGCAGGGGCGGAACCGGCTGTCGAGCTGGGTTGACAGGATATCGTCCCAGCCATCCTTGCAGGCACCGGTTGAGCCGGGCAGGGCAAAGATATAGGTGCCATCGGCAACACCAGCCATGGCGCGGCTCTGGATGGTCGAGGTGCCGATCTTCTGGTAACTCAGCCAGCGGAACAGCTCGCCAAAGCCGGGGATGTCCTTCTCGATCACCTGCTGCAGCGCTTCGGGGGTGACGTCGCGCCCGGTGACGCCGGTGCCGCCGGTGGAAATCACCACATCAACCTCGCGGTCGGCAATCCATGTCCGCAACTGGGCGGCGATCAGATCAGCATCATCGGTGATGATCGCCCGATCGGCCAGAATGTGCCCGGCATCGGTCAGGCGCTGCACCAGCGTATCGCCGGAGCGGTCGTTTTCCAGCGTCCGTGTATCGGAAACGGTCAGCACGGCAATGCGTACCGGAATGAACTCACGCTCGCCACTGATCTGGCTCATGCTCTGCCTCTTTGTTGAGGGCGGTGCATCATGCCGGGTCAGGCCACGGTGCTAGAGCAAATCCCGAGCAGATGGACGCATCTGCGACGACGTATTTGCTAGAAACACAAGATGTTAGAGCGTTTGACCCGATTCAGAGAAAACGGAAAACGCTCTAGCGCGTGACGGCAGACCCGGACGGCGCAGCCGCCATACCGACGTTGTCCTGAGGGACATAGCGCGGCCAGTCACCGGCTGCAACTGAATCCAGACTGGGGGCATGCTGTCCCAGACGATCATAGTACAGCCACATGTTGGCCATCACCTGTTCGACATAGGCGCGGGTTTCGCGCATCGGGATGCTTTCGATGAACAGCAGCGGGTCGTTGGCGGCCTGCGGGTTGCCCGAACGGGTGGCCAGCACGTCTTTCCATTTCTTCAGATTGCCGGGACCGGCGTTATAGGCGGCGGCGGCATAGAACAGGTTGCCTTCGACATCGCCCGAGGTCAGCAGGTGTTCCAGATAGCGCTGCCCAAGGGCCAGATTGCGTTCCGGCGACATCAAATCCTTGCGGCCAAGGTCGCTGCCGGTCTTGCGGGCGATCAGGTCGGCGGTGGCGGGCATCACCTGCATCAGGCCACGGGCCCCGGCACCGGACTGGGCCGACGGATCAAAGGCTGATTCCTGACGGACAAAGGCGAAAATCAGCGCCCGGTCAAGGCGCCAGCCATCCTGCGGACTCCAGGTCGGAACCGGATAGCGGGCGTTGGCGATGGCTCCGGCGACGGCATCGGCGACCGCTTCCCCGCCCGCCGAGCGGCTGCGGATGGCCGACAGGTACAGCGCCAGACCGGACATGCCCGACAGGTCGGCCATGCGCAGGATGGCGTCCCGCTGGTCGCCGCTGGCCGACCGGTACAGGCCGCGCAGTTCCTGTTCGGCTTCGGCGGTTTTGCCGACCTGGGCCAGCGCCAGCGCACGGCGGCCCTCGTTGGCCCGTTGCAGGGCGGCGGTCTCGCTGGTGCTCAGGGCGCTGGCTTCCCACTGGATGCGCGACGACAACCCGAGGGCGCGGCGGGCCAGCAAGCCATAAAAGGTGCGTGGATGGTCGGCGGCCAGACGCAGATAGCTACCCATCTGATCCGGGCGATGGTCGCGCAGGGCGGCACGGGCGGCCCAATAGGCGCCGGCAGCGGTCAGCCACGGGCTGGTGCGCGGGGCCTGTGCCAGCCGCTCGAACCACTGGCGGGCTTCGTCGAGGTTGCCCTGACGCCACAGGGCCAGCCCACCGGCCCACAGGCCCTGTCCGACGCCATCGCCCGAGCTGTTGACGGCCTGACGGGCCAGCTCGAGGGCCTGACCGTCATTGCCTTCGATGAACAGCACATAGGCGAGGTACGACCGCATGCGGTCAAGGTCGAGGCGGGCCATGTCCTGACCGGGCGAGGCCGCCTGCACCAGACGCAGGGCGTTATAGGTGCTGCCGCTGCGGATTTCCTGATGGAACCGCTGCCACAGCTTTGCGGCGCGGGCCTTGTCGCCAGACGAGCTGTAGCTGCCTTCCAGACCGCTGCTTTCGGCGTGGACATCGCCCGCGCCACCGCTGCCGGTCAGGCCGTCCCAGGTGGGAGTCGGCAGTGACAGGGCACGGCCCTTGTTGCCTTTGACGCCCTTGACGCGCTGTTCGGCCAGCTTGCGGATGGACTCGGCCTGCGGCAGGTCGCGGTACTGGGTCAGCCAGTCACGCAGCTCTTCATAGCTGGCGCGGGTGGCCGGGTGCAGATAGCGTTGCGACAGCACATAGCCCATCAGGCTGCGGTCTTGCAGGCGCGACAGCAGACGGTCGGCCTCGCTCCACGAGCCACGCTCCTGGGCACGGAAAATCTGGCGATAGGTGTCTTCGTCGCTGGCGCTCAGAACGCTGCCGCTCCGGGCGGTTTGGGTCGCTGGAGCATAGGCCGCTTGCCGGGTCTGTTCAGATGACCCTGTCCGGTCCTCGGGGGTGTCGAACAGCGAGGGGAATTCAAAGCGTCCGGTGGTGGGCTGAGCCTGCGCGGCCAGCGGTGCCAGCGTCACGGCCAAGGCAAAAGCCGCCACAGAGCGACGGATCTTACGGGAGTATCCCACATCACGGGTGTCAACGCCGGTACGGCGCCGGAGGAGGTCCAGCGTCATAGTCTCATTCCCCATTTTGCAGGCTCCCCCCAGAATGGTGCGGTCGGGACCGCACCGGCATCCGCGGTCATCAATGCCGCAGCCGGAAGCCTCATCTTCACCAGAGCGTGATCAAATTTTTGTTGGATTGGTTATACGGATGCAGATCGTTCTGCTCAACCCATAAAAGCCCGTTTAGGCCATTAGGGCCACGGTTTTATGCGGGTTTGCGGGGGGGTAACAGGGGTAAATCGGGGGGAAATCAGCCCGGATGAACCCCTAACCCGCGCAATTTCTTCAGAATTTCCAGCAAGTCCCGCCATGCCAGCCGTTTTTGTCCGGGTTGTCGCAAAAGAAAGGCCGGATGCAGGGTGGCAAGGGCGGGAATCGGGTGCGACAGACCGGGACTTTCATAGGCGCGCCACTTGCCGCGCTGCCGCATGATGCCCTCCGGGCGGGCGAACAATGCCTTGGTTGGCAGGCCGCCGAGCAGCAGGATCACCCTGGGCTGGACCAGTTCAATGTGGCGGGTCAGGAACGGCAGGCAGGTGGCGACTTCCTGATCGGTCGGGGTGCGGTTGCCGGGCGGACGCCATGGCAGGACGTTGGTGATGTAATAGCGGCTGCGGTCATAACCGATGCTGGCCATCATTTTGGCCAGCAACTGGCCGCTTTCCCCCACAAACGGCACGCCTTGCCGGTCTTCGTCGCGACCGGGAGCCTCACCGATCAGCATCAGGGGAGCGGCCGGGTTGCCATCGGCAAAAACGGTGGTCGAGGCAGTGACTTTCAAGGCGCAGCCATCAAAGGCTTCCACGGCGGCGCGCAGCTCGGTCAGGGTCTTGCAGCCTGCCGCGACGTGGGCCGCTGTTTCCCGTGCCTGAGCCGGGGCGGCAGCCAGACCGACCGAGGTCGGGCGCACCAGC
This sequence comes from Insolitispirillum peregrinum, assembly GCF_900156605.1. Taxonomy (GTDB): domain Bacteria; phylum Pseudomonadota; class Alphaproteobacteria; order Rhodospirillales; family Rhodospirillaceae; genus Insolitispirillum; species Insolitispirillum peregrinum. The sequence goes on along the minus strand of NZ_FTOA01000008.1, from coordinate 476 downwards.
CCGTCGGATGCCTGCGCGGTCGGCCTGCCCCCGGCTTGCATCGGGGGGCGGGTCTGCCCGGCGATCCGTTCGGCCTGCCGGGCTTCACGGGCGGCCTGTGCCGCCTGAACGACCTGCTGTGACAGGAGATAGCGGTCCAGCGGTTCGTCGCCAATGACCTCATCCACCCCGGCATCAAGATACCACTGCAGCAAAGCAGGCAGGGATAACGGGTCAGAGGCGGCTAAAGAGGTCATGGTCATCAACATATCCGGCAGTGTTCGGGCGCACCGTAGCACGCAACGCTTTTCCTTTATAGCCTCTCCCCCTATTCTAGCGCCTTCGCACATGCGGCCAGGGGCAACACAAGACCGCACCGGAGGAGTTATGGAACGGGAATTCATGGAATTTGATGTCGTGATCGTTGGTGGCGGCCCGTCGGGGCTGTCAACGGCGATCCGGCTGATGCAAAAAGCCCAGGCCGACGGGCAGGAACT
>NZ_FTOA01000023.1 GCF_900156605.1 Insolitispirillum peregrinum | reverse complement strand
GGCGAACAGGCGCTGGTGGGGGTGCTGGCCGACCGGGTGCATCAGGTGACCAGCCTCAGCCAGACGGAAACGGAAACCATCCCGTCGGTCGGTGTCGGCTGGGATGTTTCGCTGATCAAGACCATCGGCAAGGACCATGGGGCGTTCATCATCGTCCTCGACATGGAAAAAATCATCCTGCCGCTGGTGGCGTAAGACCGCGGTGGTGTTCAGGACGTGCGGCCCGCACGGTGATGGAGGAAAAAGGCATGCGTTTCACCATAAAAGCCAAGCTGGCGTTATCGTTCACGCTGATCTTGACGCTGTCGGCCATCGGAATGCTGGTCGAACTGAACAGTCTCGCCGACATCAACGCGCGCATGGAGCGGGTCGTGAAAGACTCTGCGGTCAAGGCCTTCCTGCTTGAGGAGGCCAAGGGTGATCTGGTCTATATGACCAGCCAGTTGCGTGCCATCATGATTTCGAGCAATCCCGATCAGAAGGAAGCCTTCTTCCAGCGGTATCAGGACTCTCAGGTATCGCTGGAAGGCAAGTTGACCAAGGCCGATGCGATGCAGGTGGACGAAAATGGTCGCAAGATGATGGCCGAGCTGCGAAACAGCCTGCGTTCCCTGCTTGACCTGAACAAGGACATCGCCCGCTTTGCCATGGATGACAGCATTCTCGCCGGGCGGACCATGCTGGACGAGATGGAAGAGAAATTCCTGCCGGGCATGCGGACTGCGCTGAAAAATGCCAAGGATTCCATTCAGAAAGAAGGCAACCCCGAGACCATTCTGGCAATCATGACCCTTGATGGCCTGTACTATCAGCAGGCAACTCTGAACCGAAGGTTGATTCTTGCCAAAAATTTCGAGCAAATGGAGAACTTCGACAAGCAGGCTGCGGTACTGGATCGTCAGGTCAGTGACTTGCTGGCATCGATGCCGTGGCACAAGATTGGCAATGGGGAGGCCATTCATGCGGATCTGGGCCGCTATTTTACCGACTACATCAGCAAAATGGTTGCCTTGCGTGAGCGTGTTCTGGTCAACAGTACCGCCAAGGCCGATGCCCTGTTGTCGGGAAAGGGGCTGGATGTCTCCCGTCAGACCCTCGCATCGCTCGATACCCTGCGGACCTACAACGTCAAACTGATGGACGATGATGCAAAGGACGCATTGTCTGCCTATCAGGAAGCCCGCACCCTGACCATTGGCCTGCTGGTGACCGTGCTGGTGGTCAGCAGTCTCATTGCGGTGTTTATTGCCCTGTCGATCAGCCGTGGTCTGGCCAAGGCGTCGTCGCTGGCCAATGCGGTGGCGCTGGGGGATCTGGAGCAGTCGGTCACCGTTTCCAGCAAGGATGAAATCGCCGATCTGGTGACGGCGATGACCACCATGACCAGTAATCTCAGGGATGTGGCTGCCAAGGCAAACGAGATTGCGAACGGCAACCTGACCATCAACGTACAGCGCCTGTCTGATCGGGATCAGTTGGGGATTGCACTGGAAACGATGATCGAACGTCTGCGGTCGGTGGTCGCCGAAGCCCTGAATGCCGCTCAACAGGTTGCGGCAGGCAGCCAGCAACTGTCGGCCACCGCGGAACAGATGGCGCAGGGCTCGACCGAGCAGGCGGCGGCGGCAGAAGAAGCCTCGTCGTCGATGGA
>NZ_FTOA01000020.1 GCF_900156605.1 Insolitispirillum peregrinum | reverse complement strand
CTGGACTGTTCACTGCTGTTGGCGTTCAGGAAACGCAGGGCAGAGTTGGCAGCGGTATTGGTGCTAATGACGGGCATAATGAACGACTCCATTCGAGAAGCTGCCGCGACCATTCACGGCGGAACCAGTCTTCGGACCGGCTTTTCATTGGGTAATACGGCCCCGCTTTTCTTTCCTGGCGCGTTTCCCGAAAGTTTTTTCGTCATTTCGAACAGGGTGATCACAACAAAACAAATCCCCGCACCACCGGGAGGGAGGTAGTGCGGGGATTCCGTGTTTGAGCGGAGAAACGGGTAGAATTAGCGCAGCAGGTCCAGCAGGTTCTGCGGCATTTCGTTGGCCGAGCTGAGCGCCGCAATCGCCGCCTGGGTCTTCACTTCCGCCGACGACAGCTTGGTCTGCTCGGTCGCCACGTCGGTATCGGTGATCGCCGAATTCGCTGCCTCGGTGTTTTCGATCGAGGTGGCGATGGTGTCCGCACGGAACTCGAAGCGCGACATCGATGCACCGATTTCAGCCCGCGAGCTGGAAACGGTGTCGATTGCGGCATCAATGGCGGTCAGGGCAGCCTGAGCATCCGACTGGGTGCCGACGTTAATGGTAGAGGCATCCACCCCCAATTCGGTCGTATCAACATTATCAATCGTAACGCTGATGACGTCGGTGGTCGAGGTGCCGACCATGAAGTCAACGCCCGAAGCCATCGAGCCGGTACCATCGAGCAGCGATTCACCGTTGTAGCGGGTGCCTTTGGCAATACCGTCGATTTCTTCCTGCAGTTCCGAGAATTCAGCCTGCAGGTAGGTCCGCTGGTCATCGGTCACCGAGCCGGAGTTCGACTGGGTGGCCAGAGCCTTCATGCGTTCCAGGATGTCGGCAATGTTGGACATGCCGCCGTCAGCAATCTGCAGGATCGACGACGCCTGCGACGCGTTGGTCGCCGCCTGGTTCAGGGTGGTCACGTCCGAGGACAGGCCGGTCGAGATGGCCAGACCGGCGGCATCATCGGAAGCCTTGTTGATGCGCGAGCCGCTGGCAATTTTCGACAGCGAGCTGGACTGTTCACTGCTGTTGGCGTTCAGGAAACGCAGGGCGGAGTTGGCAGCGGTATTGGTACTAATGACGGGCATGGTGTACGACTCCATTCGAGAAGTTGCCGTGACCATTCACGGCCAAACCAGTCTTCGGACCGGCTTTTCAGTGGGTAATACGACCCCGTATTTCTTTCCTGGCGCAATTCCCTCGCCTTTTTCGACCAAAAGTAAAAATAATGCGACCAAAGTATGCATACAAAGTACCAACCCTTTGCCTACGACCAATAGCCCGAGAGGATGAAGACTCCCTGACCCTGGACCAGCGCGCGTTAAATCTGACGCAGGCACGCTGGTCTAGCGCCGCATTTTCCGAGCCGTTGACCGTAGGCGGTCAACTTGAAAATGCTCAAAGAATCGGTGGGCCAATACAAAAAGCCCTGCGCTCGCAAACAAGAGCGCAGGGCTTGATAAGCGTGTCAGGCAGAATGCAGTGGAAAGAGGATCTTCCACCGCGACCTGGCAACCGTTAACGCAGCAGGTCCAGCAGGTTCTGCGGCATTTCGTTGGCCGAGCTGAGCGCAGCAATAGCCGCCTGGGTCTTCACTTCCGCCGACGACAGCTTGGTCTGCTCGGTCGCCACATCGGTATCGGTGATCGCCGAATTCGCTGCCTCGGTGTTTTCGATCGAGGTGGCGATGGTGTCCGAGCGGAATTCGAAGCGGGACATCGACGCACCGATTTCCGCACGGGAACTCGCCACAGAGGTAATCGCGGCATCAATGGCGGTCAGAGCCGTCTGGGCACCCGACTGGGAGCTGACGTTGATGGCAGAGGTATTCACACCCAGTTCGGTCGAATCAACGTCGTCGATCTGCACGCTGATGACGTCGGTGGTCGAGGTACCGACCATGAAGTCAACGCCCGAAGACATCGAGCCGGTACCATCGAGCAGCGATTCACCGTTGTAGCGGGTGCCTTTGGCAATACCGTCGATTTCTTCCTGCAGTTCCGAGAATTCAGCCTGCAGGTAGGTCCGCTGGTC
>NZ_FTOA01000024.1 GCF_900156605.1 Insolitispirillum peregrinum | reverse complement strand
ATGGAATTTGATGTCGTGATCGTTGGTGGCGGCCCGTCGGGGCTGTCAACGGCGATCCGGCTGATGCAAAAAGCCCAGGCCGACGGGCAGGAACTGACCGTCTGCGTGATTGAAAAAGGGTCCGAGGTCGGGGCGCACATCCTGTCCGGGGCCGTTCTGGAGCCGCGGGCACTGAACGAGCTGCTGCCGGACTGGAAAGAGCTGGGGGCGCCACTGCTGACGCCTGCCAGGGAAGACCAGTTCCTGTGGCTGAGCGAAACCGGGGCGCGGAAAATGCCGACCCCGCCGCAGATGCACAACGACGGCAATTACATTGTCTCGCTGGGCAACGTCTGCCGCTGGCTGGCCCAGCAGGCCGAGGCGCTGGGGGTGGAAATCTACGCTGGCTTCGCCGGGGCCGAAGTGCTGTTCCACGAGGACGGCTCGGTGAAGGGTGTCGCTACCGGTGACATGGGCGTGGACCGCGAAGGCCACCCGATCGACGGCATGTACCAGCCGGGGATGGAGCTGCACGCCAAACAGACGGTGTTTGCCGAAGGCTGTCGCGGCTCGCTGTCCAAGCAGCTGATCGAGAAGTTCGACCTGCGGGCTGGCAAGGATCCGCAGACCTATGGCATCGGCATCAAGGAACTGTGGGAAATCGACCCGGCCAAACATCAGGCGGGCAAGATCGTCCACACCATCGGCTGGCCGGTGACCAACGACGTTTATGGCGGCTCGTTCCTGTACCATCTGGAAAACAATCAGGTGGCGGTGGGCTATGTGGTCGGGCTGGACTACAGCAACCCGCACCTCAGCCCGTTCGACGAGTTCCAGCGCTTCAAGACCCATCCGGCGATCCGCCCGACCTTTGAAGGCGGCCGCCGCATTGCCTATGGTGCGCGCGCGCTGAACGAAGGCGGTTTCCAGTCGATCCCCAAACTGACCGTTCCGGGGGCGGTGCTGGTCGGCTGTGCCGCTGGTTTCCTCAACGTGCCGAAAATCAAGGGCACCCATACCGCGATGAAGTCGGGGATGGTGGCGGCTGATACCATCTATGACGCCATCCGGGGCGGGCTGGAAAACGGTGTCGAGCTGACCGCCTACGAAGACGCCATGAAGGCGTCGTGGGTGTGGGAAGAACTGCACGCGGTGCGCAACATCCGTCCGGGCTTCCACAAGGGCCTGCTGTTCGGTCTGGTCAACGCCGCGCTGGAAACCTACCTGTTCAAGGGCAAGGCACCGTGGACCCTGCACCACACGCCCGATCATACCGCGCTGAAGCGGGCGGCCGACTGCCCGAAGATCAGCTATCCCAAGCCGGACGGCAAGGTCAGCTTTGACAAGCTGTCTTCGGTGTTCATCTCCAACACCAACCACGAAGAAGAACAGCCCTGTCACCTGCGCCTGAAAGACGCCTCGGTGCCGGTGGCGATCAATCTGGCGCTGTTTGACGGCCCCGAGCAGCGGTTCTGCCCGGCGGGTGTTTACGAATACGTCAGCGTGGAACAGAACGACCCCGACGGGCCAAAGCGGTTGCAGATCAATTCCCAGAA
>NZ_FTOA01000001.1 GCF_900156605.1 Insolitispirillum peregrinum | reverse complement strand
GAGCAGCGGTTCTGCCCGGCGGGCGTTTACGAATACGTCAGCGTGGAACAGAACGACCCCGACGGGCCAAAGCGGTTGCAGATCAATTCCCAGAACTGCATCCACTGCAAGACCTGTGACATCAAGGACCCGACCCAGAACATCAACTGGGTGGTGCCGCAAGGCGGCGAGGGGCCGAACTACCCCAATATGTAAGGAAAACGCCCGGATGCAGGACCGTCCTGCATCCGGGCGTTTGTTTATTCCTTCGGCAGGCTGGCCGGATTGAACAGCTGTCCTATCAGGAGCGGTTTGGGGGTGCGAACCGAATTGATCGACCAGTCATAAACCTTGAAGGCCGGATAATTGGCCGGGCCATCGCTGACCTTGAAGGCATTGTGCTTCAGGACCGGCAGATCGGTCACCACCCGCAGGCGGCCCTGTGTGCGCAGGCCCAGGCTTTCCAGTTGGGTCGGGTCGCGCAGTTTCGGGTCCTGGCTGCACCAGATATGAACCGTGCCGTCCGGCTTGATTTCGACGGTCAGCAAGGCAGAGTTGCGCCGGACAAAGGTCACCGCCTGAGTGCCGGTGAACTTGCCGCTGGTTTCATAGCGGACACGGAACGTGCCACTGCCCAGTGGGGTGATTTCCTTGAACGAGCTATCGCGTTTCAGGTCATTGATGATGCCCTTTTCGCGTTCGGCAATTTCACTGCTGCTCAGTTTGCCTTCGCGAATGTCCTTGTACAGCGGGGCCCAGGTCAGAGTGCCCTTGTAGGTCAGGGCATAATCCCCGGTGCGTGCCAGCCGGATTTCTGCGACGAAATCGTTGGGGACGTAGCAACTGGTCAGCAACAAGGTCCCGAACAACAGTGTAACAATTGCCAGCAGGCGTTGTCGCCAGCCGCGTATTGATACCGCAAGGGGGGAGGCAATGGCTGTCGAGGCCATGGGGCAATCCTTTTGTCGGGGCGGGGCGGTCTTGCGCGAGATTCCGCATCTTGACAAGCATAATCAGAGCCTTGAACGATGATACAGGGCCTCGGCAACAGGACCAAGGAAAAGTTCTGCCTTGCAGCTTTCGCCGGATCGTGGCTTGGGTGTAAGCTGACGGCAGGAAAAAACTGTCCTGGATGATGTGTGATGAAAGTCTGGTTGTCCCGCCTTGTTGTGGCGGTTCTGGCTGTGATGGCCTTGGGTACGGTTTCGGCGTGGGCAACAGAAACGGGCATTTCATTGAATGATGCGGTGCCAGTCTATCGTGCAATGGGTGTTGATCTGGTGCAAACCACCGACAACAGCGGCAATACCCACTGGGAAGGCCAGTCAAAGTCGGGCCTGATCTATGGTGCCCTGAATGGCGATGTGCGGGATCTGGGGCGGGCCGTCCTGCTGGTGGGCATTTCGCAGGAAACCCTGCCGGAGACCTCGGTCCACATCCTGCGCTTCATGCAGTTTGCCATTCCGGGGCTGCCGCAAAAGGAAGCGGAAGACACGTTCCGCAAAGCCGTGAGTGGTGGTGCCGCGTCGATTAGCCGGAATGGCAGGGTTCTGGATGTATCAACCATCAAGGGCATGGTTACGCTGGCCGTCACCAAAGCTCCCTGAGGCAGGGTGTATCGTGGCCTATCCGGTTTGATGATAACAGAATTTTAGGTTGGGCTATTTGACTTCCCCGAGCGTTTTGCGCATGATAGTTCCAAGGTGACAAGTCGTTCGCAAAACACCATCTTGTGGAAATCACAAGGCGTCCCAGGTCGAAAGAGCCGGTAAATGTCGAAAACAATTTTGATTGTTGAAGATAATGATCTGAATATGAAGCTCTTCAACGATCTGTTGCAGGCTCATGGGTATCAGACGCTTCAGACCAAAGATGGACGGGAAGTGCTGGATATGGCCCGTCTCCACCATCCTGACCTGATCCTGATGGATATCCAGTTACCGGAAATTTCCGGCCTTGATATCACTCGTATGCTGAAGGCTGATGACGATCTGAAAGCGATCCCGGTGATCGCGGTCACCGCGTTTGCCATGAAGGGTGACGAGGAAAAAATCCGCGAAGGTGGCTGTGAAGGCTATATCGCCAAGCCGATTTCGGTGCTGACCTTCTTGCAGACTGTTGCGCAATTCCTGAAGTAAAACCGTCGGAATTGTGTGTTGAGCTGAACATCAAGGCCGGAGAGAGCCCCTCTCCGGCCTTGAGCGTTTTGCGAAAAGTGGGAACCGGTTTTCGCAAAAATAATGCGACAGAACAAAAGACTAGACCAGCGTACCTGCGTCAGGTTTAACGCGCGCTGGTCTAGAGCATTGTGCGAAAAGTGGGTACCGGTTTTCGCAAAAAACAATGCGACAAAACAAAAGGTTAGACCAGCGTGCCTGCGTCAGGTTTAACGCGCGCTGGTCTAGTGTCGTTTCTGGGGATTGAGATTACGGGGTTGCCGTGGTGTTGGGGCGCTCACGGCTCCAGGGATGGCGGTAACAGATCGGCCAGTGTCTGGCCAGCCAGCACTCCCATGAACGCAGCCCGCGCCTGATACAGCACGCCTTTCAGGCGGCAATCCCCGGTCAGAGGGCAGGTATTGGTGTGGGGGTTAAAGCATTCCTGCAAATCCATGTGCGGTTCGGTCGCCTGAACAACTTCGCTGATACGGATTTCACCTGCTGGTCTGGCCAGCCGAACCCCGCCTGCCTTGCCCCGGATGGTGGTAAGATAGCCAATGCTGCCCAGATGATGGATCACTTTGACCATGTGATTGCGCGAGACGCCATAGAAGTCGGCGATCTCGGAAATGGTCACCAAGCGATCAGGCGTGCGCCCGATATACAGCAGGGCTCGCAGGGAATAATCAGTGTAGAGCGTCAGTTGCATCCGCGGATCATAATGGATTCCGTGTGTGCGGTCAAAATTTAAAAGATGTATTTTTAGTGCATCTTTCTGTTGACGGCCTCTGCGTTCCATAACATATATTGTAAATGCATCTTATGGCCGGTCAGCAGAAGGTGGCCCAACCGGGAAGAGGGCCACCGCCATGGGATCAGAACGGAGAGGAACAGGAACAGATGTTTTGCTATCAGTGTGAACAGACGGCCCAGACCGATCAGGGCGCAGGCTGCGCCAGCCAGCGCGGCAATTGCGGCAAGGATGAACAGACCTCTGACCTGCAGGATCTGTTGATCCATGCCGTCAAGGGGATTGCGCAGGTGGCGACCGCCGGTCGTTCGCTGGGGGTCAGCGACCCGGTGGCAGATGCCTTTATCCTGAAGGCGATGTTTTCGACCCTGACCAACGTCAATTTCAATCCGGCCCGCTTCACCCGCATGATTGCCGATGCGGCTGTCCTGCGGGAAAACCTGAAGGCGGCGGTTGTGCAGGCCGCCAGTGCCCGTGGCGTAGCCGCCCCGGTGTGGGCTGGTCCGGCGGCGTGGGTGATTCCCGAAGAGGTCGGTGAGCTGCTGGCGCAGGCCGAATGCGCCGCCATCCGGGCCGGTGAAGATCAGGTTGGCGCTGATATCATCGGGTTGCGGGCGTTGGTGCTGTACGGCCTGAAGGGCGTGTGCGCCTATGCCTATCATGCGCTGATGCTGGGGCAATCGTCGCAGGAGGTTTACGCCGGTATCGAACAGGCGCTGGATTTCCTCGCCAATGAACCGGCGGATGTGCAGTCGTTGCTGGACATGGCGCTGACCGTTGGCACGATCAACCTGTCGGTGATGGCACTGCTGGATGCCGGGAACACCGGGTCTTTCGGAACTCCCGAGCCATCGCAAGTGCGGATTTCGCCGGTGGCGGGCAAGGCCATTCTGGTCAGCGGCCACGACATGGCCGACCTGAAGGTGTTGCTGGACCAGACCGCCGGGCAGGGGATCAACATCTATACCCACGGCGAAATGCTGCCCGCCCACAGCTATCCGGCCCTGAAGGCCTATCCGCATCTGGTGGGCAACTATGGTGGGGCGTGGCAGGATCAGCAAAAAGATTTCGCCGAGTTTCCGGGCGCGATCCTGATGACCTCCAACTGCCTGATCGAGCCGGGCCCACGCTATCGTCAGCGCATCTTCACCACCGGCCCGGTGGGCTGGCCGGGGCTGCGTCATCTGGAAGACCACGCCTTTGCGCCTGTGATTCAGGCCGCCAAGGCCCTGCCGGGCTTTGCCGCTGATGCCGAAGAAAAGACCATCACCATCGGCTTTGGCCGTGATGCGGTCCTCAGCGTTGCCGATACGGTGATCGAGGCGGTCAAGGGCGGGGCCATCCGCCACTTCTTCCTGGTTGGCGGTTGCGACGGTGCGGACAGCGGACGCAACTACTACACCGATTTCGTCGAACAGACCCCGCAGGACACCGTTGTTCTGACGCTGGGCTGCAACAAGTATCGCTTTAACACCCTCGACCTGGGCTCGATCGGCGGCATTCCGCGCCTGCTGGACATGGGGCAGTGCAACGACAGTTATTCCGCCATTCAGGTCGCCAGCGCGCTGGCCAAGGCCTTTGACTGCGGCGTGAATGACCTGCCGCTGTCGCTGGTGGTGTCGTGGTTCGAGCAAAAGGCGGCAGCCGTTCTGCTGACGCTGCTGGCTCTGGGGTTGAAGGGTATCCGTCTGGGGCCAACCTTGCCAGCCTTCATCACCCCGACCGTGTTGCAAACGCTGGTTGATGCCTTTGACATCAAGCCGATTGGCACCCCGGAAGGCGATCTGGCGGCCATTCTGCAGACTGCCGCCGAGTAATTCTGCCTTTATGCCCCCATCGGTGTTGCAAAACACGGGTGGGGGTATTGCTTTTTGAGGGGAACCCTGATGTCTGTCCATGCGATTACCTTGACCACTGCCGACGTGCAGACCTTTTCTTTCGACTGTGACGAGGCGGAATCCTTGCTGGATGCGGCAGCGCGCAGGGGCCTGACCTTGCCGTCCAGTTGCCGACAGGGAGCCTGTGGAGCCTGCCTGGCGACGGTTCAGCAGGGTGAGTTCCATCGTGCCAGCATCAATGAGAAGGCTCTGCCGCAAGGGGGCGATACAACGCCAATCCTGTTGTGTTCGACCTATCCGCGTGGAGAAATGGCGCTGACGGTTACCGCGCAATCAGCACAGATTACCAGTGGTCCGGTGCCGGTGCGCTCGGCGATGGTGGTGGCGAATGATGACATTGGCGGCGCCGTTCACCGGCTGGTACTCGATCTGGTGGCGGACCCGGTGGATGGCCTAGGGGCTCCGTTCGAGGCTGGGCAGTTCATGGAACTGGAAGTACCGGGAACACAGCAATGGCGGGCCTATTCGCTGTCCAATGCTCCCAATTGGGACGGGCGGCTGGAGTTCCTGATCCGCCTGCATCCCGATGGGCTGTGCTCGCAGTGGCTGAAAACGCGGGCTGCCGTTGGCGAGACGCTGCGGGTTCGTGGGCCGCAAGGGGCAATGGTGCTGGCCAGTGACAGCCTGCGGCCTCGCTGCTTTATCGCTGGGGGAACCGGGTTGGCGCCCTTGCTGTCGATGGCGCGTCAAATGGCGGAGTTTGGTGACAGTCAGCCGTGCCATCTCTATTTCGGGGTAACGCGGCAGCAGGATTTATTTGCCCTTGCTGAGCTGGACGCCCTGACAGCGCAGCTTCCGTCCTTGCAGGTGACGGTCTGCCTGTGGGAAGCGTCGGAGGGATGGCAGGGGGCAACCGGATCGCCGGTGGATGCCTGGGCGCGGGATATGGAAGCGGGGACGGTTCGGTCGCCTGATGTCTATGTCTGCGGTCCGGCCGGGCTGATTGATGCGGTCGAGAAAACCGCGCAGCAGGTCGGTATTCCGACAAAACAGGTGTTCAGCGAGCGGTTCTTGCCGTCTTCATAAAGGAAACGGGGCCGCTGTCGGAGGTTGGCGACGACGACAGCGGCCCCCACGGTTCCCGCCTCTGCCGGTCAGGACACAGGGCGGGAAAAGAAACAGGCTTCAGCCGGACGACCGTTCACGAGGTTGGCATTCGTGACTGGTCCTTGGGGGAAAAGGACGGCTGTTACCCGGTTTCGGGAATTTCGGAGAGGGATTGGGGGAGGGGCCTTTCTTTTTTCAGGAGCCCGCGTTTACAAGACTGGCTCGCGTTGATATGGAACGAAACTTTCGGTGCGGAGAGTGGTGATGCAGCCACTCTCCGCACCCTTTGTTTTCAGCGTCCCATACCCGAAGGTTGGCGTTCCGTGCAGGGGATGCTGAAGGTCGAAGCGAGCTGTCGGTCAGGAAACATCTCGCTTCTGTAACCTCCTTGGCAGGAATGGGAGAGGGAGGCCCTTGCCAGGGAGGGTTCTGCGCTCCGGGTCAGGACGGAGTGCAAAAGGGAAATCATCAACGACCGCTTCTTTTCCGGCGGACGCGCTCGCCACGGATGGCGGCAGCCCGATCGGTCAGGCGGGCGGTGGCCGCAAGGCGCAGATTGGCTTCGTGCTGGGCCAGCCCGCTCAGGCCGCACGGCGGCAGGGCGTTGGCAATGCGGGTAAAGCCGTGGAAGGTGGCAAACGAGGTCTGTGCCTCGCCGCGCAAAATATCCAGCGGGGAAAAGTTGTCATTGGCAACGCCCGGCATGGCGAGCCGCGGGATACTGCCCTGATTGCCCAGATCGCGGCTGCGGGCTTCGGACTCTTCTGCCAGATCCTGCATCAACTGTGCAGAGGTCTGGTCATCAATGCTGCGCAATCGCCGGGCAAGGGCTGCGCGTCGTGCAGCAGCCGTCCGGGCCTCTGCGGCAGCCAGCGACAGCAGATCATCCAGCCGTTCAGGCTTCATCAGCGTTGCCAGCGGCAGGGCCGGGGACTCTGTCACGTCGTGACGGGCCAGCAGCCCGACGTGCTCCAGTTCCTCAGCGGCCAGCAGCTCGGCATGGTGGCGGATTTCGGCGATATGCGTCCCTGCCGCAATGCGCAGGAACAGGGCGTAGGTCCGCTGTTCGTTGTGCAGGGCATAACGCAGGGCCAGCGCCGGGGTCAGGGTCTCAAGCTGCTCGGGCATCATGCCTTCGTGCAGCACATCCCATGAAAAGCGCAGGTCCGGCAAATGTCCCAGCCCCCCCCGCAGGGCCAGGCCATCAAGGCTGTTTTCGTGCTCCATTTCCTGATCGCGCAGCATGCGGAACAGCTCTGCCAACTGTGACCGCCCGAGAGCTTCCATTTGCTCGCTGAGGTGGGTATAGCGGCGCACACCTTCCCGCTCGACGGCACGAGCGAGGGCGAACAGCTCCTCGGCACAGCCGATCGAGCGCAGATCATTGAAGCTGATGGGGCGAGAGAGGGTGCTGAAGTAGCTCATGATACGATACCTTCGGCAGAAGGAGCCCGCGGGAGGATTATGCGGCTGCGGTGGCCAGCAGGGAACGCAGGCTGCCCAGCGTGCGGAGATCCTGACTGGCCGATGCCATGTCCCGCACCGCCCACGAGCCGCCAAACGGGCCGCTCCATGCGCTTTCGTTCAATCCGGTGGACAGCAGGGCAAGGTCGTCTTCGGCGGCTGCAATCAGGGCATCCAGCGCCGCACAGCGGGCTTCGCCGTCAAGCAGGTCGAGGAAGGCCAACCGGACACGTACCGCAAGGCGACCGGCCCCAATCCGCAACGAGGCTGCCGGTTCCCCCATCAGGCGGGCAAAGACTTCCTTGCCCTGCCCGGTGATGGTCAGGCCCTGACAGGGATCGCCAATCAGGCAGTCACAGCGCAACATTTCTTCGAGGCAGGCGACGATGACATCCGGGCATGGTGAGCAGGACAGCGAAGGAACGCGGGCGGCCTGCAAAATCTGGCTGCCGGTGATCGGTTCGCCGGACTCCAGTCCGCGCCAGGCGGCCCCGAGAGTCATCAGCCACAGAACATCCTGAATCCGTTCACCCAGACGGCACGGGGTAGACGGTGACGGGGCTGTGTGAAGGGTCATGGCTGCTTCCTCCGGCATGCAAATGAGAATGAATCTCATGTCGTGAAGGAAAGATGCCATGGGGGCGGAGTGCAGGCAAGCCCTCTCTGCGGCTTTTTCTGAAATATCCCCATAAATTGGTATTTTTGGCGAGGCGGCCAGAAAATGGCCAAAGATAAAGGGCACCGAATTGCTTCGGTGCCCTTTATCAGAAACGGATGGGTAAGATCCCTTGCAGGAGCTTACTTCATCTTGGTTTCGCGGAAGATGACGTGCTTGCGCACGACCGGGTCGTACTTGCGGAACTCAAGCTTCTGGGTCAAGTTGCGCGGGTTCTTCTTCGCGATGTAGAAGTAGCCCGTGCCCTCGGTGCTTTCGAGCTTGATCTGCACAGTGGTCGGTTTGGCCATGGTCTTTATCCTGGAACGAAGACATCGTTGAGCGGGCGAAAATACAGGGAGTTCGTCGTAAGTCAAGCCCATATCGCCCTGAAAACAGCAGGCAGGGCTGTTTTTCGTTATTTCTGGCCTATCTTTGTGCCCACTGCGGGCTTGTGCTGGCCAGGGCACGAACGAACAGTGCCGGATTGTGAAGCAATTCGCGGCCAATCCCTATCGGGGCAGCCCATTTTTCCTGGTCGGTTGCCGGGCAGGTTTGCCGCAGATGGGTGCGGCTTTTTTCATCCCACAGCGGGGTTGCCCGCCAGTCGGCAAGGGTGCTGCTCATTCTGGCCGTCTCGTTCCCGGACAAGGGGGGCAGGGCGCGGGCCAGTGTTTCGCTGGGGGCTTCGGCCTGACTGGTCACGCAGATGGTTGGCAACACACCCAGATTGTGCAGTGTATAGCCGGATGGCGCGTGGAACCGTGACCACGTCAGGGTCATTTCACCGTTGTTTGGCAGGTTGACCACCGTTTGCACGGTCCCCTTGCCATAGCTGTTTGAACCGACAACAACGGCCCGACCATTGTCCTGCAGGGCCGAGGCCAGAATCTCTGCTGACGAGGCCGAACGACCATCAACCAGCACCACCATCGGAATGCCTTCGGCCACATCCGGCGGAGACGCCGAATAGCTTTGCAGCGAGTCCGGGTGTCGGCCCTTGGTGTAGACAATACGGCCACGGCTGAGGAACAGGTCTGAAACGGCAACCGCCTGATCCAGCAAGCCGCCGGGATTGCCGCGCAGGTCCAGCATGATCCCGCGCAGCCCACCGCCGAATTTGGCCTGGGCGTCGTCGATGGCTTGCTGGACGTGTTTTGCCGTCTGCTGGTTAAAGCTGGCAATGCGGATGGTGGCGATACCGTCGTCGCTGGTCTCCATGAACACGCTTTTGGGCATCACCAGACCGCGCCGCAACAGGACATCCTGCTCGCGGTCGGTGCGCAGGATGGTCAGGCGCAATTCGCTGTCAACAGGGCCGCGCAAGCGCTCGCGCACCTGTTCGCGCTGATCGTTGAGGGCGGCAATATTAACGCCATCAATATGGGTAACCTTGTCGCCGGGAAGCAGGCCCGCCTGTGCGGCAGGCGTTTCGGGAAGAACCTCTTCGATATTCAGAAAGCCGCGCTCGACCTGATACCGGATGCCGACCCCACCAAAGCCGTTGCGGCTATCCCGGTGGCGCTCTGCTTCGTCGGCACCGGCATAGCGGGAATAAGAGTCAAGGCGGGCCAGTGCCGTCGAGACCATGGCCGTATACAGGGCTTCGTTGTCGGCCTTGGCCAGTTCCGGCGACAGGGTGCGCAGGGTCTCGATCATCTGCGAGCAGAGAGAGCTCCATGCGGTGGCAGAGTCCGGGGGAGGGGCCGGTTCGCTGGCGATGACCCGTTCGGCCCGGGTAATGACGACGGTACGGCCATTCAGGCTGGCGCTGATGGCCGCATCGATTTTTTGCAGGCCGTTCAGCGCGGAGAGAGCCAGCGACTGAGCAGTGACCGGGTCCAGATAGCGGTCCTCGATTACGTCAAAGACATAGCCCAGTTCCTTTTCGACCGCGCTGCGCGAAAAGGTGGGGGTGGGTGAAATGGGTACCGATGCCGGGGCATTGGCCCATGCGGTTCCGGCGCGGGCTGGAGCCGTGCTGCAGGCTGCCAGCGAAATGGCAACAAAAAACACCCCCAAACCACGGGCAGCGGTCTGGCGCGGAGTTGTTTTGATGCGGTTGGCAATACCGGGCCGGTATGGCCAGAGACTCATTCCGTCGATCATCCCGTATGGAGCATCCTGATCATGGGTTTCTGTCCCGATGATGGCACAAATATGGTCGCCTGAGAGTTACTATCCTCCTAACATAATTCGCGGCCCATACCAAGGAATGGTGATGCTCCTCCGGTCCGTTATGTGGACCTATGCATTGGTGCCTGCTGTCTGCAGGGCCGTTTCGATGGCGCAGGCCAGCGACAGGGTAACGTCGTCCTTCATCGTCTCGCCGACCACCATCAGGCCAACCGGAGCAGTTCCCGGTGCGTGGCAGGGCAGGCTGATCGCCGGGCGGTCCAGAGCATTGAACAGCGACGTATTGCGCAGCATCAGCGCGTT
The DNA here is from genome assembly GCF_900156605.1 of Insolitispirillum peregrinum. Lineage (GTDB taxonomy): Bacteria > Pseudomonadota > Alphaproteobacteria > Rhodospirillales > Rhodospirillaceae > Insolitispirillum > Insolitispirillum peregrinum. Next base: position 939,848 of record NZ_FTOA01000001.1, on the reverse strand, counting down.
GGTGGCGCCATACAGGCCATCATCGCATTCCAGCGGTGCCAGCAGGGGGGCGACGGTCGGAACGGTCGGCATGATCAGCGCGTCGTATGCACTGGTGATCCGGCTGATGCGGGTGCAGATTTCCTCACGGGCCTTGAGGCAGTCAATGTAGATGCTGGCGGGAATGGCCTGACCATTCAGGATGCGCACCAGAACCCGGGGATCATACAGATGGGCTTTTCGGACCAGCCGGTGCTGGTGCAGGGCATAGGCCTCGGCGGCGGCAATGCCGCCCTGAATGCCACGGGCCGGGATTTCGGCCAGTTCCGGCAGGGCGATTTCTTCGATGGATGCGCCAGCTTTTTCCAGCGTCCTGACTGTGGCCGCAAAGCTGGCGGCAACATGGATGTCCATCTGATCAAGGACAACGGCGGTCGGGATGGCCAGCCGTCGGCCTTGCAGCGACAGCGCGGGGAGTGGTGCCACCGGGCTGGCGCTGAGAATCTGGTCGAACAGGGCACAGCATTGAACGCTGCGGGCGATGACGCCGATACAGTCCAGGCTGGTGGACAGGGGATAGGCACCGTCCCGGCTGACCCGGCGCGCTGTCGGCTTGAAGCCGGTCAGGCCACACAGGGCGGCAGGGATGCGCAGCGAGCCGCCAGTGTCACTGCCAAGGCCCGCCACCGCCATGCCGTCGCTGACCGAGACCGCCGCCCCGGCCGACGAACCACCGGGAATGCGTCCGTTCGCCCGGTCCCACGGGTTGCGGGGGGTTCCGGTATGCGGGTTCAGCCCCAGGCCGGAAAAGGCATATTCAGTCATGGTGGTCCGGCCAAGGATGATCGCCCCGGCCCGGCGCAGGGCTGCCACGGCAGGGGCATCCTGTGCCGCCGGTCCTTCGCCATGGCTGGCAACAGACCCGGCCAGCGTTTCCCGCCCGGCTTCGTCGAACAGGTCCTTGATGGTGACCGGCAAGCCCGCCAGAGGCGGCAGGCTGATACCTGCCGCCCGGGCTTGATCAAAGGCTGCTGCCTGTGCCATGGCCTGATCGGCATACAGGGCGGTAAACACCCGGACGCCTTCGCCAGCAGGATCGGTTGCATGGGCAAGGGCCGTTTCCACAAGACGGGTGGCCGTGGTCCGACCTTCTGCCATGTCGGCGAGCAATGGGCTGGCGGCAGGGAGCATGGGTAGAGCATCCTTACGCTTGGGGCACTGGGCCTTGGCTGTTTCCGAGCGGAATAGTGGTCCCCGCTGTGTAAAGCTGCAAGGGAAAACCTGTTTTTTGATTTCGTTCGCCTGCATCCTGCGGCACACTGCCAACCGGCGGGAAATGAGTGACATTTATAAGAAAAACATCAAGGATCCTGGCGCGTTTCGCACATCTTTTTGCTGTGTATGACAGTCGTCGGTCTGAGGGCGTAAGCGGCGAAGATCCTGCAAGGTCAAGGGAGGCAGAATGAAAGCCTGTATCTGGGGCGGATGTCGGGTGGCCGTGTGGGCTGTTGTCGTTGTTGTTCTGTCTGTGGCCGGACAACTGGCGGCAGCCCAGCCGGATGCATCTGCCGGGGGGGCTCTGGTGCAGCTGCAGCCGGATCTGGTGATCGGTGTGACGGCAGCCTCTCCTCCGTTTGCTTCAGAGGATGCCAACGGGGTATTGCAGGGCTTCAATGTTGATATTGCCCATATCCTGTGCCAGCAAATCCATCAGCCATGCCGCATCGAAGCCCTCCCTTTTGCTGACGTTCTGAAAGGAGTGAGTGAGGGTTCGCTGACAATCGGGGTTGCCAACGTGCTGCGAACTCCGGACCGGGAGCAGAAGATGCTGTTCTCCAGGCCGATTTGGCGGTCCACGTCCAGCTTTGTCGGGCGGCGTACCCTGGAGCAGGTGCCACTGTCCTCCTTGCGCGAAAAGTATGTCCTTTGCTCTGTCAGGGATAACCGCCAAAGTGCCTGGCTTGCCCAGTTGAACGGGCCAAAAGCGCATGTGCGGGAATACACCCATCGCAATACGTTGCAGGATGCGCTGGTCGAGGGTGCGTGCGATCTGGCATTGCTGCCAACGGTTAATGTGCTCGATTTCCTGAACAGCGAGCGCGGAGGAGCGTTTGATTACTACGGTCCTCCGGTCGATGATCCTGCCTTGTCAGGGGATGTCCATATTATTGTTACTCCATCTCGCCCAGAGGTGGTAAAGAAGGTGGATGCGGTCATGGATGCCATGAGTCGGGACGGGAGTTATCGCGCCCTGATTTATCGTTATTTTCCGTTTGATATCCTTTGAGTTGGTGGGTGACGGATCGCAGAAAGCCTGCCCGCTTTGCTCTTGATCTGACGGGGTCTTCGGGGATTGATTTTGCCGGAAGGATGTTCGACCAGCATGCCTTAAACCTGACGCAGGCACGCTGGTCCATGTTTTTGTTTTGTCGCAGTGATTTTGCGCAAAACCGGAACCACGTTTACGCTCACTGCTCTCGTTCCGAATGTGGACTGATATAGCATGGACTCTCTTTCTGCCTCTGCTTCCCGGACGGCCGATGCCAGTGCAGCCGCAGCGCCTCTGCGCTCTTTGCCGTCGTTGCGGCGGCGGTTGTTGCTGCTGGCGATCAGTGGTGCGATCATTCTGCTGGCCGCACTGGGAGCGTTGCTGAAAAGCGAAGGCGACATTCAGTCTCTGGCTCAGGATAGCCGCCGGACGACGGTGCCCGCCTTGCTGGCGCGCCAGCAGGCCGCAGCCAATCTGGAACGGATGATCCGGTTCGGCTGGATCACGGCCTCGGCATATGATCCGGGCGACTGGCGTCCGGCCGGGCGTGCGGCACAAGCCTTGTCCTATCACCCTTCGATGGGGATCGACCCTCAGATCAAGGCCGGGGCCCAGACCATCTACACCATGTTGCGGGACGTGCTGGCCTTGCGCGAAGAAGCCCTTGGCCTGCGGTTGTCGGCGCAAAGCGAGCCGGATAAAGCCGCCCGGGCAAAGCTGGAGGCGCAGGCGGTTCAGGTGGACGGCAAGGCGCGGGCCTTGTGGTCGCCGCAGGATACGGTCTTGCTGGACTTGCAGGCCAAGCTCGCTGCCGATACCGAACGACTGACCACCGAACATTTTCGCCAGATTGATCATCTTGCCAGTCTGAACCAGTTGTCCGGCGTGCTGGTGGTTGCGGTCATGCTGGGGACGTTGCTGTTTGCCGTGATTGTCATTCGTCGCCACCTGCTGCTGCCGGTTCTGCGGGTCAGTGATGCCTTGCGCGGGCTGTTGCATGACATGCAGGTGCCGGTCACCTTGCCGACGCCGGCAACAGAGGAAATTGCCACCATCCAGGGGGCTGTCTATCAGCTGAAAACCGCCTTGCATCAGGCGCGGGAGCGGGCCGAGGCCCTGCGGAACAGTGAACAGCGGCTGCAAACCATCTTTGATGTTTCCGAGGCGGGGATTGCGTTGGCGTCTCCGACCGGTCGGCTGGTGCGGGGGAATGCCGCAATCTGTCGTCTGCTTGGCTATGGCATGGATGAATTGCTGATGCGGCGGGCGTGGGAGTTTACCCATCCGACCGAGGCGCTGAACGAGCAGCGGCTGGTCCGCGAGCTGATGAGCGGAGAGCGGACCAGCTATCGCATTGAAAAACGCTGGATGCGCAAGAACGGCTCGACGGTTTGGGTTGACAGTACGGTGAGCATCCTGCGAGACGCGCAAGGCGCGATCGTCGGCTATATCGGGGTGGCAATCGATACCACCGAGCAGCACAAAATCCGGCAAGAGCTGTTGTTTACACAGGCGATCATCGACCACAGCCGCGATCCCATCTATTGTCTGATGCCCAACGAGGATTTCCGTTTCGTTTATGTCAATGCGGCGGCTTGTCGTCATTTTGGTCGGACGCGGGCCCAGTTGCTGAAAACACGGATCATGGACGTCGATGGAGCTTTTCCGGCAGGAGCAATTCTGGCCACCCTGCCAGACCGCCTGCGGCGTGAACGGACCGAGTTGTTCGAGACAATCCATCAGCGGCCGGATGGTGTTGAAATTCCGGTCGAAATATCAGTCAACGCCCTGGAATACGAAGGCACGCCCTATGTGGCGGGCTATATTCGTGACATCACCGAGCGGAAGCAGTGGGAAAGTGATGTCCAGCGTTCCAATCAGGAATTGCAGCAGTTTGCCTATGTTGCCTCGCATGACCTGCAGGAGCCGTTACGGATGGTCGCGAGCTTTTTGCAGTTGTTGCGTCAGCGCTATGGCAAGGGGCTCGATGACGAGGCGCGGGAATACATCAACTTTGCCGTTGATGGCGCGGTGCGCATGAAGCAGATCATCGAAGACCTGCTGCAGTATTCCCGCGTCGAGACGTCGCGCAAGGTGCTGGCGCCGATGGATTTGCGTCTGGCCTATGACGGGGCACTGCTCAACCTGCGGCAGGCCATTGCCGATAGCGGGGCGGTTATTGCGGCCCCCGAAGAGATGGGCTGGGTTTTGGGAGATGCCAGCCAGATGATTCGGCTGTTCCAGAATTTGATCGGGAATGCGATCAAATACGCCAGCCCTGAACGCCGCCCGGAGGTAACCATTTCGGTTGCGCGTGATGACGAGATGTGCACGGTGTCCATTGCCGACAACGGAATTGGTATCGGGGAAGAGTTCTACGAACGTATTTTTCTGATTTTCCAGCGTCTTCATACCAAACATGAATATGAGGGGACCGGGATCGGTCTGGCAATCTGCAAGCGGATTGTCGAGTATAGCGGCGGACGTATCTGGGTGCGCTCCATCCCCGGCAGCGGGTCGGTGTTCTCGTTCACGCTGCGGTCCAGCGAAGCCTGGATCAGCGTGCGTTAAATGGGACGCCACAGTACACGACAGTTGCGAAACAAGGACGTGGAGCGCTGCTCCACACCTCGCTGGGGCCTTGAGGCCCCAGACCCCATTGGATTGATTTTTAAAGAAAAAAAATGGGGGTTCGGGGCCTCAGGCCCCGAATGGGTTTGGGCGATAGCCCATTCTTTTCCACCAACTGTCGTGTACTGTGATCTGACACAGGCACGCTGATCCAACCTTTTGTAGTGTCGCATTGTTTTTGCGAAAGCCGGCTCCCGCTTTTCGCACAATGCCCTATTGGTCCTGCTGATTCTGTGATGCTTCCTTTGGCGGATGCTTTTCGGTCCTGCTGGCCAGAGCGGCGACGGTTTCTTCCAGTGACCGCAGGGCTGCGGCGTGTTGTTCCGTGCTGGAGGCAATCACGGTCAATTGCGTGACCCGGTCCCGTTCGCTGGCAAGATCCAGCGACAGCTGCCGGATGGATGCCTCCTGAGAGGTAATGGTGGCTTCCATGCGGCTGAGGGTGGTGGTCAGGGCTGCCAGCTCGTGCTGTTGTTTTTCCAGTGCGGCGAGGCTGCTGTCCCGTTGATGGGTCACTTCGATCCGCAGGGCTTGCTCTGCGGCCAGAGCTTCCCGGATTTGCGCCAGAGTCTGGGCCTGCGCCTGTGCTTGTGCCTGCTGTGTCTCGCGCAGGGCTGCAAGGGTGCTGGTGGCGGTCGCCAACTCGCTTTCGGCCTGTCGCCGTCCGACGATTTCCAGTTCGATCCGGGTTTTGCTGACCGCCAGTTCCTGTTCAATGTCATGGAGCCGCGCGGTCAGGGCCGCGTTGCGACTGGCCAGTTGTTCCATCTGGCCTTCGGTGCGGAGTGCCCGTTCGGCGGCAGCGGCGGCGCTGGCGGTGGCCTTGTCTTTTTCCGCGATTGCGGCCTGTCGAGCGTTTTCGGCAATCAGGGCCTGCTGCTGTGCCTCTTCGATGCGGGCCTCGGCGGCGGCGATGGCATCGTTGGCTCGGGCTTCTGTGGCCTCTGCGTTTGCCAGCAGCAAGGCTTCCCGCTCGCTGTGAATGTGCTGGACCCGCTCGGCGGCGATGGTCAGTGCGCGTGCTCCCAGTTCAGTGATGATCTGTTGATCTTCCGGCGTCAATTCGACCGGGGGCAGGGACGGTGTTTGCTGATGTTCGTATTCGCGGACGCCGTTATGGATGGTTGTCATTGACCCGCGTCCCAGCTTTTCCCGAACAGAACGACGCGTTACCGGTTCCCCTGCTGCGGCCAGCTCACGGCAGGCGACCAGCACGTCAGCGGTGGTGATGGGTGGATTCCGGCGATCTTCGGTGCTGTGGGCTGGCTCTGGAGGCATGGATGGCATCGCAAATTTTCCTTCTTTCGGCCAATCACCGTAACGTTACGATATTTTGTTATGTTATGTAACATAACTTGTTATCTTGTGAGGGGCTAGATAACTCCCGTTAAAATTCATATTTTATCGGGAGTATAGGAAACAGGCCAAAATTCAACGCCAAAAAACTTGCCTTCACGACAAACTTCCGTGAAAATATCGAAATTTCTTTTTTTAACGGAAGTCTGCGAGGTTCTGAATGGCTCTTGGGCGTCGGGCAAAAATGCTCACCGAACGACAGGAAGCGGCGGTCCTGGGCGTGCTGAAGGCGCAAGGGCGATACCGGGAACGGAATGTCGCCATGTTCCTGCTGTCGGTGAAGGCGGGCTTGCGGGCCAAGGAAATTTCAATGCTGACCTGGGCGATGATCACCGATGCCGATGGGCAGATTGCCGAGGTGATCAGTCTGGAAAACAAGGCCTCGAAGGGGAAGCGCGGCGGGCGTGTGGTGCCGCTGAACCGGGTGCTGCGCGAGGCCCTGCAAGCGCTGCGTGACAGTCAGGAGGGCGCGGTCAGTGACTCCCCGGTCATCCGCTCCGAGCGTGGCCGAAACTCCGAGCGGGGCGGGCGCATGGCGCCGGGGACCATTGCCGACTGGTTCGGCGATCTGTATCGCGGAATTGGCTTTGATGGCTGTTCAAGCCACAGCGGTCGGCGCACGTTCATTACCCGTGCAGCCCGGCGGATCAGTCAGGTCGGGGGAAGTTTGCGCGACGTGCAATATCTTGCCGGGCACGCCAGCCTGTCCACGACCCAGATTTATATCGATGGGGACGGTGAAGCCCAGCGCAAGGTGGTTGATCTTATCTGATTTAAAATGGGGTCCGGGGCCTTAGAGCATTGTGCGAAAAGTGGGAACCGGTTTTCGCAAAGACAATGCGACAGAACGAAACATTAGAGCATTTTTCGTTCTCTCTGGATCACTTCAAATGCTCTAATATATTGTATTTTCAGCAAATGCGTCGTCGCAGATGGATCCATCTGCTCGGGATTTGCTCTAAGGCACCGGCGAGGTGTGGAGCAGCGCTCCGCGTCCTTGTTTCCTCTTCCTGAAACCCGTCAGCGCGGATAAATCCGAACCACCACCCGTCGGTTGATTTCCTGATTCTGTTCCAGCGCCTCGCCATTCGGGCCACGGTTGGGCACCTTCGGCGAGGTATCGGCCAGTCCGACCGCCTTCATCCGGGACGGTTCGATCCCCGCCTGCAGGAAGTAGCGAACCACCGCGCTGGCGCGACCGGCAGACAGTTCCCAGTTGGAGGGATACTGCGGGGTGTGGATCGGGGTGTCATCGGTATGCCCCTGAACCTCGACCTGAAAGCCGATATAGCGGTCGGCGGCAAGGGTGGCGGAAATTTTGCCCAGAATCGGCCCGGCTTCGGGACCGAATTCAGCCGATCCGGGGGCAAAGAACGACCCGGTGGCCATTTCCAGCGTCACGCCTTGGGTGTCGGTGCCGATGCCGACCTGATCCTCGACCTTTAGCGACTTCAGGACTTCCTGCATTTCCTGTCGCAGGTTTTCGACCGGGGTTTCGCTGTTGCGGTTCCCGATGCCTTTGGCCACCCCGGCTTTGACCTGCTCGAACAAGACCGTATCGACCTTGGAGATTGATGCCAGCATCACAAAGAAGCACAGCATCAGGGTGGTCATGTCGGCAAAGGTGGTCATCCAGTCTTCTTCTGGTTCCTTCCGTTTGGGAGGATTGATATTGCTGCCATTGCCAAGCATCAGGAATTCCCCCGCATCTTGTCGATGCTGAAGTGAATGGACGGGTCGAGGAAGGCGTTCATCCGGTCTTGAATGTAGCGCGGGCTTTTGCGTTCGGCCAGCAGAGCCAGTCCTTCGGCAACCAGATAGTTGCGGAAGCGGACAATTTCCTCGCGCTGCTGCACCTTGGAAGCGGCGGGCAGCAAGATCAGGCGGGCGAACAGGATGCCGTACAGGGTGGTGATCAGCGCCACCGCCATCCCCGGACCCAGTTTGCTGGGGTCGCTGGCCATCTTGTCGAGCATGATGATCAGACCGACCAGTGTCCCGATCATCCCGAACGCTGGGGCGGTCGAGCCCATGCTGCGCAGGATATCGGCCTGAGTGGTGTTGCGCTGAAAGGTGGTTTCAACGGTGGTTGCCAGAATTTCGCGGATTTCCTGACCGGTATACCCTGAAATGACCAGATCAATCCCGAAGCCGAGGAAGCGGTCCTGTTTCCGGACTTTGCCTGCATCGGCTTCCAGTCCGGGCAGGCCGTTCTTCTGGATGATATAGCCCCAGCGAATGACCCGCCCGACTTCCTGCGTCAAAATGCCGCGTCCGACCTTGTTGGCGAACAGGATCGATTGCAAGCCGCGCAGGGACAGCAGGACATAGCGTGGTTCGAATGACACGAAAGTGGCGGCAAATGTGCCGCCGATCACCATCACAAAACTCGCGAGGTCCAGAAAAACAAGATAATTGTCGGTGGAAATGACGACCGAGCCGACAAACAGGGCAAAGCCCATCAGCGTGCCGAGAATAGTGGCGAACGACATGAGACCCTACATGCTCCCCTGTTCTGTGCCCCATGACAGGCCAGAAACCGCTTCCAAAAGCTGCTGACAGGGTGCTGCAATTCATCGAGAAGGGCAAGCATTTCTCGTATAGGTTTGTTTATAAAAGAAAAATATGGTCAATAGTGCAAATGGTCCTGACCCTGTTTTCCATGAGGGCATCCTGCCACCGTGCCGCCCACCGTGTGGCGTCGTACGGGTGACTGGATGCCCCCGCAGTTCTACCGTTCGCGGAAAGCCTCGTGGCGCATCTTCAGGACGGGTTTGACCAGATACTCCAGAACCGAACGGGTGCCGGTGTGGATGTCCACGGTGGCCTGCATGCCGGGGGTGATGGCGTATTCTCCGGCATCCTTGCCGAGGTAGTATTTCTCGAGGGTGACCACCACCCGGAAATAGGGGTTGCCCTTGTCGGGGGTGGTGGAATCCGGGGCCACCAGCGCCACCTTGCCTTTCAGGCCACCGTAGCGGGCATAGTCATAGGTGGAAATCTTGACCGTCGTATCCTGCCCGACCGCGACATAGCCGCGATCAACCGGGTTCAGGCGGGCCTCGATCACCAGATTGTCCTGTGACGGCACGATATCCATGATTGGCTCACCGGCTTTGACCACGCCGCCGATGGTGTTGTAACGCATGTTCTTGACCACTCCGACAATCGGGCTGCGGATTTCGGTGCGGTCCTGCTGGTCGGTGGCCTTGTTCTGCAGTTCCTGATTGCGGGCGAGATTCAGTTCGACCTCGGAAAGTTGCTCGCGGGCTTCGCGCTGATAACGCAGCTTTTCTTCCTGTTGCCGTCCCTGTGCTTCGGCCAGCGACGAGGCAACACGGGGCTTGGCGGCCTGAATCGAGGCCAGTTCCCCCTGTAACTGCTCGGTTTCGGATTGCAGTTGCAGGTGATCCATTTTCGCGGTCAGCCCGTCAGATAGCAGGGATGCCGACATGGCCAGCTTGCGACGGGACAGGTCAAGGTTGGTGCTGAGGGAGCGTTCTCTGGTCGCCAGTTCCCGCATCTCGCTTTCGCGCTGGCGGACCTGTTCATCCAGCACGGTGATGGTTGCGGCCAGTTCACTGGTGCGGGCCTTATAGGCTTGCTCTTCGGCTGCCCGCAGGGTTGGGCGGCGCTTGGCGACGTCTTCGGGGAAGCTCAGCGGCAGACCATTGGCTTCGGCGGTCAGGCGGGCATGGGTCAGCTTCAGGCCGTCGATACGAACCTGCAGCTCCTCGTTGTTCATACCGCCTGCGGCCAGATCAAGCTGCATCAGGCGCGCCCCTTCGTGGACCAGATCGCCTTCGGTGACATAGATGTCGGTGATCAGGCCACCTTCCAGATGCTGGATGACTTTCACCTTGCCCTGAGGGGTGACTTCACCCTCAGCTGAGGAGACTTCATCCAGTTGGGCCAGCGAGGCCCAGACCAGAAAGCTGGTCAGCAGCCCCATGACAATCCATGGCAACGGCTTTTTGTGGATATTCTGCGACGTCGCCAGCAACTCGTCCAGCGGCGAGGGAGTGGTGGGGGTGCTCATGCCTTGGGGCCCTCTGTCGCGGGTGGTGTTGCCCCCTGTGTCGCTGGAGGGGCTGTTGCTGCGGCGGCTTGCTGGGCCTTGGCCTGCTGTTGCGCAGCCAGAAAGCGCATCACCTCGGCGGTCGGGCCAGCGCACAGGATTTTGCCACCTTCCATCACCACCAGTGTGCGGCTGCCTTGCAGCAGGACAGGACTGTGGGAGACAATCACCACCGAGCGGCTTTTGGCCAGCTCACTGAGAGTGTGGCGAAGCTGTTCCTCGGCCTGCCGGTCGAGGCTGCCCGACGGTTCATCCATCAGCAACACCGGCGGCTGCCCAACCAGCGCGCGGGCAATGGCGATGCGTTGCCGCATGCCACCGGACAGCAGTCCGCCAGCTTCGCCCACGTTGGTGGCATAGCCGTCGGGCATGTCGATGACGAACTGATGAACGCCTGCCGCCTGTGCCGCACTCAGGATGTCTTCGTCACTGGCGCCGGGCTTGCCCTGAGCGATATTGTCACGGATCGAGCCTGCGAACAGGACGCTTTCCTGTGGCACATAGCCAATCCAGTTGGCGAGTTCCCGGCGGGTGAACTGGCTGATGTCGGCGCCATCCAGCAGCACACGCCCCTGCGCGCAGGGGTACAGGCCGAGCATGATCTTCAGCAGGGTCGATTTGCCACAGCCGTTGCGGCCCATGATGGTGGTGATGCCGCCGGGAGTGATCTCAAGGGCCAGCTCGTCAATGACCGGCTTGCCGTCGGGGCGGTAGCGGAAGCTGACTTTTTCCAGCGTCAGCACACCCTTGGGCCGCGGCATGGTGAGGTGGGAGCTGGTGTTGTCCTGAGGGGACAGGAACAGACCGTTCAGTCGCTCGATCGACTGGCGGAAACCGGAATAGGTCTTCCACGCCCCGACCAACTGGTTCAGCGGTGACAGCAGGCGGCCAGACAGCATGTTGGCGGCAACCAGTCCGCCGATGGTCATGTCCTGATTGATGATCGCCAGCGCGCCGACGGTGGTCATCGACACGCTGGTGATCACGGTCAGGGCTTGCCCGATGTTGACATAACGGTCGTTCAACGTGCCGCGTTCCACCGACTGGTGGATGGTATCGCTTTGTTTGCTTTCCCAGATCGGGCGCAGGTGTTCGCCGAGAGACAGGGCCTTGATGGTGGTCCGGCCCATGATGGTTTCGGCCAGCAGGGCATCGCGGGATTGCTGGTTGGCCTTTTCCTTGTCAACCGATCGTCCCACCTGCCGGGCAGACAGCCAGGCGAGGGTCAGAAAGGCGCACAGGGCCACCAGCAGAACCCACGCCACCGGGGTGGCGATGATGAACACCAGCGCCATGAACAGGATGGCAAAGGGCAGGTCAAAAACCAGAATGGCCGACGAGCCGGACAGGGTGTTGCGCACCACATCAAGATCGCGGAACAACTGTTGCCAATAGCCCAGCGGGCGGCTTTCAAGGGTGCGCAGGGGCAGGGCCATCACCTTGTCGAACAACTGCCGCCCGATCTTGACATCCAGCGCCAGCGAAACGGCTTGCATCACCCGCGCCCGCATCTGGCGGAGCAGGAAATCAAAGGCAACCACCAGCGCCATGCCGATGGCCAGCCCGCTGAGGGTTGACAGACCGGCGTGGTACACCACCCGGTCGTACACCTGCAGAACAAACACCGGAGCGGCGAGGGCCAGCAGGTTCACGAACAGTGATCCGCCCGCGACCTCGAAAAACAGCGGGCGCAACGGCTTGAGGACCGGAGCCAGCCAGGCAGCCCGGAACGGCGACGAGGCAGGCCGTGCCGGCGTAGCCTGATGCGGCGGTGGGGCGGGGTTTCCCATTCTGATACCTGAGATTTAAAAACCTGAAGGGTCAGGGAACAGGAGGTCGTCCTGCTGGTCAAGGGGCTTACCGAAAATTCACCTGCCTGTGTCTGCGGCGCAACCGTTCGTATTGCCATGTTTGCACAGGAGTGCGGACAGGTGCTAAAACTCCCGCACAGTGGGGATGCCTGACAGGAACGATCATGGCGGTAAACGAGGCTGAAGTTCCGGCGCGCAAGCGTCGCTTTTCCGGGCTGGTCAAAGGGATGCGGGGGTCGTTCGGCTCCGGGCGACTGATTGCGCTGCTGGTGCTGGTGGCGCTGGTGGCGTTGCGGGTGGTTGATCCGGTGCCATTGCAGATGCTGCGGGTCAAGACCTTTGATATTTATCAGCGCATCAAGCCACGCGAAATTACCGAGCGTCCGGTGACCATTGTCGATCTGGATGACAAATCCCTGCGCGAAATCGGCCAGTGGCCGTGGCCACGGACAACGGTAGCCGCGCTGGTTGACCGCCTGACCGCCATGGGCGCGCTTGTTATCGGCTTCGACGTTGTGTTTGCCGAACCTGACCGCCTGTCTCCCTCAACCATTGCCCAGACCTTGCCGGGGCTGGACAGCGCGGTGCGCCAGCACCTTGGCGCCATGCCATCCAACGATCAGGTGCTGGCAAACTCCATCGCCCAAAGCCGGGTGGTGCTGGGGATGTCGGCCCGCACCAGCAAGGGCGAACAGGACAACAGCTCTGCCCCGGTGTCATCGGTGGCGGTGATCGGACCGGACCCCAATCCCTGGCTCAATCGCTATGCTGACGTTCTGCGCAATATTGATGTGCTGGATCAGGCCGCCGCCGGGCGGGGCCTGTTCAATATTGCCGGTGAACTGGATGGCATTGTGCGGCGGGTTCCGATGCTGGCATTGGCGGGCGACACCCGCTATCTGTCGTTGTCGGCAGAAATGCTGCGGGTGGCCACCCAGACCCCGACGGTGGCGGTGCGAACCGCCGAGCAGGACGGGGTTGAAAAGCTGGCCATTCGCCGGTTGTTGATCAAGACCGATGCGCAGGCGCAGACCTGGGTGTATTTCTCCCGCTATGACCGGGAAAAATATGTTTCGGCGCTGGATGTGCTGAACGGGACGGTTCCTGCCGACAAAATCGCCAACCATCTGATCCTGCTCGGGACGTCGGCGGTGGGCCTGCTCGATATTAAATCCTCGCCGCTCGACAGCTTTTTGCCGGGGGTGGAGGTCCACGCCAACATTCTGGAAAACATCATCCAGCAGACCCAGCTGAACCGCCCGCGCGACGCGGTGGGTAAAGAGCTGGTGCTGACCGCGCTGGCCGGTCTGGCGATGATCATTCTGGTGCCGCTGGCCGGTGCCCGTCTGACGGTGGTGATCCTCGCCGTGTTCATTCTGGGCACGCTGGGGGTGTCGTGGTGGTATTTTGCCCACGAGCTGACCTTGTACGATCCGGTCTATCCGGTTCTGACCGCGGTGATGCTGTATATGTATCTGACCTATTCCAACTATGCGCGCGAAGAAGCGCAAAAGCGGCAGGTGCGTGATGCTTTCAGCCGCTACATGAGCCCGGCACTGGTCGAACGTCTGGCCGAAGACCCCAGCCGCCTGAAGCTGGGTGGTGAAATGCGCGACATGACGCTGCTGTTCTGTGACGTGCGCGGCTTTACCACCATTTCCGAGCAGTTCAGCGATAACCCGGAAGGTCTGACCCGGCTGATCAACCGTTTTCTGACCCCGATGACCAACGTCATCCTCGACCGGCGCGGCACCATCGACAAATACATGGGCGACTGCATCATGGCCTTCTGGAATGCTCCGCTGGATGATGCCGAGCACGCCAGCAATGCCTGCCGGTCGGCGTTGGCGATGGTTGATTGCATGAAAGAGGTCAATGTCGAGCTGAAAGCCGAGGCCGACGCCAAGGGCAACCGCTATTTCCCGCTGAATGTCGGGATTGGCCTGAACTCGGGCAATGTCTGCGTCGGCAACATGGGGTCTGACCAACGCTTTGACTATTCGGTGCTGGGGGACAGCGTGAACCTGGCATCTCGTCTGGAAGGCCAGTCAAAGACCTATGGTGTTACGGTAGTGATTGGCGAGGCGACCTGTCACGAGGCCCCTGATTTTGCGGTACTGGAACTCGATTTGATCAAGGTGAAGGGCAAGACGTTGCCGGTTCGCATCTTTACCCTGTTGGGAGACGCGACGATGGCGGCCTCGGAGGCCTTTGTCGCCTTGCGCAAAGCCCATGAACAGATGCTGGAAGCCTATCGGGCGCAGCAGTGGGACCGTTCAGAGCAGGCAAAGGTCACCTGTCAGCAATTGGCTGTGGCCGCTGGTCTGTCGCTGGAGGGTTTGTATCACCTGTATGACGAGCGTCTGGCAGCGTATCGTGCGGCTCCTCCGGGTGAAGACTGGGATGGGGTGTTCACCGCAACCAGCAAGTAGAGATTTCTATTTTTAACGGTCTTTTCGATGATGGTTGAGGATCTCGGGCCTTGTGGACAACGAGGCTTTTCAAACTTGCCCGGACGTGTCTCAAACCTGGCCTTTGCGGAGGTCAGTGGTATGCGTGGCTATCTGACGAACGGGGAAGCATCGGTGAGTTACTGCCCGCCGAGCGAGGGCGTGGCTGCCGTCCTTCCCACGACAGTCGGCGCTTTATCAATGGCTACTTTACGTGCTACGGGGCGGCTGCCTATGGCGGGACATGCACGAACGTTACGGCAAATGGAATTCGGTCTATGTCTCTGGTTTCGCCGCCTCTGGTCGCTGTAAAGCTCTGGCCGCCAACCTTTGCCAACATGACCGGGGTCATCTTCATAATGTGATGTGTCAATATCCGATCACTGATTTGACACCTATTTCCAACTGTATACATATGATGTTTCGATCTGTATCCCCTATGTTTTAATTCGTTATTTGTTCTGATTAAGATCCTGATTGGTTATTTTGCCTGGAATTATCTTTACAAAATTCTGGCTCGTCCGTATTTTGGCGAAAAATCCGTGTAAGTGAACTCATGAAGATTGTTTGATTGTACTTGCCCTTTCCCAATGTATTTTTATGCATTAGGTGAAATCGTTTGCAAATATTTCGGCAGATCACCTCAATAGGATTGCTTGAAAAGAAGATAATTGCGGACGCTTTGTTTGTGTGGAAGTATGATTGAATTTTTTTCTCACTCACTTGCTTGAATTAAGTCAATTAGTGGTGGGTGATATGGAATATAGAAAAGACATTGATGGGTTGAGAGCCTTGTCTGTTGTCTCTGTTATTGCGTTTCACGCGATGGGCAGCGTCATTTCTGGCGGCTTTATTGGTGTTGATGTTTTCTTTGTTATTAGTGGTTACTTGATAACGAGCATAATAATATTTGAAACAATTAATGGAAAGTTTAGTTTTATTTCATTTTACGAACGTAGGTTTCGTCGAATACTTCCAGCTTTTTTCCTTGTTTCATTTTTATCATTATTTGTATCTGTTTTTTGTCTTTCGCCAAATCAGATGAAAGACTTTGCGCAGAGCTTTGCCGCTGCTGGTGTATCGGCGTCAAATTTTTTGTTTTGGCATGAAGCTGGTTACTTCGATGCGGATAGCTCTCTTAAGCCTCTGATACACACATGGAGTTTAGCGGTTGAAGAACAATATTATTTGTTCTTCCCGCTGTTTTTTTGCTTTCTTCTGAAAAAGAGGGAAGGTATTGTTATTGCATTTATTATTTCTCTTATGGTATCAAGCTTTGTATTTAGCTTGTATATTATTAATAAAGATAGTGCAGCAAATTTCTTTCTTCTGCCGTCGAGGGTATGGGAGCTTGTATCTGGTTCTTTGTGTGCATGGATACTTTATAGAAGGTCATTGCCAAAGTCTGCTATACTCTCATTTTTGGGAATTGTAATGATTCTCTCTTCATTTTTTATCTTTAGTGAAGAAACTCCATTCCCTGGAGTCTATACATCTATTCCTGTCGTCGGAGTTATGCTGGTTATCCTTTTTTCATCGAATGATCATGTCGTTGGGCGAACTCTGGGGGTAGCGCCTCTTTCTTTCATTGGTTTGATTAGTTATTCGGCTTATCTTTGGCATCAGCCGTTATTTGTATTTTCAAGGATAATTGGTTCTAAGGATTTGTCTGTGCCTATGATCGGGATTCTTGTTTTTGTAACGTTTCTGCTTTCTGTCCTTAGCTGGAAATTTGTTGAAACTCCTCTCAGAAACAAAAATTTTCTTAGTAGGAAGGTTGTTTTTTTATCAAGTTTTGTGGTCATTGCGGGGATGGTTGCTATTGGTGCCAGCGGTCATATAAGTCATGGCTTCATGAAGCAAAGGTTTAATGATGATCAGGCATCAGTTTTCATGAGTTCTAATCTGGATGATGCGGCTGAAAGATGTCAATATTCCAGAGATGACTCAGTGCAGTCTATTAACAGGGCCCCGTGTGTCTATAATCCAGATGGAGGGGTGGCTATTGCCGTGGTTGGTAATAGTCATGCGACGCCCATTAGCCCCGAGCTGGGGAAAGAGGTTGCTCAGCGTAATATGAGTGTCATCCAGTACGCGATTGGTGGGTGCTATGAGCTTACTGATGATGCTCACGGAATATGTGCAGCGTGGCATAATAAAGTAATTGATGATATTAATCATAATGAGAATATCAAATACGTTGTTATTTCATATAGAAATGATGGTTATGTTATGGATAGTAAATATATAAGTAGTATGAATAGAATGGTGGATAGCTTTCTAAAGAGAAATAAGGTGGTGATTTATGTTATGCAGGCACCTGTCATTATGCATCATATTGATAAGTACATATATGATAATTTAAAATATATCAGTGCTCCTGTCGCATCGAGATCTTTGGAAAGCTGGAGGGACATGTATATTGGTTTTGATGAGATTAAATCAATGCTGCCGGACAAGGTTATTGTTATTGATCCAGCAGAATATTTCTGTTCTTCGGAAGAATGCTATGCTATTCGTGACAAAAGAGCCCTGTATGTTGATGATAATCACATCTCTCCATACGCGGCATCTCTTGTAAGTAAGCAAATTGTCAATGCCATTCTATCTCAGGGGGGATGGGAACCTGACCGTTGAATTGCTGGTTCTGGATTTTGCCTGATACAGCTGTGTTCGTAATGGCGTCGCCTTGAAACGCAAATGGGGATTCTTGCGAATCCCCATTTGCGAAAGGATCATTGTAATTCAAAAGAATACACAGTTATTCCCCGACGATGGCATTCAGCGGAATGGTGGCCCGCGACAGGATTTCTTCCATCACCACATAGGTATGGGTTTCCTTGACCCCGGGCAGGGATACCAGTACGTCCCCCAGGAACGTGCGATAGCTGGCCATGTCCGGCAGACGGACCTTCAGGACGTAATCAAAGCCACCTGCCACCATGTGGCATTCCTGCACTTCCGGGCGCTGGCTGACCGCTTCGTGGAACTGGTCGAAAATCTCGGGGGTGGTGCGATCAAGCCCGACCTCGATAAAGCACGACAGGCTGCGACCAAGCTTGTGTGGATCAAGGACGGCGGTATACCCTAAAATATAGCCTTCCCGTTCCAGGCGGCGCATCCGCTCGAGGCAGGGCGTGGGGGACAGATTGACCCGACGCGACAGCTCGGCATTGCTGATTCGACCGTCGCGTTGCAGCTCGTCGAGGATCTTTAGATCGATAGCGTCGATTCGTCTGCTATCAGGCATTATTATAGACCTTTCGTCCTTCATATTGCGTTACTGATCGCATCTTATCCTAAAAAATCGCAAAACAAAAGTGAGATATTCTGCGGAGCTTTCTGTTAGGGAAGGGCGACACGGTACCTTGAGGGTACCACATGAAATCGCCCCTTCAGGGTACCCATATCAAATATGGACAGACAGGTCTTCGGGAGGCCATCACATGCTGCACCACACTCCGACGCCGTCCTGGCGTGATTTTCTGGCCGCTGATTACCGCCGTGACGAAGACGCGGTGGTCAGTGAACGGGTTGCCGCCGCGCGCATCAATGATCCGCAGCGGCAGGAACAGATCCGCCAGCGTGCCCGCAGCCTGATCCAGTCCGTGCGGGACAATCGTCTGCGCAAGGGCGGTGTGGATGCCCTGATGCACGAATACGACCTGTCAACGCAGGAAGGTCTGGTGCTGATGTGCCTGGCCGAAGCCCTGCTGCGTATCCCTGATAGCGATACGGCTGATGCGCTGATCCGCGACAAACTGGCCGGGACCGACTGGGAAAAGCATCTGGGGAACTCGTCGTCGATTTTCGTCAATGCCTCGACCATTGGCCTGATGCTGACCGGGCGCATTCTGGGCAAGGGCGACCTGCCGACCGATGCGCCGAACGGGGTGATGCGTCGTCTGGTGTCGCGTCTGGGCGAACCGGTGATCCGTCAGGCTCTGCGGCAGGCGATGCGCATCATGGGCAAGCAGTTTGTGCTGGGTCGCACGATGGCCGAAGCGATGGAGCGTGGTGCCGACAGCGAAAAGCGCGGCTACCGCTATTCCTTTGACATGCTGGGTGAGGCCGCCCGCACCGAGGAAGACGCCCAGAAGTATTATGTCTCCTATGAGCAGGCGATCCATGCGATTGGCAAGGCATCCAACGGTCGTGGCGTGATTGCCGGTCCGGGGATTTCGGTCAAGCTGTCGGCGCTGTATCCGCGCTATGAAGTCGCCAAGCGTGAGCAGGTTCTGGATATTCTGACCCGCCGCACGCTGGAACTGGCCAAGATTGCCAAGGCCTATGACATCGGCTTCTGCGTTGACGCCGAAGAAGCCGAACGGCTGGAGCTGTCGCTGGAAGTGATGGAAGCGGTCTATGGCAATCAGGCCCTCGATGGCTGGACTGGCTTCGGGCTGGCCATTCAGGCCTATTCCAAGCGCACCTACAAGCTGATTGACGTGCTGGCGGAAATGTCCAAGCGGGTTGGTCGCCGGATGAATGTCCGTCTGGTCAAGGGTGCCTATTGGGATGCGGAAATCAAGCGCGCCCAGGATTTGGGGCTGCCCGATTACCCGGTCTATACCCGCAAGGTTTCGACCGACGTGTCCTATATGGCCTGCGCCCGCAAGCTGTTTGACTATGGTGACCTGTTTTTCCCGCAGTTTGCCACCCACAACGCCCTGACCGTTGCCACCATTCTGGAGCTGTCGCAGGGCCGTCAGTTCGAGTTCCAGCGCCTGCACGGCATGGGCGAAGAGCTGTACGACGAGATTACGCCAGCGGACAGGCTGGGGATTGCCTGCCGCATTTATGCGCCGGTGGGGGGGCATGCCGAACTGCTGTCCTATCTGGTCCGTCGCCTGCTGGAAAACGGCTCGAACAGCAGCTTTGTCAACCGGCTGGTGGACGACAAGACCCCGATCGAAGACATCATTGCCGATCCGGTGGCCCGCGTGGCGGCTCTGGCCAGCAAGCGCCACCCGTACATTCCGATGCCCAAGGCCCTGTACGGCCAACAGCGCCGGAATTCCAGCGGTCTGGACCTGTCCGACAGCCTGCTGAACGAGCGCCTGTTTGCCGACCTGACCGCCCACGCCCAGACCCAGCCCAAGGCTGGCCCGATCATCAACGGCGTTGAACGCACTGCCGGGGCGAAGGCGGTCCTGTCTCCGGCGGATCGTGATACTCTGGTTGGATATGCTGCCGAAGCCACCGTGGACGAGGCGAAGGCCGCGATGGCGGCGGCTCAGGCGGCGTTCCCGGCATGGTCGGCAACCTCGGCGGAAGACCGGGCAGCCACTCTGGAGCGGGCCGCCGACGCGCTGGAAGCCCGCATGACTGAATTCATGTCGCTGTGCCTGCGCGAAGCGGGCAAGACCCTGCCCGATGGCGTGGCCGAGGTGCGTGAAGCGGTGGACTTCCTGCGTTATTACGCCATCGAAGCCCGCAAGCAGGCCGCCGCTGGCCTGAAGGGCCGGGGCGTGTTCGTCTGCATCAGCCCGTGGAACTTCCCGCTGGCCATTTTCACCGGTCAGGTGGTGGCGGCGCTGGTGGTCGGCAACACCGTGGTGGCCAAACCGGCGGAACAGACCACGCTGGTGGCCGCCGCGATGGTGCGCCTGCTGCACGACGCCGGTATTCCGACTGGTGCGTTGCAGTTGGTGCCGGGGCTGGGCGAAACGGTCGGTGCGGCTCTGGTGAGCGATGAGCGGGTGGCTGGCATTGCCTTTACCGGCTCGGTCGAGGTTGCCCATATCCTCAACCGCACGCTGGCCAGGCGCGGTCAGTCGATCCCTCTGATTGCCGAAACCGGTGGTCTGAATGCGATGATCGTTGACAGTTCGGCCTTGCCCGAACAGGTGATCCGCGATGCGGTTCTGTCAGCCTTTGGTTCGGCGGGGCAGCGGTGCTCGGCGCTGCGGGTGATGTACGTGCAGACCGATGTCGCCGATGGCATCATGAAGATGCTGAAGGGCGCGATGGAAGAACTGCGCGTCGGTGATCCGGCCCGTCTGGATACCGATGTCGGCCCGGTGATCGATGCTCCGGCGCTGGAGGCGCTGGAAAAGCATGCCCAGCGGATGGACCGCGAGGCCCGTTTGATCGCCACCAGCCCGCTGAGCAGCGATGCCCGCAACGGCACCTTCTTTGCGCCGCGCGCCTATGAAATCAGCAACCTGAAGGCTCTGCCGCACGAAGTGTTCGGCCCGATCCTGCATGTGGTGCGCTATCAGGCCAGCGAGTTGCCAGCGATCCTGCGCGAAGTGCGGGATACCGGCTATGGCCTGACCATGGGCATCCACACCCGCATTGATGCCAATGCCCGCCGCATTCAGGCCGCCAGCGCCGTTGGCAACACCTATGTCAACCGGTCGATGATCGGCGCGGTCGTTGGTGTGCAGCCGTTCGGTGGCGAAGGTCTGTCGGGGACCGGCCCGAAAGCCGGTGGCCCGAACTATCTGACCCGCTTTGGCCGCTTTGCCGAACAGGTGGCTCCGCAGGCGCAGGCCGGGACCGATCTGGCCCAGCAGGCGGCCCGCGTGGCGGCCAGCAGCCTGCCTGCGGCCCTGACTCCGGCCAGCTCGGCGGCGCTGGGCCGGGCAGCGGAAGCTCTGGCCCTGCATGCTCCGGCCCGTCCGGCGGCAGTTGAGGCACGGGTGGCGCTGGTGCAGTCGCTGCTGTCGGCCCTGTCGTCGCAGGCGGCAACGGTGGCGGCGACCCTGCTGCGCGATGGCGGTGCGGTCAGTGCCGAGCAGGCTGCCCAGCAGGTGGCGCTGTCGCTGGATGGCCTGAACCGCTTGCAGGCGCAGACGCTGGAAGAAACCGCCAAGCCGCTCGCGCTGCCCGGCCCGACCGGCGAACGGAACGAAATGTCCGTTCATCCGCGCGGGGTGGTGGCGGTGGTTGCCGCCCAGAATGGCAGCTTCAGCGGCTTTGTCCTGCGGGTGGCGGCGGCCCTGGCCGGTGGCAACCGGGTGGTGGCTGCCGGGGTGGCTTCGCTGGCCTCGGCCCTGTCGGCCCTGCTGAAGACCGCCGCTGTGCCCAGTGATCTGGCGACCGTCCATGCCGCCAATCAGGAAGAGCTGTGCGCCCTGCTGACCTCGCTGGACCTGCAGGCCGCCGGTCTGGAAGGCGACCTGCCGCAGGCGGTGGCAACGCTGGCGGCGCGTCCGCGGGCGATCATTCCGGTGGACAGCGACCCGGTCAGCCCGGCGACCTTGCACCGCTATCTGGTCGAGCGCTCGCTGTCGGTGGACATGACCGCTGCCGGTGGCAATGCCTCGCTGTTGATGCTGAACGAAGACGCTCCGGCGGCGCAGGCAGCGGCATAAGCTGGCGGGTGTAAACGGAAACGGGGCCTGCTCTGCCATTGTGCAGGGCAGGCCCCGTTTTTTATGCTTTGGGCTGACTTTTTTGGCGTCGTATGGTTGTCGGATATTTTCTGAAAGGGGACGTCATGGCACCGTGTAAAACGCTGTTTCTGCCGGGGGCCGGTGGGAGTGCCTCATTCTGGCAGACAGTGGCGACGGCTTTGCAACAGCGCGGTGTGATCGATGAGGCGGTGCTGTTGTCCTGGCCCGGTCTGGGGGATGAGCCTGCCGATCCCCGCATTGCCGGGCTGGATGATCTGGTGGCACTGGTTGCCGGGCACATGCAGCAGCCGGTGAACATCGTGGCCCAGTCGATGGGTGGGGTGATTGCTATCCGGCTGGCTTTGGCGATGCCGGATTTGGTCAACCGTCTGGTATTGACCGTGACTTCGGGCGGTGTGCCGGTGGCCGATCTGGGAGGCGAAGACTGGCGGCCCGAATATTTCGCCGCTTTTCCGCAGGCGGCCCGCTGGATTGCCGATCCGGTCGAGGATTTATCAGACCGGATGGCAGAACTTTCGATCCCAACCCTGTTGCTATGGGGGGATAAGGACCGCATCAGCCCGCCGGTGGTGGGGCAGCGGCTTCGGCAGATGCTGATGAATTCTACCCTGCATGTCCTGCCCGATGCAGGCCACGATCTGGCCGTGACGCACAGTTCACAGGTTGTGGCCCTGATTGCCGAGCATTTTTCTCTTTGAATGCCATAAAATGGGGTCCGGGGCCTCAAGGCCCCGGCGAGGTGTGGAGCAGCGCTCCACATCCTGTTTCCCTTCCTGATCAGGCCGCAGCGCGGGCGATCCATTTTTCAATGGCGGCGACGTGCTCGCTTTCCTCGGCAACGAACTCTTCGGCCATCGCCTTGATTTCCGGGTCGCTGGTTTCGGCCAGCACCTTGGCATAAAAGGCCAGCCCGCCTTTTTCGGCCTCAAGGGCGAGGGCGAGGGCCTGCTGGACATCCATGTTGGGGTCGGCACCCCAGATGGCTGCGGCTTCGGGGCTTTCGATGCTGGGCCACTCAAAGCCGTCGGGGCCAATCTCCGGCAGGTCGTGGAAGCCGCCGCGCTGGCGGGCTTCGTCGAGGTGCATGCGCGAGAACGTCGCCATCTGGCGGAAGAACTGTTCGACCTCGCGGTTTTCAAAGGTTTGCGCCATGTCGGCAAGTTCATCAAAGCGCAAAGCGGCTTCCTGTTCCAGGCGCGCGGCATAGACAAGGAATTGTTCTACAGACTGCATCCATCTTCTCCACTCACGGGGCTACATATTGGGGGAGCAGCCAGAGGCCTTTTGTGGCCCTTTCCGACAGGTGGACAGACTGTAGCAGATTATCCACAATCCGCGCACGGATGTTTTTTTAAGCATGCTTAAAAAAGTGCCGGGCGCGGATTGGTCGAGGGTGGTCTTACACTTCGTCGTCGATCCAGGCGATGCGCAGGATATTGGTGGTCCCCGGTGTGCCAAAAGGAACGCCAGCCACGATCACCACCCGCTCGCCGAGGGCGGCGAATTCGTCGTGACGGGCGACCTTGCAGCCCCGGCGTACCATGTCGGCAAAGAAGGCGAGGTCTTCGACTTCGACCGAGTGGGCCCCCCACACCAGAGCCAGACGGCGGGCGGTGCTTTTTTCCGGCGTCAGGCTGAGGATCGGAGCCTTCGGGCGCTGGCGGGCAACGCGCAGGGTGGTCGAACCGGACGAGGTAAAGGTCACGATGGCCTTGGCGCCGATGGTGGCGGCCACCTGACTGGCGGCGGCGGCAATGGCGTCGGCGGCAGTGCTTTCCGGGTCTTCGCGCTCGCTGTCGCGAATGCGGAAATAGGTGGTGTCCTGTTCGACGGTGTGAATGATCTTGTTCATGATCGCCACCGCGTCGAGCGGATACTTGCCCGAGGCCGTTTCCGCCGACAGCATCACCGCGTCGGCACCGTCATAAATGGCGGTGGCCACGTCCGATGCTTCGGCGCGGGTCGGGGTCGGGGCGAAAATCATGCTTTCCAGCATCTGGGTGGCGACCACCACCGGCTTGCCAATGCGGTGGCAGCATTCGATGATGCGCTTTTGCAGGATCGGCACGGTTTCCGGCGGGCTTTCGACCCCCAGGTCACCACGGGCGACCATGATGGCGTCGGACAGCTCGACGATTTCATCGAGATAGTCAATCGCCGACGGCTTTTCGAGCTTGGAAATCACCGCTGCCCGCCCGGCAATCAGCTTGCGGGCTTCGGCGACGTCTTCCGGGCGCTGAACGAACGACAGGGCCACCCAGTCGGCCCCCAGATCAAGACCAAAGGCCAGATCGCGGCGGTCCTTGTCGGTCAGGGCAGAAATCGGCAGCACTTCGCCGGGGACATTGACGCCCTTGCGGTCGGACAGCGGCCCGCCGACCAGCACGCGGGTCAGGGCAAAGTCGCCACCGTGTTCTTCAACGCGAACCCGGATTTTGCCATCATCCATCAGCAGCTCGGTGCCGATCTGCATGGCGGCAAAGATTTCCGGGTGGGGCAGGGCGACGCGGCTGGCATCGCCGGGGGTTGGGTCCATGTCAAGGCGCAGGGTGGTGCCGGGCAGCAGCTCGACGCGGCCTTCGGCAAAGGTGCCGACGCGCAGCTTGGGGCCTTGCAGGTCCATCAGGATTGCAATCGGGCGGCCGAGCTTGCTTTCGATCGCCCGAATCATGTCATAGCGTTTCTTGTGGTCTTCGTGGGTTCCGTGGCTGAAATTCAGCCGGAACACGTCCGCACCGGCGCGAAACAGGCTCTCGATTGCCTCGGGGGTGCTGCTGGAGGGGCCAAGCGTAGCAATAATCTTAGCGTTTCTTGTGCGTCTCATGGCGAAATTGACCGTCCCTGGGCAGAAGAATATGGAAGGAAACTATAGCTCGTTCCTGTGTCCGATGGTAACCGAAATCCGCACGCAGAGAGTCGGTTTAATCGGACCATCACAAAATTCTTCTGCCCAAAGAAAGCTTTAGCCGATGGTCTTTAGACTTTTTGACTGGCTCGGCGGGCAATCAGGATACCGGCCAGAACGATCAGGCCACCAATTCCCTGCCACGGCGACATGCTTTCACCGAGCAAAAGCCAGGCTAATAAAGCTGCGCAGGCGGGTTGCCACAGCAGGCTGACCGAGCTGAAAGCGGGCGGAAGGTGGGCGAGGGCAAAGGTGATCAGGCTTTGCCCGGCGACGTGGGAAATCAGGGCCAGCCCGATCAGTACCGACCAGGCGTAGGAGCTTTGCGGCCAGAGGGATTCCCCCATTGCCCAGGAAACCACTGACAGGATCAGAATGTTGGACACCGCGCTCCAGGTCATGATGGTGGCGGTGGAATACAGGCTGCGCAGGCGACCAACCGACAGGATGTAGCCAGCATAAAAGACCGAGGTCAAAAGGCCAAGGGCATCGCCGGACAAGTGATCACGCGACACGCTCAGGCTGTCGCCCATCAGGGTGATGGCCCCGACCATGGCCATCACCATCCCGACAACAAAGGTCAGGGTGGGCCGGTGCGAGAACAGGATCCAGGCAAACAGGGCGACGAACACCGGGGCAAAATTTGCCAGCAAGGTCGCATTGGTGACGGTGGTCAGGGTAATGGCGATGTGCCAGACCGCCAGGTCAGCGGCAAAGAACAGACCGGGAATACTGAGCCGGACCCAATCCTGTACGGTTTGTGGTCGGCGGACCTGCATCCCCTTGGCTCTGGCCTGCCGTTGTTCCCACAGCATCCACACCCACAGCAGGGGCCATGCCAGCGCCAGACGCCAAAAGCCGGTGGCAACCGGGCCGATTTCCGACAGGCGGACGAAGATCGGGGCAAAGCCGATGGCCGTTGCTCCCAGCATCAGGGCGGGAAGGGCCAGCTTGACGACAGAGGCCGCAGGGTGAGGGGCGGCAGAGGACACGGTACTCATGGTGATGGCGATGCTTTCTGATCAAAAAGGTGCTGGCGGGCTGAGCAGGCCATACAGGGAAACGGCCCTGATTTCCAGTTTGCCGATGCGGGGCGGGACGCCTTTAGCATAAAGCAGGGATAAGGCCGACGAATCCGACTGGATTTGGCCGGGAGCACTGCGGTGCCAGAGGTTCCCTCTTTTGCCCTGCCGCATTGGTGGGTGCTGCACTGCAACTATGGTCAAGCAGGGGCGTGCCGTGATAGATTTGTCACGCATACGGTTGCTTCGTGAAATGCAGCCTCGCATCCCCCCTTGTTTCCTTGCCGGAGTGTCACTGTCCAATGACCTCTTCTTCTGCTTTTGCTCATGTGCAGCGGTCCCGTGCTGTTGGCGGAGAGGCTGCTGCGTTGAAGGGTAACCATCGGGATTTGGCCCATCGCCTGCTGGCCGCCGACGAACCGGCCGCCTGTCAGGTGATCAATCCTCTTGGGCAAGCTCCGTTAGTGCTGGTCTGTGACCATGCCAGCAACCGTGTGCCCCATGCCTTGAATAATCTGGGGTTACCCGCGGGTGAGCTGGATCGTCATATCGGCTATGACATCGGCATTGCTGAGGTCACGCGCCATTTGGCGATGGCGCTCGATTGCCCGGCGGTACTGTGCAATTACTCGCGGTTGGTGGTCGATTGCAACCGGGCTCCGCACGACGGCACGGCAATGCCGGAGACAAGCGACGGCACGGTGATCCCGGCCAACCTCGGACTGACGGAAATCCATCGTGCCGCCCGGCGCGAGGCGATTTTCTATCCTTATCATGCGGCAATTACCGACGTGGTGATTTCATCCTGCGAGCGCCTGCAGGGGCGGACGCCGATGATCGTGGCAATGCACAGCTTCACCCCCTGCCTGAAGGATGCCGGGTGCGACCGGCCATGGCATGTCGGGCTGTTGTGGAACCGTGATGGCCGCCTGTTTACCGCCTTGCAATCGGCCTTGCAGCAGCAGGGCTGGTGCGTTGGTGATAACCAGCCCTATTCCGGGCGCGAGATTGCCCACACCCTGAACACCCATGCCGAACCGGCGGGGCTGGCCCATGTCGGGGTTGAAATCCGGCAGGATTTGATCGGAGATACCGACGGGGCCAAGGCATGGGCGGGGCACTTTGCCCAAGCTCTGCGGCCGTTGCTGGGACAGAATGACCTGCTACGGCCGGTTCTGGCTGACGAATTGCTGCCGGGGTGATGTCTCATTCGCTTGTCTGGCGGGCAAAACAGGCGTAGCATCAGCGGTGGTTGTTTCCATAGGCCCCTCCGCGAATGATTGAGAGCTGACCGGAGCGGTATCGTTTGGGGCGGTTGCCAGCCGAGCCGACGGACGCTGCGGAAACAACCTCTTCGTATGTCCTGTTCATCCTCAGACCTTACCCGATGGAGGTCGAGGGGCCTTGACTGGTCGCAGGGCAGGCGGAGACGGCAGCATCGGTGCTGGTTGTTTCTGTAAGCCCCTCCGCGAATGATTTAGAACTGACCGGAGTGGTATCGTTTGGAGCGGTTGCCAGTCGAGCCGGCGGACGCTACAGAAACAATCCCTGTTCAGGCCGCCGTGCATCACAGCCGATGCACGGCGGTTTTGTCATGGGCACACGCCCTATCCCCGATGGCGGTCAAGGAAACCCATCACCTGTTCCATGAAGATCTCCGGCGTTTCGGCGTGCGGCCAGTGACCCCCACCGGGAATGCGGTACAGCCCGTGGTCGAGGAACAGGCGGCGGATGGCCGATTCGTAGTCCGGCAGGACGTAGTTGGAGGCTCCGCCCGCGAGGAAGAAGCTGGGGTTGGTGAATGGCTCGACATCTTCCGGCAGCGGAAAGTCCATCAGGGCGGGCAGGCTGGCGGCCAGACCATCCAGATTGATCTGCCAGCGCAACTGCTCGCTGCCCTCATCCTGTACCAGATTCTGCATCAGGAACTTGCGGATCATCGTTTCGGTGATGGTGTCTTCCAGCAGCGCCTCGACCTCTGACCGGCGGCTGATGCCGGTCAGGGTGACGTCCTGCATTGCCTTGATATAGCCGCCGTGTTCGCGCGGACCATAGGGCACCGGGGCCACATCGACCGCCACCAGCAGGTCCACCCGCTCGGGGTGCAGCAGGGCAAGCTGCATTGCAGTCTTCCCCCCCATCGAGTGGCCGATGATCGTGGCCGAGGGCAAGGCATGCTCATCCATCCAGTTGGCAACGACCTGTGCCATATAGGGGTAGTCCATCGCCCCGGCGGTCCATTCGCTGCGGCCATGGTTCGGCAGGTCAAGGGCAAAGACGTGATAGCTGTTGGCCAGTTTGCGGGCAATGGTTCCCCAGTTGCGGCCAGAGCCGAACAGGCCGTGCAGAATCAGCAACGGCGGGCGGGAGGCATCGCCGTGTTCAAGAAAGGCCAGGCTGGACATTGTGAACTCCACGGAATGAAAACAGTGTGTAGATTTTTCAAGGCTGCGGGCGGCTGAACACCCAGCTCAGACTGTGTTTCGGGCTGTCGAGCGGATCGGACAGCTCGGGCTGGAAGCGATAGCCACCGAGGTCAAAGCCTTGCAGATCAAGCGGGTTTTCCAGCCGGTTGGTGATGATGTAGCGGGCCATCATGCCACGGGCGCGTTTGGCCATCATTCCCAGCACGCGGGCCTTGCCATCGCGGAGTTCCTGAAACACCGGAGTGATGACGCGGGCGATGAGGGTCTTTTCTTCGGCGGCCTTGAAGTACTCGGTCGAGGCGCAGTTGACGATCAGCGGGGTGCTGTGCCCGGCCACCGCCTGATCCAGCAATGGCGCCAGTCGTCCTTTCCAGAAGGCGTACAGGTCTTTCCCCCGGCTGGTGGGCAGTTTGGTGCCCATCTCCAGACGGTAAGGTTCGATCAGGTCGAGCGGACGCAGCACGCCATAAAAGCCGGACAGAATGCGCAGATGGTCCTGTGACCAGGCCAGGTCGTCGGCACTGAGCGAGGGGGCATCGAGGCCGGTGTAGGTATCACCATCAAAGGCCAGCGCCGCCTGTTTGGCGGTTTCCCCAGCGACCGGGCTGCCGAACGCCTGAAAGCGGGCGTGGTTAAGGTCGGCCAGTGCGTCCGAGATATCCATCAGGCGACGCAGGTCGCCTGCGGTCAGGGTGCGGGTGACGGTGGCGAGATCAGCGGTATCATCACCAAGCAGCGGTGTGGTGTGGGGCAGCGAGGCAGGGGCGGGAGAAAAATCCAGCGCCTTGGCCGGGGAAAGAACAACGAGCATGGCAGCCAATCACCGTAAAGAGAACGAATGGAAGACAAGGCAGGTGGGTCTTATCTGCGCTTTTCTGACCGATGACGCAAGGCACAAGAGTGCACAACAGTTGGTGGCATCAGTGCGGGCTACCGCCCGAACCCGTTTGGTGGCGATGCCCCCAAGCCCCCATTTTTCTTTAGAAATCCATTCAATGGGGTCTGGAGCCTCAAGGCCCCGGCGAGGTATGGAGCAGCGCTCCATGATCCTGTTTCCTTAGAGCAGCGTGCGTTAAACCGGATGCAGGCCCGCTGCTCTAAGCTTTTGTTTTGTCGCATTGTTTTTGCGAAAACCAGTTCCCACTTTTCGCACAATGCTCTGAAAGCAAACAGGGCCATTGCTGGCCCTGTTTGTATCGCTCTTAACGTACCGCTGTATCAGGAACGGTCCCCGCCACCATGCGGGCGGCGCGTCATGGCATCGGCCAGGAAGCTGGGAACCAGCGGCTCCTGCCGGGGTTCTTCTTCTTCCTCGACGTCCGAACCGTAATCCACCACCGGCTGGACCACGCCCGGACGACGCGGCGCCAGAGCGATTTCCTTTTCGAGGTCGGCTTCGGTGCACAGGCCCAAGGTCACCGGGTTGCGCGGCTTGATGTTGGTCGCGTTCCAGTGGGACTTGTCGCGGACGGAGCCGATGGTCGGCTTGGTGGTGCCGATCAGCTTGGACAGCTGGGCATCGCTCAGTTCGGGGTGATGCTTCAGCAGCCAGGCGATGGCATCGGGACGGTCATGCCGCTTGGAAACGGGGGTATAGCGCGCGCCTTTGGCCCGCTGCTGCGGACGGGGAATGTCGCTGATGCTCAGCTTCAGCTTGGCATTCTCGTTCTTTTCGCAGCGTTCGATCTCTGCGCGTGTCAGCTGGCCATTGGCGAGCGGGTCCTGACCCACGATACCGGCCGCGACTTCACCGTCAGCGATGGCTTGCACTTCCAGCTCGTGCATCCCGCAGAATTCAGCGATCTGCTCAAAGCTCAGAGCGGTATTTTCCACCAGCCAAACGGCCGTTGCCTTCGGCATCAGAGGCAGCGCCATGGTTATTCCCTTTCGGATTGTTCTTGGACTTCGGACGAGCAAGCCGTTCCTTTAGTGGAATTTGCCTGCCCGTACAAGGGGCGATATGGTGGTGACCCCTCACGGGGGCAGGGTCACCAGCTACCAAGATTATCACCATAACGGCGGGCGTTCACCACCCCTAATCCACTGTCAGGACCAATTTTCCGATATGGCCCGAGCTTTCCATCAGGCGATGGGCTTCGGCAGCATGGGCCAGCGGGAACGTCTGGTGAATCACCGGAGCGATTTTCCCCTGATCGAGCAACGGCCACACCTGATCCCGCAGGGCGCTGGCAACGGCGCTCTTGAAGGCAATGGTCTGCGACCGCAGGGTCGAGCCGGTGAAGGTCAGGCGTTTCAGCATCACCGCCATGAAATCCATCTGCACTTTCGACCCTTGCAGGAAGGCAATCGACACATGCCGCCCGTCGGGACGCAGGACCTTGACCGCCTTGGGCAGATAGTCGCCGCCAACCATATCGAGGATCACGTCAACGCCCCTGGACGGGCTGGCCTTGATCACCTCGACGAAATCTTCTTCGCGGTAATTGATGGCCCGGTCGGCGCCCAGCTCCTGACAGGCGGCGCACTTGTCCGCCGATCCGGCGGTGGTAAACACGGTTGCGCCAAAGGCCTTGGCAAGCTGGATGGCGGTGGTGCCGATGCCCGAGCTGCCGCCATGGATCAGCAGGCTTTCCCCGGCTTTCAAGGCGCCACGCTGGAACACGTTATGCCAGACGGTAAAAAAGGTTTCCGGCAGGGCGGCGGCCTGAACCATCGAAAAGCCCTTGGGCACCGGCAGGCAGTGGCCGGCGTGGGCGGTCACATGGCTGGCATAGCCGCCACCGTGCAACAGGGCGCAAACGGCGTCTCCCTCTTTCAGGGTGGTGACACCGGGGCCGACGGCAGCGACAATCCCGGCGGCTTCCAGCCCCAGCAGGTCCGAGGCATCTGCCGGAGCCGGGTACAGGCCCAGCCGTTGCAGGCAATCGGGGCGGTTGACACCGGCTGCGGCCACCTGAATCAGCACTTCACCGGCTTTGGGCTCGGGGCGCGGGCGCTGGGCACTCACCAGAACCTCGGGGCCGCCGGGGCCGGTCATTTCGATGCAGTTCATGCTGGCGGACATGGGGCGGCTCCTTATATCCCGATAACCCGGCTATTGCCTGTGGCTGGTATGCGATTGTCAGCTTGACGTGCCAAAGGGGTGGCGCGTTACCCTATCACGATCATTGGCAACGACAACCTCTGTCGTCGGCCCCTTCATGAGGATTTGGTTATGGACACTGACGAGCTGGACCCGCGCCCCCGCCCGCTGGCGGCCCCAGACTTCGAAATGATGAGTGTGGAGGCCTTGCAGGACTATATCAGCTCTCTGGAGCAGGAAATCCTGCGGGCGCGGGCCGCCATCGCTGCCAAGGACGGGGCGCGGACTGCGGCGGAACGCTTTTTCAAGGCTCGCTGACTCGGCAAGGGTTGGTGTAAATCAAACAAGGGAGGCGTATGCCATGCTGAAGGGAAAAACCGCTCTGGTCACCGGCTCGACCAGCGGGATTGGTCTGGGAATTGCCCGTGCGCTGGCCGGGCAGGGCTGTCAGGTGATGATTCACGGGCTGGGTGATCCGGCGGTGATCAACGCCGAACGCGAGGCAATGACCGAGGAGTTTTCCGTCCCGGTCTTTCATGATGGCTCGGATATCTCTACCGCCGAGGGCTGTAGCGCGCTGGTCAGTGCCGCCGAGCAGGCGCTGGGCGGGGTGGACATTCTGGTGAACAACGCCGGGATTCAGCATGTGTCGCCGACCGAGAGCTTTCCGCCGGAAAAGTGGGACAGCATTCTGGCGATCAACCTGACCTCGTATTTCCACACCACCCGCCTGTTGCTGCCCGGCATGAAGCAGCGCGGCTGGGGGCGGATCATCAACACCGCCTCGGTCCATGGGCTGGTCGCCTCGATCAACAAGGTGGCCTATGTGGCGGCGAAACACGGCGTGGTCGGCATGACCAAGGTGATTGCGCTGGAAAATGCCGAGGGCGGCATCACCTGCAACGCCATCTGTCCGGGCTGGGTCAATACTCCGCTGGTGCAGGCGCAGATCGAAGCCCGCGCGCAGGCGCTGGGGGTGCCGAACGAAGAGGGTGCCAAGGACTTGCTGGGCGAAAAGCAGCCGTCCAAGCGGTTTGCCTCGCCCGAAGACATCGGGGCACTGGCGGTGTTCCTGTGTTCTCCAGCGGCCCAGAACATTACCGGAACAGCGTTGCCGGTTGATGGTGGCTGGACGGCCCAATAACGAGAGGCCAATAACAGGAGGTTTTGGCGATGAGCTGGTATTGCTCGCTGGCACCGGGGCATCCGGTTCATCATGACTACCACGCCAATGAGTACGGTGTGCCGTTACACGATGACAACGCCCTGTTTGAACGTCTGTGTCTGGAAATTTTTCAGGCCGGGCTGTCGTGGGAACTGATCCTCAAGCGCCGTCCGGGAATCGTGGCGGCGTTCGAGGGTTTTGATGTGGCAACGGTGGCGGCCTATGATGCCAAACGCCAACAGGCGTTGCTGGAAGATGCCCGGATCATCCGCAACCGCCTGAAAGTCGCCGCCATCGTCCACAATGCGCAGGTGGTACAGGCGCTGCAGGCAGCCTCTGGCAGTTTTGCCACTTGGCTGGCGGCGCATCATCCGCTGCAAAAGGCCGAGTGGGTCAAGCTGTTCCGCAAGACCTTTCGCTTTACCGGGCCGGAAGTGGTCAATGAATTCCTGATGTCCACCGGCTATCTGCCGGGCAGTCATGCCGAAGACTGCCCGGTTGGTCAGGTGCTGGCCTGCCGAACGGATGTTCCACATCAGCAGGCGGCGGCACAGGGGTTTATCTATGCATCATGAGCCATCATCGGGCACCTGCACGGTTACCATGGCCTGGGTGGCAATGCCTTCGCGACGGCCTGTGAAGCCGAGCTGTTCGGTGGTGGTGGCCTTGACGCTGATCCGGTGAGCGGGCAGGTCGAGGATCTCCGCCAGCCGGGCAGCCATCGTCAATCGGTGCGGGCCGATCTTTGGCGCTTCGCAGATGATGGTCAGGTCCACATGGCGCAATCGGCCCCCGGCAGCGCGCAGCAGGTCATGGGCATGGCGCAGGAAGACCGCAGAATCACAGCCTTTCCAGCGGCTTTGCGACGGCGGGAAGTGATGGCCGATGTCTCCGGCTGCAATGGTGCCATAGATGGCATCGGTCAGGGCATGCATCGCCACGTCGGCATCGGA
The DNA here is from genome assembly GCF_900156605.1 of Insolitispirillum peregrinum. Classification (GTDB taxonomy): domain Bacteria; phylum Pseudomonadota; class Alphaproteobacteria; order Rhodospirillales; family Rhodospirillaceae; genus Insolitispirillum; species Insolitispirillum peregrinum. The sequence goes on along the minus strand of NZ_FTOA01000001.1, from coordinate 906,396 downwards.
ATGCCCCGACAGGCGGTGGCTGTGCGGGATGTTGACCCCGCACAGGGTGACATGATCGCCTTCGGCAAAGGCATGGACGTCAAAGCCCTGTCCGGTGCGGGTTTCCCACTGCACCGGGGCGGCATCGGTTGACAGCAGGTCGGCGGGCAGGGTGATTTTGCCGTTGTCACCATCCCCCTCCACCATCCGCACCCGCAGCCCGGCATGTTCGGCCACGGCGGCATCATCGGTCAGGGCCAGTCCGCTGGCGGCCCGGTGGGCGGCCAATAGGGGAACAAAGCGGAAACCTTGCGGGGTCTGCGCCCGCCACAGGCCCACGCGCGGGACAGTGGCTTCGACCGAGCCGTCGGCGCTCACCCGTTTGATGGTGTCGGCAACCGGCAGGCCGGGCAGCACGGCGTCGGCGGTGCCATTGCGCAGGGGCTGCAGCACGCGGTCAATCACCGCCCGACTGATCGCCGGGCGGGCGGCGTCATGGATCAGCACCACATCAAAGCCCATGCCATCGAGGCTTTCCAGTCCCAGACGCACGCTGTCCTGACGCTCGGCTCCCCCCGCCACCGGATCGAGCAGGGTCAAACCAGCGGCAGCCTGATCGTACAGGGTGCGGTCATCGGGGTGGATCACCACCCGGATGGCCGCCACGCCGGGGTGGGCGGCAAAGGTGGCGAGGCAGTGGCGCAGGACGGGACGGCCTTGCAGGGGCTGGTACTGCTTGGGCAAAGGTCCGCCAAAGCGGCTTCCCCGCCCGGCGGCGACAACAAGGATGGCAACCTTCATGGATGCTCGGGCCCGGATGCTGATGATGGGGGCGCGAGCGTAAAGCGATCCGGCGACAAAGGGAATCGCTTTCTGGAAAATGACCCGACCCCGCCAGAAATGACGATCATCATGCAGGGCAGCATTGTCTTTACCCGCCAACTGGCTATGATCAGCGCCATGTTACCAGGACTCCTCCATAGCCTGACGGCGTTGCTTTGCCTGCTGCCCGCAGCCCTGCTGGTGGTCCGGCCCGTACCTGCCCGCGATCATGCCTTTTGGGCCGCGGGGGGATTGGCGTTCATCGGTCCGGCCCTGCTGGCGCTGGCGCTGGTCTGGGGGCACTGGGTGACCGGCTTTGCCCCGACGCTGTGGGTGACGCTGACTGCCATCATTTTCACCTTTGGGGCCGCTTCGGTGCTGTTGGCACACATGTGGCGACTGTTGCCGCTGCTGATGCCCTATGTGGTGCTGATGGCGGTGATGGCAACCGTCTGGCAGCAGGCGCAGGGCCATGCCTTGCCGGGGACGCTGCCATCGGGCTGGCTGGGGTTGCACATCCTGGTCGGGGTGGGAACCTATGCCTTGCTGACGCTGGCAGCGGTGGCGGCGCTGGCGTCGTTCCTGCAAGAGCGTGCCCTGAAGCAAAAGCGGCGTACCCGCCTGACGACCCAGTTGCCGGCGATGGCCGATGCCGAGCGGTTGTCGACCAGATTGCTGATGGCGGGCGAGGCGGTGCTGGCGATCGGGCTGGGATCAGGGATGGCGGTCGAATGGTTCGAACGGGGGCGCCTGTTGACGCTCGATCACAAGACCCTGTTGTCTTTGCTGGCCTTTTTCCTGATTGGCTTGCTGTTGGCGGCTCATCGTTTCGTTGGTATGCGGGGCAGAATTGCCGCCCGGTTGATTCTGGTAGCGTGGCTGTTGCTGACGCTGGCATACCCCGGCGTGAAATTCGTTACAGATGTGCTTATCAGCTAGGCGATATTTCTATTTGATTTTCCTGTCGTTGCCTAATTATTATGCAGGCGTGCCCGGTGATGGGGCGCGCCTTTTATCTGTGAGATCATGTCGTTAGCAATTGGATCCCTGACCATTGAAAACCCGGTGTTGCTGGCTCCGATGTCCGGAGTCACCGACATGCCGTTTCGCCGCCTGGTGAAACGCTATGGCGCCGGGCTGGTCTATTCCGAAATGATCGCCAGTTCCCAGATGGTTCGGGCTCACCATGATACCTTGCGGATGTCCACGCCGTGCGAGGAAGAATTCCCGATGGCGGTGCAGCTTGCTGGCAACGAGCCGTGGGTGATGGCCGAAGCCGCCCGCATCAACGTCGATCGCGGAGCGGCGCTGATTGACATCAACATGGGCTGCCCGGTGAAAAAGGTGGTCAAGGGCTTTGCCGGGTCGGCCCTGATGCGGGACGAGCGTCTGGCCGGGCAGATCATGGAATCGGTCGCCAAAGCGGTTTCGGTGCCGGTGACGGTTAAAATGCGGCTCGGCTGGGATAATGATGCCCTGAACGCTCCGGCTTTGGCGCGGATTGCCGAGCAAAGCGGGATGGCGATGGTGACCGTCCATGGCCGGACCCGCTGCCAGATGTATACCGGCTCCGCTGACTGGTCGGCGGTGCGGGCCGTCCGCGAGGCGATGTCGCTGCCGCTGGTGGTCAATGGTGATATTGACAGTTGTGCGGCGGCTGCGACAGCCTTGCAGGCCTCTGGCGCTGACGGGGTGATGGTCGGGCGTGGCAGTCAGGGACGACCGTGGCTTTTGGGGCAGATCGCCCGCTTCCTTGCCAGCGGGGAACAGCCGGAAGACCCGCCGCTGGCAGAGCGGGCGGCGGTGGTACAGGAGCATTTCGACAGCCTGCTGGAGCACTATGGGTCTTACAAGGGCCTGCGGGTGGCTCGCAAGCATGTCGCCTGGTCGGTTCATGGCTTGACGGGCGCCAATGCGTTCCGTGAAGCCTTTAATGCGCTGGAGGAGCCCGCCACTGCGCGGGCTGCTCTTGGCGATTTTTTCCTTCTCCAGCAGGAACGGTTAGCAGCCTGATGTTCGGACGTTCAACACGCAAAAACCTCACCGAGGCCCTGAAGCCTGACCTGCAAGCCGTTCTCGGGACGTTGCCGACGGCGGTCTTTGCCATCGATCTGGATGGGGTCATCCGCTATGTCAATCTGGCGGGCGAGCAACTGTTCGAGCTGAGTGCCCTGCACATGTGCGGGCAGCGGCTGGATAGCCTGATTCCGCAGGACAGCACCATTTGCGCGCTGGTCCGTCAGTCGCTGGCCAACCACAGCCCGGTATCGGAATTTGGCGCAACGCTTGATTCCCTGCGTACCGGAACCCGGACTGTCACCGTGCAGGTGTCGCCGATGGTGGACCGCTCGGGCTGGGCACTGCTGTCCATTCTGGAACATACGCTGGCGATGCGGATCGGCCAGCAGCTCGCCCATCGCAGTGCTGCCCGCTCGGTGACGGCGATGAGCCAGTTGCTGGCGCACGAAATCAAGAACCCGTTGTCGGGTATCCGTGGCTCTGCCCAGTTGCTGGAGCAGGTGGTCAGCGAGGAAGACCGGGTTCTGACCACTCTGATCCGTGACGAAACCGACCGGATCGTGCAACTGGTTGACCGGATGGAAGTCTTCTCGGAGCAGCCGCCACTGGAACGGGAAGCGGTCAACATCCATAGTGTGCTCGAACGTGTCCGTCGTCTGGCCGAAAACGGCTTTGGCAAGCATGTGCGCTTTTTCGAGCATTTCGACCCTTCGCTGCCGCCAGTATGGGGCAATCGTGACCAGTTGGTGCAGGTGTTCCTCAATCTGGTGAAGAATGCCGCCGAAGCCTGTCCGCTGGAGAATGCCGAAATCGTCCTCAGCACCGCCTATCAGCACGGAGTGCGGGTGCAGGTGCCGGGCACCAGCTCGATGATCCACCTGCCGCTGGTGGTCAGCGTGCAGGATAATGGTGAAGGCATCCCCGAGGATATCCGTCAGAACCTGTTTGACCCGTTCGTGACCACCAAGCCGAAAGGCAGCGGCCTGGGGCTGGCTCTGGTGGCCAAGATCATCAATGACCATGGCGGGATCATTGAATTTGACAGCCTGCCCCGGCGGACGGTCTTTAAGGTCATGCTGCCGATTGTCAAGTCCCAGCCTGCCCCGGATCTTGCCTGACCCTTGTTTTCCCCTGCGCTTTTTGTGTACTGCCGCTTTTCGTGTACTGACTGAGCGTTCCCGTTTCCCCCGATCAGGATTCAGCCTGCAATGACGACCTCTCCGACAATTTTGGTGGCCGATGACGACCACGGCGTTCGTACTGTTTTGACTCAGGCGCTGGGGCGGGCAGGCTATGACGTGCGGACCACCGGCAATGCGGCAACGCTGTGGCGCTGGGTGTCGGATGGGGATGGCGATCTGGTGATCACCGATGTGGTGATGCCAGATGAAAACGGTCTGGACCTGATCCCGCGCATCAAAAAGCTGCGCCCGGAACTGCGCATCATTGTGATGAGCGCACAGAACACCCTGCTGACCGCCGTCAAGGCGACCGAGCGCGGTGCGTTCGAGTACCTGCCCAAGCCGTTTGACTTGCAGGAACTGGTGTCGGTGGTCCGCCGCGCACTGTCCCTGCCCAAGCCGAGCCTGGGCGTTCCGCACGAGGCGCAGGGTGACGAAGACCGTCTGCCGTTGATCGGTCGCTCGGCGGCGATGCAGGAAATCTATCGCACGCTGGCACGCCTGATGAACACCGACCTGACGGTGATGATCACCGGCGAGTCCGGGACCGGCAAAGAGCTGGTGGCGCGCGCCCTGCACAACTACGGCAAACGGCGGAACGGGCCGTTCGTTGCGGTCAACATGGCGGCAATCCCGCGCGAACTGATTGAGTCCGAGCTGTTCGGCCACGAAAAGGGTGCCTTTACCGGGGCAACAGCCCGGGCGCAGGGCCGTTTCGAGCAGGCCGAAGGCGGGACGCTGTTCCTGGACGAAATCGGTGACATGCCGCCCGAGGCGCAGACCCGCCTGCTGCGTGTGCTGCAGGAAGGCGAGTATACCACGGTCGGCGGCCGGACCCCGATTCGGGCCAACGTGCGTATCGTTGCGGCCACTCACCGCGACCTGACCCAGCTGATCCGTCAAGGGCTGTTCCGCGAAGACCTGTTCTATCGCCTGAACGTAGTGCCGATCCGCCTGCCGCCCCTGCGTGAGCGGGCGGACGACATTCCGGAACTGGTCCAGCACTTCTTTAACATCGCTGCCGAAGAAGGGCTGCCGCACAAGACCTGCGATGCCGCCGCCATGGAGCGCATGAAGCGCCACCGCTGGCCGGGCAACATCCGCGAGCTGGAAAATCTGGTCCGCCGTCTGGCCGCCCTGCATGCCGATGAGGTGGTCGGGGTCGAGGCGATCGAAATGGAGCTGGCGACCGTCGAGCCGCCCACCATCAGCGAAGGCAACCCCGACGAGGGGCTGTCGGACATGATCGAACGCCATCTGCGCACCTATTTTGCCGCCCATCCCGATGGATTGCCGCCTGCCGGGCTGTATGACCGTATTCTGCGGGAACTGGAACGTCCGCTGATTTCGCTGACTCTGGATGCGACACGCGGCAACCAGATCAAGGCTGCTCAGGTGTTGGGCCTGAACCGGAACACCCTGCGCAAGAAGATCCGTGATCTGGATATTTCCGTCATTCGCGGGGTGAAATAGACCGTGGTCAGCAGGCGGCGGGATGGTCAGACAGGCGGCGTTTCCATGCGCCGCCTGATGCTGCGTATGGGGGTCTGGTTCCGCAATGGAACCTTTGGCCGCAAGCTGGCTGTTTTCCTGTCGGTGGCAGCGCTGATTTCAGGAATTGCCACCTATGCGGTGATGACCGGCTGGGCGCCGACGGACCCTGAGTCCAATGCGCTGATCATCCTGCTGAACCTTGATCTGGTGCTGTTACTGTGTCTGGGGGCGATGGTTGCCCAGCGGCTGGTGGGCCTGTGGCTGCGGCATCGGTCGAAAAGCGCCGGGTCCCGGCTGCAATTGCGCTTTGTCGGGCTGTTCTCGGCCATTGCGGTGGCTCCGGCCATTCTGGTGGCGGTGTTTTCGGCCCTGTTCTTCAATATCGGTGTGCAGTCGTGGTTCGGCGAGCGGGTCAGTACCGCGTTGAATGAATCGCAGGCGGTGGCGCAAGCCTACCTCAAGGAACACCAACGGGTGATCGCCGGGGAAGTGCTGGCTGTTGCTGGTGATGTCCAGCGCGGCTGGGCGCGTCTGATGCTCGACCAGCAGGTGCTGGAACGCTATCTGGCGTCGCAGGCCAACATTCGCGGCCTGACCGAAGCGGTGATCTTTGATGCCGGCGGCAAGGTGGTGGCACGGGCTGGCTACACCTACTCGCTGCAGTTCGAAGAAGTCCCGTACTGGGCGCTGGAGCGGGCCAATAACGGCGAAGTCGCGGTGCTGACCGGGGAGTCTGATGACCGGGTGCGGGCGCTGGTCAAGCTGGATGTGGTGCCGGACTATTACCTGTATGTCGGGCGGTTCGTTGAACAGCAGGTGATTCAGTCGATGGAACGCACTGATCGTGCCGTCGAGGAATACCGGCGACTGCAAACGGGGCGGTCCAGTCTGGAACTGACCTTCTCGCTGATCTTTATCGTCGTTGCCCTGATGGTGCTGATGGCGGCGGTGGGCTTGGGGTTGTCGATTGCCACCCGCCTGGCGCAGCCGATCAGCGACCTGATCGACGCCGCTGAACGCATCCGTAACGGTGAGCTGACGGTACGGGTTCCCGAGATTGCCGCCAGCGATGAAATTGCCGTCCTGTCGCGGACCTTTAACCGTATGACCAGCCAGCTGGCGGCACAGCAGGCGCGTCTGCTGACCACCAACCGCGCCCTTGACGAGCGCCGCCGCTTTGCCGAAACGGTGCTGGCGGGGGTATCTGCCGGGATCATCTCGACCGATCCGCAAGGGCGCATCACCCTGTCAAACCGCTCGGCGTCGTTGTTGCTGCGGCAGGAACTGGATTATCTGCTGGGCGAGCCGCTTGATGATGTGGTTCCTGAACTGGCCACCTTGCTGGCGGTCGAGCCTCGCCGTGCCGATCATCAGCTTCAGCAGGAAATCGTGATCCAGCGTGATGGTCAGGCCCTGACCTTTCTGGTGCGGGTGACGGCGGAAAATCTGGACGGGGAACTGATCGGGCATGTGTTGACCTTTGACGATATCACCGCCCTGCAAAGCGCCCAGCGGCAGGCGGCGTGGGCCGATGTTGCCCGCCGCATTGCCCACGAGATCAAAAATCCTCTGACCCCGATTCAACTGTCTGCCGAACGCCTGAAGCGCCGCTATCTGAAACAGATCACCGATGATCCCGAAGTGTTCACCCAATGTACGGATACGATCGTTCGTCATGTGGTGCATATTGGTCAGATGGTTGATGAATTTTCGTCATTTGCCCGCATGCCGACCCCGACCATGAAGCCGGAAAATCTGGTGACATTGGCCAGACAGGCGGTGTTCCTGCAAAAGACCGCCTATCCGGCGGTTCGCTTTGAGGTAAACTTGCCCTCGACGCCGCTTGTTGTGTCGTGCGATGCTCAACAGGTTGGTCAGGCCTTGACGAATTTGCTGAAAAACGCCATCGAAGCAATCGAAGGCGCTGATCCGGCTGTTGTGGCACAACGGGGTGGGGGATGTATTGCGCTGAGCATGGACACCACGGCGGGGGATGATGGGGCATATCGCGTGATCATCGAGGATAATGGCAAGGGGTTGCCGGAGGATCGGTCCCGCTTGACGGAGCCTTATGTAACCACCCGGGCCAAAGGGACCGGGCTGGGGTTGGCAATTGTCAAAAAAATCATGGAAGACCATCATGGTACGTTGAGCCTCGAAGATTCTCCGCATGGAGGGGCTCGTGTCGTTATGGCGTTTCCGCATCGGGATGCTGATGCCCAGTCGTCCTGTTAAGCAGTAAAGAAAACAGTCACTAAATGGCGCGCGATATTCTTATTGTCGATGACGAAGCCGATATCCGGATGATGCTGGCTGGCATTCTGGAGGATGAAGGCTATGCTACCCGCGAGGCATCAAACGCTGATCAGGCTTTGGCTACGATTGGCGAGCGGGCTCCGCATTTGATCATTCTTGATATCTGGCTGGAAGGGTCGCGCCTTGACGGCCTGCAGTTGCTGGAAGTGATCAAGGCCGAACAACCGGGGATTCCGGTGGTGATGATCTCGGGACATGGCAACATCGAAACGGCGGTGTCTGCGATCAAGATCGGGGCTTACGATTTTATTGAAAAGCCGTTCAAGACCGATCGCTTGTTGCTGATTCTGGAACGGGCCAACGAGGCCGCCCGTCTGCGGCGCGAGAACGAGGAATTGCGCCGCCAGCAAAGCAACACCGGCGAAATGCATGGGCGCTCGTCGGCAATGTCGCAAATCCGGCAAGCCATTGACAAGGTAGCACCGTCGGGCTCGCGGATTCTGATTACCGGGCCGGCAGGGTCCGGCAAGGAAGTGGCCGCCCGCCTGATCCACGAGAAATCCCGCCGCGCCGAAGCGCCGTTTGTGGTGGTCAACTGTGCGGCCATGCACCCGGACCGGATGGAAACCGAGCTGTTCGGTACCGAGCGCGGTTTTGATGGTCAGGACGGTCCGCGCAAGGTTGGCCTGCTGGAACAGGCCGATGGCGGCACTTTGCTGCTGGATGAAATCGCCGACATGCCCCTGGAGACGCAGGGAAAGATCGTTCGGGTTCTGCAGGATCAGATGTTCGAGCGTGTGGGCGGAACACACAGGGTTGCCGTTGATGTCCGTGTTCTGGCCAGTACCACCCGTGATCTGCACCTGCTGATCCAGAGCGGAGAGTTCCGCGAAGACCTGTTCTATCGGCTGAATGTGGTACCGCTGAAAATTCCGGCCCTGCGGGACCGTCGCGAAGACATTCCGGTGCTGGCAGATTACTTCATGGCGCGTGCGGCTCAGGCGGCTGGCACTGTGCCCCGGCGGCTGGGGGAAGACGCGCTGGCGGCTTTGCAGGCCTATGAATGGCCCGGCAACGTGCGCCAGTTGCGCAACGTGATCGACTGGCTGCTGATCATGGCACCGGGCGATGCGCGTGAGGTGATCCGGGTCGATATGCTGCCAGCGGAAATCGGTTCGATCACGCCAGAGGTGCTGCGTCTGGAACGATCGGGCGAGATCATGGCCTTGCCGCTGCGCGAAGCCCGGGAAATGTTTGAACGGGAATATCTGCTGGCTCAGGTTACCCGCTTTAACGGCAATATTTCGCGGACGGCGGAGTTTGTCGGTATGGAGCGGTCTGCCTTGCATCGTAAACTGAAGTCTCTGGGTGTCACGGGCGAAGAACGCGGCAAGGGATGAGAAAAGGGGAACGACGGTGAAAGTGATCATCTGTGGGGCAGGGCAGGTTGGCTATAACATTGCCCGCTATCTGGCCGATGAAGGAAACGATATTACCGTCATCGACCAGCGGCCCGAGCTGGTGCGAAAGATGGCCGATGCGCTGGATGCCAAGGTGGTTATCGGGCATGCCTCGCACCCTGACGTGCTGGAGCAGGCCGGGGTACAGGACTGCGACATGCTGGTGGCCGTGACCCATGCGGACGAAGTCAACATGGTCGCCTGTCAGGTGGCGCATTCCCTGTTCAACGTTCCGACCAAAATCGCCCGGGTGCGCAACCGCTCTTACCTGAATCCGATGTGGGCACAGTTGTTTTCCCGCGAGAATCTGCCGATTGACGTGATCATCAGCCCGGAAATCGAGGTGGCGCGGGCCATTACCCGTCGCTTGCAGGTGCCGGGTGCCATTGACCTGATTCCGCTGGCAGACAACAAGGTCCGTTTGCTGGCCGTGCGCTGCACCGAAGATACCCCGGTGGTTCACACCCCGTTGCGCCAGTTGTCGGTGCTGTTCCCGGATTTGCAGCTGGTGGTGGTCGGCATCGTGCGGAACGATCGCCCGATCGTACCAACCCCCGAAGACCAGATGCTGCCGGGAGATGAAGTCTATTTCGTCGTCGCCGCTGCCCACACTGCGCGCGCCATGGCAGCCTTTGGGCATGAAGAAAAGCAGACGCGCCGAATTCTGATTCTGGGAGGTGGCAATATCGGGCTGTTCCTTGCGCAACAGCTGGAGGCCGAACATCCTGAAATCTCGGTCAGAATCGTCGAACAGAATAAAGAGCAGGCGGAATATGTCGCCAGAACACTGAACCGGACGATGGTTCTGTGTGGTGACTGCCTGGAGCCGGAAATCCTTGATGAGGCCGGAGTGGGGGCAGTGGAAACCTGCATTGCCCTGACCGATGATGATGAAACCAACATCATGGCGGCGTTGCTGGCCAAACGGTACGGTGCGGCCCGCACCATTTCCCTGCTGAACAAGACCACCTATAACACCCTGATGGGGGGCCTGGGGATTGACGTGGTGGTCAATCCGCGCTCGATCACCGTTTCCAACATCCTGCACCATGTTCGCCGGGGCCGCATTCACTCGGTACATTCCCTGCACGAAGGCTTTGGCGAGCTGATCGAGGCTGATGCCCTCGAGACATCCAGCCTTGTTGGTCGGCCGCTGAAAGACATCAAGCTGCCTTTGGGGGTGATGCTGGGGGCCGTGGTGCGCGGAGATACCGTGATCATGCCACGCGGCAATACGGTGGTGCAGGGCGGTGACCGGGTGATCCTGTTTGCTGCTGCCGAAGCGGTCAAGAAAGTCGAAAAGCTGTGCTCGGTGCGTTTTGAATACTTCTGACGGGAAAGCGGTTGCCTGATGTCGCGTGTCGCTTATGTGAACGGTCGTTATGTTCCTCACCGCGAGGCGTCGGTTCATGTCGAGGATCGTGGGTATCAATTCGCCGATGGCTTGTACGAGGTCGTTGCGGTGCGCGGTGGCCTGCCGGTGGATTTTGCCCTGCATTATGACCGGCTGTGTACGGGACTGGCGGCCTTGCAGATCGCCAACCCGTTACAGCGTGCGGCGTGGATTGTGGTCCTGCGCCAGATGATCCAGCGCAACCGGGTGCGCGACGGGATACTCTATCTGCAGGTGACGCGCGGCGTTTCCCCCCGGAACCACCTGTTCCCGCACGGTGTGATGCCGTCGGTGGTGATCACCGCCCGACCGGGGAGCGGCCCGTCAGCCGAGAGTATCTCTGTGGGTGTTTCGGCTGTGAGTGTTGCGGATATCCGTTGGCGCCGCCGGGATATCAAGTCGGTGTCCTTGCTCCCCAACATTCTCGCCAAACAGCAGGCCGCTGAGCAGGGAGCCTATGAGGCTCTGCTGGTTGCCCCGGACGGGACTGTAACCGAGGCCGGGTCTTCCAACGCATGGATGGTGAACGCCAGCGGTGAAATCCTGACCCATCCGGTTGGCCACGATATTTTGCCCGGTGTGACCCGGATGGTGCTGATCCGGCTGGCCCGTGCGGCGGGTTATACTGTTGTCGAGCGTTCGTTTACTCTGGAAGAAGCCAAAGTGGCCCGCGAAGTGTTCGTATCCTCAACCATTGCCTATGTGATGCCGATCGTGTCGGTTGACGGGGTCAAAATCGGGGAGGGTGTTCCGGGGCCTCTTGCGCTGGCCCTGCGAACACTCTATGTCGGGCATGTGGCCGGAATAACGCCCGCAGTGGCTTGGTCCTGAAGACTTTTTTGATGATAACGAGAGAATGCGATGTCTTTGCCGCCGCTGCCGCAGGCGTTGATCTTCGACTGGGACAACACGCTGGTCGATACCTGGCCCAGCATCATTCAGGCGATGAATGCCACTCTGGTCGCGATGGGGCATCAGCCGTGGAGTGAAAGCGAAGCCAAAGGGCGGATTGCCAAGTCCATGCGTGATGCCTTCCCCGCCTTGTTCGGGGACCGCTGGCTGGAAGCAAAGGACATCTTTCAGTCTTCGTTCGCCGCGATCCATCTCGACATGCTGGCAACCTTGCCGGGGGCGGAGGATCTGTTGAAAGCAGCCCGTCGCCTTGGGCTTTATGTCGCCGTTGTCTCGAACAAAAGCGGTGGCTTTTTGCGCGCGGAGTCAACCCGACTGGGATGGGATCAGTATTTCATCCGTTTGGTGGGGGCCGGTGATGCCAGCCGGGACAAGCCCGCGCGGGAACCGGTTGAAATGGCGCTGGCGGGCAGTCCGGTAAAGGACATGGCCCAGGTCTGGTTCATTGGCGATAATCAGGTGGATATCGAGTGTGGCCAGAACGCTGGATGCCGCACGGTCCTCTTGCATCCAGATCCAGAGAGCCATAAAAACTTTGGAGCTTATACCCCGCACCATGTATTCTGTGGCTGCGCGGATTTTACTGTGTTTCTGGAAACACTGGCGGTTCCCTCTGGTACCGTTCAGTGATACCTCTCATCCAGGGGTTAGGAACCCCGCTCCCCCAGGGGCAACAAAAGAACAGCGGAAGGGCTGAAGTGATGTCGAACGAAAAAAATCAAAATGTGCAGGATGTGTTTCTGAACTACATCCGTAAAAACAAGACCCCGGTGACGGTCTTCCTGGTGAACGGTGTAAAGCTGCAAGGGATCGTGACCTGGTTCGACAATTTCTCGCTGTTGCTGCGTCGGGATGGTCATACCCAGCTGGTTTACAAGCATGCGATTTCGACCGTCATGCCGGCGACGCCGATCCAGCTGTTCGAGCCGCAGAAGGAAGACGGCGAGGTCTGATCCCGCCCGATCCCACCCGATCTCGACGGAAGCCCGGTGCTTCCTGTCCCTGTTGGCGCTGTGAGCGTGATTCACCTTTCAGGCTCACAGCTTCAGCCTTTTGTTTTGTCGCATTGTTTTTGCGAAAACCGGTTCCCATTTTTCGCACAATACCCTCATGTGTGGAGTCCTCTTGGACAGTAAACAAAAGCGGTCCCGTGCCGTTGTGATCCACCCGGCCCTCAAACGAGGGCCGGGTGATGGGCGCTTGCCCGAAGCCCGCCTGGAAGAAGCCATCGGTCTGGCCCATGCCATTGATCTGGATGTGGTCCACGGCGAAGTGGTGCCGATGCCAAAGCCCAAACCGGCGACCTACATCGGTTCCGGGGCTGTCGAGCGCATGGTGCCAATCCTCGAAAACACCGAGGCCGAGCTGGTGGTGATGGATTGCCATGTCACCCCCATTCAGCAGCGCAATCTGGAAAAGGCATGGAACGTCAAGGTCATTGACCGTACCGGCCTGATTCTGGAAATCTTTGGTGCCCGAGCCCGCACCCGTGAAGGGATGCTGCAGGTCGAACTGGCCCACCTGAACTATCAACGCTCGCGGCTGGTGCGGTCGTGGACTCACCTTGAGCGGCAACGCGGTGGCTTCGGCTTTATGGGGGGTCCGGGGGAATCCCAGATCGAAATCGACCGCCGCCTGATCGGCGACCGTATTACCCGCCTGCGGAAAGAACTGGAAGAAGTCAAGCGCACCCGCCACCTGCACCGGCAGGCGCGCAAACGGGTGCCCTATCCGATTGTCGCCTTGGTCGGCTATACCAACGCCGGGAAATCGACGCTGTTCAATCGGGTGACCTCCGCCGATGTTCTGGCGCAGGACCAGTTGTTCGCCACGCTGGACCCGACCATGCGGTCGTTGCAACTGCCCTCTGGCCGGATGATCATCCTGTCGGACACCGTCGGCTTTGTGTCTCATCTGCCGCATGAACTGGTGGCGGCATTCCATGCCACACTGGAAGAAGTGCTGGAAGCCGATGTGGTGGTTCATGTGCGCGACGTGGCGCACCCGGACACGCTGGCGCAAAAAGCCGATGTGGAAAAGGTGCTGAAGGTCGAGCTGGGACTGGAAACCGAGGTCGAAGCCGGTTTGATCGAGGCCCTGAACAAGATCGACCTGCTGGATGACGACAACCGCGCCGCCCTGCAGATGGAGGCCGCCCGCGATGATCGTCTGGTGGCCCTGTCGGCAGTGACTGGTCAGGGAACCGATACCCTGCTGGCCCTGATTGATGAACGCCTCAGCCACAGCCGCATCACACTGGAAATTACCTTGCCGATCAGCGATGGCGCGACCATCGCCTGGCTGTACCGGAAAGGTGAGGTTCTGTCCCGGCAGGATGACGACGAGGCCGTGACCATGCTGGTTCGTCTGGACCCGGCCGATGCCGGGCGATTCCAGCAGGGCCAGCAAGAGGACAGCGACAGCGAAGCCGGACGCTATCGGCGACCCCGGCATTAGAGCAGTGAGCGCAAAAGTGGTTCCGGTTTTGCGCGCTATCACTGCGGTAAATCAAAAGGTTAGACCGGTGTGCGTTAAATGTGACGCCACAGTACACGACAGTTGAAGAAGGATAGCGGACTGCCGTCCGCACCTGCCCGGGGCCTCCGGCCCCGACCGTTCACTTGGGGACAATGCCCCCGGACCCCCATTTTTTCTTTCAATATCAAATTAATGGGGTCCGGGGCCTCAAGGCCCCGGCGAGGTGTGGAGCAGCGCTCCACGTCCCGGTTGTCTTGCGGCTCTACCGGGTTGCCAGAATGAACAGGCGCCGAAACGGAAACAGCGTACAGCCGTCATCTTCTGCCGGATACGCCTCGCGCAACTGGGCGGCCAGGGCCTTCTCAAACGTCAAGGCATCTTCCGGGGCGAGCGCTGCCAGAACGGGACGGAGGGAACTGCCCTTGATCCATGCCAGAATCGGATCTTGCCCCCGTAACGGCATCAGATAGGTTGTCTCCCAGATTTCCAGTTCGCTGCAATGGGGCGAAAGCCAGCGCCAGTATGCCTCGGGGGAGGCTACCGGCTCATCGCGCAGGATGCTTTCCAGTTGGCTGGCCCACGGACTGCTGCGGGCCAGTTCACGCAACAGTGCATGGCTCGGCGCATGGTGATTGCGCGGCATCTGGACGGCAAGGATACCACCGCTGCGCAGTTGCTGGATCAGGCGGGGAAACAGGCGGTCATGATGATCCAGCCAGTGCAGCACGGCATTGGAGAAAATCAGGTCCGCCGGTTGGGGGGCCTCCCATGTCTCGATATCGGTTTCAGCCCAGCGTGCGCGGGGGCCGTTTTTCCGCGCCCGCGCCAGCATGGTCGGGTCGGCATCCAGACCGGTTAGATGGGCAGCAGGCCAGCGGGATGACAGAAGGGCGGTCGAATTGCCCGGCCCGCATCCCAGATCATAGATAACGTTGGGGTCTGTTTCCGGTACGCGCGCCAGCAAGTCCGCGGCAGGGCGCGTGCGCTCTCCTCCGTATTTCAGGTAGGCAACCGGATCCCATCCCATACACGTCTCCATTATTCTGGTTTATTGGGTAGACAAAGGTCGTGCCTTAGATCTGCGCCTTGAACGTGGACCACGCTCCCTGCTTTAGAATGGTAGGCTTCCCTGCAGGTCGAGAGCAACCTCGACGACATCATGGTCGATGGTCTTCACCCGCCGGAAGCCGAGGCTTTCGACAAAGTGCAGCATGCGGCCATTGTCCTTCAGCACTTGCCCGACCATGGTATGCGTTCCGCGGTCACGACAATAGCGGATCATTTTCTTCATCATCTGGCGTGCCAGACCGCTGCCTTTCAGGTCCGAGCGGACCACGATGGAAAATTCGGTTTCCTCGTTGTCCGGGTCGGTAACAGCCCGCACCACCCCCAGCGTTTCCTGCTGGCCATTGGCGTCGGTGTCGGTGGCGATGAACGCCATTTCGCGGTCATAATCGATCTGGGTCAAGCGGGCCATCTGGCTATGGGGGAGTTCCTGCACCAGCCCGAAGAAGCGGAAGCGGATATCTTCGGGGGTCAGGCGCGAGACCAGAATGTGGTGGTTGGGCTCGTCTTCCGGGCGGATGGGGCGGAGCAGGCAGGTCCGGCCGCCCTTCATGGTGAAGTCTTCTTCCAGCTCGCGCGGATAGGGGCGAATCGCCATGCGATCTGCGCCCGAGGTCAGTGAGGTTTTGCGGATGGCCATGCGGGCATCCAGCGCCACCACGCCGTTTTCATCGGCAAACAGCGGGTTAATGTCCAGTTCGATGATTTCGGGGATATCGACAATCATCTGGGCGACCTGAATCAAGGTCAGGCAAATGGCTTCCATATCGGCCGGAGCATGGGCGCGATAGCCTTGCAGCAGCTTGTAAACCCGTGTGCGCGAGATCAGTTCTGCGCCCAGAGCCATGTTCAGCGGCGGCAGGGCAACCGCGCGGTCACCGATCACCTCGACGGCAGTGCCGCCCTGACCGAACAGGATCACCGGACCGAAAATTGGATCGGTTGCGACACCGACAATCAGTTCATGCGCACCGGGGCGGCGTTCCATGCGCTGGACGGTGAAGCCTTCGAGGCGGACATCGGGCAGGGCCGCGCGCAGGCGTCGGGTCATCTGCTCGGCGGCCTGGAAGCATTCTTCCGGGGTCTCGATGTTCAGCTGGACGCCGCCGCGGTCGCTTTTGTGGGTCAGGTCGGGCGACAGGATTTTCAGCGCTAGTGGCCCCCCCATCTCTTCGGCAATCGCCCGGCAGTCTTCGGGGGTGCGGGCAATGTGGGTTTCAACCGTCGGAATGCCATAGGCATTCAGGATTGCTTTGGCTTCCGGCTCGCTGAGGACCGTGCGACCCTGACTGAGGGCAGTTTCAACCACCATCCGGGCAATCACCGTGTTGGGGGTGAATTCGGTCGGCAGGCTGAGGGGGGTTTCCATCAGCAATTCCTGGTTCCGCCGGTACTCGACGGTGTGCATGAACGCCTGTACGGCCTGGCGGGGCGTGTCAAAGGTGGGAATGCCCGCAGCGTGAAAGGCTTTGCGGGCCGAGGAAACCAGCTGATCGCCTACCCAACAGGTGGTGATGTTGCTGCGTTTGTGCTGGCGGGCCAGGGCAATGACCTTTTCCGCGATCTCGGTCGACGAGGCCACCGAGACAGGGGTGTGCATCACCAGAATGGAATCAATTTCGCGCGCCTGCACCAGAACGCTGAGGGCGTCGGCATAGCGGGTGCCGGGGGCATCGCCGATGATGTCAACCGGATTGCTGTAGGACCAGCCCGCCGGAAGAACCGTGTCCAGCTTCCCGAGGGTTTCTTCGCTCAGTTCTGCCAGCGATCCACCAAGATCATAGAGATCATCAACCGCCATCACTCCGATACCGCCGCCATTGGTCAGAATGGCCAGGCGTTCGCCTTTGGGGCGGGAAACCACCGACAGGGTTTCCACCGCGGCGAACAATTCTTCGATATCATACACCCGCAGCATGCCAGCACGGCGCATGGCCGCATCATAGACCAGATCCGAGCCCGCCATCTGACCGGTGTGCGAGCGTGCGGCGCGGGCTCCGTCGGCGTTGCGGCCCGCCTTGATTGCCAGCACCGGTTTGTTGCGAGCCGCCGCTCGGGCTGCCGACATGAAATTGCGGCGCTCGTCGATCGATTCAATATACAGCAGGATGGCGCGGGTATCGGGGTCCGATCCCAGATAATCGAGAATATCGCCAAAATTGGTATCCAGCCCGGCACCCAGCGAAATGAAGTGCGAAAAGCCGATGCCTTTCGGGGCTGCCCAGTCGAGAACGGCAGCACACATGGCGCCAGACTGCGAGACAAAGGCAATCCGTCCGGGCAGGGCCGCATGGGGGGCAAAGCTGGCATTCAGGCCAATCCCCGGCACCATCACCCCCAGACTGGATGGCCCCAGCAGGCGCAGGTCATGGCGCTGTGCGGTGGCCATCAGGTCCTGGGTTAGCGAGGTTTGCCCGTCTGCGGAGGGGAGCAGATCCAGTCCGGTGGTGACCACCACCGCCGCCGGACATCCTCGTGCCCCCAGTCGGTCAATGACACCGCTGAGTTCTGCTGGTGGAACACAGACCACGGCCAGATCCGGAACCAGCGGCAGGTCATTGACATCCTTATAGGCAAGGACGCCCTGAATAGCCTGATATTTCGGATTGACCGGCATGATCGGCCCCTTGAAACCACCTTGCAGCAGGTTGCGCATGGCAATTGCGCCCACTGTTCCGGGCGCATTCGATGCGCCGATGATGGCCACGGATTGTGGGCGGAACAGTTTCTTCAGATTTCGGACGCTCATGGGGGCCTCGCGGGTGGGGGAGGGTAATCGCGAAAACGGGGTAGCCGTTTCCGGGGCATCAAGGTAGGGCGTACAGAGTAGGGGTTTTATGCTGCGCCGCAATATGAAAAATGGACTATGTATGATGATGGATAAAACCCCTGTCCGAAAACCGTGGCGCAGGCATGAAAACCCCTTTGGCAATCATGACTATACAATAGCGTATTTTGGGAAGGAAGGGAGCCGCCCGGAAGGCCTATGCGCCCGATCACGATCAGGCGTTGGAATGGACAAAAGACCATGATGCCGGAGGAAAAACAAAAAACCGCCCCGAAATTTCAGGACGGTTGCGTCAGGTCTGTCTCTGTGAAAGATGGCTCCGGCGGTAGGATTCGAACCTACGACAACCCGATTAACAGTCGGGGGCTCTACCGCTGAGCTACGCCGGAATATCTTTCATAACAAAGCTGCGGTCGGCTACGACCCGCATCTCTTGCGAGAAGCATTGCTGAAGTGGCTCCGGCGGTAGGATTCGAACCTACGACAACCCGATTAACAGTCGGGGGCTCTACCGCTGAGCTACGCCGGAATAGTCACTTCTACAATCACACCATCAACAGGCGAACCCGATCAGGATGTGGAGGCCGGACCCGGAATCGAACCGAGATACGAGGATTTGCAATCCTCTGCATAACCATTCTGCCATCCGGCCGCATCTTTGTTTTCTCTTGCCGTTTTGCGTTTTTTCGTTTCGCATCGCGGCGTCGAGGAGGCGGTTTATAATGGCCACCGCCGGAGCGGTCAACAGGAATTTTTCAAAAAAATCATTTTTTTTATCAACGTGTGCCGGGGTGGGATTGATCCTTTGCCGGAGCCCCAGTTTTCATGCGGCTTTTGCGGGCGTGACAGGCGGCAATTTTCCCTCACGCGGGGGCGTGAATGATGGTTTCGATTGTCAGAAAAGCCAGAGAGAAGTATAAAACCGCCCATAAGGGCAGGGAGGTCACCCTACGGGGGGCCGAACCCATGCCTGTGGTTTGGAACGTGGGTGGCCTGGCGGAATGTTGCCAGCCCCAGAGCAAAGCAAAGAGGCTCAGGCATGGATTACGCCATCGCTCGGCACAACATGGTTGAAGGTCAGATCCGTCCGAACAAGGTGACGGACCAGTTGGTTATCCAGGCCATGGAGAGCCTTCCGCGTGAACAGTTCCTGCCGAAGCACCTGCGCGGCATTGCCTACACCGATGAAGACATCAGCCTTGGCGATGGCCGTTGTCTGATGGAACCGGTGGTTCTGGCCCGTCTGCTGCAGGCTGCAGATATTGACAGCAACGACATTGCACTCGATGTCGGTTGTGGCAGTGGATACGAAGCCGCCGTGCTGGCTAAAATTGCCTCGACCGTTGTTGCGGTTGAAACGGATGCCGATTTCGTAAAGAGCGCGACCACCGTTCTGAACGATCTGGGGATCGACAACGTGGCGGTGATGGATGCCGACCTGACCGACGGCTATCCGGCGCAGGGGCCCTATAATGTCATCCTGATCAACGGTGCGGTCGAAGCCATTCCGGCGTCGCTGCTGGATCAGCTGGCCGAAGGTGGGCGTCTGGTGGCTGTTGTGCGTTCGGCGACGGCGCCGCTGGGGACGGCGGTGCTGTGCACCCGCCAGAACGGTGTGGTTGGCGAGCGGGCCCTGTTTGATGCCAACGTGCCGGTCCTGCCGGGCTTTGCCGCTCCGCCGCGCTTCGTCTTCTGATTGGCGCGGGCCGACTGGTCCTGAAGTACGGGAAGGGGTGTCCAGTGCAAAAGGGCACCCCTTTTTGCTGAGGCAGGGCTTGCCATTCTGATTTTGCCCGCTATGCTGCTCGATAGTGAACTGGTGAGTTCAGTTTTGATTTTGAACTTTCTCCCGCTGTCATATATGGGACAACCGTGATGAAAAAGACCGCTTCCTCTGCCGTCTCCTATGCTGTGCTGGCCGCGCTGGCCGGGACTGTTTTGTGCCCGGTGACCGCCTCGGCGATGAGTCTGGAAGAGGCTCTGGTGGCGACCTACACGGGAAATCCGCAGTTGTTGGCGGCGCGGGCCGGTCAGCGGGCAACCGATGAAAAGGTGCCGCAGGCCCTGTCTGGCTGGCGCCCGACCGTTACCGTCAGTGGCAGCTATGGCCGGCAGACCATCGAGCAGAACACCTCGACCACCACCGAACGAAAGATCGGCACTGTGCCGCAGACGTCGACCTTTACCGTGACGCAGCCGGTTTTTAATGGCTTCCGCACCGTCCATGCCACGGACGCTGCGGAAAATACCGTCAAGGCGTCGCGCGGAACGCTGGTTGCCACCGAACAGGCTGTCCTGCTGGCTGCGACGCAGGCATATATGGACGTTCTGCGCGACATGTCGGTGCTGGAACTGCGCGTGAACAACGAACAGGTCCTGCGTCGCCAGCTGGATGCCACCCGTGACCGCTTTGCGGTGGGGGAAATTACCCGCACCGACGTCAGTCAGGCCGAAGCCCGCCATGCGGGGGCTGTGGCGGCGCGGGCGGCAGCGGAATCAACGCTGGCATCGACGCGGGCGACTTTTGCCAGGGTTGTCGGGGTTCCGGCTGAGAACCTCGATTGGCCAGCCGAGGTAAAGACCCTGCCTGCGACCCTTGATGATACGATCAGCATGGCGGAAAATCAGCAGCCGGAACTGATCGCAGCCGAATACACGGCCCGTGCAGCCGTGGATACGGTGCAGCAGGTGCGTGGCGAATTGCTGCCGACGGTGTCCTTGCAGGCTTCGAGCAGTAAAAGCTGGAACGCCAGCGATCATGATTCTTATCGTGACGTGCAGTCACTGGTGGCGACGGTCAGTGTGCCGCTGTACGAATCTGGTAGCGTCTATTCCCGGATCCGCGAAGCGAAGAGCACCGCAGGGCAGCGCCGGTTGCAGGTCGATGAAATGTTGCTGAGCGTGCGGGCTCAGGCCGTGCAGTCGTGGGAAACCTTGCAATCGGCACGGGCGCAGATCTCGTCGCTGGTGTCGCAGGTCGATTCCTCCCGGGTGGCTCTGGAAGGCGTCCAGCGTGAGGCTCAGGTCGGGGCGCGGACCGTGCTCGACGTTCTGGATGCCGAGCAGGAATTGCTCGATGCCCAGGTCAGTCTGGTGACCGCGCAGCGCAACGAGAAAGTGGCGGCCTATCAGTTGATGTCTGCTGTTGGAACCCTGACTGCCGAACATCTGGCGTTGCCGGTCGAAACGCACAAGTCTGCCGGGCACTATGATGATGTTCGTGGTCAGTGGATTGGCGGCAATGATGAGGCGGATCAGGATTACGACTATGCATCCGACCCGGAAAAGCAGCAGCCGGTGAAGGAACCGGAAGGGCGCTGAGCCCGCTGATGGCTCCTGCCGATTGAAAAAAAAGGCGAAGCTTGAGCTTCGCCTTTTTTATGGCATTTACAGGGTCAATGGATTTTTTTATTTTCTATCAGAACGCTATGATGGTGTAGTGTGGCGTTGTCTTGCTGTGCAGTAAGGTCTTTGGTATGGCGCTGCGGGCATTTTGCGCGGATTAAACATCTTGCGTTTGCAAAATGTTAAGGAGCAATGTTATATCCCTTTCTGAACGTGCGCCGATTGGGGTGCCGTGCAGCGATTTGATGTGCTGGCTTTATGGGGCGGGGTTACGCCATGGATGATCGCAATCAAGAACCATCGATGGAGGACATTCTCGCCTCTATCCGGAAGATTCTTTCGGAGGATGAGGAAGAGGAAGCCAAGGCTCCGCCTCCGCCTCCGCCGCCACCCCCTCCGCCGCCTCCGCCACCACCACCCCCTCCGCCGCCTCCGGAGCCTGAACCGGAGCCCGAGCCGGAACCTGTTTGGGAAGAGCCGGAGCCTGAACCGGAACCCGAGCCCGTCTGGGACGAGCCGGAGGAGGTCCTTGAGCTGACGGAGCCCGAGGATGACGAAGAGCCGCTGTTGCTCGAACCGGACCCGGAGCCCGAGCCGGTTCCAGTGGTTGTTCCTCCGCCACCGCCGCCGCCTGCGCCGGTAATGATGGCTGTTGATGATGACCGGCTGGTTTCACCGCCGACCGAGGTTGCCTCTGCTGCGATCTTCTCGGAGCTGTACGGTGCGCTGGCCCGCGATCGCGGGTTGGGGATCGGCAAGGTCGGGATTACGCTGGAAGAGATCGTTCGCGAGGCTCTGCGGCCCCTGTTGCGCGAATGGCTGGACGCCAACCTGCCGGAACTGGTGGAGCGTCTGGTGCGCAAGGAAATTGAAAGACTGGTAACGGGCGCCGACAAGGGGTAAACAACGCCTGTACGCCTTGGACAGCATCGCCGGATCCTTGGTCAAAGGGTCCGGCGATTGCTTTGTGTGCCATGCTGTGGCACTCCTGACACTCACATGATTTCACTCATCACTTGCAGGATTGGTTCATGATGCTCGACAAGACATTTGATCCCGCTGACATCGAAGAGACCCTCTATCAGCGTTGGGAAAAAGCCGGGGTATTTGCCGCAAACCCGGAGTCGAGCGACGTACCCTATACCATCATGATGCCGCCGCCGAATGTCACCGGCAGCCTGCACATGGGACACGCGCTGACCTTCACCCTGCAGGATCTGCTGATCCGTTTTAACCGCATGACCGGCAAAGATGCCCTGTGGCAGCCGGGGACCGATCATGCCGGGATCGCGACCCAGATGGTGGTCGAGCGCAATCTGGAAAAGGACGGTATTACCCGCCACGATCTGGGCCGTGATGCGTTCATCGAAAAAGTGTGGGAGTGGAAGGAACACTCCGGCGGGACCATTACCCGCCAGTTGCGCCGTCTGGGGGCGTCGCCGGACTGGGCGCGCGAACGCTTTACCATGGACGAGGGTCTGAGCAAGGCCGTGCGGACCATTTTCGTCCGTCTGCACAAGGATGGCCTGATCTATCGCGACAAGCGGCTGGTGAACTGGGATCCCAAGCTGCACACCGCCATTTCCGACCTTGAAGTCGAACAGCGCGATGTGAAGGGCAAGATGTGGTTCTTCCGCTATCCGGTGGAGGGCACGGATGAGTTCGTCACCGTCGGCACCACCCGCCCGGAAACGATGCTGGGCGATACCGCCGTTGCCGTTCACCCGGAAGACGAGCGTTTCAAGCACCTGCATGGCAAAATGGTCCGTCTGCCGATCACCGGCCGACTGATCCCGATCGTGCCGGATGACTATGCCGACCCTGAAAAGGGCACCGGTGCAGTGAAGATCACCCCGGCGCATGACTTCAACGACTTTGAAGTCGGCAAGCGTAACCAGTTGCGCCTGATCAACATTTTTGACCTGAACGCCCGCGTGCTGACCGAGCCGCTGCAGGTTCTCGCCTTCCAGAACGGCCACGCCAAGGCGCTGGTTGGGGAGGATGGCCAGCCGGTGACGGAAGACTTGCCGGAAGCCTTCCGTGGTCTGGACCGCTTTGCCGCCCGTGATCTGGTGGTCAGCGAGCTGGAAGCCCTCGGCCTGTTTGAAAAGGTCGAAGAAAACCCGATGACCGTGCCCTATGGTGACCGGTCGGGGGTGGTGATCGAACCGTGGCTGACCGATCAGTGGTTCGTTGATGCCCCCAAGCTGGCGATTGCGCCGATCGAAGCGGTGGAAACCGGTCGCACGCGCTTTGTGCCCAAGCAGTGGGAAAAGACCTTCTTTGAATGGATGCGCAACATCCAGCCGTGGTGCGTGTCGCGGCAAATCTGGTGGGGGCACCAGATTCCGGCATGGTTCGGCCCGGACGGACATCCGTTCGTTGAGATGACCGCCGAAGACGCTGCCGCCGCTGCCGCCGCCCATTATGGGCAGGCGGTCGAACTGGTGCGTGATCCTGACGTGCTCGACACCTGGTTCTCGTCGGCGCTGTGGCCGTTCTCGACCATCGGCTGGCCGGACAAGACGCCCGAACTGGCGCGCTATTATCCCACCGACGTGCTGGTCACCGGTTTTGACATCATCTTCTTCTGGGTCGCCCGCATGATGATGTTCGGCATGTATGCCATGGGCGATGTGCCGTTCCGCGATGTCTATATCCATGCTCTGGTCCGCGACGAAAAGGGCCAGAAGATGTCAAAGTCCAAGGGCAACGTCATTGACCCGCTGGTGATTGCCGACCAGTACGGTACCGATGCCCTGCGCTTTACCCTGGCGGCGATGGCCGCTCAGGGCCGCGATATCAAGATGAGCGAGCAGCGCGTTGCCGGCTATCGCAATTTTGCCACCAAGCTGTGGAACGCCGCCCGGTTCTGCCAGATGAACGAATGTCATCCGGTGGTGGGCTATGATCCGCGCTCGGTGAAATCGACGCTGAACAAGTGGATCGTGGCCAAGGTGGCCGAGGCGGCGCAGGCGGTGCGGGATGGCATCACCAGCTACCGCTTCAACGATGCGGCCAACGCCATCTATCAGTTTACTTGGGGCAGCTTCTGCGACTGGTATCTGGAATTTGCCAAACCGGTGTTCGGTGGCAGCGATGAGGTCGCCAAGGCCGAGGCGCGGGCGACGGCAGCGTGGGCTCTGGACCAGATCCTGCTGCTGTTGCACCCGTTCATGCCTTACATCACCGAAAGCCTGTGGGAGCAGATTGCCCCGCGTGACGGCATGCTGATCGTGCAGCAATGGCCGTCGCTGGATGGTCTGGATGATGCCGCTGCCCGTCAGGAAATGGACTGGGTGGTGGAGATGATCTCTTCGGTTCGGTCGGTGCGCGCTGAAATGAACGTGCCGCCGTCGATCAAGATGCCGATGATCCTGCAGGGCGTGGGGGACGACGTTGCCCGCCGTCTGGCGGCCCATCGCCCGCTGATCGAAACTCTGGCCCGTTTGTCCGGCATTACCGTGGGCGAGGAAGCCCCCAAAGCTTCGGCGCAGGTGGTGATTGGTGAGGTGACGGCGATCCTGCCGCTGGAAGGCGTGATTGACGTCGAGGCGGAAAAGCAGCGTCTTGCCAAGGAAATCAAGAAGAACGATGCCGAAGCGAAAAAGCTGTCCAGCAAGCTGGGCAACGAAAGCTTTATCGCCAAGGCCAAGCCCGAAGTGGTTGAAGAACAACGCGACCGTCTGGTCGAGGCCGAAGCCGCCATCGCCAAGCTAAGCGCAGCGCTGAGCCGACTGGGATAAAAAGACGGAAAGGGCCCTGATGACAGGGCCCTTTTTACTGGTGAAAAAAGGGAGACCGGCTGCATGGCCCGCCGTCCTAACGATCGTTCTTCTTCTGCGCCAAAGGCTCCCAGCCTGAAAGTCGAAGAAAAAGCCGAGATTGTGGTGACGCGTCTGGAGCGTTTCATCCGGGATCACCGCACCTTGTCGCGCGGGGTGTCGTTCCGCAAATGGCAGGATCTGGCGAAAAGCGAGATCGCCGACTTGCTGCGCGAACAGGAAAGCCAGCAGGCACAGGATCATTGCTATATCGAACGAACGTTAATGCTGATCGGGGCCGGTCTGGCAACGATTGGCGTCTGGGGGACGGCTCTGGCGCTGTCGATGGCGCCTGAGCGTGTTTTGGCGGCCATTCTGACCCTGCTCGGTGGCTTTATCGTGCTGTGGGGCGTGGGCGCTTTGGGGCTGCGCACGCCGTTCCGGCAGTTCCAGGTGGACAACGCCCGGATGGCGCTGGAGCGGGTGCGGTCGATCAACAAGACGGTGCGCGATCTGGAACACCAGCTGAAAAAGCGGAAAAAGGCTCTGGAAAAAGAGCTGGATGAGATGCCAGAGGAATAACCGGTATGCTGTTTACCGATTTCGCCGATGCCTGGCAGGTCTATCTGCAGGCCGGGCCGCGGTTGCCTGCCGCACCAGCCGCCGTTACACCGCAACGGGTCAAAGGGCTGGTTGATGTCCTCGATCGTTATCAGGTGCTGGCATTCGATGCCTATGGCGTCCTGCATTGTGGCGATCAGGCCTTTCCGCAGGCTGTGCGGGCGGTTGCCTTGGCGCGACAGGCGGGAAAATCGGTCTGCGTCCTGACCAATGACGTTACGCGGGAGCCTGCTGCCGTCGCGGCAGGGCTACGGCTGCGGGGCTTTGACTTTGCGGCCAGCGAAGTCATTTCAGGGCGGACGCTGTTGCCAAAGGTCCTGCGGGAAGCAATGTCTCCGGGGCAGGTGTTCGGGGTCATCTCATCGGTGCCCGAAGACGTTCTGACCGCCTTGCCGGACTTTGCCTTGCGCCCGCTGGCGCGTGAGCCGGAGCAGTTCGATGCGGTTGACGGGTTTCTGTTCATTGACAACAATCACTGGGAAGACGGTGATGACCAACGTCTTGAACAGGCATTGCTACAGCACCCTCGGCCGTTGATTGTTTGCAACCCGGATGTGGGGTGCCCCTTTCTGGGCCGAATGTCCGCTGAACCGGGATACTATGCCCACCGGATCGCCGGGCATGGCAGCGTTGAACCGCTGTTTCTCGGCAAGCCATTCCCGGCGGTGTATGAGGCCTTGTGCCAGCGCTTTCCCGATGTTTCTCCGGCGCAGATCCTGATGATTGGTGACAGTCCCCATACTGATGTGCTGGGCAGCCGCTCTGCCGGACTGGACTGTCTGCTGGTCGAAAGCGGGTTCCTGTCAGGGCAGGACAGCCAGCGATGCTGTCAGGAAAGTGGCCTGTGGCCCGACTGGATTGCTCCGTTCGTCTGAGGATGGCTGCTTTGGCGTCTTTGTGAAGAATTTCCTGCCTTTGCTTGCCAAGCCGAGGGAACCCGTCTAAACCTAACGGGTGCTTGCTCGCTGTGCTGAAAGCTGATTGCGAAAGGTTCCAGTGTCTGGATGCCAGAAAGCGTTGGCTTCAGGTTGGGGATCGCGTGACGGTTGGTCTGATGGCGCGATGTTCCGGTGATGACGGCGGGCTTACCCTGTGATGCTCTTTCTGATTGGGGACCCCCATGCCTGCCTATCGTTCCCGTACCTCGACCCATGGTCGTAATATGGCTGGTGCCCGTGGCCTGTGGCGTGCCACCGGGATGACCGACAGTGATTTCGGCAAGCCGATTATTGCCATCGCCAATTCCTTCACCCAGTTCGTGCCGGGCCACGTCCATCTGAAGGACCTGGGGCAGATGGTAGCGCGGGAAATCGAGGCGGCTGGCGGTGTTGCCAAGGAATTCAATACCATCGCGGTCGATGACGGGATCGCCATGGGCCATGATGGCATGCTGTATTCCCTGCCGTCGCGTGAAATCATCGCTGACTCTGTGGAATACATGGTCAATGCCCACTGCGCTGATGCCCTGATCTGCATTTCCAACTGCGACAAGATCACCCCGGGCATGCTGATGGCGTCGATGCGCCTCAACATTCCGACCATTTTCGTTTCGGGTGGCCCGATGGAAGCCGGCAAGGTGATCCTGAAGGACGGCGAAAAGATGATCGACCTGATCGATGCGATGATCGTCGCCGCTGACAAGAACGTCAGCGATGAGGACGTCGCGGCATACGAACGTTCGGCCTGCCCGACCTGCGGATCGTGTTCGGGGATGTTCACCGCCAATTCGATGAACTGCCTGACCGAAGCCCTCGGGCTGGCCCTGCCGGGGAACGGCTCGCTGGTGGCGACCCATGAGGATCGCAAGGGCGTGTTCCTGCAGGCGGCGCGGACGATTGTCGAGCTGACCCGCCGTTATTATGAACAGGATGATGCGTCGGTTCTGCCGCGCGCCATCGCCAACAAGGCGGCGTTCGAGAACGCCATGACCCTTGACATTGCGATGGGTGGTTCCACCAACACCGTTCTGCACCTGTTGGCCGCCGCCCGTGAAGGGCAGGTCGATTTCCACATGTCCGACATCGACCGCCTGTCGCGCAAGGTGCCGTGCCTGTCCAAGGTGGCGCCCGCCGTTGCCAACATCCACATGGAAGACGTCCATCGCGCCGGTGGCGTGATTGCCATTCTGGGCGAACTGGCCCGCTGTGGCCTGCTGAATCTGGACTGCGGCAGCGTCCACGCGGCCAGCCTGAAAGAGGCCATTGACCGCTGGGACGTGATGTTGACCCAGGATGCGGCGGTTGACGAGTTCTTCCGGGCGGCTCCGGGGGGGATACGCACCACTGAAGCCTTCTCGCAGTCCCGCCGTTACAGCGAAGTCGACCGCGACCGCGCCAAGGGTGTGATCCGGGATATGGACCATGCCTATTCCAGGGATGGTGGTCTGGCGGTTCTGTTCGGCAACATTGCTCTGGATGGCTGCATCGTCAAGACCGCTGGCGTTGACGACAGCATTCTGAAGTTCTCCGGTCCGGCGGTGGTGTGCGAAAGCCAGGACGAAGCGGTCGCCAAAATTCTGGGCGGTGACGTCAAGGCTGGCGATGTGGTGGTCGTGCTGTACGAAGGCCCGAAGGGTGGCCCCGGGATGCAGGAAATGCTGTATCCGACCAGCTATCTGAAGTCGATGGGGCTGGGCAAGCAGTGCGCCCTGATCACGGACGGTCGTTTCTCTGGCGGGACGTCGGGGCTGTCGATCGGGCATGCCTCGCCCGAGGCCGCTCAGGGTGGTGCCATCGGGCTGGTCGAGCCGGGCGACATGATCGATATCGACATTCCGGGCCGTTCGATCAACCTGCGGGTGTCTGATGCTGTGCTGGCTGAACGCCGGGCCGCGATGGATGCCCGTGGTGCCAAGGCGTGGAAACCGGCGTCGCGCCAGCGGACCGTCTCGGCGGCCCTGCGGGCCTATGCGGCGATGACCACCAGCGCAGCGGATGGGGCCGTGCGTGACGTGGAGCGTCTGGAGCGTTCGTAAACAAGCAAGACAGCCCGGCGGAGCGTGGGGGGCACATTCCGCCGGGCTGTGGCCATGCATTGAGAATAATGCATGTAAACGGGGGGAACCATGCCCTGTATCGTTTGGACCAAAGAACTGGAGACCGGGATTCCGCTGATCGACAAGGACCACAAGGTTCTGGTCAGCATACTGAATCAGGTCTATGACGCCATTGGAAATTTCGAAGAGCGGGCCGTTCTGGGCAGTGCCCTGAATTCCCTGCTGGAATACACGCGCTATCACTTCGCCCGCGAAGAACGGCTGCAGGATGTTGCGGGCTATCCCGGATTGATCGCACACCAGCAGCGTCATCATGAACTGGCGAAGCAGGTTCAGGATATTTGCCAGCGCTATGAAGCGGACAATTCGACCGTCCAGGGGGCCGAGGTTCTGGAGTTCCTGCGGTCGTGGCTGGTTCAGCACATCCAGAAGCATGACATGGGCTATCTGGCCCAATGCCTGGGGAACGAGGCTGCCTATCAAGCGGCTGAACAAATCCTGTTTTCTCCGCAAGGCACAATCCCGCAGCCAGAAAAGAAGGGGTTGGTCTGGTCCGCCCTGTCGGTTTTGATTGTCGAAGACAACCGTAATTTTCAGTTGATTATCCAGACGATCCTGAAAAGCCTCGGGGTCCGCACCATCTCTGTTGTATCAAGTGGAGCGGAAGGGCTGGAGGTCCTGTCTACCCGGTCCTTTGATCTGGTTCTTTGTGACTGGCGGATGGACGGCATGGATGGCCTGGAGTTCGTCGAGCGCGCACGGGGAGCCGGAATTGCGTCCAAAGTCATCATGATGTCAGGCTACAGCACGGATGATGTGCGCCAACAGGCCTTGCAGATCGGGGTTGACGGGTTTCTGGAAAAACCGATCACGGCGCGCGGCTTTCTGGAGATGGCCGGGCGCGTGATGGCCTGACGCGGAATAGCGTCCGGGATGCAATCGTGTCAGGGACATGACCCGTCGCAGGAGGATACTGCCATGGACAGCCCGTTTCCTTCCGTACCGCAGTCTCTGGTTACAGATGGGTGGGATCCGGTTGCTCAGAACGATATTGACGCTTTCAAGCGTCGTCTGTTCAGCCACCTGAAGCATTCGCGTGCCAAAAATCCGGAAACGGCGACCTCGAACGACTGGTATCAGGTGACCGCGCTGGCTGTGCGGGACATGCTGGTCGAAACGTGGATGGACAGCGTGCGGGCCGCAGCCCATGCGGACAGCAAGCAGGTTTATTATCTTTCCCTTGAGTTCCTGATGGGGCGGTCGCTGGAAAGCAACCTGCTTGCCGTTGGCATGTGGGATGTGTGCCTTGCGACCTTTGCCGACATGGGTCTGGACTTTGGGGGGATCAAAACCGAAGAGCCAGAGGCGGCGCTTGGGAATGGTGGGCTGGGGCGTCTGGCAGCCTGTTTCATGGACAGCATGGCAACACTGGGGATTGCCGGTGTTGGCTATGGTATCCACTATCATCATGGCATGTTCCGGCAGGAAATCCGCGATGGTCAGCAGATCGAACTGCCGGAAAACTGGCTGACCCATGGGAACCCGTGGGAATTCGAGCGGCCTGAATATACGCATCCGATCCGTTTCGGTGGCTGGGTAGAGCAGGGGCAGGACGCCCTTGGTCGGCCCTTTTTCCGTTGGCATCCCGCCGAAGAACTGATGGCGGTGGCGGTAGACATGGCGGTGCCCGGATATGGGGGGTTTTCTGCCAACTCGATCCGCTTGTGGGCCGCACGGGCCTCCCATGGCTTTGATCTGGTCCAGTTCAACAAGGGTGAATACCTTGATGCGGTCAGGGCCGAAGTGGACTCGGAAAGCCTGTCTCGTGTGCTGTACCCCAACGACAGCACTCAGCAAGGGCGCATCTTGCGCTTCAAGCAGGAATATTTTTTCTCCTCGGCATCGCTGCAAGACATTCTGCGTCGTTTCCGCCGCGAGCAGGATGACGATTTCGACCTGATGCCGCAAAAGGTTGCCATTCAGCTGAATGATACGCACCCGGCAATTGCCGTGGCCGAGCTGATGCGGTTGTTGCTGGATGAGCACCATTGCCCGTGGGCTGATGCCTGGACCATCTGCAAAGGGGTGTTCTCGTACACCAATCACACGCTGCTGCCCGAGGCTTTGGAAACATGGCCGGTGGCGGTGTTCGAGGCCCTGTTACCGCGTCATCTGCAGATTATTTATGACATCAACGCGGTTTTTCTGGCCGAAATCCGTCAGTTGCGACCGGGTGATGATGATCTGGTCCGGCGGATGTCGCTGATTGATGAAAGCGGCGAGCGGCGTGTTCGGATGAGCCATCTGGCGGTGGTGGGCAGTCATCACGTCAACGGTGTGGCCAATCTGCATACCGAGCTGATGAAAAACGGCATTTTTGCTGATTTCGAACAGTTGTACCCTGGGAAAATTGTCAACAAGACCAATGGGATCACGCCGCGTCGCTGGTTGAACCAAGCCAATCGTCCGCTGGCCCGCCTGATCACCCACAGTATCGGGGACGGTTGGCAAACCAACCTTGACCGACTGCGCGCCTTGCTGCCGTTGGCGGATGACAGTGCATTCCGGGATGAATTCCTGAGCATCAAGCAGGCCAACAAACGGCGTCTGGCCCTGTTCGCCAGTCGTTCGCTGGGGGCGGTGATCCATCCTGACAGCCTGTTCGATGTTCAGATCAAACGAATTCACGAATACAAGCGGCAAATTCTGAACGTGCTGCACGTCATTACCCGCTATAACCGTTTGTGCCAGCGTCAGTTTCGGCAGAATGTGGTTCCACGGACGGTGGTCTTTGCAGGCAAGGCCGCACCGGGCTATGTTCTGGCCAAGCTGACCATCCGCTTGATTCTGGCCGTGGCCGATGTGGTGAACCGTGACCCCCGCTCCCGTGATGCATTAAGGGTTCTGTTTGTTCCCAACTACGATGTTTCGACAGCCGAGCTGATCATTCCGGCCGCCGAGCTGTCCCAGCAGATTTCGACGGCTGGCACCGAAGCTTCGGGGACTGGCAACATGAAGCTGGCCCTCAATGGCGCGCTGACCATCGGAACCCGCGATGGCGCGACCATCGAAATCGCCGAAGAAGTCGGGGAGGAAAACCTGTTCTTCTTTGGCCTGTCGGCGGATCAGGTGGCCGCGACCGTCCGTGATGGATACGATCCATGGGCCATCTACCGGGATAACCATGAACTGGCCGAGGCCCTGGAGATGGTGCGGAACGGAGCCTTTTCTCCCGGCGAGCCGGATGCCTTCAAGCCACTGTTTGACAGCCTGACCAGTGGTGGTGACCGGTATCGCGTGCTGGCAGATTATGGCGACTATATCGCCTGTCAGGACCGTGTGGATGCGGCTTATCTCCAGCAGGGGGACTGGACACGGAAAGCGATCCTGACTGTTGCCCGAATGGGGAAATTCTCGGCCGATGCGACGATACTTGATTACGCCCGCGAGATATGGGACGTACACGGCACCAGCCCCTATGCTCTGGGGGAACAAAGGAATTAGCGTGCGTTCAGGGGCTGTGGCCCCTGATAGCCCTGAACACCCTTGCCGTTGATTGTCTTGAAACAAGGAAATAGCCCGTGGCCGCTCCGCCCCCGTTACTGACGCTGCGCAATATTCGTCTCGGATTTGGTGGGAACCCCCTGTTTACCGGCGTGGATTGTTCGGTCGGGCGCGGTGATCGTGTCTGTCTGGTGGGCCGGAATGGCTCGGGGAAATCGACCCTGCTCAAGGTGATGGCCGGGCTGGTCGATGCCGAGGAGGGGGAGCTGTTCCTGCAACCGGGCGTGCGGATTGCCTATCTGCCGCAGGAACCTGACCCATCGGGCTATGCGACCCTGCATGATTACGTCGCTGGCGGGCTTGGCGATCATCTGGACGAGCTGCACAAGGTCGACATCCTGATTGATGAGGTCAAGCTGGACCCGCACTGCGACCCGACCACCCTGTCCGGCGGGGAAAAGCGTCGCGCGGCGATTGCCCGCATTCTGGTAGGCGAGCCGGACATCCTGCTGCTGGATGAACCGACCAACCACCTTGATCTGCCGACCATTCAGTGGCTGGAAGAAAAGCTGCTGGCCTATCGCGGTGGCTTTGTGCTGATTTCCCACGATCGCGCTTTTCTGAACCGGTTGACAGGAGTGACGTTCTGGCTGGATCGCGGCATTGTCCGCCGGCTGGAGGCGGGCTTTGTGCAGTTTGAAAGCTGGAGCGAAGACATCCTCGAGCGCGAGGCCACCGAGACGGCCAAGTTTGATAAGTTGATCGAGCAGGAAATTGCCTGGTCCCGGCAAGGGATCAAGGCACGCCGGACCCGCAACATGGGGCGGATGCGGCGATTGCAGGATATGCGCAGCGAGCGGGCGGCGATGGTTGCCCGCACCGGCAGCGTGAAGATGGATGCCGACAGTGGACCGACATCGGGCAAGCTGGTGGTCGAGGTTGAGGGAATTTTCAAGTCCTTTGAAGGACGCGAGATTCTGAAACCCTTTTCAACCCGTATTCTGCGTGGCGATAAACTGGGGATCATTGGCCCGAACGGGGCAGGCAAGTCGACCCTGCTGAAGATTCTGACCGGACAGTTGCAGCCCGATGGCGGCGACGTGCGGTTGGGGACCAATCTGGAAATGGTCTACCTTGACCAAACCCGCAGTGCGCTCGACCCCAACAGGACGGTCTGGGATACGCTGGCCGACAGTGGCGGAGACAGCATTGATGTTCGTGGTCGCTTGCGCCATGTCGTCAGCTATATGCGTGATTTCCTGTTCGATGACCGCCAGGCCCGCAGCCCGGTAGGAAGCCTGTCAGGAGGCGAGCGCAATCGCCTGTTGCTGGCCAAAGCGTTGGCCAAGTCATCAAACTTCCTGATCCTCGACGAACCGACCAATGACCTCGACATGGACACGCTCGACCTGTTGCAGGACGTGCTGGCCGATTACGACGGAACGCTGGTGCTGGTCAGCCACGATCGTGACTTCCTCGACCGGGTGGTCACATCGACCATCGCCTTTGAAGGGCAGGGCGTGGTGCGCGAGTACCCGGGTGGCTATGCCGATTACGAGCGGCAGCGTCCGAAACCCGAAGCCCCGGCTAAGGCGGCCAGGAGCGAGGAAAAATCCGCTGGTGGTGACAAGCCGCGT
This sequence comes from Insolitispirillum peregrinum, assembly GCF_900156605.1. Classification (GTDB taxonomy): domain Bacteria; phylum Pseudomonadota; class Alphaproteobacteria; order Rhodospirillales; family Rhodospirillaceae; genus Insolitispirillum; species Insolitispirillum peregrinum. Next base: position 872,683 of record NZ_FTOA01000001.1, on the reverse strand, counting down.
GGCAACAAGCCTTCTTCGGCCAAGCTGTCTTACAAGCATCAGCGGGCTCTGGAAGAGCTGCCGAAGGCGATGGCCAAGCTGGAAAAGGAAATTGCCGCACTGGAAAAAACCATGGCGGACCCCACGCTGTTCAACCGCAATCCTGCCGAGTTCCAGAAGACTGTCGATAGCTTGACGGTCAAAAAGGCTGCTCTGGCGGAGGCCGAAGAGCAATGGCTGGAAATCGAGATGCTGCGGGAAGAGCTGGAAAACGGCGGCTGAGATTTTATAGTCTTGGACCAGTGTGCGTTAAATCTGACGCCATGGTACACAACAGTAATGTGGAGCGCTGCTCCACACCTCGCTGGGGCCTTAAGGCCCCAGACCCCATTAATTTGATATTGAAAGAGGAAATAAGGGTCCGGGGGCATCGTCCCTAAGTGAACGTTCGGGGCCGGAGGCCCCGGGCAGGTGTGGACGGCAGTCCGCTATTCCCTACCAACTGTCGTGTCCTGTGACGCGTCTTTCACCGCTTTCCGCCATCATGCTGTAAATGCTGCCGGGCGGCTTCGCGCGCACGCGCGGTTTCTTCCGGGCTGTAAGGGGTTGGCAGAACGGACGGGGCTGCCGGACGGGGAGCCACCTGAGCGGTCTTTTGCTGCCCCATCTCTTCACGGCGCAGCTTCAGGCGGTCCAGTTCCTGAGCACGCTCTTCGGTCCACAAGACTTCAAACAGCTCATGCGGGGCCTTGACCCCTTTCAGGCGCTGTGCCCCGTGGCTGTGAAAACGCATGCCAGAGGCGGGCGGAATCAGGGCACGGGTATCGGCGGAGAGCCATATCTGGTCGGCTCCGGCGGCGGCGCAGACGCGGGCTGCGATTTGTACCGTGGTTCCGAAGTAGTCGTTTTCCTCGATGATCGGTTCGCCGGTATTCATGCCAATCCGCAGGCCCAGAGAAAGTTTGGGCCATTTTACGTTATGCTCGCGGGCGCGCTGTTGAATCTCGATGGCGGCCCCAACAGCATCGGTGGGGGAATCAAAGCTGGCCATGATGCCATCGCCGGTATGCTTGACTTCCTTGCCGTTATGGTGCGACAGCGCGGCCCGAACAATAAAATTATGGGCGCGGATGATGTCCTGAGCAGCGGAATCACCGATCGTCTGGGTCATGTCGGTCGAGCCAACCATGTCGGTAAACAGGATGGTGACCGATGTTGCCGCGACCTGCTGGGACTGGGGCGTATTCCAGTCTTTCATGATGCCGCCGATCGCCATGAACGGGTCGCCGCTGCCGTGAATATGGCGATCCATGGCAACACGACCGGCATTGATCATCTGGCGGTAACGACCTTCCTTGCGGTAGCCATCCAGACGGGAAATCATGTGGCGGGCTTGCTCTGGCCTTGTCCCGATAACCTCAACAGTCTCCTGAATGAGCATATTGCGTTGTTCGGGTGAGATTTTCTTGTGCTCGCCCAGCAGCTCGCAGGCTCCGGCCATATACAGGTTGACGCCGAACTTGTTGTAGGCATCCAGTTGGGGGTGGGTCATCTTGATCGCATTGACCGCTCCCCCCAGGAATTTCATGATCACCAGACGGGCCTGGGACATGCCTTGCTCATTGTCCGGGATGACCGAGGACTTCTTGGGGCTGGAGTGCCCCTGCATCGTCGTCCAGTCCTTCCTGCGTGGCAACCCATTCATCCCAGCCGGGTTCACCGGGCAGGGGGGCTTTCATCCTGTTCGGGTCAAAGGGCTCAAAGTCATCAAAGGCCGCCGTTGCTTGCGCAGGAGCTGTCGCAGTGTCATCCCCTGTGGCAAGGCTGGCCGTAAGGTTGGCGATGACCGCATCCCGCTCCTGCTGCTCTTTGGTCGATGCTTCGATGCGCTGCCGCTCTTCTTCGGCACGTCGGGCTTTTTCGGCCTCGATCTGCTGGGCGGCAGCGGCCTGCTGCTTTGCCGCTTCGGCTTCTTTCTCCTGATGGAGGGTGGCAGACATGCGGTTGTTGCTGTCATCGTCATTCTGGGATGCAATGACGGCATCGACAACATCGGTCGGGTTGCTGAGACGGGGATAGGGTGTGGTGTTGCCGTCCTCGGTTGGCGTTGGTTCCTTGTCGAGATCCAGCGGCATCGAGAACGTGCTGGATCCCGCCCGTTTGCCCTTTTTGGGGCCGAGCAGGACATCCAGCGGCACGTACAGCATGACCAGCGGCACGGCGGTAATCAGGAACAGGCTGAGGAAGATCAGGAACAGGACCAGAGAGTTGCTGGATGGCAGCAGCGAGACGCCAACCATCGAATAGCGATTGATCAGCATCGATGCCACTGCGGTTCCCAGCACGGAAACAGTCAGCGACCCAATCATGACCACCAGCACGCGGAACATGAAGTCGGCGGTCTGCTTGGCTTTCTGGGCAGGCGTCAGGAACGGAGGTGCCCCTGCTGTGCCTGCACTGCTGCCGCCAATCGGACCGCCGGCATATCCGCCCACCTTCGAGCGCCGTGGTGCCTGAGCCTGAGGCTTGATCCGCCCGACAAAAGTAACCGTCTCTTCGCTGAGATTGCTTTCCGTGTAATAGGTCTCGCGGATGACCTTCACCGGACGGCTCAGGGTCATCTCCAGGACTTTTGCCTCGTTGATGGCGGTTTCACGCTCGGTGCTGGGGTAGCGCGTTTCCAGCGTCCAGCCGCGGACATCATACGAATAGACTTCATAGTGAACGATAGCCGGCATACGTCCGTGTTCCTGCTAAATGGTAAGGGCTGCGCACACAGGGGGCTACAGAATGAAAGTCACCCGGCTCAGCACGAGCCAGACAGGTGCCCTGAAATCGTCTTTTCTGAAAAAACAGTGCCCACCTTTCATGCTATGGACTGGTTCTTATGGACTATACGATGTTTATCGTCAGAACAGCAATGGCACCTGTCGCCCATCATAGCAGAAAGGTTTCGCAGGTCTGGCAGAAAAGCGCCTTTCGGCCATGTTTTGGCAAGCTCGACGCCTGGACAGGGGCCATCCTGATACGATCCGCAGTGCGAGGGCAGGCGAAAAAGCCTTGCGCCCGACCTGTCAGGATCGGGCGCAAGGCTTTCAAGTCTTTGGCATCATCAAGACGGGCCGACGCAGGTCACATGTCCCTGAATCGGCCTGGGTCTTACTTCAGGCCGAAAGCAGCAAAACGCTTGTTGAACTTGGCGATCTGGCCGCCAGTGTCAATCAGGCGGTGCTGACCGGTCCAAGCCGGATGCGACTTCGGGTCGATGTCCAGACGCAGGGTTTCGCCCTTCAGGGTCGAACGGGTCTTGAACTCGGTACCGTCAGTCATGGTGACGGTGATCTCATGGTATTCAGGATGGATGTCTTTTTTCATGGCCTGCTCTCCAGAAACGAGCGGTTCGTATATCCCAGAGCCGACCCTAACGCAAGGGTCGAGTTACAGTTTTACGGAGGTAAAGGCTATCTTTGATCCAGTTTCAGCTCGATCCGGCGATTTTTGCGCATCGAAGGTTCGTCGTTGCCTGCTGCCAGTGGCTGATATTCGCCAAATCCGGCTGCGGCAAGGCGCTGTGGGGGGATGCCGTGGGCCGACAGGAAATTGACCACCGAAATCGCACGGGCAGCCGACAAATCCCAATTGGAGCGGAACAGGGCGGTATTGATCGGACGGCGGTCGGTATGCCCGTCAACGCGCAGAATCCAGTCAATATCCGGGGGGATTTCCTTGGCCAGCTGGGTGAGGGTGCTGGCCAGAGCCGCAATCTGTTTTTGCCCTTCGGGGTTCAGTTCGGCCGAGCCGGTATCAAACAGCACTTCGGACTGAAAGACAAAGCGGTCACCTTCGATGCGAATATCGCTGCGATCCCCCAGCAGGCCACGCAGGCGGCCAAAGAATTCAGAGCGGTACTTTTGCAGCTCTGCCACCTTGGTGGCCAGCGCCCGGTTCAGTTGCCGCCCAAGATCAGAGATTTGCACCTGCTGCTCTTTATTGGTCTTTTCTGCGGCATCCAGAGCATCACCCAGTCGGGCCATTTCCTGCTGTAACGCTGCCAGTTGTTCCCGCAGCAAGGCTGCTTGCGCCCGTTCCTGCTCGGAAATCTGGGTCTGTTCATTCAGGCGACCACTTTGGTCGGCAAGCTGGCGGTCCTTTTCGGTGATTTCCCGTTCCAGCTTGTCTTTCAGCGCCCGCAAGGCAGCAATGTCATCGTTCAGCCGCTGGCCGGCTTCGGCGTTCCTGCGCTCGTTTTCACTCAGTTCTTCAATGCGGGCGTTGGCGCTGGCCAGTTGCGAAGACAGGCGGGAGACACTGGTCCGCAGATCGGCATTGGCGGATTTTTCCATGTTCAACAGGTCGGTCATCTCGGTGATTTGCCGGGTGACGCGGGCCAGGGCTTCTTCTCGTCCCGACAGGGTTTGGCCCAGGAAAAACTGAGCCACAACAAACACCATCAGGACGAAGATCAGGATAATCAGCAGATTTCCCAAGGCATCGACAAAGCCGGGCCAGATATCGACGCTATGCTGGCGGCGACGGCGCATCGGCATGGCGAAGTCTCCTTTGAGGTGAAAGGGAAGGGATCAGCGGCGATTATCATCGGCAATGGCAGCCAGCGTGCGAGCCAGCAGCTTGATTTCCGAGCGGATATCCTTGACCGCATCATCCCGGCCCCGGTTGGTATCATCAACCAGCCGGTTGAGGGACACATCCATGTTGCGGATGTGGCTTCGCGTTGCATCGTCCATTCCCCCGGCGGTCGGGGTCTTCATCGAGGTGATAGCCTCAGTCAGTCTGCTTAGCAGACCCTTCATCTCGACCTGGCTTTCCGCCATTTTCAGCAACACCTGCTGTTCGGCGCGCATCTGGTCGGTCAGGGTGGTCAGGCGGTCAATCAGGTCGCGCTGATAGGCCAGCCCGGCGGAACGGTTGTCTTCGCCGCGCGCAATGCTGCGCTGAAGTTCGTCAATGCTTTCGGCTGTCTGCTCCAGCAATGCCTGAATGTACACCGGTACCGACTGATCGCCACCGCCGTCGCCGCCGCCAGAGGTCAGCTTGGTGACGCCGGACAGCCATTCTTCCAGATCATTGTAAAAGGCATTCTGCGCCTGCCCGGCCTGCAAATCGAGAAAGCCAAGGATCAGCGAGCCGGTTAACCCGAACATGGAAGAGGAAAACGCCGTTCCCATGCCGTGCAGCGGACCACCAAGGCCCTGCTTGAGCTGGGAGAACATGGCGGCCATTTCCTGTTGTCCCGATACTTCCAGCGAGTTGATGACATCGGAAATGGTGCCGACGGTCTGCATCAACCCCCAGAACGTTCCCAGCAGGCCGAGGAAGATCGACAGGCCAATGAAGTAGCGGGCGAGGTCGCGTTCTTCTTCAAGGCGGGACCCGATCCCGTCGAGCAGCGAGCGCATCGCCGGGGCTGAAATGGAAAACCGCGAACGGCCTTTGTGCTCATTCAGCATGGTGGCCATTGGCGCGAGCAGGCGGGGCGGAGGCACCGACATGGTGCTGCTGACCGCAGCCGTTTCATCCCGGCGGAAGCCTTCGATCCATTTTACTTCCGGGTTCAGCCGCAGAACGTTGCGGAAGTTCAGGGTGATACCGATAAACAGGACGCCGAAAATCAGGCCATTCAGGGCCGGGTTCGCCAGAAACGCCGGGAGAACGCCGTGTGCGAGGGCTGCGGCAATGGCTGCGACCGTCGCCAGAAAGATGGTCATGCGGACCATGAAACGATGGGGACGGGTCATGCGGGCAGTCTCCCTTGTTGTGTCAGGTAAGCGATGACCGGGTTAACCTGTCTGGGCACCGATTTAGACCAGCGTGGGTTAAATATGACGCGGGCACGCTGGTCTGACCTTTTGATCTGTCGCAGTGATAGCGCGCAAAACCGGTTCCCACTTCTGCGCTCACTGCTCTAGGATTTGACCATCTCGACATCAACCCGGTCCGGGTTCCCCCTGGTGGGGGTGCCAAGGGCGCGGACCTCGATCCGGGTGGGGGCGATGCCCCGATCCAGCAGATACGAGCGGATCGCCAGAGCGCGGGACAGCGACAGGCGGCGCGCTTTTGAAACGCTGGAGTCATCACCCGCAGCATAGGCTTGAATGCGGGCACTCAGTTCCGGGTTGCTGTTCAACTTCTGGACGATGCTTTCCAGCGCCGAGCCGGATTGGGCAGGAATGTCGGCCGCATTGGAGGCAAAAGGAATGGTCAGGTTTTCACCACTGCTGTAGGCCGGGGCCGGAGTACTGCTGGCCTTGGCCGGGGCGGCGCTCGGAAGGCTGGGGACGATCGGGGCTGAGGGCAGGGCGGCAACCGCCGTTTCCCTGGCGCTTTGTGCCTTGCGGGCGGCTTGTTCGGCAGCGGCCTGCTCGGCAGCGCGCCGACTGGCTTCAGCTTCAGCCTGGGCTTGGGCTTCGCGGGCTTCGGCATCAGCGCGGGCCTTGGCGGCCTGCTGTGCTTGACGGGCCTGTTCGGCAGCTTGCTCTTCCGCCTTCCGGCTGGCTTCAGCCTGTGCCGCGGCTTGCTCCTGTGCGGCCTTGGCTTGCGCTTCTGCTTCCGCGTCGGCGGCGGCTTTCAGCTCCGCCTCACGAGCTAGCTGTTCTTTGGCAGCCTGTTCCTTGGCCTGCTGTTCCTTGAGATGTTGTTCCTGAGCCTCGGCGGTTCGCTGGGCGGCGATCTGATCCGCTTTGGCGATGCGGTCGCGCTCGGCAAGTTCCTGTTTGGCGGCGGCAATGGCGCGTGCCTGTGCGGTGGCTTCGGCCTGCCCGGCATCGGCCGTGGCTGGAACGTCGGCTGGCGGTGTGTAGCTGGCCTGCTGGGGTGGCGGGGCCGGAATGGTGACTGCCACCGATGGCTTGTGCGGCTTGTGAGTCTGGGCAACGGTGGTGTGGGACTTGCCCGGTGAGACCAGCAATTCGCTTTGCGGAGCACGACGGGGATCGGGCAGCAAGCCCTGCCGGGGTGGGGCCCCGGTTGAGGACAACGGCGCTCCCGGGCGCTGCGAGGTCGGGCGGGACGCCATCGGCAGCATCAGGTCAGCGATGGTTTGCGGGGCACCGAGGGTTTCCAGAACCGATGTGTCCACCTGCACACTGGATGTCGAAGAGGCGACATATTGCGCGTGTGCCGTCAACGGACTACAGGCCAGCAGGACCGCAGTTGCAACGCCAAGACGCCGCGTGCGGGCGTGGCTGGAACGCTGTTTGGCGGCGGGATCGGTGAGCACGGTATCGGTTCTCCCATGCGGATACGGCTGTGTCGTATTTGGCAGAATATTCAACGGGCAAAGTCGATATCCCGGTGCGGACGGGGCACACTATACCATGCAACGAAAGCGCGGCAACCGGCTTTCAGGCCCGTTGCCGCGCTGTTCGTTACAGGGAGTGCCGTGTCCAGACCAGTGTGCGTTAAATCTGACGCACACTGGTCTGGCTCTTTATATTGCCGCAGTGATGGCGCGCAAAACCGGTTCCCACTTTTGCGCTCACTGCTTCAGGCCCCGGATCAGCCTTGCTTGTCAGCGGCGGCGGTATCACCTGCGGGCTTCTGCTGGGTTTGCAGCAGTTTCAGCAGGGCGTAATGCAGCGGCTCGTTCGAGGCAAGGATGTTGCCACTGATCACCGGGTCGCGGCTGTCCAGCCCGCTGACGTACCCACCGGCTTCGCGCACCATCAGCACGCCGGCGGCCACATCCCACGGGGCCAGACCTTCTTCCCAGAAACCATCAACGCGTCCGGCGGCGGTCCACGCCAGATCCAGCGAGGCTGCGCCATTGCGACGGATACCGGCAGTGGTGCTCATCACTTTGGCCAACTGCTTGATGTAGGCCATGTGATCGCCACGGCCCCTGTGCGGGATACCGGTGGCAATGACGGACTCTTCCATCTTGCGGCGGGCCGAAACGCGCATGCGGCGGTCATTGAAGAACGCTCCGGTGCCTTTTTCGGCATAGAAGCGGTCATCGGTGACCGGGTTGTAGATCAGGCCGGCGATAATTTCGCCCTCCCGCTCCAGAGCGATCGAAATCGCAAAGTGCGGAATCCCGTGCAGGAAGTTGGTGGTGCCATCCAGAGGATCGACAATCCAGCGATGAACGCCGTCGGTTCCTTCGGTGTAGCCGCTTTCTTCCATCAGGAAGCCATAGCCCGGGCGAGCCTTTTCAAGCTCGTGGCGAATGATTTTCTCTGAACGCAGGTCGGCGGCGGAGACGAAGTCGCCCACACCCTTGACGGAAACCTGCAGCTGCTCCAGCTCGCCGAAGTCGCGCACGAGGCCCTTGGCCGCCTTTTCGGCAGCCTTGACCATCACATTCAGAACGGGAGAACGCAAAAGAGCCATAGAACGGGGAAATCCTAACTTTAACCCTTGAAACGTTCGACGTATTCACCGCTTTCGGTGTTCACAACGATCTTGATCGGGGCTTCGATGTGCGGCGGAATCATGATGCGCATGCCATTGGCCAGCATGCCCGGCTTGTAGGACGACGACGCGGTCTGGCCCTTGACCACCGGGTCGGCCTGGATCACTTCGACGACGACGGTCTGCGGCAACTGCACGGAAACCGGCTTGCCTTCGATGGTGTCGATCACCACTTCCATGCCGTCCTGCAGATAGCCGCCCTTTTCGCCAACGGCGTCAACCGGCATGAAGAACTGGTCGAAGGTTTCCTTGTCCATGAAGTTGTAGCCGGACTCGTCTTCGAACAGATAGGTGCAGTCGATCTGACGCACATCCAGCTTTTCGACGGTGTCGGCGGTGCGCCAGCGGCTCTGGGTCTTGGTGCCGGATTCGACGTCACGCATTTCGACCTGAATGAAGGCGCCGCCCTTGCCCGGCTGCACGATCTGGGTCTTGATGACCGTCCAGCTGCGGCCTTCGTTTTCGATGACCATGCCGGGGCGAATGTTGTTGGCCTGAATCTTCATGGCGCGAACTTCTTCTTTACGTTTGGTGGAACAGGTATGCCCGCAGAACAGGCTTGGGGGCGGTTCTTATCAGGTTGAACCACCAAAGGCAACACGAACGGCGCGGCTTGGCAAGATGTTCTGCGCGGTGTAGAGCTTTTGACATGATGAGCAACAGCAAAACCCCGTCGTCCTTGCCGTGGTGGCACCCGGATCAGGTTGCCCGCCGCCGTCCCGCCCTGGAAGCCCGCGCCCGCATTGTGGCAGCGGTGCGCCGGTTTTTCACCGATCAGGAGTTCCTAGAGGTCGAGACTCCCTGTTTACAGGTCTCACCGGGGCTCGAGCCGCACTTGCAGGCATTCGGGACGGATCTCGTTGATCCGTATGGTGAAAAACGGCGCCTGTACCTGCACACCAGTCCTGAATTTGCGATGAAAAAGCTGCTGGTCGGTGGCCTGCCGCGCATTTTCCAGATTGCGCGGGTCTTTCGCAACAACGAACGCTCGACGACCCATCACCCGGAATTTGCCATGTTGGAATGGTATCGCCGGGGGGCCAGTTATCTGGACCTGATGGAGGATGTCGAAGGACTGATTGCTGCCACCGCGCAGGCGGCCGGCTGTCCGGTACCGCCTTGTACGCGGATGACCATTGCCGAAGCATTTCAGGTATATGCCGGAATCGATATTCTGGCGACGGTCGATGATCCGGCCAATCCGTCCCCCGATCCGGCGGCGCTGAAGGCCGAGGCGCGGCGCATCGGCGTTTATGTCGGTGAGAACGATAGCTGGGACGATGCCTTTTTTCACATCTCCCTTGACCGTATCGAGCCGCGCCTTGGCGAAGACGGGCCGGTGATCCTGTACGACTGGCCAGCGTCGATGGCGGCGTTGTCGCGTCGCAAGGTCGATGATCCGCGCGTTTGCGAGCGGTTCGAGGTCTACTGGAAGGGTGTCGAGCTGGCCAATGCCTTTGGCGAGCTGACCGATGCCGCCGAGCAGCGCCGCCGTTTCGAGCATGACATGGTGCTGAAAGAGCGTCTGTATGGCTTCCGCTATCCGATTGACGAAGAGTTTCTTGCCGCGTTGGAACTGGGCTTGCCGGAGTGTGCCGGGATCGCGCTGGGGATTGACCGGCTGGTGATGGTCCTGCTGGGGGCCGAGCGGCTGGAAGACGTCTTGTGGGCCGAGGTTGCCACGGTTAGAGCGTTTTCACACTGAGCGAAAACGCTCTCCGTTTTTAGTGCCGCATTTTCCGAGCCGCTGACCGGAGACGGTCAACTTGAAAATGCTCTAATCGATAACAAAAAAAAGGCCGGTGCAATATTTCTGCACCGGCCTCTTCTCTGATAAATCAGCCTGTTACAGGTATTTGTCGATCAGGGCGCTGAACTGGCGCACCGCTTCGGCCGGGCCTTGCGGATGGGCCCACACGCCCGAGGAAACTGCCAGAAAATCTGCGCCAGCAGCGATCAGCGGTTCGGCGTTATCCGGGGTGATGCCGCCAATGGCCACGCACGGAGTGGTCATCATTTCCTGCCACCAGGTCAACAACTCGACGTCTGCCTGGGTCGGGGCTTCCTTGGTGGTGGTCGGGAAAAATGCCCCAAAGGCCACATAATCGGCGCCCTGCTCAGCGGCCACCATCCCCAGATGACGGCTGTCATGGCAGGTGATGCCAACGATGGCATCCGGGCCGACAAGGGCGCGGGCTTCGTCATAAGGGGTGTCTTCCTGGCCGACGTGCACCCCGTCGCATCCCAGTTCCTGCGCCAGATCGGGGCGGTCGTTCATCAGCACCGCAACGCCACGGTCCTGCGCAATGGGCAACAGGCGGGTGGTGACGGCGCGGATGACATCATCCTCCACGTCTTTCAGGCGGATCTGCAAGGCGGCAACATCACCAGCCTCAAGGGTCTCGGCGAGCGTCCGGGCAAAGTCGTCCAGATCGGCAATTGACGGCGGAGTGATCAGGTACAGGCGGCACTGGGCCGGTCCATCCTGGACATTGTCGTGGGATGACTTCTTTTTCTTGTTGTTTCTGGATTTCGGCTTGGCCATCAGAAAAGCTCGCTTTGTGCAAAGGGATCAGAGGGGGAGCGGATCGGTGTATACGGTGCGGCCCATCTGGCGCGCGATGTCCTGCAGGCGCTGACGTGCCGGGGCAGGCATCGCGTTCAATGCAAGGGCAGGGGCTCCGGCATCGAGTGCAGCAAGGGCATAGCCCGCCGCATCGGCACAATCAACAATCATCGTGCAGGGAACCTGTGGAAAGTGTGTCGCAGCCTGATGGCACAGACTGAGGAACCATGCGGCACCTTGTGCGTACAGAACCGTTTGCGGGCTGATCAGGGCAAGGGGTCTGTCCTGCCCGGACGCAGCGGCAAAGGCCGCGATTGCATCGGTATACGATGTAATGCGAAAGAAAAGTGGCTCATTCATCATGCCTATACCATAGCATGAGCGACCGGAAAGGGGATGCAAAATGGTTGACCATTTCCCTGCTCGGCCCTATCCTGATGTGGCCTAAAAAGGCTCGCTCCTAGAGCATTGAAAACAGGATTTTTTTGCCGTGACACGCATCGAACAAGCCCTGCAGCGACTGGGAAAAGCCGTCAGCCGACTGGAAGCGGTCGGTCAGGATCGTATCAGCGCGTCGGCTGAAGATGCCGCCGATGCCGCTGCCATTGCCCACCTCAGTGCCGAGCTGGCTGCCATGCGCAGCAACTATGAAAGCTTGCAGCTGACCAGCCAGCAGGCATCCGGGCGCATTGATGCCGCCATCGGTCGCCTGCGCGCCGTTCTGGAGTCCTAATCGTTCATGGCTCAGGTTACTCTTACGATTGCGGGTCGCAACTATCAGGTTGCCTGCGAAGATGGTCAGGAAACTCAGGCGCAATCGCTGGGGCGGGAACTTGACCGCCGCGCCCTGATGCTGTCCAAGGCAACGGGAGCTGTGTCCGAAGGGCTGCTGCTGACCCTGACCGGCCTGATGATCATCGACGAGATGTTCGAGGCCCGCAACAGTGCGACCGAAGCCAAGGACACGATTACTCGCCTGCAGGCCGAGGTCAAGCAACTGAAGGCCGATCATGCCTCGGCGATTGACGCTCTGGATATTGAAGTCGAGCAGCGGTTTGGAGCCTTGCAGTCCGAGCGGGACGAACTGGTCTCGGCTCTGGAGCAAGCCGAAGGACGCGCTTTGGCGGCCGAGCAGGCAACCGAAGAGCAGTCCGCCCGACTGGTCGAACAGCAGACGCAGATTGATGGCCTCAAGGCCGAGCTGGCGGAAACCGTCGGCGAACTGGCCGTTCTGCAGGGCGCAACCATTGCCCAGCACGAAATGGAAAAGGTTCAGTCCGAGCTTGAGGGGGTGCGGGCCGAACTGCAAACCAGCAAGTCCGAAGCCGAGGCCGCACGGGCCGAGCTGGACGAAGCCAAGGCTGCCGTGCAGGCCGCAGAAGCGCGGGTTGCCGAGATGAAAACGACCCTGGAAACGGCTTGTCAGCGGCTGGAACAGAAGCGCGATGACGAGGTTGTGCGTGAGCGGACACAGGAAGCAATCGCGGTTGCCATTGAATCTTTGGCTGAGCGTGTTGAAAGTGTTGCAGAGTCGTTGGTAACAGCTTAAACATGATGGCAGGCGATGCTGCCGGGTGCGTCAGACTGCACTACTCCCGGGGCTATAAATAAAGATAGGGGGCTGTCTCTGTCAGGATCCAGGTCCTGGTATATGGTCCCCACCTTGTGCTCGCGGCCCATTGGAGGTAACGCGACGTCAACGGCCACGGTGGCTCGCCGCTTCTTTTGTGACTTTGGGGATCATCCCGCTGTCCGACCCTTCCCTGATCGAAAACGAGAAAAAAGCCTTGCGCGCGGCAATGTCGGCGCAGCGTTTGGCCGTGTCGGCTGCCGAACGGAATGCCGCAGCCGATGGGTTGCGCGTGGCGTTTTCCGCCTATGCCCGTGGGATGTCTGATGCAGCGCTGGTGGCGGGCTATATGCCGATCCGCAGTGAGGCCAACATCCTGCCCTTGATGGCCGATCTGGCCGAGCGGAGAATTGCCACCGCTTTGCCGGTGGTCATCGCGAAGGGGATGGCGCTGGAGTTCCGTCGCTGGCGTGCTGGCGAGCCGCTGGAAGACGGTCTTTATGGTACCCACCACCCGGTTGGAATGGGGGTGTGGCCGACCGTCCTGCTGATCCCGCTGTTGGCTTTTGATCCAGCCGGATTCCGGCTGGGGTATGGTGGTGGTTTTTATGACCGCACGCTGGATGCCTATCGCGCGGGCGGGATGTCTGTGGTGGCGATCGGCGTGGCCTATGCCTGTCAGCAGGTGCCCCATGTCCCGCGTTTGCCGCATGATCAGCCTCTCGATGCCATTTTGACTGAGCGCGGATTGCTCTGGAGTAACGGGGCCGCCTAGACCAGCGTGGGTTGAATCTGATGCCACAGTACACGACAAACAGAAAACAGGATCATGGAGCGCTGCTCCACACCTCGCTGGGGCCTTTAGGCCCCAGACCCCATTGACTTGATTTTTAAAGAAAAATGGGGGTTTGGGGGCATCGCCGCCAAACGGGTTCGGGCGAATAGCACCAGCTGTCGTGTACTGTGATCTGACGCAGGCACACTGATCTAACCTTTTGATTTGCCGCCGTGAGCGCAAACGCTTGTTTATCAGTGTCCTGCTGTCAACTTTTCCTTGCCCCTGTACTCCCCGGCTGTATCATCGCTTTCTTTGTGAAAGCCGTACCCGGTCGGGTATGGACCTGTCAGGGACTGGATAAATAATGCGAATTCTGGCGCTTGGTGATGTGGTGGGGCGTTCCGGTCGAGATGCCGTGGTGGCGGCAGTCCCCCGGCTCCGGCAGGACCTGGCTCTGGATTTTGTGGTGGTCTGTGCCGAAAATGCCGCCCATGGCTTTGGCCTGACGGCCAAAATTGCATCCGATCTTTTTGAAGCGGGCGTGGATGTGGTGACGTTGGGGAACCATTCATGGGACCAGCGCGAAATGATCGCCCACATCGACAAGGAACCGCGCATTTTGCGGCCAATGAATTATCCGAGCGGTACGCCCGGACGGGGGGCCGGGATTTTTCAGGCGCCGCAAGGGAAAAAAGTTCTGGTGATGCAGGTGATGGGGCGGTTGTTCATGGACCCGCTCGATGATCCGTTTGCCGCTGTCGCTCAGGAACTGAACAAATATCGTTTGGGGAAAGGCGGCGTGGATGCCATCGTGATTGATGTCCATGCCGAAGCAACCAGCGAAAAAATGTCGATGGCTCATTTTGCTGATGGTCGTGCATCGCTGGTGTTCGGGACGCATTCCCACATTCCCACGGCTGATGCCCAGATTTTGCCGGGCGGGACTGCATGTCAGACGGATTTGGGGATGTGTGGTGATTATAATTCTGTTATCGGGATGCGGAAAGAGGCGGCTATCGCTCGCTTCACCCGCAAGATGCCGACCGACCGTCTGGCTCCGGCCGATGGCGAGGCAACGGTTTGCGGCTGTGTGGTTGAAACGGATGATCTGACCGGTTTGGTCCGCAAGATTCAGCCGGTGCGGCTGGGTGGTCGCCTGTTGCAGGGGATGCCGGAGTTTTAGAGTCTTGAGCGAAAAGTGAGAACCGGTTTTCGCAAAATCACTGCGGCAGATCACACGGCACGACAGTTGACAGGAAAGTGCAGGCTGCTGCCTTGACTGCTCGGGGCCTGTGGCCCCGAACCCCTTCACTATCAAAGGAATGGGGTCTGGGGCCGACTGGCCCCAGCGAGGTGTGGAGCGGCGCTCCACGACCTTGTTCCTTAACTGTCGTGTACTGTGGTGTCCGTGTAGGCCCGGACCCCATTGATTTGATAACTCCTGCGCATAAAAAAACACCCTGCCGAAAAGCAGGGTGTTTTTTTATTGCTTGGCGTTCTCTTCGGAAAGGGGAGGTTCCCCTTTCCGAAGGCCATCACCCCCGTATCAGGGGATGATGATTTCCACGCGGCGGTTCTGCGGCTCACGGATGCCGTCGTCGGTCTTGACCATCGGGTTGCTTTCACCCTTGGCATCGACGTTGACGATTTCAGCCGGGATGCCCAGGCTGGCCAGTTCGGCCTTCACGGCTTCGGCGCGGGCCAGGGACAGCTTCAGGTTATAGGCATCGGTGCCCGAGCGGTCGGTGTGGCCGGTCAGGTCGATACGGGCCTTGCTGCCAGCCTTGGCAGCAGAGGCGGCCTTGACGATAATGTCACGGGCAACCGGGGTGATGGTCGACTGGTTCCAGTCGAAGAACACCATGTAGTTGCTCGGCGGGGCAGCGACCGGAGCCGGGGCCGGAGCGGCCGGAGCCGGGGTCGGGGCCGGAGCAGGGGTCGGAGCCGGAGCCGGAGCGCCGAACGAGTAGGTGAAGCCGACCAGCACTTCATGGGTCTTGAAGTCCGGATCGTACTTGCCACCCGAACGGGTGTTGGTGTTGAACTCGGTGGTGTCGAAGTAGCGGTACTGGCCCTTCAGGCTCCAGTTGTCGCTGACGTCATAGGCGGCGCCGGCGAACATCTGGTAGGCAAAGGTCCAGTCGTTGCCTTCGTACTGGCGGCTGTTGCCGACCGAGCCTTCGCTATCGACATAGGCGGTACCAACACCGACGCCGACGAACGGACGCAGGCCGTTGAAGTTGGCGACGTCAACCACAACGTTACCCATCACGCTGTAAACGTTGATGTCACCGCTGGTGTTGTTGAACGAGCCGATCTTGTCGATATCGGCACCGCGCCAGCCCAGTTCACCTTCGAAGCCGAAGGCGCCAACCTTGTAGCCGACCTGACCCAGGGCAACCATGCCGAGGTCATAATCGGTTTCGTTGGTCGACGAACCGGCATCGGTGCCCTGAATGAAGGACACGCCACCGTCAGCACCGACGTACCAGCCAGCGTTGGCAGCAGAGAGCGGCAAGCTGGCGAGAAGCCCGGCCGCCATGGCAAATTTAAAACGACGCATCGTGCAGGCCTTTCGCAAGAGTCTATCATGCACTGTCTGTGTCGGCATGCATGATGCAGCGCGACACGCTTTTCTGATCTACTTATTGCACAACTTTCTGATAAGAACAGCCCTTCTTGCATATCCGCGGCTCATTGCAGAGGGGCTGTTGCAGAATGAGCACAGAACAGGCCGCCGCGATGAACTGGGCGGGAGGAAAAGATGATTTTCGTAATAGTGATATTTATGTCTCCTTGGTCAAAAATGTGCTGATCGGGACGATGGGGCATAAAACAGAGCGATCGGATGGTCGAATGATCTTGGGTATTGGCAGCGATCTGGTGGACATTCGCCGGATACAGAAAACCATCGAGCGTTTTGGCGAGCGGTTTCTTCAAAGAACCTTCACCGGACAGGAATGCGAAGCTGCTCGTCAACGTACGACCGAGGCGGCTTATTATGGTTTTTTTGCCAAGCGCTTTGCAGCCAAGGAAGCAGGGGCAAAGGCATTGGGGACGGGGATAGCCAAGGGGTTGCGGTTTTGTGATTTCGAGGTGATCAGCCTGCAGGGTGGTCAGCCATCCTTGCGGATGCACGGGCTGGCCCTGGCTCTGCTCAGGGAAAAGCTTCCTGCCGGATGGCGGGAACAAATTCACCTAAGCCTCAGTGATGAATGGCCTTTGGCGCAGGCCTATGTCATCTGTTCGGCAATTCCTGGTGAAATTTCTGCCGGGTAACTTGACAGCGTTCCGGTGTGGGGGTTCAATCCAACAGCCCTTGCCGGAGGTGGTTTTCCGCACCTTCACCTTTTATCAATCTGTTAGAGCGGCTTTTTCATGTCTCATAAGAAAAACGGTGGCATTGGAGAGATGATCCGTGTGGTCATCTACGCAGTTGTCATTGCTTTGGGGATTCGGACCCTGGCCTTCGAACCCTTCAATATCCCTTCAGGCTCGATGATTCCGACTCTGCTGATTGGTGACTACCTGTTCGTCTCCAAGTCCTCGTATGGCTACAGCCGCTATTCGTTGCCGCTCGGGCTGCCGCTGTTCGACGGTCGGGTGATGCAGAGCGACCCGCAACGCGGGGACGTGGCGGTGTTCAAGCTGCCGCGCGATACCAGCAAGGACTATATCAAGCGGGTGATCGGCCTGCCGGGGGATACGGTCCAGATGCGGGGCGGTCGCCTCTATATCAACGGCGAGGAAGTGCCGCGTCAACGTGTGGCGGACTACGTTGCCCGCGAACCGGATGGCAGCGTGTTGCGGTTTCAGCGCTATGTTGAAACCCTGCCCGGGGGCGTGCAGCACGTGATCATCGAAAATGGCGATAACAACCGTTTTGATGATACCCGCCTGTTTACCGTTCCGGCGGATCACTATTTCATGATGGGTGACAACCGCGACAATTCTGCCGATAGCCGGGCGGATGTCGGCTTTGTTCCTCTTGAAAATTTTGTCGGTCGTGCCGAGTTCCTGTTCTTGTCCGTCAATGGCGAAGCCAGTCTGTGGGAAGTCTGGAAGTGGCCGCTGGCCATTCGTTGGGAACGTCTGTTTGATCGTATCGGGCCGGTGGCAAACAGTGATGCGTGGGATGAAACCAAAGGGCAGGCGCAGTGAGTAAAGGGAACAAGGTGACTGTGTCACCGGATGAAATTCTGGTTGGTGCGATGGGGCAGCTGGGGCATTCTTTCAAAGCCCCGGCTGTTCTGGCGCGTGCACTGATCCATCGCAGCGCGGCAACCAGCGATACGACTTCGTATGAGCGGCTGGAGTTTCTTGGGGACCGGGTTCTCGGGCTGGCCGTGGCCGAGATTCTTTATCGCCGATTCCCGACCGAGGCCGAAGGGTCGCTGGCTCGTCGTCACACCGCGCTGGTCCGCAAGGAAGCCTTGGCGCGTGTGGCTGATGCGGTGCAACTCGGTCGCTTTATCACCATGTCCAAGGGCGAAGAAGATGCCGGTGGACGTGAAAATCCGGCGATCCTGGCCGATGTGTGCGAAGCTGTTCTTGGCGCGCTGTATCTGGATGGCGGGCTGGCCCCGGCCAAGGCGTTCATCGAGCGCCACTGGTCGGCAATCATGGAAGAAGCCGCTGCCCCGCCAAAGGACGCCAAGACCGCCTTGCAGGAGTGGGCGCAACAGCGTGGCAAGCCCCTGCCGGTCTATGAGACTGTCGGCAGCGAGGGCCCGGACCACAGCCCTGTCTTTACCATTCAGGTTTCCGTGCAGGGGTTGGCACCTGCCCGCGCCACGGGAACTTCAAAACGTGCCGCAGCCCAGTTGGCTGCACAGACCCTTCTGGATAAGGCCCTGGCAGAAAAGGCCAAACGATAAACGATGAGTGATGATGTGATTCCGACCACCCAGGATGATGTTCCGACCCGTTGCGGCTTTGTGGCCGTGCTGGGCGCGCCGAATGCCGGCAAATCGACGCTGACCAACGCGATGGTCGGCACAAAGGTTTCTATTGTTTCGCCCAAGGTGCAGACCACCCGTACCCGCATTCGCGGTATTGCGATGCAGGACAACACTCAGATCATCTTTATTGATACTCCCGGTATCTTCCGGCCCAAAAAACGGCTGGAACGGGCGATGGTGGCGGCGGCATGGGCTGGTCTGGCCGATGCCGACACGGTGATGCTGGTGATTGATGTCCAGCGGGCCAGCGGCAAGCGTGGGCTGGATGAAGACAGCAGCTCGATCATCGAGACGCTGAAAAAGAACGGCTATCGGGACGTGATTCTGGTTCTGAACAAGGTCGATCTGGTCAATCCGCCGGTGCTGCTGGATCTGGCTGCCAAGCTGCACGCCGAGGGTATCTTTAGCGAAGTGTTCATGATTTCGGCCCTGAAGGAACGCGGTACGGCAGACATTCTGCGCTACCTTGCCTCGCGCGCGCCGCTGGGGCCCTACATGTTCCCCGAAGACGAGGTGTCCGATCTGCCGATGCGCATGCTGGCGGCGGAAATCACCCGTGAAAAGGTCTTCCTGAAGCTGTACCACGAACTGCCGTACAGCATCACCGTTGAAACGGACAAATGGACCGAGCGTCCTGATGGCTCGGTGAAGATCGACCAGACCATTTTTGTTGCTCGCGACAGCCAGAAAAGCATCGTTCTGGGCAAGGGTGGCGATCAGATCAAGCACATCGGGGCCGCTGCCCGCAAGGAACTGGAAGAGATCCTTGGGCAAAAGGTGCATCTGTTCCTGTTCATCAAGGTTCGCGAAGACTGGGCCGAAGACCGGGCACGCTATTCCGAGTGGGGCCTTGATTTCGACGCCTGATGCTGGATCACCGTGCGAAAAGCGGTTCTGGTTTTCGCAAAAAAAACAATGCGGTAAAACAGAAACTTGGAGCTGTGAATGTGTTTCACATCACAGTACACGACAGTTGAAGGAAAAGTGCAGGCTGCCGCCTGAACCACTCGGGGCCTGAGGCCCCGAACCCCCATTTTTTCTTTCAATATCAAATTAATGGGGTCCGGGGCCTAATGGCCCCGGCGAGGTTTGGAGCAGTGCTCCATAACCCTGTTTTCTGTTTGGCGCTTGATGATCTGACAAGGGATGATCTGATGGATATCACTCCGGCAATTCCTGAAGGACGGCAGGTCATTCAGTCGTATGGCGATAACCTGTTTCGGATCTCGGGAACGGTGTGGCAGCAGCCGGTTCTCGTCATGCCATTGCGGACAGTTCCCTGGCAGGCCACCGATGTTGCCAGCATGACGTTCGAGACGTTCGAACCGATCCTGACCGCGTCACCGGCGGTGGAGGTGCTGTTGATCGGCTGTGGACCCCGTATGGCTCTGGTGTCGCCCTCGGTCCGGACTGCACTGAAAGAGCGGGGTGTGGTGACCGATCTGATGGATACCGGTGCCGCGTGCCGGACCTATAATGTCCTGATGGCCGAGGATCGCCGCGTTGCCGTGGCATTGATCCCGGTGCCGTAAGGGAGGAAGATCGGGGGCGGGGTGTGGAGCAGCGCTCCACACCCCTGTCCTCTTACTGTCGTGTGCCGTGATCCGACTTTCCGACCAGATCGCCATGCGGGCGCAGGCTGCTGAGAGGGTCGTTGAGCGGCCCTTCAATGGCCATATCGATCATGCGTACCAGAATGTCAGGATCTTGTGCCCCGGCGATGCCGTAGGCGTTTTCAAAGATAAAGCACGGCACGCCGTTGATGCTGAGGCGGTGCGTCTGGGCATTATCGAGGTAAATCTCGCCCCGTCCTTCATTGCTGTTCAGCATGCGCTCGAATTCATCGGCGGACAGGTCACAGTCTTCGGTAATGCCCAACAGCTCGTCACGATCACCAATATTGCGACCATGAACGAAATAGGCCTGGAACAATGCTTCCACGGCCTGATTGGCAACGCCATGTCGGTGGGCGAACTGGACCAGACGGTGAGAGTCCACCGAGTTGGGAGTAACCTGGATGGCATCAAAACAAAAATCGATCGACTCTGCCTTGCCTGCCTCGGCCAGACTGTTCAGCATGCGGGTGACCCTAGCCGCTCCGCCGAACTTGCGTTCCAGATAGGCAGCACGAGGGATACCTTGCTCCGGCATGTCCGGATTCAGCAGGAATGGCCGCCAATGGATTTGTGCCGCAACAGTTGGCCGCTGGGCGAGGGCGCGTTCAAGACGGCGCTTGCCAACAAAGCACCAAGGGCAAATCGTATCAAAGATAATGTCAACCCGCATGGTGTGTCCCGAAGCAGCGTGCGCAAACATGGGCGCCAGTTTTTGTGATACCTCAAGTATATCTGTCAGAGTCCAGGGAGGCGTTACAGCAGGGCTGTTTTGCTTTCCAGCACCTGAATGACCTCTGTAGCAAGGCTAGGTGCCTGTTGGCACAGGGTCAAGTCCATTGGAACGACATAGGGCCAGACGGTGACAACCCGATAGACGTCGCGAACGGCGAAGTCGGTGTTCGAGATCACCCCGGCAATGCGATTCATGACCAGTGCCGCTTCTTCGGGTGGCGTATCGGGCAGGATGACACAGAAGCGGGCCCCGTCAAGATGCACCACCATATCTTCGGCGCGGACCAGCAACGTCAACCACTGGGCGATTTGCGCGATCAGGTTCTGTTCGGCATCGGCCCCGAATTCATGTTCGATGGCGTCAACCCCGGCAAACAGCAGGCCAACGATGGCAAAAGCATGGGGATGGGCCCGTTCTGCGAGGAAAGCCCGCGCATACTGGTCCATGAACTGGCTGTTATAGGCTTCGCGGGCGATGGGGGAGGCGAAAGGTGCAGAGCGTGTCTGCTCCATGGCTTGCCGCAAGGCCCAGCGTTGCCTTTGGCGCTGAACGAGCGTCCTTAATGCAAACCGCAGGTCTGCGGCACTGGCTGACAGTGGCAAGCCGTGCGATGCCCCCATGGACAGAGCCTTCAACGGCTGCTCATCATCCAGAAACAGAACGGGCAGGTTGAACAACCGCGGATTGCGGCGGATTTGCAGGCACAGGTCAAACAGCGCCTCCCGGTCGGTGTCGGGCACCATGATGCAGGCGTCAAAACGGCGTCCTTCCATCAGGCTCTGTGCGGAAAAGGTGTCTGGCGCAGTGGTAACGTCAACCTCTGGGGCCAGCGTTGCCTGCAGACTGGCCACGGACGGATGGGTGCTGATGATCAAAACCGACGCAGGCGGGTCTGACAGCGACGGATTGCCGTGCCCTGCTGCCGTGGCTGGCAAATGGCAGGTCTGTTGCCGGCGAGCCAGCTCGCTCTGCATGGTTGCCAGCCGGGTGAGAGGATGCAGATAGTACGGCAGGGCGTCGATGCTGTCAGGCCAGGGCAGAATGCCAGCCAGGGCATGCTCCTGCGCGCTGAGGACTGCGGCCTCATCTCCGGGGGCTGCGAGCAACAGGGCCGGGCAGGGGGCATTGGCGGCGCTGTGCAGGGCTGTTTCCAGCAGATTCCCGCTGAAGCCCGGCCCGAGCAGGAGAATGTCAGGGGCCTCCTGCGCGATGGCCGACGACAGGGTGTCCGGGGAGGTCAACCGGCAGGCATAGCCGCTACGGCTCAGGCTGGTCAGCAAGGCCGCAACCGCATCAGGGTGAGGGGTCGCAAGAAGGATGGTTGCCACAGTATGCATCGTGCGTTGCCCCCCAAAGGTCATGTCGAAGGATGGGTCCGTGTGCAGAATCCCTTATTATGCTATGAGGATAGCGTTATCGGGTGAAAACTGCCACCAGTTCCACATGGGCAGACCAGACAAACTGGTCAACCGGGGTGACGGAATTCAGCTGATATCCACCATCAGCCAGAATGCGGGCATCGCGTGAGAAGGTGGCCGGACTACAGGACACCATCACCACCCGTTGCGGCCCGACGCCGGAGGGTAGCCTGACCAGTTCCTGACATTGCTGCTGGGCTCCGGCGCGCGGAGGATCAAGGACGATGGTGGAGAACGGCTTCAGCTCGTCAATGATCAACGGCAGGCGGAACAGGTCACGGGCCTGAGCCTTGACCCGGCCGGTGGTGTGCAGGGGGGCGGTCTGGACGGCTTCGAGGTCGTAGGCGGTCACCTGTCGGCCCAGTTCTGCGATTGGCAGGGCAAAGGTCCCCATGCCGCAGAACAGGTCTGCAACCGCCCCGGTGGTATCCCGGACCGCAGCCAGCACCAGATCCTGCAAGGCCTGCTGACCTTCGGCACTCGGCTGCAGGAAGGCTCCAATGGGCAGCGGCAACCGGGTGTTCCCCAGGGTGATCACCGGTTGGCGACGCATCACCATCGGCTCGGGGGTCTTGCCGATCCGTACCGTCAGGCGGGCGAGGTCAAGCTGGTCTGCCACCGCCGCCAGTCCTTCCCGTCCGGCGAGGTCCGGAATTGCGGGGATATCCAGCATCATGTCAACGCCGGTATCGCTGGCAACGACCATGATGTCGCCCTGGCTGCCCTTGGGCAGCACCGGGGCCAGCAGGGCAGACAAGCGGGCTGGCAGGGATGACAGGGCCGGGACCAGCACCGGGCACGCATCCAGCGGAATGATCTGGTGACTGGCGCGTTCGTTGAAACCGACCACCACCCGTTCCGCCAACCGGCGATAGCCAAACACGGCCCGGCGGCGGCTTCCGGCGGGCAGGGCGATGGTGGACGACACCAGGGCGTCGGCATCCTCAAAGCCCCGATGCTTGAGGGCTTCGACGATCAGCGACCGCTTCCAGACGCTTTCGTCCTCGCGGACCATGTGCTGGGTTACGCAACCGCCACAGCGGGTAAAATGCGGGCAGACAGGGTCTGCACGGTGTTCGGACGGCTGTTCGATCCCCTTCAGGACCGTGCTGACGCCATCGCTGCTGCGCGACAGCGCCTGAGCCTGCACCGTTTCGCCGGGCAAGGCAAAAGGAACGAAGACCGTCTGTCCATCAGCATGGGCGATGCCATCGCCACGGGCTCCCAGACGGTCAATGCTCAGGGACAGGATTGGTCCGTGCGGGGTTGCCGCTGGCGGAGTGGACGGACGTTTGCCACCCCGCCCTTTGGCAGGCCCCTTGCCGGGGCCGGAAGGACGATTGGACGGGCGGAACGAGCGGGGCGGAGCCATGGCAGGGTCTTTCTTTGGCAGCAGCGATAAACAAATCAGGTGAAATCAGGACCGTGGGTCCAGATAACCAGCGAATGGCGAACGCCCTGCGTCACCGGGGCAACCCGGTGCAGCATATAGGCCGGGAACACGACGGCGGTCCCGATGGCTGTTTCAGCGGTCACAACGCGGCCATCGGGATTAAGCTGCAATTCGCCCCCCTGATAGTCGGTCGGATCGGACAACTGTACGGAAACGGTCAGTTTGCGGCGGGCACCAATCCCACGACCGCCACGGTCGATATGCCAGTCATAAAAACCGCCGTTCTGGTAGCGGCCAATCTGGGCGTCCTCGTCAAAGCCGGACAGGGTATAGCCAAAGGCATCGCGGTTGCCTTGCGCCACCAGTTGGGCCAGACGTTGATAGACCCACGATGTTTCGTCGTTTTCCGGGATCCAGTGGATATCGGTTTGCCGGATGGACTGTTCAGCCTTGCCGTTGACCAGCCCGGCGCTTTTATGGGCCCCAAAGATCATCATGTCGATCAGGCTGGCACATTCTTCCGGGCTGAAAGCCTCGGGGTAACTGAGCCACAACGGCGCAGGGGTTGCACCCCGTGCCGCACCATGGGGTGCACCGGGCAGTGACATGCTTCTCTCTCCAACATCTGACCATCCCTGCGGGATTGCACAGAGGTTTAGAGCATTGTGCGAAAAGTGGGAACCGGTTTTCGCAACAACAATGCGACAGAACAAACCAGCATTGTGCGAAAAGTGGGAACCGGTTTTCGCAACAACAATGCGGCAAAACAAAAAGCTAGAGCAGCGTGCCTGCCTCTGATTTAGCGCACGCTGCTCTAGCGCGGGCGGGCAAACACACCGTCAAAACAAATTTGTGCCACTGTGATGGAACGGCACGCAGCTTTCCGGCGAAATCGGCTATGCTGACCAGACGCACAAACAGCAGGAGGTGTTTCAGGTGAGCAAAGAGGCAATGCAGTTTTTCCGGGCCGGTGGCTTTGATCAGGCCCGGCTGGAGACTGGTGCAGATATTCTGGCCCTTGATACGCTTGATCAAAAGCTGTGGGTTGCGCTGGCCTGCCCGGTTGACGGACTGGAATTTGATCGGCAAACCCTGAGCCTGCTCGACCTTGACGGCAGCGGGCGGGTGCGCGCCGCTGACATTCTGCGCGAAATCGCCTGGCTGAAGACCGTTTTGGCCGACCCCGAAGAACTGGTGCGTCCGGGGGTCGATTTGCGCCTGTTGGCGATTAACGCAGACAGCGAGGCCGGAGCGCGGGTTTTGGCCTCGGCGCGGCGGATTCTGGCTCATCAGGGGCGGCCCGATGCCGAAACCCTGGCCCTGAGTGATGCTCTGGATACGGAAAGCATTTTCCAGTCCACCCGCTTTAACGGTGATGGCGTGGTTCCGGTGGCAACGGCGGGCGATGACCCGGACCTGATCGCCCTGATCAACGACATTATCCAGTGTCAGGGGGCAACCACCGACCGTTCTGGCGCCGATGGGGTGACGCTGGACACCATCACGGCATTCTACAGCGCGGTTGTCGAAGCGACTGGCTGGCTGGACGGTGACAGCGGATTGGCCGGAACGCCGGACGGAGCCGAAGCCCTGCTGGCGGTGCGCGAGAAAATTGATGGCTATTTCCTGCGCTGTCAGTTGGCAGCCTATCGCCGGGATGCCACCGACCTGCTCAATCCCGGCCCGGACCTTCTGGGGCAACTGGCTGACAAGGGACTGAGTGACAGTCTGGCCCTGTTGACTCCCCTGCCGCTGGCCGAAGTCCACGCCGAAGGCTCCCTGCCATTGCGCAGCGGGGTGAACCCGGCGTGGGGAGCGGCACTGGAGGCTTTCCGCCAGCAGGTCGTCCTGCCCGTGCTGGGGGAGTGTGAGACTCTGACCATGGCGCAGTGGCAAGACATTTGCGCGCTCTATCAGCCCCGTCTGGAGTGGATGGCGCAAGAGCCGACGTCAGCAGTGATGACGCTGGGGGCGGAGCGCCTGCGGCAGATTGCCGGGCAAAACCGGCAGGCTGATCTGGAGGCGCTGGTGGCCTCTGATCTGGCCGTCGCCAGGGATGTCGAAGCGATCGAAGAAGTCGAACGGCTGCTTCGGTTGCGTCTGGGGCTGCATCGGCTGCTGAACAATTTCGTCTCCTTCCGCGACTTCTACGCCGGAAGGGGCAAGGCCATTTTCCTCGCCGGACGGCTGTATCTGGATGGCCGCAGTGCCGATCTGTGTGTGCGGGTCAATGATGTGGCGGCCCATGCCACGCTGGCCGCCCTGTCGCGGATTTATCTGGTCTATTGTTCCTGCCAGCGCAAAGGTGGCAGTGAAAAAATGACCATCGCCGCCGCCTTCACCGTCGGGGACAGCGACCAGTTGATGGTCGGGCGCAACGGCGTCTTTTATGACCGGGAGGGGCGGGATTGGGATGCCACGATTATCAAGATCGTTGACCATCCGATCAGTCTGGGACAGGCGTTCTGGTCGCCATACAAGAAATTTGCCAAAATGATCAACGACCAGTTGGAGAAGCTGGCAACCCTGCATTCGCAGCAATCCCCGCTGTCATCGTTCCAGTTGCCCGTTGCCCCCCCAGCCGCAGCTTCAGCCCCTGCTCCGGCAGCGAAAACACCTGCTCCAGCTGCGGCATCTCCCGCCCCGGCGGTTCCGGCAGCGTTTGATGTCGGGCGGTTTGCCGGGATCTTTGCCGCCATCGGTCTGGCGGTCGGGGCCATCGGGACGGCGATTGCCTCGGTGGTGACTGGCTTCCTGCGGCTGACGTGGTGGCAGATGCCGCTGGCGGTGCTGGGATTGGTGCTGGTGATCTCGGGACCGGCGATGGTGATCGCCTATCTGAAGCTGCGGCAGCGCAATCTGGCCCCGATCCTTGACGCCACCGGCTGGGCGGTCAATGCCCGGGTGCGGATCAACATTCCGTTCGGAAATTCGTTGACCACGCAGGCCCGCTTGCCTGCCGGAGCGGTTCGGTCCCTGCATGACCCGTTTGCCGAAAAGAAGCAGCCGTGGGGGGTGTATCTGGTTCTGCTGGCAGCCTGTGTATTGGCCGGGGCAGTGTGGTGGAGTGGGCTGCTACCGCTTTAGAGCGTTTTCACATCGAGCGAAAACGCTCTTCCCTTTTAGTGCCGCATTTTCCGAGCCGTTGACCGTCGACGGTCAACTTGAAAATGCTCTGACCGGGCGGGCCCGTCAGTTACACCTCGGCAATCAGCAGGGCTTCACCCTGGTCTCCGGCGCGGGCGCGGTCTTCGCCGTCCGCGCCGACGATGACGCTCAGGCCGGTATAGGTCAGGGGGCCTTCATCGCCGGTATAGTTGGCGTAAACCAGCGCCGCTCCGCTTTCCAGCGTACGGGCGCGGGGGGCGGTGATGGCGGCAGCACGGTAGGGCAGCATGTTGGCCGTTGGGGCCAGAATGACCTGTGCGCCATCATCGGCCAACGAACGGGCAGCGGCAGGACATTCGACGTCATAGCAAATCAGCATGCCGACGCTCATTCCGGCGATGGCGGTGGTCTCGGTGGCATCGCCGGGGCGGAAAAGCCGTTTTTCTTCATCGCCAAACAGGTTGATCTTGCGATAGCGGCTTAGCAAGGCTCCGCTGCGATCCCACAGGGCGGCAGTGTTATAAACCGCGCCAGCCCGCAGTTCGGGATAGCCCACCACCAGCGCCACCGCATGACGGCGGGCAATGGCCGACACTTCCTGTAACGCAGCGGCATCGGGCGACATGGCAAATTCGCTGGTCCGGTCCCCCAGACAATAGCCGGTCAGGTACAGTTCCGGGACCACCAACACGTCAGCCTCGGCGGCACTGGCGGCGCAGGCAATGCGATCAAGGCGGTGCAGGTTGGCGGCAATGTCCCCGGTCAGGGCTCGGCACTGGTAGGCGGCAAGGCGCATGAGGGGGCTCCGGGGAAAAGAGGCCCGGCGTCAGGGGAACGCCGGGCAGCAGCGTAAGATCATACAGTATATTCTTTGTTATTCAGCCTTGATCTTGGTCCACACCGCATCGTACAGGCGGATTTTGTCGCCCAGATCCTGCACCAGATGCAGACGCTGGCGGACTTCGTCGGACGGATAGAGGTTCGGATCACTGCGCAGGGCCGGGTTGACCATCGTCAGAGCCGCCTTGTTGGTGGTGCCGCCATGCAGCCAGTTGGTATTCTTGGCGGCGACATCCGGGCGCATCATGTAGCTGAAGAACGCCTTGGCCGAGGCGACATTGGGGGCCTTGGCCAGCATGCACATCTGTTCCTGGAACCCGTTGGCGCCTTCCTTGGGGATCACATAGCCAACCGCATCGGGCTTGGAGGCCACCGTCTGCGCCGCCGAGCCGGACCACCATTGCGCCACGGCAAAGTCGCCGTTGATCACCTTGTCGCCGATGCCGTCGGTCAGCATCGCCGCCCAATAGGGCTTGGCCTTGGCGATGGTGTCCCGTGCCTTGGCCAGTTCCTTCGGATCGGTAGAATTGAACGAGAAGCCATTGTAAACCAATGCGGCCCCGATGGTTTCCCGCACGTCATCCAACACGGCAATCTTGCCGCGCAAGGCTTCGGGCGGCTCGAAAATCACCTTCCAGCTATCGACGGCCTGTCCTTTGGTCAAGGCCTTGTTATAGATCAGGCCGGTGGTGCCCCAGTTATAGGGCAGGCAGATTTCGTGCTGCGGGTCGCTTTTGGCGATGAAGTATTTCTGGTCCAGATTGTTATAGCCGTCGATGCTCTTCAGCCCGGGATTCCCCAGCAGGTTCAACTGGCTCATGATATCCTGCATGAATACCGACGGGAACACGATGTCATAGCCATCGGCCCCGGCCTGCACCTTGGCCAGCATTTCTTCGTTGGTACCATAGTTGTCCAGAGTGACCTTGATCCCGCTTTCCTTCTGGAAGTCGTCAACCACGGCGGGATCAATGTAGATGGTCCAGTTGTAAAGGTGCAGTTCCTGAGCCGCGCTGGCGGGGGCCGAGGGCAGGCCAGCTGCGATGGCCATGGCGGTCAGCGAGGCGGCAGCAAGGTGACGCAAACGACGCATGAGCAAACTCCATCAGGTCGGGGAAGAAAAGGGAAGGGAATTACGCCCGTGTCGGACGGCGCAACCACAGGGCAAGGGCGACGATCACCATCGACAACAGCATCATCAGGACGGAAATCGCGTTGATCTCGGGCGAGACGTTGCGCTTGATGGCACCGAACAGGTACACCGGCAGGGTGGTCGCCCCGACACCACTGGTGAAATAGGCGATCACCAGATCGTCGAAGGAAATCACCACCGACAGCAAAAAGCCGCCGACGATACCGGGAACAAGCTGGGGAAAGGTGACACGCCAGAAGGTGATCCACGGCGAAGCCCCGAGATCGGCCGAGGCTTCTTCGAGGGCGGTGTTCATCCCGGCCAGACGGGCACCAACCACCACGGTGACGTAAGAGGCAAGGAACACCGTGTGGGCAAGGATCACCGAGACCCGACCCAGCGGAAAGGAAAGGGCGGCCAGGAACACCAGCAGGGCAATCCCCAGCACGATATCGGGGATCACGATCGGCAGGTACAGCGCGGTACGATAGGCCAGCTTGCCGGGGAACGTGCATCGCGCCAGCCCCAGAGCGCTGAGGGTGCCGATCACGGTGGCCAGACTGGCCGAGCCCAGCGCCACGATCACACTGTTCAGGGCCGCCGGGCCGAGGTTGGGGTCGGAGTAAAGCTGAAGATTGCCCGATCCGGCCAGATCGCTGGATGGACTGATCAGTCCAATATTGGCGAGCACCCGCCAGTACCAGTCAAAGGTAAAGCCGTTCCACGTCATCATGCTGACGGCATTGTCATTGAACGAATAGACCACCAGCATGGCAATCGGCAGGTACAGGAACAGAAAGAACAGCCACAGGTGTGCCAGTAGGGCGGCCTTGAGGGGCGAGGGACGGAGCGACATCACACGGCCTCCTTGGCCTGGCGGCCTTCGCTGCGCGCCATCACGAACAGGCACAGCAGCACCACGGCACTGAGCAGGGTGGCAATGGCCGACCCGAACGGCCAGTCGCGGGCCGACAGAAAGGCTTGCGCCAGCAACGGGCCGAGTTGCAGGTCCTTGGCTCCCCCGATCAGGGTTGGCGCAAGGAAGTTGCCAAAGGCCGGCACGAACACCAGCACCATGCCAGCCACAATCCCCGGCATGGCCAGCGGCAGAACCACCCGGCGAAAGGTGATGCTGCCGCTGGCTCCCAGATCGCGGGAGGCTTCCAGCAGGCGGAGGTCCATTTTCTCCAGCGAGGCAAACAGCGGCAGGACCATGAACGGCAGATACTGGTACACCATCGCCACCACCACTGCGCCCGGCGTGTAGATCAGGTGCAGGGGCTGATCAATCAGCCCGCTCGCCATCAGCAGGTTGTTGATCAGGCCGTCTGCGCGCAGGATCAGCATCCAGGCATAGACCCGCACCAGCGCATTGACGAAAAAGGGCAGGGTGACCAGCGTCAACAGCATGAACTTGCGCCGGTCAGGCTGGCGGGCAATGTACCAGGCGGCGGGAAAGGCCATCAGCAGGGTCAAGCCAGCGGTGGCGGCGGCGACCATCGCCGATTTGGCAAAGATGCCGAGATAGACGAAATCCCAGTCGCGCAGCTCGTCTTCGTTGGGCAGGCCAAGGACACGGGCATAGGAGTCCAGATCGAGGTGCCACACCACCCCGCCATAGGTGCCACGGGTCAGCAGGCTGTACACCACAACAATCAGCACCGGGGCCAGAAACAGGCAGAGAAACAGGAAAAAGCCCGGTGCCAGCTTGCCCATGCCCGGACGGAGCAAGGGGCGGCGGGGAATGGGTGGGGGGGATGCAAAGGACATGGCGATATCCTTAACCTTGGTGGCGGAGCAAGCGCACATCGGCGGGGGAATAGGTCAGGGTGATCGGCTGACCGATGGCCGGGCTGTCACCGTGCAGGGTGGCAATCACGGTGTCGCTCATGCCTCCTTCGCTGTTTCCCAGACTGACCTCAAGGCGTGTCGACGTGCCGAGATAGGTGGCATCGCGGACAGTGCCGTGCAGCAGGGGGGTGGTGCTATCGGGCTTCGCCAGTGCCAGTTTCTCGGGACGCAGACAGGCGGTCACCGGCTGATCCGGCGGTGAAGCAAGGGCATCGATCAACAGGGTGGTGCCTGCCTCTGTTTGCAGGCTGTCGCCGACGATCCGGCCCCGGAACAGCGAGATTTCCCCCACAAAGCCAGCGACAAACTCCGTTTCCGGCTGGTCGTAAATCTGGCGCGGCGTTCCTTGCTGTTCGATCTGGCCGCGATTCATCACCACCACCAGATCGGACATCGACAGGGCTTCTTCCTGATCGTGGGTGACGCACAGGAAGGCAATGCCCAGTTCGTGCTGCAGGCGTTTCAACTCGGTCTGCATCTCCTTGCGCAGTTTCCGGTCCAGCGCGGCCATCGGCTCGTCCAGCAGCAGGATTTTGGGGCGCAGGACCAATGCCCGCGCCAGCGCCACCCGCTGTTGCTGGCCGCCGGAAAGCTGGGTGATCTTGCGCGTTTCCATCCCCGGCAGGCGGACCATCTCCAGCGCTTCCGCGACCCGCTGGCGTATTTCGGCTTTCGGCACCTTGGCGATTTCCAGCCCGTAAGCAACGTTGCCTGCCACCGTCAGGTGAGGGAACAGGCCATAGTGCTGAAAAACGGTGTTGGTCGGGCGGTGATGGGCCGGGATACCTTCCATCAGCTTGCCGTCAATGAAGATGCCGCCGCCGGTCGGTTCCTCAAAGCCGCCGATCAGGCGCAACAGCGTGGTCTTGCCGCAGCCGGATGGCCCGAGCAGGGTGGTGAACCTGCCTGCCGGAATGTCGAGGCTGACCGCCTTCAAGGCTTCGACCAGCCGCCCGTCGGGGGTGTGGAAGCTTTTGGAGGCGGCAGAGACGCAGACGATGGGCGTGGTGCCGGGGGCGGGGAATGGGGGGGCGGACATCATGGGGGAGGCGTCCTTTGATCGTGATGCATAAAATTTGAGCGATAATTTTTCCGCCCATCATTTGTGCAAGTGTGATGGAGAGAAGGAATGTTAGTCAACAATATTTTTCTGAAAATGTTGATTGACTAACATGCGCCGGTCAGAGCATCGTTTGCCCTGTTCTGCTTCCCTGCCCGCGAGGTTCCCCCATGTCTTCATCGCCCGATCCTGCTCTGGTCTCGCCATCCGGCTCGTTGCGTGCCCGTGGATTGGGCCTGCCCGTGCCAGGCCGGACCGGCCTGCATAACGCCATCACCGACGTGGCAGGTGTCACGGTTGGCATGACCACCCTGACCGATCCCGCCAACCCGGCCCTGCACACCGGCGTCACCGCCATTCTGCCCCGTCCGCGACAGGACTTGCTGGCGCCGGTGTGGGGGGGGGCCTTTGCGATGAACGGCAATGGTGAAATGACCGGAACGCACTGGCTGCACGAAGCAGGCTGGTTCACCGGGCCGATCACCATCACCAACAGCCTGTCTCTGGGGCGGGCGCACCATGGCACCATTCGCTGGATGATCCGCGAGTTTGGCCCACGCCTTGACCGACACGGGCTATGGCTGCTGCCGGTCGCCGCCGAGACCTATGATGGCTGGCTGAATGACATCTACGCCCAGTCGGTCACCGAAGATCATGTGCTGGCCGCCATTGATGCCGCCACGGCGGGGCCGGTGGCCGAAGGCAGTGTCGGCGGTGGCACCGGGATGATCGCCTATGAGTACAAGGGCGGAACCGGCACTGCCTCGCGCGTGGTGACCCTGAAAGGGAAGGACTATACCGTTGGCGTGCTGGTGCAGGCGAACCACGGCCTGCGGCCATGGCTGACGGTGTGCGGCAAGCCGGTCGGCAAGGCGTTGCCGGGCAAGGCGGTGTGGACGCAGGAAAAAGGCTCGATCATTGCGATTGTGACCACCGATGCGCCCTTGCTGCCGATCCAGTTGCAACGACTGGCGCGACGGGCGGCAATCGGCATTGGTCGCGGCGGCACGCCATCGGGCAACAACTCGGGCGATATCTTTCTGGCCTTCAGCACCGCCAACTCTCCCGGACCTCTCCCCGAGCCGCCGGAGCTGTCATTGACCGCCGTCGGCAATGACCTGCTGGACCCGATGTTCATGGCGGTGGTCGAGGCGGTTGACGAAGCAGTCCTGAACGCCATGCTGGCCGCTACGCCCTGTCTGGGGCGCAAGGGGCGTTTTGTCGAAGCCCTGGATGGCGCATACTTGGCGTCGCTGTTTTCCTGAGCCATGCGGGATGTGATGGATAGTCTTCTTGCCGTGTTCCAATCCCCCGAGGCCCGCCGCACCAAGGCCGGGCGCTTGCTGTCGGAGTACTTTGCCCAGAATCTGGCAACCATTCCGTTCGAGACGGCCGCCTCCATCGCCGCCCATGTCGGGCTGAGTGCGATGACCGTCACCCGCTACCTGCGCGAGTTGGGGTATGGCAGTCTGGACGCCCTGAAATCCGAACTGCGCCACGGCCCGATCAGCTCGGCGTGGGAGTTGCAGGATACGGTTGATGACCTGCGGCGCGATCAGGGGAACGGGCGTTTGGTGTCCGGGATGGTGATCCAGCAAATCGAAGCCCTGCAAAGCCTGAACAAGCTGTCCCACAGCCCGGAATGGGACGAGGCCGTGCGTCGTCTGACGCAGGCTGGCGGTGTGTTTATCGCCTCTTTTCAGAATATCAGCGGTATCGCCCGCTATTTTTCCGAACAGATGTCCTATGTTCGGCCGGCGGTCCGCTATATGGATGGCCTGAACGGAACTTATCTGGAGCTGTTCGACGGCGATCCCGCCGGGCGCTTGCTGGTGCTGATCGACTGTCGCCGCTTTGCCAGCAAGTCGCAGCTGTTGTTTGATGAAGCCTGTGCCGCAGGCATCCCGATTTTGCTGATCACCGACACCCACTGCGATTGGGGGCAGGCCGAGGGGGCCGTTACCCTCAGCATTCCGGCGATGAGCTGGCGGGCGTGGGATTCCTTCATGCCGCTGGCGGCGCTGCTGGACTTGCTGGTGACCAGCGCCATCGCCGTGCAGGGGGAAAGCGTGCTGGAGCGCAGCAAGGCCATCCGCCGCCTGCAAGACCGTTTCGGAGATTTCGAGCGGCGGTAGGGGCCCCTGGCTAAAGAAAACAGTCCGGGGTGAGTGCTTTCTCCTCTGCTGCCAGCGCACGGGCCTCTCGCAATACAGGGGCGCGCCAGATGATGCGGCCATCGTCGGAGGAGCACAGCGGGGCGTCGTCTTCGTCCTGCGCCCATGGATGGGTTCGGGCAATCTCCCACAGTGGGCGCAAAGGAGTCACCCCCAGCCGGACAGCACGGGCCAGGGCGTGAGCCAATTCGGCAGGGGACGGGTAATAGGGTGACAGCAGGCGGGCCCGGGCTGCCGATGGCCCCGCCCAGTCGAGTCCGCGCTTGACCATGGTGGCGACGGCGGTGACGCTGGTCAGCGCCGCCGGGGTATCTGCCACCCACGCCATGGTGGCAACGTTGACATTCGCGCACAGGTCAACGTCGTTGGGAACGTAGCGCGGATCCAGCCAGGTGAAATGGCATCCTTCGGTATGCCATGGTTTGGCAGCCCCCGAGACCCAGGCCATGCGGAAGCGGTTCAGGACCGGCAGCACCCGTTCGGCCAGAGATGCCCGAGGCCAGCGTCCGCCGTTGACCAGCGCCAACGAGAACAGGGCGGTATCATCGGCATCCGGTACCAGTGGCAGGGGCATCCAGGACGGATGTTCGCCAAGGGGATAAAAGCGGAAGCTGCCCGGCTGGTCCGGGGCCTCGCAGCGGGCAAGGAAGTCCAGAGCCCGTTCACGGGCGGCGGTGGCCGCCTGTGACTCCCCGGCAGCCGCCAGGGCATCCAGCACCAGAGCCGTGACAAAGCCGTTTTCATCGTCAGCCGGCCCATCGGGCAGAAAGACCACCGATGGAAAGGCTCCACGGTCTGTCTGGGTGGCGAGAATCCGTTGCAGGCGATCGGCCCTGATGGGG
The DNA here is from genome assembly GCF_900156605.1 of Insolitispirillum peregrinum. Lineage (GTDB taxonomy): Bacteria > Pseudomonadota > Alphaproteobacteria > Rhodospirillales > Rhodospirillaceae > Insolitispirillum > Insolitispirillum peregrinum. Next base: position 838,232 of record NZ_FTOA01000001.1, on the reverse strand, counting down.
ATGCTCATCCGCAGCTCTCCTCGGGTGGTGCCAGTCCAAAGCTCACCGTTGGCGGTGCGTCGCCGACCAAGGTGATGCCGAACATGGTGTGGCGGGTGGTCAGGTCGGCCAGATTTGCCAGCGGTGCGGACAGGTCGGCGTACAGCCCCAGATCCCAGCCATACCGCCGCCCCAGCGACAGCAGGGAACTGCGAATGCTGCCTTCCCGGCCAAACAGGGTGCGGGCGTGGGTATAGAGGGTGACGGCGACCGGGCCGGTGGGGGCGCGGGCGTAACTGTATCCGAACACCGATCCCGGCAAGTCCCGCTGGACGGGAAAGCCGAAACACAACGACAGCAGCTCCAGCAGCTCGGCCTTGCGGTGAGCCAGCCCGCCCCGCCACAGGACGGTTCCGACTTCGTGGCTCATCATGTCGGTGATGCGCCCGTAAATTTCGATCCGGCCATCGGTGGGGTCAACGCCAATCATCTCAACCCGCTGCGGGCGGTTGGGGAGAACCCCCGGACACTCCAGCACTCCGCTGGCATAGGCTTCGGCTGCAGAGGCAGCCTGTTCCGGGACTTCCAGATACAGCTTGAAACGGTCTTCGGCCTGTCGGTGGCGGACACCGATAAAGGCGTGGAAGCGCGGCTGACCCTGTTGCCACAAGGCTTGAGCCGTCTCCAGCGGTTCGGAGGGCAGGGTCGGGGCTCCCAGCCGGTGCCACAGGGCCAGCAACTCCGGCAGATCTTGCACCCCCGGATCGACGGTATAGCGCAGGGACAGCGGATCATGGGTGGCAAAGGCAATTTCCAGCGGGTCGCCCGGCATGGTCAGGGTGCTGCCTCCCCAGTCGCCCCCGCTGGTCAGTCGGCGCGCCAGCGCGACGGGTAGTACCTCTGCCATGCGCGCTGCCTCGGCCGGGAGCCAGCGGGATATGACCGCGTGCGCCCACGACAGGGTGGGGGGAAGGCCTCCCCCCACCGGGACGGTTGGATCGGGACTCAGCATTGGTCTCCTGTCAATGAGCCGGTTGCAGGGAGTATCAGGGTTGCCGGTGCAGGAACGGACGTCTGCTTTTCTGTCCGCTTGCTGCCATCGCTCAGGCTGTAAACCGCGCAATAGCTGATGGTGGGAACCGATCCGGGGCGGGCGACGGGATAGGTCGCATACTCGAAACCGCTGGCCGGGGTGAAGGTCATCGTTGAGGATTCAGCAGGGTGGGCATCATTGCAGAGGGTCAGGGTCACGCTGTCAACAGTCTTCCAGTCCACCAGCGTCGGGTTGACGGTGATGGAATAGGGAATGGCATGCGGGGCCAGATGGAGACTGCTGTTGGCCGAAATGGCGTTGGTGAAAGTCCCCATCGTTTGATCAATCAGCGAACCGGCAAAGGACAAGGCTGCGAGGTCCGGGGAAATGGCGGCAAAGGTATAGGTCTGGCTGGGAGCGGCTTTGGTCAGCATCACGGGCTTGTTGGCTCCGTTCATCGTCCACTGGCTGTTGTCGGGCAGGCCAAGGTTGCCGTTCTCGGTCGAGAACAGGGTCAGGTTAAACCGCTGGGAGTCCGTCAGGCCGCTGGCAGTGACGGTGGTGGTTTTCACCGTGAACGGATTCCCGTCAAGGATCACCCGCGGTAACGGCGGTACTTGTGCTGGCAGCGCATAGCTGCCGGTCTGGAGCGCGGCTCCCGGCTCGATGCTGCCGCTGAGGGCATAGGTGACGGCATACGAGAACGGGCCAGGCTGATAGTCACCGCTGGTGATTTGCAAGATGGCCGGTGCCTGTGTCGTTTTGGTGGTGGCACCATAGGTATAGCTGATGCTGATGCCGCCCAGCACCGGAGCCATTGCCGGAGCGACATCAAAAATGCGCACTCCCATTTCACTCAGGACAACCGTGCTGTTGCGTTCGCCGGTCACCGTCGCGGTGTAGCTGGACAGGCCCGAAGCCTGGGTATAGTGGACGGTATAGGTATAATCGTACAGCAGGGTCCAGGCGCTTCCTTGCTGTGTTTCAAAAATATCGGCACCTGTCGGACCGGGCTGGCTGGCCGTCAGGGTGATCTGCGGCGGCTGTCCACCCGGATTGGTTGGCATCACCGTAATGTGGTCAATCGGCAGGCAGTCAAAATAAGCCGAGTCCACCGAGAAGGCGATGGTTGCCAGCGGAGGCACCGGCGGCAACAGCAGAACCGGTGCCGTGGCTCCGGTCGCCTGGACGGAGAACGTTTGTCCTTCGTTCAGGGTATAAATCAGGGACCAGTCATAGCTGGCAGCAGACAGGGGAAGATAGCGTGCAACCGTGTCGTTGGGGCTGAAGCGGAAGTACTGCCCGTTCACCTGTACCTCTGCCTCGCTGACCCGCGACCAGGCAATCTGGACAGGTACGATCGACAGGGTACGGGGCAGGGAAACATTGGCACCGACCACGATCGGGCTGCCCGCTCCGGCGGCCACCGCCATGCCAAAGGATGTTGCGGCACCGGCCTGCGGGACCAGCATGCCGTGGTAAAACAGCGTGCCATCCACCGCAGGGCCAGGATCAAAGGTCCACGATGCCGTTGGCTCGGCCGCAGTCAGAATGAACCACTGTTCGGCGCTGTAGGCGTTCAGCGTGTCCACATAGGTCAAGCCGACCGCAATTTCCGATAAGGTCGCACCGGGACCGGTCAGTCCTTGCGACTGGACGTGATAGGTAATCGAACTCATGGACGGATCCTCACGGGCCTGCCGGGATGAAGGGTGACTGAAAAGGTCGGGGAAGACCGTTGCTGGTCTTCCCCGTTTCCCCCGGGCGTGCGTTGGATGGCGCACGCCGTTTTTCAGGCAAAGGTCGCAGGTTCAGCCTCGGGCAGGGTCGCCAGACCAGGCCACAGGCGCTTGTGCGCCGCCGCCAGCGTCGGGGCCGCCACATCCGGATCCAGATGCAGTTGCTGGTTGGTGTACAGCGCCCGCGTGGTAACCGTCGAGGACAGGATCAGGGTGTTGTACTGGCACAGGGTCTGCGGCACGTTGATCGTCTGCCCCATGCCGGGAGCCGGGATGTAGCTCATGGTGTAATACCAGTCGAGCTGGGTCTTGATCCCGTCCACCAGGAAGGTGCGGAACTTCGGCCCGGTCCCCTTGATGAACGAATAGCTCTGCATCTGTTCCAGCCCGCCCCGAGAATCAATCAGGTAGGCATTCAGCGACACCATTCGCCAGATGTTCCAGTCCACCAGCGATGGATCGATGATAACGGTGTACGAGGTCTGGGTGCCACTGACGCCAATAAAGACCCCGTCATTGTTCCACGGGGTGTTCGGCCGCACGATCTTGCCGTTGATGACCATCTGCTGAGAGGTGATCTGCGGATAGGCCGCCGGATTGTTGGGGGCGGTAAACTCCCAGTCGGCAGGCTGGGCCGACGAACTCGGCAGATACCAGGTCTTTGACGGTGCCGAGACGTCGTTGTTGGGGTCCACCCAGCGGGCACTGACGCCAACGTTGGACATGCCGTTCGACCACTCGACGTACAGCATCACGGTCTGCGGGGTCAGCGGCGAGTTGATCAGCACCCGGTTGGCATTGTCCGGCGTGGTCGGAGCCATGGTAATCGCCGTGCCATCGCCCATAATGTACTTGACCGCATACTGGTAGGGGGTCGTATAGGGCAGGTAGGTGAAGAACTGGATCGGCGTCACCGTCTGGTTGTCGCGGAAGGTCAGAACCTGTGTGACCGTCTGCGGATCCGTCTGGGTGTCGGAGGCAGGATTGACGAAGGTGAAATCAACTTCGACGTAGTCGACCTTGCCGGCTCCCAGCCCGAACGGAATGTTGGTGCACTGGAACGAAACGGCCAGCGCCTTCAGATCACCGGCATTGATGGTGACCGCCGGAGTTGTCAGGGCATTGGTGGCAACCGACGGAGACTGCCAGGACTGTCCGCTGACGTACTGAACGACATAGTAATAGCTGTAGTTCAGGTTGGGTGCACCAGAGGGAGACACTGCCGCCGGGCGGGAGAAGATCCAGTTGGACGAGGCATCGGTCAGCGTACCAATGTCATTCCCCGACGGCGAGCTGACGTAAAGCATGACGCCAGAGATCCCCACCACCGACAGGTTGGTGTTTTCCAGCGCAAAAACAACGGTCAGCGGGCGGGTATCAACGGTACGGAACACTTCTGCCCACACCGCGGGTGTAAAGCCCGGCAGCTGGGTCGCGCTTTGTGCTACCCAGATCACCACCTGATTCTGCACGTAGTGTGTCGAGAACGACGACACCTGATTCATGCTGAAGGTGTAGTCCTGACCAGCCGGCACATTCTGCGACATCATGGCCATGGTCTGGTTGACCGATGCCTGCACCTGATTTTGCAGGGTCTGGTTGGCCCAGTTGGTAATCTGTTGGCCCTGTGACGAGTCCGGGTCAATCGCACCCCAGACGATATTGATCGTCCCGGCCTGCGACTGCTTCAGATACTGGTTGATGGTGACGGTTTCCTTGGTGACCGACCCCCAGATGTTCTTGTCAACCTTGATGGTCTGTTCGAACTGGTAGGCGGTCTGGGAGTCAAAGGAGATGGTCACATCAACCCCGGGCAGCGATCCCGGAACCTGCATCTGGTATTCAACCGAGAAAACACCGGCATTCGGCCCGTTGAAAGCGTTGACGAAGGCCTGGACAGCCGCCTGGCTGGGCAGGCTGACGCTCCACGATGCCTGCCCCGAGCTTTGGGCGGCCTGACCGATGGTGGTGGTGGGCTGCAGCGACGGCCAGGCAACCGTCGAAAATGCCTGCATGGCACCCTGTTCGTCGGGATACTGATAGTTGAACCAGGCGCTGCCGCCGCTCCATTCCCACGCACCGATGATGGCACCGGGGAACTTCTCCTGCACGGCTCCGACCGCACCGGGCGGTGTCTGCAGCACGGTGGTGAAATTGCACTGCCCGGTCGTTTCCTGGCCATTGTTGAACGAGGTCAGGGAGAACGAAGGCAGACCCGTGTTGCCGATCTGGATGATCGGTTGCGGCAAAATGTAATAAACACCGTCCTTCAGATTGTCTTTATAGACCTGAATACTGTAGCTGCTCCCGTTATAGGTGTAGGTGATCAGCTGGGATGTGGACAAATCAATCATTGTCGTCTCCTGAAGGGTTTATGCGTTTCGCATTCCACCATAAAATGATCTTATGGATATATTATTCTCATAAGTTGCAATTCATGGCGTGCGCCTGCCTTCCCCGGAACTCATTCTAGGGTTCATCATCCAGAGACGTGTGTGGTCAAGGCACGTCATCCAGTGATGGCATAGACGGAACATCATGATGTCATGGAGAGTCAATGAGAAAAATAGTGATTTTTTATTTGGACATGATTCTCATATCTGTATCAATGATTGTTAGTGTTACAATATTTGAATTGTAATTTTGTTTTTATTGGAAGAGTTTCTTTTTGTTTATTTTGAATTAACATTCCACGGATACGACTTTTACGAGAAAAATTGTTTCATATGAAAGTAAATGAAGCCTGCCAAATGCAATCCATGCTTGTTTTTGTCTGGTGGCTGGAATTCCAGCGACAAGGATCTCTGGGAAGATGCCCCGCGATGCGTCCTGCCGAGATATACATCCTATGAGTTTATTTTTTTGAGTTGGAACAGGCTTCACAGGGGACATGTGAATGCCCTCACCGGGCTTGCAGGCCCTGGAGTGGCCGTAATTCTTTCCATAACAAGCTGTTGCACCGTCTGTGGAGTTGCCAAAGCATCGACGGTCAGTTCACCGGCTGAACAGGAGAATGGCCTGCGCAGCATTGCTGTCCAGACAACAAAAAAGCCGCCACTCCGGCTTCACGGTGTGCGGCTGTTTGCTGGGGGACGGAGAAAAAACAAAAGCGGGCCGGAGCCCGCTTTCGCATTTGGTGGCATCAGCCGTGTTAACAGGCTGACCGCATTTTCTGAACAACGCGAGCACGTTGTCATAAAACAGTCCATCCGTCAATATGATCCGCATAAACACGTTAAAGTGGAGAGTGACGGTGTGGAAGCTGGGGCTTGATCTGGGTACCAATTCGATTGGCTGGTGTGCTTTTACGTTTTCCGAGGGACACGATCCTGACTGGAGCGACTGGCGACTGACCGATGCCGGGGTGCGGATTATTCCTGACGGCCGCGAACCGGCGGCGGATGGACGTGTCGGAGAATCCCTGGCTGTCAACCGAAGGCAAGCGCGGGGGATGCGGCGCAACCGCGACCATGGCAACAATCGTATCAAGGCATTGGCAAAGGCGCTGATCGATTATGGCCTGTTACCCGTTGAGAGCAGTCAACGATCAGCCCTGTTAACGGAAAGCCCCTATCAGTTGCGCGCCTTGGCGGTCACCACAGGCCATCCGCTGACGGCGCACCAACTGGGGCGTGTCTTGCTGCATCTGGGGGTGCGTCGCGGCTTTTTGTCCAATCGCAAGACGGACAAGGCCGATGACGACGCGACGGTTTTCAAGCAAAAGATCAGCCAGCTTCATCGGGTATTGCAGTATCGTGTCCTGACCACTGCCGATCTGGAAGCTCTCCCCGACGATGCCCCGCCCGCACAGACCCCATGGACACTGGGCGAGTTCCTGTGGCAACGGGAGCAAGCTGGCCTGATGATCCGTTTCCGGGGCGAGCAGGGGGATTTGTATCCCGACCGCGCCATGTATCGCGCAGAATTTGACCGTATCCGCGCCGTACAGGCACCGTTCCATCCCTCGCTGACGGCAGCGGACTGGGACCGCTTGCGCGACAACCACATTTTGTTTCAGCACCCCTTGCGGCCAGTTAAACGGGGGGCGTGCTCTTTTTATCCCCAGCATCCCCGGACGTTCCGCGACACCCCGATTGCGCAACAGTTCCGCATCTCCAAGGAACTGAGCATCCTGCGTGTGATCATGCCGGACCAGAGCAGCCAGCGCCTGACTGCCGGGCAGTACCGGGCCATTGCCGATGTTCTGGGCCGTCAGGAGAAAGCCACCTTTGCAGGAATCCGTAAACTGAAAGGAACCGACGGCACGCCGCTGTTCCCCAAAGAAAGCCGTTTCAACATCGAAGACGATCGCCGCAAGCATCTTGAGGGCAACCGTGTGGCAACTGCCCTGCGCAAGTCGTCCAAAGCAAATATCCTGATGCCGCTGTGGGATACGCTGCCTGACAACGTGCTGAATGATATCTTTGAACGCCTGCACAACCCGGTTGATAGCGGGCGGATCATGGATGATGCGGCGCTGGTCGGGTCGCTGGTGCGTGACTTTGGCCTGACCAATGCGGCGGCCCATGCGTTGATGGAATTGCCGCTGGGGGCCTTGACCACCAGCTATTCCCGACAGGCGATGGAAGACCTGTTGCCGATCATGGCAACGCAGGGACTGGATGAATACGATGCTGCCGTCGAGTTGCTGGGGGAAGACGAAGCCAAACGTCGGCTGGCGGGCTTTCAGGCGTCGGAAACCCTGTACGAGCGGTTGCCGTATTACGGGGAAGTCTTGCGCGGTAGCCTGTTGGGGGCGGACCCACGCAAACCCGAAGACAGTGATCCCGAGGGGCACTATGGCAAGATCGGCAATCCGACAGTTCATATTGCCCTCAATCAGGTGCGCAAGCTGGTCAACGAACTGATCGACCGTTTTGGCGAGCCGCCAGCCACCATTCAGGTCGAACTGTCGCGGGACCTGAAGCTGCCCAAGGTCAAGCGCGAGGCGATCAGCAGCCAGATTGCCAAAAACGAGAAGGCCAATAAAAATCGCATTGATCAATGGAAAGTGATGACCAATGGCGCCGAGCCAACAGCAGCAGACCTGCGCAAGATCAAGCTGTGGGAAGAGCTGGCCCGCGATGAGGTCGCCCGCCGGTGCGTGTTTACTGGCCGGGTGATCTCTGCCCAGCATCTGGTGAACGGAGAGGTGGAGGTGGAACACCTGCTGCCCCGTTCGCGCACGCTGGACGACGGAATGAACAACCTGACCCTCAGTTTCCGCAATGCCAACCGGCTAAAGGGCAACCGCACCCCTTACGAGGCATTCGGGCTCAATCAACATGCCGAACAAGGGATCGTCTGGGCCGAAGTGCTGGAGCGTGCCAAGGGGCTGTCTCCGGCCAAAGCGGCCCGCTTTGGCGCGTCAGCGATGGATGACTGGGAAGTCGGGACCAACTTTATCGCCCGCCAGATGACCGACACCGCCTTTATTTCCCGTGCCGCCCGGCGGTATCTGACAGCCGTCTGCGAGGACGTGATGCCCGCGCCGGGACGCTTGACGGCGATGATCCGCAGCCAGTGGCGGCTGAATGGCCTGTTGTCCGATGACAACCAGAAAAACCGCAATGACCATCGCCACCATACGGTGGATGCCTTTGTGATCGGGCTGGCCAACCGCTCGATGCTTCAGCGGGTGTCGTCAGCGATGAGCCACGACCGCGAACAGGTGCGGCTGCCCGATTTGCCCGATCCCCTGCGGCAAGCCCTGCGCGACCGGCTGAACAGTCTGGCGGTATCGTTCAAGCCCGATCACGGTGGCAGCGGGGCGATGTTCAAAAAAACCGCTTATGGCTTTGTCAAAACCCCCGATGGCCACAAGCCCGATTACAATCTAGTGACTCGCAAACGGCTGGACGATCTGTCTTTAGACGAGCTGGATGTCATCCGTGACGGGCAATGGCGTGCACAGGTGCGGGAGTACCTGGAGGCAAATGCCCAAAAGCCGTTGAGTAATGACACGGAGCGGCGGCGGCTGTTGGCGGAATTCGGACAAAAACACGGGGTGCGCTCAATCCGCATTCTGGCAAAAGACCAGTCGGTCGAACCTGTCAAAAGTGCGCCGTACAAAGGCTACGCCAAGGGCAGCTATGCCTGTTGCGACGTCTGGTCCCTGCCTGATGGGGAGCCAGGGAACTGGAAGGCAGGGAGTTTCAAATGGAAAGGGAAATTCTGGTCCTACGGTGAGTGTAGCAAGGGTCTTCCGCCTTCGGTCACCAGTGGAAAACCTCATCCGGCGGCGAAATTCATTACCCGCCTGTTCAAGGATGATGTAATCGCCCTGTCTGAGGGAGGCCGGGATGTTCTGTATCGTGTGGTAAAACTTCTGGCTTCTTCTAAGCGTATCCATATGCAACCCATCGTAATTGCAAAAAGTAATGGTCGTTCTGTTACGATTAATGAGCTTCAGAAGCATCATTTTCGCAAGGCGAGCATTTCCCCAAGCGGGGTGGTGCAGGTGCCATCATGATCGGGGGCGTGCTGGAACTGGCGCAGGAAGGCCGCTCGCTGGGATTGGCGCACGGCTTTGCCTGCATTTATGACCATCACACCGAAATCGGTCGGGTGCCGCTGGATGATTTGACCGCCGTCCTGTTAACGGCCCATCAAATCACCCTGACCAAACCGGTGCTGTCGGCATTGATGGAACGCGGCATTCCGCTGATTTGATGTGGTGACAACTATCATCCTGATGGTCTGATGTTGCCCTATCGCGGTTATTACCAACAGACGGGGGTTTTGAAACAGCAGATTGCGCTGTCCGAAACGCGGCGCAAGCGGTTGTGGCAACAGATCGTGCGGGCAAAAATCGCCCAGCAGGAACAGGTGTTGGCGCAATGGCAGGGGGATGAACACATTCGTCAGGCATTGCGCCTTTTGCAACAGCAGGTGCAATCCGGTGATCCGCACAATATCGAGGCGCAGGCGGCCCGACTGTACTGGCAAACCTTGATGGGAACCGCCTTCCGCCGTGATCAACAGGAACCGGGGATCAATGCCTGCCTGAATTACGGCTATGCAGTGGTGCGGGCGGCCACCGCGCGGGCGGCCATTTCTGTCGGTCTGACCCCGGCATTGGGCATTCATCACTGCAATGAGTCCAATGCCTTTGCCCTGATTGATGACCTGATGGAACCATACCGCCCGGCCGTTGACCATGTGGTTCGGGCGGTGGTGGGGGATATCGGCGAGACTGCTGACCTGATGGTGACACCTGCCGTCAAAAAACGGCTGGTGGCGGTGTTGTTGCATGATTGTGCCGGGCCGGACGGCATTACGCCGTTGATGACAGCGGTGCGGATTTTGGCGTCGTCATTAGTGGCGGCATTGGGCGAGCGGAATGCGTCCCTAAAGCCGTGAGCCGTGCTCACAGCTTTAGTCTTTTGTTGTGTCGCATTGTTTTTGCGAAAACCGGTTCCCACTTTTCGCACAATGCTCGCGTCATTCCGGCGGTGTCACTCTCGACCGAGGTGCCCTGATGCGGGTGCGCGAGACTGGCCCTTGGGCAAGCGGGTATCGTCTGTTGTGGATGCTGGTCATGTTTGATCTGCCGGTGGTCGAGGCTGAGGAACGCCATCAGGCAACAAAATTTCGCCACGTTCTGCTGGACCATGGTTTTGCCATGGCCCAGTATTCCGTCTATTATCGCATTCTGGCCGGGAAAGAGGCCGCCGAGGCAATGACCAAGCATATTGCCGCCGCCGCTCCGCCCAAAGGGCATATCCAGATTGTGACCTTGACGGACAAACAGTATGCCAACATCGTCAGCCTGCGGGGGCGTGAATACGAGCCTTCGCCAGAAAACGAGCAACTTTCGCTGTTTTGATGGGCTGATTCTATCGGTTTTTCTCGCAGAAAAAAGCCTGTATCCCATATGGATCAATGGGGTACAGGCTCTCTATCTTAGCTGTTCAGAAAATGCGGTCAACCCGCAACGGTTCGTCAATGCACAACTACGGCCTAGCTATCTTAGCTGTTCAGAAAATGCGGTCAACCCGCAACAAACGGAATGCGCCTGAGAGCAAAAATACAATCTTAGCTGTTCAGAAAATGCGGTCAACCCGCAACAGTAATCAAATCGACCGTTTCAAGACCAGTATCTTAGCTGTTCAGAAAATGCGGTCAACCCGCAACCGGCGATGCGCGCTGGAAGGGTTCCTTCCTATCTTAGCTGTTCAGAAAATGCGGTCAACCCGCAACATGAGCAACGGTAGTTTGGGGGTGGTGGGGCGATCTTAGCTGTTCAGAAAATGCGGTCAACCCGCAACAAGCACATACACATCATAAGGACCACGGAAATCTTAGCTGTTCAGAAAATGCGGTCAACCCGCAACTGGGAATGTTCTGGATCGGTACGCAAAAATATCTTAGCTGTTCAGAAAATGCGGTCAACCCAACCTGCACCGCCAAAGGAACGGGGTCCGGGGCCGACTGGCCCCGGCGAGGTGTGGAGCAGCGCTCCACGACCCTGTTTTTTGTTCCCCACCTCCTCGACAGGCAACAAAAAAGCCGTCTATCTCCTTGAGACAGACGGCTTTTTATGGCGGAGGGGGTGGGATTCGAACCCACGGTAGGCTTCCACCTACGGCGGTTTTCAAGACCGCTGCCTTAAACCACTCGACCACCCCTCCGCAGTTGGGGCGCCGAAGCGCCCCTTATGTATCGAGTTCTTGCCCCGCCGTCCAGTATTTTATGCAGCCCGGCGACGGCTGACCAACACAATCCCCAGCACAATCAGCACCATGGCGATGCCCAGCCCGGCGGGGGGAACTTCGCCGAGGACCAGAACGGCGATGGTTGAGCCGACGATGGCGGCAACCCAGCCGATCTGGCTGAGGGCGACCGGGCCACCCAGCTTTTGCAGGTAAAAGAACACCGCATAGGTGATGGCCAGAATGGCGGACTGGATGGCGATATCGCTCCACGCGCCCACACCGGCGGGGCTGATGACCGGGTTTTCACCGGCCAGCAGGGACGCCAGCCCGACCTCCAGCGCGGCAGCGACCATCATGCCGGGAGCCAGCGACAGCGGAGACGACCCCTGCGGCCAATGCAGGCTGCGATAGATGTTGCCGATGGCGATAAAGACCGGCGAGGCAACGGCCATTGCCACCCACAGCAGGGCGTCCTGCTGGGCGATGCCTTTGCTGAGGGCGAGGCCACCGGCGCCGGTCAGGCCGAGAATGATGCCCAGCGTGCGCAGCAGGGCCGGGGGTTCCAGTCGCATCGCCACCGCCAGCACATAGGTCAGCAGGGGCGGGAAGGCGAGGCAAAAGGCGATGAAGCTGGCGCCGACGTGCTGGATGGCCAGAAATGACAGGCCGTTGGGAACGGCAAAGCTGAAAATGCCTGCGATGGCATAATACAGCAGGTGGCGTTTGCCCAGCGCGGGCGGCTGGCGGCTGGCGATGGCCACGCCCCACAGGCCGAGGCCGCCGAACAGGGTGGACCAGAACAGGAAGGGCAGCGGTTGCCAGCCGTGGTGCAGGGCCAGCTTGGCGGTGTTGGTCAGGACGCCCAACAGGCTGCCGACGATAACGACGCAACCGATGACCGGCAGCATGGGGGCGTGGGGGGCATGGGGGGATGACATGGCAAAAAGGCCCTTTGATCAGGGGACTGCCGGGGATTGACCCTTGGTCCGGGAGGGGATCGGCGCTATAATTGTCTTATCGAAAAGTATCTTAACATCAAGATATATTGGTGCATAATGTCTCACCCTCCACAAAAGCCGTCAGACCGGGCAGCCTTTGCTGCCGCCCAGTGGCGACGGGAACGGCCCGATCTGGACCCGTTTCCGATGGAAGTGCTCGGTCGGCTGGCCGAAGCGTCCCAGCACATTTCGCGGGATCGCCTGTTGCCGCTGTTCGAGCGGTATGGCTTGCAAGGGGGGGAATTCGACGTGCTGGCAACCCTGCGGCGCAGCGGTGATCCCTGTGCCCTGACCCCGACCGCGCTGTACGAGGCGACGATGGTTTCCTCGGGCGGGATGACCAATCGACTTGATCGGCTGGAAAAAGCAGGCTTTATTGAGCGGCAGCGCCATCCGACCGACCGGCGGGGAACGCTGGTTGTGCTCACTCCGCAGGGGAGGGCGCTGATTGACGAGCTGCTACCGTTGCATATTCAAAACGAACAAACCGTTCTGTCCGTGCTGACCAGCGACGAGCAGCAGATGCTGAACGATTTGCTGCGGAAATTGCAGGGTATCAGCGAATAAGAGCGGGTTAATTCCGGCTTCGAAATAAATTTTCCGTCTTCAGACGGACCATCAACAGGAGAAAGCAGGTGGTTTCATATCAGTCTGTTAGCAAGAAATGCTCGGTGATTGGTTCCACCTGTGTTGCCGCACTGATGGTGTTTGGCTGTGCATCGTCCGCCACTACTACCAATGCAGCGAAGGCAACGCCTCCTGCTCCGCAGGCACAGGCGACCACAGCTCCCTCCACTGCGGCCGCCCCGACCGCTGACAGCGTGACCATCGACCCCGCCGATTTCCGCCGCTGGCTGGACGGGGTGCGCAGTGATGCTCTGGCGCAAGGCATTTCAGCCCGCACGCTCGATCGTGCCTTGCCGGGTATTCAGCCGCAGCCTCGGGTGCTGGAGCTGGACCGCCGCCAGCCGGAATTCACCCAGACCTTTGGCAGCTATCTGCAAAAAACCGTTTCCGCCCGCCGGATTGCCGATGGCAAGGCGATGTTGGCCAAACATCAGGCGTTGCTGGGGCCCATCGAGGCGCAATACGGTGTGCAGGCGCGTTTCCTGCTGGCCTTCTGGGGGCTGGAGACCAACTATGGCAGCAACTTTGGCGGCTTTCCGGTGCTCGGTTCGCTGGCGACGCTGGCCTATGATCAGCGTCGCCCGGCCTTTTTCCGCCGCGAGCTGATGGCGGCGCTGGCGATTGTCGATGCCGGAGACATTCCAGCCGACAAGATGGTTGGCTCGTGGGCCGGGGCGATGGGGAACCTGCAATTCATGCCGTCTACCTTCCGCGCCCATGCGGTGGACCGCGATGGCGACGGACGGCGCGACATCTGGGGCAGTCTGCCGGACACCTTTGCCTCGGCGGCGAAATACCTGTCCGATGAAGGCTGGAAGCGCGGGCAGGGCTGGGGCCGCGAAGTCATCCTGCCGACCGGGTTCAGCTATGAGCAGGCTGACCTGAGCATTCGCAAGCCGGTTTCCGAATGGCTGGCGCAAGGCGTCAGGCCCGCCAGTGCCAGCGCCCTGCCAGCCAGCGAGGGTGGGGTGCAGGCCTCCATCGTTGTCCCGGCCGGGGCGCGCGGTCCGGCCTTTATGGTCTATGACAATTTCCGCGTCATCATGGTGTGGAACAAGTCGATCCTCTACGCGCTGGGGGTGTCTTATCTGGCCGACCAGATGGTGGGCGGGGCAGGGTTGGTGGTGCAGCCACCCGCCGACGATGTACCCCTGCGGCGCAGTGACATCACTGAGATGCAGACCCTGTTGGCCCGTCTGGGCTATGACCCCGGTCCGGCTGACGGCATGGCCGGGGGGCAGACCCGTTCCGCCCTCAAGGCATTCCAGACCCGACAAGGCCTGATTGCCGATGCCTATCCCAGTCAGGAAGTTTTGTCTCGTTTGCGTTCGGTGGCTCAGTAAAGGTTGCGCCTGTGACCCGTTATGGCTAGTCTGTTTCCGCCATTTCCAGCACCCGAAGGACAGTACTGTCAGATGCCCACGCTGTTGAAGCCACAAGCTGCTTATCGTTTGGCTGTCCTGGCGGGAGCATGCCTTGCCTTGAGCCTGGGTGCCTGCTCGGAAACCAAGCTGGCCGTCAATACGGCCAAGGAGGTCGCGCCGACGCAAAGCAAGATCGGCGGCTATAAAATCGGCAAGCCCTATCAGATTGATGGCGTCTGGTACTATCCGCAGGAAGATTTCAACTACGTCGAGGAAGGCGTTTCCTCGTGGTATGGCCCGACGTTCCATGGCAAGTCCACCGCCAACGGTGAGACCTATGACATGATGGACCTGACCGCCGCGCACCGGACCTTGCCGATGCCCAGCGTCGTGCGGGTGACCAACATGGAAAACGGTCGCTCGCTGGTGGTTCGGGTCAACGACCGTGGGCCGTTCGCCCGCAACCGCATCATCGACGTGTCCAAACGGGCGGCGCAGTTGCTGGGATTCCACGAACAGGGGACCACCCGCGTCCGTGTTGAAATCCTCGCCGATGAAAGCCGGGCGCTGAAGGCGCAGGCCATTGCGGCTTCGGGGGACATGCCGGCGGTGACGGCGGCCCCGCGTGGGTCGATCAGTTCGGAAAGCCTGGACAGCCCGCCGTCATCGGGCGGAAGCAGCAGTGGTAGCGGTGCGGTCACGACGGCGTCGCTGTCATCGCCGCCGCCGTCATCCTCATCCTCATCCTCATCTTCTTATAGTGGCGGGGCCTCGACCTCGACGGCGGGAAGCAGCGCGTCTCACGGAGCCGCCAGCTATACCCCGACCACAACCGGGACCAGCTATGTGCAGGCGGGGGCGTTCTCGGACAAATACAACGCGGAACGCCTGAAAAAAGAGTTGAAAAATCTGGGGGCGGCCACCATCTCGACGGTTCAGGTCAACGGGCGCGAGCTATATCGCGTGCGCCTCGGGCCCCTGTCCAGCACATCCGAGGCCGAACGTCTGTTGTCGGCGGTTCAGGCCAAGGGTGTCTCGGGTGCGAAGGTCGTGAACGACTGACGTACCATGCGCGGGCTGGTCTCCAGCGGCCAGTTTCAGCGCAGTTTTTCTTTCGGATCCTTGTGAGGCTGATATCAAGACCATGGCCCGCTACCGCCTTTCCCTGTCCCTGGCTGCCAGTGCGGTGGCCCTGGCTGCCCTGTTCGGGGGGGCTGCCCCCGGATATGCCCAGCAAGCTGTCGAAACCAAAGCCCGCGAGGCTTTGCTGCTGGATTACGAAACCGGGACCGTCCTCCTCAACAAGAATGCCGACGAGCGGATGCCGCCGTCTTCGATGAGCAAGCTGATGACCGCCGTGATGATCTTTGATCGTCTGAAGGAGGGTTCGCTGTCTCTGGACGAAAAGTTCCGCGTCAGCCAGAACGCCTGGAAAACCGGCGGCGCGGCCTCGGGCAGTTCGACGATGTTCCTGCATCCCAATCAGGAAGTCCGTGTTGAAGACCTGCTGCGCGGTATCATCATCCAGTCCGGGAACGACGCCTGCATCACCGTGGCGGAAAACCTGCTGGGTACCGAAGCCGCCTTTGCCGAGGCGATGAACCGCCGGGCGAAGGAAATCGGCTTGACTGGCAGCCATTTCATGAATGCCACCGGCCTGCCGGACGAAAACCACTACATGACCCCGCGCGATCTGGCCAAACTGGCGCGCTTCATCATGGAACGCTTCCCGGAATACTTCTCGATCTACAGCGAGAAGGAATTCAGCTATAACAACATTCGTCAGCACAACCGTAACCCGTTGCTGTACACCATGCCGGGTGCCGACGGGATGAAGACCGGCCACACCTCGGTGGCGGGGTATGGCCTGACGGCAACCGCCAAGATTGATGACCGTCGCCAGATTCTGGTGATCAATGGTCTCGACACCATGGCGGCGCGGTCGGATGAAGCGCAAAAGCTGATGGACTGGGGCTTCCGGAATTTTGAAAACCGCACCCTGTTCACCAAGGGTGAGGTGGTCAACACTGCCGATGTGTGGCTGGGGGATATGGACGAAGTGCAGTTGGTCGCCGACCACGACCTGCGCTTTACCTTGCCCCGTCGGGCCGCGCAGAATCTGGATGTCAAAGTGGTCTATAATGGCCCGATCCCGGCACCGATCACCAAAGGGCAGCCGATTGCAAGGCTGGTGGTAAACGGTACCGACATGCCGACCCCGCTGGAAGTGCCGCTGGTGGCGGCCACCGATGTGGACCGGCTGGGGTTCTTTGGGCGTCTGGGGGCTGCGGCCCAGCACCTGATCTTTGGCCATGCCCAGAAGCAGATCGAGTCCGTGGCGTCTGCTGTCAAGCAGTGATTGATCCGCAGGCCTGAACGTTTGTTTTTTTAGAGGGTACCTTTGGGGCTGTCACGCCCTGAAGGTACTCTTTGCGTTCAACCAGGTTAGAGCAGCGCTCCATGCTCCTGTTGCCTGTGTGTTACCTGCTGTCGCGTCACATTTACCGCCCACTGGTTCAGAGCATTGTCGGGGTGTCATGTCTAACGGTCGTTTTATCACCTTTGAGGGTGGAGAAGGTGCGGGCAAGTCAACGCAGGTCCGCCGTCTGGCCGAGGCTTTGCGCGCCCGAGGCATCGATGTCCTGACCACCCGTGAGCCGGGGGGATCAGAAGGCGCTGAACAAATCCGCCGCTTGCTGGTCGAGGGGAGTGCCGACCGCTGGGATGGCCTGACCGAGACGCTGTTGCACTACGCCGCCCGCCGGGATCACCTGCGTCGGGTGATCCGCCCCGCACTGGCGGCAGGGACGTGGGTCATTTCAGACCGTTTCAACGATTCCACCCGGGCCTATCAGGGCTATGGTCACGGCTTGCCGCAGGGTGATCTTGCCGCCCTGTATCAGCTTGTTTCCGAAGGACTTTCTCCAGATTTGACGATCGTTCTTGATCTGCCGGTGGAGGTTGGCCTGCAACGGGCAGGGCTGCGCGGTGGCGACGAGAACCGCTATGAAGGCATGGCTTCGGCCTTTCATCAGCGGTTGCGGACGGGCTTTCTGACCATTGCCGCCGCCGAGCCGGAACGCTGCCGGGTGATCAGCGCCGATCAACCCCTTGATGCGGTCCACGGTGAGATTGTTGCGGTAATAGAACAGTCGTTTAAAGAGCTGGCGGCGGCTTCATGAAAAAGAACGCCGCTGAAACCCTGGCCGATCAGGCCCCCTTGCCCGAACCCCATGCCAACCATCATCTGGTCGGCCACGAGGCCAGCGAGCAGGAAGTGCTGGCGTCGTGGGCATCGGGTCGGATGCATCATGCCTGGCTGATCAGTGGCAAGCGCGGGATCGGCAAGGCGACCTTTGCCTATCGGCTGGCCCGCTTCGTGCTGGCCGAGGGCAGCGGGCAGGGCGCGCAAGGCTTGTTCGGGCCGCCGCAAAGCCTGGACATTCCGGCAGATCATCCGGTCAGCCGCCGCATTGCACAGGGGGCGCATCCCGACTTGCGGATCGTCCAACGTCAGTGGGACGAGAAAAAGAAGCGCCGCAAAGGTGAAATCGTCATTGATGATGTGCGCAGCATCGGCACCTTTTTGTCGATGACCTCGGGCGATGGCGGCTGGCGAGTGGTGGTGGTGGATGCCGCCGACGAGATGAACCGCAATGCCGCCAATGCCTTGCTAAAGGTTCTGGAAGAACCGCCCAAACGATCGTTATTGCTGTTGCTGGCCCATAATCCGGCTCGCCTGTTGCCGACCATCCGGTCCCGCTGCCGCCGCCTGACCCTGTCGCCGCTGGCCGATGAGCAGGTTGTGACACTCGTTCGCTCTGCCATGCCAAACCTTGGCGTTGACGATGCGCAGTCGCTGGCCCATCTGGGGGAAGGCAGCGCAGGGCGGGCGCTGGAGCTGGCCGAGGCTGGCGGGCTGGAGCTGTACCAGACCATGATCGCGTTGTTGCGCGGGCTTCCACGGCTTGATGTGGTCGGGCTGCATGCCTTTGCCGATCACGCCTTGCGCGGGGATGACGGCTTTCGGATGACCGCCGAACTGTTCCTGTGGTGGTTCGGGCGGGCTCTGGCCGCTGGCGGGCGCGGGCAGGCTCCGGTCGAGGTGATCCCCGGCGAGAATGCTTTGGTTCGGACCCTGATGGCGTCAGCACCCCTTGATCAGTGGGTGCAGGTGTGGGAAAAGGTGAACCGTTTGTTCGAGCGGGCCGATGCGGTGAACCTGGACAAGAAACAGGTCCTGATCAGTGCCTTTTCTGCCATCGAGCGTCTGGTGCGCCCCCGCTGACCCCCGTTTTTCCGCCTCCTTTCCACGGGGCGGTGCCGTATCCCAGGAGATTGCAGGCCATGGCCGCTGCTGAAAAACCGCGCTATTACGTCACGACCCCGATTTACTACGTCAACGATGCTCCGCATATCGGGCATGCCTACACCACGTTGGCCTGCGATGTTCTGGCGCGTTTCAAGCGGTTGGATGGCTACGACGTCAAGTTCCTGACCGGCACCGACGAACACGGGCAAAAGGTCGAAAAGTCGGCAATGGCGCGCGGAATCGCGCCGCAGGAGTTTACCGATCAGGTGTCGCAGAATTTCCGCGATCTGGCGGCGGCGATGGGATATTCGAATGATGACTTCATTCGCACCACCGAAGAGCGTCACCGCAAGGCCTGCCAGGCCCTGTGGCAAACCCTGATCGAGCGCGACGAGATTTATCTGGGGGCTTACAAGGGCTGGTACGCCGTCCGCGACGAGGCCTTTTACGGCGAAGGCGAACTGAAGGACGGCCCGAACGGCGAAAAGCTGGCCCCGACCGGCGCGCCGGTCGAGTGGGTGGAAGAGCCGAGCTATTTCTTCCGCCTGTCGAAATGGCAGCAGCCGCTGCTCGATTTCTATGAGCAGAACCCGGACTTCATTGCCCCCGACAGCCGCCGCAACGAAGTGATCAGCTTCGTCAAGGGTGGCCTGAACGACCTGTCGGTGTCGCGGACCACCTTCTCGTGGGGGGTGCCGGTTCCCGGCGATGACGCGCACATCATGTATGTGTGGCTGGATGCCCTGACCAACTACATCACCGCTTGCGGCTATCCCGACCAGTCGGCGGCAGATTATCAGGCCTATTGGCCGGCCAGCCTGCACATGGTCGGCAAGGACATCCTGCGCTTCCATGCGGTGTACTGGCCAGCCTTCCTGATGGCCGCCAACCTGCCGACCCCGCAACGGGTGTTCGCTCATGGCTGGTGGACCAACGAAGGCCAAAAGATTTCCAAGTCGCTGGGCAACGTGATCAGCCCCTATGAGTTGGTGAATCGCTATGGTCTTGACCAGACCCGCTATTTCCTGCTGCGCGAAGTGCCGTTCGGCAATGATGGCGATTTTTCCCATCAGGCGATGATCAACCGCATGAACAGCGAACTGGCCAACGATCTGGGCAACCTGGCCCAGCGGGTGCTGTCGATGGTCAACAAGAACTGTGACGCGGCGGTGCCGACCCCCGGCCCGCTGACCGAGCACGATCTGGCCCTGTTGACCCCGGCGCGCGATTTGCTGGCGACGGTGCGGGCGGCTCTGGACCGGCAGGCGTTCCATGATGCTCTGGAAAGCATCTGGGTGGTGGTGCGTGCCGCCAATGCCTATGTCGATCATCAGGCACCATGGGCGCTGCGCAAGACCGACATTGACCGCATGGGAACCGTCCTGTGGGTGTTGATGGAAACCGTGCGCCATGTGGCGCTGCTGATGCAGACGGTGGTGCCGACCTCGGCCGGTCTGATGCTGGACCAGCTGGCGGTTCCCGCTGATCAGCGGTCGTTTGAGTTTTGGGGTGAGGCGGGGGCCCTGAAGGCCGGAACCGCGCTGCCCAAGCCGCAGGGCGTGTTCCCGCGCTATGTTGAAGAAAGTCAGGGTGCCTGAGGTCATGTTTCTGGTTGATAGCCACTGCCATCTCGATTTTCCCGATTTTGCTGCCGAGCTGGACGATGTGATCGCTCGTTCGCGTGATGCCGGGGTACAGATGATGCTGACCATCTGCACTCACCTCAGCAAGTTCGAGCAGGTGAGGGCAGTGGCCGAGGCCTATCCCGAGGTCTATTGCACGGTTGGCATTCACCCGCATGAGGCCGCCAACGAGCCAGAGGTGGATGCCGAAACCCTGATGCGTCTGGCCGAGCATCCGAAGGTGGTCGGCTTTGGCGAAACCGGGCTGGATTTTTATTACGAGCATAGCCCGCGGGCCGAGCAGGAACGCAGCTTTCGCGCTCACATCGCGGCGGCACGGACGGCTCAATTGCCGATCATCATCCACACGCGCAATGCCGATGACGACACCCTGCGCATTCTGGATGACGAGATGGAGAAGGGGGCTTTCCCCGGCCTGATCCACTGTTTCAGCAGCAGCCATCAGGTGGCCGAACGGGCGGTGGAGCACGGGATGTATATCTCGTTCTCGGGGATTGCGACCTTCAAGAAGGCCGAGGAAATCCGGGGCAGCGCCCGGATGCTGCCTCTTGATCGCCTGCTGGTGGAAACCGATGCCCCGTATCTGGCACCGATCCCGCACCGGGGCAAGCGTAACGAACCGGCCTTTACCCGCCATACCGCCGCCTGTCTTGCCAAGGAACTGGGATTGAGCGAACAGGCGTTTGCCGAGGCGACCAGCCGGAATTTCTTTACGCTGTTCAAAAAGGTTCCATCGCCGTTTTAGAGCGGTGATCGCAAAAATGGTTCCGGTTTTGCGCGCTATCACTGCGATAAATCAAAAGGGTAGACTTGGGTGCCTGCGTCACATCACAGTACACGATAGTAAGGAACAAGGACGTGGAGCGCTGCTCCACACCTCGCTGGGGCCTTGAGGCCCCAGACCCCATTCCTTTGATCATAAAAGAAAAAATGGGGGTTCGGGGCCTCAGGCCCCGAATGGGGTTGGGCGATAGCCCATTTTTTTCCACCAATGGTCGTATATGTGACGGTCAACTTGATTGTGGAGGCTGCCGGCAATGCGGATCACCATTCTGGGCTGTGGCGGTGCTGGCGGGGTTCCCATGGTCAGCGCGGGGTGGGGACGGTGTGACCCCCAGGAGCCACGGAATCGCCGCTTGCGACCTTCCATTCTGGTGGAGGATGGGGCAGGGGCGGGGTTGACCCGTATTCTGGTCGATACCAGCCCTGATTTGCGTGAACAATTGCTGCGGGCCGATGTCCGGCATCTGGATGCGGTGGTCTTTACCCACGAGCATGCCGACCATACCCATGGCATGGACGAACTGCGCGAGGTCAACCGGGCCATGGGGCGGGCAATCCCGTGCTGGGCCAGCCATCACACTCTCGGGTCTTTGCATGAACGGTTTGGATATTGCTTTCTGGGAATAGAGCAGGGACAGCCGATCTTCCGGCCTTGGCTGGTTCCGAATGTGGTTCAGGATGATTTCCATATTGGGCCAGTACCGGTTTCCAGCTGGACGCAGGACCATGGATGGAGCGAGACAACCGGCTTCCGCTTTGGGCAGATGGCCTATACGACAGATGTGATCCGTCTGTCCGAGCAAGCGTTCGATAAGCTGCACGGCGTAGACCTGTGGATCATTGGAACCCTGACCGACACGCCACACGTCACCCATGCCCATGTGGGGCTGGCGCTGGAGTGGATTGAACGCATCCGTCCCAAGCGGGCAATTTTGACCCATATGGGGCCAGGACTTGATTATCAGACATTACGACGGTCTTTGCCGGCCGGGGTTGAACCTGCCTATGATGGTATGGTGATTGATGTCGCATAATGCCAAGAACAGAGTTATTGTGTTTAACTTCCTTGTAAGAAAGAGGGTATTTTTGCACAATGCGGTAAGCCCTCGTTAAAGGAGTGCACCGATGTCTTCCCAGTCCTATCAAAACCTAAATGCCCTAATTGCAAACCAGTCGCATGCTGAGGCAGTCAAGATTTTAAAATGCGGTCTGGAGGCCCTATGGCTTAATGCTTATGAAGATTCTACTTCAGAAAGCTATATCAATACGATAGATCGTTCCACTTTCACGGTGTTTTTTGACATTGGTAATCAGGCTGGAGGGGAGGCTTCTCAGGAAGCTCGTGTCGTGGGTATCTTTGGCCTCTCCTGCCCACCTCAGGACAAGCGCGACGCTAATCGTATGCGCGGTTTTTTGGGACCGACCGCGGAGGTGTTTGGATCGAGCTATGACAAAGGTCATTTCATTGCCCATTCAGCGGGCGGTGACACCCTCGACAGCATCAACTGGTTTCCGCAAGAGCGGAAATTGAACCGAGGCTGGTCGGATCAAGGAGTACGCTATCGCGAAATGGAGACATTTTGTGCCAAGACGCCCGGCACTTTCATGATGGCCCACCCGATTTATGATGGCACCTCGGCCTGTCCGGCCTTGCTGGATTTTGGGATTTTGCGTGACGGGGTTCTTGAGGTCTGCCAGTTCGACAATCGCCCACTTACGACAAGCGCGTAAAATCAGCACTGAAGAATTCGGCGCTGTCTCGAATACGGGATCCTTGATGTTTTTCAGAGGACGAAGAGTACACGTCTCTCTCAGATAAATATTATACATAATATAGATTATGCGACATTTAGTGAATAGGGGAAGTGCAAGGATACTAAGCCTAGGTTATAGTTCCTAGGCTTAGTATCTGAAAAATGACCTGACATCTGCCATTTATAGGCTTATAGACCTATATCTTCAGTCCTTGACGATCTTGCTGGCGCCTGCATTGATCGACAGAACAAAAAACAGCGGCACTGCCTGAAGGCAATGCCGCTGTTTCAAAGGCCCAAAATTCCGGCTCCGAAGGCTGGCGTGTTACGCTGTCGCCAGGCCTGCCCGCTTCCAGCAGACCATTCCACCGCTCATCACTGCAACATTCTCCAGACCAGCCTTTTTCAGCATCTTTGCTGCCGACGTCGCCCGCGCCCCTGAACGGCACACCACATAAACGGGCACATGCGCATGGTTTTGCAGCTGAGCGCGGACATCGGCCAGTCGAGCCGGGATATCTCCCAGCGGGATGTTAATTGCCCCCTTGATATGCCCCAGCGCATCGTTAAACTCCGCCGGTTGCCGGACATCGAGAATGAGACAGTCTGAGACGGCAGAGGTTAACGCCTGCTGGACAGTCTGAGGGCTAACGAACGGAATCCCGGCCAGCAGCCTGGACAGGGTTCTGATCACCAGCAGAGCCACGACGGCGACAGCGACACTAATGAACAGATGTTCAAGGTTTGGATCGGTTGGCATGCAGGGGATTCCTCGGTTTGCGCGCATCAACATTAGACCAACCTTATAAATGACTCTGGCCGCAATTGCCAGAAACCCACTTTCATAAGGCAGTGCAAATGACGAGCCCCTCTTCTCCCTCTTCCCCCCTGCATGTGGTCGGTGGCGGCCTTGCTGGCAGCGAAGCCGCCTGGCAGTTGGCTGAACGCGGTATCCCGGTGATCCTGCACGAAATGCGGCCAGTGAAGCGGACCGAGGCCCATCAGACCGATGGACTGGCAGAGCTCGTTTGCTCCAATTCCCTGCGTTCCGATGATGCGGAATACAATGCGGTTGGCCTGCTGCATCAGGAATTGCGCCGCGCTGGCTCGCTGATCCTGCGCACCGCCGATGCCACCGCCGTCCCTGCCGGTGGCGCGCTGGCGGTTGACCGCGAGGCATTCTCGCAGGCCGTCACCACCGCTCTGCACGACCACCCGCTGATTACCATCGTCCGCGAAGAGCTGACCACCCTGCCCTCTGCCGACTGGGGCCCGACCATCATTGCCACCGGCCCGCTGACCTCTGCACCGCTGGCTGAAAGCATCCGGCAGGCAACCGCCGAAGACAGCCTGGCTTTCTTTGATGCGATTGCTCCGATCGTTTACAAGGACAGCATCGACTTTTCCAAGGCTTGGTTCCAGTCACGCTATGACAAGGGCACCGGGACCGACTACATCAATTGCCCGATGACCAAGGACGAATACGAGGCGTTCCTTGATGCTTTGCTGGCCGCCGAAAAGACCGAATTCAAGGAATGGGAAAAGGACACGCCTTATTTTGAAGGCTGCCTGCCGATCGAAGTGATGGCCGAGCGTGGCCGCCAGACGCTGGCCTATGGTCCGATGAAACCGGTTGGCCTGACCAACCCGCACAATCCGACGGTCAAGCCCCATGCGATTATCCAGCTGCGGCAGGATAACACCCTGGGAACCCTGTATAACATTGTCGGCTTTCAGACCAAGCTGAAGCACGGCGAGCAGAGCCGCATTTTCCGCATGATTCCCGGACTGGAAAGTGCCGAATTTGCCCGGCTGGGCGGGATTCACCGCAATACCTTCCTGAACAGCCCTCGCCTGCTGGACCAGCAGCTCCGCCTGAAAGCCTTGCCGCATATCCGCTTTGCCGGACAGGTGACCGGCTGCGAAGGCTATGTGGAGAGCACCGCTGTTGGTCTGATGGCTGGCCTGTTTACCGCTGCGGAAGTGCTGGGCCGGGACCTTGCGTCTCCGCCGAACACCACTGCGCTGGGGGCGATCCTGTCGCATATCACTGGCGGGGCCGAGGCTGAGACCTATCAGCCGATGAATGTCAACTTTGGCCTGTTCCCCGAGCCGCCGGTAGAACGCGACGAGCGTGGCCGGCGCCTGAAGGGGCGTGATCGCAAGAAGTCCTACAGCAAGCGGGCCTATACGGAGCTGACCCCCTGGCTGGAACAGGTCAGCACGATCGGCTGATATAACGATAGCCCGCAAGACGCTCGAAAAAAGACCGCCTGCAATTCAGCGAGCGGTCTTTCTTTATCGTTGCCGAGCAGGGATGATCCCCTACTTTGAAGCGGATTTTTCCATATAATCGAGCGGATTAACCGGGCCCGAGCCTTTACGGACTTCAAAGTGCAACTGTGGCGTGCTCACGTTGCCGGTTTGTCCAGCCTTGGCAATCACCTGCCCTTTTTTGACAACCTGCCCTTTTTCCACCTCCAGGCTGTCATTATGAGCATAGGCTGTCATCCAGCCGCCATCATGCTTGATCAGCAGAAGATTCCCGAAGCCTTTCAGCTCACTGCCCGCATAGACCACAACTCCGTTTTCCGCCGCTCGCACGGAGGCTCCTCGCAGGACGGCGATATTGATCCCGTCATTGCGCGTCCCGTTATCCGAAGGCCCGTATCCGCTGATCACTTTGCCCTGGACGGGCCAGCCGAACAGCTTTCCGGCCCGCCCCGGAGGCGATGGCAGCTTGGTGACGCGTGAGGCAGGCGATGTCTGTGCTGGTGGAGGTGCCGTTGGAGGTGCGGGCTCTGCGGTGGGCGCAGGCGGTGGTGCGGCCTGCGTTTCTGGCGGCGGTGGCGGTGCGGGCGGTTGTTCTTTTGCTGGCTCGCTCTTTACCGGCTCCGGCGGCGGCGCTGCGGCCACCGACACTGGCGCAGGTGCAGTAGAACGTGGCGGAGGAGTCTGTCCGGGTTTGGGAATAGTGACCCGACCGCCAGCTTGCAGCATATAGGGCGGTTCCATTCCATTGGCGGCGATGATTTCTTTAACCGACACCCCATAGCGCCGTGACAGGGCATAGACCGTCTCGCCCCGCTGGACGGTAATCGTTGCGGGCAGCGAAGTAACGTCCCGACCACTGGTTACAGGAGCTTCGCTGGTGGGTTGGGATTTCCGCAGCCAGGGCGGCGTGGCGTTGTTCTGAGCGCATCCACTGACCAGCAGGACTGCCGAAACGGCCAGAAAAAGCGCTGTGTTGCCACAAGAGCGCTGAGCGATGGCTCGCTGGACGAGGCTGTCAGAGGTCTGTTCTTTCATCCTTCTGGTATAGCCTCGGGGCCATCCTTTGGGCAACGAAAAGTGTCGTTCCCTGCGTGCTTTTAATATCGACCGCCGGTTGCCAGGCCGCGAACCATGGGAACAAAGCGGACCGGAAACAACTCTTCGACGTGGAACCCTTGTTCGCTGCGATAAATACGCAGCATTTGCTGGTCCTGATATTGTTCGCCAACCGGAATGACCATAATCCCCCCGACCGTCAACTGTTCGGTCAGGGTTTGCGGGATTTCATCGGCGGCGGCCGTCACGATAATGCGGTCGAACGGCCCTTGTTCTGGCCAGCCTCGCCAGCCATCCCCCAACAGGGTGGTGATGTTGCGCAGGCGCAAGTCCTGAAAGCGGGCTGTTGCCGTGGTGTGGAGGTCGCGGTGGCGTTCCAGACTATAAAGGCGGCGGCACAGACGGGACAGAATCGCTGCCTGATATCCTGATCCGGTTCCGACTTCGAGGACCTTTTCCTGTCCGGTCAGCATCAGGGCCTGCGTCATCAGGCCGACGACGATTGGCTGGCTGATGGTCTGGCCACAAGCGATTGGCAACGCACGATCAGTATAGGCTTCGCCGTACTGATGAGGGGCGAGGAAGGATTCGCGGGGGATTGAGGCCATTGCTTCAAGGACACGGGCGTCAGAAACGCCCGCAGCCAGCAACTGCGGATACAGACTGTCCCATCCCACGCTTGTCACCCTCACGATGCAAAGACTTTCTGCTGTAACGTCGCCAGGGTTTCCTGTTCGGTCAGATCGATGCACAGCGGGGTCACGGAAATGGCTCCCTGCTCGATTGCCTCCAGATCAGACCCCGGCCGACCGGTATGCTCACTGCGCTGGGGGCCGATCCAGATATAGGGCCGGCCTCGCGGGTCGTGGCGTTCGATCAGCCCGTCCCCGATTTTGCGCCGCCCCTGATTGGTCACCCGGATGCCGGTCACGTCTTCGGGGGCCAGGTCGGGGAAATTGACGTTCATCAGCACGTTGCGGCCCCAGCCATGGGCTACCAGTTTGCGGATGATGTCCGGCGCAAAGTGCTCCGCCGTTTCCCAGCGAACGGGATCGCCGTTGGTGAACACCTGGCTCATTGCAATGGACGGCACGCCCAGCAGGGTTCCTTCCATTGCGGCGGCCACCGTGCCGGAATAGGTTACGTCATCGGCCAGATTGGCACCGCGATTGACGCCGGACAGAACCAGATCCGGCTTGCGGTCCTTCATGATCGCATTGATGGCCAGCAGAACGCTGTCTGTTGGCGTGCCATCGACCGCATAGAGATGTTGATCGGGGTCAACATCCCGAATGCGCAACGGATGGTGCAGGGTCAGGCTGTGCCCTGCCCCGCTCTGTTCCGTTTCCGGTACCACCACCCACACATCATTGGACAGCTGTCGGGCAATCCTGATCAGCACCTGCAAGCCCGGTCCGTGCAGACCATCGTCGTTGGAGATCAGGATGCGGGCGTGCGACAGGTCTGACACGGAATCAAACATTGGGAGTCAGAACCTCCAGACCACCCATGTACGGACGCAGCACGTCGGGGATCACCACCGAGCCGTCAGCCTGCTGGTAATTTTCCAGCACTGCAACCAGCGTCCGGCCAACGGCAAGCGCCGATCCATTCAGGGTATGGACAAAGCGGGTCTGTTTCTCGCCTTCGGGGCGATAGCGGGCCTTCATGCGCCGCGCCTGAAAGTCGCCAGTGTTCGAGCAGGATGAAATTTCGCGATACTTGCCCTGCCCCGGCAGCCAGACTTCCAGATCGTAGGTCTTCTGGGCGGAAAAGCCCATGTCGCCGGTACACAGCGCCAGCACCCGATAAGGTAGCCCCAGCTTTTGCAGGACTTCTTCGGCGCAGGCGGTCATCCGCTGGTGTTCGTCTTCGGACTGTTCCGGCGTGGTGACCGAGACCAGTTCAACCTTTTCAAACTGGTGCTGGCGGATCATGCCACGGGTGTCCTTGCCCGCCGACCCGGCTTCGGAACGGAAGCACAGCGTAAAGGCGGTCATGCGGATCGGCAGGGTGGCAGCGTCCAGAATCTGGTCGCTGACGGTATTGGTCAAGGTTACTTCGGCAGTCGGGATCAGCCAACGACCTTCGGTGGTGCCAAACAGGTCTTCCTTGAATTTCGGCAATTGGCCGGTGCCATACAGCGGCTCATCGCGGACGATCACCGGGGTGTTCATCTCGGTGTAGCCGTGCTGTTCGGTATGCATGTTCAGCATGAACTGGGCCAGAGCGCGTTCCAGCCGGGCCATCTGGCCTCGCAGGACACAAAAACGGGCGCCGGACAGCTTGGCCGCCGTTTCAAAGTCCATCCCGAGGCGGGCCCCCAGAATGTCATGTTCCTTTGGCTCGAAGTCGAAGGCACGCGGCTCGCCCCAGCGGCGGATTTCCTGATTGTCGTCTTCGCTGGCCCCAGCGGGAACATCGTCACCCGGCAGGTTCGGGATGGCCATCAGGATGGCGGCGATATCCTGTTCGCCCTGCCGTTGGACCTCTTCCAGTTGCGCCATCTTTTCCTTGATGGTCGCCACTTCGTCCATCAGCGCCTGAGCCTGAGCGTCATCGCCGGATTTTTTTGCACCACCAATGGCTTTTGAGGCTTCGTTGCGACGGGCCTGCAACGATTGCAGTTCGGTCACCGTGGCGCGAAAGCTTTCGTCCTGGCGCAGAATCGTTTCTGCCATCGGGGCCAGCCCCCGGCGTGCCAGTCCAGCGTCAAAAGCAGCCGGATTCTCGCGAATCCATTTCAGGTCGTGCATGGTATCCCCATTGGATAAAAGGCGGTCGGCGGTGGCCCCGGCGAAAGACAACCGTCTCCGCCGGGGCCTGTCCTATGGTTTACGTGTTAAAATCGGTTTCCTCAACCCCGCTTGCGCCGGAATCGGTGAAGTCATGGCGTTGAGAAAGGGTTTTCGGAGCTTCGGTAGTGGTCGGCTCGCTGATAGCCGGTTCCGTCAAGGCAGGGGCAACAGTGGCGGCGGCAGCGTTCTGTTCTGCCTCCTCTTCCTCTGCTTCACGCTGGCGTGCTGCGGCACTCTTTTCCACCATGCGGACGGAAATGATCGACATTTCATACAGCAGCAGCATCGGCACGGCGAGGCCAACCTGGCTGATGACGTCCGGGGGCGTGATCACCGCCGCAAAGATGAACACACCGACGATGGCATAGCGCCGTTTGGCCGCCAGCCCGGCAGAGGTCACCAGACCGACGCGGCCCAGCAGGGTCAAAACCACCGGCAACTGAAAGCTGATGCCAAAGGCCAGAATCAGCTTCATCACCAGATCAAGATATTCCCCGACCTTGGCTTCGAGCTCGATCGACAGCACGGTTTCTGCCCGGGTGGTCTGAAACCCGAGTAAAAAGTGCCAGGCCATTGGAATAA
This sequence comes from Insolitispirillum peregrinum, assembly GCF_900156605.1. Classification (GTDB taxonomy): domain Bacteria; phylum Pseudomonadota; class Alphaproteobacteria; order Rhodospirillales; family Rhodospirillaceae; genus Insolitispirillum; species Insolitispirillum peregrinum. The sequence goes on along the minus strand of NZ_FTOA01000001.1, from coordinate 808,633 downwards.
CAAAGAAATAGACCAGTGCCGCCCCGGCGGCGAACAGGATCGGCGAAACGATCAGGAACGGAAAGAAGGCTTTCTTTTCATGGCGATAGAGGCCGGGCGCGATAAACATCCACACCTGACTGGCAATCACCGGAAAGGAAACCACCGCCGCCCCGAAAGAGGCCAGCTTGACGTAGGTGAAAAAGGCCTCGGTCAAGGCGGTATAAATCATGCGCTGCGATCCGCCGACCTCAGCCATGATGGTGGCCAGCGGGCGGACCAGAAAGGCGTAAATGTCTTCGGCAACATAATAACAGCCAAAGAAGGCAATCACGAAGGCAACAGCCGACAGCACCAGACGCCGCCGGAGTTCGATCAGATGCTCCATCAGGGGCATCTTGTTTTCGTCTGGGTTTTCGCTGTTCGCACTAGCCATGCTGAAACATCACTTCACGTCAGGGGGAAAGCTCAGGGCTGCTTGGCGGCGGCACTTTCGGGGGCCTTTTCCGCCTCTGGCGTGACAGGAGTCACCGGCTCTGGCGTTACAGAGGGAGCAGCAGGCGCTGCCGTTGACGTCGGGGACGACAGGTCAGGTGTTTGCAGGCTCTGCCCGATCGTTCCGTCGGCATCGACCGCCCGGGTCAGTTCGGACTTCAGGTCGGTCTGGGCAAGCTGCTTGGCCTTGTCACGTAATTCTGTCAGCTCGGCCTCTTGTACCATGGTATCAAGATGGCGCTGGAAATCACTGGCCAGCATGCGGAATTTCCGCATCCACTGCCCTGCCGTGCGCATGGCATTCGGCAGTTCTTTTGGCCCGAGGACGACCACCGCCACGATGACGATCAGTCCTATTTCGTCCCACCCAAGATCAAACATGATACTGGTGCCCAACCGATAAAAACAAACATGGGGGACCACTGCCCCCGACAAAGAGATGGGCACGCCACCGCAGACCAGGCCCTGCCAAAGCAGCAGCCCGCACATGCGGCGGAATGCCCGACCCCCTTAATTCTTGTCGGCGCTGCGATCCTTGTCGGACACCGGCGACGACGCGGTATTCTGGTCGATCGGCTTTGCGGGCTGTGACGGAGATGCCTCTTCGTCCTTCAAACCCTTCTTGAAGGCAGTGATGCCCTTTGCCATATCCCCCATCAGGCCGGGGATCTTGTTCTTGCCGAACAGCAGCAGAATGATCACCAGAACGATGATCCAGTGCCAAATACTAAAGGAACCCATACCGCTCACTTCTCCCTGTTACAGGCAGGCCTGCCAGAATCGCTGCTGAATGCATTGACCGGGCAGGAATAAAAACAGGGGCCGATCATCGCAGAAAGCCCCCCATCCCGCAAGGCTGCCCTTCCCGTGCGGAAGTCCCTATTTTTGTTCGAGGATGTCCAGTTGCGGGCTTTCGTTGTCGGCGAAATCATCGTCCGTATCAAGTAAACTTTCCGTATCATGCGCCCGTGCCCCATAGGCGGCAATCGCCGGGCGATTATCCAGCAAGCCGGCGGCCTTCAGGTCTTCCAGTCCCGGCAGGTCGCGCAGGCTGTCCAGCCCGAAATGATCGAGGAAACCGTTTGACGTCCCCCATGTCAGCGGGCGGCCCGGCGTGTTGCGGCGACCCCGGGGGCGGATCCATCCGGCTTCGAGCAGGATATCAAGCGTCCCTTTGGACAGGGCGACCCCGCGAATGTCTTCGATTTCGCCCCGTGTCACCGGCTGATGGTAGGCAATGATCGCCAGCGTTTCCAGCGCAGCCCGCGACAGGCGGCGGTTTTCCGTTTGTTCGATGGTCAGGATTTCGGCCAGATCGGCAGCGGTTCGGAAAGACCATTGACCGTCAGCCTGTCGCAGTTCGACCCCGCGGCCGCGATAATGATCGGCCAGTTCCTCTAGCAAAGACCCGATATCGTATCCAACGGAAAGCCGCTGCGCCAGCAACCGCTCGCTCAATGGCTGGGCCGAGGCGAACAGGATGGCTTCCAGCTGACGGATGGCGTGAAAGCGGCCATGATCAAAGTCTTCGGGTTTCGGCTGAGTTTTTTTACGTCTGATAGACGGGGAGTCTGTCACAGGGGCACCTGCAAGATTAGATTTCATCAACTGTAGCATCAGTTCGGGCACGGATTTGGATCGGGGAAAAATGTCCGCCTTCCTGCCGTAATTCCAGCACTCCCTGCTTCACCAGTTCCAGCGAGGCGATGAAGTGTGCACAAACCGCCGAGCGGTGCATCAGCGGGTCGGCCAGATTCGTTGGCAGATAGCGTTGCAGCAGCGTCCAGTCCGGCATGGACCCCAGAACCTGCCGCAAGCGGTGCAGCGCCTGATCGACCGAATAGAGGGTCAACGGCTCAATTTCCAGCGAACTGGCCCCTTCGCGCCGTTTGTGGTCGGCATAGGCCTTCAGCAGATCATACAGGGTCACGTCCCAAATCGAATGGGAGATGATGGTTGCGCCTTCCGGCATGCCGCGCGCAAAAACATCGCGCCCCAGCAAGGGGCGCTCCATCAGGGCATGACCAGCCTTTTGCATGGCTTCCAGCCGCTGCAGCTGGAATTGCAATGCCGCTGCCATTTCTTCGCCGCTGGGCTCGGCGTCCCCCGGCTCGGGGGGGAGCAGCAGGCGGGATTTCAGATAGGCCAGCCATGCTGCCATGACCAAATAATCTGCCGCCAACTCAAGGTTTTCTTCGCGGGCAATGGTCATGAAGGCCAAATATTGCTCAGCCAAAGCCAGAATGGAAATCTGGATCAGATTGACCTTTTGATCCCGCGCCAATTGCAGCAGGACATCAATCGGGCCCTCATAGCCATCCAGATTGAGAACGAGGGAACGCAGCGGATCGCGCCCGGCATCGTCTGTGGCATCAACTGCGCTCACCCTCGCCTCCAACTTTATGGTCCGAACAGAATCAGCAGCATCCTTGTCAGCCACTGTGTCGGTACGCCAATCACATCCCCCATGATCGACCAGTCCTGATCCAGTTGATGCCCAATCAGCGGGATCAGGACCAGAACGGCCACCAGAATCAGCATCCCTTTGTGTTCCAGCGCCGCCACTTTGCGGGCCAGCGGGACCGGCAAAATCCCGACCAGCACCCGGCCCCCATCCAACGGCGGCACAGGCAGCATGTTGAACACCGCCAGCATGACGTTAAAGTTGATCATGTTACTGGCCGTCTTGATCAGCCACGCCCGCGAAAAGGTATCCGGCATGGTGACAACCAGATGCAAGGCCAAAATGGTAAAGACGGCCAGAGCCACATTGGTCGCAGGTCCGGCAAGGGCAACCCAGATCATGTTCCGGTGCGGATTGCGCAGATTGCGCGGATCAACCGGCACCGGCTTGGCCCAGCCAATCAAGAACGGCCCGGCCAGCAACAGCAAACCGGGCAGGATCACGGTGCCGAACGGATCAATATGGCGGATCGGGTTCAACGACAGTCGCCCGGCCATTTTGGCCGTTGGGTCGCCAAAGGCGTTTGCCGCATATCCGTGGGCTGCTTCGTGCAGCGTGATGGCAAACAGAACAGGTATGATCCAGGTCGATACCAGCAAAAGAGTGTCTACCATCCGGTCTTTCTCATCCTTGCGACAAACAAAACAGCACGACGGCGGTTGCTGTCGTGCTGTTTATATGGAGTCAGGAAAAGCCCTCTGGCAAGAGGCGATCAGTGGGCGTTGTCCGCATCAGACCACAGTACACGACAATTAGTGAAACCAGTGCAGGCTGCCGCCTGAACTGCTCGGGGCCTGAGGCCCCGAACCCCCATTTTTCCTTTATGATCAAAGAAATGGGGTCTGGGGCCTCAAGGCCCCAGCGAGGTGTGGAGCAGCGCTCCACGTCCTTGTTCCCTAACTGTCGTGTCCTGTGACGTCAGATGTAACGCACGCTGGTCTGGTATCAGGCTGACTTGCTGGCGATCTCCATGCCAACCTTCAGCATTGCTTCCAGTTGCTGTTCAGCGTCAGCGGCCAAAGGCCCTTCCGGAATTTTCTTTTGTGCCTGAGCTTCCAGCCATCGCATCATCCCGCGGTCAGACAACCGACCAGTGCCCTTGACCACCGCCTGCATTTCGGCCATCTCGCCGTTGCAGTGCAAGGTCAGGTCACAGCCAGCAGCCAGAGACTGTTGCGCCAGTTCGGTGAAATCACCGCTCAGCGCTTTCATCGACAGGTCATCGGTCATCAGCAGGCCATCAAAACCAATCTGCTGGCGGATCACCGAATTGATGACAATCGGGGACAGCGTTGCCGGACGGTCCTTGTCAATTTCGCTGTAGACGATATGCGCGGTCATCGCAAAAGGAGCATCCTTGAGCATCACGAACGGCACAAAATCGGTTTCAGCCAGCGCATCCAGCGTTTCCGTAACCACGGGCAGACCAATATGGCTGTCTTCCAGGGAACGGCCATGGCCGGGAATATGCTTGATCACCGGGTAAACCCCGCGCTCAAGGAATGCCTTGCACACGGTTCGCCCCAGATGGCCAACAATTTTCGGCTTATGCGAAAAGGCCCGGTCACCGATGATGTCATGCGCCCCTTCGACCGGAACATCCAGAACCGGCGCGCAGTTCACCGTCACCCCCATCTGGCGCAATTCATCGGCCATCAGGTGGATGTTCAGACGCAACGCGGCCTCGGCAGCTGGCGGGTTCTTTTGATACCAGCGACCAAAGGGCTGCATCGGCGGTGCATCGCGCCACAGGGGCGGTCGCAGGCGGCGAACACGCCCCCCTTCCTGATCGATCAGGATCGGTGCATCCCGGTCAACGCATTCGCGCAAGTCGGCGGTCAAGGTCCGCAATTGTTGCGGGCTTTCCACGTTGCGGGCAAACAGGATAAAGCCAAACGGGTCAGCTTCGGCAAAGAAGCGCTTTTCGTCATCAGACAGGACCGTGCCAGCACAGCCCAGAATGACGGCCCGTGGCGGAAGGTTATTTACCGACAAACAAGCACCCCACTTTATCCTTGGACAGTTCGGCGCAAACATACCGCGCCCGCTCTTCGCTGGGAAGTCCGGTACCACGGACGCGATAGAAAACGCCCTTGGCACCCTGATCCGATTTTTCAATGGCCAGCGACAGGCTGCCAAGAAGGGCCGGATATTTCTGCTGCATCTGCTGCCAGACCTTGCGAGCCGAAGCCTCGTCGCGCAGAGCGGCCAGCTGAATGGTGAACGGCCCGGTGCCACTTCCCGACGGGACACCCGCCGAAGTGGCAGGGGCTGCCGGAGCCGGAGGCGTCACCATCGCCGTTTTCTGCTGCGGAGCCGGGGCCGGAGTGGCCGGAGCCGGTGTTGCCTGCGGCGTCGGCGCGGCGGCAATCGTCGCCGGTTTGCTGGGTGTTGGCGCCAGAGCGGTCGGATGCGTCGTCGCCACCGGAGCCGGAGCGACCGGCGCAGGCGCCGGTGTGCTGAGCACGGACGGCGGCCGGGTTGTGGCCTGCGGCTGGGTGGTCAGTGCCGGAGCGGGCGGTGGGGTGTTTTCCATCGCGGCCCGGCTTTCGCTCATCGGATCAACAGCAGGCGGAGCCTTGGGCTGTGCCGGGGTCGGCAGCAGGCGTTCGACCTGCTGCTGTTGCTGCTGGGCTGCCGTCGGCGAGGTGGTGTCCGCCGGATTCAGGCGTTGATACACCTGCTTGTCCTGATTGGGCACCTGCATACCGCCCGGCTGTTCCGGCTTCACCTTGTAGGTGTCATCGGTCGCTGCAATGGTCGGCACCCCGTCAACCTGGGCCTGGGGCGTGCTGCTGCCCGAGAACAGGTACCACGCGGCGGCACCCGCCACAGCGATCCCGACCAGCGCAGCCCCCATCAGCAGGCCACGGCCCTTTTGCGGCTCTTCTTCCGCTGTGGGCTCGTCCGAGAAACGCTCAGGGATAATGTCCAACAGATCGTTACGGTTATTCCCGTAACCGTAATCATCATCATCCTGATCGAAGCCAGGTTGCCGACCGCCTGTCATCAGCGCATCTCCTTCTTCGCTTCCACGCCGAATACGCTCAGACCGGACGCTATCACCGTCACCATGCCCCAGACAAGCGCCAGGCGCGCCCGGGACAGCGGCAGATTGCCGGCCTCAACAAACCGCAAATGCGTATGCTCACGCCCCTTGTTCCACAGAGCGTGGAACGCCGAGGCCACATCGTGCAGGAAATAGGCCAGACGATGCGGTTCATGCGATTCCGCCGCCTGCTCGACAGCCCGTGGCCAGGCGGCGATCAGCTTCATCAGCCCGACTTCATCGTCGTCAGCCAGCAGGCTGAGGTCCGCGCCGGCCAGAGCCTCGGCAGACACGTCGGCGTCGGGGAATGCCTCGATGAAATTCCGCTGCACCGAACAGGCGCGGGCGTGGGCGTACTGCACGTAGAACACCGGGTTGTCCTTGGACTGCTCGGTGACCTTGGCATAGTCGAATTCCAGCGGCGCATCATTCTTGCGGGTCAGCATGATGAAGCGGAACACATCCTTGCCGATGCCCGGGTGGTCGATCACTTCGCGCAGGGTGATGAAGGTCCCTGCCCGTTTCGACATCTTCACCGGCTCGCCGTTGTCCATCAGCTTGACCAGCTGGCACAGCTTGACATCCAGATGCGCCGTTCCGGCCGACAGAGCCTTGACCGCCGCCTGCATGCGCTTGACATAGCCACCATGGTCGGCGCCAAACACGTCGATCATCTGGTTGAAGCCGCGCACGTACTTGTCGTGGTGGTAAGCAATGTCCGAGGCAAAATAGGTCCACGAGCCGTCGGACTTCTGCAGCGGGCGGTCCACTTCGTCGCCAAACTGGCTGGCGCGGAACAGGGTCTGCGGGCGTGGTTCCCAGTCATCCGGCAGCTTGCCCTTCGGCGGCTCAAGCACGCCGGTATAGATCAACCCCTGTGTTTCCAGTGCTTCCTTGGCCTTGGCAACCTGCCCGGCCTGCACCAGCCCGAGTTCTGAGGTGAACACGTTGTGTTCGACCCCCAGAGCCAGCAGGTCCTGTTTGATCAGCACCATCATTTCGCTGATCCCGAAGGCGCGCAGCGCGGGCAGCCATTCGGCTTCGTCCGCCGCCACCCAGCGGTCACCGTCACGGGACTTCAGGATTTCGGCGGTTTCAACCAGATAGTCGCCGCCGTACTGGTATTCTTTGGCTTCCAGACGGCGATCGAATTCCGCCTGGGAAATCGCACCACAGGCCACCAGATAGCGACCGTGCAGGGCGCGGGCCAGCACATCAACCTGTGCACCGGCGTCGTTGACGTAGTATTCCTTGGTTACCGCATAGCCAGCCTTGGCCAGCAGCGCCGCCAGAGCATCGCCAAACACCGCTCCACGACCATGGCCGACGTGCATCGGGCCGGTCGGGTTGGCAGAAACGTATTCGACGTTGACCTTCTCACCACCGCCCATCTGGCTGTCGCCATAGGAGGCCCCGGCCTGCAGGGCAGAGCGCAGCGCCCGGTCCCACAGCCCGCGGGCAATACGCAGGTTCAGGAACCCCGGCCCGGCGGGCTCGGCGCTGTCGACGCCATCCAGAGTCATCAGCCTGGCCGCCAACTGGTCCGCCAGATCGCGCGGCTTCATGCCCGCAGCCTTGCACAGCACCATCGCGGCGTTGGTCGCCATGTCCCCATGCGCCGGGTCGCGTGGCGGCTCGACGGTGATTTTGCTGGTGTCGAGGCCAGCGGGAATAGCACCATCCGCCGCCAGGGCAGCCAGGGCTTGGACAATCAGGGTCTTGAACTCGTTATAAATGTTCATGGTTTTACCGATGGGTCAAAAAGGCGGCTGTGTTCATCCAACGCGAAACGGTCCGTCATCCCGGCAATGTAGTCAGCTACACGGCGCGCGGTCTTTGGGCTGTGCGGCCCATCACACCCACGCTGCCAATCAGGCGGCAACAAACGCGGCTCATCAAGCAACAACCCGAACAGGTCGCGGACGACGCGACGGGCTTTCGAGGTCATACGGTTGACCTTGTAGTGCCTGTACATATTCGGGAAAAGAAAGTTTTTAAAGGCCCGATCATTTTCAGCCATTTCTGCCGAAAAAGAAACGACCGGGCGATGGTTGGCCCGGACATCATTCACGCAGTGCGGGCGATCTTCGGCGACGCGGCGGCGTGTCTCGCTCAGCAGGTCATAGACCATGGCGGTGATCAGGCGGCGAACCGTTTCATAGACCAGCCGCGAGATTTCCAGATCGGGCCGCGCCCCGGAGACTTCGGCCAGGATCGGACCGATCAGCGGCACATCCAGCAGGTCCCGGGCCTGAAACAGGCCAGCTTTCAGACCATCGTCGATATCATGCGCATTATAGGCGATATCGTCGGCCAGCGCCGCCACCTGAGCCTCGGGCCCGGCGTAGCTGTGCAGGTCGAGATCATGCAGCCCGGCATATTCCTTGATGGCCAGCGGCAGGCTGTCACTGGTCCGCGTCGGGGTGATCAGCGGGCCGTTATGCTTGACCAGTCCCTCAAGGGTTTCCCACGTCAGGTTCAGACCGTCGAAGTCGAGATAGCGATGTTCCAGCTTGGTCAGGATGCGCAGCGACTGGGCATTGTGGTCAAAACCCTGATAGTCCTTCATGCAGACCTTCAGGGCGTCTTCTCCGGCATGGCCGAACGGGGTATGCCCCAGATCGTGGGCCAGAGCCAGTGCTTCGGCCAGGTCTTCGTTCAGCCCCAGTGACCGACTGACCGAGCGCGCAATCTGCGCCACTTCCAGCGAGTGCGTCAGCCGGGTGCGGAAGTTCTCTCCCTCGTGGTAGACAAAGACCTGCGTTTTGTACTGCAGACGACGAAACGCGCCGCAATGGATAATGCGGTCCCGGTCCCGTTGAAAGGCATCCCGCTCGACCATTCCCTGTTCGGGATACAGGCGTCCGCGACTGAGCGCAGGAACGCTGGCATAGGGAGCCACCGCCGTGGAAGTGCTGTGTGTCATGGTGCGACAGTACCCCTCTGGCCTTTTTCTGGCAACCGCCAATCAGGCAGTCGCTTGTCTCACCGTTCTCATATGATGTCGACACGGCGCAAACAGCTCCCCATCTTTATGGGATGGGGCTACCATCCTGTCGCACAATGCTTTAGAGTCTCCAAAGCTCCCCAGCAAACCCGACCACAGGCCAACAGCCTGATTACACGGAGTTCCGCCATGCCCGCTTCCCTGTCGATCAGCCCGTCTGCCGCTGGTCGTGTCCGCTTTCTGATGAATGCCGAAGGCAATCCGGCCCTGATGCTGCGGCTGTCCGTGTCCGGTGGTGGGTGCTCGGGGTTTCAATACAAATTCGATCTGGATACGGTGGTCAACGAAGACGATCAGGTGATCGAAGCCCATGAGGTGAAGGTTGTCATCGACGAGGCGTCCCTTGACCTGATCGCCGGTTCGGAAATTGATTATGCCGAAGACCTGATGGCTGCCGCCTTTGTGGTGCGCAACCCGCATGCCACCGCGACCTGTGGCTGTGGCAACTCGTTTGCCATGTAATCCGGCTCACGAAACAAAAAGGCCGTCGCTTCCATGGCGACGGCCTTTTTGTTTACGCATGGCATACCGCCCTCCCGGATCAGGCGGCGTCTTCATCCCGAGGGGGTGGCGATTTGGGGGATGAGGCCCCGACGTAGGCAATGGCCGCGTGTTCGGCACAGTACGGCTTGTTGGCGATCGTCGGCGCGCCACAGAAGTGGAAGCCGGGCTCGCGCGGATCACCGATCGGCCAGCGGCAGGTATGGGCCGACAGATCGACCACCGAGCGGATTTTCTGCTCTTTTTCCTTGGGCGCCGCAGGAGTCTGGCGCGGTGCCTTGGTCCGCTTGATCGGAGAGGGGCGCCCCTTCAGGCCCAGACGATGGGCCTTGCCCACGACGGCGTTTTTGGAAACGCCCAGTCGCTTGCCAATTTCTCCGGTGGTCAGACCTTCGGCCCACAGCTCTTTCAGCTGCTCGATCCGCTCGTCGGTCCAGACCATGGGCTCCGCACTTTCTCCTGACATTCGCAGCCGTCCCCTTCATGCTTCAGGCCCAATCAACGCCTTTGTCTGGTCAGGCCAAACAGGGCGGCAGGCTCGCAGACGCACCAAAATCTGCCAATGACTTATGAAACAAAGTCACCACATTGATCCATGATACAGCTATTTTTGCATTGGACAAATCCACAGTGTGCCCGGATGCAAAAAAGGATGCCCTTTCGATATGCCACAGAAGTGGGAAAACCGAAAGGGCATCCGTGCATGGTAGTGAAAAAAAGATGCTATTTGAACATCTTGTTCACATCGTCACCACCCTTGGGCATCAGATCGTCGCCCGAATTGTCGCCACCAAAGCCAAGGTCGTCTTTTTTGCCCTGTCCGGCGTCTCCACCATTCTCGTTGGCGGGCATCAAATCGTCTTCCACACCCTTCTCGTCAAGCACTGACGGAGCCGAGGCTGCAATGGGCGGGGGGGCAAACATGTACTTCGGCAATGCCGTGGCGATGGTGGGGAACGCATACAGGATCACCATCATCAGCGCCTGAATGGCAACAAACGGAATAACCCCCTTGTAGATATGGGCTGTTGTCACACTGCGCGGCGCCACCCCCCGCAGGTAAAACAACGAGAACCCGAACGGCGGGGTCAGGAAGCTGGTCTGCAGGTTCAACCCCATCATGACACCCAGCCAGATCGGGTCAACACCGTCCATGGCCAGCAGGATCGGAGCGGTGATCGGCACCACAATGAAAATGATTTCAAAGGTGTCGAGGAAAAAGCCGAGGATGAACATCACCAGCATGACGGTGAAGATCGCCCCCATCTTGCCGCCCGGCATGCCGTTGAACATCTGTTCGACCAGATGCTCACCGCCCAAGCCACGGAACACCAGTGAGAAAACCGATGCTCCCAGCAGGATGATAAAGACCATCGAGCTGATTTTCAGTGTTGATTCAATGACCTCCCGCAGAACCTTCAGACTGAGCTGACGGTTTGCTGCCGCAAGGATCAGGGCACCGATACCGCCAACCGAGGCAGATTCCGTTGCCGTTGCAATCCCGGACAGGATCGAGCCAAGAACAGCAACAATCAGCGCCAACGGGGGGATCAGAACCAGCACCACCCGCCGCCACAGGGCGGCACGGCTAATGCCGGCATCAGGCAGTGGAGGACAGCTTTGCGGCTGAAAAATCGCCTTGATCACCACCCAGCTCATATACAGGCCGACAAGCATCAGGCCCGGGATCAGGGCGCCAACGAACAGGTCACCAACGGACACCGGATCAGGGGCAAAATTGCCCTTTTTCATCTGGGCCGTAGTGTTGGCCCCCTGCAACAGGTCACCAAGAAAGATCAGCACCGTTGACGGCGGAATGATTTGCCCCAGTGTTCCCGACGAACAGATGATCCCGGTTGCCAGTTTGGGGTCATAACCAGCCCGCAGCATGGCAGGCAGCGACAGCAGGCCCATGGTCACCACCGTCGCACCAACGATCCCGGTCGAGGCCGCCAGCAGGGTGCCAACGATGATCACCGAGATCCCCAGACCACCGGGCAAGCGCCCGAACAGCAACCCCATGGTTTCCAGCAACTGCTCGGCCAGCTTGGAACGCTCGAGCATCACCCCCATGAACACGAACAGGGGGACAGCGACCAGAGACTCACTGACCATTGTGCCGAAATACCGGGATGCCAGCCCGGTCAGCAGAGAATAGTCAAAGGCTCCAAGCAGATGCCCCACCACACTGAACATCAGTGCGACGCCCGCGAGGGTAAATGCTACCGGATAGCCGATCATGACGGTTACCAGAACGGCAACAAACATCACAACAGCCAGAATTTCACCAATCAGTACCGGGTCCATAGTCTTTCCCGTGTTGTTATTTGGTGGCTTCGCCAGCGGGAAGCCACGGAACTGAAACCAGCCTCATCCGGCGTGCGAATGATCAGTGGCTCCCGCTTTTGGTTGCCCATTGCTCTTCACCGGACAGCACCAGCAGGCAGCGGGCAACCAGCGCCAAAGCCTGCAGGCCAATAACGCCGACAAAGACAAAAATAACCGATTTCAGCAGGAAGTATCCGGGCAGACCGCCCTGCTCCATCGACGGCTCGTACACGGCCCATGACGAAGCAACAAACGGCCAGCCAAAGTAAACCAGCACCGCCAGCCACGGCATCAGCCAGAACACTGTGCCCAGCAGATCAACCCACGCTTTGGTGCGGGGGCGCATATTGGCATAAACCAGATCAACCCGGACATGTTCGTTTTCACGCAGGGTGTAGCCCGCCCCAACCAGAAAAACGATGGCATGCATCCACACATAGGATTCCTGCAGGCGAATATCGCCCCAGTTAAAGCCATAGCGTGCCACCACAACGGTAAAGCACACCAGAACCACGCCAAGAACCAGCCACGCCACGCACCGGCCAATCACACCGTTAATCGCATCAACGGCGCGGACGAAGGACGCCAAAGCAGACAAAACATCTCTCCTCACACGCAACCACAGTGCTTTTCAGCATATTCCGCCAGCAACAGCAAGGGCGAAGGCGCATGAAATACACGCAATCTTAGGGCGGCAATCGGGCTGTGATCCGCACGATTGTTCCCTATGCCGCTGGTCTGGTGGAATAAATTAACGGCCCGCGAGATGGGGCCATGTATACAAACGATCCTGATATCTTGTGACCGGCCCCGCAAAAGACGTCGCCGCCACCCGTGCAGACGGGTGGCGGCGATAGATCAGACTTACTGATGCGGGGGGGATTACCGCAGGCTGCCCGGCAGGGCAATCACGCGGGCAGTGGTGTAATGACCAGCGCCCTGTGTCAGCCCGGGCCCTTCGATGCCACTCAACACCATTGCGCCATGCATGACAAAACTGACAACCAGAACGCAGGCAATTGCCCCCAGGTGGTGGGCAAGGGTAAAGCGGGGATTGTTCATGATGCTTCTCCCATCCGCGTATCATGGCGAGGCGCCAAGCCATCGTCTTCATCCGTTACATGAACAATGCCACAGGAAATCAGGAATGGAAATATCTATTTTTTATAATGAGATATGGCCACAATTTTATGTAAACGATGAAAAAGACATGCCGGATAGGCCGTTGAAAGGACAGGGAAAGCCCTGCCCTTCCCCGGCATTCCTCAGAACGTTGATCGCCATGCCCGCCACGCCAGTGTGACCGGCCGCCGGGTCGGGACCGCCAGACGCGACTCAAACGGATCATCGCCAGCCCGCTCCAGCCGCTTCAGGTAGCCTTCCGCCATCGTTCCCGGCAAGACGGCTGCGACGGCAGCCTTGCGATGGTCCGCAGCAACGCTGCCTTTCCAGACATGGCGGGCCTCGCGCAGGGCGGTCGTCGCGGCAGCCCGTAACTCGGCAACCGCAGACCGTCCACCGGCATCAATCTTCCCGGCCAGCAAGCCCGTGACATCCGCCTGATGGTCGTTCAGGATTTCGGTCGGCACATACAGTCGGTCGTGGCGGGCATGGAACGGCACTGCCCGCAGCAAGCCTCCCAGAGCATAGGCGGCACCGACCTTCCCGGCCACCTCCCCCACTGAGGCATCATGTCCACACAGAACCATTGCCACCAGCCGGGCCAGATGTCCGCCGGTACAGCGGACATACAGCGCCAGGCTTTCCTGATCAGGGATTGGACGTTCATCCATATCCCGCTCCCGCGCCTCCAGCAGCTCGTCAAACAGCTCCTGCGGAAGAGTATGGCGATGGATGGCCGCCGCCAGAGCCTGCGCCACCGGGTGGGCCGGAACCGCCTGCGGATCGCGATAGATGGCCTCAAGCGTATCCCGCCACCATTGGACGCGCATCACCCCCAAAACAGGCTCGTTGACCGTTTCCCGGATACGGGCAATCTCGCTGTTGAAGGCATAGACGGCCAAAACGTCTTCCCTGAACTCTGCCGGAGCAAACAGGGCGGTCAGAAAACGGTCCGGGTCCACGCGCTGCACCTCGCGGGCAATCGGCGAAAGGGCGGCAGCAGCCTGCGGCGACGATGGCATGAACGGGGTCCTTCCTGATCCTGACCGTGAGTTTCGGCCCGCAAGGGCGAAGCATGGTTGTGTCCCGCCCCCCGGCGGGTCTATATGTAGCGATATATAAGCCATCAACGGCAAAGAGAAATCCCCTACCGTGGTTTTAGCCCCCGCCCTTTCGGAATCCGTTCTTGTCAGCCAGTGCGTCGGCCCGGACAGCGAGAGCTTTCCCGTGCTGTGGCTTTTGCCCCCCGGACAGCGGACCACCGTTGCTGCCTATTATCGCTTTGCCCGGCTGGCCGACCATATCGCCGACCATGGCGACCTTGAAAGCGGCAACAAGATCGCCCTGCTGCACAAAATGCGGAACTGTCTGCGCGCCCCCCATGGCAGTCGGGGCAACAGCCCCTGCGAGACCATCACCACCGCCCTGCGAAACCGCATGCAGGAGCGGGGCATTTCCCTGTCTGTTGCCGATGATCTGCTGTCAGCCTTTCTGATTGATGCGGCATCGCCTGCCCGCCTGCGCACATGGGACGACCTGATGGAATCCTGTCGCCTGTCGGCGATGCCGGTCGGGCGCTTCTTGCTGGCTCTGAACAGGGAAGCTAATCCTGAAGCAGAAAAAGCTTCTGATGTGCTGTGTGCTGCCTTACAAATTCTCAATCATTTGCAGGGATTGAAAGAGGATTGGCACAGCCTGAACCGCTGCTATCTGCCCCTTGACTGGCTGGAACGGGCGGGGGGGAGCCTGGATGATCTGGCCGCATCGGATACATCTCCGGCCCTGCACGCTGTGATCGGACAAATCTGTGATTACTGTGCCTCCCTGCTGCAGCGGGCGGCAGCACTGCCGCCGCTGATCCACAGCCGTTTGCTGGCGGCCCAAAGCGCGGCAACATTGAGCATGGCCCATGCCCTGCTGCGCCAGATCCGCCAGCATGACCTGTTACGCAGCGCGCCGAAACCCTCCCGCTTCGACTGGGTTCGCGCTGGTGGTGCCAGTCTTTGGAGGCTCATCCAATGGTGAAGCTTCCTGTGGCCGAGCATTCCACTTCCCTGCTGGACGAATTGAAGGCAACCGGCAGCAGCTTTTATTGGGCCATCCGGCTGCTGCCCATCGGCAGGCGGACTGATCTGTCTATCCTTTATCTGTTTTGTCGAGCGGTGGACGATATTGCCGATGGCCCGCTACCCCCGGACGACAAAGCCGGTGCGCTGGAGCAATGGCGGACGCTGTTGACCAATCCGGCCACCCTGCCCCATGAGCCACTGGCGGCCAATGTCCGCGATCTGCTGGTTCGCCATCCGCTGTTGCGCTCGTTGCTGGTGGAAATTCTGGATGGGGTGGCGATGGACCTCCCGCCGGGTTTGCAGGCTCCCGATCAGGCGACCTTTACCCTGTATTGCCGCCGGGTTGCCGGTTACGTCGGCATGGCACTGGTGCGTTTACTGGGCTGCAACAGCCCGGCCATTGACCGTTTTGCCCTGGCGACCGGGGACGCATTGCAGTTCACCAACATTCTGCGCGATGTCAAAGCCGATGCCGACTGTGGGCGTTTGTACCTGCCTGCCCCGCTGCTGGACCACGCCGGTGTCACCACCCATGACCCGGCGCAGATTTTGCTCGACCCTGCCCTCCCCCATGCCTGTGCCCTGCTCGCCGCCGAAGCCGAAAGCCGCTATCAGGAAGCTCTGGACTTGTTCCACGACCCGGCGATCAGTGACCGGGAGCGCCGCCAGTTGCGTCCGGCCCGGGTGATGCTGGGCAGTTACCGCCTGCTGCTCCGTCGCCTGCAGCAGCGGGGATGGCAAGCCGAAGCGATTGGAAACCGCACCCGCCTGTCAGCCATACGCCTGCTGATCGAAGCCTTGCGCTGCTACACTCCCGGTTCATAACACACGATGTCGCGCCCCCGCCTGCATATCATCGGAGGAGGCATTGCCGGTCTGGCCTGTGCCGTCGCCGCCCGGCAGTTGGGGGCCGAGGTCACTCTGTACGAAGCCAGCCCGCAGTTTGGCGGGCGCTGCCGGTCCTTCCATGACCCGCTGCTGGATCGGGTGATTGATGGCGGGTCGCACCTGATGCTGACCGCCAACCACGCCCTGCTGTCCTATGCCCGCACCATCGGTGGCGCGGCGGCATTGCAGATCGGCGAGGCCCGCTTTCCCTTTTATGACCTCGACCGGCAGCGTCACTGGGCCTTGCATCCGAACAGGGGGATCATTCCCTGGTGGCTGTTTTCCGCTGCCCGCCGCTGTCCAGACGGGGGACTGCGCGACCATCTGGCGTTGTTGCGGGCCTGCTGGCCCGGCCAGACACAAACGGTTGCCCAACAGACTGCCGGGTCTCCATTGTACCAACGCCTGTTGGTGCCGCTGACCGAAGCCATCCTGAATACCAAAGCTGAACAGGCGTCTGCTGCCTTGCTGGCTAGTGTATTGCGGCAAACCCTGCTGCGCGGAAGCGCGGCCTGCCGCCCAATCTTTGCGCCGCGGGGGCTTTCCGCCGCCCTGATTGATCCGGCGGTGGCGTGGTTGCGTCAACAGGGGTGCAGGCTGCACACCAGTCAGCCGATCAGACGGATCGAGTGGACGGCTGATGGTGATGTGGCGACCTTTGACTGTCCAGCCGGACCTGTTGCCCTTGGGGCTGGCGAACGATGTGTATTGGCTGTTCCCCCGGCTGCCGTCACACGATTACTAAGGGCCGACATGCCGGTGCGGCCCACTCAGCGTATTGTCAGTGCTCATTTTCGTTTGCCGCCCGGTCCTTATCCTCCACTGCTGGGGCTGACCGGCGGGCTGGGGCAGTGGATTTTCTGCCGTCAGGATGTCGCCTCGGTGACCATCAGTGCTGCCGAGCGGCTGGACGAAACGGCCTTGCCGATACTGTGGGCCGAGGTCCGTGCCGCTTTGGGTCTGGGGGGACCGTACGAACGTTTGCCTGCTGCCCGCCTGTTCAATCATCATCAGGCGACACTGTTGCAGGACCCGGCCTGTGCGCAGATGAAAAAGGCGTTGGCACAATACCCGATCATTTTAGCCGGAGATTCATGGCATCCAACCCTGCCCTGCACGCTGGAAGCCGCTGTTTTATCCGGTCAGGACGCCGCCCGGCGGGCACTTTTTGACCGGTAACTGCTTCCTTTTCCGAAAAATTCACCTGTTGCCTCTTTACAATCTCCCCGCCAGCCACTTATGTTTTCTCAGGCTGTTTAGCATCCCTCTAAACTACCATAAAATTTTTCGATAATATCTCTGGAACGAGGTTGGTTATGGCATTCGAACTTCCGCCGCTGCCCTACGACAAGACGGCTCTGGAACCCCACATGTCGGCTCAGACGTTTGAGTTCCACCACGGCAAGCATCACAATGCGTATGTCACGAACCTGAACAACCTGCTGAAGGACTCGCCGCTGGTCGACAAGTCCCTCGAAGAGGTGATTGCCGATTCCTGGCAGAACAAGAACGCTGGTGTGTTCAACAATGCCGCTCAGGTGTGGAATCACACCTTCTTCTGGAGCAGCATGAAGCCGAATGGCGGCGGCGCCCCGACCGGTGCGATTGCCGACAAGATCAACGCCGACTTCGGTTCGTTTGATGCCTTCAAAGAACAGTTCAAGCAGGCTGGCGCCACCCAGTTCGGTTCGGGCTGGGCTTGGCTGGTGATCGAAAACGGCACCCTGAAGGTCACCAAGACCCCGAACGCCGAAACCCCGCTGGTGAACGGCCAGACCCCGCTGCTGACCTGCGACGTGTGGGAACATGCCTACTACCTCGATTACCAGAACCGCCGCCCGGACTTCCTGGCGACCTTCCTGGATCATCTGGTGAACTGGGACTTCGTGAACGAGAACCTGGCCAAGGCCTAACTCGTTACCGGGTCCAAAGCATTGTGCGAAAAGTGGGAACCGGTTTTCGCAAAGACAATGCGACAGAACAAAAGGTTAGAGCTGTGAGCGCGGTTCATGTTTAAGGCTCACAGCTCTAGAAAACCCCCTCGGGCAGAGATGTCCGAGGGGGTTTTGTTTTGTGGGGCAATACATGACAGTTTGAAAACTAGAGCGGGCTGCCGCCCGAACCTGCTCGGGGCCTGAGGCCCCAAACCCCCATTTTTTCTTTTATAATCAAAAGAATGGGGTCTGGGGCCTAAAGGCCCCAGCGAGGTTTGGAGCAGCGCTCCATGACCTTGTTTCCGTTAAAAACGATTGTTCCGCGGGAAGCCCTGCGGCGGTAACTTGCCGACACTGGCGCGCTTGCCCAGCCACGACGAGAAATCGCTTTCGGTGCGGGTCTGCTCGCCGCGCCTGAAGGTCAGGCCGTCACTGCCCTTGAACAGCTTCAGGTCCGACAGGCCGCCATCGCTGTACTTTTGCAGGATCACCCCCCGGCCACGGGCCATCTCGGGGATTTCCTCCAAGGCAAACACCAGCAGCTTGCGGTTATCACCAACCGTCGCCACATGATCATGGCCCGGCTCGATCGGCAGGCAGAACACCGCCTGCGCCCCATCCGCCGGAGTCAAAATCTGTTTGCCCTGCCGGGTCTGCGCAATCACGTCATTTTCCGCCACGATGAACCCACGGGCATCCTGTGACGCCAGTAACAGCTTGCGGTTTGGTTGATGCACAAACAGGGCGGCAATTTCGGCTTCGTTCGGCAGATCGACAATCAGGCGCACCGGCTCGCCAAAGCCGCGCCCGCGCTGGATGCGGTCGCCCAGAATGGTATAAAAGCGGCCATTGGTGCCGAAAATCAGGATGCGGTCGGTGGTGTGGGTCTGACACGCGGTCTTGAGCTGGTCGCCATCCTTGAACTTCACATCGTCAAAGCTGTCAACGTGGCCCTTGACCGCGCGGATCCAGCCCTTTTCCGACAGCAGAACGGTGATGGCTTCGCGCTCGATCACCGCTTCCAGTGGCACCACGGTGGCAGAGGGAGGCTCAGCAACCACCGTCCGGCGCTTGCCCAGAGCGGTATGCTGGCCGAACTTCTTTTTAGTCAGGGTGATTTCCGCCGCAATGGCCTTCCAGCGCAGCGGCTCGTTGCTCAACAGGGCCTCAAGCTCGGCCTTTTCCCCGGACAGGCTGCCGTGCTCACCGCGAATTTCGTCTTCTTCCAGCTTGCGCAGCGAGCGCAAACGCATGTTCAGAATGGCGTCAGCCTGAACATCGCTAAGGGAGAAGGCCTTCATCAACTGCACCTTGGCATCATCGTATTCACGAATGATGCGGATCACCTCATCAAGGTTGAGATAGGCAATCAGATAGCCTTCCAGCACTTCCAGCCGGTGGGCGATCTTGTCCAGGCGATGGCCGGAACGACGGATCAGCACATCGTGGCGATGGTCGAGGAAGGCTTGCAGCACCTCCTTCAGCGACATCACCCGTGGCACGCCGTCGCCGTCCAGAACGTTCATGTTCAGGCCAAAGCGAATTTCCAGATCGGTGTTCTTGAACAGATGTTCCATCAACACGTCGGGATCGACGCTGCGGTTTTTCGGCTCCAGAACAATCCGCACGTCTTCGGCGGACTCATCACGCACATCGGACAGGATCGGCAGTTTCTTGCCGTTCAGCAGGTCGGCAATGCGCTCGATGACCTTGGATTTCTGTACCTGATAGGGAATTTCGGTGACAACAATCTGATACAGCCCATGGGACAGACGTTCGACCTCCCACTTTGCCCGCAGACGGAAACTGCCGCGTCCGGTGCGATAGGCTTCCAGGATGGCATCCGGACTTTCCACCAGCGAGCCGCCGGTCGGGAAGTCCGGCCCCTTGACGTGCGCCACCAGCTCGGGAAGTCCAGCATCCGGGTTGCGGATCAAAAGCTGCAAGGCATCGCACAGTTCCCCGGCGTTGTGTGGCGGGATGTTGGTGGCCATCCCCACCGCAATTCCGGATGACCCGTTGGCCAGCAGGTTGGGAAAGGCGGCCGGCATCACGATCGGCTCGTTTTCTTCCCCGTCATAGGTGGCGCGGAAATCGACGGCGTTTTCATCCAGCCCGTCCATCAGGGCCATCGCCACGTCGGTCAGGCGGGCTTCGGTGTATCGCATCGCCGCCGCGCCGTCGCCGTCGATGTTGCCAAAGTTCCCCTGCCCGTCCACCAGTGGATAGCGCACGGCGAAATCCTGCGCCAGCCGCACCAGCGCATCATAAACCGAGGCATCCCCGTGCGGGTGATACTTACCGATCACGTCCCCCACCACGCGGGCGCACTTTTTGTAGCCGGTTGCCGGGTCCAGCTTCAGCAGGCGCATGGCATAGAGCAAACGCCGGTGCACGGGCTTCAGGCCATCGCGCACATCAGGCAGCGAGCGCGCAACGATGGTGGACAGGGCATAGGCCAGATAGCGTTCAGACAGCGCATCGGCCAGAGGTGCGGGGCGAATGTCTTCGGCGGGAACGGTCATTGCGGGAGAATCCCTGAGGCAGCGGGGGCAGGATCAGAAAAAGTGGATACCGGTTTTTCGTCCGAAAATGCCCCAAGCTCATACAACACGGGTCCGTTCCACCGAGCCGGCGTCCACTTCGGCGGAAAAGACCTGAGAACAAAACAAAAACTCTGTACCATAAACGGGCTGCGCTGACTATATCCCGCAACGGACCTCAGCGGTCAACAGTTTGCAGGCGGCTGACCAGATGGCCGCGTGCCCATGGCAGTGGCTTGCCAATCGTCACTTGCAGATGGTGCTGCAGGAAATAGCCGGTCAGCGCGAGGCCGGTGCAGATATCGGGATGATCCCACTGTTCCGGCCACTCCATGCCCGCTGGCAGCTCTGGCAACAGGAAGGCTGGCAACGGCAGCAGACGGTCGGCATAGGGCTGCCCCGCCTCCCGGCAGACCGCACGCCCCGAGCGTGGCGACACCCACACCAGTTCGTCCTGTCGGCCAGTTGCCGCACAGGCTGACACATCGAGCGGAAAGCCCGTTTCCGCCAGCAACAGCATTTCCCAGTGAACATAGGCGGCAGCCCAGCCCTCCCCTTGCAGGGCGACCAGCAAGGCCAGCGAGGCATCGTACAGGTCCGGGCATGGCAGCCGTTCCGGCAGCGCCCAGTCTGCCAGCGCACAAAAGGCGTTCAGGACGCTCAGGCGGCGGGGATCGCCCAGCAACAGGCTGGCCGAGCTTTCCACCGGCTCACAGGTAAAGCGCCCCAAGTGGCTTTCCAGACGCGCCCCCCAGCGGCAGGTCAACAGGGTTCCCGGCTCAAGGGTGGCGCGCTGGGACCGGCTGCGCCCGGCGGGGACTAGCCCGGCATGACGCCCGTGCGAGGCGGTCAGCAGCGATGCGATGGCGCCGCCTTCCCCGTGCGGCCGGGCGGACAACACAATGCCGACGTCGCACCATTCCATCGCTCAGTGCAAGGCCCCCAGCCCCAACAATCCCAGGCCAACGATCAACGCCGCTGCTCCGGTGATCAGGCCGGTGGTTTCCACCGTTTTACGCACTACCGGGGACGACCAGTCAAGGGTCATCGCCGGAGCCTTGTCTTCCCCTTCGGCCTTTTCGCTGGCGTTCCCGTCTTTTGGCGTCTGCGCAACGGGGGGCGCAGGAGGCGGCACCGGGCGTTTCTGGCGCAAAACCACCACGCCCCCCAAAGCCATCGCCCCGCCCCACAGGCAGAGCAAGCCGTATCCTGTCAAGGGTGTTGCCATGTTCCGTCCCTCACCTCGCGGAGCCTGACCATCATCTGGTTATAGACCTTTTTGCGCCGCGTCACAGCAAAAGCTGGGCGGGGGACTATCATATGAATTCGGATAAGTCTGACTTTTTAGAGGGATATTGACAATCCGCCCGGGATCAAGGCAGGGTATGCGCCTTGACCGAAGGGCAACCGGCCCTTCGCACAACAGGTGATCCATGCCGTCGTTGGGGATACTCCCTTTCCTGCCGATCCGCACACGCCGTCGCATGATGGCGTGGCTCGGTCTGCTGGCGATCATCGGCACCCTGTTTACCGCGTCGTTTGCCGGTCTGCCATTCGCCCGACAGGATTTCGGGCAAACACAATCTGCTGACGAAATCGTCATCTGTACGCCGGGTGGCATCCAGATCCTGGATCTGACCACCGGCAAAATCAAGGCCCCGCCCACGCGCGATCATGGCGCAGAGCGGCTGTGTCTGTTGTGTTTGCCGATCGCATCGCAAGCAAGCCTGCACTCCCTCTCGCACGCCTTGCTGGATGCCCTGCCGTCGTTGCGCATCCTGGCACTGTCCCCCCCGGTGCAGGTTTGCGACCAACCCTCGATGGCCCTGCTCGGGTTTGATCATGATGCCCGTGCTCCGCCCTCTCGTGTCGTAATTTGACGTTCGTTCACTCGACACCGTTCATTTCAGTGTGATGTCCTGCGTTCTCGCCGATGGCGGCAGCGCAAACGCGGCTTTGTGCCCGGTTGCGGGCCATGGCTCCGTTTGGCATCCCCTGACAGACACGAGAGCAACCGCATGATCGATATGGATCTTGTCGGACTGTCACGCCTGCAATTCGGCATGACAGCCCTGTACCATTTTCTGTTTGTTCCCCTGACCCTTGGCCTGTCCTTTCTGCTGGCCATCATGGAAACCGCCTATGTGATGAGCGGTCGCGAAATCTGGCGCGACATGACCAAATTCTGGGGCAAGCTGTTCGGCATCAACTTTGCCGTTGGCGTGGCCACCGGTATCACCATGGAATTCCAGTTCGGTACCAACTGGAGCTATTACAGTCATTATGTCGGGGACATTTTCGGCGCTCCGCTGGCTATCGAAGGCCTGATGGCGTTCTTCCTCGAAAGCACCTTTGTCGGGCTGTTCTTCTTTGGCTGGGACCGCATGAGCAAGGTCGGCCACCTGACCGTCACCTGGCTGGTGGCGTTGGGGTCGAACCTCAGTGCGCTGTGGATTTTGATTGCCAACGGCTGGATGCAGTATCCGGTGGGGGCAACCTTTAACGTTGACACCATGCGCATGGAACTGACCAGCTTTGGAGCCCTGCTGTTCAACCCGGTGGCACAGTCAAAGTTCGTTCATACCGTCTCGGCGGGCTATGTCACCGGCTCGATGTTCGTGCTGGCGCTGTCGGCGCTGTACCTGCTGCGCGGCAGGCATATCGCCTTTGCCAAGCGCAGCTTTACCGTTGCCGCCAGCTTTGGTCTGGCTGCCTCGCTGTCGGTGGTGGTGCTGGGCGATGAAAGCGGCTATGCGGTCAGCGAGCACCAGCAGATGAAGCTGGCTGCCATCGAAGCGATGTGGGAAACCGAGCCCGCTCCGGCCAGCTTTACCCTGTTCGGCCTGCCGGACCAGCAGGCGCAGGAAACCCATGCCGAGGTCAGGCTGCCGTGGCTGATGGGGCTGATTGCCACCCGCTCGATTGACACCGAAATTCCCGGTATCAAGGACCTGGTGGCCAAAAATGCCGAGCGTATCCGTCAGGGGCTGGTGGCCTATGATGCGCTGGAGAAAATCCGCCTCAACCGGCAGGATCAGGAAGCCCGCGCCACCCTGCTGGCCCGTCAGGATGATCTGGGCTATGCCCTGCTGCTGAAAAAATACGTCGAAGACCCGCGTCAGGCCAGTGAACAGCAGATTCAGTCTGCCGCTCTGGACACCGTGCCGCATGTCGCCAGCCTGTTCTGGTCGTTCCGCCTGATGGTCGGGCTGGGCCTGTTCTTCATCGTGGTGTTTGTCTACGCCTTTTACCTGTCCAGCAAGCGCGATTATCTGCGCAGCCCGTGGTTCCTGCGCCTGCTGACCTACAGCCTGCCCTTGCCGTGGCTGGCTGCCGAACTGGGCTGGTTTGTCGCCGAACATGGCCGCCAGCCGTGGACCATTGACGGGGTGCTGCCCACCTTCCTGTCGGCGTCATCGCTGACCGGCGGGCAGGTTTTGTTCACGCTGGCCGGGTTCATCCTGTTCTATTCCATTCTGGCGGTCGTCGAAGTGTTCCTGATGGTCAAGTACATCCGTCTGGGGCCCGCCGAAGCTCTGGGGGTCAACGATGCGGTGAGCCCTGACGCTCATCAGCACGTGTAAGGGAGAGCACAGCATGATTCCCTCTTTTCTCGATTACGAAACCCTGCGCCTGATCTGGTGGCTGTTCCTGGGCGTTCTGCTGATCGGCTTTGCGATCATGGACGGCTTTGATCTTGGGGTCGGCACGTTGTTGCCGTTCATTGGCCGGACCGACAGCGAGCGGCGGGTGATGATCAACAGCATCGGCCCGGTGTGGGAAGGCAATCAGGTGTGGCTGATTCTGGGGGGCGGAGCCATCTTCGCTGCCTTTCCGGCCATCTATTCTGCTGCCTTTTCCGGCTTTTACATCGCCATGTTCCTGACGCTGGTCGGTCTGATCATGCGTCCGGTTGGCTTTGATTACCGCAACAAGGTCAGTGATCCGCTGTGGCGGACCTGCTGGGACTGGGCGCTGTTTGTCGGTGGCTTTGTGCCGTCGCTGATTTTTGGCGTCGCCTTTGGCAACCTGCTGCAAGGGGTGCCGTTCCGGCTGGATGACACCTTGCGGGTTTACTACGAAGGCTCGTTCTTTGGCCTGCTGAACCCGCTGGGCCTGCTGTGTGGCGTGCTGTCGGTCACGATGCTTGCCGCTCAGGGGGCCGCTTATCTGAACATCAAGACCGAAGGTGTTCTGCAACAGCGGGCCCGCACCGTTGGCCGGGTGATGACGCTGGTGGCGCTGGCGCTGTTCATTCTGGCCGGTCTGTGGGTGGCGTCGGGCGTTCAGGGCTATGCCATTTCGTCGCCGGTGGTCGGAGATGGTCCGTCCAACCCGCTGCTGAAGACCGTTGTCCGTGAGACTGGTAGCTGGATGGCCAATTACGGCAAGTATCCGTGGATGATTGCCGTGCCGCTGGTCGGCATTTTTGCCGCGCTTGCCGCTGCCCTGCTGGTGTCGGTCAGCCCGGGGATTGCCTTCATTGCCAACTCGCTGTTCATCGCCTCGGTGGTGGCAACTTGCGGGGTCAGCATGTTCCCGTTCCTGATGCCCTCCAGCCTCGATCCGGCATCCAGCCTGACCGCCTATGATGCAACATCGTCGGCCTTCACCCTGTTCGTGATGCTGATTGCCACCTTGATCTTCCTGCCGATCATTCTGGCTTACACCAGCTTTGTGTTCCGGGTGTTGCGTGGCAAGGTTACTGCCGAATACGTCGCCCGCAACAGCAAGAGCCTGTACTGACACACTAGAGCATTTCTCGGTCTCCAAGGATCACGATAAATGCTCTAATGATTTGTTATTTAAGCAAATACGTCGTCGCAGATGTGTCCATCTGCTCGGGATTTGCTCTAGACCAGCGTGCGTTAAACCTGACGCCACCGTACACGACAGTTGTGAAAACAAGAGCGGGCTGCCGCCCGGACCTGCTCGGGGCCTGAGGCCCCGAACCCCCATTTTCTCTTTTATGATCAAAGGAATGGGGTCTGGGGCCTTAAGGCCCCAGCGAGGTTTGGAGCAGCGCTCCACGATCTGTTTGTTTTTTGTCGCAGTGATTTTGCGCAAACCCGGAACCACTTTTGCGCTCACTGCTCTAAAGGAGACGCCAACAATGTGGTATTTCACCTGGATTCTGGGTATCGGACTGGCCTGTAGCTTTGCCATCCTCAATGCCCTGTGGCACGAAGCACAGGAAACGGACCCCGGACGGGTTTCGTAAGTACAAAAAAGAGAGCCGCCGGGGACACCCTCGGCGGCTCTTTTCATGTCAGCAATGCAGCGGACGGTTACGGCATTGCGTCGGTCTTGGCGACTTCGGCGTCTTCGCTGTCATCGCGGCGCAGGCCGGTGTACAGCAGGGTCGGCAGAGCCATGTAGAACGACGAGTAGGTCCCGGCGATCACCCCCCAGGTCACCGCGAGGCTGAAGCCGCGCAGCACGTCACCACCAAAGGCCAGCAGCGAGGCCGCCGCAAGGAAGGTGGTGGTGCTGGTCAGCAGTGTGCGGGTGAACACTTCGTTCAGGCTGCGGTTCAGCAGGTCGTACAGTTCCATTTTCTTGTAGCGGCGCAGGTTTTCACGCACGCGGTCGAACTGCACCACCGTATCGTTGATCGAATAGCCCGCCACGGTCAGCAGGGCAGCAACCACCGTCAGGTCAAATTCGATCTGGAAAATCGAGAAAATCCCCGCTGCCGTCACCACGTCATGGATCAAGCCGAGCATCGCCCCGATGGAATACTGCCATTCAAAGCGGATCCAGATGTAAATCCCGATGATGGCCATCGCCCCCAGAATGGCGTAGACGCCATCCTGAATCAGCTCGCCACCAACTTTCGGACCAACCACATCAACGCGCTTGTAGGTGTAGCCTTCGCCCAGAACTTCCTTGATCTTGGCAACGGCACGCATTTCGCTTTTTTCGTCGCTGTCCTTCGGCTGCCCCAGACGCAAGGAAACCTCGCGACCGGTCTCGCCCAGGGTGGTTACGGCGACTTCGCCCAGATCAAGGCTCGACACCTTGGCGCGGATGTCTGAAACGTGGACGCCTTCGGGGACTTCGGCTTCGATCAGCACACCGCCGGAAAAGTCGATCCCGAAGTTGAAGCCCTGCACCGCAATCGACACCAGCGAGGCCAGCGTCAGCGCCGCCGAGAAAATGAAGCCGATCCACCGCCGCCGCATGAAGTCGATCGTAAATTCCTGCGGCAGGAATTTGAGCAAACTGATCATCATCTTTGTCTCTTACCTGTCAGCGGATCATCAGATCGGCAACGTCTTGGGGCGAGCCCGACGGAACCACAGCGATACCAGGAAACGGGTGAACATGGTGGCGGTGAACATCGAGGTGATGATCCCCAGACTGAGGGTTACCGCGAAGCCACGCACCGGCCCGGTCCCGAAGAAGAACAGCAGGACAGCCGCCGCCAGAGTGGTGATGTTGGAGTCAAAGATGGTCCCGAAGGCATGGCGGAAACCGGATTCCGCCGCATTCAAGGCTCCACGACCGGCCCGCTCTTCTTCACGCATGCGTTCATAGATCAGCACGTTGGCGTCAACGGCCATCCCCATGGTCAGCACGATCCCGGCGATGCCCGGCAGGGTCAGGGTAGCCCCCAGCAACTGCAGGCAGGCCAGCAGCAAAACAAGGTTCAGCACCAGCGCAACGTTGGCGATCAGTCCAAACATGCCGTAGCACAGCATCATGAACACCACCACCACCACCAGACCAATCACCGACGCAGCGGCACCGGCCTGAATGGAGTCCTGGCCCAGCCCCGGACCAACGCTGCGTTCTTCCAGCACGGTCAACGGCGCAGGCAAGGCACCAGCACGCAGCAGCAGCGCCAGATCCTGCGCTCCCTGAACGGTAAAGCTGCCCGAGATCACCCCACTGCCGCCAAGGATCGGTTCCCGTACCACCGGTGCGGAAATCACCTGATCGTCCAGCACGATCGCCAACTGCTGACCAACATTTTTGGTGGTCGCTTCGCCAAAGCGGCGGCCCCCGATGCTGTCAAAGCGGAATGACACCACCGGTTCGTTGTTGGTGCTCTGGAAGGTTGCCGAGGCATCGGTCAGGCGGTCGCCGCCGACTTCCACCGCGCGCTTGACGACATACTGCTTCGGACCATGGCTGCCTTCAGCGGCAGGCAACAGGCGCGACCCCGGCGGAACACGACCACGCAGGGCGTCTTCCGGCGAGACCGAGGAATCAACCATATGGAAATTCAGCTTGGCGGTCTTGCCAATCAGGCGTTTGACCCGCTCGGGATCGCTTTCGCCCGGCAGCTCGACGATGATGCGGTCGGCGCCCTGACGCTGGATGGTCGGCTCGCGGGTGCCGCTTTCATCAATACGGCGACGCACGATTTCGATCGACTGCTTGACGGCGGCCTGCTTGCGGTCATTCAGGGCCTGTGCGGTGTAGGCCAGACGAACCAGATCGTCCCCTTCGGCCTTGACCGTGATGGCCTGATCCAGCTTGCTCAACTGACCAATGGCGGCATCACGCCCAGCGGCATCCGGAATGCGCACCACCACCGTCTGCCCGTCCAGGCTGAGGTCGCGGTAGACGATCTTTTGTTCGCGCAGGGTGGTGCGGGTGCTTTCGACCAGACCGTTCAGTTGCTCCTTGACCACATCGTCAACGGCGACTTCCAGCAGCAGGTGCGAGCCCCCTTGCAGGTCAAGGCCCAGATTGACCGGTTGCCACCAGCTCGGGAAGTCATGCTTCCCCAGTGGAGCCATCAGATTGGGAAGGGCATAAAAAATACCGGCAACGCAAACCGCCAGAATCAGCCCGATTTTCCATTTGGCAAAATATAACATGGGGAGTTTCATCCCAAGAACGTCGGCGGGAATGGCATAAACGTGCCAGGAGGGCAATCACGCCCCCGTGGCACGCTTTGGACCTGTACGGCAGCTAAGGAGCAATTGCTCGCGGCCGCAAGGCTTTTTCCCTTACTTTTTGGACAGCAGGCCCTTCAGACCACCAGCCTTGCCGTCTTCGGCCTTGTCGGCATCGCCTTCGTCCTTGCCGCCCTTGACCGGCTGAGTCTTGGTCAGAACGTCGGTGATGGTGGCACGCAGCACGGTCACGCGCACGTTGTCGGCCAGATCGACAATCACCTTGTCGTCTTCGACCTTGATCACGGTGCCGATGATGCCGCCGCCGGTCAGGACCTGATCACCACGACGGATCGCTTCCAGCTTTGCCTTGTGTTCCTTCATGCGCTTTTGCTGCGGGCGGATCAGCAGCATGTAGAACACCACAAAAATCAGCGCCAGCGGGCCGAACTGTTGCAGCATGGCCATGGGATCAACGCCACCGGCAGCCGCGGTCTGGGCAAAAGCGGGGGAAATCAGCATCGAAAATAGCTCCAGTAGGTAAAGGATGGCACATGGTCTTGTGCCTGTGTGCGACACAAGATGTCTTGGTGCGGGACTATAACTGCCTCACATCGAGTTGCAAACGCAAACCGCTATGGTACGGTCCCCCTATCGGCACTATAGGCAGGAAAACGGCAACAATAAGGCCTGTGGTGCACGGAATAAGGCGTTCCAGATACAAGGATAATCATCGTGACCTTTTCGGCTGAAGCCATTGTTCCCCTGCTGACCCGCATTGCCGAGGCTTTGGAGCGGATGGCGCCCCCTCCCCGTCCGGCCTTTGACACCGCCACTGCCGACGCTTTTGTCTGGCATGCCGATGGTGAATGGCTGGCTCCGGTTCATGATGTCAGCCGTCTTGATCTCACCCTGCTGAAGGGCGTTGAGCGCCAGTGCCAGCAATTGATGGACAATACCCGCCGCTTTGTTGACGGGCTGCCGGCCAACAATGCCCTGCTGTGGGGCGCGCGCGGTACCGGGAAAAGCTCGCTGGTCAAGGCCATTCATGGCTCGCTGAATGCCGAACGTCCGGGCTGTCTGGCACTGGTCGAAATTCACCGCGAAGACATCGTTTCGCTGCCTGCCCTGTTGCAGATCCTGAAAAACGGTGGTCGCCCGACCATTTTGTTCTGCGATGACCTGTCGTTTGACGGTCAGGATGAAAGCTATAAATCCCTGAAGGCTGTCCTTGAGGGCGGGCTGGAAGGCCGCCCGAAGAACGTGATTTTCTACGCCACCTCGAATCGCCGCCACCTGCTGTCGCGCGACATGATCGAGAACGAGCAATCGACCGCCATTCACGCCAGCGAAGCGGTGGAAGAAAAAGTCTCGCTGTCCGATCGCTTTGGCCTGTGGCTGGGGTTCCACAACGTCAATCAGGATACCTTCTTTGATATCGTGCGCGGCTATTGCACGCATTATGGCCTGCATATCTCGGATGAAGACCTGCAACGGGAAGCAACCGAATGGTACCGCACCCGTGGTTCCCGTTCGGGCCGTGTGGCATGGCAGTTCTTTCAGGACCTCGCCGGTCGCCATTCCGTGCAGATTGACTAAAGCATGTCGTCCTCTCCGCACATCGTTGCCTATGCTACCCCCCATGGGTACGGGCATGCCGCCATCCTGACCGCTGCCCTGCGGTCGGTTGCCGAACAGCGGCCCGATGTGCGGATTTCGGTGGTCTCGACGGTCCCCGGTGCCTTTTTCCACGAACGCCTGACAGGTATGGATTTTCAGCACTATGGGCGGGGTGTGGCGCTGGATTTTGGCATGAAAATGGCTTCGGCCAGCGATGTGCTGGTTGATGACAGCGCCGCAGCCTATCGCGCTGGCCATCGGCACTGGAAACAGCACGTTCAGGAGGAACAGGATTTTCTGCGGTCCCTGAAGCCATCGCTGGTCTTGTCCTGCGCGGCTTATCTGCCCCTTGCCGCGGCCAGCACGCTGGGCATTCCGGCTTGCAGCATTGGCCCGTTTACCTGGCTGGGGATTGCTGCCAGCTTTTTCACCGGGCAGCCGGATTACGAGAGCCTGATGGCCCCGATGCGGGACGCCTACGGCCACGCCTCGGCCCTGCTGGCGACCACTCCGGCGATTGTGTGGGAGGATTGCGTGACCGACCGCCGCATACATATTGGCCCGGTCGGCTCGCCCTGCTCCACGCCGTCCCGGCAGTTACGCCAACAGATGGAGGCCGCTGTGGGAGCGGGGCGCAAAATTGCTCTGGTCGCCCTTGGTGGCATTCAGGAACCCTTGAGCATGCTGGACCACTGGCCCGACACCCCGGACTGGCTATGGCTGGCATCCAGTGATCTGCCCCGGATCGGGCTCAGCGTCAACCAGGCCCTGACCTGCGTTGATGCGGTGATCACCAAACCCGGATATGGCACCTATATCGAAGCAGCCTGTGCCGGGACGCCCCTGCTCTACCGCTCCCGCCCGTTATGGCCAGAGACAACCGGCCTTGCCCGCTGGTTGGCGCACTACACTGGCGTTGAGGAGATCAGCGAGCAGGATTTTCAGACCGGCACCATTCTCCCTGCCCTTGAGCGTGCCTGCTCTGCGCCACGGACGCCATTGCGGGTGGTCAGTGGCAACCATCAGGCCGCCACCCTCCTGCAGGATTATTTCTGAGCGTTCTTGCCCAGCTTTTCCAGCAGCAGTGCCTTGTATTTCATGTCTTCGCCAAGGATATGGCGCATCAGCCAATCGGACAGGAAGTCAAACATCCTGACGCTGCCTTTTTTCGGATCATCACGGTAACGCTCTTCCAGAGCGGCAACCTGATCCTTCAGCTTGCCATGAATTTCCTTGTGGCGATCCAGATCCGGGTAGCGGATCAAGCGCAACAATTGTTCCTCGGCCTCGAAATGATAATCTGCATATGCCATCAGGTCACGCAAAACGCGGCCGACAGTATCAGGCGACTCCTTTTTGCGCACAACGCTATGTAATTCATTCACCAGAGATAAAAGTTTTTTATGGTCCGCATCGATTGTGTCAATGCCGACGCTCATCTTATCGGTCCACTCAAGCAGCGCCATTATGGCCGCCCCTTCTCTCTTCGTAACGTGCCAAGCCTCACGGCTGCCTTTGTACGGGGAAAGGCAATCCGTTTCCACCCTAAATCTGTTCAGGGCATTGTGGTGCCTGACCGGCTGAAATTCAATCCATGTCTTTCAGCGTGGGCTGCCATACATCCTAATCTTTTGTATAGGCCCAAAAGGGTGGTACAGTAGGAAAGTTACCCGGTAAACGAGGTGCGTCATGCTTATTCTTCTGGCCGATGACCACGAACTGGTTCGCGCGGGAATTCGTCCATTCCTCCATGAGCTTGCCCCGGTGGTTGAGCTGATTGAAGCAGAGAGCTATCAACAGGCTTTTTCTGTTCTGGAAAAAGACAGGAAGCCCGATCTGGCCGTCATCGACCTCAGAATGCCTGGATACGAAGACGGTGCGCTGCAAAGATTTTGCTCCACCCTGAAAGATGTTCCGGTTGTCATTCTGTCCGGATCGACCAGCCATGGGGACATCCTGAACGCCTATGCCCTTGGTGCTGCAGGATACATCCCCAAGACCTATAGCGGTCCAACCATGGTTCATGCCTTGCGTTTCATTATCAGCGGAGAACGGTTTTTTCCGGCAATCGCTCTGGATGCCTTTCTTGAACCCGTGCAGCCAGTGGCAGCCGCAACCCCACCGGCGATGATCAGGACAGCACAACAGGAACCGCTTTTGAGCAAGCTGTCTCAGCGGGAAACAGAAATTCTCGGGCTGATGATCGCCGGAGGAACCAACAAGGAAATCGCCCGCCAACTCGAAGTGCAGGAGATTACGGTCAAGGTTCACCTGCGCAACATCTATCGCAAGCTGGGAGCGGCAAACAGGGCTCAGGCGGTGCGTATCGCTCTGGAAGATGGCTGGAGGGCTCCGGTACCGGTCAGCTAACCTCCGCCCAGAGCAATAAAATATCTTTCGCCCAACCAAAACTTTTCATTTGTGTACGCAGATTAAAAGCAAGAGAACTTTTACGACTTATTACCGTGCTGACGAAAAAAAGCCTTTACAAGAACGATTACACCTGCGATCTTGTGCATCGCAACATAGCGTGTCCCTCGCCCTGCGAGGCTATGTTGTCTTTCTTGGACGTTTCCTCCCTAAACTTCAGGGGCCGCACTTTGTTGCGGCCCTCTTTTTTTGTCCAAACAGGATGTGGAACCGCGAGGCTCGCAGCCTCACTTCTGTTTCCCCCTCAAACTCATGGGGTCCGGGGCCTGAAGGCCCCGGCGAGGTGTGGAGCAGCGCTCCACGTCCTTGTTTCCTTTCTATCGTGTACCGTGGGCATCAGATTGAACGCACAACGCCCTAGCGGCGAGCACGCTCCACCGAATTCACTGCCGGGGTTGCCCTCAATGCAGCAATAATGTTTACCAGGTGGCGAACATCCCGCACGTCAACATCAATGATCATGTCAAAGAAATCAGCGCTGCGATTGGTGATCTTCAGGTTGGTGATATTACCCATGTTCTTGGCAATGACCGTTGACAGCGAGCCAAGCGACCCCGGTTCATTTGCGACCACCATGTTGATGCGCCCCACATGATGCTGACTGTCGTTTTCCGTATCCCACGCCAGATCAAGCCAGCGCTCTGGCTGCTCGGAAAATTGCTCCAGCTGATCGCAGTCGATGGTGTGAATCGTCACCCCCTTGCCAGTGGTCACAATACCAACAATCCGGTCTCCCGGCAGAGGGTGGCAACAGCGGGCATAATGCAAAGCCATCCCCGGGATCAGCCCACGGATCGGCATGCTGTGGTGCGTACCTTCGGTGTCTTTCTTTTTCGCCCCGGCCAGCCCTTTGACCAGCGACACCATTGACCCGACCTTCTGGGCCATTTTCAGGCCCGGGTAGACGGCCATCACCACTTCGTGACCAGAAAGCTGCCCCTCCCCGACCATCCAGTAGATGTCTTCGACATCTTCCGCCCGGAAGCGATTGGTAACCCCCGCCAGACCTTTTTCGGTCATGTCATAGCCTTCGGAGCGGAAGGCTTGTTGCAGGATCTTTTTGCCCAGCTCGACATTCTGGCCGCGCTGCTGACCACGGACGAAGCGACGGATCCGGGCCCGCGCTTTGCCGGTCACCACAAAGCGTTCCCATTCCGGGCTGGGTGTCTGCTTGGGATTGGTGATGATCTCGACCTGATCACCATTATTCAACTGCGACCGCAGCGGCACCATCCGCCCGTTTACCTTGGAGCCGACGCAGCGATCCCCCACCTCGGAATGGACGTTATAGGCAAAATCCACCGGCGTTGCACCACGCGGCAAGGCAATCAGGTCGCCTTTCGGAGTAAAGCAGAACACCTGATCCTGGAACATTTCCAGTTTGGTATGTTCAAGGAATTCTTCCGGGTTGGAGGCATGCTCCAGAATTTCCAGCAGTTCCCGTAGCCAGCGGTATTGCCGCCCTTCGGTCAGGGCTCGAGCGGCCGCGGCATCCTGCTTGTAGCTCCAGTGGGCTGCCACCCCCATTTCGGCCACTTCATGCATTTCAGCGGTGCGGATCTGGATTTCGATGCGATGACGCTCCGGGCCGATCACTCCGGTATGCAGTGACCGATAGCCGTTCGGTTTGGGGGTCGAGATGTAATCCTTGAAGCGGCCCGGCACCATCGGGTAAGCGGCATGCAGAACACCAAGAGCACGATAGCAGTTTTCGAGGCTGTCAACCGTCACCCGAAAGGCCATGATATCGGACAATTGTTCAAAGGCGACATCCTTGCGCTGCATCTTGCGCCAAATCGAATAGGGGCTTTTTTCGCGTCCGGCCAGGCTGGCCTGAATGCCGCTGTGCGCCAAGGTCTGGTTCAGCTCGCCCATAATCCGCTGGACCAGATCGCCGCCTTGCTCTTCCAGGAATTTCAGGCGATTGACGATACTGTCGCGGGCATCGGGATGCAGCTCGGCAAACGAGTTTTCCTCAAGCTCGGTCTTGAACTCCGCCATTCCGATCCGCTCGGCCAGCGGGGCGTAAATTTCCATCGTTTCCAGTGCGATACGACGGCGCTTCTCGGGCTTTTTAATATAGTGCAGCGTCCGCATGTTGTGCACGCGGTCGGCCAGCTTGACCAGCAGAACCCGGATGTCCTCGCTCATCGCCAGCAGCAGCTTGCGGAAATTTTCTGCCTGCTTGGTCTGGTCAGACTGCAACTGGATGCGGGTCAGCTTGGTGACACCATCGACCAGCCGGGCAACATCATCCCCGAACAGGCGCTGAATTTCTTCGGCGGTGGCATCGGTGTCTTCGATGGTGTCGTGCAGCAAGGCAGTGATGATGGTGGCGGTGTCCAGTTTGTAGCGGGTCAGAATCCCCGCGACCTCGACTGGATGAGAGAAATAGGGGTCACCCGAGGCACGGGTCTGCGATCCATGCTTTTGCACGGCATAGACATAAGCCCGGTTCAACGCATCTTCATCGGCGCCGGGATCGTAAGACCGAACCCGCTCCACCAGTTCAAATTGACGCATCATGATGCCTGAACCCCCACCATCAAAACAAAACAGGGGAGTAACTCACCCTAATGTGGGTTGGTTACTCCCCTGATGCTATAGCTGTATCACGAGATGCAATCGCGGTACCGAGCCTTACAGATCGTCATCACCGACGGCAGCGTCGCCAAGATCTTCGCTCATGCCATCTTCACCGGCCAGCAGGTCGTCACCCGACTCGCCGCCCATCATGGCTTCGCTCATCTCGACAGCAATTTCGCTGGCCAGTGTATCGAACTCGTCATCTTCCGGTTCATCGACTTCGACATGCTTCTGCAGGCTTTGCACCAGAGCATTGTCGAGTTCGTCGGTCGAGACCATGAATTCCGCGATTTCACGCAGGGCAACAACCGGGTTCTTGTCGTTGTCACGATCAACGGTCAGGGCCGACCCGGCAGAGATATCCCGCGCCCGCTGCGCAGCCAGCAGAACCAGATCAAAACGGTTCGGAACCCTTTGAACGCAATCTTCAACGGTAACACGAGCCATGGGGTACTCCCGCACAGGCAATAAGGACGAGCCGCCAGAACGCCCGCGTGCACACCCCGTTTCGGGCTTGGCGCACCATTCTGACGAAGCTTTGGGAACCGATGTGTATAGCGGCTCACCTGAACAAAGGCAACACCGCAATGCACAAGGTCAAGGAATATCAGTCATGCAGCAAGGGGCGGATCTGTTGATCCGGCGGCAGGCTGACCATCATTTGGTCAACGGACAGACCCAGGCGGGGATGAACCCAGTCCGGGGCAACGTCGCGCAACGGGTACAGGACAAAGGCCCGCTCCTGCAGGCGAGGATGGGGGAGAGAGAGGGAGGCATTCTCCCGCACGTCACCGCCATGGGCCAGCAGATCGAGGTCAATGACCCGGGGGGCATTGACCACCGTTCGCACGCGCCCCATGCGATCTTCAATTCGATGCAACCCACTCAGGCATTCTTCCGCAGACAAGGATGACTGAACAAGCGCCACCCCGTTGACGTACCATGGCTGATCAGACATTGGTACCGGGGCCGTTTCATACCAGCGAGACAGGCTTAGGACTTCCATTTTTTCATCAGCAAGAAGACGAACTGCCTGCTGACAAGCGTTCAGGGGAGACCCGTACATGCTGTCAAGATTGGCCCCAACCGCAACGAGTATCATTATATTTTTTCTCCGTTGTCCCGATGGTTTTACAAAAAATTTACCTGAACATGGGCTTGTCATCGCACCCGGTTAGGCTTACTTAGAAAGACGAAGACGGTAAAGTCCCGTTCGGCCTTCTACCACTCATCCATCAGCTTATGAATCATATCGCTGACTCAAATAATCGCTGGCACGTTTGCCGAAAAGACAGACGGCCCCGATAAACCTTGAAAATATAGACAATAAGTCGAAAGGCATAGACAATGATTTTCTATCCGCAAGAGCGCATTGCCCTCTTCATTGACGGGTCAAATCTGTACGCTGCAGCTCGGGCTTTAGGCTTCGATATCGATTACAAGCGTCTGCTCGACCTGTTCGCCTCCAAGGGTCATCTGATCCGCGCGTTCTATTACACCGCGCTGGTCGAAGATCAGGAATACTCCCCCATCCGCCCGCTGGTCGATTGGCTCGATTATAACGGCTATACGATGGTGACCAAGCCGACCAAGGAATTCACCGATTCCATGGGCCGCCGCAAGGTCAAGGGCAACATGGACATCGAGCTGGCCATCGACGTGATGGAAATGGCCGATCATGTGGACCACATCGTGCTGTTTTCCGGCGATGGCGATTTCCGTCGACTGGTCGAAGCCGTGCAGCGCAAGGGCGTGCGCGTGACCGTCGTTTCGACCATCAAGTCTCAGCCGCCGATGGTTGCCGATGAACTGCGCCGTCAGGCCGACCACTTCCAGGAACTGCTGGAACTGGCCCCGGTTATCCGTCGTCAGGTTGACCGCGAGCAATACGCACCGTCTTCGCCAGCTCCGCATGCTCCGGCTCAGCACGGTGAAGATCTGTAAGGACGACTTTGGATCTGTGGACGTAAAGACAGCTCCAACGCCTGTCCTTCACCCACCGAGATCAAGACCATCGCGCCGATGTGCGCGGTGGTCTTTGCCTTTTCTGGAACAGTGCGCGAAAACCGGTACCCGTTCTTCGCGACTGTCTTGATACCCCCCGGGACGATAGCCCTTTCAGCAGAGCCATCCTGCCATGACCTTTACCCCTCCTGAAGCCACCTGCCAGCTCTGTTCACGTCTGGTCGAATTCCGTAATGACAACCAGCGCCAATGGCCGGACTGGCATAATGCCCCCGTCCCGTCGTTTGGATCGCTGGATGCCAGTCTGCTGGTGGTTGGCCTGGCCCCCGGTCTGCGCGGAGCCAATTGCACCGGACGTCCGTTTACTGGCGACTATGCCGGCGACCTGCTGTATCCGTCGCTGAAGGTCTTTGGCTTGGCGGGTGGCGATTACCAGCGTCGCCCCGACGATGGCTTTATGCTGAAAAACACCCGCATCACCAATGCGGTACGCTGCGTTCCGCCGGAAAACAAACCAACCCCTGCCGAGCAGAACACCTGCCGCCCGTTCCTGATCGACGAGCTGCAGGCCATGCCCAACCTGCGGGTCATTCTGGCTTTGGGGTTGATTGCGCATAACGCTGTTCTTTCGACCATGAAAGAACGGAAAGTCAGCTTCCCCTTTTCTCACGGTGCCCAGCATCACCTGGGCTGTGGCATTGTTCTGGCCGACAGCTATCACTGCTCGCGCTACAATGTGAACACCGGTCGGCTGACCGAAGAGATGTTCCATCAGGTGCTGAGAAACATCTCCCCCTTGCTGCTGTGATCAGCTTTTTTTCAAGGCCGCATCAACAGCAGCGCGCACCTTGTCGCTCATCGGATCGGTGACGGACGAAAACCAGTCGACCAACGAGCCATCCGGGGCAATCAGGTACTTGTGGAAATTCCATTTCGGGGCGGCAATGACTCCCAGTGTCTCCCGCGCCCAGCGATAGAATGGGTGGGCCGCCTCACCAGAGACAACCTGCTTGGCGGTCATCGGAAAGTTGACCCGAAAGGTCGTGGTGCAAAAATCCTGAATTTGCTGCTCTGTCCCCGGCTCCTGTCCGCCGAAGTCGTTGGAGGGAATACCCAGAACGACCAGCCCGCGCTCACGATAGGCATCCCACAGGGCCTGCAAGCCTTCATATTGCTTGGTGAAGCCGCACTGACTGGCGGTGTTCACCACCAGAACCGCTTTCCCCCGGAACGATGACAGGGGCAAATCTCCGCCATCGATGGCCGGAAACGAAAAGCTGTAGGCATTTTCTGCGGTCATCGCCTGGCTCTCCTTGCGCCGCCCGAACAATCCAAACAGCATGGCCCCTGCCCCTCCCAACATGACAGTGCGACGATTAGAGTGCATATCGCTCTCCTTCGATCACAACATTTACTTTAATGCTTCGGCTTGAAAGAAAATACGTCGTCGCAGATGAGTCCATCTGCTCGGGATTTGCTCTAACCATACCGTTCCTCCAGAAATGGCTCGCCGCGCATGTGATATCCACGTGCCTCCCAAAAACCCGGCTGGTCTTTCTCCATGAAGGTCAGATGACGCAACCACTTGGCGCTTTTCCAGAAATACAGCTTCGGCACCAATAAGCGTACCGGCCCGCCATGCTCGCGCGATAACGGTGCGCCGTTCCAGCTATGGCACAGCAGTACATCATGATCGGCCAGCCATTCCAGCGGTACATTGGTTGAATAGCCGTCAAAGCTCCGCGCCATCACAAAACGGGCGTTCGGAGCAGGCTGAATCAGATCAAGCAAGTGGCGGAAGGATACCCCGGAAAACTCGTTGTCATAGCTGCTCCAGGTGGTGACGCAGTGAATATCAACGGTGACCGTTGTTTGGGGCTGCGCCATGAACGTCGCCCAGTCCCAGGTGACAGGCGCACCGATCAGGCCACCCACGGTAAACTGCCAGTCCTGTTGCGATACAACCGGCTGCATGCCCAGATCCAGTACCGGCAGTCCCTGCGTCTGGTGCTGCCCCGGAGGAAGCCGCCGCTTTCGCTCGGATTTTTCCCCGCTTTCGCCCCGGCGCTGATCAGCCCAAATTTCCTTTGTCGCTGTTAACTTACTGGTCGGAGGCAGAAACTCGTCGCTCATTTTTGCATCCCATTACCGCAGCACGTTGCTCCGATATAAGGCGGAATGAGCAGGGAAACCAGAGGAATGAACGAAAAGCTGTCTTAAAATGCAGAAAGGGGAGCCGAAGCCCCCCAATCGCAAAATTATTCTGTCCTTCTTAACCGCGATCCCGCAAAACCCGCTGCTTCTGCCGGTTCCAGTCGCGTTCCTTGATCGTCTCGCGCTTGTCGACCGCGTTCTTGCCTTTGGCCAGTCCGAGGCTGAGCTTGGCGCGGCCCTGATCATTGAAATAGATCGACAGCGGAACAATGGTCATCCCGTCACGGTTGACCGCATTCAGCAACCGGACGATCTCGCGCTTGTGCAGCAGCAGCTTGCGCGGACGGCGGGTTTCGTGCGTGAAGTGTTTGGCCGGGCTGTATTCGGGAATATAGACGTTATACAGCCACAGCTCGGTCAGGTCTCCTTTGCGACCGGCATAGGCATCCTGAATGTTTGCGCGCCCGAGGCGGAGGCTTTTGACCTCCGTCCCGAACAGCACAATACCAACTTCTATTGTGTCCTGAATGAAATAGTCATGGCGGGCGCGGCGGTTTTCAGCCACCCGCCCGACAGAGATCAGACCACTTCCGCCTTTATCTTTCGCCATGAAGGATCAGGCGTCCAGCACACCGGCAGAGACCATTGCGGCCTTGACTTTTTCCTGTGCGGCCGGGCTGACCGGAATCATCGGCAGGCGCAGGACATTCTGGCACTTGCCCAGCAGCGACGCGGCATACTTGACCGGAGCCGGGCTGGTTTCGCAGAACATCGCATCATGCAGCGGCATCAGGCGATCACGCAGTTCCCAGACGGTGGCATAGTCGCCAGCCTGCCAGGCATCATGCAGCTGGGCGCACAGGGCCGGAGCCACGTTCGAGGTCACCGAAATGCACCCCACGCCACCCTGAGCCAGGAAGGCGGTGATGGTGGCATCTTCACCCGACAGCTGGCAGAAATCAGACTTGATTGCCAGACGGGTCTTCAGCGGACGGGCAAGATCAGCGGTGGCATCCTTCACACCAACGATGCGCGGCAGCTCGGCCAGACGGGCCATGGTCTCGACCGACATATCGACAACGCTGCGGCCGGGGATGTTGTAGATCACCAGCGGGATGTCGGTGGCGTCATGCACAGCCTTGAAATGCTGGTACATGCCTTCCTGCGACGGCTTGTTGTAGTACGGCATGACCAGCAACGCCGCATCGGCACCGGCCTTTTCCGCCGAACGGGTCAGATCGATGGTTTCATGCGTCGAATTCGAGCCAGAGCCCGCGATCACCGGCACTTTACCTTTAGCCACTTCGATGCACAGCTCGACGACACGTTTGTGCTCGTCGTGGGTCAGGGTGGGAGATTCGCCGGTGGTGCCGACCGGAACCAGGCCGTCGGTGCCCTGGTCGATCTGCCACTGGACGAAGTCCTGGAACGCCTTTTCATCCACGGCGCCATCGGCAGTGAAAGGCGTAATGAGGGCGGTGATGGACCCCTTGAACATGCTGTGCTCCGTTGAGCCTAAAGTGTGCAGAAATAAGGCGACGACCATAGCGATCTCTTGCCCGTTCGGCAAGATGTCACATCAGCTTTTGTGAAGGAAGGGTTGTTGAAGAACGCGCTAACCCCTAAATTGAGCAGTCATCGCTTTCAGGTGGCGCACCAGAGGGGAAGTGCCGTGCTCAAGTTATCCGCTGTCCTGCAGACCCAGCATTCACCCGCCCGCCGGTTCCGGCATCATTCCCTCAAGATTGCCTCCCCGGCGTTGCTGGTTGCCGCTCTGCTGGGATTTTCCTCCCCCTTCCTGCTGCCTGTTGGCGACAGTCCGGCCATTGCGGCGGCGCAGGCGGCCCCCCTGAGCGACGGCGATCAAAGCCTTTATCAGCAGGCCTTTGACCTTGCCACCCGCGGGCAATGGCCGAGCGCCATTTCACTGGCGGATCAGGCCCGCAATCCTGTTTTGCGTGACGTCCTGCTGTGGCGGTACATGCAACAACCTGATAGCGGCTATAGCTTCGAGACCATTTCAGCCTTTGTGACCACTCACCCCGGCTGGCCAGCACAGACGGCCCTGCTCCGCCGCGCCGAAGACGCCATGAGTGGCGATGAGTCTCCGCAAACGCTGTTGCGCTGGTTTGCCAGCAACCCGCCGTTCAGCGCCAAAGGGAAAATGATTCTCGCCACAACGCTGATGGCCACCGGCAAAACCGAACAGGCGATCGAAGTTGTGCGGGATGCATGGGTTAACGAGGCATTTTCCGCCAGGGATGAACAAGAATTTCTGGCCCGCTTCTCGTCCTACCTCACTCTTGCCCATCATCAACGGCGCGCCAGTGCCCTGCTGTGGAACGACCATGACGTTTCAGCCGAGCGGATGCTCAAGCTGCTTGACCCCGACCACCGCGCCCTGATCCAGGCCCGGATGGCCTTGCAGCGCCGCGACAAGACGGCCAATGCGCTGCTCAACAAGGTGCCGGCTGCCCTGCGCAATGACCCCGGCCTGCTGCTCGACCGGATCACCTTCCGCCGCAAGCAGGGGCAGGAAGACGAGGCCATCGAGCTTTTCAAGGCCCGTGAAGCCGATAGTGTACATCCTCAACACTGGTGGCAGGAACGATCCCTGCTGGCCCGCAGCTACCTCCGGCGGGGCTTTGTCTCTCAGGCATATCGGCTGGCCGCTGGTCACAAAATGACCTCGGGGACCAGTTATGCCGAAGCTGAATGGCTGGCGGGCTGGATTGCCCTGCGGTTCCTGAAAGATACGGACACCGCCCTCAAGCACTTTAAACGCGCGGATGCCGTTGTCACCTCGCCAATCAGCGTTGGCCGTGCCGCCTACTGGACCGGTCGCGCCGCCGAAGCCGGGGGACAAAAGGCCGAAGCCCAGCGGTGGTATACCAAGGCAGCAGAACAGGCCACCAGCTATTATGGTCAGCTGGCTGCCGCCCGCCTCGACCCAAGCCAGCGTCCGGGATTGCCCCGTGCCCCGCAGATCACCGACGAAGACCGACGCGCCTTTAACAACAGCGACCTGACCGCGGTCGTCCGCGCTCTAGGGCAGATCAGTCAGGAGGATCAGGCCCGTTCCTTCCTGTTCCGCCTGACCGAAGACGCCCCGACCGAGGGACAACGTGCCCTTGCCGTCATGCTCGGCACCGAGTTGCGCCCTGATCTGGCCGTCGCCATGTCCCGCCGGGCGGCACAAAAGGGAACGCATGTTCTGGATGTGGCATACCCGCTGCCGGCATCGTTGCAGATTACCGACAACACCCCGGAAAAAGCTCTGGTTCTGTCGGTCATCCGGCAGGAAAGCAATTTCAACAGCCGTGCCATCTCGGGTGCAGGGGCTCAGGGGTTGATGCAGTTGCTGCCAGCCACCGCCCAGCATGTGGCCAAAAAGCAGGGTATCCCGCATGCGACCTATCAGTTGACCAGCGACCCCAGTCACAATGTGCAACTGGGCAGCAGTTATCTGGAAGGCCTGATCAACGGGTTTCAGGGGTCATACATCATGGCCGTTGCCGGGTATAATGCCGGCCCCGGTCGGCCTAAAAACTGGGTGCAGGAATTTGGCGATCCCCGGCAGGGTGAAATCGATCCCATCGACTGGGTTGAAATGATCCCCTTTACCGAGACGCGGAACTATGTCCAGCGCGTGCTGGAATCCGTTGCCGTTTATCGCGCCCGACTGAGCAAAAGCGAAATCCGCTACACGCTTGAACAAGACCTTAAGCGGGGCGGATAAGGCACACAAATGCGCCTGACGGAACCTGTCCGTCAGGCGCATCCAGAACACTGCACACTGCTCTAAATAA
This sequence comes from Insolitispirillum peregrinum, assembly GCF_900156605.1. GTDB lineage: Bacteria > Pseudomonadota > Alphaproteobacteria > Rhodospirillales > Rhodospirillaceae > Insolitispirillum > Insolitispirillum peregrinum. The sequence continues at coordinate 765,840 of NZ_FTOA01000001.1, read as the reverse complement.
ACTTAACCCGCAGCGGCTTCGGCTTTTTTGTCCTTGGCATCAATCGCGGTGATCACCGACCGGGCAGCTTCGAACCCCAGAGCCGGACTCTTTCCGCTCTCAATGGCCGAAGCCTTTTTGGCGTTGTCGGTCATGCGGCGGCAGTGGCCTTCCATGAAGGCACCGGGCTCGATGGCCAGACTTTCATGGGTGATGTCACCGACCATATGAGCCGTCGACGCAAGAAAGACTGTCTTGGCCCGCACCTGACCTTCCAGTTTGCCGTGCAGGCGGACGCTCTCGGCATCGACTTCACCGGAAACGGACCCGTTCGAGCCAATAATCAGTGCGCTGCAACGAATATCGCCGCGCACTGTACCGTCGATTTGAATCTCGCCGGTGCTGGAAAGGTCGCCAGTGATGGTCAGGTCTGCACTAATGATGGACGGAACAGAGCGCCCTGAATTTTCGGAACGCGTATCGCGGCTGGATGACTTGCTAGCCTTAGAGAACATTAATGCCCGCCTTGATAAAAATGGAAGGGTCACACGGCTGACCATTCACGATGACTTCGTAGTGGACGTGCGGCCCCGTGCTCCGTCCAGAATTTCCCAACAAGCCGATCCTGGTGTTCCGGTCCACCAGATCTCCCTTGCGCACCAAAGTTTTGTAAAGATGACCATAGCGGGTCTTCAACCCGTTTCCGTGGTCAATTTCAACGACCCTGCCATACCGGCCACGCCACCCGGCAAAAGAGACACGTCCTTCCCCTGTCGCCGCCACCGGGGTTTGATACGGTGCGGATAGATCAAGCCCTTCGTGAATGGCGCGATCACCATTCACCGGGTCAACCCGCACCCCAAACGTACTGGTAACTCGATAATCCCTTAAAGGTTGCCCGATTGGCAGAATTTCCGCCAGCCCTTGCATGCTGTTCCAGCGGGAATACTGCTCGTTCAGACTGACCAGGGTTTTTGCCGACGGGTCCGCTGGATCAACGGCAGCCACCGGGATGAACGGCCCGCCCTGGTTAAGGGATGAAGAGCGGTCTTTCACCAGAGCATCAATGCTCAGACCCGTGCCCTTCAAAGCCTCTTCCAGATCCTGCGACCGGTTGCGGGCGACAGTCGAGAAATTCTTGACCAATTGCAATTGAGTGTTTTGCAACTCAGCAATTCGGTTTTCCAGCGTCTTGATCTGCTCCTTCAGCGATTGGCTCTCGCTGGTTGCCAGATCCCGCTGTAATACGACACGGCGGACTTCCAGATCATCAACGCCGCTCTGGTTCGGATCGAAGGTTTCCGCCGCCGTTGCCAGCGTGGTCATTTCCTGCTCAAGCCGCCGAAGCTGCTGGCGCAACCCGGCTCGCTCCTGCGTGGCCCGTTCCCGGTCAAGATCGGTCGCCGCCGAAGCGATATCCTGCGCTCCCTGCCGGGCAGGCTCGGCAAGGCCCTCCCGGACATTCCGCATGTGCTGCCCCGGTCGATCCTTCCCGACATCATCATTCAAGGCAACAGACGGCACCGTAGCCTGATCGGCCAGAGAAAGGGATCTGGCATGGTTTTCTTCAAGATTTTCAGTAACTTCTGAAATCTTGTCACGGTAAACCGTGACCTGAGCCAGCAACCCCTTATACGCGGTCTGCGCCCGGGCCACCTCTTCCTGCTTTGTCGCAATGATGGCTTCGTTATTCAGATACATATAGGTGCTGAAACCAACCCAACCCGCAACCAAGGCTAGAATTGCTGTAGCAGAAACCTGCGCTGCAGTTGAAAAACGCAGGCTGCGAGTCCGCTCGTCGCTCCGCACCATGACCTGACGCTCAGGAAAAAGGCGTTCAAGGGCCTTTTGGCTGGGTGACAGGTGGTATTTGCGCGGATCGAAGTCTGACATGCTTATCCTTTGTCACAGGGGCGCACCCCGTCTGAAAGGCGGGCGGTTTTCATGAGCATATTATCAGCCAAGGTACCTTTCCCTCGCACGGTATATCAAGTAAAAGCGTCATACAGTCTCAAAATTCAAGAGCATTCCCATGCACACCCACCCGCCCGCGCCACCGGCTCCCCCTGTAGTTGAAAGAGGCCGGAAGACCGTTTCATTCGCATTACTCATGTTGGTGACCTGGCTTGGTTCGGGCCTGTCGCCCAAGGCACCGGGAACGTTCGGAACGCTTGCAGCTTTACCATTTGCGTGGGGAATCATAACACTTTCCGGTGATGCTCATGCTGGATATGTGCTGCTTTCTGCCGCCCTCACCGTTTTTGTCATCGGGTGGTGGGGCAGCGCTCTCTATGTCAGGAAAACCAATACCCAAGACCCTGGACTTATTGTGATTGATGAGGTTGCCGGGGTCTGGATGACCATTGCCCTGTGCCTGCTGAGTGTCGGCCAGCCAGCGTATATCCTTTCCTTCGTTGCCTTTCGCATTTTTGACATCCTGAAGCCCTGGCCCATTTGCTGGTTTGACCGCTCCATTCATGGCGGCCTGGGGATCATGCTCGATGATCTGCTGGCTGGTGCACTTGCCGCTATACCCATTATTATTATACTGTCTCTGACAACTCTCCCCCTTCCCTGATTATCCAAGGCGATAACAAGAGGCCCATCATGGCATTTTTTCCCTCCTCGGTGCTGGATCTGGCTGAAAACGTTCTCAAAGCCTGCCGGGAGCGAGGTATTCTGCTGGTCACGGCTGAATCCTGCACTGGCGGCCTGATCGGAGCGATTATCACCGCCATTCCGGGCAGCTCGGACGTTTTTCATGCGGGCTATGTGACCTATGGCAACAGCGCCAAAGAAACCATGCTGGAAATCCCTCCGTCCTTGATCCGCCGGGACGGGGCGGTCAGCGAAGCCGTTGCCTTTGCGATGGCCCGTGGCGCGCTGGAAGAAAGCCCGGCGGGTGTGGCTGTTGCCGTTACCGGCGTCGCGGGGCCCGGAGGCGGCAGCGAGAGCAAGCCGGTTGGAACGGTCCATATTGCAGTGGTGACAGAAGGTGGCAACACACTGCACCGGATCTGCCTGTTTGATGGTGATCGCGATAGCATCCGCCTGCAAACTGCCGAGATGGCCATGCGGTTGGTGCTGGAAATTCTTGGCGCCGAATAAGCCCCCTACCCTGTGGCTCTGGGGTTATGAGCAATCATGACCCCAGACGCCCCTGCCCTGTAAACAGATTGCGGCGTTTGAGGGTTTTGTTGGCTTTGTAATCTGGTATGGCGCTTTCTTTGTCTACTCTCGTTAAGAATCCTCGTGCTTCAGTCGCATAATTTATCTTCTGAATAGTTATTTGTATAAAGGGAGTAGCTTGTTCGCAAAAGATCGAGAATATATGAGAATAAAAGTGGGAACGGGGAACGCTTTCACTCAGTGTGAAAACGCTCCCTGCCCACTACGGCTTTTTCTCCAGCACGAAGCGAAGCTTCCGCAGGGCCGCTTGCTGCATCGATGTCTTGTGCAAGGTTGCCGGACAGATTACTGTCACTTCGGTGTTACTGGAGACATGAAGCGCTGACACTCGCGCAGATGCTCCAAACACTTTGATTTCGAATAAAACTTCACCCAAACCGGAACCGCCGGTTGGCACATTTGCAGGCATGATCCTGTCTCGCCGCAGAAAAAAGAGGCCCCAGCATGGCGCGAACCGTCCAGAGCGTAAAGCCTCTTTTCCTGTAACCTGAACGCTTTAAAAGCCTTGACTGTAAACCCGCAGGACGCAGAGCCCTGCTCCAAAGCCATTTTTCAAACACCTGTCGTCATCTGCTGATCGTACCGAACAGCTCAGGCATCCCGGCCCAGGCTGCCGTCCAGCATTTTGATGATCCCCGAAAAGTCCATGCCTCCATGCCCCTGGGCACTGAACAACTGGTACAGGGCCTCGGCAGCCCCGCCCAATGGCGTCGCGGCCCCAACCTTTGCCGCCGCATCCTGCGCCAGCTTCAGGTCTTTCAGCATCATGTCGGCAGCAAAACCCGGCTGATAGGCCCGATTGGCCGGCGACGTCGGAACCGGCCCCGGAACAGGGCAGTATGAGGTCATCGACCAGTTCTGCCCCGATGCCTTGGAGCTGATATCGAACAGTTTCTGGGCATCAAGCCCCAACCGGCCAGCAAGGGCAAAAGCCTCGCAAGTCCCGATCATGCCGATCCCCAACAGCATGTTGTTGCAGATTTTTGCCGCCTGCCCGTTCCCTGCCCCACCAGCATGGACAATGGTCTTTCCCATCGCCTGCAGATAAGGCTGAGCTGCCTCAAAGGATGCGTCCGGTCCTCCGACCATAAAAGTCAGGGTTCCCGCCTCAGCCCCGCCAACACCACCGGAAACCGGGGCATCAATCATGGCCATGCCAGCATCGTCACAGGCCTTTGCCACCACGCGGGCAGAATCCACATCGATGGTCGAACAATCAATCATCAACGTCCCCGGCCGGGCATGGGCCAGAACACCCTCGGGACCGGTATAAACGGCCCGCACATGGGTTCCGGCAGGCAGCATGCTGACCACCACATCAACGTCGGATGCCGCCTCGGCAACACTGGGAACGATCGTGCATCCACGCTCGCGGGCACGCGCGCAGGCAGCTTCGCCCAGATCGAACGCCTTGACCGCAAAACCGGCCTTCACCAGGTTGGCTGCCATCGGGCCACCCATGTTGCCCAGACCGATAAACCCAACACTTGCCATAGAACGTCTCCCGTCATTGTTATGATGAAGACAGGCAGGCTTGTGCCCGCTCTGCCTTTACGACAGCTCCAGATCTCCCCCCGGCAAGGGGGCAAACAGAGCATCAACCACCGCGTTGTCCACCTCGGCCAGCGATGCCGCAGACCACCGCGGTGCATTATCCTTGTCCACAATCACCGCCCGCACCCCTTCGGCAAAGTCGGGACCGGCGGCAAGACGCTGGGAAACACGCCATTCGACCTGCATGCAGCGATCAAATTCCAGCTGTGCCCCCAGTTGCAATTGCCGGAAGGTCACCTTCAGCGCAAAGGGGGACTTGCTGGCCAGAGTTTTTGCCTGCTCCTGCGCCCATGGGCGGCCATCGCTGAGCAAGGCTTCCATGATCTCTTCGACACTGGCCCGGTTGAACAGGTTTTCGATGTCATCCTGATGGCGTTCCAGCGCCCCGGTTCCCGGATCCTCATGGAACATTTCAAGAATGCAGGTCACTGCCGTCTGCAACTGGTCCGGCGTCAATTCTTCACGCTCGGCCTCACGCAGCGCCGCAACCACCTCGTCCCGCCGTTCGCTGGGAATGACGTGGGTGGCAATCCCGATCGCATAGGCATCCGCTGCCTTCAGCCGTGCACCGGTCAGTCCCAGAAACAGCCCGACATGCCCGGGCAGGCGGGGCAGGAAATACGTTCCCCCCACATCCGGGATCATCCCGATACCGGTTTCCGGCATCGCAAACAGCGTCCGTTCCGTGGCAATCCGGTGCGAGCCATGAATGGAAATACCAACCCCACCGCCCATGGTGATGCCGTCCATCAGGGCGACATAGGGTTTGGGATAGGTCCGAATCAGCCGGTTCAGGCGGTATTCCTCGGCAAAGAAGGTCCGCAGGGTTTCCAGATCGCCCGTCCGGTTGGCATCCCACAGGGCGCGAATGTCCCCCCCGGCGCAAAACGCCTTGTCCCCGGCCCCCTCGACCACCACACAATGGACGCTGTCATCCGCCGCCCATTGCCGCAGCATCGGGTCCAACTGACGAACCTTGTTCAATGACAAGGCGTTCAGCGCCCTAGGTCGGTTCAGCAGGACCGTGGCCAGCCCATCGGCAGATGCGAACAGAATTTCACCAGCGGTTTCAGTCTCGACGCTCATCGCGAGCTCCCTCTGCGCATATCAGATGTTCCTATGCTCTCAGGACAGCATCTTTCGCGCAATGATCACGCGCATGATTTCGTTGGTTCCCTCCAGAATCTGGTGAACCCGCAGATCACGCAGCAGGCGTTCGATGGGATATTCCCGGATATACCCGTAACCACCATGCAGCTGGAGAGAGTCATTGCAAATCCTGAACCCGGCATCGGTGGCATAGCGCTTGGCCATCGCACAGAGCTTGGTAGCATCGGGCTCTTTGGCATCCAGTGCCGTGGCCGCCCGGTGCAGCAGCAACCGGGCCGCTGTCAGGTCGGTTTCCATATCTGCCAGCTTGAATTGCAGGGCCTGGAATTCCACCAGAGCCTTGCCGAACTGCTTGCGCACCTGCGCATAGTCCAGTGCGGCTGCCAAGGCCGCCTTTGCGCCGCCCAAAGAGCAAGCCCCGATGTTCAGGCGTCCGCCGTCCAGCCCCATCATGGCGATTTTGAAACCATCGCCCTCTTCACCCAGACGATTGGCAACCGGAACGCGGCAGTCCTCGAAAATCACCGCGGCGGTGGGCTGGCTGTTCCAGCCCATCTTTTCTTCCTGCTTGCCAAACGACAGCCCGGGCGTTCCTTTGGGGACAACCAGCGTTGAGATGCCTTTCGGGCCATCGCCACCGGTTCGGACCATCACCACATAGACATCCGATCGCCCACCCCCGGAAATGAACGCCTTGGAGCCATTCAGCACATAATGGTCACCGTCCCGCTCGGCGCGGGTCTTCAGGCTGGCAGCATCCGAACCGGCACCCGGCTCGGTCAGGCAATAGCTGGCAAAATGCTCCATGGTACACAGGGATGGCAACCACATCCGGCGCTGTTCATCCGACCCGAAGCGGTCGATCATCCACGATGCCATGTTGTGGATCGAGATGTAGGCCGCGGTTGACGGGCAGGCGCTCGCCAGTTCTTCAAAAATGACCGCCGCATCCAGCCGCCCCAGCCCGCTGCCGCCAACGTCTTCGCGCACATAAATACCGGCAAAGCCCAGCCCGGCGGCCTTGCGCAAGGTATCTTCGGGAAAAATGTGATGTTCATCCCAATCCTTGGCATGGGGGGCCATTTCGTTCCTGGCAAAATCCCGGGCCACGTCCTGAAACTGGCGCTGATCGTCTGACAGCTGAAAATCCATCACATCCTCCATCGGCATTTCTTGTCGCCCCTTGTGTGCATCCGGCCCGACTGGACACGGCCTGCAGGCGACCTGTTTTGTCTGATCATAGCTTTTTTGTACGTGCGGTCAATCATTGTATACAAAATTTTATCACATTCCATACACAGAGACCCACGATCGATGCCACCCTTGTATATTCCGCAATATGGTCCATATTAACCGGCCGATACCGCCCTGCCGGATCACGCCATCCCTTGCGCACGGAGCCCCAGAATGTCGGCCCATTCCCAGCTGTCCCCCACACCACCGTCAAACGGACGATCCCTCAGCATCGCCAGTCGGCAGGTGATCGGCTTTAGCGCAATCCTGTTGCTGATGATCCTGCTGACCATCATCGCTGCCCTGAAAGTCAATATCATCAGTGGCAATCTGGGCACGATGATCGACGTCAACAGCGTCAAGCAACGCCATGCCATCAACTTTCGGGGCAGCGTCCATGATCGCTCGATCGCCATCCGCGACGTTGTCTTGCTGGAAGACCAAACCGAGCTGCAGCGTACTTTGGCAGACATCGAGCGCCTGAGCGGCTTTTACAAGCAGGCATCGACCGCCATGGACGATCTGTTTGGCAAGATGAGTGACATTTCGCCGCAAGAACGCCAGATGTACGCCGCGATCAAGGAAACCGAAGCCAAAGCCCTCCCCCTGATCACCACCGTGATCAACAGTCGTAAATCCGGCGACATGGCAACGGCAACCAACACCCTGCACACTGTCCGCCCGATTTTTGTCGAATGGCTGGCCCGGATCAATGCCTTCATTGACCTGCAGGAAAGCAAGAACCAGACGCTGTCCCACGAAACCCGCGAGGTGGCCAGTGCCTTTGTCACCCTGATGATCATCATGTGTGCCGTTGCGGTGGCGGTCGGGGCCAGCTTTGCCTGGTGGAACATCCGTTCGGTGCGCCCGCTGCGAGCGGCAACCACCGCCATGCTGCGGCTGGCCGATGGTGACCTGCAGGCCGATGTTCCGCACGCCAGCAGCAAGGACGAGGTGGGCGACATCGTGCAGGCGCTTGAAATCTTCAAGGCCAATGCGGTGGAGCGGGCGGCCATGCTGGCCCGCGAGGCACAGGAAGCCGAACAGCAGGTTCAACGCGCCCGCCGGATGGCAACCCTGACCTCTGATTTTGAGCAGACCATTTCCGGTTTGCTGACAGCGGTCAACGGCTCGGTGACGGCACTGGGGGGAACGGCACGCTCTCTGGACAATTCCGCCAACCAGACCTCCCGACAAGCCGAAGCCGCCGCCGAGGCGACGCAGGCCGCCAGCCGCAACGCGGACTCGGTGGCAGCCGCAACCGAAGAACTCAACCGCTCGATTGTCGCCATCGCCGAGCAGGTCCAGGAATCCACCGACGTCGCCACCCGTGCCGAACAGCAGGCACGCCAGACCAACAGCACCATGACCGGGCTGTCTGATGCCGCCGTCAAGATCGGCGAAGTCGTCCAGCTGATCAATGACATCGCCAGCCAGACCAACCTGCTGGCCCTGAACGCCACCATCGAGGCTGCCCGCGCCGGCGAAGCAGGCAAGGGTTTTGCGGTCGTCGCCAACGAGGTGAAGGCTCTGGCCACCCAGACCGCCCGCGCAACCGAGGAAATCACCCGCCACATCACCTCGGTTCAGGCCGAAGCCCAGGCGGCGGTTTCGGCAACGCGCGAAATCGCCTCGACCATCGAACGGGTCGGAGAAATCGCCCAGAGCATTTCCTTCGCCGTTCAACAGCAGGGCAGTGCAACGCAGGAAATCTCGCACAACATCACCGAAGCCGCCCGCGGAACAGCCGAAGTTTCTTCCAATGTGCAGGCGGTGTTGCAGGCCGCACAGGAAACCAACGAGTCGTCCGAAGAGGTTTCCGGCGCAGCCAGGGACCTCAACCAGAAAGCGGACGCGCTCAACACGTCGGTGGTCCAGTTCCTGCAGCAGATCCGCACTGTTTGAAAATCCCCCGGAAAAAACCCGTCCTCTGTGCCGGAACGGTGATATGACCGTTTCGGAACGGGAAAAATGAGACCTCAACGGTCCACCCCCTCCCCCCCACCCGGCAGAGCCTGCCGGGGTACGCCCGCACTTCTCAAGGAGAGACGTCCGCCATGGATTTCAAAAGCACCCATCCTGAGACACTGGCCCTTCATGGTGGCAGTTATCGCGCCGACCCGGCAACGACCGCCGTCGCGGTGCCAATTTACCAGACCACGTCCTATGAATTCCACGACACCACCCATGCGGCGAACCTGTTTGCCCTGAAAGAACTGGGCAACATCTATACCCGCCTGATGAACCCCACCACCGATGCGCTGGAACAGCGCATTGCCGCACTGGAAGGCGGCGCAGCGGCCCTGGCCGTGGCCTCGGGGCAGGCGGCCTCGACCTATGCCGTGCTGAACCTGTGCGAAGCGGGCGACAACTTCCTGACCTCGACCGACCTTTACGGCGGCACCTGGAACCTGTTTGCCAACGTTTTCAAGCAAATGGGTATCGAAGCCCGCTTTGTTGACCCGGCAGACCCCGAAGCCTTCCGCGCCGCCGCCGACGAACGCACCCGTTGCATCTATGCCGAAACGCTGCCGAACCCCAAGCTGCAGGTGTTCCCGATCAAGGAAGTGGCCGATATTGGCCGCTCGCTCGGCATTCCGCTGATCGTTGACAACACCGCCGCCCCGGTAATCTGCCGTCCGCTGGACCATGGTGCTGCGGTGGTGCTCTATTCCGGCACCAAATGGATTGGCGGGCACGGCACCTCGATCGGTGGTCTGGTGATTGATGGCGGTAATTTTGACTGGGAAGCCTATGGCGAGCGTTTCCCGACCCTCAACCGCCCCGATCCGTCCTATCACGGCGCGGTGTGGACCGAGGCGGTCAAGCCGCTGGGACCGATTGCCTACATCCTGCGCATGCGCTGCACCCTGCTGCGCGACATGGGCGCGGCCATCAGCCCGTTCAATTCGTTCCAGTTGATTCAGGGCGTCGAAACCCTGCCCCTGCGTCTGCGCGCCCACGGTGAAAACGCCCTCAAGGTGGCCGACTTCCTCAAGGATCACCCCAAGGTATCCTCGGTGACCTTCCCCGGCCTGCAAACCGGCGAAGCCCGCCGTCGCGCCGATGCCTATCTGACGCGCAGCTACGGCAGCCTGATCGGCTTTGAACTGAAGGGCGGTGTCGAGGCAGGAAAGAAGCTGATCGACTCTTTGAACCTGTTCTATCACGTCGCCAATATTGGGGATGCCCGCTCGCTGGCCATCCACCCGGCCAGCACCACCCATTCGCAACTTTCCCCGGAAGATCAACTGTCTTCGGGTGTGACGCCGGGCTATGTCCGCCTGTCGATCGGGATTGAACACCCCGAAGACATTCTGGCCGATCTGGCCCAGGCGCTTGAAAAGGTGTAAACACTCAAAGCCTTTTTCCATGGCCCGCCGTTATCCGCTGGAGGGTGACGGCGGGTCAGCCTTTGTGAAGCACACCATACGCCGCTCTTTCCGGCAAAGGAGTCATTGTGAGCACATCGTCCGACACTCTTTCGTTCACCGGCCCGTTCCCCCATATCCGTCTGCGCCGGAACCGTCGCCATGACTGGTCCCGCCGTCTGGTGGCCGAGAACAGCTTGTCGGCGAATGACCTGATCTGGCCGGTTTTCATTATCGAAGGCGAAAACCAGATCGAGCCGGTTCCGTCAATGCCGGGTGTGTTCCGTTACTCCATTGACCGTCTGGTCGAAGCCTGCCGCGAAGCCCACGACCTGGGCATTCCGGCAGTCGCCCTGTTTCCGCGCACCCCGGAGCACCTGAAGGATCTGGAGGGCAGCGAATCCGCCAACCCCGACAACCTGATCTGCCGCGCCACCCGCGCCCTGAAGGCCGCCCTGCCCAATCTGGGGGTGATCTGTGACGTGGCGCTGGACCCTTACACCACCTCGGGCCATGACGGCATCCTGCGTGATGGTTATGTCGTCAACGACGAAACCGTCGAGGCCCTGTGCAAGCAGGCGCTGGTGCAGGCGCAGGCTGGCAGCGATGTGGTTGCCCCGTCAGACATGATGGATGGCCGCATTCGGGCGGTGCGTGAATGTCTTGATGCGCACGGGTTCATTGATACGCAGGTGTGCTCTTACGCCGCCAAATATGCCTCGGGGTTCTATGGCCCGTTCCGCGATGCGGTCGGCACCGGCGGCACCCTGCAGGGCGGCGACAAGAAAACCTACCAGATGGACCCCGCCAACACCGACGAGGCGCTGCGCGAAGTCGCCATCGATCTGGAAGAAGGCGCCGACATGGTCATCATCAAACCCGGCATGCCTTATCTCGACATCATTCAGCGCATCAGCAGCACCTTTAAGGTTCCCACCTGGGCCTATCAGGTCAGCGGCGAATACGCCATGATCATGGCGGCGGTGAACAACGGCTGGCTGTCACCGGAAAAGGTCATCCTGGAAAGCCTGCTGTGCTTCAAGCGCGCCGGAGCCGGAGCCATCCTGACGTATTTCGCCGTTGATGCCGCCAAGCGCCTGCAACAACTAAAATAAGCCATGCCACAGTAGGCAACAAAAAGAAAGAAGGGTCATGGAGCGCTGCTCCATACCTCGCCGGGGCCTTGAGGCCCCGGACCCCATTGATTTGATTTTTAAAGAAAGATGGGGGGTTCGGGGGAATTATCCCCCGAGCAGTTCAGGCGGCAGCCTGCACTGTTTCCACCAACTGTCATGCCCTGTGATCTGACGGAGTGATGATGCGCAAAACCTTGCGCTCACCACTTTAAATAAATCTACTCCGCCGCCCGCAACCATCTCAGGATCGCATCCTGCTCTGCCGCCGAAGCCAACAGCGGCGCATGGCCCGTCTCCGGTACGGTGAACTCGCTGCATGCCGGATGGCTGGCACGCATGCCTGCCACACACTCCACCGGCAGCAGGTCGGACAGGGCACCGCGGATAACCAGCACCGGGCAGCGGACCTGTCCCCAGACCGGCCACAGGTTCACATCATCCACCGGAGCAGCCTGTAGCGGCACGGCAATCGCCGGATCATAGGCCAGACCAAAGCCCCCTTGCGTCTGTGCCTTGACGCTGTGCTGGGTCAGGTGCTGCCACTGGGCATCACTCAGCGGCCCGAACCCGGCCAGAATGGTGCGCAGATAGCTTTCTGCCGATGCCGGAGAGCTGAACGTGGGTGCCTTCCCCACGTACTCCACAATGCGCTCCAGCGCCGCTTTGGGCAAAAACGGCCCGACGTCGTTCATGACCAGCCGCCGGATCGGGGTCTTGTCGGCTGCGGCGAGGAACATTCCCAACAGCCCGCCCATCGACGTGCCGATCCAGCTGATGTCGCAGCCCTCATAACGCGCCAGCAGGGCGGCCAGATCAGCCATGTACAGCGGATAGCCATAGCCGGTCGGGTCCAGCAGCCAGTCCGAACTGCCACGCCCCAGAACATCCGGGCATACCACCCGATAGCCCTGCCCGGCCAGAACCGCGGCCAGCCAGTCAAAGTCGCGCCCGTTGCGGGTCAACCCATGGACACAGACCACCACACGCGTGCTGTGCTCGCTTCCCCATTCGGTATAGGCCATCGCCCGGAAGCCTTCGGGCCGAAGACAGCGCACGGTGCCGAACCGTGGAGTTGCCGGGATATCGCCTGCGGTCATGGTTTCTCCTTGTGGTGAATTGCTGGTGGTGGAATGCGCGGAAATTTGATCTTCCCGGTATGGATCATCATACGCTGAGGCAATTTTTTCACCGCGTTGTTTTTTTGGATACCAAATGGCACATAAATGTATACAATAATTGCAGGTGAGCGATTCACAGTCAGGTATCCTGTGCAGAAATGCCGCGCTGTGGGGTTCCAAAAGTCGCCGAAGCCGCCTACAACGGAAGATCACCCTCCGCCCAAGGCGGCTCTTGCCTGGAAAGACTGACGGCCCATGTCAAAACACAACCCAACCCGTGCCGACCAACTGCGCCGCACGCTGGAAGAAGAAATTTTCACCGGTCGCCTGAAACCCGGCGACCGGCTGGACGAACAGTCACTGGCGCAGCGGTTCAACGTCTCCCGCACCCCGGTGCGCGAGGCCTTGCGCCAGTTGTCTGCCTCTCACCTGATCGAAGTCCGCCCCCGGCAAGGAGCGGTAGTGGCAGTGATCACCCTGCCCCGGTTGATCGAAATGTTCGAGATCATGGCGGAGCTGGAGGGGATGTGCGCCCGTCTGGCCGCCCGCCGGATGACCGAAGCCGAACGCCATGCCTTGCAGACCATTATCGCCGAAGCCGACCAGTTTGCCGAACAGGTCGACCTTGACGCCTATTACACCAACAACCGCCAGTTTCATGATGCCATTTACAACGGCAGCCATAACCATGTGCTGGAGGAGATGACCCGCAGCCTGCACAACCGGACAGCCCCCTATCGCCGTCACCAGCTCAACCGTCCGGGCCGTATCCACGAATCTCTTGCCGAGCACAAAAAGGTGGTCGAAGCGATCCTCGCCGTGGATCCCGAAGCTGCCGGAAAGGCGATGAATCGCCATGTCAACGTGCAGGGGGATGTCTTTGCCGACTTCCTGTCAACCCTGCCAACCGGGTACCTGACCTCCTGAGCGGGCATTCCACGCCCGCCAGCAGCTCGGGAACACCGGCACGATCATGACAGACAACAAACAGGTCCAACGTCCAGGACTGAAAACAACCGCCGGAGTTCATTCATGACCATCACCCCGAATACCGATCCGTTCGCCCTCGCCCGCTCGCTGTCAGGATTGCACCTGATCAACGGCGCTCTGGTTCCGGCTGCCTCCGGCACGTCGTTTGACGTGATCAACCCGGCGACAGGGGCCGTGATCGGGACCGCCGCCGAGGGCGACGCCCGCGATGTTGACGCCGCTGTCACGGCAGCCGCCAAGGCGCAAAAGGCCTGGAAAGCCATGCCTGCCCGCGAACGCGGCAAGCTGGTGGTCGAATGTGGTCGCCGCCTGATGGACCATGTGGATGAACTTGGCCGCCTGATTGCGCTGGAAACCGGCAAGGCCCTGCGCACTGAAAGCCGGATCGAAGCCAGCGTTCTGGCCGATGCCTTTGTGTTCTTTGGTGGGCTGGCATCAGAACTGAAGGGGGAAAGCGTCCCCTTTAACCCCTCGATGCTGACCGTCACCGTGCGCGAGCCGATCGGCGTGGTGGGGGCGATCATTCCGTGGAACGTACCGCTGCTGCTGATGGCGCTGAAGGTTGCCCCGGCACTGGTCGCAGGCAACGCGGTGGTGGTGAAATCCGCCGAAGAAGCGCCACTGACCGTTCTGCGCGTCTGCCAGATCATGAACGAGGTGCTGCCCGCCGGCCTGTTCAACATTCTCTCCGGCTTTGGGCCGGAATGCGGCGCTCCGCTGGTGTCGCATCCCAAGGTCGGCAAGGTGACCTTCACCGGCTCGGTCGAAACCGGCAAGATCGTCTCGCGCATGGCCGCCGACAAGTTGATCCCGGTCACGCTGGAGCTGGGCGGCAAAAGCCCGATGATCATTATGGGCGATGCCGATCTGGAAAAGGCCATCGCCGGAGCAACGGCGGGGATGCGCTTTACCCGTCAGGGGCAAAGCTGCACCGCCAGCTCGCGGATTTACGTTCACGACAGCCTGCACGATGAATTCGTCCGCCGCCTGAAGGCCAACGTCGATGCGATGAAGATGGGTGACCCACTGGACGAAGCCACCGACATCGGCACCATCATTTCCCCCGACCAGTTCGCACGGGTGCAGCATTATATTTCCGAAGGCAAAAAGCATGGCACCGCGCATGTTTGCTCGCAGCTGCCTGAGGATCCTTCCCTGAAGGATGGGCTGTTCATTCAGCCGGTGATCTTCACCGACCTGCCTGCCGATGCCGCCCCGGCCCGCGAAGAAATCTTTGGCCCGGTCTGCTGCGTGTTCCGCTTCACCGATTACGAAGCGGTGCTGGCCGAGGCAAACAATTCCGAATACGGGCTGGCGGCAACCATCTGGACCCGTGACCTGAAAACGGCGCTTGATGCTGCCCACCGGCTGGAGGCGGGCTTTGTGCAGGTCAACCAGAACCTGGTGGTCCAGCCCAACCTGTCCTATGGCGGCACCAAGCTGTCGGGCCTTGGCAAGGAAGCCACGCTGGAATCGATGCTTGAACACTTCACCCACAAAAAGACGATCATCGTCAACATGGGGTAAAAACCGCGTTCGGCATGACAAAAAAAAGCCAGCCCAATATCAGGGCTGGCTTTTTTCATGCTGCACAACGGCGATGCAAACCGCTTCAGACGCCTTCGCCCAGATCGGCATAGGCCCCACGGAAATACAGCAGCGGCTGCCCACCGGTCTGGCATTCAATCTTTTCGACCTTACCGATGATGATCAGGTGGTCACCGCCGTCCAGCACTTCATGCACCGAGCATTCCATCTGGGCCAGGCTGTTCTCAATCATCCGCACGCCGTGCTCGTTGGTGGTATAGGCAATGCCCTTCCACTTGTCGTCAACCTTGCTGGCGAACTGGATTGATGCCTGACGCTGATCTTCGCGCAGGATATTGACCACAAAATGGCCTTTGCTATAGGCATCCAGCGCCTTGTTGCGGCGGTCAAGGCAGAACAGGATCAGGGGCGGTGTCAGCGACAGGGACGAAAAGGCGCTGACCGTGACCCCCACCGGCGCGCCATCGGCGTCGGTTGCCGTAACCACCGTCACGCCAGAGGCAAACGAACCCAATGCCTTACGAAATGAACGCTCATCCAGTTCCATTATTCTTCCACCTGATTTCATGGCCGCGCTTCCTGACCTTATTCCGAATTAGCATGAAAGGTCTGGCGAGCCAACGACAGATTTGCCAAAGGCTCTACAATCCAAGGTGTTTCAGCGTCTTTTTTAGCGATTGCGAAGGAAGTTTTGCACTGCGCATCGGTTTTCGTTGAAGTTTCAGTAACCGTTGATTAAAACCTCATTAGGGTATTGGCCGTTATGATCACCACGGTCTCACGGGGCGACGGAAGGCTTCATGCTAGTCATCATTGGCACAATCATTGTTCTGGGCAGCGTGATCGGCGGCTACGCCGGTAACGGCGGCCATCTGGGCGTCCTTTGGCAGCCCTTCGAATTCATCATCATTTTTGGTGCGGCCTTCGGGTCATTTGTGATCGGCAGTCCAAAGGCCGTTCTCAGTGGCACCATCAAGGCCCTCGGCCCGATGATGAAAGGTCCGCGGCACAGCAAAGCCAGCTATATGGAACTGCTGAGCATGCTGTACTCGGTGTTCCGCCTGGCCAAAACCAAGGGCGATCTGGCGCTGGAAAGCCATGTGGAACGGCCAGAGGAAAGCCCGCTGTTCCAGAAGTTCCCCGGCTTTTCCAGTGATCACCACACGCTGGTGTTTCTGTGCGATTATCTGCGCCTTTTGACTCTGGGCACCAACAATGCCCACGAAGTCGAAACGATCATCGCCGAGGAAATCGATGCCCACCATCGCGAACACCATGAGGTTGCCCACGCCGTCAACAACATGGCTGACGGCATGCCCGCGCTGGGGATCGTGGCCGCGGTGCTCGGCGTTATTCACACCATGGGGTCGATCACCGAGCCGCCGGAAGTGCTGGGGCATCTGATCGGTGCCGCCCTGGTGGGGACATTCATGGGCGTGCTGCTGTCTTACGGCTTCTTTGCTCCGTTTGCCCGCGCGATGGAGGCAGCCTTTGCGTCGGAAACCGAGTATCTGAACTGCATCAAGGCCGCGCTCCTTGCCCACATGCAGGGCTACGCACCGCAGGTTTCGATCGAATTTGCCCGCAAAATCCTGCCCGGTCACGTCCGCCCTTCGTTTGCGGAAGTGGAAGAAACAATCACCAACCTTACCAGTGATTGATGTGACAGTCGCTCCGGGGTTATTTCGCCCCGGAGCCCTCCTCCTCTTTCCCTGCTGGGCATGATGGCTCAGGACTGCAAGGATCCTCCGGACGATGGCAGAAGAAGACGGCAAGTCCCCGATTATCATCAAGCGCATCAAAAAGGGCGGTGCCGCCGCCCATGGTGGTGCGTGGAAGGTGGCCTATGCTGACTTCGTGACCGCGATGATGGCGTTCTTCCTGCTGCTGTGGCTGTTGAACTCGGTCACCGAAGAACAGCTGAAGGGGATCTCCAACTACTTCGCCCCGACTGCCGTGTCCCAGACGCCCAGTGGTGCAGGCGGCATGCTGGGCGGGCAGGTCATCGGGGAAGGTGCCAGCCAGTCCAACGCCGGACAGCCGACCGTCTCCATCAACCTGCCGCCGTCAACCATCGGGTCAGGCGGCCAGGATTTCACCGATCCCCAGCAAGGGCAATCGGACAAGAACGAAGATGGCGCGGGCGAGAGTGACAGCGATGGCGTGAAGCCCTCTGCTGGTCAGGCCGCCGAAGACAAGCAGTTTCAGGAAACGCAGAAACAACTGCTGGAAGCCATTGGCTCCATGCCTGAAATGAAAAAGATGAAGAACAGCCTGATGGTGGATAATACCCCGGAAGGGCTGCGTATTCAGATTGTCGATCAGGATGGCCTGCCGATGTTCCCGCCGGGGTCCAGCGGCATGTACGAGCATACCCGCAAGATGCTGCAACTGGTCGGTCGCGTCATTCAGCAGTTGCCGCAAAAGGTCGCCATCTCGGGCCACACTGACAGCGCCGGATTCACCGACCCTTCCGGGTATGGCAATTGGGAACTGTCGGCCGACCGGGCCCTGGCGAGCCGGCGCGTGCTGTTACAGGCCGGTATCGAAGATGACCGCATCGCCCGTGTTTCAGGGTTGGCCGGAGCAGATCCCCTCCTGCCCAACAAGCCGGACAGCTCGCAGAACCGCCGCATTTCCATCATCCTGCTGCGTGAAGACAACCATGACGGCAAGGCCCCCAAACCACTGGAGGCTCCGCCGATCCCCAGCGTGATTACCGGGCAGTAAACTTTTCCAGACCGTCGGGGCCCCTGAGACACTTCAGGGGCCCCGATTGCATTCAGCCTGACCGGAAAACAAGCATGAAAAAGCACCACTTGCGGCGCGGATTACCGCCCCCACATCAAATGGACCCAGCTCTTTTTACCCCATACTTCTACCCGAGGTCCTGATGGCCCCTTCTTCGTCTCACTCATCCTATGGTGGGCGCCCCTTGCCCGACGCCATGGCGGCACCGTTCCTGTATGACGGCATCACTTTAAAACGCTGTTTCGCTTACGGGATCGACCTGATCATTCTGGCGATGATTGGTGGCCTGCTATGGCTGGGCATCAGCACCCTGTCCTTTATGACTCTGGGCCTTGCTGGCTGGTTCCTGTGGCCGCTGGCTCCGCTGGTCCCCCTCGCCTATCACACACTGCTGATCATCGGCCCACGAGGGCAGACCATCGGCATGCGCTTGATGGGGATCGAGGTCTGCACACTGGAAGGCTCCCCTTTGAGCTTTTTCCATGCGGTCCTGATGGTTGCCCTGTTTTATCTAACCCTCACCTTCCCGCTGCTGTTGGCATTCACCCTGTTCAACAGCCGTCGGCGGGCCTTGCATGACATTTTCTCAGGGACGCTGGTCATCAACAGCGATGCTCTGAGGTAAGCCTTTCCCAGTCACGACAGTTGAAGGAGGGTGGTGGACTGCCGTCCGCACCCGCCCGGGGCCTCCGGCCCCGAACGTTCACTTGGGGCCAATGCCCCGGCGAGGCATGGAGCATGCAGTCCACATCTTGTTGCTGTCGTCTCCTGTCCCGTGACAGCAGATTTACACCCCGAACACCAGCCGCTGGGTGTGGCGGGCGATCATCAGTTCTTCGTCTGTCGGAATGGCCCACGCACTCACCGAGCTGTCAGACGTACTGACACACAAGGCATTGTTCTGGTTGGCCACCGGATCAAGGGTGATGCCCAACCATTTGACCTGTTCGATCACCCGCTTGCGAACTTCAGCGGAGTGCTCGCCAATTCCGGCGGTGAACACCAGCGCATCAATCCCGCCCAGCGCGCAGGCCAAGGCTCCGATTTCCTTGACGATGCGATAGACGAACAGGTCAACCGCTTCGCGGGCATTCGGATCATCCGACGCCAACAGCACGCGCATGTCGTTGGACAGCCCCCCCGACACCCCCAGCAGGCCAGAGTCCTTGTACAGGAGCTTTTCCAATGCCTTGCCGTCCATGCCTTCACTCTGGACCATGTGCAGGACCACGCCCGGATCAAGCGCACCGGTGCGGGTTCCCATCATCAAGCCATCAACGGCGGTAAAGCCCATCGAGCTATCTACCGAACGGCCATCCTTGATCCCGCACATGCTGGCCCCTGAACCGAGATGAGCGATCACCACCCGGCCCTTGGCCACCTGCGGCGCCACTTCGGCCAGCTTGCTGGCGATGTACTCATAGGACAAACCGTGGAAGCCATAGCGGCGAACACCGGCGTCCAGATACTTGCGCGGCAGGCCCAGCAACGACGCCTCCAGCCGCTTGGTGGTGTGGAACGCCGTATCAAAGCAGGCCACCTGCGGCAGCTCGGGATGCATGTCGTGCAGCGTTTCGATCGGACCGATGTTGTGCGGCTGGTGCAGCGGGGCCAAGGCCACCAGCCCCTTCAGCTCACTCACCACCTCGGGCGTCACTATCGCCGGGGCGGCAAACTTTTGTCCCCCGTGAACGACACGATGGCCGACGGCCTTCAGGGTGGCATCGCCCAGATGGCCCTCGATCCAGTCGATCAGCAGACGCAACAGGCTGGAATGCCGCTTGCCGACCTCAAAGGACGGCCACAGCTCATCGGCAATGGTTTCCCCGGCGGCGTTGACCGCCGAGAAATGGGGCTGGATGCCAACCCCAATACCTTCGACCTGCCCCTTGGTGACAAAGTGCAGACCACCATCCATCACATACACCGAGAACTTCGATGACGAAGACCCGGCGTTGATCACCAGAATACCGTTACTCATGGACTCAAGCTCCCTTGCCGGTCATCAGCTTTTTCTGGCCAGTGCGGCGGGCCTGCGCATAGAGGGCAGCCACCGCACACGACGCCAGACGCGCCTTGGCACTGTCCGCACGGCTGGTCAGAATGATCGGCACCCGCGCGCCCAGAACGATACCGGCGGCATCGGCTTCGGCCAGATAGGACAACTGCTTGGCCAGCATGTTGCCCGCTTCCAGATCGGGGACCAGCAGAATGTCGGCCTGCCCGGCAACCGGGCTGCTGATCTTCTTGATGCGGGCCGCTTCGGCCGAGATGGCATTGTCAAAGGCCAGCGGACCATCGAGAATCGCCCCGGTGATCTGCCCACGGTCGGCCATTTTGCACAGCGCCGCGGCATCCAGAGTAGACTGGATTTTCGGGTACACCGTTTCAACGGCGGACAGAATGGCCACCAGCGGCTTCTCAACCCCCATCACCTGCACCAGATCGATGCAGTTCTGGGCAATGTCCACCTTGTCTTCCAGCGTCGGATAAATGTTGATCGCCGCATCGGTGATGTACAGCGGCTTGGGATAGGTCGGGACGTCCATCACGAAAATATGGCTGATCCGGCGACCGGTGCGCAGGCCGGTGTCACGACGGGCCACTTCGTGCATCAGCTCGTCGGTGTGCAGGCTGCCTTTCATCAGCGCCTCACAGACACCGCTGCGGCACAGGGCAACCGAGGTCTCGGCGGCACCGTGGCTGTGTTCGACATCCACAATCTCGTAGCCGCTGATGTCATAACCGTACTGTTCGGCGGTCGCCTTGATCTTGTCCGACGGGCCGACCAGAACCGGCTCGATCATGCCAAGACGCGCCGCCTCAACGGCCCCGCCGAGCGACACTTCATCGCACGGATGACAGACAGCCACCTTCACCGACGGCGTTTCCTTGACCTTGGCAATCAGGTTCTCGAAAACATGGTGACGGTGGCGCAGATGAACTTCCGGCAGGGCGCTGGCATCGAAAGTAACCTTTTCCGTCGGCGCCAGCACCTCGGCGGTGCCTTCGATCACCAGTTCACCCTTCTGGTTCAGGGCCTCACAGGCAAACACCAGATGCTGGGTTGCCGCATCCTTTTCCTTCAAGGTCAGGGTCAGGGTCAGGGTATCCCCCAACTCGATGGCGCGATGGAATACCAGATCCTGTTTCTTGTAGACCGATCCCGGCCCCGGCAGTTCATTGCCCAACAAGGCAGAAAACAGCGAGCCGCCCCACATGCCATGTCCGCTGATCTTTTGCGACTTCAGCAACCGGCTGGCCCATTCATCGTCCAGATGGGTCGGATTGTAATCCGACGACAGAACGGCAAACATTTCAGCGTCGTCACGGGTCAGGGTGCGAGTCATCGTCGCGGTGTCCCCGATCGACAGCTCGTCAAAGGTCTTGTTCTCGATGGTTTTCATGGCTCGAGCCTTGGGTCCTTGGGCTTTGAGGTGGGTCGCGTGGTGCGGAGCCTGCCTGAGACGACAGGGGCACACGAGGGGGCAGGAAAGACTGGCAGGAAACCATATCCGCAACGACGGACACAATCCCCTACAATGAATGGGTCCAAGTTCGCAGGAATGGCCTGCAAAACCAAAGAAATTTCCGTGACACCCCTCTGTCGGCCTGTTAGAGCAGGTGTTGATGTTTGCACATGCTGCCCTGACGCCCTCATCGTGGCCATCCGGATGGTGCGCCGCAATATATCCTTTGGCCAGAGCATCGTATTTGTTTCCAATGATACGACTATATTACCATTGACGTATATCTGCAAATGTGTCGCAACCGTCGGATATGCCTGAGTTACCCTTGCATCCTGACCGGTTACACTGCACCCTGAAGGACATCGGCAGACCGTGCCACCCGTGATAGCTGGTATTGACCTCCCATGAACGACGATATCGCTTTTTTACCCGAAGACCCCTGTGAGAAAAGCGCCGTCATTCCCGGGGCAACCCCGTGGAAGGTTCTGGTGGTCGATGACGACCCCGAAATGCACCATGTCACCAATCTGGTGATCGACGGCTTCATCTTTGCCGGTCGCCCGGTCACCATGCTGTCTGCGACCTCGGCTGCCGGGGCCCGCCGCCTGCTAAGCGAAAACCTCGACACTGCCGTGCTGTTGCTGGACGTGGTGATGGAAACCGACGATGCCGGACTGGCTCTGGTCCCCTGGCTCCGGGAGGAACTGGGCCTGAGCGCCCTGCGGATCATCCTGCGCACGGGGCAGCCCGGTCAGGCCCCTGAGCGGGATGTGATCCTGCGCTATGACATCAATGACTACCGCGCCAAAAGCGAACTGACCGCCCAGAGCCTGCTGACCGCCACCATTACCGCCCTGCGCAGCTATCAGGCGTTGGCGGACCTTGAAACGGGACGGCGCAATCTGGAACTGGCCGTGGCCGAACGGACCCGCGCCCTGCAGGCCAGCGAAGCCCATTCCCGGGCGCTGGTCGAAGCGGTCCCCGAGGGCATCGTCACCATTGATCTTTATGGCCACATCCGCACCTTCAGCCCCGCCGCCGAACGGATTTTCGGCTGGAGAAGCGTCGATATCCTCGGGCGTTCCATCAATGTTCTCATGGCGGACCGCGACGCCCTGACCCATGACCGCTATCTGACCCACTATCGCCAGACCCGTTCCTCGCATGTGGTTGGCATTCCGGCACGCGAAGTTATTGGCCGTCGCCGTGACGGGTCGTTGTTCCCGATGGACCTGTCGATCAATCAGGCCGAAATTGGCGGCGAAGACCTGTTTGTTTCCACCGTCCGCGACACCACCACCCGCCGGGCAGAACAGGAAGCCCTCCGCCGGGCCAAAGAAGCCGCCGAGCAGGCCGCGCGGGCCAAGTCCGAATTTCTGGCGATGATGAGCCACGAAATCAGAACGCCAATGAACGGCATTCTGGGGATGAGCCAGTTGCTGCTGGACTGCGATCTTGATGAGCAGCAGCGGGACTATGCCGAAACGATCAACCAGTCCGGCCAGTCGTTGCTGACCGTCCTGAACGACATCCTCGACTTTTCCAAGCTGGAAGCTGGCCGCATGGATCTGGAGGCTGCTCCGTTCTCGCCCCGCGTGCTTCTTCAGCAGGTCTGTTCCCTGATGGACGGCAAAGCGGAAGAAAAGGGTCTGCGTTTCACCAAGCAGATTCCGAACGAGCTGCCAGCCTTTGTCCTGGGAGATGGTCATCGCGTCCAGCAAGTTCTGCTGAACCTGATTTCCAACGCCATCAAGTTCACCAGTTCCGGCGAAATCTGCGTGACTGCCCACTGTGAAGTGCTCACGACCGCCGAACCGCCCCTGCAGCGCCTGCATTTTTCCGTCAGCGATACCGGCATCGGCATCGCCAGCGACGTTCAGCCCCTTTTGTTTACCCACTTCATGCAGGCGAACAGCTCGATTTCCCGCCGCTTTGGGGGGACAGGACTGGGGCTGGCCATTTCCCGCAAGATCATCTCCCTGATGGACGGGGATATCGGCTTTGAAAGCGAGGAAGGGCGCGGTTCGCGGTTCTGGTTCTGGATCGACCTGCCGCAAAGCCCGACCTCCCGCTCAGAGACACCACCGCCCTCCCTCGCCGCCCAACTGTTTGACGCACCGCCTGTTGTCCCCCGGAAACCGGTACGCCCCCTGACGGTCCTGATTGCCGAGGACAACATCGTCAACCGCAAGGTCATCAGCGGCCTGTTGCAACGGCTGGGTCATACGGTTGTTGCCGTCGAGAATGGTCTGAAAGCGCTGGAAGCCCTGCAAACGCACGCTATAGACCTGGTGCTGCTGGATCTGCGCATGCCGCTGCTGGACGGTCTGGGAACGGTGCGCCGCCTGCGTCAGTTGCCGCCTCCGATTTCGGACTTGCCGGTGATCATCATCACCGCTGCAACCGACCCGCAAAGCGCCGAAGACAGTCTGCTGGCCGGGGCATCGCTGGCCATCACCAAACCGATCGCCCTGAGCGATCTGGAACGCAGCATCGCGCAAGTCGTACCCCTCCCTCTTGCCGACAAAGCCCTTCCGGCGGATAAACCGGCGACTTTGCAAGCCCTGGAGGATGCCCTTGGGGAAGAGGACACCCTTAATCTTCTTGATTTGTTCCTGGGAGATGCCGACAGCCTTTGCCACAGCATACGCCTTCATGCCCAGCAGCAAGACTGGCCCAGCGCCATTGCCATCACCCGCGACTTGCAAGCAACAGCGCGAAATTTTGGCTTCACCGCACTGGATGCAGCCACGCAGGAGATTATCGCGCTGCTCCAGGCCCCGTCTGACGGACTGCAGTCCCTGTTGATGGCGTTGCCCGCAATCCTGCGGACGATCCGGCACAGCCTGCGGGTCTGGTATCCAGCCCACACCTTCCCCCCTGCGTCTTCCTGAAAGCCCAGCGCATCATGCCCTTTCAGCCCTCTGTCCACGACGAACAGACCATTTTACGGGCTCCGCTCTATGCTGCCTTGCCGGTCAGCACCCGCGAGATGGTTCTGGCCCGGTGCCATCAACGTTCTTTCAAACGCGGGGAGACCCTGTTCTGTCAGGGTGATCTGGCCGAAAACCTGTTTCTGGTGCTGGAAGGCTGGGTCAAGGTATTCCGCCTGACCGCCGATGGCGGCGAGGCTGTTCTCCATGTGTTCCGTCCCGGTGAAAGCTTTGCCGAGCCGGCAGCCTTTGGTCTGGGCCGCTATCCCGCGCAGGCCGAGGGAGCTGCCGATGGGCGGTTGCTGGTGATCCCTGCCGCCGTGCTGATGGCCGAAGTGGATAGAACCCCCGGTCTGGCAATGAAGATCATCGGCCTGCTGTCCCAGCGCCTGCATGGACTGATTGCCGAAACCGAGCGACGCCATTTCCTATCCACCGCCCACCGTCTGGCCGCCTTTCTGGCCGATCTTCTCCGCGATGCCGATCAGGCCACCGCCGACGGAGAGCCAATCGTTCTGAACCTGCCCTATGACAAGGGGCTGGTAGCGGCTCGTCTGGGGATGACGCCAGAAAGCTTTTCACGCGCCCTCAACCGCCTGAAGGCCGATGGCATCACCAGCCAGGGGGGCCGTATTTTCGTCGCCGACCGCCAGCGGCTGACTGATCTCGCCGGGCAGGATGACACCGCAGAAGAGTAAAAACAGAAAACCCCACCGATCCGGCAGGATCAGTGGGGTGCAATGGCAAGTTTCATGATGATCAGTGCTTTCTGGCCCGATGCATCCCGTTTTCCAGCCCATCGGGGCACTGTTCAAGCCAATAGGTCCGCAAAGGATGAGCGAGGGATTCGTCATAGGCGATAAACTCGGCAACGTCACGCGGCATCGGGCGGCCCTGCCCATAGGCACCACCGACGACTGACGCCCAGCACACACGGTACATGATCGGCGCGGATCCATGCTCCTGAGATGTTGACATGATGGCCTCCTGTCTTTGGTCGCTTGTACTGTCGCAGGGGTGGTGCGCAACACCGGGGCTGCTTTTGCGCCCCCTGTCTCAGAACAGCAACCATAGTACTCTTATTTTATATATGGGTAAATTATCCTAAAGCTTCGTTCGCACCTGCAAACGCTCCAGCCGCAGCCGGTGCCGGTCGTCGGTCAGGCGCAATGCTCCCAGTATGATGGCGATCACGGTTCCCAACCCGGTCCCGCCCGCAATCAGGAACATGATCAAAATCTGGTAACGAGCGGCATCCATCGGCGGCACACCGGTCAACAACTGGCCTGCCATCATACCGGGAATGAACACCAGTCCAGAACTGGCCATGCTGTTGATGATCCCCATCAGTCCAGCCCGCGCCGCAGCCCGGATTGCGGGTTGCAAGGCCTGCCAGCGTGTGCCGCCCAACGCCAGACGGGCTTCGATGGCCAGACGGTCGCCATAGGCCTGCGAGGTCAGTGCATTCAGGCTCTGGCTGATGCCGTTCATGGTATTGCCGACGATCATTCCCAGCAAAGGCAGGGCATAGCGGGGATCCCACCATGGCTCGGCGTGGATCTGGGTGGTCAGGGCCAACAGGCTGACGGCGGTCCCGGACAGGAAGACCGCCCCGGTGCTCAGGCCCCACGTCCACCAGCCCGCCAAGGGTCGGGCCTGCCGGTTACTGATCTCGTAGCCGGCAAAAACCAGCATCACCAGACAGGTCAGCGCGGTCAGGGCTGGCGTTGCGTGACGGAACAGCGCCACCAGGACCAGCGCCATCACCGCCAGCTGAACCACCATCCGCACCGCCGCGATCAGCATCTGGCGGGCCACCCCCAGCCCCAACAACAATGACAGGATGGCATTCAGGATCACCAGCCCCGAGGCGATGAACAAATCAAGATCGCGCAGGGCGATATAGGTGCTGGTGTTGATCATGGTGCCAGAGCCTTTGCAACAAGCCGTCCCGCATCGAAACAAAGCAAGCGATTGGCCAGCCGGGCAGCCTGCTCGCGATGATGCGTGATCATCAGAACTGCACAGGATGGGGACAGAACGGTGCGCAGCAGAGCCTCCACTCGCAGAGTACTGTCCGGGTCGAGGGCGGCGGTTGGCTCATCCAGCAGGTAGACCCTGCCCTCGCCGTCTTCCGATGGCAAGGTCAGGGCACGCAGCAAAGCCAGCCGTTGGCGTTCGCCACTGGACAAGCGGGGAACACTCCACTCCATCGCCTCGGCCGGAAGCCCGACAGCCTCCAGAGCCATCGTCAACCGGACCGACGGCTGAAAGTGATCGCCCACGCGATCGGCCCACCAGCCAGACTCAGCGGCACAATAGACCACTCTGCGCCGCCAGAGCGGAGCGGGTATGGTCTTCTTTTCCTGCCCATTCAGCCAAACCGTCCCACTGGACGGCTCGAGATCGGCGATGGTCCGCAACAGGCGGGATTTCCCGCACCCGGACGGCCCCATGATGGCGACGGTCGTTCCAGCCCGGACCTCGAACGAGGCACCTTCAGGGTGCAACGGTGACTGCACCAACGGGGCCAGAGCCTCCAGCTTCAGTAACGGCGGCATTGGCAAGACCTCTCTGCCATCACACGACATCGGACCTATCCCGTTCATTTTTCAGGGGGTCTGTCAGAAAGCATACTTTCCCGGTTGCTAAACAGCCGGGAAGCGTGGTTCATATTTAGAGCGTTCTCACACGGAGCGAAAACGCTCTCTGCTTTTAGTGCCGCATTTTCCGAACCGTTGGCCGTAGACGGTCACCTTGAAAATGCTCTCATCCAGTCCTGACTATTGGAGGCCGCAAGGACCGTGAAGACAAGCAGAATTGAGGCAGCCTGGGGGGGACAGGCAGAATGCCAGGGATGTTCCATCCGTGATCTGGCCTTGTTTGCTGATCTTCAGGCCAGTGATTTCAACCTGATTCACTTGCCCATTGACGAATTGTCTCTGGACCCCGGTCAGGCAGTCTATCATGCGGAAGACGAAGGCCATGCCGTTTTCACCCTGCGCAGCGGGCTGATCAAACTGGTGCAATACCTGCCCGACGGCAGCCAGCGCATTGTCCGCCTGCTGCGTCCCGGTGACACTCTGGGGCTGGAGATTCTGGTCGGACAAACCTACGAGCACAGTGCGCTCGTTCTCCGCCCTGCCCTGCTGTGCCGTATTCCGCAAGACGTCGTCAACCGTCTGTCCGTCGAAACACCTCGCCTGCACAGCCAGCTGATGAAACGATGGCACCAGTCCGTCCGGCAGGCCGACGAATGGCTGACCGAATTGTCAACCGGCAATGCCAAGGCGCGGGTGGCCCGCCTGCTGCTGACCCTTGCCTCGACCGGTCAACAACTGGCAGGCAGGGATTCGACGGGTCGGGATGCCGTGCCATACTGCAGACCCACAAGACTGGAAGACAGCGAAGCCTATTGCGACCTGTTTTCCCGCGAAGATGTCGGTGCGATGTTGGGCGTCACCACCGAAACCGCCAGCAGAACCATCGCCGAATTCCGCCGACAGGGCGTTCTGACGGATGTCCAGCTCAATCGCTACCGCTGCGACATCCCTGCCCTGCGCCGTATTGCCGGGGACATCTGAGTCTTACTCCTGGGTATCGTAGATGGCGCGATAGAGGCTTCCCCCTGTGCGGGTTCCCGCCACCACCCATTGCCAGGTGCGGTCACACAGATCAGCCTGCTCCAGAACCTGCAAGATGTCTTGCAGCGAGGTTTCCTCGCGCGAGCGGCGAAAGAAAAATGTTGCCTGAGCGGACTTCAATTGCAGGCGCTGAAAGACCTTCGAGCTGTAATTACTGCTGAAATTCCGGCCAATGGCCTCGACCGCCGCAATCACTCCCAGACGGGCGACCGGATGGCGGGACGCGAGAAAGTGGTTGTAACCAACGTATGCCTGCGTTGCAGCAGGGGGGATACACTCTGCCGGGTCTGGGCCGTCATAGCCGACGGCCTGCAAATCATCAATGATCCACGTCCAGTGATCAGCCCCGTCTTCGGCGCTCCGCAGCAGGGTATCCCTGATCCCGCCCAACCCGGACGGGCAATTTTCCGCCGCCAGTTCGGAAACAACCGGGCCTTCCCGCGCGACCAGGAACATTGACAACAGCAAGGCACGATAATGCGACATGTCAAATGCGTTCCCGCTGATCCGCCTGGTGGTCGCGTTCCCGGGAAATGTCAGGGTGAGCGTGTTGATTTCTTCGATAAACTGCTGGCGGCGCGACATCGGGGCACCCATAGGTTCAGATATGATCAGAGAATTTATGCCCCGAGTTTTTACCACTCTGGCTGTTTGCGCAAGCGGTTTACGGCCTGCCGCCAGAGCGACACACATCAGCGGGCTGTCTTTCCAGACCTGATCCGAGGGTGGTTGCAATCTTTTCCTTCATTTCAAGGATAAAACAGAATACAAAAATTCCCGCTTGCCCTGTTTTCCACCACGATCCGATCTGGTCAGCCTTCTGTTCGGTCGGTACTCTGTTCGGGGTGTCGCACGGGAAATACACGCCGGTTTCCCAGCCAGTCAAGCAAACGCCAAAATGGCCAGACCCTGCCAACGCAGACCGCCCCTGGCAGCAGCAAGAGAAGAAAAGGTACGCCAGCGTGTCGCAAGGAAACCGTACGTTCATTTTTGCGCTGTTACTCGCCCTGACCGTGCTGGTCGGGTGGGCTGGCTGGTTCGAGCTGCAAAGCTGGCGCGCCGCCAGGGACGCAGGGGCAGCCTTCCTCCATGCCCGCTCCGCCATTCTGGCAGAGAACACCGCGCGGGCCATCGAGGTTGCCGATACGGCCCTGCGATCGGTTCAGGCTTCACAGGAAGGGGTGAACGGCAACATTTCCGCCAAAAGCGAAAATTATTTGCGCAGCCTGAAGGCAGCGTTACCCCATGTCGAATCCCTGTCGCTGGTCGATGTTGGCGGCACGCTGATGACCGGGCAATCGACGGCGCTGGGGGCGTCTTCCCTGCTGGTGGCCGATCGCGACTATTTCCAGTATTTCGCCCAACGTCCCCCCGGTGTTCCCATTGCTGACCACCTGTTCATCGGGGAACCAACCTATGGCCGCCTGCTGGGCCGCTGGTTTGTCGGCATGAGCCGCCCCCTGATAGACTCCCGCAGCGACTTTGCCGGGGTCGTACTGGCCACCCTCAGCGTCAACTGGTTTCACGAACAGCATCAACGCCTCAGCCAGACCGATGCCATTTCCATCGCCTTGATTTCCCAGGGCGAACGACTGATTGACAGCGTGCAACAGGAAGGCGCACAGGCCAATCCACCCAGCAGTGGCATGCCTGCCTCTTCGGTTCCGTTTCTCAACAACCGCATGTGGCAGACCATCTTCCAGCCGGACTCGCCCCCAGAGCTGCTGTTCGAGGCGGTTTCCCCTGACGGTCAATCCCTTGGGCTGGTGGCCGTCCATCGCGTGGCAGACCTGCCACTGGCCGTTGCCGTCAGCAGGCCGTGGGATGCCATCATGGGCGATTTCCAGCGCGGCCTGTTCCGTGACGCCGGATTGCTGGGTGTCGTCCTGATTGTGCTGGTCGCCATGTGGGGCCCGGTCTCCCGCGCCACCCGTGATCGCGACCGTCTGTTTGACCTCTCCCCGGACCCGGTATGCATTACGGATGCCGCAGGTTTCTTTTTGCGCGCCAACCCGGCATGGCATCGCGTTTTGGGCTATTCCACCGAAGAACTGGAGGGGATCAGCCACTTTGATCTGGTTCACCCGCTGGACCGCGAAGAAGCCCGCCGCCTGAATGCCCGTCTGATCACCGGCGAAGCCGTCCAGGACGTTTCCCTGCGCTACCGCACGGCCACTGGCAAGTCCGTCTGGCTGTCCTGGTCAGCGGTGGGAGAAGGCGGGCGTGTCTTTGCCATTGCCCGCGACATGACCCGCCGCCGCGATGCCGAGCGCGCCTTGCAGAAAAGCGAAGAACGTTTCCGGGATGTCGCCGAGGCATTAGGCGAATTCATCTGGGAAATCAATGGGGACGGCCATCTCAGCTATCTGTCTGAACGGGCCCGCTCAACGTTGGGCCTGACCCCGGCCGAGCTGCTGGGCAAACCGCTGTCAACCGTTCTCGACACCTCCAGCAGTGACCGTCTGACACAGGCCATCCTGCGCGGAACGCCGTTCGTGATGGAGGTGATTGCCAACCGCAACACCCAGACGGAAAACCTGTCCAATGCCGTTGTCCGTCCCGACCTGCGCAGCAACCATACCGCACAGATGATCTGGCTGCGTCTTTCCGGCGTTCCGGTTGTGTCCCCCGATGGAACGGTGGTCGGTTTCCGTGGGGCGGGCGTCGAAATTACCGAAGCCAAAATGTCCCGTCAGGCCCTGGCGGATAGCGAGGCCCGCTATCGCAGCATCGTCAACACGGTGGTTGACGGCATCATCACCATCGACGAACGCGGCATCATGCAGTCGGTCAACCCGGCCGCCGAAACCATCTTTGGCTATTCGGCCCGGGAACTGATCGGTCGCAACGTCTCCTTGCTGATGAGCGAACCCCATCGCAGCATCCACGACAGCTATCTGTCCAGCTACCTGTCCACCGGATTGCGCAAGATCATCGGCACCGGTGGACGGGAAGTCACCGGACAGCGCAAGGATGGCAGCGCCTTTCCGCTGGAACTGGGGGTCAGCGAAGTTTATTTCGGCTCACAGCGGTTTTTCATCGGCATGTGCCGCGACGTTTCCGAGCGCAAGCGGATGGAGCGTCTGAAAGACGAATTCGTTTCAACCGTCAGCCATGAACTGCGCACGCCCCTGACCTCTATCCGTGGCTCGCTGGGCCTGATCGCCGGTGGAGCCGTCGGGGAGCTGCCGCCCAAGGCCAAACGCCTGATCGAAATCGCCCATTCCAACTGTCAACGGCTGGTCAATCTGGTCAACGACATTCTGGACATCCAGAAAATCGAAGCAGGCGGCATGGCCTTTGACATGGCTGCGATCAATCTGATTGCCGTGGCCGAGCGGGCAATCGAAGAAAATACCAGCTACGCCCAGCAGTACAGCGTCCACGTTTCGCTGGAAACGGATTACTCGGTCATCATCGTTCAGGGCGACTTCAACCGCATCTTGCAGGTGGTCACCAACCTGCTCTCCAACGCCCTGAAATTCTCGCCACCGAATGAAACGGTGATCGTCCGGGTCATTCTGCGCGACGATCAGGTCATTCTGGAGGTCAAGGACCACGGTCCCGGGATCAGCACCGAATTCCGTCCCCACGTGTTCGAAAAATTCTCGCAGGCAGACGCCACCGATACCCGCAGCAAGGGCGGAACCGGTCTGGGGCTGTCCATTTCCCGCGCCATCGCCGAAAGGCACGGCGGTGATCTGGGCTTTGAGAGCATTCCCGGACAAGGGGCAACCTTCATCATGAACCTGCCGCTGGCATCGCCGCGCCAGATTCAGCAGAAATCCCTTTCTTCCACCTCCTCCGAAGCCCCCGACCCGACGCAAAATGCCTTGCGGGGGAATGACAGCACCATCAGTGGCCTGCAAAGCCTGGTCATGCCGCGCGTGCTGGTGATCGAGGATGATCCCGATGTTGCCCACCTGATGCAGATGCTGCTGGCCAACGACGGCTTTGTGACCGACGTTGCCAGTTCTGCCGCACAGGCTTGGGACCTGCTGAAAAACAGTGCCTATGCCGCCGTCACCATGGATGTCCTGTTGCCCGACACCGATGGCTTGTCGCTGGCCCGCGAACTGAAACGCCATCCGCAGTACGCCTCTCTGCCCGTGATCGTTGTCTCGGCCGTGGCCCAGGAAAATGCCCGCCGACTGGATGGGGCGGCGTTGGGGATCGTGGACTGGATCGGCAAGCCCATTGATGAAAAGCGCCTGCGCGAAGCCCTGCGACAAAGCGTGGCCGGGGCCTCTGCCGCCGGGCGCAGCCGCCTGCGGATGCTGCATGTCGAAGACGACCCCGATTTCCGCGAGACCATCAGCCTGCTGTTCCAGAACATGGCCGACATTCAAGGCGCTGCAACATTGGCCGAAGCACGCCCGTTGCTGGCCCAAGGGCATTGGGATGTGGTTTTGCTGGACCTCGGCTTGCCGGACGGCGACGGTAACAGTCTGCTGACCGATGTCGCCCATCACCCGGACCGCCCGCAGGTGGTGATTTTCTCGGGTTCTGAACCGACACTGGAAGACGCCCGCCGGGTTGATGCTGCCCTGCAAAAAAGCAAAATCAGTGGGGAATACCTGCTGCAAACCATTCGGCAACTGGCCCGCATCAGGCCAACGCCTGACAGTTGACCCCCAAAGCTGGATAAAGGCAGGAGCTCAGCCCGGCGGGAGAGAAAGCATGCGACGAAAGCGCGGCACATCTTTCGTTGTCCAACCAAGGATTACCTTGTATTTTGTGTCCTACAGCCTGCCGAGATCGAGGAAAGCATGAGTGACGAGGCAATTCGGGTCCTGTACGTAGAAGACGACCCTGATATTCAGGAAATTGCCCGTCTGGCCCTGGAAGATCTGGGGGGAATGTCGCTGACCGTCTGTTCGTCGGGTAGCGAAGCCCTGCAGGCGTTTCCGACATCACGGGCCAATCTGGTCCTGCTGGATGTCATGATGCCGGGCATGGATGGCCCGACCACTCTCGATGCTCTGCGCCGGATGCCGGGTGGCGAGCATTTGCCGGTTATTTTCATGACTGCCAAGGTTCAGGCCCATGAAGTCCCCCGCTATCAGGCGCTGGGCGCCGTCGGGGTCATTTCCAAGCCGTTTGACCCGATGTCTTTGGCCGAACAGGTTATCGCCCTGTACCATCAGGGGCTTCAGACAAACGGGGGCCTGAAATGAGCGGGACCCACCTGAACCGCCTGCAAGGTCTGGTCGAAAAATACATCAACAGTCTGGGGGAACGGCAGGAAACCCTGCGTGCCCTGTATGCCCAGATCAGCACCGCCATCGACGCCCAGCGCGACCTGCGCCACCTGTCGGCCCTGTCGGACCTGCATCATGATGTCCACAAGCTGGCCGGTTCGGCGGGCAGTCTGGGGCTGGATGGTCTGGGGCAGGCCGCCGCCTCGCTGGATGTCTACATGTCGGCCATTCAGCGTCGGGGAGATTCCTT
Organism: Insolitispirillum peregrinum; assembly: GCF_900156605.1. Lineage (GTDB taxonomy): Bacteria > Pseudomonadota > Alphaproteobacteria > Rhodospirillales > Rhodospirillaceae > Insolitispirillum > Insolitispirillum peregrinum. Next base: position 732,363 of record NZ_FTOA01000001.1, on the reverse strand, counting down.
CAACGACAGCGATCTGGCCCAGTTCCGTGCCCTGTATCAGGCACTGGATGGGTCAATGAACACGCAACGCCTGTCCGAGAGCAGCATTCTACAGGCACATTCCGCCAGCGGAAGCCCCGCCCTTGGCGATCCACTGGATGCCCATGCCCCACTGGCCAGCGCGTCGGATGTCTGGGTTCTGCCGGACATCATGGAGCAATACCCGGCCCTGCCAACCTTGCTGGAACCGTTTGGTTTAACTGTTTCCGCAAAGTCCCTCGAACAACTGGCACTGGACCTGCCCCTGAACGATCTGCAGCCCCCCCAACTGTCGTCGGTAGTGGTCGTTCTGTGCTCGCAACAGGATGCCGACAGCGTGGCCCGGATCATTCAGCGTCGGGTGCCTGTGCTGGCTATCGGCACGGACCAGAGCCTGCAAGCCCGTGTTCTGATGGCCCGCGCCGGGGTACAGGGCCTGTTGACTCCGCCGTTGGAAGGACAAGAAATCCTTGCCCTGCTCGACCGGTTGACCCGCCCAAAGGACAACCGTCCAATTCAGGTGGTGCTGGTCGATGACGACCCGGCCCTGTCCGAACTGCTGTCCTATCAGTTTTCCAACGCCGGCATGACCCCGACCTGCCTGCCCAGCCCGCAGACGCTGCTGGAAACACTGGGGTCTGTTCAGCCGGACGTTGTGGTTCTTGACCGGAACATGCCTCGCTGGGATGGCTTTGAAGTGGCAATGGCCATTCGCCAGATTCCGCAATATGCGACCTTGCCGCTGGTGTTCCTGACCGCTGACAAACGCCCGGATTCCCGGTTGCGCGGTCTGGCACTGGGTGGGGACGACTATCTGCACAAACCGGTTGATGGGGCCCATCTCGCCACACTGGTCCGCGCCCGCGCCCTGCGCGCCCGTGCCTTGCGGGAGAAAATTGTGACCGACGGCCTGACCGGCCTGTTGAACCACGCTGCCATCGTCCACGAAGCCCAGCACCAGGTCGCCCTGGCCCACCGCCTGAAGTGGCCCCTGTGCTTTGCCCTGGTAGACCTTGACCACTTCAAATCGGTCAACGACACCTACGGCCATCAGGCGGGTGACAGCGTGCTGACGGCACTGTCACGTCTGTTGCGGCAAAGATTGCGCCGCTCGGATATCATCGGCCGCATGGGTGGTGAAGAATTTGCCATACTGCTGGTCGATACCCCGATCGACAAGGGGCTGGAGGTGATGAACTCCATCCGCGAGGCTTTTTCGCAGATCAAACACAGCATCAATGGCCACCGCTTCACGGTTACCCTCAGCTGCGGCGTATCAGCATTGGCTTCTGTCGGGCATGATGGCGACGCGGTTCCGTCACTGATCCGCCTTGCCGATGAAGCCCTGTATCAGGCAAAAGCCGCAGGACGGAATACCGTCCTCATGGCCCGACCCAACACATGAATGAATCCTGAACATCCGGCTCAGGGTTCATTCATTAAAAATCACTAATCTGATTACCTGACACGGTATTCACGAGGCATTCGGGATGGCATCCCGTTACCTTGTCCTTACCTTCGGGCCACTCTGGTAATCAGAAAGTCGCACCATGCCACCCTCCCGCGTCCCTTTGCCGCCCTGGAGCCTCACCGTCCGTGTCCTGCATTGGGGGCTGGTCTGCTGCTGCTTTGCGGCGTGGGGAACAGCATGGCTTGGCCCTCCGTCAGCATTGGCCGTTCATGTCTGGGTTGGAAGCAGTACCGGCTTTATCCTGCTGGTCCGCCTGCTGTGGGGGCTGGGGGGGCCGTGGTGGGAACGTTTCGCCTTTTTTCCACTCCGCAAAGCCACCCTGCATCTGCATACCCGTCAGATTCTGTCGCGCCAGTACCCGCCCGAAGGTCATGCCTGGCCGGGTCACCCTCCTCTGGGGGCGGCGATGGTTGTGGCCCTGCTGGTCCTGATCCTGACCATGGTGCTGTCCGGCACCATCGCCTATGGAGGTATTGAAAAAGCCGGGCCACTGGGATCATGGGTTCCGTTCTCGATCGGCGAGCTGGCCGGAACCCTGCATGCAACCATGGCCATCCTTCTGCTGCTGGCCGTTGGGGGGCATTTGCTGGGCGTCATCGTCGAGAGCCGATTGCTCGGAAGCGCGCTGGTACGGGCGATGGTTATCGGGCGACGAGATGGCAGCCATACCCCTCCAGTGATGATTCCGGCATCGCTGCCCCCTCTTCGCCTGTGGGGTGGGGCCAGCCTGATTACCCTATTGGTCGGCCTGTCGGCGCTGTTGATCAGCGGCCATGGCCCTGTGCACCCGCTGCCCCTTTGGCAAACAGAAGAAGAAGCCAACGCCACCGCCATCTACGAGCAGGAGTGCGGCGCCTGCCATATGGCCTACCCTCCGGCACTGCTGCCTGCATCCTCATGGTCGGACGTGCTGGCAACGCTGGATGACCATTTCGGCGAAGACGCCTCCCTTCCGGCTGCCAAAGTCTCGGCCCTGCAGGGCTGGCTGCCCCGCCATGCTGCCGAAAGCTGGGATAACAAGGCTGGACACGCCTTCCGGCGGGTTGACTATCACAACCCGACCCGCATCACCGCCACCCCCTTCTGGCAAGACCATCACCGCCAGATACCGATTGAAACCTTTCGTCAAAAAAATATCGGCAGTCAGGGAAATTGCCGGGCCTGCCATCAGGATGTTCAAAGTCCGGCAGATTCCGGCGGTTTCCACCGGGCAGAGATCGCCATTCCACCCCGGTAAAAAGCGCCTGCCCCAATACCCTCACCCTCACAAGACAACACCCGATGAAAACGGGGAGTTCTGGACTGGTTGGAGAAGTAGAATGCGTTCTCTGTTGATTGTTGGCGGCCTTGCCGCCGCTCTGGTCACTGGCACCGCGGCTTGGGCTGCGGGTCCTCGTGACGACATTCTGGCTGCACTGGCAGCTCAGGCCAAAGCCGAACAGCCTGCCTTTACCGGCTTTGACGCCGCCCGTGGCAAGACGTTCTTCCAAAGCGCCCACAGCGGAGGCAAGCCAGACACCCCGTCTTGCACCACCTGCCACGGCATGGACCCCCGTCAACCCGGACAGACCCGAGCGGGGAAAAGCATCGAACCGATGGCGGTTTCGCAGCAACCGACCCGCTTTACCGATCAGGAAAAGATCGACAAGTGGTTCGAGCGGAACTGTTCGAGCGTTCTTGGCCGTGCCTGCACGGCGGTCGAAAAGGGTGACTTCATCACCTACCTCAGCCAGCAGTAAGGTGCGCCATGAGCTTTTTTCGTTCCTTTACCTTTGCCTCGCTCCTGATGGCCGGAACCGGCCTGCTGTTTCCGGCGGCCAGCTTTGCCGGTGATCATCATGGCTCACGGGGGGATGACGACGACCGGGTTCCCCCGGTAACCGACCCGTTGACCCGGCAGGAATGCGGCGCCTGTCACATGCCGTTTCCGGCAGCCCTGATGCCCGCCGCCAGTTGGCAGGCGGTGATGGGGGACCTCTCCAATCACTTTGGCGAAGATGCCTCCCTACCCCCGGCCAAAGTCACCGCCATCACCGACTATCTGACCCGCAATGCCGGACGGGGTTCGCTCAGCACCGGCGCCCCGCTCACACGGATTAGCGAACAGGGGTGGTGGGTCCGCGAACATCGCAACGAAGTCTCCCCCCGCCAGTGGGAGCAGGTCGGCTCCAAGGCCAATTGCAAAGCCTGCCACAAGGGTGCTGAACAAGGCGATTTTGAACGATGACAGCGACCGGGCCTCGTCTTTTGATGACAGGCGAGGCCCGGTTTTTGGCAATATTGATACAAAAAGAACATTTGAATGGTATTTTTTCATGGAATAGGCGCACCATCCATGTAAAATGCCGCCGCGCTTTACAGAGAGGTGATCCCTCTCCTTTCCGGCAGCGCCTCCCGTTTCCGCCCCATGAAGCCGCCGTATCTCAGCTTTTCACGCTGAAAAAAAGCGGAAGAGGGCGCAAACTAAAGTTGACTTTAACGTAAAGCTGCGGCAGTCTCCGGTTCGTAATCCGAATCTCCTGATCATTCCGTGGACCGTGACCCACCGGAACAGCAGGAATCGGGCAGGACTGGTTAAGGTAGGACTGTTTCGCATGAGCGATAAGGCGCGCCTGTACAGCGTTTCCGAACTGGCAAAAGAAGTTGCCCTGACCCCGCAAGCCTTGCGCTTTTACGAGGAAAAAGGGTTGCTGAAGCCTGCCCGTTCAGCCGGTGCGCGCGTTTACAACTATCGGGACCGCGCCCGCCTGACCCTGATTCTCAAGCTGCGCCGCCTGGGGTTTTCCCTGGATGACGTTCTTGAATACATCGAACTCTATGGTACGGGGCCTGGGGGCGCCCACCAATATCGTGTCGGTCTACAAAAAATTGGCCGCCGACTGGATGAATTGCACCGCAAGCGGCAGGAAATCGACGAGGTGATTGCCGAGTTGCATGAACTGCGCGAAGAAGCCATTCGACGGCTGGAGGATGCCGAACGGGCGTCCACAGCCTCCGGCGACACTGCCGAAGGCTGATCCTGCGCTTGTCGGGCCAAAAGGCTGCGATATGACTGCTATCACGTAAACGACCCTTGCCAGAGACAGCAGAGCCTGCTTTTCTGACCACGCCGATAAGCACAAGCTGTTGAACGGTTGTTTGGTTGGCCGGGTACGTCACCGTCAGCAGATCATGCCGCCATTGGCAAAGTTTTACTGTCCGCCCGGACTGCCCCGCGCAGGCCACGGCGGTCCTGTTGAAACCACTGGCCCGTTCCGGCCTGTGGAATGCTGTTCTACCCCCACCCACCCCTGCGGAGGAGCCAACGGACATGAAGGTCCTGGTCGCTGTCAAGCGGGTCGTTGACTACAACGTCAAGGTCCGCGTTAAGTCCGACAAGTCGGGCGTTGAGCTTGCCAACGTCAAGATGTCGATGAACCCGTTCGATGAAATCGCCGTCGAAGAGGCCGTTCGCCTCAAGGAAGCCGGCAAGGTTTCGGAAATCGTTGTGGTGTCGATGGGCGTTGCCGGGTGCCAGGAAACCATCCGTACCGCTCTGGCGATGGGTGGCGACCGTGGCGTTCTGGTGCAGACCGATGCCGACCTGCAGCCGCTGGCCGTTGCCAAGTGCCTGAAGGCGCTGGTTGACAAGGAAAGCCCCGATCTGGTGATCGTCGGCAAGCAGGCCATTGACGACGACAGCAACCAGACCGGTCAGATGCTGGCCGCCCTGCTGGGCTGGCCGCAGGGTACCTTTGCCTCCAAGGTCGAGCTTGGCGATGGCGTGGTCAACGTCACCCGCGAAATCGACGGCGGTCTGGAAACCGTTGCCCTGAAGGGCAAGGCCGTGGTGACCACCGACCTGCGCCTGAACACCCCGCGCTATGCGTCGCTGCCGAACATCATGAAGGCCAAGAAGAAGCCGATCGAAACCGTCTCTCCGGCCGATCTGGGCGTTGACCCGGCTCCGCGCCTGAAGACCCTGTCGGTCGAAGAGCCGGCGGTCCGTCAGGCTGGCGTGAAGGTCGGCTCGGTGGCCGAGCTGGTGGAAAAGCTGAAGAACGAAGCGAAGGTGATCTGACGATGAGCATTCTGGTCATTGCCGAACACGACGGTTCGGCTCTGAAGGCAGCGACCCTCAACACTCTGGCTGCTGCTCAGGCCATTGGTGGCGACATCACCGTTCTGGTTGCCGGTTCGGGCTGCCAGGCCGCAGCTCAGGCGGTCGCTCAGGTGGCTGGCGTGGCAAAGGTGCTGGTGGTTGATGATGCCGCCTACACCCACGCTCTCGCCGAGCCGATGGGCGATCTGGTCGCTTCGCTGGCCGGTGGCTACAGCCACGTTCTGGCTCCGGCGACCACCTTCGGCAAGAATTTCCTGCCGCGCGTGGCCGCCCTGAAGGACGTTGCGATGCTGTCCGACGTCTGCGGCGTGGTTTCGGCGGACACCTTCGTCCGTCCGATCTATGCCGGCAACGCTCTGGCCACCGTGCAGAGCAGCGATGCCCTGAAGGTGCTCACCGTGCGTGCCACCGCCTTTGATGCCGTTGCCGCCACCGGTGGTTCGGCTGCGGTCGAAGCGGCTCCGGCTGCTGCCACCGCTGGCACCTCCAGCTTCGTCGGTCAGGAACTGTCCAAGTCGGAACGTCCCGAACTGACCTCGGCCAAAATCATCGTGTCCGGTGGTCGCGGCATGGGTTCGGGCGAGAACTTCGTGCTGGTCGAAGCCGTGGCCGACAAGCTGGGTGCCGCCGTCGGTGCCTCGCGCGCCGCCGTCGATGCCGGGTTCGTGCCGAACGACTATCAGGTCGGTCAGACCGGCAAGATCGTGGCACCGGAACTGTACGTTGCCGTCGGCATCTCGGGTGCGATCCAGCATCTGGCCGGGATGAAGGACAGCAAGGTGATCGTCGCCATCAACAAGGACGAAGAAGCCCCGATTTTCCAGGTTGCCGACTATGGTCTGGTGGCCGACCTGTTCCAGGCTCTGCCGGAACTGGCCAAAGAACTGGGCTGATTTTTCCAGACCAGCGTGCGTCAAACCTGACGCACGCTGGTCTTGCCTTTTGTATTATCGCATTGTTTTGCGAAAACCGGTTCCCACTTTTCGCACAATGCAGGTTTTTCCATGCCGCATTGTTTTGCGAAAACCGGTTCCCACTTTTCGCACAATGCAGGTTTTTTAATGCCGCATTGTTTTGCGAAAACCGGTTCCCACTTTTCGCACAATGCTCAAGCACACCAAAAAGGGCGGGGATGTCGCAAGGCGTCCCCGATCTTTTTGGTGCCAGCCTTTCTTGTATCGGACGCAAACACCCCCATGGCACGTCCCCCCGCCCCTCCCCCTGATACGGTCACCCCCGGCCCCCGCAACCTGGTTTCCCCGGCCGGGCTGGAAAAACTGCGCGCCGAGCTGAAGCATCTGTGGGGCAGCGAACGCCCAAAGGTGGTTGAGGCCGTCAGCCGGGCCGCCGCCAACGGTGACCGCTCGGAAAACGGCGATTACATCTATGGCAAAAAGCGCCTGCGCGAGATTGACCGTCGGGTCCGCTTTCTGACCAAGCGCCTTGATTGCGCCGAGGTCGTTGACCCGACCCAGCAAAAGAACCGCTCACGGGTGTTTTTTGGTGCCACGGTGGTCTACATCAATGATCGGGACGAAGAAGTCACCGTCACCATCCTCGGACAAGACGAAGCCGACCTGACACAAGGCAGCATTTCCTGGCTTTCGCCCGTTGCCCGCGCCTTGATGAAAGCTCAGGTCGGGGATGTGGTGCCCGTTCAAACCCCTGCCGGAGCTGATCACCTTGAAATCATCGCCATCCACTATCCCTCTTGATGGAAAATATGGCGACGACTTTCGCTCAACAAGCATATCCATACCTAGAAAATGGGTATTTGCCACCCCCATAGGAAGAACGCCGTTCGCCATCGCCAGAGCTTACTGTTAGCATAGGGGCAAGACTGATCTCTGACAGGGAGTATCCCCATGGCAACACAGAACAATGGCGTTGATCTTGCTTCTATCGCCACTTACGTCGATGCGGTGAAAACTGACCCCGCTCAGGGACAGGTCAAATTCGTCGCCACATCCCGCTGGGAAGGCGGCACACGCAGCACCATCTCGGTAGACCAGTTTTATGCCAACGGCCAACCGGCAGCCCCGGCAGGCCGTTCGTTCAAAATCGTTTGCGATGAGCCTGCCGTTCTGGGGGGAACCGATCAGGGCCCCGGCCCCGGTGAACTGATTGCTGCGGCCCTGTGCGGCTGCCTGACCGCTGGCATCGCCACCAATGCTGCCCTGTTCGACACCGAGCTGGACGACATCGAGGTCACCACCGAAGTTGACTGGAACATGCTGGGGCTGCTGGGATTGGACCGGAGCGTCCCCAGCAGCGCCAAAGGCGTCCATTACACTGTCCGGCTGAAAGGCAATGATCCCGAAAAGCTGCGCCGGGCCAAGGAAACCCTCGACCGCAAATCCGCCATCCTGAAAACCATTGAAGCAATGATTCCCGTGACCACCACGGTTGTCATCGAGTAAAATCGCCACTCATCAACAAACAAAGCTCGAATGTACGGGACCAAAAAGGGGGAAGGGCAATGCGCGTCGGTGTCGGATACAGCGAACACGGCGACAGCCGCATGGCGGGAATTGAGGCCGTCTCGACGGCCCTTTCCGGCCTCCCCCCTGCATCTTCCTGTGATCTGGTGATGATTTTCTCGACCGCCCAGCACGATCCGGCGGCCTTGCATGCCGGTATCCGTTCGGTGGTCGGCCCATCGCCCCGCCTGATCGGTGGCTGGTCGGTTGGGGCAATTACCAATAACTGCCTCGGCTATGGCGGCCTGCAGGTCGGCATTGCGGTTTTCCACTTCGAGACCGTGCAATGGGCGATCCTTGCCGAAGGCGATCTCGCCCGTGATCAGGAAGCCGCCGGTCATCGACTGGGCGAAAGCCTGCGCGCCCTGCCGCTGGATGATGATGCGGCGGTCATCATGTTGTATGACTCCGTTGATCGGACCAGTGGCCGCATGAAGCTGAACATGGCCACCCCCATTCTGAATGGGGTCCACACCGCCATGGACGGCTTTCCCCATCTGGTCGGGGCGGGCCTGTGCGGAGACATGACGGGCCGCCCGACCTGGCAGTGGATTGACGACGACCTGCGCCAGCAGAGCGTTTTTGCTCTGGTCCTGTGGGGTGGTATCCGGATGGACAGCGTGATCATGCATGGCTGCATGCCCGCCACCGGCTATCGCACCATCACCAAGGCTGACGGAGCCGTCATCCACGAGATAGATCACCGTCCCGCACTGGAGGTGATTGCCGAACTGCTGGGGGATTCCGGAGTCAGTCCCAAGGAATACGGCTTTTTCGTCACCCTTGGCCGCAACATGGGGGAAAAATGGGACGAGCCGGATGAAACTGCCTATGTCAACCGCATGTGCCTGAAAGCCAACGAAGAAACCGGCAGCCTGATCATGTTTGAACCGGATCTCGTACAAGGGTGCGAGGTCCAGCTGATGCACCGCTCGGTCACTTTTGATTACATCGCCCCCAAAATTGACGCCCTGTTTGAGGCGGCAGCGGCCCGACGCCCCCTGTTTGCCCTGTACATCAACTGCGCGGGCCGTGCTGCGGCATATTCCGGGCTGGACGGAGAAGACGGTGCCGTCGTGCAGGATGCCGTTGCCGGACGCGTCCCCTTGCTGGGCTTTTACTCGGGTGTCGAAATTGCTCCGGTGCGTGGCCGCCCGCAACCACTGGACTGGACCGGGGTGTTCTGCCTGTTCAGTCTGCCTGCATAGGGGAATGCCATGAACGAACGGCCAGCCCCAACCTCTGCCCCCCCAACAGATGACCCCACCGCACTGCTGGCAGCCCTGTCCGAACAGCAGCAACGAGCCGACTATTTCCAGCGGCAGGCCGAACAATTGGCCGCCCGACTGGTCAAGGCCGATGCGGTTGGATCAACCCTGCGCCACGAGCTGGAGCAGAAGCGACGGGGCTTTTCGCTGCTGGCGGGCCTGAGTGCAGCGCTGACCCCGACCTCGAACGCCCACGCCATTTTCCAGACCACCTGCCAACGGGTTAACGCCACCCTGAACATGGAACGGACAGTCGTTCTCAGGCCGGTTGCCCGCGACACGTTCACCGTCGCCCTGACCCAGGGCTATGAGCGCAATCAGGCCGAAGCCCTGCTGGCAACAGAGATCCATGTGCCTGTTGATACCCTGCTGCAGAACGGTTACGTACTGATCACCAGAGAAAGTGGCCGCGATCACCTGCACGACCTGCGGACCGCTCTGTCGCTGCCATTCCTGATCGCTGTTCCGGTCATTCAGGACAACGACGTGATGGCAATCATCATCACCGGCCGCACCCGTGAGCAGAAACCGTTCATGCCCCGGCTGGGGCAAGGGGACCGGGAGACGTTGCAGGCCATTGCCGCCTATGTCAGCGCCATTTTTGCCCAGGGAGCGATGCTGGATGTCGAGCACATGAACCAGCGTTTGCGGCTGGAGAATGAGCGTATTTCCATGGCCAAAGAGCAGGCCGAAGGGCTGGCAAAGGCCAAGAGTGAGTTCATTGCGGTCATTTCCCACGAAGTCCGCACCCCGATGAACGGCGTACTGGGGCTCAGTCGCCTGTTGCTGGACAGTGACCTGCAACCCGAACAGCAGGATTTGGCACAAACGATCGTTTCATCCGGGGAGACCTTGCTGGGTATTCTGAACGAAATTCTGGATCTGTCCAAACTGGAGGCTGGTCGTATCGAGCTGGAGAAGCTGCCGTTCCACCCGGTCAGCATGGTCGAAGACTGCATGGCCCTGATCGCCGCCCAGGCATCCGACAAGGGGCTGGCGCTGGCCTGCCACGCCGCCGCCGATGTCCCGGACACACTGATCGGCGACGGAGCCCGTGTGCGCCAGATCCTGATGAACCTGATCGGCAATGCGGTCAAGTTTACGGAACGCGGCAGCGTCAGTGTGGCAACCAGCATCGCCCCGCCCCTGCCCGGTGATGCTGGCGTAACGGTGCTGTTCAGCATCACGGATACCGGCATTGGCCTGTCAGAGGAGGAAAAAACCCGTTTGTTCCGCCGCTATGAACAGGCAGGGGCATGGGTCAACCGCCGTTTTGGTGGCACCGGTCTGGGACTGTCGATCAGCAAACAACTGGCCGAGCTGATGGATGGCACCATCACCGTTCACAGCACCCTTGACCAGGGGACAACCTTTATTGTCACCCTGCGTCTGGGCCATTCCTCCTCCACTGGCCCCGGTCGCCCCATTCCCCATATCCCGGAAGGCCAGATGGTCCTGATCGCCGACCCGGACCCGATAGCCCGTCAGCTTCTGACCCGGCAACTGGAAATGTGGGGACTGATCGTTGGTCAGGCCGCGACCATGGAAGACCTGTACGATTGCGGCCCATTGCTGCAGCAGGGCGGAGCCATCATTGCCAGCACGCGTTTGGGGGCCGACATCGCCGCCTGCCTGCAAACGGTGGCCAGCAACAGCGGTGTCGGCAGCTCACCGCGAGCCCTGATCCTTTCCTGTGGGTCAAAGCGCTTACCGCCAGCCAAAGAGACTGCCATTCCGTGGATTGCCGAGCCGATACGGGAAAGCAGCCTGAAAGCAGCCATCGAGTGGCTGTTTGCCGCCCCGTCCAAGCGGTCAAACACGCCATCACCACACTTCGCCGTCATGAGCCCCCCGGTGGAAGGCCCCTCTCCCTCTCTGCCATCCCTCTCGATTCTTTTGGCTGAGGACAATATTGTCAACCAGCGGGTTGCCATTGGGTTGCTCGAACGTCAGGGCGCGCGTGTTGTCGCCGTTGAAAATGGCCGGCAGGCACTGGCCGCCCTGCAGCACACCCGGTTCGACCTGATCCTGATGGATCGGCACATGCCGGACATGAACGGGATTGAGGCTGTACAGGCGCTGCGCCGACTGCCACCTCCCTATGGAACCTTACCCGTTATCGCCTTGACGGCCGCCGCTTCGCAAGCCGATGCCCAAGAATGCCTTGATGCCGGCATGAATGCTTTTGTTTCCAAGCCCATTGACCCCAAGCAGCTTTATCAGGTCATTCTGTCTCTGGTAGAGCCATCATCATCGGCGCAGACACCGGCCCTGCGCCTGCCCGCTCCAACCCTGCTCCCCACGCGGGGCATCTGTGCCGGGCATAATCCGAACGATCCTGCCATCATTGCAGATTTGGTCCGGGATCTGGGAATCGACATCCTGCAGGAACTGAACAACGATTTCAGCCATAGCTGCCGAAACCTGCTGGATACCATCAACACCGCCATTTCGACCCGCAATCACTCGGAAATGGAATATGCGACGCACAGCCTGAAAAGTGCGGCAGGCTTTCTGGGGATACGGGAACTGGCTGACGCGGCAGCCGAGATCGAACAGCAGGCAAAAATGCAGGCTGAAACTGTCTGGCAAGCGGCCGCACGGCTGAGCATGCTGGCCGCCGATGGACAGCGCTGGCTGGCCGCCATGACCCTGCACCATACTCAGAACCATAGATGAAAAAGAGAGTCCCCCTGCTTTGGGGACTCTCTTTTTTATTACCCGAGTCACCGCAAACTCGTGGTCGCGGTTCTCCAGTTACATCAACAACGCGTTACACACGCCACCGAGGTAACAAACAGACGATACACCACGATCAGGCACGATCGAAACGGCGCACCATCTTTCATACTGCCGACGAAGACACCCTGTGAATGTTCCCATTGGACAGGATGCCGAACGCGCCGACTACCGCCGCCCGAATACCGAGTACGCAGACCCAATTCCGGATCCCCGACTGGATGATGCACGATGGAAGGCAACGTCCAGACGATGACGGCGCTGGGTTTCACGCCGAGCCAGTAAACGCAACGGAAACACCAACACAAAAAGCAAGAGCAGGAACTCGCACACGTCCTTCTCCTTGAGCGCTACAGCCGAAGACTGCTTGTTATTATGATGGGCCTTTTTGGCCTCACTGGTCTCATGCCCCACAGGCAGGACCCTTTGCGTCATACGCAAGGGTGACAATAGTCCTTTGTTGCAGGCTATTTCAACATGTAATCACATAAAAAATGGCAGCCAAAAGAACTACATCACCTGCCCTGCCGATAATACTACTTTCTATAAATAACGCATAAATTCATATCAGCGAGCAACACTCTGCCTCATCCATGACAGAAAGTCGCCACAACCCCCGGATACAGGAACTGTAACAATGCATGGTAATTCGTAAGAATGCATATTCTTGATTAATGAAATGGCCGGGTCGACACACGTCGCTGTCGTCTTCACTATGAATGCAACCTCTGTAGAGGTTTCAGTTTTGTCTTCCCAGCGATATATTGACGTCGTCGGTCCTAGAATATTCACGCATGCCGCCAGTCGGGCATCAACCAGCGATTGCCCAATCGCCAAGGCTTGCTGCTGATCTGCCGCAGTACAATACAGAATCTGCACGTCAACTTCTGTCTGCCTGGACATATCCATATCCATCTCCACGCCAAACACCAGGATCCAGAGCGGGTATCGTGGCTTTAAAAAATACGAAACCCGCCCTCAGCGTTACCGCAACACCGCCAGCAACAGGACGATCAACGCAAACAAACCAAACCCACCCGCAATAACCAGCAGCCGGGGATCACTCAGCGGAACCACGGGCCGCGGCAAGGATGTGATGGACCCACTCGGTGCTTTGGCGGCGACACTCCCATCATCCAGGAGCGCATCCCAGTCTGCCAGCAACGTGCGCGCAGCACCGGTCGAGGCAAAAAGAATGTCGTCGCCCACAGGCTCCGCCTCACCCCCACTCAGGCGATCTTCCTCCTGCTTGGAGGCTGCTGCCATGGCAACAATCAGACGGCGGGTAAAGCGGTCAAAGAATTCATGGGCCGTACGGTCCGCCATTCCCTTGACCAGCTTGCTGCCAACGTCGGCCAGGATGCCGCCAATATTGGTTTCACAACGGTAGCGCAGGCAGCACCCGCCATCGTCCTGATCACTCAGCTTGACAGAGGCAAAGCCTTTGACAAAGCCCGCTGCACCACCTTCCCCCTGCCCATTCAGGGTATAGGAGCACAACGGCACCACGTCGCTCAGCCAGAGTTTTCCGGCAAAACGGGCACTGATCGGGCCAACGCTGGCCCTGATCGTCGCCGACAGGGTTTCCGGACCACTCCATGCCAGTTCTTCACATCCCTCAATGCACACGCGCAAAATGGAGGGGTCGTTCAAGGCATCCCACACTTTGCTCCGTGGTGCAGGAACGCTGTATTCACCGGTAAACTGCATCATTCCCCTCCCTGCTACTCGTCGCCGTCTGCCGAGGGCCCAGCCCCCTGCCCTTGCTGCTGGTACAACGTAAAGATCCCCTGCGTCCCGCACTCGCGGCCACCCTGTTCGGCAAACCGGCCAAACTGGTGCAACGCGGTCTGCAACCCCCGCAGGTCCAGCCCCATGGCCTCGGCCTCACTGGCCGCGATCCCCATATCCTTCAGGAAATGGTGCACAAAGAAACCAGGGGCAAAATCGCCCTCGCTCATTCGCTTGCCCAGAACATTCAACTGGAACCCACCAGCCGCACCGCCACCGATGACCCCCAATACCTTTTCCAGATCAAGCCCGGCATGGGCACCATAGCTCAGGGCTTCGGCCACCCCGACAATGGTCCCGGCGATCACGATCTGATTCACCATTTTGGTGTGTTGACCGGCACCTGCGCCCCCCAGCAGGGCAATCGACTTGCCCATTACCTGAAACAACGGCAGGGCACGCAGATAGGCGGCTTCATCACCACCGACCATGATCGCCAGCGTCGCATTGCGGGCGCCCACATCTCCCCCTGATACCGGAGCATCAAGCGCGGCAATTCCCCGCTCGGCAGCCTGCGCATGAATGCGGCGGGCCAAGGCCGGTTGCGAGGTGGTCATGTCGATCACCAAACCACCGGGCGCCATGTTCGGGACCAGCCCGTCATCGCCCAGATAAACGGCTTCGACATCATGGGGGTAGCCGACCATGGTGATAACAATGGTGCAGACCCGCGCCAGCGAAGCGGGCGTATCGTGCCAGACGGCACCAGCCTCCAGCAATGCTTCGGCTTTTTCCTTCGTCCGGCTGAAAACATGCACCTCATATCCGGCCGCCAGAATGTGGCCTGCCATGCTTTGGCCCATGATCCCAAGACCGATAAAGCCGATACGTTCTGCCTGCACGGCGCTGCTCATCTTGCCAACCTCCGAAGGTTTCCTGAAGACTGCCGGGGAGCCATCCCCTTGGCGGGCACTATACCTGTCTGCACCAGGCTCTCAAGCCCCGACACTCAACCTCTTCAACCTACTGCATGCCAGTATGGCGCGTATATCCCTTTTCTCTGATCCCTTTCACTGGAAAGTCTGAAAAGATGAGAAACGCCGGACAAACCTCCTTTTTTATCGCTTTCCGCATAAGACGAATGAATGAACATTCACTTCAAGCATTAGTTCCATTCATTGGTATAAAAAGACTATCCATGATCTCTATCAATATAGAACAATATGTGATAGAGAAAAAATTACGATTTTAGTCGCTTATACCATTCTTTACCCCCCACTCCGAGAGGCTGCCGATGTCGCAGAGCCCAGACTCCTCTGCCAAATTGCGCGAACAACGCGACCGCTTTGTGGCCTTTGCCTTCGCAGGCGCCGAGGCATTGATCGAGCTGGATGACCAGCGGACAATCACCTACTGCGCCGGAGCATCGGAATCCCTGCTGGGGGGAGCCCCCGAGGCCCTTGTCGGTCAATCCCTGCTGAATCTGGTCGCCCCCGAAGATCAGACCATGCTGCAGGAACTGATCCGCCGTATTGAGACTGTCGGTCGCATGGACCGCATCCGCATCCATTTTCAGGCTGCAGGGCGTCAACCCGTCGCCGCATCCCTGTCGGGTTTGTGCTTTCCCGGCCGCAAGGAAACCCTTTACCTGACAGCCAGCCGTGCCCATGGCGGCAATCCGGGCAAGACACAGATTACCGCGCCTGCGCGTACCAAAGAAGAATTCGCCCAGATGGCCGAACAGCGGA
Organism: Insolitispirillum peregrinum; assembly: GCF_900156605.1. Classification (GTDB taxonomy): domain Bacteria; phylum Pseudomonadota; class Alphaproteobacteria; order Rhodospirillales; family Rhodospirillaceae; genus Insolitispirillum; species Insolitispirillum peregrinum. The sequence goes on along the minus strand of NZ_FTOA01000001.1, from coordinate 716,806 downwards.
TGCAGGAGGCAGCCCAGTTCGGGGACGAATTGCGCATGACCCTGATCGATCTGGCAGATTCATCGCTGAACGAACGGATGGATTCCGAGGCTATCGGTACCTTTTTGCAAGGCGTCGAAAGTTACCTGCGTGCCTGGTCGGTGGGCGGGAATTCAATCGGGCAGATCGACGATACCAAATTCGGCATCATCCACGATAAGTCCCTGCAAGTCGAACAGATGTCCAGTCGCATTTCCGACATCGCATCCCTGTTCGACCCGTCCGGCGCCGGGCTGGAAGTCAAGGCGGTCAGTGTCGAGCTGGATCGCAGCGTGATCACCGAAGAAGACCTGAACAAGGCGCTGATCTATACCCTGACCTCGTTTGCCGAAAATGGCGGTAAGGATTTTACGCTGAAATCCCTCAGTCAGGGTTACCAGCAAGCACTGGACGAAACGCTGACCAAGGTGACAGCATTCCGCGAGGCTTTGAATTCTGATTCGTTTACTTTGGTGTACCAGCCCATCGTCGACCTGAAGGCATGGAGCGTCCACCACTACGAAGCCCTCGCCCGCATGCAGCAAGGAGAACGACTGTTCCTGCCGGCGCGTTTCATCGGCTTTGCCGAAGATTTCGGGGTGGTCAACGAATTCGACACCATGGTGGTCAAAAAAGCCATTGCCGCGTTGCGGGCAGGTAAAAAGCTGCACGGATCAGCGCAAATTGCCGTTAATCTGTCAGGAAAAAGCCTGTCAAACGAGGCGTTCGTCCATGGACTGTTCCTGTTGCTGCTGGAAAACCGCGATATCCTGCCACGGATGATGTTCGAATTGACGGAATCCTCCGAACTGGCCGACCTCGAATCTGCCAACAAGATCCTGCAGAAAATACGCTCGTTCGGCTGTAAGGTCTCGATTGACGATTTTGGCGCCGGAGCCGCTGCCTTCAACTATCTCAAGGCCCTGAAGGTTGATTACGTCAAAATTGACGGCAGCTATATTCTGGACGCCTTCCACACCACACATGGCAAGCCTTTTCTGAAGGCCATCGCACACCTGTGCCGTGACATGAACATTCAGAGCATCGGCGAAATGGTGGAAGACAGCCGGACCATGTGGTTGCTGAAAGAGGTCGGGGTGGATTTCGGGCAGGGGTATTTCTTTGGACGCCCGTTGCCGGACATTACCGGCTTTTCCCTCTCCCCTATTCCCAAGACCCGCTAACCATTTGACGTCACGGGCACAGGACCACAAGGTCGGAAAGAGCCGTTGTGGTCCTGTACCTGTGCCATTCAACCCTTGAGCAAAGCCCGCACAGACGATGACAGGACAGCCTTGCCCTGCTCGCTGTAGATTTCATGGTTCCGCTCGATTTCATTCAGCTTGTACAGATAGTTGACCATCAGGCCATAGGCCTGCTCCATTCCGTTCACCGAACGGTCGCCCACCCAGTTCAGCCGTTCGATCCGCGCACCGTTGGTCAGATGAAAATGCGCCACCGGATTGGCCGCCGTTGCCACTCCGCCTTCCTCGCGTGCCGGACGTTTTTCCAGCGCCAGATACAGGGCCCCCAGCCGGATCAACGGCTCACGGACCACCTCGGCCAGGGCAGCATCCTCCAGCAAATCCGGACGTTGCAGGCATCCTGCCAAGCCAGTTTTTCCACTCAGCCCCTGCTTTTTGGCAAAGGCTGCCAGTTGCTTCTGCTCGGCGGGCAGCAAGGCTGCATCGCCCTTTTCCGCCAGATAGCCATCCAGCCATTTGCGGAACCCCGGCATCGGCGACAAGGTGGCAAACGTCTTCAGGTTACTGAATTCCTTGGACAGCGTCTGCACCACTTTCTTGATCAGGAAATTGCCGAACGAGATGCCATCCAGCCCGCGCTGGGCATTCGAGATCGAATAGAAAATCGCTGTATTGGCTTCACTGGCATCCCCCACCGGCGCACCGATATCCAGCAACTCCTGAATGTTCCCCGCCAGACCGGCCAACAGGGCCACCTGGACAAAAATCAGCGGCTCATCAGGCATCCGTGGGTGGAAAAAGGCATAGAGCCGCCGGTCTGAATCCAGGCGGTTCTTCAGATCGTGCCAATCCTTGATCGCATGCACCGCTTCGTAGGCAACGATTTTTTCCAGAATGCTCGCCGGGCTGTCCCAGGTGATCTGCCGCAATTCCAGAAAACCCACATCAAACCAACTGCGCAGCAGATACTTCAGGTCATTTTCCAACCCGCGCAGATGGCGATCCTTTTTAGCCAGCGGCATCAAATCCGAACGCATGTCCACCAGAAACTTGACGCCATTCGGCAGGGCATTGAACTGCGTCAACAGCTTGCGGCGCGGCGCATCAAGTGTTTTTCGCAACGACCGTTCAGCCTTATCCCGCACCTCGGGATCAACAGCCGCCAGCAGGCGCGAAATCGCGGCATCCACCGCCCGATGATCGGTGTCAAAGTCTTCGGCCATCAGACGCAGGAAACGCTCCTTTCCCTTGGCATTCAGGCTGAGGTAAGCCTTCCCCAGTTGCGCTGCGCGGGTGCGGGCGGATACGTCCCCACCCTTGCCTTCAAGGCAGGACTGCATCTGTGCCCGCACAATCTCGCGGTCACTATCAGGCAGGTCCGGCTGCAGCCCTTCGACCATCGGCTCTTCACGTTGCGGCACCAAATCGCGCCACAAGGTTCCCAGGCGCTCCATCAGGCCCGGTGAAAAGAATTCTGCCATGGCACTCCCCCCAAACTGGTTTTGCCCCAAACTGGTTTTGATCATTGCGCGACGCATTTTCACCGATCGCTATAATATCCTAATATGCCTACCCTTATAAGGTGGTCTCCACCAGCAGACGACGCAAGACTGTGGGTAGACATTCGGGAAGATCCTCTGCGATCAGTCCCGGCCCAAGCTGCCGCCCCACCTCGGCATGGAGCCAGGCTCCGGCAGCCGTAGCGGAAAACGCAGACATGCCTTGCGCTGCCAGCCCGGCGATAAATCCGGCCAGCACATCGCCACTGCCTGCGGTGGCCAGATAGGGCGAGGCCTGCGGCGTGATGACCACCGCACCATCAGGTCGCGCCACCAGCGTATCGGCCCCCTTCAGCAAAACGCACGCCCCGCTCAGGACGGCGGCTTGACGGCTGCGGTCAAGACGGCTCCCCGCCAGACTGCTGAACAGTCGCTTGAACTCTCCTTCGTGGGGTGTCAGCACCACCTGCCCGGCAGAGGACTGGATCGCAGCAAACAAAACATCAGGGTGATCAGCAAAAGCGGACAGCCCACCGGCATCCAGAACAATCGTTCTCTGCCCTTGCCTCAAGGCCATCAGCACCAACCTGCGGGTTTCGTCATCGGCAGGCAGCCCCGGTCCGATGACAACCACGGTCCGGTGTGCATCCTGCAAAGCCTTCAGCGCATCATCCTCGCTGTCCCATGGTACCTGCAAAGCGCCGGGTGCATCGCTGCCATAGACTGCCAACGCCGATGCAGGAACCGCCGCCGTTACCAGCCCGGCACCAATGCGCCGGGCTCCCCGCATTGCCAGCCGGGCGGCTCCGCTCATGGCGGCACTGCCAAAGATCAGCACATGCCCACGGCTGTATTTATGGTCGCTCCACGATGGGCGCGGCAAAGCCCAGACAGCCGTTCCGTTGAGGAATGTCTGGCAAAGCAACCCTGCTTCATGCTGCGGGGTCAAGCCGATGTCAGCCACCCGCAAGGCTCCGCAGTACGCCTTGGCGGGATACAGGAAATGAGCAGGCTTGGGGCGGAAAAAGGTCACTGTCGAGAGGCAGCGCGGTGCGTCCCCCAGAATCTCCCCACTATTCCCTGCCACACCAGACGGCACATCGACCGCAATACACTTTATAGAACGATCGTTTATTCTACGGATGCATGCCAGAACATCACCGTCTACCGGACGGCTGAGGCCAGCCCCGAACATCGCATCAACAACCAGAGCAGCCCCGTCCAGGCAATCCTCGGTCAATGGCACGACCGGCTCCTGCAGGGCCTGCCACCGATGCGCATTCACCAGAGCATCCCCACGCAGCACCGTCACATCAACACAGCAGGCCAACCGAACCCGATAGCCGCCTTGACGCAACAGGCGGGCGACGACAAAGCCGTCTCCGCCGTTATTGCCGGGGCCACACAGCACCACCACCAACCCCTTGCGGTCCTCGTGTATCGCCATCACGTCACGGGCCACCGCACGACCGGCATTTTCCATCAAGTCCAGCGTTGGCACCCCGGCCCGGGCGGCGGCGGCATCAACGGCGGACATTTGTTCGACAGTCAGCAACGCGGCGTGCTGGCTCGAAGGCAAAAGACCGGAAACACTCACGACGGACCTCGCGGATCGTATGCGGGACGTGCGCCAACTGTATGGCAGGCATGAAAACAGGGTAGCAGGGCTTCCCGCCCCTTTCCAGCCCGGCCCACAGGCCTTATAACGTCAGCAGTCAATTGGCCCAATCCCATCAGGAGGATAGGCGGTGGATATCGTGGTTTTGGGGGCTGGGGTTACTGGCGCCACCAGCGCCTGGTTTCTGGCCCGTGACGGTCATCGCGTTACAGTTATCGACCGCCAGCCTGCAGCAGGAATGGAAACCAGCTTTGCCAATGGCGGCCAGATTTCCGTTTCGCACGCCACCCCATGGGCCACGCCCCAGACACCGCTCAAAGCCTTGAAATGGCTTGGCCGTGATGATGCCCCGCTGATTTTCCGCTGGTTCCGCCGGGATCCGGCGCTATGGGCATGGGGGCTGCGTTTCCTCGCCAACTGCACGCCCTCTGCCTGCGCCCACAACACCCGGCACACCGTCGCCCTTGCCATGCATTCCCGCACGGTTCTCCAGGGGCTGAGGCAAGAGCTGGGCTTGTCCTATGATGCCCTGACACGGGGTATCCTGCATATTTTCCGCGATCCCCGGGAATACGAAGCCCAATGCCGTTCAGCCGAAATCATGGGGCGGAGCGGGCTGCCGCAGGACATCCTGACCCCTGCCGCCGTGGTCGCCCTCGAACCAGCCCTTGCCTCAGCCGCCCCCCAGCTGGTCGGCGGGTTGTATTCCGCCGATGATGAATCCGGCGATGCCCACAGGTTCACTCAGGCCATTGCCCGGCAGGCGGCAGCCATCGGAGTAGACTTTCAATATGGAACGAGTGTCCAATGCCTGGAGACCAGCAAAAGCGGCATTGCGGGCGTTGTCTGCGAGCAACTGGACCCCACCGGACAACCGGTTAGTCGCCGGTTTCAGGCCGACGCCTATGTGCTGTGCATGGGTAGCTTCAGCCCAAAAATCGTACGTTCATTAGGTTTTTCTCTGCCCATTTATCCGGCCAAGGGGTATTCGATGACCTTGCCTCTGGCAGACAACGAACCCAACGCTCCGACCATTTCCATCACTGACGATGAACATAAAATGGTCTATTCCCGACTGGGTAACCGCCTGCGAGGGGCTGGTACTGCCGAGCTGGCTGGTTGGGATCAGCAGTTGCGCCAAAAGCGGGCCGAGCAAATCCGTTCCAACGCCGAGGCCCTGTTTCCCAAGGCAGGAGATTATCGTCAGGCGACCTTATGGTGTGGCCTACGCCCCAAAACACCGGACAGCCTGCCGTACCTGTGCCAAAGCCCGGTCGCAAACTTGTACCTGAACACCGGACACGGCACGCTGGGCTGGACGATGGCTGCGGGCAGCGCCCAGATACTGGCCGATCTGGTGGCTGGCCGCCCCACCGCCATTGACACAACCGGCTATCGCCTGCGGCGTTAGCCGGGTGCGAAAAGTGGAAACCTGTTTTCGCAAAAACAATGCGACAGAACAAAAGGTTAGATCAGTGTGCCTGTGTCAAGTCACGGTACACGGCAGTTAGCAAGAAGGTGCAGGCTGCCGCCTGAAACCGCTCGGGGCCTGAGGCCCCGAACCCCCATTTTTTCTTTCAATATCAAGTCAATGAGGTCTGGGGCCGACTGGCCCCAGCGAGGTGTGAAGCAGCGCTCCACGTCCTTGTTTCCTTACTGTCGTTACTGTGGCGTCAGATTTAACGCACGCTGATCTAACGTGCTCCCCCACACGAAGGCAGCCTCACCAGTCGGAGCACAACGCCTGAATTGAACGATAGTTCTCGGCACTGTCCAGCGTCTGGTTACGCTGACGCTGGGTCTGCTGCATCGGCACCAGCAAAGGCTCGATCAGCGTACCAAGACGATCGTTCATTTTCCGCTCCAACCCGCTCTGACTGCTGGCAAAGGAACTTCCTGCGCGATCCAGAACCTGCTGTGCCTGCCCTTGCAGCCCCGGCAGGTATTCGGCCACGGTCCGGCGGTTGATGGCAACATGCTGGCGTTCGTGATCCAGCACCGCCTGATACTGACAACTGCCTTCCGGATAGTCCCGCGGGATATAAATCACCTGCTCCTGAAAGCCGATCACCAGCGTGACCGCCGTAAAATGGCCGCAGACCCCGGACGGCGTTCGGCTGACCATGGTCTCTGCCGTCGAGCTGACCACGAAACTGGCATTGGTGACGCCAATGGAAGACCAGACATACTGGCCGCCGTCAGGATTTTGGACTCCCGCGACAAATTGCCCCTTTGTTTTTGCCCGGTTCACCAGATCCTGAATGGCCTTTTTGCTTTTGCTGTGGTCAATCCGCTCTCCTCCCGGCTGCGGCTTGATGTCCAGCCGCACCGGCTCGGTCACTGCGGGGCATTGACCTTGTGACTGCGCGTAAGACGGCATCGCCAGTGCCATCAGGATCGTCGCGGCACACCCGACCCGAATTGAAAAGGCTCTATCCATTGGCCCCCCAGGCATGGTTCTATTCCTCTTTCTGCGCTCACGCTGCTGTCGTCGGATCAAGGGCTGTCGTCGGATCAAGGCAGGCGGCTCCGCCCTGTTTGTAAGAAGATAAGGTTATCATGGTCAAGATTGCTACCTGGAACGTAAACTCGATCAAGGCGCGCCTGCCGCATGTTCTCCGCTGGCTCCAGGAGGCAAGCCCGGATGTGGTCCTGCTACAGGAATTGAAGTGCGTGGACGAGGCGTTTCCTTTTCTGGAAATCGAGGCTCTTGGCTATCGCTGCGAGGTCCATGGTCAAAAGACCTATAACGGCGTTGCAATCCTGTCGCGCCTGCCCGTCGCTGATGTGCAGCGAGGGCTGCCCGATCTCGATGGCTCACCCTGCCCCGACGATCCGCAAGCGCGGTACATTCAGGCCCGCATCGCTGACCGCATCACCATTGCCAGCCTGTACCTGCCCAATGGCAACCCCGTCGATACCGAAAAGTTTCCTTACAAGCTGTCGTGGATGGACCGACTGAACCGCCACGCCCAGCGCCTTTTCGCCCGCAACGAGATGACCGTTCTGGCCGGTGATTACAACATCTGCCCCACGGATGAGGATGTGTACGACCCGATCGGATGGCGGGATGATGCGCTGTGCCGCCCAGAGAGCCGTCAGCGGTTCTGGAGTCTGCGCCATGCGGGCTGGACGGATGCCTATCGTGCCCTGAACCGCGAGCCGAATCGCTATTCTTTTTGGGACTATCAGGCCGGAGCCTGGCCAAAAGATCGCGGCGTGCGCATTGATCACCTGTTGCTCTCTCCGCTGGCCGCAGACCGTCTTATGGCTTCCGGCATAGATCGCAAGCCACGCGGGGAAGAAAAGGCTTCGGATCATACACCTGTGTGGTGTTCCATAGACTTTTGATCAGTGACCCAGATCACAGCGTATGCGGTATGATAGATGGATACTAAGCGGTAAGATCGGTATGGTTTAGCCTTGCTTAGAAAAGGGGGAAGCTTGACCGATGCGCTCTCCCTGTCTCTCTATGGGCCGAATGGCATGACACGCTCTCGCACCGCCTTGCTGCTGTCGTTCCTGGAACCAGCAGATCATCTGGACGAAGCAGAACTCGCCTGCGTCGTTTCCGATATGTGCATCAATGACGGCGACCCGCTGACCCACAACGAAGCCATCATTGCCTATGATATTCTGGAACGCCTGTACCCCGGAGCTGAACATGCCATCCGGCGGCGGCTGGCAGAGCAGTTTGCCGTTCGCGACGATATCCCGCATTCGTTGCTGGTTCTGCTCGCCAACGATCAGATCGAGATTGCCCGGCCAGTGATCATGCTGAGCCCACGCCTGAATGATGATGATCTGATCAAGATCATCGTCGAGCGCACCCATGAACATCGTCTGGCCGTCAGTGTCCGCGAAGACGTTTCCAGCAAGGTCTGTGATGTGCTGGTCTATCTGGGGGACGAAGACGTCATCCTGAATCTGGTCCGCAATCAAGGCACACGGTTCTCCGATCATGCCTTCAAGCGGGTCGTCACGATTTCACGCACGACGGCCCCGCTGCATCAGCCGTTGCTCCTGCGCCCGGAGATGCGGGCCGAAATGGCGGCACTGATGTACCAGTGGGTCGGTCAAGCCCTGAAGCAGTTTATTGCACAAAACTATGGTGAAGCCCTTAGTGCCCGTCTTGATGCCGAAATCAGTCAGGCCAGCCATTCGGCTCTGCATGAAGAATCTGTCCGGCAAACCCATGCCCCCTCGTCCATTCCATCAGGATTTGGCGGTCTGATGGTTGCCCTGCGCAATGGCGACATGAAGGCAGCAGAAACTGAAATGCAGCACCTGACCCGCCTGCCGGTCGCAGCGGTGCATCGGATTCTTTATCACGATAACGGGGAAGCCCTGGCTGTCGTTTGCCGCGCAGTGGGCGCAGATCGCTGTCTGTTTTCCGAAGTGGTCACCCGCCTGCAAGCCCGCCCGCCCTATAGCACGTTTATAAGTTCCAAGGAATATGCGGTCGCAATGGCCGCTTTCAAACGCCTGAGCCAGCGTCAGGCGGAGTTCGTCTTGTCTCACTGGCGGGAAAAGCCAACGTCGGTTTGGGGAAACCCCGGCCACGTCAACGAGGCCTGGAACCTGCGCCATAAGGACGGCGAGCGTTTCTAGAGCAATGAGCGTTAAACCTGACGCCACAGTGCACGACAGTTGATGGAAAGGAATGGGCTCTCGCCCAAACCCATTCGGGGCCTGAGGCCCAGAACCCCCATTTTTCTTTCAATATCAAGTCAATGAAGTCCGGGGCCTCAAGGCCCCGGCGAGGTGTGGAGCAGCGCTCCATGATCTTTTTGTCGTGTCCTGTGCCCGCCTTTGCGCCCACAGCTCTGGCTTACACGTTCAGCAACAGGAATTCCCGCTCCCACGACGAGACCACATCCTGATAGGCGTCCCACTCGGCCCCTTTGACCGCGACGAAGGCCTGACAGAACATCGGCCCGAACATTTCATGCAGGCGGCGGGCATGCTGGAACCGTTCGATGGCATCCGGCAAATGCTTGGGCAGGGCGTGGGCCTTGGTATAGCCCGAACCAGTGATCGGCTTGGTCGGTTCCAGCCGGTCCACCATCCCCAGATAGCCACACAGCAACGACGCCGCCATCGCCAGATACGGATTGGCATCGGCCCCGGACAGGCGGTTTTCAATACGGGTATTACGTGCCTCGGACAACGGAACACGCAAACCGACCGTGCGGTTGTCACGCCCCCAATGCATGTTGATCGGAGCCGAGTAGTTTTTCACCAGACGACGGTAACTGTTGACGTTCGGAGCCAGCAGCAGCATCGCCTGCGGCAGATACTTTTGCAGCCCGCCGATGTGCCAGCGGAACAGGTCGCTTTCGCTGCCGTCCTCGTTGGCAAACAGCGTCTTGTTGCCATCAAGATCCCACACCGACTGATGGATGTGCATGGCACTTCCCGGCTGCCCTTCCAGCGGCTTGGCCATAAAGGTGGCATAAACATTGTGCCGGAGCGCGGTCTGATGCACCGTGCGCTTGAACAGGAACACCTGATCGGCCAGATCAAGCGGTTCCCCATGTTCAAAGTTGATCTCCATCTGCGCCGCACCGGCTTCGTGGTGCAGGGTGTCCACGTCCAGATTCTGCGCTTCGGCATAATCATAAACGTCTTCAAATAGCGGATCGAACTCGTTGACGGCATCAATGCCATAGGCCTGACGGCCGATTTCGGGACGCCCGGAACGCCCGATCGGTGGTTCCAGCGGATAATCCGGGTCAGGGTTGACCTTCACCAGATAGAATTCCAGCTCGGGGGCGATAATCGGTTTCCAGCCACGCTCTTCATAGAGCGCGAGAACCCGCCGCAGCACATGACGCGGAGCCATTTCTACCGGCGATGCATCACGGTAATAGCAATCGTTGATCACCTGCGCCGTTGGCTCCTGATACCACGGCACCATTCGCACTGTTGCCGGGTCGGGCCGCAGGTACATGTCCTGATCAACATCCGGCATGATTTCCTCTTCGGGATAATCACCGGTCACAGACTGGATAAACAGGCTTTCCGGCAACCGAAGACCACGGTCTTTCAAGCCGGAGATGAATTTGTGGGCCGGAAGGATTTTGCCGCGCGGCACACCGGCCATGTCCGGGACCAGGCATTCGACCTCGGTAATCCCGCGTGCGGTAATCCAGGCAATCAATTCTTCTGTAGTCTGGGCAGAAACGTCATCAGAGGGCGTACGCTCGCGCGGTTCGCGCCCCCGGGAGCTGGTTTTGGACGAGGCGCCAAAAGCAGCTTTACTATCAGACATGGGATGCCTCTTGTTTGCTCGTTATCAGCGAGGAACAGATCTTTATAATGATGAGTGTGAAGCCGGATATCCTGCCTTGGCAACAGACACCGCCCGGATCAGTTTCACAACCAATCCGCACATATCAGCACCTGACATATTGCCAGCACGCCATGTGGTCCCGCAGACCGCGCACCCCGAACATATGACACCATAAACGAGTCATTTGATCGGCCTTTACCGCACACAATACCTGCTCCACGATAAACCGGTACCAGCAGGCACAGACTGCGCCAGGGGTTTGCTACAATACAGGCAGGACGTTCGATATCCGGGATTCAAATCCCATCCCCCCGATGCTAAACCGAAAGCCCGACGTTGTAAAACCGGGAAACGGAATCAACCATTTTTCTCATCAAAAGGGAGCAATCAGGGGATACACCTTTTATTCATCGCTTCCCTCCTCACCCCATCTAGACCATTGACCCCATACGCTCGACAGGTCATAACAAGAGGCAGCATCTCTGTCTTTGTACGGTCTGACGACAAGCCGCGCACACAGGCCTATACTCGGCTGCCTGAGCCCGGCGAACTTCGGCTTTTTCCTGCCTCTTTCGCCCGATGGCAATTCCCCTGTGTGGATAGGACGCGATCAATGGATTATGTTTCGATCACAGGCATTACACTCGGCGTTGCTGTCGTCGCCGTTTTCGTGATCGGCCTGCTGTCTTATATGTCACAGCTGGTCAAGAACGCCTATCAGATCAAGGTGGAAATCCGCTCGGACATGGAAGGCGGCTTGCGCAAGATCGAGGAAGATCTGGGCAAAAAAGCCAAATGGATGCGATCGGAAGTTGGTGAAGACATCAGCAAGATCAAGCAGGCCATCGAGCAGGAAAACAGCAACCGCCTGCAAACCATCGAAGATCGCCTGACCTCTCTGGCGCAGGACCTTGATGCTGGCTCCCGCGACGAGCGCGCCGAGCTGCGCAACATCATTGCCCAACTACGCAAGCGCCTGTCCACTGCCGAGCAGGAAATCGCCGCCCTGCGCGAAGAAGCCGCCCGCCGTGCCGCCATCAGCCAGAAACGCCGCGACGATCGCCCGCGGGACGAGGCAGAGCACGCGGCGGCTCCGATGGCCGAAACGGCCGCACCGCCTGCCGCCTCACCTGAATACGGTCGGCCAGAGCAGAGCGGGAACCGGCCAGAGCAGAGCGGAAACCGGAACGAATTCGAGGCGGTTCATCCGACCGTGTTCGGGTCTGGCGCCACTCCATCGGTGACAGAACCCGCTGGTAACTCGGTCGTCCGCAGCGGGGGTGTCCAGCGTATCCAGCTCCAGGATTTTGCCGACAAGCGCCCCGCCTGAACCGCTCCCTACTTCTTGACCCAGCCGCTTCCCTGATTGATGTACTGACCGGCAGCCGCCTTATCCATCAGTTTGCGTCCGGCAATCGCCTGAACTGCCTGAACAGAGGTGCTGTTCTGGTTGGCGATGTCACGATATTTGCCCATCCGTTCGCTGTTGATCCGGCTGATCATCTGTGCCACGTCAGATGAAACACCAGCGGGCTTGACCGCCCCCAGCAAGCCATCGGCCCGCTCGCCGATCTCGCCCTGAGCCTTGGCATCGTCGACCGGCCCGGCCCATGCCGCCTGCGGCGCAGCCAGCAGCAGCCAGCCGGCCAGAATACCCAGCCCCACCGCTCGGACCATGACGTTAGAACAGTTCATTGTTCTGCTCCAGCAAGCTGTCCACATCCTTTTCAACCTTGATCCGGACTTCCTGCTCGATCTTGACGTTCAGGTTGATCACAATCGGCTTGTCCGGGGCCTCGACCTTGATCGTCGGCTGACAGGCAGCCACGCCGAGCAAGGAGGCCAGTATCAGGGTGCGGGAACAGGCGCGAACACGCCCTGACAGGCGCCCCTGCTGACCCGGAACTTTTCCTGGCTGCATGTTTTACTCTCCAAAAAAACGCTCCCGTCGGAAAGGGGGCATTGCCTCCCTCCGACAGAAAAGTCTACCTCGCCTTATGGGGCAGGATTAGGGCAAAGCGTATGCTCGGCCTCGATATCCATCAACGCATCGCCCCCCAGCACCAGATCCTGCGCCGCCAGCGTCAGCTTCAACTGCTCGGGCTTGGTCGCACCAACAATGGCCGAAGCGGCAAAAGACCGCGAGGCCGCAAAGGCCAGCGCCATTTGCGCCGGGTGCAGGCCATGCCGTTCGGCAATCAGGGTATAGCGTTCAACCGCCACCTGTGCCAACGGCTTGGTATAGCGGGTATAGCGCTTTGGCCACAACACCATCCGCGAGTCTGCCGGGCGCTCGCCGTCCATGTATTTTCCGGTCAGGACGCCGCCAGCCAGCGGCGAATAGGCCACCAGCGGCACGTCTTCACGGATGGCCATTTCCGCCAGACCGATTTCAAAGGTGCGGTTGATCAGCGAATAGGGGTTCTGAATGGCGGCCACCCGAGGCAATTCCGGGTTCTGCGCCGCCAGCAGCAGGTATTGCGCCAGCCCCCAGGGAGTTTCATTGGAAATTCCGACATGGCGGATTTTCCCGGCCTTTACCAGATCGGCCAGCGCCAGCAGGCTTTCCGCCAGCGGCGTTGATTGCTCTTCGGGATTGTGGACATAGCCCAAGCGACCGAAATTATTGGTCTGCCGGTCAGGCCAGTGCAGATAATAAAGGTCAAGGTAATCGGTTTTCAGCCGCCGCAACGAACCATCAATGGCTTCGGCGATGTTACGGCGATCCAGCACACGCTCTTCGCCCCTGATCCACGGCATCACCCCGCGCCCGGTGACTTTCGAGGCGATCACCACCTGATGGCGGTTGTTGCGCGCCCGCACCCAATCCCCAAGGATTTCTTCGCTGCGCCCCTGTGTTTCCGGGCGGGGCGAAATCGGATACATCTCGGCCACATCAAAAAAGTTCACCCCGCCGTCATAGGCGATATCCAGCAGCTCATGGGCTTGCTCAGGGGTGTTTTGCTCGCCAAAGGTCATCGTTCCCATGCTGATGGAGCTGACCTTCAGCGGGGCAGCCGCGCAGCGTTGCCCAAGCAGGTGATAGCGCATGCACTTCGTCTCCTTGCCAAAACACCCAGTCCGCGACCGGCTGTTATCCGTTATTTCCCAGTCGCCGGGTGGCGTGCATCAACATGCCGACCGTGATCAGCAGCAACACCGTCCCCATCAGCAGCGAGTAATCTTCCATCCGCAGCACGGTAAACAGCAATGCATGCAACAGGGCCAGACCAATTCCCAACCGGATGCCGCGCGGCCAGGCGCGCAGGGCAAAGCCGACATAGACACCATTCATCGCCACCGCCACCAGCGAGGCCAGAATATAGGCCCAGACAAAGGGCATGTGCTCGGCCAGAGCGAGCAACAGCAGGTAAAACAGGCTCATCGCCACCCCGACCATGCCGTACTGCACCGGGTGCAGGCGGCGGTTGGTGGAATGCAGCTCGTTGGCCAGAAACAGGGCAAAGGTCAGGGCGATAAACAGGATGCCGTATTTGGTTGCCCGCAGGATTTCGCCGTACAGCTTGACCGGCTCGAACAGGTCAACGCCAAAGGTGAATTCGTTGATGCGGGCATTCCATTCCGAAGACAAGGCAACCTGCTGATAGTTGCGCGTCAGATTGGGAATGGTCCAGTGCGCTGAAAAGCCGCTTTCAGAAATCTGATGCTCGTCCGGCAGGGCGTTGCCCTGAAAGGACGGATGCGGCCAGGCAGAGTTGACCTGCACCGAGGTCTGTTCCCCCAACGGCAGGAACCGCAGCCCTTCCGAGCCCTTCACGGTGACAGTCATTTCAAACGGATAGATCGCGCTGGCGCTGAGCTTTTCTGCTATCGGAGCATGAAATCCCTGCTCGAACAGGGCGCGATTGCGGGCACCGGGGGCAAAGGCAATGCTCTGGCCATCGAACATCAGCGGCTCGACATCGCGCAGGGAGGAGGTTTGCGACAGGCCAAAGCTGAAATAGGCCTGATCATAGTGCGGGGTGATCCAGCCGCGATCCTTCAGGAAACCGGCCACCGGCTTCAGGTCAAAGGTTCCCTTGACCTGCAATGGTGCGGTATAGACCACGCTTTCGTAAATCCCGCGCGTGCGGATTTCGGTGTTGATGGTCGCCCCGATCTGCAGAACCTTTGGCAACAGCACCAGGGTGTCGGCAACCTCGACAACCCCGTCGTCTTTGCTCTTGGTCCGCACGGTCACCGGGATCAGCAGTGTCGGCCCCCCCAGTTCCTGCGCCTGCCCCCAGGTCGCGGCAATGTCGCGCGTCACCGACGCCCGCAGATCGCCCCGATCCTGAGCCTGACCATCAATCAGGCTCAGCGGCACCAGCATGAACAGGCCAATCACCGCCACCAGCACAAAGCGCACCAGCACGTCATGTTCCGACCAGATCGAGCGGGGCGCAGCAACAGGCACAGGGGCCGCATGGACAACAGGCTGGACAACCGGAGAGGAGTCTTCCATCACGGTCTTTTCCTCGATGATATCGACATGGGCAACAGGTGGAACAGGCACGCCAGAGTGAGAGCGAACCCGCCTGACAATCAACCACACCGGCAAGGCCACCACCACTGCGATAATGCCCAACAGCACCAGAACACCGGCAATCAGCCACATCCACTCATCCATTCGCCCCACCCTTCTTTCTGCCCTGCACAGAGAGTTTCATGACAAAGGCCGCCCCCTGTCAACAAGGGGCGGCCTCATCATGGCAGTTATGGTCAGTTATGGGGTGATCAGCCTCACAACGGAATGCTGTCACCGACTTCATCCTGCAACTGCTTGCGCAGGATGAATTTCTGGATTTTCCCGGTCGAGGTCTTCGGCAGCTCGATGAAGCGAATGTCACGCGGGCACTTGAAGTGCGCCAGATTGTCGCGGCAGAACGCCTTCATGTCCTCGATGGTGACCGAGGAGCCGGGCTTAAGCTCGATGAAGGCGCACGGGGTTTCCCCCCACTTTTCATCGGGCTTGGCCACCACAGCGGCCAGTGCCACCGCCGGATGCTTGTGCAGGACGCCTTCGACTTCGATCGAGGAGATGTTTTCCCCGCCCGAGATGATGATGTCCTTGGAGCGGTCCTTCAGCTGAATATAGCCATCGGGGTGCATCACCCCCAGGTCACCGGTATGGAACCAGCCACCGGCAAAGGCCTCGTCGCTGGCGCGCGGGTTCTTGAGGTAACCCTTCATCACCTGATTGCCACGGCAGAACACTTCGCCCAGCGTCTGCCCATCCCACGGCACCGGCTGCATGGTTTCCGCGTCGGCGACCATCAGGTCTTCCTGCGCGGTATAGGCCACCCCCTGACGGGACTTCAGACGGGCGCGTTCGTCCATGTCGTTGACGTCCCACTCGTCTTTCCACGCACACACCACACTCGGGCCATAGGTTTCGGTCAGGCCATAGACGTGGGTCACGCGGAAGCCTTCACGCTCCATCCCGGCCAGCACACTTGCCGGCGGCGGGGCGGCGGCGGTCATCACGTTGACGATGTGGTTGAACTCGCGCTTTTCATCTTCGCGGGCGTTCAGGATCAACCCCAGAACGATCGGCGCCCCGTTGATGTAGGCCACCTTGTGATCGGCAATCGCATCATAGATCACCTTGGCCGACACCCGGCGCTGACAGACAAAAGTCCCGGCCTTCATCGCCACCGTCCACGGGAAACACCAGGCGTTGCAGTGGAACATCGGCACGTTCGACAACAGAACCGGATGCTTGTCCATATTCCAGTCGAGCGCGTTCGACACGGCGGTCAGATAGGCACCACGATGGTGATAGACCACCCCCTTGGGGTTGCCGGTGGTGCCCGAGGTGTAGTTCAGGGCAATGGCATCCCATTCATTGTCCGGCATTTTCCACGCGTAATCCGGATCACCATCGGCAATCAGCGCCTCGTAATCCTTTTCGCCGATCGCCGGGCCGGGATTGTCGCATTCCGGATCATCAATGAAGAACACCTTCGGCTTATAGGCGACCTTGCCGAGAATATGGGTCACCAGTTCACCGAATTCGCGGTCGGCAATCAGGATCTTGCATTCGCCGTGATCGAGAATGAAGGCGATGTTGTCCGCATCCAGACGGGTGTTGATGGCGTTCAGAACGCCGCCGCACATCGGCACCCCGAAATGGGCTTCGTACATTTCCGGCGTGTTGTGCGCCAGAATCGACACCGTATCCCCGGTCTGAACGCCCAGCCGTTCCAGCACAGAGGCCAGTTGACGGCTGCGGGCATAGGTTTCTTTCCAGGTGAAACGGCGCGCACCATGAACCACCGAAGTCCGATCCGGGAACACGTGCGCCGCCCGCTTGATCATCGACAGCGGGGTCAGCGGAACATAGTTCGCCGCATTGCGGTCCAGGTGCAACTCATAGGGATTGGTGCCGGTCACGGTGTTTCCTCCACGATTGATTTTAACCGAACCAGACCATCGTGCACGCAACCCGCACAAAGCACGACAGTCTTTTCCTTGACGTCACACCGCAGTCAGAAAACACCGGTTCCCGGGCTTTTTGCCGACCACCCCGTGCAACGCTCTAAACCTTACTTTAACTCCAGCACCCCCTGTTCGGCAATGCCTGCCATGCAGGGAGATTATGGTTATTTTTCGCCCTGCATCTCGCCCCTTGCCCTTCCCTGGACGAAAGAGCATCATGGCGGGCTTTTCCGGCACTTTCGCCCACCGTATCGCCCGCCGTGCGGGCCTTGCCTCTGGCTGTCCTGCACATGACATCACGCCCGCCCGTCCCTCCCCGCTCGTCCGAAGGGCTGCGTCTGGGGTTCCTCTATGCCGCCCTGTTCTCGGTGATCGGGGTCCAGATGCCGTTCTGGCCGCTGTGGCTGAAGGACCGGGGCATGCAGCCGGTCGAAATCGGTATCCTGCTGGGGGCGATCTATTGGGCCAAGGTGGTCACCAACCCCTTGATTGCGCAGTTTGTTGATAGCCGGGGGCACCGCCGGATGGTGATGATTGCCCTCGCCTCGGCATCAATGCTGCTATACGCCCTCTATCCGTTTGCCTACAGCTTTCCTGCCCTGTTGTGTCTGGGGGTTCTCGCTGGCTCCCTGCTGGCCGGACTGATGCCGCTGACCGAAACCATCACCATGACCCTGACCACACAGGGACGCCTTGACTATGGCCGCACCCGCCTGTGGGGGTCGCTGTCGTTCATCGCCCTGTCCGCACTGGCCGGGCAAGCGGTCGATCACTGGGCGGCGTCCGGCATCCTGTGGCTGATCCTGCTCGGAGTGGCCGCAACGGTGGTGACCGTCGTGCGCGCGCCCGATCCGCCACTGATCAGCCGCAGCGGCCCTAAACTTCCCTTTAGGGCGCTGTTCCGCAACCGCCGCTATCTGCTGTTTCTGGGCACCGCCGCCATCACGCAGGCCAGCCACTGCGTCTATTATGGCTTTGCCACCCTGTATTGGCAGTCTCAGGGGCTGGACGGTGGCACCATCGGGCTGTTGTGGAGCATTGGCGTGGTTGCCGAAATTGCCCTGTTCGCCTTTTCCGGCCGGATTGTGCAAAAGGTCGGTGCCGACAAGCTGGTGTTGTTCGGCGCCGTCACCGGCATTGTCCGCTGGGCTGCACTGGCCTTCATCACGTCTCCATTGGGGCTGGCTCCGTTCCAGACCCTGCACGCCGCAACCTTTGGGGCCACCCATCTGGGCGCCATGCACACCATCGCCCGCGACGTTGATCCTCGCCTGCAAGTCCGCGCCCAGGCGCTGTATTCGTCGGTTGCGATGGGCCTGATCCCCGGTATTGCTCTGCTGGCAGCCGGACCGGCCTATCAGGCCTTTGGCGGACTGGCGTTTCTGGGTGCGATGGTCCTGTCGATCCTTGCCAGCCTGTGCGGTTACGCTTTTGTCCGCAGCCCGCGTTAAATGCTTGCTTATTCCCGATCACCCCCTTGACCGTTCCCGCTGCGGGCCTTCTATATCGAGACAGCCGCCTTTCCCTGACGAAAGCCTCGCCGTCATGAGCCATTCTGCCGCCGCGCTGAAAAAAGCCAGCTTCCCCATCAACGGCATGACCTGTGCCGCCTGTTCCGGGCGATTGCAGCGCGTGCTGGGGAAACAACCCGGCGTGCAGAGTGCCGACGTCAGTCTGGCCAGCGAGCGGGCCGACATCACCTTTGACCCTGCCAGCACCACCACCGAGGCATTGGCGCAGGCGGTCAGTGCCGCCGGTTTCAGCGTCCCCGAGCAAACCCTGACCGTCCAGATTGGTGGCATGACCTGCGCCGCCTGCTCGACCCGGCTGGAAAAGGTTCTTGGCAAGGTTCCCGGCATCCACAGCGTCAGCGTCAATCTTGCCACCGAACAGGCCAGACTGACCGTTCCGACCGGTGTTGTGCCCCCGGCAGACATTCTGGATGCCGTCCAGCGGGCCGGCTTCAGCGGAACCCTGCTCACCTCGGACGCCGAACAACATCAGCAGGCAATGGCCACCGCCCGCAAAGCCAGCCGCCACGATCTGACCGTCGTGCTGCTGTCGGCAGCCCTGACCCTGCCCCTACTCAGCGAAATGCTGGCGCATTTTGGCCTGCTGTCATGGCGGTTGCCGCCGATGGTGCAACTGCTGTTGGCCTCGATTGTCCAGTTCACCGTCGGGCTGCGCTTTTATCGCGGCGCGTGGAAAAGCCTGCGCTCGGGCAGTGGCAACATGGATGTGCTGGTGGTGCTGGGAACCTCGGCCGCCTGGGGCCTGTCGGCATGGCGCACCTTCACCATCCCGCACCACCCCGAACTGTATTTCGAAGCCTCGGCGGTGGTGGTGACGCTGGTCCTGCTGGGCAAATGGCTGGAAGGACGGGCCAAACGCGGTGCAGCGGCTGCCATCCATGCCCTGATGGCCCTCCGCCCCCCCGTCGCTCGCGTGCTGCGCAACGGGCAAGAGGTCGAGCTTCCCCCCGAAGCCGTCGCGTTGGGAGATCAGGTAATCGTGCGCCCCGGCGAGCGTTTTCCGGTCGATGGTGTGGTGGTCAAGGGGGACAGCGCGGTTGACGAAAGCCTGCTGACCGGCGAAAGCCTGCCTGTTGCCAAGGCCCCCGGAGACAGCGTTACCGGCGGAGCCATCAACGGAACCGGCCTGCTGATCGTCGAGACAACCGCTGTCGGCAGCAACAGCACGCTGGCCCGCATCATCCGGCTGGTCTCCGATGCGCAAGCGTCAAAGGCACCGGTGCAGAAACTGGTTGACCGTATTTCAGCTATCTTTGTCCCGGTGGTTCTGGTGCTGGCCGCGATGACCTTTGCGGTCTGGTGGTTGGGTTTCGGGGCTCCCAATCTGGCCTTTGCCGCCGCCGTCGCGGTACTGGTGATCGCCTGCCCCTGCGCTCTGGGGCTGGCAACACCGACCGCCATCATGGTTGGCACCGGCGTTGCCGCCCGTCATGGCATCCTGATCAAGAATGCCGAAGCCCTGGAACGCGCCCATGCCGTCACCGCCGTGGTGTTTGACAAGACCGGCACCCTGACCATTGGGCAGCCGACGGTCGGCAGCCTGCATCCGGTCACGGGAACACCCGAGGCGCTGTTGACGCTGGTCGCCGCCGCCCAGCAGGGCAGCGAACACCCGCTTGGCAAAGCGATCCTCAGCGAAGCCGCCAGCCGGTCCCTGCCCTTGCCGCCCCTGCAAGGCTTTCAGGCTGTCCCCGGCCGCGGCATTCAGGCCACCCTTGCCGGGGCTTCGGTGATCATTGGCAGTCGGGTCTTTATGGAGCTGAACGGAGTGGCGGTGCCACCTGCGCTGGAGCAAACGGCCAGCGACCTGGAACAGCAGGGCAACAGCGTGATCTGGGCAGCGCAGGATGGCGGACACGGCCCGTCGCTGAACGGCCTGATCGCCCTCAGCGACGCCGCCCGCCCAACGGCAGCAGCAGCGGTACAGGCGTTGCAGCAGGCTGGCGTTCATGTGGTGATGCTGACCGGCGACCGGGCCAAAACCGCCGAAGCGATTGCCACCCCGCTGGGGATCAGCGATATCCGGGCCGAAGTCCTGCCCGATCAAAAAGCCGCGCAGGTCGAATCCTTGCAGGCACAGGGATATATCGTCGCCATGGTCGGGGATGGTGTCAACGATGCTCCCGCTCTGGCCAAGGCCGATGTGGCAATGGCGATGGGCAGCGGATCGGATGTGGCGATGGAAACCGCCGACCTGACCCTGATGCGCAGTGATCCGGCACTGGTGGCGCAAGCGCTGGACATCAGCGCCGCCACCTATCGCAAAATCCGCCAGAACCTGTTCTGGGCTTTTGCCTACAACGTGGTCGCCCTGCCGCTGGCTGCCAGTGGCAGCCTCAGCCCGGCGCTAGCCGGGGCGGCGATGGCCTTTTCCAGTGTCAGCGTGGTCAGTAATTCCCTGCTGCTACGCCGCTGGCGCATTGTTGTTGCGAAAAGCTGTGAGCATGGTTCACATTGAAAGCTCACAGCTCGGACCATTTGCCCGCAAGGCGCGCCTGTAACTCGATATAGTCATACAGGTCACTCAGCATGAAGTGACGGACCTCCGGGTCGGACAGCTTGGCGAGCGCACCGGCATCCCCGGCCAGATACTTCTGTGCCGTGGTGACAAAGGGGCGGGGCATGGCAAGGTTAAAGCCCGAAGACTGCGCCAGCAACCGGCACACCTGCTCGAACAGGAACCGGTACTGATCTTCTTTTTCGGAGGTCAGATAGATCTTGTCCAGCCGACCGCCGTACAGCCGGAACAGGTCAAGGTAATCGTCAATATCGGGAACAGGCATCAACAAGGCTCCGGTCTCAGGGTGGGAGGGCCTTGGGGGAGCCAGTGGTATTTCAGCCTTCCTGCGCTGATCCGTCAAGAGAAACAGCAACAGGATAGGCCGGTTCGCTTTGCAGGCGCGGGTCGTCAATCGCCGCCCCGATGGTGAAATGATAGACCGTTTGCCAACGACCATCCGCCCCACCGCGCAGCCCGCTGAGGGCCACGCTGTCATCATCCATGAAGCACCCGATGCCGGTGCCGCGCAAACCGCTGGCTTCGGCCTCCAGATAGAGGATTTGTCCCAACAGCCCGGCTTCCCAGTGCAGACGCCGATAGGCCCACGCCCCTTCGCGGGCCAGCGTTTCGGCCATATCGGCCACCATCACCACTGTCACAGCGCCCCGCCCTGCAATGCCCTGATAGCACGACATCTGCGAGGCCAGTCGCCGCAGGTCCTGCGCCTCGGGCAAGCCATACAGGGGCAGATGCGGATCGGCAGCCTGCCACGGTCGCCCGGCGGACCATTGCGGCCAGTCCGGTAGCCCCCGGTCCAGAAGGTAGGCCCCGGGGGCAAAACCCTCGACACCATGCACCAGAAACATCAGCTGGATGGCAGGCTGAAACGGCAGAGCATGCAGCGGCGACCATCTCTCCACCCCCGGCAACACGCGCCCGAGCAACCGCCGGAAATCCGCGGCATGCATCGTTCCCGCCGGGTCCATGCGCTGGGCGCTACGGCGCTGGCGAATCAGCCTGTCTGCCGGGCAGTCATGTTCAGGGGCCGGGTCCACTGGCAAGCACCGGGGTTCAGGCCAGCAGACGGGCACGTCCACCGTTTTCCGGGTCACGGATTCGGCCAGCGCCACCTCTGGCCAGACAATCATTTCACGGCCGACCTGCGAGGCCCGCCCCTGCCAGGTCACTGTTCCGGTCACCGCACGAAGTGGTGCCAGATCGGGCGGCAGCGCCTGTTGACCACGGCTTTCAAGCCAGATCAGCACGTCCGGGCGTTCCCGTTCCCGATCCGCATAGCTGTCGCGATCGCTCAGCCCCAGCAGGGCTTCGATATCATCATCGGTCAGCCGTGGGTCAACGGCAGCCCCCCAGCCACAGACGCGCGCGGCATAGGCCAGGCTTCCGACCGCATGCCCCACATCCAGTTGGCAATAGCGGAACGCGCGCGAGCCATATTTCCACTCTTCCCGCCAGCCAATCGACGACAGCCCGGCCATGCCGACATGGTCAGGATAGGCATGCCGCAATGCCTGAACCTGCTGTTCGCCCAGTTCGGCCCGGCATTCCAGCGCATGATCCAGCGGGTGATAATGATAAACCCCGGCAGGCAGCCCAACCGCCTCTCCCCACAGCAGCAGATAGGCTTCGGTTGGGTGCAGGTTGCCACTTGATGGCACACAGCGCAAAGCCCAGCGAGCCCCATCGGCGGCTTTCCATGCACTCAGCCCCCATGCCAGTTCGCACAGCAGCCCAATGGTTGAGGCACTGAAAGACAACGATGGCAGTGCGTCCCGATGCAGCTGATGGAATCCAGCAGCCTGAACGCGCCGGTGCAGCGGCAGGGGAATACGCCGGGTCTGCTCAAAGGTCCGAAAGGGGTCCGGCTGAGAGTCCCAGTCAAGGAATCCCGGCGATGGAGCATACCCACGTGAGGAATGCTTACTGGCCTGATGATACAACAGGATGCGCGATCGCTCGGCGGCGTCGTTACCTTGCCCGTCAGGAGGTTCCAGCCCGGCACTCATCGTGTGTGCTCCCGATCCTGACAAGGCGTCATCTTACCCCTGAACGCTCAACCCAGAACGCTCAACCCAGAACGCTCAGGGCCTGCTGGGTCATTTTCTCTTCTGCGCTCACCATGGTGGCACTGGCAGCATAGGCATTGCTGGCCTGTTGCAACTGAACAACATCGCTGACCGGGTCCGTCGCAGCCTCTGCGGCGGGCACAGCCTGTTGCTCGGGGGCCCGTGCCGACCAGACCGCCGCCTGATCCACCATCTGCGTCCGACCGGTAGAGGC
This sequence comes from Insolitispirillum peregrinum, assembly GCF_900156605.1. Lineage (GTDB taxonomy): Bacteria > Pseudomonadota > Alphaproteobacteria > Rhodospirillales > Rhodospirillaceae > Insolitispirillum > Insolitispirillum peregrinum. Next base: position 693,400 of record NZ_FTOA01000001.1, on the reverse strand, counting down.
TGCTGCGTTGCTGCGCAGGGCTTCGTTCTCGGCTTCAGCCTGAACGCTGGAATTCGAGTGGGCAAGGTGGATCGCGGCCGTCGCAGCCTGCTGCTCGGCGTTGCGCAATCCGGCCAATGCCATTGACAAGGAATCAGACATGATCGGGGTTCCTATCCCAAAAAGCACGCTTTTGATTTGGGGAAGGCTGCCCGCTCTGACAAGAGCGGGGCTTTACAGCAAGCGGTTGACGGTCCCACCAAGGGGACGGACCACACCATTATTGGTCACTGCCCGCATCGCATTTTCGTACAGCATCGCCCCGAAGCGCAGGGTCGGCATCGGCAGGACGTCATGCATGGCCTGATAATTGACCAGCGTGGTCCCAACTTCCTCGGTAGCCAGAATGTCCCCAAAGCGAACACCGTCGAGCAGCGAGCGGTTGCCCTTTTTCTGCCCACGATCATCATAGCTCTGGAAGCCACCCCAACTGCTGCTGAAATCAAGGGTGTCGCTATCCGGTCCAGCAGTGTTGGCCCCGGACAGGCCGCTGACTTGCTGAAACAGATCGGTTGGCGCAGCGTGGTTCGCCGCCGCAGTGCGCGACGTCGATGCTGACGGCATCGTAATTGTCTGCTGTCCAACCTTGAGGCTCATGGCATGCCTCTCCTTCACACCCCAAAAACAGCCCTCTCATTCCAGAGGGCGCTCATTCCCCAGATCTACAATCCTCATGAAAACTGGCGGCGTTCGTCGGGAAAGAAAGCACTTCAGCTTTTCCTGCGCTACCCACCACATTCCCATCTTCGCAGGGCATGTTCACCCCATGCCCACCTATCACACGTCAGCCCTGAAAAACAAATCACAGGGCCATCAACCAAAAGGACGCATGACAATCATACTGCTCCATGCAGGGTACACGTCCTTACCCCAAAAGGCCAACACCAAATCAGCCTGCCTGGTCAATTGAACGCAATTTGATGAATTTTTCCCTGCAAATCTGCACCAATATGCCCAGGCAGAAACATCATTGAGACAATATTCCTGCCGGGCTTATCGGTCCTTCAGCTCGCCCCAGACCAGCGTGCGTTAAACCTGACGCAGTGATTTTGCGCAAAACCGGAATCACTTTTGCGCTCACTGCTCTAGAAGCGGCCTTTCATTCAGAAGCGGGCACCGGAGCCTGCTCAGGCCCACCGGTCGCCAGCGGATCGGGGCCGAAACGGTTCGGGCCCACAGTACCGCGAATGCACATGAGCAGTACCTCTGAGACGACCAAGAACAAAAGCAAGCCACTCACAGCCCAAGACGTAAACAGAGAGTCCCGAAAGATCAGAGCAAATGCAAAAATTACGACGGCTGGCCACAACCAAAACCACCAGCCGCTGAAATTTAAATCATGAAGTCTACGTATAAATAAAGAAATAGAAGGTATAATCACAGAAATTATAAATAATATATGAACAATAGATGACAAAGGTGAGTAAAATCCATACTCATTATGAGAATATATATTATAATAACTTTCTATTGAACTTATTATAGATAAAATGAATGATGATAAATACATAAAAATTCTGGCATAATTATATTCAGACCTTGATGATCTGCCCTTAAAAACTGCATATTTATTGAAAAACGAAGATACTGCGTCAGAAAAACCCATGACTGTCCCTTTTAAAAACCATCATGATTACCAATCATTAAGCTGCAATATAAGACGGGTAGCCCCCACCATAACAAGAAAAAAATGGCCACCAGCAACCCTGATGGCCATTTCGACAACAATCATCGCGCAAAGGTTACTTCGGCAACTGGCCCTGCACGCCTTCCACGAACCAGTTCATCGTCAACAACTGGCCGTCGGGGATGGTCTCCCCGTCCTTGACCACCAGCTCGCCCGCCTGATTCTTGATCGGGCCGGTGAACGGATGCAGCGTACCAGCAATGATACCGGCCTTGACTTCGTCAGCCTTGGCCTTCACCGCATCCGGCACCGCCGCCCCATAGGGGGCCATGTGCACCATGCCCTGCTTCAGGCCATCCCAGGTATCAATGGCTTTCCACGACCCGTCCATCGCTGCCTTGACGCGGGCGATGTAATAGTCGCCCCAGTTGTCAACGATCGAGGTCAACTGGGCGTGCGGACCGAACTTGGCCATGTCCGAGGCCTGCCCAAAGGCGTAAATGCCCTTTTCTTCAGCAGCCTGCACCGGTGCCGGGCTGTCAGTGTGCTGGGACAGGACGTCGGCTCCCTGCGCGATCAGGGCTTCGGCGGCTTCACGCTCCTTGCCCGGATCGTACCAGGAATTCACCCACACCACCTTCACCTGCACCTTGGGGTTGACCTTGCGGGCCGCCAGCGTGAAGGCATTGATCCCCTGCACCACTTCGGGGATCGGCACCGAGGCGATGTAGCCCAAAACATTGCTCTTGGTCATCATCCCGGCCATGGTGCCGATGATCGCCCGGCCCTCGTAGAAACGGGCGGCATAGGTGGCCACGTTATCGGCCCGCTTGTAACCGGTCGCATGCTCGAACTTGATGTTCGGATAGCGCTTGGCGACTTTCAGGGTCGGGTTCATGAAACCGAACGAGGTGGTGAACACCAGATCAAAGCCCTGCTGGGCGAACTGGTTGATCACCCGCTCGGCATCGGCACCTTCCGGCACGTCTTCGACGTAGGCGGTCTTGACCTTGTCGCCAAAGGCCGCTTCCAGCGCCTTGCGGCCTTCGTCATGCTGGTGGGACCAGCCAAAGTCACCAACCGGGCCGACGTAGACAAAGCCAACCTTCAGCGGATCAGCCGCCGAGGCCACCGGGGCCAGCGAGCCCCAGGCCAGGGCACCTGCCAGCAGAGCAGAGCCAAGAGCCGTAAAACGACGGCGCGACACGTTACGGAACGGACCCATTGCCATGGGAGAGCCTCCTGTTGCGACTGTACGAACTACTATAAGACGGTACTCACCCTTCCGGGTGAAACAGCTTGCCGAGACTGGCCGGCGCATTCAGGCGAATGCGGGTTTCATCACGGGAAATCAGGACGAGAACAAGGATGGTTGCCAGATAGGGCAGCATCGTCAGAATCTGGGACGGCACGGCCAGACCACCGCTGCTTTGCAGGTGCAGCTGGGCAATGGTGATGCCGCCAAACAGATAGGCCCCCAACAGTACCCGCTCGGCCCGCCACGAGGCAAACACCACCAGCGCCAGTGCGATCCAGCCGCGCCCGGCGGTCATGCCTTCGATCCACATCGGGGTATAGACCAGCGACAGATAGGCACCGCCCAGACCGCTCATTGCGCCACCGAACAGGATCGCCGCATAGCGGATCAACCGCACCGGATAGCCGATGGCATGGGCCGCCTGCGGATTTTCTCCAACTGCCCGCACCACCAGCCCCGAGCGCGAGCGACGCAGGAACCACCAGACGGCAGCGGCCAGCGCCAGCGAAACATAGACCAGCGGATCATGCCCGAACAGCAACGGCCCGACCACCGGAATGCGGCTCAAGGCCCCCAACTGGATGGCGGCCAGCGGCTCGACCGTCTGACCGACCATGTCGCGGCCCACAAACGCCGACAGCCCGACGCCAAAAATGGTCAGCGCCAGACCGGTGGCCACCTGATTGGCCATCAGCGTCTGGGTCAGGAAGGCAAACAGCAATGCCATCAGCATTCCGGCCAGCATCGCAGCCACCAGCCCCAATACCGGCGAGCCGGTGGTCACGGCGGCGGTAAAGGCCGCCACTGCCCCCATCAACATCATGCCTTCAACGCCAAGGTTCAGCACCCCGGCCTTTTCGGTCATCACTTCCCCCAGCGCGGCAAAGATCAGCGGCGTTGCCGCTCGCATCATGGCCATCACAACGCCGGTCAGGGCGAGAGTATCAGCGTCCATTATCCGGCCTCCCGCACCGACGACAGCCACCGCAGGCGATAGCGGATCAACACATCACACGCCAACAGGAAAAACAGCAACATCCCCTGAAACACTCCGGTGACGGCCAGCGGCAGGCGCATGGAAATCTGCACCGCCTCGCCCCCCAGATAGCTGAGCGCCATCAACAGCGATGCCAGCAGGATGCCCACCGGATGCAACCGGCCCAGAAAGGCCACGATAATGGCGGTAAAGCCATAGCCCGGCGAAATGACCGGCTGCAATTGCCCGATCGGCCCGGCAACTTCACACACCCCGGCCAGACCGGCCAGCGCGCCAGACAACAGGAACGACATCCAGATGATGCGTTTATGGGAAAATCCGGCATAGCCACCGGCGACAGGCGTCAAGCCCATCACCTTGATCTGAAAGCCGATAAAAGTCCGCGCAATGACAAACCAGCCGACCGCCACCGCCAGCAACGCCAGCAGAACGCCCAGATGCAGACGGGTCCCCGCCCACAGGATCGGCAATGTCGCCGCATCGCCGAACATCGGCGATTGCGGGAAACCATAGCCATCGGGATCACGCCACGGACCATGGACCATCATCGACAGGAACAGGTCAGCGACATAGGTCAGCATCAGGCTGACCAGAATTTCCGAGGCATGAAAGCGGGTCTTCAGCCACGCGGGGATCATCCCCCACAACATCCCGCCAGCCATCCCGGCCATCATCACCAGCGGCAACACCCACCAGCCGGCACCGCTATCCCCCAGCGCCAGCGCCACACCACCGCCGGTCACCGCCCCCATCGTCAACTGCCCTTCGGCCCCGATGTTCCAGACGTTACCGCGAAAGCCCAGCGCCAGCCCGACGGCGCACAACGCCAGCGGAGCCGCCTTGACCAGCAGCTCGGCAACACCATAGGCGCTGTTCAGGGGCGAGATGAAAAAGGTGTACAGGGCCGCCAGCGGCTCGAAGCCCAGCAGGGCAAACAGGATACCGCCAAACACCAGCGTCAGCAGCACAGCCAGCACCGGCGCACCATAGACCCAGCGCCGGGACGACGCTCCACGCGCTTCCAGCTTAAAGGCCATGGGTATGCACTCCTTCCGGCTGCTCCGGGGTTTCAAACAGCCCGCCCATCAGCATCCCCACCTGCTCGACCGTCGTTTCATGGACCGGGTGCGTTTCAGACAGACGCCCCTGACAGATCACCGCAATGCGGTCGGCAATGGTAAACAGTTCGTCGAGATCCTGACTGACCACCAGCACCGCCGCCCCCTGCTCGCGCAGTCCGATCAACGCCTGATGAATGGCAGCGGCTGCCCCGGCATCCACCCCCCATGTTGGTTGCGCACAGACCAGCAGGCCGGGCTTTTGCAGGATTTCACGCCCAATGATGAATTTTTGCAGGTTCCCCCCGGACAGGGATCGGGCTTCCGCCCGGCGTCCGTGGGTGATGACCGAAAACATGTCGATGATGCGGTCGGCATAGGCATTGACCAGCCCAAAGTGGATCAACCCCCGCCGCACCAGCGCCTGTCGGCCATAGCCGGACAGCAGGGCGTTGTCCGCAAGGCTCAGGTCCGGCACCGCCCCGCGCCCAAGGCGCTCTTCGGGGACGAAGGCCATCCCGAGGTCACGGCGCGCCCGCGCTCCCAGCAGGCCGACCGGCTGACCATCAATCCGCACCGCCTCGGCGCGCGGGGACAGTTGCTCGCCGGACAATGCCGCCAGCAACTCGTTCTGACCGTTCCCGGCCACCCCGGCAATCCCGACGATTTCCCCCGCCCGCACGGTCAGCGATACGCCATCGAGCGTGATCCCGAACGGTTGCGACGGCGACAGGTGCAGGCCATCGACCACCAGACGATCTTCCCCCACACAGCTTGCCTGCGTCCGCTGCACGGCCTTCAGCTCGGCGCCGATCATCATCTGGGCCAGACTTTGCGCCGTTTCCTGCCGTGGGTCGCACTGGCTGACCACCTGACCAGCCCGCAGGACGGTTGCCGCCGAACACAGGGCGCGGATTTCTTCCAGCTTGTGGGAAATGTACAGAATGGTCCGCCCTTCGTCGCGCAACAGACGCAGGGTGCTAAACAGCACTGTAACCTCCTGCGGGGTCAGCACGCTGGTCGGCTCGTCCATGATGATCAGGCGTGGGTCCTGCAACAGGCAGCGGCAGATTTCCACCCGCTGCCGCTCGCCCACCGACAGGTCGTGGACCGTCCGCAGCGGGTCCAGCGGCAGGCCATAGCGGCGGGAAATCTCTTCAACCCGGCTTGCCAGTTCGGCCAGAGGCTTCTTCCAGCCAATCCCCAGCGCGATGTTTTCGACCACCGTCAGGCTGTCGAACAGGCTGAAGTGCTGAAAGACCATCCCGATCCCCAGACGGCGGGCCTCGGCCGGGCTGTGGATGCGCACCGGCTGACCATCCCACAGGATGGTTCCACTATCAGCCCGCTGAATTCCGTAAACAATCTTGACCAGCGTTGATTTCCCGGCGCCGTTCTCCCCCAGCAGGGCATGGATTTCCCCCGCCTGCAGGGTCAGCGATACCGCCCGGTTGGCATGACAGCCGGGAAACCGTTTGTCGATGGCGCGCAGCTCCAGCCGTGGAGGCGGGGCGACAGGCGGGGACAGGGAGGAAGACGGTTCAAGGACCATGGGGACTGGCACAGGCTCCGGGTGCGATCGGCAAACGGCAATAAACAGCCTTTCGCGCTCTGCCGCTCCGCCGGATTTCGACCAGAACAGCATCCCGCAACAGGCCGATCGGGGACAAGGGACGATGTTACGGTTTCTTGATAGGTCAAGCCCCCTGCCAAAGTCTACGGTTTTTCATCAACCCTGACCAAAAGGACAAATTTCCCGCACTGCGACAGCGGGCATATCCTTATAAAATTGCGGAATATGGTCTTTTGAGGTATGATTATTCCATGGAACTCGCTCATTTGACGTTAGGGAAAGTGTGCACCGCAACATAAGGTTACGTTAGCGAACCGTGGTATTTCCCTTCACTTGCCCCCCTCAAATGCGCTAGAGGTATGGAACATTACCTGCATGTGGGCATCGGGGGTCGCCGCTGGGGGGGCTTCCGCTGACTTCTTTTGCCAACCAAGGAACCGTTCGGGATCCCATGAGCACCGCAGATCTGAACCTCACCGAGGATTTTGCGCCCGCCACCCAAGAGGCCTGGCGTGCGCTGGTCGACAAGGCCCTAAAGGGCGCTTCATTCGAAAAGAAGCTGATGACCCGTCTTTATGACGGCATCACCCTGAAGCCGATCTATACCCGCGAAGACTGGGACGCCGAAGGCGATCAGTCCGGCTTCCCCGGCTCCATGCCGCTGGCCCGCGCCGCCACCGTGAGCGGTTCGGCTGCCAACCCGATCGGGGCCGCGTGGGACATCCGGCAGGTCTACAGCAACCCGGACCTGAACGATGCCAACAAGGAAATCCTCACCGACCTCGAACGGGGCGTGACCAGCCTGCTGCTGCGGCTGGATGCCGCCGGACAGGCGGGGCAGGATTCCGACACCGCCGGGGAGCAGGCTGGCATCGGTGGCCTGATGATTTCGTCGGCCGCCGATCTGGACACCGTGCTGGCGGGCGTGATGCTCGACCTGGCACCGGTGGCGCTCGATGCGGGCGCGGGGGCCGTCGCCGCCGCTTCGCTGCTGGCCGAAGTGTGGACCAGCCGGGGCGTGAAGGGTGAGGTGGCGCAAGGGGCGTACAACATTGACCCGATCGGCACTCTGGCCAGCGCCGGTACCCTGCCGCAATCGCTGGAGCAGGCTCTGGCCGAAATGGCGGAAATGGCCAAGGCCACTGCCGTCGACTTCCCGAACGTGACCGCCGTTGGCGTCAGCACCGCCGCCTATTACAACGGTGGTGCCACCGACGTCACCGATCTTGGCTGTGCGATGGCCACCGGCGTTGCCTATCTGCGGGCCTTGACCGCGGCCGGGATGGGCGTTGATGACGCCTGCCGTCAGATCGCCTTCAGCCTGCCGGTTGGCACCGACCAGTTCCTGTCGATTGCCAAGCTGCGCGCCGCCCGCATGCTGTGGGCTCGTGTCACCGAAGCCTGTGGCGCCTCGGAACCGGCCCGCCGGATGCGCCTGCACGTCGATGTCTCGGACCGCGTGCTCACCCAGCGTGACCCGTGGGTCAACATGCTGCGCGTCACCATCGGCGTATTCTCGGCCGGTATTGCCCAGGCCGACAGCGTGTCCGCGCCGTCGTTTGACAGCGCGCTTGGCCTGCCGACCGACTTTGGTCGCCGCATCGCCCGCAACACCCAGATCGTGCTGCAGGAAGAGTCCAGTCTGGGCCGGGTGATCGACCCGGCAGGGGGCTCGTGGTACGTCGAAAGCCTGACCCGGCAGGTTGCCGAACGGGCGTGGGAAGAATTCCAGCAGATCGAAAAGTGGGGCGGCATCGCCGAAGCCCTCGATTCCGGCAAGCTGCAAGCCAAGATCGCGGGCGAGTGGGCCGAACGCCGCAAGGCCATTGCCCGCCGCAAGGACGCGCTGACCGGCATCAACGAGTTCCCCAATCTGGCCGAAGCGCCGGTGGACATCAAGCTGCCGGACCTCGAAGTCCTGCGCAAGGGTGCCGCCAACCGCCTGAAGATGGCCCGCGCCGCCAAGGCTCCGACCATCGGCAGCCGCACCCGCAAGGGCGACGCCGCCCGTATCGAGCCGATGGATACCCACCGTCTGGCCGAAGACTGGGAAGAGCTGCGCGACAATTCCGACGTCTACATGGTGCTGAACAACGGCGTCCGTCCGCTGGTGTTCCTCGCCAACATCGGCCGCGTTGCCCAGCACACCGCCCGCGCCACCTTTGCCCGCAACTTCTTTGAAGCGGGCGGCATCGCCGGCATCAGCAACGACGGCTTTGCCAACACCGACGCCCTGACCGCTGCCTTCAAGGACAGCGGTGCCCGCATTGCCGTCCTGTGTGGCAGCGACGAGCAATATGGCGAGCTCGCAGCGTCGTTTGCCAGCGCCCTGAAGGCCACCGGCGCCAGCCGGGTCTACATGGCTGGCAAGCCCGCCGACGACGAAGCCCGTGCGGCCTTTACCGCTGCCGGTGTTGACGAGTACATTTTCATGGGCTGCGACGCGCTGGAACTCCTGCGTGCCGCCCAGACTCATCTGGGAGTCACCGAATAATGGCCAGCATTCCTGATTTCACCAAAGTTCCCTTCGCCGCCAACACCAGCGGCAGCCTGAACGACTGGCAGCAGAGCCTGGAAGCCGCCATCGGCAACCCGGCCAGCGCCCTGACGTGGGAAACCCCGGAAAAGCTGCTGGTCAAGCCGCTGTACAGCGCCGCTGACCTGAACGGGCTGGACCACCTGAACACCCTGCCCGGCCTGCCGCCGTTCCTGCGTGGTCCCTATCCGACCATGTACGTGCAACAGCCGTGGACCATCCGCCAGTACGCCGGGTTCTCGACCGCCGAAGAATCCAACGCCTTTTACCGTCGCAATCTGGCGGCGGGCCAAAAGGGCCTGTCGGTGGCCTTTGACCTCGCCACCCACCGTGGCTATGACTCGGACCATCCGCGCGTGGCCGGTGACGTCGGCATGGCCGGGGTGGCCATCGACAGCATCTATGACATGCGCCAGCTGTTCGACAGCATCCCGCTCGACAAGATGAGCGTGTCGATGACCATGAACGGCGCCATCCTGCCGGTGATGGCCCTGTACATTGTCGCTGCCGAAGAACAGGGCGTCGCCCCTGCCCTGCTGTCCGGGACCGTTCAGAATGACATTCTGAAAGAGTTCATGGTCCGCAACACCTACATCTATCCGCCGACCCCGTCGATGCGGATCATTTCGGACATTTTTGCCTTCACCTCGCAAAACATGCCGAAATTCAACTCGATCTCGATTTCCGGCTATCACATGCAGGAAGCCGGGGCCACCGCCGACCTCGAACTGGCCTACACTCTGGCCGACGGCGTGGAATACGCCCGCGCCGGGATGGCGGCCGGGCTTGATATCGACAAGTTTGCCCCGCGTCTGTCGTTCTTCTGGGCGATCGGCATGAACTTCTTCATGGAAGTCGCCAAAATGCGCGCCGCCCGCATGCTGTGGGCCAAACTGATCAAGCAGTTCGACCCCAAGAGCGACAAGTCGCTGTCGTTGCGCACCCACTCGCAGACTTCGGGCTGGTCGCTGACCGCGCAGGACGTATTCAACAACGTCACCCGCACCTGCGTCGAAGCGATGGCCTCCACCCAGGGCCACACCCAGTCGCTGCACACCAACGCGCTGGACGAAGCCCTCGCCCTGCCGACCGACTTCTCGGCCCGCATTGCCCGCAACACCCAGCTGTTCATCCAGCAGGAAAGCGGCACCTGCCGGGTGATCGACCCGTGGGGCGGCTCGTACTATGTCGAACGCCTGACCCGCGATCTGGCCGAACGCGCCTGGGCCCATATTCAGGAAGTCGAAGCCGAAGGCGGCATGGCCAAGGCCATCGAAGCCGGCATCCCCAAGATGCGCATCGAAGAAGCCGCCGCCCGCACGCAGGCGCGCATTGATGCGGGCCGTCAGACGGTGGTGGGTGTCAACAAGTACGTGCTGGACGAAGAAGAAAAGCTGGACGTGCTGAAGGTCGACAACTCGTCGGTCCGCGCCCAGCAGATCGAAAAGCTGCAACGCCTGCGCGCCGAGCGCAGCGCCGCCGAAGTCGAGTCCAGGCTGACCGCCCTGACCAACGCCGCCGCCAGCGGTGAAGGCAACCTGCTGGCTCTGGCCGTCGATGCGGCCCGCGCCAAGTGCACCGTCGGTGAAATCTCTGACGCGCTGGAAAAGGTCTATGGCCGCCATCAGGCGACCATCCGGGCCATCTCTGGCGTCTATTCCAACGAGGTTGGTGCGATGGATGACAGCTTTGCCAAAGTGCGCAAACTGGTCGATGACTTTGAAAAGAACGACGGTCGCCGCCCGCGCGTGCTGATCGCCAAGATGGGCCAGGACGGCCACGACCGGGGCCAGAAGGTGATCGCCACCGCCTTCGCCGATATCGGCTTTGACGTTGATATCGGGCCGCTGTTCCAGACCCCGGCAGAAACCGCCCGTCAGGCGGTGGAAAACGACGTCCACGTCGTCGGCGTGTCGTCGCTGGCCGCTGGCCACCTGACGCTGGTGCCGGAACTGCGCAACGAACTGAAAAAACTGGGCCGCGAAGACATTCTGATCGTGGTTGGCGGGGTGATCCCGCCGCAGGATTGGGACGAGCTGTACCAGTCCGGCGCGGCGGCTATTTTCCCGCCCGGCACCAAGATCAGCGTGGCGGCGCAGGACCTGATTGCCAAGCTGAACAGCCAGCTTGGCTATGCCAGCGAAGCTGCGTAAGCTCTGCCTTGGCCTGCCAGAAAGCGGGGACTGTCCGGTCCCCGCTTTTTGCTGTCTTCCCTTCGTGTTTCCCGCTTCCTTTCTTCAAGGCGTCCCATGCTGCCCAAAACCGCAGACGATTATGTAAACGGTGTGCTTGCGGGCAACCGTGCGATCATTGGCCGAGCCATCACCCTGATCGAAAGCCGGGCCGAACGACACCGCGCGCTGGCCAAAGAGGTGCTGATGCGGCTGGTCCCCCATTCCGGCAAAGCTCATCGCATCGGCATTTCCGGGGTTCCGGGGGTGGGGAAGTCCACCTTCATTGAGACATTCGGCACCAACCTGACCGGCGCGGGCCACAAGGTGGCGGTGCTGGCGGTTGACCCGACCTCGTCGCGCACGGGCGGCTCCATTCTGGGCGACAAGACCCGGATGGCGAAACTGTCAACCGACGAGAACGCCTTTATCCGCCCCTCGCCCACCGGCGGCTATCTGGGGGGCGTGGCGCGAGCAACACGCGAAACGATGATCGTGCTCGAAGCGGCTGGCTTTGACGTGGTGCTGGTGGAAACCGTCGGGACCGGACAGTCGGAAACGCTGGTCGCCGACATGGTTGACTTCTATCTGGTGCTGATGCTGCCGGGGGCGGGCGACGAGTTGCAGGGGATCAAAAAGGGCATCCTCGAACTGGCCGACATGATCGCCGTCAACAAGTGCGAGGGCGACAACGACCGCCGTGCTCTGGCTGCCCGCGTCGAATACAAGAATGCCCTGAACATCATGACCCCGGCCAGCCCGAACTGGAAACCACCAGTGGTGACCATTTCCGGCCTGAACAACTATGGCATCGACACGCTGTGGGAGAAAATCCAGGATCACCGCAAGATCCTGACCGACAGTGGCGAGCTGCCCGCCAAACGCCGCGAGCAGCAAATCACCTGGATGTGGTCGATGCTGAAAGAACGACTGGTGCTGGCGCTGGAACGCGACCCGGCGGTTGCCGAACGCATTCCGTCGATTGAGCACGACGTTGCCGCCGGTACCATGACCGCCACCGTTGGCGCGGAAACCCTGTTGCGGGCCTTTGGGCTGGACCTTGACGGCTGACATCCCGGCATGGACGCTCGTTCAGACTGCATGATGAACGGGCGTCCCTCCGAGGCATGAACGCTCTCTGAGCAACACCTCTATACAAACAATAATATCCAGAAAAATACCTTTCCCCTTCTGCCCATAGGGCGAAAGGCAGAGTTGTCTGTACCCTCCTCTACCCGCTATAAACAGACCGTGGACGACATCAGTCTACAAACCACACGCCGTGGTCCGCAGGGTATCGGGGGAGAACAGGCGCAATGGCCGAACCGCCAGCACAAGACAGCGACATCACCCCGGCCCCTTCGACAGAGGCCATTCAGGCCACCCTGTCCGAACTGACCACCCCCCTCAGACCATCCCGCATGGTGATGCTCGCCGGGCTGATCACCTGCATCGGGGCGATCAGCATCATCTATGCGGCGGTTTACGACCATCTTTCGATCATCGAAATCATCACCATCACCACTGCCATTCTTGTCCTGCTGTGCCTGTTTGGCAGTTTTGGCTGGCGACGCCTGCAAGCCATCCATCAGCGTCTGCGGGACAGTGCCTACCAACTGTCCGCCATCGAACAGCAACTGGCACAGGCCGCCCATGAAACCGATCGCCTGCAACGCCTGCTGGTTGATGCGGTCAACAGCGTCGATGAAGGCTTTGTCCTGTTTGACGACACCAACACTCTGGTGGTGTGTAACGAACGCTATCGGCGGGCCTATCCGACCATTGCCGACCTGCTGGTTCCCGGCGCATCCTTTTCCACCATCCTGGCCACCGCCGCCCAGCGGCTGGGTGTGGCCGGAGACCATGGCCCGCAGGATCTGCGACAATGGGTCGAAGACCGGATGCGCCGCCATCTCAGCGCCCCGCAACCACAGGAATGCCAGTTGACCGATGGCCGCTGGTACCGTATTTCGGAACGCCCGACACGGACCGGCGGGATCGTCAAGGTTCTGGCCGACATCACCATGGCCAAACAGCACGAGCAGGAACTGGCCAGCAAAAGCAAAGTGCTCGAAGGCACCTTTGACGCCATGGCTCAGGGTATTGCCGTTTTTGACACCGACCTGACCCTGCTGACCTGGAACGACCATCTGGCACCGGTGATGGATTATCCGGCCCACCTGTTGCAGCCGGGAACGGCGCTGCAGGCCTTCCGGGACTTTGACTTTCAGCGCGGAGTCAAGAAACTGCCTGCCCCCCATCCGGTCGACAACATGCCTGACCCGTTCAGCCCGCACGATGACACCGACACCCTGCTGTCCGAAGTCGAGCTGCCCGATGGTCGCCATGTTGATGTCCACACCAGCCCGATGCCGCGCGGCGGGCTGGTGGTGATGTACAGCGACATCACCACCCGCAAGCAGACCGAAGCCGCCCTGCAGCATTCACAAAAGATGGATGCCATCGGCCAGCTGGCGGGGGGTATTGCTCATGAATTCAACAACATGTTGACCTCCATCGGGGGCTTTGCCCGCATGGCCCTGCGCAGCCCCGAAGACAGTGAACGGGTGGTGATGTGCCTGGAAGAGGTCACCAAGGCTGCCGACAGGGCGGCTTCGCTGACCAGCCAGCTGCTGAACTTCTCGCGCCGGAGCCTGAGCGAAGAACAGCGGCCAATCCGTCTGAAAGACATGCTGCGCGACCTGACCAACTTCCTGCGTCCCTTGCTGGGTGTCCGGGTTGATGTCGATGTGCAGATCAGCGACCCGGACCTGATCGTTTCAGGCGACCCGGTCAAGCTGCATCAGGCCATTGTCAACCTGTGCATCAATGCCCGTGATGCCATGCCAGAGGGCGGCGAAATTCAGCTGAGCCTGTCCCGGCTCACCCATGAACACTCTGAAGCCAGTCGCCGCCTGTTCGAGCGTCATCCCTTGCTGTCGGCAAACCGTGCCTATGCCGCCCTGCGCGTGCGGGATACCGGCACCGGCATTGACCCGGCCTTGCTGCCCCGCATTTTCGAGCCATTTTTCACCACCAAGGAACAAGGCAAAGGAACCGGTCTGGGCTTGCCGATGGTCTATTCGGTGGCGGAACATATGGGCGGCATCATTGATGTGGAATCAGAAGTGTGTGTTGGCTCGGTGTTCACCATTCTGCTACCTTTGTGCGAACCAGAAAAGACTGAACCATCAAAGAGAGTTTCCCGGCAGAGCGATTTCAACGGAGAAGACTTCACCATTCTGCTGGCAGAAGACGAGGACTCTGTCCGCCGCCTGATCACCATGACCCTCGAAGACGCCGGTTGTACCGTGTTAACGGCCGAAAATGGCCACGAAGCCGAAAAAATATTCGAGCAAGATCAGGATGCTATTGATATCCTGATTTCAGATGTGGTTATGCCCGGCCTTGATGGCCCTGCCTTGACCCGTCGCCTTCTGGACCTCAATCCCGACCTGAAGGTCATTCTGATGTCTGGATACAGTGCAACGGACGACTGGAAAGCCCTCACCGAAGGCTGCGGTCGGACATTCCTACGAAAACCGGTGGTCCCAGACCAGTTGCTGGCTGCCGTGCAAACGCTTGTGAACCGCGTGGAGTGAAACGCTATGTCTTCGAATCCGTCTTCAGCGTCGTCTACGCCGTCCCCCGCCGCCGAGGCACAGTCTGCCGCCGCCGCAACGGTCCTGTGCCGCACCCCAGAGGATTTTTATGCCCCTGCCGCCCGTTATCTGGCCCGCAGGCATTTTGCACCGTTTTTTGACGAGCACCAGACCAGCCCGCTGGAGACACTCCACTCCCTGCGCCTGCTCAACACCGCCGAGAGCCACCCGCTGTTCCGGGCGGTGCTCGAAGCCCTGGCAGACCGGCAGGCTTCGGCCTGTCAGCAAAGCGTTCACAATCGCCTGACCGATCTGTTTGCACTGGTCAAAACCCTCGGCAGCACCGTTTCCCATCGACTGAAGCAGCATGCCCCGGAAATCATTTCAGCCGTTGATCTGCCAAAAGTGGTCACCGCCGCCGGTCGCCTGCCCTCTCCGGTAGAGGCCGACTTTTACGTCTATGCCACCCTGACCCAGACCCTGCACAGCTGCCGGGACCGGGCTGCCAAGATGGACCTGCTGATGGGGTTCATCGAACGGCTGGAGGATGACCCCAGCGCGCTGGTTTATCTCGATACCTTGCTGGCCGATCACCTTGCCTTGCGCGGGGTTGCCTCTGTCTTGTGGCAAAAGACAGCCAACCCGAACGACATGCTGGTCGATATCATTGCGCTTTACCTGAACAACGACCTCGCCTCGCCAGCCACCACCCCGCCCAGCGTGCGCCGCCTGCAAACCCTGTTGCGCTCCGGCCCGTTCCCCCAGATCCGCGACAGCCTGATTACGGTCCTGCAAACAGTCCTGCAAAGCTCTGACCGCCTGATCACCAGCGTCCCCGATGATCCGATGGGGACCAAACTGGCCATCGCCGAAGTGATGGCCGCCGCCGACCTGATGAGTGCCCTGCGCCTGCCGGACGGGTTCATCGGCGGACAGGCGACCTATGACATTCTCGACCGCCGCCTGTCCCTGATGCTGTCCGCCGACAAGCTGCAGGAACTGTTGCGGGGCCGGTCCATTCTTGAAAAGCTGCGCCAGCTGTTTGCCTTGCAACAGGCAATGGCAGGGGCTGCCGCCGTCAAAGGGGTTGATGACTATCTGATCTCCCTGTTGGAAAACCGCGATTTTGTCGGGCGCCTGTGTGACGCCATCGAAGACAGCGATGCCCGCCTGCGTGCTTTTTCCGAATTGCAGATGCTGGTCCTGGGGTCAACGTTCCCGGCTGCGATCCGCAAACGGCTTGCCACCATGCTGGACCGCGCCCAGCACGATCAATTAAAAACCACCACCCTGTTTTCGACCCTGCGCAAGGACGCCAAACCGCCCATCGCCGCCATCCTGCGCGTGGTAGACATGGCCGGTGATGGCGTGTTCACCCATGGCAAGTGCCTGACCGAAGCCCGCGAGCTGATCCGGCGCCATATCCGCCATCGCGATTTTGTGCGGAAATACCTGGCAGGCAAGGATATCATCCGCCATGACTCTGCGGCGACGGCACCAGAAACTCCCTTGCCGCCAGTTGGAGACCGCCTGCGCGAACTGGGCTTGCGCATGGCCCGGGCCGGGGTCGAATTCCGTGATCTGTCCGGTATGACCCTGCTGGTGGTCGAAGACGAAGAGAGTGCCCGCCACTACATCGAAATGGTCCTGCGCGATATGGGGATCGGCACGGTGATGACCGCCCCCGATGGCCGGGCGGCCCTGAAGGTGTTCAGCGACTTTGAGGATGGCATCGACCTGATCATCTGCGACTGGAAAATGCCGCACATGACCGGGATCGATTTCCTGAAACAGGTCCGCAGCGTCAAGCCCAAGCTGCCATTCCTGATGGTCACGGCCCTCGCCACGCTGGAAAACGTCAAGGAAGCGATGGCGCACGAGGTTACCGCCTACATCGCCAAACCGTTCCCGCCCGAACAGCTGGAAGAAAAGGTTCTGCTGCTGCTCAACCGCGCCAGCCCGGAAGAAGTCAGTGAAGAACTGTTGGCCGCTGCCGGGGGCAATGTGCCAGAACGGAAATAAGGCCCGTGGGCTGTTCCAGGCGAGTGGAACAGCCTGACTCAGCCTCCCAGCAGGAATTCAACGTCATCTTCCCCGATGTCGATGGCACTGCCCGCCTCGGGATCGAACAGGCCATCGGCCAGTGCCTGCTTGCGGGCCTTCAGCTCGGACATCTTGACCTCGATACTGTCACCGGCCACCAGCTTGTAGACAAAGACCGGCTTGTCCTGGCCGATACGGTGCGCCCGGTCGGTGGCCTGAGCCTCGACCGCCGGATTCCACCACGGGTCATAGTGAATGACTGTGTCGGCCGCCGTCAGGTTCAGGCCAGTGCCGCCAGCCTTCAGACTGATCAGGAATAACGGGACCTCACCGCTCTGGAACCGCCGCACCGGCGTTGCCCGGTCCTTTGTGTCCCCGGTCAGCAGGACATAGGGAACGTCTGCCGCCTGTAGCTCGGCCTCGACCAATGCCAGCATCGAGGTGAATTGCGAGAACAGCAAGATGCGGCGCCCCTCCCGGATCATCTCCGGGATCATTTCCATCAGCCGGATCAGTTTGGCTGACTCAACACGGGCCTTGCCGCCCGCAGCCTTGACCAGACGCGGATCACAACAGGCCTGACGCAATTTCAGCAAGGCATCCAGCAGCTCGATACGGCTGCGCTTCAGCCCCTTGGCGGCAATCGCCTCCCGCACCTTTTTATGCATGGTCAGCCGGACACCCTCATACAGGGCGCGCTGGCTGTCGGTCAGGTCGACATGTTCAATGATTTCCGTTTTGGGTGGCAGATCGGCCACCACCTGTGCCTTGGTTCGCCGCAGCAGGAACGGCTTGACCCGCCGCGCCAGAGCCGCCCGGCGCTCGGCGTCGCCTTTTTTTTCGATCGGTGTCCGCCACTGACGGGTGAACGCTGCACGGTCCCCCAGAAAGCCCGGCGAAACAAAGTCAAACAGCGCCCACAATTCCCCCAGATGGTTTTCCAGCGGTGTCCCCGACAGCGCCAGACGATGGCGCGCCTCCAGCATCCGCAATGCCTTGGCCGTCGAGGTGACCGGGTTCTTGACGTATTGCGCCTCGTCCAGAATGACCATGTGCCACGGGCGGGCGGTCAGTTCATCAGCATCGCGGGCCAGCAGTGGATAGGTGCTAAAGACGATGTCACTGCTGTCAATCAGCGGAAACAGTGTCTTGCGCTCTGGGCCTTGCAGAACCAGCGTGCGCAGCGACGGCGTGAAGATTTCTGCCTCGGCCTGCCAGTTGGCCATCAGGCTGGTCGGGGCGACCACCAGACAGGGGCGATCCAGACGCCCGGCGGCCTTTTCAACCGCCACATGAGCCAGGGTCTGCACCGTTTTGCCCAGCCCCATGTCATCGGCCAGAATACCGCCCAGCCCGACGTCGCGCAGCAACTGCATCCATTCAACACCTGCCTGCTGATAGGCTCGCAAGGTTCCGTGAAACAGGTCGGGCAAAACCACCGCCGGAATGCCGGAATGATCGCGGAGCCGCCGTCCCAGTTCGCGCAGCTTCTCTCCACCGCGCCAGACAAGGTTGGGAAGGGCCTCGGCAAAGGCAGCCACATCGGGGGCATCAGCCCGGGTCAGGCGGATACCCCCCTCTTCGGAGGAAAACAGCGCGGCCAGCGCCCGCAAAATCGGACGGACCTGGCTGAACGGCAACGGCAGGATGCGACCATCGTCCAGACGCAGGTGCAGCATCCGGTTATCGATCTCGCTATCCTCAAGAAACTCCAGAAGCTCGTCGCCGGGAATTTTCCGCAGCACCGTCAACAGCATCGGCAGGATGTCAATCCGCTCACCGTTGACCAGCACCCCCAGATGCAGGTCAAACCAGTCGATGCCGTCCTTTTCCTGCACCTCGGCTTCGATGGTACCTTCGGAGTACACCACACGGACGGGAAAATCATCGGCAATCGAGACATGCCAGCCCGCAGCCGTCAGTTCGGGCACCTCATGGACCAGAAAATCCACCCATGCCGCCTCGTCAGTCCCCGGTTCCAGCATGAAATCATGGCCGCACTCTGCCGGAACCCGCCACGATTTCTGCTCCGACGCCAGCATAAACCCCAAACGGTGCAAACGCCGGACCGCTGTCTGCTCTTCCGAGGCCGAGCGCACGATTTCCGTCACCGTGTTGCCAGCGATCAGCGTCAGGGTTGCCCGCATAGAGGCGGAGGAAATCTCGTGATCCCCATACAAAAACGACAGCCGGGCCAATGGCATGTCAACAAAGGTATCCCGGCCATAAAAATAACCCGCCTCCTGCACGGTCTGGTGATGCAGCAGCAGCCGGGGGACCGGTGAGACAACCAGCTTTGTTGCCGGTGCCAGTTCGGGGGGCAAATACGCCTCGGCCTCAGGGAGGATGGCGGACAGGCGACGGCGGACTTCATCCAGCTCGGCCACATCAACCGGCGGAGCCTCCAGCAACACCTTCGCCAGTCGGGGCGGCATCGACAGCTCTACCGGCCCACAGAGCTGGTTGGCGCTGTCCACGTACCACGGCGGCGTCAAGGGAACGGCGCGCCCCCCGCCTGTCACCTCGATCTGTGGGCGCTGACGGCCATCTGCGATACCGGTCCAGCGCACGCTGGCAGCCCGCGCGTCCCCGCGCTGGAGCACCGGCCCGGCCACCGTCTCCCAATGGCAGCGGCCCGTTGCCAGTACTTTCTCCAGCAGTTCCGCGCCCCCTTCGCCTTCCAGACGCATCTCACCACTGGTAAAGGCCATATGCCTCAGGATGCTGACATCGGAAGAGCGCAGGAATTGGGCGGGTGCGCCGCCAAAGGCGCTGGACGGTTGAAACACCCTGGCCTTGGACGAAAAGGAGCCGTCCTTGAGCAACGGCACGGACATCGTGCAGAGTGTCGCCCAGGCAGAGCCGTTCCGGTCCAGCGAGAGAGACAGAACATAGATCAGCC
This sequence comes from Insolitispirillum peregrinum, assembly GCF_900156605.1. GTDB lineage: Bacteria > Pseudomonadota > Alphaproteobacteria > Rhodospirillales > Rhodospirillaceae > Insolitispirillum > Insolitispirillum peregrinum. The sequence continues at coordinate 673,594 of NZ_FTOA01000001.1, read as the reverse complement.
GACGGCGCACCGTGGGCGGGTAGTCCTCACGAGTACTGAGCTGCCCGACCTTCTCCATATGCGCCAGCCAGCCTTCGACGGACGCCGATAGAACCGGCTCAGCCGGGGATGGCGCGAAGGAGACGGGGGCAGGCTCTGGGGCGGGGGCGGGGGCGGGGGCGGGGGCGGGCGTCATCTGCCCGGCCTGCAGCAGCAACGCCACCACATGCTTGCAGTTAAACGTCATCGGACAGGAACAACGCCCGGAAATTCGGACGTTGCCGCCCCGCTGCGCCGTGAGTTCCACTGACACGCTGTAAGGTTTGCGACCTGTCCCCTGAACCAGACCTTCGACAACGGAATGATCGGGGGATAGATATTCCAGAAAAACAGCCCCTTTCCGTTGATACTCGCGCCCCCTGCTGAACGTCTGGGACGGAAACGAGAATCGGATAAGATCAGCTGTTATGCTTATCATCGCCTTTAGGCCCCGCTCCATCGTGACATGGCCATAAAAGCACAGCCTGCAATGAAAGGCATCAGCATAAAAATATCCCGGGCAAGGACATACGCCCCAGCCCGGGATTGCCTGTCTGTGCAGTACGCGGCCTGTTCACCTGCCGTGTACCGCAGAGAAAAATCACACCCCCAAAATCTTCGGCACGCGGTTCTGGCGCAGACGATAGGCATCCGGCATCTTCGAGCCCAGCAGCGGGCGCAGATACATGCGGAAGGCATCGGTCACGTCGGTACCGCTGTCGGCGATGAACTCGTCCGGCATCACCTTGGTTTTGCCCGCGATGTCGATCAGCGGGGTCAGGTGATAGTCCACCGAATAGAAGCCGGTACGGTGAATGGTCACCGAGCCGTCGCGGTCGCCCCACATGGCATACTGCACGGCCTTTTCGCCCACTTCCCGCGCTTCGCGCTGGTCAACGTCCGAGACGCAGCCAACGAACGAGCGTTGCAGGTAGCCGAAGGTATCCCCGCGCACGCGCTTGATGCCCAGCTTGCTCTTGATTTCGTCGCACAGCAGGTCAGCCAGAGCGCCAGTGCCCGACAGCTGCACATTGCCATGGGCGTCGCGTTCGACTTCCTTGGCCAGCTTCAGGGCAATCGGTACACCGGCTTCGTCATGGATGCCTTCGGAGACGGCGATCACGCAGCGACCATATTTTTCCATCGTCGCCTTGACGTCGGCGAGGAAGTTATCAATAACGAACGTCCGTTCCGGCATGTAGATCAGGTGCGGGCCGTCGTCCGGGAACTTCTTGCCCAGCGCGGCGGCGGCGGTCAGGAAACCGGCGTGGCGCCCCATCACCACCCCGACATAGACCCCGGGCAACGCCCAGTTATCAAGGTTGGCCCCCATGAACGACTGCGCCACAAAACGGGCCGCCGACGGATAGCCGGGGCAATGGTCGGTGACCATCAGATCGTTGTCGATGGTTTTCGGGATATGGATACAGCGCAACGGATAGCCAGCCGAGCTGGCTTGTTCGGACACAATGCGCACGGTGTCCGAGCTGTCATTGCCGCCGATGTAGAAGAAATAGCTGATCTCGTGCGCCTTCAGAACCTTGAAGACTTCCTGGCAATACTTCAGGTCCGGCTTGTCGCGGGTGGAGCCCAGCGCCGAAGACGGGGTCTGGGCCACCATCTCGAGGTTATGGGTGGTTTCCTGGGTCAGATCCAGGAAATCTTCATCGACAATCCCGCGCACGCCATGGAAGGCGCCATAAACTTTTTCCACATTGCGGAACTTGCGCGATTCCAGCACTGCCCCAACCATCGACTGGTTGATCACAGCGGTCGGACCGCCACCCTGCGCAACAAGGACTTTCCCGCTCATTGACCCGCTCACGGCACAGCCTCCTTGGCCTTGAGAACATTAAAAACGCCGGATGAATAGCAGATCAGGCGGACAGCGCAACTCCCTTGTCGCAGTTTGCCGCAAAAGAACAGCAGAACTGCCATGCAAATAATAACCACACCAACAACAGACCGCCAACAGCAAGCATCCAGACAAAAAAGAACAGCGACCCACCGCCATGGATCGCTGTCTTTTGCCTCCCGGATCTCTCCCCCCTGATCGCTGCGGCTCCCCCAGCGACAGCGATCGTATGGCAGATTTCCGGGCGGCGGGAAAAGGAAGGGAAAACGGCCACCGCTCCCCCTATGGGTGGCCGCCCCCTTTTTCCCCTCTTTGCAGAGGGGAAAGCTGTGTCTGGTTATGCCCCCGACTGCCCGCTCAGGACGGGCGCGGCTTCGTCAAGGGTCACGCGCAGGACAGTCACGTTGTAATCGGTCAGGAACCGCTCTTCGTTGCGGGTCAGATCGGCATCCGGGTCCAGCAGGACATAGAACGGCCCGGCGGACCGCTTGCTGATCTGGCGGGCATAGGTCCGCAGCATCTGGTCATAGAACCGGCAACCGAGGAACACAAAGCCACGGGTGGTCCGCATGTCCTTTACCAGATCGGGGATCGGGGTCTGGATGTCGATTTCGGTCAAAACCTCGACGTAATCGCTGTCGGACAGCAGGTAGTTTTTCGCCGGAACCACCGAGCCGTGCGGCTTGTACAGCATGGTCAGCCAGTCCCCGGCTTCCCATGCTTCGGCCTCGTTGCCGGTCATGCCGTGGAAGAACTTGTACCAGATATCCCGCCATTCGCCGTTGCGGGTCACGCCCTGCACCTGCCCCCACGCCGTCCGGCCAGAGGCCTGCAACGCCGCCGCCATCGTCCCGTCATACCAGGTATCGACGATCAGCGGGCAGGTTTCCAGCGACGCCAGCCAGGTGTGGATCGGCCCCGGTGTGGGGATCGGCCCAAAGGCTTCGTTCAGCAGGGTTTCCAGCGTCCGGCGATGGCGGTTGCTTTCGATGTACTGGGCCGAACTCCACAGGTTATGGCGGATGCGCCCCGGCACGCCGACCTTGCTGGTCAGCCGCCCGCACAGCTCGCGCGGGCTGGTCGGCACCGGACAGGCGGCATCGCCCATTTCCAGCACTCCGGGCCCCAGAAAGGGGATGATCTGACCGGCGGCGACCCCCTGACCAATCGAGGCCAGCATGGCTTTGGTTTCGTTGTTTATCGCGTTCATGTCCGGTGGATCCCCTACCGCTGTTGTCAGCCTGCCGCCTGTACCAGATGACCTGATCAGGCGTCTTCGGCCTCTTCGGCCAGCTTGCGCGCTTCGACGGTCAGCGGCAGGCGGGTATCGGCAGCCATTTCGGGCATCTGGAAACGCCATCCGTTATCCAGCGTGATCACGCCCCCCCAGCAGCCGGGATTTTCCATCGCCACGATCTTCGCTTCCAGATCCTTTTTGGCGATATAGGCTTCCCAGTCTCCGGCCACGCTCTTGCGAATGGTGATTTTCATGTCCTGTTCCTCCATCGTCTTCAATTCACGCTTGCGCATGCCGACCAGACGGCCGGTTTGATAGAAATCCACGCCATAAATGTAATAGCGCTGCAAAAAGGTCCCGATCGAGTTGACGTATCCCACGTCCCCTTTCCGCACCAGAATTTCGCCAATCTCGGCCCCTGGATAGGTGCCGTCATTGCGGATGTTCTTGGTCGAGACAACCTTGTCGCCATAATTGTAAATCGGGTCATCATAGACCTCGACTTCATCATCTTCGCTCATCGGTCAGTCTCCTTTGCGGACACCAGAGGCCATCACTCCCAGCGAGATCCCGCTGATCGATGCCGGTTCCAGCGACAGCACCGGAGCCGCCTTGATGCGCGCCGCCATCACCAGCAACGGCAGCTCTTCACTGGCTTTGCGCAGGGCAAAGCGGGCGCGGACATCGTCGTCCGGGTCGGTCGCCAGCGCGATGATCCGGTGCAACGGTGCCCGGCTGGCCACCACATGGCGGATGCGCCAGTCCTCATCGGCCACCAACGCCACCAGTTGCTCGGGAGACAGGCGGACAGCAACCTGCAAGCGGACCTCGGCCTCGAGATCCCACGCCATCGCCATCAGCCACTCATCGCCAATCCGCCGCGCCACCGCCCGCCGCACATCGGCATCCCGGTCGTACATCATCATCGGCAGAATGTCGGATGGCAGCCGCCGGGCGACCACCACCCGCACATAGTAATCCTCATCAGCGGTCAACGGCACCAGATCGGCACCGGTCAACCGCTGGGCCACCGCTGCCCGAACCTTGCGTTCCGGGTCTTTGCGCAGCGGCAAAATCCTGGGAACTGGCAGGCGCTGCACCGCCGCCACCCGCACATCGGGTTCCGGGTCATTCAGCAGGGCGTGCAAGCGGAACACACTGACATGGCGGGCCGCCAGAGCGCGCACTTCAAAATAGGGATGGTCGAGATAATGATCCGCCTGCTCGGGATTGCGTTCAAAGAACGTGAAAATCCGGCGGGTATAGCGATCCTGCACACAGGCAACCCGGGGCGCACACCCCCCCGTCGCCTGCAAACCGGCATGGGCACAGCCCGCACAGTCCACAAGGCACCCCTGCCAATCCAGAGGAACAGCCGTATCAGCAGTGGTATGCGGACTCATGGCAGGTCTCCTGTAAGATCGGTGCACCCATGGGCGCACAGCGGACCCGGCAGCCGGAGAGAACGGAAGGAGCGCAGCGGATACGCTCCCTCCGCCTGTCTACGTCCCGATCAGGCCGGAACGCAGGTGTTGTCAACCGGGCACACGCCAGCGCAACGGGCCGGTTCACCGTCGCATTCGCTGCACTTGGCGGGGTCGATGATGTAGCTTTCACCCTTCATGCGGATGGCGGCATTCGGGCATTCGAATTCGCAAGCGCCGCAGGCGGTGCACTGGGAAGCGATGATTTTGTAAGCCATGACAAGGTCTCCTGTGATCCAGATTAGAGAGGCTTTTTTTCTTGGAAAAAGGCGGTTTCAGGGGAGCAACGGTCACGCCGTCGCCTTTTCCTGACCGCAGGCCATCTGTGCGGCGTACCACGCACCGACGGAGGTCTCGATGTATTCAAAGGCGTAGTCGTCAAGGACCGGGATACCGGCCTGTGCCAGCGTGTCTTTCGGGCAGTCACCGACCTTGGCACACAGAACGGCGCTGACGCCTTCCAGAGCCTTGATGATGATGTCCAGCCGGTCGTCCTCGCCGTAGCCGCCGACGCAGTAGTTGTCTGCCCGCCGGTGGCCGCTGAAACGCACGCCATGGCTATCGACTTCGTAAATCTGGAATTCGGTGGCATGGCCGAAGTGCTGGTTGACGCGCCCGCCGCCCTTGGTGGCAATCGCCACCAGCATCGGCTGTTCGGCAACAGTGCTGACCGAGTTCACCGCCAGTTGGGCTTCCATTTCCGCCGTCGCCCGCCGCCGGTCTTCGCGTTCCTTTTCCACCACCTGACGGTAGAGGTCGCGCTTTTCCGGGTTGTAGTCGATGTCGGCAGCGATCTTGTCCATGGTGAATTCCTGGCCACGATCTTCGCCCAGCAGGCCCACGGCATCGGCCCGGCACTGGCGGCAATGCTTCATCAGCTTGGTGCCGTCCGACACCTTGTCCTGCAGGCTCTTCAACTCGGCGGCGCTCGGGCCACGCTGACCGATCAGCCCGAAATGCGTTCCGTGCGCCGCGTCGGAAATCAGCGGCATGATGTTGTGCAGGAAGGCACCGCGCTTTTTGACTTCGGCGTTCACCTCGGCCAGATGCTGGTCATTGACGCCCGGGATCATCACCGAGTTGATCTTGACCAGAATGCCCTTCTTCACCAGCGCATCCAGACCTTCAAGCTGGCGTTCCAGCAGGATTTGCGCCGCATCGCGGCCGGTCCAGCGCTTGCCCTGATAATAGATCCACGGATAGATCTGCGCCCCGATTTCGGGATCGAGCGCATTGAAGGTGATCGTCACATGGTCGATGTTGTGCTGGGCAATGTCATCGACATAGTCCGGCAAGGCCAGACCGTTGGTCGAGATGCAGAACTTGATGTCCGGCAGTTTTTTCTCAACCAGTTCAAAGGTTTTGGCCGTCTTGCGCCAGTCATAAACCGCATCGCCCGGACCAGCCACCCCCAGCACCGACAATTGCGGCACTTCGTTGGCCACCGCAATCACCTTGCGGGCGGCGTCTTCGGGGGTCAGCCGTTCGGAAACCACACCGGGGCGGCTTTCGTTGGCGCAGTCGTACTTGCGGTTACAGTAGTTACACTGGATGTTGCACGCCGGAGCCACCGCCACATGCATACGGGCGAAATAGTGGTGGGCTTCTTCGCTATAGCAGGGGTGGTCCTTGATCTTGTCCCAGATGTGGTCGGGAAGATCACCCTGCGCATCCGACGAGCCGCAGCTCGACGACGAGCACCCGCCCTTGTCCATCTCGGCCCGCATGTCGGCCACAGTGACAGGGCTTCCGAGAGGGGAGATGCTGTCCAGGGAAATGATCTGGCTCACGGCTGGTCTCCTTGCGATGACGTTCGTTGCCGGTGTCATAGCAAGGATGATGCCAGTTTCATAAAGTCATTATTTTCAGATAGTTATGTTTTTTCGACGTAAAAAATCCGTGTCCGACACACGACACAGGGCAACACAACACCACCGAACAACAGGACACAATGTTGGAAATCTGACACAGCGATCCGACTGTTTACCCCTTTCATCCGATCAGGTTTCACCAAGGACTCTGCGCGGCCTGTGTCCAGGCAGCCACCTCGGAGATAAAACCTAAGGATTAACAGAAAAATAAATACATTCTATGGATGCCAAGAGGAAATCCCGGGCAGGTGAAGTCATCTGCAGCGACGCATTTTCTTATACAACAAAAATCTCAGGCACCGATCTCTTGAGTGACAGGATAAGAAATGGGTATAACACCACAGCAGACCACAAATCACACCGCCGCAACGCGGCTACAGATGCTGGCAAGGCAGCTAGGCGCAAGCCCATACAGCAATGACAGAGAAAAAATAGAATATATATACGAAATAGGATTCATCGCAGTTCAAAGCCAGAAAATTGGCATAAATCTATTGTCACCAAGATCAATGTTCATGTCCAACTGGATTGCAAATGATCTTCTCATCAAGAATTTTCTAAGGGATTACCACAAATCCGGAAAATCCGGCTACATGAACGTACTGGATTACGCGAAAAGCCTTGGGCAAGGGGTAACGTTCCTCCGTCGGCTATCAGTGCGTGCCTTGGTGCAATCGATTGCCGCCTGCTATGCAGGTCATTTTTCCATGTTTGTATCAAGGCAAAAAGTTATCGTTTCCGACCCCGGAGGACAGAACGAACGACGGACTCTTGATCCCGCCTCAATTGAAAGGGTCGTCGCAGGTTTCAATCCCGAAAATCTTTTGGGCAGCTTTACCAAAAGCACCCATCTCAAAGCCAAGGGAACGTTACCTGGTAAATGGTGGGATGATGCGCTGATGTTTTCTGACCCGACACGCCGCGTCATCAGTGTCCGGATTTCAGAAGGACAATATCAGATAGCCCACCAGAAGGTAATGGAGCTGAGAAGCAATATTATTACAGAAATAAACCAAAAACCCATGTATGCATGGTATGGTATGGATAACATAAAAATATTCAACTGCGTCACAAATTCTGTATGCATGATGGAAAGAATCATCAATTCAGAAATTTTTGCAAAATGCGATCATGGATCTCTATCAGAATTAAAAATAATTATTGATAATATGAAAAGCTACATGGAATCTGTTATTATCAATAACAAGGGGACACTCACGCATTTTTATTGGGCCATGCAGGAAGGTATTTTCCTACTCGACTGGAAAAAGAACGACCCGAAAGAATACAACTCACCGATTGCCCTCAACAGCGACAAGAAACTTGTATACCCGATAAAACCAAAGCTTTGACAATCCGTCAGAAAACCCTGTGTCTTTCGCATTCAAGGCAATGAGGAAGCTGCCCCCACGGCTTCCTCATTGCCCTATCGCCGCGCTCGCCGCAGCAACCAGCCCAGCGCCCGCCGCAGACGCCCGGCCGGACGCCGACGGATCAGAGCCGCTGCGGCTGCCTCGTCGTGCGCCATCCCCGGCAGGCGCAGGGACGGCGCAAACGGCACCTCCTGCCAGCCGGTCGAGGCCCGGTGCAACGCCGCCAGACCACTTTCAGCGCCAAACCCGGCCCGTTCATAGGCCTGAAAGACGCTTTGAGGCTGCCTGTCACTCATCATCCGATCCTTCCCTGTTACCACGACACCAGCGAGGCCAGACCGGCCAGCGCGTGGCGGACCACTTGCCGCCCCCGGAACAGCACCATTTCCTGCCAGTCGGCCTGCGCCGGATAGAACGCATGGCGCAGGCGGGTCTTGATCGCGCGCGCGTGCGGGGCCGACCAGTCGATCCCGCCTTGTGCATGCAGCCAGTGGTCAGCGCACAGGGCGGTCAGGATTTCGTCAAACGGATAGGTGCCAAACTCCAGCGTCAGCATACAGCCGCGATCTTCGACCAGTTGATGCCAGAAATAATCGGTCAGGCCGCGCTTGGGGCCAGAGGTCGAGGTGCCGCACAGCGGCTCGGTCACACTGTCGCCGAACCACTGGCGGGCATAGCTGACCGGCTTGCTGGCGGGGGGATGGTCACAAATAAGTTCCCCATAACCATAGGGACCAAGGCCGGTGTGCAAATCAATCACGCACAGCCCGGACCGATCGGCCAGCCCATAGTCGGCACTGACGGATTCCAGCGTCCGCCGCGACCAGGTGGGAGCCTTGCCACCATAAAACAGGCCGTCGGGATGAGAATACTGTCCCGAGGTGATGGCATTTTCCAGCCCCATCCGCCCGCGCTGAAGCTGATACTGTTGCAAGGCCTGCCAGTCGGGGCTGGTCTGGGCTTCGGCAATCAATGCCTCGGCCAGATCGCCATAGCCTTCATCGGCGGGCAAGGGTTCGGAAAAATCGATGAAGTTGCGGTTCAGGTCCACCCCGTCCTCGGTGACGCGGCGCAGCCAGGCAAAGCCGTGCGGATTGATCGCATGGATCAACAGCACCGCCACCCCGTCGGGCAGACGGTCGGCACCACCGCCCATCACCCAGTCGGTCAGAATGGCCGAGCCGCAAAAGCCTTCGACGCCATGGGTCCCGGCCATCAGCACCAGCACCCGCCGGGCTGCACGAGGGCCAATCCACACCACATCGCACGCCAGCGCCTCGCCATGCGGTCCGCGTTTGGGATGCGCCCGACTGTCAACCGTCAGCCCGGCCCCGTCAGCAGCAGCCAGAAACGCCCGTCGGGCTTCTGCGTAATCCTCGCAAAAGACGCTCCGTGCCGACGCCAAATTCAGAAAGTCGCAGCGTGCCAGTTCCATAACTTCTCCCGCCCTGGAGCCACCGACGCAACCCACCCCATCAGGTAGGGAAATGGTCCGCCCGTCCTGCAGCTTTTGCAAGCCCTGACATTTGACCTGAAATGGTCGGGAAAGGAACGCAGAAATTGCGCATAGGCCCCCCGCGCCTGCCGCAACTGCGCCCGGCGCATGGGTGGGCGCAGAAAACGCATGGCAGGGTCCGCCAGCCCTCACCCCACCGGATAGGGCAGGATCAGACGGGGGAACGGGCCGGGTCGAACAGACGACCATCCATGAAGGTATCCGGGCCGAGATCAATCATTCCGCCACCCTCGGCAGGACTCTGGAATGGTTGTAAATGACCGCCCTCCACCCGCATGTCCTCCACCGGCAGCGGAATGCCCAACGGAGCCACAGCCCGCCGATAGAGGTCCGGTCGATAGACCGACGACACGATCCGTGCCCGCTCGGCCAGATCACCGCTCCACAAACCCCATCGCTGCATCTGGGCCATCAGCCAGTGCCCGTGCGACAGCCAGGGAAACGTCGCCTGCCAGTGATAAAAGACGTGTGGGCCGGGAAGCACCGTCGCAGGTTCGCCAGCCCGTAAAATGACCTCGCCGCGCAAGGACGCCAGAATGGCCGCATCCGATTGCCCCAGATAGTCCTCGCGCGCCAGCAATGCCGCCAGAGTTTCCCGGTTGTCAGGATCATCGGCCCATTGCGCTGCCAGGACAAAGGCACGGATCAGCTTTTCGGCGACGTCGCCCTGTTGCTCGGCCCATGCCGTGCGCACCCCCAGCACCTTTTCCGGGGCCGCCGGAAACAGGTCGCTTTTGGTGGCAATGATGGCCCCGACCCCCTTGGCAACCGCCCGTTGCCCCCACGGTTCCCCGACGCAATAGCCGTCGATATGACCCAACGCCAGACTTTCCACCATCCGGGGCGGTGCAATGATGCCTAGATTCAGGTCAAGGTCAGGGTCAATCCCTGCCGATGCCAGCCAGTAGCGCAGCTCGAAATTATGGCTGGAGACCGGAAACACCGTCGCAAACGACAGCGGCGGATGCCCTGCCGCCCGGTCGGCGTCGATCACCTTGCGCAGCGCCTGCGCCGATTGCGCCCGTGGACCAGCCATGGCGACCGGATCGGCTTCGACCATCCGCTGGTACAACGCGCTGGACACCGTAATGCTGTTGCCGCCCCGCCCTAACGCCATCAGGGCCAGCATTCCGACCTGCGGCGCTCGCGCCGCCCCGACCGCACAGGCCAGCGGAATACCGGCCAGCAAATGCGCCGCATCCAGCACGCCAAAGGCCACCTTGTCACGGATGGCCGCCCACGAGGCTTCACGGACCAGCTCCAGCGCCAGCCCCTGCTGCTCGGCAAAGCCCTGCTCGTGCGCAATCACCGGCAGGGCGCAGTCAATCAGGGGAACAAAGCCACACCGGACGGGGGTCAAAGCGGCGGAGGTCATCGGGATCAACCTTTCCTCAGATATCCATCTGGAATGCGATAATCACACTGTGCGCAATATCGACCAGTCGCCGGTTTTGCTGCATCGCGGTTCGCCGCAGGGCGGCATAGGCTTGCTCTTCGTCCAGTCCCTTGGTCTTCATCAGCAGGCCTTTTGCCTTTTCAATGGTCTTGCGGTCAGCGAGCTTGGCCTGAGCTTCATCCCGCTCGCGCCGCAGGGCGTCAAAGGCCTCAAAGCGGCTGATTGCCATTTCGACAATCGGCTTGATCCGTTCCGACCGCAAGCCGTCAACCACATAGGCACTGACCCCGGCCTCAACCGAGGCCCTGATCATGTCACCGTCACTCTGGCCGACAAACATCGCAATCGGCCGCTGAATGGCGCGGGACACCTGAAACATCTGTTCCAGCGTATCACGGTCGGGGTTTTCCAGATCAATGATGATCACGTCAGGGGCCAACGCCTGAATGCGGCTGACCAGATTAAGGGTGGTGCCGATTTTGGCCACCCGGGTATAGCCGGACTCAACCAGCCCCCGCTCGACGATGGCGGCGCGGTCCGGGTCTTCATCAATCACCAGAATAGAGAGATTTTGATCCATTATTCCGATCAGCCATGGCTTGGGACAGGAGAGAAAGGGCCTGTCCTCCCTGTAATTTCAGTACTGTACCCAAGCCCGAACAGAAAGACCACCCGGCCATCGTCCACAGAGCACCCCTCAGGCAACCTTGTGGTGCTTTCCGCCCTTTTCGTACTCTTCGAGGAACGACAGCAGCTCTTCGCGATAGCTGTAATAGCTGTCGTGCTCCAACAGCCCCTTGCGCGTCCGGGGTCGGGGCAGCCTGACATCCATGATCTTGCCGATCCGGGCATGCGGGCCGTTGGTCATCATCACCACCCGGTCGGCCAGCAAGATGGCTTCGTCAACATCGTGGGTGACGCAAATGGCCGTCACCTGCGTTTTCGACCAGACATCCATCAGCACGTCCTGCAATTCCCAGCGGGTCAGCGAGTCCAGCATACCGAACGGTTCATCCAGCAACAGCAGCTTGGGCTTCAGGGCAAAGGCACGGGCAATGCCGACCCGCTGCCGCATGCCGTTCGACATGTCGGCGGCCTTTTTGTCCATCGCGTCTTCCAGACCAACCCGCGACAGGTAATAGCGGGAAATGTCTTCGCGCTCGCGGGCCGACCCGTGGGGGAACACCCGCTCCACCCCCAGCATGACGTTTTCCAGCGCCGACAGCCACGGGAACAGGCTGGGCGACTGGAACACCACCGCCCGATCCGGCCCGGCGTCGATCACTTCCTTGCCATCGAGAATGATCCCGCCCGAGGAAATATCCGACAGCCCGGCCACCATCGACAGCACAGTCGATTTGCCGCAGCCGGAATGACCAATCAGCGAAATGAACTCGCCGCGCTTCATCTTCAGGTCGAAACCATCGACCACCGTCAACGGTCCCTTGGGGGTGGCATAAATCTTTTTCACCCGCGTAAATTCGACAAAGCCGTCCAGCACCTGGCTGGGTTTGGTCGCCCTGGGCACCCCGGCAACCCCTTGTTCAGACGGCAGGATCGGCGACAGGTCGGGCAGTTGCAGGCCGCTGCTGTCTGTGCGGGCGGCCTGCGCCCCGGCTTGCAGCAGGTACGAGGTCACATCGCGCCGCAGCGCCTTGAAATCATCATCGCTGTTCATCGCGGTCCGGTCGCGCGGACGGTCGAGCTTGACCGGGAACGACGGCCCCAGCGTAGCCTTTGGCCCCGGATTGAGCGGGATAATGCGGTCGGCCAGCAAAATGGCCTCGTCCACATCGTTGGTGATCAGGATCACCGTCTTTTTTTCCGTCCGCCAGATATCCTCGATCTCGTCCTGCAATTTCGAGCGGGTCAGCGCATCCAGCGCCGACAGCGGTTCATCCAGCAACAGGATATCGGGGCTCATCGCCAGAGCCCGCGCCACCGATACGCGCTGGCGCATCCCGCCCGACAGCTCGGCAGGATAGCGTTCGGCGGCGTGCGACAGGCTGACCATCGCAATGTACTTGTCAACATGTGCGGCCCGCTGCGGCTTGCTCCACGACGGGAACACCGCATCGACCGCCAGCGCAATATTGCCGCGCACCGTCAGCCACGGCATCAGGGAATAGCTCTGGAACACCAGCCCGCGATCTGGTCCCGGCCCCTTGACCGGCTGGCCGTTGACGGTGATCGTCCCGGTATCCGGCATGATCAGCCCGGCAATCAACGACATCAGCGTCGTTTTGCCCGAGCCGGAAAAACCGACAATGGCCACGAACTCGCCCTGTTCGATTGACAGGGAAATCCCGCTCAGCACATCGCTGCGCGCCGACCCGCGGCCATAGGACTTGGAAACATTCTGAAGCTCGAGAAACGACATGGAACAGCCTCCGGTCAAATACACTTGTTAGCGGGTCGCCGAGCGGGTAAAGGTGCTTTGCAGGGCGTACATCACCCGGTCGAGCAGGAAGCCGATGATGCCAATGGTGAACACTGCCACCATGATCCGCGCCAGCGAGGCCGAAGAGCCGTTCTGGAACTCGTCCCAGACAAATTTCCCCAGCCCCGGGTTCTGCGCCAGCATTTCAGCGGCAATCAGCACCATCCAGCCCACCCCCAGCGACAGGCGCAGGCCGGTAAAGATGTAGGGTAGCGAGGACGGCAGAACCAGTTTGGTGATCTTGGTCGACCATTTCAGTTGCAGGACCCGGCCAACGTTCATCAGGTCCTTGTCGATCGAGGCCACCCCGACAGCGGTGTTGATCAGCGTCGGCCACAACGAACAGAGGGTGACGGTGACAGCCGAGGTCACAAAGGACTTCTCGAACATCGGATCAGCCGACACATACAGCGCACTGACCACCATGGTCACAATCGGCAGCCAGGCCAGCGGAGAGACCGGCTTGAAAATCTGGATCAGCGGGTTCAGCGCCGCATTGACCGTCGGCGACAGACCACAGAACACCCCCAGCGGAATGGCAACCACACTGGCCAGCACAAAGCCCATGAACACCGTTTTCAGGCTGGTGGCAATCTGGTCGAGATAGGTCGGCTTGCCGGTATACTGGTGCGTTTTGTACTCTTCGCCCTTGCTGACGGCGTCGGCCTTTTTCTCGGCCTGCCGCAGATCAAAGGCGGTTTCCTTCGCCCGCTGCGCCTGATGGTCGGCATAGAGAACCGTCACCTGTTCCCACATCGCCGACGGGCCGGGAATGGTTCCCAGGCTGGTGTTGACCAGCGGTGCGGTCATGCTCCACAGCATCAGGAACAGGCCAATGGCTGCCAGCGGAATGCCTAGCTGTTGCCACAGGCTTTTCACCTGCTCCTGCGGGTTGTCTCCGGCGGCAATTTTCAGGATCGGCTCGATCCACCCAAGGCCGACCATCGACAGCCCTTTCCCCACCCGGTTCAGCGTTGCCGCCCTGCGCGCCTTGCGCTGCTCGCGTGCGGCCTGTTCGGTGGACTGAGACGTATCAACGGTTTTCGATGCGCTGTTCATGATCCCTCTCCCTCGCATACCGGCTGTTATTTCGCCGCCTGAACGGTCTGCGACCCCTTCAGGCCGATGTTCAGGCTGTCGATGTAGGCATTCGGCTTGCGGCCATCATAGGTTTTGCCGTCGATGAAATCCGAGGTCGGGGCGCGGAAGCCATCGCTGTCCATCGGGAAATCTTCGGCCTTGGCCTTACCCTCGGCCACCAGCATCTTTGCGGCCTTCAGGAAGATTTCCGGGCGATAGACCTTTCTGGCCGCATCCAGATACCAGCTATCGGGTTTGGCGTCGGCAATCTGGCCCCAACGGCGCATCTGGGTCAGGTACCAGACCGCATCGGAATAGTAGGGGTAGTTGGCAAAGTGGCGGAAGAACACGTTGAAATCAGGCACCTCGCGCTTGTCGCCTTTTTCGTATTCAAAGGTGCCGGTCATCGAATTGGCGATCACCGCCGCATCGGCACCGACATACTGCGACTTGGCGAGGATCGAGACCGCTTCCTTGCGGTTGGCGTTGTTGTCGGCATCCAGCCACATCGCCGCCCGGATCAGGGCCTTGACCACCGCCAGATGGGTGTTCGGGTTCTGCTCGGCCCACTTGGCGGTCACGCCGAACACTTTTTCCGGATTGTTCTTCCAGATTTCATAGTCGGTCACCACCGGCACGCCGATGCCCTTGACCACCGCCTGCTGGTTCCACGGCTCGCCGACGCAATAGCCCGAGATCGTCCCGGCTTCCATCGTGGCCGGCATCTGCGGCGGCGGCGTCACCGACAGCAGGGCGTCGGCCTGAATCTGGCCCGACACATCGGTCGGCGAGTACAGGCCGGGGTTGATGCCACCAGCCGCCAGCCAATAGCGCAGCTCATAGTTGTGAGTCGAGACCGGGAACACCATCCCCATGGTGAAGGTCTTGCCTTCAGCCCGGAACTTTTCGATCACCGGCTTCAGGGCATCGGCCTTGATCGGGTGCAGAACCTTGCCGTCCGGCCCCTTGGGCAGATGCGGCTTCATCAGCTCCCACACCTCGTTCGACACGGTGATGCCGTTGCCGTTCAGGTCCATCGAAAAAGCGGTGATGATGTCGGCCTGCGTCCCGATGCCCACCGCCGCGCCTAGCGGCTGACCGGCCAGCATGTGCGCCCCGTCCAGTTCACCGGAAATCACCCGGTCGAGCAGCACTTTCCAGTTGGCCTGTGGCTCGAGGGTGACGGACAGCCCTTCGTCTTCGAAATAGCCCTTTTCATAGGCCACGGCCAGCGGAGCCATGTCAGTCAGCTTGATGAAGCCGAACTTCAGCTCATCCTTTTCCAGCTTCAGGGCCTCGGCTGCGGCAGCCAGCGGGCTCAGGCCGCAGGCCGCCGCCACCAGTGCCGCCGCCGCCAGCCGCAGAACCTGACGACGTGCCAGCGCAGAAGAACGGGAAATATCGCGCATGATCTGTTCGCTCCATGATGCCGTCCGGAACGGACGCAGAAGACAAAAAAGCCGCCAGCGAACAGGAAAGCGGAACGGCTTCCCTTATCACTGGCGGCTTTGCCAAACGGCCCATCTGCGGGCCAGAAATTACGGAGCACCTTCATCGGTGCAGTGCGGTTCTCAATGCATGCCTTATGCCAGAAGATGCACCACAGCCCCGGAAAAATTTTATCTCCTTGGGAATACAGGGTTTTCCATAGGGCCGATCACCGCCGGACGCATAAAGCCCATAAAATGGACATGCATGCAGTAAGACTATTTTTTAATCATTTCTAGCAGGCGTGCGATGCGGCAACGCACACGAAACCAAAAAAAATACTTTATTTATCAGAATGATAAACTGAGATGCCCATTTAATGGTCTCTCATGGCAACAAAGCCTGATAAATAGTCAAAAAACAGCATCGCCCCACCCTCCGCAGGCCCTCCTACGCTTCACTATCCAATATTATCAATACCATAATCGCTCTGGCATGAAATATGCTTAGATAACCGCAGAGCAGCGTTGCTCATCTTTTTCATACAGCAGGTCCCAATGACGGGGCCTCTCCCGGATGATGGCGTCCGACCCTGTTTTTCTGTCCCTGACAGAGAAACCGTGTCGGGCGCTTTTTTGTTTTTGGTCGCTGTCCACCGAGCCGCGATGCCGGAACAGCCCGCAGGAGACAAAACAGATGTCCCAGCCCTCTTCACAACGCCCGCATCTCGTTGTCGTCGGAAACGGCATGGCTGGCATGCGCACCGTCGAAGACCTGCTGAACCGTGCCCCCGGTCAGTATCAGATCACCGTCTTTGGCGCCGAGCCGCGCGTGAACTATAACCGCATCATGCTGTCGCCGCTGCTGGCGGGCGAAAAATGCTTTGATGAGATCGTCATCAATACTGCCGAATGGTACCGGGACAACGACATCACCCTGATCAGTGGCGACCCGGTGGTTGCCATCGACCGCGTCCAAAAGACCGTTACCAGCCGCGATGGCAAAACCGTTTCCTATGACCACCTGCTGCTGGCAACCGGCTCGCAGCCGATCGTTATTCCTGTTCCGGGCCACACCCTGCCGGGGGTGGTCGGTTTCCGCGATGTCGAAGACGTGGAGGCGATGCTGGCTGCGGCCAGCAAGGGCGGCCATGCGGTGGTGATCGGCGGCGGCCTGCTGGGTCTGGAAGCCGCTGCCGGCCTGCAAGGGCGTGGCATGCAGGTGACGATCATTCACCTCGCCGGGCACCTGATGGAACGGCAACTCGACCCGTCGGCGGGCTATCTGCTGTCCTCTGCCCTGCAACAGCGCGGCCTGACCGTTCTGACCGAAGCCAACACCGCCGAAATCGTCGGCGACAGCCACGTTACCGCCGTCCGCCTGCACGACGGGCGCGAACTGCCCGCCGATCTGGTGGTGATGGCCGTGGGCATCCGGCCGCAAACCACGCTGGCCAAAGACTGTGGCCTGACCGTCAACCGGGGCATTGTGGTCGATGACCTGATGAGCACCTCGGACCCGGCCATTTCGGCGGTCGGCGAATGCGTCGAGCACCGCGGTCAGTGCCACGGGCTGGTCGCCCCGCTGTATGAGATGGCGAAGGTTCTGGCCGACCGTCTGGCGGGACGGGATACCGCGGGCTACCAGCCCGCCGCCACCTCGACCAAGCTGAAAGTCACCGGGATCGACGTGTTTTCAGCCGGTGATTTTTCCGGTGGCGACGGCACCGAAGACATCGTGTTCCGCGATGCCGGGCGCGGCGTGTACAAGCGGATCGTCCTGCACGGCAATACCATCAAGGGCGCAGTCCTGTACGGCGATACCGCCGATGGCGGCTGGTATTTCCAGTTGCTGCGCGCGGGCGAAGACGTGACCGCCCACCGCGACACCCTGATCTTTGGCCCGGCCTTTGCCGGAGACACCAGCGGAAACCCTAAGCAGGCCGTTGCCGCCCTGTCCGATGATGCGGAAATCTGCGGCTGCAACGGCGTGTGCAAGGGCACCATTGTTTCGGCGATCACCGAAAAGGGCCTGACCACCCTTGATGAAGTCAAGGCCCACACCAAGGCCTCGGCCTCGTGCGGGTCGTGCGCGGGGCTGGTGGAAAGCATTCTGGTGGCAACGCTGGGCGATGGCTATCAGGCCGCCGACCGTAAACCCCTGTGCGGCTGTACCTCGCACGATCACGACCACGTTCGGCGGGAAATCGTCGCCCGTGGCCTGAAGTCACAGGCCGCCGTGATGCAGGCACTGGAATGGAGCACCCCCGACGGCTGTCACGTCTGCCGCCCGGCGCTGAACTATTACCTGCTGTGCGCCTGGCCGACCGAGTATCAGGATCACGGCCCCAGCCGCTTCATCAACGAGCGCGTCCACGCCAACATCCAGAAGGACGGCACCTATTCGGTGATCCCGCGCATGTGGGGTGGCCTGACGAATCCCGCCGAGTTGCGGGCCATTGCCGATGTGGCCGAAAAGTTCAGCATCCCGACCGTCAAGGTTACCGGCGGCCAGCGCATCGACCTGCTGGGAGTCCGCAAGGAAGACCTGCCCGCCGTCTGGGCTGACCTGAACGCCGCCGGGATGGTCTCTGGTCACGCCTATGGCAAGTCGCTGCGCACGGTCAAGACCTGCGTCGGGGCCGAATGGTGCCGCTTTGGCACCCAGCGGTCGATGGACATGGGCGTCGAGCTGGAAAAAATGACCTGGGGCTCGTGGATGCCGCACAAGTTCAAGATGGCCGTCTCCGGCTGCCCGCGCAACTGCGCCGAAGCCACCATCAAGGACTTTGGGGTGGTGGCGGTCGATAGCGGCTGGGAACTGCACGTCGGCGGCAACGGCGGCATTCACGTCCGCGCCACCGATCTGCTGTGCAAGGTGTCCACCACCGACGAGGTCAAGGAATACTGCGGGGCTTTTGTGCAGATGTACCGCGAGCAGGCCCGTTATCTGGAGCGCACCGCGCCATGGATCGAGCGCATCGGTCTGGAGCCGGTCCGGCAGGCAATTGTCGAGGACGCCGAAAACCGTGCCGCCCTGTACCAGCGCTTCCTGCACTCGCAAAGCGTCTCGCAGGATGATCCGTGGCAGGCCCGCGCCGAGGGCCGGGTTGATGCCCATGAATTCGCTCCCCTGTCCCCCTCGCATCCCCTTGCTGCGGAGTAAATCCGATGACCATTGCAATGACCTGGATCAACGTTGGCACCATCGACGCCATTCCGCAGCAAGGCTCCCGCACGCTGACACTGGGCGACACCCCGATTGCCCTGTTCCGCACCATCCATGACGAGGTGTTCGCGCTGGTTGACCGCTGTCCGCACAAGCACGGGCCGCTGTCGCAGGGGATCGTCCATGGTCGGCGGGTGACCTGCCCGCTGCATTCATGGGTGATTGATCTGGCCTCGGGCGAGGCTCAGGGTCCGGACGAGGGCTGTGCCGGGCATATCCCGCTGCGGCTGGACGGCGGGCAGGTTTTCATCGGCTACACGCCCTCTGCCGGAGGCTGTACGCATGACTGAGACCTGCACCACCTGCCCCTATTGCGGCGTCGGGTGCGGTGTGGTCGTGACCGAGGGCCGCACCGGCTGGAGCGTCGGCGGCGACGCCTCGCATCCGGCCAACCTTGGCCGCCTGTGTTCCAAGGGCAGCGCCCTGACCGAAACCCTGCGTCCCGAAGGCCGCCTGTTGTACCCGACCGTTGACGGCCAGCGCCGACCGTGGTCGGAAGCTGTTGAGGCCGTTGCCAGCCGGTTGCAGGAGACGCTGGACCAGTATGGCCCTTCTGCCGTTGCCTTTTACGTCTCGGGCCAGTTGCTGACCGAAGACTATTATGTCGCCAACAAGCTGCTGAAGGGCTTTGTCGGCAGTCCGCATATCGACACCAATTCCCGCCTGTGTATGGCCTCGACGGTGGTCGGCCACAAGCGCGCTTTTGGGGCCGATGTTGTCCCCGGCTCCTACGAAGACATTGAACTGGCCGAGCTGGTGCTGCTGGTCGGCTCCAACCTCGCGTGGTGCCATCCGGTGCTGCATCAACGCCTGCTGCACGCCCAACGCCAGCGCGGCACCCGGCTGATTGTCATTGATCCGCGCCGGAGTGCGTCGTGCGATACCGCCGACCTGCATTTGCCGCTCGCCCCCGGCAGTGACGTGATGCTGTTCAATGGCCTGCTCGCCTATCTGGAACAGCAGAACGCCATCTCCCCCGACTATCTGACCGCCCACGTTGACGGCGCTGAACAGGCCTTTGCCACCGCCCGGACCGAAGCGGGTGACATTGCCACCGTTGCCCGCCACTGCCAGCTTTCCGTCGAGGCCGTTCTGGCGTTCTATCAAGCCTTTGCCACCACCGCACGGACGGTGACGGTCTTTTCGCAGGGGGTCAACCAGTCCAGTCAGGGCAGCGACAAGGTCAACGCCATCCTGAACTGCCATCTGGCTACCGGGCGGGTGGGCAAGCCCGGCAGCACGCCGTTTTCCGTCACCGGCCAGCCCAATGCCATGGGGGGGCGCGAAGTCGGCGGCCTCGCCAATCAACTGGCCGCCCACATGAACCCCAACGACCCGGCAGACGTCGAGCGTCTGGGCCGGTTTTGGCAGGCTCCGGCGCTGAGGGTCGGGGAAGGTCTGAAAGCCATCGACATGTTTCGCGCCATCCACGATGGCCGCATCAAATTCCTGTGGGTGATGGCCACCAACCCCGCCGTCAGCCTGCCAGAGTCCGATATGGTGCGCGACGCCCTCGCCCGTTGCCCGACGGTGGTGGTTTCCGATGTGATCGACAGCACCGATACCCTGCGCCATGCCCATATCACCCTGCCCGCCGCGGCATGGGGGGAAAAGGACGGCACCGTCACCAATTCCGAGCGCCGCATCTCGCGCCAGCGCCCGTTTCTGCCCCTGCCCGGCGAAGCCCGCCCCGACTGGTGGATCATCAGCGCGGTCGGCACGGCGCTGGGCCATGGCGCCGCCTTTGACTACCACGGCCCGGCAGACATTTTCCGCGAGCACGCGCGGCTGTCCGGCTTTGAGAATGATGGCCGCCGGGCCTTTGATATCAGCGGACTGGCCACCATCAGCACCACCGCCTATCACCAGATGCCCCCCATCCAGTGGCCAGTGACTGCCGCCGATCCCGCCGGGACGGCGCGCCTGTATGGCGATGGCCTGTTCACTCATCCCAATGGCAAGGCCCGCATGCTGGCCGTCGCCGCCGCTCTGCCGAAAGAACAGGCCTCGGCTGATTTCCCGCTGATTCTGAACACTGGCCGCTATCGTGACCAGTGGCACACCATGACCCGCACCGGCCTGTCGCCCCGCCTGTCGGCCCACCGCCCCGAGCCATTGCTGGAGATTCACCCCGCCGATGCCGCACGGCATGGCCTGGAAGACGGCCAACTGGCACAGGTCCACAGCCGCCACGGGGAACTGCTGGTCCGCATCCAGCACAGCGACAGCCAGCGGCAGGGTGACGTTTTTCTGCCCATCCACTGGAGCGACAGCAACAGCGCCAAGGCGGTGGTCAGCCGCCTGATCAGCGCCCATGCCGATCCGTTTTCCGGTCAGCCGGAAAGCAAGCACATGCCGGTCAGCGTCGCCCCCTTTGCCACCCGCTGGAGCGGCCTGCTATTTTTGCCCGCCGATGCGGAGCCTCCCCCGGCACTAGCCACCATCCCCTATTGGTGTCGCCATAGCGGCACCGGAGCCTCGGTGATCGAACTGGCCGGAGATCAGCCAGAACAGTGGAATGACCTGCATCACGCCCTGCAATCCGCCCCCGGGCATGATTATCTGCAGTATCAGGATCAGGCCCGTTCCAGCGTTCGCCTTGCCTGGCTGCGTGATGGTCGCCTGCAAGGCAGCCTGTTCATCGCCAAAGACCGCCCGACCGTCGCCCGGGGCTGGATGAGCACCCTGTTTGCCAGTACGGACCCGCTCGCCCCCGAAGACCGGGTGGCCCTGCTGGCCGGACAGGCTCCCCGCAGCGGGGAGGATCAGGGGCCGCTGGTGTGTGCCTGTCTGTCGGTGGGGCTGAAGGCCATTCAGGCCGCCGTCACCGAGGGCCGCGCCGCCACCGCCGAAGAGATTGGAAAACTGTTGGGAGCAGGGACCGGCTGCGGCTCCTGTGTCTCCGAAATCAAGGAGATCATCCGCCATGCGAAACCCGCCGTTGCCGCCTGATGCCCCTGCCTTTCCGCTGTTTCTGACCATCGCAGGACGCAAGGCGGTGGTGCTGGGGGGCGGCGAAATGGCCGCCGCCAAAATCCGCCTGCTGCTGCGCTCCGCCGCCGCCGTGCTGGTGATTGCCGATCATCTCGGCCCGGATGTGGCGCAACTGGTGCGCGATGGTCTGGTCGCAGGCTGGCAACAGCCTCCGGCCTCGGTTGCCGGGCTGGCCGCGCTGCTGGACGGTGCCCTGCTGGTCATTGATGCCGACGACCAGCAGGAGCTGACCGTTCAGGCACAGCAGATATGCCGGGAAAACGGCATCCTGTTCAACGCGGTGGACCGGCCCCACCATTCCGATTTCACCGTTCCGGCCATCTTTGACCGTGGCCCGCTGGTGGTGGCGATGTCCACCGGCGGTACCGCTCCGGCCTTGGCGCGCACCGTTCGCCAGCGGCTGGAAAAGGCCATTCCGCAAGGCTTTGAACGCCTCGCCATGGCCGCCGCCGCCTGCCAGCAGCAGGTGCGCGAGAGTTTTTCTTCGGTGCAGGCCCGCGTCAGGGTGTGGGATCAGGTGTTTAACGGCCCGCTGGCCCAGCGCATCATCGAGCAGGACGAACAGCAAGGCATCGCCACCCTGCGCGCTGCCCTGCACGAACTGGCGCAACAACAAGACAGCGCGCCGCAAGGGTCGGTGACGCTGGTCGGTGCCGGTCCCGGTGATCCCGGCCTGCTGACCCTGCACGCCGTGCGCGCCATCGAGACCGCCGACGTTATTCTTTACGACGCCCTCGTCTCGTCCGAAATCCTCGCACTGGCCCGTCGCGAAGCCCGCCTGATCCCGGTCGGCAAGCGCGCAGGCCAGCCGTCGGTCAGCCAGAGCTTTACCAACCGTACCCTCGCCTCACTCGCCCAGCGCGGCCAGACCGTTGTGCGCCTGAAGGGCGGTGACCCGTTCATCTTTGGCCGGGGTGGCGAAGAAGCCGCATACTTGCGGCAACAGGACATCCCGGTTCATGTCATTCCGGGCATCAGCGCCGCCATCGGTGTCGCCGCATCGCTGGGCATTCCGCTGACCCATCGCGGCGAAGCCCGCTCGTTGCGCCTGATGACCGCCAGTTGCCGCAGTGAGATCGAAACCCTTGCCCTCGACTGGTCGGCCTTCAGTGATCCTGGCTGTACGCTGGCCATCTACATGGGCCATCGGCAGGCCGCCATCATCCGGCGCGGACTGCTCAATGGTGGCCTGCCCGCAGACACGCCGGTGGCCCTGATTGAAAACGGCACCCACCCGGACATGCGGACAGAGTTCTGTACGCTGACCGATCTGGGCCGTACCCCGATGGCGACCGCGCCCTCGGGCGGGCCGGTGCTGATTTTGGTTGGGCGGGCGGTGGCCCATGCCCCCGGTTACGGGGCCACTCCGCTCACCGGGACGATGATCAGCCAGATTGCTCGATAACGCAGACGGGCAGCACCGATGGATGCTGCCCTTTCTGTTGCGCGCCCGCCGAAAAACGGCTTGTGCCTGTTATGGACTTGCCTGTTACAAAGCCTCAAGCATCTGTCGGGTTACCAGCGTCACGCCCTTGTCGGTCACATGGAACCGTCTGGCATCCTCAACCGGGTCTTCGCCAACCACCAGACCTTCGGGCACCTTGCACCCGGCCCCGATGATTGCCTTGTGAATGCGGCAATGACGGCCAATATCAGCCTCGGGCAGCACCACCGTATCTTCGACCAGTGCATAGGAATTGACCCGGACGCAGCTGAACAGCAGCGAGCGGCGCACCACTGCCCCGGACACGATACAGCCCGCCGACACCACCGAGTCAACCGCCATCCCGCGCCGGTCATCGCTGTCAAAGACAAACTTGGCGGCGGGCTTTTGCAGCTGATAGGTCCAGATCGGCCAGTTTTCGTCGTACAGGTCCAGTTCCGGGGTGATGGTGGTCAGGTCGAGGTTGGCTTCCCAATAGGCATCGACCGTTCCGACATCGCGCCAGTAAGGCTCGACCGCCCCCGGCGTCAGCACGCAGGAATCCCCAAAGCGGTGAGCCACCACCCGGTTGCTTTTGATCAGCGCCGGAATGATGTCCTTGCCGAAGTCATGCGACGAGTTGGGATCGATGGCGTCTTTTTCCAGCAGTTCCATCAGGAAGCGGGCATTGAAGACGTAAATCCCCATGCTGGCAAAGGCCACCTCCGGCTTGCCCGGCACATGCGGCGGATCAGATGGCTTTTCCAGAAAATCGACGATGGTGTCGGTTTCATCAACGCCGACCACGCCAAACTCTTTCGCCTGATCCAGCGGAACCTCGACGCAGGAAACGGTCAGGTCGGCTTTTTTGTCGATGTGATAGGCCAGCAGCTTGGAATAGTCCTGCCGGTAAACGTGATCGCCAGCCAGCACCAGAATGTAGTCCGGGTCATGGCGGCGGACCAGATCAAGGTTCTGGAACACCGCATCGGCGGTGCCGCGATACCAGCTTTCTTCGCTGGTCTGCTGCTGGGCGGGCCACAGCTCGACAAATTCGTTGATTTCAGCGCGGAAAAAGCCCCAGCCCCGCTGGACATGCTGAATCAGGGTATGGGCCTTGTACTGCGTCGGCACCGCAATGCGCCGGATGCCGGAATTCACGCAGTTCGACAGCGGAAAATCGACGATGCGGAACTTGCCCCCGAAAGGAACGGCAGGCTTTGCCTCGTCATCGGTCAGGTTGCGCAGCCGCGAGCCGCGCCCTCCCGCCAGCACCAGAGCCAGCGTACCGCGCAAGGCCCGGTTGAGGTCAGCCAGAGCACCCGTCGAATCCATCCTAGTTCCTCCCCTATGGCCGGCCCTATGGCCGGTGGCAGTGCAACAGAACGCCCGTTCGTCTTTCGCGCCGCGAACGTCTATGGTCTCAAATCTGACACGCCTGTCAGGGGCTTTCAATGACAACTGCGTGAAAGAAAATGGTTAAATGTGAAAAACATGGGAGACATGCTCCAAAAGGATATTGCACCCCTCCGGGAAATCGCGTGAATTGTCAGCAACGGACTTTTCTCAGCCCAAATCAGGGCGTTCCCTGCCGACGCTTCCCGTGGCCGCGCCGGTGACTGGTCAGGAAATACCATGCGCGTTCTGCTTGTCTCCTCTGAAGTCTACCCGCTGATCAAGACCGGTGGCCTTGCCGATGTGGCCGGCGCCCTGCCCCAGGCATTGGTGCACTGCGGCGTGGATGCCCGTATCCTGCTGCCGGCTTACCGCTCGGTGGTTGCCAAGGCCGTGGACCACGGTCCGTCGCTGTGGCTGGGCAATGTGCTGGGCTTTGGAGACACATACCTGATCCCCGCCCGCATGCCCGACAGCGGTGTACCGGTGTGGTTCGTGGACAATCCGGCCCTGTATGACCGTGATGGCGGCCCCTATCAGCGCCCCGACGGCTGGGACCATGACGACAATTTCCGCCGCTTTGCCCTGTTGTCAAAGGTCGCGGCGATGATCGGCAGCGGTGAGGTCATCCACGGCTGGGCGGCCGATGTGATCCACGCCAATGACTGGCAGACCGGGCTGGTTCCGGCCTATGTCCGCCTGACCACCAGCGGCCACCGCCCGCGCACGGTCTTTACCATCCATAACCTGCATTTTCAGGGCATTTTCGCACGCGACATCCTGCCGGAAATCGGCCTGCCGCCGGAAAGCTTTTCGATCTTCGGGCTGGAATTCAACGGCAAGGTCAGCTTCCTGAAAGCCGGGCTGTACTATGCCGACCGCCTGACCACCGTCTCCCCCACCTACGCATGGGAAATCACCACCCCCGAAGGTGGCCGGGGGCTGGATGGCCTGCTGGCCGGACGCGCCCGCGCCGGGCACCTGCGCGGCATCCTGAACGGTGTCGATTACCAGCTGTGGGACCCGTCCTGCGATCACCTGATCCCCGCCAGCTATGACAGCACCAGCTTTGTGCAGGGCAAGGCACAGAACAAAGCGGTCCTGCAACAGCGCCTCGGCCTTGATCCGCGCCCTGATGCGCCGTTGCTGGGGCTGGTCAGCCGCTTTTCCGATCAAAAGGGTGTCGATCTGGTTGCCAGTGCCATTCCGGCGATGGTGGCCGCCGGGGCGCAGGTGGTGCTGGTCGGCAGCGGCGACGCCGCCCTCGAGCGCACGGTTACCAGCCTGCCGCACCGCTTCCCCGGTTCGGTCGGGGTGGACATTGGCTACAACGAACCGCTGGCCCATCTGGTGCAGGCCTCCAGTGACCTGTTCCTGGTCCCCTCGCGCTTTGAGCCGTGCGGCCTGACCCAACTGTACGCCCTGCGCTATGGTGCCCTGCCGCTGGTGCGCCGCACTGGCGGGCTGGCCGACACCGTGCATGACATTCCCACCGCCGACGCGCATCATGGCACCGGCTTTGTGTTCGAGTCTCCGACCCTCGAAGGCCTGCAAGGGGCGTTCTTCCGCGCCCTGAGCGTCTATAATCACCCCGACGCCTGGCAAGCCGCCCAGCGCCGGGCGATGGAGCAGGATTTTGGCTGGCAGCGCGCCGCCGAGGCGTACATGAGCCTGTTTGACGACGCCCTCGCCGCCCCCTAACACCGGTCGTTCAGATCACCCAGCAGTCATATCATCAGCAACAAGGGATAAGCCCATGACGGACCAGACCGTTCCGATGGATCAGGATATTCAGCCCGCCACGTCTGGTGATGAGGGGGACCTGATTGCCCTCGACACCATTGACGACATCAAGCGCCAGCTCAAAAGCTATCTGGTCCATAACGTCGGGGTTTCTCCCAGCTATGCCTCGCAGCGCGACTGGCTCTATGCCGCCGCCGGGGTGGTGCGCGGCCTGTTGTCCGAGCAGTACATGAACACCGCCCTGCGCGAGCGGGAACAGGATGTCCGCCGGGTCTATTACCTGTCGCTGGAATATCTGACCGGCCGTTCGCTGATCAAGAACCTGCTCGACACCGGCCTCTATGAAAAGGTGCGGCAGGCTCTGGCCGAACTGGGGCAGGATATCGAAGCGGTCAGCGAGTTCGAATATGATGCCGCCCTCGGCAACGGCGGTCTGGGCCGTCTGGCGGCGTGCTTCCTCGACAGCCTCGCCACCCATTCCTACCCCGGCTTTGGCTATGGCATCCGCTATGAATTCGGTATGTTCACCCAGCGGATCGAAAACGGCGAGCAGGTCGAACACCCGGAAACCTGGCTGCGCTATGGCAATCCGTGGGAATTTGAACGCCCGAACATCATCTATCCGGTCCGCTTCCGGGGCCGTATCGCGTCCTACAAGGATGACCGCGGGCAGGATGTCCGCCAGTGGGTCGATACCGAAGACGTGATTGCCATGGCCTATGACGTGCCGGTTTCCGGGCATGACTCCGGCGTGGTCACCAAGCTGCGCCTGTGGTCGGCCCGCGCCACCCGTGATTTTGACCTGAAGTATTTCAATCAGGGCAACTACATCGACGCGGTGAAGGACAAGACCATTTCCGAAAACCTGTCCAAGGTTCTGTACCCTGCCGACACCACCCTGATGGGGCAGGAACTGCGCCTGATGCAGGAGTATTTCTTTGTCTCGGCGTCGTTGCAGGACATTCTGGCCCGCCACAACCGCAGCGGCCACAGCCTGGACAAGCTGCCGGAAAAGGTCTGCATCCAGCTCAACGACACCCACCCGTCGCTGGCGATCCCCGAGCTGATGCGCCTGTTGATCGACCAGTACGGCTATTCTTATGAAAAGGCGTGGGACATCACCAGCCACACCTTCAACTACACCAACCACACCCTGCTGCCCGAGGCGCTGGAGACCTGGCCGATTGCCATGCTCGAAGCCCTGCTGCCGCGCCACCTTGACCTGATCTACAAGATCAACTTTGCCTTCCTGCAACAGGTGAAGATCCATTTCCCCGGCCAGCCCGACATCCTGTCACGCCTGAGCCTGGTCGATGACTCCCACCGTCGCATCCGCATGGCGCACCTGTGCGTTGTCGGCTCGTCGCATGTCAACGGCGTCGCCGCCCTGCACACCGACCTGATGCGCATCAATGTCTTTGCCGACTTCAACCGCCTGACCCCGGAAAAATTCATCAACGTTACCAATGGCGTGACCCAGCGCCGCTGGTTGTTGCAGTCCAATCCGGGCCTGTCGTCGCTGATCACCGAAGCCATCGGCGACCGCTGGCGGACCGACCTGTTGGCGATCAAGGAGCTGGAAAAGTTTGCCGATGATACCGGCTTCCGCGACCGCTTTGCCGCCGTCAAACGCGCCAACAAGGTTCGCCTGGCCGCTCTGGTCGAAACCCGCTGCGGCGTCCGCTTCTCCCCCGACAGCCTGTTTGACAGCCAGGTCAAGCGCATCCACGAGTACAAGCGGCAACTGCTGAACCTGCTGCATGTCATCACCCTGTACAACCGCCTGTGTGACGGTGACGACGACATTCATCCGCGCAACGTGATCATCGCCGGCAAGTCGGCCCCCGGCTATTTCCTCGCCAAACAGATCATTCACCTGATCAACGACGTGGCACAGGTGATCAACAACGACCCGCGCACCCGTGGGCGTCTGGGGCTGGCCTTTGTGCCGAACTATAATGTCTCGACGGCGGAAATCGTCATTCCCGGCACCGACCTGTCGGAACAGATTTCGACCGCAGGCACCGAAGCCTCGGGGACCGGCAACATGAAGTTTGCCCTGAACGGCGCCCTGACCATCGGGACGCTGGATGGTGCCAACATCGAAATCCGCGATGCGGTCGGCGAAGAGAACATCTTCATTTGCGGCATGACCGCCGAAGGCGTCGCCGAAATGCGCGCCCATGGCTATCGCCCGTGGGATTTCTATCACAACAACCCGGCCCTGAAGCGGGCGGTGGACATGATCGCCAGCGGCTTCTTTACCCCCGACGATCCGCACCGCTATCAGGCGATTTATGACACCTTGCTGTCACACGGCGATCATTATTTCCTGATGGCCGACTTTGACTCCTATGCTGCCGTGCAGGATCAGGTTGACAAGGCCTACCGAGATCAGGGGACATGGGTGCGCAAGGCGATCCTGAACGTCGCCAACATGGGCACATTCTCGTCGGACCGCTCGATTCATGACTATGCAAAGAAGATTTGGAATATCAGCAGTCTGACCTGATTTATTCCAGTATCAGATAAAGGAAAAGGGAGCCTTGAGGGCTCCCTTTTTCCATTACAGGGCGTTCATGAAAATATTGATAAAAATACGACTAAAATAGTTTCTGTTGCGATCCGGTCGCGCCAACACCTAGACTGAAAGCATCCAGATTGAGATCTCCTGAACCGGAATCTCATCGTCGAGCCTGTTCGACAGAAGGCGGACTTGCGGCCATTCCGGAATGCCGGGATTTCAACAGGAGCCTTGCCATGCGCTATGTGATCATCGACTCCCCCGATCCCAGAGAAATCAACAAGTTCTTTGATGCCGACATTGCCCCGCGCATTGGGCACACGTTCCACATGCGGGGGGATCGCGTCTATCGGGTG
Organism: Insolitispirillum peregrinum; assembly: GCF_900156605.1. Lineage (GTDB taxonomy): Bacteria > Pseudomonadota > Alphaproteobacteria > Rhodospirillales > Rhodospirillaceae > Insolitispirillum > Insolitispirillum peregrinum. Next base: position 644,233 of record NZ_FTOA01000001.1, on the reverse strand, counting down.
ATTGATGTCGAACTGATCATGCACGAGTTCACCGAGGGCCGTGGCGTTCGCGCTTTGGTCAAGCGCATGAATTGACCGCCTGGATCAGCGTGCGTTAAACATGATGCCACAGTACACGACAGTACCGTGGAGCGCTGCTCCACACCTCGCTGGGGCCTTGAGGCCCCAGACCCCACTCCTTTGATCATAAAAGAAAAAATGGGGGCTTGGGGGCATGGCCACCAAACGGGCTTGGGCGGTAGCCCACACTGATCCCACCAACTGTCGTGTACTGTGACATGACGCAGGCACGCTGCTCTAACCTTTTGTATTGCCGCATTGTTTTTTTCGGAAACCGGTTCCCGCTTTTCGCACACTGCTCTGTAATCCGCTCCCGGACCGGACAGTTTCCAGCCCGGGAGGCTCTTTTTTCAGCCTTGCGGGGGGACCGAGTAGGTTCCGGTCACATGGGCCACCAACTGGTCCGGCTCAGCCTCGGAATACAAATCGACCTCGACCACCACCAGCCGCTTGCCGCCTTTCAGCAGTCGCCCGACCGCCAGCATGTCGGCCTGCGCCGGTTTGCGCAGGAAGTTGATGTTGAGGTTGGTGGTTACCGCCAGCTCAATGCGCCCGACCAGACTCAGCACCACCCCGTACATCGCCAGATCGGCCAGCGCCATCATCGCAGGCCCGGCAATGGTCCCGCCGGGGCGGATCAGGTCGGGCTTGAAGGCCATCCGCACCCGGCATTCGCCTGCCTTGACGTCTTCCATCTGAATGCCGAGCACATCGACCAGCGGCAGCTCGGCGTCGAGGATTTCCTGAATTTCAGCCAGAGTGATTTTTGACATTGGCGTCTCCGACATTGGGTGTTTCGTCCCTGGAGCAGCGTGCGTTAAACCGGACGCGGGCACGCTGCTCTAATATTTTGTTCTGTCGCATTGTTTCTGCGAAAACCGGTCCCCACTTTTCGCACAATGCTCTAGAGCAGCGTGCGTTAAACCGGACGCGGGCACGCTACTCTAGTATTTTGTTCTGTCGCATTGTTTCTGCGAAAACCGGTCCCCACTTTTCGCACAATGCTCTCGTTTTGCGCGGTTTGAAATACCGCGACGGCTGGTTATAGTGGGCTTGAGCTTACCGGTGTACCGGCAGGCATAAAAGACTGTCGTAACGGCAGCTCCCCAAAAATCCAGAGGAAACCCCATGAGCCAGACAGCCCCCGATGATATTCTGCTGCGTGATGATCGTGACGGTATCTGCACCCTGACCCTGAACCGCCCGCAGGCACGCAATGCCCTGTCCCGTCCGTTAATGGCGGCCCTCCAGCAGCAACTGGACGCCTTGCGCGATGATGCCTCGGTGACGGTGGTGGTGCTGGCCGCCAATGGTCCGGCCTTTTGCGCCGGACATGACCTGAAGGAAGTCCAGAGTCTGCACAATGAGCAGCATCTGGCGCTGTTTCAGCAATGCTCCCGCATGATGATGTCGATTGTCACCCTGCCCAAGCCGGTGATTGCCCGCGTGCACGCCATGGCAACCGCCGCAGGCTGCCAGTTGGTCGCCAGTTGCGATCTGGCCTATGCGGCGGACAGCGCCCAGTTTGCCACGCCGGGGGTCAACATTGGCCTGTTCTGCTCGACGCCGATGGTGGCGTTGTCGCGCAACGTGCCGCGCAAGATTGCCATGGAGATGTTGCTGTCCGGCAAGCCGATACCGGCCAGCCGTGCTGCTGCCTTTGGCCTGATCAACGAGGCCGTGGCCGCCGAAGAGCTTGACGGTGCCGTTTACGGCATGGCCCGGGCCATCGCCAGCAAAAGCCCGCTGACGCTGGCGATCGGCAAGGAAGCCTTTTATCGGCAGGTCGAAATGCCGCTGGCCGATGCCTATGACTACGCCAGCGAGGTCATGGCGCGCAACATGGCCGCCGCTGACGCTGCCGAAGGGATCGACGCCTTTCTGGGGAAACGGCCGCCGCAGTGGTGTGGCCGTTAACCCTTGCCCTGTTGCCAGAGCAGTTTGCGCGCCATCACTGAAGCCAGACCAGCGTGCCGTGCATGCTGGTCTATGCCCGGCGCCTGCGAAGCCGCAGGCGTCCCAGCCCCAGCCGCCGGTGCGCCCACAGCAGCGAAGACCGCAAACGGGTCACCGCCTGCGGTGGCGGCGGCGGTTCCAGCCGCAGACCGATGGCCGAGGGGTTCACCCCATCCATTTCCATCACCACCAGCTCGGCTTCCCCGATCCGCACCCGCTCGCCGCGCACCGGGGCCACCTTCAGCCGGGCCAGAATGACATCGGCCAAAGAGCGCCCCTGATCTTCGGGGGCCATCGGCAGTTCATAGGCGGCCGCCACTGCCGCATAGGGTGCCGCAGCCGGAAAGCTGAAATCGACCATGGTCATTTCTTTTTCGCGTTCCGAGCGGCGTTTGGGCAGGAATTTCCGGTCCAGCGTCATGGTGTGCTCGGGCGGTGAAATCAGCAGGACATAGTCATCGGCCTTGAAATCGGCCAGCGCCCGATCCGGTACCACATAATTCTCCCGCAGCACTGCCAACAGCCGGGTTCCCGGCGGCAGTTTCATCTCGGCCAATGTTTTGCCCAGCGCCCCACTGCCATCCTTGATGGTATAGCCGACCACTTCGCGGTCCATCTGTGACGGCAGATTGACATCCAGACGGTTGGTCGGCTCGGGGGCTGGCGGAATTTGCACGTCCAGCCAGCGTGCAACCCACGGCACGCTCCAGCCCTGAATGATCAGTGACACCAGCACCACCACAAAGGTAGCGGCAAAAATCTGCTGCGAGGCCTCCAGACGTTCAAGGACCGGGATCATCGCCAGATAAATCGGCACCGCACCGCGCAAACCGACAAACGCGATGAACAGACGCTCTTCCAGCCGGAAGGAGGTGAACGTCAGGCACAGGAACACCGCCGCCGGACGGGCGACCAGCACCAGCGCAATTGCCACCGCTGCACCGGGGAGCAAATACGGCCCCAGCGTATGAGGCGTCACCAGCAACCCCAGAATGATCAGCAAAACGATCTGACTGATCCAGGCGATCCCGTCATGGAACCGCCGGATCAGGGTATTGGCGCGCAGGCGCTGGTTCCCCGCCGCAATACCCGCCAGATAAACGGCAAGAAAGCCGCTGCCATGCAAAACCTGCGTCGCCCCGAACAGGGTCAGCGCCCCGGCAACGACGAACACCGGATACAGCCCCGGCGCCAGCTCCAGACGGTTGACCAACCGCCCGAGCAGCATCCCTCCCAAAATCCCGAACGACGCCCCCACCCCGAACGCCAGCAAAAAGCGGTAACCCAGCTCCATTGCCAACACCGACAGATCGGCATCAAGGTTCAGGCCCTTGCTGCCGCCATGGGCAATCAGTTCGACCAGCGTCAGGGTCAGAAAGATGGCCATCGGGTCGTTGGCCCCGGATTCGACTTCCAGAGTGGCCGCGACCCGACGGCGGATATCAAGACTGTGCTGGTGCAGCAACAGGAACACGGCGGCGGCATCGGTCGATGCCACCACGGTTCCCATCAGCAGGGCCGTTGGCCAGTCGGCATGAAAGGCATAACGGGCCGCCAGCCCGGTCAGCCCGGCCGTGATCAACACCCCGATGGTGGCCAACGCCAGAGATGGTGCCCACGCCGCCCGCACCGTGCGCAGCGGCGTGCGCAACCCGCCATCGAACAGGATGATCGCCAGCGCGATGCTGGCCAGAGTATAGGTGCCCTGGAAATCGTTAAAAACGATTCCCCCCAGACCGTCTTCCCCTGCCAGCATCCCCAATCCGAGGAAGACCAGCAGCAGGGGAGCACCGACGCGCGATGAAACCAGCCCGGCCAGAATGCTGACCAGCAGCAACCCGCCGGACAACAGGATTATGTGGTCTGCTCCACTCACGCCCCACCTCTTTTCGCCCGCCTGTTTTGGGCCCTGTCTGCCTACGCCGAAGCGAAATCGTCCGCTTCGCCGTCCGCCTTGCTGTCCACCTTGAACTTGCCAGCATCATCTGCCAGCAACTGCAAGGACAGCTTACCGTTTTCCGTATGAATCACCAATTCACAAAACCATTGATCATCAGTGACTTGCATCGGACGCCCCAGAACGATTTCCTGGATGCCTTCGACATCCATGCTGATCGAGTGGTTATCGTGAAAGGAAATAGCCGCAACCGTCGTCATTCAGAACTCCCACATTACTGGTGACACGCAAAACGAGACGTTCCCCCAGAGCATCGCACAGCCCGCCTGCAGGATGCTCCGATATTTTGGCTGTGCAGACCGGCGTATCCCGAAAACAGCAACCAGCCATACACATTTATGTTTTGTTATATCGTGTTTTGCCGATAAAGGGGGAATATAAAGGGCAAAGCCTGCCGGAAAAAATGCAGGTACCATAATACTACATCTATAACCCATTGTTTTATAAAGACAATTACCGATACCTTCGTGCACTTTCCCTGTTGACTTCACCCGGAACCGTGGCATACTCCGCGCCTCTGGAATTCACCGCTGACGAAGCTGCCCTGACGGCTTCCGATAGCGGACCTCCGGGGATCAGCGCCGGGACAGTCCCGACGCTCCCCCCCCGCGAATTGACGAAGTGAGAGCTATGAAGACCTACTCCGCCAAGCCGAGCGAGGTTGATCGGAAGTGGTACGTGATCGACGCCAACGGTGTCGTTCTCGGCCGTCTGGCATCAACCATCGCCAACATCCTGCGCGGCAAGCACAAGCCGACCTACACCCCGCACATCGACACCGGCGACCATGTCGTGGTGATCAATGCGGACAAGGTCAAGCTGACCGGCCGCAAGCTGACCGACAAGAAGTTCTTTTGGCACACCGGCCACCCGGGCGGTATCAAGGAACGCACCATCGGTCAGATCCTCGGTGGCAACTACCCCGAGCGCGTGATCGAAAAGGCCGTGGAACGCATGGTTCCCCGTGGGCCTCTGGGTCGCGCCCAGCTGAAAAAGCTGCGCGTTTATGCTGGTACCGAGCATCCGCATGATGCCCAGCAGCCTGAAGTCCTGGACTTCGCCGCCCGGAACCCGAAGAACAAAAGGAGCGCCTAAGCCATGGCCCTCGACGATCTCAAGGACGCCGTGACTTCGGCTGACGTTGCCAAGGTCGAACCGAAGCGTGACCAGTTTGGTCGCTCTTACGCCACCGGTCGCCGCAAGAACGCTATCGCCCGCGTGTGGATCAAACCCGGCACCGGCAAGTTCATTGTCAATGGCCGTACCCTGGAAAACTATTTCCCGCGTCCGGTTCTGCGCATGATGATCAACCAGCCGTTCTCCACCATCAACGCTGTTGATCAGTGGGACGTGATGTGCACCGTCACCGGTGGTGGTCTGTCCGGTCAGGCTGGCGCCATCCGCCACGGCCTGAGCCGCGCCCTGACCTACTACGAGCCCGGCCTGCGCCCGGCCCTGAAGGCTGCCGGCTTCCTGACCCGTGACCCGCGTGCCGTTGAACGTAAGAAGTACGGTAAGGCCAAGGCCCGCCGTTCCTTCCAGTTCTCGAAGCGCTAAGAGCTCCGGCTCTCCGGGTTTCCAGGATACAAAGAAAGGGTCCGTCCAGTACGGGCCCTTTTTTGTTGCCTACGCCAAAGAAAGGGAAGAACCGCCGTGTCCCTGAGAACGATCCTGACCGATTACCGGAACAGCGACAGCATGGCGTTCAAGGCCCGCAGGCGCCGTGCGGAAATCCTGAAGCAAACCCTGCAACAGTGTGCCCCCAACGGACAGGGCGTCCGCATCGTGGATTTTGGCGGCACAGAAGATTTCTGGGCTTCGGTCGGCTATGACTATCTACGGGACAACGGCATCCACATCACGCTGGTGAACACCCGCCCGCAAACACTCAGACAGACCGATCTGTTCAGTGCGATTCAGGCTGACGTTCGCCAGTTCATCCCGTCACAGCGCTATGATCTGTGCTTTTCCAATTCCTGTATCGAGCATGTCGGCGGCACCCGCGACCAGATGCAATTCCGCGACGCGGTTCTCAGGGCGGCTCCATCGTACTTCATCCAGACACCATCGTTCTGGTTTCCGCTGGAACCGCATTTTCTGACGGTTGGATTTCACTGGCTGCCGCGCTGGGCGCAGACGGCACTGATCCGGCGCGTCCAGTTGGGCCATATGCGGCGAGGGCGCGATCTGCTGGACTCCCGGATGATTGCCGAAAGCTGCACACTGCTCAGTGCCCGAACCCTGCAGGCCCTGTTCCCCGACGCGCATATTCACCGGGAAAAAGTCTTCGGCCTGACAAAATCGCTGATCGCCATCAAAACGGCATCACAGCCGTGAGCCTTGACTATGATCCCCAAAAGGAACCAGTGCAGGCTGCCTGCCTGAACCGTTTGGGGGACAATTCCCCCAAACCCCCATTTTTTCTTTCACTATCAAATTAACGGGGTCCGGGGCCTCAAGGCCCCGGCGAGGTGTGGAGCAGCGCTCCACGGTCTTGTTGCGGTCTTGCGCAAAATCACGGCGACAAACCAAAGAGGGAGATTTACTCCCCCCTCACCTCTTCCACCATTTCTTCCAGACGGGCAAGATCGACGATCACCAGCGCGTCACGCTCGCGCCGCACCAGCCCCTGACGAGCCAGATCGTTCAGCACCCGCGCCACCGTTTCCCGCGTCGTACTGACACGGCTGGCCATATCGCCATGGACCGGGATCGGCTTCAGGATGGCGCTGCCATCATCCCGCTCTCCCGCCAGCCGGGCCTGCCGCAGCAGCTCGGCATGAACGCGGTTATTGGCCCCCAGCGTCGACAGGTCGATAATCCGGTCGGTCGAGGCGCGCACCATCGACGCCAGCCGTTTCATCACCATCATCGCAAAGTCGCTATGCTGGGCCAACAAGCGGCGGAAATGCTCGGCCGACAACGAGGCGATCACCGTTTCGGTCAGCGACATCACGCTGGCAGAGCGCGGATGGCCATCAATGGCAGACAGTTCCCCCAGAAACGCGCCTTCTTTCAGATCATCCAGCGTCAGTTCACGCCCACTAACGGAATAAATCACCACCCGCACGCTGCCACGCACCAGAAACAGCAGGTCGCGGGTATCGCTCTGGCGGTCAATAATCTGCTCGTGCGGGCCAAACCGCTTCCAGCTGCACAAACGGGCGATGTCCGCCCGCACCTCGGGCGACAGAACGGCCAAAGGTTCAATCCGATCAAGCGACAAGCTACTGGTATCGTCCACGGTCACGTTCCCTCGCCTCATCCCTCAGGCCATTCTCGGGCACGTCAGTCCCTGTGTTTGCCATCAGGACCATATGCACCAGAAATGCGCCATCATTCCCGCTTACAGTTACTCGCACAGTCAACAGAGCAAATCAACCATAGCAATACAGCTTGACGATAAAATGGCTGATCCACCAAATTATGGGAGAATGATCACAAAGATATCCCTAATTTTTGCTATGCTTTGCAAGTCCATTCACCCCCAAATATACGTTCACATATGTTGAAACCTCCACAGTAAAGGGCGTCCCATGACCTCATCGCCTGCCAGTATTCCCCCCTCCGTTCCTGCCATCCCGGCGGCAGACGACCTGAGTCTTGCTGCTGGCGACATCCTGTTCCACGAGGGCGAACAGGGCAGCGATGCCTATGTCATCCTCGACGGGCTGATGGAAATCAGTCGCCGGGTCGGCACCGCCGAAATTCTGCTATCCACCTGTGGCAGCGGCGAAATTATCGGCGAAATGGCCCTGATCGAGCACATGCCACGCAGCGCCACCGCCCGCGCCCTGAAACCAACGGTTTTGCGCCGCTTGCCTCAGGCCGAATTTGATCAACTGCTGGCCTCCGCCGATCCGGCCCTTGGCACATTGCTGACCCGGATGGCCCACATTATCCGTACCCTGACTGATACGATCGTCCGGCAGACTCTGGGCGTACGATAGGCGGACGCAGAAAGTCCAGAAAAGGGGCTGGACATTTCGCCTGTCCGGCGCGATGTACTGCATACCTGCAAAGCATCTGCGTTCCGAACTGCAAGATAAGGTTGCTCTCATGCCGTCATTTGCTGCCGCCCCGTCCCTGCCGCGCCTGCTGCTGGCCTCGGTCCTTGGCTTAACCGCTACGGTTGGCATCTCTGCCGGAGTGATGGCAGCCGCGCTGGATGAACCGCCGGTCTCTGCGCCGTTCAGCCCGGGCCACGACGCCCCGCCGCCGCCTGCCGCCTCGGCAGCCGAAATCCGCGACGCCATCGCCCGCGAAGGCAGCACCACTGCCGCCTCTGCCAACCAGCAGGTCAACGACAGCGGGCTGATGCTGAACGCGGTGTCCTATCAGAACGCCTCGTTCGCCCGCCCGATCCAGATTCAGCTGTACGAGGACTCTGACGACAGCCTTGCCATCGCCGCCCAGTTAAAGGAGGCCCTGCTGGCCGCTGGCTATCAGGTCACCGACGGCAAGGCCCCGCTCAGCCTCAGCTTTGAAATGAGCGGGCAGGCCGATGGCGTCACCCCCGGCGGCTCGTCGGTGCTGGAGGTCGATGGGACCGACAAGGCCAACCAGCGCTATCGCGCCCACCTGAACGTCTTTTCCTCGACCCAGAGCAGTCTGGTCACCGGCGAAGGCAAATCTGCCGAGCAGAGCGCCACCGTCGCCAATGGTGGCCCCAGCGTGCGCTATCAGATTTCCATCAATGACACCACCAACGGTAAACGCCTGTGGGATGGCTGGGCCAATGGCCCGATCGCCCAACAGGGAGCGGTCGCCAGCGCCCGCCTGATGACCCCGGCGCTGGTCAAGGCCATCGGCCAGACCATCCGCAACCAGCCGATCCCGTTGCCGGTGGCGAAATAAGCCTCCCTACCCGAACTGGAACGCCGACATGTTTTTCTGACCGGCGTCAATGGTCAGCGGTCGCGTTACCGGCGGAAAGGCACGGGCTGGACAGTTGGGGCGTTCGCACAACCGGCAGGTTACACCAATCGGCGTGACCGCTGCCGGAGCATCAAGGTCAAGGCCATCACCATAGACCACCTGCGCCCGGTGAGATGCCTCGCACCCCAAACTGATCGCCAGCTTGCGCGCCACCCCCGGATAGGGGGTCGGCACACTGTCAACGGTGCGCGAGACGGTCAGATAGACGGTGCCGTCCGGCAACTCGACCGGCTGCACCAGTGTCTGCCCCGGCTGGGCAAAGGCATCGTGGACCCGCCAGCGCGGACAGGTACCGCCAAAGCGGGCAAAGTGGAAGCCTCCGGCAGAAAACCGCTTGGAGATGTTGCCCGCGTTGTCCAGCCGCAGCAAAAAGAACGGCACTCCCCGGCGACCGGGTTTTTGCAGGGTGGTCAACCGGTGCGCCACCTGTTCGATGCTGGCCCCAAAGCGGCTGGCCAACAGGGTCATGTCATAGCGCACCCGGCCTGCCGCCTCCAGAAAGGCACCATAGGGCATCATCACCGCTCCGGCGAAATGATTGGCCAATCCGATCCGGCACAGCTTGCGGGCATCATCGGTGTTCAGACCGGCTTCGGCGCTCAGGCGATCCAGCAACCCGGCATGGTCTTCCAGTGCCACCTGCACCGCCGCCTGAAAAATCCGGCTGGGCATCGGCAACACTTCTGACAGGAACAGCCGCCGCTGGTGGCGGTCAAACCGCCGCAACATATCCGGCATGGCATGCAGAGGCAGCACCGTCACCCGAATGCCGTGGCGGTCGCGCAAATACGCCCGCAGGCTGGCAAACAGGTCATCGGGATCATTCAGCCGCCCGGACAGGCTTTCGGCCTCGGTGTCCAGTTCAGCAATGAAATTGCTGTGGGCGTGGAAATAATCGCGCACCTCCTCGATTGGAAAGCGGTCATCGCGCTCTGCCGGATGGCGTTCGCGGGTTGACAGGCCGCCGGTCAGGGCCGTTCCACCCTGACAACTGCGGCGATAGGCCCGGTAGAGGGTTAAAAACGCCTGTGCCATCGCCGGAGCGGCGGTTGCTGTTTCCAGAACCTCGGTGGTCGAAGGCAGCTTGTCGGTAAACACCGGGTCCGCCAATGCCTCGGTCAGTTCGGCGGCCAGCCGGGCCTCGCCATCGCCGTTCAGGTCGCGCAGGTCAAGCTGATAGCACTCGGCCAGCTTCAGCAACAGCTGCGCGGTCAGCGGTCGCTGATTGCGCTCGACCAGATTGAGATAACTGGCAGAAACCCCCAGCGTCCGCGCCATCGCCGCCTGCGTCAGCGACAACGACTGCCGCAGGCGGCGAACCTTTGGACCGGCAAAGATTTTGCGTTCGATCATCGCCTCCCCCCATGATTGACAAGATTTACAAATCCGCTCAACATCTTGTTAAGTTATTGACAATACAACATTTTTATTATTTTTAGCGATTGTCTTTACCGCCGTCAATGTCAACATTGTCACGACACCGCCACCCGGCGCATGACAAAGGTTTGACAGCATGACCCTCAGCTCTTCCCTGATGCCCCCGGTCTCTGACCTGCCCCCCGGCCTGGCCCTGCGCGGCCCGACCCTCCCGGAGCAGGCCGCCCTGCTGACGACGGACGCCCTCGCCTTTCTCGGCAGCCTGGAACGCCGCTTTGGCATCCGCCGCCGTCGGCTTCTGGCCGCCCGCACCGAACGGCAGGCCCGTCTGGATGCCCATGAAGAAGTCCTCGACTTCCCGGCGGAAACCGCCGATATCCGCGCCGCCGACTGGACCATTGCACCGCCACCCGCCGACTTGCAGGATCGCCGGGTGGAAATCACCGGTCCGGTCGAGCGCAAGATGATCATCAACGCGCTGAATTCCGGTGCCAAAGCGTTCATGGCCGATTTCGAAGACGCATCATCCCCCACATGGGCGACGATGATCCAGGGGCAACAGAACCTGTTCGACGCCGTGCGGCGGACCATCGACTATCACGACCCGCAAAGCGGTAAATCCTATCGGCTGAATGACCAGACGGCGGTGCTGATTGTGCGCCCGCGCGGCTGGCACATGACCGAAGCCCACCTGACCGTTGACGGGACCGCCATCTCGGCCTCGCTGTTCGACTTCGGCCTGTTTGTCTTTCACAATGCGCGGGAATTGCTGCGGCGGGGCAGCGGCCCGTATTTTTACCTGCCCAAGATCGAAAGCCGCCACGAAGCCGCCCTGTGGCGCGAGGTGTTCGACGCCAGCGAACAGGCACTCGACCTGCCTGCCGGGTCGATCCGGGCCACGGTGCTGATCGAAACCCTGCCCGCCGCCTTCGAGATGGATGAAATCCTTTATGAACTGCGGGATTCCATTGTCGGCCTGAACTGTGGCCGGTGGGATTACATCTTTTCGATGATCAAGACCCTCGGCAAAAGGGCGGACTTCATCGTTCCTGACCGTGCCCAGGTGACGATGACCTCACCGGCCCTGTTGGCCTACAGCCAGTTGCTGATCAAGACCTGCCACCGGCGCGGAGCCCACGCAATGGGAGGCATGGCCGCCCACATCCCGGTGCGCAACGATGATGCCGCCAATCAGGCCGCCTTTGCCCGTGTCCGCGCTGACAAGGAGCGTGAAGCCGCCGCAGGTCACGATGGCACCTGGGTCGCCCATCCCGGGCTGGTTGGCATCGCACAGGCGGCCTTTGATGCGGTGATGCCCGGCCCCAATCAGGTGGCGCGGCCCCTGCCGGACAGCGACATCAGCGCCGCGGCCCTGCAACAACCACCGCAAGGCACCATCACCGAAGCCGGATTGCGCAGCAACATCCGGGTTGCCATCCAGTACCTGAATGCCTGGCTGTGCGGGCAAGGCTGTGTGCCGCTGTATCACCTGATGGAAGACGCCGCCACCGCCGAAATCTGCCGCATGCAGGTCTGGCAATGGCTGCATCACCGGGTGAGCCTTGACGGCCTGCACACCCTGACCCCGGCCCTGCTGCACCAGTGCGTTGCCGAAGAGATGACCACCTTCACCGGCGAAAAATTCGCCGCCGCCTGCAGCCTGTTTCTCGACCTGTGCCTGAGCGACAGCCCGCCCCCGTTCCTGACCCTGCCAGCCTATGACTATCTGCTGGCATACGATTTTCTCGCCTGATCCCCTTTCCCTCACCCCGGAGATACCGACCATGACCACCCGTTCCTCCTATGCCGAGGTGCGCGCCGAGGTGCTGCGCCGCCATCCTGCCGGTCAGGCTCCCGGCGGCGTCAGCGTGGATGATATCGTCCAGCTCAGGCTGCAAAATACCTATCCGACCCATCTGGACATTGCCCGGACCATGGCCCGCGTCATGCGGGATGACATGGCGGCCTATGATGCCGACCCCCGGCAGTTCACCCAGTCGCTCGGCTGCTGGTCCGGCTTTCATGCCCAGCAGATGATCAAGGCAGTCAAGCGCCTGCGCGGCACCACCAAAGGGGCCTATGTCTATCTGTCCGGCTGGATGGTGGCTGGCCTGCGCAACCGGTTCGGCCACCTGCCGGACCAGAGCATGCATGAAAAGACCGCCGTTGCCGACCTGATCACGGAAATCTACACCTCCTTGCGTCAGGCCGACGAAGTGGCGATCAACGACCTGTTCAAGGAACTGCGCAAGGCCCGCGAACAGAACGCGCCGCAATCGGCCGTTGATGCCATCATCGCCCGGATTGATGGCTTTGAATCGCACGTGGTGCCGATCATTGCCGATATCGACGCCGGGTTCGGCAATGAACACGCCACCTATCTGCTGGCCAAGGAACTGATCAAGGCCGGAGCCTGCTGCATCCAGATCGAAAATCAGGTGTCGGATGCCAAGCAGTGCGGCCATCAGGATGGCAAGGTGACGGTCCCGCGCGAAGACTTTATTGAAAAGCTGCGCGCCTGCCGTCTGGCCTTTGAAGAACTGGGGGTCGAAGACGGGGTGATCGTTGCCCGCACCGACAGCCTCGGGGCTGGCCTGACGCAAAAGGTGCCGGTGTCGCAACAGCCGGGCGATCTGGCCGCCGGGTACATCAAGTGGCTGAAAACCGAAGAGATCAGCGAGCAGACCCCCGCCCGTGACGGCGACCTGCTGCTGTACCGGGATGGCCGTCTGGTCCGCCCCCTGCGCTCGCCGAACGGCCTGTTCCATTTCCAGGACAACACCGGTCGCCAGCGGGTGGTCGAAGACTGCATTGCCAGCCTCAGCCTGGGGGGCGCAGACCTGCTGTGGATCGAAACCGACACCCCTGACGTGGACCAGATTGCCGCCATGGTGGCCGACATCCGGGCGGTGGTGCCCCACGCCAAGCTGACCTACAACAACTCGCCGTCGTTCAACTGGACCCTGAACCTGCGCAAGCAGGTGCGGCAGGACTGGATCGCCAGTGGCCGCATCCAGCCGGATGACTACCCGGACGGAGCCTCACTGATGGGGGCCCCCTATGACGATGACCCGCTGGGGCAGGAAGCCGATGCCCGCCTGCGGCAGTTCCAGGCCGACCTGGCCGAACGGGCGGGCGTGTTCCACAACCTGATCACCCTGCCGACCTTCCACCTGACCGCCAAAAGCACCGATGAACTCTCACGCGGGTATTTCGGCGCAGACCGCATGCTGGCCTACGTCAACACCGTCCAGCGCGAAGAAATCCGCCGGGGCGTCAGCGCCGTCAAGCATCAGCACGAAGTCGGCAGCGACCTTGGCGACACCTTCAAGGAAATGGTCAGCGGCGAGCGCGCCCTGAAGGCAGGCGGCGTCCACAACACCATGAACCAGTTTGAAAGCGCGGCAGAATAACCGCCCGACAGGAGACATGCCATGTCCGGTTCCAACACCATCATCTCCATTCCCGGTGGCGGCTGTTGCCCCCAGCCCCCCGACCTTGAGTCTGCTGTCCGCCGGGTGGCGGACCAGATGCACCGGTTAAATCACGCCATCGTTCAGGCGGTGGAAGCCGGTGCGACGATTGAACTGCTGCGGTGTTCCCGCCACCACGCTGGAAACGGCCGCTGGGGAGACCAGATGCAGCCAATCGTCACCGTGACGGAACAGCGCCCGGCGTAACCGCGCATGCGTGTGGTTGATCCCTATTCTGCACGATGACCTGTTACCCCGGCGGCATCGCATCCTTGATGCGTCATGTTCCGGTTCTGCCTGCGAGTGACTGCGCAGGCTGTCCCCCTCACCTTGACAAGGACGGAGACGGTGGCCTCCGTCCTTCTTTTTGGCCGGAATTTGGCAATCAATACGACAAGAAAGCGTTTACAATCGCGGGAAAACTGTATGCGCACGCTGGCAGGGCGGCAGGAGATCGGCTACTGTCGATGGCCGGGACCGCAGACTTTAACGAGAAACTATGCGCATCATTCGCCCCTATGGCAGCAGCACCGTTGCCAGCCCGTCACCGCAGGACGCACAGCCCCTGCGCAGCCTCCAGCGGCAGAACGGCACCTTTGATGTTGCCGAGTTCTCTCGCAGACACCCTGAACTGGTGCTGGCGCAGTGGGTGGCGATGCTGGACAAGATCATCCGCAAGCCCGCGCCCGGGAAAAACTCCACCGCCCTGCCCCGCCCGACCGCCGAACAACGACGGCTGCGTCAGCAGGTGGGCGCAGCCCTGTGGGCCGAAATGCAACGGCACACCCCGGTTCCACCAGAACTGAAAGCGGTGTGGGACAGCAAGGTTCATCCCTACAGTAAAGACAATGCTCCGGCGACCGCGAAAACCCCGTCCCATCGAGGGCGCTGGTACGACCGCTTTGGCGACCCGGAAACCTCTGCGGCAACGGTGGCCGAGGGCGTCCGGCGGCATCTGCTGGACTCTGCCCAGCCTTTCAGAGCCAACGGCGGCCAGCCGAAGGGCAAGGGAGTCATCGAACACCGCGCCCTGACCATTCAGAACGGCACCCTGCTGCACCATCACCAGTCCGAGAAAGCCGGCCCCTTGCCCGAGGACTGGAGCACCTACCGGGCCGATGAGCTGGTGAGCACCATCGGCAAAGACGCCCGCTGGATCAAGGTTGCGGCCAGTCTGTACCAGCATTACGGGCGGATTTTCGGCCCGACAACGCCGATCAGCGAGGCACAGACACGCCCCGAATTTGTCCTGCACACGGCGGTCAAAGCCTATTACCGCCGCCTGTTCAAGGAACGCAAGCTGCCTGCCGAGCGGCTGGAACGGCTGTTGCCGCGCACCGGCGAGGCCCTGCGCCATGCGGTGACGGTTCAGCACGGCAACCGCAGCCTCGCCGATGCGGTGCGGATTGGCAAAATCCTGCATTACGGCTGGCTGCAAAACGGCGAGCCAGACCCCTGGCCCGACGATGCCGCCCTGTACAGCAGCCGATATTGGGGCAGCGATGGCCAGACCGACATCAAGCACAGCGAAGCGGTCAGCCGGGTCTGGCGTCGCGCCCTGACTGCCGCCCAGCGCACCCTGACCAGTTGGCTTTATCCAGCGGGAACGGACGCCGGGGATATCCTGCTGATCGGACAAAAGCCCGACAGCATTGACCGCAACCGCCTGCCCCTGCTGTACGGCGACAGCACCCGCCACTGGACCCGCTCGCCAGGAGATGTCTGGTTGTTCCTGAAGCAGACTCTCGAGAATCTGCGAAACTCCAGCTTTCATTTCAAAACGCTCTCCGCCTTTACCAGCCATCTGGATGGCACCTGTGAGTCAGAACCCGCCGAGCAACAGGCAGCACAGGCCCTGTGGCAAGACGACCGGCAGCAAGACCACCAGCAGGTTTTCCTCAGCCTGCGTGCGCTGGATGCCACCACCTATCTACCGACCGGGCCCCTTCACCGCATTGTGAACGCCGTGCAAAGCACTGACGCCACCCTGCCCCTGCCACGCTTTCGGCGGGTGGTGACGCGGGCCGCCAATACGCGCTTGAAAGGCTTCCCGGTGGAGCCGGTCAACCGGCGCACGATGGAAGACGATCCGCTGCTGCGCTGCCGCTATGGCGTGCTGAAGCTGCTGTACGAGCGCGGCTTTCGCGCCT
Source organism: Insolitispirillum peregrinum (assembly GCF_900156605.1). Lineage (GTDB taxonomy): Bacteria > Pseudomonadota > Alphaproteobacteria > Rhodospirillales > Rhodospirillaceae > Insolitispirillum > Insolitispirillum peregrinum. The sequence goes on along the minus strand of NZ_FTOA01000001.1, from coordinate 628,322 downwards.
GGCTGGAAACTCGGCCGTCGATTGCGTCCTGTCTGGATCAATCCCTGAAGCGCAGCACCAAGGCAGCACAAACCATCAACGGCAAAAACAGCCCGCAAGGGGTGGAGATCCTGTCCCGTGCCACCAAACTGTTGCAGGCCGAGGGCGGCGGCGGGCACGGTATCCATGACCTGTTTGACCGCCTGTATGCCGCCACCGCGCGGGAAATGCGGGTGCAGGTGGGCTATCACCATGATGCCGAGGCCGCCCGTCAGCAGGCCGAATTCATTGAAGACCTGAAGTGCGAGGTGGTGGCGCGGGCCTTTTGTGCCTACCTGAAGACGCTCGGCATTCAGGGCGACACCTTCCGCCGCCAGCCCGAGCCACTCCCCACATGGCCCGACCTGCCCGACCTGCCATCCTCCACCATCGGCACGGCACAGGCGGCGCTGTACAGTGTCCTGCACCTGATGCCGGTCGAGGATGTCGGCTCGCTGTTGCACCAGTTGCGCCGCTGGCTGGTGGCCTTGCAGGCGCGCGGAGGCGAGGACGGCACCGCCATCACCGCCACCATCCCGTTGCTGGAACTGTACCTGAACCGCCACGACGCCAAATTTTCCGGCGGCGGAGCCGGGACCGGCCTGCGCTGGGACGACTGGCAGGTCTTTTTTGACTGTCAGGCCACCTTTGACCGGGTCTTTCCGCCCGGTCCTGCCCTCGACAGCCACCGCCTGCCCCTGCGCGGGCTGCGGGAAGTGCTGCGCTTTGGGCGGGTCAACGATCTGGCGGCGCTGATCGGTCAGGACAAAATCACCGCCGCCGAGGTCGATCGCTGGCACACCGCCGAGCAGACCATTGCCGCACAGCAGCAACGGCGCGAGGCCCTGCATGAACAGCTCAGTCGCAAGAAAGGAACGGACGCCGAGGTGGACGAGTACCGCGCGCTGGTTACCGCCATCGCCGACCACCGCCACCTGACCGCCCATGTGACCCTTAGCAACGTGGTACGCCTGCACCGCCTGATGACCACCGTCCTCGGGCGGCTGGTCGATTACGGCGGCCTGTGGGAACGCGATTTGACCTTTGTCACCCTGTACGAGGCCCACCGACTGGGCGGTCTGCGCAATCTTTTAAGTGAATCCCGCGTGAACAAATTTCTCGACGGGCAGACACCTGCGGCCCTTTCCAAGAAAAACAACGCAGAAGAAAATGGCATGATCAGTAAAGTGCTTGGAGACAAGGCACGTCGACAGATCAGAAACGACTTCGCCCATTTCAACATGCTGCAACAGGGCAAGAAGACCATCAACCTGACCGACGAAATCAACAACGCCCGCAAACTGATGGCCCATGACCGCAAGCTGAAAAATGCCATCACCCGATCGGTCACCACCCTGTTGCAACAGGATGGTCTGGATATCGTCTGGACCATGGACGCCAGCCACAGGCTGACAGACGCAAAAATCGACAGCCGGAACGCCATCCATCTACACAAGACCCACAACAGAGCCAACATCCGCGAACCCCTGCACGGAAAGAGCTATTGCCGCTGGGTCGCGGCCCTGTTCGGAGCCACCTCCACCCCGTCCGCCACGAAAAAAAGCGACAAAATCCGGTGACATTTTCCCCGTTTTCCGCTGGATTTTTCGCGACGAAAACGCACTTTTCCCTTTCCTTTCATCGCCATCCGGGCTATCGGTTGTTGAGCACCCCCAAATGAAGGGGGACTACACCTGTCTGCTTTCCACGCCGCCGCAATTCCCCGTTGTTGAGCACCCCCAAATGAAGGGGGACTACACCCGAGTGGGAACACCCGAGCACAGCGGCGATGTTGTTGAGCACCCCCAAATGAAGGGGGACTACACCTACCGGAGCAAGTGCCCAGCCACCTCGAATGTTGTTGAGCACCCCCAAATGAAGGGAGCTACACCAGCCGTAGCCGGGTTGTTGCCCCCTCCAATGCCCCACCCCGCTACCGGCGCAAATGATCCAGCAACACCTGAAACGCCGGTGTCGGCTGGCGGCGGCTGGGGTAATACAGGTAATAGCCGTCAAACGGCGGGCTCCAGTCAGCAAGAACGCTTTCCAGACGCCCGGCGTCGCAGTGGGCGGCGGTGGTGTCGGCCATCAGATAGCCCAGCCCGAACCCGGCCAGACAGGCATCGAGAATCACGCTGCTGCTGTTGAAGGTCAGTTGACCATCCACCCGCACCCGCAGCGGATGGCCGTCCTTTTCAAATTCCCACACATACAGCCCGCCCGAAGTCTGGAGCCGCATGTTGATGCAGCGGTGGCTGGTCAAATCGTGCGGCACCACTGGCTTGGGATGGCGGGCAAAATAGGACGGAGCGCCAACCACCAACAGCCGCATGGCCGGGCTGATCGGCACGGCGATCATGTCCTGTTCCAGACTTTCCCCCAGCCGCACCCCGGCATCAAAGCGGTCGTTGACGATATCGCGAAAGGTGGACTCCACCACCACTTCGACCGAGATATCAGGATAGGCCCGCAGCATCGGTTGCAGCGCCGGCCACAGGACGGTGCGAAAGGCGTGTTCGCTGGCGGTCAGGCGGATGTGCCCGGCGGGGGTATCGCGCAGGGCAGTCAGGGCGGCCAGCTCGGCCTCGATCTCGTCCAGCTTTGGCCCGACCGACTGGATCAACCGCTCGCCCGCTTCGGTGGGGGCAACACTGCGGGTGGTACGGGTCAGCAGGCGCACCCCCAGCCGCTCCTCCAGCGCCCGGATGGTGTGGCTGAGGGCCGATTGCGACACCCCCAGCCGCGCCGCCGCCCGGGTAAAGCTGCGTTCGCGGGCAACGGCCAGAAAGGCCGCAAGATCGGGGAGCGGGCTGCGCTGCATTGATGACTCCTGTCGATAAAGCCATGCCGATTTTTCTGTCTAATCGCACAGTCTGGCAAGGATTACTGTTCCGGCTCCTTCCTTCCCCCGTCACGGAGAGCAGACATGGAACAACGCATCCTCGGGACCAGCGGCCTGCGCGTCTCGGCACTCGGTTTGGGCTGCATGGGGCTGAACTTCAGCTATGGGCAGGCGCTGGAGCGGCGCGACGCCATCGCCCTGATCCGCACCGCCGCCGATCAGGGCATCACTTTTTTCGACACCGCCGAAGTCTATGGCCCCTTCACCAACGAAGAAATGGTTGGCGAGGCGCTGGCCCCGATCCGCGACCGGGTGGTGATCGCCACCAAGTTCGGCTTTGCCATTGACCCGGCCAGCGGTCAGTACACCGGCGTCAACAGCCAGCCCGACCACATCCGCGCGGTGGTCGAGGCATCGTTGCAGCGTCTGGGGACTGACCGTATCGACCTGTTGTATCAACACCGCGTTGACCCCACCGTACCGATCGAAGAGGTTGCCGGAACGGTCCGCGACCTGATTGCCGAGGGCAAGGTGCTGCATTTCGGCCTGTCCGAAGCCGGAGCACACACCATCCGCCGCGCCCATGCGGTGCAGCCGGTGACCGCCCTGCAAAGCGAATATTCCCTGTGGTGGCGCGAGCCGGAGCAAGAGATCCTGCCAACCCTCGAAGAGCTGGGGATCGGCCTTGTGCCCTTCAGCCCGCTGGGGCGCGGCTTTCTGACCGGCACCATCGACGCCAGCACCACCTTTGCCGCCGGAGACTTCCGCAACGTCGCTCCCCGCTTCAGCGCCGAAAACCGTGAGGCCAATCAGGCCGTGGTCGCCGTACTGGGCGAGCTGGCCGACAGCAAACAGGCCACCCGCGCCCAGATCGCGCTGGCGTGGTTGCTGGCGCAAAAGCCGTGGATCATCCCCATCCCCGGCACCACCAAAGCCCACCGGCTGGCGGAAAATGTCGCCTCGGCCAGCATCACCCTGACCACCGACGAGCTGAACGCCATTGACAGCGCCATGGCCGCCATCACCCTGCACGGCGACCGCTATCCCTCCCATCTGATGCAGTTGGTCGGGCGATAATGGCCGTTCTCGTCACCATCCTCGGCAGCTATCTGATGATCGTGCTCGATATCTCGATTGTCATTACCGGCCTGCCCCGCATTCAGCAGTCGCTGGGGTTTTCGCCCACGCAATTGTCGTGGGTCCACAGCGCCTATACATTGGCCTTTGGAGGTCTGTTGCTGCTGGGCGCACGGGCGGGGGACATTCTGGGCCGTCGCCGGGTGTTCATCCTCGGGCTGATGGTGTTCACCGCCGCGTCGGTGGTCATCGGCATGGCCCAGTCTGCGCTGTGGATGTTGACGGCCCGCGCCGTTCAGGGGGCGGGCTCGGCCTTGCTCGCCCCTTCGACGCTGGCCCTGTTGACCACCCGCTTCCCCCACGGCCCCGACGCACCCGCGCCATCGGCCTGTACGGAGCCACCGCCGGAATTGGCGCCAGCATCGGACTGGTGGCCGGTGGCATTCTGGCCGACATGCTGTCGTGGCGGGTTGGCTTTTTCATCAACCTGCCGGTCGGGCTGGCCCTGATGATCGCCGCTCGTCGCCTGTTCCCGGAAAGCCCGCGCCATCATGGCCGTTTTGATTTGATCGGTGCCATCACCTCCACCCTCGGCATGGGGTCGCTGGTGTTTGCGCTGGTTCATGCCGCCGAAGCCGGATGGCACAGCCCGCTCACCCTGTTGCCATTGCTGGCCGCAGCAGTGCTGATCGGCCTGTTGCTGGTCAATGAGTGGCTGGTTCCCCAGCCGATCATGCCGCTGTGGCTGTTTGCCAGCCGGGAGAGAACCGGCGCCCTGTTGGCCCGCTTGCTGTTTCTGGGGGCGATGGTCGGTTTCTGGTTCTTTACCAGCCAGTTCCTGCAAGGTGTTCTTGGCCTGAGCGCCTTTGCCACCGGCTGCACCTTTCTGGCCACCGCCATCCCGCAATTTATCGCTGCCCTGCAAGTCCCACGACTCACGCGCAAGGCCGGGAATGGGCCTCTGTTGGTCATCGGTCTGGCGATCACTCTGGCCGGACTGGGCTGGCTGGCACTGACAGCTCAGCAGATGGCCGGGCACATGGCCATGCTGGCCCCGATGATGCTGTTGGGGATCGGTCAGGGGTTAACTCTTAGCCCGCTGACCGTCGCCGGGATTGCCAACGTCCCGCAAGACGCTGCCGGGGCCGCATCCGGGCTGGTCAACATGGCCCATCAACTGGGCGGCTCGTTGGGGCTGGCGGTGCTGGTGCTGGTGTTCAGTGCCGTGCAAGACCCTTCGGCGCCTGCTCCGGTCTTGCTGGCCCACCGGATTGCGGCTGTTTTTGCCTCTGGCGCGGGGATGCTGGCTCTTGCCCTGCTGCTGGTCGGCGGGTTGATCCTGCCCGGTGGGAGGAGACCGCCCAGTACATCGTGAATGCAACAGACACGTCGTGGAGCGCTGCTCCACACCTCGCCGGGGCCTTGAGGCCCCGGACCCCATGACATTGACGGGGAAGAACTGGTCACCGCGCTGGGGGCCGCAGCCGCAGCATACGGAGCAAAAAAGACCGCCGATGCCCTTGCCAAAGGGGAAAAGGGACCAGCCCCCAGCACCCTGATCATCCCCGATGCGCCAGAAAACAATGCTCCCCAACCTGAAACCTTCCCTCCGGCAACGCCACTGCCTGACCAGCCACCCTCTGAACGCCCCCGCCAGTCCCAGCCCGCTCTGCCCCCCAGCACCCGCCCGGAGGAAAAAAAGGAGGATTCGGTCCTTGCAGACCCCCAGGACGATACTCTTCCTGATCAAAACATTCTTGATATCAAGGCCCTCAAAAAGCCCATCCCGATCAATCCCGGCGAGGCACTGCCGGAAAAAGTAGAAACCGGACTGGACAAGATTCAGGACAGTGGCCACAAGAATTTCATTCGTGGTCTTATCAAGAATGGAGATCAAATCAGTGGATTGGGGGAAGATGGATGCAATATTGACATCAAGGGAAATTATGCCGACGTACAAAATACACTCCGCGAGATGCAGGAAAAATTTAGCGGGACAATTACACCTCAACAAATGAGTGCAAAATTTGACTATCAATGGATGGACGTACTCAAAGTTAATGATAGTCTGGAGGTCAAGGCTCGACCGACTGCAGATAGCACGGGTACTCCAACATTAGAAATCCGCGTCAAGGAGCAGGAGGGCGATGCAGTATACACAATCAAAGTACGCGCCCATCCATAAAGCAACGCCAAAATTTGCGTATAGGTTACACATTTTATCAACCAAAGACGGGGGGGGGGGGGGGGGGGGGCATCCTCCCCCAACAATAATCATAAGGATTAACCAAGAATGTACAGAAAAATATCTGAAGACGAATACGACCACACAACCCTCCCCATTCTGGAGGCCATTTTTGATCAGGATATTTACGGGACGGTTGACAACCCATTTATCAATAAATCATGGGAGGTTATTCTTCTGGGATGGGATCTATTTTACATGTTTGCTGACGAAAGCAGGCTAACCAAGAAATCCAAAATAGAGACCGTCCGCATATACAAGAAAATCTTCCAGTATCTTCAGGCCAGGAACATTCGAGAAATTATAATTTGCAGCACACCCTGTCATCGACCGTGGAAGGGCGAGAGCTACACCAATTTTGCAGCCATCATACCAACATCATCAATCGCAGAAAGCATACAGGATCTGCGAAACAAAGAGCGTGACTTCAAATCTGCAAGTACTTATGCAATATGCGATGACACAAAAAGATGGGGATACATATCCACACACGATGGCTTTAGCTGCCTTGCCGGAGAGGCTGATTTCATCGAAGGTTTCCACGCTTTCTATGGCGGACGCGATGCGGTCAGGCAGTATTTCTACGATTTCGATGCCTCCGATGCATGGGTTCTGGCGTATGACAACACTGGCGGTGTCCCCGCCGTAGGAGCCAACTCAACCCGTGAATACGCCTACTATTGTGCTGGCTGGGAACCATACGTCTACACAGAGCAGGATCTGGCCGAGGATCCCATGGAAAGCCCCGAACCAACCCAACCTCCGGCCTCGCCCTGAAAGCTCGTGGAGCGCTGCTCCACACCTCGCCGGGGCCTTCAGGCCCCGGACCCCGTTCCTTTGAAATCCAGAAAAACTGGAGGCTCGGAGGCTGTGCCTCCGAACGGGTCCGGGCGGTGGCCCGGCCGCGCAGCGGAATTCCCGCCACCATAACAAAACGCGCCAGAGACAATGTCTCCAGCGCGTTCCGCTTATGCCTGTCATCACAGGGGCCTGAACCCCCGGTCAAAATTTAGCGCAGGATCGACTTGCCAGCGAACAGCGCGGCATCGCCCAGCTCTTCCTCGATACGGATCAGCTGGTTGTACTTCGCCATACGGTCGGAACGGCTCATCGAACCAGTCTTGATCTGGCCGCAATTGGTGGCAACGGCGATGTCGGCAATGGTGCTGTCTTCGGTTTCGCCCGAACGGTGCGACAGGACGGCGGTGTACTTCGCCTTGTGCGCGGCTTCGACGGCTTCGAGGGTCTCGGACAGGGTGCCGATCTGATTGACCTTCACCAGGATCGAGTTGGCGACGCCCTTTTTGATGCCATCGCGCAGACGGAGCGGGTTGGTCACGAACAGGTCGTCACCGACCAGCTGCACCTTGTGACCGAGGGTGTCGGTCAGCAGCTTCCAGCCTTCCCAGTCGTCTTCGGCCAGACCGTCTTCGATCGACAGGATCGGGTAACGGTTGCACAGGTCTTCGTACAGGCGAACCATGCCTTCGGAATCGAGGGTCTTGCCTTCGCCTTCCATCACGTACTTGCCGCCCTTGAAGAACTCGGTCGAGGCAGAGTCCAGCGCCAGCATGATGTCTTCGCCCGGCACATAGCCAGCGGCTTCGATCGACTTCATGATGAAGCCCAGAGCATCGTCCGCCGACTTCAGACCCGGAGCAAAGCCGCCTTCGTCACCAACGTTGGTGTTGTGACCGGCGTCATGCAGGTTCTTTTTCAGCTGGTGGAAGATTTCAGCGCCCATGCGGATCGATTCCGCCACCGAGGTGGCCGACACCGGCATGACCATGAATTCCTGGAAGTCGATCGGGTTGTCGGCATGCGCGCCGCCGTTGATGATGTTCATCATCGGCACCGGCAGGGTGCGGGCATAGGTGCCACCGATGTAGCGGTACAGCGACAGACCGGCTTCTTCGGCGGCGGCCTTGGCGCAGGCCAGCGACACGCCGAGGATGGCGTTGGCGCCCAGACGGGCCTTGTTCGGGGTGCCGTCCAGCTCGATCATGGTCTTGTCGAGATAGACCTGATCTTCGGCATCCAGACCAGCCAGAGCCTGGAAGATGTCGTCGTTCACGCTGTCAACGGCCTTCAGCACGCCCTTGCCGCCGAAACGGGACTTGTCGCCATCGCGCAGTTCGACAGCTTCGTGAGCACCGGTCGAGGCACCCGACGGTACTGCCGCACGGCCAAACGCGCCGCTCTCCAGAATGACATCGACTTCAACAGTCGGATTGCCACGGGAGTCGAGAATTTCGCGGGCGTGAATATCGATAATCGCGGACATCGAAAAGTGCTCCTAGCCAATGGAGAGCGGATGAGACTTCGCCAGCCGGTCAAAGGCGGCCAGCGTCGTGAGAAGATCTGCCATCTGTCCCATGGGCACCATGTTCGGGCCATCGGACGGGGCAGCATCAGGGTCGGGATGGCATTCGATGAACACCCCGGCGATCCCGAGCGACACCGCCGCCCGCGCCATCACCGGAGCAAACTCGCGCTGCCCCCCCGACGAAGTACCTTGACCCCCCGGTTGCTGAACCGAATGGGTCGCATCCATGATCACCGGGCAGCCGGTCTGGCGCGCCATGGTCGGCAGGCTGCGCATGTCGACCACCAGCGTATTGTAGCCGAAAGAGGCGCCACGCTCGGTGACAATCACGTTATGGTTGCCGCTGTCGTCCAGCTTGGCGACCACATTGGCCATGTCCCACGGGGCGAGGAACTGGCCCTTTTTGACGTTGACCACCTTGCCGGTGCGGGCAGCGGCGATCAACAGGTCGGTCTGACGGCACAGAAAGGCCGGGATCTGCAGGATATCGACCACTTCGGCCAGAATGGCGCACTGGTCGTTTTCATGCACATCGGTCAGCACCGGGCAGCCATAGGTGGCCTTGATTTCGGCGAACACCTCCAGCGAAGCCTCAAGGCCCATCCCGCGCCGCCCCTTGAGCGAGGTGCGGTTGGCCTTGTCGAACGAAGTCTTGTAGACCAGCGGCATGTTCAGGCTGCGGCAGATGTCCACCAGGGCACCCGCCGTTTCCATGGCGTGATCACGGCTTTCCATCTGGCACGGGCCAGCAATCACCGCCAGCGGCAGATCGTTGCCGAAGGTGACCGAACCGGCGGTCACATGACGTTGCACGACAGCAGAAGTCATCAGGACATACGCCTTTGCGTCAAGAGGGGGAGAACACTTGCCTTGCCCCACCAGAGCCCGCCTGCGCGGCCTCTGGCCCTCCCCATATACTCATCCCCCTCCGCCGGGCGGCAGAGGGGGATGATGTCGATATCAGACCAGACGCGACTGTTCAATCGCCGCCCGGATAAAGGACGTGAACAGCGGATGCGGATCGAACGGCTTGGACTTCAGTTCCGGGTGAAACTGCACGCCGATGAACCACGGATGATCCGGGTATTCGACGATTTCCGGTAGCAGACCGTCCGGCGACATGCCCGAGAAGCGCATGCCAGCGGCCTCGAGCTGTTCGCGGTAGTTGATGTTGACTTCGTAGCGGTGACGGTGACGTTCCTGAATCACGTCGCTGCCATAGATCGAGCGCACCTTGGTGCCCTCCACCAGATGGCACTTGTAGGCCCCCAGACGCATGGTACCGCCCAGATCGCCCGCCGCCGAACGCTTGACCAGCTGTTCGCCACGGATCCATTCGGTCATCAGGCCGACCAGCGGTTCCTCGGTATAGCCGAACTCCGACGACGAGGCACGCGGCAGGTTGGCCAGATTGCGGGCACATTCGATCACCGCCATCTGCATCCCGAAGCAGATGCCGAAATACGGCACGCGACGGGTGCGGGCAAAGGTCGCCGCCTTGATCTTGCCTTCGGCACCACGCTCGCCAAAGCCGCCCGGCACCATGATGCCGTGGACGTCTTCCAGATGGTTGACCGCATCGCCCTTTTCGAACACTTCGCTGTCGAACCAGCGCAGGCGGACACGCACGTTGTTGGCCAGACCGCCGTGAACCAGCGCCTCGGCCAGCGACTTGTAGCTGTCGAGCAGCGAGGTGTACTTGCCGACGACGCCGATGGTCACTTCGCCTTCCGGCTTGGTGGCGCGCTCGACGATGCCGTGCCAGCGGCTGAGGTCCGGGGCCGGTTCGACCGGCAGACCAAAGAACTTGCACACCTGGCTGTCAAAGCCCTGGGCGTTATAGTCGATCGGCACCTGATAAATGGTCGGCGCGTCCAGCGCGGCAATGACGTTCTTTTCATTGACGTTGCAGAACAGCGCAATCTTGCGACGCTCGCTTTCCGGGATCGGGCGGTCTGACCGGCACAGCAGCATGTCCGGCTGAATGCCAACCGACAGCAGTTCCTTGACCGAATGCTGGGTCGGCTTGGTCTTGATTTCGCCCGCGGTCGGAATGTAGGGCAGCAGGGTGACGTGGATCACCATCGCCCGCTCGCGGCCCAGTTCGTTCGACAACTGACGGATGGCTTCGAGGAACGGCAGGCTTTCGATGTCACCAACGGTGCCACCGATTTCGCACAGGCAGAAATCCTCGTCGGTCAGGTCCGACAGCACAAAGGTCTTGATCTGGTCGGTGACGTGCGGAATGACCTGCACGGTCCCGCCGAGATAATCGCCGCGACGTTCCTTTTCCAGCACCATCTTGTAGATGCGGCCAGAGGTCACGTTGTCGCTCTGGCGGGCCGGAACGCCGGTAAAGCGTTCATAGTGCCCCAGATCCAGATCGGTCTCGGCCCCGTCATCGGTGACGAACACTTCGCCGTGCTGGGTCGGGCTCATGGTGCCCGGATCAACGTTCAGGTACGGGTCGAGCTTGCGCAGGCGGACCTTGTAGCCGCGCGCCTGCAGGGAAGCCCCGAGGGCAGCCGAAGCCAGGCCCTTGCCCAGCGAGGAGACAACGCCACCGGTGATGAAGATAAACCGCGTCATGGAGCGTATTTTTACCTCATGCAGAGTGCGCGCCCAACAGGAACCAGCTGCTGGTCTGGCGGCGCACACGAAAATCAACGTCAAACGACAGGCTGGTCGGCAGAGGCTTTGCGAAAAGCCCCAGCAGCCCAGAGCTTTCCTTGCATCGCAAGATCAAGCACCCAGGCTGCCAGTCCCAAACAGGCGATAACCACCGCCCAACCCGACTGTGTTACAAAAAACAGAGGCGGCTGCTGCCGCCTGCTGTCGGCATCAGGAAAGACGCCCGTTACTTCGCGATCGGAGCCGCAGGCCCGGTCGGAGCAGCCGGAGCCGCCGGTTCAGCCGGGCCGGTCGCCGCCGGAGCAGTCGCTGCCGGGGCCACACCATCAACGATCGACGGGGCGCTGCTGCGCTGATTGGCCATGATCGCCAGCACCAGGCTGGTGACAAAGAACGCCGTCGCCAGAATGGCCGTGGCACGGGTCAACAGGTTTCCAGCCGCACGGCCGGACACCAGACCACCACCGCCGCCGCCAATCCCCAGAGCGCCGCCTTCGGAGCGCTGCAGCAGGATGGTCCCGACCAGAGCCAGCGAGATCAGCAGATGGATAACCAGAACGACCGTAATCATGCTTCACTTCCAATAGAGGGAGCACCCGGAGAACGCCCCGGGTGCAGACTCGCGTTGGCGGCTTTGTAATCCCCTATGCCGCCAAATGCTAGGGGCAAGTTGCACCTGATCGCAGAAATGAGCATTCAGCTCAGGCGTCGCAAGCCTGCGCGATCGCCCAGAAGTCATCGACCTTCAGGCTGGCACCACCCACCAGAGCACCATCCACGTCAGTCAGGCCCAGGAAATCCACCGCGTTCGACGGCTTGACCGAACCACCGTACAGAATACGCAGCGATTCACCGCCGCCGCCCATCACCTGATTGGCAACCTTGCGGGCTTCGGCGTGGATTTCGGCCACATCATCGGGGGTCGGGGTGCGACCGGTGCCGATGGCCCACACCGGCTCATAGGCCAGCACGGTGTTCTGGGCGGTCGCGCCAGCCGGCAGCGAACCACGGATCTGCTCGCTGACCACCGACAGGGCTTCGCCACGGTCGCGCTCGCCTTCGGTTTCGCCAATGCAGATCACCGCAATCAGACCGGCAGCCTGCGCGGCTTGTGCCTTGTCCTTCACCACCGCGTTGCTTTCGCGGTGATCGGCGCGGCGCTCGGAATGGCCGACGATCACATAGCCACAGCCCAGATCGCGCAACATCCACGCGCTGATGTCGCCGGTATGCGCACCCTTTTCACTGGCATGGCAATCCTGCCCGCCCAGCACCAGACCACTGCCCGCAATGTGACCGGCAACCACCGACACCAGCGTCGCGGGCGGGCACAGCAGCATGTCGAACGCAGGCTTCTGCAGCGCCTTGTACCGTGACGCCAGACCACCAGCCAGCAGTTCGGCATCGGCCTTCAGGCCATTCATCTTCCAGTTACCAGCAATCAACGGGCGGCGAGCGGTCATCCCCGGCATCCTTGTTATGGTTTCGTCGCAATTTCAGGACGGCTTTGCCCCCCGGGCGAGCCGTTGCGGCATGGTGTACCATGCCCGCTGGCACTTGCCAACCGGACTGCGGTACCAGACCGGCGCTCCACAAATGGAAAAGCTGCCGGAATAGGGATTGCGTCAGCCGGAAAAGGCTTTACCTTGCAGGACAAAGCCTGCGCTTTTATCATGCCTTGCCAGATGCAGCCCCTTGGGGGACCAGCTCCCTGGCGGGTTAAAAGAGCGCCAAGGCCCTCGTCCGCTGTCGTTGTCACTATATGGAACACCGTGCTCCATGCTTGAATTTCTTCGCAAGTCCGCTGGCTCGTGGGTCGCAAAGGGACTGTTTATCCTTCTGATCCTCAGCTTTGGTGTCTGGGGCATCGGTGACGTGGTGCGCAGCAGCGGCGCTCCGAAAGCCGCCATCGTGGTGGGTGATGTTGAAGTCTCGCCAGCCGCCGTCCGGCAGGCGTTCGACCAGAAAGTCGAACAGTTCCGCGGCTTCCTTGGCGACCAGATGACCCGCGAAACCGCCCGTCAGATGGGGCTGGCCGATGCCACCGTGCGCGAACTGGCCCAGACCGCCACCATGGACATGCTGGCCAAAGACATGGGCATCACCGTCAGCGATGACGCCGTGCGCGCCGAAATCGTGAAAACCCGTGCCTTTTATGATCAGGGCGGCAAGTTCAGCCCGGAGATTTTCCGCGCCAAGCTGATGCAGGCCAACCTGACCGAAAGCGGCTATGTCGCCATGCTGCGTGACAGCCTGCGCCGGGAACGGATCGAAAGCCTGATCGCCACTCCGCCCGCCGTCCCGGCGGCGCTGGCCGATCCGGTGTTCCGTCATGATCAGGAACGCCGCACCGCCGAAAGCCTGACCGTTCATCCGGCAGCGTTGACCGTCACCGGCCAGCCCGCCGCCGAAGACCTGGAAAAGCTGTACAAGGAGCACATCCAGGAATTCACCGCCCCGGAATACCGCAAGATCACGGTGTTGACCCTGACCCATCAGCAGATGGAAAGCCGCGTGCAGGTCAGCGAGCAGGACATCAGCGACCACTACGCCGCCAACAAGGCCAGCTTTGCCACCCCGGAACAGCGCAGCGTCATTCAGGTGCGCGTGCAGGACGAAGCAACCGCCGCCGATATCGCTGCCAAAGTCCGCGGCGGGATGTCGCTGGCCGATGCCGCCGCTGCTGTCAAGGCCTCGGCGCCGACCTCGATGGGGACCGTTGGCCCCGGTGCCCTGCCGGAAGAAGCCGACAAGGCGGTGTTCGCCCTGACCGTTGGCGGTATCACCGACCCGATCCACAGCCCGCTGGGCTGGCACGTGTTCAGCATCACCGCCATCACCCCGCCGCAACAGCAGACGCTGGCACAGGTGCACGACGGCATTGCCACGTCACTGCGTCAGGAACGGGCGATTGACAAGGTTTATGAAGAGTCCAAGACCCTGCAGGACACTCTGGGCGGTGGCGCGTCACTCGAAGAGGCCGCCAGCAAGCTGGGCCTGACCCTGTTCACCATCGAGCAGACCGACATTGACGGCAAGGCCCCCAACGGTGACTTCGCCAAGGGCCTGCCGAGTGATGCCGCTCTGGGGCAATCGGTGCTGAAGGCTGCCTTCCCGCTGCAAACCGGTGAAGAAAGCCCGCTGCAGGAAATGGGCAACGGCTATTTCATCGCCCGCGCCGACAGCATCACCCCGCCGACCCCGCGCCCGCAGGACAGCGTCGCCGATGCCCTGCGCCAGCTGTGGGTCAGCCAGCAGCAGGCCGCGCAGGCCAGCGCCAAGGCCGACGAGCTGGCGAAGAAGATCGACGGCGGTGCCGCCATGGCCTCGCTGGCGCAGGCCCCGGCGGTGACCTACAGCAAGCACTCGCCGCTGACCCGTGACGGCCAGCCGGTGCCGTCCGCCGACCTGCAACCGAACCCGCTGCTCAGCCCGGCGCAGGTCAAGCAGGTGTTCTCGCTGACCACCGTCGGAGCCTCTGCCGTGGTGGCGACCGAAAACGGCCCGACCATTGTCCGTCTCAGCGCCATCGACAAGGCCGATCCGGCACAGAACAAGGACAAGCTCGACGCCCTGCGGGAGCAACTGGCCTCCGGGTTGGCTCAGGACATCGCCTCCGAGGCTCTCGACGCCTACGGCGCCAGGTTCGGGGTGAAGGTCAATCAAAGCGTGATCGACCAGGCCCTGTAAGTACGTTTACCCCCGGCCCTGGAGCAGCGTGCGTTAAATCGGACACCACGGTTACACGACAGTTTGAAAACAAGAGCGGGCTACCGCCCGAGCCCGTTTGGGGCCTGAGGCCCCAAGCCCCCATTTTCTCTTTTATGATCAAAGGAATGGGGTCTGGGGCCGACTGGCCCCAGCGAGGTGTGGAGCAGCGCTCCACGTTACTGTCGTGTACCATGATCGGACACAGGCACGCTGCTCCAACTTTTTGTTTTGTCGCATTGTTGTTGCGAAAACCGGTTCCCACTTTTCGCACAATGCTCTATGCCCCTGCACAGGCTTCGGGCCGGTTCTTTTGTCCACCCTGATGATCCCCTCAGAAAATCATGAACGGATTGTTCGATGCATAGCCTTCCCGCCCTTGATGATTTCCGCGCAGTCTACCAGCAAGGTCGGGCGCAGGTGGTCTGGACCCGTCTGGTGGCCGACCTGGAAACCCCCGTCTCGGCCATGCTGAAGCTGGCCGACGGGCAACAGAATGCCTTTCTGCTGGAATCCGTCGAAGGCGGATCGACCCGCGGCCGCTATTCCTTCATCGGCCTGAAGCCGGATATCCTGTGGCGCAGCCGGGGGGCCAAGGCCGAAATCAACCGTCAGGCCCGCACCACCCCCGACGCCTTCGACGACGCCGGCGAAACCATGCCGTCGCTGCGCGCCCTGCTAGCCGAAAGCCGGATTGACCTGCCTGCCGCCCTGCCCCCGATGGCCGCCGGCCTGATCGGTTATATGGGCTATGACATGATCCGTCAGGTCGAACGCCTGCCGGACGAAAACCCCGACACCATCAACATCCCCGACAGCATTTTCATGCGTCCGACGGTGATGGCCATTTTCGACAACGTCGATGGTCTGGTGACGGTGGTGACGCCTGTGCGTCCGCAGGATGGCATCAGCGCCGATATCGCCTATACCCAGGCCCAGGAACGCCTGAGCGACATCACCGCCGACTTTGAGCGCAACCTGCCCTATCGCCGCGAAGCCAACCGCACCGTTGACGAAGCCCCAACGCCGGTCGCCAACGTTTCGCGCAGCGGGTTCCACGACATGATCCGCAAGGCGAAGGAATACATCGCCGCCGGGGACATTTTTCAGGTGGTGCTGTCCCAGCGGTTCCGCATTCCGTTCCGCCTGCCGCCGTTCGCCCTCTATCGCGCCCTGCGCCGCACCAACCCGTCGCCGTTCCTGTTCCACCTGCAACTGGGCGGCTTTGCGCTGGTTGGCTCCAGCCCGGAAATTCTGGTCCGTCTGCGCGATGGCAAAGTCACCATCCGCCCGATCGCTGGCACCCGCCCGCGCGGCAAGACCGCCGAAGAGGACCGCGCCCTGGCCGAAGACCTGCTGGCCGACCCCAAGGAGCTGGCCGAGCACCTGATGCTGCTGGATCTGGGCCGCAACGACGTTGGTCGGGTGTCGCAAATTGGCAGCGTGTCGGTCACCGACAAGATGATCATCGAAAACTACTCGCACGTCATGCACATCGTCTCGAACGTCGAGGGCACCCTTGACGCCAGCAGGCACGATGCCATGGATGCCCTGATGGCGGGCTTCCCTGCCGGGACAGTCTCTGGTGCGCCAAAGGTTCGCGCCATGCAGATCATCGACGAGCTGGAAAGCGAGCGCCGCAGTTTCTATGCCGGAGCGGTGGGGTACTTCTCGGCCAATGGTCAGATGGATACCTGCATCGCCCTGCGCACCGCTCTGGTCAAGGACGGCGAGATGATCGTGCAGGCCGGTGCCGGGGTGGTGGCAGACTCTGATCCCGACAAGGAATGGGAAGAATGCCACAACAAGGCTCGCGCTCTGGTGCGGGCCGCCGAAGAAGCGGTGAAATTCGCCGGACGCTGAGCCATCAAAAGGCTAGACCGATGTGCCTGCGTCAGATCATGGCTCACGACAGTGGGCGGTATCAGTGCGGGCTACCGCTCGAACCCGTTTGGTAACGATGCCCCCAAGCCCCCATTTTTTCTTTCAATATCAAGTCAATAGAGTCCGGGGCCTCAAGACCCCGGCGAAGTGTGGAGCAGCGCTCCACCTCCTTGCGTCCTGACTGTCGTGTCCTGTGGCTTCAGACTGGTCCAGAGCATAGCCCACAAGAACCCCACTCAGCCGGATCACCCATCCTGAGTGGGGTTTTTGTGTCTGCACGGGCATTGTACGCAAACAGCATCCTCACCCATCCGTACAAAAACCTCATATACAAGAAGGCTTTATAAAAAAAGTCCCGGTGCCACCCGACTTTTTCAATTCTTCCTTGCGATATTTCATTGTTTAAAACCATCCCTATGCGCACATTATTACAGTCTGAAGAAAAAATTTTGCACCGCAGCAGCAGGCCGTATCCCCCTGCTGATCGCCTCACCCCATCCACAGGAGGATGTCATGGGCCAGATCATTCCTTATGGTGCGATTCGCACCCTGCGCGCCTGCAAAGACATAGAATCCTCCAGTCAGGAAATCCTGAAAGGACTGGGGCAAATGAGTGACGACGCCGACCGGGCGCGCAACCAGTTGGCCGATGCCGCACGCAGACTGGAAGAAACCCTGGTGCATTACGGTGATGCCCAGCGCAAGCTGCAGGCCGTGCAGGACAATTATCTGGCAACGATGAAGCTGGTCGATGAAATCATGTCCACCAGTCAGGCGTTCCAGAAATAGACCTGCAAGCGATCGTGTACCGAACCCGCATTATGCTTTATGGTCCGGGATCTGGTGCACACGCTGACAGGACTTCCGATGAACTACCGTCACGCCTATCATGCAGGCAATTTTGCCGATGTCTTCAAGCATGCGATCCTTGCCCTTTGCCTCGAACACTTCAAAACCAAGGACAAGCCATTCTTTGTGCTCGATACCCACGCCGGTATCGGTCGTTATGACCTGAGCGGGATCGAAGCCGGAAAAACCGGCGAGTGGCAAGACGGCATTGGACGACTTCAGGATGCCGCCACCAGGGGGGCTCTGTCCCCTGTTCTGCTGGATGCCCTGCGCCCGTATCTTGACGCGGTTGCCGCAGAAAATCCCGCGGGCGGTTTTCGCGTATACCCCGGCTCGCCTTGTCTGTCGCAACACCTGTTGCGGGACAACGACCGCTTGTTCCTGTGCGAACTGCATGCCGAAGACGAGCAGACCCTGTGGCAGACCGTCGGGCGCGACAAGCGGGTAAAGGTCGAGCATCGGGATGGCTACGAAGCCCTCAAGGCTGTCCTGCCGCCCAAGGAACGGCGTGGAATGGTGCTGATTGATCCGCCGTTCGAACAGCCCGACGAGTTTGATGCGATGGAACGCGCGCTGGCGGATGGGGTCAAACGCTGGGCCAGCGGCTGCTTTGCCCTGTGGTATCCGATCAAGGACCGGCTGGAAATCGCCACCTTCCACGCTCATCTGGAAACGCTTGATCTGCCGGAAACGGTGGCGCTGGATTTTTACATCCGCGACCCGCAACAGATCATGCCGGGCAGCAGCCTGATCGGCTGTGGCTATGTGCTGGTCAACCCACCCTATGGCCTGATGCGTGTCATCGAACCGCTGATGGACGGCCTGCTGGCCAACCTGCGTCAGGATACCCCGAGCAGGGTCGCTGGCAAGGGGGCCTTCTGGCGTTTGCAGACACTGAAATACGCCTGACAGCCCGTTTGTCGCAAGCACTGCACGGGACAGGTCAAACTCCTGTCCCGTGCAGCGAGCAGGCTTCGCTATTCTGCCGGAGCCGAAGCGACATCAACCGGGCGTGCCCCCACAGGATCGTTACGGAACAGGATATCCAGTTCCTCGACCCGGACTGTCAGCCGGGGGTGGGTGGCAAAGATCGTGCTGATAAAACCAAAAAATGGCGGCACCAAGCGCTCCTGCTCGCGGAATGCCTGCAAATCAACCTGCTTCCTGAAACGCAGCGATCCACTCGCCAGCAAAATCAGCGCCGACTTGCTGGCCGCCGGATCACGCAGCCATGCCGCAGCCACCCGGTCAGAGGTCAATTCGCAGGCACGGGAATAGGCTGCCCCCAGAAAGGGGATAAAAAAGGCAGGCTTGATCAACAGGTTGCGCCAAAAGGCTGTATGACCTGCGGCATGGTGAGCCAGTTCGTGCGCAATCACCATCCCCAGCTCTTTGGCTGACATCAGATCCACCAGATGTGAGTACAGCAACACATAGCGACGCTGCAGGAGCTTGACCGCCAGAGCGTTAATCACCCCGCCTGAATTGATCACGAACACCTCGGGGGTGCTCCGCAATCCCATGTCCGTCGCACATTGCTGGCAAATGGCATGGATTTCGGGAAACTGGCGAGGAGAAACCTGCACCGCATTCCCAAACAACTGCGCCCGCAGGAAGCCTTCGGCCACATACAAAAAGAAGGCAATCACCAGAAGCCAGACAAGAATCAGGCCCATCGTGGAAATCAGCACCAACAGCCAGATCAGCCCCCCCAGAATGGCGGAAATGATGAAGTAAGACTTTTCATTCCCGTGGCGCAGGCTGACCATGTTCATCAGAGCATCAGGCATCATTCGCTCCCCCACACACCGTTACCGTCCTCGACGGCGCGGGCCTGCGCATCCATCAGGTTTTTCATCGAGACATCGCTCACCAGAGCAAAGCCCGAGTAGACCAGAATTTCAGCCAGATCATCCCCATCCTTGTCCAGGCAGACGGCTTTGCCGGTATCTGCGGACACATGGCAGGTCACATCCCCACTGGATGCAAGGTAATCGTTGAAATCTGTCAGGTACGTCTCGTCATGGACCGCTTCGATGCCAGCCAGCAGCAACGTCGTATCATCGATCAGGATCGTTGCCGTATCCTTGGCTGTTGCATGCCCGATGACCGTCACCTCCGAGGTCTTGGCCTCATCGCTCAACTCCATAGACAGCCTGTGCATCTGCTCCATGAGAGTGGCCGCCGAGATAGGACTGCTCTGATACAAGGCCCACCCCGCCGCCAACATTGCAAAAAAAACCAGCAGAAACAGCAGCGGCCCTTTCCGCGATGTCCCCTTGCTGATGGTTCCCTGATGGCTTCCCGCAGCCCGAGCGGCAGAAACGCTTCTCACCCGCTCGGCGGTATCGGCAGGAGTGGGCTGCGAGGCAGCAGGAGTCCCATGATCAGAATAATCAGGATAAGACCGAAACACCTCGGCAAGCGTCTCTGACTTGCCAAAATACAATGGATTTATTTGCGACACAGTGCTCCCCCTTCCGGAACCATGTGGTCATGCTGTCACCAGACCAGTGTGCGTTAAATGTGGCGCCACAGTACACAGGTACATTGATCCGGTTTTCTGGTTGGGCGCAGTGATCGTGCGCAGAACCGGGAGCATTTCTGCCTCCACGGCTTTACCTTCAAAAATGCAAAAGGAAGGACTGCCCCCCAGACAGTCCTTCCTCCACACCCCGACGACCTCCCGGACCATCAGGGTGCTGCATTCAGACACAGACCTTTACAGGGCTGCGTCAGTCCGCTTTTTCGCCAGACCGATCCCTTCCAGCGCTTCTTCGATTTCCGGCAGAATGTCCGGATCATCGATCGTCGCTGGCATCTTGAAGTCCTGATTGTCGGCGATTTTCTGCATGGTCCCGCGCAGGATCTTGCCGGAACGGGTCTTGGGCAGGCGCTTGACGATCACCGCCTGCTTGAACGCCGCCACCGGGCCGATCTCGTCGCGCACCAGCTTGACCAGTTCCTTACGGATGTCGTCTTCGCTGCGGGTTACACCCATCTTCAGGCAAACGAAGCCCAGCGGGGTCTGCCCCTTCAGGTCATCGGCCACACCGATGACGGCGCACTCGGCCACGTCAGGATGCTTGGCCAGCACTTCTTCCATCGCCCCGGTCGACAAACGGTGCCCGGCAACGTTGATCACATCATCGGTGCGGGTCATCACATAGATGTAGCCTTCATCGTCGATGAAGCCCGCATCACCGGTCTTGTAGTAGCCGGGGAATTCCTCCAGATACGACGAGATATAACGTGCTTCGGCATTCCACAGGGTCGGCAGCGTGCCCGGAGGCAGCGGCAGCTTGCACACCAGCGAGCCGATCTGGCCGGGTTCGACCTGATGGCGGCCTTCGTCAACCACCTGCACATCCCAGCCCGGCATGGCCTTGGTCGGCGAGCCGTGCTTGACCGGGAACTGGGTCAGGCCCAGCGGGTTGCCGCAAATGGCCCAACCGGTTTCGGTCTGCCACCAATGGTCAACCACCGGCACCTGCAGGTGCTCTTCGGCCCACTTCAGGGTTTCCGGGTCCGAGCGCTCGCCCGCCAGGAACAGCGACTGCAACGACGAACGATCGTACTTTTTCAGGAATTCGCCATTCGGGTCTTCACGACGGATCGCACGGAAGGCGGTCGGGGCCGTAAACAGCAGCTTGACCTTGTATTCTTCGATCACCCGCCAGAACGTCCCGGCATCGGGCGTTCCCACCGGCTTGCCTTCGAACACCACAGTGGTGCACCCGGTCAACAGCGGCGCATAGCAGATATAGGAGTGGCCAACGACCCAACCCACATCCGACGCGGCCCAGTACACATCCCCCGGCTGCACATTGTACAGGTTGGTCATCGTCCAGCGCAGAGCCACGGCATGCCCGCCGTTGTCGCGCACGACCCCCTTCGGTTGCCCGGTGGTGCCCGAGGTATACAGGATGTACAGCGGATCGGTGGCGGCCACCGTCACGCACGGATGCGGTTCGGCCTTGGCAACGGCCTCGGCCCAATCCACGTCCCGACCGGGGATCAGATCGGCCTTTTCCTGCTCGCGCTGGAACACCACCACCGAGCCAACCTTGTGGCTGGCATAGTCGATGGCAGCATCGATGTTCGG
The DNA here is from genome assembly GCF_900156605.1 of Insolitispirillum peregrinum. Taxonomy (GTDB): domain Bacteria; phylum Pseudomonadota; class Alphaproteobacteria; order Rhodospirillales; family Rhodospirillaceae; genus Insolitispirillum; species Insolitispirillum peregrinum. The sequence goes on along the minus strand of NZ_FTOA01000001.1, from coordinate 606,637 downwards.
CTTGTAGCGCACCACCCGACCCGGCTCGAGACCGCACGAGGCACAGACCAGCGCCGTCGGCTTGGCATCATCAATGCGGGTGGCCAGTTCGTGCGGCGCAAAGCCACCGAACACCACCGAATGGATCGCACCCAGACGGGCACAGGCCAGCATCGCCACCAGCGCCTCGGGGATCATCGGCATGTAAACGATGACGCGATCGCCCTTCGTCACGCCCTGCCCGGCCAGGACACCAGCAAAGCGGGCGACCTGATCCTGCAGTTCGGCATAGGAAATCTTGCGCTTGGCACCGGTGATCGGGCTGTCATAGATGATGGCGGTCTGCTCACCGCGACCGGCTTCGACATGACGGTCAACGGCGTTATAGCAGGTATTCAGCTCACCACCGACGAACCAGCGGTACAGCGGCGCAGCGCTGTCATCCAGTACCTTGTCGGCGGGCTTTACCCATGCGATATCCTTGGCGGCTTCACCCCAAAAGGTTTCGGGATCTTGCAGCGACGTTTTATGAGCAATTTCGTATGCGTTGGTCATGGCCGGTCTTTGTCCCCTTTAATCTTGGTCCCCGCAAACGAGCAAAGCACCTTCGCGGGTCGGGGGCATACTGCCCCGAAACGAAACAAATGGAAAGCCCTTCACGCACCTCTTTTGATAAAATTACCTAATACGCCCGTCAAATGGACTTCCGTTACGTAAATCACACTTGCCACAGGTAAGGGAAGCCTGCTTTAACCATTGTATTCTGACCAGTTTCCACATCCAGAAACGAAAAACCCCGCCGGTAAGAATCCGGCGGGGCCTCCCTGTCAGGATGTTCACGGTGGATACAGCCGTCCTTTGGACTGGCGCCTACGGGCGGCCTTTCGCTGCGTTCAACACGTCGTGTAATAACTCCTGCTGTTGAGAACAGAGTGCGCTCACCGTTGGTCTCAGTGAGCCGGTTGGGCAATGCGCTCGAGTTCATCCTTGATACGAAGTTTCTGGCGCTTGAGGTCGGCGAGCATCGCCGGGTCAGGGACGGGGCGTCTGGCTTCCGCAACCAGCACCTCATCAAGTTCTGCATGCTTCATACGCAGGGAATCGATACGAGCGTCATAGCCCATGGCAAATCTCCCTTGATCGCCTGTCAGATACCCTGTAAACATATGCCCTTTTTTGCTCGGTTTCCAGTCCTTTCTGCAATAAATTGGTAACTGATGAAATTGAAACGACAATTTCGTTTCGCCATTCGGCTGCCAAACGCAACGGAGACACCCGATGACCACCCCACGGCGCATGATCGTTGGCCTCAGTGGCGCAACCGGCATCATTTACGGCATCAGGATTCTCGAGGTATTGCAAAGCCTTGGTATCGAAACACACCTGGTGATGACCAAAACGGCGGAAATCACCCTCGCCTACGAATCGGACATGAAGGTCGCCGACGTCAAAGCCCTTGCCAGCCACAGCCATCGCATTGATGACATGGCGGCAGCACCGTCTTCCGGCTCGTTCCGCACCATGGGGATGATCGTTGCCCCCTGCTCGGTGCGCTGCCTGAGCGAAATCGCCACCGGCGTCGGGGCCAACCTGCTGACCCGCTCGGCCGATGTCTGCCTGAAAGAGCGCCGTCGGCTGGTCCTGATGGTGCGCGAAACCCCGCTGCACCTTGGCCATATCCGCCACATGGCCGCCGTCACCGAAATGGGCGGGATCATCGCCCCGCCGGTTCCGGCCTTTTACACCCGCCCGCAAAGCATCGATGACATCGTCAACCATGCCGTTGGCCGGGTGCTGGACCTGTTTGATCTCGACAGCGAAATGATCGCCCGCTGGGGTGAGCCCGACGGCAGCGGGCCCGTCCCCGGGGGGAGATAAAGCTCACGAAAAGGCGTAGGCATCCATCCGCAGCACACCCAGTTCGGTTCCACGGTGCAAAACCGTCCCCTGCCCCTGATCACTGCCCGCGCCAGCGGCCACCAGCAACGGCAGGAAATGTTCCGGCGACGGGTGGTTGCGGGCGGCAAACGGCGCTTCGTGCCAATGATCGCGGATCTTTTCCCACTCACCGGCCACCACCGCATCTTCGATCCAGTTGCCAAAGCTTTCCACCCAGTCCGGCGCCGGGGCATCCACATTCCCCCAATGCACCGCCCGCAGGTTATGGGTCAGTGACCCGCTACCGATGATCAGGGCCCCATCCTCGCGCAGCGCCCGCAACGCCCGGCCAACGGCCCAGTGATGGGCAGCATTCCGGCCACTCTGCACCGACACCTGCACCACCGGAATTGTCGCCTGCGGAAACATCAGCGCCAGCGGAATCCACGTCCCGTGGTCATAGCCACGCTGACCATCGGCCCGCACCGCCACACCCGCCTGTTGCAGCAGACTGATCGCCCGCCGGGCAACTTCCGGCTGCCCCGGAGCCGGATAAACAGCTTCATAGAGCGGCTTTGGGAAGCCCCAGAAATCATAAATCATCGGCGGATTGGCGGCGGTCGAAACAGTGGCTTCCGCCGTTTCCCAATGGGCCGTCACCGAGACAATCACCGACGGCAAACGGCCGGCAGCCTCACTCAGGCTCGCCCCCAGCCCCAGCAGGGCATGATGCGACGGGGTGGGCTCCAGCAGAATGGCCGGAGAACCATGCGAAATGAAAACACTGGGGAAGAGCGACATGTTCAGCATCCTTGTTGCGTCGTGAGGTCAATCACCATGCCCTCACTGTACCCCCCAGCCTGCCACAGCAACAATCCGGCGAAGACCGCATACACTGTTTCCATATGAGAAACAGTTTTGGAGATGCGAACGTAAAAGTGGAAACCGGCTTTACGCGTAATAATTGTAATAAAACAAGAGTCTAAACTAGATCAGCGTGCGTTAAACCTAACCCCACAGTACACGACAGTAAGGGAGCAAGGGCGTGGAGCGCTGCTCCACACCTCGCCGGGGCCATAAGGCCCCGGACCCCACTCCTTTTATCTTTAAAGAAAGATCGGGGATCAGGAGATCAATACACCAATCCCTACGCCTTGATCGCAGCCACCCGCAGATATGAACTCAGCAGGTTCTCCTGCAGGAAAATTTGCAGGTTGCGCCGCAACATCGGGTCAGATCGCCCCATCAGATACCGCCAGAAGTCACCGCCGCCAGTTTCCTGTGGCACACGCTCGGCCAGATACGACGCCACGGTCTCGACATCCATCCGTCCCGGCGTGCTGAGTTCAATCACGCGCAGGCCGTGACGCTCCAGAGCCGTCTGGATACCTTCCACCGAAAAGACCGTCAGCCGATCCAGCGGAAGCAAACTGGGCGCATCACGCCCCAGCAAGCGGTGCTCCAGGCCACTGGCACAGGCCGCGGTGATCGCCAGCAGCCCCCCCGGAGCCAAATGGTCTGCCATCTGCCCCAGCAAACCATCCGGGTCCGAGTGGCGGTCCAGTGCAGTGTGTGTGACCAGAACATCAAAACCCTGCCCCGCCTGCTCCAGACTGCCGACCTGACGGACCCCTGGCGTTTCCAGTACCGTCGGAATGGGGGAAACGAGTGTTACCTGCTCGAACAGGCGATTCTCTGCCACATCGGCGAACCAACCGAGATTTTCGCCACCGATCTCACAGTATGATCTCCCCCCAACGCTGTTTTCATCACAGCGTTGCAACAACCAGTCCAGCACGTTGGTTCGCAAGGATGCCTGAAAACGCTCTTTCAGACGCTGCTCAAACAGGTGGCGGCGAAACTGGGCCGCCCGTCCCCGCACGCCCAGCACATCCAGAGCCGCCTGTTCCGGTACCGGTGACACAAAACGGGTAAAGCAGCGGGGGCAATCATGATAGGTGACACCATCCTTGTGAAACAGCACCGGCGCGCCCTGATAACAGCACCCCGGGCAATCCCGCTCAATCCAGCGTACCTCGTCTTCGATCAGCAAACGCGCCAGATCAAAGCGCAAATATTCGGCGTAACGGGAAAACTCTTTGGCCGGACGGACGGCATCGCGGTCAATTTCGTCCAGAATAATCGACGTTTTCATGGCCAGTTACTCCGCTAACGGGGCTGAAAGAGGAGACAACTGGTCTCCTTGACTGTACACAGCCTGCACCATCTGCATGACCGCCAGCGCATCGGCTGAATTGCCATCACCCACGACCAGATCCAGATCAATGGCCCGCACGAAATCCTCAACCTCCAGCTCCCACGAGCGATCTTCGCTATAGAAACTGATTGTCTCATCGGGATTGGGCAGCGGATACCCTTCGGCATCATACAGAACGCGGGCGATTTTCAGGCTTTCACGGCCATAGGTCTGGGTCGAAGACAATATGCCCTCCAGCTCCAGAAAACCGCGCTCAAGATAAAGGTCCAGCTTGAAGCGATGCCGCCATTGGGTGGCTGACGAATGCAGCATGGCAACGCGATCCCCTGCGGTCCGCATCATCACAAAGGCATTGTCTTCGACTGGCAAATTCCAGTACATCGCCCCCAAATAGGCTTTAAAATCAACGAAATCACCGCAGTACATCCGCATCAGGTCCATCATGTGGATGCCCTGATCAATCAGGATTCCACCGCCAGAGCGTGCCGGATCATTTCGCCAGTTGCGATCATAGGCATTGCCACCCGCCTTGCCGTAAATACCGCGCGCCCATAGCAGACGCCCCAGACGGCCTCTTTCAATCACCATCCGGGCATTCCGAACCGCTTCGTGGTAGCGATGGTTGAAGCCGAATTTCAGCTTGAGGTGTGGATGGGCATTTTCCGCAGCCCGCATTTTTTCGATATCGGCGACGGTTCGCCCCGGAGGCTTTTCGCAAAATACGTGGCACCCCGCATCCAGTGCAGCCACCGCGATATCAGGGATCATCTCGTTGGTTGTGCAGACGAACACAATATCCGGGCACATATCAAGAGCCGCCTGCCACTGTGTATGGACCGGCACCCCCACCTCACCACTTGAGGGCGGAGAGACATCACACACTGTAATCAGCCGCAAGCGGGGATGAGCATCAACAATACGATGACGTGTTCGCCCCACTTTACCATAGCCAATAATACCGACGGTATACTGCTGATCCATGGCGTCCTGCCCCCTTGTCGCCCTGCGTGCACTTTTCAGGTCAACCATCTGCCAGTGCCGGGAAACTTCTTTTCCATACAGCGGCAGATGATAAAACATTCACCCTTTCCAAAGCCTTAAATAAAAAAAGGCCCCGGTCGAAACCAGGGCCACAAGGTGCATAAGGATACCACAAACGCAGATTAACGTTTGATGTTGACCAGTTCATCCAGCATGTCGTCAGCGGTGGTAATGATCTTTGACGCCGCCGAATAGGCACGCTGGGTGGTGATCATGCTGGTGAATTCCTCACCCAGATCAACCGTCGAGCCTTCCAGAGACGCACCAGCAATGGTACCGGCGCCAGCCGAACCGGCTTCGCGGACGGTCGGCAAACCAGACACGTCGGTCTGCTGGAACACGTTGCCGGTCATCGATTCCATGCCGTTCGGGTTCACAAAGCTGGCAACCGGGATCATGAAGATCGGGGTGGTCACGCCGTTGTCGAACTGGGCGGTGACGATACCATCTTCGCCGATGCTCACCCCGGAGAAGTTCCCGAACTTGTTACCGTTCTGGCTCAGGTAGTTCAGCTGGTAATCACCCGCCAGCTGCTGCAGACCGTCCTTGGAGTTGTAGTTCCCCAGGAACAGGGAGATCGCAGCGGACTCTGACCCATCCATATCCGCAGCACCGTTGGCCCAGCCAATCTTGATCTGCAAGCGCGGGTCCGGCTCGTCGGTTTCATCTTTGCCCATCAGGGTGTCGACAGAACCGTCACCGCTGAAGGTCACCGCATTCTTGGTGGCATCGTTGCCATTGACCGACGAAGACAGCGCTTCGATCGACCACGCGCCGGACTGCAGCACGGCAGAATTGCTGCTGCTGTTCAGCAGGGCGCTGGTATCGACGGTCAGGGAGTCGGTGGTGCTGCCCTGACGGAACAGGATGCTGTTTTCACCGGCAACACGGCCACCCCAGGTGCTCGGCGGAGTATTCGGAGCCCCAAAGGCCAGCGCCTGGGCGGTGTTGACCTGACGGCCCAACTGGTCCAGCACCTGGCTCAGCGACTTGCCAGCGATATCGATGCTGAATACGTTGGTGCCCAGCGAACCGTTGTTATCGGTGTTGGCCGGCGCACTGAACGCCCCCCCAACTGTACCAGCAGTCACAGGGAATACAGTGGTAAAGCCCGTCCCCGACCCCGACCCATCGTCCTTGATATAGTTCCCAGCGCCATAGTGGCTATCGAAGTACGATTCCACCGTATCGATCAGACGGGAATTGACCTCCGCATCGGTGGTCAGGCCGGTGATGTCGATATCCGTATCAGCGGTCGCACTGGAGGTCAGTTTAAAGGTGACCCCATTAATCTCGATGGTATTACCTTCATTAGTGGCAGCATCCACGAACCCGGACAAGTCAGCCGAGTTGTCGCCTGCCACTTCCGGCATGTCAGCTGAGCTGGTGCCGAACCTAAAGGTATAGGTTTGACCACCAAAGCCCATGGTCATCGACGAACCGTTGGCCGGGACCGACGAAAAATCCATGCGACCAGCAGCAAAATAGGTGTTATGCACCGAGCTTTGGTCGTCGAGGGTAACGTACTTCGCGCCTTCCGGCGGCACAGCTTCGAAATCCCAGGAATTCTGGGCCCGCTTCATCCAGGTGAAGTTCAGGTTGTGGCTGTTGCCGAGGGTGTCATAAACCAGCGCGTTGGTCTTGGCAGTGGTTCCGACCGCCACACTGGTACCACCCGGCAGGTTGGCACCGATGGCCAGCGTTGAGGTCGCACGCGCCGTGCCACCGATCTTTTGCAGGTTCAGCGGCTGCATGTTAACGCTGTCAACAGCGTTGTCATTCATGTAATAGGTGTCGCCGCTGCTGTTCTTGTAGGACTTCATGTAGATGTTTCCATCCACCGGAACCTGGGCCGCCGTCGCCGTACCATCCCAGTTTTCCAGCGGCCAGCCCTGCAGGAAATAGCCACCGACGTTCTTCAGATAGCCGTCCTTGTCAACCTTGAACGAACCGGCGCGGGTATAGGCAAAACCGCTGGAGGTCTGCGCCTGATCCGACACCACAAAGAAACCGCCGCCCGAAATCCCCATGTCGGTCGAGGAGGTGGTCGCCTGCAGCAGCCCCTGCACGTCAATGCCCTTGCGCGGTGCCGACTGCACACCACCGGGGCTGTACTTGGTGGAGGAAACCTGCTTGGTCACCAGGGTCTGGAAATTGGTCTGGGTTCCCTTGTAACCGGTGGTGTTGACGTTGGTGACGTTATCGGCAATGGCCCCCATCGCACTGGACTGGGACGCCAGGCCGGAAACACCCGCATACAAAGCACCGTAAAGCGACATGGTGGTAACTCCTTAAGCTCATGCCGTTCAAGCGGCAGACTTTTATCTTTCTGATAATTTCTCGAAGCGTTCTGACAGATCAGCAGAATTAACCGCTGGAGCTATCCGAGCTGTCGCTGTCGGTCGAAGAGGCATCCGTACCCGTAGCCGTCCCCGTGCTGGCAACCTCTTTCTTCGGTGTCACCGACAACACATCAGACAGCGCCACACCGACCTTACCCATCACCAGCATGGTTTCCCCATTCTGGGTGGTAACCCCGTCCACGGTCCCGAAGACCGTCGTCCAGGTGTCGATCGAAGCCCCATCCTTATCAAGAGCCGTAACCGAGATGTTATAGATGCCATCGTCAAGCTGGTTGCCGTCAGCATCCTTGCCGTCCCACTTGAAGTCATGGACACCGGCGGTGGTCAGACCAGAGGTGGTATAGACCGTCTTGCCCGCGCTGTCGGTGATCATGATCCCGACCGACTTGGCATCGGCCTTCAGGCCATAGGCAAAGCGCCCTGCACCATCCTGCAACGGCATCTTGCTGCTTTCGGCTTCGATGTTCATGCCGATGTACTGAACGGCCATCGATGCCTGGCTACCCTTGCCGACGGTGACCAGACTGTCGAGTTTTTCGTTCTGCGCGATCTGCTGTTCCACCTGGGCAAACTGCACCAACTGGTTGGTAAACTCATTAGAGTCCATCGGTGACAGCGGATCCTGGTTCTTGAGCTGCGTGGTCAGCATGGTCAAGAATGTATTCATGTCATTGGCCAGCTTGTTGCGGCCCGATGACGTTGATTGGGTATAGGCGTTCCCGAGGGCGACGCTTTCCTGAGCACCTGTCACAGAAGGCATTGTTCTAATCCTTACTGAAGACGACGAAGTAGCCTCTTCAGGCTCTTACCAAAACCAGTAACACTTTCCGGAAAGGGTCCGGCCCTTCAGGAACGGACATCTCACCAGTTTTTACCCGGCAGACCAACCCATACTCATGGACCAGCCTTACACGTTGATATCAACCCCGCCACGGGCCGCGGCCTGCTGGCTGCGAATGGTTTCCATATCCGGCACTCCCAGATCAAGGCCATCTTCCAGAGTCTGACCCCGGCCGCCATAGGGATTGCCTGCACCGCGGCCATTCCCGCCTTCGTTGCCAGACATCATCTGTCCAGCGGCATTTTCACCGCGCAACGAGAAACTGAGGGAATTGCTGTCAGCCTGCAGACCGGCATCCCCCAGCGACTTGACCAGACCGGTCGCATCGGCTTTCAGGGCATCCAGCGTTGACTGGCTGTCAGCGGTCACATGGGCGGTCACCCGACCGTCCCGCACGCTCAGCTTGACATCGACCCGGCCCAGCTCGGCCGGGTTCAGCTGGATGCGGATATTGTCCAGCCCCTGAGCCGCCTGCTGCGTAATTTTAACCTTGACCTGCTCGACGGCCTGTTGCTGCAGGGGAGACTGCGGGTTCGCAGCGGCCTGCGTCTGACCAGCGGTCGAGGTTCCCTGCTGGGCCGACAGGCTCTGGCCGAAGGTTCCCAGCGGGGTGGTCATCGACGAAGAGGTCGAGCTGCCGGAAGAACTGGCCCCGGCCACATCATCAATGGCTGCAACGGTGGTCGCGGCGGCGGTATCGACCGCCGTTGCCGTGGCGGAAGCATCAGCGGCAGCAGCAGCCGCGCCCGCCGCAGTTGCCCCGGCAGCGACAGCGGCCGTCTGCTGGGCCTGCGGTGACTGCATCATGGTCTGGGCTGCGTGGGCCCCCGGCCCACCCTGCCCCTGAGCGGTATTCTGTGCGACCTGCTGCCCCAGACTCGGAGTCCCCGGCGCCACGGCGTCCTGCGCCGCGTCTGCTACTTCTCCAGAAGTCATGAAGGGCGCATCAGCATCCTGAGTCGCGGTGTTCGCTACCGCCGCCTGCTGGTGGGTCAACCCGGTTGTCGGAGCAACCTTGGCAGCATCAGTGGCAGGGGCATTCTGCGTGCTGCTGGTCGCAGCCTGCTGGACATCGACCTCAACCTTGACAGTCTTGCCCTGATTCTGCGTCCCCATCGCTTTGGCAATGCCCTGAGCCTGAGCCGATGTGTTGGCCTGGGTCTGGACAGCCTGCTGGGCCGCAGCCGGATCCTGCACCACGGCCTGCGCCTGAACGACAGGCTGGGGCGCATCCGACTGAGTGGTCGTTGTCTGGGGCTGGGGCATCACCGGGGCCGTATTTTCTTGCTGCTGGACAGCAGCCTGAGCCGCCAACTGGCCCAACGGTCCCACAGGTTTCACCGGTGCGGCAGCCTGCGCCGAAAGCAACTGATCCCCGGCAGCCTCACCCTGCAGCAGATCGTCCCCGCCCTGAGCGGTCAGCGAGCTGTCGCCATCAACAACAGTTCCGGCTGTTACCCCGACAGAGGTCGCCACAGGGGCCTGTTCGGTCGGCATCTGTCCGACCTGCATCCAGAACGGAGGCTCGGCCTGAGCCGAAGACTGCCCGTCATCCTCATCGCCATCCTCTTCGACGTCATCGGTCGTAGAGGAACTGGTACGGGCATCGGCAGTTTCCCGAACCGGCTTTTCTTTGGCCGACGGAGCATCCCGGCGCACCGGTTCCCTGGCCTCAGGCTCAGAGGAGGTTGCCCGTTGCGTCACAGCCGGAGCTGGCGTCAACGACAATGACGCAGCATTGCCAAAAGCAGTCTGGGTCAGGAGCGAAGCAAAGGAAGATCCGGCATCGCTAGCCTCGCTGGCAGAGGTCGCAGTCGACGACGCCGTTTTGTTGGTCGTCGCAGAGCTGACCGACTGAATGCTGAGGAGATCCATGATTCTGTCCTCGTCTTTTCTTTCCGAGCCTTAACCAAGCCAGGCACACCATGCACATGGCGTTCACAAAGCAAATCGCATGCCACTCGACACATTCCAGTAACCAGCAGGAAACAAACAATTTTTTATTTACATCCTGCTTCAGGACCTCTGCGCGAAGAGGCAATATTTGCCGTACCCTGCAAAAGGTGCCGTCCTGACCCGGCACTTCTCGTAACTCCTTGCCATACAAGAAAAGCAGGTTCCTGTTAAAAGGTCATTAAGAACGACCAGCCTTTGCCGTTTCCATCTGGCTCCGCCCTTCCTTGTGACCCGACATTGCGGGCAAGGCAAAAGCAGCCAGCGCCACCATTCCAGCCAGAGCAGCCAGCACAACGAACAGCGCCGTCAAATCCCCCGTCGCCGCCCGCACCATGCCAACAACAGGAACAGCCAGAGCCGCCATGCCGAAATTCAGCACGAATTTCAGCCCATAGGCAGTCCCCCGCCACTTTTCGGGTGTATAGCGCGCCAGCAGCATGTTTTCTGCCGGCAGGGTGCTGGTGTTAAAGGTCACCATCAGCATTGCCACACCAACCAGCGGAGCACCAGTCGCCCAGGCTGCCATTGCCAGCAACGGCCCCTGCACCAGCCAGGCCAACAGGTAGACCCATTTCAGGGAAAAACGATCGGCCAGATGACCGGCGACCAGCTGGAAACAGGCCGAAAAACCGTACACCAGCATCACCGCTGTTCCCGGCCCGACGGTACCACCGCCAAGAAAGCCAAACAGGCGGTCATCAAAGACTTTCGGCAAAGCCGCCTGTGTCGACTGATAGACCAGTCCACCGACCAGCATGCCCAACGCCAGCACCATGAAGGCACGAACGGTATCACCCTTCTGGACCGCCACCACCGCACGCGTCCGGGCCTTGCCGTTAACAACCCAGCCTTTCCGCAGGCTGAGCCAGAACACGGCTCCGGTCACAATGGCAAGGCTACCCGGCACCAGAAACGCCGCCCGCCAACTGACCCATTCGGTCAGCGCACCGGCAACCACCCCTGCCACCGCGGGCCCCAGACTGCCAAAAATTCCATTCACCCCCAGCGCCTTGCCCTGGCTATGGGCGGTCCGCACCAGCCAGGCGATCCCGACCGGATGATAGATCGAGCCAAACAGCCCCAAGGCGGTCAGGGCAACCCCCAATTCCCATGATGTGCTGCCAAGGCCACAGGCAATCCCGGCGGCTCCCAGCCCTAAAAAATAGATCAGCATCAGGCGGGTAGCTCCCCACCGATCCCCCAGCCAACCGGCAAGCGGCGCCGCAAGGCCCAGCAGGACTTTCCCGACCACGACCAGAGCCAGCACCGCTTCGTAGGAAATGCCCAGAACGGTTGGCAACACCAGCGCTACGACAAAGAACGTCGGCTCGAAAAAATGGACAAAGAAATGACCCAGACAGGAAAAGCCCACCGCCAGACGATCAGATCCGCCAATGGATGCAGGTATTGTTTGTCCCTCGGGTCCAGATGGTTCGACAGACATGGTCCCTCCTGAAAGGTTGCGTGCAAGGGCACGACCAAGAGATCACCCTGCACCTGCATCATGGACCGCCAGGCCCATTCCATCGCGATCCATTACGGTGAAAACCATGCCGTGTCAAAGACAGGGGCAGTCAGAATACCCGCAAAATCCCTATTCTTCTTGAGATTTTGCCATATCCCCGATAGAATTCCCCTTTATTCTGGAAGACCCGGAAATATCTCCAGCATGATTCAGAAAACAGGGTCGCCAGATCACAAAAAAGAGTAAAATATCTTTCCCGTTCGAAAGCGAAAGCCGTGAACCATGGATTAAACAATGTCGCATAGACAATCAAAATATCTCCGCAATGTCACGGCAATGATTGTTGATTCCAATCCGTTTTCCCGCCGGATTCTCCGCACCATTCTCCATGCCTTTGGCTGCAAGTCGTGGATGGAGTGTGCGGACGCTGCCGAAGCCTTGAAGATTTTGCGCCACAGTACCCCCGACATTCTGTTCACCGAACTGCATATGGCTCCGCTGAATGGCAATGAATTGATCCAGTTCATCAGGAAAGACGAGAACCCGTCGATCCATTTCATGCCGGTGATCGTCGTCAGCGCCTATAGCGAAATATACCGGGTGGTCGAGGCCCGTGATTGCGGTGCCAACGAATTCCTGATCAAACCGTACTCTGCCGCTTCCCTGCTGGGCCGCATCCGGGAAGTCATCGAGCGCCCGCGCCCGTTTGTACGCCTGCCGTCCTATTTCGGCCCGGATCGCCGCCGCCGCAGCTCGCCAACACCACGCGGGGTTCGTCGACGGTCTACCGACCTGAAGGACTAAAGTTGTGAGCGAACACATTCTCCGCTTTCCCGGCAGTTTTCCTTGCGGAAGCCAGTCGGCAGGCCTATCGTATATCCACATCGCTGCCCGGGTTTTACCCGGGTGCTCCCCCCGGCGTTGCGTGCTCCCCCTTTTCTGAAACAAAGACAATAGGGTCTGGACCATGGCAAACGTCACTTTTTCCGGCTTAACCTTGCCGAAAGACATCACCGTTTACGCCGTCGCTGGCGATACCGGTACCTTGCTGGCCGTCGCCAAGCAGAACAATGTCCCCATTCCGTTCCAGTGCCAGGATGGCGAGTGCGGTTCCTGTCTGGTGAAAGTCACCGTCCTTGGTGACAATCCCCCGATGGCCTCGGCACTGACCGAAAAAGAAAAGGTTACCCTGTCGGTCAATGGCAAGCTCGACAAGGCAACCCTCTACGCTGCTGAAACCAACGACATGCCGCCTGCCTACCGTCTGGCGTGCCAGTACGTCGTCCGCAGCGAAGACATTCTGGTCGAATTCACCGGCGAACCCGGTGTCGAAATCGACCTGCGTCGCGCTGCCAGGTAACGTGCCCAGAGTCGTGCGGAAGGTCAGGGCTGGCCTTCCGCACGATCTTTCCTGCCCCGGCTTCCCTGCTCCGGCTTCCCTCGCCCCTGACCTTTGAATTCCATTCATAAGCTCATACAATTCAAGCCCCCTAATCATCAAAGCGCACCGTTGCTAGAGTCCGGGCTCACGCTCTTTATCCTGCCTTTAAGGGACTCTTCAGCATGACCCTCGTCAAAGCCTATGGCGCCCACGCCGCCGACAAACCGCTGGAAGCCATGACCATCAGCCGCCGCCAACCCGGTCCGCATGATGTGCAGATTGATATTCTTTACTGTGGCGTCTGCCATTCCGACCTGCATCAGGTGCGTTCACAGTGGGAAGGCACCCTCTACCCCTGCGTTCCCGGCCATGAGATTGTCGGCACGGTCAGCGCCGTCGGTGCCCATGTGCAGAACGTCCGGGTTGGCGACACCGTTGGCGTCGGCTGTCTGGTCGATAGCTGCCAGCACTGTGACCCGTGCAATGATGGGCTGGAACAGTACTGCGAACACGGTTTTACCGGCACCTACAACTTCCCCACCCCGGACGCACCGGGCCACACACTGGGGGGCTATTCCCAGCAGATCGTGGTCAAGGAAAATTTCGTCCTCAAAATCACCCATCCGGCAGAGCAACTGGCTGCCGTCGCGCCGTTGTTGTGCGCCGGGATCACCACTTATTCGCCGCTGCGTCACTGGCAGGCCGGTCCGGGCAAAAAGGTCGGTATCGTTGGCATTGGTGGTCTGGGACACATGGGGATCAAGCTGGCTCATGCCATGGGCGCCCACACCGTCGCCTTCACCACCTCGGAAAGCAAGCGGCAGGATGCGCTGGCACTGGGGGCTGACGAAGTGGTGGTGTCCCGCAATGCCGAAGAAATGGCACACCACGCCCGCAGCTTTGATTTCATTCTCAATACCGTCGCCGCCAGCCACAATCTCGACGATTATATCTCGTTGCTGGCGCTGAATGGCACCCTGTGTCTGGTTGGTGCCCCCGATCACAGCCACCCGTCGCCGAATGTCTTTAACCTGATCTTTGGTCGCCGCTCCATCGCCGGATCGCTGATTGGCGGTATTGCCGAAACGCAGGAGATGCTCGATTTCTGCGCCGAAAAGGGCATCGTCTCTGATATCGAAATGATCCGGGCCCAGCAGATTGATCAAGCCTATGAGCGGATGCTGAACAACGATGTCAAATACCGCTTTGTGATCGACATTGCCAGCATGGCAGAATGATCCATCCACAAAGACAAGCGCATCCCTTTTTGCCATCTCCCTGCGAATGAATTGCATCCGGGGCACACAAAGATTAATTTACCGTAATCTCTGTGTGCCCCGGATGCCCAATGTCCCCATCTCCTCACCCGTCCCGCCACTGGACCATCACCGCCATGACTCTCTGCGGGCTGGTCGCGTTACCCATTCTGACCGTCTGCGCCAGCTTTTTCTTTGCAACGGCGGATGTCTGGGGCCATCTGCTGGACACCGTATTCCCCCGCTATGTCGGAACGTCCCTGCTGTTGATGCTGTTGGTTGGCGGCGGCGTGACCGTCGGAGGTGTCGGCACCGCCTGGCTGGTGACGATGTGCCGTCTGCCCGGTGCCCGCTGGCTGGAATGGGCCTTGCTGCTGCCGATGGCCATGCCAGCCTATGTGGTGGCCTATACCTTCACCGATCTGTTCGCCTATGCCGGCCCGGTCCAGAGCACGCTGCGGCTGTGGTTTGGCTGGCGAACGGCAGCGGAGTACTGGTTTCCGGCCATCCGCTCGACCGGCGGCGCGGCAGCGGTGCTGACGCTGGTCCTCTACCCTTATGTCTACATGCTGGCACGGACGGCGTTCCTGGAACAGTCGGTCTGCGTGCTGGAAGTCGCCCGCACCCTTGGCCGGGGCCCATGGCGGGCGTTCTGGTCGGTGGCCTTTCCCCTCGCCCGCCCGGCCATTGTTGCCGGTGTGGCACTGGCCCTGATGGAGACGCTGAACGACTTCGGGACGGTTGATTACTTTGCCGTCGATACCCTGTCCACCGGCATTTATCGCACCTGGCTGGGACTGGGCCAGCCCCTTGCGGCGGCTCAGCTGGGTGCGGTCCTGACCGGGTTTGTCTTTCTGCTGTTGTCGGTCGAACGCTGGTCGCGCGGGCAGGCGCGCTTTCATCATACCACCCCGCGCTATCGCGCCTTGCCCCGGCTGCCGTTATCGCCATCGACCACCGGACTGGCCTTGCTGTTCTGCCTGCTCCCCATTGTGCTCGGCTTTGCTCTGCCGCTGCTGGTTCTGGCCTCATGGGCGTGGAACAGCGGTCTTGGCCGTCTGCTGAGCCGTGATTTCACCATTCTGGCGGGCAACAGCTTTCTGCTGGCATGCCTGAGTGCCGTGCTGGCGGTCAGCGTCGCACTGGTACTGGCCTATGCCCAGCGCCTTTCCCCCCGTCCCCTGACCCGTGCGCTCTGCCGGGTGGCGGCGTTGGGCTATGCCATCCCCGGCAGTGTGATCGCCGTCGGCATCCTGATCCCCCTGACCGCCACCGACCGTTTCCTCAGCAGCAGCCTGCGCGCGCTGACCGGCTGGAGCCCCGGCCTGATCCTGACCGGCACACTGGTCGCCCTGATCTATGCCTATCTGGTGCGGTTCCTCGCCGTCTCGCTGAATGGTGTCGAGGCCAGTCTGGGCAAGGTCACCCCATCGATGGAAGCCGCCGCCCGCACGCTGGGGCAAACCCCCGGCGGAACGTTGCGGCGGGTCCATCTGCCCATCCTGCGCGGCAGCCTGCTGGCAGCGGGCTTGCTGGTGTTTGTTGATGTCCTGAAAGAACTGCCCGCCACCCTGCTGATGCGTCCGTTCAACTTCGACACTCTGGCCGTGCGCACCTATAACCTCGCCTCGGACGAACGCCTGAGCGATGCCGCCGCCCCGGCGCTGGCGATCGTGCTGGTTGGCCTGCTGCCGGTCCTGCTGCTCAGCCGCGCCATTGCCCGCTCCCGTCCGGGAGCCTCTTCTTCTCCCCGGAGCTGACACCATGTCTGCAACCCCTTCCCCATCGGATGCAGGCTTGTCCCTGCTTGGCCTGCACCATGTCTTTGATGGCATCCCGGTGGTGCATGACGTCACCGTGCATGTAGCCCCCGGCGAAATCCTGTGTCTGTTGGGGCCATCCGGGTGCGGCAAGACCACCACCTTGCGCCTGATTGCCGGGCTGGAACCCCCCAGTGGCGGGCGGGTGGTACTGAATGGACGTCAACTGAGCCGCCCCGGCAGCATTATCCCCCCTGAACGCCGGGGAGTCGGCTTTCTTTTTCAGGATTTTGCCCTGTTTCCCCATTTGAACGTCGCCGATAACGTCGGATTCGGGCTATCCAAAAGTGACCCGGCCCGCGCGCACAAAATCCAGTCGTTGTTACAGCAGGTCGGGATGGCCAGCCACAGCATGGCCTGGCCGCACCAGTTGTCTGGCGGCCAGCAGCAGCGGGTGGCCCTCGCCCGTGCCCTTGCCCCCGAACCGGGCCTGATGCTGCTGGATGAGCCATTCTCCGGGCTGGACAAGCGCCTGCGCGATCAGGTCCGCGATGAAACCTTGCGCGTTCTGAAGGAAAGCAACGTCTGCACGGTGATGGTCACCCACGACCCCGAAGAAGCCCTGCTGATGGCCGACAGGATTGCCATCATGCAGGCCGGACATGTGGTTCAGATCGGGACACCGACCGAGCTGTATGACACACCTGCAACGCCGTTTGTGGCGGCATTCTTTGGCGACATCAACAGCATGGAAGGACAGATCCACGGTGAGCACGTGCAATCGCCTCTTGGGCGGCTGCGGCCCGCAGTGATACCGACCGGCCTCGCCGATGGCAGTCCGGTCGGGGTCGTCATCCGGCCCGAGGCGATCAGCCTGAATCCGGCAGACCCTGACGGTGAGGCCATCGTCCGCGACGCCCGCCCCATTGGCCGTGGGGCGCTGGTCTGGCTGGAAATCAACGGCACGCTCTTCAAGGCACGCACCTTTGGCGGTCCCCTGCCAGCCATTGGCGCTGCCTGTGGCTTTACCGTCGATCAGAGCCATACACACGCTTTCGCCAAATTATAAATTTTTCGTAATCTTTCATCTGGAGATCGACGCTTCGGTGTGATACTCAATGTAGGCAAATAAGAATTATTTGCATAATCAACCCTACAGGAGCCCTCCGCATGTCTGCTTCCAGCCGCTTTCTGGCCCTGACCGCCTGCTGCTCGCTGCTCGCCCTTGGCAGTGCCCTTGCCCCGTCCAGCGCCGATGCCGCCGAGGTCAATGTCTATTCAGGCCGTAAAGACCACCTGATGAAGCCGTTGCTCGACAGCTTCACCGCCAAGACCGGCATCGAGGTCAAGCTGTTGTCGGCCAAGGAAGAACAGTTGCTGGAGCGGCTGGTGCAGGAAGGTGCCGACAGCCCGGCCGATGTGCTGATCACCACCGACGTTGCCCGCTTGCGGCAGGCACAGGACGCTGGCGTGCTGCAAGCCACCTCGTCCGAGGCCCTCGCCAAGGCCATTCCCGCCAAGTACCGCGACCCGCAAGGCTATTGGTATGGCCTGTCAGCCCGGGCGCGGGTGATTTTTTATGCCAAGGACCGCGTCAAGCCTGCCGACCTGTCCACCTACGAAGCTCTCGCTGACAGCAAGTGGAAGGGCAAAATCTGCGTCCGCTCGTCGTCGTCGGTCTATAACCAGTCGCTGCTGGCCAGCATCATTGCCGCCGATGGCAAGGACAAGGCCAGCAGTTGGGTCAAGGGCATCGTCGGCAACATGGCCCGTGCTCCGCAGGGTGGCGACCGCGACCAGATTCAGGCGGTGGCCGCGGGCGAATGCGATATCGCCATCGCCAACACCTATTACTACGCCGGAATGATCACCTCGGACAAAGCCGAGGAACGTGACGCCGCCGCCAAGGTTGCCCTGTTCTGGCCGAACCAGAATGATCGTGGCGCACACGTCAATGTTTCCGGCGCTGGCGTCACCAAGGCCGCCAAGCACAGCGCCGAGGCCCTGAAGCTGATCGAATTCCTCGCCAGCCCCGAGGCCCAGAAAATCTATGCCGAAGGTAATGGAGAGTTCCCGGTGGTCGAAAGCGTGCCCTCATCTGACTTGATCAAGTCGTGGGGAACATTCAAGGCCGAAAGCATCAACGTCGCCGCCATTGGGGCGCAGGTCCCCGAAGCGGTCAAGCTGTTCGACAAGGAAGGCTGGCGGTAACGAAGAATGGCCTGCTTCATCCGGGGCAGGCCATCTTGTTTCCATCACAGGCTAGAGCATTTCTCGGTCTCCAAGGATCACGATAAATGCTCTAATGACTTGTTATTTAAGCAAATACGTCGTCGCAGATGTGTCCATCTGCTCGGGATTTGCTCTAACCGTATGGGCATGGTTCAGGGGGCCATGCCCATTGCCATATCCCGGTGCCAGTTCAATCGCCCGCCGGACATAGGCCCGCGCCCGCACGACCGCCTCGACCAGCGGCAGACCCTGCGCCAGACCGCAGGCAATGGCCGACGCCAGCGTGCAGCCAGTGCCATGCGTGTGGCGGGTTTCCAGCCGGGTATCGGTAAAGCGGTGCAGGCTGTCGGCTGTTACCAGCATATCGAGCAGGGTATCACCCTCAAGGTGCCCCCCCTTCAGCAGGACAGCCTGCGCAGCCAGCGCCTCAAGGGCGGGCAAGGCGGCCTCCATGTCCTGTTCGGTGGTCAGGGTTTGCCCGATCAGCACCCCAGCCTCGGGAAGATTGGGAGTGATCACCGTTGCACGGGGCAGAAGCTCGGCTTTGAGGGCCTCGACCGCTTCAGGTTCCAGCAGCGGATGACCGCCCTTTGCCACCATCACCGTATCCAGCACCACCGGCACATCCGGCGCAAAATCGGCCAGAGCCTGCGCCACCGTGGCAATGATGGAACGGGTTGCCAACATGCCTATCTTGATCGCATTGGCTCCCAGGTCTTCCATCACCACCTGAATTTGCTGACGGATGAAAGCCTCGGGGACCGGGTGGACCCCATGAACCCCCAGCGTATTCTGCGCCGTCAAAGCCGTAATCGCCGTCATGGCAAAGCCACCCAGACAGGTCACCGCCTTGATATCCGCCTGAATGCCTGCTCCACCACCGGAATCCGAACCGGCGATGATCAACACTTTGCCTTTCATGGCGTTATCCCTACACGACAGTTTCTGAAAAAGAATGGGCTACCGCCCATGCCCGTTTGGGTGCGAGGCCCCCAAACCCCCATTTTTTCTTTCAATATCAAATTAATGGGGTCTGGGGCCTCCCGGCCCCAGCGAGGTGTGGAGCAGTGCTCCACGTCCCTTCCGCCCTTTATTTCGCGTCCTGCCGGAGAGACTTATCCCTCGTGCGCCGCTGCCGTCTCGATGGCGGCAACGATGGTGGCCACCGCCTTTTCCACCGACGCCCTGTCCTCGCCTTCGGCCATCACCCGCACCAGCGGTTCGGTCCCCGATTTGCGCAGCAGAATCCGGCCCTTGCCCGCAAAAGCGGCGTCACAATCCAGCACCGCCTGCTTGACCTGAGCATCATCCAGCAGCTGATCCGCCTGCGACTTGTCGCGCAAACGAACATTCTTCAACAGCTGCGGATAAGGCTCAAAGACACGCAACAGCTTGCTGGCCGGGCAATCCCGCAGGACCATTTCCCCCAGAACCTGCAAGGCAGCCACCAGACCATCCCCAGTCGTCGCATGGTCACCCAGCACGATATGACCGGATTGTTCACCACCAAGGTTAAAGCCCGCCTCGCGCATCCGCTCGACCACATAGCGATCACCGACCGCTGTCCGCTCCAGCGCCAGACCTTCGGCTTTCAGGAAACTTTCCAGCCCCATGTTCGACATCACGGTGGCCACCACCGCGCCGCCTTTCAACAGGCCCTGATCTTTCCACGACTTGCCAATCAGCCCCAGAACCTGATCGCCATCAATCACCACGCCTTTTTCGTCACACAGCACCAGCCGGTCGGCGTCGCCATCAAGGGCAACCCCGATGTCGGCCCCGTGCAGCAGGACCGTTTCGCGCAGCAACTGGGTGTACAGCGAACCGCAATCTTTGTTGATGTTCATCCCGTCGGGGGACACACCAACCTTGATCACTTCGGCCCCCAGTTCCCACAGAACCTGCGGCGCGCTTCTGTAAGCCGCACCGTTGGCGCAATCAATCACCACCTTCAGGCCATCCAGACGACGGCCACGGGGGAAGGCCTGCTTGGCAGATTCGATATAGCGACCGCTGGCGTCATCAATCCGGCGGACCTTGCCCAGCCGCGACGGCGACACCCGCATGTCCTCCAGCCCGTTATCCATCAAGGCTTCGAGGGTCAGCTCAACCTCGTCGGACAGCTTGTAGCCATCGGGACCGAACAGCTTGATGCCATTGTCTTGATAGGGGTTATGCGAGGCGGAAATCATCACCCCCAGATCGGCCCGCAACGAACGGGTCAATTTGGCAACCGCCGGGGTAGAGATCGGCCCGAGCAACGCCACATCCATGCCAACCGCCACGAAACCGGCAGTCAGGGCAGGTTCGATCATGTAGCCGGACAGGCGGGTATCCTTGCCGATCACCACCGTATGGCGATGGTCGCCCCGCTTGAAATAGTGCCCGGCGGCCATGCCCAGCTTCAGGGCAATTTCGGCAGTCATCGGATCGGTATTGGCTGTCCCGCGGATACCGTCGGTGCCGAAATATTTTCTGCCACTCATCACTCAACCACCCTGCTTTAATAAGACTGATCGTTCCATACGGGATCATCCCCACCAGCGGGACCGCTGCGCGCAATGGCATGCCAGATGGTCAACGCCTGCACCGTCTCGGCAACGTCATGCACGCGGATCATCTGAACGCCCTGCCCGGCCGCGGTCACCGCCGTCGCCAGCGAGCCGGGCACCCGTCCCAGTGGGGGCTCGCCTCGCGACAGGCGGCCAATATACGACTTCCGCGACACGCCAAGCAACTGCGCACACCCAAGCCCGTGATACATCCCGAGGCGGGCCAGAATCTCGGTATTGTGTTGTACCGATTTGGCAAAACCGATCCCGACGTCTACCGCCAGAGCCTCACGCGGGATTCCTGCTGCCAGGCAGGCCTCCACCCGGTCGGCCAGCGCATCATAAACATCCAGCGGCGCATGGCGATAGCGCGGCGCATCCTGCATGGTGCGGGGATCGCCGATCATGTGCATCAGGATCACCGGCACCCCCAGCCGGGCAGCCACCGCCAGACTGTCGGCATCGCCTTCCAGTGCGGTCACATCGTTGATGATCCCGGCCCCGGCGGCCACCGTTGCCTGCATCACCGCCGCATGACGGGTATCAATCGACACCAGAACGCCCCGCTCGGCCAAAGCCTGAACGACCGGAACCACCCGACGGATTTCTTCATCCGGCGATACGGCATCCGCGCCCGGACGGGTTGATTCCCCACCCACGTCGATAATCGTTGCCCCGGCATCGACCATCGCCAGCGCAGCATTGACCGCCGCTTGCGGGTCCAGATGACGCCCGCCATCCGAAAAGCTGTCGGGAGTGGCGTTGACAATCCCCATCACATGCGGACGGCCCTGCGTCCCGTCCATTGCCAACCCGGCAAAGGGCGGGCAGCGGCTTTCCAGCCCGGCCAGCCGCCGCTTGACCGCCTTATGGACCAGACTGCCCTCGCTGTCGGCCCATGCCAGCAAATCGGATCGTCCGGCAATCGTCGAAACCACCCGCTCGCCCGGCAAACGGACCAGCACCTCGAACGCCGGCAGGATGGCCCCGGTTGCGGGCAAGCCCGCCAGCGGAGCCAGATACAGCGACCGCTCGATATCTTCGTCTGCCACCAGGCGAGAAAAGCCCCGCACTAAGGCGGGGCTTCTGGTCACTGTGGCGAGGGTTTCCCGAGCCTCAGCGTCTCGCATGCTTACACTCCCGGCTGCGGCTCGGAGCCATCCCCGTTACGGGGAGTCTCGGTCGGGCCAGCCTTGGGGATCACCGAACGGCGAACGGTGCTTTCTTCGGTGGCCGAACCGTCGTCCCGCTTCAGGTCTTCACCATCCATCAGGCCGCGGACTTCCTTGCCGCTGAGGGTTTCATATTCCAGCAGACCCTGAGCAATCCGTTCCAGCTGGTCGCGGTTGTCGGTGATGATCTTGTAGGCGCGCTGATAGCCAGCCTCGACAATCCGGCGCACTTCCAGATCAATTTCACGGGCGGTTTCTTCGGAAATGTTCTTGTGGGTGGTCACCGAGTGACCCAGGAACACTTCCCCGTCCTGTGAGCCATAGGCCAGCGGCCCCAGCTTGTCGGACATACCCCATTCCGTCACCATCCGGCGGGCGCTTTCGGTCGCCACCTTGATGTCCTGCGACGCGCCGGTGGTCACCTTGTCACGGCCAAAGATCACCTCTTCGGCAATGCGACCACCCATCGCCATCGCCAGACGGGATTCGATATATTCGCGGGTGTGCGAATGACGATCCCCTTCCGGCAGGCTCATCACCAGACCCAGCGCCCGGCCACGCGGCACAATGGTTGCCTTGTGGATCGGATCGCAGGCCGGGCAATGCAGGGAAACCAGCGCGTGTCCGGCTTCGTGATAGGCGGTCAGACGCTTTTCGTCTTCGCTCATCACCATCGACCGGCGCTCGGCGCCCATCATCACCTTGTCCTTGGCTTCTTCAAAGTCGATCTGCGTCACCACCCGCTTACCCTTGCGGGCGGCCAGCAGGGCGGCTTCGTTCACCAGATTCGACAGGTCCGCGCCCGAGAAGCCAGGGGTACCGCGCGCAATCACCCGAATGTCCACATCCGGCCCCAGCGGGGTCTTGCGGGCATGGACCTTCAGGATCTTTTCACGGCCCAGCACATCCGGGTTCGGAACGGTCACCTGACGGTCAAAACGACCGGGACGCAGCAAAGCCGGGTCCAGCACGTCCGGACGGTTGGTTGCCGCCACCAGAATCACGCCTTCGTTGGCTTCGAAACCATCCATCTCGACCAGCAACTGGTTGAGGGTCTGTTCGCGTTCATCGTTGCCACCGCCAAGACCCGCGCCACGATGACGGCCCACGGCGTCGATTTCGTCGATGAAGATGATGCACGGAGCGTTCTTTTTGCCCTGATCGAACATGTCACGGACACGCGACGCACCGACACCAACGAACATTTCCACGAAGTCAGAGCCCGAGATGGTGAAGAACGGCACGTTGGCTTCACCGGCAATCGCTCGGGCCAGCAGGGTCTTACCGGTACCCGGCGGGCCGACCAGCAGCACGCCTTTGGGAATTTTACCGCCCAGACGCTGGAACTTCTGCGGATCGCGCAGGAAGTCCACCACCTCTTCCAGTTCGGACTTGGCTTCGTCAATGCCCGCCACGTCTTCAAAGGTCACCCGCCCGGCCTTTTCGGTCATCAGGCGGGCCTTGGACTTGCCAAAGCCCATTGCCTTGCCCGAACCGCCCTGCATCTGGCGCATGAAGAAAATCCACACCCCGATCAGCAGCAACATCGGGAACCACGAGATCAACACGCCCAGAATGGTCGGCATGTCATCATCGGGCGGGACAACGGTAATCTTGACGTTGCCTTTCCGCAGGTCCTCAATCACACCGGAACCGTCGGGCAGGTAGGTCGAGAACGAGCGGTTATCCTGATACTGACCGCTCAGGGTCTTGCCCTGAATGGTAACCTCGCGCACGTCTCCGCGTTCCACGTTTTCGAGGAACGTCGAGAACGGAACGGCAGAAGCCGAAGTGCGCGGCGACGAGTTCTGAAACAGGTTGAACAGCGCCACCAACAGCACGGCGATGATTACCCACAGGAGCAGGTTCTTACTGATATTCAAGGCGCTGCCCTTTCTTTTTTTACTTTTCCCGTCTCCGTCACCGTGACGAAAGCGGAAAGGTTCCCCTATGCCTCAGGTGTTAGATAATCCTGCCACGGCGCGCCGCAAGTCGAAAACCGACAAAGGCCATCGTCCGCCGGGGTTGAAAGCGTAACAGGCGCACCAGTGCCCCCATGCCGCTCACATCATGCGATCGCCACCCCAGGGCCGGGATCGCCAGCAGACGTTTGCCTTCATATAGGGCTGGCAAGCCGGGCCGCGCTATCCCCGGAATGGCACACCACGCAGATTTTTCATCCTTATCGAGAACATCAGGATCTCGTACACCATCTTTCAAGCTCGGCAAGGGCGAAAAAACATGTCCGACAGTGATTTTCCAGCCGCGCAGACGACAGGCTTCGGCAAACCCTGCATCCAGCGCAATCCGAAAACGACCATCCCACTCTATAGCATCCCCGTTCAAGGGAAGGCATTGAAAGTCAGGGACTCGTGCCTCTCTGGCAATGAGAATTGTCGTTGCCGTGGCGGAAAGAACACACCCGTGCAGGCTTTGCCGGTGTTCGCCCTGCCCTTGCGCCAACAGTGCATCATACAACCGATCCAGACGATCGGCGCGCGGGCCATAGTCCTGCCCGCCCACCGTGGTCAGGACCGCCGCCAGCACCCGCAGGGCAATTTCTTCCTCTTGCGCCAGCACTCCGGCCCGACAAACGTCAGCCCATCCCCAACGATCCAGCCGCACATACCGCGCCAGACAGGCGGCCACATCCCGCTCGATCAGCGTGCGGACGCGGGCCAACCGCTGTGCCGTTTCGGCCAGCCGGGCAGACGACATCCCTCGCGCTGCCAGCTCCGGCGACAAGGATCGCCACTGCACACGGGCAAAGGAAGGATTCTGGTTGCTGGGGTCTTCGATCCAGCTCACCTCCTGCCCGCCCAGCCAGTCCCGCAACGCCTGTCGCGTGAACCCCAGCAAAGGCCGCAGAATGCGTACCTCCGGGCGATAGGAAACCTCGGCCATCCCCGACAGGCCAACCGCCCCGCTGCCCCGCGCCAGACGCAACAGCACCGTTTCGGCCTGATCGTCCTGATGATGGGCAACAACAAGGTGCAGGCAGCCCGCAGACACACACCAGTCATTGAGCAGGCGATAGCGCACGGCCCGCGCTTCATTCTGGATGTCGCCCCCGGACCATGGCAGGTGATTGGTGAGGGCATGGTGCTCGATCCCCCGTGCCGTCAGCAGATCGTGGACAGCCTGAGCCTCGCTGGCCGCCTGTGGCCGCAAGCCGTGGTCAACGGTCAGGGCCACCAGATGCCCCTGCCGATGACGAACCCAGTCGGCCAGCAACAGCGTCAAGGCCAGACTGTCGCTGCCACCCGACACCGCGACAGCAAAAAGCGGCCGATCCTCGAAAGGACCAAGCCGCTCCATGGTTGCCGTAAAGACGGCAGGGATATCCATCACATCCGTCCGTTACGAGCAGCGCAGCCGGTCTTTCTCGGCCTGAGCCCGACGCTTCAGCACATCGGAAGCCTGCGGGTATTCGGTCGCCAGCTTGGAGAACGCCGCGCAGGCCTGCTTGGTCTGCCCAAGCTGCGAAGCGGTCATCCCCAGCTTCAGCAGATTATCGGCCGCCTTGGCACTGCTGGGATAATTCTTGTAGCCATCGAGGAAAGCCACCGCAGCCTGTTTGTAATCAGCCCGCGCATAATAGGTTTCCCCCAGCCAGTACTGCGCGTTACCGGTCAGCTCATGCCCCGGATTCTGCGCGATAAAGGCTTTCAGGGCCGTTTCAGCACCAGCGTAATCATTTTTACGCAGCAGGCCAAAGGCATAGTTGTACTGATCGGCCACCGATCCCGCAGGCAGCGGCGAGCCTTTCCCGCCAGCCGCAGCCGCCGGGGCGGCGGCCGTCGCACTGCCATCCTTGCCCATATAGCCAAGGACCCCAGCCTGAGCCCCGGACGGGGCCTGCTTGCCATTCGCCTGCGCCGAAGTTGCCGCCTGAGCGGGCTGTTGCGCGGCAGGAGGAGCCGCCGACTGCTGCGCAGCCGCCCCCTGTTCCAGCTGCTTGAAACGGAAATCCATGTCACCCATCAACTGGTCAAGGCGCTGGGTGAGCTGTTTGTTTTTGAACTGGGCTTCTTCAACCCGACCGGTCAGTTCCTGCACCAGACGCTCCAGCTCGGCGATCCGGTTCTGCTGATCAACCAGCAGGTTGGACTGAATGGTGTTTGATTGCTGGGCATGGGCAGGACCAGATGCCAGAACCGTCAGCGCACAACTGGCCAGCATGGCGGCGCGCACGGAACGCAGGACGCCCCGGAAACGGTGTCGCAAAAATACGGCGGATGCAGTCTGAGCCATTACCTTGCCCTTAAACGTTCACGTCGAATTGCATGTATGTCCTGACGCCCCCGAAGCGGCTTCAGGGCGTCGATGTGCGTACCTTAAAACAATTTCCGGACAGATGGAAACGCCCAAGGAATTCGGGTACCCGAAAAAAACCCGCGCAGCCTTGCCGGAATTGACTCCGACAAGGAAACTGCACGGGCTTTCTCTTAATGCTGCACGGTCAGGCACCGATTACCCGGCACCGCTGCATTTACTGCAGGACCGAAACGCCACGGCGGTTCATGCTCCAGCACTCTTCCGAGGACTGGCCGCAAGCCGGACGTTCCTTGCCATAGGACACGACGCGCAGGCGCTGCGGGGCGATACCCTGGGCAGCCAGGAAGTCACGCACCGAGGTCGCACGACGCTCGCCCAGGGCGAGGTTGTATTCGCGGGTACCGCGTTCGTCAGCATGGCCTTCGATGACCAGGCTACGGTTCGGATAACGCTTCAGCCAGGCGGCCTGGTTGCGCAGGATGGCCTGCCCTTCCGGAGCCACGGTGTACTTGTCCAGACCAAAGAACACGCGATCGCCGACCACGGTCATGAACTCTTCGGCAGAACCCGGGGCCGGACCGTTCATCGAAGACGACGAACCACCCATGCCGCCAGCCGAACCGGAGTTCATGCCAGCGCCAGTCGCGCCACCGTTCTCTTCAGAAGCATTGGAGCAAGCGGCCAAAAGGGCAGCGACGGCCAGGGCCGGCAACAGACGACGGTACTTCATTTTTCCCCTCGACTCTTCCATGTTGGGGTTATGTAGAAAGCGCTGAAGGCTGCACAGAGGCAGCCCAGAACCTGTTTGGGATATAGGAATACACTGGCCTGAACCATGGCAGCCTCGTCCACCCGCAGAGGGGAACAGACAGCAAGGCCATAACCAGCACCCATGCGTCCCTTATACTTGCTTTCATCGAAGCCGTGAAGGCTCCTTTTTTTGCAATGCAGAGATACTCTAAATGAAAAGGACAGATGAAACCAACTGGCCATCTGTCCTTTTCAGACCTCATCCCAGCCTGAACGGCAGGGATGTTACGGCAGAAGGGGCGACCATGCCGGGTCGGATGCACCCTGCGGGGTGGTCACGCGGCGTTCGTTGTAACCGGTCAGATCAACAGTAAACAGGCGGGGTTCAGCGCCGTTGGCATCCTGACGGAAGAACGACAGCACACGCCCGTTCGGGGCCCAGGTCGGGCTTTCGACCAGGAAGCCGGACGACAGCATACGCTCGCCGCTGCCATCCGGACGCATCACGCCGATGTAAAACTCGCCGCCAGCCTTCATCTTGGTGAAGGCGATCAAATCTCCGCGAGGGCTCCACACCGGAGTGGCATAACGGCCATCGCCAAAGCTGATGCGATGGGGGTTGCTGCCATCGGCATTCATCACATAAACCTGCTGTGCACCGCCACGGTCAGAGTTGAAGGTGATCTGCTGACCATCGGGAGAATAGGACGGGCTGGTATCAATCGCCGGGTGGTTGGTCAGCTGGCGGGTGCGGCGGGTCCGCAGGTCCATTTCATAGATGTCGGTGTTGCCGTCGGTCGCCATCGACAGGATCACCTTGTTGCCGTCCGGCGAGAAGCGCGGTGCAAAGGTCATGCCCGGGAAATCCCCCAGCAATTCCTGACGACCGGTGTCGATGTTGAACAGGTACACACGCGGCATACCGTTGTAATAGCTCATGTAGGTGATTTCCTGCGCCGTCGGGGAGAAGCGCGGGGTCAGCACCAGAGCACGGCCGTCGGACAGATAGCGCAGATTGGCACCATCCTGATCCATGATCGCCAGCCGCTTGACACGTTCGGTCACCTTGCCGGATTCCGCCACATAGACGATGCGGGTATCAAAATAGCCATCTTCACCGGTCAACTGCTTGTAGATGACGTCGGCAATGATGTGCGAGGCCCGGCGCCAGTTTTCCGGCTGGGTCACATAAGCCTGACCCTTTACCTGGGTACCGGCGAACACGTCCCACACGCGGAAGGCCAGACGCAGGCGGCCATCAGACTGCGGCTCGACCACACCCTGCACCAGCACCTGCGCGTTGATCGCACGCCAGTCGGCAAAGTTCGGCTGTACTTCCAGATTCGGCAGGTTCTGGATGAAGGCCGACTTGTCCAGCGGCTTGAACAGACCCGACCGTTCGAGGTCAGCGTTGATCACACTGGCCACGTCGGCACCGACCCGTCCGGCATCGCCCGAACCGGCAAAGGCCGGAATGGCGATCGGCATCGGCTCGACCTTGCCGCGGGTAATATCGATACGGACCTCGGCCTGGGCGGGGCTGGCCACAGCCAGCACACCCAAAGCTACGGCCACCAGTCCGGTCGCTGCCTTGCGGCGCAGCAGAGCCAGACCACGGAACAAAGCCAAGCCTTTCGGCGGCTGCTGGGAAAGCGCGGTCATCAAGGCGTTCTTCCTTTGGTTGCTCAAACTTTTTTCAAACACGGCGACATTACTTTATAGACGAGAGGACGGCGTAAAGGACAGCACCATCGTCTGGAAGGTGGTATACTTTTCCGTCGGATATTTCAGCGGGCTAGCCCGGCGCGTCGCACGAATGGCACCATCGGCAATCGCCCTGAATGCAGCATCGCTGTTATAGCGCGACTGCGATTCCGGTTCCAGCCGAACATCGAGCACACTGCCATCGGGGTTGATGGTGATACGCAACACCACCACCATCGATTCGATCCCCTTGGCTCCCGGATCAAACGACCAGTTTTGTTCCACCTGAGCGCGAATCGCGTCCTTTTCGCTCATTGTCGCCTGCGCGGCCAACGGCGCATTCTGGATGCGGGCACCGGAAACAGCCGCCTGCGGTGCCGGATTGGCGGCAGCCTGCTGGGTGCTCTGCGGCGTTGATGCCGGAGCTTCCTTTTTGCGGTATTTCTCGACGTCCTTCACCAGATCCTTGAACGGATCATCGTCATCCGGCTTTTTCTGGTCCTTTTTGGGATCGGCCTTGGGATCAGTCTTCTTGGCCTCTTCCTTTTTCGGCTCTTCTTTCTTTGGTTCTTCCTTCTTGGGTTCTTCTTTCTTCGGCTCTTCCTTTTTGGGCGGAGCGTCAGGGGCCTTTTCCGGCGTCTTCTCAGGCTCCGGCTTTTTCGGCTCAGGCTTTTTCGGCTCTTCCTTCGGCTGCTCCTTGGGAGTCGGCGGCGGCGGTTCCTTGGCCGGAGGCGGCTTGACCGGCTCGGGCTTGACCGTCTCCTTTGGCGGCTCGGGCTTTTGCGGCTCGGGGCGCGGCTGCTCCTTGGGAGGCTCGGATTTCTTGATTTCGGGTTTGGGTTGCTCCTGCGGCGGCTCCTTGGTTTTCGGTGCCGGCGGCGGGGCAGCCGTCCGTTCTGCCACCTGAACCAGATCGACGACGATCGGAACTTCCTCTACCACCGGCGGCTCCGGCTGCATGAAGGGGAGTCCGATCGTCAGCAACAGGACGATCAGAAGGTGCAGAACAACGGAAAGTATCAGGGCGAATTGCATGATTGTCAGAATCGCCGTTCAAAGACCCGGAAAAACCCAATGACAGACATCAGAGCTGTCCTTTTTGTCTCGGTCAGAGTGTTTCCTGTACAACAGGCAACACTCTATTTCTTGCTGGAAGGGGGACGGGTGATCAGCGCCGCCTTGGTAAAGCCGGACGAATGCAGCAACCCCAGAACTTCCATGACCTTGCCATAGTTGATCTGGTTATCACCGCGCACATAGATGTGCGCCTCGGGGTTGGCCTTCATCACCGCCTGCAGACGAGCGACCAGAGTCCCGTTGTCCACCGCCGTTTCCTGAATGTAGATCTGACCATCCGCTGCGACCGAAATGGTCACTGCCTTGTTGTCAGGATCGCGGATTTGCGGCGTTTTGGCGCTGGGGAGGTCAACATCAACGCCGGTGGTCATCAGCGGGGCGGTAACCATGAAGATCACCAGCAGCACCAGCATCACGTCAACCATCGGGGTCACGTTGATGTCGGACACCGCCCGACGCCTGCGCCGCCCGCCGCCACGACCGCCGCCTCCCGATTGCATGGACATGCTCATCGCACGAAGCTCCTCTACCCGCGCCCGTTAACCGCGATCATCGAGCTGACGCGACAGGATCGCGCCAAACTCACCGGAGAAATTTTCCAGTCGCTGGGCATAGCGGTCCATGTCCGAGGACAGCTTGTTATAGGCGATCACCGCCGGGATGGCGGCCACCAGCCCCAGAGCGGTGGCAAACAGGGCTTCGGCAATCCCCGGTGCCACGGTGGCAAGGCTGGTATCCTTGCTCATCCCGATCGAGTGGAAGCTGGTCATGATCCCCCACACCGTTCCGAACAGCCCGACGAACGGTGCCACCGAGCCGGTCGAGGCCAGGAAGCCAAGGCGGCTTTCCAGACTTTCCATTTCACGGGTGACGGTAATCTGCATCACCCGGTCCAGACGCTGCGACAGGCGCACCCGCATGGTCGGATCGCCATTGCCGTTGCCTTTCCCCGCCGAACGCCGCCATTCCCGCATGGCAGCAACGAACACCGCCGTCATCGGGTCAATCGGACGCGAGCCGATACGGTCAAACAGCTCTTCCAGCGATCCGCCCGACCAGAATTTTTCTTCGAAAGCATCGGCCTTGGCCACCAAGGTCCGCATGCGCAGGAACTTGTGGATCATGATCGTCCAACACCAGACCGATGCCCCGATCAGCGACAGCATCACCAACTTGCCGATCAACCCGGCCTGCATGAACAGGCCCCACGGGGAAAGATCTGCCGCCATCTGCGCGGCCTGAGGAATCACACTCGGTTCCATCTGCTCCGTCCGGACAACGTGCCCGGTCCCTTCGCCATCAAAAGAGAAACGCCATACACTCAGGAAGCCGTCGCCATGACAGCCATTCCCTTTAGCAAACTGTCCCGCAGGTCGGCGGGGAAACGCACCGCCCGTCCCTGCGTCGTGATACAGGCAATCTGCACGGCGTAGTCCACTAGGACCTCTTCGCCCCGCAGAATGGTCTGTTCAAAATCAAGCGACGCCCCACGCAGTTCAACCAGCCGGGTGCGCACGATCAGCATGTCATCCAGTCGTGCCGGGCGTCGGAAGTCCGCTGTGCACCGCCGCACCGCAAACGCCAGCCCGCGCTGATCAAGAATACTCTGCTGGTGGATGCCCAGCGCCCGGACGAATTCCGTCCGCGCCCGTTCGGCATAATTCAGATAGATCGAGTGGTACACAATACCACCGGCGTCGGTGTCTTCGTAATAGACCCGCACCGGCAGATGAAATGCATTGTCCTGATTCCAGAACCCGACGGTCCACAGGCCATCAGCAGCATTCATCACTCGTCTCCCTCTTCACTACGCCCGGCTCCTCGTAACAGGTCAAACTGCCCGCCGTCCCCACCATTCAGCAAACGGCGGGGCGGCGGAAGCCCCAGATGGGTAAAGCCCGTCACCGACAGAACCCGACCCCGGGGCGTGCGTTGCAGCATACCCTGTTGGATCAGAAAAGGTTCAATAACTTCTTCAAGGGTGTCCCGCTGTTCAGACAGGGCTGCGGCAATGGTATCAACCCCGACAGGTCCACCGGCATAATGTTCAGCGATACATTGCATATAGCGGCGGTCCATCGCGTCCAGACCACGCTTGTCGACTTCCAGCCGCTGCAAGGCAGCATCGGCGACGAAGGCATCAACCGGCAGGCGTTTGGCAACGGTGGCGAAATCCCGCACCCGGCGCAGCAGCCGCCCGGCCACACGCGGTGTCCCGCGTGAGCGACAGGCGATTTCTCGCGCCCCATCTTCGGTGATGGGCACATCCAGTACACGGGCACCACGGCGCACGATGGCCTCCAGCTCCTCTGGCTGATAGAAATTCAGCCGGACCGGAATTCCGAAACGGTCACGCAACGGCGTGGTCAGCAACCCCGAGCGGGTAGTGGCCCCCACCAGGGTGAACGGCTGCAAATCAATCCGCACGCTGCGTGCAGCCGGACCTTCCCCGATGATCAGGTCCAGCTGGAAATCCTCCATTGCCGGATACAACACCTCTTCTATGGCAGGATTGAGGCGATGTATCTCGTCAATGAACAAAACGTCGTGCGGTTCAAGGTTGGTCAGGATCGCCGCCAGATCACCGGCCTTGGCGATCATCGGCCCAGACGTTCCCCGGAACCCAACCCCCAGCTCCCGCGAAACGATCTGGGCCAGCGTGGTTTTGCCCAACCCCGGCGGGCCGTGCAGCAGCACATGGTCCAACGCCTCGCCACGGGCGCGGGCGGCCTTGATGAACACCGACAGGTTTTCACATGCCTGCCGCTGGCCGATGAAGTCATCCAGCACCTGCGGGCGGAACGACGCCTCGATATCTTCAGGGCGAGGCTTGGGCGAAACCAGACGCTCTTCATCCATGGTTTACAGCCCCTTCCCCAGCTCTTTCAGGGCGGCGGAAATGGCTTTCTGGACGCTGATCCCGCCACTGGCATCGGCGACCACCTGCGACACTGCCGCAAAAGCCTCGGACCGCCCATAGCCCAGATTGACCAGCGCCGACAGCGCATCCTCGACCACCTGCCCGGCCTGTGAACCGCTGTCCTTTTCCGGCGGCAAGGCCATCTCGCCCTTCACCGGAGCCACCACCATCGGAGCCGGCCCAACCGCAAGGTTGGCCGCCTTGTCCTTCAGTTCCGAGACAATCCGCGCCGCCAGCTTGGGGCCGACACCAACCGCACGGGCAAAGAATGCCTTATCCTGCGCCGCCAGCGCATGGGCCACCTGATCCGGCTGCCCGACCGACAGGATCGACAGCCCGACCTTGGAGCCAACCCCCTGCACGGTGGTCAGCAAGCGGAAGCAGGCTTTTTCGGCCGCGCTGAGGAAGCCGAACAGGGTGATGGCGTCTTCGCGTACCTGCGTTTCGATCGACAACGAGACGGCCTCGCCCACCACCAGCCGCGACAGGCTGCGGCTGGAGCAATGGACCAGATAGCCAACGCCATTGACATCGACCACCACCCAGTCTTCCCCGATGCTGTCGATCAACCCCTTCAGCTTGGCAATCATCCGCGCGTTCCTTTTGTGCGTGGCGTCTTTTTCCCGGACAGCATAGCCCCGTCGCGGGCCAAAGCCGCCGCCACCGTGCGCACCGAGGCCCGGTGATGGGCGTGGCAAATGGCCACCGCCAACGCATCGGCAGCATCCGGGGTGGTGGTCAGGCAGCCCGGCAGCAGGGTACGGATCATCATCCCCACCTGATCCTTGGATGCCGTCCCGGTCCCGACCACCGCCTTTTTGATCACCGTCGGCTGGTATTCCGCCACCGGCAGCCCGGCCATCGCCGGAGCCAGCATCACCACTCCACGCGCCTGCCCCAGACGCAGGGTGGAGGTCGGATTTTTATTGACGAAGGTTTCTTCGACCGCCGCTTCGTCGGGGGCATAGTCGGCAATCACCGCCTCCAGCCCACGATAAATCTGCATCAACCGCTCGGCCAGTGACAGGGAGGCCGTGCTGTGGATCGCGCCATCGGCCAGGGCGCGTAGACGGTTGCCGTCCACCTCGATCACGCCCCATCCGGTATGCTGTAGTCCGGGGTCAAGCCCCAGAACCCTGATCACCACGATAGCCTCTCTTTGCGGCGGGTTATCTTTTCATCCATGGCATGTCAGCCCGCCCGCCATGGGGCGGACAGGCTGATAAAAGGTAGCAAAATCGTCAGAGATTACGAGCTGAGACGCTCCATGATCTCGTCCGGGATATCAAAGTTGGCGGTCACGCGCTGCACGTCGTCGTCGTCTTCCAGCGTGTCGAGCAGCTTGAACAGGGTCTTGGCCGCCTCTTCATCAACTTCGGCGCGGTTCAGCGGACGCCAGTCCAGACGGGCGGTATCCGGTTCACCCAGCTTGCTTTCCAGCGCGGCACGCACGTCGTTGAAGTCTTCCGGGCTGCAATAGATGTTGTGGGCTTCGTCGTCGCTTTCGACATCGGCGGCACCGGCTTCGATCGCCGCTTCAAAGATGTCGTCCGGTGAACCGACCTCGGCCTTGAACGCCAGATAGCCGACGCGTTCGTAATTAAAGGTCACCGGGGTCATCGACCCGCCCAGCTTGTTGAACGCCGCACGAACGTTCGAGGCGGTGCGGTTGCGGTTGTCGGTCAGGGCTTCGACGATGATCGAAACGTTGCCCGGACCCATGCCTTCATAGCGGACTTCTTCGTAATTGTCCGCCGAGTCACCACCCAGCGCGCGCTTGATGGCGCGATCAACGTTGTCCTTGGGCATCGAGTTCTTGCGTGCTTCGGCAATCGCCGCCCGCAGGCGCGGGTTGGATGTCATGTCCGAACCGCCGGTCTTCACCGAAACGGTGATTTCCTTCGCCAGCTTGGTAAACAGCTTGGAGCGCTTCGCATCCTGAGCGCCCTTGCGGTACATGATGTTTTTAAACTGTGAATGACCAGCCATTCCAAACAAACCCTATTGCTCAGGCACCCGACCACGGGCAAGCCAAAGAAAATGAACAGTGGCCAGAACGGCGATGCATCAGCCTGTTCCGGCGTCGGCGCACTATGGCAGGAACACCCCCTTGCCGACAAGGGGGCATAACGCAAAAGCCCGCCGCCCCCTGGTCAAAAGGGCAGCGGGCTTTTACCACGCGTTCAACCGACAGAAGATCAGCCGCGGGCGGCAACCTTGGCCAGCTTGGCTTCCCGTGCGGCCTTCAGTTCGGCAAAGTCACGATCGGCATGGTACGACGAGCGGGTCAACGGCGTTGCCGACACCAGCAGGAAGCCCTTGGCGCGGGCCACCTTGCGGTATTCCTCGAATTCCTCCGGGGTGACATAGCGCGCCACTTCCGCATGCTGCGGGGTGGGTTGCAGATATTGCCCGATGGTCAGGAAGTCAACATTGGCCGCCCGCAGGTCGTCCATCACCTGGAACACTTCTTCCTTGGTTTCCCCCAGACCGACCATGATGCCGGACTTGGTGAAAATCTGCGGATCGAGTTCCTTGGCCTTTTCCAGCACCCGCAACGAGCCAAAATAGCGCGCCGACGGGCGGATGGCATTGTACAGGCGGGGCACGGTTTCCAGATTGTGGTTGAACACATCCGGCTTGGCTTCGACCACCGCCTCGACGCCACCGTCTTTCCCACGGAAATCCGGGGTCAGCACTTCGATGGTGGTCTTGGGGCTGGCCACCCGCACCGCCGAGATCACCCGCGCAAAGTGAGCCGCCCCGCCATCGGGCAGGTCGTCGCGGTCCACCGAGGTGATCACCACATGCGCCAGACCCATCGACACCGTCGCCTCGGCCACATGGGCCGGTTCGTTGGCATCGACCATCCCCGGCTTGCCGGTCTTGACGTTACAGAACCGGCAGGCGCGGGTACAGATATCCCCCAGGATCATCACCGTTGCATGACGATGCTTCCAGCATTCCCCGATATTCGGGCACGCCGCCTCTTCACAGACGGTATGCAGGGACTTGGAACGCATCAACTGGCGGGTTTCGGCGTATTCCTTCGAGGTCGGGGCTTTCACCCGGATCCACGACGGCTTGCGCAAACGCCCGTCAGGGGCATCCGGTGCGGCAGAACCGGATGCGGCAACATCGCTTGAGGGTACTACGGTCATGATCACTCCATCCGGGCCGGAAACAGGCAGCGAGGCGACCCGAGCCCCGTCAACATGACATTAGAAATGAATAGCCCGACCAAAGGCGTCAAGCGTCGATTCATGCATCATCTCGCTGAGGGTCGGATGCGGGAAGACGGTATGCATGATTTCGGCTTCGGTGGTTTCCAGCGTCATGGCGATCGAGAAGCCCTGAATCATCTCGGTCACTTCGGCGCCAATCATATGCGCACCAAGGAGTTCCCCGGTCTTGGCGTCGTAAATGGTCTTCACCAGACCTTCCGGTTCGCCCAGCGCAATGGCCTTGCCGTTGCCCATGAACGGGAAGCGGCCAACCTTCACCTGATAGCCCGCGTCCTTGGCCTTTTTCTCGGTCAGACCGACAGAGGCAATCTGCGGATGGCAATAGGTGCAGCCCGGAATCCGCGAACGGTCCAGCGGGTGGACATGCTGACCGGCGATCTTTTCCACGCACAGGATTGCTTCATGGCTTGCCTTGTGGGCTAGCCACGGACCCGGCGTGATGTCGCCGATGGCGTACACGCCCGGCTCACCGGTGGCGCAATAGTCATCAATCTGGATGAAGCCACGATCGGTCTTGATCGCCGTGCCTTCCAGACCGAGGTTTTCGGTATTCGGCTGAATGCCGACCGCCAGAATCACCCGGTCGAACTGCTGGTCGCTGACCGTGCCGTTCTGGTCAATGGCGCAGGTGGCGATACCACCGGCAACCTTGATCCCCTTGACCGAGGTCTTGGTCAGGATGGTCAGGCCATCCTTCTTCAGCGACTTTTC
Organism: Insolitispirillum peregrinum; assembly: GCF_900156605.1. Taxonomy (GTDB): domain Bacteria; phylum Pseudomonadota; class Alphaproteobacteria; order Rhodospirillales; family Rhodospirillaceae; genus Insolitispirillum; species Insolitispirillum peregrinum. The sequence continues at coordinate 569,858 of NZ_FTOA01000001.1, read as the reverse complement.
CAGGAAGCCGGAAATTTCTTCGTCTTCCGCCGGGACGATGCGGTCCATCACTTCGACCACCGTCACCTGAGCCCCCAGCGCGTGGTAGAAGCTGGCAAATTCGATGCCGATAGCCCCCGAACCCACCACCAGCAGCTTTTTCGGCATGGTTTCCGGGGTCAGAGCCCCCTTGTAGGTCACCACCACCTTGCCGTCCGGCTCCAGACCCGGGAAGGTGCGGGCGCGGGCACCGGTGGCAAGAATGATGTTCTTGGCGCTGACGGTCTGGGTCACACCGTCCTTGGTCACCGCCAGCATGCCCTTGCCCGCCAGCTTGCCCTCGCCGTCGATCACCGTCACCTTGTTCTTTTTCAGCAGGTGCTTGACCCCTGCCGACAACTGGGACGCAACACCGCGCGACCGCTTGACGATCGCCGCCAGATCGGCTTCGGCGCCGCTGACCTTCAGGCCATAGGCCGACGCATGCTTCATGGTGCGGAACACGTCCGCCGACCGCAGCAGCGCCTTGGTGGGGATGCAACCCCAGTTCAGGCAGATCCCGCCCAGATGTTCACGCTCGACCACCGCCGTCTTCATGCCCAGCTGGGCCGAACGGATCGCCGCCACATAACCACCGGGGCCAGCCCCGACCACCACCACATCAAAAGAATTCTCGGCCACGGTCAATCCTCCGCAACATCGCTTTCCGGTCAACCGTCCCATGGCCGTTCTGGCGCTGTGCGCACCGGACAAAGGCGGCTGTCTGTTTTTTCTGGGGAATAGGGCAAGGCGGAGGCTGTGACGCCCCCGCCCACACCCGGACCTTACAGCATCAGCTGCAGCGGATCTTCGATCAGCGGCTTGAGGGCGGCAAGGAACTGTGCCCCCACGGCCCCATCCACCGAACGGTGGTCCACCGACAGGGTGCAGCTCATCATGGTCCGCACGGCAACCGCGCCGTCGCGCACCACCGCCCGCTGTTCCCCGGCGCCAACGGCCAGAATGCAGCTTTGCGGCGGGTTGATGATCGCCGCGAACTCGCGGATGCCGAACATGCCGAGGTTCGAGATGGTAAAGCCACCGCCCTGGAACTCTTCGGGCTTCAGCTTGCCGTCACGGGCCTTCTTTGCCAGATCCTTCATCTCGTTGGAGAGGGTGGACAGGCCCTTCTGGTCCGCACGACGGATCACCGGGGTGATCAGACCGGCATCGGTGGCAACCGCAATCGAGATGTCAACGTCATCAAACTGCAGGATCGCTTCGTCGGTCCACATGGCATTCGCCGCCGGAACCTTCTTCAGCGCCAGCGCGCAGGCCTTGATCACGAAGTCATTGACCGACAGCTTGTAGGTCGCACCATCGCGCTCGTTGAGCTGCTTGCGCAGGGCCAGCAGGGCATCGAGTTCGATATCCACCGTCAGGTAGAAATGCGGCACGGTCTGCTTCGATTCCGACAGGCGGCGGGCAATGGTCTTGCGCATGCCGCTGTTGGGGAATTCGGTGTAGCTCTGCCACGGCATCGGCTTCAGGGCCGCCGGCTTGGCCGCCGGAGCCGGAGCAGCGGCGACCGGAGCAGCCGCCGGGGCCACCGCCGCCGGAGCGGCAGCCTTGGCAGCGCCGCCCTGAACCTTCGCCTTTTCGACGTCGGCCTTGACGATACGGCCACGCGGACCGCTGCCCGCGATCAGCGACAGGTCAAGGTCAGCGGCCTTGGCCAGACGCTTGGCCAGCGGGCTGGCGAACACGCGACCCGCCACCGGAGCGGCAGCAGCCACAGCAGCCACCGGAGCAGCGGCAGCCGGGGCCGCCGCAACCGGAGCAGCAGCGGCAGGAGCCGGAGCGCCGCCATTGACCAGAGCGTCGATTGCCGAAGCGTCATCGCCCTCTTCCAGCAACACGCCGATCAGCGAGTTGACGGCAACGCCCTCGGTGCCTTCCGGCACCAGGATCTTGCCCAGCACGCCTTCGTCAGCCGCCTCGAATTCCATCGTCGCCTTGTCGGTTTCGATTTCGGCGATCACCTCACCGGCGGCGACGGCATCGCCTTCCTTTTTGCACCACTTCGCCAGCTTGCCTTCGGTCATCGTCGGCGAGAGGGCAGGCATCAGGATTTTTTGCGCCATTATGCTCGGTTCCCTCTGTGGTGTTACGAGGCGTAGCAGACGGCCTTGACCGCCTCAACGATACGGTTGACGTCCGGCACCACCAGCTTTTCGAGGTTGGCAGCATAGGGCATCGGCACGTCCACACCGGTCACGCGACGAACCGGAGCATCGAGCCAATCGAACGCCTGTTCGTTCACCACCGACGAAATTTCCGAACCGATACCGGCGAACGGCCAGCCTTCTTCCACCGACACGCAGCGATTGGTCTTTTTGACCGACTGCACGATGGTCGGCACGTCCAGCGGACGGATCGAGCGCAGGTTGATCACTTCGGCGCTGATGCCTTGGGCGGCCAGCACTTCGGCAGCTTCGAGGGCGGTTCCGACCATCAGCGAGAATGCGGTGATGGTAACATCGGTGCCCGGACGCTCGATCTTGGCCTTGCCGATCGGAATGATGTAATCCGGATCATCCGGCACGTCGAACGATTGTCCGTACAGGATTTCGTTTTCCAGGAACACCACCGGGTTCGGATCGCGGATCGCCGCCTTCAGCAGACCCTTGGCATCAGCCGCCGACCACGGCGACAGAACCTTCAGACCCGGGCAATGGGCGTACCACGAGGCATAGCACTGGCTGTGCTGCGCGCCGACACGCGCCGCCGCACCGTTGGCACCACGGAACACGATCGGGCAGCCCAGCTGGCCACCGGCCATGTACAGGGTCTTGGCGGCCGAGTTGATGATGTGGTCAATGGCCTGCATCGAGAAATTGAAGGTCATGAACTCGACGATCGGGCGCAGACCCTTGAACGCCGCACCAGCGGCCATCCCGGTAAAGCCCAGTTCGGTGATCGGGGTATCGACCACGCGCTTGGGACCGAATTCGTCCAGCAGACCCTGCGACACCTTGTAGGCGCCCTGATACTGGGCCACTTCTTCGCCCAGCAGGAAGACCTTTTCGTCGCGGCGCATTTCTTCGGCCATGGCGTCGCGCAGGGCTTCGCGCACGGTCATCCGCACGGTCTTGTCATAGGTCTTTTCGTCCGGCATCGGGCCGGAATAGGCGGTTTTGGTCAGAATGACCGGGTCCAGCTCTTCCGCCGGGCCAGCAGCCACCGCCGCCACCGGGGCAGCCGCCACCGGAGCCGGAGCAGCAACGACCGAGGCCGCAGCAACCGGAGCCGCCGCCGGGGCCGGAGCCGCCGCAGCGTCCAGCGCGCTGGCGTCTTCGCCATCGGCGAGGATCAGGGCGATCAGGGTATTGACCGCAACACCCTCGGTGCCTTCCTGCACCAGGATCTTGCCCAGCACGCCTTCATCGGCGGCTTCGAATTCCATCGTCGCCTTGTCGGTTTCGATTTCGGCAATCACGTCACCGGCGGCAACGGTATCACCTTCTTTTTTGCACCACTTGGCCAGCTTGCCCTCGGTCATGGTCGGCGAGAGAGCGGGCATCAGAACCTGAATCGGCATAGACGAATTCCTTCCCTCAGGCTTCAATCAGGACGTCAGTGTACAGCTCCGACGGATCGGGTTCGGGGCTGGTCTGGGCGAATTCGGCGGACTCGGTGACGATCGCCTTCACTTCCTTGTCGATTTCCTTCAGGCCGTCTTCGTCGATCACGCCCAGACCCAGGATCTTGTTTTTCACCTGATCAATCGGGTCGTGTTCGCTCCGCATCTTGGCAACTTCTTCCTTGCTGCGGTACTTGGCCGGGTCAGACATCGAGTGACCCCGGTAACGGTAGGTCTTGGCCTCGAGAATGTACGGACCCTTGCCCGAGCGGGCATGTTCGGCGGCGCGCTGGCCGGCTTCGAACACCGCTTCGACGCTCATCCCGTCCACGGCTTCAGAGGCAATGCCATAGGCGCTGCCGCGCAGGTGCAGATCGGGGTTGGCCGAGGCGCGCTCGACCGAGGTGCCCATGCCATAGCGGTTGTTTTCGATCACGTACACGACCGGCAGCTTCCACAGCGCGGCCATGTTGAAGCTTTCGTAAACCTGACCCTGGTTAACGGCACCATCGCCCAGATAGCAGAAGCAGACACCGTTGTCGCCGCTGTACTGGTGGGCAAAGGCCAGACCCGTCCCCAGCGGAACCTGCGCCGCCACGATCCCATGGCCGCCGAAGAACCCCTTTTCGGCAGAGAACATGTGCATCGAGCCGCCCTTGCCCTTGGAATAGCCACCACGGCGACCGGTCAGTTCGGCCATCACGCCCTTGGCGTCCATCCCACTGGCCAGCATGTGCCCGTGGTCACGATAGCTGGTGATCACCGTATCCTGTTCTTCCGAACAGGCTTCCAGCCCGACCACCACGGCTTCCTGTCCGATGTACAGGTGGCAGAAGCCACCGATCAGACCCATGCCGTACAGCTGACCAGCCTTTTCTTCGAAACGGCGAATCAGCAGCATATCTTTGTAGAAGCGTACCAGATCTTCGGGGCTGACCAGTTGATCGCCACTTTTCTGGACGCGCGGCTTGCGCCGGGGTGCCTGAGACATGTTTCCTCCCCCACTGTGGGATAGCAAAACACCCAAGCTATCCTCCCTCCTGCCGGTTCCCTGTCTCTCGGGTCGGGCAAAGGGGCGGTTGACGCTTGGGAACGTGTTCTCAAGGTATGCATCCGCCGCCGCGATGCAAGCGATTTGTCATTGCTAACCTATTGTTTTGCAACGCACAATTAAATATTAACCGAATAATGGTTAAGTGGCTGTTGCGACGGATTTTTCCCCGTAAAGGCGAACGGGGCATTTCCCATAAATTCCGCGACACCGATCAAAAGAGAAATAATGTTTCCATATTGACCGGAGGCAGTAACCAAAAATTCTTCTCCCGCCCCACCCAAAAAGATGGGGAAATGCGACAGCCCCGCCACCCAAAAGGGCCGACGGGGCTGTGAGAGAGCATGGTGTGAATCGGTCTGCCGGTTATTGCTGTCGTGGAGCCTGCGCCAGCGGGATCAGCTTTTCGTCTGCACGCCCCAGATTCAGCATCAGCCGTACCCGTTCTTCCAGCATGTCGAGATCAAGGTTGTTCTCGTGCAGCAGGGCCACCCGCCGTTCCAGATCGACGCGCTGGGCGGCGACTTCCTGAGCCGCGATTTCGGCTTTGGCAATTTCCTGCCGCACCTGTACCCACGCCATCAGGCCGCGATCACCCTGCACCGCATGAACGCCAAAGTAGATTACCACTGCAACACCAAGCAGTGGCCCCAAGGCATTCCGGGCATGTCGTCGAAGGCTGTCGAAGATAATCATGTCCCTAGGCAAACATTGCTGCTGGCGTGCGTCAAGCGGAATGATTACAGCAGTAACGCTTTCACGCAGGTGCGCAGATTGTCGAGCACCGGCGAGCGCAGGGCACGGGGCGTCGCCAAGGCCAGCCGGGCAATTGGCGCACCACCGGCAAAGGGGCGATAGACCACGCCGGGCAAGCGAATCTGCGCGATGGAGGCAGTGACGATCGACACCCCCAGCCCGGCGGCCACCAGATTGACCACCGAGGACATTTGTGGTGCCTCCTGTCCAACCAACGGTTCAAACCCCGCCTGCCCGCACACCCTGACGATCTCGTCATACAGCGACAGCCCGACGCCACGCGGAAACAGCACGAATCGCTCCTGCGCCAACGCCGCCAGAGGCAGCGAAGTCTGCTCGGCGGCCAGCGGGTGGTGAACCGGCAAGGCCATCAACATCGCTTCGTCCGGCAAGGCGTGCAGGGTGATATCCGGCCAGGCACTCTCCGGCCCCGGCCTGATGAAGGCGGCATCCAGTTCCAGCCGCCCCAGCTTTTCCAGCAGGCTGTCGGAATGCATTTCCTCCAGATGCAGCTCGACGTCAGGCCAGCCGGTGCGAAAGGCCCGGATAGCCTCGGACACCAGCGGGTTGAACGACGCCGAGCCGGTAAAGCCCAGCGCCAGCCGCCCGACCTCCCCCCGCTCGGCACGGATGGCCGCCGCCTTGGCCCGCTCGGCGGCGGTCAGGGCGGCGCGGGCCTCGGGTAGAAAAGCCTCTCCGGCCTTGGTCAGTTCCGCACCATGCGGAACGCGGTGGAACAGGGCCATCCCCACCTCCCGTTCCAGATCACGGATTTGCTGACTGAGCGGCGGCTGCCCAATCCCCAGACGCCCCGCCGCACGGGTGAAATTCCGTTCCTCGGCCACCGCCACGAAATAGCGCAGATGCCGCAGCTCCATCCGGTATCTCCAAAACATATTGAGAAAGACATTTTCATATATTGGACAAATGCCACCCCGCAGGCTAGCTGTGAAAGAAAGAAAGGACACCCTGCCATGCAGCCAGCCCCCCCCTCTGCCGCCCAGTATTACGAACGAGGCACCCCGGCCTATCGCCGGGTCAGCTTTGCCCTGTTCCTGGCCGGTTATGCCACCTTTTCCCTGCTGTACTGCGTGCAGCCGATGCTGCCCGCCTTTGCCGACCATTTCGGGGTCAGCCCGGCGGAAAGCTCGCTGGCCCTGTCGCTGTCCACCGGGGCACTGGCAATTGCCATTTTCGGGGCGGCAGCGGTGTCCGAAGGCTTCGGGCGGCGCGCCTTGATGGGCTTTGGAGTGGCCGCCGCTGCGGTACTCAACCTGCTGACCGCTGTCTGTGACAACTGGCACCTGTTGCTGGTCATCCGTGCCCTTGAAGGATTTGTTCTTGGCGGCGTCCCGGCGGTCGCCATGGCCTATCTGGCCGAGGAAATCTCACCCAAAGGACTGGCGCAGGCGATGGGCCTGTACGTCACCGGCAACGCCTTTGGCGGCATGAGCGGACGAGTGATCACCGGCTTCATCGCCGAGTATTTTTCCTGGCGTCCGGCGCTGGGCGTGCTCGGCCTGATCGGCCTGCTGGCGGCGATTGGCTTCTGGCTGTTGCTGCCGCCGTCGCGCAACTTCGTCCGCCGTCCGGGCTTTGATCCGCTGTATCATGCCAAGGCGTGGGCAGGCCACCTGCGCAACCCGGCCCTGCTCAGCCTGTTTGCCGTTGGCTTTCTGTCGATGGGGGCGTTCGTCACCATCTATAACTATGCTGGCTTTCACCTGATGGCCGCACCTTATAACCTCAACCAGACGCAAATCGGGCTGATGTTCACCGTCTATATGTTCGGGATGGCGTCCTCGTCACTGGCGGGCAGTATCGCCGACCGCTGGGGCCGCTGGCGGGTGATGGCTGTGGGGCTGGTTATCGCCCTGTCGGGGATCATGCTGGGCAGCCTTGCCGGGATATGGAATGCGCTGGCCGGAGTTTCCCTGCTGACCTTTGGCTTTTTCATCGCCCACACCATCGCCAGCGGCTGGGTCGGCCGACTGGCCCAGCACAGCAAGGGCCATGCATCGTCGCTGTACCTGCTGGCCTATTACCTCGGGTCCAGCATCGTCGGGTCCGCCGGCGGCTGGTTCTGGTCGCATGGTGGCTGGGGGGCAGTGGTTGGCCTGACCGGTGTCATGTTTGCCACGGCATTGGGGCTGGCGGTGCTGTTGCGCCGTCTGGCGAGGTAGGGACGTGGAGCGCTGCTCCACACCTCGCTGGGGCCGGAAGGCCCCGGACCCCATTTTAGGCACAGCGCCCTTGCCCGGCGAAGGGAACCGCTGCTGGCGGGGCAGGATTCGTTCCGCCTGTATCCGGTCACGTCGATTGAGCCTGCTCTCGGTAACGTTCTTTGGCTCTGCCATTCCGCCAGCCGCAGAGCACGACTTTTCGCTGCTGTGAACGGGGCTGGAGTTTCGTTAATCAGTGGATTTGGCACAATCCATTGTTAATATTAATGAAATATCTTAAAAATATGAATGTGTGCATTTTAAATCCTTATTTATGCAACAAAGAGGGCGAGATCAGTGGATCGGGGGTAAAATTGTTGTGCTTGATCAACGGGTTTCAAGGGGGTAGGTTGAGCATGCTTCCGCTTGAACACGCAGACTGAAACGCGCGCCGCCTCGTCTTTGGCCAAAGACATGGGTTGAGCATGCTTCCGCTTAGGTAAGCAGGCTCAGATCATCTGCACCGTTGGTTTGTTCCTCTCACAGCATGCTGCGACAGGCGGCAGAAAAGGCCGGGTTACTGACCGCGCCCCGTTTGGGAGACGCCCCAAATCCACATTTTTTCCTTGAATATCAAGTCATTGGGGCCTGGAGCCTCCCGGCCCCCACAGTACACGACACAAAGAAAACAGGATCATGGAGCGCTGCTCCACACCTCGCTGGGGCCAGTCGGCCCCAGACCCCATTAATTTGAATTCAAAGAAAAAAGGGGGGGTCGGGGCCTCAGGCCCCGAGCGGTCCGGGCGGCAGCCCGCTTTTGTTTTCAAACTGTCGTGTACTGTGCCCGGCCCCAGCGAGGCATGGAGCAGCGCCCCACGATCCTGTGTTTTTCTGCCATGAACGACAACAGGTCCGGCCTACTCCCCACCACTGGCAATCTGCGCCAACTGTTGCAGCAACTGCCTGGTGCCGCTGACCCGCTTGGCCGGGTCGTCCCATTTGCGCATATAGACGATCTTGTGATCGGGACGGACCTTGACCAGCGCCACGTTCTGGCTGATGAAGCGCACCAGCCCGATCGGGTTGGGGAAAGTATTTTCGCGCAGGGTCAGCACACAGCCCTTGGGACCGGCATCGACCTTTTCGATGTTGGCCGCCCGGCACAGGGCCTTGATGGCGATGATTTCCAGCAGGTTTTCGACCTCGGACGGCAACGGGCCGAAACGGTCGATCAGCTCGACGGTCAGGTCTTCCAGCTCGGTGGCCTCGGTCACGTCGGCAATGCGGCGGTACAGCCCCAGACGCACGCCCAGATCCTTGACGTAGGCCTCGGGGATCAGCACCGGGGTTCCCAACTGGATCTGCGGCGCCCAGTCTTCGTTGACCTCGACCATCCCTTCGCCCGAGCGGGCGGCGGCAACGGCTTCTTCCAGCAGATGCTGGTACAGCTCGATCCCGACTTCCTTGATGTGGCCGGACTGCTCGTCGCCCAGCAGGTTCCCGGCGCCGCGAATGTCCAGATCGTGCGAGGCCAGCGAGAAGCCCGCCCCCAGCGTATCGAGCGTCTGCATCACCGTCAGGCGCTTTTCGGCGGCAGGCGTCATCTTGCGCCCCGGCGGCAGGGTCAGATAGGCATAGCTGCGCTGCTTGCCGCGACCGACACGCCCGCGCAACTGGTACAACTGCCCCAGCCCGAACATGTCGGCCCGGTGGATGATGATGGTGTTGACGCGCGGCATGTCGAGGCCGCTTTCGATGATGTTGGTGGCCAGCAGAACGTCGTATTCGCCATCGGCGAAGGCGGTCATCACCTCTTCCAGTTGGGTCGGTGGCATCTGGCCGTGGGCGATCACCGTCTTGATCTCCGGCACCAGCTTGGCGAGGCGGTCGGCCACCTGATCAATGTCGGCCAGACGCGGGCAGACATAGAAGCTCTGGCCGCCACGATAGCGTTCGCGCAACAGGGCCTCGCGGATCACCACCCCGTCAAAGGGCAGAACGAACGTTCTGACCGCCAGCCGGTCAACCGGCGGCGTGGCAATGATCGACAGCTCGCGCACCCCGGTCAGCGCCAGTTGCAGCGTGCGCGGGATCGGCGTTGCCGACAGGGTCAGGACGTGGACATCGGCCTTCAGTTGCTTCAGCCGTTCCTTGTGCGCCACCCCGAAATGCTGTTCTTCGTCAACGATCAACAGGCCCAGACGCTTGAACTTTACCGTCTTGGCCACCACTGCATGGGTTCCGACCACGATATCAATCGTGCCGTTGGCAAGGCCTTCCTTGACCTTGGTGGCATCGCGGGCGGTCACCAGACGCGACAGTTGCGCAATCTGCACCGGCAGACCGGCAAAGCGCTGGCAAAAGGCCAGATAGTGCTGGCGGGCCAGCAGGGTGGTCGGCACCACCACCGCCACCTGTTGCCCGCTCATCGCCGCCACAAAGGCCGCTCGCAGGGCCACTTCGGTCTTGCCAAAGCCGACATCGCCGCACACCAGACGATCCATCGGCTTGCCCGATGCCATGTCGTCCAGCGTGTCGCTGATCGCTTTTAACTGGTCTTCGGTTTCGGCATAGGGGAAGCGGGCACAGAACTCGTCATAGGCCCCCTCGGGGGTCGGCAGGACTTCGGCCTGTTTCATGTGCCGCAGGGCGGCCACCTGAATCAGTTGCGAGGCCATGTCGCGGATGCGCTCTTTCAATTTGGCCTTGCGGGCCTGCCATGCCGGGCTGCCCAGACGGTCCAGATGCACCCCGGCGGTTTCCGAGCCAAAGCGCGACAGCACGTCGAGGTTTTCCACCGGCACATACAGCTTGTCGCCGCCGTCATAAATCAGCCGCAGGCAATCATGCGGCGCATCGGCCACCGACAGCGTTTCCAGACCGTCATAGCGGCCAATGCCGTGTTCGACATGGACCACCAGATCGCCTTCGGCCAGCGCCGAAACGTCCTGAATGAACTTGTCGGCCTTGCGCTTTTTCTTTGCCGGGCGCGCCAGCCGGTCGCCCAGAATGTCCGGCTCGGCAATCAGCGTCAGGCCCGGTGCCTCAAAGCCATGTTCGGCCCCCAGCACGATCACCGGCACCGTGCGGGCGTCGGCGTCGGTGACTTCCTGCCAGCTTTCGACCGGGGTCAGCCCCGGCAGGCCGTGGTCGCGCAGCACCCCCATCAGGCGGTCGCGCAAGCCCAGCGAATAGGCCGCCAGCACGACCTTCTGGCCGCGCTGCTGCTCGGCGATCACATGCTGGCGCACGGCATCATAAACGTTGTCACCGGGGCGCGCCCGCACGTCAGCGAAGTCGCGGCCTGACCGCCCCTCTGCCGAGAACGACCGTTCTGTGAACTCTGGCAGATCGAAGGGCGAGAAGGCCAGCGACGGCACCGCTGCCAGCAGGCGCGGGAACTCTTCCGGTTCCATGTACAGGCGTTCGGGCGGCAACGGGTGATACACAATGCCACCGTCTTCGATCGCCTGCCCTTCCAGCGACAGGCGGGCATCAAAGTATTCGCGGATCAGCTCGATGCGGGCCTGCCATGCCTGATCGGCCTGATGATCCAGCGTCACCACCGCCGACGGCAGATAGGCGAACAGCGTATCAAGGCCGTCATGGAACAGCGGCAACCAGTGCTCCATCCCCTGCATCTTGCGGCGCTCGCTGACCGCTTCGTACAGCAGGTCGTTCTTGCCGACCGTCCCGAACAGCTCGCGGTACAGGGTGCGGAAGCGCGACACCGAATCCTCGTCCAGCACCACTTCGCTGACCGGCTTCAGGGTGATGCTCTTCAGCGTGCCGCTGGTCCGCTGGGTCAGCGGATCAAAGGTGCGGATGGCATCGACCTCATCACCAAAGAAGTCCAGCCGGTACGGCTCGTCACTGCCGGGGGCGAACAGGTCGATGATGCCACCGCGCACGGCAAATTCACCCGGCTCCATCACCTGTTCCGCCCGCTGATAGCCGTTGCGGACCAGATAGCCCATCAGCGCATCAACGTTGGCATCCTTGCCGGCAAAAATCGGAAAGGTGCTGCGCCGGAACACCACCGGACGCGGGACGCGCTGGGTCACCGCCGCCACCGTGGTCAAAACCAGCCGGGTCGGGCCGGTGGTCTGTCCCTTGTCACCGCGCGGCAGCGCCAGTTGCGTCAGGCAATCCACCCGCCGGGCGATGATCTGGGTCGAGGGAGAGGCCCGGTCATAGGGCACACAATCCCACGCCGGAAACTCCAGCACCTCCAGTTGCGGGGCAAAGAAGCGCACCGCTTGTGCCAGTTGATCCATCCGCACATCGTCACGACAGATGTGCAGGATATCCCGCTGATGCCCGGCCATCGCCCACTGACTGAGCAGCAGGGCATCAAGGCCTTCGGGCAGACTGGCGAGGGTGCTGCGGCCTGTCGCCGCAAACAGGGTGCTGAAGTCGCTCACGCTGGTTTACTCGTAGGGCTTGTAGGCCAGGATCATGCCAAAGATGTCGGTATCATAGGCCGCCGGAACCGGCTTTTTGCCGATCACCCAGTCCATGATATCAACATCCAGCTCGTCCAGCAGGGCCTCCAGCCGGTCGAGCTGCTCGTCACTGAGGGTTGCGACATGCGCCGTCACAAAGCCGCCCAGCATGACATCCGCTTCTTTCATGCCACGGTGGTTGCCCCGATACAAAATCCGCTTGCGTCGTTCATCAAGCACAGCAGTCATCGCATCCCTCATCGTTACCAGCAGCGACATCCGCCGCCGGGAGTGTTCTGATAGTGCAGTGGGTGGTATAAAGCCTTCGCCTGTTATTGGAAAGAACCTGTCACCCCTCATGCGTCCTTATATTCTCAATCCGCTGTTTACCAGCCTCGACAGCCTGCCCGGACTGGGCAAGCGCCTTGGTCCCCTGTACACCCGACTGGTCGGCGGCAGCGGCCATGTGGTCGATGCGCTGTGGCATTTGCCCAACGGAGTGATCGACCGCCGGTTCTGCCCGTCGGTTGCCAACGCCCCCGATGGCGTGGTGGCAACGGTAACGGTCGAGATCGAGGCCCATTTCCCGCCGTCCAGCAGCAAGGGACCATACCGCGTGCGCTGCCGGGACCGCAGCGGCTTTTTGACCCTGACCTATTTCCATGGCCGCCGCGACTATCTGGAAGCCTTGCTGCCCGTTGGTCAGACGATGGTCGTGTCAGGAAAGATAGAGGTGTTCAACAGCGAACGCCAGATGACCCACCCTGATCATGTGGTGCCGGTGGCCCGGCGGGCCGAGGTCGAAATCGTCGAGCCGATTTACCCGCTGACGGCGGGCATCACCCAGAAAGTTGCCACCAAACTGGCCCGCGCCGCACTGGCGCTGGCCCCCGAGCTGCCGGAATGGCTGGATGGCCCGCTGAAAGCCCAGCGCAACTGGCCGGACTGGCACAGCGCCATTACCGCCTTGCATGCGCCACACGATGACGGCGAGCTGACCGCCTTCAGTCCGATCCGTCAGCGGCTGGCCTATGACGAATTGCTGGCCAATCAGTTGGCGCTGTTGCTGGTGCGGCGATCCAACCGCCATCAGGCCGGGCGGATTCTGGAAGGCGACGGCCGTCTGCGGGACGCCGTTGCCGCCGCCCTGCCCTTTCAGTTGACCGGTGCCCAGCAACGGGCGCTGGCAGAGATTTATGCCGACATGGCCAAACCGGACCGCATGCTGCGGCTGGTGCAAGGCGATGTTGGCAGCGGCAAGACGATGGTTGCCCTGATGGCGATGCTGGTGGCGGTCGAAAGCGGCGCGCAGGCGGCGCTGATGGCTCCGACTGAAATTCTGGCCCGCCAGCATGCCGAAACCCTCGCTCCGCTGGCCGAAGCCGCCGGGTTCCGGCTGGCGGTGCTGACCGGGCGCGACAAGGGCAAGGCCCGGCAGGCTCTGCTCGACCGTCTGGCCGCAGGCGAGATTGACATTCTGGTTGGCACCCACGCCCTGTTTCAGGCCGATGTGCAGTTCCATGATCTGGCGCTGGCGGTGATTGATGAACAGCACCGTTTCGGGGTCTTTCAGCGGCTGGAACTGGCCGCCAAGGGGCGGAACACCGATGTGCTGGTGATGACCGCCACCCCCATTCCGCGCACGCTGGCCCTGACCCAGTACGGCGACATGGACGCCAGCAAGCTGGATGAAAAGCCCCCCGGACGCAAGCCGGTGGACACGCGCGTGTTGCCCAACAACCGGATGGACGACGTGGTTGCCGGACTGGCGCGGACGGTTGCCAGCGGCAGCAAGGTCTATTGGGTCTGCCCGCTGGTCGAAGAATCCGAGCTGATTGATCTGGCCGCCGCCGAGGAACGCTATCAGTATCTGCAACAGGTGTTCGGTGACCGGGTTGGCCTGATCCATGGCAAGATGGCGGCGCAGGACAAGGATCTGGTGATGGAGCGGTTCGTCGGCGATCAGCTCGACATGCTGGTTGCCACCACCGTCATCGAAGTCGGCGTCAACGTCCCCGCCGCCACGGTGATGGTGATCGAGCACGCCGAACGCTTTGGCCTCGCCCAGTTGCACCAGTTGCGCGGACGCATCGGGCGCGGCGACAAGGCGTCGACCTGTTTGCTGCTGTATGTGCATCCGCTGTCTGAAACCGCCAAGGCCCGGCTGGAAATCATGCGCCAGAGCGAAGACGGTTTCCTGATCGCCGAAGAAGACCTGCGCCTGCGTGGTGGCGGCGAGGTTCTGGGCACCCGTCAGTCGGGCTTGCCGGAATTCCGCCTGGCCGATCTGGCCGTCCATGGCGACCTGCTGGCGATTGCCCGCAAGGACGCCGCGCTGATCGTCGAACAGGACCCCGATCTTGAAAGCCCGCGCGGTCAGGCTCTGCGTGTCTTGCTGTATCTGTTCGAGCGTGACAGCGCGGTCAAAACCCTCCGGTCGGGGTAATCAGGGGGTCGGGGTAATCAGGCCACCGGACACCACCAGCTTGATGCCGTCTTCAACCGACATGGTCAGGGGCTTCAGCGCGGTGCGCGGTACAAACAGCAAAAATCCCGAGGTCGGATTGGGGGTGGTCGGAATGAACACGTTCACGCAGTCCTCCCCCAGCACTGCTTCAACCTCGCCGCCGGTTGTCCCCGAGACAAAGCCCAGAACCCACAGGCCTTTGCGGGGATATTCCACCAGCACCACCTGTCGGAAGGCCGTCGATTGCTGGGCGAGGACCGTTTCAAAAATCTGCTTGATGGCGGCATAAACCGACCGGATGATCGGCATCCGGGCCAGCAGGCTCTCCCAGCTGCGCACCACAAACCGCCCGACGAACCCCGCGGTCAGCATACCGATCAGGATCAGGGCCAGCAGCAGGGCAATCACCCCCAGCCCCGGAATGGAGCCGGGAAAGAACACATCGTACCGTGCCGGAATCAGGCTGCGCACACCCTGATCCACCCAGGTAATCAGGGCCCACGCGGTATAGAAGGTAATCGCCGCCGGGGCGGTCACCAGAATGCCGGCAAACAGATAGGCCCGCAGGCGGCCCATCACGGTTATGCGCGGCGGGTCATGCCGCGGAGTGTCCGGGGGTGGTACAACGGTCAAAAGGCACTCCTGCTTTTTACATATGCCGATCCGTGATTGCGCGGATATTGCGCACAAAGATCTTCAGCAAAGCCCGGATAAAGGGATCGGCGGCGTTCAGCTTGCTTTGAAACTGGTCGCGACCGACGACAACCAGAGTTGTCTGTTCGGTTGCCACTGCGCAGGCCATGCGGGGCTGGTCATCAACCAGAGCCATCTCCCCAAAGATCCCCCCTTTGGTCAGCTCCCCCAATACAACCGTACTGCCATCTGGCTTGCTCCGCTGGATCTGGACTTTTCCGTCCTGTACCAGATAGGCACGATCCCCCACATCCCCCATCCGGAAAATGTATTGCCCCGGAAAAAAAACCTTTCGGTCTACAAAACGCGTCTCACCCGCCATGTCCCCTCCGACCTGTTACCCTGTAAACCGTACCGTCAAATCAGACTGCGTAAAACCGAAAACCATGCAGCATGATTGTATCACATCCCCGCAGCACAGCCCATCACCGGCCCAGATCGACAACTTTACGGGCCAGATCAAGGATATGCGGATCATCTTCGGTGATTTCCCGCAACAACAGATGCTCGATCACTTCCGTGACTTTCACCCGCACCCCCCAGGACAGTGCCGTCCGTTGGGCCGCTTCGATACTGTCCTGTAAAATTGTCAGCAGGTCACGATGCTCTTGCGCGTGCCCTTTCAGCAAATCCAGATCGAGCCACAGGCGCAGGACATACTCTTCTTCGGCAAAATGCGCCCTTACCCCACGAAGCAAATCGCGGATGTGGGTTTGAAAGCGATGCTCTTCGGCGTCACACGCTGCCAGCCGAACCTCCCCGGAAAGCCAGAGGAGTTCCTGGTGCTGCTTTTCCAGACGGATAAAACTGGCCACTCCATCAGAAAGTCGCGATATCTTTTCTTCAGGCATTGAATGCCCTCACCAGACGTCAGGACTGCCCCTCCTGTCACCTGTGCCCCAGAGTAGCAGCACTCCCCTCTGACTCCATGGAAATTTGACAGACATGACCCCAGAGCAACAGTCGTCGTCCGGTTTTCGCCTGCGCATGATGATCTGCCAAACCCGCAGGATCGGCATCGCCACGGAAAGCTGTGCCCCGCGCGGGGCCGAAGACATGACGCAGGCCTTGCAGCAGGAACTGATCCTGCGCAATCTCGCCCCATGGGTTGAATTGCAGGTTGGCCCGTGCCTGGGGTACTGCTCGCGCGGGCCGAACATGCGTTTGGTTGGGCATCAGCTTTACCACGGTGTCACCCTCGGCAGCCTGAATGACATCTGTAGCGACATCATCGCCATTCTTGCCGCACAGGGAATTACCCCCTCTACGCCGGATTTGACCGAAATCCTTCCCCCCATTTGACAGCGGGGCCATTTGACGACAAGGATCGAAATGGATACGGTGCATGGGCTGCTGGCGATCACTCGTCAGGGCAACAGAGACACATCCGCGTTTTTTCAGCCGCCGACCCGCTTTGCTCACGGAAGGCTCTGACCACGCAACAACAAACACAGGGAGCCTGCCATGACCACCATCGCCGATGTCGGAGCCGACATGCTGCGCGCAGCCGCCAATTTCTTTCGCGCCGTCGGGCAGGAAAACCCCGCCCTCAGCGATCAGATGGACCAGAATGCCGCAGCCTATGACAATGTTGCCACCATGCTGCAACAGGACCCGTCGATGGCCGTTGACGAAGGCTCGATGGCATAGGACGTAAAAGAAAAGCGGGCAGCCCGAGATATCCGGCTGCCCGTTTTAGAGCATTGTGCGAAAAGTGGGAACCGGTTTTCGCAACAACAATGCGACAGAACAAAAGGTTAGAGCAGCGTGCCTGCGTCCGGTTTAACGCACGCTGCTCTAGATCAGTGTGCGTTAACACTGCTCTACGCCACCAGGTTCAGAACCTCAGCTTTCTGAGCATAGGGCGTATCCCCGGTCTGGACCGCTGTCATACTTTGCATGTAGGCCGCCGTCGCCTGACGGGCCGCCTGCAGCAATTGACCACTCCCAATCCAGTCATACCCGTAATACCCCACACCTTGACTAGCGGAAGAGGATGTCGGGCTGACTGTTTCCGCAGCAGAGGATACTCCCTGCTCTTCCGTGCCAGCGTCTTCCGAACTGGCCCCGGCTTCGCTGGTGCTATCCCCAAGCTTGCTCACCGCATCCCGATAGGCCGACGAGGCCCGATCGACAACCGAAAACCCCCCACCACCGGACAGGCGCGACAGCACGTCCTGCAGGCTGGAAAGGGTTGTCGACGACAGCAAAACCGCCTGGAACGTCATTGGCCGATAGGCTTCGGCCTCATCACGACCCCGTCCTTGCGACGGGTTCCCTTGCGAATCTTTTCCGCTGTCGGTCGTACCGGTCTGTGTTATCTGCACCGGTCGAACCGGTGCGACTGCGGCAATGTTATACGTCGCCAGAGGCTGGCGATTCATGATGTCGGATGTAATCTGTTCCATGACCCGTCCAACCTTCTGCTGTACGGCTCAATGCGGAAACCCGCCTAGAGCGATTACCACCATCCTGGTACCCCGTGCGTCTGGCACACTAACATCAATCCGGGCATTGGTCTTGGGCAAAAATGACATAAAACGAAAACGGCGCCCTCAAGAACTGAGGTGCCGTTTTCGTTTTGCGGTTTCCGTTGGGGGAACGGAATTTAGTGGTCGGAGCGGCGGGATTCGAACCCACGACCCCTTGACCCCCAGTCAAGTGCGCTACCAGGCTGCGCTACGCTCCGACCGTGCTCCCCAGTTTCCCGGGCAGGCGCGCAATATATCCAGCGCCTCGCCCTCTGGCAACAACGAAATGCATGTTTCTCAAACTTTTTTTCAAAAAAAAGGGCCGCCAACGCGACCCTTTTCATAACAGCCTCAGCCGTAACACGCCCGCAAAGAAGTGCGGCACCGATTTCGAGCCTTTCAGGCAGACGGCGGTCAATGCACCTTACTCGCCTCGCGCAGCAGTGTGCTGACGATCGACAATTCGGCAATCACCGACTGCACCACACCCTTGACCTGTTCCGGCAGGGCGGCGGCTTCTGATCGCTGCTCCAGCACAGAGATGACATCAGCCGGAGCCGGAGCAGCCCCCTGTTCTTCCATCTCATCGTCGGCATCGATCGGGTCGAGCGGCTTCAGGCCACCTTCACGCAGCAGTTTCTGCACACCCTTGATGGTGAAACCGTCATCATACAACAGGCTGCGAATACGCCGCAGCAAAGCCACGTCTTCCGGGCGATAATAGCGACGCCCACCGCCTCGTTTCATCGGGCGGATCTGGGTGAACTTGGTTTCCCAAAAGCGCAGGACATGCTGAGGAACATCCAGGTCCTCGGCAACCTCGCTGATGGTGCGGAACGCGGACTCCGATTTTGCAGGCCGCCGGGGATCAATGGTTTGTGACATTGCCCTTTCCATTAAGCCTTAGCCTCTTGTCCCGCATTGATCTGCCCTTTGAGCAACTGCGACGGACGAAACACCAGCACGCGGCGGGGGCAAATCGGCACCTCTTCACCGGTTTTGGGATTACGACCAACGCGCTGCCCCTTCTGGCGGACAGAAAAACTGCCGAACGAAGAGATCTTGACGCTTTCACCAGCGGCCAGAGCGTTGGAAATTTCTTCCAGCACCATTTCCAGAAGTTCTGCCGACTCGTTCCGCGACAGCCCAACTTCCTGATAGACCGCTTCACTCAACTGAGCACGGGTAATGGTTTGTTCAGACATGTCGCTCTCGCTTTCAGGAGAAAATCCTAGAATCACGGTAACGCCATGACAGAAATCCGTCAATATCAGTTAGTTGCCAAAGAGTCAGCGAAAGGGGCCAAAATACGCTTTTGGCCCCTGTTTTCAGCTTTGTCGGAAAAAATCGCCTGTGGCGTTTACATGCGGACCAGAGCAGAACCCCAGGTAAAACCGCCCCCCATCGCCTCCAGCAGCACCAGCTGCCCTTTTTGCACCCGGCCATCGCTGACCGCTTCGGCCAGGGCCAGCGGAATCGATGCCGCCGAGGTGTTGGCGTGCCGGTCAACCGTCATCACCACTTTCTCCAGCGCCATACCCAGTTTGCGGGCGGTGCCTTCGATAATGCGGCGATTGGCCTGATGCGGCACCAGCCAGTCGATATCGCCCGGCTGCAATCCGGTCGCCTCAAGGGCCTCTTCAACCACCGAAGCCAGATTGACCACCGCATGGCGGAACACTTCACGGCCATGCATCCGCAACAGGCCGGTGGTCTGGGTCGATGACGGCCCCCCATCGACATACAGCAGCTCGCGGTGACGGCCGTCGGCATGCAGGTGGGTGGTCAGGATACCGCTATCGGCCGACGAACCATCACCCGGCGCGGCCTGAAGGACCACAGCCCCGGCCCCGTCACCGAACAGGACACAGGTTCCCCGGTCTTCCCAGTCGAGAATGCGGGAAAACGTCTCGGCACCGATCACCAGCGCCGTTTTGGCCTGCCCGGCCTTGATGAAATTATCCGCCACCGACAGGGCATAGACAAAGCCCGAGCACACTGCCTGCACGTCAAAGGCCGGGCCGCCGAAGCATCCCAGATTGGCCTGCACGGTGGCGGCGGTAGACGGGAAGGTCCGGTCCGGGGTTGCCGTCGCCAACACGATCAGATCGACGTCGGTCCCGGCAATCCCGGCAGCATCCAGAGCCTTTTGCGCCGCCTTGGTCGCCAGATCAGAGGTCCACTCCCCCTCTGCTGCCATATGGCGCTGACGGATGCCGGTTCTTTCGATGATCCACTCATCGGAAGTATCAACCTTGGCCGCCAGTTCGGCGTTTGTTACCACCCGCTCCGGAAGATAGGAGCCAGTACCAACAATAAGCGAGCGCGTGATCATGACCTTACGACGCCTGGGCCGGTTTCCCGGACTGCGACTCTCCGTTACCGCCCGGAGCTGTCGCCGTTAAGTCTTGTTCTGCCGCGAGGCCCCCACCATCCTCCCCGTCGGCACGGGAAGCAGGTGTGTCCGGGGCGTCTTCGGCACGGCCATGGGAATACAAACGCTGACACTCTTCCTTGATCTTGCTGTTCAGATCATTGGAAATCAGGTTTACCGCCACACCAATGGCATTGGCAAACCCCAGCGCATCCGTACCACCATGACTTTTGACGCAAACGCCATTCAATCCAATGAACATTGCGCCATTATAGCGGCGCGGATCGGTACGTTTGCGCACACTTTCCAGCGCCCGCCGGGCCAGAAGATAGCCGATTTTGGCAACCAGACTGGCCTTGAAGGCATCCTTCAGGAATTGCGAATACAGCTTCGCCGTTCCCTCGGCGGTTTTCAGGGCCACGTTTCCGGTAAAGCCATCGGTGACCACAACGTCAACCGTACCCTTGCCGATATCGTCCCCTTCGACGAATCCGTAATAATCCATGGTGCCGAGTTTTTGCTCGCGCAGGATCGTCGCGGCCTGACGCAGAGAGTCAGTCCCCTTCAAATCTTCGGAGCCGATGTTCAGCAAACCCACAGACGGCCGGTCAATACCCAACAGGGTGCGCGAAAAGACTTCGCCCATCACTGCGAATTCGACCAGATTGTTGGCAGCGCATTCCGTATTTGCACCCAGGTCAAGCATGACGCTTTCCCCCCGGATGGTCGGAAGCAATGTTGCGATGGCAGGCCGATCAATGCCTGGCAACGTACGGAGGCTCAATTTTGCCATGGCCATCAAGGCACCGGTGTTGCCAGCAGACACGATGCCTGCGGCTTCACCGTCTTTAACTGCCTTGATCGCAAGCCACATGCTCGATTGGCGGCCCTGACGAACCGCCTGTGAAGGCTTGGCATCGCCGGTTACCACATCCGGCGCATGCCGGATGGTGCAAACCTTGCGAAGCTTTTTCTTCAACAGGGGAGCAAGACGCGCTTCGTCACCGAACAGCAGGAAATGCACGTTCGGATGGCGTTTCCGCGCAATCTTGACACCCTTGAGCACCATTTTGGGGGCGGCATCGCCCCCCATGGCATCGAGCGCGAGAACGAGCGGAGCGCTCAAAGCACTTTCCCCTCAGTAGAACGCGACCGAAGCGGAAACCGTCAATTAGACGGCTTCCGCTGCCACCACTTCACGACCATCGTAGTGACCGCAGGACGGGCACACATGGTGCGGACGCTTCAGCTCGCCGCAGTTCTTGCACTCAGCGTGAGCGCCAGCCGAAACGGCGTGGTGCGAACGACGCATGTCGCGACGGGACTTGGAAACTTTCTTCTTGGGAACAGCCATTTTCCACTACTCTCAGTTCTGGCGTGACCGGAAAGGCAGCCTTATTAAACAAAAACCCTTCGGTGCGCAACCATTGCCTTACGATTTTGGCATCTTTCCTGTGCGCAAAGACGACAAAACGGCAAAAGGACTCGTTTGAGCCGGATCAGACACCGCCGCAGGCAGAGTAAACTCCGCCCCCGGAGCGCGAGGGAAAGGGTCGATCCCCAGCGCCAGTTGCTCGACCACCACCGCGCCGAGATCGACGTGACCGTCAATGATCGGCTCGGGAGGTTCGGCCCCATCGGGCTCCAACTCCAACTCGGCACCGGGACTTACCTCTTCGGCGACCGAATTGAAAGAGAAAACACGCTCGACCTCTTCATTTATATCCGATTCCACCGGAACCAGAGTCACTCCGCAGGTCTGCGTCACGTGCGCGTCCACCGTTCCGGTGACCCGGACCAGCTCTCCACCGGCGAACGGCTTGACAGTAAGCTTTGCGCTTAACCGGGTCAATCCGTCGAGCGAAAGGTACCGGGCAACGGCGGCACATTCATCCGTTGACAGGGCAAGTTTCACCACGCGCCCTTCGCCCGGCAGACGCTCGACCGGATAGGGGTGGGTAAAGGGCAGCGGAGCCTCGGGGGCTCCGGTCAGGTCGGGATCAGTCATCCCCGTTACTCCTGCGGGTCAGAGGGACGCCCAGCGGCGGGCGGGGCCAGGAAACCGGCCAGCGGGGCAAAGGTCATCGTTCCCTGCCCCAAAGCCTGATAGTCCTGCTGCGCCAGCAGCTCGGCAGAGCGACGCACATAGGCCGCAATGGCAGCCACCTGCCACGGCTCGGGCTCGCTTTTGCGATACAGATTGCGGGTCAGGGCAGCGATCAGGGTTTCCTCATCGCCCTGCAACCCCTCTTCGTAGGCAGCAGCACGCCCGTAATAGGCCTTTGCCATCCGCTTGACATGCTTGCCGACGCTCAGATCCCCCACGCCCATTTCGCGCAGGTTCCGGTCCATGTCGGCGAACATGATGTCAAACAGGAACTGCGCCGTCGGCGGACCGTCATCCGGCTGCCCCTGAACGCGCCGGATCACCAGCGCCGCATGCAGGGCAATCATGTCAAAACGGCCATCCACGGTATCGGCGATCCCCAGATGGAGGTAAAACTCCGGCTGGCGCGACTGGGCAACCAGCGCCCCGTACAGGGCATAGGCAGCCTGCTCGCGCTGACGGCGTTTAAAAAAACCAAAAACCACGCGTATCCTTTCACCGGAACCACGGGGGCACCACGGGCATGCGCCCGATCCCCTTGCCGGTTCATTCTGTCGCTGTTGGCTATGATGTATGCTTTTCCGCCAGCAGGGGCAATCACCCTTTTGCCACCATACTTCCCTTTACCCGGCAAGCAGGCTATATAACACGACAGATGTTCATTCGGGCCACCGGCAACGGCCCCGGCCCGCCCTTCTGGTAAGGACACAAGAGACTGCGATGACGAACCGTGCTTGCGATGCCCGCCCTTCGCGCCGTTCTGGTCTTATGACCCTGTGCGCCCGCGTTCTGGTCGCTGCGACCCTTGCCGTTGGCGTCACCGCCTGTTCCGCCCCCGAGGTCCAGACACGCGGCAACATTCCGACCGCCAAAAAGATCGCCGAGATCGAACCGGGCAGCACCACCCGTCCGCAGGTCGAAAGCCTGCTGGGCACCCCGTCAACCACCTCGCTGTTCGACAATGGCGAAACGTGGTTCTACATGGGGGCCTATACCCAGCAGTACGCCTATCACGCGACCGAAGAACTGGAACGCCACATCCTCGCCGTTTCGTTCGATCAGAACGGCGTGGTTTCTCAGGTCAAGGCCCTGAACAAGGATGACGGCAGCGAAATGACCCTGGTCGAGCGCAAGACCCCAACTGCGGGCAACGAGCTGACCCTGATGGAACAGCTGCTGGGTAACGTTGGTCGTTTCAGCAACGAAAACACCGGCGGCAAGGGCGTCACCCGCAAATAAGCCGAAGGGGCGGAAACTCTCCCGCCCCTCCCCTTACCATCAGGCATCAACAGGCTGGCCCGGCGCCCAGAAGACTGGCGCTTTGGCACCATGTTCCTGTTGCTGCCGACGGGCCAGCAGCAGGGCCTCGCACAGCAGGAAATCGCCTTCATCGCTGACCTTTGCCGCCTGCAACACCGGCAACCGGTACAGCAAACGACGCGAGCCCCACACCCCGAAGCCGAAACGCTGATAGCGGTCCAGAAATGCGGGAGCATCCCAGATGCTGACCGCCCAGTTCAGCACTGCCACTTCGGGGTTTTCCTGACTGGGCCGCAAGCCCTCCTCAACCGACACATTGACCGGCTTGCCTTCGCAAAAGGTCTGCATGTGGGTCATCGACGCCGCAATCAGGGTATCAACACCATCAGCCTCGCGCGCCTGCCGATAGGCCTGCAAAGCCTGTTCGATATCCTGCGCGGTAATCAGCGGACAGACCGGATTGATCATCACCAGCGTCTGGGGCTGAAGCGTGCTGATGATTTCGGCGTTGAAATCATCACTCCCGGCCTCGTCCACCGCCAGATGCGGCGGGCGGTGATGCACCTTTGCCCCCAGAGCCTCCCCCAAGGCCGCCATATCGGCATCATCGGTATTGACGTAAACCGCATCCAGCCCGCTCGCCAGCAAGGCTTCCCGCACGGCATAGGACATCATCGGCTGCCCGGCCATCAAACGCAGGTTCTTTTTGGGAACCCGCTTGCTGCCCCCCCGTGCCGGAATATGGGCGATGGTTCCGCTGAAGTTCATGACTGATACTCCTCACCGTTCCTAGAGCATTTTCCGTTCTCTCCAGATCACTTCAAATGCTCTAATATTTTGTATTTTCAGCAAATACGTCGTCGCAGATGGAGCCATCTGCTCGGGATTTGCTCTAGTGTCGTTCACAGCCGCTCACATCCCCGGCAGCGGAGGCTGCGGCGCCCCCGAGGCAAACGCCTTCAGGTGGTCAATGGCACTATACCCCATCGCCAGCACCGCCTGATGGGCATTTCCGCCGATATGGGGGGTGCAGATCAGGTTTGGCAAAGCCAGAAAGTCCAGATCCTGTGGCGGTTCAGGATCATAAACATCCAGAGCCGCCCCTCCCAGATGGCCGCTGATCAGCGCCGCCTTCAGCGCCGCCTGCTCGACAATCGGGCCTCGGGCGGTATTGATCAGGATAGCCCCCGGCTTCATCGCCGCCAAGGTCTGTCCGTTGACCAGATGATGGGTCAACGGCGTCAGCGGCGTGTGCACGGTCATGACATCGGCGTCACGCCAGATGGTTTCCAGCGCCACCTGTTCCAGCCCGTGATCGCGGCAATAATCCTGCTGATCGACAATGTCATTGACCAGAATCCGGCAGCCGAACGGAGCCAGCAGCGCCGCCACATCCTTGCCAATGTGCCCAAGACCAATGATGCCGACGGTACTGCCCGACAGCTGGACACCCCCCTGCTTGAGCCATTGTCCCTCTGCCAGCAGGCGGGAGGTGCGGGTCATGTTGCGGGTCAGCCCCAGCATCATCCCCAGCACCAGCTCGGCGACGGACCGACGATTCACGCCGGGCGTCCAGCCGACATAAACCCCGCGTCGCCGGGCGGCCGGCACATCAACATTGTCCAGCCCCACCCCATATTTACAAACGGCCCGCAAGCGGGGCAGCCGTTCGAGAACCCAGTCGGAAACAGGATCAAGCCCGACGATCGCCGCATCGGCGTCCGCCAGAAAGTCCACCACTCCGGCCGGGTCCAGCTCGCCCATTTCCGCCTGACGAAAGTCACAGTCCGGAAAGGCCGCCCGCAGGGCTGCAACCAACTCCGGGGTTCGGGAGAAAGACTTTGTTGTCACCTTTACGCGCATTTCTTGCTTGTTCCATCACCAGTTCCGTGATCACCCGGCATAGTCTGATCAAGAAAGGTTAAAAAGCAGTCCCTTTGCCCTCGACTTTATAATGGAACCTCAGGCAAAACAGCACAGAGAGATCTTCCCTCAAAAGAAACCGCCTGTTAGGGTTGCACCTGCGAAATGTATAGGGTATCCAGTTCGATCCCGGCAGAGCGCCTGAGGGAAACGGTTGAAAATGTCGGCAATTTTTGCCCACCGTTAACGTCTTCTTCATTCGGTAGCGTTAGCTTCCGGTACTGTAATGGTTTCATGCCCTTCGTGGCTTTTGCGGACTGCCCGCAGGTCAGGAACGGTGTTTGGCGGGGTGACAGTCCGTGAATTCGTTCGTTCAGCAGCTTCGCAATCTGGGGCCGTCCCGTCTCGCCGCTCTTGGTGGTGTTGGCGTCGGCCTGCTGGCGTTCATCATTTACTTCGCCACCCGCTTTTCATCGCCGCCGATGGAGCTGCTGTACGGCGATCTGCAAACCAGCGATTCCAAGGCGATCATCAGCGAGCTTGATTCGCGCAAGATCCCCTACGAAATCAAGTCGAACGGTGCCCAGATTTTTGTTCCCGGCGATCAGGTGCAGAAACTGCGCGTCCAGATGGCAGAAAAGGCCCTGCCGATGAGCGGGACCGTTGGCTACGAAGTCTTTGACAAGATGGATAGCCTGTCGGCCACCAACTTCATGCAGAACATCAACCTGATCCGCGCCACCGAAGGCGAGCTGGCCCGGACCATCCGGTCCATCGACGGCGTCAAGGCGGCCCGCGTGCATCTGGTGATGCCCAAGCGTGAAATGTTCACCCGCGAAACCCAGGAACCGTCGGCGGCGGTTTACATCAAGATGGACCGTGGCCGCCTGAGCAAGGAACAGGTGCTGGCGGTTCAAAACCTGATTGCCGCCTCGGTCCCCAAGCTGAAGCCGTCGAAGATTTCGATTGTTGATGAACGCGGGACCCTGCTGTCCTCGGGCGTTGGCGATGACGCCTCGGCCACGCTGGCGACGCAGGAAGAAATGCGCCTGCACGAAGAAATGCGCCTGTCCCGTGCGGTCGAACAGCTGCTGGAAAGCGTGCTCGGGCCGGGGAAGGTTCGTGCCGAGGTCCGCGCCGACATGGCCTTTGACAAGACCGTCACCAATCAGGAAATCTACGACCCCGATGGTCAGGTTGCCCGTTCGACCGTGACGCGGGAAAACGGCTCGCAGACCTCGGAAAACCAGCCCGACGCGGTCAGCGTGTCCCAGAACCTGCCGAACGCGCAGGTCAACAACACCGGCTCGCAGGCCACCAGCCGCGAGAACGGCACCGAAGAAACCACCAACTTCGAAATCTCGCGCAAGGTCATCAACAAGGTCAACGAGGCCCCGACCATCAACCGCCTGTCGGTGGCGGTTCTGGTCGACGGTGTCTATCAGACCGATGCGCAGGGCAACAAGGTTTACGGCCCGCGTCCCGAAGCGGAAATGGACAAGCTGTCGGCCCTCGTCCGTTCGGCAATCGGCTATGATGCCAACCGTGGCGATCAGGTCGAGCTGGTGAACATGCAGTTCAACGCTCTGGGCGACATCGAAGTCCCCGAGCCGTGGATGTTCATGGGCTTCACCAAGGAAGAAGTCATGCGCATGGCCGAAGGCCTGGGCGTGGCGATCGTCGCGGTGCTGGTCATCCTGCTGGTGGTGCGCCCGCTGGTGTCGCGTGCCTTTGACGGTGCCAACTCTGCCGACGCCAAGCTGATGGGCCCCGATGGCACCCTGACCCCGCAGCTGACCGGCCCCGGTGGCGTTCCGGCACCGATCCCCGAGGAAGAAGACCTGTCCGACGAACTGATCGACATCGACAAGGTCGAAGGCCGCGTCAAGGCGTCGTCCCTGCGCAAGATCGGCGAAATCGTCGAAAAGCATCCGGAAGAGGCTTTGTCGATCATCCGCAATTGGCTATACCAGGAAACGTAATCACCGTCTCGATCGGGGGCCCCAGCGGCCCCCTTTGGAGCTTTCCGCAGACCGTGCCCCGTCCGCCGATGACGACAGACCAAGGAGGCCATGCCCATGGGCCGCATTAAGGAAGACTACCGCAGCCTGACTGGCCCGCAAAAAGCCGCCATCATGATGCTGTCACTGGGCGAAGAGCATTCGGTCAAAATCTTTTCCATGATGGAAGACGAGGAGATCAAGGAGATCTCCCAGATCATGGCAAATCTTGGCACGGTTAGCTCTGCGATTGTTGAACGACTGTTCGTTGAATTCGCTGACGCCATCTCCAATACCGGCTCGCTGGTCGGTTCGTACGACACCACCGAACGTCTCCTGATGCGATCCCTGCCCAAAGACCGGGTGGAAAGCATCATGGAAGAAATCCGTGGTCCGGCTGGCCGCACCATGTGGGACAAGCTGGGGAACGTCAACGAACAGGTGCTGGCCAACTACCTGAAAAACGAATACCCGCAGACCGTTGCGGTGGTGCTGTCCAAGATCAAGGGTGATCACGGTGCCCGCGTCCTGTCGCTGTTGCCCGAAGGCTTTGCGATGGAAGTCATCATGCGCATGCTGCACATGGAAGCCGTGCAGAAGGAAGTGCTCGATGGCGTCGAAAAGACCCTGCGCACCGAATTCATGTCGAACCTCGCCCGTACCGCCCGCCGCGATGCGCACGAGATGATGGCCGACATCTTCAACAACCTTGATCGCAACACCGAAGCCCGCTTCATGGGTGCCCTCGAAGAGCGCAACCGCGAAAGCGCGGAAAAGATCAAACAGCTCATGTTCACCTTCGAGGATCTCAGCCGCCTGGACTCGCAGGGTGTACAGACACTGCTGCGGCATGTCGAAAAGGACAAGCTGGGCATGGCCCTGAAGGGGGCCTCGGACACCCTCAAGGACATGTTCTTCAAGAACATGTCCGAACGCGCCGGCAAAATGCTGCGCGAAGACATGGAAGCAATGGGCCCGGTGCGTCTGCGCGAAGTCGACGAAGCGCAAAACGTCATTGTGGTGTTGGCCAAGGAACTGGCAAACTCCGGGCAGATTGTTATCTCCGAAGGCAAGGACGACGACGAGCTCGTTTATTAAGGTTCGCGTCATCAGGCATTTTCGGGTGGTCGGAATGGCACCCCCGCGATCAGCGTCAGAGCGGGAAACAGCCCCTGTTTTCTGTTCTGGCGCTGCACTTATCACGGGCCTGCCGCTCCCCTGGCATAGCCTTCAGCATGTGAGGGACCATGGCAAGCGTTCGCAAATTCACCTTCGATCTGCGCTTTGACGAAGACGACGGCAACGGAGCGCCAGCCGCACGGCGGCCGGAGCGCACGATTGCGGCCCCGCCGCCGCCCCCACCGCCTCCGCCGCCGCCCGAGCCGGAACCGGTGGAGCCCGCTGGCCCGCCGCTGATCTATAGCGAAGAAGACATGGAAGTCGCCCGCGAGGAGGCCTATGTCGCCGGTCACATGCGCGCCCTCGAGGAAGCCCAGGCCGCAACCGAACAGGCGATGGCCAGCGCCATGATGGCCTGCCGGGATTCCCTCGGCGGACTGATGCCCGGCATCACCGCCAGTACGGATCAGCTGGCCGAACTGGCCTCGCAGGTTGCGGCGGAAATCTGTCGCAAGCTGTTGCCCCATACCAGCGAAAAATACGCCATCCAGGAAATCTGCGCTCTGGTTCGCAGCCTGATGCCGAACCTGATCGGTCAACCGCGCCTGTTGGTCCGCGTCCACCCGGACCTGATCAACGGCCTGCGCGAACCGCTGGACAACATCGCCCTGCGCTCCGGCTTTGAGGGCAAGGTGGTGATTCTGGAAGGCGAGAACATGGCGCTGTCCGACGCTCGCGTCGAATGGCCAGACGGCGGTGCCGAACGCAACACCACCCGCCTGTGGGGTGAAATCGACGAACTGATCGAGCGCAATATCCCGCACTTCACCCGGGACGAAGCGCTGGAGCTGCCCGATGATGGTCAGAACAAGGCATCATCCCTGCGTGATGAGCCGTCGCCATGGCCGGGCATGGACGACCAGGCCCTCTGGTCTCCCCCCAGCCCGCACGATGACTTGCAGATTGCCCCCCTGCCAGCCTTCCATTCGTCTCCGGCAGAGCAGGCTGCATCCGGCAACGACACCTTCAGCGAAGATGATTTCAGCGAGGCAATTCTGGCCAACCTCGGCTTCGGCCCCGCCGACGAAAGCGAAGATTTCAACGACGGGTTCCCCGATCTGGACGGTGACCTCGCCCTTACACCCGAACAGGAAGCCGAACTGGCCGCGCTGGACGCCAGCCTGACCGATGAAAAGACTGCCGCCATCGACGGTGAGCAGTCCTGAGGTTTGCAGTTTCGCTTCCCCATGACACATGCCAGCCGGGCCACCTCGTCCCGGTCCCGCAAAGGAGTACACAATGGCCGACAAGGATTTTAATCTGAACGATCTGAATGCCGGGGGCGGCAAGTCCGATGACCATTACGAGCCCCTGAATCCGGATGCGGTTCCTGACAAACCCCGCTCGGCAGCCGACCTCGAAGCTGTGTACGACATTCCGGTGCAGGTGTCTGCGGTGCTGGGCAAGTCGCACATGCAGGTTAACCAGCTGCTGAAGCTGGGCCGTGGCGCGGTGGTCGAACTCGACCGCAAGGTGGGCGAGGCGATTGACATTTACGTCAACAACCGTCTGGTCGCCCGTGGTGAAGTGGTGGTTGTCG
This sequence comes from Insolitispirillum peregrinum, assembly GCF_900156605.1. Taxonomy (GTDB): domain Bacteria; phylum Pseudomonadota; class Alphaproteobacteria; order Rhodospirillales; family Rhodospirillaceae; genus Insolitispirillum; species Insolitispirillum peregrinum. The sequence continues at coordinate 539,889 of NZ_FTOA01000001.1, read as the reverse complement.
AAGACCGCCTTGGCATCACCATGACGGAAATCATCAAGACGGAGCGGTCATAACCGCCAGCCAAGAGTACCATGATGGATAACGGCTCGGATTTCGATATTGGCCTGACCTCAGGCTCCCGCCCCTCGGAAAGCTCGTCCCGACCGTCGGCGTCAGGAAAGGGCAGGCCGGAGGGCGGCGTGCCACCGGGAGCCCCCCACGGCATCCCCCCCCGGAATCCGTGGGATCTGGGGGGAAGCCAGACAGTGGTTGACCGGGCCACCCCCATCGGCATGGCAGCAGGTGGCGTACTGTTGTTGCTGGCGATCCTGCTCGGCGGATCGCCGCTGGCGTTCCTGAACATCCCGTCGATCCTGATCGTTTTTGGTGGCGTCGCTGCGGTGACCGTCTCCAGCTTTTCATGGTCGGACATCAAGGGCAGCTGGCCCGCCATCCGCTGCGCCGTCACCTATCGCCGCCGCGATCCGCACGAAGCGGCCATGCATGTGCTGGAAATCGCCGACTACGCCCGCCATTACGGCCTGTTGCGCCTGCAGGGCACCGTGCACCACAGCGCCAATGGCGAGCCGTTGCTGTTTAATGGTTTGCAGCATGTGATTGATGCCATGCCGGTGCAGGAAGTCGAACAGGTCCTGCGCACCCACAGTGCCGCCCGCGCCTATCGCCATGGTCGGGCCACCAGCATGCTGCGCCGGGCGGCGGATGTCGCACCGGCCATGGGGTTGATCGGGACACTGGTCGGTCTGGTGCAGATGCTGGGGGCGCTTGATGATCCGACTTCGATCGGTCCGGGAATGGCCGTTGCCCTGTTGACCACCCTGTACGGGGCCTGTCTCGCCCATCTGGTGCTGTCACCTCTGGCAGCGAAACTGGAACGGAATTCCGCCGAAGAGTCCCTGCTGGACGAGGTTTACATCCTGGGGGTTACCTCGGTCGGGCGGAAAGACAACCCCCGCCGCCTTGAAATGCAGCTCAACAGCATCCTGCCCCCCACACAGCGCGTTCATTTTTACGATTGATTTACGGCAGATTTACCTCTGCCCCTGTACAACAGTTCAAAAGGGATCGGCGCAGCAGGGGAAAATGATCACCCGCTGTCGGTCCCATGGTGTGGTGGGAGAGATACGGGATGCGTTTGTTAATCATCGGCAGCCTCGGTGGTCAGATTGGCGCAGCCAGTCAGATTGCCATGCGCCGGGGCGCAAAAGTCACGCAAGCCGACGATGTGGACGGCGCGCTGTCTTTGTTGCGCTCGGGGGCTGGCGCCGATCTGGTGATGATCGATGTGACGCTGGACGTCCATGCCTTCATCTCCAGCCTCGACGCTGAACGTATTGCCGTGCCCGTCGTTGCCTGTGGCGTCAGCACCGATACCCGCGCCGCCGTGGCCGCAATCCGTGCCGGTGCCAAGGAATACGTCCCCCTGCCCCCGGACCCCGATCTGATCGCCGCAGTGCTGGAAGCGGTGGCGCGACAGGATCTGGACATCATTTTCCGCGATTCCGCCATGGATCGCGTGCTGCAAATCGCCGATCAGGTGGCCCCGTCCGAGGCTGGCATCCTGATTATCGGAGAGTCCGGGACCGGCAAGGAACTGATGGCCCGCCACATCCACCAGCGATCCAAGCGGGCAGAGAAGGTCTTCGTGGCGGTCAATTGCGCCGCCATCCCCGAGAACCTGCTGGAATCCGAGCTGTTTGGCCACGAAAAAGGCGCTTTCACCGGGGCCGTCGCCCGCCGGATTGGCCGTTTTGAAGAAGCCGACGGCGGCACCCTGCTGCTGGATGAAATCTCGGAAATGGATGTGCGCCTGCAGGCCAAATTGCTGCGCGCCATTCAGGAAAAGGAGATCACCCGCGTCGGCGGTAACCAGCCGGTGAAGGTCAACGTCCGCATTCTGGCGACATCCAACCGCAATCTGCAGGAAGAATCCCGCAAGGGCACGTTCCGCGAAGACCTGTATTTCCGCCTGAACGTGGTCACCATCACCCTGCCTCCCCTGCGCGATCGCCCACAGGATGTAGCGGTGCTGGCCGAACACTTTGCCGCCAAATACGCCGAACTGAACGGGCTGCCGTTGCGCAAGATTTCCCCCGAAGCCCTACGTCTGCTGCAACGTCATACCTGGCGCGGCAACGTGCGCGAGCTGGAAAACACCATCCACCGGGCAACCCTGCTCGCTTCAGGGCCGGACATTGGCCCCGAAGCCATCCTGCTGACCGATGATCAGGGCAATCCGATCATGCCCGGAGCCTTTGCCGCCGTCCCGATGTCCCATTCCCCGCTGATTGATCACGCCTTTGGCACGGTCCAGATCGCCGGGGAAAGCGCGACCGGTTCACTGGTCGGCCGCACGGTGGCCGATGTCGAACGCGACCTGATCATCGACACCCTGCGCCATACGATCGGCAACCGGACCCATGCGGCAAATATTCTGGGAATTTCGATCCGCACGCTGCGCAACAAATTAAAGCTGTACTCTGAACAGGGATTCAGTGTTCCTCCCCCGGGGGAAGCGGACAGTACCGCCTGATCCATCTTTCCCCGGGACATGCTCCGGTATATGCACGGTAACTAAGGAATAGCAATGGCTGAACCGTCACCACAACAGTTGAACGGTCCTGACAACGGCAAGGGCGGCGGTGCCCTTGGCGGACAGCTGGCCTATTTCAAAGACCTGCTGGTGGGTTCGCTCAAGCGCGGCGACCTTGCCTTTGCCCTTGGTGTTGCCTCCATTCTGGTGATGCTGATCATCCCGATGCCGACATGGCTTCTGGATATCATGCTGGCCCTGTCGCTGACCTTTGCCGTTCTGGTTCTCATGACCGTGATCTTTATTGAAAAGGCCATGGAACTGAACTCGTTCCCGGTGATCCTGCTGATTGCCACCCTGTTCCGCCTGGCCCTCAACCTGGCCTCGACCCGCCTGATTCTTGCCCATGGCCACGAAGGCCCCGACGCGGCCGGGGCGGTGATTCAGGCCTTTGGCGGCTTTGTGATGGGCGGGAACTTCGTGATCGGGGTGATCGTGTTCGCCATCCTGATTCTGGTGAACTTCATGGTCATCACCAAGGGTTCCGGCCGTATCGCCGAAGTGACCGCCCGCTTTACCCTTGACGCCATGCCCGGCAAGCAGATGGCGATTGACGCCGACTTGTCCGCCGGGGTGATTGACGAACGCCAAGCCATTGAACGCCGCCGTGACCTGCAAAAGGAAGCCGACTTCTTCGGGGCGATGGACGGTGCGTCCAAGTTCGTCCGCGGGGAAGCCGTTGCCGGCCTGATCATCACCGCGGTCAACGTGATTGGCGGCATGATCATCGGGATGGCCCAGAACGGCATGCGCTTTGCCGACGCGGCAGACAGCTATACCCGCCTGACGGTCGGCGACGGCCTGATCAGCCAGATCCCGGCGCTGATCGTGTCGATCTCCGCCGGTCTGATGGTGTCGAAAGCCGGTCTGACCGAAAGCACCGAAATGGCGCTGGCGCACCAATTCGGCCGCTATCCCAAGGCGTTGGGGATGTCCGGTCTGGTCTCCCTCGCCCTCGCCCTGTTGCCCGGCACGCCGTTCCTGCCCTTCATGCTGCTGGCGGTCCTCTGTGGGACCATCGCCTGGTATCTGGACACCCAGCAGAAAAAGCAAAAGCAGAACGAAGCGGTGATGGCCGAGCAGATGCAGCAGGAAAGCCCGCCTGCACCGGAAGAACCGATTTCGACTGCCCTGCGCATCGACATGGTGCGCCTGGAACTGGGTTACGGCCTGCTGTCGATGATTTCGTCGAACGGTAACCAGCGCCTGACCGACCAGATCAAGGCCCTGCGCCGGGCTCTGGCCTCGGAACTGGGCTTTGTGATGCCCAGCGTGCGCATTCAGGACAACATGCAGCTTCCGGCGAACTCCTATGCCATCTATGTCAAGGAAGTCGAAGCCGGACGCGGCGACCTGCGCCCCAACCAGTTGCTGGTGATGGACCCGCGCGGCGAAGACATTACCCTGCCCGGTGAAAAAACCCGCGAGCCGACCTTTGGCCTGCCCGCCTTGTGGATCGACGCCTCGAACCGCGAAGAAGCCTTGTTCCGGGGCTATACGGTGGTGGACCCGCCGACCGTTGTCACCACCCACCTGACCGAAGTGGTGCGCGACAACACCGCTGAACTGCTATCCTATGCCGAAACGCAAAAGCTGCTCGACGAGCTGGACAAGGAACAGCAAAAGCTGATCGCCGACCTTGTGCCGTCCCAGATTACCCTCAATGGCTTGCAGCGCGTGTTGCAGAACCTGCTGGCCGAGCGCGTTTCCATCCGCGATTTGCCAACCATTCTGGAAGGTATCTCGGAAGCCTGCGGCTTGACCCGCAACATCATGATGATCACCGAACACGTCCGCACGCGACTGGCCCGCCAGATCTGCGACGCCAACGCCGATGATAATGGTGTCATTCCGCTGGTCACCCTGTCACCATTGTGGGAGCGGGCTTTTGGTGAAGCCCTGATCGGCAATGGCGAAGAGAAACAGCTCGCCATGGCCCCCAGCCAGCTTCAGGAGTTCATCACCACTGTTCGCCAGACCTTTGAACGGTTTGCCATGCAGGGGGAAATCCCGGTTCTGCTGACCAGTCCCGGCGTTCGCCCCTATGTTCGGTCGATTGTCGAGCGTTTCCGTCCGATGACCGTGGTCATGAGCCAGAACGACATCCACCCCAAGGCTCGCATCAAGACATTGGGGCAAATCTGATGTCGCGGCGGCTCGCCCTGAATGACGTGTTCCTGCTGCCACGGCATACGCTTGTCGGCAGCATCTGGCACAGGAGGCGAGAAGCAGCATGCGGCTGAAGTGTTACTCTGCCCCCAGCATGGCCGAAGCCATGGCCGACGTCCGGCGCGAGCTGGGCGAGGATGCCATCATCGTTTCGACCCAGCGGGCCGTCGGTGGGCAAGGGGTCCGCATCACTGCCGCGCTGGAGGAAACCGCCAGCGACGACGAGGTCCACATTGCCCTGTCCGGCGGTGTTCCGTCACCGGTGCTCGATCACATCCGGGAGCAACTGATCTATCACGGCCTGCCGCCCCGTCTGATTGAACGGCTGGTCAATGCCGCCCGTCGGGTCGGCACCGAAGACCCGACCATGGCCTGCGCCGGTGCGCTGGATGAACTGTTTGCCTTTGCCCCGCTGCCCGAACGTCAGGCACCGCGCCCGTTCATGATGGTCGGACCACCGGGTTCAGGGAAAACCATCGCCGTCGCCAAGCTGGCCGCCCGCGGGCGGTTGAACGGTCGTTCTGTCGGGGTAATCAGTGCCGATACCGTCCGCGCCGGAGCATTGGAACAGCTTTCCGCCTTTACCAACATCCTGAACGTCGATCTGCGCAAGGCGCGCGGAGCCCATGCGCTGGCCCAGTTGCTGTACGAAGACATCAACCGCCACGATCTTGTCTTTATCGACACGCCGGGCCTGAATCCCTTCCTGCCGGGCGATATCGAGTATCTCGCCAACCTGATCGCCGAGGTTGATGTCGAGCCGGTGCTGGTGATGGCCGCCGGGGGCGACCCGGTCGAAGCCGCCGAAATGGCCGAAGCCTTTGCTCAGGTCGGCGCAACCCGTCTGCTGGCCACCCGCCTTGACATGACCCGTCGGCTGGGGGCCATTCTGGCTGCGGCCGATGCCGCCCAGTTCATGTTCAGTGAAGTCAGCATTAACCCACACATTGCAAATGGCCTCTGCCAGATCAACCCGGTCTCGATGGCCCGCCTGCTCATCCCCCCGGATGAGAGGTTTACACCGCCCCCGGGACGGGAGACCATCATCGAAGAATGGCCTTCCGATGGTGATTCAGGCTATGGTACAGAAACGTTTCCATCCGGACACGAACCTGAAGTAGACTTCGACCATCTGGATGACACAGCCTACGGCCATGGCGAGCAGGAAGAATTCTTGTCAACCATGAAGTCCTTTACCCAACATGCAGAACAGCGCCCCGCCTTTACCTATTATGATGAGTTCGACGATGACGGAGAAGCCGTAGATCGTCATGACCAGAGAAACGAGGTTCGCCGATGAACAATCACGCACCCGCAGGGGGGAAACCCGCCCTGGCCCCGAGTGCCGGGGTGCGCCACCGGGGGAAAAACATCATCGCCGTCGCCTCTGGCAAAGGGGGCGTTGGCAAGACGTGGTTTTCAATCACCCTGTCTCACGCTTTGTCTCTGCGTGGGCAAAAGACCCTGCTGTTTGATGGCGACCTGGGCCTGGCCAACGTTGACATTCAGCTGGGGTTGATGCCCCGTCATGATCTGGGGTCGGTGATTTCGGGCAAGATCACCCTTAATCAGGCGTTCTCCCACTATGAAGCCGGTAACTTTGACGTTCTGGCTGGCCGCTCTGGCTCGGGATCGCTGGCGAACGTCCCGCTGTCGCGCCTGCAATTGCTGGGCGAGGATCTGGTCATTGCCGCCACCGGCTACAACAAGGTGATCCTCGATCTGGGCGCTGGCGTTGAAAAGTCGGTCCGTCAGTTGTCGCGGGTCGCCAATACCATTCTGGTGGTCACTTCAGACGAGCCGACCTCGCTGACCGACGCCTATGCTTTCATCAAGGTGACTGCACTGGAACGGCCGGGGTGCGACATCCGGGTGGTGGTCAATGCAGCCAACACCACCCGCGAAGGGGAACGGACCTATAACACCCTGCGCAAGGCCTGTGAGGGCTTTTTGAAGATCAGCCCGCCGCTGGCCGGGATTGTTCGACGCGACATGCGTGTCCGCGAAGCCATCCGGAACCAGACCCCCATCCTTGTCCGCTCGCCGAACTCCGAAGCTGCAATGGATGTGGAAGCGATCGCTGAACGCCTGCTTGCCGACTAAGGCAACACAGGAGAGCGGAAGGCAGGCCGAGTAAAGGACCACCAGACCATGAGCAACACCATCGCTCCTTCGACGGTGCCGCTTCCTGCCCCGTCCTCTGCAGGGCCACGCTCGGTGATGGTCTCGGTTCCGAACGCGCCACAACCGGTGCTGTCCCTTCCTGCAGGCAGCACCGTTGAGGCTACGGTCGTCACTCCCCCGCCGCCGGATCAACAGGCCGCCCCGCCATCAACACTGCCCTCGGGCAGCAGCACCAGCGGGCAGACCGTCAGCGTCAGTACGCCCTATGGCTTGTTGACCCTCAAAACCGCCCATCCCTTGCCCGAAGGGGCACAGCTCACCCTGCAAATGAGCGGAACCAAAGGTGACGCCGCCCAGTTGCGGATGGTGGCGCTGGATGGCAAGCCCATTCTGCGCGGGTTGCAGGATGCACTTTCAGCGGCCCTGCCTGCTGCCAGCAGCACAACAAGCGGCACGGTCAGCGCCCTTGCCCCTCTGACCAACGGCCTCACAACGCAGGCAATCGTTCTCAGCGGCCCCTTGCCTGCCGGGGGCGGTGCCATGGTTCTGCCTGCCGGGAGCCAGATGACCATCCGTGTGACCGGCGGCCTGCCTGCCACACTCCCGTCGGGAGCGCTGTTGACAGCCCCTTTGGGCGGCAATGGTGGATCAGCAGCCAGCCCCCTGCCCGGTGGAGCCAGTGATGGTCCCGGAACATCTCCGGCAATGAACGGCCCGCCCGGTGGCAGCTCTGCTCCGCTTCTGTCCTCATCCCCCACCCCCATGGGGAATTCCCTGCTCAATAGTGGCAAACAAGCCCTGTCCAGTCTGTTTCAGAACGCCTCGGCCTCGTTGAAGGCCGCCGTCGGAGCCACTACTGCCGGGGCAGAGAACACTCCGACAGCCAGCACAGCGGCAGCCTCCCCGCCTGCCGGAACGACCTCTACTGTGCCGATCCCCGACCGCTCATCCCCGGCTGGACTGACGCTGGTTGGCACGGTGGCCCAGCAAACAGCAGGGGGGCGCACGGTTCTAAACACGGAAGCAGGCCAGATTGCCCTGCATGCCCGCCTGTCCCTGCCTGCCGGTAGTGCCGTCACCGTTGATGTCGTTTCCTACACCCCCGCAACAGCCACACAAGCCGCCGCCCAGGCCCTGCCCCCCTTGAGTGTGCCGTTGTTTGGCGGCACAACCAGTCCTTCGGCATGGCCAACCCTCAGCGATGCGGTTTCCCTGCTGCAACAGAGCGACCCGGATGCCGCCCGTCAGCTGTTGAACAGCATTCCCGGCACGAATAGCGCCCTGCTTTCCAATGCCATCAGTTTCACCCAGGCCAGCCGGACGGGTAACCCCGATAAATGGCCCGGAGAGCGGGTTCTGTCCGCACTGGACAAGGCCGGCGAGCGCGGGCGCCAGCTAGCCGCACAACTGGCCGAGGATATGGGATCGTTGGCCGAGCGGGCAAAACGCCCGGCGGGGAATGGTGGGGAATGGCGAGCCTTGCCGATGCCGTTCATGGATGGCAACACCATCGCCCAGATTACCATCGTCACCCGTCGGCCACAGACGGCCGAAGACCTGCCAGATAAGGACAGTGACCGGGAACGGCAGGATCAGGGGCAGCGTTTCCTGCTCGACCTGTCGTTATCCCGCCTTGGGGACTTGCAGTTCGATGGTCTGTACAAGGGGAAAAGTCGCCAGTTTGATCTGATCATCCGCACGCGCGACACCCTGCCCGCACCCATCCGTCAGACCATTCAGACCTTGTTCGCCCAGTCATCCCAGGCTCTGCGTTTGAGTGGCGGCGTATCATTTCGGGTGACCAGCGACTTCGCCGGCCCGACCGCGGGCGAGGTCGCACAGGGGGGGATGGGAACCCGTGCAGCCAATGAGTTGGAAACCGCAACCGTCTCGGCTCTGCCCTCAGGCGGCCTGACAGCCTGAGAGCTTCCGCGTGTAGAACAAAAAGATCATGGAGCGCTGCTCCAAACCTCGCTGGGGCCTTGAGGCCCCAGACCCCATTGATTTGATATTGAAATAGGGGTTCGGGGCCTGAGGCCCGAGCGGTTCAGGCGGCAGCCTGCACTGATTTCACCAGCTGTCGTGTACTGTGACGTGAGGCACACTCACAGCTCTAATTTCTTGATTTATCGCAGTAATTTTGCGCAAAATCGGAACCGCGCTGGCGCACGATGCCCTAATTCAGCGGCGGCAGCTTGACCAGCGAGCACCAGAAATCTTCAATTCCCTTCACCACGTCAATGAAGCGGTCAAAATCAACCGGCTTGACGATGTAGCAATTGGCATGAAGTTCATAAGAGCGGTTGATATCGCTTTCTGCCTGCGAGGTGGTCAGCACAATCACCGGAATACGGCACAGGGCAGGATCGTCCTTGATCTCGGCCAACACCTCGCGCCCGTCTTTGCGGGGGAGATTCAGGTCCAGCAGCACCAGATGGGGACGCGGCACGGCTTCGTAAGCGCCCTGCCGACGTAAAAACGACAGGGCCTCGATACCATCCTGTACGACATGCAAGCGTGTCGGCACCGAACCTTCCTTGAAAGCTTCGGCAGCCAGGCGGGCATCCCCAGGATTATCTTCTACGAGCAGGATATCCATAACCACACGAGGCCCTATCCTAATCATGCCGGAGCGCCAACTGCCCAGACAAGCCATTATGACCATAATTGCCACAGACACAACGCAAAGCGCAAGAGAAGACAATGATTTATGAGCATCCAGACGAATATTTCCCGTCGGGCAGATCACAGGCCATGGTCCCAATGCACCAGACCCAAACGCCCGGCGCATTGAAAAGCACACAAACGACATCTTGTTTAAACATATATTTTGCGCCACTCATGAAACAGGAAACAACTCCCTTAAAACCTGAACGCTCTGCTCAAAAGACTTCTGACACCGGGAATAGACTTCACCGCTGGAAACGACATCATGACGGGACAGATAGTCCTCGACTTCCTCGGCATCGACCAACAGTTGCCCCAAGCCAAAGCTTTTGGCCATGGTGCCAATCTGATGAGCGGCCTGCTGTGCCAGAATGATTTCCGTCTCGGAGAAATTTGTATCACGTCGATCAAACAGAGAGCCCATCAGAGCAAAGTGCTCCCGGCCCTGAGCCACGAAATCACCGAGAAGGGAAGAAAGAAAATCCTGCCCCAGATCGCGCTGCAACCTGTTTAATGTTTCTTTTTGTATTTTCAATATCTCGGCCAGCTGGACATCAGCCCGTGGGGCAGGCAAACCCACGTCACTCTTCGCAGGATGCCGGGCGCTGAGGACCTGATCAATGGTGCCATACAGCGCCTGCATGGTCAGCGGTTTGGCCAGAAAGGCATCCATACCGGCATCAAGGCAAACCCTGGCGTCCTCCATCATCACGTTGGCGGTCAGGGCAATGATCGGCACGCGCCCCAGCTCGCCTCCCAAAGCCCGGATCGCAGACGTTGCCTGCAAGCCATCCATGCGGGGCATCTGAACATCCATCAGGATGACATCAAAGCGCTGACGGCTGGCCCGTTCAACGCCTTCATATCCGTCATGGGCCAAAACGACCTGATAGTCGCGCTTGAGCAAAAAGCTGCAAACCACCTTTTGGTTCACCGGATTATCTTCGACCAGCAGGATGGTCAGAGGGCCGGAGGCCCGCGAAGCAGGCGGGGCCACCGACAGGGGCGGTTGCGACGGCACCGCCACCGACGGCAGCCGAATGGTTTCGTGCGACACCCCCAACGGCACACAGAACCAGAATGCACTCCCCCGCCCGACCACACTGTCAACGCCAATCTCGCCCTTCATCAAGCTGACCAGACGGCGGCAGATCGTCAGCCCCAGTCCACGACCACCATAAATCCGTTCACCATCGCCCATTGTCACCGGCGGAGCATCGGCAAAAAGCCGGGACAGAATGGCCGGGGCAATTCCCGGACCAGAGTCTGTCACCGTAAAGCGGACCTGCGCATTCCCGACCGTATCCCACCCGGCATCATCGACGCTGAGCAAGATGTTGCCCTGATGACTGAACTTGATGGCATTGGACAACAGGTTCAGCAACACCTGCCGCAGACGACGGGCATCGCCCGTCACGGTTCTGGGCAGGGCCTTGGACAGACGCAAACTAACGCGCAGCCCCTTTTCCTGTGCCCGCGACGACATCAGGCCAATGACCCCTTCGATGGTGCGACGGACGTCAAAGGGTTGCTGCTCGAGCTTGACCTGACCGGCCTCCAGCTTGGACAAATCAAAGATATCATCCAGAATGGCCACCAGCGCTTCGCCAGAGTAAGCAATCGTCTCGGCCCAGTCCTGCTGGCGAGCATCCAGAGCAGAGTCCAGCAAAAGACGGACCATGCCCAGAATCCCCACCATCGGCGTGCGGATTTCGTGACTCAGCATGGCCAAAAGCTCGCTTTTCGCCTGCGCCAACGCTTGCGGCCCTTCGGGGGGTCTGGTCGCCGGGATGGACAGCGGCGCAGGGATGGCTGCCGGGGCGGCGACCGTCTCATCTTCCTGTATCCAGAACAGCAGGGCTGACTGATCATTCCATCTTGTGAGATTACAGGTTTGCACCACCCGAATGCCAACCCCGTCGGATCGTATCAGCTCAACCGACTGACCGTCTGCTCCCTCACCCCGGATCACCCCTGCGGCCTGCGCCTGATATTGATCCGGATCACGATAAAAGTGACTCAGCAGGCCCCCCTCACTGGTCGCCATCCCGAGGATGCTCCGCAACCGGGCATTCGTGAACAGGAATGTCCCGTCCGGGCTGACCACCGCCACCCCCATCGGACTGGCAGCCAGGATCGCGCGCTGCTGATCTTCATTGGCCCGCAACCGGGCCTCAATCTGCTTGCGGCTGATGGCATGGGACAAAGCCCGGTGGAGCTGAGCGCCAGCCAGACTGCCTTTGATCAGGTAGTCCTGAGCACCGACAGACACCGCCGCCAAGCCAGTTTCATCGTCATCAATCCCGGTCAGCACCACCACCGGCAATCGCGGTGCTGCAGCGACAAACCGCTGCACCGTTTCGATCCCCCGGCAATCGGGTAACCCCATGTCCAACAATGCAGCATCGAACACCTGCCGACCCAGAACCAGCAAAGCCTCGGCCAGCGTTTCGACAATCGTAACCTGATAGGGCAAAGAGGTGGGGGCACTCGCCAATGCAACCTGCGCCAGTCGGGCATCACCGGCATTATCATCGACGACCAAAATCCGGCACGGTGCGTGCTCTTGCGGCTGCGGGCCAGTGGCCCGCGGCAGAGCAGAAGAAACCGGAAGATCGGAAAATGGCGGGCGCATCATTGTTGAACGGTACTCTCCATGTCTTGCGACCCGTGTCTTGCGGCAACAATCCACGGAACCTCGCCCTCGTCACACAGGACTGGAAGCACAAGGGGAGGCACAAGCCATCCTAGCGAACTGTTACGAATTATTCCGCACGCACCGGCACAGTTTTGTCTGTCGAGCCAAGAAAGCCTTGATTCATGCAACTTTTCCGCAGTTGCTCGACTTCGCGCAGAATGGTTGCCAGACGCTCTTCCAGCGACAGTTCATCCCGCAAGGCATCGCCTTCCCGTTCTGCCCGCGCCGCGAATTCTAGGCCGCGCAGAATGTCAACCAGCGCCTGAAAGCCAAACAGCATCGCATTGCCCTTTGCCTGATGGGCAACCCTTTCCAGCGCCAGAATATCATTCTTCTCCAGCGCCTCCACCAACTGAGCCGTTTCATTGTCCAGATGGGCAAAAAAGGACGGCAACAGCGGTAACAGCTCCGGCTCCAGCACCGGAACCGGGATATCTTCGTTAAACAACGCCTGCACCGCAGACGCTGCGCCGGCATCCGGGGTGTTTTCCAGCATCGGCAGATAGGTTTTCAGCAAGGCAATCAGAGACTCCTTGCGCATCGGCTTGACCAGATAGTCATCACAGCCAGCCTCCAGCGCCCTCTCCTGATCATCTTTCAAAGCCGTTGCCGACAGGGCGATGATCGGACAATGGGGGCGCCTGGCGAACTCTTCGCATTCCCGCATCGCCTCGGCGGCGGCAAAGCCGTCCATCACCGGCATCTGGATATCCAGGAAAACCAGTGCATAGGCCCCATCAGCAAACTTCTCAACCGCTTCGGCACCATTGGCCGCCGTATTCACCCGCAGACCCAGACTGTGCAGCATGTCCCCGATCACCAGCCGGTTCAGGTCACTGTCATCAACCACCAGCACTTCGCTGTCGGCGAAGCGATAGCCTTCGTGCGGACGACGGGTTGCCGGTGGAGCATGCTCGGCAGCCCCCGAAGACACCCCCTCTTCCAGAGGTAATACCACAAAGAACGTACTGCCGCGGCCCAGACGGCTCACCACCCAGATCCGGCCCTGCATCAAATCCGACCAGCCGCTGGCTGATGGCCAGCCCCAGCCCGGTTCCACCATGCCGCCGCGACGGTGATGCATCCGCCTGCGCGAACGGCTCGAAAATATGTGACAGCTTGTCGTCGGCAATGCCAATGCCGGTATCTTCGACGGCAATCTTTAACAGCGTCCGCCCATCCGCGGCCGTTCCGTCCCGATCAATGCAGACTTCCACATAGCCTGTTTCGGTAAACTTGACCGCATTCCCCAGCAAATTGGCCAGAACCTGACGGGTATGCCGCACATCGCCAGTCCACAATCGCGGCAGACTGTCCGACACCCGGGCAACCAGCCTGACCCCCTGCGCCTCGGCCCGGGCGCGGAAAATATCCATCACCCCGCCCAGCATTTTGCGCAGGTCGAAAACAATCCGCTCGCTTTCCAGCTTGTTGGCTTCGATCTTGGAGAAATCCAGAATATCGTTCAACAGGTCAGACAAATGCTCGCCTGCACGATCCAGCGCCCCGACGTACTCGCGTTGCTTTTCGGTCAGGCCGGTCGTTTTCAGCAGGTCGATCAAGCCGATAATACCACTCATCGGCGTGCGGATTTCATGGCTCATCACCGCCAGAAAGTCCGTCTTTGCCCGCCCCATCGCTTCGGCCTGCTCTTTGGCGATGCGGAGTGTCTCGCGCACCTTCATCTGCTCGGTGGCATCCTGCGCGGACAAGACAATGCTTTCAGCACCGATCTCCGAGACCAGCGCACGCCCGTGAATATGCATCGCCCGCCATTCACCACTGATATGGCGAAGCTGGACATCCCGACTGGCAACCCGTTGGTTATCCTGCAGCAAGGCGGCAAAATCAGCCATCAACCCGACCAGATCGTCCGGGTGCACAATATCGCTGATATTGCGACCGATCAGGGCATCCCGCCGAACGCCCAGCAAACGCTCGGTAGACGGGCTGTGGAAGGAAATCTGGCCTCGCCGGTCAACGACGGCAATCAGGTCGGAAACGTTATCGATCAGGTTCTGGAAATGCTGTTCACGCTGACTGAGATCGACCACCAGCCGCCGGTTTTGCTCATCCTGCATCAACGCCGTGCGCAAGGCGCGATACAGACGGCACGCCATACAGGACAGCAGCAGTGTGACGCCAATCACTGCCCCGGCGATCTCTGGCGCATATGCCCCCCCTTGCAACAGGACACGCGTGGCCAACAGCCCCCCGGCAGGCACCACGAATGCCCACGCCGCCACAATGATCGCCGCCTGACTGGCGGCAGCCACCGCCATCAGGCCAAGCAGGGCGACCAGATAGACAATCGCCCCCTGATCGACCGGCACGACATAAGAAAACCAGGTCCCTCCCCCCCACACCACGCCTTGCAGGGCTGACAAAGCCACAAAGCACCACCGCCAGATGCGCGGGTTCACATCACGATCACCAGACGACCCAAAAGCCGTCACGGCCACCCCCAACGCCAGGGTCAGCAGTAAAGAGGCGCCGGCCCACACGGCAAGCGATGACCACGCCACCCGGCTTCCCATCGACAAGGCCACAAGAACGGTGGCGATGACGGTTGCCCCGGCGATCAGCCAGCGCCCCCCGCCCAGATAAGCATGATTCAACCGACTTCCCAACTCGACCGGGAGAGCCCCCTGCACACACCCTGCATGGTCCGGGTGTTCTGGTGCAAGCCCTCGGTCTTTCGTGGGAAACAGTCTGCCAACCCCGTTCACGTTGCTCACCCTCACCGGCCCCCGTAATCCAATCGGACTATACGCAGACAGAGGAGCAGACAAAAGAGCATATCAGATAACCGGTAAAAATATGTCCCGGCAGAGGCACACCCCATCACACGGCAAGATATCCATAAGTATTTCCCGCTATCCGGTCATGGGACGTTTCTGGTGCGAGCGCAAATGCCTCGGCACCGGGCATGCCATGATTGATTTTCCCTTCAGTCATCGCCCCCTACACCGGGCCGCCCGCGCAATCCTTTTGTGACAGAGCGCTGTCCTTTGGCGGACAGACGCCGCTGGCGGGATGCAAATGTCGGCTTGGTCGGGTGCCGGGATACCGGCACGATACAGGCCTGCCGGATCAGGGCGATCAATCGTTCAAGGGCTTCCTGCCGGTTCAGGTCCTGACTGCGATGCGTTTGCGCACACAAGACCAGAACGCCATCCCGGGTTAACCGTTTGCCTGCCAGCACCAGCAGCCTCTGCCGCACCGCGTCCGGCAGGGATGGGGAATGACGAACATCAAAACGCAACTGCACCGCCGAAGAGACCTTGTTGACATTCTGCCCACCCGGCCCGGAGGCCCGAATGAAGGTTTCTTCCAGCTCGTTTTCATCCAGCATGATGCGCGGCGTCACATAAATCGCCACCACCGTCTCTCCTTTCTTGCGGGTGCCATCAGAAGATCTTACAGCACGAATGGAAATGGCTGGAAAAAAAACCATCTTTTCCATACTTTAAAAGGGTAATGCCCGGAGTATCGTGCAACAGGCGAGCCTCAGTTTTCGCACCAACGATGAAGCCGGTCAAAAAGTCAGACCATCATCCCTGACGCATGTTCAGGGCGCACTGGTCTGGAGTTTGCCTGCCACAAGCCCCCCTCGCAAGTTGGCTCGAACCATCAGGGGCGTTAGGAAATGTCCATGGATCGCGACCCGCCATCCCATACCACCACCCCGGAGCCCCCTCCGCATCCCGCCGATGAGGCATCACACTGGGGGGACGCCGACCACGACCCCGCACCGACAGGCAACAGCAGCGCAGGTCATCCCATGCAAAGCTGGCGGGTGTTTTTTCGCCAGTTCGTCACCCTGGCAGGCCCATACTGGAATTCCCGCGAAAAATGGCATGCCTGGGGCATGACCGCCGCGCTGATCACCCTGACCGGGGCACAGGTGGGGGTGCCCGTGGCCCTGAACCTGTGGAATGAACGCCTGTTTGACGCACTGGAACAGCGGATGTTCGGGGAGTTCCTGACCCTGATCGGCGTCCTTGCGATCATTGTTGTTGCCAACGTTACCATCGTCACCACCCATTTACGCGTCAAACGGCGCCTGCAGGTCAGTTGGCGGCGCTGGCTGACCCGCCGGATGATCAATGAGTGGATGGCATCCGGGCGGCATTATCAGGTGACCCAAATCCCCGGCGAGCATGACAACCCCGACGGACGCATTGCCGAGGACATTCGCATCACCACCGAATACGCCATTGATCTGGCCCATTCCCTGCTCTATTCAGCCATGTTGCTGGTCAGCTTTACCCACATTCTGTGGACCCTGTCCGGCCCGCCGGAAGTCCATCTGAACGGCCATGAACTGTATTTGCCCGGACATCTGGTCTGGGTGGCAATGGTCTATGCCGCACTGGGCACCACCGTCGCCGTCCTGCTGGGCCGCCCACTGGTCCGCGCTGTCAACAGACGCCAGACCGCCGAAGCCGATTTCCGCTTTGGTCTGGTTCATGCCCGCGAAAACTCGTTGGCCATCGCCCTGCTGCGGGGCGAGGCCGGAGAACGCCGTCATTTTGTCGAATTGTTCCGGGGAGCAAAAGGCGCCTGGGATCGCCAGACCATCGCGCTGTCCAACATCTTTCTGTTCGTCTCCAGCTGGGCCGTTCTGTCGCAGGTTTTCCCGATCCTGATCGCAGCCCCTCGCTACATCGCCGGGGCCATCTCGCTGGGAGGCCTGATGCAGACGGCACAGGCATTCCAGCAAATGGCTGCCGCCCTTTCCTGGCCCATCGACAACCTGGCCAAAGTGGCAGAATGGCGAGCATCGGTTGAGCGTGTGCAAGGGCTCCACGAGGCTCTGGATGCCGTCGCCCGCAAGCGGGGTCAGGCCAGCAGCGAGGGTGAACCGCCCATGATCGCAACCACTCGCAATGACACGCCGCACCTGTCATTTCGCGCCCTTGCGGTCAACAACCCGGACGGCAGCCCTGTCCTGCTGCCCTTTGACTGCGATATCAACTATGGCGACCGCGTGCTGATCACCGGGGATTCCGGTGCGGCGGTCAAGCTGTTCAAGGTCGTTGCCGGACTATGGCCATGGGGGAACGGCAGCGTCGCCCTGCCGGTCGATGGCAGCATCTTTTTCATGACCCAGCGCCCCTATTTGCCGCTTGGCAGCCTGCGCGATACGGTTTGTTATCCGGGGTTGCCCACTCCGGTCAATGATCAGTACTTGCAGGCCATTTTGCAACGCGTCGGCCTCGGCGCCCTCGGGAAACGCCTGGACGAGACAGAAAACTGGGAACAGGTTCTTGCCAGTGGAGAACAACAACGCCTTGGTTTTGCGCGGCTTTTACTGCATCGCCCGCAGTGGATCTTCATTCAGGAAGCAACCGACTCCCTGTCCCAGCAAAGTGAAATTCGCATGATGGAACTTTTGCTGGAGGAATTCCCGCAAGCCACCATCATCACCATTGGCAACCACGATGGCCTGAAGGCATTTCATCAGCGCCATATCCTGCTGAATCGGGTGAATGGCTTTGCTGTTGTCGAATTTCAATAGCCATTGCCGATTCAGGCACCCGAAATAATGGTATCACGAACCATCAAGAATTCTGCAGTCCACTGTCAAGCATGCAACAATAGCTTCCACAGACCATCACGACGGCATGCATTATAGGATGTAGACGCTCATTTGATCCTGGAGACTATTCAGAAACCATCCCTTTGGACAAGATTGGGGCAAACGGACCTTTTGTATCACAACCTGTACATTTTTCCTGCAAGGGCCCATCCTTTGGCCTGATGCATTGAAGAATGTTTTCCCGTAAAATAGCCGGGAAGAAACCTGTATCCCACGCGACCACCCCCGCACGATGGAATCCTGTCCCATGCCTTATTTCGTATGGCAAGACTCATACACCGTTGGTCACCCGACGCTTGATTATGATCATCAGCGTCTGGGGCAGATCATCAACAGGCTGGATGACGCCGTACACTTTCAGCATGGCGATACAGAAATATCTGCCATCCTGAGCGCGTTGCGTCATTACGTGGAAAGCCACTTTGCCCGCGAAGAACGGTTGCTGGAGGCCGCAGGCTATCACCATTGCACCACTCACAGCGTCTCGCATCGCCGAATCGAACAGACGCTGGAGGATTTTGAAAATCTCCACCGCTCCAGCCCGGACAACCTTGATGCCAAAGCCTTGCTCGCGTTCCTGCAGCGCTGGCTGATCAACCACATCCTGAAGGATGACATGGATTATCGCCCGATGATGGAATGCTATCTGGCAAGCCGTCCTGCCATGGCCGATCATCCGGGACGGCTATAACAAACGAAAACGGAGCCATCCCGCCATAGGGATAGCCCCGTTTCAGAGCAACATATCTGGCCGATGATGTCACACAGTAGACGACAGTAACGTGGAGCGCTGCTCCACACCTCGCTGAGGCCTTTAAGCCCCGAGCAGTGCAGGCAGCAGCCTGCACTGCTCTAGAACAGGCGCAGGACCGACTGCTCGGACTGCTGCGCGATCGACAACGAAATCGTGCCCAGCGACTGGCGTGTCTGCAGCGCCAGCATGTTCGCAGACTCTTCGTTGAGGTCCGCATTGACCAGATCCCCGGCCCCACCCTTCAGGGTATTGATCAGGCTGTCGGTGAAGTCCTGTCGAATGGACAGCATCGACGAATTGGTCCCCAGCGTCTGGGCCGAATTGCGCACGGTAGTCAGCGCGTTGTCGATCTTGGTGATTTCCGCGTCCATGGTCGCGGCATAACCCGAAGTCGCCATCCAGGCAGAGACCGATGCCGCCGTCACCTGCAGCGTTGAAATGTCTGACGCAACGCCGGCAATCACCAGCTCGTTCTTTTGTGTCGCCCCGGTCTGTTCGTTGAACTTGACCGTCAGCGTATCCGCACTGCTTTTGATCAGATTCACGCCATTATAGGACGAATCTTCGGTCAGGTTATCGACCTGACTACGCAATTCGTTGTACTGCGAAGCCAGCTTGCCGCGCGTCGCACTGTCCGTTGCAGACTTGGCAGTCGCAGCAATCGCCTTCATCTGCTTCAGCGTGCTTTCAATACTTTCCAGCCCGCCAACCGCGGCCTTGATGACATTGATGCCTTCGCTGATACCATCCTTGACCGTCGACAGGTCAGCGGCCCGGTCATTGAGGCTGCGCGCCTTGAAAAAAGACAGCGCATCATCCAGTGCGCTATTGACCTTTTTACCCGTCGACAGGCGTTCCTGCGTCCGGTCAATCAGTCCGGTAGTCTTTTGCAACGACAGCAGGTTGCCGCGCGTTGCACTGGAGAGAGTAATTCCATCAACCATAATACGTCAGTCCCCCATTCCAGGACGAACCTCAGGCGGTTCTGCCGAGGCTTAAGCCAAAAGGATGAAAAATCATCCCATGGAAGGGGATGCTATATGATAATCAACCTGAGCGCAATAAATGAGCGCCGGAACCATGGTACTTTATTCTCATGGCCGCTAACAAAATCTTAACTACCCACCCATACGGCCTAGCACCATAGGACTGTGAGCGTAAAAATGGTTGCGGCTTTGCGCGAAATCACTGCGACATGTCAAACGATTAGACCAGCATGCCTGCGTCAGATCACGGTACACGACAGTTTGGCAAGAAAGTGCAGGCTGCCGCCTGAACTGCTCGGGGCCTGACGCCCCGAGCACCCATTTTTTCTTTAAAAATCAAATCAATGGGGTCTGGGGCATCAAGGCCCCAGCGAGGTGTGGAGCAGCGCTCCACGTCCTTGTTTTCTGACTGTCGTGTACTGTGAAATGTGACCACAGAAAACAGGAAAGCCCATCAAGCTTGCGTGGCAAGACTGCTTTCAAGGCAGATCGAATCCCCCGCCTCAAATGCAGGGAATCGCAAGACAAAGGAGGAGGCACAAAAGCCCCTGCCGGGTCATACCTGTTACGACTGCCTTATTACGACTGGACGTCCTCAAGGAATCGTCGGACTTCGGCCCGCAAGGCTTCGGTGTGGCTTCCCAGAATTTGCGCCGCATCCGAAACCACAACCGCCGCATCCTCAGCCTGCTGCGTTGCATGCAGGACATCCCGGATGTTGTCGCTCACCTGATCCGTCGACACCGATGTTTCCTGCACATTCCGACTGATTTCAGCGGTAGCAGCTTCCTGTTCTTCAACAGCGGCGGCAACCGCGGTCGAAATGCCGTTAATTTCGGTAATCTGCCGGGTAATGTCGCGAATGGCTTCCACGGCCTCATGCGTTGCCGACTGAATTTCCCCAACGTGCTGGATGATTTCCTCGGTTGCCTTCCCGGTCTGACTGGCCAGTGATTTGACTTCGTTGGCCACAACAGCAAAGCCTTTACCGGCATCCCCCGCCCGCGCAGCTTCGATGGTCGCATTCAGCGCCAACAGATTCGTTTGGCTGGCAACATTCTGGATCAACTGCACCACCTCGCCAATCCGGGCCGCTGAATGCATCAGGCTTTCCACCTGATCATTGGTCGCCCTCGCCTGCTCGGCAGCCTCCTGAGTGGCACCGGCCTGCGCCTGTACCTGACGGGCAATTTCCCGGATTGAGGCCGCCAGCTGCTCGGTCGCTGCAGCAGTTGACTGGACCCGCTGCGATGTTTCGTCAGCAGCATGGGAAACCATATCACTCCGGGCGGTGGTTTCCTTTGCCACATCGGTCATCGTTCCGGCAGACCCCATCAGGGATTGGGCATACTCTCCCACCTCTTCGACAAACTGCGCCATCCGCACATCAAAATCCGCAACGATCTTTTCCTTTTTGGTCATCGCCTCGATGCGCAATTCATGATCCATGCCGTTGATTGCCGTTTCGAACTCGGCCTGAATCAATCGTTCCTTGAAAAATTGCGTGGCGCGGGCCAGTTGCCCCAGCTCATCCCGCAGATATTGGTCCGGGATTTCAGCGCAACGATCCCCTGCCGCCAATTGTTTGGTGGCGGCCACCGACGCCAGCAGGGGCGGTATCACACCAATGACGATCACCGCCCCAAACAGCCCGACAACAACGACCAGCGACCCCAGTCCCACCAGCATCCAGGCCCCTTGCCGTTGCATCCGGCTCAGGGTGTCCCTGACCTGCTGCAGAAGCACACCGGCGGTTACGTTTTCGACCCCCTTCAGTTGATCAATGCGCTGGGTTTCCATCTTGAACCAATCCGGGGCCTGAATGTCTTTCAGCGTTCCGGTAAAGGGGCTGTCCATGGCAATCGTGCGCCATTCCACCACCGTGGCATGGGAAGGATCGGCCTGGGCCTCTGCCAGCCTCTTTTGCGCTTCGGGGGCTGCGGTCCGACTGAAGGCATGCAGGAATGCGGTCTGTTCGGCCATCAGCTCGATCAGACGCCGGTGAAGCTGCGGAGAGAACTGTCCGGCGGCAAAGCCTGCCGACCCCACGGCCCGCTCCTGACCCGCCCGCTCCTTGGCATTCAGGATCGAGGTATAAGCGAGCAGGTTCAGCGACATTTCAGGATCGTTGGCCAGATGAGCCATGCCCTCAACGATGCCGATGCCCTTGGCAATGGTTCCGGTATAATAGGCAATGACCTGAGGAACCGGCAGGCTCTGGGCGTCAACCCCCTTGCGGGTCTCGTCCAGCTTTTTCAGCTCGCCCAGCGTCATGGTGATCCGGGTCGCATCCTCCTGTCCCAGCGAGGCAACCAGAACCTGCGCTCCGGCCTGGAAAGCAGACAAGGCCTGATCAGTTTCTTTCCGCTGGGCCGCGACCTCGGCCGCAAACCTGGTTCCCTTACTGCCCAGGAACAAGGAAGAAGCCCCTCGTTCCTTTTGCAGGGAGTGGATCAGGGCGCTGCTGGTCGCACTGAATTCGGTCAGTTGCAAGAGGTCTTTCTGGCGGTCGATCTTTCCGAGGGACTGAATGAGATCAAATGCCACCAAGGCCACAATTACGATGATTGGCAGAATCGTCAGCATGATAATGCGCGTTTTAATTGTCAGCACATCCGTTTTGGCTGCAATACGCTCCATGACCCCGGGCCGCGGCCGGTTATCTGTGTCGGCAACACCCTTGGCACGCAGAAAGTCACGCATTTTCAGGTCACTGGCAACGACATGGTTCAAAAACCAGGCCGACATGAAATCCAGCACCGTCTTGGCAGCGACATCATTTTTCTGCTGCGCCAGCACACTCAGGTCTTTGAGTTTCGCTGTCGTTCTTTGATGTTCTTCGGTGTGATGACGGGCTCCCGGATAGCCTGCCGTGCGCAGAATTGCCTCTTCGCGCTCAAAGTGCTCTGCCACATGCTGCAACAAACGCGCCGTAATATCAGCAACACAGTCGCCGCCGCGACGGGCAGAAACTGCCTGCCCCAACTCATTAATCAAGGACAACAGATGTTTATGATCCTCATCCAAGGCAGAAATGCCCACACTGAGCTCATCACGCCATTCCAGAGCGATCATAGCCATCTCCTGTTTAGCCATATAAAAAACACAAGAAATATACCTTACCCTACTCCCGTTCGGAACAAAAAGAGGGGGGGGGCGAGTTACAGACACGGCATGATTGTACATATGACAAGGGCCTGCGCAAACAACTTGTGCAGGCCCTTGTCATATACAGACAACTATCATGAACAGAGGCCATTCCCGCGACAAATTACCGCAGGAACACATTCCCTCGAAGCGGTGCTCGCAGACCCTGTCCTCTTGTGTGCCCGTCTCTTCAGGTCAATTCATCAAAAAACGGGTTCTTCGCCGCCGTACTGGCGAAAACGTTGGCGTACTGCTGTTGTGTCGACGTTGCACGCGACAGGTTCATCGCCATGATCTGGTACTGACGCTGAAGGTTGTTCTGAATGTCCACCAGCTCGTTCATGTTGTCGACCATCGCATCCTTTTGCGCGGCGATATTTTCCGAGACCTGACCGTCAATTTTGGCAATCGACCCATTCACGCGCGCCAGCCCGGCCTGAACCGTTGCATCAGCCACATCAGCCATCGACGACGCCTCATTCAGGTCGCTGTAAGCCATCGCCCGGTCGGCATCGGTCGACAAGGCAGGCAGCCCGGCGTCAATGCTCGACTGCGAGCGATAGAACCATGCCGGCATCAGCCCGAGACCAGCCTTGTCCAGGGTTCCGCTGACCGTTTGCGGCCCGGCAGTTGCATCAATCGTCACCTTCAGGCTAATCTGCCCGGTGGACGCATCATAGGATGACAGTTCAACCGCACTGGCCACGGCCAGCCCGGCGGTATCCTTGGTGCCATCGGCATTGTAACGCTGCATCATTGACGTACCGCTATCCGGCCGCCAGACCGATCCGTCCGACAGGGTGATCTTGAAATCGTTGCCAGCATAGGTCCCACCGATCCGCACCATATTGGCGGAAGTGTCCTGCTTGTACTCGACCGTGTTGGGCGTCCAGCTGTCCCGATCGACGTTCCCGATCGGGTTGTATTCCGGGCTATAGCCATCAACCGAGCTGTTGATCTCGCCCCATTGAGAGTTGAACTGATCCCTGTAATAGGTCAAATCCTGCGCAGATCCGGCAATTGCATTCCCGATATCAAGCAGGCTCTGCTTGACATTCGTCATCGCCTCGGAAGCGTTCTGGAAAGCATACTGCGCGTTGAGCGCGCTGCTTTTGACGTTGACCAGCCGGTCGGACTCTGCCGACAGCACGGCCT
This sequence comes from Insolitispirillum peregrinum, assembly GCF_900156605.1. Taxonomy (GTDB): domain Bacteria; phylum Pseudomonadota; class Alphaproteobacteria; order Rhodospirillales; family Rhodospirillaceae; genus Insolitispirillum; species Insolitispirillum peregrinum. Next base: position 515,991 of record NZ_FTOA01000001.1, on the reverse strand, counting down.
GTCTCTCTTCCAGACGCGCATTCGCATCTTCCTGCTTGGCGGTAATCTCGTTTGTTACCCGCGTCAGCGCCTGCGTCTGGGGCGCGAGCAGACTGTTGAGTGACGTATCACCAAAAAGGGAGCTTGAGCTCGCAGTCAGGACGGTAACCATCTTTCACTCTCCTGATGGCGTTCTGCCATCTGTCAACAGGATCGGAATGAACGAGGCTTACCTCGTTCCCAAGACACCGGCCAGGCATTCTCTCCATACCCGGTATCTTGTGGGCCTGAACAGCCACACACCACCCCGACGGGAGCTGGTTCTCCAGAGCCGAGACGGTCCAATTACACTCTTCAACCATAGCACCGACGGGCAGGCTCTACCAGAGGCAGAAAATGCCTACCCGTCGCCAGAACGCGGCTCAGCTCTCCCTCAGGTCAACTCCAGCGGGCCAGCATCACCGCAGCATCTTCCACCTGCAACGGCGCTCCCAGCCGCGGCGCCTGCCCGTCAGTCCAGCACGGGAAAGGCACCTCGGCGATCGGCTCATCGGCGGGGCCCGTCACCTGTACCATCTGCCGCGCCTGCACCTGAGGATGCGCAGGCACATCCTGCAAAGCTGTCAAGGGTTCAAAGCAGCAATCCACCGGGTGCAAAACATCTTCCCACCAAGACAGCGGTTGACTGGCAAACAGCGCCGCCAAATCGGCAATCAGGGCCGTTTGCGGCAAAGGCTCCACCTGACGGGGCAACAGGTCAGGCCGGTTCACCGCTGCGCAAAAGCCCTGCCAGAACTTTTCCTCGATCGGGGCAAACGCCAGAAAACGGTCATCGGCACAGCGATAAATCTGGTAATAGGCCGCCCCGCCATTCAGCAAGTCGTCTTCCCGCGCCATACCGTCCCGCAAGGCAACGGTCATCCCCATCGAGCACAGCGCCAATGCGGATTCAGCCAAAGACAAATCCAGCCGGGCTCCCTTGCCAGTGCGCTGCTTGCGCACCAAAGCCGCCGTAATCGCCATCACCGCATGCATGGCCCCGGCATTGTCAGCCATGGGCGGCGCAATCATCACCGGCCGTTCCCGCGTCCCGGTCGCCGCCAATCCGCCAACCACCGCCATATAGGTCAAGTCATGCCCGGCCCTCAGCCGGTATGGCCCCGTCTGACCAAAGCCTGACAGCGCGCAGTGCACCAGCCCCGGATTGATCGCCGCCAGCGCATCAGCCCCAAAGCCCAGCCGGTCGAACACCCCAGGCCGAAAGCTTTCGATCAACACATCTGCCACCGCCACCAGACCACGGAACGTCTGCTGTCCTTCGGCGCTTTTCAGATCAAGATGAGAGACGGTCTTCCCCCGGTTGAGGCTCTTGTAGAATGGTGACACACCGTCACGATCCACCAGCCCGAACGAGCGCATCGGGTCTCCGTGCGGAGGTTCGATCTTCAGCACCTCGGCTCCAAAGTCGGCCAGCAGTCGCCCGGCATATGGCCCCGGAATATATTGACTGAGATCGAGGACGCGAATTCCCTGCAAGCAATCATCCATTCTCAGGATTCCCTTCTTTTAACGCCCTGGCAGTTCAGAATAAATCACAAAAAGACGGCAAAAAGCAGGTATCGCCTGTCCATATGAACAGGCGTCAGTGACGGGCCGGGTCCCGGACAGGATGACGGTGGGCAGGGGCAACCGCAAGACAAGAAAACGCCGGGCCATCAATCACGATGGCCCGGCGTTGTCAGGTCAGGAGATGAGCAAATACGTCGTCGCAGATGGTCCATCTGCTCGGGATTTGCCATCTTAAAAAGCAAATGCGTCGTCGCAGATGGTCCATCTGCTCGGGATTTGCACCGTTGTTCACGCAAATGCGTCGTCGCAGATGTACCATCTGCTCGGGATTTGCTTAATCACTCCGATGGGTACGCTCCATCCGCTCGTGGCGCTCCTGCGCCTCGATGGACAGGGTTGCGATCGGGCGGGCCTCGAGGCGACGCAGCGCGATCGGCTCCCCGGTTTCTTCGCAATACCCGTACGTACGGTTTTCGACACGTTCCAGTGCCGCATCAATCTTGGAAATCAACTTGCGAGCCCGGTCGCGGGTCCGCAATTCCAGAGACCGATCCATTTCAGCCGACGCACGATCAGCCAGATCCGGCTCCTGCAGGCCGCCTTCTTGCAGGTGCTCGAGGGTCTCTTCGGATTCACGCAGCAACTCCGAACGCCACTGTAACAGCTTCTGGCGGAAGTATTCACGCTGCACTTCATTCATGAACGGCTCGTCATCAGACGGGCGGTAGTCCGGCGGAAGGGTAATGGTCATGGTATGCTACTATCCCTGAGCCTCCCAAATTGGGCGGGACTATAGGCGGCTCTGGCTGATATCGCAAGCAACCTTTCGCGCTGCTGTTCATGGTATGGGCAATTTTTCGCCCTGACAGCAAAAACAGCAATCCCCATCCGGGACAGAGTGCGGTATCAAGCGCAGTCTTCTGCCACAAGGATATCCTCATGACCGGAGAATACAGCCCCGCTGTTGTTGCTGACCTGAGCAGCATGGCAACCGCTGCCGCGCCCCTGTGGGGTCTGTCGCCAAAGACCACCGCCACCCTGATGTCGCTGTCGGAGAACGCCACCTTTCGATTGGACGACCCGGACAGCGGGCGGCGGCTGAGCTTGCGCCTGCACCGTCAGGGCTATCACCGGACTGAGGAAATCCGTTCGGAACTGATGTGGATCAACGCCCTTCGCCAGAAAAAAATCATCGACACCCCTGCCGCGCTGCCGGGCCGCGATGGGGACATCCTGCACGTTCTGCCGTCACCGGCCGGGCTTGCCCCCCGCCGGGCCGTTGCCTTTGACTTTGTTCCCGGCGACATGCCGACCCCCGACGATCACGACCTGAGCCACTGGTTTTCCACCCTGGGCGCCCTGACCGCCCGCTTGCATGATCACACACAAAGCTGGCCCTTGCCAAACGGCTTTGTCCGCAAGCGGTGGGACGTTTCGGCCATGATCGGGGAGGTTTCCTATTGGGGACCATGGCAGGCGTCGCTGGGTCTGTCGGCAGAGGGGCGGCGGATTTTTCAGCGGGCCACTGATCGCATCCACACCACGATGGCCGCCTATGGCACCGCCAGCGACCGCTTCGGCCTGATTCATGCCGACCTGCGCCTCAGCAACCTGCTGGTTGATGGCGACGCTCTGCGGGTGATCGACTTTGACGACAGCGGCCTGAGCTGGTTCCTGTACGACTTTGCTGCCGCCATCAGCTTTCACGAACAGCACCCGGACGTTCACCTCTGGGAAGCCGCCTGGCTGGACAGTTACCAGCAGCTCCGCCGCCTCAGCCCGCAAGACCTCGCCGTCCTTCCTGCGCTCAAGATGGCCCGCCGCTTGCTGCTGACCGCCTGGCTGGCCTCCCACAGCGAAATCCCTCTCGCGCAGGAACTGGGAAGTGACTACACCAGCGGCACCGCCGAGCTGGCAGAGGCGTTCCTGTCAGCATGACGCCCCTGCCGCACAGGCTGGCGATTATTGCCCGGCAGCCTTGGCAGGCTGTTGGGCGCGCGCCTTCAGGCCATCCAGAATGCGACGGGCCAGCATGTCGTATTCGTTGTTGAAGTGATGGCCCCCCTTGGTCTTGATCAGTTCCACCCCGGTCCCGGCCAGTTCCGGACAGACGTTATGGGTATCGTCTTCACCATAGAAACACTGCACCAGCGAAGAGGGAATTTTTGCCAGCTGCGGCAGGGTCTGCGGTGCATCCGACGGCTTGTGGTTCAGCCAGCTTTCCATGCTGACTTCGAACACCGCCGCCTTTGACAGCCCCAGCAGGGTAATCTGCGCCACACTCGCCCGTTCTTCTTTCGGCAGCTGGTTGTACATGATTGGCAGCAGGTCAGCCCCGAACGAGAAGCCGATCAGGACCACCTTTTTGGCATGCCACTTCTGGCGATAGCTGCGGATGATGCGGGCCAGATCCTTGGCGCTTTGCTGGGGCGTCTGCTCGGTCCAGAAATAGCGCAGCACATCGACGCCCACCACGGGCAGACCATCCTGCTCCAGAACGGCCGCGACGTCCTTGTCCAGATCGCGCCATCCACCATCGCCGGAATAGAAAATGGCGAAGGTGTCCGACGGCGTTGACACCGGAATTTCTTCCAGCGGCAGGTCGCTCACGTCTTCCCCGCCGGCAGACCGGCCCGCCACCGTACTGGCAGCCTTGCTGCGGACCGCCGCCAGCAAGGCATCACTCTGGCTCTGGGGGCTGGACTGGCTGGAGACACTTTTCGGATTGGCCTGCACCCAGTCCGCCACATAAGCCTTGCCCTGGGGATCGGCCTGTGTCGTCAGGGTGGCACTCAGCGAGAAGGATTTCGGGCCACCGGGCAGGTCATAGCGATAGCCCTTGCCGTCAGCGGTCTTTTTCGGCTGCGGATCACCCAGCGTACACAGCGGCTTGCGCGACGGAACGAACGACCAGGGATCAACCACCGCAAAACGGTCAATTGTCGCCGTCTCGGTCTGCGCCGCAACAGCCATCGCCAAAGCCCCCCCCAGACCGATGCCGCCCACCACCGGGAAATGGTAGCGCGGCGTATCCATCTGATACTGGGTGTTGTGGCTGACATTTTCGATTTCGCCGACGATCTCGACGCACGCATCATCCTGCTCGTCCAGCCGCTTGAGGGTGGCCGGGGTGTCGATCCCGATCACCAGCGCCCCTTGCTGCACCAGCGCCTTCGCCATGGTTTTTTCAGCATCGCCCCAACCATGCTCACCGGAAAACAGCACCACCGCACTGGTGGGCAGGTCTTTCTCCGGATAGGAATAGATCGGCAACCCCATGACAGGCATGACGTCGGTGAAGGCATCCTTGGTTTCTTCCGGCTGCGCTGCCGTTTGGGCCAATGCCCCGTGGCACATCACCCCAAGGGTGCCACCGAGAATCCCGGCACCCACCACCATTGCCTTCAGCATACCGCTCACACCCAAACCGGTCATCCTGCTCATCACTTCCCAATCACACCCTTAAGGCCACCACTGATCAGAACGGTAATATCGGCCAGCGCCAGCATCGGGCTGATCCCGCCGCTGACCACCAGATACCGCGGCTGCCACTGGGGATAGAATTTCGCCTTGAAGGTCCGCAACCCACTGAAGTTGTAAAACCATTCCCCATGGTCGAATACCATGCGTCCGACACGATGCCATATTGGGGCGGCGGCGCTGTCAGACAAGCCCGACAATGGAGCCATCCCCATCCGGAACCACTCATAGCCCTGCGACTGGAAATGCAGGATGACGTGGACCAGCAAGGTTTCCATCACCCCATGGACTGACCCGGGCAGGAAGCGCATCAGGTCAACTGATGCTTCAACCTTGTGATCGGTCAACAACAGCGAGGCGAAGGCAACAATCCTGCCCTCCTGGCACAGAATGCCGATCGGCGTCTGGTACAGGTAATCGGGATCGAATGCCCCCAGCGAAAAGCGCTTTTCACGAACGTTGTGATAGGTCATCCAGGCATCGGAAACCGCGCGCAATTCGTCCAGATGGGCCGGAATTTCGGCGGTTGACAGGATCGAAAAGGTCAATCCGTCACGGGTTGAGCGGTTCATGCAATTGCGCAGATTGGCCCGCTTGGAACCTTGCAGGGTAAATTCCGGCAGATAGACCCGGGCTTCTTCCCCCAGCTTGAAAGCGCTCAGACCGGCATCGGCATAAAGGGAAAGCGCGTCAGGGCCAGCCTGATAAAACACCGCCCGTCCACCAACCGCACGGGCCATTTCGACAAAGCGCCAGATCAGGCTCGGCCAGGCTTCACGCGGACCAATCGGATCAGACAGGGCAACCCACGAACGGCCCTGACGGCCATACATGATGAAGGCCTTCCCATCCTCGGAAAACAGCACCGACTTGTCGCCCATGGCCACAAAGGCGCTCTCGATCCGTGGCTGCTGGCGACCGATTTCCAGCGCCTTCTTGATGTCTTCTTCGGACGGCGGGGCCAGACGCTCCCGCACCGGACGCAGCAACGACAGGGCGGCCACCACCGTCGCCGTCATCATCACCCCCAGCATGGCACGCAGACTGCGCGATGCGTTCTGGTCAAATTCGAACTGCCACCACAGGTCGTTGGCGTATTCCACGTCCTGATAGGCATAAAACAACAGGGCAAAAGCCGTAATCAGCAGGGTCGCAACAGCCAGCACCCAGTTGGGCGTCAAGGCCTGATGCAACAGCGAGGCATGACGCGAGAAATGCCGCCGGGACAGCAACAGCGCCACGAACAACAGCGACAACAAGGCCACTTCGACCAGCGCCACCGATTTGACCAGCGACAAAACGATCGACAGGGGAACAATGATCAGCGCCGCCCACCATGCTCCGTCCAGGCGATAGACCAGACCCCGGGCAACCACCAGCAACAGGACCGACAGAATGCTGTCAAAAAAGGTTGCCGCCTCGACCAGAGACAATGGCACCCGATCGGTCAACCACGCCACTGAACGTTCGCTCAGTGGGGTTACTCCGGAGAAAATCTCGATCGCGGCAATGGCAAAAGCCAGCGCACCCAGAACAGCCGGAGCCAGACGGGTACTGCCGCGCAACGCCGCCGCCATCATCGGGGCCGCCGCCGCACGACGAACCTCCAGCGCGCTCAGGATCAGGGCGGCCAGCGCCAATGGCACCAGATGATAGATCACCCGGTACAGCACCAGCGCGCCCAGCACCTGATCCACGTCCACGCGAGGCCCGAGAGCCGCAATAATGACAGTCTCGAACACCCCCAGACCGGCGGGAACATGGCTCAGAACCCCCAGACCGATGGCGACGGAATAGATGATGATAAAGGTCGGCAACCCGATCGCACCGGGCGGCAGCAAAACCCACAGCACCGCAGCCGATGCGGCAACATCCACCGATGTGGCCAGAAACTGGCGGATCAACAGCCCGCGCCCCGGCAGGGCGACCTGATAGCCAAACAGGGTGACAGACCGTCCTTTTCCTGCCCCCAGCCACAGACCAATCAGGGCAGCCGTAATGACTCCGCCGAGAATCTGCAAACCGACAGGAGCAATCGACAGGCTGTCGAAATCATCGCCCGCGACCAGAAAGCCAAGCCCGATAACACCGGTCAGGCCAATGCCAAAGGCCGCACTGGCGAAAACAACGATCCGGGCGATGACATCCGGCTCGACACCATAGGGGGAATAAAAACGATACCGGACCGCCCCGGCTGTCAGCGGGCCAAAGCCAGCCGTATTCCCGACGGCATAAGCCGAAAAAGACGCCAGAGCCACCATTCCGCGCGGGACAGTCCGCTCAACGAAATCCAGTGCCTGAAAATCATAAACCGTCAGAGCCGCAAAACTGATCCCGGTCAACGCAATCGCTGCAAGGATTGCCCACCATGGCATCTGCGACAAAGCCGCCATCAAATCCTGATACGACACTTCGCCCGTCAGGCGGCGTGCAGCAAACCAGGCCAGGGCAACCACGGCGAGGACAACCGCGATCATCAGAACAGGCCGCAAAGCTGCCACCCCACGCAACCACGTACGCTGGACACCATCATCATTGGAAGTAGGTTGCATCACGCTAAATTCCGTTTATCCCCGAGCGCCTTGCAGGGCCTCGACATCTTTTCTGGATGAGACCTGCATACGGCGGTGCTAGCTAGTGCCGAACCGGGGCGTTCTGTCAATGCGCGTCTTATTACAGTCTGGAGAGGGAATGTCTGGTGCCCATCCGCAACAGGCAGCTCGAGCCAGCCAACAGTGCCATGGCACAGCACACCATACACGTACAACATCAACAAATTCTGCGTTCACAAGCACCAGCCACCACCCTGCCCGACCACTTTACTCCGCTCTTCGACACGGGGTTACTTTTTTTTCAGCCCCCTCTGCGACAGGCCAGTTTCCCTGAGTATTGACCAAGGAAAACCCCACAGCGCCTGCAACAAAAGATCCTAACAACCTTAAAGAGAATCCGGAAGACCCCCAGCACAGGATTACCTCGTCAATCGGGACAGATAATGAAAGGTGGAAACCCTCAATAGAACAACAACCTTTGATCACAAATTTCTTGCGAAAGATCACTCCGGGTGCACGGCACATATACAAAAGAATACCGACAGTCCAGGATAAAAACAACCTGCTATCATAGAGATAGGGCCATCCCCTCAAATCCGGCACCCCGGAAACGATACTTTTGAACCATATCACCAGAAGGTGCATAACAAGAGCAGCTCTTGGATATTTCAGAATGATATGTTAAGTTAATATTTGACGATGCCTGCCATACCAGACCACCAAAAGGTCATACTCCAAATGGATTACATGACCTTCTGCAACTTTTCATTCCCTGGACTCGCAATCATCATGGCCACACTTTCCGTTTTATTGGTTGAAGACGACAGTGGCGATGCCCTGCTGGCCCGGATGGCCCTCGAAGAGCAGGCTTACGCCTCGTCCCTGACGACCAGAACAACCGGGCGCGAGGCTTTGGATTTTCTCACCACAGCGCCTCCCTGCTCTCCCTGCGGGCATCCGGTTGATCTGGTCCTGCTGGACGGCTCCCTGTCTGATTGCAGCGGGCTGGATATCCTGAAAGCCATCAGAAGCATCCCTCGCCTGGAGAGGCTGCCGGTGGTGATGCTGACAGGCTCCAGCAGTCCCGCGCTGAAGGCCGCCTTCATGAATCATGGCGCAAGCCGGGTCATCGAGAAATCCGGCGATTTTAACCAGCTTGTCGAAAGTCTGGCCCCTCTGCCTGATGAATGTCTGCAAAAAACCGCTGAACACCAGGAGTATGTTTTTTAGACCAGTGTGCGTTCAATTTGACGCAGGCACACAGGTCTAACCTTCTTCGTTGCCGCAGTGATGGTGCGCAAAACCGGTTCCTGTTTTCACGCCCACTGCTCTGGAAGAAACACCCCCCCTGTTCCGGGTATACCTCTTCCGGGGAACAAGCCTTCTCCTCACCGCTGCCGTCCAGTATCTTCGCTAGCGCCTTTGTTCAGTTACCGGAATCATGTCCCATGGCCCCTTTCTTTCGCATGCCCCCAGCGCGGCAATCGCGCTGGCTCTTCCTCGCGGCAGGCATCGGAGCCATGGTTGCCCTGCTGCTCATCATCAGCACGATCACCATGTCGCTGAATGCGTCACTTCACAGCAAAGTGTCTCAGCATCTGGCAAATATGTCTGCCGAACGAGCCGACCTGTTCGGTTTGTGGTTGAACGAGCGACTGGGCGATGCCACCGTACTGCAAAGAGACCCGTTCCTGAATAAAGCCATTCTTGAGTATGCCCGCAGCCCGGACAACACGACTCTCGAAAATAACCTGACTGACCGGTTTCAGGGGTTGATCAGCACCTATTCCTATCACCAGATCAGTCTGCTTTCCCCTGTTGGCAAGACATTGCTCAAGGTTTCGACTGACGTCGGTGACGGACTGACGGAAAATGAACAGCTGGTTCAGCGCGCATTGCTCGGGACCAGCAGCTTGCCTTCGGATCTTTACGTCGTCGAAGGCAGGAATGGTGGCCTTACGCTCTCGCTCGATCTGGCGGCTCCGGTCTTTGGGCCGGACGGCACGACACCAGTTGCCGTCCTGGCCCTGCACGTTGACCCGGCCTCTTTCTTGCGCAAAATCATTTCTTTCAACGAAACCCTTCAGAACAAAGAAGAAATTCTGATCGGCCGCAAACAGGATGATCATGTTCTGATCATTGCGCCCAGTCAGGATAAAAATGCGTCCTTCCAATTGCTCAGACGCCCACTCTCGCAAGTCACCTTGCCTGCGGCCCAGTCCGCAGCCGGTCACTGGGGCAGCATCACAGGGATCGATTATCGCGGGGACCCCGTCTTTGCCTACAGCCACCCCCTGGAGAACAGCCAATGGTTCATTCTGGTCAAATCCCCCCAGAATGAACTGCGTGCGTTACAGTGGGAAAACATGCTGCTCGCCCTGTGCGTGATTGCCGTCATCCTGATCCTTGCCGCGCTGCTCTACACCAATTACCGCAGCACCCGCCGCCGCCAGGGGCTGGAGGTTGCCCTCGATGATCAGCGGGAACAAGCCGAGCTGCTGCGCAAGCTGATTGCCTCGGAGCGCGAATTGCGCCATTCACAAGAGCAGCTCGCACACAGTGAACTCCGCTTTCGGGCCGTCATGGACAACTCGCCGGTTCCAGTCGCCCTGCTTGACCGCAACGGCATGGTTGCGTACATCAATCTGGCGTTTGAACAGACCTTTGGCTATCAGCACAGCGACGTGCCGACCCTGACCGCCTGGCGCAGCAACGCCTACCCGGATGCCTCCTACGGCCAGAGCGTGGAGGAAGAATGGACACGACGCCTGCGATTGCTGGAACAGGAAAATGCCCCGTTCCAGCCACTGGAAGTGCATGTTCGCTGCAAGGATGGCACGGTCAAAACAGTGCTGGCCGAAGCCGCGTATCTGGCCGGTCTGGAAAACCTCTATGTCAGCACGTTCTACGACATCACCAACCGCAAACAGATCGAGGCCGAGCTGAGTGCCCTGTCAGCTGAATACGCTCAGGTGATCCGCAGTCTGCCGGTCGGTATTTTCCGCTATCGCATCTGCACTGACGGCAGGGAACGCTTTGATTACGTCAGCGACCTTTGGTGCGAGCAACTCGGCGTCACCCGCCAAAGCGTGATGGCGGACCCGGCCTCGGCATTGCGCGCCTTTTCGAGCGAGGATGTCACCAGCTTCTGGACCTTCCGCCGTCAGAAAGAGCATTTTCACTGGCAGGGTCAAATGGTTGCCCCCCCGACTCATCGCTGGCTGGAAGTCGAAGCAACCCCGCAGATCCTCGAAAACGGGGACACGGTGTGGAGTGGCATCCAGTCCGACATATCGCTGCGCCGACAGATCGAAGAGGCATTGACCTTTGAACGGCAAAGCCTGCTGAACATCCTGTGGGCGACCGATGTCGGGACATGGGAATGGGATATGCACACCGGAGCCCTGCGCATCAACGAACGCTGGGCCACCATTGCGGGCTATACCCGTGCCGAACTGGGCGAGATTTCCATTGAAACGTGGAACAGGCTGGTTCACCCAGAGGACGGAAGCCGGTCCGAAAAGCTTCTGAAACAGCATTTCCTTGGGGAAACCAACTATTACGAATGCGAAGTCCGCCTGCGGCACAAAAGCGGGCGATGGATCTGGATCCTGGACCGTGGCAAGGTGATCACCCGCGACAAGCAAGGGGTTCCCCTGACCATGGCCGGAACGCATCTGGACATCACCAGCCGCAAACAGGCCGAAGCAATCCTGACCCAGCAACGCGAAGAACTGAGCCGGTCGAACAACGAACTGGAACAGTTTGCCTATGCTGTCTCGCATGATCTGCGCCAGCCTTTGCGCATGGTACACAGCTATATTCAACTGCTGGAAAGACGCTTGCAGGACATCCTGAACGACGATACACGCGGCATGATGGGCTACGCCCGGGAAGGCGCCATCCGTATGGAAACCATGCTGGTTTCCCTGCTGGAATACTCGCGGGTTGGTCGCAGTGGGGAGCCGATGGCCATTATGGACAGCACCGATGCCCTGAACGAAGCGCTGCGGTTCCTGCAGCCTGCCATTGGCGAAGCCAACGCCCGGATTACAATTTCAGGTGACTGGCCAACCGTTCAGGCCAGCCGGGACGAACTGACCCGCCTGTTCCAGAACCTTGTCGGCAACGCCCTGAAATATCGCCTTGAGGATCGGGTTCCCGAGGTTACCCTGTCGGTTCAGCCGGAAGAAGATCACTGGCTGTTCCGCGTTCAGGATAACGGCATCGGTATCGCCCCGGAACAAACATCCCGACTATTCAAGGTATTCCAGCGCCTGCAATCCAAAGACAAATACGAAGGCAGCGGTGTGGGGTTGGCGATTTGCAAAAAGATCGTTGACCACCACAATGGCCAGATTGGCGTTGAGTCGCATGGAGAAGGAGAAGGATGCACCTTTTTCTTTACCCTGCCGATGGTTGACTCTGCCACAGCCAGCCATCTCTAGAGAGTATTGTACGAAAAGTGGGGAACGGTTTTCGCAACAACAATGTGGCCCAGCGTGCCTGCGTCAGATTTAACGTACGCTGGTCTAACACGACAGTTGAATAACAAGGACGTGGAGCGCTGCTCCACACCTCGCCGGGGCCTTGAGGCCCCGGGCCCCATTGAATTGATATTGAAAGAAAAAATGGGGGTTTGGGGCCTCAGGCCCCAAGTGGTTTCAGGCGGCAGCCTGCACTTTACTTACCAACTGTCGTGTACTGTGGCGCCACATTTAACGCACAATGCTCCAGACCCGCTGCGGCACACGCCCACTTCAGGAAAGTCACCATGAGCAATCAGACCATTGTGGCCTGCACCTTTGACCGCCACGCCAGCCAAATTCTGGATATCTTTAACGACGCCATTCTCACCTCGACCGCCCTCTACGACTATCAACCACGAACCATGGACACCATGCGGAGCTGGTTCGCCGCCAAGACCGCCGGGCATTTTCCCGTCATTGGCATTGAGAATGACGACGGTGCGCTGATTGGCTTTGGCAGTTATGGTGCATTCCGGGCATTTCCGGCCTACAAATACACCGTCGAACACTCGGTCTATGTCCACAAAGACCACCGGGGCCACGGAGTGGGGCGTATTTTGATGCGCGAAATCATCGGTGCCGCCCATTCACAGGGCTTTCATGCGGTGGTCGGTGCCATTGACGCTGCCAATAGCGGCAGCGTCGCCTTGCACCAAAGCCTCGGCTTTCAGCACGTTGGCACCATGCCTCAGGTCGGCTTCAAGTTTGGTCGCTGGCTGGATCTGGCGTTTTATCAACTGTTGCTCGAGGGCCCACAACATCCTGTCGATGGCTGACCACAGCATTGCGCCGATCTGTGCCGAAAGAAGGACCAAAGGCAATCCCGATTGCGGCTATCATCATGGCGCCAGCCAAAAGAAACGTCAGCCGCATTCCGGCAGCGACATCCGGAGCCGTTGCAGCAGTAAGCGGCCCGCTTCCAACGCCAAAGGTAAAAACAGCGCCCATCAACGATGCTCCCGCTATCAGGCCGACATTGCGCGACAGGGTGAGCAGGCCGGAAACAGTACCGCGCTGATCTTTCGGCACATCGGCCAACGCGGCCGTATTGTTGGCCGCCTGAAAAAGCTGATAGCCCGGCGTCAGCACGCTGATGGACAACAGATAGCCGATGGCCCCCATCATATTCGGCACAAAAGCCAGCAACAACGCCCCCACCATCAGCAGGATCAACCCGAGGGCCAACACGGGATCACGTCCCCAGACATCAACCAGCCGACCGGCAGGAATCCCGCTGACAATGGAAATAACGGGGCCAACCGCCATGATCAGCCCGGTTTGCCTCGCCTCCAGCCCAAGGGCAAGGACGAGATAGAACGGGCCGACCACCAGCGTCGTCATCATGACGGCAGCCACCAGAATGTTGATGGCAAGATTGCGCACAAGGCCCCCATCCACCATGAACCACCGGAGGGTGGATCGCGCCTTTTCCTTTGTTTCCCGTCCGACAAACCCACCCGGCAGGGTGATGAGGGCAAGGATCAGGGCAAGCATTGCCAACGGAACCTGCACCCAAAAGATGCCCGGCCATCCCGTCACCGGAATCAGCAAGCCACCCAGCGAAGGACCAAGCGCCGTTCCCAATGCCGAGACGGTACCCAGCAGCCCCATTGCCCGACCAACGCGCGTTTCGCTCGCTGTCTGGCGCATTAATGCCATGGCAAGGGTCATGAGAAAGGCCGCTCCGACGCCTTGCAAGGCCCGGGCAGCACTCAGGAACCATAAATTCTGCGCAACCGCGCACAGAATGGACGCGGTTGCAAAAACGATCAGCCCCCCGACCAGCGTGCGTTTCAGCCCATAGGTGTCACCAAGGCGCCCGGCGATGACCGTCGAGACGGTCAAGGCCGCAAGATAGGAAATCACGACACTCTGCACCTGCGCGAACGGTGCCGAAAATGCCTCGATCAGCGTCGGCAATGCGATATTGGCGATACTGGTACCGAGCGAGGCCAGCAGCATCGCCAAGGCCAAAGCCACCATGATCCCCGTTTGCGCTCCCATCGCCCGCTGTTGTTCAGCCTGCTCCATCATTTTGTCCTCTTGCCTGAAGTATGGTTCTGAAGCAGGCTGCCACTTCAAGCCAAGTTGAGGTCAAGCATGAAATTTCTGGATATCGGAGAGGTCGCGGCACAAAGCGGACTCAAGCCCTCGGCGCTGCGCTATTATGAGGAGGCCGGGCTGATTACCTCGGTCTCACGGCATGGCTTGCGCCGACAGTTCCCGCCCGAGGTCCTGTTGCAGCTCAAATTGATTTCGATGGGGAAATCGGCCGGATTTTCGCTGGACGAAATCGCCGGAATGTTCGGTCGGAACGGCATGCCGAACCTGCCGCGCGACATTCTTCACCAGAAGGCCGATGAAATCGACCAGCACATCCACGAGCTGACCGCATTGCGCGACACTCTCCGCCATGTTGCAGACTGTCGCGCACCGACGCACATGGAATGCCCGACATTCCGGCGGCTGGTGGAGGTGGCGGGCAAACGAAGCAAAAAACGTGGACAGGCAGGGAAAGCAAAGGCGAAAGGCAACCTTCCATCATCCTGACCAACCCACCACAGGCTGATATACTGCGTCCTCGTCAGACGGCCGCCCCCATCGACACAGAGGCCACCACCGATCGCGCGGAAACCAGCTCATAGACACGGACCTCGGCAGCGCGCCCTTTGGGTGCAACGGCAGCAACGAAACGGGTCTCGAACTCATCCCCCAGCTCGGCCACAACCGCTTCGCTGACCAGAATGGTCGTGCCATAGGTCTTGTTCAGCCCCTCCAGGCGAGCCGAAACGTTCACCGCATCTCCCAGCGCCGTGTATTCGATATGGTCATTATCGCCGATGTGACCAACAACCACATCCCCGCAATGCACTCCAAAGCGGGTCCGGAACGGTGGTTCTCCGGCAGCAATCAGGTCGTGGTTGAACCGCTCAACAATGTCGCGGGCCTGCAAGGCAGCCCGACAGGCTGCTGCGGCATGGTTATCACACAGCTCGGGCGCATTCCACATCGCCATCACCGCATCGCCGATGTACTTGTTGATGGTCCCGCCATTATCGTGGATCACATGTGAAATATGGCTGAAATAGCGGGATAGCCTCTCGATCAGTTCCTCTGGCCGGATTTCTTCGGAAATGGTGGTAAATCCCTCGATGTCAGTGAACAGGAAGGTCGCCATCCGGCGTTCTCCTCCCAGTACCGGCTCTTCCCCCGACTGGACAATCTTGCGTACCAGTGATTTTGGAACATAACGCCCAAACGTATTCAAGGCGGCCTTTGAGGTTGCCAGTGCCTCGGCCAGCTTGCCGATCTCCCGAATTCTGGAGGAAACGCGCGCCGGTGCCGAATTGTCCATCAGTGGCAAACGTTCGGCCTCGGCCGCCAGAGCGGTCAGGGACTGACTGACACTGCGCGCCACATACGCCACCAGGGGGATCGACACCAGAACGATCAACAAGGAAAAGAACAGCGTCACCCGCGTAATTTTATCGACATTGGCAGTGATTTCGCTGATCGGCGCCGAGATGGTCAGCACCATCCCGTTGCCAATTTCTGACGGCAGCGGCAGCGAAGACCCGATATAATTTTCCCCATCCACGCTGAAGGCATAGCTGGGAGACTTGATCCACCCATTCTCCCGGTTCAGATCATAGACAGACTTCATCAGATGATCATCATTATCTGCAATAATGATCGCCGTACTTTGTCCATAGGGCGTCTGAATATTACTAAAGGTAAAGTCCTTGAGCTGAGGATGGACCAACAGGTTGCCGCTGCGGTTAAAGATTGCGGCAACAGAGGAGCGGGAAATCTTTTGCTGCCCCAGGAACTGCGACAGTTGATCAAGGGTAATATCGACACCGATCACCGCCCCACCACCTTCGACCAGACGGGATACGGTCAACCCCACTTGCCCGGTGGTGGCGAACACATAAGGCGCAGACCATGCCAAACCATCAACATCCAAAGCAGCCTTGTACCATGGCCGTCCCCGTGGATCATAAGAGGCCTCTTCCGTCGGCCCATCCGCGACAAAACGTTCATCGGCATTAAAGAACGTCCAGCGGGAAATGCGTTTGCCATTTTCATCGGTAAGGATTGTCCTCACCGCCAGCGAAGCCTCGGCTGGTGCCTGCAGGCGCTCGCGCCACGCCGGTGCATCGGCAAGGTCAACCAAATGCAAAAAGCTGCCATCCGCATAGCCAATAAACATTCCATCGACATCATTCAGACTGTGAATGGCCTCCAGAAGCATTGGCAACATCACATGCCCATCCACTCCCGGCGGCATGCTGAGTGCCCGCATGGCGGATGCTGTCCTTACGAATGTCTGTATTTCGCGAAAAAGGCCCTGGGTTCTCTCAGAGATACTTTCAATGGCCGTTCCCATGTGGCGCTCCGCCACCGTGATGGCTGCATCGCGCCCCATATAGACATTAATTGTTACCAGCGCGCCACAAATAATAAAGAGAATTGACAAAAATATTGTCAACAAGTGAATACGAAATGTTTGTCCCTTAAAAAAACCGGCGCCCATAACAGCAGCCTCTTCTATAGAGTATGATAGGGCATCCTAGCATTCGCCATAATTCACAACAATTAAAATATACAAATGAAACTGTTCCCTACATCTTAAGACATACAACACGCAAAGAAGCGTGGCGGCCGCTCCCCCAAGACCAACCGCCACGCCACACTCTAAAAGTTCACCCATCACCGACGCACGACAGAGCGCCGGAGATCAGCCGAACTTGTAGAGAATTCCGTACCCTCCACGGGGATAGAACCAGTCGATATTGCTGTTTTCCTGACAGATCACACGACAGGTTCCACATTCCAGACAACCATCAAACGTCGCCGTCACCCCGCCGTCTTCCGCCGCATAACACGCCGCCGGGCACGCGGTGGTGCAGGCCTTGTCGGTGCAGCTCTGGCACTTGGCGGCATCCTTGATGGCGATGTGCGGGCGTCCTTCATCGACGCGGTAACGGTTCTGATAGAGCTTGTCTTCAACTTTGATCTGGACGGTCATGGCCGAGCCTCCGATAAGAACAGCGAGTTTGCGTTAGAGCATTTTCCGTTCTCCCTGGATCACTCCAAATGCTCTAACGCATTGTATTTTCAGCAAATACGTCGTCGCAGATGGAGCCATCTGCTCGGGATTTGCTTTAGCGCCAGGCTCGGGCAAGCTTGACAGCATCGCCAAGCAGGCCCCTCCAGCCGCGCGCCTTGACAAAGCCACGAACCATCTGGCCTTCCTTGGTCTTCTTGTCGATCCCGTCCACGCGGAACCAGGTTTCGGCTGCCTTGGACAGCAGGTTCGGATAATCGCTGAAGAACTGGGTGTTCTTGTGCAGGAACTCCGGCAGGTCCTTGTATTTCTTCAGGTCCTTGATCACGAAGCTTTCTTCCAGCGAGCGCCGGTAGGCCGCCAGATTGGCGTCGGTCATCGGCTTGCCCGCCTCCTTCAGCGCCATCACCGTTTCCGCCGCCAGACGGCCAGTGGTCATCGCCATGTTGGAGCCTTCGCGGTGCAGGGCGTTGACGAACTGCCCGGCATCGCCGCAGATCATCCAGCCGTCGCCATAGACCTTGGGAATGGCCTTATAACCGCCTTCCGGGATCAGGTGAGCAGCATATTCCTTGACTTCCGAGCCCTTCAGCAGCGGCGCAATCGACGGATGGTTCTTGAACCGCTCCAGCAGGGCATAGGGGGTCTCACCGGTTTTCTTGAAATCCGACACCAGACAGCCAATCCCGACCGCCAGGCTTTCCCCGTTGGTGTAGATGAAAGCGGTCCCGACCATGCCACTGGTCACGGTGCCGGCGATTTCGATCACCACACCTTCTTCACCCTTGACGTTAAAACGTTCGTCAATCACGTCACGCGGCAGGAAATGCATTTCCTTCACCGCCAGCGCCACATGCTCGGGCTTCAGCTCGGCGCGGAACCCGGCGCGCTGGGCCAGCAGCGAGTTCACGCCGTCGCACAGAACCACCACGTCGGCGAAAATGTCACCGTTTTCACGGTCGGTACGCACCCCGATCACCTTGCCCGCCGCGTCTTTCAGCAGATCGGTCACCGTGGTTTCACAGATCACCAGCGCCCCGGCTTCCTTGACCTTTTTCGAGAACCACTTGTCGATCTGGGCGCGGATGATGGTGTAGCGGTTCGGGCGTTCTTCGTTGAACTTGTCCGAACGATAGTGGGTGCCCATGTACGACTGATCATCCAGCATCCACAGACGCTGTTCGATGATGTGGCGTTCCAGCGGCGCATCTTCGCGGAAGTCGGGGATGATTTTTTCCAGCGCGTCGGCGTACAGGATGGCGCCCTGCACGTTCTTTGAACCGGGATACTCCCCCCGTTCGATCTGCAAAACCTTCAGGCCGGCCTTGGCCATGGTATAGGCGGCGGCGTTCCCCGAAGGACCGGCACCAACCACGATCGCATCAAATTTCTCGGTCATTGTGGTGATCTCCGTACTGGGGTTAACCGGCCATCCGGTTGACCGACAGGCGCTTGCGGAACGCTTCGGTCAGGGCGGGCAGAATGGTCATCGCATCGCCAATGATGGCGAGATGGGCGAAGTCCATGATCGGGGCGTTGGGATCAGTGTTGATTGCCAGGATCAGGTCGGCACCTTCCACCCCCACGCGATGCTGGATGGCCCCGGAAATCCCGGCGGCAATGTACAGCTTCGGACGGATGGTCTTGCCGGTCTGGCCAATCTGGCGGTCCGAGTCGATCCAGCCCTTTTGCACCAGCGGACGCGAGCCGCCGTATTCGGCCCCCAGCACTTCCGCCAGATCCTTGACCAGCTTGAAGTTTTCCGGCTTGCCCAGCCCCATGCCACCGGCAACCACCACATCGGCATAGGCCAACTGCGCCTTGTTGGTGGTGTTGTCGGCGATGAAGTCGAGGATCTTGGTGATCACATCGTCTTCTTTCATGTTCAGCGGCACTTCGATCAGCCCGCCACTCACCTCGCCGTCTTTCGCTTCGGGCATCGCCATCACGCGCGGGCGGATGGTGGCCATCTGCGGGCGGAAGTTCAGCGTGTGAATGGTACACAGCAGCGAGCCGCCAAAGGTCGGGCGGGTTGCCGCCAGCGAGCCTTCATCGTCAATCGCCAGCTCGGTGCAGTCGGCAGTCAGGCCGGTCGCCAGCGTGGTCGCCACCGAGCCCGCCAGATCGCGGCCCAGGGTGGTGGCCCCCAGCAACAGGATTTCCGGCTGATAGGTGTTGACCAGATCGGTCATCGCCTTGGTGAACGGCTCGTTGCGGTAATCGGTCAGCAACGGGTCTTCCATCAGATAGACCGTATCGGCGCCATAGCGATAAGAGCCCTCGACCGCCGCGCGGGTGGTCGCGGCAGGCGGACCCATCACCACCCCGGCCAGTTGCACGCCCAGCTTGTCGGCCAGCTTGCGGCCTTCCCCCAGCAGTTCCCACGACACCGGGTGGACTTCCCCGCGTTCCAGTTCGACAAACACCCAAACGTGCTTGTAGTTGATGAACTTTTCGGGAAGCTGCTTCTTCATTCCGGCGCGGCTGCTTGCGGGCTTGTTGTCTGCGCTCATGTTCGGAACCCCTCTTCAAAGACCTGTTGCTGATTGCGCCGCGCGATCAGTACCCGGCAGACTGCTTCAGAAGATCGCTTTCCAGCTTGGGCTGGCTGGCGAAGATCGCTTCGATGGCCGCAGCAGCCAGCGCCTCGGCCCCTTCGCCGTCCACCGGCCTGGCCTTCTGGGCGCGCGCCTTGGGGGCAAAGACCTTCTTCACCACCGTCGGCGAGCCGCGCAGGCCGCAACGGGTCATGTCTTCGATGCCCGCCGCCGCCGCCGACCACACGCGCACATCAGCCCGTGCCGCCCGGAACATGTCATCCATGGTGCCGTAACGGATCTGGTTGGTGCCTTCCAGCATGGTAATCATGCACGGCAGCGAGGTCTTCAGGACCTGCACGCCCCCCTCGGAGCGGCGATGAACGACGATTTCGCGCTTCGCCGGATCGACCGATTCCACTTTCTGGACATAGGTCAACTGCTGCATGCCCAACCGGCAGCAAATCCCCGGACCCACCTGTGCAGTATCGCCATCAATGGTCTGCTTGCCCGCAAACACCATGTCCACCGGCTCGGTTTCCATGATCTTTTGAATGGCGGTCGCCAGCGCGAACGAGGTCGCCAGGGTATCAGACCCGGCAAAGAACCGGTCCGTCAGCAGAACGGCATCATCCGCACCAATCCCCAACGCCTTGCGCAGGGAGTCTTCGGCCATCGGCGGCCCCATGGTCAGGACCGTCACCTTGCCACCGAACGCATCGCGCAGACGCAACGCTTCTTCCAGTGAAAACAGGTCATAGGGGTTGATGATGGTCGGCACGCCCTGACGCATGATGGTGTTGGTCACCGGGTGAACGCGGATCTGCGCGCTGTCAGGTACCTGTTTGATGCAAACGACGATGTGCATTCCCCACTCCTTCAGCCAGCGGCTTGAAATTCTGAAGGGAGCAATGCAAACAGCGTTCCAGTTTCAGGATAAATTTATAAATCATTATTTATCAACGATATAATCCATCATTCTAGAGAAGATCAAGCGTTCATCACCCCGGACCAAACACGACAGAAATGTCGTATTAGCGACAGCTTTCCCTTCAAACGGAACAAAGCCCGACCCGCAGCGACAATAAAAAACGGGGAGCATGATCCTGCCCCCCGTTCGCGCGTCACCCTCAAAGAGAAGACCGACGCATCATTCAGCCTTTTGCAACGGCTCGATGGCATCCAGTCCGATGAAGGCCTGCCCCTTGACCTGCTGAAACACCTTGAACACCCGCTCGGTCACCGCATCGGATGACACAAAGTCAGCATGGGCCTGCGCCAGCTTGTCCTGATACAGCGCCTTCAGGGCCGCATCACTCAGACCGCTCAGGGTTTCCCGTCCCAGATAGTCGTGCAGCCGCTTGAGGATATGCAGGCGGTTGACCCGCACCACATGCTCGTCATAGGGCACATCCAGCGCCTTGAAGAAGTCCTCGGCCGAGGACAGGGAGGCCATCTGTTGCAGAAATTCGCTCATCGTCAGCAGTCTCCTGAAGGGGGGAAGAGAAGGTTAGACCAGCGTGCGTTAAACCGGACGCCGGCACGCTGGTCTAACATTTTGTTCTGTCGCATTGTTGCTGCGAAAACCGGTTCCCACTTTTCGCACAATGCTCTAACAAGTCAGCTATGCCAGACCAACGGGCCGCCCGACGGTGGCAGCGAGGAGTCCATCATGCCCAGCGCCGCATCGCGGATCAGGCGGGTTTCCTCGAAAAAGCGGCACAGGTCGGCAGGGGTCGGTGCCTGCTTGGTGGCCTCGGCATGGGCGCGCACGCGGGCCAGAATGGCGCGGGCCTGTGGTTTTCCCACCACCAGCCCCAAACCTTCCAAAGCGTGATCAATGGCGGCCAGCCCGGAATGCTTGCCCAACACCAGTTGGTGTTCCCGCCCCAGCACATGCGGATCAAGGGCCTGATAATTCGCCGGATCGGCCAGCAGTCCATGGACATGGATGCCGGATTCATGGGTAAACACCCCGGCCCCGACAATCGACTTGTTGACCGGGATCGGACGGCCAGAGGCCTGAGCCACCAGTTCGGACACCATCGGCAGCGCCTTGGGCGCAATGCCGGTGCTGCGGCCATAGACCTGTTGCAGGGCCACCACCACTTCTTCCAGCGGCGCATTCCCGGCCCGTTCCCCCAGCCCGTTGACGGTGGTCGAAACGTGGGTTGCCCCCCCCAGAACTGCCGCCAGGGAATTGGCCGTTGCCAACCCAAGATCATCGTGGCTGTGAATTTCCAGTTCCAGACTGCTGCCCGCCCGCAAGGCGGTGAACGCTGCATGGGTCTGGAACGGGTCGAGTATCCCCAGAGTATCGGCAAAGCGGAAACGGCGGGCGCCCGCCTGTTCCGCCACGGCGATCACCTGCTTCAGAAAATCGAGGTCCGCCCGCGAGCTGTCTTCACCGCCCAGCGCCACCGCCAGCCCCAGACCAGCGGCATGGCGGACCATGCGGTCCACCTGCTCCAGCACCCAGGGGCGGGTCTGCTTCAGCTTGCCGCTGATCTGCTGATCGGACACCGGCACCGACACGTTGACCGCAGGCACACCGCACGCGGCGGCAAGGTCAATGTCATCGCGGCGCAAACGGCACCAGGCAATCGGCGTGGCCCGCAAGCCGAGATCGACCACCGCCCGAATCCCGTCGCGTTCCTCATCGCCCATCGCCGGAATGCCGACTTCCAGTTCGGGCACACCAGCGTCATCCAGCGCCTTGGCAATCGCCAGCTTTTCCTGACGTGTGAACGCCACCCCGGCGGTTTGCTCACCGTCGCGCAGGGTGGTGTCGTTAATCATCACCAGAGAGTGTGGTTGGGACTTTTTCCGGGGCATCGCTGACCCCTCCCCTGTGTCTGAACGCGGCCCCCCCGGGAGCCAGCCGCCGCCGTTGGCAACGACCAGCCCCCGGGCAGGATCAGGCGTAATCCGGCTGAAAGGCATCCGCGCGCGGCTTGTCACCATCCCAGTACGGCGACAGCGCCCGCAGGCGGCTGATGATCGCCGGGACGTGGGAAATCACGTAGTCGATTTCGTCTTCGGTGGTTTCCCGTGACAGCGAGAAACGGGTGGCGCTGTGTGCGGCAGTGAAGGGAATTTGCATCGCCCGCAGCACATGGCTGGGTTCCAGCGAGCCCGAGGTACAGGCCGAGCCCGACGAGGCGGCAATCCCCATCCGGTTCAGGAACAGCAGGATGGCTTCGCCTTCGATATACTCAAAGGCAATGTTGGTGGTGTTCGGCAGACGGTTGCGCACGTCGCCAGTGACAAAGGCATGCGACACCTGACTGATGATCCCCTGCTCCAGCTTGTCGCGCAGGCGGGCCACTTCGGTATTTTCATGCTCCATGTAGGTCAGAGCCAACTCGCAGGCCTTGCCCAGCCCGATGATGCCGGTGGTGTTCTCGGTCCCGGCCCGCCGCTCGCGTTCCTGATGACCGCCACGGATCAGCGGACGGAAGCGCGTGCCGCGCTTCAGGTACAGCGCACCGATCCCCTTGGGGGCGTGCAACTTGTGCCCGGACAGCGACAGCATGTCGATATCGCTGTTTTTCAGGTCCAGCGCCACCTTGCCCACCGCCTGCACCGCATCGGTGTGGAACAGGATGCCATAGGGCTTGGCCATTTCTGCCAGTCCCTCGACCGGGAACAGGGTACCGGTTTCGTTGTTGGCATACATGATCGAGGCAATTGCCACCCGATCCGACAGCGCCGCCTTGTAGGCCGCCACATCCAGCCGTCCCTGCTTGTCAACCGGGATGATGTGGATGGTGTAGTCCTTGTGCTTTTTCAGGTAATCACACAACGACAGGATCGCCGGGTGTTCCACTGCCGTGGTGATGATTTCCCGCCGTTCCGGGGCCAGGTCCAGCGCCGACAGGATGGCGGCATTGTCGCTTTCCGTCCCGCCCGAGGTGAACACGATCTCGCTGTCGTGCTCGGCCCCCAGCAAGGCAGCCACCTGCGCCCGCGCCTCGCGCACCTTGGCACCGACCTGCGAGCCAAAGGAGTGGATCGACGACGGATTGCCGAACTGCTCGCTGAAGAACGGCAGCATCTCTTCCACCACCCGCGGATCACAGCGGGTGGTGGCGTTGTTGTCCAGATAGATCGACTTGATATCAGTGGTCATGACCGCAGTCCTTTTCATGCTCTGGCCCGGAGACGGACATCAGGCGTCCATCAGGCGACGGGCATCGGCGGGGATCACCCGCACCGGACGACCCAGCTTTTCCATCAGGGCACCCTGCACCCCTTGCAGGGTGATCGAGCTCATCTGGCAGCCCGAGCAGGCTCCCTTCAGATGCACAAAGACCGAATCTCCGTCCACATCCACCAGCTCCACATCGCCGCCGTCGGCCTGCAGGTGCGGGCGCAGCTCTTCGATCGCCTGCTGGATGATCATGATCTTTTGCAGGTTGGTCATGCCCGGCTTGACCGGCTGAGCCTTTTTGGCTTCAGCGGCCAGCGGCGAAATCTGGATCAGCGGAGCCGCCTTGGCGACCGGCTTGGCCCCGCCCAGCGTAAAGGCTTCGGCCGAGGTCAGCATGCCTTCGGTGACCATTTCGGCGTTCACTTCGGCCAGCTTTTCTTCCAGCTTTTCGTGACAGGTCTTGCAGGCCCCACCGGCCTTGGTATAGGCGGTCAGCTGTTCCAGCGAGGTCAGCTTGTTACCGCGCACCGCCCGTTCCACCATGCCTTCGTCAATCCCGAAGCACTTGCACAGCAGCGCGCCTTCTTCGTGATCGTCTTCGGCCAGTTCTTCGCCGGTATAGTTGGCAATCGCCGCCAGCAGGGCTTCATGGCCCATCACCGAGCAGTGCATCTTTTCCGGCGGCAGGCCACCGAGGAAATCAGCGATATCCTGATTGGTGATCTTTTTGGCCTCGTCGATGGTCTTGCCGATCACCAGCTCGGTCAGGGCCGAGGAGGACGCAATGGCCGAACCGCAGCCAAAGGTCTGGAACTTGGCGTCGGTGATCACCATCGTTTCGGGGTCAACCTTGATCATCAACCGCAGCGCATCGCCGCAGGAAATCGAGCCGACTTCGCCGACGCCATCGGGGTTGTCAATCACCCCGGCATTCTTCGGATCAAAGAAATAGTCCTTAACCTTATCGGTGTAGTTCCACATCGCGGGGGAGACCTTTCGTTCCAGAAATCGTGTCGTCTTTTTTTATGACAGCAGCAGGGTCAGCTCAGGCGGCGAAGGATTTCCCGCACGAGCACTTGCCCTCGGCATTGGGGTTTTCGAACTGAAAGCCCGACCCCTGAATGCTTTCGACGTAATCCAGCACCGTGCCCTGGATCAGCGAGGCACTGGGGCCATCGACGAACACCTGCACATCGCCGAAATTCAGAACGGTGTCGCCCTCTTCCGGGCCATACACCAGCCCCATCCGGTACTGATAGCCAGCGCAACCGCCCGCTGAGACCATAATCCGCAAGCCGGACGCTTCGCCCTTGACCTTGCGGATGGCGGCTTTGGCGGCTTCGGTTACTTCAATCACGTTTGCCATGGGGAAGACCCTCCTTGACAGGAATGTTCTGCCATCCCGCAAAGCAAGGAGTGTGCCAATCCATTAGTTCATTGTTTTGACTATATTTCTTATATTGTGCGACAGCGACATTCCCGACAAACACGACGTCTTTGTCGGATAGGGGACAAAACCAGTACTATTTTTATGGCTATTATTTCAGTTGGGTCTGCCGCAGCCCCACAACCTATCCAGTCCATTGGAAGAAAACAAAAAAGCCTCCCGTTATCAGCGGGAGGCCCTCTGCAGGCTGATCAGTCCTTCCCTCAGCCTCCAACGGAGCCTCAGGATAAAATCTTTTTATTTCAGTAGGTTAAAATCATACAAACAAAACCGACACTGCACTGTCGGAAACAGGACAAAACCGGTCCTGTTTCCAGAGTGTCACCGTTTCCGCTCACCCGCACTACACAGCGGCGCACCGGCGGCGTCCATCATCATGCGCAGGAACGGATTGTTCTGCCCGCTCCACAGGCCCATACCAGCCTGCATCCACGATTGCATCACCTGTTCCCCCATTTGCTGCCACAGGGCAAAGGGGTTCATCATGGATGCCATCGGCGCAGACTGCCCCGGACATGCCCCAGTCAGAATCCCCGGCAACGCCCCCGGAGCCATCTGCGCCCACAGCAATGCCGGATTTCCCAGCGCAGGCAAAATGTCCCGCGCCACCGCATCAAAGCCAGGATAGGCCCGCATGGTGATGGTCACCATTTCAGCGCCCCGTTCGGGATCATCCCGGCGGATGATTTCCAGATCGAGGTTTGGCAAATGGCCGGTAATGCGTGTGACGTCTTCGGATACGGCTTGCGGAGAAGGCTGGTTCGACGTGCTGGTCTTCATCATTCCCTCACACCAGAGCGGTTGCGGTCGCAGACAACATCAGGACTGTCTCATGGTCCATCCCGGAAAGAAACCCTCGGGATGCCATCAGCCTCACCGCGGCTTGCCCGGCGGCGGCGGAGCATCAAAATCATCCTCGGCGGACTTTGTAACCTCGGTGCCCCACTCTTCGATCAATTCTTTCTGCCGACTGCGCAACGCCGCCAGACGACGGCTGGAGGTCAGGGTGAGAACGGTCGTCACCACCGCAGGGGTAGCGGCAAAGATCATCCAGCCCGCCGCAGCCGAGCCAAAAATGGTCATCAGGGCAAAAACATCGGACAGGATGTTCAGAACCTCGGGCACCGAATGGTCGCCGGTCCACAGGTTCAGCAGATAGGGTACCGCTCCGGCGAAATTCAGACCGCCGACGGTCATCCCGCCGTATCGCTTGACGCTGCGGTCCACCACCAGAGCCACAAAGGTCGGCAGCAGCGCAATCCCCAGAAAGACCACTGTCGGCAGAAACAGAAACAGCAGCGGCACACCCAAAGCCAACAGGCCGATGTTCCGTTTGATGCTGCCGGGGGGGGCTGCCTTGCTTTTTGCTGCCGCCATCACATGATCCTCATAAACAGCACAATACAGACAGTGACAATCGCAACAAAGACCGACAGCACCGCCGCCGCCTGCTGCCCGATCATCTCGGCCTGCTCATCCCGCACCAGCTTTCCGGCCTCCAGCGCGCGGCACTGCTGGTCAGCAGCGGCGTACTCGGCCTTCGCCCAGGCAAAACCGTCATTATCCCGCTGCCGCTCTTCCTGATTGTCCAGCAGGTTGTAAAGCTCGGGCAGGCTCCCCTTGCGCACCAGCTTGGGGACTTCCTTTTCCAGCTCCTTGCGCCGCATCCGGCCATGATAGCCCGCAATGATCGGAGCCAACTGTGCGCCAATCCAGCCCGCCAGCCCGTGCAACGCCGGAGGCCCAAGGCGCCATTGCAGCACCGCCAGCAAGCTGACCATCCCCAAAATCTGCCGGTCGGACGAATTTTCATTCAGCGCCCGGAACTGGACCTTGGTATCGCGTTCCCACTTACAGCCGATATAGGCGGCAATATGACGATCCACCGGCTTTGTTTTCGGATCAATCTTTAAGGAAACCCGGTCCAGCGCAGGCAGAAGCTCGCGGATTTCCGAGACGTATTCCTTTTCAATCAGCGGGCTTTGGCAGTGCAGGTGCTCGTTCAGTTCGTACACGCACCGCTCCATGCCCCACCCGATCATCTGGGTCTGCAGATTGGCAGTCAAATCCTTGAACTGGTTTTCAAAATGCCCCAGCTCGGGCGAATAGATCCCTTGGGCATCAATCCAGTTTTTGGCCAGATCGCGCGCCAGCACCTCGGCGTACAGGCGGATCTGCTTTTTTTGCATCATCACCGCAGCCAGTGCGGCCCCGAAACCATCCAGCGTGACCCGAAGTTCGCGATAGCGCAGCGGCGCCGCCGGATCGAGCAGGATCAGCACCCGCGCCACCGTATAATCACCACCAGACTTGGCCTCACTGCCACTCTGGCTCAGTCGCACCGCCACCGAGATGGCATCGGCCGTTTCATTGTCTTCCATCCCGCGCCGCAGCCAGACCTCGACCCGGCCATCGAGAATGGGCGATAATGCCGCATCCCACGACGACGCCATCGCATGGGCCAACTCGCGACAGGTAAAATAATCAACGCCTTCAAACTTGAACGGGCGCTGCGCCCGCTTGGGCGGTTTGGGCTGCAACGGCGACAGACGGCGACCATTCATCCACAGATCGACGTTTTCCAGATCCCAGCGTTCTTTGTAATCGTCACACAAAACGCCGCGCATCACCTCGATCAGGTTCAGCGGTACCCGGTTGTCAGAAGCAAACGAGGCATAGGTCGACTGGGCCAGCTTGGCCCGGATCACGTCATTGTCTTCCCAGCCATGGGCCGGGTCCCGCCCGGTCAGCAGGCCGAGGAAACAAATCCCCAGACTGTACAGGTCATCCTTGGAATAACCCTGTCCCCGCCCTTCGGGGTTGGCCATGGCGAAGTACAGCGGCTCGTAAACCACATGGTTATTGTAGCCCGGTGGAGCGGTAACGCAGTCCCCCAGAACCAGCCGTTCCTTGGTCTGATCATGCCAGAACAGATTATCGAGGCGAACCGCCCGGTGGACCACACCACGCTGGGACATTTCCTGCAGGGCCTGGATGATCGGCTTCATCACCCGTTTGATGAATTGGGCCTCGGGGATGGCATCAAACCGTTGCCCCGGCCTGGGCAGCACCCGGCCACCGCTCGGCCGTTCATAAACCACCGCCATCTGGCGGCGCTGGCCCGGCAACCAGTCAACGATGCCATATTCAACCAGCGTCAACAGGCCGGGAACCTGCACCCCTTTCAGGGAGCGCATCGCCCCGACACGCAGCGGCATGTCCGCACGGCACAGCAAGGCATAGAGGGAGCGACCAGACCCGCGCCGGTCTTCGCAATGATAAGCCTCGGCCTGCGGCATATCGAGGTCAGGCAGCCGCTGGGTCGGGTCGATCTCATAGCGTTCTTTCAGAAGCGCGGCACCGGCAGTGCCCGATCCTTGCTGATCACTCGCCATGATGCGTTCTCACCCTCCCCATAAACCTTACAAACCGGTCGCCATCAGCACCGGGATTGCAGGCCGTCGCACCCATCCAAAAGGCATAATGCCCCCGACAGACAGGCTCTGACAACCTTATCCATACAGCATCATCCTTTTCCTGCGGCGGCTTCATGATACTGCACGGCAGCGCAGTCTACAGGGCAAGCAGTTAGCACGCTGTTAACGAAACGAAAAAGACGAGGGCGGAGATTCCTCTCCGCCCTCGTCTTTTTTTTCATATGCACCGCTACGAAGACGACGCCCCGTTGGCGGAACCCGTTAATCCGTAAACGGGTCGCGCATCAGAATGGTATCTTCGCGCTCGGGGCTGGTGGACAGCAGGGCCACCGGCGCTTCGATCAGTTCTTCAATGCGGCGGACATACTTGACCGCCGTCGCCGGCAGATCGGCAAAGCTGCGAGCGCCTTCGGTGCTCTGGCTCCAGCCTTCGAGGGTTTCATAGATCGGCTCGACCTGCGCCTGCGCCGTCATGCCAGCCGGGAAGTAGTCCAGCACTTCGCCGTTCAGACGATAGCCGACGCACACCTTCAGCTCGTCAAAGCCATCCAGCACGTCCAGCTTGGTCAAGGCAATGCCGTTGATGCCGCTGACCTTCACC
This sequence comes from Insolitispirillum peregrinum, assembly GCF_900156605.1. GTDB lineage: Bacteria > Pseudomonadota > Alphaproteobacteria > Rhodospirillales > Rhodospirillaceae > Insolitispirillum > Insolitispirillum peregrinum. Next base: position 486,636 of record NZ_FTOA01000001.1, on the reverse strand, counting down.
GCCTGACGAACCAGCACCGCATCGAACCAGCCACACCGACGCTTGCGACCAGTGATGGTGCCGAACTCGTGGCCGCGCTCGCCCAGACGGTTGCCCACCTCGTCGAACAGTTCGGTCGGGAACGGACCTTCCCCAACGCGGGTGGTGTAAGCCTTGGTGATCCCCAGCACATAGCCGATACCGCCCGGCCCCATGCCCGACCCGACCGCCGCGTTACCGCTCAGCGTGTTCGAGGAGGTCACATAGGGGTAAGTCCCATGATCGACATCCAGCAGGGTGCCCTGCGCGCCTTCAAACAGGATGCGCTTGCCAGCCTTGCGGTATTCGTCCAGCACACGCCACACCGGCCGCGAGAACGGCAGGATCTTCGGGGCCAGTTCGGTGAGCTGCGCACGCAGCTCATCGGCGTCAACCGGTTCGGCACCCAGACCCTTCAGCAGGGCATTGTGGTGGGCCAGCAGGCGGTCGATCTTGATGTCCAGCGCGGCATCGTCGGCCAGATCGCAGACGCGGATGGCACGGCGGGCCACCTTGTCTTCGTAGGCCGGACCGATACCACGGCCAGTGGTCCCGATCTTGCCCTTGCCGGCAGCGGCTTCCCGCGCCTGATCCAGACGGCTGTGCAGCGGCAGGATCAGCGCAGCGTTTTCGGCCAGCATCAGCACGTCCGGGGTGACTTTCACACCCTTTTCGGCAATGGCATCGATTTCCCGCAGCAGCGCCCACGGATCGACCACCACCCCGTTGCCGATGATCGAGGGAGTGCCACGCACCACGCCCGACGGCAACAGGCTCAGCTTGTAGCTGACGCCATCAATCACCAGGGTATGGCCCGCATTGTGCCCCCCCTGAAAACGCACCACCACATCAGCCCGCGCGGCGAGCCAATCGACGACCTTGCCCTTGCCTTCGTCGCCCCATTGGGAACCGACGACAACCACGTTGGTCATAGTGTCATCCCTGCTTGTCGTTAATGGCGTGGAGATCCCCGCCAACAGAATAATGAGAACATCCCAACCGCCGAGCCTCGGCGGCAAAATCCTGCGGATCCTGAAGCGCGTTCAGGGTCACCCAGCCATCGGTCTGATACCGCCCGGCCAGCAGGCGGTCCTTTACCGACAGCAACACGCGCGGACCGCTGGACAGCGGCTCCATTGCTTCGGTAACGGCATCAACCGACAGTGTCGCCCCGACGGCCCGTTCCTGAGCCTCGCCAGCGCGATAACGACCACCCCGACCCAGCTCGCCACTGACCCCGCGTGAGAACACGCTGAAGCTGACGCCGGTATGGTATTCAAATCCACGGTATTCGACCGGATCAATGGTCAGGGTTGCCGCCGGATGCTCTTCGCGCACCAGGGCAATCACCTCGGCCAGCGTATCCCGGCGCTGGGCAGCGGCGGCGGGCAGATCCATCGCCTGCAAGCGGCTCAGAACCTCTTCGGCCTCGCCAATGCAGCCCAGCAGGACACCGAACACCCCGGCCACATCACCGCCCATCGCCTTGACGGCGGCGGCGTCCTTTTGATCCAGCGCATCGCGCAGGGTCCGGCGTGCCTCGGGGCTCAGCTGCAAGGCATCACACATCGCCGGCACCAGCGGCGGCAGCATCAGGTCAACCGACACATCCCGCACACCAACGGCATCCAGTGCCCGGATCACCATTCCGATCACTTCGGCATCGGCCACCGGGGTATCGGCACCGATCAGCTCGATCCCGGCCTGGGTGAACTGGCGTTCCGGTCGCAATTGCGAGCCTTTGACCCGCAGCACCTGCCCGGCATAGCACAGGCGCAGGGGACGGGGATGTCGCACCATCCGGGTGGTTGCAATGCGGGCAACCTGAATGGTCATGTCAGCCCGCACGCCCATCATGCGCTGGCTGAGGGGGTCCATCACCCGGAATGTATCCTTGGTGGTGACCGCTCCGACGCCATCGAGCAGGCTTTCTTCGAATTCGATCAGGGGAGGCTTCACGCGATCATAGCCATGGGCCGCAAACACGCCCAGCAGGCGGTTAACGGCAACAGCCTCGAGCGCCGCATCCGGCGGCAACACATCACGCAAGCCCGTCGGCAGCAAAGCCTTGTTGGCGGTATCACTCATCGGGAACAGGTTTCCACGGGAACAGCTTCCACGAAGGGAGACAGGGGGACGAACAGGGACAAAAAACGCACACCGTTCTTCGGCCTGAACATGGAACCGCCGGTCAGACACAAGGCCAGACCGGCGGTTCTGCTGTGTACTCTAATTATGGCTACGGAGCAAACGGGAAATGCACCTGATGGCACGTTAAGGGGTTTTTCATGACCCACCCGGCCACACCCCTGCGCTTAAAAAGCCGGACGGCTGCCCCACACCACCGCCCGATCCTTGCGGGCGGCCAGCTCGTCAAGACAGGCCAGCACATCGACCGATGCCCGCGCTGCCCGTTCGATGCAGCCGATCGCCCCATCCAGATTGCCAGCCGCATAGGCGCGGGCGGCCTCGATACCAGCCGAATGGACTTCCTGATGCGGCTCGGCCAGTCGCTGATAGGCCGGATGTTCGACCAGATCGCTGGCGGTCAGGGTGTCGTACCACTTGCCCAGACGACAGGAATGATGGTCGGCCAGCTCGTCGGCTTTCAGTGTTGTCCGCCCCACCAGCATCGCCGCCAGTCGTTTGCGCCACAACACATGGTCCGATTTGGCAACATGGATGGTGAAATCCTCAATCTGCACTGTCGCCAGCTCGCTGATCCCGGCCGCAATCTGGGCTTCGCCCTGATCCATCACATCCAGAACCCGCTCAACGTTGGCCACATTTTCGGTCGACATGTGGGCAATGGCAGCAATACCCGCCGAGATTTCAGCCGACGCATCCATCTGCTGGGTCAGGATGGCTGCCACGTCCTGCATTTTGACCGTCACCAGCTCGACGCGCTCGACCACTCCGTTCATGCTGACACCGGTGGCCTCAATCACCTTGCGGCCCTGCTCGACGGCCTGCGCGCCCTCTTCCATCGAGCTGGCAATGGTCGCCATTTCCTGCCGCAGCGATGCAATACGCGCCCGAATGTCGACCGTCGCCCGGGCGGTTTGGTTGGCAAGATTCTTGACCTCACCGGCCACCACGGCAAAGCCCTTGCCAGCCTCGCCAGCCCGGGCGGCTTCGATGGTCGCATTCAGCGCCAGCAGGTTGGTCTGCTTGGCGATGGCCTCAATCTGCTGCACGATATCGCCGATCTGGTTTGATGCCTCAACCAGCCGCTCAACCTTTTCCGATGCGCCATCAACCGCCTGCGTGATCGCCCCGATGGTGATCACCGCCTGCTGGCTGGCCGCCATCGCGTCCTGAGCAGCAAGGCGCGCCTGTTCGGCGTCGGCCACCACCCCATCCGAGTTGCGACTGATTTCCTGCACCGATGCCACCATTTCTTCCGAAGCGGCAGAAATAGCCTGTGTCCGGCTATCGACTTCACGCACTTCGCGCATCATGCCAGCGGTCACCGTAACGGCATCGCTGGCATTGATCGACAGCGCAACAATGCGGCGAAGATCGCCCTGTGCCCGCGCGTGTAAAGCCTGTGCCAAAGCATGAAGCTTCTGCTCCAGCGGCGATATCCCTTGTGGGACGTCGAGATATTTTCCCGCCAGCAACAAATCAAGGCTTTCTTCCAGATCAATACTGGAAGAGCCAAGACCGTGCGACTGAGGCACCACCGACTGAAGCATGATTCCCCCCAAAGTAGAGTTCAGGAACGGGCGTCCTCTGGATAGCACCAAAGAGCCTTTTATTCCTTAATATTCTGCCATCATGATTAAAGCAAAAAGATGGTCACTGACATACGACCATAGCCTTCCCTTAGTTTTAAATGATCCTTATTTAACAACTTTCAGGTAAGGCGATCTCTTTCTTACCCCATATTCCACATTTTTAAAATGGTAATTTAAGAAAAAAAGGGCAGGTCACCGATACCTCGGCAACCCGCCCCTGAATACTGAAGCATACCGTTCGTATGCTTTTTATGCTTTCACCTGTTCATAAGCCCATTCGATCCACGGCAACAGGGCTTCGATATCCGACGTCTCGACCGTCGCCCCACCCCAGATGCGCAGTCCGGCAGGGGCATCGCGATAGCTGCCCAGATCATAACCGACCCCTTCAGCATCCAGCAGGGAGGCGATTTTCTTGGCGGCCTTGGCCCGGTCATCCTCTGACAAGGCGGTAAACCAGTCAGCAGTGATCACCAGACAGATCGAGGTCCACGAGCGGATTGCCGGGTCTTTGGCCAGAAAATCAATCCACGGCGTGCGGGCAACCCAGTCTTCCACAGCGCGCAGGTTCTGCTGTGAGCGGGCAATCAGCGCCGGGCGGCCACCAATGCTTTCCGCCCACTTCAGCGCATCCACCTGATCTTCGACCGCCACCATCGACGGAGTATTGATGGTGTCACCACGGAAGATGCCTTCAATCAGCTTGCCGCCCGAGGTCAGGCGGAAAATCTTGGGCATCGGCCAGGCAGGCGTATGGCTTTCAAGGCGGGCAACAGCGCGCGGCGACAGGGCAATCATGCCATGCGCCCCTTCGCCACCCAGCACCTTCTGCCACGACCAGGTGACCACATCCAGCCGATCCCATGCCATCTCCATCGCGAACGCCGACGAGGTGGCATCGCAGATCACCAGACCTTCCCGATCCTCGGCAATCCAGTCACCGTTCGGCACCCGCACGCCCGAGGTGGTGCCGTTCCAGGTGAACACCACGTCGCGGCTGAAATCAACCTGCGACAGGTCCGGCAGCGCGCCATAGCCCGCTTCCAGCACCCGCACATCCGGCAGCTTCAGCTGCTTCAGCACGTCGGAAACCCAGGTCGAGCCAAAGCTTTCCCACGCCAGCATGTCCACACCACGCGGCCCCAGCAACGACCACAGGGCCATTTCCACCGCGCCGGTATCCGACGCCGGGACGATCCCCAGACGCCAGCCATCCGGCAGGCCGAGAATGGCGGCAGAACGGTCGATCACCTCGGCCAGCCGTTCCTTGCCGATCTTTGCCCGGTGCGAGCGACCCACCGGCGTCGCCGACAAGGCATCAACCGACCATCCCGGACGCTTGGCGCACGGGCCGGAGGAAAAGTTGGGATTTGCAGGGCGAACCGAAGGCTTGGTCAGCATGATGGGTAGTCCTTGACGATGGGGGCACCCAGCCCCCGTAACCCCTGAAGAGCAGGGAAAAAAGAGGCGGGAACTCTAAAGCATCGCACGAAAAGTGGAAACCGGTTTTCGTGTCGGCGATGCGACAGAAAAAGCTGACTCATCGCACGAAAAGTGGGAACCGGTTTTCGTGTCGGCGATGCGACAGAAAAAGCTGACTCATCGCACGAAAAGTGGGAACCGGTTTTCGTGTCAGCGATGCGACAGGGCACGACATTAGACCGCGGTCAGGTCCAGTTCCATGTAGATCACCCCCGGGATGGGGTTGTCGTAATAGGGGGCGCATTCCTGAAAACCAAACCGCTGGTACAGGGCCACCGCCTCATCCAGCCGCTCCAGCGTATCGAGAACCATCCGCTGATAGCCCAGTTGGCGAGCACAGGCGATGATCTGGTGCGCCAGACGGCCGCCAATCCCCTGACCGTGATACTGCGGGTAAACGTACAACCGTTTCATCTCGCAGGCCCCGGGCACCAATACCGGCTCGGTCGCGGCTTTTTGATACAGCGGGCGCACCGCCACCCCACCGGCAAGGAACAAGCCTTCGCCGCGGTCTTCGGTTTCCCATGCCAGCAGCAACTCACCCACCGGCGGCGCGTAATCGCCCGGCAGGGTGTTCAGCTCGGTTTCAAAGCCCTGAAAACACAGATCAACGTTCAGGTATCCCTGATAGTCGCGGAACAATCGCCGCGCCGACGCCATGTCCTGGGTATCGCGGGCCGGACGAATATGAAAAGCGCGCATCAGGGAGTTCCTTTTTTCTATCAGACAGCCAGAGCGGCACCATACCGGCGCACGGCCTCGGCGAAACCATAGCGCAGGGCGTCCCCGGTCAGTTCGTGACCAATCGACGCTTCGTGAATGAACGGAGCCCCGGCAATCAACGGCGGCGTGTTCAGCAGGTCGAGGTCATGGCCGATGTTGACCATCAGCCCCAACCTTTGCCCGACCTGCGCCGCCCCGACCACCGCCTGCAACGCCGCCTGCCCGGCCTCGCTGTCCAGACCATGCAGCCGCACCGCTTCGGCGTAGGCACCGGTATAAATCTCGAAACCATCGGCACCGGTGGCCGGAACCGCCGGAGTTTGGGCGGCATCGGGGTCCATGAACAGGATCACCCGCGCACCCTGTTGCTTCAACCGCTGCACCACCGGCTTCAGGGTTTCCCCTTCGGCAGACAGGTTCCAGCCGCTGTCAGAGGTAAACGCCTGCGGCGCATCGGGCACCAGCGTCACCTGCTCGGGGCGGATTTCGGCCACCAGATCAAGGAAATCCGCTGTCGGGCGGCCTTCGATATTGAATTCGATCGCCGGACGCAACGGCGCCAGCAAAGCGGCCAGATCATGGACATCGGTACGGCGGATGTGGCGTTCGTCGGGGCGCGGGTGCACGGTCAGACCTTTGGCACCGGCCTCCAGGGCAATCCGTCCAAACTCCACCACATTCGGAGATCCGGTATGGCGAGAATTCCGCAACAGGGCGACTTTGTTCAGGTTTACGCTAAGCCGAGCCATGGTGTACCGCTTTTCCATTTCCAAATCCCCGCCGACAGGGCGGGGGCCGTCTGCAGGCCCATGATGGGCTTACCGGTTCAATCCTGCAAAACCTTCCAGGGACGTCTCCCGAATATGGGGGAAAAACACCCCACCCGATGCAGCCTGTTCGCGCAGCAGGTTGGCCAGGGCATCGGCCGCCATCGGGCGACCGAACAGATAGCCCTGAATCACGTCGCAGCCTTCGTGCAGCAGATAGGTATACTGTTCTTCGGTTTCGACGCCTTCGGCAATCACTTCCAGCCCCAGACTGTGTCCCAGATTGATCGTTGCCCGCGCAATCACCGCGTCGTTGTGCTCGGTGGTCATGTGGCGGACAAAGGACTGATCCAGCTTCAGCTTGTCCACCGGGAACTGCTTGAGGTAACTCAGCGAGGAATAGCCGGTCCCGAAATCGTCAATGGCCAGTTGCGCCCCCATTTCCGACAGCTCGGACAGAACCTGCACCGCCTCGCGGGCGTCTTGCATCAGCATGCTTTCGGTCAGTTCCAGCTCGACCTTGCGCGGGTCCAGACCAATACTGTCGGCCACATCACGCACGCGCTGGACCAGACCTTTCTGGCGGAACTGCACCGCAGAAATATTGATTGCCATGGTCACCGACGGCAATCCGTCCAACTGCCAGGCGCGGCTTTGCCGCATGGCTTCCTGCAACACCCAGTCGCCAATCGGCAGGATCAGACCGCTGTCTTCTGCTACCGGAATAAAGCGGGCCGGTGAAATCGCCCCCTGTTCCGGGTGGTTCCAGCGCAGCAGGGCTTCGACCCCCACCACCCGCCGGGTTTTGACGTCCACCTGTGGCTGGAAGAACAGGGTCAGGTCGCCGTTATCAATCGCCCGCCGCAAATCGCCTTCCAGACTGAGGCGGATCCGGGCTTCGGCATTCATGTCATTGGAGAAGAAGAAATAGCTCTCGCTTTCCGAGCGAATGGCGCGGTACATCGCCATGTCGGCATTCTTGATCAGGTGATCGGGGTCTTCGCCATCCTGCGGGAAAATGGCAATCCCGACATTGGCCCCAACCCGCACTTCCAGACCATCGAGATCAACCGGCTTGCCGACCTCATCAATGATCTTGCGCGCCAGCGTCGCCGCCGTATCGGCGTTGGGCAGATGGCTCTGGATCACCGCAAACTCGTCGCCGCCGATACGGGCCACGGTTTCCGCAAACGGTGCGGCAACTGCGTTGATGCGCGAGGCAATGGTCATCAGCAACTGATCACCAACTTCGTGGCCAAGGGTATCGTTAACCCGCGAGAAGCGGTCAAGGTCGATGAACATCACCGCCAGTGCCGACCGGTCACTGCGGGCCTTGGTCACCGCCTGATACAGATGGTCGCGGAACAGCACCCGGTTGGGCAGGCGGGTCAGGGTGTCATAATTCGACAGGTACAGGATACGTTCTTCGGCCCGCTTGCGCTCGGTCACATCTTCATGAATGGCGACAAAGTGCGCAATCGAACCGCTGTCATCAACAATCGGAGCCACCGTCTGATCAACGGTGTACATTGTCCCGTCCTTGCGGCGTTCGACCATTTCGCCGCGCCAGATACGGCCATCAAGGATGGTTTCCCACAAACGTTGATAGGTTTCGCCATTCTGTACCCCGGAGCGCAGGAACGCCGGGGTCTGGCCGATGATGTCCTTTTCGCCATAGCCGCTCAGGCGGGTAAAGGCGTCGTTGACCCATTCAATGCGGCCATTGCGGTCAGTGATGAAAATCGCATTGGCCGCGGCGGCCATCGCCGTTCCCTGCAACCGCAGACGACGCTGGTCCAGCACCTGCTGTTGCACGGCCCCCAACCGCGCCGCCACCGTTTCCAGCCGCTGCCGCAACGGCTCGGCCGGAGACTGCCCGTCGCCGACCAGCACCAGCAAGGCCGACACGTCATTTTGCAACCAGACCGGCAACACAAAGGACCATTGGGCTTCGGGCGGCAGGCCATCCATATGGGCCGCCAGCCGCTCGCCCCGCCGCACCAGGGCAGGCATGCCGGTGCGGATCACTTCATGCAAAATGCCGCAGGCGACCCCACCACCGGCCAGCAACTGTTCCCACAGGGCTTTCAGGTCAGCGGACTCGCAGCCCTCATCGCCGGGGGCACCCCAGCGGCAATAGCAGGACCGTAGCGCCAGCGCCTCTTCCTTCTCCACCCGCTCGATCAGCGACACCTGGGGAATGTCAAAAATATCACTGAGATCCCGGCAGACTTCACGGGCAAATTCCTGGTGGCCAATCCCACGCAGAACCTTTTGCTCCAGATGATGCAAAAACTCGCCCAGACGGGCCGTCAGGCGGGCTTCGGTAATGTCACGGGCGACGATCACATGCAGGTCGCCTTCCGACTGGCGCGCCGTGCTGACCGCAATGGCCAGGGGAACCCGCAGACCGTTCCGCCGCAGTCCGTCCACTTCGACACTGGCCAGGGATGCCAGACCACTGGAAGCCGCCATGCTGTCGAAACCGGCATCCCACGATGCAGGAATGACCATGGCCAGTGGCTTGCCGAGAACCTCGAAGGCGGCATAGCCGAACACCCGCTCGGCGGCAGGATTGAATTCCTGAATGTCTCCCAAGCTGTTCACCGAAATCACCGCGTCGGGCATCACGTCCAGAATACGGCGCATCTTGCCAGCCTGCTCGGCGGCCGCCAGCTCCGAGATGATCGCCTGCTGGCGGGCAGCGTCAATCTGCTCGCTCTGGCGCCGCAACGCCACCACCAGCAATCCGATCGCCACCAGCATCCCGAAAGCCTGCCCGGCCATGACATCAAAGCGATAGGTCAGCTCGCGCCATTCGGGCAAAGCCATCATCATCGGGAAGACGATCACCGACCCGCCCCATCCCAACAGGGACAACGCCAGATATTGCGCCGACAAATGCGGCAGACGGCCATGACGCCACATGGTGACCGCCACCATCACCATCATGCCGCCAACCACCGCATGAATGGGGAACACCAGCAAATCGGCCGGAAAGCCGATCAGGGATGCCATCAACAGCCACAGGGCCCCGCAGCCCCCGGTCACCCACAGGGCAAAGCGCGGGATCGGACGCTCGCAGAACATCCAGGAGCCGGCCACCAGCAGAATGGCCCCCAGCAAATGAGAGCCCTCGGACACCACAATCCTGATGAATTCAGGCGTTTCCGTCTCCGATAGCCAGCGGAAAACAACCGTGTGGAAGACAAGCAGCAGGACTCCACCGCCCCAGAGCCGCAGGCACGGGCCATTACCGGGCAGCAGTGATTGATAGACCAGAGCGCCCGCCATGATCGCAGCACTCAGCGAGGCCATCAACAGAACAGAGGAGTCCATAAAAGCCATAGCACACCCAATTTTCGGCCCACGCCAGCCGGAAGCATTCGAACGCCGAATCGCGGTTCACGAATATAGGTAAAAGGAACGGATCACCCGCTTTGTACAACATCTTATCCGCCAGCACCATATAACGCGCGGCCAGTGCGGAATTTTCTTGGGGTCAGGTATTGTTTGCCCTCAACCCTCTCTCGCGCGCCAGACCGGCATCCTGCCCAAAAGGAGATGTCTGACAATACAAATCCGGTTTGTTCGTTTGACCTGCAATCCGGAATTCATTATCAAATCAGGTGGTGAACCGCACATATCAAGGCGGGAACCACAACCAGGGGTGAAAGAGCCTTCCAGACACGGGCGTCTGGGGCAACCGTCAGTGGGACCGGGGATGAAAACAAAAGTCTTTCTGTGCGGCCTGACCGCACTGTCGCTGATTGCGGCCACCCAGCCAGTCTGGGCGGCATCCATGGCAGAAGAATTGCGGGATCTGGTCAACACCCACCCTCAGGTTTCCGCCGGTCGCAAAAACGTATCCAGCGCCGAAGAGCAGGTGAACAAGGCCTTTGGCGGCTATCTGCCCCGCGTTGACCTCAAAGGCGATGCCGGCTACGAATATGTCGACAACCCCACCCGCCGCGACACCGTGGGCGACCCGTTCGGCATGGGCCGCGACACCGCCAGCGTGGTGGCAACACAGGTGCTGTATGACGGTGGCGCCACCGCCTCGGCCTATGAAGCCGCCAAGCTGCAAAAGGATGCCGTCTCAAGCGACTCAAGCGCCACCGAGCAAAGCGTCCTGCTGCAAGGGGTGGCTGCCTATCTCAACGTCCTGCGCCAGCGCGAACTGATCAACCTGTCGCGCCAGAACGAAGAAAACATCAAGCGGCAGCTCAATCTGGAAAACGAGCGCGTCCAGCGTGGCTCCGGGATTGCCGTTGACGTGCTGCAAGCCAAGTCCCGCCTGCAGATTTCAAAGGAACGCCGCGTCACCGTCGAAGGTGCCCTGAAAGACGCGGTATCCACCTACGAACAGGTCTATGGCCGCAAGCCTGACATGGCGTCGATGCGGATGCCTGGCGTTCCTCTGGAACTGCTGCCGCCGTCCCTTGATGATGCAATCAAGATTGCCGTCGCCAACAACCCGGCCCTTGAAAGCGCCAAAAAGCAAAGCGCCGTGGCCTCGGAACAGCGCGATGCCGCCGAAGCCGACTATATGCCGCGGGTGAACCTAGAAGCCGCCGCCGACTACGAGCACAACAAGAACACCGTCATCGGTGTTCGTCGTGACTATTCGGTGCTGGTGACCGCCAACTGGAACGTCTTCAACGGCTTTGCCACCCGCGCCAATACTGCCCGCGCCGCCTATGACTATGCCGCCAGTCAGGACAAGCAGGTCTACGTCCATCGCAAGGTCGAGGAACAGACCAAGCTGGCATGGCAGGCTCTGGAAACGGCCCGTCAGCGGGTCAACCTGCTGCAGAATGCCGTCAATATTGCGTCGGAAGTCTACACCTCCCGCATCAAGCTGCGTGAAGCGGGCAAGGAAACCGCCATCAACGTGCTGGATGCGGAAAACGAAGTGTTCAACGCCCGCATCAACCTGACTGCCGCCCTGTTTGACGCCAATATGGCGACCTATCAGGTGTTGCAGGCCATGGGGCAACTGTCACTCGCCAACGCCTCGTCGGGCAAGGGCGATATTCTGGCCTCGCCAGTGGCGGATTAGCCAGAGTTGTGAACCGTAAAGACAACGGGGGAGCAACCACGTGCTCCCCTGTTGTCTTTGATGCCCCTCACCCACCGACAAGCGCCAGAAACAGCAGCGCGACAATGTTGGTAATCTTGATCATCGGGTTGATCGCCGGGCCAGCCGTATCCTTGTAAGGATCGCCGACGGTATCGCCGGTGACGGCGGCTTTGTGGGCGTCCGACCCCTTGCCGCCATGATGACCATCTTCGATGTATTTCTTGGCGTTATCCCATGCCCCGCCCCCGGAGGTCATCGACAGGGCAACAAACAGGCCGGTGACAATCGTCCCCAGAATCATCGCCCCCAAAGCGGTAAAGGCGGCGGCCTTGCCAGCGACAGCCCAGATGATCCCGGCCAGCAGCAACGGAGCCAGCACCGGCAGCAGGGACGGCAACACCATTTCACGGATTGCGGCCCGGGTCAGCATGTCAACACAACGGCCATACTCGGGTTTGGCGGTTCCCTCCATCAGGCCATCGATCTCGCGGAACTGCCGACGAACCTCGATCACCACCGCTCCGGCAGCCCGCCCAACGGCCTGCATCCCCATTGCCCCGAACAGATAGGGCAGCAGCCCACCAACCAGCAGGCCAACCACGGTGTAAGGGTCCTGCAAGCTGAACGTCAGATCGAGCGTCGGGAAATAGTGGTGCAGGTCTTCGGTATAGGCGGCAAACAGCACCAGAGCCGCCAGCCCGGCCGAGCCGATGGCATAGCCTTTTGTCACCGCCTTGGTGGTATTACCCACCGCATCCAGTGCATCGGTCACCTTGCGGACCTCCGGTGGCAGATTGGCCATCTCTGCGATCCCACCCGCGTTATCGGTCACCGGCCCATAGGCGTCCAGCGCCACAATGATCCCGGCCAAAGCGAGCATGGTGGTCGCGGCAACGGCAATCCCGAACAACCCGGCCAGGGCATGGGCCGACAGAATGCCGACACAAATCACCAGAACCGGCAGGGCTGTTGCCTCCATCGACACCGCCAGCCCCTGAATGACGTTGGTGCCATGACCTGTCACGGATGCCTCGGCCACACTCCTGACCGGACGATAGGCAGTGCTGGTGTAGTACTCGGTAATCCAGATCAGGGCCCCGGTCACCAGCAGGCCGACCATTGCCGAGGCCAGCAGATGCCACGGCCCGATCAGCATTCCCCCACGGATTTGGTGCGTCTCGCTGAATCCGAACATCAGGAAGGTCACAAAGGCCACCAGCACCGCCGACGCAACGCCACAGGCCAGAACGCCTTTGTACAGCGCCCCCATGATGTTCTGCGAGGCCCCCAGCCGGACAAAGAACGTTCCCAGCACCGAGCCCAGAATGCATACCCCGCCAATCATCAGCGGGTACAACATCATCTTTTCAGCGCCATCCCCGGCAAACAGGATGGCCGCCAGCACCATGGTCGCCACCATGGTCACCACATAGGTTTCAAACAGATCAGCGGCCATACCGGCACAATCGCCCACGTTGTCACCAACGTTATCGGCAATCACCGCCGGATTGCGCGGGTCGTCTTCGGGGATTCCAGCCTCGACCTTGCCGACCAGATCGGCACCGACGTCGGCCCCTTTGGTAAAGATGCCGCCGCCCAGTCGGGCAAAGATGGAAATCAGCGATGCGCCAAAGGACAGGGCGACCAGCGCTTCAAGGATTGTCCGTTCCGGGATCGCCGAAAGACGCAGAGCGGTGTAATAGACCGCCACCCCCAACAACCCCAGCCCCACCACCAGCATCCCTGTCACCGCCCCGGAGCGAAAGGCGATGGTCAACGCCCCGCCCATGCCCTGCGCCCGCGCGGCTTCGGTGGTTCGGACATTGGCCCTGACCGAGATGTTCATCCCGACATAGCCCGCCACCCCGGACAGAATGGCCCCGATGGCGTATCCGACCGCCACCGGCCAGCCCAGCCGCCAGCCCAGGGCAGCCCCGACGACGACCCCGACCACGGCGATGGTGCGATATTGACGATTGAGATAGGCCGAAGCCCCTTCCTGAATGGCCCCGGCAATCTGGCGCATGTCCAGGGACCCGGCATCGGCAGACAGAACGGCGCGCATCGCCCACAGACCATAGGCCAGGGCGACCACACCACAAACAATAACAAACAGACTGGACGCAAGCATGACAGACCCCCCCATTCCCGGAGACAGCAGTCGAGAGCGTTCTTCAAGTCTGGCGGTGAACCACCTTATGCGATTGAGATCAAAGCCCCTGTGTTCACCACCGCAGCAGGATTTCGTGAAAATGCGATATCCGGCAAACCCGTCACCACGCACCTTGCCACGAACCACGAGGTGGACATCATAGCACGCGCAATCAAGGGTTACCGACTGAAAACCGACTGGAAAATAATATCTTTCACCACGCCGGGCCCCACAGCACGCTCGGAAATGACCAGCAGCCGCTCACGGACCTTTTGCAGGTCAAGGTTTTCGCTGGTCTTTTGCTGCTCGGGGATGATCTCGTACAAGGCCCGCAGATACAGGTCCTGCAGGCGTGGCATTGCCGCAGCTCCTTCGGCCTGCTTGCCTGCTTCCAGCTCGATCCGCAGGGCGATGTAGATATTGCGCTTCAGCTCGCCGCCCTGAATCACCGGGATCAGCATCGGGGAAACCTGCATGTAAACCGGCTCGACGCGCGGCGGCGGAGCGGCAGCTTCGGCCTCGGCTTCAGCCTCGGATTTCTGTCCGACAACTCCGACGATGTTGGCAATGGCACCACCGGTAAAATCCGGAATGATCGCAAAGTGGACCAACCCACCGACGCCACCGCCGACAGCTGCAACCAGAGCAAACACGATGATCAGTAAACGAAACATGGGCGCCCCGATGATATGGCCGATGATATGGCGAGCCGCGCCGGAATGCCATAGCATACCGCACTGCAGTCATAGCACGAAACGACACCGGGCGCATCGCCCGAAAACCGTCAGGGTTTGCGCTCACCCCTAAAAATGCTGCCAGCCTGTGGCCGCGAGTTGCATCGGCTGCCCCTGACGATCAAGGACACGCACCGTCTCCGCCGCACTGTCGTCCTCGCGGCACAGCCCGATCACCGTTGGAGCCAACGGCCCCAGACGGGCTTCGACCTCGGGCCAGTTCTCTGGCGGAATGGTCAACAACAATTCGTAATCATCGCCACCGGTCAAAACCAGCTCATCAGCAATGTGGGTATGTTCGCGGGCTACCTGCAAGGCCGCCGACAGCGGGACAGCCTCCAGCCGGATCTCGGCACAGACACCACTGGCGGCACACACATGCCCCAGATCCTGCACCAGCCCGTCCGAGATATCCATCGCCGCTGAGGCCAGCCCGCGCAGGGCTTGCCCGATCACCAGACGGGGCTGCGGCAGGTGATAGCGGGCCGCCAACGCCGCACAGGCATCCTCAGGCACCCCCAGCCCGGTCAGCCGCCCCTGAGCCGCCCACAGGCCGACAGCGCCATCGCCAATGGTGCCGGTGACGGCGATCAGATCACCAGCCTTTGCCCCTCGCCGCAGCAGCGCCTGCCCCATCGGAGCCCACCCCAGAGCGGTCAGAGAAAAGGTTGCCGGGCCGGGGGTAGCCACGGTATCGCCCCCAATCACCGGACAGCCGAATTCGACCACATCCAGTGCCAGACCAGCGGCAAAGGCTTCGACCCAGGCATCGGAACAATCGCGCGGAAAGGCACAGGCCAGCAACATGCCCGCAGGTGTCGCCCCCATCGCGGCCAGATCGGACAAATTCACCCGCACCAGCTTGCGCGCCACCAGATCGGGCGGATCGTCCGGCAGGTAATGAACGCCTGACAGAATGGCATCGACGGTGACCACCAGTTGCTGGCCCGCAGGCGGCACCAGCAGGGCCGCATCATCCTTCAAGCCCAACGCCCCCGGAGCCGAAGCTGCCAGGGGCGCGAACAGGTCAGCAATTTGCTGGAACTCACTCCGACGCGCCATTCAGGGGCGGGTCCGCGATTATTGCGCAGCGTCGTCAGAGCCCTGACGCGGGCGGCGCGGAGCCCCCATTTCGTCCGAGCGCAACTGGCGGGCCAGCCGATCGAGCACCGCATTGACCAGACCGGCCTCGGGGCCGTCATAGAACGAACGGGCAATATCGACATACTCGGCCACGGCGGCGCGCGGCGGCACGTCTTCGCGTTCCATCAGCTCGTACAGGCCGCAGCGCAAAACGCTGCGCAGCACCGGCTGCAGACGCTCGGCATCCCAGCCCTGCGCCAGAGAGGCGTCGATCACTTCATCCAGACGCTCGCGCATGCCAGCGACGCCACGCACCAGAACGCTGAACAACTCGGCATTCAGTTCGATCAGCGGAACGACCTTTTCCGTTTCCAGATCCAGGTCTTCTTCGATCACTTCGCCACCGATGGCCCCCGACAGGAAGTCGCGGATCACGTCTTCCAGGCGACCTTGGCTCATGTCAATCTGGTACAACGCCTGAACAGCCGCCAAACGGGCCGCGCACCGCCGCAGGGCGGTCTCATGAGTATTTTTCTTTGCCATCGTCTCTGGCCTGTGGCCTCATTTCGGCGGCCCGGCACAGCACCGGGCACTGTTAACAGCAGGAAGGCAGCAGACAGCCTCTGCCGCCATCTGCCTTGCTCCCCCATATGACACCAGACCCGCCGCTCGCGGCGGGTGAGATACCATGAAACATGGGGAGGCAAAGGGGTGGTATAAAGCCTCTGGCGTCAGAACGAAAGAGGGAACAACCGGGAAAGTGCATTTCCCGGCCATCCCCACCGCCATTCAGCCGAAACCGGCAGTGATGTCAAAGACCCAGTTCGCGCTTGATGTCGATCATGCGCAGGCAGGCCTTGGCTGCCTTGCCACCCAGGTTTTTCATGTCTCCACGGGCGCGGGCCATCGCCTGATCACGGTTGGCGACGGTCAGAATACCGTTGCCGACCGCCAGCGAATATTCCAGCGCCAGAGTCTGGATGCCGGTCATCGCTTCGCGGGCCACATGGTCATAGTGGTCGGTCTCGCCACGGATGGCGCACCCCAGAACCACATAGCCAGCAAAGCGCATGTCGGTGGCGCGCAGTTCCATCGACCGGATGGCAAAGCGGATCACCGCCGGAATTTCCAGCACACCGGGAACGATCACCCGCTTGTAACCAGCGCCCTGAGCGGTCAGTTCCTGCACCGCCCCCTTGACCAGATGGTCGGCAATGTCTTCGTAAAAGCGCGCTTCAACGATCAGAATACGCGGACCTGTGGTCATTTCTTAACCCTCCTGCGCCGCAATCGGACGACGTTCCACGACCCGCAGGCCATACCCGTCCAGACCGATAATATGCTTTTCGGTATTCGACAACAGGATCATGTTGGTGACGCCCAGATCGAGCAGGATTTGTGCCCCGACCCCATAGTCCACCAGACGCCCACCGGTCGCAGGTTCACCCAGACGTTCGCGGATCTGGTCAGAAAGCGTCGAACGGTTGGCTTCGCGCAACAGCACCACCACACCGCGCCCTTCGGCGGCGACCATTTCCATCGCCGTCTGCAACTGACCCTGACGGCCCCCGGCCACATCACCCAGCACATCGTCCAGGACGTGCATCGCATGCATGCGCACCAGCACCGGCTCGTCGGTGGTGATGTCGCCCTTCACCAGCACGATGTGCTCGGCATAGGCGAGGGTGTTGACGTACACCGACAGCTTCCAGTCACCACCAATGCGCGAGGTCAGCGCGCTTTCGACCTCGCACTTCACCAGCTTTTCGGTCCGGCGGCGATAGGCGATCAGATCGGCAATGGTGGCGATCTTCAGGCCATGACGCTGGGCAAAGGGGATCAGGTCCGGCATGCGGGCCATGGTCCCGTCATCGTTCATGATCTCGCAGATCACGCCCGCCGGGTTCAGACCGGCCAGCCGCGAAATGTCAACGGCGGCTTCGGTGTGACCGGCCCGCACCAGCACCCCGCCATCGCGCGCCATCAGCGGGAAAACGTGGCCCGGCGTCGCCAGATCATCCTTGCCCCGGCTGGGATCGATGGCAACCGAAATGGTCCGGGCGCGGTCGCCAGCCGAAATCCCGGTGGTCACCCCTTCGCGGGCCTCGATCGAGACGGTGAAGGCGGTGGCCAGACGCGACTGGTTGTGCGCATCCATCATCGGCAGGTTCAACTGGTGGCAACGGTCGCGGGTCAGGCTGAGGCAGATCAGCCCGCGGCCATGCATCGCCATGAAATTGATCGCGTCCGGGGTTGCCATCTGGGCCGGGATGACCAGATCACCTTCGTTTTCGCGGTCTTCGTCATCAACCAGAATGAACATCCGGCCATTGCGCGCCTCTTCGATGATGTCTTCGATCGGCGAGAGGTGTTCAGAAAACGGAGAGCTCACGGCTTAGTCCTTATCCATCAGGCGGGCGACATAGCGCGCCAGCATGTCAATTTCCATGTTGACCTTGTCGCCAACCTTCAGCGCGCCAAAGGTGGTGACCGACTGGGTGTGCGGAATGACGTTGATCCCGAACTGGTCGTCGTTGACTTCGTTGACGGTCAGCGACACGCCGTCGATGGCCACCGACCCCTTGGGGGCGACGTACTTTTTCAGCGCCTGCGGGGCTTCAAAGGTGAACCGCTTGGACTCGCCGTCCATCTGGATGTCCACCACCGTGGCGATGCCGTCCACGTGACCGGAGACGATATGGCCGCCCAGCTCGTCACCGACCTTCATCGCTCGCTCGAAGTTGACCGGACGCCCGGTCTCCCAGCCGCCGAGGGTGGTCTTTGACAGGGTTTCCGCCGACGCCTGCATGGCGAACCAGTCGGCTCCCTTTTCGATCACCGTCAGGCAGACGCCGTTGCAGGCAATCGAGGCCCCGATATCAACGGTGCCCATGTCATAGGACGAAGAGAATTCAAAGCGGACTTCGCCGCTCCGATCCACCGCGCGCACACTTCCCAAATCCGTGATGATGCCAGTGAACATTTATCGTCTCTCGTATAATTCAAGATGATCGGCCCCAAGGGCCTGGATGGTCTTGCGAGCAAAATCCGGGCTGGCGGCCAGTCGGTCAAGCCCCAAAGCCGCCACCCCCGGCAATCCGTCTCCGCCAATCACTTTCGAGGCGCGGAACCACGCCAGACGATCAACCAGACAGGCAGACAGGAACGAGGCCGCCACCTGCCCGCCGCCTTCGATCATCAGGCGAGTAATGCCGCGTTCGGCCAGCGCGCTGACCACCGCTTCGGGGTCCGGGCGGCCTTGTGGTGTCGCCGCAACCTCGATCGTCTCGACGGCAGTCTCTGCCGCCAGCGCCTGCGCCGCCTCGCGGCCTTGCGGGCCATGGATCACCCACGTTGGCACATCGGCGGCGGTCTGCACCAGTTTGCTGGCCCGCGGGATCAGCGCCTGACTGTCCAGCACCACCCGCACGATCGGACGGCGGCTGAGGCCCGGCAGGCGACAGGTCAGCTCCGGGTCATCCAGCACCACCGTACTGCGCCCGACCAGAATGGCATCATGGTTCGCCCGCAGGCAATGCGCCATCGCCCGCGCCCGTTCGCCGGTGATCCATTTGCTGTCACCATTGGCCAGCGCAATCCTGCCGTCCAGCGTGGTCGCCACCTTCAGCGTCACCAGTGGCCGCTGTTCCTCGATGCGCAAAAAAAAGCCCGCATTCAGATGGCGAGCTTCGTCTTCCAGCAATCCGACCTCAACGGCAATCCCGGCGTCGCGCAGCATGGCAACCCCACGCCCGGACACGCGCGGGTCCGTGTCAACCATCGCGCAGACACACCGCGCGATACCATGACGGATCAGGGCTTCGGCGCAGGGCGGGGTTTTTCCGTGATGGCTGCACGGCTCCAGCGTCACATAGGCCGTTGCACCGCGCGCCGCCTCGCCGGCCTGCGCCAGCGCCTGCGTTTCGGCGTGGGGACGACCTCCCGGCTGGGTCCAGCCACGTCCGACCACCTGCCCGTCACGCACCAGCACACAGCCGACCGCCGGATTGGGCCAGACATTGCCCAGCCCGCGCTGCGCCAACGCCAGCGCCGCCCGCATGTGGGCCAGATCATCGGCCCGCGCCAAATCATCGGCCCGCAAGGGGGAGAACGACCGCGCCGGGGCGGGAGCAAAATCAGTCAGCGAGGGGAGCACCACCAGGACCGCCTAATGTTTCGACAAATTCTTCGAAGTCACGCGCTTCGCGGAAATTCTTGTACACCGAAGCATAGCGGACATAGGCCACCTGATCGAGAGCCTGCAAGGCCTCCATCACCATTTCCCCAATCATTGAGGACGGAATTTCGGTTTCTCCCGAACTTTCCAGACGACGCTGGATGCCATTGACCACCCGTTCTATACGGTCTTCGTCCACCCGCCGCTTGCGGCAGGCAATGGAAATGGAGCGCACCAGCTTTTCACGCTCGAACGGCGTCCGCTGACCATTTTTCTTTTGAACAATCAGTTCACGCAACTGCACCCGCTCGAACGTCGTAAAACGCGACGAACAGGCCGGGCAGAAACGGCGGCGACGAATGGCCGAATTGTCATCGGTCGGCCGGGAGTCTTTCACCTGAGTATCGTCATGGCCGCAAAACGGACAGCGCATCGAAGGTCCCTTTATTACCCCGGCGCACCGCTCCGGGGGGCATCAAAAAAATATCACCGGCGGCGCCTCCCGGATGAAGACGCCCAAGAAATTCCTGGCCTGCCCCCACGAAAGCAGGGGCAGGCCAGAAACCGCAGAACAGTCAACCGTCAGCTTAGCCGAGGGTCGGGTAGATCGGGAAACGGGCGCACAGGGCTTCGACCTGCGCACGCACGGCCTGTTCGGCGGCCGAGTTGTCTTCCGGGTTGGCGGCCAGACCATCCAGAACCTGCACGATCAGTTTGCCGATCAGACGGAATTCGTCTTCGCCAAAGCCACGGGTGGTGCCAGCCGGGGTGCCCAGACGAACGCCCGAAGTAACGGTCGGCTTTTCCGGGTCGAACGGGATGCCGTTCTTGTTGCAGGTGATGCCGGCCCGTTCCATGCTGTGCTCGGTGGCATTGCCCTTCAGGCCCTTCGGACGCAGGTCAACCAGCATCAGGTGGGTGTCGGTGCCGCCAGAGACGATATCCAGCCCGCCCTTCATCAGCTCGTCGGCCAGCACCTTGGCGTTGGCAACCACCTGCGCGGCGTACTGCTTGAATTCCGGCTTCAGGGCTTCGGCAAAGGCCACCGCCTTGGCGGCGATGATGTGCATCAGCGGGCCACCCTGCAGCCCCGGGAACACCGCCGAGTTGATCTTCTTGCCGATATCGGGGTTGTTCGACAGGATCATCCCGCCACGCGGACCGCGCAGGGTCTTGTGGGTGGTGGTGGTCACGATGTCGGCAATCGGCAGCGGGCTGGGATGCACGCCACCGGCCACCAGACCGGCGAAGTGGGCCATATCGACCATCATCAGCGCCCCGACCTTGTCGCAGATCTCGCGCATGCGCTTGAAGTCGATGATGCGCGGATAGGCCGAGCCACCGCAGATGATCAGCTTCGGCGCGTTGGCGACAGCCATTTCTTCGACCTGATCATAGTCGATCTGGGCGTCCTGCTGGCGCACACCGTACTGCACGGCATTGAACCACTTGCCCGACTGCGCCGGCGGCGCGCCGTGGGTCAGGTGACCGCCAGCGGCCAGGCTCATCCCCATGATGGTGTCGCCCGGGGTCAGCAGGGCCTGGAACACCGCGCCGTTGGCCTGGGCGCCAGCATGCGGCTGCACGTTGACGTATTCGCACTGGAACAGTTCCCTGGCGCGCGAAATCGCCAGGCTTTCAGCAATGTCAACGCATTCGCAACCGCCGTAGTACCGCTTGCCCGGATAGCCTTCGGCATACTTGTTGGTCATCACGCTGCCAGCGGCCTCGAGCACCGCCTTGGAAACGATGTTTTCCGACGCGATCAGTTCGATCTGGCCCTGCTGGCGACCCAGCTCGGCCTTGATCGAGCCCATCACATCCGGGTCAGAATCGGCCAGCGACGAGGAGAAAAAGCCTGCGGGAACGGTGTAGGTCATGGATGCTATCCTTAGCAGCAGTCAGGTGCCTTCGCGCAGCGGGCAAAGGCTGTCAAAGCAACGAAGATGGGCAGAACGGGCCTTACTTACGGCGTCTTGTTCATCTTGTCCACGCGGCGCTGATGGCGACCGCCTTCAAACGGGGTGGACAGAAACAGTTCCAGGCACTGTTTGGCGATTTCCGGGCCGGTGGTCCGGCCACCCAGCACCAGCACGTTGGCGTCGTTGTGCTCGCGGCACAGGCGGGCGCCATAAGCATCATGCACCAGCGCAGCACGGATGAACGGATGGCGGTTGGCGGCGATGGAAATGCCGATCCCGGTGCCGCACAGCAGGACACCGCGCGAGGCGGTACCGTCCTTCAGGGCCGCGGCCATGGCATCGGCGACATCGGGATAATCAACCGACTCAGTCCCGTGGGTTCCCAGATCGACCACCGTCAGCCCCAGGCTCTCGGCATGGGTCTTCAACAGGGCCTTCAGCTCCAGCGCCCCATGATCAGAGGCAAGCGCCAACACATCGGCAGTCATCTGTTCCACTCTCCATCAGAAACAGCCAGCATCACGCCACCGATCATCGCCCCTGACAGGCCAGAACAGCAACGCAAGCGAATCGTGCGCCTTCTCTAGCACAGCTCGGGCGGCAATGCCAATCATGCCGTACCGCATGGCAGACCGGCGCCTTCCCGGCCTCCTCCCGGCACAAAGGCCAGCGCAAAGGCCAGCGCAAAGGGACGGCAATGTTTCCAAGTAGACACATCTGACAAACCAAAGTAAATGTCCAGATAATGGAAATCATTGGACATACAGAATTGACATTGCGCACAAGCTGGGGCAGAACATAATCAAAATTCCTCCAGTGCAGAAGAGAAGCGCAATGGCCGACACTTTCAGCCCCACGACCACTGAAGACGAAAAGCTCCGCCTGGCCGCTAAAGTCGTCGCGGCCTATGTCGGGCAGAACACCCTTCCTGCCCAGCAGATCCCCGACCTGATCCAGTCAGTCTATCAGGCTTTCCAGATGGTCAGCGCCCCCGAGCCGGAGCCGGTCATCGAAGCCCTCAAGCCTGCCGTACCGGTCAAAAAGTCGATTACCCCGGAATACATCATCTGCCTCGAAGACGGTAAAAAGCTGAAGATGCTGAAGCGTCATCTGCGTACCAACTATGGCATGACTCCGGAAGAATACCGCGCCAAGTGGAACCTGCCCGCCGACTATCCGATGGTCGCCCCCAACTACGCCGAACAGCGTTCCCAGTTTGCCAAGCAGATTGGCCTCGGCCGCAAGGGTGGCGAATAAGCGTTCCAACTGGCCATGCCTTCCAAAACGCATCACACCGACAGCCATGGTGTGATGCGTTTTGTTTTTCATGTCCCCATCAAGTGGGTAGCATTTTCGACAGCAAGCCGGTATTCAAGGACGTGGATTACGCCGCTGTCACAAAACCTTGCCGTCACAACCCTTTGAAAGCTGCCTTGGCCCATGCCTACCCACGCGGAAAAACGGCACCTGCCCTTTACCCAACAGCAACTGTTCACCATGGTTGCCGAGGTGGAGCATTACCCCAAATTCCTGCCCTGGTGCCTGAATGCGCGCATCCGTCGCCGCGAAGGGAACGTGTTCTGGGCTGATCTGGTGATCGGTTTCAAAATGATCCGCGAGAAATTCACCTCGCGCGTTACCCTCAGCGAACCGTCACGGGTTGATGTGACCTATACCGATGGTCCGTTCAAATATCTGAACAACCACTGGATTTTCGAACCTGATGCCGATGGCAACGGCACATGGATCGACTTTTACGTCGATTTTGAATTCCGCTCGGCCCTGCTGCAGAAAATCATGCAGCCCCTGTTCTCCGAAGCCGTGCAGCGCATGGTCAGCGCCTTTGAACGCCGCGCCCAGGAACTGTACGGGAAACAGTAACAGCCATCAGGATCAGGAAAACCCCTCTGGTATTCCCTGCCATTCCAACCCATAGTATTTGTTGAGCATCGACCTTCACCAGACAACAGGGTACGGCATGGAACATTCTCCGATCCGACGGCCGCACTTCTTTTTCACCACCGCCTCCATGCCGTGCCCCTACATCTCTGGTCGGCTGGAGCGGAAGATTGTAACCGAGCTGAGTGGCCCGGATGCGGTCAAGCTGCACGATTCCCTCAGCCGTGCCGGTTTCCGTCGCAGTCATTCGATTGCCTATGCTCCCGCCTGTCCGGGCTGCAATGCCTGCGTGCCGGTGCGGGTGGGGGTCAGGGATTTCAGCCCCAGCCGCAGCTTCCGCCGCACCCTGCGGATCAACAGCGACCTGAGCGCCGCCCTCACCCCGGCCAAAGCCACTGCCGAGCAATACCGCCTGTTCCGCAGCTATCAGGAACGCCGCCATGGCGGCAGTGACATGGCGCTGATGGGGTTTTACGACTATCGCTCGATGGTCGAAGACAGCCCGATTGAAACCGGTCTGCTGGAATTCCGTGCCCCGGACGGCAATCTGACCGCTGTCTGTCTGGTCGATACCATGGACGATGGCCTGTCCGCCGTTTACAGCTTTTTCGACACCGAACAACCACAAAGACAAGGTCTCGGCACCTTCATTGTCCTGTGGCTGATCGAAGAAGCCCGTCGGCGCAATCTGCCGTTTGTCTATCTGGGCTACTGGATCGCAGACAGCCACAAAATGGCCTATAAAACCAAATTCGCTCCGCTTGAAGCCTTTGGCCCCGAGGGCTGGGCCGCACTGGAACCGCATCAGCCGCAGGCCAGCGAATAACACCGCCATGGTGCACTGCACGCAATTAATTGCATGGCAAAAAACGATTTATCCTGTTTCTGAACCGTTGCAGCCGGACGAACTCTCCTTATAATCGGCAGACTTTTGAAAAGTCCCAAATTGCCAAAACGAGGAACGTCCCATGGAACGTCGTGAGTTTATGAAGACTGCTGCCGTCGCCGGTGTCGGTGCTGCGGCTGCCACTGCGTCGACTCTGGCCACTCCGGCCATCGCGCAGGGCGTCATGGAATGGCGCATGGTCACCGCATGGCCCAAGGGACTGCCCGGCGTCTATTCCAGCGCCGAGCGTGTGGCCAAGCGTATCGAAGACGCCAGCGGTGGCCGCCTGAAGATCAAGGTGTTCGGTGCCGGTGAAATCGTCCCCGGCCTGCAGGTGTTCGACGCCGTGTCGAACGGTACCGCCGAACTGGGCCATGATACGCCCTATTACCACACCAGCAAAAGCAAGGCGACGGCGTTCTTCACCACCGTTCCGTTCGGCATGACCCAGGTCGAACACAACGCCTGGATCAACATGGCCGGTGGTCAGGCCCTGTGGGAAGAACTGTACGCCCCGTTCAACCTGCAGCCGTTCATGTGCGGCAACACCGGCGTCCAGATGGGCGGCTGGTTCCGCAAGGAAATTCAGGCTCCCGAAGACTTCAAGGGCCTGAAGTTCCGCATGCCCGGCATGGGCGCCGAAGTTCTGAAGAAGCTGGGTGCCAACGTCGTCCTGCTGCCCGGTGGCGAAGTGTTTGCCGCCCTGCAGTCCGGTGCCATTGACGGTACCGAATGGACCGGTCCGTACAATGACCTGTCGATGGGCTTTTACAAGGTGGCCCCGAACTACTACTGGCCGGGCATCCACGAACCCAGCGCCGCCATGCAGCTGATCATCAACAAGGAAAAATTTGCCGCTCTGCCAAAGGACCTGCAGGCCATCATCGCCGCGGCTGCTGGCGAAGAAAACATGATGGGTGGCAGCGAATTCTTTGAACGCTCCGGCACCGCGCTGGAAACGCTGGTGCGCGACCATGGCGTCAAGCTGCGTCAGTTCCCGCGCTCGGTGCTGGTCGCCCTCGGCAACGCTGCTGGCGAAGTGCTGCAGGAAACGCTGGATAACGGCGATGCGATCACCAAAAAGGTCGCCACCCACTTCCTGAAGACCCGCACCAACCTGATCCGCTGGACCCGCATCGCCGATCAGGGCTTTGCCAACGCCCGCCAGTTGGAATTCAAGTACCCGACCGGCGAATAACACCACCTGCCTTTGCCTGATGAAAATCCCCTTCCGGCCTCCGCTGGAAGGGGATTTTCTTTTGCATTTTCCATCCGTAACCTTATCTGTTGATGGAACAGGCATGTCATAAGGATCGCGCCATGATTTCGCTTCTTCTGAATATTATCTGGGTGCTGTTCGGGGGCCTGTTGATGGCTCTGGGGTGGCTGCTGGCCGGGGTGATCATGGTCATCACCATCATCGGCATCCCGTGGGCACGCTCGGCCTTTGTCATCGCCATTTATGCCTTATGGCCCTTTGGCAAGGAAGCCGTCAGCCGTGACGAACTGACCGGACGGCAGGATATCGGCACCGGCCCCTTGGGGATGATTGGCAATATCCTGTGGTTTCTGGTGGCCGGCTGGTGGTTGGCACTGGGGCATCTGGGGGCGGCGCTGGCCTGTGCGGTGACCATCATCGGGCTGCCGCTGGCCTGGG
Organism: Insolitispirillum peregrinum; assembly: GCF_900156605.1. Taxonomy (GTDB): domain Bacteria; phylum Pseudomonadota; class Alphaproteobacteria; order Rhodospirillales; family Rhodospirillaceae; genus Insolitispirillum; species Insolitispirillum peregrinum. Next base: position 460,313 of record NZ_FTOA01000001.1, on the reverse strand, counting down.
CACACCTGAAACTGGCCGGGCTGTCGCTGTTCCCGATCGGCAAGACCATTGTTGACCGTCGGGACTGATCTTTCTGCACCGCCCGAAAGAGCCTCTTGCGCTCGCGCGAACTTGTCCTTAGCTGCCAACCATACCGACAGGTATCCTCTCACCCCGCCCCCCAACAAAGGCTCCCCGTGATGATTGATCTGTTCTATTGGCCGACCCCCAACGGCTGGAAAATCTCCATCCTGCTGGAAGAACTGGCTGTTCCGTACACCGTTCACCCGATCAACATCAGCAAGGGCGACCAGTTCGCCCCTGAATTCCTCAAAATTGCCCCGAACAACCGGATGCCGGCGATCATCGATCAGGCTCCGGCCGATGGTGGTGCTTCGATTTCGCTGTTTGAGTCAGGCGCGATCATGCAGTACCTCGCCCGCAAGCATGGCCAGTTCTATCCGGTCGATGATGTGCGTGCGCAGGCCGAGGTCGATCAGTGGCTGTTCTGGCAGGTCGGCGGCCTTGGCCCGATGGCGGGGCAGTGCCATCACTTCCGCCACTATGCGCCGGAAAAGATCCCCTACGGCATTGAACGCTACACCAACGAAGTCAGCCGCCTGTACGGCGTGCTCGACCGCCGTCTGGCTGACCGTGAGTTTGTCGCCGGGGCCTATTCGATTGCCGACATGGCGATCTGGCCATGGGCCAAGCTGTGGGAAAATCAGGGGCAGGACCTGAGCACGTTCCCCCATATGCAGCGCTGGCTGGAACAGATCGCCGCCCGCCCGGCGGTGGTCAAGGGGCTGGCGGTTGGCGAGGGCTGGCGGGAACAGAACCCGGTCACCGACGAAAAGGCCCGCGCCATCCTGTTCGGTCAAAAAGCGTAAGCTGTCGGGCTTTATCCGGTGGCACACATCCATCGCCGGATAAAGCCCCTTCTCTCCCCCTGCCGTTTCTGCGACAAAGACCCTTTGTGTTTCAGGAGACCGGCATGCGCCCCTTACCCACCCTGCGGCAGCTCCGCTATCTGGTCACGGTGGCAGAAACCCTGCACTTCGGTAAAGCGGCGGACCTGTGCTTTGTCACCCAGTCCACCCTGTCTGCCGGGATTCAGGAACTGGAAACCCTGCTGGGGATCACCCTGATCGAGCGCCAAAGCCGCCGCAAGGTCGTGCTCACCCCGCTGGGGAACGAGCTGGTCGAGCGCGCCCGCGCCATTCTGGCCGACACCGAAGCCCTGGTGGATGCCGCTCAGGCCGGAGCGCATCCACTGGTGGGCGACCTGCGGCTGGGGGTGATTCCGACCATCGGCCCCTATGTCCTCCCCAAAGTCCTGTCGGTGGCCCGGCGCAGTTACCCGGACCTGAAGCTGTATTTGCGCGAAGAGCAAACGGCGCGGGTTCTGGATGATCTGGCGGCAGGTCGCATTGACTGTGGCCTGATCGCCCTGCCCTTTGAAACCGGCGACCTGATGGTACGCGAGTTGTGGCGTGAAGACGTGGTGGCCGTTCTGCCCGCAGACCACCCGCTGGCCAGCCAGCGCACCCTGTCCGATGCCGATCTGGCCGCGACCGAGCTGCTGATGCTCGAAGACGGGCATTGCCTGCGTGATCACGCCCTGCAAGCCTGTGCCCTGCGCAAGCCCAAGGACAACGAAGCCTTTCAGGCCACCAGTCTGGGAACGCTGGTGCAGATGGTGGGCAGCGGTCTGGGCGTCACCCTGATCCCGCGCACCGCCATCAACGTCGAAGTCAACAACGACCTGCCGGTGGTGGTCCGCGACCTGTCCAACAGCCGGGTTGCCCGCTCGCTGGCGATGGTCTGGCGGCCAGTCAATCCGCGCGGACGCGATTTTGATTTGCTGGCCGACATGATCATGGCCAACCCGCCCAGCGGCATCCTGCTGTCAGGAGGCAAACGCACAGCATGAGTGAAGCTCTGCGGAGTCCTCAGGCCCCCACCCACACATAAAAAAACACGAACAGGAACAGCCAGACCACATCGACAAAGTGCCAGTACCATTCAGCGGCCTCCAGCCCCAGATGGTGATCCGGGCTGAGGGTCCCCCGCGAACAGCGAACGGCCATCACCAGCAGGGCACAGGTGCCGACAAACACATGAAAGCCATGAAAGCCGGTCGCCATGTAAAAGGTCGAGGCATAAATGCCCGACCGAAAGGCAAAAGCAGCCTCGCCATATTCAATGGCCTGCAGGATCAGAAACAAAGCCCCCAGCAGCGCCGCACCGGCAATTCCACCGACCGCCTGCCTGCGCCGACCATGCAACAGGCCATGGCGCCCCCACATCAGCACTATCCCCGACAGCAGCAGGATCGAGGTATTGATCAGCGGCAAGCCCACGGCGTGCAGCGGCTCGATTCCTTCGGGTGGCCATTGTCCGGCCACAACCGGACTGACGTGCAGGGCGTTATGGAAATAGGCCCAGAAGAAGGCCACAAAGAACATCACCTCCGAGGCAATGAACAAGGCCATGCCCATGCGCAGCCCGCGCTGCACGGCGCTGGTATGGGACTGCTCATGGTATCCCTCGCAGATCACCGCCCGCCACCAGCCGAACATGGTGAACACCACCACCGCCACCCCCAGGGCCAACAGCCACGGAGGTTCCCCATGCATCATGTGCGCCCCGCCCAGCGCCATCAGGAACGCCCCGACCGACGCCACCAGCGGCCATGGACTGGGCGGCAGGATATGAAACGGATGCTTGCGTTCAGAAGAGGCGGCCATTGAATGCCTCCATCACCAGAGGTTGCCAGAAAGGAAAGCACGTTCACGACGCATCGGCACGAAAGAAGGTGTAGGACAGGGTGATGGTTGTCACATCACTCATCTGCGGGTCTTGCAGGATGGCCGGATCAATATAGAAACTGACCGGCATATGGGCGCTTTCCTGCGGCGCCAGCGTCTGCTCGGTAAAGCAGAAACAGGCAACCTTGGCGACATAGGCGGCAGCTTTTTCCGGGGTGACGTTAAAGGTCGCCCGCCCTGTCACCTGCTGATTGGTTGGATTGTGGGCCAGATAGGACACCAGAGTCTGTTCCCCGACCGGTACCCGCACCTCGCGCTGTTCCGGGACAAAGCGCCACGGCATACCCTGATTCAGCGATGCATCCAGCCGGACCACCATCTGGCGCCCGGTTGCGCCGGGGGCAATGGCCCCGATGGCAACCCGTGGCGTGCCTTCATAGCCGGTCAACTGGCAAAACAGCCGATAGGCGGGGGCGGACGCAAAGGCAAGCCCGCCCATGGTCAGCACCAGCAACACACAGCCTGTCGCCAAACGGATATTGGCTCGGCGGCGGGCAGATCCAACGGCATGAGCAGCCATCGCAGACCTCCCGGTTTCATTCTGCAGGGTGAGGCGCGCTACCGCCGTCGATCACCGGCGGCTGTTCAAAGGTATGCTCTGGCGGTGGAGAACTGACCGTCCATTCCAGCGTCGTTGCCCCCTCGCCCCACGGATTGTCAGCAACCGAAGCCGGAGAGCGGAAGGTGCGATAGACCACCACCAGAAACAGCAGGGCACTGGCCGCGCCCAGATACGACCCGATCGACGACACCATGTTCCAGGCAGCGAACGCATCCGGGTAATCGGGAATCCGGCGCGGCATCCCCGACAGGCCGAGGAAATGCATCGGAAAGAAGGTCATGTTGACCCCGATGAACATCAGCCAGAACTGCACCTTTGCCATGCCTTCGGGATACTGGTGCCCCGACATTTTACCGATCCAGTAGTAAAAGCCGCCAAAGATGCCAAACACCGCGCCAAGGGACAGCACATAGTGGAAATGCGCTACCACGTAATAGGTATCGTGCAACGACACATCGACCCCGGCATTGGCCAGGACCACGCCGGTAACACCGCCGATGGTAAACAGGAACAGAAAGCCTATCGCGTACAGCATCGGTACCCGGAATTCGATGGAACCACCCCACATGGTGGCAATCCAGCTGAACACCTTGATGCCGGTCGGCACCGCAATCCCCAGCGTGGCCACCAGAAAATAGGCGCGGGTATTGACGCTGAGGCCGGTGGCATACATGTGATGGGCCCACACCACAAAGCCGATCAGCCCAATGCTGACCATCGCATAGGCCATGCCCAGATAGCCGAAAATCGGCTTGCGCGAGAAGGTCGAGATGATATGGCTGATGATCCCGAAGGCAGGCAGGATCATGATGTAGACTTCCGGGTGACCAAAAAACCAGAACAGATGCTGGTACAACAGCGGATCACCGCCCCCGGCAGGATCAAAAAAGGTGGTACCAAAGTTGCGATCGGTCAGCAGCATGGTCAAAGCCCCGGCCAGCACCGGCACCGACATCAGCAGCAAAAAGGCCGTCACCAGCATCGACCAGACAAACAACGGCATCCGGTGGATGGTCATGCCCGGTGGCCGCATATTGAAAATGGTCACCAGCAGGTTGATTGCTCCCAGAATCGAGCTGATCCCGGCGAGGTGCAGCGACAGAATCGCCAGATCCACCGCCATGTCGCCACTGTGCCCAAGGGTTGACAGCGGCGGGTACACTGTCCAGCCGGTCCCCGGCCCCAGCCCGGTCAACCCCGACAGGACCATCAGCAGGAACGCTGGCGGCATCAGCCAGAAACTGATGTTGTTCAGGCGGGGAAAGGCCATGTCCGGCGCCCCGATCATCAGCGGTACAAACCAGTTGCCAAAACCGCCGATCAGCGCTGGCATCACCACAAAGAACACCATGATCAGACCATGGGCGGTGATGAACACGTTATAGCGCTGATAGTCATCACCAAAAATCTGCATCCCCGGACGGGCCAGTTCCAACCGGATACCGATAGACATCGCCGCCCCGATCAGCCCGGCGATCACCGCAAACATCAGATAGAGGCTGCCGATATCCTTGTGATTGGTGGAAAACAGCCAGCGTCGCCATCCCTGTGTACGGTGGTGATGTGCGGCATTCAGGCCATCAAAGACCAGATGAGACATGATCAGCGCCTCCCTTCTGCCAGTTGCAAGGGCAATCCCTGAGCGAATCGGGCCTGCGCCGCCGTCACCCAGGCGGTGAACTCCTCGGCGCTGACCGCTTTGACCGCAATCGGCATGAAGCCGTGGTTGACGCCGCACAGCTCCGAACATTGGCCGTAATACGTCCCCGGCCGTTCGGCCCGAATCCACGTTTCGTTACTGCGTCCGGGGTTGGCATCCATCTTCACCCCCAGCGACGGCACCGCCCAGGAATGGATCACGTCCGACGAGGTGGTCAGGACACGCACCGTCACCCCGACCGGCACCACCACCGGATTATCGACCGCCAGCAAGCGCGGCTCGGCCCCTTGCAAATCACCGGCATCCTTCATGAAGGCATCAAAGGTGAAGGCTCCATGGTCCGGGTATTCATAGGACCAGTACCACTGATGGCCGGTGACCTTCAGCGTCATGTCGGCTTGCGGCGCTTTGTCCATGAAGTACAGCAGGCGGAAACTGGGAACCGCAATCACCAGCAGGATCAGGATGGGCAGGACCGTCCATCCGATCTCAAGCGGTACATTGTGAGTGGTGGTCGAAGGAACCGGATTGGTGCGGGCATTAAAGCGCACCACCACCGTAATCAACAACGCCAACACCAACAGAACCACGCCAGCCATGATCCAGCTGATAAAGCTGTTCAAGCCAACAATCTGTTCCATCACGGGCGAAGCCGGGTCCTGATACCACATTTGCCAAGGGACGGGCTGTCCCTCGGGGGTCACTGGCAGCACTGAATTAGACATCGTGCCATGCCTCCCTGACGTCCCGGGTTTCGGGCGATCTTGTGGGATCGCCAGATTTCCCCAGCGTCCTGCGCGGTGTTTTTCCCGTTTACAGGCCATCCCTGCCTATCATCGGTGCGCACAGGAGATCGTTTCGTAGGCCCCTTGAAAAGTCCGTATTTGCATTGTCCTGGAGCATTGTGCGAAAAGTGGGAACCGATTTTCGTAACAACAATGCGACAGAACAAAAGGTTAGAGCAGCGTGCCCGCGTCCGATTTAACGCACGCTGCTCTAGTGCGGGCTACCGCCCGAGCCCGTTTGGTGGCGATGCCCCCAAACCCCCATTTTTCTTTAAAAATCAAATTAATGGAGTCCGGGGCCTCAAGGCACAGGCAAGGTGTGGAGCAGCGTTCCACGTCTTTGTTATCCTATCGCTCACCAAGAGTATTGGCATTCGCCCGGACAGAAGCAATACCCGATCAAAAAAGTATGCTAGACCAGCGTGCGTTAAATCGGACGCAGGCACGCTGGTCTAACCTTTTGGTGTGCCGCATTGTTGTTGCGAAAACCGGTCCCCACTTTTCGCACAATGCTCTATATGCATAAAAAAAGGCGGCAGGATTTCTCCTGCCGCCGAAGCAAAGGCCTGTATCTGTTTTATTAGAACAGACGCAGCACCGACTGCTGAGACTGCTGAGCGATCGACAACGAAATCGTGCCGAGCGACTGGCGAGTCTGCAGAGCCAGCATGTTGGCCGACTCTTCGTTCAGGTCCGCGTTCACCAGTTCACCAGCGCCACCCTTCAGGGTGTTGATGATGTTGGTGGTGAAATCCTGACGGATGGACAGCATGGACGAGTTGGTGCCCAGGGTCTGAGCGGTGTTACGCACCGAGTTCAGAGCGCTGTCGATCTTGCTGATTTCGGTGTCGATGGACGCCACGAAACCAGAGGTCGCACCCCAGGTAGCGGAGGTCACAGCACTAACCCCCAGCGTAGCCGCACTGGAGTCAACACCGTTGATCACCAGCTCATTCTTCAAGGTCGCCGAGCTCTGCTCGTTGAACTTGACGGTCAGGGTATCAGCAGAGGACTTGATCAGGTTGACGCCGTTGTACGACGAGTCTTCGGTCAGGTTGTCGATCTGGCTGCGCAGTTCGTTGTACTGCGAGGACAGCTTCTGACGAGTGACCGAATCAGTGGAGGACTTCGCGGAGGACGCGATTGCCTTCATCTGCTTCAGGGTGGACTCGATGCTTTCCAGACCACCAACAGCCGCCTTGATCACGTTGATGCCTTCGCTGATACCGTCCTTGACGGTGGCCAGGTCGGACGCGCGGTCATTGAGGCTACGGGATTTGAAGAAGGACAGAGCGTCGTCGAGAGCGCTGTTCACCTTCTTGCCGCTCGACAGACGATCCTGAGTACGGTCAATCAGGTTGGTCGTGCTTTGCAGCGACAGCAGGTTGGACCGAGTGGAGGTCGAAAGAGTGATATCACCAGCCATAATAGACTTCTCCCATTCTAGGAAAGTGCCTGAACCATTCTGTCCAGACTGATATCGCCAGATCATCCTGACCTGACGATTGGGGGTAGAGTATCTGATCCCTGCCCCTCTGGCAACATGATATGCGAGAGCGCACACATTTTCGTGTATTGTCGAACATCACCTTTTCCCACCCCTCCACCGGCCCCCGCAACGACAAGGTTGCAGGCCCCACCGACGGTAGGATATTTGTCAGCTCTTCCACTGAAATGTGGCACATCACTCACTTTCCTCCGGTCTTGAACACTCCCCGAGGCACCATGAGCACTTCCTGTATTCCCCTGATCACCAGCCTGTCCCCGAAAGGGAATCACGACATTCAGCGCGCCGCCGTCGCTTCGTGGCTAGAGCTGGGTTTGAAGGTTGTCTCGGCCAATACCGCCGGGGAAATCACCAGCCTGCGCCAACTGTACCCCGATGTGACCTTTCACACCGTCACCCGCACGGCACAGGCGCAGGCAAAAAAGCCGGTTCCCCTGATCGACGACCTGCTGGCCGTTCACGCTGATTCGTCAGAGCCGTTTTTGTTTATCAATGCCGACATCATCCTAAGCCCGGCCCCAGAGACCCTGCGCGCCGCCATTGCCAGTGCCCGCGATGGTGCCCTGATCTGCGGCGGGCGACTGGATGTGGATGATGCCATTGGCGCACGGGCAGCCCTGCAGGCGGGCCAGCATCCAACAGGAGATAAAGTCCCGGGTTATGACTTTTTCGTTGTTCCGCCGACTCTGCCCATGCAGTTACCGCGTACCAGACTCGCCATCGGAATGCCGTTCTGGGATTACTGGCTGCCGCTGGCAGCCCATCTTTCCGGGGCACCGCTGAAGGAACTGGCAGGAGATTTCGCGCTGCACAGCCGTCATGACGCCGTCTGGCACGGCGCCATATACCCTTATTTCTCCATCTTTCTCAGCGCCATCCTCGACCAGTTCAGCGCCGCTTATGGCGGTGGCAGCCTGCGGGAACGCCTGGCAGAGCAAATGCTGCGCTATGAGCATGCCATGCTGAATGAAAGAGTCCGTGCGGCGGACAGCACTGATCAGGAGGCCGCCACACTGTCGGAGTTCTATGACCGGCAGCATGACGTTTTGGTGTATTGCATGCGGGCCGCCATGACCCCACTGGAGCTTTGACCGATGCCATCCCTTGCCGATCTGCTTGCTCGGGCACAAACCTCGCTGGTGGCCGGGGACAGCCGGGGTTGCCTGCACGCCTGTGACGGAATACTGGCAACCCAACCGCAGCACCCGGAAGCGCTGCACTTTGCCGGACTGGCGCATGCGGCTCTCAATGATCGCGCCAAGGGAATCGACTGCATTCGGCAGGCGGTGGGCTCGGCCCCCACCTTTGCCGCTGCATGGTCAAATCTGGGCTCGCTGCTGATGGATGAGGGACATCTGGCAGAGGCCGAGCACGCCCTGCGAACAGCGATTCGGCATGGACAGCCGTCGTTTACCAGCCCGCTGTACAATCTGGGCAACCTGTTGCGCCATCAGGGACGGCTGACCGAAGCCGAAGACGCCTATGGCAAGGTTCTGGCGGTTTCACCGCACCACCACGCCACCCTGTACAACCTCGCCAGCACCCTGCAGGAACATGGCCGACTGGATGCCGCACTGGCCTTGGCCCAGACCGCCCTGCGGCTTGCCCCCCAGCACGCCGAAAGCGCGTTTCTGGTCGGCAACCTGCTCCGCACTCAGGGGCGACTGGCCGAGGCGCTGACAGCCTATGACACCGCCCTCGCCAGCGATCCCGACCATGCCGCCTGCCATACCAACCGGGGCAACCTGCTGTCCGAACAGGGCCGCCCGCTCGAAGCTCTGGCCGCCTTTCAGACGGCCCTGAATGCCGCCCCGCACAACGAACGCTATGCCTCCAACCTGCTGTGCGCCCTGCACTACATTGACGGGATCACCCCGGAGGCCCTGCTGGATGCCCACCTGTTCTGGGATCAGCGTTATGGCTGCCCCGAGCCTCGCCCCGCTCCGCCCCGCCCGTCCCGCACCGGACAGCCGTTGACGGTTGGTCTGGTATCGGCGGATTTTGGCTGCCACCCGGTCGGCTGGTTCTGCCTGCCGCTGCTGGAAGGTGCCGATTCGCAGGATATGCGCCTGGTGCTGTACTCCGACCGCCTCAACGAAGACCAGAATACCCATCGACTGGAACAGGCCGCCTTCGCCTTCCGCCGCATTCGGGAATGCGATGATGAGCAGGTGGCAGAGATGATTGCCGCCGATGGCATCGACGTCCTGATTGATGCCAGCGGACACACCGGCCACAACCGCCTGTCGCTGTTCGCCAACCGCGCGGCACCGTTGCAAGCCTCGTGGGCGGCCTATGTCGGAACAACCGGCGTGGCGGCGATGGACCTGCTGCTGGCCGACGCCTGCCAAATCCCCGCCGGAGACGAGACCCTGTACCGGGAACGGGTCATCCGTCTGCCGGTCGGCTATGTCCCCTACGCGGCCCCGCCCTATGCTCCGCCCCCCCAGCCACGGCAGATGGGGGCACCGCTGACCTTTGGCTCTTTCAACAATCCGGTCAAGCTGTCCGAAGGCATCCTCCAGCAATGGGCCTTGCTGCTGGGCAGTGTTCCGACCGCCCGCCTGCTGGTCAAATTCCGCCATCTGGACGACCCGGCGACCGCCCAGCATCTGCGGATGCGCTTTGCCGCAGCCGGGGGCGACATTTCGCGGCTGGATATCGAAGGCGGTGCCCCCCATGCCGAAATGCTGGCCGCGTATCATCGTGTTGATGTGGCCCTGGACACCGCCCCCTATTCCGGCGGACTGACCACGCTGGAAGCCCTGTGGATGGGGGTGCCGGTGATCACCATGCCCGGACGTACCTTCGCCAGCCGCCACAGCCTGTCACACCTGACCCATCTGGGCCTTGCGGAGCTGTGCGGTCAGGATTGGGACGACTATCGCGCCAAAGCCGCATCATTGATCACCGACAGCGCGCGGCTGGCCCGGTACAGGGACACCCTGCGCCCCCGCCTGCAGGCGTCACCGCTGATGAATGGCGCAGGGTTTGCCCGCCATCTGTCACAGGCTTTGCGGGCGGTGTGGGAGGAGACGTGAGCCTCCGCACCGCACCGCACTGCCACCTCACGCCGCCTCGACCAGCGCCAACAGTTCGCGCACGCGGACCGACCAGTCCCAGCTTTCCATGAACCGGGCGGCGGCGGCACCCCGCCTGCGCCGCCCGTCGTGGTCGGCATAGGCCTTTTCCAGTGTGGCGACAATCTCGTCCAGACCGCTTTCGCCCCAATCGGTAAAGTCCTTGTCACCGGTCAACTCACCCAGCGGCAATTGCCAGTCCAGCGGCCAGCAGGTCGGCGTTCCGTCAACCTCGGCAATCAGGTCCAGATGCCCGGTGTTGCGTGACAGGATCACCGGCACACCACAGGCCATCGCCTCCATCGCCACCAGATTGGTGCCACCTTCGCAACGGTTGGGGAACAGGGCAACATCGGCCTGCCGCAGCACATGCGGAACCTGCTGATTGGGCATTGCCCCCAGATCAACAAAGGCACCGGCGGGGATGTCATGGAACATCAGCCAGTCGTCAATGGCCAGCGACCGATCGGGGCGGACAGAAGGAATGCCCTTGAGATGAGGACTACGCTGCAGGCTTTTGACGCTTTCCGGCCACAGGTTGGCCCAGGCGGTCACCAGCAGGGCATCGGGGTGGCGTTGCTGGAAAATACGAAACGCCGCCAACACCAGATCCTGCCCCTTGCGGTATTCCAGCTTCCCACCCGAGAAAATCACGAAGCGATCGGGAAACAACCGTTCGACAGGGAATGGATGAAACAGGCTGCGGTCAATGCCCTGCAGGCACAGGCCGACATTGGTCATGCCATGACGCTCCATCACCTCCTTGTTCCAGCTTGACCCCGCCACAATCAACGGCAGTTGGCTGGCGGCCTGAACGTTTTCCGGCGGGATGACCGCACTTTCAAAGAACACCACCCCGATGTCCGGGGCACCATGCAGATGGGCGGTAAAGTCCGGCAAGACCAGCCGGTCGCCCAGCGCATGCAGGACCGGGGCCGAATGGTAATAGTCATCCTGCATGGCCATCAAACGCCGGTTGATCATCACCCGCCCCAAAGCCGGTGTCAGAACACGCGTTCGCAGGGGATCGCAGACGAAGCGGGGCGAGACAAAAAACAGGTCTGGCCGCACGCCTTGCAACTGGGCCTGCAGGGCCAGGTTCAGGCCATAGGTTCCCCACCCGCTTTCGACCCCGACTTCCCACCCGATCGCCAGAGACTTCAATGCCATGATGTTCCTTACCGCTCCTGCTGCGTTTACGGGTATCCTGCCCGCTCGGGCACCCTGTCTGTCATGCCATCGTTTGGCATGGCCACATGAACCGCCACATTCCCCACAAAATTGAATGCCCATGGATGACAACCGGTTTAACGCTCTGGTAAACGTTTGTCTGCCATACTGCCGCCTGCACCCGCCGATGGCGGAATGCTGTGAAAACGGACCCTTGCGGCACCCAACATAACTGCTCAGAAGGATGTAGTTCATGTCTGAATTAATGCTTAACCAAATTCAACACATGTTGCACAACGTCAGCGACGCGGTGCAGACCATGGGCGACCAGTCGTCGCACAATCTGGAAGTCGTCATGGGTGCCCTCGATGACATCGCCGCCAACGTGATGGCGACCCAGGCCGTTGTCGCCGTGCTGCTGAAGAAATTCCCGCTCGAGATGGCTGAAGTCGAAGCCTGGCTGAATCAGGACATCCAGAACCCCAACGGCATCCCGACCACCACCCTTGCGGTGACACGCTATCTGGTGACCGGCCAGAAAGACTGATCCTGCCCTGTTTTTCCGGTCGCATCCATGCGATGCCGGCACGTCAGGCCCACGCTGCTCTTGGCAGGCGTGGGCCTTGGCTTTTATGCTGTGAGGGCAGCCCTGCAATAAGTCCAGTCCCTGATACAGACCCAGTCCCTGATACAGACCCAGCCCTTGATACAGACAATGTGAATGACCAGCCTCTCCGGGTACGCGCTTGATCACCGCCTGCACCACAGCCCGAACCATGTGGTTTATCGGGGGCGGCGTCTATGGGATGGGCAAGCGGTCATCCTGAAGTTTCCGGCACCCCGCTTTCCCAGCCCGCATGCCCTGGCCCGCCTGCGCCGTGACCATGACATGCTGGTCCGGCTGGACGGACGTGGTGCCCCCAAGGCGGTTGCCCTGGAACAACACGAGCAGGGGCTGGCGCTGGTCATGGAAGACACCATGGGGCGGCCCCTGCACCAGTTGCTGACACAGGGGCCGCTGGACCCGCAAGCCTTCCTCGACATTGCCATCGCCAGCTGCGAAGCCCTCGCCCATATTCACGGGGCGGGCTTTCTGCACAAGGACATCACCCCGTCCAACATCCTGCTGGACCCGGATGGTGCCATCCGTTTCATCGACTTTGCCGATGCCGAGGAACTGAATGTTGTCAAGCTGACCTCGGAAACGGCCCCGCTACTTTCTGGAACACCCGCCTATATTTCCCCGGAACAGACCGGTCGGATGAACCGGCACCTTGACCAGCGCAGTGATTATTACTCTCTGGGGGCCACCTTTTACGAATTGCTGGTTGGGCACCCGCCCTTTTCGGGCGAAGATACCCTTGACCTGATCCACGCCCACATCAGCCGCACCCCCGAAGCCCCCCATCTGGCCAACCCCGGCATTCCGGCGGCCCTGTCCGCCCTGATCCTGAAGCTGCTGGCCAAACCCGCCGAAGAGCGGTACCAGTCCCTGCGCGGCCTGAAGGCCGACCTCAGCCGTTGCCGGGAAGCCCTGATCCGCGAAGGCCAGCTCCCCAGCGACCTGTGGCTGGGCAGTCAGGACCAGTCGGACCTGTTCCGCCTGTCCCAGCGCCTGTATGGCCGCGAACAGGCCCGTGCCTCCCTCGAGACCATCCTTGACCGCCTCAATCCGGGCCACCCCGAACTGGTGCTGATCGAAGGCCCCTCCGGGATTGGCAAAACGGCGCTGGCGCGCGAAATCCTGCGCCCGCTGGATGGTCGCCTCGGGACATTCGTGTTCGGAAAATTCGAGGAATTCCGCCGGAACGTCCCCTATGCGGCCATTGCCGACGCCTTTTCATCCCATCTGCGCACCATCCTGTCCAGCAGCGAAGACAATCTGCATGCCATCAGGAGCCGACTGGAAAAAGCCCTGTCCGGGCAAGGCAGCATCCTGACCGACATCCTGCCGGACCTTGAAATCATCATCGGCCCCCAGCCTCCGCTCACCCCTCTGTCGGCGCTGGAAACGGAAAACCGCTTTTCGCACGTTTTCCGCGCGATGATGGGGGCGGTGGTCGGCATTGGCATGCCGCTGGTGCTGGTCCTTGACGACATCCAGTGGGCCGATCGCTCCTCCCTGCATCTTCTTCAGCAGCTCCTCAGCCCACAGGGGGCACACCACGCCATTCTGGTGGTTGCCACCTTGCGGACCGATCTGCCGGAAATCCCCCAGTCGCTGAAATTTTTTCTCGACCGGCTGGACTCTGCCCGGGTCAAGCTGCACCGGCTGGAGCTGCAGCCGCTGGAGCTGGAGCATGTCGTTGCCCTGCTGCATGACTCGCTGCACTGCTCCCCCGAAGACGCCTTGCCGCTTGCCCAGGTCTGCCAGCAGAAAACCAGCGGCAACCCGTTCTTTCTGCTTCGCTTTCTGGCATCATTGTACAGCAAGACCTTGCTGTCGTTTGATCACGGTAAAAACCGCTGGCACTGGGAACTGAAAGAAGTTGCCGAGCTGGGTATTACCGATAACGTCGTCGATCTGATGGTGGACAAGGTGGCCCGGCTGTCTCCGGCCGGCAACCGTGTCTTGCAGCGCGCCTCCTGCATTGGCCCCAGCTTTGACCTGTACGCGCTGAGCTGCATCAACGATGTCAGCCTGGGCGAAACCTTTCAGCAATTGCAGGAAAGCCTGCATCTGGGCCTGTTGATTGCCAACGACGGCAACAGCACGATTGATACGGCCACCCTGTCTGTGACCAGTGCGCAGGCAATGGGCTTCCGCTTTTTGCATGAACGGGTCCATCAGGCCGTCTATGGCCTGATTCCTCCGGCAGAACGCGGTCTGCGCCATGTGAACATTGGCCGTGCCCTGCTGGATCACGCAGGCAGCGATACCCTTTATGACCAGCTGTTTTCAATCGTCGAGCAGTTCAATCGCGGCCTCGAGCACATTCGCGACCCCGAGCTGGCGCAACGGGTTGCACACCTCAATCTGGAGGCCGCCCGCAAGGCGCGCCTGAACGCCGCCCACAGCGCCGCACTGGGGTATGCCCATCAGGGGCTTCGCTGCCTGTACCCGGAAACCAGCCCGGAAGAAACCTTTGCCTGGGGGCACCATCACAGCCTGTCCCTTGATCTGCACACCGAGGCAGCCGAGGCAGCCTTTCAGGGTGGCGAGCACCACATCATGCTGCGCCACATCGCCACCATCGAGCAGAACGCCAGCTCGGCTCTGGAGCGGACCAAAGCCATCGAGCTGAAGGTTGCGGCCCTGATCCTGAACAACGACAACCGAACAGCAGTGGACATTGCTTTTACCCAGTTGACGGCACTGGGATACCCCCTGCCCCGCTCCCCCGGCCGGATCCGTCGCTGGTGGTCCCTGCGCCAAAGTACACTGCAATACAACCGGCTGCGCCAAAGCCTGCCAACACCCCTGTTGTCGCCTCCGGCCCGGGCAATGGCAGCCCAGCGGCTGATCAGCGCCATTCTTCCGGCCATCCTGTTCTGCTCGCCACAGCTTTTGCCCCTTGCGACCGAACTGAACCTGCGGCTGGCGATCGAAAACGGCAACCACGACATCATTGCCTATGCCGTCACCCGCCATGCGATGGCTCTGGCCGTGATCGGGCATCCCCAGCAGGCGGTGGTCGCTGCCCATCTTTCCCTGCGTCTGCTCGGCCCTGATCCGCAAAGCGCCATCGCCAACCGTACCATCTTTGCCGCCCTGTTCCATGGCCTGCACTGGGAAACATCCCTGCGCGTGCTGCGCGACCGGATCGCCGACCTGCTCCGTAACGGCATGAATTCCAGCGATCCCGAACGGATGGGCTATGTCGCAGCCGGTTATCTGTTGAGCGGTGTCCATGCAGGAGTCGACCTGCCCACCATTGAACAGGACCTCAGCCTGGTTCGTGATGTGGCCCACCACTTCAACAGCGACTGGAGCGCACCGTATCTGTCCTGTGTTGCCCAGTTGCTCGATTGCCTGCGCAACCCGAAAAGCATTCCGACATCGCTGCAAGGCCCCCTGCACGATGAGGCCCGCATCAATCAGGAGCTGCTGGCCGGCCGCAACCTGCTGATGCTGAACGCCCTGCTGTGTATTCGCATGCTGCTGGCCC
Organism: Insolitispirillum peregrinum; assembly: GCF_900156605.1. GTDB lineage: Bacteria > Pseudomonadota > Alphaproteobacteria > Rhodospirillales > Rhodospirillaceae > Insolitispirillum > Insolitispirillum peregrinum. Next base: position 444,630 of record NZ_FTOA01000001.1, on the reverse strand, counting down.
TGATTTTCGGTCGCCATGCCGAGGCCCGCAATGCCGCTGCACAAATTCAGCCCCATATATGGGCCATTGCCAGCACGCCGCTGGGGGTTGCCTACCTGTTTTACAATGCCCTGGCCTGGGCGCGAGACCCCGGTGCGGGCAACCTGCCGCGCCGGATACAGACCGTTCGCAGCGCCTTGTCAAAGCTGCGCAAATGGAAGGCTATTGGCCCGGCCAATGTTGCCCACCGCGAACGGCTGCTGGCGGCTGAACTCGCCCGCCTGCAAGACCAGACGCTGCGCGCAGCCGAATTCTATGATCAGGCCATCAAGGCCGCCCACGACAACGGCTTCACCCACGAAGAAGCCCTGATCAACGAATACGCCGCCCTGTTCCACGAACAGCGCGGGCGACCGATGATTGCCGAAGCCTATCGCCGTCAGGCACATTATCGCTGGAATCTGTGGGGAGCCATAAACAAGGTAAGTACCCTTGAAGAAGAATGGCCAGAACTGGTCCATCCGCTGGCCGAAAACCGCTTTCAGTTCCGGGTTCCCCCACAAGACCCGGCCCTGCGCCGGGATAGCAAGGGGGTCGATCTCGCTGCCGTCATGAAAGCGGCCCGCGCCATTTCAGGCGAAATCCAGCGTCCGGCCCTGCTGGAAAGCCTGTTGCGCATCACCATGGAAGCTGCTGGAGCCCAACGTGGCCTGCTGTTCCTGCGCACCGCCCGGGGCTGGGCTCTGGAAGCCGAAGGCCGGGCCCAGACCAACCATTTCGCCCTCTATCGTGCGCCGGTTCCGATGAACGAAGGTCAGGATGCCTCGGTGCCTCCGTTACCGGGGTTCTCGCGCTCGGTGTTCAACTACGCTGCCCGCACGCGGGAAGCCGTCGTGTTGAACAATGCCGCCGCCGAAGGATTGTTTGTCAGCGACAGCTATATCAGCGAACAGCAAATCCGCTCGTTGCTGTGCCTGCCGTTGTTCCAGCAATCAGAGTTCAAGGGCATTCTGTATCTGGAAAACAACCTGACCGCCGGGGCCTTCACCAATGATCGCCTCGAGGTTTTGCGCCTGCTGGCAGCGCAGGTGGTGATCTCGCTCGACAATGCCCTGCTCTATGAAAACCTGTCCGAACTGAACCGGACCCTGGAAGCCGAAGTGGCCGAGCGAACCCGCGAAGCCACCGAGAAATCCCAGCTGCTGGAAGCAACCCTCGACAACATGTCCGACGGGCTGGTGGTTTATGACAGCAACAGCCATCTGCTGCTGACCAATGAACGGGCCCTGCAATTGTTCACCGTGCCCGCCCATCTGGCCATCCCGGGCACCTCAAACGAAGAAATCGTCAGGTCGGTCATTGCCACCGATGCGCTGGCCCCCCGTATCACAGAGCTGCTGTTGCGGCGCCTGAACAATGGTGAAGATCCCTTCCCGGACAAGGATACCTCGGAAATTGAAATGGCGGATGGCCGTTTCATCCAGATGCGCCGCAACCATATGCCTGATGGTCGGCAGGTGCAGGTTTTTCTGGATGTTACGGATGAACGTCGGCGTGAACGCGAACTGATCAGTGCCCGCAAGGCAGCGGAAAAGGCCCTGGAAACCCTGCAAAATGCACAGGAAAGCCTGGTGCAGGCCGAAAAAATGGCGTCGCTGGGGCAACTGGTCGCCGGGGTGGCCCATGAAATCAATACACCAATCGGCATTACCCTGACCGCAGCCTCGCTGCTGGCCGAACGCGCCCGTGACATCCGGGCGGCCCTGACTGGCGAGGGCATCCGCAAAAGCCAACTGATGAATTTCATCGAACAGGCGGATGAAACCACCACCCTGATGATGAGCAACATTCATCGCGCCTCGGACCTGATCCAGAGCTTCAAGCAGGTCGCCGTCGATCAGACCAGCGGTGAACGCCGCCGCCTCATGATGAGGACCTACCTGCTGGAAGTCCTGCGCAGCTTTGGGCCGTTGCTGAAAAAGGGAGCCCACACCGTCACCCTCACCTGCTCTGCCACGCTGGACGCCAACAGCTATCCCGGTGCCCTGACCCAGATTTTGACCAATCTGATCATGAACAGCCTGACCCATGCCTTTTCCCCGGGACAGTCGGGCCACATTACCCTCAGCGCCCACAAACAGCCCCACAACATGATCGAACTGGTCTTTGAGGATAACGGATGCGGTATCCCCCCGCAGGACATCGGACGCATTTTTGATCCGTTCTTTACCACCCGCCGGGGGGCTGGCGGCAGCGGGCTGGGTCTGAACATCGTGTACAACACGGTAACCGGCATCCTGAAGGGGACCATTCACGTGCAAAGCTCCGGTGGGGAAGGCACTAGGTTCACCTTGAGTTTCCCGGCAGAAACACCCACCGTCGGAGAGGCGACAACCGCCGCCCCTGCCGCTATAACACATGCAGAACACGCGGTGCTGCCCACCCCCCTGTAAAATCTTACAGGGTCACAAACGGTAACAGATCCGCTACAGTCCACACCAGATAACGAGCTGGGGCCTCTGACTTACCCAACCCCGGATCCTCCCGGCTCGCACGCCTTGATTGCTTTAGAGCATTGCGCGAAAAGTGGGAACCAGTTTTCGCAAAAACAATGCGACAGAACAAAAGGTTAGACCAGCGTGTCCGCGTCAGATTTAACGCACGCTGGTCTAGTGACAAGGCACTGACCAACGACCATGGCCGCCTCCGACTTACCCAATGCGGATGCCAGTGTCGCCGTTCAGGGTCTCCCCTTTGGGGAACGCACAGGTCTTTGGTGGGCTTTCCACCATCAAAGACCTGTGCGTTGTGCTTGCTGTCTGTTTTTACAGAGTATTGCGCGAGAAGCGGAAACTGGTTTTCCCAAAAATGCGGTAAAACAAAACCTTAAAGAGAATGGCGGACTGCCGTCCGCACCTGCCCGGGGCCTCCGGCCCCGAACGTTCACTTGGGGACGATGCACCCGGCCCCCCATTTCTTCCATTATTATCAAAAGAATAGGGTCTGGGGCCGACTGGCCCCGGCGAGGTGTGGAGCAGCGCTCCATGACCCTGCTTTCTGTTTGTCGTGTACTGTGACCATGTATTAGAGCGTTGTGCGAAAAGTGGGAACCGGTTTTCGCAGCAACAATGCGACAGAACAAAAGGTTAGAGCAGCGTGCCTGCGTCCGGTTTAACGCACGCTGCTCTAGTACCGCATTTTCCGAGCCGTTAACCGGAGACGGTCAACTTGAAAATGCTCTATGGCGAAATCAGTCCATCCATGGCGGCCTTGACCACCAGATGCGTTCTACTGGTAACGCCCAGTTTTTTCTTGGCGTTCTCGATATGGAACAGCACGGTTCGTTCCGAGATATTCAGGATCAACGATACATCCCAGCTGCTTTTACCGCGCGCGACCCATGTCAGGATCTCTTGCTCCCGCGGACTGAGAACAATCGGTGCGGGCCGTTCAAAGCGTTGCTCCAGCAGATGAATCCCTGAATGGCTGTGATAGTACAACGCCACCAGATGCATGAAGTGCCGCTGTTGGCGCAAGGTTTCAGCCTGCTCCCGCAACGTACCATCAGGGATCAGATTTACCCCGGCGTATTCCCCGTCCCGCCCGTGAATCGGGATGGTAATGCCACAGGTGATCCCCATGTCGGCGGCTTCGGCATAGAGGGTTTGTTGTCGCAAGCTCAGGTCTGCGGGGTGGGTAATGTCTTCCCACAGGAATGGCAACTGGCGGCGGGGCCCCTCGGAGACCAGGGGATCAACCGAATAATAATCCTCGCGCAGATAATGCTGCACCCATTCGTCGGGATAAGAAGTGGTAAACACCGGGGAATGTGCCCCGACACCTGCAATTTGTGCGATGTTATACGTATAAAAGCGAAATCCGGCGTCAGAAATGGTCCGTTCGAACACCTGACGTTGCCCGCCCAGGCTATCAGCGCCCTTTAGGCGGTCAATAAAATCTTCCAGAATCATCATGTTCCGCCCCCCTTGACTCACCTGGCGCGGTACCAAAAAGAAAAATCCCCTGCCCTGTGGTTTTTACCACAAAAACAGGGGATTCGTCTTTAAATTGCATCATTGCGGACAAATTGCAGACACATCTGCCATCCCCATGATGCACGCAGGCTTTTCTGACCCGGAAGGGGGCAGAGATCAGACCTTGCTGGCGCGTGCCAAAGTGTCGATCAAGGCTCGCACTTTTTCACGCTGGCTGGACGGCATATGCCAATAGGACCGCACGAGTTCGAGGGACTCGGTCTTGGCCATCAGATCTCCCGAGGGGCGACGGGCCTTTCCACCCAGTGCCTCGGGGTCGCTGACGTCGGCATTCCGTTTGCGCCCACGCAACACGTCTTCGGGGACATCCTCGAAGAAGTAGGTGATGGACACGCCCAGCGCCTGGCAAACGTCGAACAAGCGGCTTGCGCTCAAGCGGTTCAGACCGCGTTCGTACTTTTGCACCTGCTGGAACGAAACACCAATGGCCTTGGCCAATTGTTCCTGCGTCATCCCAAGCAGGGTACGACGCAGTTGCATCCGTGAGCCCACATGGACGTCAATCGGATCAGGATCTTTTTCGGTAGTCACAGACAGCCTCTTAACAACTTACCCGCGCCTACTTAACCGCAACCCTATGGGGTAAGTCAACGAAAAAACATACGCTCACGCGCCATTTACGAGTATTTTTTTCGTACGTAGACATTTAAAAAAGACACGCGAGTCACCACCACTGATGGCGGAGAAGCCTCTGCAAAGGCACCCTTAGCATATTTTTCTAATTATTTATCAAATAGTTATCAAAGAAAACGTTTACACCTATCACGATACGCGGCCCTCGGGGTCTTCCCTTTATGCCACCACCCCCATTACCGAATTTTCACCCTCCGCAAGCAACACGCAGTCGCAAATGCATCACCAAAGGCGTTTTTCTCATGGGACATATTCGTTGTAAAGGGCTGGTCATGGCTTTCTTACCCGATTCGCCCCGGTCTCCATTCTGAGACCCAACCGGACAAGGCATGCCGAACCTCGGCCACCACGTCGGCCCATGCCCCACTGCGTTGCTGCCGGAACAGGCGCAGGGATGGATACCACGGCGACCCGTCACCTGTGGCCAGCCAGCGGTAATCCGGCGCAAAAGGGATCAACATCCATGCCGGCCGGCCCATCGCAGCCGCCAGATGCAGCACGGCCGTATCAACCCCGACCACCAGATCAAGCTGGGCAATCACACTGGCCGTGTCTGCCATGTCCTTGACCGCGACCATGCAACTGTTGATCCCTTCTGGCGGCTGCGGTGCCCATTGCAAGGACCATGGAGCGCATCCTGTTCCAGCGGTCAAGGGAGCAAACAGCGTCCATGGTATCGTCCGATAGCGGTCAATCTTGTTATGCGGCGACCCTGCCCAGACGAACCCGACCCGAGGGAGCGGGCTATCCGGCAGGCACAGGGCCGAGGTCGGCGCCGGAGCGTTCAGGTAGGCCGTTGCACGGGGCAGATCAGACAGGCCCACCCCCAGCAACAGCGGCAAGCTCATCAGGGGAGCATGGGCGTCACACGGCACCGGCAGCCGCGCCGGATCGGACAGGTCGGCCGCCACCACCTGATCAACGCCAGCCAAAGACAGCGCCAGCCGATAAAGAGCGGGGGGAACTTCCAGCGTCACCCGCCCCACCCGCTGCCGGGCCAGGGCAACCAGTTGCATCATCTGGATACTGTCACCCAGACCCTGTTCGGCATGCAGCAACAGATGCAGGGCGGGATCGGCTTCTCCACTCCAGCGGGGAACCGGCAGCGGACGGCGCGGCGAGGAAAAATCCGGCAAGTCCCAACGGGCTTCATAGTTTTGCCAGCCAGCGCGGAAATTGCCCTGCAACAACTGAACCCACGCAAGATTATAGCGCGCCTCGGGTTTTCCGGCGGCATCGACATCCTCGGGGATCGCAACGGCCTGTTGCAAGAGACATTCGGCCTCGCTCAAGCGTCCCTGCCGCAGCAGGGCCACCCCCAGATTGGTACAGGCATCCCGCCAGTCGGGCTTTGCCTCCACACACTGACGGTACAATTGCCCGGCCTGCGGATAGTCCTCGGCGGCCATGAAGCAGGCTGCCAGATTATAGGCAATATCCAGACGGTGTGGTGCCATGTGGTGGGCAGCCAACAGGTGCGTTACCCCTTCGGCATCTTCGCCGGCCTGATGCAGCAACGTCCCCAGCTCGGCGCAGGCATCGACCAGCCGGGGAGACAGCTTGACCGCCTGCCGGGCGGCGGCAATTGCCCCGGCCAAATCCTGATGAGCGCGCAAAACTGCCGCCAGAACCACCAGCGCCCGCGCGTCCCCACCGTCCAGCGCCACCGCCTGCCGGGCATCCCGCAGGGCCTCGTCAAGCTGGCGGTTTTTCAGATACAGCGATGCCCGTGCCAGCCAGGCAGGCTGCTCAGCGGGGGCCATACTGATTGCCTCCCCATAGGCCTGCTCGGCCTCGCCCGTCAGCCCGGCTCTGGCCAACCCCTGCCCCAGTACCGTCAACAACGGAGCGACCGTCACCCCCTGCTGCTGCGCCTGTCCGATCATCGCCCGTGCCTGCGGCCAGTCCTGCCGGGCCAGCAGGCAGTCGATCAATCCCAGCCATGGCTGCACCGCGTCCGGCACCAACCGGATGGCGGCCTGAAAGGTGATGATCGCCTGATCCAGCAAATCCAGTTGGCGGAGTGCCATCCCGTGATAGACCCGATAGGCCGGATGAGCGGGCATCCCCCGCACCGCACCGGCAAGAAAGGCTTCGGCCTGTGCCGGGTCAGCCCGCTCCAGCGCCAACCGCCCCAAGCCGAACAGGGCCGCCGGATGCAGCGGGATCTGGTCCAGAACCTGCCGGTAAAACGCCTCGGCCAACGGGATTTGCCCCTTGGCCGCACGGGCATCGGCCTCGGCCAGCAACTCGGTAATGTTCACAGGCAGCCTCTCTGGTTCTGCTCACCCGGCCACCAGCTTACCCGCCGGGTAGCCTGGAGCAGCGTGCGTTAAACCGGACGCGGGCACGATGCTCTAACCTTTTGTCCTGTCCCATTGTTGTTGCGAAAACCGTCAAAACGTCCGCACCGATACCAGATCAGCCGGCATTTCAGCCGCACGGATGGCCTGGGCCAGAATGTGCATGATCGACTGGTGCAGGTCTTCCACGATGCCGTAGTTATCAACCGGCACATGAATGTTGACATCGGCCATGGTCGCCGTCCGTCCACCCTGAAACCCGGTCAGGGCGATGGTCTTCACCCCCCTGGCCTGCGCAGCAGCAATGGCCCGCACGACGTTTTCCGAATTGCCCGACGAACTGATGGTCATCACCACATCGCCCGGTTTGGCCAGTGCCTCGATCTGGTAGGCAAAGACCTCGGCATACGAGATGTCATTGGCCAGCGCGCTCATCATCTCGACGTTGGCACTGAGGCTCATCATCCGCGGGGTCAGCGATGTGTCGGTGCGCACGCTTTTAACGTGATCGCAATACATGTGGTTGGCAATCGCCGCCGAACCGCCATTCCCGCACACATACAGCCAGTTGCCCTCACGATAGCACGCCGTCAGCAGGGCCGCTGCCTGATCGAGCGCCTGAGGTGACACCGCACGGGCAGCCGTCGCATACAAGTCAAAATAAGCACTGGCGAAGCCACTGACGGCGGCATACGGGCGCTCTGGAAAGCTCATGGAGGTTCTCCTGCCATTCTGGCGGCCAATCATTCTGTTGACCGGGACGATATCCTTAACCCTATGGCAATCATATCGTTGCATGGTAAAAAAAAGGCAAAGAAAGACACCTTGGTCACCACAGCAGAAAGCGATCGTCGATGTCCGCTCCGCAAGCCTCCGCCTGCGTTCTCCCTGCCCTGCAGGCCGAAGAAGATCTGCTTGATACCTTTTACAAGCTGATCTGGTACACAGCGCCCTATCGCGATCAACTGCTGTCGCTCGGCTTTCCCCTGCATCCCCGCCTGCTGATGCACTATCCCACCCCAGCCAGCCTGCTGGCCCGACCGCTGCCATCCCATGTCGATCCGGCCTGTCAGCGACTGGCGCACGAGCTGATCGACCGGTTACATTTTGTGCCGTCGGAATGCCCGGCGTACTGGGAAATGCTCGGTAATGCCCAGATGTTTTTCCTGTGGGACGAACAGGGCTATGAGAACAGCCTGGACGCCCTGACCTGCGCCGCCACTTTCAGCAAAACGCTGATCCGCGCCGACCGCCACCGTAATCCCTATGACGGCTTTACCGAAGTCGACGGCATGACCAGCATCTCCTGTCACAGCGTCAGTGATGCCCAAAACGGCATCCAGCGGTTTGCCGAGCTGGCCCGGCAGGTCAAAGACGCAGGGATCGACAAGTGTTATATCATCGGGACCGGCCCGAACCTGCAACTGATGCGGGATCATGATTTCAGCGATGGCTATTCGATCATCACCACCAGCCTGCTGGGCAACCGCGACTTCATCGCCCGCATTCAGCCCCGTCTGGTGTGCATCGTCGATTGCGTCTATCAGCTGGGTTTTACCACCTATGCCCAGCGGGTGCGGGAAGAACTGATCCCCGCCCTGTACCAGTATCCGCGCCTGCAGGTCTTCACCCGCCTGCAATTTGCCCCGCTGATGCGTCAAAGCCTGCCCGCCGACCTGCATGACCGCATTATTGCCTGCCCGATGCTGGGCAACGTGCCGTTCAACGCCGACCTGTTGCGCGGATTCTATACCAGGGACATTCCGAACGTTCTGACCATCGCCATGCTGCCGGTGGCAGCAACCCTTGCCCGCACCATCGAGGTGATGGGCTGCGATGGCTCGCCCGCACCGACCAGGAACGTCTGGGACTATGCTCCGGGGGCCAACTACACCGGGGAAATGCAAATCCTCGACATTGCCCACCCGGCAATCCGCCAGCGGGACAACCGCGCCTATCTCAACCAGCACAATGCGCAGGTCGCCGAGGTGCTGAGCATCATTGAAAACGGCGGCTGCAGCGTGCGATCGCTGACCCCGTCACACATTCCGGCCCTGGCCCACCGCCACAAAGCTGGATGACCGTCCAAAGGGGTGCCGGTGCCCAATGATCACCCTTGAGACCCTGACCCACGTCTACCCTGCCCGCCGCCATCAGGCCGCGCGGACGGCCATCCATGACCTGTCGCTGACCATCCCGGATGGAACGTTCTGCATTTTGTCCGGCCCGAATGGCAGCGGCAAGTCAACCCTGTTCCGTATCCTGTGCGGTCTGATGCTGCCGACCGCAGGCCGCGTGCAGATTGGCGGACATGACGCCTTGCAGCACCCGGATGCGGTCCGGCGGATGACTGGTGTGGTGTTCCAGAGCCCGGCGGTGGACAAGCACCTGTCGGTCATCGAAAACCTGCGTCTGCACGGGGCGTTGTATGGCCTGAAAGGGGCGGCCTTCGAGCACCGCCTGACTGCCGCCATCGGCTGGTCAGATATCGCCAGCCGCCTGAACGACCGGGTTGACAGCCTGTCCGGGGGATTGGCGCGCCAGGTCGAACTGGCCAAAGTCCTGCTCACCGAACCGCGTCTGCTGTTGCTGGACGAGCCGACCACTGGCCTCGACCCGGCCAGCCGCCGGTCGTTTCTGGTTGCCCTGCGCCACCTGCAACGGGATCGGGGCATGACGGTGCTGATGACCAGTCACGTTTTCTCTGAAGCCGAAGACGCCGACAGCGTGGCCATCATGCGCGACGGGCACCTGCTGGTCCACGACAGCCCACGGGCGCTCAAGGCACTGGTCGGCAGGGAAATGGTGGTAGTGGAAACTGCCACCCCCACCCGCCTTGCCGCCGCCCTGCTGGCCGAGCTTGGCTTGCCTGCCCTCGTCCACGGTGATGAGGTGCGGATTGACGCCATCCCGGCCAGTGGCCCGGACAGTGGCCCGAACAGTGGTGCAGTGGCGCTGATTGACACCATCCTGCAGCGTTGGCAGCCCGAGATCACCTCGATTGCGGTCAAGCAGCCCAGTCTGGAAGATGTCTTTATCCATGTAACCGGCAAAACCGCCGTCGCCGAGGACAGCCGCCGATGAGCCCGCAGCCGTCTGCCCTCCCCTCGCCATCGGCATCATTGTTCAGCGTCAGCGCCGCCCTTGCCCGGCGTGAGTTCACCCGCTTTATCCGCCAGCCCCAGCGGGTGGTCGGCAGTCTGGGTCAGCCGGTGCTGTTCTGGGTCTTTCTTGGCGCGGGGTTTACTCCCAGCTTCCAGCCGCCCGGCATGAGCGGCATGAGCTATCTGGAGTACTTCTATCCCGGCGTCCTGATGATGATGATCCTGTTCGCCTCGGTGTTTTCGACCATCACCGTCATCGAAGATCGCGATCAGGGCTTTTTGCAAGGGGTGCTGGTCGCCCCGATCCCCCGGCTGGCGATTGTGCTGGGCAAGGTATTCGGCGGTACCAGCATTGCGCTGTTTCAGGCGGTAATCCTGTTGCTGGCCACACCGTTTCTCGGCCTGCCAGTCACAATGGGCGGACTTGCGCTGATCGTGATGGCGATGGTCCTGACCAGCATTGGCTATACCGCGCTGGGCTTTGCCATCGCCTGGTCAATGAAGTCCACGGCAGGCTTTCACGCCATCATGATGGTGTTCCTGATGCCGCTATGGCTGTTGTCGGGCGCCCTGTTCCCCACCGCCGGTGCTCCGGGCTGGCTGGCCGGGTTGATGGCGATCAACCCGGTGGCCCACGCGATGACCATCCTGCGTGCGCCCTTTTACGCCTCGCCCGCCAGCGTGCTCGCCTCCGCCAGCTATCAAACCGGGCTGGCGGTGGTGGTGGTCTGGGTGGCACTGGGACTATGGGTTTCCGTCCGTCGGGTCAGCACGCGGGATGGCGGCCTGTAAAGCAGCTCAGACCTGACGATAAAAAGATCGCCTAATGACCTGAAACGGACAGAACATTTGCAATTGATTAACGACCATCCCCCTAGGATGGGTCTTCCAGCAGCCCGCAGAGGGCCGGTGGAGTCCCATCAAGGAGGGTCCGGTGGTTTGGGACGCCGTTTTTTACCATCCACATGCCAATGTCTCGCCGCGTGTCCGGGTGTCACTCGACCCGGACAGTCTGGCGATTCGGGATCAGGATCAAAAGCTGCTCTCCCGCTGGCCCTATGACTGCCTGTCATGCCCGCAGCCTGCCGTTGGCGGCTTGCCGCTGGTGCTGGAGTGCTCGGAAAGCCCGCAAAGCCGGTTGACCATTCTGGACCCGGCCTTTGGCAGCATCCTCGCACAAGCAGCTCCACAGGCTTTCCCGGCAATCCACCGTCCGGCCTCCAGGCGATTGATCGTACCATGGAAACTGCTGGGCGTGGTGGCGCTGACCGCCGCAGTGCTGGCCACCGCCTTTGCCGCCTGGAAATTGCTGCGCCACCCGCTGGGCACCCTTCCGCCCCCCGACAGCAGCCTTACCCGCCCGCAAGCCTGTCAGGGCCTGCGCGGGCAGCGGGTGCTGGATCAGCTCACCAACCGCCTCGCCATCGCCGCCCGCCTGTCCCCGGCCCCGTTCCCGCTGGTGGTTGACGAGGCCACGCCGCAGATTTTTACCATGCCCGGCAGGGTGATCGTCCTGACCAGCGGACTGATCAACGCCTTGCAGGACAGCGACGAGCTGGCGGCCTTGCTGGCCCACGAAATGGGCCACATGCTGCAACATGGCACTGCGTCGGCAGATACTCCGTCTCCACAGGCTCCGTCTTCGCTGCAGGTCAGCTGCCACAGCGAAAGCGACGAGCTGGAAGCCGATGCCTGGGCCAGACGCATTCTGCATACCGCCGGCCTGCGCAACACCCTGCCGCAACTGTTGCCACGCCTGCCCTATGGTGACGACAAGCCCGCCTCGCCGGCATGGCAGGCCATTTCCTGTACCCACCCGATCACGCAGGAACGTCTGCAGGCGCTGACGTCGGCCCTTCCCGGAACGCCGCCGACCGCCGACTGGTCTCCGGCCTGGTCTCCGGCCACGCCCCTCACCCCGCCGCCAGCCTTGCAGAATGAGCAATGGCGGGAAGTCACCCGGATTTGCACTCCACAAAGCTCCTGATCTCAACCAGCGCGCGGACTTGACGAGGCGTTCTGTTCATGTTCTATTAATCAAACAGAACAAAACATGAACAATCTTGCCACCCCCACGACACGGCACCATCCGCGGCGGGCCTGTCCGAACCACTGCGCCGCGCCCTGTCATCCCATGCCACCCGAGATGAGGTCCGCGATGTCCATTTCCCGTTTCTGCTCCGAACTCAGCGCGCTGGTCGCCATTTTTGCCACCATCTATATCTGGTCGGTCATCGGATCAGCCCTGCAATCCTGATCCCCCGCCCAGCCACCACGCCGGATCGTCCCCGCAGTGAAAAACGATGCGCTTTTGCCTGTAAAAGGCTCTTGCGTTAGGGAAAAAAACCCCTTAGGGTCCAGCCCACACTGGTACGGCGGGGCGTAGCTCAGTCTGGTAGAGTGCTTGCTTTGGGAGCAAGATGCCGGGGGTTCGAATCCTCTCGCCCCGACCACCAGTACCTGTTTCAGGCTGTCGCGGAAAACGCCTTTGGTCAGGCCCGCAGAACAGCATGTGCAAAAGCCGCCAGCGGCACAGAACAGAGTGGGGAGCCCATGGCTACTGTCGTTCGCATCTATCGTCCCGCCAAAACCGCCATGCAGTCCGGCCGCGGCAACCTCAAGGCGTGGGTCCTGGAATTCGAACCGACCGATGCCAAAAAGAACGACCCGCTGATGGGTTGGGCAGGGTCGCGCGACACCCGCAACCAGCTCCGCCTGCGCTTTGACAGCAAGGACGCCGCCATCGCCTATGCCCAGCGCAACGGCTTTGTCGTCCGCCTGCACGAGCCGACCGAACGCACCGTGAAGCCGAAGAACTACGCCGACAACTTCGCCTTCAACCGCGTGCTGTAAAGCCCGCCGCCGACAGGCACACAGAATACGCAAAAAGCCCCGCCGACATGGTCGGGGCTTTTTTGTTTTCGTTTGCCTTTTCAACAGGAAGCCGCTATACCTCCGGCGCTTGCTATCGCAAAGCGTGTCCCCTTAGCTCAACCGGATAGAGCACGTGCCTTCTAAGCTCGGGGTTGCAGGTTCGAGTCCTGCAGGGGACGCCATTTTCTCCCCCAGCCGCCACCCCTGACATCTTGCGTGCCCGGCCTGCGGGCTTTAATGTCCTCGTTTATCTGCAACTCCGCGATGCAACGAGGCACGTATCACCATGAATCAGCAAACTTTGTCGGCTTTTATCTGGTCCGTTGCCGACCTGCTTCGCGGTGATTACAAACAGTCCGAATACGGACGGATCATTCTGCCCTTTACCGTCCTGCGCCGCCTTGATTGCGTGCTCGAAGCGACCAAACCCGCCGTTCTGGCCGAATATCAGGCCAAACGAAATCTCGACATCCCCCCTGATCCGTTCCTGCTGCGGGTGGCGGGCCAGAGCTTTTTCAACATCTCGCCGCTGGACATGAAAAAGCTGATGGGTGATCAGGACCACATCAGCCAGAACCTTTACAGCTACCTCAATGGCTTTTCGCCTGAGGTGCGGGATGTGTTCGAGCGGTTCGAATTTCACGCCCAGATTGACCGGCTTTCCAAAGCGGGCCTGCTGTATCAGGTGGCCGAGAAATTCAGCCAGATTGATTTACACCCTGACCGGGTCAGCAATCACCAGATGGGTCTGGTGTTCGAAGAACTGATCCGCAAGTTTGCCGAACTGTCGAACGAGACCGCCGGGGAGCATTTCACCCCCCGCGAAGTCATTCGCCTGATGGTCAACCTGATTTTTATCGAGGATGACGAGATCCTGTCCAGGCCGGGCGTGGTGCGGACCATTTACGATCCGACGGCGGGCACCGGCGGGATGCTGTCGATTGCCGGGGAGTATCTGGAAGAGCACAACCCCAAAGCCCGCCTGACGGTCTACGGGCAGGAACTGAACCCGGAATCCTACGCCATCTGCAAGGCGGACATGCTGATCAAGGGGCAGGATGTATCCAAAATCGCCTTTGGCAACACCCTGTCCGAAGACGGTCATCCGGCGACCACCTTTGACTACATGCTGTCCAACCCGCCCTTTGGCGTGGAATGGAAGAAGGTGGAAAAGGAAGTCCGCCGCGAGCATGAAACCGAAGGCTACGACGGGCGCTTTGGGCCGGGCCTGCCGCGTGTTTCTGACGGATCAATGCTGTTTCTGCTGCATCTGATTGCCAAAATGCGGCCCGTTGAGGAAGGCGGCGCGCGGTTTGGCATTGTTCTGAACGGTTCGCCGCTGTTTACCGGAGGGGCGGGTAGCGGTGAAAGCGAGATTCGCCGTTATGTGCTGGAAAACGACCTGCTGGAAGCCATTATCGGCCTGCCAACCGACATGTTCTATAACACCGGCATCAGCACCTATGTCTGGATCGTCAGCAACAAAAAGCCCGCCCACCGCAAAGGCAAGGTGCAACTGATCGACGCCTCGGGCATGTGGCAAAAAATGCGCAAAAGCCTCGGCTCCAAGCGCAAGGAGCTGTCCGAGGAGCACATTGCCGACATCACCCGCCTGTTCGGATCGTTCACCGAAGCCGACGCCGACGGCAAGCCGATCAGCCGCATTTTCAACAACAGCGCCTTTGGCTATCGCACCATCACCGTTGAACGCCCGCTGATGGAAGACGGCAAGCCGGTGGTCGGGCAAAAAGGCAAGACCAAGGGCAAAAAGCTGCCTGATCCCAAGCTGCGCGACACCGAAAACGTGCCGCTGGATCAGGACGTCGAGGACTATTTCCGCCGCGAAGTCCTGCCCCATGTGCCGGATGCGTGGATTGATCACGACAAGACCAAAGTCGGCTATGAAATCCCGTTCAACCGGCATTTCTACGTCTTCCAGCCGCCCCGCCCGCTGGAAGCCATTGATGCCGAGCTGACGCAGGTGGTCAGCCGCATTCAGGCGATGCTGGGGGAAATTGCCGGATGAGACGCCGCCCCAAGCCGCAAGAAACAGCTTTTGTGCCGCATGGAGAAGCTTTTTTGCTACACGGCAAAGCTTTTTTGCACTATAACGGGGGCAACAACACCCCCCACGCCTCTCGTCAGATCGGCGCACCATGGGGGGTTCATTCTTTTTGGGGGGTATGCGATGCAGTTCGCTAAACCTCCCACCTCTCTTTCCGAACAGATTGATCAGCTTGCCGCGCGCGGAATGGCCTTTCCTGACCGCGCCGAGGCCGAACACTGCCTTTCCCACATCAGTTATTACCGCTTGGCGGGCTATTGGCGCCCCTATGAAGCCGATACCGAAGACCACCAGTTCCAGACAGGCACCTGCTTTGCCCACATCCTGAGGTCATATACGTTTGACCGGGAACTGCGCCTGTTGTTGATGGATGCCATCGAACGTCTGGAGATATCCGTTCGGACGCAGTGGATGAATGTTCTGGTCCGGGCCCATGGCCCCCATGCGCACCTTGACCCGGACCTTTTTACCAGCCAGTCCAACAAGCAAGGCCGGATCATCTGGTCCCATGCCGAGGCCATACAGCGCCTGAAGGCAGAAGCCGCCAAAAGCCGCGAGCCGTTTATCGTGCATTTCCGCCAGAAATACCGCGAAGACCTGCCGCCGCTTTGGGCAACCTGTGAACTGATGGCACTTGGTGATGTTTCAAGATGGTTCGCCCGCACCAAAAGCAGCGCCCTGCGCAATCAGGTTGCCCGTGCCTACCAGCTTGATGAAAGCATTCTGGGATCATTCCTGCATCACCTCGCTGTTGTGCGGAACATCTGCGCCCACCACAATCGACTGTGGAACAGGGAATTTGTGGTGAGCTGGAAACTTCCGACCAAAAACCCGCCGTGGCTGGTCACCCATCTTGCCCACTCCCAAAGCGGAAAAATTTACAACACTCTGGTCATGATCATTTTCCTGATGGATATCATCAACCCCGCCTCCAGTTGGCGCAAGCGGCTGGCGGACCACATTGCCAGCGCATCCCCCGACCAGCAGACAGCGATGGGCTTTCCCGCTGACTGGCAAACACGTTCACTCTGGCAGCACGAGGCCACACCATGACCAAAGGCCGTTCCCTGCGCCTGTTTCTGGCCGATGGCAGTCCGGGCGGGATCATCACTGCCGAAATCATGAACTGGACCGGCCATGTGATGACCGCACCACGGTCACGGCTGGCCGATCTGATCCAGCGGCCCGAGGCCGGACGAACCGGAGTTTACATCCTGTCGGGCAGCGACCCCGAGGGCGGATACAAGCCGATGGCCTACATCGGGGAAACCGACAGCGTTGGCAAGCGGTTGACCGAGCACAACAAGGACGAAACGAAAGAATTCTGGGAGCAAACCTGCATTGTCACCAGCAAGGACCAGAATTTGACCAAGGCGCATGTGCGCTATCTGGAAAGCCGCCTGATCGCCATCGCCCAACAGGCCGGGCGGGTGACGCTGAACAACCGCACCGCCCCCGATGTCCCGCAACTCCCCGAGGCTGACCAGTCGGACATGGAATTTTTCATAGAGCAACTTAGGGTTGTGTTGCCAGTGCTGGGGCTGGACCTGCTGAAGGCGGCAACCACCGCCCGGCCCCTGCCGTCTCCGGCGGCGCAGGCGGGCGCAGACACCCCGCCGCCGCCGACCTTCGAGCTGAGCAGCAAGAAACACGACCTCCGCGCCGAGGCACGCGAGGTCGAGGGCGAATTCGTGGTGCTGGCCGGATCGCAGGCGCAGGCGTCATGGATCGGCGTTGCCGGTGGCTATGAAACCCTGCGTCAGCGGTTGATTGACGAGGGTGTTTTGCGGGCTACTGGCTCCGGTCCGCTGACATTTGCCCGGGACTACGCCTTTTCCAGACCCAGCGCCGCCGCCGCCGTGGTGCTGGGGCGATCCTCCAACGGCCGCGTCGAATGGGTGGTCAGTGGGACCAGAAAGACCTATGCCGACTGGCAGGATGCCCAGCTAGACGCCATCACCACCGCTCAGGGAGACGACGCATGACCTTCCCCCGTTACGCAGATTACAAGGACAGCGGTGTTGAGTGGCTGGGCGAGGTGCCGGCGCATTGGGGGGTTGTTTCACTAAAAAGAGATATCGCATTCCTTACCAGTGGCTCACGCGGATGGGCGGAGCACTATTCAGATGATGGCGTGTTATTCCTTCGGATTGGAAACTTAACCCGAGACAGCATCACTTTGGACTTATCCGATATACAACGGGTCAATTTGCCTGATGGTGCAGAGGGTGAGCGCACAAGGGTAGTTGCAGGGGATGTTTTATTTTCTATTACCGCATATTTAGGTTCTGTCGCAGTTGCTCCAAAGGGATTGGAAGAAGCATACGTTAGCCAGCATGTTGCCCTTGTTCGTCTGCATCAACGGAAGTTCATCCCCGCCTGGGTGGGATACGTGACACTCTCCAATATTGGCATCTCTTACCTCGAGACTCGAGGCTATGGAGGAACGAAGGTGCAATTGAGCCTAGATGATGTCGCAAATTTGATCGTAACCACCCCCCCCCTCCCCGAACAAACCGCCATCGCCGCCTTTCTCGACCACGAGACGGGGAAGATTGATGCGCTGGTGGCCGAGCAGGAAAAGCTGATTGCACTGCTGAAGGAAAAGCGTCAGGCCGTCATTTCCCACGCCGTCACCAAGGGCCTTGATCCGTCCGTTCCCCTGAAAGACAGCGGCATTGAATGGCTGGGGGAGGTGCCGGAACATTGGGAAATAAGCCGCATGAAGCACCTTTGCTCGCACGTCGTAGACTGCCTGCACACTACACCTACGTATGACGGAGAGCTTGAGTACCCAGCAATTAGAACCGCAGACGTAGATCGGGGTATCCTGTTACTGGACCAAGCCCGCCTCGTTTCACGCGAAATTTACGAAGAGCGCATCCAACGTCTCTGTCCAATGGCTGGTGACATTCTCTATTCCCGCGAAGGGGAGCGGTTCGGCATGGCCGCACTGGTTCCGGAAGACGTTAACCTTTGCCTTGGTCAAAGGATGATGATGTTCCGTACAAACGAGAGGGCACACCCGGCATTCATGATGTGGCTGCTTAACAGTGATGCAGTCTACCAACAGGTCTTAGAGAAAGTAGGAGGCTCAACATCCCCTCACGTAAATATCTCGGACATCATTAATTTCCATGTTCCATTGCCACCAAAGGATGAGCAATCGAGAATTGCGGAACGCATCGCAATTATAGCAACCTCTGTAGACACCCTCACCGCCGAAGCCGAACGTGCCATCGCGCTGCTGAAAGAACGCCGCTCGGCGCTGATTTCCGCCGCCGTCACCGGCAAGATTGACGTGCGCTGGTTCGTCGCCCCCACCCCGCAGGAGGCCGCATGATGAGCCTGCTTCATCGCGAAATCGCGTTTGAAAACGACATCTGCGCCGCGCTGGCCTCGGCGGGCTGGCGGTACAATCCAGCGGATGCCGCCGACTATGACCGCGCCCGCGCCCTGTTCCCCGCCGATGTGCTGGCGTGGGTGCAGGACACCCAGCCCGCCGCATGGGCGGCCTTGCAGCAAAACCACGGTTCCGCCGCCGGGGCGGTGGTGCTGGACCGCATCCGCAAACAGCTCGACGACCGGGGCACGCTGGAGGTGATCCGCTTTGGCGTCGAGCTGCTCGGCCTGCGGCACCCGCTGGCACTGGCCCAGTTCAAGCCTGCCCTCGGCCTGAATCCCGAACTGATGGCGCGCTATGCCGCCAACCGCCTGCGGGTGGTGCGGCAGGTGCGCTATTCGCTGCACTCCGAAAACTGCCTTGATCTGGTGCTGTTCCTCAACGGCATTCCGGTGGCTACCGCCGAGCTGAAAAGCGACTTTACCCAGAACGTTCAGGATGCGGTCGATCAGTACCGTTTTGACCGCGACCCGAAACCCGCAGGACAAGGCAGCGCCGAACCGCTGCTCGATTTCCCGCGCGGCGCGCTGGTCCATTTCGCCGTCAGTCAGTCGCTGGTGCGCATGACCACCAAACTGCAAGGCTCGGCCACCACCTTTCTGCCCTTTGACCGGGGCGACCACGGCGCGGCGGGCAACCCGCCCAATCCCGACGGCCATGCCACCGCCTATCTGTGGGAACAGGTGTGGGCGCCGGACTCGTGGCTGGAAATTCTGGGCCGCTATGTGGTGGCGACGCGGAACGCCAAAAAGGAAATCGAAAAGATCATCTTCCCGCGCTATCACCAACTGGATGCGACACGGGCCCTGATCCGGGCGGTGCTGGCCGAGGGGCCGGGGCAGAAATACCTGATCCAGCATTCCGCCGGATCGGGCAAAACCAACTCCATCGCCTGGACGGCGCATTTCCTCGCCGATCTGCACGACGCGGCGCAGAGCAAGCTGTTTGACTCCGTGCTGGTGGTCAGTGACCGCACCGTGCTGGATGACCAGTTGCAGGACGCCATCTTTTCATTCCAGCGCACCACCGGCGTTGTTGCCACCATCAGCCACGACAAAGGCAGCAAAAGCGGCCAGTTGGCCGAGGCTCTGGCGGCGGGGAAAAAGATTGTCGTCTGCACCATCCAGACCTTTCCCTTTGCCCTCGCCGAAGTCCAGACCCTTGCCGCCACCCAGGGCAAACGCTTTGCGGTGATCGCTGACGAGGCCCATTCCTCGCAAACCGGTACCGCAGCGGCGACGCTGAAACAAGTGCTGTCCGCCGAAGACATCAAGGCGCTGGAGGACGGCGGCGAAATCAGCACCGAAGACCTGCTCGCCGCCCAGATGGCTGCCCGCGCCAACATCAGCGGCATCACCTATGTCGCCTTTACCGCCACCCCCAAAGCCAAGACGCTGGAGCTGTTCGGTCGCAGGCCCGACCCGTCCAGCCCGGCCGGGGCGAACAACCTGCCCGCGCCATTCCACGTCTATTCCATGCGGCAGGCGATCGAGGAAGGCTTCATTCTCGATGTGCTGAAAAACTACACCCCCTACAAGCTGGCCTTCCGGCTGGCCTCCGGGGGGCAGGAATGGGATGAAACCCAGGTCGATGCCGACGCCGCCCTGAAGGGCATCATGCGCTGGGTGCGCCTGCATCCCTATAACATCAGCCAGAAAGTGAAGGTGGTGGTCGAGCATTTCCGCGACACCGTTGCCCCGCTGCTGGGTGGAACAGCCAAGGCGATGGTGGTCACTTCCAGCCGTCAGGAAGTGGTGCGCTGGCAACTGGCGATCCGTAAATACATCAAGGAGCAGGGCTACAAGATTGGAACGCTGGTGGCTTTTTCCGGCGAGGTTCAGGACGACGCAACAGGGCCGGAAGGCGTTACCGAGAACAGCAAACTCCTGAATCCGACGCTGGCCGGGCGCGACATGCGCAAGGCTTTTGCCACCGACGATTTCCAGATTCTGCTGGTTGCCAACAAGTTCCAGACCGGTTTTGACCAGCCGTTGCTGTGCGGCATGTATGTCGATAGAAAGCTGGATGGCATTCAGGCGGTGCAAACCCTGTCACGCCTGAACCGTGCCCATCCCGGCAAGGATACCACCTATATTCTGGACTTCGTCAACGAGCCCAAGGACATCCTGTCCGCCTTCAGGACCTATTACGCGACAGCCGAGCTTGCCAACGTCACCGACCCCAATCTGGTCTATGATGTGCGCTCGAAACTCGATGCGCTGGGGTATTATGACGATGCAGACATCGAACGCGTCGTCGCCGTCGAAATGGCTGCGCGCACATCGCAAGCCAAACTCACCGCCGCCATTGCCCCCGTCGCCGACCGGCTGCTAAAGCGGTACAAAACTCTGCAAGCCGCGCTGCAAGCCGCCAAAGCAGCCAAAAACAGCGCACAGGAAAAAGACGCCAAGGACGCAATCGACGCCCTGATCCTGTTCAAGCGCGATTTGGGGGCGTTCCTGCGTCTGTATGCCTTTTTGTCGCAGATTTTTGACTATGGGAACACCGACATCGAAAAGCGGTCGATCTTCTTCCGCCGCCTGCTGCCGCTGCTGGACTTTGGCCGCGAACGCGAGGGCGTCGACCTGTCCGATATCAGCCTGACCCACCACGCATTACGCAAACAGGGCACCTTCCCCCTCTCCATCAGCCAGGGGGACAGTCAAACGCTCCAGCCCATGACCGAGGCCGGCAGCGGTGCCGTTCACGACAAACGACAGGCCTTGCTGGCCGAAATCATCGCAGCGGTGAACACCCTGTTTGAAGGCGAGCTGACCGATGGCGACCAGTTGATCTACGTTAACGGCGTCATCAAGGGAAAATTGCTGGAATCCGACATCCTGACCGAACAGGCCGCCAACAATACCAAGGAACAGTTCGCCGCCTCGCCCGATCTGGCAAGCGCGCTGTTGAACGCCATCATGGACGCCCTGACCGCCCATAACACCATGAGCAAACAGGCTCTGCAGTCGGAAAAGATCCGGCACGGGCTGAAAACCATCCTGATCGAGCAGGCCGGGCTTTACGAAGACTTGCGGGCACAAGCCGTCTCGCGGGGAATGGCGGTGGCCTTCTAAACGGGTGATCCCACTTTTGCAATTAATAGCTGCAACCTCCTCCACTAAAGTTTACCATGGCAATGTTAACCACCTATAGTGGGGTGATGTCATGCCGCAAAATCCTGACAAGAGCTGGTCATTGCACGACGTTAACGCCGACGGGATTCCAGTCCCCGAGGACTGGGGCGGATTGATGGCCGCCCACATTGACACCGGTGTAACCCGAGGCCACCCGGCTTTGGGGAGCTGGGTCCGGATTGATCTGGGGGTTAATTACATCGAGAAAGGGCAAGAGCCCGTCGACCCGCTGCACGCCGGAACCGGCAAATTCCCCGGCCACGGCACCCGGACCAGCAGTGTCCTCACCGGCTGGCAGGACGGCGTCTTTCGCGGGGTGGTGCCAAAGCTGCCGATTATTCCCTACCGGGTCAGTGAAACGGTGATCATCTCAGATGTTCTTCAGGAAAACGTTCACCTCAACATCGCCAATGCCATTTATCACGCTGTCGGGCATGGCTGTCAGGTGATGTCGATCAGCATGGGCATCCCCGGCCTGCCCAGCGACAACGAGCTTGGTCGCGCCCTTGACCGCGCCTACAACGCCGGGGTAATTGTCTGTGCTGCCGGAGGTCAGAAAATTGACCGGTTCTGCTATCCGGCCAAATTCTTTCGCGCCATCGGCGTTGGTGGCTACAAGGGCTATTCCGAAAACCTGGTTATTTATCAATCCTATGGCCAGAAAGGCTCAATGAATGCCTTCGCCGACGTCTGGGCTCCGGCAGAGCCGATATGGCGCGCCGAGGCACTGGACCTGGCCACCGACAAAGCCTCTCCGTATGGCTGGGGCGATGGCACATCGTTTGCCACACCTCACGTTGCAGGCGCTGCTGCACTGTGGCTGCATGCCAAACGGCAGGATCTCATCAAGGCATACGCCAAGCCATGGATGCGCATCGAGGCCTTCCGCCTGCTGCTGCGCCAGACGGCACGCAATCTGCGTGTGGCCGGGTATCAGAAGTTTAACCAGATGCGGCCCGCCGCCAGCAGTGACTATCTGCCCCTCCCGCGCAAAGGCGACCAGCGGGAGGGCATGAACATCAGCGGCGGTCTTGATGTCAAGGCACTGCTGGACGCGCCGCTGCCCGACGCCAAAGACTTGGTCGAGGTCGCAGCCACGGCCGAAAACCAAACGTGGTAGAGCATTGTGCGAAAAATGGGAACCGGTTTTCGCAACAACAATGCGGCAGAACAAAAAGGCAGAGCATTGTGCCTGCGTCTGGTCACAGTGCACGACAGTTTTTGAGAAAGAATGGGCTACCGCCCATGCCCGTTCGGAGGCGATCCCCCCGGACCCCCATTTTTTTCTTTTATGATCAAAGGAATGGGGTCTGGGGCCGACTGGCCCCAGCGAGGTGTGGAGCAGCGCTCCATGATCCTGTTTTTTTGTTTGTCATGCGCGGTGTAAACGTGAACAGCGCTCACACCCCTCTGCCTCACCCCGGCAACAGATCGTTGATCCGCTCCCAAATCTCCCGGTCCGGGGCGACGATCAGTTCGCCGTCCTGCCGGGTTGGCTGATAGGGCGCGTTCTGCCCGCGCAGGGCGGAATAGCCGCCCGCTTCGTGGTGCAACAGCACCCCGGCGGCGTGATCCCACGGTTTCAGGCGGTTATAGACGGCAAAATGAACCCGGCCATCGGCCATGGCGGCATAATCATGGGCGGCGCTGCCGTGGCGGACGCGCAGGGCGTACTGTTCTTCCAGCCTGTTTGCCAGCCGTCCGCGCCCCAACGAGCCGATCAGCGACGACAGCGGCTGGCCGTGGCCGCTGACCTGAATGCGACGCCCGTTGCAACAGGCTCCGGCGCCCTGTTCGGCGATCCACAGGCGGTCGCCGATCGGGTCCCAGATCCAGCCCGCCACCGTCTGGCCGTGTTCGACCAGCGCCACCATGCAGGCAAAGGCCGGGTGGCCACGGGCGAAGTTGGCGGTTCCGTCAACGGGATCAACCACCCATACCGGCTGGTCTCCGCTCAGGCGGTCAAGAACGGCGGGATTGGCATAGACAGCCTCTTCCCCGACCACCACCGACCCCGGCAACAGGTCCGGCAGTCGGCAGGTCAGTTGGGCTTCGGCCTGTTCATCGGCATCGGTCACCATATCATTGGCCGATGTCTTGGAGCGGATGGCATCGGCCCCCAAGGTCTTGTAACGCGGCACGATTTCCTCGGCGGCCACGTCGATTATCAGGCGCGCAACCCGATCTATGTCGATGGTCTTTGTCATGCCCCTGATGTAGCGGGATTCGGTTGCACTGCGAACCAAAATCGACAGCGCAACCCCATTTTCCCCCACAAGGCGCAAGCCTTGCGGCTTTTACAGCATGACGGCGGTCAATCGGCCTTTTTGAAATCCCCGTGGCAATCCTTGCAGCTTTTGGCGGTACGGGCGAAAGCCTTCAGGCTGGCCGCGCTGTCCCCGGCCTTGATCGCCTCGACCAGTGCAGCCGCCTGAGTGGTACTGTTGCGCGCGGCGTCGGCAAAATCGTCCGGCTTGCGCCAGACATCCGGCAACGCCTCGCTGGTGCCGCCATCAGAGCCAGCCGGGAACAGCGAAGCGGTTCTGCCCGACAGATCACGGACCTTTTCCGCCAGCGGCAGAGCCTTGGCCGCATCGATTTGCGGCTGATCCATCAGCGGGCGCAATGCTTTCATCGCATCGCTCATCGCCTTCATGGTGTCCATCCGCTCTTTGACCACCCCGGTGGCGTGTTCATGGGCATGGCTGGCAAAGGGCATCACGGCCAGCACCAGTCCCAACGCGATGGCAGGCAAGGATTTCACGGTACAGTCTCCTGTTTCAGCTTGTGTTCTTGTGCGCCAGCATAGGCAGAATTACGGCAACAGAAAGGCGGGGCTGCCTGATGAACAGACGGCCCCGCCCCGCAGGCAAACAGTCAAAACAGATCAGAAGCTTTCGGCCAGTTCGTCGATGAAGCCCTTTACCACCCCGATGCCCTTTTTCCAGAACGCCGGATCGCTGGCATCCAGCCCGAACGGGGCCAACAGTTCCTTGTGCCGCAGGGTTCCGCCTGCCGACAGCATCGCCAGATACTTGTCTTCAAAGCCCTCGGCGCCCTGCTCATAGACGCCATACAGGCTGTTCACCAGACAGTCGCCAAAGGCATAGGCATAGACATAGAACGGTGAATGAATGAAGTGCGGGATATAGGCCCAATAGTGCTGATAGTCTTCGTCAAAGGTAAAGGCCGGTCCCAGACTGGTGCGCTGGGCATCCATCCAGATTGCGCCCAGCCGCTCGGCGGACAGCTCGCCCTGACGGCGTTCGGTGTGAACCTGACGCTCGAACTCGTGGAAAGCGATCTGGCGCACCACGGTGTTCAGCATGTCCTCGACCTTGCCCGCCAGCAGGATGCGGCGGCGCTTGGGGTCGGTTTCGTCGTTCAGCATGGCGCGGAAGGTCAGCATCTCGCCGAACACCGAGGCGGTTTCCGCCAGTGTCAACGGGGTGTTGGCCATCAGCGTGCCCTGCCCGGCGGCCAGCATCTGGTGGCAGCCATGGCCCAGTTCGTGGGCGAGGGTCATCACGTCGCGGGCCTTGCCCATGTAGTTCAGCAGCAGGTACGGATGGGCCGACGACACCACCGGATGGGCAAAGGCCCCCGAGGTCTTGCCCGCACGGGCCGGAACGTCGATCCACGGCTTGTCAAAGAAGTTCTGCGCCACCGTCGCCAGCTTGGGCGAGAAGCGGCCATAGGCCCCCAGCACCAGCTCGGTCGCTTCGGCCCACGAATACTTGCGGTCGGCATCGTCCGGCAGTGGGGCGTTGCGGTCCCAGTAGTTCAGCTTTTCGACGCCAAACCACTTGGCTTTCAGGCCGTAATAGCGGTGCGCCAGATCGGGGTAGCTGTCCTTCACCGCACTGACCAGCGCCTGCACCACCTCGTCTTCGACCTGATTGGCGAGGTTGCGCGATGACAGCGGATTCGGGTAGCGCCGCCACTTGTCCTCGATTTCCTTGTCCTTGGCCAAGGTGTTGGTGATCAGCGAGAACAGGCGGATGTTGTCCCCCAGCACCTTGCCCACTGACTTGGCCGCTTCGCGGCGCTTGTCACCGTCGCGGTCGGACATGCAGGTCATCGCCTCGGTGACGGTCATTTCCTTCCCGGCAATCGGAAAGCGCAGAGCGGCCATCGTCTCGTCGAACAGGCGCATCCACGCGCTGCCGCCAGTGATTTCCTTTTCGTGCATCAGCTGTTCCAGCTCGTCGGACAGCTGATGGTTCTGGTACAGGCGCAGATCGCGCACCCACGAGGCATAATGCGCCGCGTCCGGGGCCGCCATCTTGGCCGCCAGAACGTCATCGTCCAGACGGTTGATTTCCAGCGTGAAGAACAGCGTTTCGGTCGAAACCTCGGTGCCCTTTTCGCTCAGGCCCTGATAAAAACGACCGACCTCGGGGTCGGACACTGCTCCGGCATGGACCAGTTGACCATAGGACAGGATCTTGTACAGGGTGTCGCAAATCTGCTCGAACTCGGCGATTGCCTGACCAAAGGTTGCGCCGTCAATCTCGGCCACCTTGCCGCGATAGCTGGCGGCAAACGCCTTCGCCCGCTGCTCGACGGCAGCAATGTCGGCTTTCAGTTCGGCAGAGTCCGGGCCGGGATACAGGTCTGACAGATCCCACTCCGGCAGGTTTTCCAGCCCGCCCGCCCCGGCAGTATCAGCACCATCCGGCAAAGCGGTTTTCCCGAGACCCATCATATGCAGCATCCACACGCTCCGTGAAAAAGTGACAGCCATTCGCCGTCAGGATAGCCTGATATGGGGGACGATGCGAACAAAACGCAACAGGGAAAGAGGATCTTTTCCCCCTGTCTTCAGCCTGTTATTCCTATCATATGATTACCGGTGCAACCGTTTCCCGTTCCCACAGCAGAAAGTCA
Organism: Insolitispirillum peregrinum; assembly: GCF_900156605.1. GTDB lineage: Bacteria > Pseudomonadota > Alphaproteobacteria > Rhodospirillales > Rhodospirillaceae > Insolitispirillum > Insolitispirillum peregrinum. The sequence goes on along the minus strand of NZ_FTOA01000001.1, from coordinate 418,187 downwards.
GACCCGCCGTGACCAGCCGCGCCCTTGACTTCACCCAGCCCCGCACGCTGTGCGATGCCTTTTTCACCCAGGCCCGCCGCTTTGGCAGCCAGCCGTTCCTGTGGAGCAAGGCCGACGGCACATGGCAGGCCCGGTCATGGCAAACGGTGGCCGGGCAGGTGGAACAGCTCGCCCGCGGACTGCTGACCGCCTGCGCCCTGCAACCGGGGGAGCGGGTGGTGATCGTGGCGGACAACCGCCCGGAATGGTGCATTGCCGATCTGGCGATCATGGCCGCAGGCGGGATTACCGTTCCGGCCTACACCACCAACACCGTTGCCGACCATTTGCACATCCTGCGCGACTGCACGCCATCGGTGGTGATCTGCACCGGCAAGCTGGCCCCCCGCCTGCTGCAAGCCGCCACCCAGACGGCGGTTCCACCACAGATCATCCTGCTGGACCCGGCGGATCTGCGGCAAAATCCCGGCCTGTCGCTGGTGATGTGGGATGATGTCTGTCAGGCCGGGCAGCAGGCGACAGATATCCCCCTGCCGGGTTTGCACGCCCACCCGACTGACACCGCCTGCCTGATCTATACCTCGGGCACCGGCGGCGCCCCCAAAGGCGTGATGCTGTCGCATCAGGCGATCCTGCACAATTGTCTGGGTGCCCATCAGGTGGTGGTGCAACTGGGACTGGGCGAGGAGCGTTTCCTGTCCTTCCTGCCGCTCAGCCACGCCTATGAACACACCGCCGGGCAGTTTTTCCCGATCACCATCGGTGCCCAGATTGCCTATGCCGAAAGCCTGGATGCGCTGGCCAGCAACATGCAGGACATGCAGCCGACCATCATGACCGCCGTCCCCCGCCTGTATGAAGTCCTGCGCCAAAAGATTTTGCGCGGGGTCGAACGGCAGGGCGGCAGCAAGGCGGCATGGTTTACCCGTACCCTGCGGCTGGGTGAACAGGCCCTGCGCGCACCGGAAACGATGCGCTGGCGCGACACGGCCCTGAACGGCCTGTGCAGCCTGCTGGTGCGGCGAAAGGTCAAGGCCCGCTTTGGCGGACGCCTGAAAGCGTTCGTCTCGGGCGGTGCCCCCCTGAACAGCGACGTTGGCGCGTTCTTTACCGCGCTGGGGGTGCGCATCCTGCAAGGCTATGGGCAAACCGAAGCCGCTCCGGTGATTTCCGTCAATATCCCCCGGCGCGTGCGGCTGGATGCGGTCGGCCCGGCCTTGTACGGCGTCGAGCTGAACATTGCCGGCGATGGCGAAATCTGTGTCCGGGGTCCACTGGTGATGAACGGATACTGGAACAACCCGCTGGCAACGGCGCAGGTTCTGGATGCTGACGGCTGGCTGCACACCGGAGATATCGGCGAAATTTCGCCCGAAGGCGACCTGCGCATCACCGACCGCAAGAAGGACATCATCGTCAATTCCGGTGGCGACAACATCTCGCCGCAACGGCTGGAAGGCTTTTTGACCCTGGAGCCGGACATTGCCCAGGCGATGGTCCATGGCGATGGCCGACCGCACATGGTGGCCCTGATCGTCCCCGGCGAAGACTGCCTCCGCCGCCATCAAGGCGACCCCGAAGCCCTGCGGCAGGCCGTTCTGGCCGCCGTCGGACGGGTGAACGGCGGGCTGTCGGCCATCGAGAAAATCCGCAGCATCGCGCTGGCGGACGAGGCCTTTACCATCGACAATGGCATGCTGACCCCGACGCTAAAATTGTGCCGCCATGTTATTCTCGCCCGCTATCGCGGCCTGCTGGATGCCTTGTACCGATAACAAGGGGGGGAGTCTCTGGGGCTTGGCGCGGAAAACCTGTTGAAAAAACAGGGGCACGCTTTATATTGCGAATGCTTCTTACTTTAAGCAAAGTCGGCTTCCCCCTTTCCACAGGAACCCCACCATGGCAGTCCGTGACGCAACGCTCCGAGAGCCAGCCCCCCAAACCCTGCGGCGTCACCGCATCCTGCCAACACGTCAGCGGATCGCCATGCTGGAAGCCCTGCGCGATACCCTGCAAACCCACATCAGCCCCGACCAGTTCCACCGCGACCTGACCGAAAAGGGCCAGCGCCTGTCGCTGGCGACCGTCTATAACACGCTCAACCAGTTTGCCGCTGCCGGACTGGTCCGCCGAATCGGCTTTGGCGAGCGTATCTGGTTCTGCACCGATCCGAACCTGCACCATCACTACTTCAATGAATCCCTTGGGACTTTAGAGGCGATGAACGAGCCGTTTCCTCTGCCCGAAACCCTGCCGAGCGCCCCGGCGGGCACCGAAATCTGTGGAATCGACATCATCGTGCGCCTGCGCAACGTCTGACGATGCCGCAGCGGAAAGCCTGAATACCCGATTCAAGCGCTCAACATTTGAAAGTGCGACTTTGTTGCAACAGAACAGGAACCGGTAACACGTTCACCAACAACGGTTTTTGGCTGACGCGAACGGCATCGATTTAGAAAGCATTTAAGCCTCAATAGTAACTTATTGATTTTACTTGATTTTTTCTCGGCACATCCGTATCTTGGCGGAAGTGAAGATTACTTGCGCCCGGAGATGTGCCATGCAGGGTAAACAAATTATCATCGACCGCCTGAACACGCTGCTGGCGGGCGAGCTGTCCGCCGCTGACCAGTATTTCGTCCACGCCCACATGTACGAAGACTGGGGCCTGAACAAGCTGTACGAGCGCATCAAGCACGAACAGCAGGACGAGCTGGAACATTGCCAGGAGCTGATCAAGCGCATCCTGTTCCTGGGGGGCGTGCCCGATCTGGTGACCCGCGACGCGATCCACGTCGGCCATGATGTCCCGTCAATGCTGCAAAGCGACCTGAATGTCGAAATCTCGGTGGTCGCCGCCCTGAAGGACGCCATTGCCCTGTGCGAACGTGAGCAGGACTACCAGACCCGCGAAATTCTCCTGAAGATGCTGGAAGACACCGAAATCGACCATGGCTACTGGCTGGAAAAGCAGCTGGGCCTGATCGAAAAGATCGGCCTGCAGAACTACCAGCAGTCGATGATGGGTTCGGCCGGCTGAGGTTTCAGCCACGGTTCCCCGCCCCCCTTCTTCTTTAGGAGCTGTCCCCATGAAAGGTGACAAGAGCGTCATCGCCGCCCTGAACGGCGTGCTCAAGATCGAACTGACCGCCATCAACCAGTACTTCCTGCACGCCCGCATGCTGAAGCATTGGGGCCTCGCCGGCCTGGGCAAGTCGATCTACAAGCAGTCGATCCGCGCCATGAAGGAAGCCGATGAGATCATCGAGCGCGTCCTGTTCCTCGAAGGCCTGCCGAACCTGCAAGACCTCGGCAAGCTGCATATCGGCGAAGACGTGCCGGAAATCATCGCCGCCGATCTGGGCATGGCCACCGACCTGCGCACCGCGCTGGTGAGCACCATTGCCCTGTGTGAAACCTCGCAGGATTACGTCAGCCGCGACGAGCTGCAGGAACTGCTGGAAGAATGCGAAGAGCATATCGACTGGCTGGAAACCCAGCAGAGCTTGATCAACGACGTCGGCCTGCCGAACTACCTGCAGTCGGCAATCGAAGACTGAGTTTCCGTCTGCCGTACTGATAAAAAGCCCGGGTCCGTCATTGACGTGCCCGGGCTTTTTTTGACTCTCAACACAATGGGGTCCGGGGCCTCAAGGCCCCGGCGAGGTGTGGAGCAGCGCTCCACGTCCCCCTCCTCTTTCCTCAGCCCACCGCAATCGGCAACTCGGCCCGGCTGCCCCACTCGCTCCACGAGCCATCAAAGATCGAGATATCATCCTTGCCCAGCAGATAGCCAGCCATGGCAATCACGCAAGCGGTTACGCCGGAGCCGCACGAGGCCACCAGCGGCTTTGACAGGTCAACACCGGCGGCATCGAACTGCTGACGCAACTGCTCGGGCGGCAGGAAGGTCTTGCTCTGCGGGTCGATCAGGGCGGTAAAGGGCAGATTCAGCGAGGCAGGAATCCGCCCCTGACGCACACCGGCCCGTGGCTCCGCTTCTTCGCCCCGGAACCGACCCGGCGAGCGGGCATCAACCACCTGCTCGGGCGTTTCCGCCGTCAGGTTGGCAAGCAGGTTTTCTGCCGAGCGGAACAGGGTGGTGTCCATGCGGGCGGTAAAATGACGCTCGCGGGCGGGCGGCGGCAGGTCTTCCACCGGGCGGTTCTCGGCCAGCCACTTGGGCAGGCCCCCGTCAAGCACCGACACATTGGTCGCCCCGAACAGGCGGAACAGCCACCACACCCGACAGGCGGCCATCACGCCGCCGTTGCTGTCATAAACCACCACGTGGTTGCCATCACCCAGCCCCAGCTTGCGCACCTTGGCGGCAAACACTTCGGCGGCAGGCACGGTGTGTTTATAGGGGCTGGTGCGGTCGGCAATGTCGTCGATATCGAAAAATACCGCCCCCGGCACATGACAGGCTTCGTATTCGGCCCGCATGTCGCGGCTGGGGTCCAGACTATAGCTGGCGTCAACCACCCGCACATCCGGGGCGGCCAGATGGTCAGCCAACCATTGCGTGCTGACCAGGGGGTCGGGACGGGTATAAGACATTGGCGCTTCCTGTTGCTGCGTTTCCACCTGCCAGAGCATTGTGCGAAAAGTGGAAACCGGTTTTCGCAAGAACAATGCGACAGAACAAAATCCTGGACCAGCGTGCCTGCATCCGATTTAACGCACGCTGGTCTAGCCAATGGCAACGACAGGCCCTGCAAAGGCACCGCCGTTACCGCCGTGGCAGAAAGACGATGCCCCCGCAGGGACAGGAAGGCAATCTCCTTTTATGCGGACGCCATCCACGGCGGACACGGGAGACCCTTTTCAGCCAGAAACGCCGGGTTGTAGAGCTTCGACTGATAACGGGCACCACCATCGCACAGGATGGTTGCCACCACCGCATCCGGGCCAAGCTGACGCCCCAGACGAATGGCCGCCGCCACGTTGACCCCCGACGAGCCGCCCAGCACCAGACCATCGCGGATCACCATGTTGAACAAAACGTTCAACGCTTCGTCGTCAGCAATGCGGAAGGCATCATCAACCGGCAGGTCTTCGAGGTTGGCGGTCACCCGCCCCTGCCCGATGCCTTCGGTGATCGACGAGCCTTCGGCCTTCAGTTCACCGTTTTTCACCCAGTCATACAGCGCCGATCCGTGCGGATCGGCCAGCGCGCAGACGATGTTCGGGTTGCGCTCCTTCAGCGCCGCCGCCGTTCCCCACAGCGTGCCACCGGTGCCGACAGCACAGGTGAAGCCGGTGACCGTCCCGGCGGACTGGTCCCAGATTTCCGGGCCGGTGGTGCGGTAATGGCCCATGCGATTGGCGGTATTGTCGAACTGGTTGGCCCAGAACGCCCCCAGTTCTTCGGCCAGACGACCGGAATAACGGGCGTAGTTCATCGGGTCCTTGTAGGGCACCGCCGGAACCAGCCGCAGGTCTGCACCACACAGGCGGAGCATGTCCTTCTTTTCCTGGCTCTGCGTTTCGGGCATCACGATGATGGTCTTGTAGCCCAGCGCATTGCCGACCAGCGCCAGACCGATACCGGTGTTGCCAGCGGTCCCTTCGACGATGGTGCCGCCCGGCGGCAGGACGCCACGTTCGCGCGCATCCATGATCAGCGCCAGCGCCGCCCGGTCCTTGACCGAGCCACCGGGATTGAGAAACTCGGCCTTGCCCAGAATGGTACAGCCCGCCTGTTCGGACGCCCACGGCAACCGGATCAGCGGCGTGTTGCCGATACTGTCGAGGAACCCATCCTTGACGGCGCCGTTTTTCTGCACAGAAATCATGTGAAATTACCCTTAATCCACAGCTTTCTGTAAGATTATGGTGCCACAGGCGAGCAATCAAGTCTTTCAGTCGGACTTTTTGCAATCCGGTTGCAATACAGCCGCCTCAGCAGCCCCACTGCTGATGCAGGCGGTCACGATTCAACAGCAACCACTGAATGGCAATGATGGTGGTGACGTTGTTGACCTTGCCGGTTTCCAGCGCCCATTGCAACTCGTCAACGGTCATGGTGAACACCCGGATGTCTTCGCCCTCGGCAGCCACCCCGTGCAGACCATGCGCCTCGCTGGCATCGACCCGCCCGACGAACAGGTCAATGGTTTCGGTACACACGCCCGGCGTCACCATGTAGGACATGATTTTCTGCAACTCGCCGATGCGAACCCCGGCTTCTTCCTCGGCCTCGCGCCGACAGACGGCCTCGGCGGTTTCCCCCGGCTCGATGATCCCGGCGACGATTTCCAGCATCCACGGTGCCTGATCGGCCAGCCACGCACCGGGGCGGAACTGTTCGATCATCACACAGCACTCACGCACCGGATCATACAGCAGCACCGCCGCCGCGTTACCACGCTCGACCACCTCGCGGACGATCTCCGGCCCCATGCCTCCGGCGTACTGCTCATGCCGCAGGGTCAGCTTGTCAACCTTGCAATAGCCATTGGCGACCCGCTCACGGGCCAGCAATTCAACGCGGGTCGGGGTGGTATCGGGCAACGGCATCGAAAACTCCCGGAGTTATTTCTTGCTGACAGACTGCGCATAGGCACGGGCTTCGTCGGCCAAAGCCCGCAGCTCGGCGGCGGCGGTGGTGCGCGAGCCGACCTCGGTCACGCCGCGCCCGTCCATCATCGACGAAGCGAACACCTGCCGGTTCCCCAGACTTGCCTTGGCGATCGGCAGATTGTCTTCGGCCAGCTTGGCAATCACCTGCTCGGGCAGGGTTCCGCGCGGCGGCATACGGTTCAGCACGATCAGGAACGGGCGCTTTTCCTTGCGGGCCACATCCAGCGTCGGGCCAATCGCCCACAGGTCCATCGGGCTGGGCTGCACCGGCACCAGCACCAGATCAGCCGCCCGGATGGCCGCCTTGGCATCGGTTTCGGCATGGGGAGGACTGTCAACGATCACCACGTCGAAATCCTGCCGCAGCCGGTCAAGCTCGGTCCCCAGACGCCAGCCGGCCACCGTGGAGAGGTGAATCCCCCCGGCATCCTGATCGGCCAGCGTCCGCCGCCGCACCATGTGCCAGGCGGTCAGGCTGGCCTGCGGGTCAATGTCGAGGACCGCCACCTTTTTCTGTGATCCCGCCCAGTGGACGGCCAACTGCGCCGCCAGAGTGGTTTTCCCGGCACCGCCCTTTTGCTGGGCGATGGTGATCACGGTTGCGGTCATCAAACGGTCTCCCCTTGAAAATCGTCACCGGAGCATCGCGCAGGGCGCGTGCATCGGGCAAGCACACACTCAGGCTAAGGCTTTGGGGCTGATTTGCAACCCCTTTCCGCATCGCACCATCAGGACAGATCGCCGCCCTGCCCCTCTGCACTGGCCATTTTCTCCTCGCGGGCGGCAAAGGCCCGGCGGGCAATGTCCAGCGCTTCGTCCACCACCGCCAGCCCGGCCCTCGGCAGGTGGGCGTTCTGGCTAAGGTGACGACGCCACAGCCGACCGCCCGGCTGGCCGTGGAACAGCTCGAGGATATGGCGGGTCATCCGGCTCAGCGGTACGCCTTCGGCCAATTTCTCGGCGATATAGGGACGATAGGCCTCGATCACCTCAAAGCGGTCGCGGATCGGGTGATCATCGCCAAAGATATCGCGGTCAGCCGTCGCCAGCACATAGGGCGTCTCGTAGGCCGCCCGGCCAATCATGCAGCCATCGACTGCCGGGAAATGCTCCAGACAGGCGTCGATGCTGCGCAGGCCGCCGTTGAGGATGATTTCCAGATGAGGGAAGTCGCGTTTCAACTGATGCACCACGTCATGACGCAGCGGCGGAATCTCGCGGTTTTCCTTTGGTGACAAGCCGGTAAGCCACGCTTTGCGAGCATGAACCACAAACGTTTCGCACCCGGAACCAGCCACCTGCGAAACAAACTGCGTTAGCAGTTCATAACTGTCGAGGTCATCAATGCCAATCCGGTGCTTGACCGTCACCGGCAACGACGTCGCATCGCGCATCGCCTTCACACAGTCAGCTACCAACCCAGGCTCGGCCATCAGGCAGGCCCCAAACCGCCCCGCCGACACCCGGTCCGATGGGCAGCCGACGTTCAGGTTGACCTCGCGATAGCCCCAGTCCTCGGCAATGCGGGCACAGCGCGCCAGTTCATCCGGCACCGATCCCCCCAACTGCAACGCCAGCGGCTGTTCCTGCGCATCGTAATCCAGGAACCGCTCCCGCTTGCCAAACAGGATCGCCCCGGTGACCACCATTTCGGTGTACAGCAGGGTATGCTGGGTCATACAGCGCAAAAAAGCCCGGTCAAAGCGGTCAGTCCAGTCCATCATCGGCGCAACGGACAGGCGGCGGTCGGGTGAACGCGTTGTTTTTACTGAATTTTCCATACGATATGATCCTGGAGTCATGATCCCTGACAGGACACGACAGTCGCGGAACAAGAGCAGGCTGCCGCCTGAACCGCTTGGGGGTCTATGCCCCCAAACCCCCATTTCTTCTTTGAGTATCAATAAAATGGGTTCGGGGGACTCACGGCTCTAACATTTGAAAGGGGAGCGCCTGAGGTATCAGCTTTTTCCGGTCTTCACAACAGGACAAAACGCCCACGGGCTGCGACAGGAAATCCCCATCGCAGCCCGTGCTCCTGTGCGTGTGCCGTCAAGCCCTCAGGCCTTCGGCTCCCAGGCATCGGCAAAGTTTTCGGCGTCGTCGGCGGCCATGGTGTGGATGCCGCATTCGGTCTTGCCCTGCCCGGCCCAGCGACCGGAACGGACGTCACCGCCCGAAGCCCGCTGGGTGCAGGTATAGCAGCCCACCGACAGATAGCCGTCTTCTTCCAGTGGGTGCGGCGGCAGGTTGTGGGCGACAAAGTAGGCCGCCACGTCTTCCGAGGTCCAGCGGGCCAGCGGCGTCACCTTCAGGCGCTGGCCGTCGGTTTCCGCCACCGGCAGCGCCGAGCGTGCCCCGCCGTGGTGGCCCTTGCGGCCATTGATCCAGGCATCAAAGCCGGTCAGCGCCCGGTTCAGCGGCACCACCTTGCGCAGGAAACAGCAACGATCGGCATCACGCTGGAACAGCAGACCGTCTTCGTCTTCCTTGGCAATCAGCGGTGCCGGGGTCAGGGTCTGCACCCCGGTCAGGCCCAATTGCTTGACCAGCTTGTTGCGGTACCGCAGAGTTTCGCCGAACAGCTTGCCGGTATCAATGAACAGGATCGGCGTCGAGGGATCGACCTGCGCCACCATGTGCAGCAGGATCGCGGCCTCGGTGCCAAAGGACGACACCAGCGCCGCCCGCCCGTTGGGCATCACGCGGGTCAGCAGGTCGGCAACAATCTGCTCGGCCGAGGCATCGGACCAGCGTTGCAGCAGGTCTTCGACCAAAGCATCAATGTCTTCAACGACTTTTGGCTGTTCCACCACGGCCTGAGCTCCCATTACGCACCTGTTCCTTTCGCGGCGGCGAAAGCGGCCCGCCGTTGCCATATGGTTTCCCGGCCATCGGTTGCGGTCTGATAGACCGCCGGGAACCGGCTCCACGCCTGTTCCAGAAGCTCAAGGCGGGTGCCTTCGGCCACTTCAAAGCCATCAAAGCCCACCCGCACCATCGCCGACACCTGATCGACCAGCACGTTGCCAATCGCCCGCAGTTCGCCGCGATAGCCATGACGCTGACGCAGCAGGGCCGCAATCGAATAGCCGCGACCGTCACCGAACACCGGGAAGTCAATCGCCACCACCGGCAGCCCCAGCAGGTCACCGGCCAGAGCCTCACCCCACGCCGCAAACGCGGTGTCGGTGTTCGAGGCCAGCCACACACCAACCGGCTCGGCCCGCTGGCGCAGGGTATCGCGCTGTTCCAGCCACAGAGACAACGGCACCAACACTGCACCGCTGTCCGGCAGGGCGTCGCCCTCGGCCAGACGGGTCCATGCGGTCGGGATCAGCTCGACGCCCTCGGCAGTCTTTTTAACGAGCGGCATTCAGGGCCTCCTTGAACGGTGCCAGACCAATGCGGCGGAAGGTTTCGATAAAGGTTTCCTCGGCGCCGGTCCGCTGGGCGAGATAGGTGTTGACGGTGGTTTCCACCGCATCAACGATCTTTTCCTGCGAATATCCCGGTCCGCTGATCTGGGCCACCGCCGCGCTGTCACGGGCATCGCCGCCGATCACCAGCTGATAGGCTTCGTCGCCGTGCTTGTCGACACCAAGGATGCCGATGTTGGCAACGTGGTGATGGCCGCAGGCATTGATGCAGCCGGAAATATTGAGGGTCAGCGGACCAATGTTGGCCTGCCGTTCCAGATCGGCAAAGCGGGTGGAGATTTCCTGCGCCAGCGGGATCGAGCGCGCGTTGGCCAGCGCGCAATAATCCAGACCCGGGCAGGTGATCATGTCGTTGATCAGGCCGTGGTTGCCCTCGGCCAGCGACAGGCTGACCAGTTCCTGCCACAGCGGCAGCAGGTCTTCCTGTGCCACCGACGGCAGTACCAGATTCTGGTCCTTGGTGGCTCGCAGCTCGCTGAAGCCAAAACGGTCGGCCAGATCGGCAATCGCGTCCATCTCGTCGGCGGTCACGTCGCCCGGAATGCCGCCAGCGGGCTTCAGGGTGATGGTGACACCGGCATAGCCCGGCACGCGGTGATTGATGATGTTGGCATCAACCCAGCGGGCAAAGGCGGCGTTCTGCTGGCGGGCGGCCAGAAACTCCGCCGGAGCCTCCGGACGGGCGGGCAGCTCGCGCGGCACGAAGTAGGAATGGATGCGCTCGATCTCGCTGGCCGGCACTTCGACCTCGGACCCGCGCAGGTGCGCCCACTCGACCTCGACCTGACGGCGGAACTCGTCGATCCCCAGGGCATCGACAAGAATCTTGATGCGCGCCTTGTACTTGTTGTCGCGACGGCCATGCAGGTTGTAAACGCGCAGGATCGATTCCAGATAGCCCAACAGCTCGGTCGGGTTCAGGAACTCGGTGATCACCCGGCCCACACGCGGGGTACGGCCCATGCCGCCACCGACCAGCACCTTGAAGCCGATCTCACCGGCATCATTGCGCACGATGCGGATGCCGATATCGTGGAACGCCACCGCTGCCCGGTCTTCTTCACCCGCCGAAATGGCAATCTTGAACTTGCGCGGCAGATAGGTGAATTCCGGGTGGATGGTTGACCACTGGCGGATGATTTCCGCCCACGGACGCGGGTCGGTCACTTCGTCGGCAGCCACCCCGGCGAACGGATCGCTGGTGGTGTTGCGGATACAGTTACCGCTGGTCTGGATGGCGTGCATTTCGACACTGGCGAGGTCAGCCAGCGCCGCCGGAATGTCGCACAACTGCGGCCAGTTGTACTGGATGTTCTGGCGAGTGGTGAAGTGACCATAGCCCTTGTCATAGGTGCGGGCGATGTGCGCCAGCATCCGCAACTGACGCGACGACAACTGGCCGTAAGGGATGGCAACGCGCAGCATGTAGGCGTGCAGTTGCAGGTACACGCCGTTCATCAGGCGCAGGGGACGGAACTGCTCTTCGGTCAACTCGCCCGACAGGCGGCGGGCCACCTGCGAGCTGAATTCGTCAACACGGGCCGCGACAACGGCATGATCAAATTCGTCGTAGCGGTACATACTCAGGCGCTCCGTTGATAGGCAATGCTCGGACCCAGAACGCGGATCCGCTCGCGGGTGGTCAGCGGCTGCCAACTGCCGTCTTCGGCCTGTTCGACCTCGACGGCATAGACCCCGACCACCACCGTGGCTTCGCTGCTGGCTGCGGCAACTTCGGCAGCCGAATCATCGTACAGCGCCGCATCGGCATAGGCGGTGCTCCACGCACCATCAGCGGTGCGGAACACCACCAGGCCATCCGTCAGCCGGTTGGCAGTCACAAACGTCTTACTCATTCCATATCCCTCGGCTGGGGTCAGTGGTGGGCCGCGAACGGAACCGGGAAAGCCATCTCAAGCAGGCTGGCCGGGGTCGTCGAGCGGGGAAGAACAGCCGCGCCAGGCAGCGGGCGGGCAGAGGTATCGTCGATTGTCGCCGTTCCTGCAACCCCCGGCACCACCACCAGCGCCACATCGGCATCGCGCAGGGCCTCGATTTCGGCGGCAGGCGGGACGGCACCGCTGACCAGACGGACAACGGTCTTGCCCTGTTCCGCCGATCGGCGCGACAGCCGCACCAGATCAGAGCGGCCCCGGCTATTGATGCGACTGGCATCGCGGCGGGCCAGTTCCAGAATGTCATGGCTGACGTCGGCGTCATGGATCAGGATGTCGGCTTCCAGCAGCAGGCGATGGGCCTTCAGCGTCAGCAGGTCCGGATCACCGGGGCCGACGGCCACCACCGACACACTGCCACGGCGGGCGGCGTCCTGCTGGTTCGGCAGGTCGTTGAGGGTCTTCAAGGCTTCACTGCGGGCGGTGGCCTCGTCGCCTTCCAGCGCCGCGCGCGCCGCCGGGCCGTCAAAGAAGGCATCCCAGAAGCGGCGACGGGCGGTGATTTCCGGCAGGATCGCCTTCACCGACGGGCGGAAGCTGTCCACCAGCCGGGCCAGATCACCCAGACGGGCTGGCAGCAAGCGGTCAATCGCCGCCCGCACCCGCCGCGCCAGCACCGGAGCAGCACCGCCGGTGCTGACCGCCACCACGATCGGTGCCCGATCAACCACCGCCGGAGTGGTAAAGGTTGACAATTCGGGGCGATCGACCACGTTCACCGGCACATCGCGGGTCCAGGCGGCAGCGGCCACCCGCACGTCTTCGGCTTCGTCACGGGTGGCGACATACACCAGTCGCACCCCGTCAAAATCGCTGTCCTGCACCGGGCGTTCGGCAATGGTCAGACCGGCGTCAGCCGCCAGCGCCCGCAGTTCGTCGGACGGGCGGCGGGCGACCAGACGCGCCACCGCGCCAGCCTTCAGCACCAGCCGAGCCTTTGCCGCCGCTGCCGGAGTGCCGCCGACGATCAATGCCGGATGCCCACTGATGGTGAGGAAAATGGGAAGCTGGTCCATATCGGTGTCTCCTGTCCGGTGCGAGCCTTGCTCCAGCACCACCCTCCGCCGGTTCCTGTTGGCGAAGAGCCTTGTTCAACCATCGCCCCCGCCCTGCGGGGGCCTGTCATGCAATGGAAGATCAGACAGTCACACACATTCGACAGAACGACCGGGCAGGCGCCATGCACAGACCAGCCACCGGCCCTGACAGCCGTTGAGAGGGGGTGTGAATGAGGAAGACGCTGTTCATCGCCATGCTCCGTGCCAACCGAGCGTTCCCGATCAGGAACAGGATCGTTGTACACATTTGCATAGGCGCTGTCAAAACATAAAACACTTAATTTTGCTGTTTTATGTTTTTAACTACATTTTTAATTCGCTAAATATCCGGTGGAGCCAAAAAAAAAGGAGGAAGGCCCGTTTCCGGACCCTCCCCTTTTTCACAGACAAACCGTTGAATCACAGACCGTTACAGGGACTGGACGATTTCTTCGGTCATCTTTTTGGCATCGCCAAACAGCATCATGGTGTTGTCGCGGAAGAACAGCTCGTTTTCCACCCCGGCATAGCCGGACGCCATCGAACGCTTGACGAACAGCACGGTCTTGGCCCGCTCGACATCGAGGATCGGCATGCCATAGATCGGGCTGGCCGGGTCGGTCTTCGCCGCCGGGTTGGTCACGTCGTTGGCCCCGATCACATACACCACGTCAGCGGTCTGGAAGTCGTTGTTGATTTCTTCCAGTTCAAAGACTTCGTCATAGGGGACGTTGGCTTCGGCCAGCAGCACGTTCATGTGACCCGGCATACGACCGGCCACCGGGTGAATGGCGTACTTCACTTCCACGCCTTCGGCCTTCAGGGTGTCGGCCATTTCGCGCAGGGCATGCTGGGCCTGCGCCACCGCCATGCCATAGCCCGGAACGATGATCACCTTCGAAGCGTTCTTCATGATGAAGGCCGCATCGTCAGCCGAACCGGCCTTCACCGCACGGTCGCCAGCCGGACCACCGGCAGAAGCCGCCGAACCGTCGGTGCCAAAACCGCCGAGGATCACGTTGAAAATCGAGCGGTTCATCCCCTTGCACATGATGTAGCTGAGGATGGCACCCGACGAACCGACCAGCGCACCGGCCACGATCAGCAGGGCGTTATGCAGCGTAAAGCCGATCCCGCAGGCCGCCCAACCCGAATAGGAGTTGAGCATCGAGATCACCACCGGCATGTCCGCGCCACCAATCGGCAGGATCAGCAGGAAGCCCAGCGCAAACGACAGCGCCAGCAGCAGGAAGAACGCGGTGTAGCTTTCAGTGGCGGCAAACACCGCCAACAGCACCACCAGCAGGACGCCCAGCGCCAGGTTCAGCATGTGCTGACCCTTGAACATCAGCGGCTTGCCGGAAATCAGGCCCTGCAGCTTGCCAAAGGCAATCACCGACCCCGAGAAGGTGATCGCACCAACGGCGGTCCCCAGGCTCATTTCGATCAGCGACCCGGCGTGGATGTGGCCCGGCGTGCCGATGCCATAGCTTTCCGGGGCGAACAGCGCCGCCGAAGCCACCAGCACCGCCGCCATACCGACCAGCGAGTGGAACGCGGCCACCAGCTGCGGCAGGGCGGTCATCTGCACCTTCAGCGCGACAACAGTGCCGATAGCGCCACCGATCACGATGGCGAGAATGATGAACACATAGCTCTGCACCACCGGAGAAAGCAGGGTGGTGAGGATCGCCAGCCCCATCCCGACCATCCCGAGAATATTCCCGGTCCGGGCGGTTTCAGGGTTCGACAGTCCACGCAGTGCCAGCACAAAGAAGACAGCAGCGACGATGTACGAGAACATCGTCAAATCGGTCATGGTCATCGGACGGCCCCTTTACTTCGTCTTCTTCTTGAACATCTGGAGCATCCTCTGGGTGACGATGAAGCCCCCAAAGATGTTCACCGCCGCCAGCACGACGGCGAAGAACCCCAGAACCTTGGAGCCGGTAAAGTCCGCCGGACCGGCGGCAATCAGGGCACCAACGATGATCACCGAAGAAATGGCGTTGGTCACACCCATCAGCGGCGAATGCAGGGCCGGCGTCACCGACCACACCACATAAAAGCCGACGAAGCAGGCCAGCACGAACACGGTGAACAGATACCAGAACTCGCTGGGACCGGCAGCGGCACCACCATGGGCGGTGGCAGCCGCAGCGGCCTCGGCAGCCTGTTGAGCGAGGAGCTGGGCGTTTTGCGCCAGGTCCGCCGCCTTTTCCGCGAGGGTCTTGGCCCCCAAAGCAACGGTAGTTTCCATCATCTCCTCCTTAACCGGCGGCAGCGGGAGCGGCGCCATCTGCGGGCTTTGCGAGCTGGGCGTGGACCACAACCCCATCACGGGTAACGCAAGTACCCTTGACCAAATCGTCTTCCCAGTCAATTTTCAGGCTCTTTGCCGTTTTGTCAGTCAGGTGCTGAACAAAATTGTACAGGTTGCGCGCGAACAGGGCACTGGAATCAGCAGCCAGACGGCTCGCCACGTTCAGGTGACCAACAATCTTGACGCCGTGCTTCAGGACAACCTTGCCCGGCTCGGTCAGTTCGCAGTTGCCGCCCTGCTCGGCGGCCAGATCGATGATCACCGAACCCGGCTTCATCGCGGCCACCTGCTCGGCGGTGATCAGGGTCGGTGCCTTGCGGCCCGGGATCAGCGCGGTGGTGATGGCAATGTCGGCCTTTTTCAGGAACTCGCCGACCACCTGCTTTTGCTTGACGAAATACTCGGGCGGCATTTCCTTGGCGTACCCGCCCGAGGTCTCGGCTTCCTTTTCCATCGCCTCGTCAACGACGATGAACTTGCCACCGAGGGATTCCACCTGCTCGCGGGTCGCCGGACGAACGTCCGTCCCATGAACAACCGCCCCCAGACGCTTGGCCGTCGCCACCGCCTGCAGACCAGCCACCCCGGCGCCATAGACCAGCACGCGGGCGGGCGCAACGGTCCCGGCGGCGGTCATCATCATCGGGAAAGCCCGGCCAAATTCCGCCGCGCCGTCGATCACTGCCCGATAGCCCGCCAGATTGTTCTGCGAGCTGAGGATGTCCATCGACTGGGCGCGGGTGATGCGCGGCATCAGCTCCATGGCGAACGACGTCACCTTTTGCGCGCCGGTCAGGGCGGCAACGGTGTCGGCCTGGCTCAGCGCATTGAGCTGGGCAATCAGCACCGCGCCGCTTTTCAGCAGGGCCACTTCGTCGGTGCCTTCGGCGGCGGTCAGCGGGCGCTGGATCTTCAGCACGATATCGGCGTCGGCCAGAGCGGTCTGCGCATCCGGAGCAATGGTGGCCCCCATGTCCTGATACAGCGCATCAGGAATGGACGAGCCGTCACCGGCCCCGGTTTCCACCACCACGTCGTAGCCAAGAGCGATCAGCTTTTTCACCGTTTCCGGCACTGCGGCAACGCGCAGTTCACCAGCTCGCCGCTCCTTTGGTATGGCGATTTTCATTGGGCTTCCCCTTTATTGTCTTTTGACACCCCCGACAGGGGTGCCGAACACATGGCGTCACCATGCATGCGCGATTGCCCTTTGTGAAGTGCCCCCAAAGGGTAGGACTACATTTTTCCTAGATATTTCCATAATAATATTACCAGACACCGGGGGATACACGATAGATTACCCTACCCTGCCTACCCAATCAGCAATACTATTGTAGTATTGAACGGGATAAAAAGTGACGTTGCCCCAAAAGGACTGTGGCATCACTGCTGCCCTTCGCCCCCCACTTTCCCATCCCTTCGGGTGGGATGCTCCTTCTGTAAAACCGCCCCCGGCCTCTTGCAGTGCACCAAATTTGCTGCACGGGCGATCCCGATCAAACACTATCAGCGCCAAACTGAGTCATTTTATATCCGTCTTTTTCCCCCGCTTCCCGGCCCCCTCTCAGGAGAACCCCATGTCTTCCCCTTCGGATTCCCCCGCCTGTGATCGCGTGTTCACCATCGACCCCGTTGCCCTGAAATACGGTCACGGAGCCTTGTCGGAACTGGGGTTTGAGGCTATCGCCCTTGGATTGCGGCGGATTTTTCTGGTCACTGACCGCCGCCTGCGCTCCCTGCCGCCGGTACAGACCGCACTGGCATCCCTGCAGGCGGCAGGCTGTGATGTGGTGATCCATGAAATCACCCAGTTAGAGCCAACTGACGACTCTTTCAAAACTGCCGCTGCCGCCGCGAAAGAGGCCAATCCGGATGGCTATGTTTCTATCGGAGGTGGGTCCGTCATCGACACCGCCAAGGCCGCCAACCTGTACGCCACCCACCCGACCGGCGATTTTCTGGATTACGTCAATCCCCCCATCGGCGGCGGCAAAGCCATTCCCGGCCCGCTGAAACCGCACCTCGCCTGCCCGACCACGGCTGGCACCGGCAGTGAAACGACCGCCGTCGCCATCTTTGATCTGGTCGGTGCCCGCGTCAAAACCGGCATATCCTCCAAGCTGCTACGCCCGACCAAAGCCATCGTGGACCCGACTGCCACCTACAGCGCCCCGGCGGGCGTGGTGGCCTGCACCGGCTTTGATGTGCTGACCCATGCTCTGGAAAGTTATACCGCCCGCCCGTTCACCAGCCGCCTGCGGCCTGACAGCCCGGCCCTGCGCCCACCCTATCAGGGTGCCAACCCGTGGAGCGACGGCGGTGCCTTGCGCGCGATCGTTCTGGGGGGCCAGTATCTGGAACGCGCCGTCCACGACCCCGCCGACACCGAGGCCCGCGACTGGCTGTGTTTCGCCGCCACCCTGGCCGGTCTGGCCTTTGGCAACGCCGGTGTCCACCTGCCACACGCGATGAGCTATTCGGTCGCCGGACTGAAACATGACCACCATGCCCCCGGCTATCAGGACGAAAAAGCGATGATCCCACACGGCCTGTCGGTGGTGATCAATGCCCCGGCGGTGTTCCGCTTCACCGCCGTCAGCGACCCGATGCGCCACCTGCGGGCGGCACAGGCTTTGGGGGCCGATGTCGAGTTCGACGAAGACGCCCTTGACGATGCCGGGGAATACCTCGCCCAGCGTCTGGAGGAGATGATGCGCGCCACCGGCATCCCCAACGGCCTGTCGGCCTTAGGCTATGACCACGGCGACATTCCGGCGCTGGTGGAGGGCTGCTGGCAACAGCAACGCCTGCTGACCCTGTCCCCGGTCGAGGTCAGCCGCGCCGATCTGGCCGAGCTGTACGGTGCGGCCCTGCACTATTGGGACGACACGCCACCCGCTGCCACCGCACCGGCACCGGCACCGCGCAAAAAGGAAAAGGGGAAGAAGCGGCGCTGAGGAGAGGCGGAAAGCAGGAAAGCAGCCAGCCGCACGCCCCCTCAAGCGCGGCTGGCTGGGCAGATGACATCACGTCAAACCAGAAAACGACGACAGCCAAACGGGGTAAATTTGATACCTATACCCGCTCAAGCCCCCAATAACAGATCCCCAAAGCCAACAACAACACCGCCACACAATACAAAAGAACAGGATATGAACGCATAAAAAAGATGGACTTTCGCTCACCAAAGCTGAATCATTACTCTTATTGAGAAAGCCAAAAATCAAACTATCGCAAAACGACAGAGGTCCGATAATGAACGAGTTCCGAGAAAGTCTTGTAGCACGTTGCACGCCAATCTTGGCCGCAGCTGATCGCTGTAGCAGTGAAGAAGCAACCAAGCAATTCATGGTCCTCCCATTTCTAGCAGCCCTGTCCTACAATCCTTTCGACCCGGGCGAAGTCGTCCCAGAGCATCATGCCGATTTTTCTGATAAATATAAAAACCGCGTTGATTACGCCATCTTCCGTGATAGCACTCCAATTATTGCCATAGAAGTCAAAACATCTGGAGCAAATATCACTGATGACCGTGGTCAACTGCGCAGCTATTTCAATGCCTGCACAACGGTCAAATTAGGAATCCTCACCAACGGCTCTCGCTACGAGTGTTTTGCCGACACCGACGAGCCAAATATCATGGATCAAGCTCCCTTCCTTGTCTTTAATCTCGCCGACATCGTAGCTGGAAATGCAGAAGAGCGCGTTCTGAGCGGTATCCGTGACTTGTGTAAGGATCGCTTTGATCCGGCAAACATTGGCGCAGAAGCGCGACGCAAGCTGCTTGCAGGCGCATTTGTCGCGTCCCTGTCCAACTGGCAAGCTGCCCCCAGCGATGCCCTGATACGGCTGCTATTGGACGACGCCGGATTCAAGGGCAACAAAACGCAACGGGTTGTTGAGGAATGCCGCGAAATTGCAGTAACGGCATGGTCTGCCTTCATAGAGCGAGCTATACTAACTCGAATGGGCTTAAACCATACACTCGAATCAAAAAATACACCCATAGCAGAAACATCGACAACACTCTCACAAAACATTACTCCTTTGGAAAACAAAAATGCAATTGATGGCATCATCACTACTGAGACAGAACTAGCTTCATTTGAATATGCTCGTCGCCGTCTCGCATTCCTCATCTCGGACGATAACCTTTTCCGCGCTATCGATGAAATCCAGCATCAGGACATGAAGACAACCTTCAAGGTTTTTTACCGTCGCCCCACCGCTGGCATTTTGTTCAACCTGAAAGAGATGAGCGATGGCTCGATGCGCTTCACATTCCCCGCTCTGGACGGGCAGGAGCTGACCATACAAAGTGTGCAAGATTTGCGCGAAATTGATGACCCCTTGTTGGCAGCTTTCAAAAAGCAGGTTGCCTCTGGCGGATAACCACCATTCCAGCATCAGGCTCTGGACGCCAGAGCCACAAGCCGCTATGCAAAAGGCGCAGCTCTGTCCGAGGGCTGCGCCTTTTTGTTACGCCCCATCGCAACCATTTCATACTCGCCGAGACTGCATGATCGTCCTAGCCCTCTACCCCGGTCGCAATGACGCATCCGCCGTCCTGTTCGATGAGTATCGTGTCCTTGGCGCCGTTCAACTGGAACGCCTGAGCCGCAAAAAGGGCGATGGGGTTTCCCCCGATGGCTGGGCGTGGGCCTGCGCAGACGAATTGCTGGACATGGCCGGACTGACCCGCCAGCAGGTCGATGCCGTCGCCCTCAGCCGGGCAGCGATGCCACGGCAGTATTATCGCAAGAACCAGAGCGCCTCTCGCCGCCTGCTGGACACGGTGCTGCGCGGCCGTCAGGCCAGGCGGCCGTTCCGCATGATGGAACAGGCCCTGCAGGAAGCCGGTATTGCCGATGAAAGCGCCGTATTCGACAACGCCGCCTTTTTGCGCGATGCCGGGCTGCGGGCTGACGTCACGGTGCATTACACCAACCATCACCGCTGCCACGCACTGCCCGCGCTGTTTTTCACCGACTGGACCGAAGCCCTGATCTATACCGCCGATGGTGGTGGCGACAATGCGTTCTATTCCGCCCGCAGCTTTCGCAACGGAGTGATCAAGGACCTGTTCGGCGGCGACGACCTGCTGTTCAAGCCGCCCTACAACGACAGTCTCGGGCTGGCCTATGGCGTGGTGACCGAGCTGCTGGGGTTCCGCATGATGCGCCATGAAGGCAAGGTCACCGGGCTGGCCGCGCACGGCAAGCCGGTGTTCAAGGACGCCATGGCAGCGCACTTCACTGTTCACGACAGCGGGGAAATCACCTGCGACTGGCCGTCTCTGGACGCCATGCACGCAGGCATCACCGCCATTTGCGACGGCGGCTCTAAGGAAGACATTGCCTGCTCGGTGCAGGACCTGCTGGAAAACTTCATCCTGCGGGCCGTGCGCACCATCCTCGTCCGCCATCCGCACAAGCGTCTGGGGCTGGCAGGGGGCGTGTTCGCCAACGTCAAGCTGAACCGCCTGCTGGCCGAACAGGCCGGGGTCGAAGAAGTGTTCGTGGTGCCGCCGATGGGCGACGAAGGCCTGTCGCTGGGCGCGGGTCTTGATTTCCTGCTCGCCCGGGATGGCCTCGCCCGCTGGCTGGACAACCGCTATCGACTGGATAACGTCTATTGGGGCCGCGACTATTCCGAACAGGCCGACGCGGTGCTGGCGCAGACCGCCGGAGTGGTCAAGGTCTCCGACACTCCGGCACAGGCCGCTGCCGTCCGGCTGGCACAGGGCGGTATCGGAGCCATCTACACGGGCCGGATGGAGTTCGGCCCGCGCGCGCTGGGGGCTCGCACCATTCTGGCCAATCCGTCCCGCCGCGACACCCACGACGAACTGAACCGCCGCCTGTCGCGCACCGAGTTCATGCCGTTTGCGCCGGTAGTGCTGGAAGAAAAGGCCACCGAGGTCTTTGACGTCACCCCGGTCAACGCCTATGCCTGCCGCTTCATGACCATCACCACCGGGGTCAAGGAACAGTGGCGCGAAAAGATTGCCGCCGTGGTCCACGTTGACCACTCGGCCCGTCCGCAGTTGATCCGCCATCAGGACAACCCGCTGTACCACGACATCCTGACCGCCTTCGAAGCCGAAAGCGGCCTGCCGGTGCTGGTCAACACCAGCTTCAACGTTCACGAAGAGCCGATCGTCAACGCCCCCGCCGAAGCCATCCGCGCCCTGACCGATGGCCGGGTGGATTTTCTGGTCACCAACGGCGGCCTGTACGAACGCGGATAAGCCGGGCCAGACGCACAACGGGGCAAAGGCTGTAGCGGCCTTTGCCCCGTTGTCTTTTATCTGCGACTATTTGCGACGCATCGGCAAACGGTTGCAGGCATCAAGGAATGCCGCCTGATCATTGGCTTGCAGCGGACGCCCGTTAACATACACCTGCCCGTTGCGCAGGGTCACTTGCCCCAGCGGAGCCTCCGCCCCAAAGGAAGCACCGTTGTTGCCAATGCCATAGCGTTTGGCCATGTCCACCGACAGCACGATGGTCACCGATTCCGCCAGCCACTGGGAATCAACCCCGCCGCCGTCGCCCTCGGCAGGGGCCACCGCGTTACCATAGGCATCAACCCCCGGCGTATAGGTGGCCGACGGCACCGACGCACCCGCCGCCTGCAAACAGGTCTCGCGGTCGGTCGCCACCCGCACGCCGCTGCCCTGCGCCTGCGCAGTGCTGACCAGCAGCATCCCCAGCAACACCCCCGACAGCAGGGCTATCCGACCTGACCCGGCAACACTGATATGCTTCATGGGTGCATCCTCCTTGCGTGCAGATTGGTCCAACCAAAGGCCCACGACAGTGGATTCTGTTATAGCGTCACTGCCTTAAGAAAGCCTTTCGCCCACCGAACGTGCTCGGAACGATGCCGGCATGCAGGATGATTTATCCACAAACACCCCTGAAATCAGGTTTTTTACCGGAATCGCCCTAGCCATGCCTTTTTTGCGTGACAACGATACTTTAGACGCATATCTTTGCGTTGTTCAAAAAGAGGGCCGGTCCAATGACACACACATGGAACGACGCCTGAGTTTAGGGAGGATGCCGCGGTCAACGCGGCAACGCGACGAGGGGACACCGGATCGCGGCGGGCTGAAACAAACAGCCCTTTAGCGCGGGAAACACCGCCAAAGGAAAGAGCGCCGCCCAACGCGACGCCATTCATGCAAAACCCGCCACAACGATGGCGGGTTTTGTATTTTCAGCCTGCAACAAACAAAAACAGGATCATGGAGCGCTGCTCCATACCTCGCCGGGGCCTTGATGCCTGTGCAACCGGAAACATGGGTAACACTTTGTCCGGCGACATAGGTCATAGCTGCCCCCCGGTCACATCTCCCGCCATCGCCATCGCGACAGATGGGTAATATGAGTGCAGTCCAAAAGGGCTGCACGGATCGACGGCATCGCGAGTGGTGACAAGTCATCGCCTGCGCGGTAATCTGCCGCCCATCCAGGCCCGTGCGGCACAACGACAGCGGCGTCTCAATCGGATGACCTACCGGGTCCAAACGGTAACGACACGATAGATGAGTCAGCCATTACAATGCGTTAGGTGACGGAATGTTTCTTCTGATCGATAACTACGACAGCTTTACCTATAACCTCTGGCATTATCTGGGCGAGCTGGGGGCCGACGTCACCGTGTACCGCAACGATGCCCTGACCGTCGAACAGGTGATCGACATGGCACCGCAGGGGATCATTCTGTCTCCCGGTCCGTGTGACCCGGACCGCGCGGGCATCTGCCTGCCGCTGATCACCCGCGCCGCCGGGCATATCCCGCTGTTCGGTGTTTGTCTGGGGCACCAGTCGATTGGTCAGGCTTTTGGCGGCAAGGTCATCCGTGCCCCAGAGCCGCTGCATGGCAAGGTCAGCACCCTGACCCACAACGGGCACGGCATTTTCGCCGGTATCCCGTCCCCGTTCCAGGCCACCCGCTATCACTCGCTGATCGTCGAACGCTCCAGCCTGCCCGATTGCCTGAGCATCACCTCGGAAACGGACGACGGCCTGATCATGGCGATGGAGCATAAAGAGTTCTCGATTTACGGCGTGCAGTTCCACCCCGAAAGCATCGCCAGCGAGCACGGCCACGCCATGCTGAAGAATTTCCTGACCCTGGCCCAGGGCGGCCAGCCGTTGACCCGCACGAAGGATGCTGCCTGAGATGTCCGGCCTGAAACAGTTCCTGCCCCGCCTCGCCCTGGGGGAGACCCTCTCCGAAGCTGACGCCGAGCTGGCGTTCAACATCATCATGTCCGGCGAAGCCTCGGCAGCGCAAATGGGGGCCTTCCTGATGGCCCTGCGCATGCGCGGCGAAACCATCGAGGAAATCACCGCCGCCGCCCGCATCATGCGCGCCAAGGCGACCCAGGTCTGTGCCCCCGAGGGGGCCATTGATACCTGTGGCACCGGCGGCGATGCCTCGGGGACCTACAACATCTCCACCGCTGCCGCGCTGGTGACGGCGGCCTGCGGGGTGGTGGTAGCCAAGCATGGCAACAAGGCGATGTCGTCGAAGTCCGGTTCCGCCGACGTGCTCGCCGCACTGGGGGTCAACCTCGAAGCCGAAATGGCCCACGTCGAAGACGCCATTCGTGATGTCGGCATCGGCTTCCTGATGGCTCCCCGCCATCACTCGGCCATGCGCCACGTCGGCCCGGTGCGCATGGAACTGGGCACCCGCACCATTTTCAACCTGCTCGGCCCGCTGGCCAACCCGGCAGGTGCCGCCCGCCAGTTGCTGGGCGTCTATTCCCGGCAATGGGTGGAGCCGATTGCCATCGTGCTCGGCAAGCTGGGCTCAAAGCGGGCGATGGTGGTGCATGGCTCGGACGGGCTGGACGAAATCACCACCACCGGCCCGACCCATGTCGGCGAATACCATAACGGCACGGTAAGCACCTACACCATCACCCCCGAGGATGTCGGGCTGCCGCTGGCCAGCCCCGACGACCTGAAGGGCGGCGATGCCGCCCACAATGCCGCCGCCCTGACCGCCCTGCTGAAGGGAGCCCACGGCCCCTATCGTGACATCGTCCTGTTCAACACCAGCGCCTCGCTGATGGTGGCCGACAAGGTTGCCACTCTGCGCGACGGGGTGGCGATGGCTGCCGCTGCCATCGACGATGGCCGGGCGTGGGACACCCTGCAACGCCTGATCGCTGTCACCCAACGGTCCGCTCAGGAGGTCTGAATCCATGGCTGACATTCTCGCCCAAATCTGCGCCGACACCGCCCTGCACGTTGCCGCCTGCAAGGACCAGCGCCCGCTGGCCGAGGTCGAACGCGCCGCCAAAGCGATGGCCAGCGGTGACGGTCGCCCGCGCGGCTTTGTGAACGCCCTGTCCCGTCATGTGGCCCAGCAGCGCTATGGCCTGATCTGCGAAATCAAGAAAGCCTCGCCATCGGCGGGGCTGATCCGCCCGGACTTCAACCCGGCGGCTCTGGCGCAAGCCTATCAGGCTGGCGGTGCCTCGTGCCTGTCGATCCTGACCGACATCAAGTATTTCCAGGGCGATGACGACTATCTGCGACAGGCCCGCGCCGCCTGCGCGCTGCCGGTGCTGCGCAAGGACTTCATGATCGACCCCTATCAGGTCTATGAAGCCCGCGCCATGGGGGCCGACTGCATTCTGGTGATCATGGCCGCCCTGAATGACGATCTGGCGAGCGAGCTGGAAGACTTGGCCTTTTCGCTCGACATGGATGTGCTGGTCGAAGTCCACGACGCCGAGGAAATGGAACGCGCCCTCAGCGTGATGAACAGCCGCCTGATCGGGGTCAACAACCGCAACCTGAAAACGCTGGTCACCGATCTGTCCACCACCGAGGAGCTGGCAAGGATGCTGCCGCCGAACCGGACTTTGGTCGCCGAAAGCGGCCTGAAGACCCCGGCGGACCTGTATCGCATGGCCAAGGCGGGGGCGTTGCGCTTCCTGATCGGGGAATCGCTGATGAAACAGGATGACGTGGCGCAGGCCACCGCCGCCCTGTTGCAGCCTCCGGCGGCAGCCTGACCATGGGCGACCTGACCCATTTTGACGACCACGGCAATGCGCGGATGGTCGATGTCTCGGACAAGGACATCACCGAGCGCGTTGCCGTCGCCAAGGGGCTGGTGCGGATGGAACCGGCAACGCTGGCCCTGATCGCCAGCGGGCAAGCCAGCAAGGGCGATGTGTTGTCGGTGGCGCAACTGGCCGGGATCATGGGGGCGAAGAAAACCCCCGACCTGATCCCGCTGTGCCATCCGCTGGCCCTGACCAAAGTGACCGTTGACCTGCGCCTGCTGCCCGATGACAACGCCGTCGAAATCACCGCCACCTGCAAGCTGAAGGGCCGCACCGGGGTCGAAATGGAAGCCCTGACCGCCGTTTCGGTCGCGGCCCTGACCGTCTATGACATGTGCAAGGCGGTCGACAAGGGGATGGTGATCGAGCACATCCGGCTGGAACACAAGTCGGGCGGCAAGTCAGGTACCTATCAGCGGGGTTAGGGCAGAAGGTACGGAAAAAGAACTACGCCGCATCCTGACGGTTGACGCTTTCCCGGAACTAACCTAGAACATTATCAAGGCGTTTGGTCTTTGTTCCTGCCATGCTGCGTGAAAACGGTGTGGCAGGCCAGTTCGGGAACAGCGGAGAAGCGGATCATGTTGACCAGAAAACAGCACCAGCTTGTCGTCTTCATCGATCAACGCTTGCGGGAAACCGGGATTTCTCCGTCGTTTGATGAAATGAAGGATGCCCTCGACCTGAAGTCGAAATCCGGCATCCATCGTCTGGTCACAGCGCTTGAGGAACGCGGTTTTATCCGCCGCCTCGCCCATCGCGCCCGCGCGATCGAAATCCTGCGCCTGCCGGAAAACACCGTCGAAGACAACAGCGTCCGCGTTCCACCGCCGCTGGTGCTGAATGCCGAGCCGCTGCCGATCCATCCCCCTGCCCCCGACGCCCGGACGGTGGTGCGGGGACAATTCGGATCGGCCCCGCGCGCCATCCCCGATGAAACCCTGTCGCTGCCCTTGTTCGGGCGCATTGCCGCCGGGACCCCAATCGAAGCCCTGCGCGACGGCTCCGCCACCGTTGACATTCCGGCGGCGATGGTCGGCAAGGGCAAGCATTACTGCCTGACCATCGAAGGGGATTCCATGATCGAAGCCGGTATTCTCGATGGCGATACGGTGGTCATCCGCGAATGCCAGACCGCCGAAAACGGTACCATTGTTGTCGCGCTGGTCGATGGTCAGGAAGCCACCCTCAAGCGCATTCGCCGCAAGGGCAATACTGTCGCGCTGGAACCGGCCAACCGCGCCTATGAAACCCGCCTGTTCGGCCCGGATCGCGTCGCCGTGCAGGGCCAGTTGGTCGGCCTGATCCGCCAGTACGTTTCCTGATTGTCCGGGGCAAGGGTGTGGAGCACTGCTCCATACCTCGCCGGGATCGTGAGGCCCCGGACCCCAGTGTTGGTATTGTCCCGCTCTTTATTGTCGACCATCCTGCGCAGCCCCGACGGGCCTGGAAAAAGAGAAGTCTTGATTACACATTTGACATAAAGACCACAGCAACAGAATTTATGTGGTTATTTCGCAGCCCCCTTGCGCTTTCATCCCGCAGCACTCTCCTCATCTTTGAGCAGGCACGGAACGCTGTCGAATTGTTTTCCGCCTTTTCTGTTGAAATGGGCTGAAAGCTCGGCTATCGCTTTGCCTGATACGATAGATGATGAAAAATGACCATCCCGTCGTATCAAGCACCCTGCGTTGCCGTGGCTGTAAGGAAGCATTGTGGCTAGCCGGAAACACTCTCGCTCCCCTGACACCCGAGCGACCTCTTCACGCCTGACCGCCCATCCCCTGTGGCGCCGATTGTTGCAACACCCGGCGACGGTCTTCGTGCTCGCCTTGTGCATTACCACCAGTCTGGCCCTCGGCGGCTGGGCGTTGTGGAGCAGTCCCTCGCCCAAAAGTGCCGCCACAAGCCTGCCACCGCCGATCCACCTGTCCAGCGCCCTGTCCAACGATGGTCAGCGGGTGATCGGGGCCGAAGGGGCGTCTGCCGCACCGCCACCGCCATCCGTGCCCGTTACATCTGTGCCCGTTACAGAGCCACTGGCAGCCCCGGCCCAGCCGTTGCCCCCGGCAGCAGCCCCCCAGGACGACACCAGCACTCCATCGTCTGCGATGGGCTACAATGGGCATCTGTACGAAGAGCCCAACACTCCCGGCGTTCGGATCACCGACACCCTCAGCATTCAAGAGCCCCCACCCCCTCCGGCAGCACCCCAGGCACCGACACCAAAGCCAGCTCCAGCAGCCAAGCCCGCCACCAAACAGGCCGGCGAGCAATTGGCAGGCGGCATGCCCTCGCCCGCATGGCTTAAAAATGCCACCCCACCCCCGGCCACTGGCAGCAAAGCCCAGATCGCCATCGTCATCGATGACATGGGCGTCGATGTCAAACGCAGCGCCCGGATTGTAGCCCTGCCCGGACCGCTGACCACGTCGTACCTGACCTATGGGCACAATCTGCCCGAACAGACCCGCCACGCCCGCCAGCAAGGCCATGAGTTGATGGTCCATTTCCCGATGGAGCCGCAGGCAAAGAACGTCGACCCCGGCCCGGACGCCCTGCGGGTTGGCCTTGACGATGCCGAGATCAAGCGCCGCCTTGATCTGGGGCTGTCACACTTTGATGGTTATGTCGGGATCAACAATCACATGGGCAGCAAATTCACCGAGAATGCTCCGGGCATGCGCGAAGTCATGCAGGCGTTGAAAGCCCGTGGCGTCTTTTGGCTCGACTCACGCACCTCGCCCAAAAGCGTCGGCGAAGCGATGGCCGCCCAGGCTGGTATTCCTCATATCGGGCGGGATGTGTTCCTCGACAATGACGAAAGCGTCAGCTCGGTGATGACCCAGTTGGCACAACTGGAAAAAATCGCCCACAAGCAGGGCTATGCCATCGCCATCGGCCACCCCCGCGACCAGACCATCGCCGCCCTGGCAAGCTGGCTGCCGTCCTTGGGGCAAAAGGGGTTGGTGCTGGTGCCGCTGTCAACCATCGTCCGCGAGCGGAATGGGCAGGTGGATTGAGGCGAGTGAATAGGCCTAATAAAACAGGATCATGGAGCGCTGCTCCACACCTCGCTGGGGCCGAAAGGCCCCAGACCCCATAACTTTGATAATAAAAGAAAAAATGGGGGTTTGGGGGAATTATCCCCCAAGCAGTTCAGGCGGCAGCCTGCTCTTGTTACCCAACGGTCTTGTACTGCGGCTTCACAGTGAAAGCTCACACCGTTAGGGGAAAAGGCTGCAATGACAGCGACAAAAAATCACTCGTCCCTACACCGTGCGCACAAATGATTGCGCATCAGCAGCCATGGAACCGTAAAATTTTCAATGAAATCAAATGGTGGGCGGTGACGGGCTCGAACCGCCGACCCTCTCGGTGTAAACGAGATGCTCTACCAACTGAGCTAACCGCCCGGTCACTGTGGACGGCGGGGTTTTAGCAGTCTTCCGGCTGTTCAGCAAGCCCTTTTCGGCACGGAAGGAATGTACCCACTCGGGGCAGCCGGACAGCCACCCCGAGCGCACCGCATCAGGTCTGCAAAGCGTCTTTCAGAGCTTTACCGACCTTGAATTTCGGCTGTTTGGACTGCGGGATCTGGATTTCCTCGCCGGTGCGCGGATTGCGCCCGACCGAGGCCGCACGGGTGGCGAGGGCAAAGGTGCCAAAGCCGACCAGACGGACATCTTCGCCCTTTTGCAAGGATTGGGTAATCGCCGTCAGCACGCCTTCCACCACCTTGGCGGCATCGGCACGGGACAGCTCACTGCGCTCGGCGATGGCGCTGATCAGGTCATTCTTGTTCACGAAACCTCCCTCTTTGCATATTGCAAAGCTTATATTTTTACGCCTCGAGTGTATGCCGTGGCTTTTCGGGGCGTCAATCGTCGTATTCCGCTGCGCGGGAAAAAGCGCGCGGGTTGGGCGACCATGGCCGTTGCCCCTGCCAGTCGCGCAGCGTTTCAAAGCTCAGAAAACCGTTGTCGGCCATGAACACCAACGTCACACGGTTTTCCCGCAGACGGGCACGGCTCAACAGCACCTGCGCAGTACACTCCGGGCGATAATAGCCGGTCGGATTGAGCATTTTTTGCCGATGGAGACAGTCCTCGACCACCGCCCGCGCTGACAACGGCACGGCAACCGCCCGGCCATTGCGCTCCAGACGACAACCAAAGCCATCACAGCGCGCGATCCCGCCGCCGGACAGGGGTATCTGTTCCCTCGACCGCTGCTCGCCCTCTCCCCACACCGCTTCCCAGGTGCGACGATAGAACCGGTCTGGCGACGGCCCGACGAAGCGCAGCCCCTGATCATCGTGCACGGCAACAGTCATCATGTCCGGCCCGAGGACCAGCACCGGCGGCGAGCGGGTCCAGGGCATCAGGCCGCCGATCACAACCAGCGGCATCCCCCACCAGCGCCAGCGCCCTTGCCACAGGCACAGCCACAGCCCGCCGAACGAAATCAGCCCCAGATCGAGCATCGACATGCGCGGCACCTCCAGCGCGGCACCGGGCCAGGAAGACACCGTTTCCGCCACCAGCGCAATCGCCGCCAGACCGACCTTCACCACCGGCCAAACCAGTCCATCCAGCCCCAGCGGCATCAGCAGCAACCCCGCCACCAACCCCGGCATCACCAGAAACGACGCCAGCGGGATGGCCAGCAGGTTGGCCACCACGCCATAGGCGTTAAAGCGGTGGAAATGATAGGCCGCATAGGGGGCGGTCATGATCGTCGCCACCACCGACGACAGCACCATGCCGCCGACATACAGGCACACCGTCCGCCCCCACAACGACCACCATCGCGGGCTTTGCGCCTGCTTTCCCCTCCGCCATTCGCCCGCCCACGGAGAAAAGAGTTCATAGGCGGCAATCAGCCCAAGGACGGCGGCAAACGACATTTGGAAGCTCGGCCCGATCAGGGAGTCCGGCTGAAGAATCAGCACCAGCACCGCCGCCACCGACAGCACCCGCAAAGACAAAGCAGAACGATCGATTAATATCGCCAGCATCACACAGCCGCCCATCAGGAACGACCGCAATGCCGGAATTTCACCCCCGGACAGCAGCAGGTAGAACGCCATCCCCATCACCGAGCCGATGGCAGCGATTTTCTTGCTGTCCCATCGCAAGGCAACCCATGGTACCAACGCAATGGCGGCACGGAGAACCAGAAAGATCACTCCGGCAACCAGACTCATGTGCAGGCCGGAAATCGAGATCAAATGACTGAGCCCGGACATCTGGTATGCCTGCACAAGGTCGAGCGGAATACTGTTGCGCAACCCGGTGGTCAGAGCCGAAGCCATCGCGCCTTCGGCACCGCCCACCCCGTCGCGCAGCCGCTGGTCAATGGCCAGACGCCAGCGTTCGATCCGCCATGCCGCCTGCTCTGCCCACCCCGGCGGCTCGGCGTCGGGCAGAACCACCGGAGCCCCCAAAGCAAACCCCACCGCGCCGAGGCGGGCGAACCACGCCTGCCGGGCAAAATCGAATCCCCCCGGCACCGTCGGCTGCGCCGGGGGGGACAGGCGGGCCAGAATGCGGACCGGACTGCCAACGCGGGCATCAGCCAGCGTGCGAACGGTCAAACGTATGCGAATCGGAGTCCGTTCGGGGGCAAGCCGTGGAATGCGAACGGATTCCAGCGTCATCCGCCACTGGCCCCGGTACTGCTCCAGCCCGGCAACAACCCCATATATCTCCAATGATGGCAATGACTTGGATAGAACCGGGGCCGCCACCAGAGCCGTTCTGACCTGCCCCGACACAAGGCCTCCCGCCACCATCAACAGCGGCAACCACAGCCATAGCCAGCGCGTCTTTTCATACCAGGCCCACCCGCAGATCAGGGCAAGCCCCCCCGCCAACGCCCCGCCCACCCATGCGGGTGGCTCGGTGGGCAGAAAAAAATATCCCGCCACGCCCGTCCCCCAACAAGGCGCTAGCCACAGTGCGAAACGCGCTTGATCTGCCCCCCAGTTTTTTGCCAGAATTTGCGGCAGAATCAGGGCCTTTAGAAAAATAACCCGCCAAAAAGGCAGCTTTATGACCAAGCCTTCATGCAAAAGCGAAAACCCCATGCTGCAAGCGCGCAAGGAATATGCTACAGAGGTCACGCCTTGCCAATCGCTCAAGACGAAGGCAGGATGCGTGCAACCCGAAAGGATAGGCTTTAGACAGGCCAAATGACAGTTGTAACCCGCTTTGCCCCCTCCCCGACGGGGTTCCTCCACATCGGCGGTGCCCGCACCGCTCTCTTCAACTGGCTTTTTGCCCGCCATCACGGCGGTCGCTTTCTGCTGCGTATCGAGGACACTGACCGTGCCCGTTCGAGCCAGGAAGCCGTCGAGGCTATTTTTGACGGCCTGAAGTGGCTGGGGCTGGACTGGGACGAGGAACCGGTGTTCCAGTTCTCGCGCGCCGCCCACCACGCCGAGGTTGTCCAGACCCTGATCGAACAGGGCAAGGCCTATTACTGCTACACCACCCCCGACGAACTGACCGCCATGCGCGAAGAGCAAAAGGCCAAGGGCCTGCCGATGCGCTATGACGGCCGCTGGCGCGACCGCGACCCGTCCGATGCCCCCGCCGGCATCCCGCCGGTGGTGCGCCTGAAGGCCCCGCAGGACGGCAGCACCGTCGTGCGCGACCATGTGCAGGGCGAAGTGACCATCGCCAACAGCCAGCTTGACGACATGATCCTGCTGCGCGCCGATGGCACCCCGACCTACATGCTGTCGGTGGTGGTTGACGACCACGACATGAACATTTCCCACGTCATCCGTGGCGACGACCACCTGACCAACACCTTCCGTCAGGTGCAGCTGTATCGTGCGCTGGGCTGGGATGTTCCCGAATTCGCCCACATCCCGCTGATCCACGGCCCGGACGGGGCCAAGCTGTCCAAGCGCCATGGCGCGCTGGGGGCCGAAGCCTATCGCGACATGGGGTATCTGCCCGAAGCCATTCGCAACTATCTGCTGCGTCTGGGCTGGGGTCATGGCGACGAGGAAGTGATTTCCACCCTGCAGGCCATCGAATGGTTCGAACTGGGTGGCATCGGTCGCTCGGCGTCGCGCTTTGACATGGCCAAGCTGAACAACCTCAACGGCATTTACATGCGTGAGGCCGATGACCAGCGTCTGGTGGACCTGATCGCCCCGCGACTGGAAACCCTGACCGGTGCCCCGCTGGATGATGACGCCCGCGCCCTGCTGCTGAAGGGCATGGACAGCATGAAGGCGCGCGCCAAGACGCTGGTGGAACTGGCCGATCTCGCCGCCTTTTATGTGCGGCCCCGCCCGCTGCCGATCGACGAAAAGGCGCAGAAGCTGCTGGATGAATCCGGCCTGCGTGTTCTGGCCGATCTGGCAGCCCTGATGGCGGATGACCAAGTTTCCTGGGACCGTGAGGCCCTGGAAGCCCTCGTGCGCACTTACGCCGAGGAGCATGACCTGAAGTTGGGCAAGGCCGCCCAGCCCCTGCGGGCTGCGCTGTCAGGCTCGACCGTTTCTCCCCCTATTTTTGAAGTTATGGAACTGTTGGGCAGGCAAGCCAGCCTGGCCCGTATCCAGGATGCGCTGGAAGGCCCACAGTTACAGAGTTAATCAACAGCGAGCAGTAGTAGCCCGTGCCGGGGAGATGCTTCCCCGGCCAGCGCCCAACTCTTGAGAGGTAGCGAATGTCGAACGAAAAGAACACGGTCACGCTGGTAGACAACCGGACTGGCAAGTCCTACGAGTTCCCTATCCTGGACGGCAGCACTGGCCCCAGCGTGGTGGACATCCGCAAGTTCTACAGCGACACCGGCATGTTCACCTATGACCCGGGGTTCACCTCCACCGGCTCGTGCGAATCCAAGATCACCTATATTGATGGTGATGCGGGCGTGCTGCGTCATCGTGGCTATGCCATCGATGATCTGGCGAAAAACTGTGACTTCCTCGAAGTCGCGTACCTGCTGCTGCGCGGCGAGCTGCCGAACAAGGCCGAACTGACCGCCTTTGAAGGCACCATGGCCCGTCACACGATGGTTCATGAACAGCTCGCCAAGTTCTATCAGGGCTTCCGTCGTGACGCCCACCCGATGGCTGTCATGTGCGGTGTGGTTGGCGCCCTGTCGGCGTTCTACCACGACAGCACCGACATCTCGGACCCGTACAACCGCATGGTCAGCCAGCATCGCCTGATCGCCAAGATGCCGACCATTGCCGCCTGGGCCTACAAGTACAGCATCGGCCAGCCGTTCATGTACCCGAAGAATGATCTCAGCTATGCCGAGAACTTCCTGTACATGATGTTTGCCACCCCGTGCGAAGACTACAAGGTCAGCCCGACCCTGGCCCGCGCCATGGAACGCATCCTGATCCTGCACGCCGACCACGAACAGAATGCCTCGACCTCGACCGTCCGTCTGGCCGGTTCGTCGGGCGCCAACCCGTTCGCCTGTATCGCTGCCGGTATTGCTTCGCTGTGGGGCCCTGCCCATGGTGGCGCCAACGAAGCCGTGCTGAAGATGCTGAGCGAAATCGGCACCGTTGACCGCATCCCCGAATTCGTCAAGAAGGCCAAGGACAAGAACGATCCGTTCCGTCTGATGGGCTTTGGTCACCGCGTCTACAAGAACTATGATCCGCGCGCCACGATCATGGCCGAAACCTGCCGCGAAGTTCTGGCCGAGCTGGGCGTCGAGAACGAACCGCTGCTGCAGGTCGCGGTGGAACTGGAACGCATCGCCCGCGAAGACGAATACTTCATCGAAAAGAAGCTGTACCCGAACGTCGACTTCTATTCGGGCATCATCTTCCGCGCGATGGGCATTCCGGTATCGATGTTCACCTGCCTGTTCGCCTTGGCCCGCACCACCGGCTGGGTCGCCCAGTGGTCGGAAATGATCGAAGATCCGCACCAGAAGATCGGCCGTCCGCGTCAGCTGTTCACCGGCGAATTCGACAAGACATTCGTCGCGCTCGACGAACGCAAGTAAATACTGTCGCCATCAGCCATTCCCATACCATGGGAATGGCTTTGGCACAGAGCAATAAAAAGGCAGCTCACCGCACCGGGGAGCTGCCTTTTTATTGGCTGAATAATCGGATGCTCCGACTTATTCGGTGCGCAGGATCAGGTGATAACCGAACGGGGTTTCCACCACGCCCGACATCTGCCCGACATCCAGAGCAAAAGCAGCCTTGTCGAATTCCGGCACCATCATGCCCGGACGGAACGGCCCCAGATCGCCGCCATCTTCGCCCGACGGGCAATCGGAATGGGCATAGGCAACATCCGCAAAGCTGGCTTCGCCAGCCTGAATCTTGCTCTTCAGGGCTTCGATATCAGCCAGAGCCTGGTCGCGGGTACGCTCGTTCAAAGACGACTGAGCGTCCTTATGCATCAGCAGAATATGAGAAGCGCGGATCGTTGCCGCCATGATCGTCTCCTGGGCGTGTGGAGGGGTAAAAAGGAAGGCACGGGTATGCGGCATTCCCCTGAAAGAAGCAACCACAAACACACCACGCCGTGAGGACTGCCTCTGGCCAAAATGGCCGGGCAGCATGGAAAGGACGGGCCCCACAGCCTTTTCTGTCAGATAGAGCAGTGAGCGCAAAAATGGTCCCGGTTTTGCGCAAAATCACTGCGGCAAAACAAAAGGGTAGAGCAGCATGCCTGCGTCAGGTTTAACGCACGCCGATCTAGAATACCCTGTCAGATCTGCACATATTCCCCCTTTCCACGGAACCGGACAGAAAATCCACACAACAATACCGATTTTTCAAGAGATGATACTTTTTATGCCCTGGCTTGTTATTGCTGATGGCAATGGACATCTTTGCCTTGAGGGAAAAAGAGGTACTGACCCTAGCGTCGTAATTCTTCTCTGGACCCTCCAGAAGAATCCCTGTATACCAAATATGCACAAATATACACAGCATCTTTCCATCTCGCCAATGAGGCCGTCATGAAGAGCATCAAACTAAAAACCGTCCTGGCGGCGATCATCGCCCTGCTGCTCTGCATTGTTTTGTTCCAGGGATGGTTCTCAAACCGCCAGATCAGTACCACGAATGACAACACCAAAGAGATTGCAACCAACTGGCTGCCCAGTGTTTCGATCATCAATACACTAAATACCAATACCTCTGATTTGCGCATCGCAGAGGGAAGCCATATCCTGACCATCAATGAAAAGGAAATGGCTGAGGTTGAAAAAGACATCAACAGCGCCCTTTCAACCATCGAGAACAACCGGAAAACATACGAAAAGCTGATTTCGTCGGAAGAAGAACGCCGCATTTATGGAACATTTTCCACGAAATACGCCGAGTACATGAAAATTCATGATCGCATGCTTGATCTCAGCCGCCAAAACAAGAACGCTGAAGCAACCGCCTTGTTCAAAGGTGACATGCAAGCCACCTATGATGCGTTTTCCAACATTCTGGTCGATCTGATCAAACTGAATGCCGACGGTGCCGATAGCAGCTACAAGGCCAGTCAGCTTTCCTATGACAGCTCCAAAATCTGGACCCTGATTGTACTGGGCATTGGAACCCTGATCGGCGTTGGCAGCATCTTTTTCGCCCACAGCGGCGTTGCCAAACCCCTGACGGACATGACCACCGCCATGATGGCCATTTCCAAGGGCAATCTGCAGGCCAACATTCCGTCCACTGAGAACGGCAACGAAATTGGCAATATGGCCCGTGCCCTGATGGTTTTCCGTGACTCCTTGCGTGAATCCGAGCACCTGCGGGCAGAACAGGCCCGCCTGGAGGAACAGGCGCAAAAGGCCGCTGTGGCCGAACGCAACCGTATGGCCGACAGCTTCCAGCAGGCGATGGGCAGTCTGGTCGATACTCTGGTGCGCTCGTCGAATGACGTCTCCGGCGCCGCCCGTGACCTGTCAGCCAGCGCCGAGCAAACCACCCGCCAAAGCCAGGTCGTCGCCGGAGCCGCCGAAGAAGCCTCGACCAACGTGCAGACCGTTGCCGCCGGTGCCGAAGAGCTGTCCGCCTCGATCCGGGAAATCAACATGCAGGTCACCACTTCGGCCCGCATTGCCCACGAAGCCGTCGAGGAAGCCACCAAGACCGAGCACAGCGTCAACGTGCTGACCGAAGCCGCGATGAGGATCGGGGATGTGGTCAACCTGATCAACACCATTGCCGCCCAGACCAACCTGCTGGCCCTGAATGCCACCATCGAAGCCGCCCGTGCTGGTGAGGCTGGCAAGGGCTTTGCCGTGGTCGCCTCGGAAGTCAAACAGCTTGCCGCCCAAACCGCACGGGCAACCGGCGAAATCGGCAGCAAGATCGCCGAAATCCAGACCGCAACCGACGAAACCGTGACCTCGATCGGCCGGATTGTCGAGATCATCAACACCATCCGCGAGGTAACCTCGTCCATTGCTGGCGCGGTCGAAGAACAGGGTGCGGCCACCAGTGAAATTGCCAGTAACACCCAGCGTGCCGCCACCGGTGCTGCCGAAGTCACTGGCAACATCGCAGGCGTTGGGCAGGCCGCAGAGTCCACCGGGGCTTCGGCTGTGCAACTGCGGGGCCTGTCCGAACACCTGCAGGAACAGTCCAATCACCTGCACCGTCAGGTTGAAGAGTTCGTCCGGACGCTGCGCAACGGCTAAAGCATTGTGCGTTAAATGTGACCACAGTACACGACAGAAAACAGAAAGATCATGGAGCGCTGCTCCAAACCTCGCCGGGGCCTTGAGGCCCCGGACCCCATTCCTTTGATAATCAAAGAAAAATGAGGGCTTGGGGGCATCGCCACCAAACGGGTTCGGGCGGTAGCCCGCACTGATCCCACCAACTGTCGTGTCCTGTGAAGCGCTGTTCCACACCTCGCCGGAGCCGTCCAAGCCCCTGAGAGGTTTCGGAAAACTCACTCCGGTTCGTCTTCGGACTCACTCAGCGAGTTCAGCGTCTCGACCAGATGACGTTCGATTCCAGAGACCACTTCCCGCTCCAGACGCTCCAGAATGGCGCGCTGGCGGTCGTTATCGACGACGAAATGCAGGGCGACGTCCTGTTCCCGCACCCGTACGACCTCGGCATGCAGACGCCCAACGCCCTTGACATAGACCACGGCACGATCACCGATTTCCGGGCGTATATCGGTATCAACCGAGACACCACTTGCCGACATATCCTTGATTTTGCATGAAAAATCATACTGATTTTCAAAAATGACCCGCGCGGCACCATCCAGCGACCAGCGGTCAAAAATCCGGCGCTCACTGCCTGTTGGCTCTTTCATACTTTCGTCCCTTCCTCACTACGGACGCCTCACCTTAAAGGCCCCCTCCGCGCATATCAACTGCGCACAGCAAGAGACACATATTCGATATTTTTAGTGAGAGCCGTGAACATGATTCACATCACAGTACACGACAAACAGAAAACAGGATCATGGAGCGCTGCTCCACACCTCGCCGGGGCCTTGAGGCCCCGGACCCCATTGATTTGATAGTCCAAGAAAAAATGGGGCTTCGGGGCCTCAGGCCCAAGTGAGCGTTCGAGGCCAGAGGCCTCAGGCAGCAGCCTGCGCTTTCCTGCCAACTGTCGTGTCTTCTCGCGTCACATGTAACGCTCACAGCTCCAAAAATCACAGCAGGGAAACGCCACTTTCTTGCGGCACCATCGGCATCATCCGGAAAATAACCGGCTCGCCACTTTCCTCGCCAAAACAGACTGCACTATCACTGCACGTCTGACAATTGGGCGACTTGCACAACACCACGCCGTCGGTCTGGCACAACTGACGATAAAAGAATTTCTTCCATTTCATGTTTTCGCTGTTCAAGGCGACCAGCGACGGAAAATTCTGCCGCAGCAGAGCATTCAACTCGTCCCGGCTGCGCAGGCCCAAATCCTGCCACAAGTGATTTTCGCACAGCGAACGGCGGGCGATCATCGCCGCCAGCCACACCTCTTCCTCACGCACACCAGCACGATGGCTGAGGATAAAGGCGCGCAAATCTTCTTCTTCCAGGGCTTCGTCAATCTCGGGCACCTGCGTACCAGCCCCGGTCGGCATGAACTCGACCGCTTGCGGGAAATAATGCCGCAACAGACTGGACAGAGCGTCCGGCGACACCCCCAAGGCATGCGTTAGCATGTCCTGGGATGTCGCCGGATCGCTACGGACGACGGCGATCAGGCTGGCAAAAACATGCCGGTCGAAGTGCTCCCCCAAGCCAACGCCCGCCATGAGCCTCTGATACACCGTCTCCGTCATGGGACCGCCTCCGTGTTACAGGGCTTCGTTGCCGTGGGTCTGGCAGCTGGCGCCACAGACCTTGGCACACGATCCACATCCGATGCAGTCACCGGAGTTGGAGACGGTCATAACTTTACGAACGATATCCTCGTCGTCGTCAAAGGGGTCGCACATCTCGCCATCGTCATTGATGCCCATCAGTTCCATCACCCCACGGGTGCAGACCTTAAAGCACCGCCCGCAGCCAATGCAGGTCTCGGCGTTGATTGCCAACAGATACTCCGGCGTCCAGGGCGTGCCGCCCCGGGTCAGAAACTCAGCCATTGCACTTTACCCCTCTTTGTTTTCCAGACTCCCCGTGCGGGGACAATAGACCCACGTGCGTTAAGCCTGACACAGGCACGCGGGTCTAACCTTTTGTTCTGTCGCATTGTTTATGCGAAAACCGGTTCCCACTTTTCGCACAATGCTCTGGTCCACCGGTCAGGCTCCCGCGTTCTTGGGCGGGTAACCTGTTGATGGAAAAGATGATCCGCTGCTCCGCAGTCCTCAGGCACTCGCCTTTTCAGCGGCCTTCAGCTCCTTGCGCAGGGCTTCCAGCTCGGCGAAGGCGTCGTGGGTGGCCTGAGCGACGGTCATGATGTTCTGCCAGTTCACCGGCAATTCTTCCGACAGGTCGTGCAGATCCATCTTGCGGCTGGTGGCCCGCGCCGACAGCTTTTTGAGCTTTTCCTTCAGGGCGTCGATATCGCTCATGCTTCTGGTCCCCACTCAGGCTCGCGCCACGTCCGGATGCTTTTCAATCCAGCCGATGGCCTCACCGATCGTCTTGTCACCGGCCTCGGCCAGCTTGACGTAGGTTTCAAAGCCAAAGCGATGGACATCGCGCAGGGTCTTGCTGATCACCACCAGACGACCGGTGGTCATCAGCAGACGACCAAAGCCCTCGTGACCGATCTTGATCATCGGCCCGGCAATCAGGCCGGTCTGCCGTTCCAGCGCCAGACCAACGGCGTTGTAGAACCGCTCGATGCGCCAGATCACATCCGGGTCGGGATCGCCGATGATCGGCATCTGCTTGCGCTGTTCCTTGGTGACAATGAAGTCGGCCAGCACCACCGCATCGCTTTTGCCTTCCCAGGTCCCGTAGGTGTCCTGAGCACGAACCTGTTTCACCAGTTCCTGCAAAAAGGCCGAGGTCTTGAACACGTCCTGTTCTTCAGCGGACAGTTCCATCACATCCTGACTCATCGGGCGTATCCTTTTTCCAAAATTATTCTTCGTCGTCCATGAAGGCCATCTCGTCGACCTGACCACCGGTTTGCAGCATGATCTTGCGCAACCACGGCGGCGGATTGCCCTTCATCATGCCCTGCACCCGCTCGATAACGTCGGCGATGGTTTCTTCCTGCGGCAGCTTGATCGGGTGGACGTTGGCACGCACCACCTTGGCCGCCGCCGGGCCGCCGATCGCCTTGACGAACAGCAGGGCACAGCCTTCCAGCGAGCGGATGCGGGCATTGATGCGCTCTTCGCCATCATCGCCATGCTTGCCTTCCTCGCCGGACTTGTTTTCAAACTGCAGGGCCTCGACAAACCGCGAGTCATCCTGACTGATTTCATAGACCGCGATGGTCTTGGCGCCCGCGAAGTGCGCGTTGACGGTCTTCATGTCGCTGGTGGTAAAGGCAACGCGCATGTGTCCCCCTTTCACGGGCCGACGGTCGAGCATCACGCTGTCTCCCTCTTCAACAAGACGCAGAGTGCGAACAGCCATGGCTGGCCTCCAAAGTGCCGGGGCAACCGCAGGCCCCTTCGTGATGAACAGAGTGGTCGCCGTGTTCGTCGTGGCCGTGCCGCAACAGGTGGTTGGGCATCGCCTCGATGAACAGATTGCCGACCTCGAACACGATGTCGCGGCTGGCGCGATACCCCAGCGTGGCGCGATGAGCCGAGCCCAAACGGTCAAACTGCGGGAAGCCAACGCGATAGAGCGGGATACCGGTGCGGGCCGAAGCCTGACGGCCATGGGAATGCGTCACCAGCAGGTCGGCATGGTGCTCTTTGGCCCCCAGCTCCAGGTCTTCCAGATCACCGATTTGCACCGTCGCCGCCGGTACCCGTTGCAGCGATGGGGTGGAAACGGTCGATACGGCCAGCGGGATCACCGCCCCCAGATCGTTGAACAGGGTCGAATAGGCCAGCAGCAGATCTGGTTCCGCCGCCATCACCACCGTCTTGCCGCCAAAGTGGAAGTGTGCATCCAGCATCGCATCCACCAACTGGCTGCGCTGACGCCGGAAACGGGGCGGAATGGGCCGACCGGAAATTTCCGACAGCATCACCATCAGGCGGTCGCAACCCTCGATCCCGGTGGCATTCAGCACCAGCCGCGACGGCACGCCGGTCTTGGCTTCCAGGTCCTCGGCGGGTTTGCGCATGTGCTCGCCAAAGGCCAGCGTCGCCACTGACGCCCCCATGCAGGCCACGTCTTCCAGCGAGGTTCCGCCGTAAGAGGTACCGCAATAGGTATCCGGGACATGCCCGTCCAGCGAGCCGGACAGGTCCGGCAGGATGATCGCTTCCAGCCCGAAGGCGTCGGTGATCTCGCGCAGCTCTTCCAGATCACCTGCCGTCAGGTGGACACCGGCAAGAATATTGACCTGCCCCCGGATCGGGGTCAGCGGCGCGGCCTGGTTGCGGGCCGGAACAAAGGCTTCGATGATGGCCGACACCGCCTTAGCCCAGCCTTCCTGCATGCCGCCGACGTAATCGGGGGTCGAGGCATAGACCACCGCCGTATTCTGCAATTCAGGATTCCGCTGGCGGATCAGCCGCAGTTCCGGGGCGACATCTTCGCCGCGCGTTTCGGTCAGGCCGGTCGAGCAAATCCCGATCAGTGCCGGTTTGGCCCGCTTGGCGACGTTGACCAGCGCCTGTTCAACGTTGTCAATGCCGCCGAGAATGGTGGTGATTTCGTTCATGGCGGTGGTCTGGAACGGGATGGCTTCCTTGAAATGCCGCACCAGCAGCACCAGACCAAAAGCCGTACAACCTTGCGAGCCGTGGAACAGCGGCTGGCAGCGGTCCATCCCCATGAAGGCCATCGCCGCCCCCAGCGGAGCCGAAGACTTCAGCGGGTTGACCGAGCAGGCTTTCTTTTGCACCAGCACGTTGGCCGGAGGATAAATGGTCATTGTCTGGTCCCCCTTACGCATCAAAGCCGGTGAAGTCTGCATCCCACGGCGCCGGGCGGCGGACCCGCTGCCACACCGGATTGTTCACCGCCTTGTCCATCTGGCGCACCAGCTCGACCATGCCGTCATAGCCAGCGTAGGCGTAATTGCGTTCCTGATTGATATCCAGCCAGGCCGTTCGCGCCTTCAGGGCGACGAACTGGGTCCGCCCGCCCGACAGCATGATGTCGGCCTCGCCCGCGCGCAGCATCCGGTACATTTCCGGATTGGGGATTGCCCCCACCAGCGCCTCGGCATCGCCATCCATCAGCTCCAGCGCCTTGCTCTTGTCGCTGTCGGTGGCCTTGCGCACGCTGCTTTTGACCACTTCCATGCCCATTTCCTGCAGGGCCGAAATCACCGACCACGACTTGTGGCCACCGGTATAGAGCAGCACTTTCTTGCCCTGCAAACGCGGGGTAAAGCTGCGGATGCGCTCCCAGCAGCGGGCTTCCTCGCGGGCAATCAGCGCTTCGGTACGCTCGATCAGGTCGGCATCGGCACCCTGCTGGACGCACAGGCGGGCAATGGTCCGCAGCGAGGCCGAGGTGTCTTCGATGCCGTAGAACGAGCCTTCGAAGTACGGAATGCCCCAGCGTTCTTCCATCTTGCGGGCAACGTTCATCATCGCCTGCCCACACAACAGCATGTTCACCGCCGCCCGGTGCGAGCACGCCACATCATGATAGCGGGCATCGCCAGTGATCCCGGCGCGGATGCGGATCCCCAGCTCGTCAAACAGCGGGGTGATCTGCCACAGCTCGCCGACCAGATTGTATTCCCCGATCAGGTTGATGTCGGTCGGGCGGGCGTCATCAGGCTCTTCGGTGCCGATCACATAGTCCAGCAGCGTCTCGCCAGCCAGCTTGTTGCCCAGATTCTTTGACCCGGCAAAGCCCGGTGCATTGACCGGGATCACCGGCTTGCCAAACTTTTCCGCCGCCGTCGCGCAGACCTTGATCACGTCGTCACCGATCAGCGCCGGCACACAGGTCTGATAGACAAAAATCGCCGGCGGATCGTACTTGGCAATAACTTCCTTGATCGCCTTCCACAGTTTCTTTTCACCGCCGTAAATCACGTCCAGTTCAGACATGTCGGTGGTAAAGCCCATCCGGTACAGCTCTGGCCCCGACGAGGCCGCATGGCGGTTGTCCCAGGCATTGCCTTCGCAGGCGATTGGACCGTGCACGATATGCGCCGCGTCAACGACCGGCTGCAGGGCAATCTTTGCCCCGTCAAACGCACAGCCACCCGCCGCCGCGCCGGGGGTCAGCCCCTTGACGGTGCAGCCTTTCTTGCGGTCCTTGTCGCTTTTGGCCTGATTTTTCTCACAGCCGGGTTCATTGAACACATCCGCGAGTTTCTGCTTGAGCATTGCTGGTCCTCCGGGCAGTGGGGGGAAGGAGGTCATGCAACCGTCATAGCA
This sequence comes from Insolitispirillum peregrinum, assembly GCF_900156605.1. Taxonomy (GTDB): domain Bacteria; phylum Pseudomonadota; class Alphaproteobacteria; order Rhodospirillales; family Rhodospirillaceae; genus Insolitispirillum; species Insolitispirillum peregrinum. Next base: position 374,836 of record NZ_FTOA01000001.1, on the reverse strand, counting down.
AACGCTGTGCCAATTATAAATATTGTTTATTTTCATATAGTTGTGAAAATACACACAGAAAATTCGTTGTCTGATACCGGACGTTTGTCAGGTCTGCGACATACGACACTGTTGGGAAAAAGCATTTGCCGAGACCCCAAAAACGAACACGGCCAGAGGTTTCCCTCTGGCCGTATCCGGGTAAGCTGCCTGACACGGTTTAGCGGGTCAGGTCGAAGCTGTAGTCAGTTTCACCAGCAACGTTGGTGTTCAGATCCATGGTGTCGAAGATCTTGTCGAGGATCGTCACCAGAACCCGCAGGCCACCCTGATACCCGAAGGTCGGGAAACGGTGGTGGTGATGGCGGTCGAAGATCGGGAAGGTCAGGCGGATCAACGGGATCTGCAGGTCACGTTCCAGATACTTGGCATACGAGCTGCCGATGATGAAATCGGCGGGCTCGGTGGCCAGCAGCGAGCGCAGGTGCCACAGGTCCTTGCCAGCCCACACCTGACAGCCCTTGCCATACGGCGAGCTGTCAAACAGGGCCTGAACCTTCTTGGCCCACGACTTCGAACCGTTGGTGCACAGGACGTGCTTCGGTTCGCCGCCGGTTTCCAGGATGAACTGGGTCATCGCCAGACAGAAGTCCGGGTCACCGTAAACGGCGTAGGTCTTGCCGTGCAGCCAGGACATCGAGTCAGCCATGGCGTCAACCAGACGGCCGCGTTCCTTGGTCAGCTCGGCCGGGATGGCCTTGCCGGTCAGTTCGGCGACCTTCATCAGGAAGGCGTCAGTCCCGGCAACACCGATCGGGTAGTTCAGCGACGCAACGGTCTGGCCCTTGCTGGCGATGTACTCGAGGGTCTTCGGGGTGCAGTATTCCTGCATCGACAAGGTCGCCGCAGCGTTCAGGGCTGCCTTGGTCTGATCCTTGGTGGTGCCACCGGCATACATGCGGAATTCACCGTCAGACGGGGTGTCGTAAACTTCCGACACGTCCGAGAGGATGGTGTATTCGACGCCCATCAGGTCCAGCATCCGCTTCATTTCGCGGTTGTTGGCGACGGCGAAACCGTCGAAGCCCGGGATGACGTTCAGGGCGGTACCGGCGGTGCGTTCCTGCTTTTCCCAGAAATGCTCCAGGATGCCCTTCATCATGTTGTCGTAGCCGGTAACGTGGCTGCCGACGAACGACGGGGTGTGAGCGAACGGCACGTCGTAGTCTTCGGGGATCGAGCCCTTCTGACGGCCCTGCTCGATGAAGGCGTGCAGGTCGTCACCGATGACTTCGGCCATGCAGGTGGTGGAAACGGCGATCATTTCCGGCTTGTACAGGCTATAGGCGTTGGCCAGACCATCGACCATGTTCGCCATGCCACCGAACACCGCGGCGTCTTCGGTCATCGACGAGGAAACCATCGTCGACGGTTCCTTGAAGTGACGCGACAGGTGCGAGCGGAAGTAGGCAACGCAGCCCTGCGACCCGTGAACGAAGGCCAGCGTACGGTCGAAACCGGCGGCGGCGAAGGTCGAACCCAGCGGCTGGCAAGCCTTGGCCGGGTTGACGCTCAGCGCTTCACGGGCCAGGTTCTTTTCGCGGTATTCCCACGACTTGGTCCACTCGGCGACTTCGGCGACTTTCTCGTCCGAGTGGCCGCACTCGTACTTTTCTTTCTTGTTCTTGAACAGTTCCTGATATTCCGGCTCGCGGAACAGCGGGAGGTGGTCAAGGATCTTATCTGCGCTCTGGGGCATTCCCGTTCTCCTTGCGTACCGTCAAGCCTCAGGCGGCTTTCCAGGGGGCCTGATACAGCGACCAGACCGGGTTGTTCACGGCCAGATCCATGTCGCGGGCGAAGATGGCGAACCCGTCGTACCCATGGTACGGACCCGAGTAATCCCACGAGTGCATCTGACGGAACGGAATGCCCATCTTCTGGACCGGGTACTTTTCCTTGATGCCCGAGCCAACCAGGTCCGGCCGGATCTTTTCGATGAACTTTTCCAGTTCGTAACCGGAAACGTCGTCATAGATCAGGGTGCCGTCCTTGACGTAATGCGAGGTGCGCTGATAATCGTCGTTGTGGGCGAATTCATAGCCGGTACCGACGATTTCCATGCCCAGGTCGTCATAGGCAGTCACGACGTGACGCGGGCGCAGGCCGCCGACGTACAGCATGACGGTCTTGCCTTCCAGGCGCGGCTTGAACTTGGCCAGCACGGCATCAACCAGCGGACGGTACTTGGCGATCACCGCCTCGGCCTTTTGCTGGATGGTTTCGTCGAACTGGGCGGCAATGGCGCGCAGGGACTGTTCGATCTGCGACGGGCCGAAGAAGTTATATTCCATCCAAGGAATATTGTACTTTTCTTCCATGTGGCGGCAGATGTAGTTCATCGAGCGGTAGCAGTGGATCAGGTTCAGCTTGGCCTTTGGCCCGCGTTCCATTTCCGAGATGGTGGCATCGCCCGACCACTGGGAGATCACGTTCAGGCCGATCTCTTCCAGCAGGATACGCGAGGCCCAGGCATCACCACCGATGTTGTAGTCGCCGATGATGTTGACGTCGTACGGGCCGGTTTCCCACACGGGATCGGTCTTGTCGAACAGCCAGTCGCGGACGGCATCGTTGGCGATATGGTGACCCAGCGACTGGGACACGCCACGGAAACCTTCGCAGCGGACCGGAACGATGATCTTGTCGTCGTATTCCTTGCTCTTCTTGCGGGCAACGGCTTCGATGTCGTCACCGATCAGGCCAATCGGGCATTCCGACTGGATCGAGATGCCGTTGTTGAGCGGGAACAGGTCCTGAATTTCGTCGATCAGCTTTTCCAGCTTCTTGTCGCCACCGAACACGATGTCCTTTTCCTGGAAATCGGAGGTGAACTGCATGGTGACAAAGCTGTCCACACCGGTCTTGCCGATGTAGTAGTTGCGGCGCTGGGACCACGAATACTGACCGCAACCAACCGGACCGTGCGAAATGTGGACCATGTCCTTGATCGGACCCCACACCACGCCCTTGGAACCGGCGTAGGCGCAACCACGAATGGTCATCACGCCGGGCACGGACTTGACGTTGGACTTCACACCGCAATCCGAGGCGGAAGCGTCGGAAACACCCAGGTGCTTGCTGCGGCGCTTGGCGGACTTCTGCGGATATTCGGCGAGAACCTCTTCGATGAGCTTCTCGTGGAATTCCTTTTTGTTCGTGTAGTCGAGGCTCATGGCCTACCCCTCCTAACCCCTTGACTCAGGACCGCCCGTCACGCAGAGCACCCACGTCGGCGACCTCTCGTAACCCGCTTCACATCGCGGGGCGGCACTGGGGCCACCCCGGCGCGTGACGGGTGCTTACTTCGCGGCAGCAGCAGCGGCGGCGGCTTCTTTGGCCTGCAGTTCAGCAAGCGCCTGCTCGTCGGATTTGATGATGCCGAATTCCATCAGCATGTCTTCCAGCTCTTCCATGCTGATCGGGGTCGGGATGGTGCCCTTGCCGCAGTTGTTATGGACCTTGTTGGCGAGCTGACGGTATTCCTGAGCCTGCTGGCAATCGCTGTCATACTGGATGACGGTCATGCGGCGCAGTTCGGCGTGCTGCACGATGTTGTCACGCGGCACGAAGTGGATCAGCTTGGAACCGAGGCGAGCCGCCAGGGCTTCGGCCAGTTCCACTTCCTTGTCGGTCTGGCGTTCGTTGCAGATCAGGCCGCCCAGACGGACACCACCGGTGTTGGCATACTTCAGAATGCCCTTGGAGATGTTGTTGGCAGCGTACAGGGCCATCATTTCGCCGGACATGACGATGTAGATTTCCTGGGCCTTGTTTTCACGGATCGGCATGGCGAAACCGCCGCACACCACGTCACCCAGCACGTCGTAGGACACATAGTCCACATCGTCATAGGCGCCGTTTTCTTCCAGGAAGTTGATGGCGGTGATAACGCCACGACCGGCGCACCCAACCCCCGGCTCCGGACCACCGGATTCCACGCACTTGATGTCGCGGTAGCCGATCTTCAGCACGTCTTCCAGTTCCAGGTCTTCGACCGAACCGGCTTCGGCGGCCAGGTGCAGCACGGTGTCCTGCAGCTTGGTGTTCAGGATCAGGCGGGTGGAGTCAGCCTTCGGGTCGCAGCCGACGATCAGGATCTTCTGGTCCAGTTCGACCAGAGCAGCGAGGGTATTCTGGGAGGTGGTGGACTTGCCGATACCGCCCTTGCCGTAGAACGCGATCTGACGAAGGTCGCTCATGGGGATCTCCTTATCTTTCATCTAGTCGATCATCAGGGGGGCACCGGCCCCCGCCACGCAGAACAGCCAATGCAGGTGGCGTGCCAATTCCTGAAAACTGCCGAAATAAAAAAATAATCGTTTAATTTCATCGCATTAATATCCTTACAAAAAATATGACATCCAGAAAACACCGTGTTGTGAACCCGACAAAACACCGACACAGTGTCGCACCCGTCACACGTCTGCCGCCACAGGACGACAGCGGAGGCGGGTAAACACTTAATTTTCATAAGGGCATGTTTTTTGCATCGTGAAAGGGTTGCCCCGGCGGCTGTCCGGGGTCGCCACATCGCCTTTTTTTCCATGGATAAGGATCGTGCATGGTCGACACCCCCGCCATCAATCCCCCGCCCCGCGGCGTGGAAAGCAGCCTTCCTTATATTGGGCATTCGACCAACCTTGTCGGCTTGCCGACAGCCCTGCTGGGATCACACCTGTTCAACGACCATCCCCAGGCCCTGCATATCAACGGGGTGCGCGAAATGAACCGCAGCCTGTTCGGGGAAATGCTGGGCGAGGCCGAAACCCTCGCAGACGCTGGCGAGGCGTTTCGTCTTTATATGGAGGCGATGTTCGGGCTGGACCCGGAACAGCGCGAAACCCGCGGCGGCAACACCGGTGCCCGCCGGTTCCGCTCCAGCTATCTGCGTCTGCTGAAAGGCTGGGGATACGACAACAATTCGCGCGAAGGCGCGGTGATGAAAGGCTGGGTGGAAAGCCGCTTTGGCCTGTTTCCAACCTTTCACAAAAGCCCGATCCTGAAATTTGCCTCACCGGCGTGGGCCGGGTATGTCGAAGAAAAGATGGCCAGCCGGTTCCACAACAACGCCATCCATACCCAGCTCGATATCATGTACGAGTTCTGCCAGTACTGCCTCGACCGCTTCATTGAACCGGGGCAGCCACACCTGACCCTGTACCGGGGGGTCAACGACTATACCGAACACCAGCTGGTCGAACGCGAAGACCGCCGCACGGTCATCATCCGCATCAACAGTCTGGTGTCGTTTTCCTCGGAACGACACATCGCCGAATGTTTCGGCGACACCATCCTCACCGCCCGCGTCCCCAAATGCAAAGTGGTGTTCTTCAACACCCTGCTGTCGTCTCACCCGCTGAAAGGGGAAGGCGAATATCTGGTGATCGGCGGCGATTACCGCGTTCAGACCAGTTACCTCTGATTCCGCCACAGGAGCCCGACCACGATGTCCGACACATCCATCAGCCTGTATCAACGTGCCGTCGGTGCCTATATGGGGCTGGCCGTCGGTGACGCTTTGGGCGCGACCGTCGAGTTCATGACCCGGGGCGAGATCCAGCAGCACTATGGCGTTCACCAGAAAATCATCGGCGGCGGCTGGCTGCGCCTGAAGCCGGGGCAAGTGACCGACGACACCCAGATGAGCCTCAGTCTGGGGCGCGCCCTGATCAGCCGTCAAGGCATGGACACAGCGGTTGTCTGCGAGCATTTTGCCGACTGGCTGCGCAGCAAGCCGGTCGATGTCGGCAACACCGTTCGCCGGGGCATCCAGCGGTATATCCTGCACGGAACCACCCGTACCGAATATCACGAAGGCGATGCTGGAAATGGTGCGGCGATGCGCACCCTGCCGGTGGCGCTGGCGACGGTCAACAATCCGCAGGCTCTGGAAGAGTGGACGCTGGCGCAGGCCCACACCACCCACAACCACCCACTGTCCGACAGTGCGACGCTGACCTTGGGGCGGATGATTCACCGCCTGCTGGCGGGCGGTGGTGTCAAGGCGGTGCGCGAAGAGTCCAATGCCCTGCTCGCCCGCCACAAAAGCTTTCGCTTCGAGCCCTATCGCGGTCAGGCATCGGCCTACATCATTGATACGATGCAAACCGTCCAGCATTGCTATTTCATGACCGACAGCTTCAAAAGCTGTCTGGTCGAAACGGTCAATCAGGGCGGTGACGCCGATACCACCGGCGCCATAGCCGGCATGCTGGCCGGGGCCACCTATGGTGTTGATGCCATTCCCCGTAGCTGGCTGTCCAAGCTGGACCCGGCTGTTGCCAGTGAAATTCACCAGCAGACCACCGCCCTGCTCAAGCTGGCCGGTGTTTCCCTGTAATTTTGACCCCGGAGAATCCCGCCATGGTTCACGTCGTTTTTTACGAAAAACCCGGTTGCCGCAACAACACCCGCCAGAAAGCCCTGCTGGAGGCCGCGGGCCATACGGTCGAAGCCCATTCCCTGCTGACCCATCCATGGACGGCAGAAAGCTTGCGGCCCTTTTTCACTGACAAGCCGGTCGCCGACTGGTTCAACAAGGCCGCCCCCCGGGTCAAATCCGGCGAGGTCGATCCCACTGCGGCCACCGCCGACAGTGCGCTGGCGATGATGCTGGCCGAACCGCTGTTGATCCGTCGCCCGTTGATCGAGGTGGCCGGGGAACGGCGCTGTGGCTTTGACCCCGAGGCCATTGATGCCTGGATTGGTCTGGGAGAACCCGAGCACGTCGGTGATGTCGAAACCTGTCCGAATCTCGCCAAAGGCAATCCCTGCAAGCACGGCAGGGAATAACTTACTCAGCCCGTTTCTTGCGGGCGGGCGGCTTGCGCAGGCTGCGCACCAGAAAACGAGCCGGATGCACGGCTTCGGACAAATCCTGTGGCAGCGGTGAGGGTGCACCCACCATCATCGCCGCCAGATGCTCGGCCAGCAGGGGCGCGGTCTGAAAACCGCGTGAGCCCAGACCGCCCAGAATGTACAGCCCCGCCGTCCAGCGGGCCTGCGGATAGGCCGACCAGCGCCGCCCGTGGTGCAAATCGGCAAAGTCGGCGCGGAAATCGGGAGCGGAAAACAGCGGCCCGGCCAGCGGCATATGGTCGGCGATGGTCGCCCGCAAGGCCGCCCGTCCGCCGATGCGCCCGTCTCCGGTCGCCAAAGCCGCCGCCTGCGCAGGCAGGTGGCTTTGCAACAGATCGTTAACCGCCTGATGGTCGGTGTCGTCCAGCACGGACCACTGATCATCGGCCAGATCGGGCCAGCGGCGATAGGTCGCCCCCAGTACCCGCACCGCCCGGTTTTGCAGATCGGTAAAGCGTGGCGACAGATAGCCGCCAAACGACAGCGCCGCCGATGGTGACGAGCCGGTTCCGTTGTCCGGTTCCGACCACAGGCTGATCTGCCCCCGGTTGGCATGGATCGGCAGCTCGGCATCCGGCCACAGCAAGCGACTGAATGGCCCGGCGGCCAGCACCACCGCCTCGACCTGTTCGCCAGCCACCAGCCAGCCACCATCGGGGAGCGGCTGAGGAGGCTCGGCGGTTGCGGTACGCACCGGAATGAACGGCTCTGCCTGCTCCAGCAGCCAGCGGCAGACCTCTGGCGGACGAATGGCCCCGGCATGGGGGAACCACAGCCCACCAAACGGGGCCTCCACCCCACAGACCTGCTGCGTCTGCCCGGCATCCATCGGCACCGCGTGCCCCGGCGGCAGGGTGCGGGCCAACCGCTGCACCAGTGCGGCCTCTTCGGCATCGCGTGCCAGATGGAAAATCCCTTTGCCCACCCACAGGGTTTCCGGCAACAAGGCCATCGCATAGAGGGTCGCCTGACTGTAAAAGCGCCCATGCACACCGCCATCGGCGGTCAACCGAGGCTTCAGCAAGCCACAGGGATTACCTGACCCTTCGGTTCCTGCCTGTCCGTGCCGGTCAAACAGCAGCGGGACCAGCCCCCGCCGCGACAAAGCCGCCGCCAGCGCGCATCCCGCCACCCCGGCGCCAACAATCGCCACCCGCGCCCCGGCAGCCAGCGGGACCGGAGGCGCAAACCATGGCGCAGTGTGCTGTTCCGTCAGCTTTGCGACAAAGCGGCCCGCCAGACATTCCCGCTTATGGGCAAACCCGGCCCGCCGCTCGACGGCAAAGCCCACCTGCTCCAGCCCTCGCCGCACAAATCCTGCGGCGGCATAGGTGCCAAAGCGGGCACCGGGGCGCGACAGCCGCGCCACTTGCGCAAACACGTCATCGCTCCACATGTCCGGGTTCTTTGCCGGGGCAAAGCCGTCCAGATACCAGCTATCCACCAGCCCTCCCGGTGGCACAGCCAGTTGCGGCAACACCTCGGCCACCGTTCCGAACAGCAGCAACAACCGCACCCGCCCGCCATCAAACAGGCGCAGATGGAAGCCCGGCTGCCGCACCGGCCACGCCGCAACCAGTTCAGCCGCCAACGGAGCCATCGCCGGGTCCGGCAAATCCACCAAAGCCCGCTGCAAATCCTGTTGCGTCAGCGGAAAGCCTTCGACCGAAATAAAGTCCAGGGTAGCTGATCCCTGCGGATCAGATCGCCAGCTCAACCAGGTCAGCAGGAAATTGCGCCCGGTGCCAAAGCCCGCTTCCGCCACCACAAACCGCTCGCATCCCCGCCAGCGGGCGGGCAAGGCACAGCCATCCAGAAAGACATGGCGGCTTTCGGCCCATCCATCGTGCAGGGAAAAATAAACGTCGTCGAATCGTTGCGACCGCGGCACTCCGTCTTCCCCCCATTCAATTCCGGGCAGACCCAGGCCTTCGCCGGTCAGGGCATCATCGGAAATGGGGGTATCTGACATCATCAGCGCCGGAACCTTTATTGATAGAGGCATGGCAGGTATTTCACGCTTGCTTTATACTGCAAACCGACCTTTATCCGAGAGATAAAAACCCACACCCCTGAACAGGAGAGAGACAAATGCAAAAGCTGTACAGCGTCGGCGGCATGACCTGCCAAGGCTGCGCCAATGGCGTCCGGCAAGCCATCCTGAAGGAAATTCCGGCAGCGAACGTGGTTGTCGATCTCGACAAGAAAACCGTCAGCGTCGAACCGGCCAGCGACGATGCCGTCCGCCGCGCTGTCGATGCCGCTGGCTTTGATTTCATGGGGCCGGTGCTCTGACGCAGCAAGCCTGCTGCCGAGACCCGTTCGAGGCCTAAGGCCCCCGTTTTCGCTTTCAATATCAAGTCCATGGGGTCTGGGGCCTAAAGGCCCCAGCGAGGTGTGGAGCAGCGCTCCACATCCTTGTTGCCTTACAGCATTATTCCTCGTCGCGCACCACAGCGCGAGCGCGGCGGCCCAGAACCGCACTTTCCAGATCACGAGCGGCAGTCGTCAGGACCGAAATCAGGTTGTTCAGACTGTCGCGCTGCTCATCACTCAGCGTTGCCAGCAACTCGGCTTCATATTTCAAAGCTGCCGGAACGATTTCGGCATAAACCTGATGGCCCTTTTCGGTCAGGCGCAGAACAGACCGCCGCCGGTCATCACGATCAATCGCCCGGTCAATCAACCCGGCCTGCAACATCCGCGACACCGCCCGGCTGACCTGCACCTTGTCCATCGCCGTCCGCATGGCGACGGAATTGGCGCACATCGTCTCGCCAATGGCCTCTTCCTGCCCCAGCACCACCATCACCCGCCATTCCGGAATGGTCAGCTCGAACTGGGATGCATACAACTGTGCCACCGAACGGCTGATGATGTTCGACAGCACCGATACACGGTACGGCACAAAATGATCCAATGCCAAGGGGTCTTGCTGCCCGTCCACCAAAGGGACAGGTGATTTCAGAGGGGCGCGGGCCATGGTAATTTCCTGATATCAGGCTGATCTGGGCCGAACAGCCTTGGCATGGATGTGTGCGGCACATCGTTTCAGACGAAACCTGTACCTTAATGACAGAGCTGTCAGCATAAAAGACTCTTTTGCCGCCGAAAAGTGCAACCAAATCATCCCGCCATGCCCTGCACGCACAGCACACCCAAAAAAAGCCCCGGTGAGCGTTCCTCACCGGGGCTTTTTGTCCGCAAACACGACCGTAGGGAAACAAGAATGCGGAGCGCCGCTCCACACCTCGCCGGGGCCTTGAGGCCCCGGACCCCATTGATTTGATAGTCAAAGAAAAAATGGCGGTTCGGGGGACTTATCCCCAGAACGGTTTGGGCGCTAGCCCACTCTTTTCCACCAACCGTCGTGCACTGTGACAGGAACCGCGCTCACCACTCTAATGTGGACGAGCCGCAGCTTCTTCGCTTTCGACCTCGGTCTTGACTGCGGCGACCTCTTCCTCTTCATGCCACTCGATCGGAACGACCGGCCTGCTGAGGGCGTGGGCCAACACTTCGTCAACCACCGACACCGGAATGATCTTCAGACCTTTTTTCACATTGTCCGGGATCTCGGTCAGGTCTTTTTCGTTATCCTTGGGGATCAGCACGGTCTTGATGCCACCGCGCAGAGCCGCCAGCAATTTTTCCTTCAGACCGCCGATCGGCAGCACACGACCACGCAGGGTGATTTCCCCGGTCATCGCCACATCAGCCCGGATCGGAATACCGGTCAGAGTGGAAACGATGGCGGTACACATCGCAATCCCTGCCGACGGGCCATCCTTTGGCGTTGCCCCTTCGGGGACGTGCACATGGATGTCCTTTTTGTCGAAGATGGTCGGCTTGATTCCAAAGCTGACCGCACGGGAACGGGTATAGGACCGCGCCGCCTCGATCGACTCTTTCATCACGTCGCCCAACTGGCCGGTCAGAGTGAATTTGCCCTTGCCCGGCACAGTGATCGCCTCGATCGACAGCAGATCACCGCCGACTTCGGTCCACGCCAGACCGGTGACAACACCCACCAGATCTTCCATTTCGGCTTCGCCATAGCGGAATTTCCGCACACCAGCGAACTTTTCCAGATTGCGTGGTGTCACCGTCACCTTGGTGACACCCTTCATCATGATATCCTTGATCGCCTTGCGGGCCAGACCAGCGATTTCACGTTCCAGATTACGCACCCCGGCTTCGCGGGTGTAATAGCGGACCAGATCACGCAGGGCCTGTTCCGACACCGACCACTCCTCAGCCTTCAGCCCGTGGGCTTCCATCTGCTTGGGGATCAGGTGACGGCGGGAAATTTCCACCTTCTCGTCTTCGGTATAGCCGGACAGACGGATGATTTCCATACGGTCCAGCAGCGGCTGCGGCATACGCAGCGAGTTGGCCGTACAGACGAACATCACGTCCGACAGATCATAGTCCACTTCCAGATAGTGATCCTGGAAGGTGGCGTTCTGTTCCGGGTCCAGCACTTCGAGCAGGGCAGACGACGGATCGCCGCGCCAATCGGCCCCCAGCTTGTCCACTTCGTCCAGCAGGAACAGCGGGTTGGAGGTCTTGGCCTTTTTCATGCCCTGAATGACCTTGCCCGGCATCGAGCCGATGTAGGTCCGGCGATGGCCGCGAATTTCGGACTCATCGCGAACGCCACCAAGGCTCATGCGGACAAAGGTACGATTGGTCGCCTTGCCGATCGACTTGCCCAGCGAGGTTTTCCCCACGCCCGGCGGGCCGACCAGACACAGGATCGGGCCCTTGACCTTTCTGGTCCGCGCCTGCACCGCTAAATATTCAAGAATGCGTTCCTTGACCTTTTCCAGCCCATAGTGATCCACATCGAGGATCTTTTTGGCCTTTTTCAGGTCGGTATCAACCTTGGAGCGCTTCTTCCACGGAATCGACAGGATCCAGTCGAGATAGTTGCGCACCACGGTTGCTTCGGCGGACATCGGGCTCATCGAGCGCAGCTTCTTCAGCTCGCCATCGGCCTTTTCACGGGCTTCCTTCGACAGGCGGGTCTTTTGAATCCGCTCTTCGATTTCGGCCGTTTCGTCCTTGCCGTCTTCGCCTTCACCCAGTTCCTTCTGAATGGCCTTCATCTGCTCATTCAGATAGTACTCGCGCTGGGTCTTTTCCATCTGGCGCTTGACGCGGTTGCGAATCTTCTTTTCGACCTGCAGCACGCCAATTTCGGATTCCATGTGACCATAGACCCGTTCCAGGCGCTCGGAGATCGTCGCGCTTTCCAGCAGTTCCTGCTTTTCGGCGATCTTCAGCGACAGGTGCGAGGCAATGGTATCGGCCAGCTTGGCGGGGTCTTCGATCTGGTTGATCGACACCAGCACTTCCGGCGGAATCTTTTTGTTCAGCTTCAGATACTGTTCGAACTGCGAGATCACCGAGCGGGCGAGAGCTTCCAGCTCCTGACTGTCATCGCTCTGATCGTCGAGCAGTTCGGCTTCGGCTTCGAAAAATTCTTCGCGGTCGGTATAGCGCGCGATTTTGGCGCGTTCGCCCCCTTCGACCAGCACTTTGACGGTCCCGTCCGGCAGCTTCAGCAGCTGCAGAACCGTCGAAACGGTCCCGACCGCATAGATGTCGTCGGGGCCAGGATCATCCTGCGCAGCATTCTTCTGGGCGACCAGCAGGATCTGCTTGTCATCGGCCATGACGTCTTCCAGAGCACGCACGCTCTTGTCGCGCCCCACGAACAGCGGCACGATCATATGAGGGAAAACGACAATGTCCCGCAACGGCAGGACCGGGAATGTTTGAGTTCGGCCGGTCACAATGTACCTCGTCACTAAGGCAAGACCTTAACCTGACGGTAACGGCCCGCGCTGTCTTACACTATCCATCCCCTGCGGCGTGCGGGGGACTGGATCATGATATAGGGAGCATTTACGGCTACAACAGACTTGACGGCTGTAAATGCCGTCCCAGGAAAGCCCCAGCGACGACGTATGCCCCCATTTTTCACAGTTGGCAGCCCCCTTGTGGGCTAATCTGCCGCCTGTAGGGTGATCAGAACAGAAAACCCTTAACGCATTCCTGTAAAGCAATCATTTTATCACACGTTTGCTGCCAGTTCGGGGGAATGACGGGGCCAAACGGCCCCGTCCTTGACAACAGCGTGCCCCTTGCGGGGTTCTGCATCAGGCGCTGGTCGACCCAACCCCGTCCGCAGCCCGATCAGCATAGATCACCAACGGCTTGGCGCGCTGTTCGGCAGCTTCCTTGTTGACCACCACTTCCTCGATACCTTCCTGACCCGGCAGGTCAAACATGGTATCAAGCAGGATCGCTTCCATGATCGACCGCAGGCCACGGGCACCGGTCTTGCGGGCAATAGCCTTGGTGGCGATCGACTTCAGGGCGTCGTCGCTGAAGCTGAGGCGGGTGTTTTCCATGTCGAACAGGCGCTGATACTGCTTGACCAGAGCATTCTTCGGCTCGGTCAGGATCTGGATCAACGCGGCTTCGTCCAGGTCTTCCAGCGTTGCCAGCACCGGCAGACGACCGACGAATTCCGGGATCAGGCCGTATTTCAGCAGATCTTCCGGTTCGACTTCACGCAACAGCTCGCCGGTCTTGCGCTGTTCGGGGTCACGCACATCGGCACCAAAGCCGATCGAGGTGCCCTTGCCGCGCATGCCGATGATCCGGTCCAGACCGGCGAACGCGCCGCCGCAGATGAACAGGATGTTGGTGGTATCGACCTGCAGGAATTCCTGCTGCGGATGCTTGCGGCCCCCCTGCGGCGGAACCGAGGCAACGGTGCCTTCCATGATCTTCAGCAGGGCCTGCTGCACGCCTTCGCCCGACACGTCGCGGGTGATCGACGGGTTGTCCGACTTGCGGGAAATCTTGTCGATTTCGTCGATATAGACGATCCCGCGCTGGGCACGCTCGACGTTGTAATCCGCCGCCTGCAACAGCTTCAGAATGATGTTTTCGACGTCTTCCCCCACGTAACCGGCTTCGGTCAGGGTGGTGGCATCGGCCATGGTGAACGGCACGTCCAGAATGCGGGCCAGGGTTTGGGCCAACAGGGTCTTGCCGCAACCGGTCGGACCGACCAGCAGGATGTTGGACTTGGCGATTTCGACTTCGCTGCCCTTCCCGCCTGCCGACAAACGTTTGTAATGATTATGCACCGCAACCGACAGCACCCGCTTTGCGTGGGATTGCCCGATCACATAGTCATCAAGGACGGCCATGATATCGCGCGGCGACGGCACACCATCGCGGGATTTCACAAGGGTCGTCTTGTGTTCTTCGCGAATGATATCCATACACAGCTCGACGCATTCATCACAGATGAACACGGTCGGCCCCGCGATCAGTTTGCGCACCTCATGTTGGCTCTTTCCGCAGAACGAGCAATAGAGGGTGTTTTTTGAGTCGCCGCCAGAGGACTTGCTCATTGTATCTCCACTCCTTGCGGTGGCCTGTCGATATGCAGTCTGCGAAAGAGTTTCGCTGATCCGGGACCGTCCCGAAGATCTGATCGGCATATCATCCAGAAACACCGGGCCGAGAGGCCCTTTCTTCTCTTCATAATGTTAGCCGGAGCGTTGACCAACACACAATGACAAAAAGCCGTCATACAGCGGAGAACTGCCCCCTGTCCCCCGCGACGGCAGGGCGGACCGTCACCGGCCCGCCCCAACCGAACCGGCTCAGGATGCCGAAGCGTCGTCGCTGCCCTTCGGACGGGCGGCAACCACTTCGTCAATCAGACCAAAAGCCTTGGCATCTTCTGCCGGCATGAAGTTGTCACGCTCCATCGCGCGCTCGATATCTTCGACATCGCGACCGCAGTGCTGGGCATAAATGCCATTCAGGCGGGCACGCAGGCTGAGGATTTCGCGGGCGTGGATTTCAATGTCGGTCGCCTGCCCCTGGAACCCGCCGGACGGCTGGTGGATCATGATGCGCGAGTTCGGCAGGGAATAGCGCTTGCCCGGCGCACCGGCAGCCAGCAACAGCGACCCCATCGACGCCGCCTGACCGATACACAGGGTCGAAACGTCGCAACGGATGTACTGCATGGTGTCATACATCGCCAGCCCCGACGTCACCACCCCACCGGGGGAGTTGATGTAGAAGGCAATGTCCTTGCTCGGGTTTTCAGACTCCAGGAACAGGAACTGGGCGCAAATCAGGCTCGACACATAATCATTGACCTGACCGGTCAGGAAAATGATGCGTTCCTTCAGCAAGCGCGAATAGATGTCGAACGACCGCTCACCACGGTTGGTCTGTTCGATAACCATCGGCACCAGAGTGTTCATATAAACGTCGTAAGGATCCCGCTCTCTCATTCTAGCGCCTTTCAATCTGGGTGACGCGCCACGCAAGGATGGCACCATGACAGATATCAGACCCCATGCATATAAACAGCATGCCGGGGCAATCGGGGTGGGGGTGTCCGGGGCAACCCGCAACAGTCTCTGGATATAGGACCATCAGGCAGTGCCGGAAAGGGAGGGGGGACAATTATCCGGCACCCGGACACAACAAAGGGGGATACCCCAATCTTGGCGAGGTATCCCCCTTCTTTCAATGGCTAAAAGATGCAATTTTTTGCAGTCGCACTGTTTTTATCAAAAACAGCATCTGGGCATCGCACCTTTCACCTTGTCGTGTTGTCTGGCTCAGGCAGCGTCGTCCTGCTTGGCCAGGTCTTCGGCAGTCATCTCGACTTCGGTCACATCGGCAGCGCCAAGGATGAAGTCGATGACCTTGTCTTCGTACAGCGGAGCGCGCAGCGAATCCAGAGCCTGACGGTTGTTCTGGAAGTACTGGAACACGGCCTGTTCCTGACCCGGGAAGCGCATGGCTTCCTGCATCACGGCGCGGTTGATGTCTTCCTGCGTGACCTGCACAGAGTTCTTCTGGCCCAGATCGGCCAGCAGCAGGCCCAGACGCACGCGGCGTTCGGCCAGGGTGGTGTATTCGGTCTTCAGCTCGTCGTCCGACTTGCCCTTGTCTTCTTCGTCAAGGCTGTCGTTCTTCTTGGCGTCTTCGATCTGCTTCCAGATCGCGTCGAACTCGAGGCCCACCATGCCGGCCGGAACCGGGAAGTCAGCCTTTTCAGCCAGCGCGTCCAGCAGGTCGCGCTTCACGCGATTGCGAACCATCGAGCTGTATTCGTTTTCGATCTGGCCCTTGATGGCATTGCGCAGGCCGTCCAGGTCTTCCAGACCCAGACCCTTGGCAAATTCATCGTCCAGAGCCGGCAGCGAAGCAGCCTTCAGCGCCTTGACGGTCACCACGAACACGGCGGCCTTACCGGCCAGATCCTTGGAGTGGTACTCTTCCGGGAAGGTCACCGAGACGTTGGCGACGTCGCCAACCTTGGCGCCGATCAGCTGGTCTTCAAAGCCCGGAATGAAGGTGCCCGAGCCCAGCTCGAGGTCATAGCCTTCGCCCTTGCCGCCCGGGAATTCAACGCCATCGACGCTGCCGACGAAATCGATTTCCAGCACGTCACCCTTCACGGCTTCGCGCACGTCTTCGACCACCACGTTCACCTTGCGGCTTTCCGCAACGCGACCGAGGGCTTCTTCGACTTCGCTGTCAGCCACGACGACCTTCGGCTTGTTCAGCTTCACGGTCTTCAGGTCCAGCTCGGCGATTTCCGGCAGGATTTCGACCGACAGGGTATATTCCAGATCCTTGCCCTCGTCGAACGAGGTCACTTCGATCTTCGGCTGCAGAGCCGGCTTCAGCGAACGCTCGGCCAGGGCGGCGTCGGCGGATTCCTGCACGGCGAGTTCCAGCACTTCACCCAGCACGGATGCGCCATAACGCTGCTTCATCAGCGGCATCGGCACCTTGCCCGGACGGAAGCCGGGGATGCGAACCTGCTGCGACAGCGCCTGCAGGCGGCTTTCAGCTTTGGCCTGGATATCGGCAGCCGGAACAACGATCTTAAATTCGCGCTTCAGGCCTTCGGCGGCGGTTTCAGTGACCTGCATGGATCATCCCGAAAGTGTGTTAGTCATCTGCGTCAAGCAACCAACCCGTCCAGGCTGGCCGCCGGTGAATAGAACAAGCCCTGCGATCATCAAGCGTGCGTCAGGGAAACTCGTCAGCCCCGAATACAATGGTGCGGGCGAAGGGACTCGAACCCCCACGTCTTGCGACACCAGAACCTAAATCTGGCGTGTCTACCAGTTTCACCACGCCCGCGCGCTGTATCGATCACCCTGCAGTCACGTCCGGCAGCGTTACACCGCGCCAGACAGCCACAAAGGCAAAGGGCCGGGACGCCAGCGCAGACCACGCCGCAACCAGCATCCTGAAGGCCTATCACATAGACAATAGAGCCCCACCTTCGCAACAGAAGAATGTCACCACCAGCCGTTTTCCCCCACTTTTTTGCTTTTTTGGCGACAGATCCGCCATATTTTGCCCCTGATCATCACGATGGCAATCATCCATGGCACAGCCCACAGCAGCAGGCCATGCACGAAATGCACAGGGCCCTACCATTAGAACACTTCCATTTTGACAAAAAAGCGTGTCACGATCACCGCTTGGGGAAAGTAGTATCCCTTAAGTTATGAGTGGTTTCCCCCTGTGCAAAGCATAGCCGCTCTGCTAGGTAATGCGTCAGCATGCAAGGGGAGTGGCATTGCCGGTATAATCAGGGGCCGGACGCGACTCTTATGACGTAACTCGTCTCAGACTGGTATGACTTCTGGTTTTCAAAACAAGGGGGGAGCTCCCGTGACCGACGATTTGGACCGCGCAGGCCGCTTGGCATTCCTGCAGATTGATGAGGCCACTCGCCAGCAACTCCGCGAGTTCCGCGTCATCCTTGAGCCGAAGATCGACAGCATTCTGGAAGTCTTTTACCAATACGTCGGACGGCATGCCAATCTGGTTCGCATTTTCGGTGGCCAGCAGAGTCTGGATCACGCCCGCCGCATGCAGCGTCACCACTGGCTGAACAACGTCTTTACCGGCGAATTCAACGACCAGTACATGGCCCAGATCACCACCATTGGTCGGGTCCATGAAAAGGTCGGTCTGGAACCCCGCTGGTACATGGGTGGTTACGTCTTTACGCTCAACCATCTGATCACCATCGTCCATCAGGTCTATCGCAAAAAGCCGGAGAAGGCCGCCCTGATGATCACCGCGATCAACAAGGCCGTCTTCCTTGACATGGACCTAGCCATCTCGGTCTATATCGACGCCGCCCGCAGCACTGCCGCCAACACACTGAACCAGCATGCCAACGTCTTTGAGCATGAAGTTCACTCAATGGTCGAAATTGTTGCCGCTGCGGCGACCGAGCTGCAATCAACATCGCAAAGCATGGCCGCAACGGCCGAGGCCACCAGCCAGCAGGCAACCGTCGTTGCCAACGCGGCAGAATCCGCCGCCGGAAACGTGCAGACGGTGGCCGCTGCTGCCGAGCAGCTACATGCCTCGATCAGCGAGATCAGCCGACAGGTGGCGGAATCAACCCGCATCTCGCAAGGTGCCGTGGATGAGGCCGCCCGAACCAACGAGCTGGTCAACGGTCTGGCCCAGGCTGCCGACAAAATCGGCGAAGTGGTCAAGCTGATCAATGACATTGCCAGCAAGACCAACCTTTTGGCCCTGAACGCCACCATCGAAGCCGCCCGTGCCGGTGACGCTGGCAAGGGTTTTGCCGTCGTCGCCAACGAGGTCAAGACACTGGCCAGCCAGACATCCCGTGCGACCGAGGAAATTTCGACCCAGATCATGAATGTACAGAGCGCCACCAAGGGGGCCGTTCATGCCATTCAGAGCATCGGGTTTACCATTACCCAGATCAACGAAATCGCCTCGGCCATTGCCGCAGCGGTCGAAGAGCAAGGTGCTGCGACCCGCGAAATCGCCCGCAACGTGCAGGAAGCCTCCAGCGGAACCAGCGACGTCACCAGCAACATCTGCAACGTAACCGAGGCCAGTTCTGAAACCGGTCATGCCGCCAACGAAGTTCTGGCAGCATCGCGCGAACTGTCCGCACAGTCTGAAAAGCTGCGCGCCAAGGTCGATCTGTTCCTGCAGGATATTCGCTCGCTGTAAGGTATGCGGATACCAGAAGGCACCGGCGAGGTATGGAGCAGCGCTCCATGATCTTGGTGTTTTTTGCCCGGTACTGTGACCTGCTCCAAAAACAAAAGGCGCCGAGGGAAACTCCCCGGCGCCTTTTTGCTGTCTTTAGAGCATGCACACAGGCATCAGGCCTGCTCCAGCTCCACCAGTGCCCCGTTAAAGTCCTTGGGGTGCAGGAACAGAACCGGCTTGCCATGGGCACCGATTTTCGGCTCGCCGTCGCCCAGAACGCGCTTGCCTTCGGCCTTCAGGGTATCGCGGGCGGCCAGAATGTCATCCACTTCGTAGCAGATGTGGTGAATGCCACCCGCAGCATTCTTTTGCAGAAAAGCGGCAATCGGGCTGTTGTCTCCCAGCGGATGCAGCAGTTCGATCTTGGTGTTCGGCAGTTCGACAAAAATCACCGTCACGCCGTGATCGGGTTGCGGCACCGCTTCGGATACCTTTGCCCCCAACACGCCACGATAGGTCGCCGCCGCCGCTTCGAGATCGGGAACGGCAATCGCCAGATGATTCAAACGTCCAATCATAGCTCGCTCTCTTGTTGTTCCAGCCCCCATGGTCGGGAACTTTGTGGTTATACCCCTCGGCCTTTTTTCGGCCTGTCTTTTTTACAGGCGGACCAGATGCACATCCGTTACCGGCTTGCGCCCCTGATCGTTGTGGAACACCCGGCGGATCACCCGGCGCACCACTTCCCGCACATCATCATCGCTCCCGCGGGCACGACGATCCATCCGTTCGACCGCATCCTGCACCAGACCGCCGAGATCGACCTCTTCGCCATCCTCGGTTTCCGGCACCAGCAGGCCATGGGTGGTCACCAGCGGCTCACCCAGAACCCGCCCGCCATGATCCAGCACCAGCGTCACCACCGCTGAACCATTGATGGTCATCTTTTTGCGATCACGCAGCACCGGGCTGTCAAGCGGAACGATGCGCTCACCCTCAATGGTCAGACGGCCAATATTGGCGGTCGCAATCACCCTGGGCCCGTGCGGAGCCAGTTCGACCACTTCGCCGTCAGCAATCACCAGTGCATCTTCCGCCCCCAGAGTCAGGGCGAAATCGGCGTGTTCCTGCAGGTGGCGGGCTTCGCCGTGCACCGGAACGACCATCTTCGGACGCAGCAGGCCGTACAGCTCGGCCACTTCTTCCTTGGCCGGATGCCCGGACACATGGATGAATTTCTCGCGGTCGGTCACCACTTCGACGCCGTTCAGCACCAGCTGGTTCTGCAGCTTGAAGATCGACTTTTCGTTGCCCGGAATGACGCGCGAGGAAAACAGGCAGACATCGCCTTTGCCCAGCTTGACGTAGGGGTGGCTGCCCCAGGCAATACGCGCCAGCGCCGCACGGGCTTCGCCCTGACTGCCGGTGCAGATGTACATCACCTTGGAATCCGGCAGATCAGCTGCCTGTTCGGCTTCCAGCAGGCGGCCACAGTTTTCCAGCAGGCCCACCTGATGGCAGACATCGACAATGCGCCACAGTGACCGCCCGACCAGACAGACTTCACGGCCGTTTTTGCGGGCGGCATGGATCAGGCTGTCCAGACGCGCAACGTTGGAGGCAAAGCAGCTGACCGCGATCCGGCCCTTGTACTGACCAATCACATTGATCAGGCTTTCCCGCACCGCGCCTTCCGACCCCGAATGGCCGGGATTGAGCACATTGGTGGAATCGCTGATGCACGCCAGCACACCTTCGTTGCCGATGGCGCGCAGGCGGTCCAGATCCATGAAGCGCCCCACCACCGGCTCGGGGTCGATCTTCCAGTCGCCGGTATGAACGATGGTGCCCAGATCGGTGCGGATCGCCAGCATGTTGGCTTCCGGGATCGAATGCGTCACCGGGACGAATTCGACCTCGAACGGGCCCAGCGTGACCCGGCCCCCTTGCTGGACGACATGGACCGGCACATCGCCATCCAGCCGCTCTTCTTTCAGCTTGGTTTCAAGGAACGCCGCAGCGAAAGGCGAGCAATACACGGGACAACGCAAATCCGGCCACAGGTAGGCCAGCGCCCCGATATGATCCTCGTGCGCGTGGGTGATCACGATACCCAGCAGATTGTCGGCCTGCTCCTCGAGGAACAGGTGGTCGGGCATCACCACGTCGACGCCGGGGATTGTTTCATCCCCGAAGGTCACGCCCATGTCCACGATCAGGAATTTTCCCTGATAGCCGTAAACGTTAAGGTTCATACCGATCTCGCCCGTCCCGCCAAGCGGCAGGAAGACCAGACGATCGTGGGGAGCAGAACGAAGCTGTGGCAGGTCTGATGATTTCATAAGGTCACGTTTCTACGATAGATTTCCAGGAGGCCCCGAAGTGTCAGGTCCTGATCGAGATATTTGATGACATCGGTTGCTTCGACGAACAACGGAGCCAGTCCCCCAGTGGCAACGATGGTCATTGGCTGGCCAAACTCCTCTGATATGCGCTTTGCCAGCCCTTCAATCAAGCCGATGTAGCCCCAATAGATACCAGATTTCATCGCCGGAACGGTGGCTTTTCCGATCACCTGACTCGGACGACCGACCGCGACACGCGGCAACTGGGCTGCCGCCATGTGCAGGGCTTCGAGGGAAAGGTTGATGCCGGGGCAAATGCACCCGCCATGATAGTTCCCTTCCCCGTCCACCACATCAAACGTCGTTGCCGTCCCGAAATCAATGATGATCAACGGGCCGGGGTATTTGTTGTGCGCGGCAACCGCATTCACCAGTCGGTCGGCACCGACCTCTTCCGGTCGGTCCATGCAGATATTCAGACCAAGATCGACCGACGGTTCCCCCACCACCAGCGGCTCGACGCGGAAATACCGGCGGCACAGCGTTTTCAGGGTGAACACATTGGCCGGCACCACCGAGGCAATGATCGCGGCATTGACCGCCAGCGGATCAATTCCCTGATAGGTCATCAATTGCGACAACCAAACACCATATTCGTCCGCAGTCCGGTCGGCACGGGTCGAAGACCGCCACTCGCCCTTGACTTCCTCGCCATCGTAGATCGCGAAAACGATATTGGTGTTACCCGAATCAATGACCAGCAACATGGCCGAAGACTCCAACTAGAGCAAATCCCGAGCAGATGAGATCATCTGCGGCGGCGTATTTGCAGAACAAACAGGAGGCCAGAGTCTTTGTCGTTACCCTGGGGGAACGAAAAAGGCTCTGGAGGCATGCGAGGCACCAAAGTAGACCTGGCACCGAAACAGATCATGACCAGCCACAGGCGGCCTGGACAGGGGAGCAAATCGTGGTGTCGCACACGCGGAGCGAACAGAGTATTGGCGCTTCATCCATTAGCACGGACGCAAGAAGAATGATAACCAATAAGCTCCCGGCGATGGAAAAATGTGAAGTGAACTTTAAAGCAATCAGACGGCAAAAGCACCTTACGGTTGATGCTCAAAGAACACGTCGGCGGCAAGGATCGAGCGCAGTTCGCCAGTAGGCAACCGCAGCAGCAAGGCTCCATCCGGTGACAGGTCTTCAAAGACCCCGACCAGTTCCTGCCCATCCTGCAGGCGGGCAATCAGGCGGCCGCCAATTCCATGCGCCCGTGCCAGCCACAGGGGGCGGATGGCGGCCATCCCGCCACGACGCCACAGGGCAACCATTTCGGACAAGTGACGCAGAAACACCGGCGCAAACTCGGCAACGGTGATCGTCAGCCCCTGCTGTCGCAACGATGTCGGCGGATAGAGCGCCTGAGTGGCTTCCGGCGCTTCGGTCAGGTTGACCCCGATCCCCACAATGATCGCCGGTCCATCGCTTTCCAGCAGGATGCCCGAGACCTTGCAGCCCGCCACCAGAACG
This sequence comes from Insolitispirillum peregrinum, assembly GCF_900156605.1. Taxonomy (GTDB): domain Bacteria; phylum Pseudomonadota; class Alphaproteobacteria; order Rhodospirillales; family Rhodospirillaceae; genus Insolitispirillum; species Insolitispirillum peregrinum. The sequence continues at coordinate 351,989 of NZ_FTOA01000001.1, read as the reverse complement.
TCGTTCGGCCACTTCAGCGCCAGCGGCACCTGCGGGGCCAGCTCGGCAATGGCATCAGCCAAAGCCACCGCAGAGACGAACGATAGCAAGGCCGTTTCCGCCAGACTGTCAGCCTGTCGCAAGCGCAAAGAGAGATACAGGTTCCCCCGTGGACTGGCCCATACCCGCCCTCGCCGTCCACGACCAGCGGTTTGCCGTTCGGCCACCACCGCCAGGCCATCAAACGGCTCTTCGCTGGCACGGCGGCGCAATTCGTCGTTGGTGCTGTCTACCTCTGATAGAACAACGAGGCGCCACCCATGGGGTAGCGCCTCGCCCGATATCAGAGAACTGGTCTGTTGAACCATTCCCGTCACATCACTCATTTAGTAGGCAAACAGCGACTTGGCAGCAGCCTGAGCGGTCAGCAGCAGCGGCGACGGGTACACGATGTAAAACAGCGTGAACACACCAGCCACCAGCAGAATAACCCGGTTGGCCAGACGCGGCGTATCAAAGGCTTCCGTCGGTTCGTCGAAGTACATCACCTTGACGATACGCAGGTAATAGTACGCCCCGACGACGCTGGTCAGCACACCGATCACCGCCAGCCAGTACATGCCGGCATGTACCGCCGAGATGAACACATAGAACTTGCCAAAGAAGCCAGCCATCGGCGGGATACCGGCCATCGAGAACATGAAGATCGCCAGAGCGGCAGCCATCAGCGGCGAGGTCTTTGACAGACCGGCCAGATCGCTGATGCCTTCCAGGGCACGACCCTTCTGCCGCATCGACAGAATGATCGCAAAGGCACCGATGTTCATGAACACGTAGATGGCGAGGTAGATCAGGATCCCCTGCACGCCTTCTTCATTGCCAACCACCAGACCGATCAGGGCATAGCCCATGTGACCGATCGAGGAGTAGGCCATCAGGCGCTTGATGTTCTGCTGACCGATGGCGCCGAACGAACCGACGATCATCGACAGGACGGCAATGATCCACATCACCTGCTGCCACGCACCGATCAGATCGGCAAACGGGCCAGTCATGACACGGACGAACAGGGCAATGGCGGCAATCTTCGGGGCCAGCGCAAAGAAGGCAGTCACCGGAGTCGGTGCCCCTTCATAGACGTCCGGGGTCCACATGTGGAACGGCGCCGCCGACACCTTGAACGCCAGACCAGCCATCACGAACACCAGACCGACAACCACGCCGGTTGCCTGATGTTCCGACAGGACTTCGGCCAGGACTTCAAAGTTGGTGGTGCCGCTGAAGCCATAGATCATCGACATGCCGTACAGCATCATGCCCGAAGCCACCGAGCCCAGCACAAAGTACTTCAGGCCGGCTTCGGTCGACTTCACGCTGTCGCGCTTGAACGAGGCAACCACGTACAGGGCCAGCGACTGCAGCTCCAGACCGATGTACAGCGACATCAGGTCGTTGGCCGACACCATCATCAGCATGCCGAGGGTGGCAAACAGCACCAGCACCGAGTATTCGAACTTCTTGATCTCTTCCTGCGCCAGCCAGCCCAGCGACAGGATCAGCGACAGGGCCGAGGCCCCCAGCACCATCACCTTGGCGTAAACCGCAAAGGCGTCAGTCACAAACATGCCCTTGAAGGTGGTGCCGGCATCAGTGCCAGCACCCTTCAGGACCAGGACACCGGCAACCACCATCACCAGAACGGCCAGCCAGCCGACCAGACGGGTGGCATCGCCCTTTTGATAGACGCCGATCATCAACAACACCAGACCGGCGGCGGCCATCAGCAGCTCGGGAGCGGCAAGGCTCAGGTTGGCAAGTGAGGTCATTCTCTTGTTCCCTTTCCCAGATCCCGACTCAGCGGGCCGCCACGGCAGACGGATCAACCGCTGCCAGCGCCGTCTGATAGTGTTCGATCAGATGCAGGACCGAAGCATGCATCGGCTCCAGGAAGGTGGAGGGATAAATCCCCATCCACAGCGTCGCAACAATCAGCGGCACGAACAGGGCGATTTCACGCGGGCTCATGTCCAGCATCGCCTTGACGTCGTCCTTGGTCAGCTTGCCAAAGCAGATGCCACGGTACAGCACCAGCATGTAGGCAGCACCAAGGATCAGGCCGGTCGCTGCGAACAGGGCCACCCAGGTGTTCGCCTGGAAGGTACCGGCCAGCACCAGGAATTCACCGACGAAACCGGCAGTCCCCGGCAGACCGGCAGAGGCCATGGTGAAGAACAGGAACACCATCGCGTACTTCGGCATGTTGTTCGACAGACCGCCGTAACGGCCGATCTCACGGGTATGCAGGCGGTCATAGACCACACCGACGCACAGGAACAGCGCACCGGACACCACGCCGTGGGCCAGCATCTGGAAGATCGCGCCTTCGATGGCCTGTTGGGTCAGCGCAAAGATACCGATGGTCACAAAGCCCATGTGAGCGATCGACGAGTAGGCGATCAGCTTCTTCATGTCCTTCTGCACCAGCGCCACCAGCGAGGTGTAGATCACCGCAACGATCGACAGGGTGAAGATCAGCGGCGAGAACATGTCGGTGGCCAGCGGCAGCATCGGCACCGAGAAGCGCAGGAAGCCATAGGCCCCCATCTTCAGCAGCACGCCAGCCAGGATCACCGAACCGGCGGTCGGGGCTTCCACGTGGGCATCGGGCAGCCAGGTATGCACCGGCCACATCGGCACCTTCACGGCGAAGGATGCGAACAGGGCCAGCCACAGCCAGATCTGCATGTCACGCGGGAAATTGGTCTGCATCAGGGTCGGAATGTCGGTGGTCCCGGCGGTGAAGTACATCGCCATCAGGGCCACCAGCATCAGCACCGAGCCGAACAGGGTGTACAGGAACAGCTTGTAGGCTGCGTACACCCGGCGCGGGCCACCCCACACCCCGATGATGATGAACATCGGGATCAGCACGCCTTCAAAGAAGACGTAGAACAGGATGTAGTCGAGGGCGCAGAACATGCCGATCATCAAGGTCTCGAGGACCAGGAAGGCGATCATGTATTCCTTCATCCGCCTGGAAATCGCGCCCTTGGCGGACAGGATGCACAGCGGGGTCAGGAAGGTGGACAGGATGACGAAAAACATCGAAATCCCGTCAACGCCCATATGGTAGTTGATGTTCCACGCAGGCATCCAGGCCGCCTTTTCGACGAACTGGAAGTCTGCGCTTGCAGGGTTGAAGCCTGTCCAGACGAACAGGGAGACCGCAAACGTCACCACCGAGGTCAGCAGCGCAACGCTGAATGCGTTGCGCGATACGGTTTCTTCAGCCCCGCGAATGAACAGGATGAAGAACACGCCGACCAGCGGGAGGAAGGTGACTACGGAGAGAAGCGGAAAGTCAGTCATCTGTCCTTACCTTATCCCGCCTTGTGAACCATGTACCAGGTGACGAACGCAGCGACCCCGATAATCATCGCAAAGGCATAGTGATAGAGCATACCCGACTGCAGGCGGCCGACGCGGCGCGCGATGTCACGGGTCGCAGCCGCCACCCCATCCGGGCCGACGCCATCGATCAGCGCACCGTCACCACCCTGCCAGAAGCCACGGCCAAGAGCGCGGGCGGTCCGGACAAAGACGATGTCGTACAGCTCGTCGAAGTACCACTTGTTGAGCAGGAACAGGTGAACCGGGCGCAGCCAGCGGGCCAGAGCGGCCGGAATGCCGGGGAAAAACATGTAGAACACGTAGGCCAGCGCAATACCGCTCACCGACACCACCAGCGGCAACAGCTTCACCCAGCCCGGAGTGTGTTCGTGGGCATGATGGATGCTGTCGTTGTGTTCGAGGACGGCAATCGCATGACCCCAGAAGGTTTCGCGCAGCTCGCCAACGAACCAGTCATAGCCAACCCAACCGGCGAACAGGGCGCCAACGGTCAGCACCAGCAGCGGGGTCAGCATCACCCACGGGCTTTCGTGGACGTGGTTCATCACGTACTCGTCAGCGCGCGGCTTGCCGTGGAAGGTCATGATCAGCAGACGCCAGGAGTAGAAGGCGGTCATCCCGGCCCCCATCACACCCAGCACAAAGGCATACATACCGACGCCACTGTTGGCGGCATAGGCCACTTCCAGAATGGTGTCCTTGGAGAAGTACCCGGCGAACGGGAAGATACCGGCCAGAGCCAGGTTGCCAATCCACATCACGGTGTAGGTGATCGGAATGGCCTTCCAGATGCCGCCCATCTTGCGGATGTCCTGCTCGTCGGACATGGCGTGGATCACCGAACCGGCGCCAAGGAACAGCAGGGCCTTGAAGAAGGCGTGGGTCATCAGGTGGAACACGGCGGCCTGATAGGCCGACACGCCGATGGCAAAGAACATGTAACCGAGCTGCGAGCAGGTCGAGTAGGCAATCACGCGCTTGATGTCGTTCTGCACGCAGCCGATGGTCGCGGCAAAGAAAGCGGTGGTGGCACCGACAACGGTGATGATCGCCAGGGCGGTCGGGGCATATTCATACAGCGGCGACATGCGCGATACCATGAACACACCGGCGGTCACCATGGTGGCGGCGTGGATCAGGGCCGACACCGGGGTCGGGCCTTCCATCGCGTCCGGCAGCCAGGTGTGCAGACCGAGCTGGGCCGACTTGCCCATGGCGCCGATGAACAGCAGGAAGCCGATGATGGTCAGGGCATGCCACTCGATCCCGAAGAACACCACCGAGGTTTCCGCAAACTGCGGCACCGAGGCAAAGATGTCATCCAGATTGACCGAGCCGAACAGGAAGAACACCGCACAGATGCCCAGGGCAAAGCCGAAGTCACCGACGCGGTTGACCACGAACGCCTTGATGGCGGCGGCATTGGCCGACGGCTTTTCGTACCAGAAGCCGATCAGCAGGTAAGAAGCCAGACCGACGCCTTCCCAGCCAAAGAACATCTGGATCAGGTTGTCGGCGGTCACCAGCATCAACATCATGAAGGTGAACAGCGACAGGTAAGCCATGAAGCGCGGCACCGACTTGTCATGGTGCATGTAGCCCCACGAGTACAGGTGCACACAGGACGACACCCAGGTCACCACGATCAGCATGACTGCGGTCAGGGTATCGAACTTCAGCGCCCAGGACAGTTGCAGATCACCCGAGGAAATCCATTTCAGGAGTTCGATGGTCTGCGGCTGCCCACCAATGGCGACCTGGTAAAAAATAACCGCTGACAGCGCCGCCGAGGCAAACACCGCGCCGGTAGTGACCAATTGGGCACCCCGGTCGCCGAGCCAGTGACGGAAGAAGCCGGCGACCATGGCCGCCAGAAGCGGCAGGAAGATGGCTGCGACGTACATCGGTCCCCCTTAGCCCTTCATCTGGTTGATGTCTTCAACGGCAATGGACCCACGGTTGCGGAAGAACACAACCAGGATAGCCAGACCGATGGCTGCTTCGGCAGCGGCGACAGTGAGGATGAACAGCGTGAACACCTGACCGACCAGATCGTTCAGGAAGCTGGAGAAAGCCACCAGGTTCACGTTGACAGCAAGAAGCATCAGTTCGATCGACATCATGATGATGATGACGTTCTTGCGGTTGAGGAAGATTCCGAACACACCCAGCGTAAACAGGATGGCGGCGACGGTCAGATAGTGACCCAGACCGATCTCAAGCATCAAATGCCCCCTCTGGTCGGAACCTTCTTCACCTCGACAGTCCGGCCACGGGCCAGCTGCTCGGCGACTTTCTGCTTCTTGACCCCCGGACGGACGCGGTGCGTCAGCATGATCGACCCGATCATCGCCACCAGCAGAACCAGACCGGCAGCCTGGAACAGGTAGACATAATCGGTGTAGATCAGGTTCCCCAGCGCCTGGGTGTTGGTGATGTCGGTCCGGGCAACGGCACCGCGCACCTGTTCCATTTCCGGGCTCAACAGCCACGATCCGCCGACGGTCGCAATTTCGACCAGCAGGATCAGGCCGATGACGGCGCCCAGCGGAACGTATTCCGCCAGCCCCTCGCGCAGGACCTGGGTATTGAGGTCGAGCATCATCACCACGAACAGGAACAGCACGGCCACCGCCCCGACATAGACAACCACCAGGGTCATCGCCAGGAATTCGGCCTGCAACAGCAGGAACAGGCCGGCGGCGTTAAAGAATACCAAAATCAGCCACAACACCGAATGGACCGGGTTGCGGGCGGTGATCACCATGACCGCAGCGGCCACGGCGATGATAGCGAACAGATAGAAGGCGAGGCCCGCGATGATCATCGATCCCCCTTCCCGGCTTTCCCGGCGATTTCCTTCAGCTGGAACATTGTTCTGCCTTGCGTTTTCTGACGGCCTGACGGCTTAGCGGTAGGGCGCATCGAGTTCGATACGCACGGCCAGTTCATGTTCCCAGCGGTCCCCGTTGGCGAGCAGCTTTTCCTTGTTGTAAAGCAGCTCTTCGCGGGTTTCGGTGGCGAACTCGAAATTCGGACCTTCGACAATGGCATCAACCGGACAGGCTTCCTGACAGAAGCCGCAGTAGATGCACTTGGTCATGTCGATGTCGTACCGCGAGGTCCGGCGCGAGCCATCCGCACGCGGTTCGGCTTCGATGGTAATCGCCTGAGCCGGGCAAATCGCTTCGCACAGTTTGCAGGCAATGCAACGCTCTTCGCCATTCGGATAGCGGCGCAGGGCATGCTCACCACGGAAGCGCGGGCTCAGCGGGCCCTTTTCCATCGGATAGTTGATGGTCACTTTCGGGCGGAAAAAGTACCGCGCGGTCAGCATCATCCCTTGCCGGATTTCCGACAGCAGGAAGGCGCGCAGTGTACGGTCAAAAAAGGACATCTGCTTCCCTCCTTAGTTCCACGGCGACCAGCCGGTGAACTGCAATACGGCAGCGGTCAGAACCACCCAGCCCAGCGACGCCGGCAGGAACACTTTCCAGCCCAGACGCATCAACTGGTCATAGCGGTAACGCGGGAACGCCGCACGGGCCCACACAAAGACGAACAGCAGGGCGACAACCTTGATGATGAACCACAGCGGACCCGGGATCCAGTTCAGCGGCGCAATGTCGATCGGCGGCAGCCAGCCACCCAGGAACAGGATGGTGGTGATGCCCGACATCAGGATCATGTTGGCGTATTCACCCAGGAAGAACAGGGCGAAGGTCATGGCCGAATATTCGACGTTGTAGCCCGACACCAGTTCGGCTTCCGCTTCCGGCAAGTCGAACGGGTGGCGGTTGGTTTCCGCCAGCGTCGAGATGAAGAACATGATCGCCATCGGGAAGTGGATCACCAGGAACCACACGCTCTTTTGCTGCGCATGGACGATATCGCTGAGGTTCAGCGACCCGACGGTCAGCAGCACCGAGATGATGATCAGGCCCATGGCGACTTCGTAGGACACCATCTGCGCGGCCGATCGCATCGCGCCCAGAAAGGCGTAACGCGAGTTCGACGCCCAGCCGGCCATTATGATCCCGTACACCCCCAGCGAAGAGATGGCGAACAGGTACATCACACCGACGTTGATGTCCGACAGCACCCAGCCTTCGTTGACCGGGATCACCGCCCAGGCGATCAGCGCGAGGAAAAAGGTCACCATCGGTGCCATCAGGAACACCGCCCGGCTGGCACCGGTCGGGATCACTGTTTCCTTCATGAACAGCTTCACACCGTCGGCGAGGGGCTGCAACAGCCCCCACGGACCAACGACGTTCGGCCCGCGCCGCATTTGCATGGCGCCGATGATCTTACGTTCCATCAGCGTCAGATAGGCAACGGCCACCAACAGGGGCAGCACGATCGCCACGATCTGGGCAACAATAATGATGCCCGGCCAGAGATAGCCTTCCCAAAGCTCAGCCATTGGTCCCAGTCCGCTGCTGCTTGCCGTTCACGTACACCTCGGTGCACTCCGCCATCACGCGAGAGGCCCGGCTGATCGGATCGGTCATGTAGTAGTTGGTGATCGGGCTGCTCAACGGAGCCTGATCGACGGAGCCAGTTGCGCCACACGCCTTCCACTTGGCGGCAGCCACCGGGGTGTCTTCGTCGAACACCGCCGACACCGTCGCCAGACGGTCACGCACCTGCGCCAGAGAGTCCTGCGCCAGCTTGTACCCCAGAACGTCCGACAGCGCCCGGATGATGGTCCAGTCTTCGCGGGCATCCCCCGGCGGGAACACCGCCAGACGGGTGCGCTGCATGGTGCCTTCGGTGTTGACGTAGGTGGCGTTCTTTTCGGTATAGGCGGCACCCGGCAGGATCACGTCGGCGCGCATCGCACCGGCATCCCCATGGCTGCCCTGATAGACCACGAACGCCTTGCCCAGACGGTCCATCGGGATTTCGTCCGCACCCAGCAGGTAGACGAAGTTGATCTCCCCGGACGAAGCCCCGTCGAGGATACCCTTCAGGTCACGACCGTTCAGGCCCGGCACGAAGCCGACATCCAGACCACCGACGCGGGCGGCAGCGGTGTGCAGAACGTTGAAGCCGTTCCACTCGTCGCTGACCATGCCGCTGTTGTCGGCAACCCTGGCCGCCAGAGACAGGATGGTGGCGCTGTCCTTGCGGGTCAGCGCGCCCATGCCGAGGATCAGCATCGGCTTTTTGGCATTTTTCAGGACGTCGGCGAACGGATGGCTGCCATCGGCAACCGCCGCCAGCGTTTCCGCCCCGGCACCCAGATACTCGGTCTTGTAGGTCAGGGCGACCTGCGGACCGATCACACCGACCTTGAAGCCACCGGCCAGATAGCGCTTGCGGATGCGGGCGTTCAGCACCGGCGCTTCCCAGCGCGGGTTGCTGCCGACGATCAGCAGGGCGTCAGCCTGATCAATGCCAGCGATGCCGCTGTTGAACAGGTAGGAGGCGCGGTTGTCAGGGTCAAGCAGAGCCCCGTCCTGACGGCAGTCCAGCGAGCGCGAGCCGAGACCGGTCATCAGGTCCTTCAGCAGGACCATCGATTCGGCGTCGGCCATGTCACCGGCAATGGCGGCCATGCGGGCCGGGCTGCTGGCAGCAACGGCGGTGCGGATCGCCTCAAAGGCTTCGCCCCACGAGGCCGGCTGCAGCTTGCCATCCTTGCGGACATAGGGACGGTCAAGGCGCTGACGCTTCAGACCATCAACGGCATAGCGGCTCTTGTCGGCCAGCCACTCTTCGTTGATCTCTTCGTTCAGGCGCGGCATGACGCGCAGGACTTCACCGCCACGGCTGTCGACGCGGATGTTGGCACCAACGGCATCGAACACGTCGATGCTTTCGGTCTTCTTCAGTTCCCACGGACGGGCGAGGAACGAATAGGCCTTGTTGGTCAGCGCCCCCACCGGACACAGGTCGACCAGATTGCCCGACAGTTCGGACTCGATCGCCTTTTCGACGTAGGTGGTGATTTCCATGTGCTCGCCACGGCCCGTCGCACCGAGCTGGGGCACGCCCGCCACTTCGGTGGCAAAGCGCACGCAGCGGGTGCACTGGATGCAGCGGGTCATTTCGGTGGCAACCAGCGGGCCGAAGTACTTGTCTTCGACGGCGCGCTTGCCTTCGTCGTAGCGCGAACGGTCAAAACCGTAGGCAACTGCCTGGTCCTGCAGATCGCATTCGCCGCCCTGATCGCAGATCGGGCAATCCAGCGGATGGTTGATCAGCAGGAATTCCATCACCCCCTTGCGGGCCTTGACAGCCATCGGGGAGTCGGTCTTCACCGTCATGCCTTCCGCCACCGGCAGGGCGCACGAGGCGGCCGGCTTTGGCGGGCCCGGCTGGACTTCAACCAGGCACATACGACAGTTGCCCGCGATTGACAGGCGTTCATGGTAACAGAAACGGGGAATTTCGATCCCCAGCATCTCCGCCGCTTGCAGGACGGTAGTGCCAGCCGGGACTTCGATCTCTTGTCCGTCAATGGTCAGCTTTGGCATGACCTACAATCCCTCCTACTCGGCGGCCTGGGCCGACTGGCCAAGGATACGCGCCTCGATCAACGGGCGGAAATGGCGAATGAGGCCCTGAATCGGCCACGCTGCGGCATCCCCCAGAGCACAGATGGTGTGCCCTTCGATCTGCTTTGACACTTCGAACAGCATGTCGATTTCCTCGACCGCCGCCTTGCCGTGGGCAATGCGATCCAGCACGCGGGCCATCCAGCCGGTGCCTTCACGGCACGGGGTGCACTGACCGCAGCTTTCGTGGGTATAGAACTTGGCCAGCCGGTTGATCGCCTGGATCACGTCGGTGGACTTGTCCATCACGATCACGGCGGCGGTCCCCAGACCCGACCCGACTTCGCGCAGCGAGTCAAAGTCCATCAGCACGGTATCGCACACCGATTTCGGCATCATCGGCACCGACGACCCGCCGGGGATCACCGCCAGCAGGTTGTCCCAGCCGCCGCGCACGCCACCACAATGCTTTTCGAGCAGTTCCTTCAGCGGAATGCCCATTTCTTCTTCGACGTTGCACGGCGTGTTGACGTGGCCGGAGATGCAGAACAGCTTGGTCCCGCTGTTCTTCGGACGCCCCAGACCGGCAAACCACGACGCACCACGACGCAGGATGGTCGGGGCAACGGCAATCGACTCAACGTTGTTGACGGTGGTCGGGCAACCGTACAGACCGACACCGGCCGGGAACGGCGGCTTCAGGCGCGGCTGGCCCTTCTTGCCTTCCAGCGAGTTGATCAGCGCGGTTTCTTCGCCGCAGACATAGGCCCCCATGCCACGGTGGACATAGAGGTCAAAGTCCCAACCCGACCCGCAGGCGTTCTTGCCGATCAGACCAGCGGCATAGGCTTCGTCGATGGCGCTCTGCAGGGCCTCGGCTTCGCGATAGAACTCGCCACGGATGTAAATGTAGCAGGTATGGGCGCGAATGGCGAACGAGGCCAGCAGGCAGCCTTCGACCAGCTTGTGCGGGTCATGGCGCATGATTTCGCGGTCTTTACAGGTGCCCGGCTCGCCTTCGTCGGCGTTGACCACCAGATAATGCGGACGCTCGCCTTCCTGCTTGGGCATGAAGGACCACTTCATGCCGGTCGAGAAGCCAGCGCCGCCACGACCACGCAGGCCGGACTCTTTCATCTCGTTGATGATCCAGTCCTGACCCTTTTCCATGATGGCCTTGGTGCCATCCCAATCGCCACGGGCACGGGCACCGGTCAGACCGATGTCCTGCAACCCGTACAGGTTGGTAAAGATGCGATCACGATCCTGCAGCATCAGCCAAGCTCCTTCAACGTGGTCGGACCACCTTCCGGGCACGAACCCGAACGACCGATCTGCGAACCGACCTTCACCGGCTTGCCGTCCTTCAGGTCCTGGAACAGGGCCTTGGCGTTTTCGTAGGTCAGGTCTTCGTAATAGTCGTCACCGATCTGCGCCACCGGAGCGTTGCAGCAGGCACCGGCGCATTCGACTTCTTCCAGCGTGGCTTCGTCGTTGGACTCGCCAAAATGGAGACCAAACACTTCCTCGGCGGCGCGCTTGACATCGTCCGACCCGCGCAGCCAGCACGAAATGTTCGTGCACAGCTGGATGTGGTGCCGTCCGACCGGGCGCAGGCGGTACATGGTGTAGAAGGTGGCCACTTCGTAGACGCGGATCGCCGGGACGTCCAGCAGGTCAGCGATATAGTCCATCGCCGTGCGCGACAGCCACCCTTCCTGACGCTGGGCCAGGTCAAGGAGCGGCATCACCGCGCTGCGTTGGCGGCCTGCCGGATACTTGGCAATAAAGACCTTGGCCTTTTCCATGTATTCCGGAGTGAACTCGAAGCTCTCAGGCTGCGGCACTTTGGGATCTGTGCTGTGCGAACTCATCGGTCAATCTCGCCGAAAACCACGTCAATGGAGCCGATGATGGCCGGAATATCGGCCAACATGTGACCCTTGGACATCATGTCCATGGCCTGCAAGTGGACATAACCCGGCGACCGGATCTTGCACTTGTAGGGTTTGTTGGTGCCGTCGGACACCAGATAGACGCCGAACTCACCCTTCGGGGCTTCGGTGGCGACATAGGTTTCCCCGGCCGGCACGTGGAAGCCTTCGGTAAACAGCTTGAAGTGGTGGATCAGGGCTTCCATCGAGCGCTTCATTTCGTGGCGCGACGGCGGCGTGGCCTTGCGGTCATCGGTCTTCACCGGACCCTTCACCTTTTCCAGCCGGTCGAGGCACTGATGAATGATGCGCAGCGACTGGTGCATTTCTTCGACGCGGACCAGATAGCGGTCATAGCAGTCGCCGGTCTTGCCGATCGGCACGTCGAAGTCCATCTCTTCATAGGAGTCATAGGGCTGCGACTTGCGCAGGTCCCAGGCAAAGCCCGACGCGCGCAGGTTCGGACCGCTAAAGGCCCAGTCCAGCGCCTGTTCCGGCGTCACCACGCCGATCCCGACGGTACGCTGCATGAAAATGCGGTTGCGGGTGATCATGGTTTCCATGTCCCGCACATAGTTCGGGAACTTCTTCGCCCACTCGCGCATGCGCTCGATCAGGCCATCGGGCAGATCCTGCGCCACCCCGCCGGGACGGAAGTAGTTCATGTGCATACGGGCGCCACACACCGCTTCGCAGAACTCGAAAATGATTTCGCGTTCTTCAAAGGCCCACAGCATCGGGGTCATGGCCCCGACGTCCATCGCATAGGACGGAACGTTCAGCAGGTGGTTGGCGATACGCACGATTTCCGCAAACAGGGTGCGGATCAGCTTGCCGCGCTCGGGCACTTCGATGCCCAGCAGCTTTTCGACTGCCAGCACATAGGAGTGCTCCATGTTCAGCGGCGAGCAATAGTCCAGGCGGTCGAAATAGGGCGTCGCCTGCATATAGGTCTTGTGCTCGATCAGCTTTTCGGTCCCGCGGTGCAGCAGGCCGATATGCGGATCAGCACGATCAACGATTTCCCCATCCAGCTCCAGCACCAGACGCAGCACGCCGTGCGCGGCAGGGTGCTGGGGGCCGAAGTTGATATTGAGGTTCTTAATCTGCTGTTCGCTCATATCACTTCTTCCCCTCGGCCTGTTGCGCGGCCTTTTCATCGCCCGGCAGCCAGCGGGAGGTCATGGCCTCCCACGGGCTGAGGAAGTCGAAGGAACGGAAGTCCTGGGCCAGCTTTACCGGTTCATAGACGATACGCTTCTGATCTTCGTCGTAGCGCATTTCGACGTAGCCGGTCAGCGGGAAGTCCTTGCGCAGCGGATGGCCTTCAAAACCGTAATCGGTCAGAATGCGCCGCAGGTCGGGATGGTCGGCAAAGAACACGCCGTACATGTCCCACACTTCACGCTCGAACCAGCCAGCCGTCGAGAACACGCCGGTCACGGTCGGAACCGGGGTTGCTTCGTCGGTGGCCAGCTTTACGCGGACCCGCTGGTTGTGCTTCATCGACAGCAGACAGTAGACCACATCAAAACGCTGTTCGCGTTCGGGGTAGTCCACCGCCGTCAATTCGACAAGCTGGCTAAACTTGCAGTTCACATCATCCCGCAGGGTTGTCAGCACCTTGACGATGCTGCCGCGCTGGACAGTTACGATGAGTTCCTGCTTTGCAAGCTCGGTCTTGATGACATCATGCGGCATGATCGCGGCGACATGGTCGCCAAGATCGCGCAGAGCCTGCACCTGGTCTTCCGTCAGTTTCATGGTGGTTCCCCGACCGTACCGTATCAGCAGAGGCAATCAGCGGCGCAGAGTGCCGGTCCGCCGGATCTTCTTTTGCAACTGCATAATGCCATAAACCAGTGCCTCTGCAGTCGGCGGGCAGCCCGGAACGTACACATCCACCGGCACGATGCGGTCACAGCCGCGCAGCACCGAATAGGAATAGTGATAGTACCCGCCGCCGTTGGCGCACGACCCCATCGAGATCACCCAGCGCGGTTCGGCCATCTGGTCATAGACCTTGCGCACCGCCGGGGCCATCTTGTTGGTCACCGTGCCTGCCACGATCATCACGTCGGACTGGCGCGGGCTGGGACGCGGCACCACGCCCATGCGGTCCAGGTCATAGCGTGGCATGTAGGCGTGAATCATTTCCACGGCGCAGCAGGCCAGACCAAAGGTCATCGGCCACAGGGAACCGGTACGGGCCCAGTTCACCAGCGCATCGACCGAAGACAGCACAAAGCCCTTTTCCTTCAGGGTTTCATCAACCCCTTTCAGGATCAGGTCCTGGTCAGTTCCCGGCGGGATGAGATTCATGGGATTGTGCGGATTGCCGCTCGTCACTCCCATTCCAGGGCTCCCTTCTTCCATTCGTAAACGAAGCCGATGGTCAGCACGCCCAGGAACAGCATCATCGACCAGAAGCCATAGATCCCCACGTCCTTGAAGGCCACGGCCCACGGGAAGAGGAAGGCGACTTCCAGGTCAAAGATGATGAACAGGATGGCGACCAGGTAATAGCGCACGTCAAAGCGCGTCCGGGCGTCGTCAAAGGCCTCGAAGCCGCACTCGTAGGCCGAATCCTTTTCAGGGTCCGGACGCTGCGGGGCGACCACGTAGGATGCCAGGATCATAATCCCGGAGATGGCGACCGCGATCCCGAGGAACATCAGGATCGGTAGGTATTCGCGGAGCAAGTCCATGAGCAGGCTCCAACCTCCATGTTCGGCGGCGGGCGGCTGCGGTGGTTTACGGCCCCCTACCCTGCCCAAGCAGGATAGTCTGCCATATGGCAGAACGGGTTTCCGACACCGACACTCTCCACTGGACACCAGGTTTCCCCAGCTCCGGCGCGGGTCGGCGATGGTTTGTTGCCGTACGTACCGCGCACGCCCTCCGTGCCTCAGATACACTCTCCTCGGTGCCTTGCCTGCCCACCCTTACGGGTAGCCCGGCCAACCATGGCAAGCCCCAGCGTACCGTTGCACGGCGGCACACCGAAACCGAGGCGATTCACGCCCCCCGTTGGAATCGCCGTGATCTAATCCGTGCTAGGGCGGCAAGTCAAGAAAACAAGGGCATTGACAGCGTCTTTTCACGCTAATTACCCCGCGCCCTGTGTGTCATTAGCTGTTTTGCCGCCTTTTAGAGCAAAGAGAGCCGCAGTCGACTTAGATAGATTTTGAGAATTAATTGCAACAACTACTCCCCCACCCCTTTCCCTCTGCTTCCCCCCACTCTTGGACAGGTTGGGGAAGCCTCGGAAACAGGGTATACAAGAGGAAAGACAATATAAATCGTCCACCAATCAACTCGGATAAAGCCCGTGCCAGCAACCACCGTCACCCGCGAAGTCTATTACTCACCGCAACAGATGTTCGCGCTGGTCGCCGATGTCGCCCGCTATCCCGATTTTGTCCCCAACTGGCAGATGGTCCGTGTCCGCCCGCTTGATGATACCAGCTATCGCACCGATCAGGTGGTTCGTTTCGGCCCGATGCGCCACACCTTTACCAGCACCACATCCCTGCAGGCCCCGGACCGGATTACCGTCACATCCAGCGATAGCCCGTTCAAGACATTGCAGCTACAATGGCATTTCGCTGTTGCTGATGACGGTGGCTGCCGGATTACCCTGGTGGTGGACTTCGAGCTGAAGGTTCGGGCCTTTCAGGCCATTACCTCGATCCTGTCGCGGGAGTCCGTTGTGCGCATGGTCGATGCCTTTGAACATCGCGCCCAGGATCTTTACGGCCCCCCCAATCACGCCAGCCACGAGTAACTCCCCGTCTGCCGTCCCTGCCAAAAAGGATTTGTGGTGCGCCGTTCCAATCAAGCCCTCGTCGACCGCCCGGCCCCAACCCCTTCGTCCGCCGGGACGCCGCACCGGCCTGCTGCGCCGCCGCCTCTACCCGATTATCTGCGCGATACCTATACCTGGGCCTATCTCAGTGACTTCGGCACCCGCTTTTTTGACCATCAACTGGTGGTCAACACCATCCTGTGGGGCAACGCCCGCCGTCTGATCCGCTGGGCCTGCTCGGCCCTGCGTCCCGGTCAGACTGTCCTGCAACCGGCGGCGGTCTATGGCTCGTTTTCCCGTGACGTTGCCGCGACCCTCGGCCCACAGGGGCAACTGACCGTATGCGATGTTGCCCCGGTGCAGGTGGCCCTGACCACCCGCAAGGTTGCCGACCTTTCCACCGTCACCGTCGGCCTGCACGATGCCAGCCAGCCCCACGGCGAAGCCTTTGATGCAATCGTCTGTTTCTTTTTGCTGCACGAAGTCCCCGATCCGGTGAAAACCGCCATCGTTGACGCCCTGCTGGCGTCGGTCAAGCCGGGCGGCTCGGTGATTTTCGTCGATTATCACCAGACGGCCCCATGGCATCCCCTGCGCCCGGTCATGGCTGGCGTTTTCCGCTTTCTTGAGCCGTTTGCGCAGGCTTTGTGCCGCCGGGACATCCGCGACTACGCCAGCAATCCGCAGCAGGCCGAGTGGCGAAAAGAAACCCGTTTTGGTGGGCTTTACCAGCGCGTCATCGCCACCCGTCCCCCGACATAAACCTCCTGACAGCGGGTATGCCTTCGGACATACCCGCCAGATGACATTCTTATTAATTCATTCATAAAAAACACTTTTTCGGCAAAAGACCCTACAATGGGTAGTTGGTTGGCCCGTCAAACAGGCGTATGATCCACAGGGTGAGGGTGCCGCGTCAGGACCGCGTCAGCGCTTTGGCACCCCCGGTATTTTTCTGCAGGAGGCCCTTTGCCGATGCCATCCTCCCACCCGACCGATTTAACCCTGATCGAAGCCGACGTTGCCATTGTTGGCGCTGGCGGAGCCGGGTTGCGGGCCGCAATCGCCGTTGCCGAAAGCGCCCCCGACCTGAAAGTCGCCCTGATCTCCAAAGTCTACCCGATGCGCAGCCACACGGTGGCCGCCGAAGGGGGAGCCGCCGGGGTCGCCAAAAGCAACGACAGCCTCGACAACCACTTCAACGATACCGTCACCGGCTCCGACTGGCTGGCCGATCAGGACTGCATCGACTTTTTCGTCGAACGCGCCCCCAAGGAACTGGTGCAGATCGAACACTGGGGCTGTCCGTGGTCACGCGACCCCGACGGATCGGTGGCCGTGCGCCCGTTTGGCGGCATGAAGATCGAACGCACCTGGTTCGCCGCCGACAAGACCGGGTTCCACCTGCTGCACACCCTGTTTCAGACCTCGCTGAAATATCCGTCGATCACCCGCTATGACGAAGTCTATACCACCGACCTGCTGATCGAAGACGGTCGCTGCACCGGGGTTCTGGCCCACGAGATGCGCAGCGGCAAGGCTCTGGCCTTTGTGGCCAAATCGGTGGTCCTGTGTACCGGTGGGGCGGGACGGGTGTTCCCCTTCACCACCAACGGTGCGATCAAGACCGGCGACGGCATGGCGATGGCCTATCGCGCTGGCGTCGCGCTGGAAGACATGGAATTCGTCCAGTACCACCCGACCGGCCTGCCCGGCACCGGCATCCTGATTTCCGAAGCCGCCCGTGGCGAAGGTGGCATTCTGGTCAACAAGGACGGCTATCGTTACCTGCAAGACTATGGCATGGGCCCGCCGGACCCGTGGCCGCGCAAGAAAGCGATGGAGCTGGGTCCGCGCGACCGCCTGTCGCAAGCCTTTTGGCAGGAACAGCAAAAGGGCCGCTGCATCAGCTCCAAGTGGGGCGACGTGGTCCACCTTGACCTGCGCCATCTGGGGGCCAAAAAGATCAATGAACGCCTGCCGTTCATCCGTGATCTCGCCAAGTCCTATGTTGGCGTCGATGTGACCCAACAGCCGATCCCGGTGCGTCCGGTGGTGCACTACACCATGGGCGGCATCGCCAGCAACATCCACGCCAGCACATCGCTGCCCGGCCTGTACACCGCCGGGGAAGCCGCCTGCGTGTCGATCAACGGCGCCAACCGCCTTGGCTCGAACTCGCTGGCCGAGCTGCTGGTGTTCGGTCGGGTCGCCGGTGAAAACGCCGCCGCCTTTGCCCGCTCGGCCCCGGCGATCAGCCACAGCAACGCCTTGGCGCAGGCCGCTGCGGCGCGGGCTCGCGTTGAACAAATGGTCGATGGCTCGAAGGGTACCGAGTCCGCCACCACCTTGCGCAACGAAATGTATCAGGCGATGGAAAGCGGCTGCGGCATCTATCGCACCGCCGAGGCGCTGGAAGCCACCTGCGCCAAGCTGGGCGAGCTGCGCCAGCGGTGGAAAAACGTTGCAGTCAACGACAAGAGCTGGGTGTTCAACACCGATCTGACCCAGGCGCTGGAGCTGGGCCACATGCTGGAAATCGGCGAGTGCATGGCCCACGCCGCCCGCCTGCGCACCGAAAGCCGTGGCGCGCATCAGCGTCTGGATCACACACAGCGCGATGACCAGAATTTCCTGCGTCATTCGATGGCCTGGCGTCAGGGCGACGAAGCACCCCGCATTGACTACAAGGACGTGGTGATCACCCGGTCCCAGCCCGCCGAGCGCATTTATGGGGGAGAGGCGAAATGAGCACACCCACCACCTTTACGCTGGAGGTCCTGCGGTTCGACCCCACCACCGACACCGAGCCCTATTACCAGACCTATCAGGTACCCTACGACGAGGACTGGGTGGTGCTCGACGCCCTGACCTGGGTGAAGGACAACCTCGACAGCAGCCTGACCTTTCGCTGGTCCTGCCACATGGCGGTCTGCGGGTCGTGCGGGATGCAGGTCAACGGCACGCCGGTTCTGACCTGCAAGGCCTTCCTGCGCGACTATGTGCCGGCGACGGTCAAGGTCGAGCCGCTGCGCAACTTCCCCATCGAGCGCGATCTGGTGGTCGGGCTGGATGGCTTCATTGACCGCCTCGAAGCGATCAAGCCGTACATCATCCGCAAGGACGACAAGCCAATCGACGAGGGCGCCTACGTCCAGCTGCCCAAGCAGTTGAAGCGGTTCAAGCACCATACCCTGTGCATCAACTGCCTGCTGTGCTATTCGGCCTGCCCGCAGATGGGCCTGAACCCCGACTTCCTCGGCCCCGCCGCGCTGGCCCTTGCCCACCGTTACAACCTCGACAGCCGCGACGAAGGCCGCCGGGAACGGCAAAAGGTCACCGGCAGCGCCGAAGGGGTGTGGGAATGCACCTTTGTCTCGGCCTGCTCGGAAGTCTGTCCGAAAGGCGTCGAGCCTGCCGGAGCCATTCAGGAGCAAAAGGTGCAGAATTCGCTCGACTGGTTCCTTGACCGTCTGGTCCCCGGGAGGAAAGCGCCATGAGTCAGTCCTACAAACCTGTCTTCCCGAAAACCTGGTGGCTGCAAAGCGCGTTCTATACCCGCTACATGATCCGCGAGGCCTCCAGCTTCTTTGTGGCGACCTATTCCGCCCTGCTGATCATCGGCCTGTGGCGGCTGAATGATGGGCCGCAGGCATGGGATGGTTTTCTCCATGCCCTGCAATCGCCGTTCGCGGTGCTCTATCACCTGCTGGCGCTGCTGTTCACCCTCTATCACACCGTCACCTGGTTCGCCGTCACCCCCCGCACCATGCCGGTGCTGGTGGGCGATGACTTCCTGCCAGCGGCCCCGATCGTCATCGCCCAGTATGTGGCATGGGTGGTGCTGTCGCTGGGGATGATCGCCGTAACGGTCTGGCTGTAATCAACGGAGGCCCTGATGACCCACTATCACAAGTCTTCCAAGCCTCTGGTCTGGTTGCCCTTCGCCGCCGGCGGCGTCACCTCGGCGATGGTCCTGCCGGTGCTGATGCTGATCACCGGCATTCTCAGCCCGCTGGGACTGTTGCCGGACGGCGCGCTGTCCTATGAGCGGGTTCATGCGGTGGTCGCCCACCCGCTGGGCAAGCTGGTCCTGTTGGGGGTGTTGCTGCCCAGCCTGTGGCACGGTGCCCACCGGTTCCGCTGCACCCTGCAAGACCTGGGCGTCAGCAGCCACGGCGGACGGCAAATGGTGATGCTTGGCTGCTATGGCTTCGGGTTCCTGTTTACCATCCTTGCGATTGCCGCTCTGGCCGCCATCTGGTAAACCGCTGTCCATCGCCCTTGCGTTCGCGTTCAGCCCCTCCGGTGGGATGACCACAGGAGGGGCTTTTTCCATTCACCCCGCCGAGGCATCCCATGGACACCCCCACCCCGACCATCACTGAACTGGAACAGCGGATCACCGATCTGGAACGCGGGATCAGTCATCTGGAAAGCAGTAACGCCGACCTGAGCGAGATGGTCGCGCAACAATGGGATTTGATCGACCGCCTGAACCGGACGGTTGAAATGCTGTACAAGCGGATTGGCGCAATGGAGCCAACCATCGAAGCCCACAAGCCCCCCCATTACTAGACCAGCATGCGTTAAACCTGACGCCGCCGTGCACGACAGTCCGTGCAGGAGAATGGGCTACCGCCCATACCCGTTCGGAGGCGATGCCCCCGAACCCCCATTTTTTCTTTCAATATCAAGTCAATGGGGTCTGGGGCCTCAAGGCCCCGGCGAGGTTTGGAGCAGCGCTCCATGATCTTTTTGTCCTGCCCTGTGGCGCCAGATTTAACGCACACTGACCTAAGGACAAGCACAGACAATATCCACAATAATAGCATGGAATACTATCAATAGCCTTTCCTGAGCTCCATTATGCGCGCCCATATCATTAAAAAATATATGGTCTTTATTTAGCCACAAATGTTTCATGGTTGTTATTACAAATATAAATTCTATGATCCGCTCCGTTTGGTCGCCAGAGACACCAAACATTGTCCCCCGCAAGGCCGCCTCGGCTTCCCCCCAGCGGCCCCTGACCGGAGCACCCGTTGCGATGCGCTTTCTTCCCTATGTCCTGGTTGCGTTCATGGCCGCCCCGATCCTGATCTGGGCCTTTATCCAGTTCGTTGTCCTGCGTCCCGGTTCGCTGACCCGCTTTGCTCCGGACATGCTGTTTCAGGTGCTGTCGCTCGGCACCATCACTCTGGCGGCGTTCGTCCTGCTGGCCGTCTGGATGAGCCGCATGATTGCGCGGACCAGCCAGTCGTAACGACGGCCTTCACCGCAAAAAAAAGCCCGGGCGACCATCCCCGGGCTTTTTTTGTGTCTGTGGCAGGGCTGCACGCTGGACACGACAGATTAAAAACAAGAGCGGGCTGCCGCCCGGACCCACTCGGGGCCTGAGGCCCCGAACCCCATTTTTTTCTTTTATAATCAAAGGAATGAGATTTAGGGCCGACTGAACCCAACGAGGTCTGGGGCAAATCCTGAGCAGATGGCTCCTTTTACTCTCGCACCAGATAGCGCGACGCACTGACCAGAATATCGCGCTTGCCGACGTGGTTGGCGGCACTGATGATGCCTTCCTGCTCCATGCGTTCGACGATGCGGGCGGCGCGGTTATAGCCGATCTGCAGGTGACGCTGGATGAAGCTCACCGACACCTTGCCTTCGCGCAGGACCAGTGCCAGCGCCTGATCATAGGGGTCGCTGCTGCCTTCCTCACCGACCGAGGTGCCATCGAACACCGCACCACCACCCGAGCCGTAATCGTCGCCGCCATCATCATCGCCCTCTTCTTCGGTGATGGTGTGCAGATATTCCGGCGAGCCCAGACGCTTCAGGTGGCTGACCACCTGCTCGACTTCGCCATCAGAGACGAACGGCCCATGGACGCGGGTAATCCGCCCGCCAGAGGCCATGTACAGCATGTCGCCCTGCCCCAGCAACTGCTCGGCACCCTGTTCACCCAGAATGGTACGGCTGTCGATCTTGCTGGTAACCTGGAAGGAAATGCGGGTCGGGAAGTTGGCCTTGATGGTGCCGGTGATCACATCGACGCTGGGGCGCTGGGTGGCCATGATCAGGTGGATCCCCGCCGCCCGCGCCATCTGGGCCAGACGCTGGATGGCAGCTTCGATTTCCTTGCCCGCCACCAGCATCAGGTCGGCCATTTCATCGACCACCACCACGATGTACGGCAGCTTGGCCAGGTCGACATACTGCTCTTCCATGATCGGCTCGCCGGTTTCCCGGTCGAAGCCCACCTGCACCGAACGGGTGACCTGCTCGCCACGGGCCAGCAGTTCGCCGACACGCTCGTTGTAGCCTTCGATGTTGCGCACGCCCAGCGCGGCCATCGAGCGGTAACGGCTTTCCATCTCCTTCACCGCCCACTTCATGGCAACAACGGCCTTCTTCGGGTCGGTCACCACCGGGGTCAGCAGGTGCGGAATGCCGTCATAGACGCTCAGTTCCAGCATCTTGGGGTCAACCATGATCAGGCGACAGCGTTCCGGCGGCAGGCGGTACAGCAACGACAGGATCATGGTGTTGATGCCGACCGACTTGCCCGATCCGGTGGTCCCGGCAATCAGCAGGTGCGGCATTTTGGCCAGATCGGCGACCACCGGTTCACCGCCGATGTCCTTGCCCAGCACCAGCGGCAGACGGGCCGCCGTTTCGGCATAGGCCGGGCTTTCCATCATGTCGCGCAGATAGACGGTTTCGCGTTCGGGGTTCGGCAGTTCGATCCCGATCACCGACCGCCCCGGCACCACCGCAATACGGGCGGTGACCGCCGACATCGACCGGGCGATATCATCGGACAGGTTGATCACGGTGGAAGACTTGGTTCCGGGCACCGGCTCGAATTCATAGAGCGTCACCACCGGCCCGGCCTTGACCTGCATGATCTCGCCGCGAACCTTGAAGTTGCGCAGAACCGTTTCCAGAGTCCGGGCATTGCTGGCCAGCGCCAGTTCATCGGCCTCTTCTTCTTCCGACTGCGGCGGCTCCTGCAGCAGCGTCACCGATGGCGGCAGATAGGACGGAGCAGCAGACTCTTCTGCGGCATCGAAACCAGCAGCAGGGGGCGCGGCGACGGGTTCGGCAGCAACCGGGGCGCTGTCTTCGTCGGGATCAACGAATTCCAGATCGCCCTCGTCCAGCTCTTGTTCTTCAGCAGCGCCGTCTGCCTCGCCGTCCAGGTCGTCTTCGTCGAGGTCATCCTCGTCAAAGTCCTCATCATCGAGGTCTTCTTCGTCATCCTCCTCCTCGAGGTCGGCCTCGTCGCCGTCTTCCTCAAGGTCGTCTTCGTCGTCGAGGCTGGCATCATCCTCGTCGTCGGGGCTAGCATCATCCGTTGCAACCCCTTGCCCGGCCACAACCAGCGCCTCGTCAACGACTTCAAATTCCCCGGCACGGGCAGCATAGTCGGCATCGGCCACCTGAATGGCATGGTGCGCCGGGCGTGGGGCCTGCTCGTCTGCGGCTGGCAGGTCCTCGTCGTCCTCGTCGTCGACATCCTGCGGACGCATCAGGCTTTCCTGCCATTCGACCCCGGCGACAAAGGCAAACGCCGCCAGCGTCGCCAGTGTTTCGTCTTCCTGCCCTGTCCCGTAGGCAATGGTGCCTTCCGGGCGTCCCGGACGGTATTCAACGTCCCATTCCCATGCGCCGTCGGGCCAGACATGCCGAGCCATCCGGTACGGTTTGCCATTCATGGCACACCACAGATTGAACTCGCTGGCGGTCATGGCGTCCTTGACTTCGGGCGGGGGGGTACGGCCTCGCAGCTTTTCAACGGACATCGCGCGACAGACTTCCTATGCCAGAGACGAAAAAGGAAGGAGCCCCGGACAAGCTCCCGATAGGACAAAAGAACCATAAACAGACCGGGTACGCAAATCAGAACAGCATCGCCTCCGCACAGCCGGGCTTATGATCCGTTCAGGCGGTACGCGCAGACCAGCAGTTTTTCAACATCGCCCTTGCCATCGAACAGCGGCAGGACCAGCCGTTCCCACGTCTGCACATCACCACCAAAATCCGCCGTATAGACGCGGGCAGCGGGGATGCGTTCCTTGGTCACGCGGTCATATTCTGCTTTCAGGATGCTGGACTGTTCCGGTGGCAGGCTTTCGATCGACTTGCCGACCGTATCGGCATGGAACGCATTGCTGAACGACCGTCCATAATAGGCATAGGTGAAGTCACCCCCATCCCGCGAGACATCCAGCAACACCAAATTGTCGATCCACGGCCGAAGGTCAGCCGGATCAAGATCAGCGGCCACCGGCAAACGACTTCCGTCGCACAGGCTCAGCCAGAACTGGTACAGATCCTTAAGTTGCGGATGGCGCAGGATGAGGACGAGGCGGCTCATAAAGAGACATTCCCATATGGCAAGAGTGGATCATGGCAAACCTGTGTACGCCATACCAGACTCGGAGACAAGAGCGACCGCGCACAATTGCGTCCACAAGGAAACTTAAAATCTGGTGTACGATCGTGTTTTTTCGTTTATTTTCCACAAGATCGAAAGAAACCCTCAACTACCGCCTTCACAATCATTATTGCTGTTTTGCCAGGGCAGCTTCCATGGCTTTGACAATGGTATCAAAGGGTAACAACGCCGAGCCGTGTCGAGCCGGCACCATCTGGGCGGGCTTCAGGACTTCCAGATCGTCCCACTTCCCCCCCGGCAATTCATCACGGGCTTCGCGCAGCATGGCCTTGACCGAATCGCGCACGGCTTTCAACTCGTCCACCGTCGATCCCGGAGCACAGCCAATCACGATCGCCGCCGCCGCCTCGGCCAGCGAGCAGGCCCGCACCGTAAAGCCAATCCGGCTCAGCCGCTGGTCCTGATCAAGCAGCACATCAAAAGTAATCTGGCTGCCGCACAACGGGCTGCGCTTTTTCACCGAGGCATCGGCGTCGGCAAGCGGGTGATCTTCTTTGACCTGCGCCCCCAGCTCTTTCAGCCGCGAGGAATACAGATCGAGCAAAGCCGGATCAATCATTGGCCGTCCTATTGATAGCAGGCGAACCGTCATCAGGAGATGACAATTAACGCATTGCTTGTAAAGCAAATTCATCGTCGCGGATACTGCCATCCGCCCGGGCATCCACTCGGGCATCCGCTCGCGATTTGCCCTGCTTTTGTTTTGTCGCATTGTTTTTGCGAAAACCGGTTCCCACGTTTCGCACAACGCTCTGATCCTATCACTGAAGCCTTTCACCTGCCAAAGCAAAGCATTCCATCAAGCACAGTTCAGCCCCATCCCATGGCGCGGAGAAAGCACAGGACGCCCCCACCCCTGATGTGCTATAGAAAAAGCCTGAAGTGCCTGACGACAAACACAGTTGGCGAACACGGTTCTGGTGACCGACACGGCAGACAGCGGCCAGAGCAGTGAGCGCAAAAGCGGTTCCGGTTTTGCGAAAAATTACTGCGACAAAACAAAAGGTTAGACCAACGCGCCCACGTCAGGTTTACCGCACGCTGGTCTAACACCGCCCGTCCGTGTCGCCCTGCTGCCGAGTTGAGAGTGTCGCACACCAAAGCAAGTCAAAGGCGGCATTCCGACCCGTTGATCTGTCGCATCGCGCGCAAAGCCGGATGGTCTTTTGCGCACGGTGCTCTGGAGGTGATCTGGAATGAGTATTGTCCCGCCCCCTTCTCAGACCCTGCCGTCCGCGACCATGCCGATCCGCCTGTCCGCAGGCCATCCGTGGCGGGCTCTGGCTCCCGGTGTTGACTGGGACAGCCCGTTACTGCACCGCCCCCTGACGGATATTTTTGACCATAGTGCGGCCTCGTTCCCCGAACGTCCCTACCTGACCTTCATGGGGCGACAGTGGAGCTATGGTGACAGCGCCCTGATCATCGAACGGGCTGCCATCGGGCTGCAACAGATCGGCGTCCGTCAGGGTGTGCGGGTCGGCCTGTGCCTGCCCAACACCCCCTATGCCCCATGGGCCTACTTCGCCGTCCTGAAAGCCGGAGGCACCGTTGTCCCGCTCAATCCGCAACAAAGCGACCACGAGCTGTTCCAGCAGCTGGGGGATACCGAATGCCGGGTTCTGATCACCCTGAACCTGCAGCAAATGTTGCCCCGCATGGATCGGGTAGCCCCGGATTGCGTCAAGACCATCATCAGTTGCCCGATGGCGGGCATTTTGCCGCCGTTGCGCAAACTGTTCTTCACCACTTTTCAACGGTCGCACCACAGCCCGTTGCCGGACGACCCACGCCACCTGTCGTGGGATGAAATGCTGGCCTCGCTGGACAGCGCCACATCCCTTGACATCCCCGGGATCTCTCCGGATCAGGACGTGGCGGTCATCCTGCATACCACCGGAGGCAGCGGCCTGCCCAAGGCTGTGATGCTGTCGCACAGCGCCCTGTCGGTCAACACCGAACAGCTCCGCCGCTGGTTCCACCCTTGTGTTCCGGGGGAAGAACGCTTTCTGGCCATCCTGCCGTTCTTCCACAGCCTGGGCATGACCGCGGTCCAGAACCTCGCCACCGTGCTGGGAGCCGAACTGGTGCTGTTGCCGCGCTTTGATCTGGATCACTGCCTGCGGACCATCTCCAAAACCCGGCCAACGGTGATGGTTGGCATTCCGGGCATGTATGGTGCCATCACCACCTGCAACGAACTGGAAGCCTACGACCTGTCGTCGTTGCGCTATGCCGTTTGTGGCGGTGGTATCCTGCCGCTGTCCGTTCAGGAGACCTTTGAGAGCATCAGCGGCTGCCGGATGATCGAAGGCTATGGCCTGACCGAAGCCGGCCCGGTAACCCACTGCATGCCGCTGGTCGGCCCGCAACGCCACGGCGCCATCGGCCTGCCCCTGCCCGGCACCGAAGCACAGATCAGGGCCCCCGGCCCGTCATCACAAAGCCTGCGCTCAGGATCGATTGGCGAGCTGTGGGTCAGGGGGCCGCAACTGATGTCCGGCTATTGGCATCGCCCGGAAGAAACCCGCACCGTCCTGCGGGACGGCTGGCTACAGACCGGTGACAGCGCCTGGCAGGACGAGGAAGGCTATCTGCATTTTGTCGGTCGCAGCAGTGACTCGTTCCACGTTTTCGACACCATTTTCTATCCGCAACAGATCGAAGCCGCCCTGCTGAAGCATCCGATGGTGATCGAGGCCGCCTGCCTGCGTGCCAGCCCGGATAATGAAGACCCCCGGCCGTTCTGCTTTGTCGCCCTGCATGACAGCCATCGCCCGGACGAAATCCCCGACACGATCGACTTGCAGGCATTCCTGCGCGACATCCTGCCGTCATCGACCCTGCCTCAGGCGATCGAAATCTGGGGAAAGCTGCCGCGCACCAGCAACGGGAAAATCTCCCGGCAGGCATTGGAGGATTACCTGAGGAAAAACAGGGATGCCCCCCCGTAGCCCCCATTCCCGCCGCCAGCCCCAAAATTCTAAACATTTTGTAATTTTTATCCTGACAGGGCTGCCATCACCCCCTATATCGGCAGGACCGCTTGCTCACGCCCATTCAGACAGGAGGAAATCATAGCGTGCTGTCTTTGTTTGATCGCTTTTTAAAACTGGAAGCTGCCGGAGGCATCTTGCTGGTTCTGGCAGCCATCGTTGCGCTGTTCTGGGCCAACAGCCCCTATGCCGACAGCTATGTCGCCATTCTTGACGTCCCCGTCGCGGTCAGTTTCGGCACAGCCGGTCTGGCCAAACCCCTGTTGCTGTGGGTCAACGACGGCCTGATGGCGCTGTTTTTTCTGGTCGTCGGGCTGGAAATCAAGCGTGAAGCCTTGCATGGGTCGCTGTCCTCGCTCAGCAAAGCCTCGCTGCCGGCCATCGCGGCTCTGGGGGGGATGGCCTTTCCAGCGCTGGTCTATTGCCTGTTTTCGCTGGGTAATCCCGCCACGCTCAGCGGCTGGGCCATTCCTGCGGCAACAGACATTGCCTTTGCCCTCGGCGTGCTGGCCCTGGCCGGGCGCAGCATCCCGCTCTCGCTGAAAACATTCCTGCTGGCTCTGGCGGTGATCGACGATCTGGGCGCCATCATCATCATCGCCCTGTTCTATACCGCTGAATTGTCGGTGATTTCGCTGGCTTTGGCTGGCGTGGCCATCGTCGCCCTGTTTACCCTGAACCGGCTCGGCGTCACCCGCCTGACCCCGTACCTGCTGATCGGGGCCTTCCTGTGGGTTTGCGTGCTGAAATCAGGCGTTCACGCAACGCTGGCCGGGGTCATTCTGGCCTTTGCCCTGCCGATGCGTTCGGCGAATGGGGCGCACAGTCCCGCCGATCACGTCGAACACACCCTGCACCCGTGGAGCACCTATGCCATCCTGCCGTTCTTTGCCTTCGTCAATGCCGGCGTCAATCTGGACGGCATCGACTGGAGCGCCCTTGCCAATCCGGTGACGCTGGGGATTGCCTTTGGCCTGTTCGTCGGTAAACAGGCGGGCGTCATGCTGTTCAGCCTTGCCGCCTGCCGCCTGAAGCTCGCCCGCCTGCCCGATGGTGCCAGCCTGATGCAGTTCTATGGCGTTGCCATTCTGACCGGCATCGGCTTTACCATGAGCCTGTTCATCGGCACCCTTGCCTTTACCACCCATGGCTACGAAGCCCCCGTCCGCCTTGGCGTGCTGGGCGGCTCCCTGCTGTCGGCAGTGATCGGCTTTGTGGTCCTGAAGGTCGCAACAGCCCGGACGAAGTCCGTATCAGGCAGCTAGAGCCGTGAGCGCAAAAGTGGTTCCGGTTTTGCGCACAACGCTCTAACCCACTGGACGAAGGCACGGAGGACCGTGGAGCAACGCCCCATGATCCTCCGTTTTCTGAACACCAGACCTCACACCGGAGGCAGGCGCGCCAACCAGCTGTCAAGTTCCTGCAGCGTCTGTTCATAAACCATCGGAACCGTTGCCGCAGCGGCCACCGCTGCCTGTCCTTGCGGTTTAGCACCGTCACGAGGATCGGCCAGCGTCTCGATTTTCTGCCCCAGCAGAAACAGACCCCGGAAGCCAAAGTTCGATGCTGCCCCCGCCAGCCGGTGCGCGGCCTTGGCCAGAGCCAGCGGAGCCTGCTCCCCCTGATCACAGGTGGCTGCAACATCGGCGACCGCCCCGGCAATGCTGCGCTTGCCAAGTTGCAGGATGGTGTCAAAGGTTGAGCGCCCCAGCGTCCGCAGACGCTCTGCAATAAAGTCCTCATCCAGAGCAGCCTCGTCTCCCCGCAGGGCTGACGCCCCACCACTATCGACGCTGACCACCACCGGCGTACTTTGCAACACCGAGGCAACCGCCATCCGGAATTGTTCCAGCTGGATCGGCTTGGCAACCACACCATTCATGCCGGCCGCACGATAGCGTTTGATGTCATCGGGAAAAACATTGGCCGTCAGGGCCAGAATGGGCACCTGCGCCCGCAGCGGATCGGGAAACGCACGAATTCGGCTGGCGACATCCACCCCATCCATGTCCGGCAAGCGGATATCGAGCAGGATCAGGTCAAAGCGCTCCGCCCCGCTCATGTCCAGAGCTTCGCCCCCGGTCACCGCCTCGCTGACCCGATACCCTTGTCTGGTCAGGAATGCTGCGGCAACACGCCGGTTGACCAGAACATCCTCCACCAGCAGGACGTGATGAGATTGAGAAGTGGATGACGTCATCGGAAACCCTCTGCGCAATACCGGACAAACGCGGCAATGTTCTGTGGTCGTTTATCGTTCGGAAGAAAGCGGCATACCGGCAACGGATAGAAACGTACCGGCCCGTTTTAGATCATCAGGCTCATTGATATTAAAAAACGGGTCTCCACCGTTTGCATCATCAATCGTCCACTCGACCCCGATTGCGCCTTGCTCACTCAGCCAGCGACCAACCCGCCGCTCTCCGGCGGCCACCGCACGCCACAGAACCGGCCGCAACCGAACAGACCACACCGAGGCAACGGGATGGGAACGCCCTCCCGAAACGGCATGGGCGGCACAGGCCCCGCCGTCCGCCACATGGTGGTAAAGACGGGCCACATAGTCCAGCGGAATGAAGGGTGTATCACCGGGGAAAACGGCTAGCCATTCCAGCCCCAGACTCTCCGCCCAGCCCAGAGCCGCCAGAATGCCAGCCAGCGGGCCAACCCGTCCGCCACGATCATCCGGGCGGAGCAATTGCGGCGGATCAACCAGCAACGGGCCGGGAAAACGGGCAAAAGCGTCCCTCGTCGCCGATGACAAATGGTGTACAGACAAAGCCAACATCTGCACCTGAGGCTGGGCCCGCCGCACGACATGATCAAAGATCGTATCCGGTCCCAACGGCAGCAACGGCTTGGGGACCGTCCCCATCCGCCGCCCGGCTCCCCCGGTCAGGATGACACCGGCAATATCCTGTGCATCGGCACTGTTTGACGTCATGCAGTCCTCTTCCACGCGATAAAAACTGTCTGCACCACCCCGAAACAGGACACCACAAACGACTTTTTGACACCACTACGGGCAGGAGAGCATGGCTCGCCAGACGCGAAATACGCTAGACCAGCGTGCGTTAGAGCATTTTCAAGTTGACCGTCGACGGTCAACGGCTCGGAAAACGCTCTAAATCTGGCGCCAGAGTACACGACAAACAGGATCACGGAGCGCTGCTCCAAACCTCGCCGGGGCCTTGAGGCCCCGGATCCCATTAACTTGATTTTTAAAGAAAAATGGGGGATTGGGGGCATCGCCACCAAACGGGTTTGGGCGGTAGCCCACACTAATCCGGCAGACTGTCCTGTCCTGTGATCTGACGCAGGCACGCTGGTCTAACTTTTTGTAGTGCCGCATTGTTGTTGCGAAAGCCGGTTCCCACTTTTGCGCTCACGGCTCTATGCAGCGCCAGCGCCCGCCCTTGTCGGGTTCAGCCCCGACAGCAGGCTGTCAAGCACCACATCCAGCATCGCAGGTGCAGGCGCCCACGGGAATGCTCCCGCCCCGATATGCAGGGCCACCACGCCATGAACCGCGGCCAGAACGCTGTGTGTCATCAGGCGAATCTGCTCGGGCTCGGGCGCAGTATCGGGCAGCGCCGCCGCCGTTGCAGCCAGCAAAAGATCGTGAACCTTTTGCACACTGTCGTCACCGACGAACGATGCCCGCTCATCCAGATACTCGCGGTCATTTTCCATGAACATGCCACGGAAATGATCCGGCTTGCCCAACCAGAAGATGGCATAGGCAGCCAGGACGTTGCGCAGCACCCTCAGCGGTGCGGCATCGGGTGTCTCAAAGGCTTCGCGGACGCTGTTGTACAGCCCGACCATATCTTCCCGCCAGATTTCCCACAGCAAATCCTGACGGCTGGAAAAGTACAGGTAAATCGTTCCGGGGCTATAGCCTGCCTCGGCCGCCAGCCGCCGCATGGTCAGCCCGTGCGCCCCGGTGGTCGAGAACACGGTGCGCGCGCAGGCGAGAAATTTCTGGCGGACCAGTTCCTGATCTTCGGGCGATCGCGCCCTGGCTCGTCCTCGTGACATTACCCCCTCCCCAGGATAATAAACCCCTAAACCGGCCAAGGATGCCATACAACCATCATCATTCATAGATGATCATCGTACACTTATCCGGACAGCCGCGGGAAGAGTTGGCACAAGAGAAACATCAATCAAGAAAATTCCACACACGGACAGAATTCAGCCAAAACGATCCATTTCGCCGACGACCAGAGCAGCCCCCAGCACCACCAGAGCCAGCACCAGCAGGATCCCCATCGCGAGCAACCCTGAATCCGGTTTCTTTTGCATTCCCTTTTTCCTCTCTTTGTCCTATGTCATCGATACGATCCGATTCGATCATGCGCCTCGTGCACCGGACCACGCGTCCGCAGGACATTTGCCTGACCCGCGGCGCACAGTCTACACGGACACCATCCTGAAACACATGAATTCCGGCACAGACAGCTTCCATGCATTGATACAATGCAACAATCATTGAAAGATGGGAGTGAAGTGTCATAATGGGCAGCCGTGTTCTGTACTGCCTATTGCGTTAATCCCTTTCACATTGTCACCCCGCATCGGGAATCACGACCATGACCTTTGCCCTTCGGGCCTCCTCCCTCCTGAATTCCGCCACGTCTTCGATCGCCGTTCTCCGCCGCACCCTGCCGGCAGCGCTGGTTGTTGGCGGCCTGAGCTTTGCCCCGGTCGCGCATGCCGCCGACCCGGCGGCCCCGCAGGCCCCGGCCACCGCTCCGCAAAAGAAGGACGCGGAAAAGGCTCCGGCCAAGGCCGAAACCAAGCCTGAAGCCAAAACCGAAACCAAAACCGACGCCAAGGGCGACGGCAAAGCCACCGATGCCAAGGCCACTGCTGCCGCAGCGGCCACCGCCAAGGAAGAGCCGAAGGCTGCCCCGGCAGCACCGGCCCCCAAGGCCCTGCCGCCCGAGCTGTCCGGTGAATGCGCCTGGACCGGCAAGCGGGTCGTCAGCTTGCTGGCGCGCGACGATGTTGATCAGGCCAAGCGGTTCATGGAATTCTACCGCCTGTTCAACTGCAAGGAAGCCCACATCGCCCCGACCTTCCGCTGCGTGATTGCCGCAGATGCCCAGCCGGCTCCGGCGGGTCAGGAAGTGGCCTTTGCCGATCGCGTTGACCATTGCTGGGAAAGCGGCGAGTAATCGCCCTTCGCCGCCCTCTGCTCGCGGCGTCCTGACCAGAGCAGCGAGCGGAACGGACATGACACAGGATTGCGGGGGAAGGCTCTGAAACGAGGCTCCCCCGTTTCCGTGCCAGCCCTGTTTCGGTACCAGAACAACAGCGGGCCCGCACAACTGGAAAGCCGGGTCTGTGCGCCGCTGAATTGCCATGTTTCTACGGTCCCATACCGCCGGTGCCAATGGCGGGGGCGGACTGCCTGCCAGGCTTTGCTAAAGGACTCCCCCTGAAACGTGGGGAGACGTGGGGAACCCATACCATGAAGCGTATTGTCGTTGCTGTCCTGTTGGCCGCACTCTGCCAGATTGCGGTCTGGAAAGTGGCCACCATTACCGTCACGCCACCGGATGTCGGTGGCGCGATCGCCTCTCTTTCCTTCAGCCCGTTCCGCCCCGGTGAAAACCCCGAGGACGGCGACAAGGTTTCCCTCGACCGTCTGGATCACTCGCTCGAGGTTCTGTCCCACGTCACCCACAACATCCGCCTGTACGCCAGCCGCGGCGGGCTGGAACTGGTGCCGCAGGAAGCCCGCAAGTTCAACCTGAACGTCGCCGTCGCCGCCTGGCTGTCCGGTGACAAGGAAGAAGACCGGGCGGAAATCGAGCGGGCAATCAAGCTGGCCAATACCAACTGGAACGTCCGGGCGATTTACGTCGGCAACGAAGCCCTGCTGCGCGAAGAAGTCACCCCCGACGAACTGGTCGCCTATATCCGCGAAGTCAAGAGCCGGGTCAGCGTTCCGGTCACCACCGGGGAAGTCTGGCACGTCTGGGCCAAATACCCTCAGCTGGTACGCGAAGTCGATTTCATCTCCTCCCACTTCCTGCCGTACTGGGAAGGCGTGCCCGCCAATCAGGCGGTCAAGGTCGCCTTTGACCGCTATGACCAGTTGCGCAAGATGTTCCCGGGGAAAAAGGTCACCATCGGGGAATTCGGCTGGCCCAGTCAGGGTTATAACTTCAAGGCCGCCGACACCGGCCCGGCCGTTCAGGCCGAGGTGATCCGCGCCTTTTTGCGCGAAGCCCGTCAGCGTAATGCCGATTACAACATCATCGAAGCCTTTGACCAGCCGTGGAAGGTCAACGAAGGCTCGGTTGGTGCCTATTGGGGCATGTTCGATGCCAACGGCGTGCTGAAATTCTCGCTGGAAGGCCCGGTGAAGGTCGATTACCGCATCGTGGCGGTGATGGCGGGGGTCATCGGCGTCCTGCTCAGCTGGATCGGCCTGCGCCGCCGCAACCCCACCCTGCCCCATGCCATCCTCTATTCGCTGGCGGCCAACGGCTTTGCCGCCGGTATTGCGCTGGCGGCCTATTACCCGTTCACCAACTACATGAACTTTGGCACCGTCATCATGTGGTTTACCGGCACCCTGCTGGTGATCCCGCTGGCGATCATGACTCTGGCCAAGGTCAACGAAATCAGTGAAGTGCTGCTGGGCCGCGACCCGCTGCGCCTGATCAAGACCGATGCCGTCCGCGACCCGGCCCTGCCGTGGCCGATGGTGTCCATTCACGTTCCGGCTTACAAAGAACAGCCGGAAATGCTGAAGCATACCCTTGATACCTGCGCCGCGCTGAATTACCCGAACTTTGAAGTTCTGGTGATCATGAACAACACCACCGATGCCTTTTACTGGCGTCCGGTGGCCGATCATTGCGCCGTGCTGAACGAAAAGATCGGCCGTGAGGCATTCAAGTTCTGCTATCTGCCCAAGGTCAAGGGGTTCAAGGCCGGGGCGATGACCCTCGCCTATCCGATGACCGATGCGCGGGCCGAAATCATCGCCGTGATCGATGCCGATTACGCCGTTGACAGCGATTGGCTGCACGAACTGGTCCCGGCCTTTGATGATCCGAAAATTGCCCTGGTTCAGGCACCGCAGGATCACCGTGACGGTGACGAAAACCTGCTGAAGACCATGATGAACTGGGAATACGCCGGATTCTTTGACATCGGCATGGTCCAGCGCAACGAAGACAACGCCATCGTCGCCCACGGCACCATGCTGATGCTGCGCCGGACAGCCTTTGATCAGGTCGGCGGCTGGTCCACCGACACCATCGTCGAAGACACCGAACTCGGTCTGCGCCTGTTCGAAGCCGGTTGGGATGCCACCTATACCAACAAGCGCTATGGCTGGGGCCTGCTGCCCGATACCTTCAAGGCCTTTAAAGTCCAGCGCCACCGCTGGGCCTATGGGGCCGTGCAGATCATTAAAAAGCACTGGCGGCACATGCTGCCGAAATCCGACACCCTCAACAGCAAACAGAAAGCCCAGTTCGTTTCCGGTTGGGTCTACTGGCTGTCCGATGCCCTTGGGGTGGCGGTGGCAATCCTGAACCTGATCTGGGTGCCGGTGATCGTGTTTGTCGGCATGGTTCTGCCGATGATGGCCCTGACCGTGCCGATCCTGACCAGCTTTGTGGTGAACGTGTTGCACGTCGTGCTGCTGTACCGCAAGCGTGTCAAGGCCGCCGTCCCCGAAATTGCCGGGGCCGCCATTGCAGCGATGAGCCTGCAGCTCGCCGTGTCCGATGCCGTTCTGACCGGGGTGGTCAAAGACAACCTCGCCTTTGCCCGTACCGAAAAAGGTGGTGCGGCTGGCAAGGGCAAGACCCCGAAGGCCAAGCTGACCGACAGCCCGGTGTTCTGGGAAACCACCCTCGGGATTGCCCTGCTGTGTGCGGCGGGTCTGCTGTATTTCAGCAACCAGTTCCACATCACCGAACAGAACGTCTTTGCTGCCACCGTTGCGGTGCAGGCCATTCCGTTCCTGTCGGCGACCGTAATGCGTTTTATTGAGAAGCGTCTGCTGCAGAAAAAGGCAAAAGCCGCTGCCGCCAGCGCAGCTTGATCTCCTTGTGCTTCCGGGGCGTGATCCGGTGCCAGGCACTGTGCATCATGCCCCGGGTCGTTGTAGTGTCGCATCGGTGATGCGGAAAACCGGCAACACCGGTTCCGCCCGACGCTCTGAGGACGTACCCGTTATCATGCTGAACGCTACCCTTCTCCACCCTGCCCGCCGCTGGGTTACGGCTGCCCTGATTGCCGGAGCGATGAGCATCCCGACCATTGCGGCACCTGCCGTCGCGGCCGAACCGACCCCGCCCGCCCACACCCTTCAGAAGCCCGGTGGCGGCACCATCGATTGCGATGCCACCGATCAGGACAATGAACTGCTGGCCTGTGCCCGCAAGGATCTGGAAGCCGGTCAAAAGCGTCTTGACGTTCTGGTCAAGGAAACGATGGCCAGCCTGCCGCCCGAAGGCAAAACCACCTTCGAGGCAGCACACAAGGCGTGGGTCGCCTATCGTGATGCCGATTGCCGCTGGAATGCCTATGATATCGAAACCGGTCGCTCATCGGACCTGATCCTGATGAGCTGTCTGGCCGACCTGACCATCAGCCGCATGGAAGAACTGGAAGCGGGCATCAACCCGCAATAACCCGAAACCAGTTTGGTAGCGATGCCAGCAAGCTCCCATTTTTTCCTTTATGATCAAAGGAATGGGGTCTGGGGCCTCAAGGCCCCGGCGAGGTGTGGAGCAGCGCTCCACGTCCTTGCTATCTTACGGGCTTGTACCACTCCAGCGCGGCCATCACCTGCTGTAAAACCGGCCCCCAGGGATCCCCTGCCGGGGCCGGTTCCGTTTGACGGAACAGCCGTAACGTCGAATACCACGGGCTGTCATCGCGCCCGATCAGCCAGCGCCAGTCGCTGGCCAACGGCAGCAGCCCCCACACAGGCCGCCCCAAAGCCCCCGCCAGATGCAGCACGGCGGTATCAACACTGATCACCAGATCCAGCGCCATCAATGCCCGTGCAGTGCGGCTGAAATCACTCAGCCATGGCCCCAGATCGTCGCGGAAGCAGGCAGCCAGCTCGGGGAGGAAAGCCTCCCGGTTATCCGGGCGCTGGAGACACACCCAATCGACCATCCCGCTCGACCGGTGCAGCATCTCTCCCAGCCGGGGCAAGGCGATCGAACGGGCGGCATCCCCTTCATGGGACGGGTTTCCCCGCCACACCAGCCCGATTTTCTTCCGCCCTGCGCTCACGGTCAACGGCACCGGGTCTCCGGCCGGGGCGGTCAGATAGGGCGCAGGCGGAATGTCCGCAGCGTCCGTCACCCGCAAACAATAGGGCAGGCTCATGGCTGGAACCTGATACTCCACCTCGGGCAGAGCCATATCCGGCCCAACAACCGCATGAACACCTATAACGCTGGCACACAGGCTTTCCAGCCCGGCGTGGGCCTCCCAGATCACCTCGGCTCCCCGTGCGGCCAGAACGGCGGCAAAGCGCAGCATTTGCAGGGTATCGCCCACTCCCTGTTCCCGTGCGACCAGAATACGCTTGCCAGACAGCTCGGCCTGCCCATCCCACGGCGGGATGTCCCGCTGTTGCAGCAAGGCACGCCCCCGCCGGAACCGCCATTCGAAAGCCGCGAATCCCTCGCGATACTGCCCGTGCGACAACAGGCTGGTGGCAAGATTCCAATGCGCTTCGGCAGACTCCGGAGCCAGCTCGACCGCTTGCCGATGAAGCTGCAACGCCTCGGCAAAGCCCCCCCGTCGCCGCAAAACCCATGCGAGATTCAGCAGCGGCGCTTCCCATCCCGCTGGCCCCAACCGCATGGCAGTCCGCAGAGCAGCCTCAGCCCCCTCAAGATCATCAAGACGCGCCTGCACCAGCCCGTAACTGAGCCACAGGTCGGCAGACCGGGGCCACAGCCGGACGCCATCGTCCAGCACCTGCCGGGCACGCAGATAGCATTCCTGCCGCGACAGCAGACTGCCTAACCCCTGATACGCCGCCTGAACATAGCTTTCCCCCGCCAGAACCCGTTCCCACAGGGTAACGGCCTCGTCCAGACGCCCCAAATCCCGCAGCGCCAAAGCCTGTAAATGAGTCGGCCAGCCTTTCTGCATGGTCAGGCTTTCCGCATGCCGGGCACAGTCGAGTGCAACACCGGGCCTTTTCAGGGCGATTGCCAGTTCGGCGGCCTGCGCGGTGACGTGATACTGCTGCTCGCGGGTCAGCTCATTGGTCTGGGCCACAGCGGCCTGCAGCAACGGCGACAGCAACAGCCAGCCGCGTTGCAGCTTGCCGGCAGTGACCGCTTCCGCCACATCAGCCAAAATTCCGTCAATGACTGTTGAATTCAGCATTGCACATCACCACGTCCTATAGTGACCCCTGAAAGCACAACGAGCGCACCCGTTTTTCCAACGGATACGCTCGCCAGAGACGATCGTGCTCAGTGCAGGCTGTCAGCCACCCGGACGAACGATGCGGGCGGTCGCAGCCGACGGGGAACGCTTGGGATAGATAAAGCCGTTGGTCGGGTAGGTGGTGTTGCCGTAATCCCCGATCGGGGAGTACCACACGCGGGTTTCGGTCCAGTCGTTGTTGGGCGAAACGTCAATGATGCCAACCCCGGTATCGACCTTGCCACGGCGGCCCATGCCCCAGTTGGCGTGATCGACGATGATCTTGCGGTTGGAAACCACCTGCCGGACCACGGCGACGTGACCACGGCTCATCGAGCGGGTCTTCTTGAACACCAGCACCGAGCCGGGAGCCGGGCGCTGGCCTTTGTTGTAGATGCCACTTGCGTTCTGCCACCACTGCCAGGCATCGCCTGAGACTTCGATGTCAGAAACAGACCGAGCGTAGGGAACACAGCTCCATGCAGCCGCCTCGGCAGACGGCGCAGACGCCACCGTTGCACCGACAAGAAGGCAAACTGTCAGAATCCAGCGCGAGATCGTCTT
Organism: Insolitispirillum peregrinum; assembly: GCF_900156605.1. Taxonomy (GTDB): domain Bacteria; phylum Pseudomonadota; class Alphaproteobacteria; order Rhodospirillales; family Rhodospirillaceae; genus Insolitispirillum; species Insolitispirillum peregrinum. The sequence goes on along the minus strand of NZ_FTOA01000001.1, from coordinate 313,890 downwards.
TGGCATGCTACTCCCACCTGTTTTCTGGCCTGGGATCAGGCCCGTTTTCGTTTACACCGACGCCCCATACGCAGGCACAGCCGGTTCAACCATCCCGGAGACGCTATTCAGCACCCCATCTTTCAACTCAAGTCCTAAGAAACGGTTTACATCAACCGGTCCAGGCAACTGTAATCCTTCGGCCAATGATCTTTTGAACCCGAAGCGGCTGTAATAGGGCTCGTCCCCTACCAACAGCACCGCATCCCAGCCCATGGCTTTGGCGCGAGCCAAGCCCTCGGTCATCAGCAAGGTACCGACCCCAGTGTTACGCAATCCGCTCTCAACTGCAATCGGTCCCAACAATAAAATCTTCTCCATCTTTCCGGTGGCGGTGCGAATGTGCACCGGCCAGAAGCGGAGCGTCCCGCGAAACTCGCCGTCTTCGGTTTCTGCCACCAGCGACAGGCCCGGGATAGCGGCAACCCCTTCACGCAACCGGTAAACGGTCTTTTGATGGCGATCAGGGCCAAAGGCGACTTCCAGCAAATCCTCAATCAGGTCCGCGTGGTGCGGGGCTTCGTTCACAACATGCATGGTACAGGATATCCGAGCGATCTGGTTCCAACCGCCCGAACATCGTCATTCAGGCGGCGCAGCGTATCCCCTCCCCGGTGGAGAGGCGGGCGACGGCGCGAGCTTTGATGCCATCCCACAGCGCCCCGCTCAGGTCACTGGCCGCAACGGACCCGTACAGGGCCATCGTCTCGGCAGCGATGTTCAGAGCCAGGGGCTTTTCCTGCGCTTGCCAGTACGCATAGTCCCAGGACTGCGGACGCGGCGACAGCAGCGCAGTGGCAAAAAATGCCCGCGCGGGGGTTCGTCGTCGTCGGTCACTGTCCAGATGATCCACCTCGCAGGGTAGCAAGGCGTAGGCGGGGCCTTCGAAGAAAAGAATCCGGTCAAGGTCCCGTGCAGTCAGGCCATGAACCAGCAGCCCGTCAACGGTGCTGATGTCATCCTGAACCACGATCGGGAATACTTCGTCCTCGACGCAACAGCGCCGATAGCCGGGCAGTACGGCGGCAGCATGCCGCAGGTGCTGGCAATCGCCCAACACCACCGCCAACAGATCCATGTCCATCAGGCTGCCGAAAACGAACAGCGGTTCGTCTTGGGCAGCCTGACCGGCGTGCTGGATGGCGAAGGAAGGCGTCATGGGAAGAGTAAACCAGTGCGGTGAAAGAACGGCCACTAAGGTAACGGATCGGGAATAAGGGATACAATCCTTTTTCCGCCGCTAAACAACATTTTCTGCTGGATACCCCACCCACGGGCGCAAGGCAAGTTTTTTATTATAAAACAGTGAAATAGGGTGCTATCTTAAGGTAGAACAGGATAATCCGGCATGCACGGTGCCCTATGCAACAGACACAGGGCGCACCATGTACGCCGCATCGGCATCATAGCTTGCCAGTTTCTCTGCCAGCAGCGAATCCGGCTCCAGTACGGTAAAGCCTTGCCGCAACCAGAACGGCACCGACCCGTTCACCGCCGTCAACGCCAGTGGCCCGATCGCCAGTTCCCGCCCCAACCTGTCCAGCCCGGCAACCAGCGAGGCCCCCAATCCCAGCCCCCGCGCGGCAGGCAGCAAGGCGATATCGTGCAGATACAGGCAATCAGCCCCTGCCGGAATGCGCTCCAGCAGGCTGTCCAGCGGCGGCGGGCGCAGCAAAACGCCCGGATGGCTCAGCGTATAGCCCAAAAAGGCTCCATCGGCTCCCTGCGCCATGAAACAGCCCTGCGGAAACACGGTCAGCCGATCGGCCAGCACTTCGGGCCGTTCGGGGTAATTCGGATGAACCACCTCTGCGATGGCAATCACGGCCGACAGATGCTGTTCCTGCATCGCAATCCAACGAGCCTGCACGCGTTTTCTCCCTGCCCAAAATCCCGTTCATCAAACATACAGCATGAAAAGCATAAAACACAAAAACCCTCCACACCAGACTGTGGAGGGTATTGTTCGGGGGACAGCAGCACGCTCGACTGTCACCGCAGGATCAACAAGCCGACAGGATCATTCCGCCGGATTGCCGTTCTTTTCCGTATTCGGGTCAACCACGGCCGTCGTCTTGCTCCCGCGCCGCTTGCGCCACAGGGTAAAGATCGCAACCGCCGCCGCAAAGATCGCCAGCACGGCCAGCGCCTTCATCTGATGCTCGCCCATCACCTTCTCCAGCGCCTTGCCAAAGAAGTAGCCACCAAAGGTAAAGGCCAGAGCCCATAGCGTCGCAGCAATCAGGTTCAGCCCCATGAACTTCAGACGAGGCACCCCGGACATGGCGATCACGAACGGGCTGACGTTGCGCACCCCGTAAATGAAGCGGAAAGACAGGATGAACAGGACTTCGTAATTACGCACCAGGCGGAACGCCCAGTCGATTTTCCCGGCCAGTCCCGGCCATCGCTTCAGCAGGGGCGTGCCATAGCGGCGGCCGATGGTGTAGTAAAACTGGTCACCGCAAAAACTGCCAAAGACGGCGCAGGCGATGACGGCTTCGAGGTTCAGGATGCCTTGATAAGCGGCAATCCCCGCAAGAATAACAATGCTTTCCCCCTCAAGGAAAGTAATGATCAAAATCGCCAGATAGCCATAGGTACTGAGCCACTCTTCGATCACCGGCCCGCCTCCGTCTGCGCCAACTGGCGTTTACCCTGTCCTTTGCCCACCGCTGTTCTCCCGCGTCGGGCTGCTGCTAAACGGCAGCCCTTATGGTTTTAAGTAATTGACGTGGCCCATTTTTCGGCCTTCACGCGCTTCGGCTTTCCCATACAGGTGCAGCTTTGCGGTGGGGTCTTGCAGCAGAGCCTGCCACTCTGCCACATCGTCCCCCAAAAGGTTCTTCATCACCACCGGACACCGCAAATCCGGGCTGCCCAGCGGCAGACCACAGACGGCCCGCACCAGTTGCTCGAACTGGTCAGTCACTGCGGCATCCATCGTCCAGTGGCCGGAGTTGTGCGGACGGGGCGCCATCTCATTGACGATGACGTGGTGATCGGCAACGAACATTTCAACTGCCAAAAGACCAATCAGCCCCAAACGCTCGGCGGCGGTGATGGCAATCCGCTGGGCTTCCGCTGCCACCCCGGCAGGAATAGCTGCCGGAACGGTGGTGGTATCGAGAATGTGGTTGCTGTGAACATTCTCGGCCACCGGCCACACTGCCGTCTGGCCGTCTTCCCGGCGGGCCACGATCACCGAAATTTCACGCTGGAAGGCCACAAAACCTTCGAGGATTGCCGGAGCAGGCTGGTCCGCCGCCGTATCCGGGCACCGCAAGGTCGCCCACGCCTCGGCAGCCTGTTCGGCAGAGGTGATCTTGACCTGCCCCTTGCCATCATAGCCCAGCCGGGCCGTTTTCAGAATGGCCGGAACGCCAATGGCGGCAATCGCTGCTTGCAGGCTGGCGAGATCGCGCACCGGACGCCACGGCGCCGTTTCGGCAAAGTCACCGAAAAAGGTCTTTTCGTTGACCCGGTCCTGCCCGACTTCCAGCGCACGCGGGCCGGGACGCAGGGGAATCTGGCTTTCCAGCAGACGCAGCGCCGATACCGGAATGTTTTCAAACTCCAGCGTCACCACATCCACCGCGGCCGCCAGTTCGGCCAGTGCCGTCGGGTCATCATAGGCCGCAACGATGGTGCGGTCGCTGACCAGAGACGCCGGGCTGTTTTCTTCCGGGGTCAGGATGACGCAGCGATATCCCAGACGCGCCGCAGCAAGGGCGGTCATCCGACCCAGTTGCCCACCACCCAGAATACCGATCGCCCCCCCCGGAGGAACCATCACCGACACAGACGAACCAGTCATCACAAACGCCAATCCTGACCTGAACACACAAAAACCTGAACACGCCAAGGGGAATATTACGCCAGTCAGCGCAACATTACACCTGTCGCAACATTACACTTCGTCAACCGGTATTTCGGCCACCGCTTCGGTCTGGCGGGCGCGAAAATCATCCAGTGCCGCCGCCACCGCCGGGTCCTGCAAGGCGATGATCGAGGCCGCCATCAGCGCAGCATTGATCGCCCCGGCACGGCCAATGGCCAGCGTCCCCACCGGCACGCCAGCCGGCATCTGAACGATCGACAACAGGCTGTCCAGCCCCTTCAGCGCCTTGGACTGCACCGGCACGCCAAACACCGGCAGCGGGGTCATCGACGCGCACATCCCCGGCAGGTGCGCTGCGCCACCGGCTCCGGCAATGATCACCTTCAGGCCACGGCCACGGGCGGTTTCGGCATAGGAGTACAGACGCTGCGGCGTGCGGTGGGCACTGACAATGCGGGCTTCGCAGGACACGCCCAGCGCCGTCAGGGTTTCAACCGCATGACGCATGGTTTCCCAATCGGACTGACTGCCCATAATGATGCCAACCTGGGGAGCGGAGGATTGGTCCTGAACCGGAAGGGTGCTCATCGAAACCTGCTGTTTTCTGTTGCGCCTGGCAGAGCCAGCGTGGCCTATGCCGGAAAAAACGGCATTATAGAAAGCATACGCCGGTTTGCAACTGTTGCCGGGTGACAGTTTCCCGACAATGACACAAAAAGCAGAAAATACCCCGGAAACGCCCTATGATAATGCGTTGCACCCAACACTTGGCATCCTGCACATGCCCCGGAGGTCCGATGTCAGAAATCCCCCGCCCGCAGGCAACCGACGCCGTAACCTGGCCACACCATGGCAATAGTGGGGGCCGCCGCTCGCCCTATGAACAGTATCAGCAGGCAGCCAGCGAAAACGACGGCAGTCCTGCGATGATGCCAACCGATGATCTAAGCGCCCTGAGCGAAGGCTTTCTGAACCTGCCGCCCGCGGTCCACAAGATCGTTCAGGGACTGGTGGTCGAGCAGGAGGGCTTGCGCCAAACCATCTTGCAGAATGAAGGCCGGATCAGCTTTCTGGAGCAGCTTTCCGACCAGCACGCCTACATGCCGGTCCTGAACCGCCGCGCCATCCTGCGCGAGGTCAGCGCCTTTACTCACCAGCCCCAAACGCCCTACGCAGACAGCACTGCCGCCATCGGAGCAGTCGCCCTGTTTTATCTGGTGAATTTTGAAAAACTGCACCGTCACAATGGCTTGATCGAAGCTGAAGACGCCCTGATTCATCTGGCCCGTCAGGTCGCAGGGGCCGTCCGGGCATCGGATCGGGTCGGATCAGTCGGCGGGGCGGGCCTGCTGGTTTTGATGCCGGGCGCATCCCTTGATGGTGCCCAGACACGGATCGCCCAGTTACTGGAAACCCTCAGCATGCGGGTTCTGACCCTGCGCGACGGATTGGTCTCGCTGACCGTGCGGGCCGCGGTGATGCCCTTGCAGGCCGGGGATGAGGGTGAACAGGCGCTGGCCGCCGTTGACGAGCTGCTGCGCACGTCCCTTGCCACTGAAAACCTGCTGTAAACGGCGGACATCACAGCGGAAATGCCCGCCAAATCCCCTGATCAGGCGATAATGTCGGGCAGCAGCTTGCTTTCCAGCCGCAGGATTTCATCTTTAAGCATCAGCTTGCGCTTTTTCAGGCGGACCATTTGCAGTTGATCATGGGGGCCGGAGTCCACCACCTTGCTGATCACGTCATCCAGATCACGGTGTTCGGATTTCAATTCAGCCAGACGCATTTGCAATTGCTGCACGGTTTCATCATCAATCATGGGGCAGGCACCACATGGAAAAGGGCAGGACAGAGTCATTGATTTGACACTAGCAGATGCGGAGCGAAAACGGTATGGCTGGATGACGGGCTCCGTGTGAAAATCGTGACACGGCAAAAACAGCAGGGGTAGCAAAGACATGAACAGCGGTATCCGCACCATCGGCGTCCTGACCAGCGGCGGCGATTGCGCTGGCCTGAACGCGGTCATCCGGGCCGTCACCTACAGCGCCATTCAGACCTACGGCTGGAAAGTCTATGGGATCATGGATGGCTCGATGGGCCTGATCCAGCGGCCATTGCAGTTCCGTGAACTGACCATGGGAACCTTTGGCGGCAATTATCTGCGCGAAGGCGGCACCTTCCTTGGTACCACCAACAAGGGCGACCCGTTCAACTTCCCGATGCCCGATGGCACCATCAAGGACCGTTCGGAAGAATTCGCCGAAGGCTGCCGGATGCTGGGCCTTGATGCGCTGGTGGTGATCGGCGGCGACGGCTCGATGCGGATTTTGTCCCGCCTGTGCGAACGCGCCGGTATCGGCATGGTCGGCGTCCCCAAGACCATCGACAATGACGTTCACGGCACCGACTATGCCGTCGGCTTTGCCACATCGATCAATGTGGTCACCGAAGCCCTCGACCGCCTGCAACCGACTGCCGCCAGCCATCACCGGGTGATGATCCTGGAAGTGATGGGCCGCGACGCCGGACACATTGCGATCAATTCGGGTATCGCCGGTGGTGCCGACGTGATTCTGGTCCCCGAAGTGCCCTATTCGCTGGACGGCGTGGCCCGCAAAATCCGCACCGTGCTGGCGCAGGGCCGCAGCCATGCGCTGGTGGTGGTGGCCGAAGGCGTCAAGACCGAAAGCGGCGAGCCGTTCATGATCAGCTACAGCGGTGGCCAGCAACGCTATGGCGGCATCGGCAACTACCTGACCGAAAAGATCGCCCAGATGACCGGTGCGGAAACCCGCGTCACCATTCTGGGGCACGTCCAGCGTGGCGGCATTCCGTCAACCCGCGACCGCCTGCTGGCTTCGGCCTTTGGGGTGAAAGCGGTTGATCTGGTGGCACAAAAACAGTTCGGCACCATGGTCGGCTGGCAAGGCCGCAGCGTGGTGGCGGTGCCACTGGAAAAGGTGTGCATTGGTCCCCGCTCGCTGGACCCCTGTGGCACGATGGTCGGCACCGCCCGCGGGCTGGGGATTTACGTCGGCGAGGAAATCTGTCCGATCGAAGACCCTGCGGCTACTATCTAATCCTGCCGTTAGAGCATTTCTCGGTCTCCAAGGATCACGATAAATGCTCTAATGGATTGTTATATAAGCAAATACGTCGTCGCAGATGTGTCCATCTGCTCGGGATTTGCTCTAGAGGGGCCATGCGTGGCCCCTCCCCCGCTTTACACCAAGGCTTCGGCTCCATTCCGGCGCGGATCGCCAACGGCGGTAAGCACCCCACGCCCGTTGCGCTCGACGGCATGAACGCCGCCGAAATACATGTGCAGATCATCCCACACACAGGGCGTGCGCCAGCGGTCGCGCAGGTCATCGGGCATATCCCGCTCGCAGCCAAAGCGGGCGTCGTCTCCACTGCCTTCGACATGCAGGCGAGGCCGGGTGATCGCCTCCTCCAGCGGCAGGTCATAGTCGAGCAGATTGCACAGAACCTGCGCCAGCGCCGTTCTGATCCGTGACGATCCTCCTGCCCCCAGCGCCATCTCGCGCCCGTCGCGGTGCCGGATCAGGGTTGGCGCAAACAGGGTTGCCATCCGGCTGTTGCGCTGCCATTGCCCGACGCCATCAGGCATCAGGTCCATCACCCCCAGCATGTTGTTCATCATGATGCCGGTGCGGGGAATGACATAGCCCGAGCCTTCGCCGTTGGACAACGTCATGGCTGCCACGTTGCCTGCCCCGTCGATAACCGAAATATGGGTGGTGCCACGGCGGGCGGTCGGACGGTTTTGCAGGCGCTGGCGGTACAGGGCCACCGTCGGTTCGGCCAGCAAGGACCGGTCGTACTGATCGGCAAAGGGAGACGGCTCCTCCAGTGCCGCCTCCGAGGTCAGGGCAAAGGCCTCGGCCAGTGTCCCCCAGTGATGCGGGCTGCCCCAACCGGGCGAGCGCCTCTGGCTGCCATCGAGCAGGGCGAGCGAAAACGCCAGTTGCAAGCCTCCCAGCGACGGCGGCGGACTGATCCAGACCTGCTGCCCGGCATAGCTGCACTCCAGCGGTGCCCGGCTTTCGACCTGATAGCGCAACAGGTCTTCCCGCCGCAGATGGCCGCCATCGCGCTGGCAATCCGCAATCAACCGACCACCGATTTCGCCCTTGTAAAACAGGTCCGGGCCTTCCAGCACCAAGGCCTCAAGGGCGTCGGCGAAATGCCAGCTCCTGATCCGCTCCCCCTCCCCCAACGGGCGACGCTCTCCGACCACCGGGGCACCGTCGGCGGCGGTGGTCGCAGGCTCCTGCACGGTAAACATCGCGGCACTGTCCTCTGACAGGGCCAGCGACGGCGCTACCATCGCCAGCATCCGCGCCTGAAAGGCATCCACCTCGACGCCTTCAGCCGCCCATGCCAGCGCCCGCGCCGCCACATCACGCACCGGCATCCGCCCCAGATCCTGATGAATGGCAAACACCCCTGCCACCATCCCCGGCGTGGCGATAGTGCCCAGACCACCCCACATCGGCGGCATTCCGGCGGCCTGCAACTGGTGCCAGTCCTGTTTGTCATCGGGCAGGCGCTGACGGGGGGTGTGAGCAAAAAAATCATAGAACCACGGCTTGGCATGGGCCGGGCGCGCCAACAAATACCCTCCACCGCCCAAAGAGGCAAAGACCGGCTCGCACAGACACGCCGCCAGAGCCGCCCCCAGCACGGCATCAAAGGCGTTACCGCCATCTTCCAGAATGCCGCGAGCGGCCTCAGCCGTAAGGGTATGCCCGGCGGCAACCGCTCCGTTCGCCTTTCCACTGACCATCGTCAATCCTTTGCGCGTTCGTCCCGATCGACTTGCCACTGTCCGGCCTGTCGTGAACCAGGCAGCGTCAAGACTTCGATGTTCCTGTCCTCAGGCCAGCAGGGTTGTCGCTGGCGAAAATTCTGCTGTTTCGACCACTTCTGCGTTTATAAGAAAAACATCAACACGTTTCCCCCCAGCGTGCTGGCAAGAGATATAAGCCTTTTGCCTCTGTTTCCCTTCTGGCGAAAGTCTGTCTATACTCCTCAACAGGCAGCTACCATGGTCTTTATTCGCGTAAATACAATTTAGCGACTGTTCTGCCTGCCGCCCCCTCTCGGGATGAGCCAGTCCGCTTGCGCTGCACCGCCCCGTGCAGAGTTCAGTTCGCCTGTTTACAGATAGAGTGCCATCCGTGCCCAGACCAGCTCCCCCTTCGCCCTCGCCACCGTCTCCATGGCAAGGCCCCTCCAGCGTTCCATTCCTGTTGTGGCCACCGTCATTCAAAGCCGTCTGTACAGCCCTGCTCAGCGCCTGCTGCGTGGCGCTGCCGTCGGTCGTTGCCTTACTGCAGGCGCACGAAGGTTTTACGCCGTCCCTGTATCTGGCGGCAAGCCTGTCCTGCGCGCTGGCAGCCGTCGTCTGCTGGCACGGGTATGGTGCCGTGGGGGCCCTGACGGGGATCATTCTGCTCAACGGCGTGGTTCTGCCTTTGTCCTTGCCGTCGGCACTCCTGCTGACCCTGACCATGATGGCCCTGGCGCTCAGTGCCGGGCGGATCCTGTCGCTGTGGCTGTTTTACCGCATTCCCGCAGCCCTGCTGCTGCAACGGGTTGCGCTCGGGCTGGTCGGGCTGGCGTTTGTCCTGACCACCGCACAGTGGATTTTTCTCGGCCCGGCGCAGGGCATGAGCTTCCTTGCCACCTGCGGCCAGACCATTGCCACCCTCAGCATCCTCACACCGCTGATGCTGGCCATTTGCAATCAGCGCCTCGGGGCCTTCGGGCCGCTGGCCAACGAGCTTCCTGCCCCCTACCCGCCCTTGCGGCTGTTGCGCAGTCAGGTTCAGGACCTGCTCGATTCCGCCCCGGTTCCCGCCGCCCTGTTTTATGCCAGCGGCGACATCATCGCCGCCAACGAAGCCTATCTGCTGCTGATCGGCAGCCCCAAGGCCAGCAACATCCGGGTCGAAAGCCTGTTCGAAGACCCGGTGTCCTACCGCGACATGCTCGACCGCACCTTGCGATTGGGACGCATCGAGGGTTATGAACACCGGCTGTACCGTCTGGATGGCGGTGACCGCTGGGTGCAGGAATGGTGGCGCACGGTCGATCTTGGCGGCCAGCAGGCCCTGATGGCCTGGAGCTATGACGTCAGCAGCCGCAAGGCCGACGAGACCCAGCTCAAGACCAGCGAACGCCGCCTGCGCAGCATCCTGGACGACAGCCCGGCAGCGGTGGTGATCAGCCGTCCCGGCGGGAGCATCGTTTACGCCAACCCCAAAGCCGCCGCGCTGGTCAGCCTGCCGCGTGCCCTGTTGATCGGCAGCGACGGGCGGTCGTTTTACGCCGATCCGGCAGAGCTGCACCGGCTGGCCCGGGTCATTCATTCCGGCGGCACGGTGGTCAATGACGAAGTGGACCTGCGCAGCGCGCTGGGGGTTCTGCGGACCTGCCTGATTTCGATCATGCCGGTCGATTTTGATGGCGCCCCGGCCCGTCTGACCTGGCTGTTTGACATCACTGCCCGCAAGGCCGCCGAACGTGGCCTGCGCACCAGCCAGCAACGCCTGCATGCCATCCTCGAAGCCAGCCCGCTGGGCATGGCCGCCATCACCGGCGAAGGCGATGTCCGCTATGCCAACCCGGCCCTGCTGGCGATGATCGGCGTTGATCCCCATCAGCAGGTTCCCCGCCTGCACCGGCTGTTGCGCAACCGGACGCAAGGGCGCTGGCTGCTGCGCACCCTGCACCAGGGGGAAACCCTGCGCGGGGTCGAAGCGGAAATCTGTCGGTCGGATGGCAGCAGCCTGTGGTGCCTGCTGAACTTTGAGCATGGCTCTTTCGGCCACGAGCCGGTGACCTATGTCTGGGCCGCCGACATCAGCGAGCGCAAACAGGCCGAACGGGCGCTGGCCGCCCACCGCGACGAACTGGCGCAGGCCGTGCAGGCATCAACCCGTGAACTGGCGCTGCTCAACCAGCAGCTCTCGCGCGAGCTGGACGACCGCAAACGGGCAGAGGAGACCATTCGCCGCAGCGAAACCTATCTGCGCACCATGCTCGATACGGTTGCCGATGGCATCGTCACCCTTGACGAGCACGGCCTGATTGAAAACTTCAACCCGGCGGCCGAGCAGATTTTCGGTTATCGGCAACAGGAAGTGCAGGGCAAGAACGCCGCCGTGCTCATTCCTCCCTCCGAACGCAGCCAGCCCGACAATCCGCTGCGGACCCTGCCCGCCGGGACCAGCGCCCAGCGGCGGGAAGGGCTGGGATTACGGCGGGATGGCTGCGTGTTCCCGCTGTCGCTGGCGGTCAGCGCCGCCCCGCTGGGCGAGCGCACCATCTATACCGGCGTCCTGCGCGACATCACCGAGCAAAAGCAAACCGAAGCCTCTCTTCTGGCAGCCAAGGAAGAGGCCGAACTCGCCAACCGGTCAAAAAGCGAATTTCTGGCCAACATGAGCCACGAACTGCGCACGCCGCTGAATGCAATTCTCGGCTTTTCCGAAATCATGAAAAGCGAGCTGCTGGGCCCGCTGGGGAATGACCGTTATCTGGAATATGTCGGTGACATCATGCATTCCGGGCGGCATCTGCTGGATGTCATCAACGATATTCTCGACATTGCCCGTGTCGAGGCGCGCCAGATGACCCTGCACGAAGAAGAAACCGACATTGCCGCCGCCATCGCCAGCAGCCTGAAACTGATCCAGCCGCGCGCCTATCAGGCGCAGCAGCGGCTGATCTGTGACATCCCGCAGCCCTTGCCACTGATCTGGGCCGACAGCCGCCGGGTCAAGCAAATGACCCTCAACCTGCTGTCCAACGCCTCGAAATTCACCCCCGACGGCGGCACCATCACCATTTCGGCGGAAATAACCGACTACAGCCTGCGCATTCAGGTGCGGGACACCGGCATCGGCATGACCCGCGAGCAGTGCAAAGCCGTCCTGCAACCGTTTGTGCAGGTCGATAGCGGACTGGGACGGCGGTTTGACGGTACCGGACTGGGCTTGCCGCTGGTGGCGGCGATGGTCGAAATGCATCAGGGACAGTTCCACCTGACCTCGGTTCCCGGTCAGGGCACCACCGCCAGTCTGGATTTTCCGTTGTCGCGGATCATTGAGGCGTCTGCGTCCCCCAAAGCCGTATCGAACACCCGGGGTCCGGGGTCTTGAGGCCCCTGACCCCATTTTAAAAATGGCGTCTGGGGCCTCAGTGCGGATTACTCGCTGCACTCCGGCGACGGGTCCGGCAGCTTGTCGCGCATGGTCACGAACTCTTCGGCGGCGGTCGGATGGATGCCGACGCAGGCATCGAACTGCTGCTTGGTCAGCCCGGCCCGCACCGCCACCCCAAAGCCTTGCAGGATTTCCGGGGCATCAACGCCGACCATGTGCGCCCCCAGTACCACCTGAGTTTCCCGGTCAACGATCAGCTTCATCAGCGTCTTTTCTTCCCGGCCTGACAGGGTGTATTTCATCGGTCGGAAGCGGCTGAGATAAATGTCAACCGGACCCCGCGCCCGTGCCTGTTCCTCGGTCAGACCCACGGTCCCGACCGGCGGCTGGGTAAACACCGCTGCCGGAACATTGGCATGGGTCATGGTCAGCGGGTTGTTGTTGAATTCAGTTTCGGCAAAGCAGCGACCTTCATTCAAGGCCACCGGCGTCAGGTTCACCCGGTCGGTCACATCGCCCACCGCCCAGATGCTGGGTACCGACGTGCGGGACCATTCATCGACCTTGATCGCCCCGCTTTTCGGGTCCAGCTCGACCCCGGCAGCCTCCAGCCCCAGCCCGCGCGTATTTGGTGCCCGGCCGGTGGCATACATCACCTTGGCCACCACCAGTTCCTCATCAGTGGACAGCAGAACGGAATACTGGCCATCAGCGGTCGGTTCGATCGACTGGACGCGGGTTTCGCGCCGGATGCGGATCCCCTTGCGCTCCATTTCATGGGCCAGATGCGAGCGCACATCCTGATCAAAGCCGCGCAACACTTCATCGCCACGGATGATCACCGTCACGTCACTGCCCAGCGCATTGAAAATACCGGCAAATTCCAGCGCAATAAAGCCGCCGCCAACGATGGCAATCGAGGCGGGCAGCTCTGGCAGGTCGAGCGCCTCATTCGAGGTGATCACATGCTCGTGCCCCGGCACCGCCGGCAGGCTCGGCCAGCCCCCCACGGCAATCAGGATGCGTTCGGCGGTATAGGTCTTGTCGCCCACCTGCACGGTGTGCGGATCGACCACCACGCCCCGCCCTTGCAGGATGTCCACGCCACTGCCGCGCAAGATGCGCTCATAGACGCCTTCGAGCCGTTTCAGCTCGGTGTTTTTGGCCGCAATCAGCGCGCCCCAGTCAAAGGATGCCTCGCCAATCGTCCAGCCATAGCCACGGGCGTCTTCCATCTCTTCGGCGAAGTGGGCTCCGTAGACCAACAGCTTTTTCGGCACGCATCCGCGCAACACACAGGTGCCACCGGGGGCCTTTTCCTCGACCACCGCCACCTTGGCACCATAGCCCCCGGCCAGGCGCGAGGCACGCACGCCCCCCGACCCTGCTCCGATGGTGATCAGATCATAGTCATAGCGCGTCGTGCGCTGAAACGAACCGGACACGGGCCTCTCCGTCCTTGCCTTGGCGGGTGAACAGAAACCTTGGACCTCACGCTTCCCGAGACCGGGCCGATGATCCAGCGTGCCGTTACCCTTGTGAAACCTGACAGAGTCTATAAGGACAGTCCGGGGGACTCGCAAGCGCGGAACGGGACAGGATGCCCATTCATACCCCGTGCCGACGCTCGTCCTCATCCTGCGCCGACACTCCCCCATCGGGATAGGGGGCATGATCCTCCTCCAGACCCTCATCATCGGCCATCGGGCCAGACGGTTCCTTGTCCGGGGTGATATCCCAGTCGGTCAGATCGTGCTGATAGCGCACCATCGGCAGCACCGTCCGGTACAGGCTGAGGGTTTCCGCCGCAATTTCCCGCCAACCGCACCGGTCGTAAAAATGGCGGGAGGGATTGTTGGCAAAGCTCAACAGCTCCACCCGCTCGGCCCCGGCAGAACGCATGCGGGCAAAGGCCGCCTGCTGCAGACGCTGGCCGATACCCTGCCCCTGAAAGGCTGGCAACACATAAAGATGCTGGATGGTCCAGGAATTCCGCTGTGCCGGACGCGGCGGGACCGCACACAGAAAACCACCAACCCCTTGCCGCGTATCAACCACCAGCACAAAACCGGTTGCCTGCCCCATCGCCTGCAAGCGCAGCCAGTGCCGCCATTCTTCGGCATACTGCGATGCCGAAACCGCCAGCGCGGCGGCTGGCAGGGACTCTGCGGCGGCCTGTTTCTGCCCGGTTCGATGGATCAGACCGATGGCATCCGCATCCTCGACGGTTGCCAGCCGGATAAGGAAATGATGGGGTTCTGCGGTCATCGTGCCTCCACAATCACGGAGTTTACAGTCACGGGCAGGTTCAAACCACGGCCAAAGGCCGTTAACGTACCACACGGCCAGAGGCCGTTAACACGCAACTCGGCCAAAGGCCGTTAATACGCAACACAGCCAGAGGCCGTTAGCCAGCCTTGTACCCTGCCGGAACCACTTCGTCACCCCTTACGCGCTTTTCTAACAAAGAGAAAATCTTTCCTGCGCTGACGGTCCGTCAACCGTCACAGGACGACAGTTTAAGTCTGTGTTAAGAAAAGGGCTTCTGGCGGGGCCATGCTCTGCTATCCTGATACGTCTTTTTGTCGTTGAAGAGGTTTCCTGATGACCGGCCCTGCGCCCTCTGCCCCGCTGTCCCTCCGTGATTCGGCAGACGCCCCAGAGAGCGCCACATCTGGAAGCATCCCGTCGGAAAGCCTTTTCACCCAGCCGGTCGCCGTAGTTGGCATCGGGGCCTGCCTCCCACACTACCAGACTGCCGCCGACCTGTGGACAGCCCTGTTAAAGGGTGTCTTCCGCGACACAGACCAGGCTGATAGCGACATCGAAGCCCTCATTGATCCGGCCAGCGGCCTGTCGCAAGCCCTGCTGCGGGCGGCGCGTGACTGCCTGCGGGGGGTTCAGCGCCCCTCCTTCAGCGGCATCATCCTCGGCGGACCGGTCCAGGGCATCTCCCCGGCCCTGCGGCTGGCCGATACGGTCGCCTGCGATGGCTTTAGCTGTGATCTGGGCGGCGACCATACCGCGGCCCTTGCCGCCCTGAGCATGGCGGCACACCAACTGCGCAGCCACGAGGCGGACCTGATGCTGTGTGGCAGCAGCACGCCCCGCGATGGCGCCATCCTGTTTGCCCTGAAACGCCTGTCTGACGCCGAACGCGACCATGATCCGCTGCTGGCGGTGATCAAGGGGCAGGCCAGCGGTCGCCAGACCGCCGATGTCCTGCAACGGGCCTATCAGGCGGCGGGCTATGGCCCGGACATGGTCGAGCTACTCGACAGTGCCGCCGATGCACAGCAGGCCCCGGCCCTCAGCGCCGCCTTTGCTGCCGTTGCCCCCCGGCGCAGCGGCCCGCAACAAGGCTGGGTGACACTGGGAAGCATGGGCCATGCCGCCCGCCACCCGCTGGGCAGCGCCCTGCAAGTCCTGAAGGCTGTCCTGTCGCTGGCCACCAAGGCCCTGCCTCCCGCTCTGGCCGAAGCCCGCGCGGAACCGGCCCTTGCCTTTCAGTCACCCGCCGTACCCCGCCCGTGGGTTCTGCCTCCCGATGGCCCGCGCCGGGCAGCCGTCGCCGCCTGGAGCACCGCGGCGCTCTGCCATCACCTGACGCTGGAAGAATACAGCCCCGACGGCTCGCCCGATCTGCTGGATGCCGTCCTGCAGGAAAGCCTGCCTGCCTCGGTGGACCGCGCCCCCGTCGCCCGGCCAGACGGTCGCCCGCTGGATGTGCTGGCCCTGTCGGCAGCCTCGCCCAACGCCCTGCGTGAGCAGGTGGAAGCACTCCGGCAGCAGCTCGCCAGCACGCCGCACGGCTGGCGCAGCCTGTGCCGCCACAGCCATGCGGCATTTGACGCCTCCCTGTCCTGCAAGGCGGTGTTGCTGGTGACTTCCGGCGGGCCACTGGGCAGCCAACTTGAAACCCTGCACAGCCATCTGGCCGATCACCCGGCGCAGGCGCTGAAGAACGATGGCAGCCTGCTGTATTCGCCGCAGGCCCTGCCGCTCGACAGTGACAGTCTGGCCTTCCTGTTCCCCGGCCAGAACAGCCAGTACCTGGAGATGGGGGCCGGTATCGCCCTGCATCATCCAGCGGCGCTGGCAGTGTGGGATGATGCCTCGCCGCAGGTGTGCGAGGAGTCCGGCGATGGTCAATTGACCCTGCGCGACGTGGTGTTCCCCCCTTGTCGCCCGTCGGATGAGGAGGCGGCCCGCTGGCAGGACCGCCTTGATGCCCCCGACTGGGCCCAGCCCGCGCTGGGGGTCGCCAGTCTGGCCACGCTGGCGGCGCTGGAAAGTCTGGGCCTGTACGCCGGTCACATGGCCGGGCAGGATTGCGGCGAGCTGACCGCACTGGCCGCCGCCGGAGCCGTACCGCGCGAGGCTTTGGAGCCGATCGCCCGCACCCGTGGCCAGTTGATCGCCCAGGCCCTGAGCCAGACGCCGCAGCCAGTGCTGGTCGTTGATGGAGACGCCGAAACCGTCCGCGATGCGCTGGAATTGTGCGACCTGCCCGCCGGAGCCGCAGCCCCGGAGTTGACCGAGCAGGACAGCCCCCAAGCCATTCTGCTGACAGCCGACACCGATCTGCTGGAGACGATTGCCGAGCAGTTCCGTGCGCTGGGGCTGGAGTGTGCCTGGGAACCCCTCAATGCCCACCACGCTCTGCATCAGGCCGGGGAATCCTTCCGCGATGCCTTGCAGCCGCTGGTGCTGCATCTACCCTCTGACAGCCCCTGTCTGGTGTGGTCCGCCGCCCGGACCACCTGCTATGACGACAGCATGGATCTGGCCGACAGTCTTGGCCAGCACGTTGCCGCCCCCGGAGATCTGGCCGCCCTGATCCGGGCCCATTATAACGCCGGCGTCCGGGTGTTTGTTGATATCGGCCCCGGCAACGGATTGGCCCGTCTGGTCAGCGAAACCCTTGATGGTTTGCCGCATCACGCCATCGCGCTGGATCAACTGCAGGCCGTCGGCGACGGCGGCTGGCATGCCTTCCTGAACGGTATTGCCCATCTGATCATTGCCGGGGCCACGGTTTCCCTGAGCGGGCTGGATGAAGAGTTGCTCCCCCCGGATGAAGGCAGGGAGCCTTGCGCCTTTGCGCTGGTCGAGCCGGAGCCGGAAGCCGAACCGAACGTTGAACCGGAACCGGACACCGAGGCCAAGGTTGAACCGGAAACAGAGATCATTCCGGTTGCCGAAAGCCAAGAGGAAGAGGAAGAGGAAGAGGAAGAGGAAGAGGAAGAGGAAGAAGAAGAAGAAGAGGCCGCCGCCGAACCACAGACTCCGCCCCCCCCGGCCCATACGCCCCTGCCTGCCGATACCTTCAGCGGCCTGAGCCCGGCCGCCGCCCATGCCTATGGCCTGTACCAGCAAGCGGTCCTTGATGCCCATCGTAACTGGCAGGAACAGATGGCGCAGGCCCATCTGGCCATGCTGGCATCGCTCGACCGCGGGCTTGCCATTGCGGCCAGCGCGCCCCCATCCGAACCGCCAGCGGACCAGCAGCCCGCAGAGCCAACCGCGCCGTTCCTCGACGACGAGGCAGAACCGCTGCCGGAAACCACCGTCCAACAGGAGGCCGAGCCTGAGGCAGATGAAGCCTCCACTCTCGAAATTTCCCCCGAGGCCCTCGAAGACGCCCCCCTGTCGGCCCTCGTCCAGCCGCGTCCGGCGATTAACGTTGCCTCCAGCGTTCCGCGCCAGACCCTGACACTGGTCGATGAACCGGCCAGCGGCGATCCCTGCCTGCCACCACAAGACCAGGGGCTGACCGTGGCCCTGATTGATGACCAGACCGGTGTCGCCCCGATCCTTGCCGGGCTGCTGCGCGAGGCGGGCCATCGCGTCGACGTGAGCAACGACCAGCCCCAGAGCGAGATTTTGGGGGCCATCGTAGACCTCAGCGGCTTGCGTCCTCTGGCAACCGTCCGCTCTGCCGCCGATCTGGCCAGCGCGGCCTTTCAGCGGGCGCAGGCCTGCCATGATCGGCTGTCTGCGGTTGACGGGGCAGCCTATATCGCCGTTTTTGACAATGGGGGGGGCCATGGCCTGTCCGCCGAGCCGTTCCCCCTCGCCCCGTGGCGTGCGGCACTGGGGGCGCTGGCCAAGGGCGTTCGCCATGAATGGCCGCTGGCGACAGTCAAATCCATTGACATCGCCACCACCGGCCTGTCGGCGGCGGAGATTGCCCAACGGTTGGCCAGCGAAATTCTGACCGGTGGGCATCAGGTCGAAATCGCCCTGCCGCTGACCGGGGAGCGTTTCGTTCCGCGCCTGAACCGGACCCCGCCACCGCAAACCCCATCCCTCGATGTGTCCGGTCTGGTGGTGGTCAGTGGCGGCGGACACGGCATTACCGCCCAGTGTGTTCTGGCGCTGGCGCAATATTGCCCCGGCCCCTATCTGTTGCTGGGCCGCTCGCTGCTGCAGGACGAAAGCCCGCTGACCACCGGCTGCCCGGATGCCGCCTCGCTGCGCGCCCTGTTGTTCCGGCGTGCGCAGGGCAACGGCAAACTGCCAACGCCCAGCAGCATCGACCGTCAGGTCCATGCCATCATGACCGCCCGCGCCATTCGGGAAACCCTGGCCGTGCTGCATGATCACGGCATCACCGCCCGCTATGCCAACGTTGATGTGCGGGACCGTGAGGCACTGACAATTGTACTGGATCAGGCCCGTGCTGATTTTGGCCCCGTGCAGGCCATCATTCACGGGGCGGGTCTGCGCCCGTCCCGCCCGTTGCCAGACAAGTCCATCACCCAGTTCGAGGCTGTTTTCGGGACAAAGGCCCTTGCGCTGCACACCCTGTTGTCGCTGACCAGCGAAGATCCGCTGCGCCTGATTGCCACCTTCAGCTCGGTCGTTGCCCGCAGCGGACAGGCCGGAGAACTGGACTACGGCATGGGCTGCGAAGTCCTCAACAAACTGGCATGGGCCGAACAACGTCGCCGTGGGGACGGCTGCCGGGTGGTTTCAATCAACTGGGGAGACTGGGAAAAAGCATCGGACGAGCGTGACCCGCTTGCACAAAGCACCTCGCACGCCCTACCTCAACAAGAAGGCGCCGGGTTATTCGTCCGCGAGACCCTGAGCGGCGCCGACGGTGCTGTAGAAGTAAATTATGGTGATGGCTTTGTGCTCCCCTGATGACTCTGCCCCTCTGCCGTCCTCGCCGTCTGATATCTCCGGGTCTGCCGATCGGCTGGACCTGTGGCGTCAGCACATCAACACCACTCTTGCCGCCCATTCGGCCTACACCCTGCAAAGCCATCTGGCCTTGCAGGATTTTTATGCGTCGCAGGAACGGGCGCTGGCCCTGACCTTGTTCCCCCCTGCGGTGGTGGACTCTCCTGCTGCCGAAGCTATCGTCAAAGACGAAGCCACCGAACCGCTGGATGATGAACCAGAAACGGTTACGGACGCAGATGATGCTGCCGAGGCCATCGCCCCAGACAAAGACACCGAACCGCAAGACGATGCCGAGCCGGAGGCGGTCACAGACGCGGATGATACTGCCGAAGCCATCGCCACAGACGAAACCGCCGAACCGCAAGACAATGCCGAGCCGGAAGCGGTCACAGACGCGGATGATACTGCCGAAGCCATCGCCACAGACCAAGCCGCCGAACCGCAAGACGATGCCGAGCCGGAAGCGGTCACAGACGCGGATGATACCGCCGAGGCCATCGCCCCAGACGAAGCCACCGAACCGCAAGACGATGCTGAGCCGGAAGCGGGCACAGACGCGGATGATACCGCCGAGGCTGTCGCCACAGACGAAACCGCCGAACCGCAAGACGACAACCAGCCGGAAGCGGTCACAGACGCGGATGATACCGCCGAGGCAATCGCCGAAGATCAGGCCGCCGAACCAGTCCCACCGGCAGAACGGCTGTTCCAGCAACCATTGCCCTTAACCGGCCCGTTGCCCCCGCTGGCAGACTGCTTTGAGCAAGCGGTCAGCCTTCTGTCCACAGGCGTGGCGGCAGACGCCCCCCTGTCCCGCTTTCGCCTGCGTGCAGCCCTGCACGGGGATTTACCTGCCCAACAGACGAACGAGCCGCCGGTTTTGCGGCTTGATATGCGCGCTTCGGCCTCTGATTCCCCGGATGTTCATGTCTTTGCCGGCGGCATCACTGGCCTGAATGGCTTTGCCTGTTCCTGCCTGCCGTTAACCCTTGAGTATTCCTCCACGCCATCGGCCTCCCCGAGTGCCCCGCCACCCGAAGAGAATGACCGCCCGCTCTTTGGACAGGCGGCGCTGGCGGCGCTGTGGAACGGCGATGCCTTCGGCTTTCTGGGAGAAGGCTTTGAGGACATGGCGGCCCACCGCCAGACGCCGCGCCCGAGCGCTCAGCCGGAGCCGTCGCTTGCCCGCATTGACCATTGGGACCCGGAGGGAGGTCCGTGGCAGGCCGGATGCCTGCGGGCCTTTGGCCGTACTGCCGAACAGGCGCAGTCCCTGTCCCCCTTTGCCGTTTTTGCCACCGCCCTTGATCTGCACAGCATCGCTCTGGTGGTGTGCGGCCTGACACGGCAGCGTGATGGCTGGACCCTCGCACCACTGCCACAGCACCCGTTCACCCTTGCTGGCAGCCCCGCCCCCCTGCCTGCCGGAGACGCCGTTCGCTATCAACTAACCCTCCGCGAACGCGCGGCCCGGCACGTCCGCGCCGATGTTCAGGCATGGGTCGGCGAGCGCGAAGTCCTGCACCTGACGGATTTTGCCCTCACCCTGCGTCCCCCCGTTGTCAAAACCGGTCCAGAGAGCGAGGCAGAGAGCGGGCCAGACGCCATCCCCGGCAATGCCCCCAACGTTCATGGTGTTGTGCAGGATCAGACCGCCCTGCTGGCAGCGGCCTGCGGCCCGCTGGCCGCTGCCGTGGGAAAAGCCGGGGATACCCTTGACCGTCTCGGGCTGCGCGGCCCCCGCTTGCCCGCACCGCCGTTCCTGTTCCTGTCCCATGCCAGTATGGCGTCCCTGACCCCACAGGGGCGAGGGAGCGAAGCCCTGTTCCTCAGCCCGTCCGACAGCACCCGCTGGTGTTACCAGCTCGACCCGATCGGGATCGGTGATACGGTGGCGATGATGGAAACCCTCTATCAGGCCGCCGGATACACCGCCCTGTGGCTGGATCTGCCGACCCGCCCGCCGCAAGACACCTGTGGCCGCCTGCTCAGTTTCGAGATGACCCCGCTGCACCGCCCGGACCTCGACGGCCCGCCGGTGGAGGTCAGCGTCCGCCTGGCCGGGGTCACCCGCATGGGCAGCACCAGCCTGATGGAAACCGCCCTGTGCGCCCGCCAGCAGGATCGGGTTCTGGTCAATGCGCGCGGCATTATTGGCTTCATGGAAGCGGCGCGCCTCAGTCAGCCCGCCCGCCCCATCGCCCGCCCCGCCCTGTCCCATGACGACAGCGCCATCCTCGGCCCCTTGCCCGAAGGCCGCCGCTTGCCGCTGGTCGAGGGGGATCGGCTTCCCGTCCTTGACCGTCTGCGCCTCGCTGATCCGACGGGGGGACCGCAGCAGTTGGGCCGGTTTGTCGCCGATCTGCACAATGACCCATACCACTGGCTGTATGCCGCCCATTTCCACAATGACCCGGTGCTCCCCGGCAGTGTGATGGTTGCCAGCCTGCAACGCCTGCTGACCGTGGCCGCCGCAGAAAAGGGCTTGTCCCTCAGCGAACAAAGCCGGGTTTTTGACGGGCGCCTGAGCGGTCAGTTCCGTGGCCAGATCCTGCCCTCCACCGCGCAGGTCCGCCTGTGTCTGGACATCACCACCAGTCAGAACGGCGATGATGGCAGCCTGACCCTGAAAGCCCAGGGACGGGTGTGGGCCGACGGCAGCGCCATCGGGCAGATCAACGGCCTGAGTCTGAGCGGCCTGCGCCCCACCCGGCAGCCGGCCAGCAGCGGCGGGGATCATTCCGGTGCCTGAGGCGGTTCCCTTTCACCTGACACCAGCCCCCGGCATCACCTTGCGGGGGCTGGAATGGTCCTGGGCAGGGCAAACCGCCACCAGTGCCCCGCTGGTGATCATTCTTCCCGGACGGGCAGAACCGGCAGAAAAATATGCCGAAACCGCCAGTGATCTGCTGGCCGAAGGCATGCCGGTATGGGCCGTTGACTGGCGGGGACAGGGCTTGTCCACCCGTCACCCGGACCCGGCCATTTCCCGCCGGGGTCATCTGGAGCGGTTTGATGATCTGGTCGCCGACCTTGATCATCTGCTGCACTGGCATCGCCAGCACTCGGCGCACCAGCACCGCCCGGTGATTCTGCTCGCCCATTCGATGGGGGGGGCTGTGGTGCTCCGCTGGCTGCAAACCCGCTCTCCGGCCGGACTGGCCGTGGGGGGAATCGTCCTCAGCGCCCCGATGATCAGCATTCCCACCTGGGGCACACCGCAATGGCTGGCCCGCCTGCTCGCCCGGCTGGCGGTGATCGCCGGACGCGGGTCCCGCTATGTTCCGGGCCATGGGGGCTGGGGACTGCGGGATGATTGCCAGTTCGAGGGCAACCGCCGAACCAGCGATCATCGCCGTTTCGCCCGCGAGGTCGCCCTGTTACAAGCCAGACCAGACCTGCGGGTCGGCGGTCCGACGTGGAACTGGTTACATCAGGCCTTTCGCCTGACCCGCCAGCTTGCCGCCCCCTGGCCGTCATCGCCCACCATCCCGATACAGGTTCTGGTTGGAAGCGATGACCCCTATGTCCCCCATGCCACCCACTCCTCCTTTTTCAGCCGCTTTCCGCAGGCCACCCTGCGTCACATCCCGGCTGCCCGTCACGAACTGCTGGCCGAACACGACGCCTGCCGGGCCGAAGTTCTGCGAGCAATCACCCTTTTTCGCCACACGGGGCCCTGACCTCTATTTTCAAGGGTGACTCCCTCCTTGCACCAAGGGATAGTCTGTGTTTCGCTTACGTCTATCAGTCTGAGCCACCATCATCTTTTCGCATGTCTGACAGGGTGTAACCTGCACCAAGGGTCAGTCATATCTGTTCAGTCAATTACTGCAGGTACTGCAGGCTCATCGCCTCAGGTACGGAGTGACCCCATGAAATTGCTGTCCCTGACCACCCTGCCTGCCACCCTGATGAGCAGCCTCGCCCTGATGACCAGCCTCGCCCTGCTGTCTGCATCCCCGGCACCGGCACGGGCAGCAGAGCAAACCTTCATCACCATCGGCACCGGTGCCGTTACCGGCGTCTATTACGTTGCCGGTGGTGCCATCTGCCGACTGGTCAATCAGGGGCGAAAAGAACACTCGATCCGCTGTTCGGTTGAATCGACCAACGGCTCGATCGCCAATATCGACGGCTTGCGCGCCGAAGACATCACCTTTGGCATCAGCCAGTCCGACTGGCAGTCCCACGCCTACAAGGGCAGTGCGCAATTCGGCACCAAGGGCCCGTTCAGCGACCTGCGGGCCGTCTTTTCCCTCTACCCGGAAGTCATGACGCTGGTCGTGCGCAAGGATGCCAATATCCACACCCTCGCCGATCTGAAAGGCAAGCGGGTGAATATCGGCAATGCGGGATCAGGCGCGCGGGCGACCGTTGACATCATGCTGGCCGCCGCCGGCATCAATCCACGCTCGGATTTCTCGGTGGCCGATGAATTCACCGCTTCCGAGCAAAGCCAGGCCCTGTGTGATGGCAAGGTTGACGCGATCTTTTTCATGGTCGGCCATCCCTCTGGCACCATCAAGGAAGCCACCACCGCCTGTGATTCCGAGCTGGTCAGCATCGACAACCCCGGCATCGAAAAGCTGGTCAAGGACAACCCGTTCTATAGCTGGAGCACCATTCCGGGCGGCATGTACCGGGGCAGCGACAAGGACGTCAAGACCTTCGGTGTCCGCGCAACCCTGTTGACCACCGCCAAAACCCCGGACCCGGTTGTCTATCAACTGGTCAAATCCGTCTTTGACAATTTCGAGGATTTCAAGCGGATGCATCCGTCCTTTGAGGCCCTGAAAAAAGAAGACCTGATCAACGCCGCCCGCACCGCCCCCCTCCATCCCGGAGCCCAGAAATACTATCGCGAAGCCGGGCTGATGAAGTAACGGCGCCCTGCTCCCTGCCCTGTTGCCGCCGATCCGTGGCCGGAACATACACCGGCAACGCGAAAAACCGTCACCAGTGCTCACCATCACTGACGACGTGTCTGCTCTGTCATATATACAGGGAGAGGGAATAAGGGTATCCTGCTCTTGGTCACACAAAGGAGCCGCCTGCCGCGCGACCGTCCCGCTCAGGCGGGGTATCCGGCAGGGGTACCGGCGTCCTCTGTCTCAGTAGCGATTTGATAACATTAGGCCTTTATCATGGCGGAACAAAAACTCACAGCTGAGGATGTGGCACGGCTCCTGCGGGATCCGTCCGGCGACGTGCGCGCCGATACTGCCCGCAAACTGGCGATGCAGTATGATACTCCCAGCCTCAGCACATCCGAACGGCAACTGGCAGAAGACATCTTTCGCCTGATGCTGCGTGATGCCGAGGTTCGTGTCCGCGAATCCCTGGCGCTGAACCTCAAGGACAATCCCCGGGTCCCCCACGATGTCGCCCGCACCCTGGCCAGCGACGTGGATCGTGTTGCCCTGCCGGTGATCGAATTTTCACAGGTTCTGACCGCAGACGACCTGAAAGAGATCATTCACGCCCATGATCCCGGTCGTCAAAAGGCCGTGGCCCGTCGTGACAATCTGAGTGAAGACATCGCGTCCGAGCTGGTCAGCGAAGGCGATGCCGAAGTGGCCGCCACTCTGGCCGCCAACGAAAGCGCCCACATCAGCGAAGGCACCATGCTGGAACTGGTGGAACGCTTTGGTGACGATCCGTCGGTACAGGCCCCGCTGGTCCACCGCGCCTATCTGCCGATCACCGTTTCCGAACGCCTTGTTCACCGGGTATCCGAAGTGTTGCAGGACCATATCCTGCAAAACCACGAACTGCCCGCCGACATTGCCGCCGATCTGGTTGTGCAGTCACGCGAACGGGCGGTGATCACCCTGTCGTCGGAAAGCGCCGAAGATGAGGTTGAACGGCTGGTCCAGCAGATGCAGGACCACGGTCGCCTGACCCCGTCCATCATCGTGCGGTCGCTGTGCATGGGTGACCTCAAGTTCTTTGAATATGCCATGTCGATCAAAAGTGGCGTGCCGGTGATCAACGCCCGCATCCTGATCCACGACAGCGGCTCTCTGGGGCTGAACGGTATTTTTGAAAAGGCTTCCCTGCCTCCCAGCCTGCTGCCCGCGATACGGGCTGCCATCGATGTCATCCGCGAAACAGACTATGACTGCGGTGCCAACGATCTGGAACGCTATCAGCGCCGTCTGCTTGAACGCGTGCTGACCCAGTATGGCGATCTGGGCGTCGATCTCGACAGGCACGATCTGGAATATTTACTCAGCCGGATGAACACCCTGTCTGCCACGCTGACCATAGCCTGATCCCTGAGCCATTGCGCGAAGATCATAAACCGGTCTTCGTGCAATGCTCCGGCTCAGGCCCCCCGAATTCCGTAACGACAGCATCCACAAAGCTCTTTATCTTGACTGTCGGACGTCGACCGGTCGGATAGAGGACGTGCATCGGGCGAGCGGGCCCTTCGTAGTCGGCCAGAACCCGGACCAGCCGCCCTGCGGCAAGTTCACTGTCCAGCACGCTCTTTGGTCCCAACGTAATGCCATAGCCAGCCAGTGCCGCGTACAGCAACGCCTTCCAGTCGTTGCTGCGGATGCGCCCGTTGGCGCGCACTTCTTCACTCTTCCCGCCACGGGTGAACACCCAGCGGCAGGGAAGCGAGGTCCCCCCATAGGCATAGGCCAGGCACTCGTGCTGCTCCAGATCGGCTGGCGTCTGCGGTATACCCCGTCGTGCCAGATAGTCCGGAGAGGCACAGGTGATCAGTCGGTATGGTGCCAGCGGGCGCGCGACCAGCCCGGCATCCTCGACCTCACCGATCCTCACCAGCACCTCATACCCCTCCTCCAGCGGATCAACGAAGCGGTCGTTGAGGGTCAAATCAATCCGCATGTCGGGATATCGGTCAAGGTAGCGTGTCACAAACGGGGCGAGGCTAAAGGTGCCGAATGTCACCGGCGCATTGACCCGCAGTACGCCCCTGGGCTGCGACCGCATGTCCTGAGCAATGGATTCAGCGGCCTCGGCATCCAGAAGCAAGTGCTTGCAGCGCTCATAATATGCCCTGCCGACGTCGGTTAAGCTCTGCCGCCGCGTGGTCCGGTGGAGCAAGGTCGTCCCCAGCCGGTCTTCCAGAAAGACCACATGCTTGGCGACCATTTGCGGTGACATGCCCATCGCCTCGGCGGCAGCCGCGAACGACCCCAGATCAGCAGCCTTGATGAAAACGGCCATACTGGTGAGTCTGTCGATGATTGCCTCCTGACAGTTGGGAATGTCGTGCCATATAGCCAATTTATCCGGAAAACAGTGCCAATTAAACTGCCGCTGCATCTTAAAAAACAAGGACGTGAAGCGCTGCTCCACACCTAGCCGGGGCCTTCAGGCCCCAAACGGGTCTGGGCGGTAACCCATTCTTTCCCACCAACTGTCGTGTCCTGTGATCTGACGCATACACGCCAGCCTAACCTTTTGTTTGATCGCAGTGATTTTGCAAAAAACCGGTTTCCGTTTTTGCGCTCACGGCTCTCATCCACGGAGAAACACGATGAAAATTGGCATTATCGGCGCAGGATGTGTTGGTCGCGCCATCGGCAAACTGGCTGTTCGGTCAGGGCATCAGGTCATGCTGAGCAATTCGCGCGGTCCCCAGACGCTGTTCAGTCTCAAATATGGCATTGGCTGCGAGGCAGGGACGGTCGAGGAGGCAGCAGCCTTTGGGGACATTACTGTAGTGGCCATTCCCCTCGCCGCCTATCAGGCGGTTCCTGTCGCCCCCCTCGCAGGTAAAGTGGTGATCGATACGAATAACTATTATCCGGAACGGGATGGCAGTATTCCCGCCCTCGACACGGGTTCGACCACGACCAGCGAACTGCTGGCACAGCATCTCCCTCACTCCCGGATCATCAAGGCCTTCAACGCCATCACCATGAACGACCTCGAAAGTGACGGCCATCCCGGCGGTTTATCTGACCGCCGCGCCCTGCCGATTGCCGGTGATGATACCGACGCCAAAGCCATCGTCCTCAGCCTCTATGACGCCTTTGGCTTTGATGCTGTCGATGCGGGCCCTCTGTCTGAAGGATGGCGCTTCGAACGTGGCAGGCCAGCGTATTGTGTCCCGATGAATGCCGCTCGACTGGAATTGGCACTGGCACAGGCAGTACGCGCGGACCAGCCGGTATAAAGCGCCCGGAACCGGTTCCCACTTTTCCCTGACAAACTGGTGTTCCCTGCCGTTTGCCGGGCGGGAAAACCGGTTCCCACTTTTCCCTGACAAACTCTATTTCTTCTCAACCCTGAGCACTTCAAAGCCCTCGAACTGCGGCGGGCCGACATAGATATCGCGGGAGCTGCGCGCACCAGCATGCGAGCGGCGGAAGGCTTCGGACTGTGTCCAGGCCTCGAACGAGGCCCGGCTGTCCCAAAGGACATGAGTCGCATACAGGATATGGTCTTCGTATTCCGGGCCACGGACCAGATGGAATTCGATAAACCCAGGCACTTCGGGCAGGTTGCTTTCGCGCTTGTCCCAGATCGCCTCAAAATCCAGTCCGCAGCCTTTGCGAATACGGAACCGATTCATCGCAATAAACATCAGCATCCCCTTTTGTCATTGTTTCAGGCATATGGTGGTTTCAAGCGTATCGCACGGCCTGTTGCAGGCGCGTTGCGTGCACCCGCCTGCAAACCAAAGCAGGTCGATCATTTCCACTGCAATCTGAAGATGTTAGCAATAGTATCAAATTGATGTAATTTTTATAAAACAAAAAAATAATGCAATGCAATACAATATGACGCACTCATGATGAAAAGAGAGATAGCAAGCGCTGATAAAATTACAATGGCATATATCCATCTATACTTTTTCACAATCCTAAGAAAAATATGGATTTACGCCTTCTGTCATAAGCCCGTTCCCCCATTGTTTATAAAAAGTCCATTTCCCCCTCCTATTTGTCTGATTGTGGGGGCTGGTTGTTCATGCCTACAATGTATCCAGCATGATGGCCCAAGCCCCCGCGATGCCATCATGCCGTCTGCGGGCATCGCATGACAGCTCCCCCCTTTGTATCGCACGGGCAAAGCCTGCAGGAGCCGGTGATGTTGATGAATACGGGCCTGTTCATTCTGATATGGGAATCAGTTACGGTCAGCGTCGCCGCGACCGTCAGGGCGTTTTTTCCCTCTTTCGCTTTGTACGAAATGCTGATTCAGGCGGTCGTGCTGCTGCCCGTGGCCGTGGTGCTGACCATCTGGGTTGATCGGCGCCTGCTGCAAGGGGCGCCGCCGCTGGTCGTCACCCACGAACCGCACGATGCCCCTGTCGTAGACGATCCCTGCGCCAAACGGGTTTCCTCGCCGGTGTCCGCGTCCTGAACGGACAGGGTTATTTTTGCCAGCCACAGGCCGCCAGTGCCTGCTGCATGTGGGACGGTACCGGAGCCTCGGCCATGACCGGAGGCTTGTCGCTGTACAGCGGGATGGTCAGGGATCGCGCCAGCAGATGCATCATCGGGGGAGCCTCGTCTCCGCTGGCCGGGCCATAGACCGGGTCCCCCACCAGCGGCAGCCCCATGATCTGGCAATGCACACGAATCTGGTGCGTCCGTCCCGTTTGCGGACGACATTCCAGCCAGCTCAGGGTTCGCCGTTCGTTGTGCCCCAACAGGCGCCATTCGGTCACCGCCGGTTGGCCTGTCTGACGATCAGCCTTCATTTTCCAGCCCCGCTGGCCGTTGACCTTGGCCAACGGCAGGTCAACGATACCGCTGTCTTCAGCCGGAACGCCCTGCACAACCGCCCAATACACTTTCTGGATTTTGCGTTGCTCAAACAGTTTGCCCAGACGGCTCAGACCCTTTTGGCTGCGCCCCAGAGCAAGGCAGCCCGCCGTATCACGGTCAAGCCGGTGGGCCAAAGCCGGAGGCCGCGGGTGCTCAAAGCAGAGGCGCGGAAACCAGTCCTCAACCGTTGGACCACCTCCGGGACCGGGATGCACAGGTAACCCGGCAGGCTTGTTGATCACCATGATCAGCCGGTCACGGTACAGCACGCGGTCCTGAAGTGCCTTGTCTGACCAGTCAGGGGTCACAGCTCGCTCTCTTTCGCCGGGGGAGGCATCTGCGGCGATGGGGCAGAGGCCAGCGCCAGGGTAAACGTAAAGATGCTCCCCTTACCCGGCTCGGAAGAAACCGTCAAGTCACCGCCATGCAGCCGGGCAATTTTACGGCAAATGGCCAGCCCAATACCGTTTCCTTCGTATTTTTCCCGGGTGTGCAGACGCTGGAAAGGCTGGAAGATCCGTTCAAAATAGCTGTCTTCGATCCCGATGCCACGGTCTTCCACCTCGACCCTGCACCCCTGCGATCCATCGGTGATCGCACGCACCCAGACCTGAACCGGTCGCGCAGGATCACGATACTTGATGGCATTTCCCACCAGGTTTTGCAGCAAACTGACCAACTGGCCCCGGTCGGCCATGACCAGCGGCATGTCTGACTGAATCGCCACGTCGGCTCCGACGTCTTCGATGGCGATCCGTAAATTGTCCACCGCTTCGCGGGTAATGTGCGTCAGGTCCAACGGGACCATTTCCACCCCTTTCCGCCCAACGCGGGAATATTCCAGCAGGTCACGGATCATGGTGCTCATGCGGTACGCCCCGTCAACGGCCGTTGCAATAAAAGTCTGACCGTCTTCGTCCAGCAACGGAGAATACCGCCGCCGCAACAGCGTCAGATAGCTGGTGATGGTTCGCAACGGCTCTTGCAGGTCATGCGAAGCAACGTAAGCAAACTGCTCCAGATCGTTGTTTGACCGCTCCAGATCCTGCCGCTGTTGCTGCAGGCTGCTGACGTCATACAGACTGACCACCGCGCCCGAGATTTGCCCCTGCCAGCGCAGCGGCGCTACACCCAGCTCAACCGCCCGCAACTGGGTGGTCTGCGCATCCCACAGCAGCGCTTCGACAGCGGACAGTGCCTCGCCGGTCCGTAAAACGAAAGACACCGGGCAGGCAGCATCCCCTTCGTTGCCCCGCATCGCCAGAGCCCGCCCCATGCGATCCGTCAAACGCAGGACCTGATCCACCGGGCGCCCGATGACGTCCTGCGCCATCATCCCCAGCATCTGCTGACCAACCCCGTTGACCAGCGTCACCCGTCCGCTGTCATCAACGCCCAGCACCCCGTTGCTGGCACTGTCAAGAATCAACGCCGTCTGGGCATTGATCCGGGCCAGCATTTCCTGGTTTTCAAATTGCGATGTCAGGTCCAGATGGGCCGCAATAAAGCGTTCGACGGCCCCTTGAGCATCATAAACAGCCCGCGCACAACAGCGGGCATAGACCAGATGCCCATCGCGATGACGATAGCGCAACGACAGCTCGATCGTCTTGTCCTGATTGCCCCGGTCTGCCAGCGACGTCAGGCTTTGCAACGCCAGAGCACCATCTTCGGGAAGAACAGCGCCGTCCCACGCCTGCCGGGTATTGGGGAATTCGTGGTCCAGATAGCCCAGCTGCGCTTTCCATTCCGGCGAAAACCACATTTCATTGCTGGCCGGGTAATACTCCCACACCCCGATCTGCCCGGCCTCGATAACAATCGCCAAATGTTGCTGACTGTCCTGCAACGCCTCACGCGCCTTCTTGCGTTCGGTAATATCGTCAACAAAGGCATAGGAACCGGTCAGTTCGTGCTCCTCTGACCACAGCGACGTCGCATGGAAACGGGTATGGCGAATATCTCCCGCCGCTGTCTTCAGTCGGACATCATAAACACGATGCTTTGTTTTATCGGCCAGCGAAAAACGCTCGCGCACCCCCGACTGGTCTTCGGGGTGAACAAAACTGATGAAGGATTTGCCCAGAATGTCTTCACGCGGGCACCCCAACAGCTCGCACAGAGCCTGATTGACGTCCAGCACCAGACCGCTCCTTGGCGCGACAAACCAGAACCCCTGCACCGAAGCCTCGACCACATCGCGGTATCGCTGGCGCGACCGTTCCAGATCACGCTCGGCCACCCGGTGCTGGGTGACATCGTGAATGATCGAGCTGAGAATCGCCCGTCCTTCGACCGTAAACGGTGTAGACCACACTTCGACATCGCGGATTTCGCCGTTGGCCAGACGATGGCGGAAATGGAAATGATTGCGCTGCTCTTGCCGTGCCAAAGCCATTTCACGGGCAATTTCATCTTTCGACAGACAGTTAACATCCTGAATGTTCATCGTCCGCAAAGCTTGCAAGTCCCAGCCATAAAAGGCAACGGCGGCCGGGTTCGCATCCAGAATGGAGCCATCCTGCGGATCAAGCAGCAGCTCGATGGCATAGCTTCCCTGAAACAGTTGCTCATAAAAGGGGTACAGCTGGTTTTTGTTCAAACGACGCTGCCACATGAACAGGACCAGCAGAAAGCCTGCAACCACACCGGCCAAAGCCAGCAGGAATCCGCTCCAGACACGATTTTCCTGCTGTTGGTGATCCTCAACAAACCCCTGCAAGACCTGCTCGGCAGACTGGTGAAAGCCAGCCAGCAAAGGCTCCCATCCGGCGAGGCTGAGGCGTGCTTTTTTCAGGCGGTCCTTTTGGGCATCGGTCACGACATGACCGGGTGACACCCCGGCCACCAGCTCGCGGTAGGCCATCAGCGACGCCTGAATGTCACCGATACCGGGAACAATCTCCGGGAAGTTTCTTTTCAATAACGGCAGGGTCTGATCGATCAGCAGCAGGCTCTGCGTGATCCCCCGCGCCGCAGGTTCCAGCCCGTCTGCCCCGGCCGTTGCATCAGCCAGAGCCAACGCCAGACCCAAACCCCGAACTTCATAGCCGAGCTGGTTCAAGGCGACCAGAACATCCCGCCCCTCCAGCAACTGGCGATGCCCCTGCTCCAGAGGCATCTCGGCTTCATTATGCTGCCACCAAAAGGCAACGCCCCCGATCAAGGCCAGCCCGATCACACAAATGACCCCGTACACTGCCCATGTCCGGGTCGTCACGTTCCGGGTCTGCCTGTCAGGCGGCCCACCGCCCGCTTCTGTCTCACGCTGCATGGCGTCCTTTCCTGACGGCACCCTGGAGTCTGATCTTTTGATTTGCCGCAGTGATGATGCGCAAATCCGGTCCGCAACCAAGCCTGACTTTTAGAGCGTTTTCACACCGAGCGAAAACGCTCTTCCCTTTTAGTGCCGCATTTTCCGAGCTGTTGACCGGAGACGGTCAACTTGAAAATGCTCTAATAGCCCATCACACCTGTCAGGTGTTGCAAGGACTGCACTGCCGAACCGGTTAGCCACAAGGTATGAATGGCTCGCAACTTTTCAATCAATTCCTCGATGGTGACCGGCTTGGTAACAAAGGCGGCCGCGTGGTTCCGGTAACTTTCCCGCACATCGAACGGAGATTCCGAGGTGCTGAAAACAATCACCGGGATATCACAGATATCATCCTGCGCCTTGAGCATCAGCAGTGTTTCACGCCCATCCATGCGTGGCATGTTCAGGTCCATGAAAATCAGGTTTGGCCGACGGCTGTTGGCATAATGCCCCTGCCGTCGCAGGTATGCCAAAGCGTCAAAGCCATCCCGCACGCTTTCCAGCTCGATCCGGAAATCAACCTCGCGCAACGCCTCGCGGGTCAGTTCGATATCGGCGATGTTGTCGTCAATCATCAGGATCAAAGGCTGTACCCGCTGCATCACCGTTCCTCCACCTCTGATTTTTGCGCTGGCAGGGTCAGGGGCAAGGTCAGGTGCACCGTCGTCCCAACCCCCAACCGAGACTCAATCCAGACCCGACCACCATGCCGTTCGATCACCCGGCGACAATAAGCCAGTCCAACACCTGTCCCGTCATAGTCATCAATCGTATGCAGACGGGAAAACAGCATGAACAACTTCGGCTGAAACACAGGGTCGATACCGATGCCGTTATCCTGAATCGACAGCTCCCAATACTCCGCAGCACTGGCAGGCAAGCCATTGGCTTTCCGTATTCGGCTTTCCTCTGTTTCCACCGGCCAGGCCGAGACAATGATTTCCAACGGCCGTTCACTATCCCTGTATTTTACACTATTTCCGAGAATATGTTCGAAAACATGATGAATTTGTCGCTCGGCAGCCATTACCACCGGCAAAGGACCAGCAACACGCACGGAAACGGCATCGGCCCCCAAGGCACCACACACGTTCCCGATCACCGTTTCCAGCCCGACCGGCTGGTGGGGACTGCCATCATCGACCATGACGTAATGCATCAGGTCATGAAACAGGTGGTACATGCGCTCTGTGGCATTGACCACCCGCCCCAGATAGCCCTGGGCAGTCGCATCAAGGACCGGAGTGTAGCGACGTTCCAGCAATTGCGCAAAGCCGGAAATGGAGCGTAATGGTTCCTGCAAGGTGTGCGTGATGGCAAAGGTGATCCGCTCCAGTTCGGCCCGCGCCCGCTCGGCCCGCTCCAGTGCATCCCGCAAGTGTCGCTCATTGACTTTGCGTTGCGTGATATCCTCTGCGGTGGACACAAAATGACTGATCCGCCCATTTTCGTCCCGCAGGGGCGAGATCGTCATTTGCTCCCACACCAGTGAACGATCCTTACAGATGTTCAGGAATTCTCCCCGCCAGCTCCGGCCATCAATGATCGCCTTCCAGAGCGAGGCATACTCATTGCCAGACGTATGACCACTTTTCAGAAAACGGGGATTCTGACCAATTGCCTCGGCACTCTCATACCCCGTCAGCGCACTGAAGGCCGGATTGACATAGGTGATCTGGCCAGCCGGATTGGTGATGATCACCGCTGATGCTGACTGCTCGACCGCCTTTGACAGCACGCGGGCTTGTTCTGCAGCGGTATCCCGTTCGATCAGCACCGCCGACAACGCCAAAGCCATGATCAGCGAGACCACCATGAATCCCATCAACAGCAGGATGGTATCATTCAGCTCGTGCCGAACAAACGGGCCGTGCCCGGCGGCGGTGAGAACCACTGCCGGCATCACCACCGCCAGAACCCCCAGGGTTGCCCCTAAAATCCCCAGCCGCAGCGCCCCCCACATGACGAGCAGAAACAGGGCATAGACCAGAACCATTCCGTGCTCTGCCAGCGACAACGGGTCAGAAAACACCAGCATCGCCAAGGCAAGGCTTCCCCCGCCATACCAGCTCAGGGCCGCGACGGACACCCTACTCTGCAAGGCCCGTTTTTCACGCAGGCGGTACCAGACCAGCACCGACGGCACCAGGATCAAAATCCCAACAGCATCCCCCGCCCACCAGGTCAGCGCCACAAAGGGAGAAACCTGCACAGGGGCGATATTGACAAGGACCAACGTCGTGGTCGCACACAGGGCGGCCGGGATCGGGGCAACACCCCCGGCCAGCAGCAATACGCCGACATCCCGCAGGGAGCCGAAGTGTTCCAAACGCGGTGCAAAGCGCTGCAACAGGAATGCCGCCAGCAGATATTCGACACAGTTCCCGCAGGCAAACACCAATGCCACAGGCAACGACATGCCACCACCAACCGACACCACCACATTCGCCAGCCAACAGGCCCATAAAACGCGGCGCCCAAAAACCAGCAGGGCAAGAACCGACACTCCCGACGGTAACCAGATCGGGGATACATTGCCATCAATAAAGGAAAACAGCAGACCCAGCTGTGCAACCAAAATGTACAGCACGACAATCGCGGCACCACGCCCAAGGGAGTGCAGCATGTGCCCCTGCCCGGTGAAAGACGTATTTTTTGTAACATCGCCCACAGTGCAGAGTCCCCTTCGTTTCAGACAGCAGGCGCAAACATGTTCTGTCTTGCCAGATCAAATTCAAAAGAACAGAGCGCCCTATTCTTTTCTGAACACTCTTTTAGCCTGATCGTTCTGCTCAGGGAAACAACGCCATGGACATTGCCAATGCAAAAGAAAATATGGTACTCCAAGACAAAAATAAACTGCATTATGCTCCATGATACACAGGAAAGGATTTTGGCCGTGGTTTCTGCTGGCGAGCCCCTCTCCGTTCTGCTCATCGAAGATAATGGTGCCGACGCCCGTATCTTCGAAGAGATGGTGCATGAGGCTGGCGACAACCTGACGATCGTCTGGGCGCGATCAATGCAGGAAGCCCGCAGCAAGCGCGATGGCGTTCAGACCCCCTTTTCCCTGATTGTCACCGATCTCGGCCTGCCCGACACCCAGGGCCTCGAGACCATCGGCGCTGTTCTCGACCTGTTTCCAAACCGTCCGGTGGTCGTCATGACCGGCCTGAACGATTCCGCCATGGGCATCACCGCCGTGCAGCGGGGCTGCCAGGACTTTGTTCTCAAGGGCTTTACCGACCCCTTTCTGCTGGTTCGCATGTTGCGCTATGCCATTCAGCGCCATGAAACCGAGCGGCAGATCAAGGAAAGCGAAGAACGGTTCCGCACGCTGGTCCAGATGTCACCGGATGCGATCATCATCGCCACCGGGCAAAGCATCACCTTTGTCAATCCGGCAGCACAGGCCCTGTTCGACAGTCCCCGGCGACAGAACCTGGAAGGCTTGCCCCCCACCGAGCTGTTCCTTGGCCCCGATGGTGCGCAGGCCGTCAGCACCATCATCAGTTGCCTGTCCGAAGGCCGGTCACATCAGGATATCGAGCTGACCCTGCTCAGCCACAGCAGCAGCCCTCTATCGGTTGAAATGCGCGTCGCCCCGATCACAGTCGGCGGAGAACGCCGGGCACAGGTCATTCTGCGCGACATTTCACTGCGCAAATTGCGTGAACAGGAATTGCAGCTGGCACAAACGGTGTTCGAGACCACCGCCGAAGCAATGATGATCACCGATGCCAACAAGAAAATCGTTGCCGTCAATCCGGCCTTCACCGAGATCACCGGCTATGGCCGCGATCAGGCGATGGGGCAAGACCCGCACATCCTGTCATCCGGGCGACACGATCAGGCCTTTTATACGGAAATGTGGTCAACGCTGGCGGTCAACGGCCACTGGCGCGGTGAAGTCTGGAACCGTCGCGCCGACGGGGCTGCCTATGTACAGCGCGTGACCATTTCGTGCATTCGCAACCGTCAGGGGCAGATCACCAATTACGTCGGGGTGTTCAGCGACATCACCCGTGAGAAGGAAGCCAGTGAAAAGCTGCGCCACACCGCCAGCCACGACGCGCTGACCGGCCTGCCGAACCGGGCTTTGCTGCACGACCGACTGGAACAGGCCATCTCCAAGGCCAGCCGTGATGACAGCGGACTGGCCCTGCTGTTTATCGACCTCGACGGCTTTAAACCGATCAATGATACCCACGGCCACCTGATCGGTGACCTGCTGCTGCAAGGAGTGGCCGAACGCCTGCGTGACTGCGTGCGCGAAAGCGATACTGTCGCCCGTCTGGGCGGGGACGAATTCGTCATCCTCAGCCTGAACACCGCGTCGCAGCAGGATGCCGCCATCATCGCGCAAAAGGTGCTGGATACCCTCGCCCGGCCGTTCGTTCTGAACGGTATCAGCGCACAGGTCGGCGCCAGCATCGGCATCGCCCTCTACCCCATCCATGCCAACGGCGGCGAAGCCCTGTTGATGGCAGCCGACCATGCGATGTACGCCGCCAAGAATGCCGGCCGCCGCTGTTACCGCAGCGCCACAGCACTCCCACAGGCAAAAGCGTCTGCGACATCCTGTTAGCCCCGGCCTCGACCACACCCGGGCATGTGCCCATCGCACCCGGAACAGTCTAGCTGATGGCCTGATGGCGTGTTTTCATCGACCAGCAGCCATCCTTGATTGCTCGACAGTCAGGGTACACAAGGGTAATTCAATTCCAGGCCGCCCCCGGTGCGGGCGCGTCGCATTTTGACTTTTCGCATCCGCCACAGTGCTGCAAAAAACCGTCTCCATCATTTCTTTCCTGCCGCTTTGGGCTTGCAATTGTACGCAAACCTCTTCATCTTCGGATCGTCGAATAAGCTTTGGGTACGTCCACGCTCACCCCCCATGTCCCGATACGGTGGCCTTTCCCTTTATGGAATGTCTGTTGTTTCATACAGGACGCCGGAATTGACTGGTCTCCCCCCAATTCGTTTCGATGCCTGTCGAGCATTCCGACGACAGGCAACGCCAGTTATGAGGAGTCCACATGACCACTGGCACCGTGAAATGGTTCAACACCACCAAGGGTTATGGCTTCATTCAGCCGGATGACGGCTCGGCCGACGTGTTCGTGCACATCACCGCCGTGCAGAAGGCCGGTCTGGCCGGTCTGAACGAAGGTCAGAAGGTGTCCTACGACCTGGAACGCGGTCGTAACGGCAAGACCTCTGCCTGCGACCTGAAGACGCTGTAATACAGCTCCGCGACGGGGCAGACTAATGACGACGATCTATATCGACGCAGACGCCTGCCCCGTCAAAGAGGAAACGGTGAAGGCTGCGCTGCGACACCGCATAGCAGTCTATATTGTCAGCAACCGCTGGCAACGGGGTGAACAAAACCCCCTCATCCACCGCGTAGTCGTGCCGCCCGAACCGGATGCCGCCGACAAATGGATCGCCGAAGCCATCCAGCGCGAGGATATCTGCATCACCAACGACATTCCGCTGGCCGCCCACTGTCTGGAACGTGAGGCCCATGTGATCCGCCCCGATGGCAGCCTGATCACCCAGCAATCTGTCGGCAATGCCCTGGCAATGCGCGACCTGATGGCGCACTTGCGCGAAACCGGAGAAATCACCGGCGGACCGGCCAGTTATAACCGTCAGGATCGGGTCCGCTTCCTCGATAGCCTCGAACGGCTCATTCAGGCCAGCCTGAGGGCGAACAAAGCCCTGTCCTGAAGCATTTTCTGGGAAAAACTCCCCAGAACCCCTATTTTCCAGAGCATTGTGCGAAAAGTGGATCCTCAGCACACGACAAACAGAAAACAGGATCATGGAGCGCTGCTCCAAACCCCGCTGGGGCCTTAAGGCCCCAGACCCCATTAACTTGATATTGAAAGAAAAATGGGGGTTCGGGGCCTCAGGCCCCGAGCGGGTCAGGCGGCAGCCTGCACTTTTCTTTCAACTGCCGTATCCAGTGAGGCATTCGGCTTACAGATAAACCTGCCCACTGAGATACAGAACACTGTGACCGGCGATTTCTGTACGATCCCCCAGTGCACGGCAATACAGGGTGCCGCCCCGGCGCGAGACCTGACGGGATATCAGGCTGTCGCGCCCCAACCGCCTGGCCCAGAACGGCACCAGCGCGGTGTGGATTGAGCCGGTCACGGGGTCTTCATCAATTCCCCAGCCCGGGGCAAAATACCGGCACACAAAGTCACAACCATCCTGATCACGGTTGGCTTCGGCGGTGACAATAATCCCACGCGCCTTCACCTCGGCAAAGGCGGTCAGCTGCGGGGCCAGAGCCTTGACCCGGGCCGGACTGTCGAGCACAACAAACAGGTCATCACCGTCGTACCGCATGACCTCCAGCACTGGCGATCGAAGCACCGCGTCGAGAGCCTCGGGGATGATCATCGGGCGCAGTTTGCTGGTGGGAAAGTCCATCACCAACAGGTCGTCATCCCCTTGCCGGACAGTCAACAGACCGCGCTGGCGGGTACGAAACACCACCGTATCCCGCTGAGGGGTGAGGTGCTGAAAGATCACATGGGCGCTGGCCAGTGTGGCGTGACCACACAGGGGCACTTCGCACGACGGAGTGAACCAGCGGATCTCATAATCAGCCTCACCACCCGCCGGTTCTGCAACCAGAAAGGCCGTTTCAGCCAGATTGTTTTCAGCGGCAATGGCGGCCAGTTTGTCGTCAGGCAGCCAGGCATTCAGGGGCATCACCGCCGCTTGATTGCCCTTCAGGGCCACGTTGGTAAAGGCATCCACCTGATAGAGGGGGACAGTCAAAGGCTGGGCGCTGTCAGGAACGGGGCTCATGGCGGTTCTCCTGTGAGGGGGATGTGGGGATAACGGAAAGGCGATCAAGATCACACCGGCTGATGCCGATATCCCTTAGCATCCGGTCGTCCCAACTGTGAAGCTGACGAATCTGGCGATGGCGGTCCAACCGGTCGAGCAGACGGTCGCAGGTTGCCACCAGCCACAGGGACAGACCCGACATCAACAGCCGCAGGCCGGCGACGATCATTTCGCTGGGTGTGAGGAAGGATGACGACTGGATTGTCCTAGTACAATTCTGCATGATGGCCCCCTCGGGGAAAATTGTTGTCCTAATCGCAGAGTGTCTTGACCGATTGTCCTGGTCAACAGTAACATTGTCACCATGACAATATGGACCCCCTCCCTCGAAGGCCGCTCTGGCCCCACCTATCGAGCCATCGCTGACGCGGTGGCCGATGCCATTGCTGACGGCTCGCTGAAACCCGGCGACCGCCTGCCGACCCACCGCGATCTGGCCTGGGCGCTGGGGGTGACCGTGGCCACTGTCACGCGCGCCTATCAGGAAGCGCGCCGCCGCGACCTGATCGACGGTGAAGTCGGTCGCGGGACGTTTGTCCGTCCGCCGGATACCGACGAGAACCCCAGCGCGGTTCGCCGGTTCCACTTGCCGCCGCTGGAAGAATTTTCCGAAAGCGGGCCGATCAATCTCAGCCTCAATTTTCCGCCATTGCTGGGGCAGGAGCAGGCCTTTGCCGAAACGCTGGCCGAAATCAGCCGGTCGAATGGTCTGGGGCAGATGCTGACCTACCAGCACAGTCTGGGTGTTCCCGAACACCGGGCAGCGGGAGCCCGCTGGTTGAAGCGGGTGGGCCTGACGGCTCGCCCTGAACAAATCGCGGTAACCTGTGGCGGGCAGCACGCGATGGAGACATCCATCAGTGCGCTGTGTCGCCCCGGCGATACGGTGTTGACCGAGCCGTTGACCTACCCCGGCATGAAGGCTCTGGCGGGGCAGTGGGACATCAAGCTGGCACCGGTAGCCTGTGATGGCGAGGGGATTTTGCCCGATGCGCTGGAGGACGCCATTCGCCAGCATGCGCCCCGCGCCCTGTACACCATGCCAACGCTGCAAAACCCCACCAGCGCCACCATGTCCGAAGGACGGCGGCGGGCATTGGCAGCGATTGCGGAGCGCGCCGAGATGTTCGTCATCGAGGACGATGTGTATGGCTTGATGCCGCAGGATCGTCCCCCGCCGCTGGTGAGCTGGCTGCCCCGGCACGGCATTTACCTGACCAGCTCTTCAAAGAGCATGGCTCCGGGGCTGCGGCTGGGCTGGGTCTGCGCCCCGCTGGCGATCATTGACCGCTTTCAGGTGGCGCTGCGGGCCAGTTGCTGGATGGCTCCGCCGTTGATGGGCGAAGTGGCGCGGCGCTGGATCGACAGTGGCTTTGCTGACGAGATTGTCGGCAAACTGCAACAGGATGTGCGGGTGCGCTGGAAAATGGTGGAAGCGATACTGGGGGATCATGTGGCTGATAATGATCGTTCCAGTTATCACCTGTGGATCCGCTTGCCGGAACACTGGCGGGCTGATGCCTTTGCCGACCAGCTTCAGCGGATGGGGGTGATCGTGATGCCTGCTGAAACCTTTGCTGTCGGCAAGCAGCGACCGACCCCGGCCATCCGCGTCTGTGTCGGGGCGATGACCACACTGCGCCGGACCGAGGAAGGGCTGCGGATCATTGCCCGTGCGCTGCGCGAAGGGCCGGATCACCTGATTGCCGCAATGTGATCTGCGCCTAAACTGACGCCACAGTACGTGCCAGTCCACGCAGGAGAATGGGCTACCGCCCATACCCATTCGGAGGTGATGCCCCCGAACCCCCACTTTTTCTTTGAATTCAAAGGAATGGGGTCTGGGGCCGACTGGCCCCAGCGAGGTGTGGAGCAGCGCTCCATGATCCTGTTTTTCTACTGTCGTGTAACGCACGCTGCTCTAAAAAGAAGCACCGGCAAGGACGCCCTGCCGGTGTTTCTTTTGATCGCAATGCCGGGATGTGTCAGACGGCCCGGATTTTGACGTAGGAACCAGGAGCTGCCTCCAGAACCGGCAGCTTGCCGGAACCGGGCTGCAGGGCCGGAACGTCCGGGCCGGACAGCGGGGCGCACCATTCATTCCAGTCGGTCCACCAGCTACCTTCGTGCTGTTGGGCCCCCTTCAGCCAGGCATCGGGGGATTTGACCTTGCGGTTGTTGGTCCAGTAGCAATACTTGTTGGCGACCGGCGGATTGACCACCCCGGCAATGTGGCCCGAAGCCGACAGCACAAACTTCACCTTGCCGCTGTAGATGTTGGTGGCGGCAAAGGTCGAGGTCCACGGGGCAATATGGTCTTCGCGGCACGACAGCATGTAGACCGGAATATCGACCTTGCCGAGATCAAGCGGCACGCCCTGCAACACCACGCCACCGGGTTGGATCAGCTTGTTTTCCTGATACATCTTGTGCAGGTAGAAGCTGTGCATGGCGGCGGGCATGCGGGTCGAGTCACCATTCCAGTACAGCAGGTCGAACGGGAACGGCTCCTTGCCCAGCAGGTAGTTGTTGACGACGAACGACCAGATCAGGTCGTTGGCGCGCAGCATGTTAAAGGTGGTGGCCATGTCGCCGCCATCCAGATACCCGGCCTTTTGCATCCGCTCGTCGAGGGCATCGAGCTGCTCTTCGTCGATGAACACCCCCAGTTCGCCCGGCTCGCTGAAGTCGGTCAGGGTGGTGAGGAAGGTGGCCGAGTTCAGGCGATCCTGACCCGTCGCCTTGAGGTAGGCTGCGGTGGAGGCGAGCAAGGTGCCGCCCAGACAATAGCCGATGGCGTTGACCTTGCTGGCACCGGTGGCGTCCTGAATGGCATTGATGCCAGCCAGAGTGCCTTCCAGCATGTAGTCGTCGAACGACTTGTCTTTCAGGGTTTCATCCGGGTTGACCCACGAGATGACAAAGGTGGTATAGCCCTGATCGACCAGCCACTTGATCAGCGAGTTCTTTTCCCGCAGGTCAAGGATGTAGAACTTGTTGATCCACGGCGGCACGATCATCACCGGCACCGACTTCACCTTTTCGGTGGTCGGGGTGTACTGGATCAACTGCATCATGTCGTTCTGGTAGACCACCGACCCCGGCGTGGAGGCGATGTTGCGGCCGACTTCGAACGCGCTTTCGTTGGTCATCGAAATCCGCAGGCGGCCATGGCCGCGCTCCAGATCGGACAACAGGTGTTCCAGACCCTTTAGCAGGTTTTCGCCGCCGCTTTCGACGGTAACCCGCAGAACTTCCGGGTTGGTGAACAGGAAGTTCGACGGTGCCATGGCGTCGATGAACTGGCGGGTATAGAACTCGACCTTCTTTGCGTCCTTGGTGTCGAGACCTTCGACGTCGTTGGCGACGTTGGTCAGCCAGCGGCTGGTCAGCAGATAGGACTGCTTGATGAAGTCAAAGACTTCGTTTTCGTGCCAGGCGTCATCCTTGAACCGGCGGTCGGTCTTGTCGGGGACAATCACCGGCGAGGTTTCTTCACCGAACATGCGGCGGGCGGTGTTCTGCCACAGGTTCATGTAATCCTGCCACAGCGACACCTGCGCCTCGACCAGACGGGCGGGGTTCGCCATCAGGCGGGCCGTCATTTCCATAAAGGCTTTGCCGACGTGCATCGGGTCCAGATCGGTCGGGGCCGGTTCGGGATGTTCGGCCTGACGGGCCAGAAAATCGCTGACCAGACGCTGGCTGCGCTCGGCGATATTGGCCATCGCCTTGGAGACTTCGGCCGGATCGGGGATTTTCATGTCCGGGTGATGGTCGGCATTGGGGGTCGCTTGCTTGGAATTCTGCTGATCAGCCATCGAGACTCTCTCTTCCTCCCGCGATAAGGGTAACGCCATGCCGCGGTACCCTTCGTGCTCCGGTGGTATGGTGAGGGGCTTGGGTGCCAAAGTCCACACCTGTCTTGGGTGATACCCTGATTATCTGGCACAGGGAACGAGTTTACGCATTCCTGTGGAAATAAATCATGGAATGGTAACACGCCTCATGTATTTTATGGGGCCTGACTTATGGCAAGGTCGCACATGCAGCGACCCTGTTGCGCTTTTCTCTTATCGGCAAACGAGGCCAAACACCATGTTTCCTATTCGCCTGCCCCAAAAGGTGTCTGAGCACGCGTCCCGGCACATTCCGGAGACCGTTGCGGCAGCAGCCAGCACCCCGGAGGCGATGCGAGCTAGGACCGCCGCCCTGACGGGCGGGCGCACCCGTGCTCTGCGGATGGGCAGTCTGGTTGCGGTGGCCTTGTTGTCGCTCAGCGCCTGCTCGACGATGCAGGACAGCTGGGATTCCGTGTTTGGCAGTGATGGCAGCAGTGAAAGCGAAACCGGTACCCCCAGCCCGGATGGCCTGAACGGCGTTGCCCAGCCCCCGGCCTACAGCAACGGTACCAGCACCCGCCGGATGCCCAGCCAGCAGTACGCATTGAACGAACTGCCCAACCAGTCAGCCCCGACGGTAACATCGGTTGCCACGCCGCAGGTGGCCGCCGAACCGGTGGTGCAGGAAACGCCTGCTCCGGTGGTCAGTCAGACTGCTGCTCCGGCCCCCGAACCGGTGGTCGAGGCTGCGCCGCAGGTGGCCGAAGCTCCGGCTCCGGTGGCTCCGCCCGTGCCGCAGCCCGAGCCCGAGCCAGAGCCTGCTCCCGCGCCGCAGGCGATGGCCGCACCGGTTGCCGCGCCCGAACCCGTTGCCAGCCCGGTGCCGGAATACGTGCCGCCGACCGGCGAAGCCGATGACACCACCACGGTGGTGAATGGCAACGGCAAGGTGACGGTGCAGTCCAACGGCCATGCTCCGGCTGGGGCCTCCGGGTCGGCGGCCAATGTCGGTGGTCTGGCGATGGGTCTCAGCATGACCGGCTCCGGCCCCTATCCGCTGGAAGCCTACAACAGCGCCGGAACCGCCGTATCGACGCAGGTGGCCACCATCCAGTTCGGCAACGGTGCCGCCAGTCTGTCGGCCCGCGACCGGGCCATCCTGCGACAGGTGGTCGCGCTGCAAAAGCAGCATAACGGCATGCTGCGGGTTGTCGGTCATGCATCTTCGCGCACCGGTGACATGTCGTGGGATCACCATGACATGGCCAACCTGCGGGTGTCGCAGCAACGCGCCCGTGCGGTCATGAACGCCCTGATCGAGATGGGTGCTCCGCGGTCGAGCCTGTATGTCGGCGCAGTCGCAGACAACGAGCCGATGTATCAGGAAGTCATGCCCACCGGCGAAGCCGCCAACCGCCGGACCGAGGTGTTCCTCGATTATTGATGGCAGTGACCCTGCACATCCCCAATATCGCACTCCGCCCGCCAGCGGGGTAACCATGCAACACTCTAC
Source organism: Insolitispirillum peregrinum (assembly GCF_900156605.1). Lineage (GTDB taxonomy): Bacteria > Pseudomonadota > Alphaproteobacteria > Rhodospirillales > Rhodospirillaceae > Insolitispirillum > Insolitispirillum peregrinum. The sequence continues at coordinate 269,307 of NZ_FTOA01000001.1, read as the reverse complement.
GATGGCATTTGCCAGTCAGGTTCATCATGGAACAGGAATTTCATCGCATTAAGCGCTTGCCCCCTTACGTCTTTGCGGAAGTGAACGCCATGAAGGCGCGTGCGCGCGCCGCGGGCGAAGACATTATTGATCTGGGCATGGGCAACCCCGATCAACCGACCCCGCAGCACATCGTCGACAAGCTGTGTGAAGCAGCGCGGAACCCGCGCGCCCACGGCTATTCGATGTCCAAGGGCATCCCCGGCCTGCGCAAGGCGATGTCGGGCTATTACGAACGTCGCTTTAACGTCAATCTGGACCCGGAAAGCGAAATCATCGTCACCCTGGGCTCGAAGGAAGGCCTTGCCAATCTGGCGCAGGCCATCACCAGCCCGGGCGACATTGTGCTGGCCCCGAATCCCAGTTATCCGATCCACGCCTTTGGCTTCATCATTGCCGGTGGTTCGGTGCGCTCGATTCCGGCCACGCCGAACGAAGACTTCCTGCGGGCGATGGACCGTGGCGTGCGCCACTCGGTCCCCAAGCCGGTGGCGGTGATCGTCAACTTCCCGTCGAACCCGACGGCGATGGTGGCTGATCTGGCCTTTTACAAGGAAGTGGTCGACTTCTGCCGTCGGCATGAAATCTTTGTGCTGTCCGACATCGCCTATTCGGAAATCTATTTTGACGACGTGCCGCCGCCGTCGATCCTGCAAATTCCCGGTGCCAAGGACGTGGCGGTCGAATTCTCGTCGATGTCCAAGACCTATAACATGGCGGGCTGGCGTATCGGCTTTGCTGCCGGGAACCGCAAGCTGATCTCGGCGCTGTCGCGGGTGAAGAGCTACCTCGATTACGGTGCCTTTACGCCGGTGCAGGTGGCGGCAACCGCCGCCCTGAACGGGCCGCAGGATTGCGTCGAACAGACCCGGCTGGTCTATAAGGAGCGCCGCGATGTACTGATCGAAGGTCTGCATCAGGCTGGCTGGATGGTTCCGCCGCCACCGGCGTCGATGTTTGCCTGGGCGCCGATCCCGCCCGCCTTCCAGCATCTGGGCTCGGTCGAATTCTCCAAGCTGCTGATGCGCGAAGCCAAGGTGGCGGTTGCTCCGGGGTTGGGCTTTGGCGAGCAGGGAGACGATCACGTCCGTATCGGTCTGGTCGAAAACAAGCATCGCATTCGTCAGGCTGTGCGTAACATCAAGGGCTTTTTGCAGAACTACGACAAGGTTCTCGAAGATGCCGAAAAACAACGGGTGGTGTTGAAGTGAGTGATCCGCTGAAAGTAGCCGTCGCTGGTTTGGGGACGGTCGGTGCTGCCACCGTCCGTCTGTTGCAGGAACAGGCCGACCTGATTGCGCTCCGCTGTGGCCGTCCGGTGGTGGTGACCGCCGTCTCGGCCCGCTCGCGCGACAAGGATCGCGGCGTGGACTTGTCGGCCCTCACCTGGTACGACGACCCGGTGGTGATGGCGCGCGACGCCGATGCCGATGTGGTGTGTGAACTGATTGGCGGCTCGGAAGGAGCCGCCAAAGAGGTGGTGGAAACGGCGATTGCCCGTGGCTGCCACGTGGTGACTGCCAACAAGGCCCTGCTGTCGAACCACGGCCCGGCGCTGGCCGCTGCGGCCGAAGCCAAGGGCGTGGTGCTGGCCTATGAAGCCGCCGTTGCCGGTGGCATTCCGGTGATCAAGACCCTGCGCGAAGGTCTGGCTGGCAACCACATCAAGAGTGTGTGCGGGATCCTGAACGGCACCTGCAACTACATCCTGACCGTGATGCGGGCCACCGGGCGCGACTTTGCCGACGTGCTGGCCGATGCCCAGGCTCTGGGCTATGCCGAGGCCGATCCGACCTTTGACGTTGAAGGCATCGATGCCGCGCACAAGCTGTCGATCCTCGCCAGTCTTGCGTTCGGGACCAAAGTCGATCTGTCCAAGGTGCATATCGAAGGCATCCGCCACATCTCGGCGGTCGATATCCAGTTCGCCGAAGAACTGGGCTATCGCATCAAGTTGCTGGGCATTGCCCGCCAGACCGATCACGGTATCGAACAGCGCGTGCATCCGTGCATGGTGCCGGTGACGGCTCCGGTGGCGACCGTTGACGACGTGTTCAATGCGGTGGTGATCGAGGGCGATTTTGTCGGCCGTTCGGTGGCTGTCGGGCGTGGGGCCGGTGCTGGCCCAACCGCGTCGGCGGTGGCGGCGGATGTGCTGGACATTGCGGCGGGCCGCGCCAGTGCCTTTACCTTCGGCGTCCCGGCGGGCCAGTTGGCCGAGCTGTCGGACTGGTCGATGGAGCAGCACGTTGGCGAATACTACATCCGCCTGATGGTGCGTGACGAGCCGGGGGTGTTTGCCGATATCGCCGATGCCCTGCGCAAGGCCGAAGTGTCGATGGAGGCCATCCTGCAACGCGGTCGCGCTCCGGCGGAAGTGGTGCCGGTGGTGATGACCCTGCACGAAACGCGAGAATCGTCGCTGCGCAAGGCACTGGAAAACATCGCCGCCCTGCCGGCGGTGGTCGAGCCGCCGCGTGTCATCCGCATAGAATCGCTGTAAAACTGATCCCAACAAATGGGAAGTGCAGGATAAAAACAGACCCCCGGTTTTTGCGGTGTTCACGATGGACACGCAGGCCGGGGGTATGCTTTTCTGTCGGCCCGATGGACTGACAGGCTCCATGCGGAGACCATCCTGCAGATCTGGCAGAGGAAACAGAACCATGTCGAACCGTACTGCTGCGGCTGAAATCAGCACTCAGCTTGAACGCAACCTGGCCCTGGAAATGGCCCGCGTGACCGAAGCAGCGGCGCTGGCCGCGTCGCGCTGGCTTGGCAAGGGCGATGAAAAGGCGGCGGATCAGGCAGCGGTGGATGCCATGCGCCGGGCCTTGAACTCGATTTCGATCGACGGCACGGTGGTGATCGGCGAAGGCGAGCGCGACGAAGCCCCGATGCTGTACATCGGCGAAAAGGTCGGGACCGGCGTTGGCCCGAAGGTCGATATCGCCCTTGACCCGCTGGAAGGCACCACCATTTGCGCCACCGGTGGCCCGAATGCGCTGGCGGTGGTGGCTTGCGCCGAACACGGCGGCTTCCTGAATGCGCCGGACGTTTACATGGACAAGATCGCCGTCGGTGGTGGTCTGCCCGAGGGTGTGGTTGATCTGGACAATTCGGTCGAGCAGAACCTGAAGTCGCTGGCGAAGGCCAAAAAAGCCGAAGTACAGGACCTGCTGGTGTGCATCCTGAACCGCCCGCGCCACGAAGAACTGATTGCCCGCGTGCGCGAAGCCGGGTCGCGCATCATGTTGATCCCTGATGGTGACGTGTCGGGCGTGATCGCCACCGCCATGGGTGAACACGGTGCCGGTGTAGACATGTACATCGGTTCTGGCGGTGCGCCGGAAGGTGTGCTTGCCGCCGCCGCCCTGCGCTGCATTGGCGGCCAGATGCAGGGGCGTCTGCTGTTCCGCAACGACGACGAACGCGCCCGCGCCAAGCGGTGGGGCATCAGCGACCTGTCGAAGAAGTATACCCTGCTGGAACTGGCCTCGGGCGACGTGATGTTCGCTGCGACCGGCGTCACCGACGGCGCGATGCTGAAGGGCGTCCGCCGCTGGCACAACGGGGCGAAGACTGAAACGCTGGTGATGCGATCCAAGTCCGGTACGGTGCGGTGGGTGACCGCCAGCCACAACTTTGACCGCAAGACCGGCTTCGAGCCGGTGGATGCCTGAGGGTTTTCCGGCGTTTTAATGTGATCGGGCAAAGCGCGAGGAGGAAGCTTCTCGCGCTTTTGCTTTGGGACAGGGACGATGCGCAAAAGCGGACCCATTTTTGCGCTGACTGCTCTATAGTCTCGCGGTCGTGTTTCAATGAGGATCGTGATCGTGACCGTTCAACCTGACTCCTATCTTGGTGTTGACCACTCGGCGCAAGGACGTCGGTGGGTTTTGCGACAGACCGATGATCGGCAGGTGGCGGCGATGCGCCAACGGTTGGGGATTCCCGATGTGGTGGCGCGGGTATTGTCAGCGCGAGGCGTTGGACTGGATCAGGCCGAGGCCTTTCTGAACCCGACCCTGCGCGACCAGTTGCCGGACCCGTCGCACCTGAAAGACATGGACAAGGCGGTGGAGCGTCTGTGTTCGGCCATCCGTGACGGTGAAAAGATCGCCATTTTTGGCGACTATGACGTCGATGGTGCTACATCCTCGGCCCTGCTGGCGCGCTTTCTGACCGCGGTCGGGGTTGAGCCAGTAATCTATATCCCGGACCGCCTGGCCGAAGGCTATGGCCCGAATGCGCCCGCCCTGCAAACCTTGCGGTCGCAGGGAATGGCGGTGGTGGTGACCGTGGATTGCGGCATCACCGCTTTTGCTCCGTTGCAGGTGGCGGCAGATTGCGGGCTGGACGTGATCGTCATTGATCACCACGAAGCCGAACCGGCCTTGCCAGTGGCCTGTGCGGTAGTCAATCCGAAACGACTGGACGACCCCAGCCCGCACAAGCACATGGCGGCGGTCGGGGTGACGTTCCTGTTGATTGTGGCGCTGAACCGGACTCTGAAAGCTGCTGGCTGGTATCAGGGACGCTGTGCCGCCCCCGACCTGATGAGCCTGCTCGACATCGTGGCGCTGGGGACCGTCTGTGACGTGGTGCCACTGGTCGGGGTAAACCGGGCGCTGGTGGCGCAGGGCATCAAGGTGATGGCGGCGCGGCGGAACCCCGGACTGGTGGCGCTGGCCGATGTGGCCGGGGTGAAGGAACGGGTCGATGCTTATCATCTGGGCTATGTGCTGGGACCACGGGTGAATGCCGGTGGACGTGTGGGGGAATGTGGTCTGGGGGCTCGTCTGCTGACCTGTGACGACCCGCAGGAAGCGGTCGGAATGGCCTTGCGCCTGCACGAATACAATCAGGAACGCCAGCAGGTCGAGGCCGACGTTCTGTTCCAGGCCATCGAGCAGGCCGAAGGGGCTGCCCTGACCGCGGACGATCCGTTGTTGCTGGTGGCCGGGGAAAGCTGGCATCCGGGGGTGATCGGGATCGTCGCCGGTCGCCTGAAGGAACGCTACAACGTGCCGTGCTGCGTGGTGGCGCTGGATGGCGGGCTGGCGAAAGGCTCGGGGCGGTCGGTACCGGGGCTGGATCTGGGGCGGGCGGTGATCGCCGCCCGCGAGGCTGGCATTTTGCAGGCTGGCGGGGGCCATGCGATGGCGGCAGGATTCAGTCTGGCGGCAGACCGGCTGCCTGATCTGCGCGCCTTTCTGACCGAGCGGTTACGGGATCAACTGGCGGGCGGAGGGATTTCCCCGATGCTGGAAGTTGATGGTGTGGTGGATGTGCAAGGGGCCAGCGCAGACCTGCTGGAGATGCTGGGGCGGGTGGGCCCTTATGGGGCTGGCAACGAAGAGCCGCGCTTTGTGATCCCCCACGCCCGGATTGCCCGCGCCGATATCGTTGGTCAGGGGCACGTCCGCTGCTTCGTGACCGGTGCGCGTGGTGGGCGGTTGAAGGCGATTGCCTTCAAGTGCGTTGATTCCGATTTGGGGATGCTGCTGCTGAACACGCAGGGGAGTACGCTTCATTTGGCGGGTACTCTACGACTGGATAGTTGGCAGGGGCGATCCGAAGCCCAATTGATTATTGATGATGCTGCAATTGCACAACCATAAATGTCATTACTGCCACAAAACTAGAAGAACAATTGCAAAGGATAGGTATTTCTGAGACTATTCGCCTCACGATTGGGAGGATATCACGGCATAAACGCTGTGATTGGTGGTGCAGGGGCGACCAATGACTCTGTTCCCTTGGGTGAGAGCCTCAGGAATTACCCGCTCACGGCAACGGCATCGACGGCTGGTCGGGCAGCTTGACGGTCTGGAAGCGATTATGGCTTTGGCCCGAAAGGGGCATGCCCGTGGAAAGATTGTTTCTGGCGAGGTGGCAAAGACGCTGGCGGAAGCCGATGTCCGCAGCCAGAAACTGATCAGCGAAGCTGTCGAAATTCTGGTAGGTGCCCGGCAAGGCCGTATCGACATGCAGAAAGGCGAGCAAAAGGCCTTGCTGCGGTTGTCTCAGCGCGTGTGCGAGGAAAACGTGCTGGTTCATCTGCGCCAAAATCGCAAGACCCTGACGCAAAGCCTGAATCAGATAGAAGCCGTTCTGCTGCAACTGGAAAAACAGGTCGGGCAAACACGCTGCGCTTTGGCTGTGGACGGGACGTCACAGGGCTTGCCCAAGGCCTATGCCAAGACGGCTATTCAACTGGATGAGAAGATTGACCTGTTTGAGAAACAGGGCGTTATTCTGGAAACGCTGCGCCAATCGCTGGAACATGATGTTCAGTTGAGCGAGCAGTGGCTAGCCAGCCATGACCGCCTGCTGGGCAGTACGGTGGAGCCTCCCTCTAATGCCCGGAGCGAGATGGCTTTGTATGAGTTGAAGCGATACGTCGGCTGGCCGGGAGAAAGTGTACCGATACCTATCCCCGTCACGGGGGATGTGATGCTCTACAATCGCATCGAAAACATTCTGCGCTGAACTGCTCAGGGGCGATGTCCCGGCGAGGTTCCGCCCCAAATAAAAAGGCGCTGCAGTCTCGCAGCGCCTTTTTATTACAGCCATCTTCACCGGATCAGAACGGGAAAATAATGTCGAAAATCTGCTGCCCATAGCGGGGCTGCTGCACATCGGAAATCGTCCCACGCCCACCATAACTGATGCGGGCCTCGGCAATCTTGTCCCAGTCAATGGTGTTGTCAGAACGGATATCCTGCGGACGAATCACCCCGGTAACGCTCAATTCGCGCAGTTCAAAGTTCACCCGTACTTCCTGACGTCCGGCCACCACCAGATTGCCATTCGGCAGCACCTGCAGCACCACCGCCGCCAGACGGATGTTGATGCTTTCTTCGCGTTTGATCTTCCCGGTCCCGCTGGAGCTGGAGCTGCTGTCCACCGAAGCCAGCTTGGACGGATCAACGCTGTTCGGCAGGATGTTGTTTACCGAACTTTCCAGACCGGCCAAAGTGGGTATCCCAAGATTTTCGGCCCCGGCACGGCTGCGCGATGACGCGTTGTCCAACTCGGCCTTTTCACTCTGGATATCTACCACCACCGTCAGAATATCGCCGACGGTTGCCGCCCGCTGGTCCTTGAAGAACGCGCGCGAACCGGGACGCCACAGGCTGTTGGCGTTGTTATAGGCCACCTCGGGCGCAGGCATCGGCATGCTGACCGGCTGATAATCACGTTTCTGGGTCGGGTTCTGGACCTCGGACAGGCGTGGACCACTACCGACTTCGGACAAGCGTTCCATGGTACTACCACACGCCGACAGGCTGGCCCCCAGAGCAAACACCCCTGCCAGAGAGAGAAAGCGGTGCAACAGGTCAGAGCGCAGGGTAGTCATCAGAGTCTCCTCGGCCAGTCACAGCCTGAATTCCTAGAGCATTGTGCGAAAAGTGGGAACCGGTTTTCGCAAAAACAATGCGACAAAACAAAAGCAACCAGCATTGTGCGAAAAGTGGAAACCGGTTTTCGCAAAAACAATGCGACAGAACAAAAAGTTGGACCAGTGTGCATGCGTCACATTAATGCAGACTGGTCCCGGCCGTCAGGCCATTTATTGCAACGCGGCCGACTGGGCCGGATCGACCTCGACGGTCCGCGCTTCGATAACGGTTCCGAGAACGGTTTTACCCGAGCGCGGGTTTTGCACCTTGATCACGTCACCAACAGCACCGTCCTGCATCGCACGCCCCTGTGCCGTCAACTGCATCAGCGGCGTCCGCAAAACCATCGTCACCAGACTGCCCTTGGTTACCAGCGATGGACGCTCGATGTCCCGGTCCCGAAAGGCCTCTCCGGGGCGCATGACGCGGCGGGCCGCCTTGCCGATGACCTGATCGAAATCGGTAATCACGTCACTGCCCTGCAAAGCCCCAATCCGTTGCCGCATGAACCCGACGTCTTTCGCCTCAATCACCTGCCCACGCGACACGGTATTTTGCAGCACCGGAACATCAATCGTATCATAAGCCATTCCGGTCAGGGACAAATGCGTCGGTGCCATCTGTGCAGCCCGGACATCGACCCGCACCGTAAAGCGGCCATCTGCCCGGTTATAAGCAACCTCGTAAACTTCGATGGCAGGCGTCACGCCTGCCGGAATCGGAATGGTGGTCAACGGCGGTGACACATCGATCTCGGCGGTCGTCGGCATACCACGCTGGATCAACGACTGACTGATCGCCGCCATGATCTCGTCGCTGTGGATCTGCCCCGAAGCCCGCGTCAGAGTCGCCTGTTCGGACTGCGACAACGGCGTCCAGTTCAGGTTTTCGTTCTGTGCCAGCCGGGTCAGAAACGCCATGTCCAGCGTCACCGTCTTTCCCAGTTCAGGGGCCCGCAAAATTTGCCTGTCCCGCTCGGGCGGAACGCCATCGAACAGGTCATGCAAATAGACAACCTCGCCTTCGATGGTAATGTGATGGCGCAAGGCAACCATCGGCCCGATGCCTGACAACGCCGACGGCGTCGTGGTCAAGGCGCGCGGCACGCTTCCCAGGGACGAACCATTCCCGCTGCCCTGGGCGTCGGCACCACGCACCCCCGCAACGACCATACCCCCAACGCACACGGCGAACAGGAACAGGGCGCTGTAACGGCGCTGTGCCAGACGGAAGGCGGACAGGGGCATCATCAGGTCTCCTGCCGTCGGCTGCTACGGCAGAAGAGCCGACGGCTGTTCTATCAGGGTAATTACTTGATCTGGTTAACCTGCGACATCATTTCATCCGAGGTCTGAATAACCTTGGAGTTCATTTCGTAAGCACGCTGGGCAGAAATCAGTTCAGTGATTTCCGACACCACGTCCACGTTCGAGGTTTCCAGATAGCCCTGCAGCAGGCTGCCAAAACCCGGCTGGGACGGGGTAGACACCACCGGAGCGCCAGACGCCGCCGTTTCCATCAGCAGGTTGTTCCCGACGGCGGAAAGACCGGCTTCGTTGGCAAAGGTCGCCAGCTGCAACTGGCCGACATTCTGCTCGGCAGTCTGTCCGTCCAGCTTCACCAGCACTTCACCTGAGGCGTTGATGGTCACCGTCGTTGCATCGGTCGGAATGGTGATCCCCGGCTGCACAGTGTAACCATCGTTGGTCACCAGTTCACCGGTGGACGACAACTGGAACGACCCGTCACGGGTATAGGCCGTCTCGCCGGACGGCAGGGTCACCTGAAAGTAACCCTTGCCCTGCACGGCCACATCCAGCGTATTGTCGGTGCTGCTCAGGCTGCCCTGGGTGGTGATGCGGTAGACCGAAGCGGTTTTCACCCCCAGCCCGAGCTGGATGCCAGCCGGCACGATGGTCCCGGTGTCCGAAGACTGCGCGCCCGGACGACGGATGTTTTGATACAGCAGGTCATTGAACTCGGCGCGCCGTTTGGCATAGGCGGTCGTGTTCATGTTGGCGATGTTGTTCGAGATGACTTCCACGTTGGTCTGCTGGGCAAGCATCCCGGTAGCGCCGATAGAAAGCGAACGCATCGTTGTTATCCTTGTACGGGCGATCCAGCCGAATAACGCGCAGATCGCTGGTCTCGACGAGGCACGTCGCCTACACGACGGTCAGGGTCAAAAAACGGTTTCAGTGGACCGACCGCATCGCAATAGCACGTTTGGCCGAACCGAAAAACACCTTCACAGGCAAAACCTGTCTGGCACAGGTCAGACCTGCCTGGACCAGACGTCCATGGTCTTACCGGTGCGCTCGTTCTCTTTTTCCAGCATTTGGTTAACGTGTCCATAAGATCGCTGCAAATCGATCAATTTGGTGATTTCGACCACGCCGTTCACATTGGACTCTTCGATCGAGCCCTGGGCAACCTGCGGAATTTCCACCGGGGTCGCATCCTGCCCCGGCAGGGCATCGTACTTGTTGGCACCGACGTTCCGCAAAGCCTGTTCGTCCTTGAACTCAACGATCTTCAGCTTGCCGATCACGCCGTTTTCGGTCGAAACCGTGCCATCACGGGCGACCATGAACTGGCTTTCGTTGGGGGCGATGAACAGTGGCGTCCCGGCATCGGTCAGCAGGGCGTCACCATTGGAATCAACCACCTTGCCATCGGCATCCATCATGAAACGGCCAGCGCGGGTGTATTTTTCCCCGTCCGGGCCTTCGACGGCAAAATAGCCCTTGTTTTCCAGCGCCAGATCCATCGGGTTGCCGGTTTGCTTCAGGGCACCTTGCGTCAGGTCCTCGGCGGTGCCGTAATCCTGCACAAAGTTCACCTGTTCCTGAAAAACCGAATCATCGTTGCGCGTTTTGACCATATAGTCCGTGAATACGACATCCCGCCCGCGATAACCGGGGGTATTCACGTTGGCCAAGTTGTTCGCAACCACTTCCAGCTCACGCCACAGGGACGTTTGCCGGGAAAGGGCGACATAGCTTGTATTTTCCATGGCGAAGTTTCCGTTTACCGCAAGGCCTGCCACCAGGCACACACTTCAGACAGCAGAGCAGAGAGCCACAAAAGGCACCAGCATAACGATACGCCGGTTTGACACCATCTGGCAAACACTCTGTAAAACAACAGACTGACATCAAAGGTTGACGCTGGGACGCTAACGTGATGGAACCCTTTTCACGACCGGGGCGGCAGAATTTGCCGGGTCGGTGGCGGGGCTTCAACCCATTGTTAACGTTCGGCGGCTACAGTGATGCTATAGGCATCAGGCTAAGGTATGGTTAACGCGCGCACCACCACAGGGATTTTCTGCCTGCGCGTTTGCCGCTCACCCTGTCTGCCGGATGGTTTTCTGCGCCGTCCGTGGTATCAGTCTGACTGTATCTGGTTAAATTAGAGGCCGAGCAAATCCATGGCGGATGATCTGGACGACGAGTACGAAGAAGGCGAAGGCGAAGGCGAATCCGGTGGTGGCGGCAAGCGAAAAAAACTTTTGCTGATCGTCATTCTGGCCGTCCTGCTGGTTATCGGCGCTTTGGCCGGGGCCTATTTCGCAGGTCTGGCAGACCCTCTGCTGGGGGGTGGCAAGAAGGATGAAGCCGCAGCTCCGGCTGGCGGGGAAGCCCACGGAGGCGGTGGCGCTCCGGGGACGGTGCAGGCAGCGGTCTTTTACGATCTGCCGGAAATGCTGGTGGACCTGAACACCCAGGGCCGCAAGCGCACGTTCCTGAAAATCCGCGTCAGTCTGGAACTGGCATCCCCCGCAGACACCCCGACGGTGGAATCGGTAATGCCGCGCATCATTGACAACTTCCAGGTCTACCTGCGCGAGCTGCGGCTCGAAGACCTGCAAGGGGCTGCGGGCGTTTATCGCCTGCGTGAAGAATTGCTGGTGCGCGTCAATCAGGCTGTCCGCCCGGCAAAAGTGAATGACGTTCTGTTCAAGGACATGCTGATCCAGTAACCCGGAACCGCCGGGGACCATGATCAGCACAGCACAGAGTAAGGACGAACGAGATGACGCCAGCCGATGAACCGCCCCGCACAGCTGAGGACGAAGAAGCCCTTATGCGCGAGTGGGAAGCCATGGCCGGTAACGGTGATGGCGGCGGAGACGATGACGACGCCGATGCGATGGCCGCTGAATGGGAGGCCATGCTTGGTTCTGACGGCGGCGATCTCGGCGGCGGCGACAGCGGTTCGTCCAGCAGCGGTTCAGGGCGCGAAAGTACCCGCGTCCTGAATCAGGACGAAATCGACAGCCTGCTGGGCTTTGACGACTCCGAAGACGAACGCTCCGACAAAACCGGCATTCAGGCGATCCTGAACTCGGCACTGGTGTCTTATGAACGCCTGCCAATGCTCGAAGTGGTCTTTGACCGCCTCGTCCGCATGATGTCGACCTCTCTGCGCAACTTTACCTCGGACAACGTCGAAGTCTCCCTCGACAACATCCTGTCCCTGCGCTTTGGCGATTACCTGAACTCGATCCCCCTGCCCGCCATGCTGACGGTGTTCAAGGCCGAGGAATGGGACAACTATGGCCTGATGACCGTCGACTCTGCGATGATCTATTCCATCGTGGACGTGTTGCTGGGCGGGCGGCGTGGCACCGCAGCAATGCGCGTCGAAGGTCGCCCCTACACCACCATCGAACGCAATCTGGTCGAACGGATGATCCATGTGGTGCTGGCTGACCTGTCAGCCGCCTTTGATCCACTGTCACCGGTGACGTTCCGCTTCGACCGTCTGGAAACCAACCCGCGCTTTGCCACCATTTCGCGCCCCAGCAACGCGGCCATCGTTGCCAAGCTGCGGATTGACATGGAAGACCGTGGCGGCCGGCTGGAACTCCTGCTGCCCTACGCAACCCTTGAACCCGTCCGCGAGCTGTTGCTGCAGATGTTCATGGGGGAAAAGTTCGGTCGTGACTCCATCTGGGAAACCCACCTGGCCGAAGAGATGTGGTACACCCACGTCGAAATGGAAGCGGTCCTTGACGAGCAGACCATGCCCCTGCGCGAAATCCTCAACCTGCAGGTCGGCTCCCGGATCATGCTGAACGCGACTCCGAATTCGCCGATTGAACTGCGGTGCGGTGACGTCCCGATGTTTGGCGGGCAGATGGGCCGCAAGGGCAACCACATCGCCATTCGCGTTGACCGCAAAATCAAACGGCAAAGGGGCTGATCATGACCTTTGCAATGATCCTGGATCTGGTGGTCGTCGTCCTGCTGGTTCCAACCATCATTTTTGCCGTTATCCTGAACAACCGCCTGTCTGTGCTGCGCCGCAACCGCGAGGAGCTGGCGCGCCTGATTGCGGCTTTCAACGAAGCAACCGTCCGGGCTGAAAGCGGCATTCCCCGCCTGCGCAAGACATCCGAGGACGCCAGCCGCGCCCTGCAGGAAAAAGTCGAACGGGCGCAGTTGCTGCGCGATGATCTGGCCTTCATGATCGAACGGGCGGAAGGCATGGCGGGCCGGCTGGAAGGCATGGTCCGGGATGTCCGCACCGAAAACACCCGCATGCCCCCGGCGCGCAGCATGCCCAGCCCCCACGGACTGGACATCGAAAGCGTTGCCGAAGCCGCCGAGCGGGCCGAACGGGTACTGGGTGACCGCGAGCGTCCCGGCAGCGACAGAATGGGTACCGAGCGGATGGGTATTGACCGTGCCGCTCTGGAAAAGATGGTGGAAGAACGGGGTGGCATCCTCGGCGGTGAAGACCGCCCGCGCCGCCCACCCGTTGACCGTTCACCCCCGCAGGAACCCCGCCTCAGCGACCGTCCGCGACCTGCCCTGCCCGCCGATGACCTGCCGCCGGAGCATGCTCTGGCGGAACGGATTCTGGCCGAACAGGCCGGGCAGGACTTCAGCGCTCCGCTGGAACCCCGCCGCACCCGCGATCCGATGGCTGCCCTGCCGCCGCCCCGCCCCGCCAGGGCTCCGCAGGGCACCAGCCCCGAGCGGACTCTTGGGGAGCGCCCCCTTGGGGAGCGCCCCCTTGGGGAGCGCCCTCTGGGAGAACGACCGGCAGACAGCGAACCCCGTGAACGTCCCCCGACCCGCACCGCCTCCGGGACGCGCCCATCAGACCGTCCGGCCCCGGTCAGCCCGTCACGGGTGACACGTCCGGGCCAGGTGTTAGGAAATGCTTTAGCAGAAGAGGCGCAGAATAAGCCTGTACCCACCCCGGCACCGACCGCCGCCCCTGCACGGTCGGCACCCCGGCCTCCTCCGGTCACCGCAGCCCCGGCTCCGATTGCAGCCAAGGATGATGATGACCGGTCCGAAGCCGAACGGGAATTGCTGCGCGCCCTGCGTTCGGCGCGCTGACGATAAAGGATTAAACGGTAATGGCTAAAAGAGCATCCGCCCCCAAGGCCGCCCCGACGTCGCAGAAGACCTCCGCCTCGTCGGCGGGGACGGTCACGCTGCGGACATCCCGGCTGCGCCTTCTGCCTGCGGTGATCTTGATCGCCGTACTGACACTGTCGGTCCGCCTTGGCGGGCTGTGGCAGGATTACACTCAGGTCTTCTCCGGCGGTCTTACCATTGCCCCGTCAACAGCGCAGGCCGAAGGCGAGACCGCCGGGGTCGGCGGACGCCCTGCACCGTCTGTTACCCGGGTTCAGGTTCCGCTGAACGGCTCGAAAGACCCGCAGATCGCCGAAGCGGACCCCAAAAAGGCCGGCGAGCAACTGGCGCAGGCAACACCGGCACCAGCATCCGGCCAGAATTTAGCGGCGACCCCGCAAGGGGGCAACACCCCGCTGGGCAGCGCCGCCGCAGCAGCAGCAGCCGATCCGTTGCGTGATCCGGTCAACTTCACCCAGTCTGAAATCGAACTGCTGCAAAAGCTGGCGGAGCGCCGTGAGGTCATCGAAAGCCGATCGCAGGAGCTTTCCCAGCGGGAAGCCCTCCTGAAGGCCGCAGAAGGCCGAATCGACCGCAAGATTGGCGAACTGCAACAGTTGCAGAACACGATCACCGGACTGCTGAAAGAACACGATCAGCAGGAACAGGAAAAGGTCGCCCAGCTGGTCAAAATTTACGCCACCATGAAACCCAAGGATGCGGCCCGGATTTTTGACGAGCTGGACATGCCGATCCTGATCACCGTGCTCGAAAACATGAAGGAAGCCAAGTCGGCGCCGATCCTTGCATCGATGACTGCCGAAAAGGCTCGCCAGGTCACCGAAGAAATGAGCCGGCGTCGCGCAATCCCCTTGCCTGACGGAACGAATGGTGGCTAACTATCTCGCCTTTAAAGGGTTTCCAGAACAATAGTTCCCCCCTGACAAGGACCGTCCCGCGAGAACGATCGTTTTCACGTGGCAAAAAGAAGTCATCTTCCTTAGGGCCTTTTTAACAGACTGGCCGTAAAAAGAAGGTGGTGGATATAAAGGTATGTGCTATGCCTTTATAAACATCTGCTGATTTTCTCCGCGTCTTCCCCCGATATGGTGAGAAACGGAATTGAAGCGGATATAGGGTATTCCAAAGACCGATCGGTTCGAGGTATACCTATTTTTCTTAAAAGGGTTGCGCTTGGTGCCCCTAGTCCTTTAGAACAACAGCGGCTTCGCGCTTTCGCAAAAGCCGGGACTGCTTTAAGGGTTGTCGTGAACGGAGTGACAGATGGCTGTCGATAAGAACATGCGCGTTCTGATTGTGGATGATTACAAGACGATGCTGCGCATCATCCGCAACCTGCTGAGGCAACTCGGTTTCAATAACATCGACGAAGCGACGGATGGCAGCTCTGCCCTCCAGCAGCTGCGTTCTGGGACCCAGTATGGCTTGGTGATCTCTGACTGGAACATGGAACCGATGACCGGCCTTCAGCTTCTGCGTGAAGTCCGTGCCGATGCCAAGCTGAAGGCTCTGCCCTTCATCATGGTTACCGCTGAATCGAAGTCGGAAAACGTGATCGCTGCCAAGGAAGCTGGCGTTTCCAACTACATCGTGAAGCCGTTCAACGCAGAAACGTTGAAGGCCAAGATGGTCAGCGTGCTGGGCGATTTCTGATCGCACACTCTGTTGCGCAGAGGGGGGATGACACCGATCACTCCCCATTGCCAGCAGTCACACCCTGCCCAACAGGGTGTGTTCTTGAAATGGGGGCGAGCCATGGCATCACAAATGACCCGTGCTGAAGATGGCCGCCGCCCGTTGCATACAAATCCCCTCCTTGATGGTTTTGACGAGCGTTTGACCGCCTTGGTGTCTCGGCAGGAAACCGTTGAAATGTCCGTTGAGGCTGTCGCCGATGTGGTGCAAGCCTTGATTGGCTCCCTGGAGGGAGATCTGCAGGCAGACGACCTGCACCTTTACAACGAAGTTGAAGGCCTGGCAGATTTCATCCGTTCCGCACGGGCAGAAATCGTCGCCATCAACCCCACGGACATCCGTGAAGAATTCTTGCCAACGGCCGCCGATGAGCTTGATGCCATCGTGCAGGCGACCGAGCAGGCGACCGGTGCCATCATGGATGTCACCGAGATGATCGAAGACGTCATCCAGAGAGCCACCCCCGAAGATGCCGAAACCCTGCAGAATGCGGTGACGGCGATTTACGAGGCCTGCTCGTTTCAGGACATCACCGGTCAACGCATCACCAAGGTGGTCCGCATGCTGAAAAGCATCGAGGTCCGGGTTGATGCCCTTGTGGCGGCCTTTGCCCCCAAAGGTGGTCTGCGTGCCGCAGCACTGATCACCAACGAATCCACCAGTCAAGAGGCCCTGAACCTGCAGCAGGCCGGAAATTTTGGCCGCACGCAGTCTCAGGCCGTTGGGGATCGTCCCGATGACAGCAGCCTGCTGAACGGCCCTCAGGCCAATGGGGATGCCATGGGGCAGGACGACATCGACGCCCTGCTCAAAAGTTT
This sequence comes from Insolitispirillum peregrinum, assembly GCF_900156605.1. Lineage (GTDB taxonomy): Bacteria > Pseudomonadota > Alphaproteobacteria > Rhodospirillales > Rhodospirillaceae > Insolitispirillum > Insolitispirillum peregrinum. The sequence continues at coordinate 252,945 of NZ_FTOA01000001.1, read as the reverse complement.
CGACTAGAGCTGTGAGCTTTGACCCTGACTCCTTGCGGTTGGCCGTACTGCCCCCTCGATAGATGTCGGTCCGTTGTTTTCGCACGATACTCCAAGAGGATAAGAGATGCGCTCCCCGGTCAACGGTCCTCATGAGCAGCATCGGGATCATCATTCCCCCCTCTCTGACCGGGAAGAACTCGACCTGCCTCTTCCGGTCGATGAAGATCCTTTTGACTTTGTACCAGCCCCGGTCCAGCTACCAGCAGACTCATCACCTGCAGCGCCATCCCCTCGTCCCGAAGAAACCGGGCCCCCGGAGGCCCTGCCTCTTCCCCAGTCAGAATCCCCCCCGCCGACGACAGAAATTACTCCTGCCCCCCCCTTAGGGCCGCCGGGGCCGACAGAGGCACCGGAGTCGGCCTTGCCCTCTCCCCTCTATCAACGCCTGTCACGACAGCAGGGCACCCATTACAGCACCCACGGCTCTGCGACCCTTATGGTGGCATTGGCCTTGGTTTTGCTGGTTTTTTTTGTTGTTCTGATCTCGATTTCAAAGGCTGACCAACAGCGAAAAGCCGCTGTGCTGGACTCGTTGCGCAAGACGTTTCTTCTCGCGCCTGCCAGCCCACCGGATCTTTCCAGTCTGAAGCAGGAGCTGACGCTAACCCCGGTCGAGCTTTATCAGCAGCAAATTACCGAGCTGCTCACCAAAGAACTCCCCTCGCCGAAATTGCGCCAAAATACTTATGGCAGCACTCTGGTTGCAAACATCCCGTCCGAGTTGCTGTTCCTCCCCTCAACCGCGGATTTGCGTCCAGCCCGCAACAAATTTATTGATGGTTTGGCTGCCTTGCTGATCAACGCTCCACCCGGAGTTACGTTCAAGGTAGAAATAGTTGTTGGAACCAATTACGATTCAAGCAAAATAGAGGAACGGATTGAACCGATGGCCAGATCGCGAGCCGCAACGCTGGCGGTGGCCATGATGGAACGGAACAGCCCCGCGGCAACCTTTGCCATCGGGGCGGTCAGCGGAAAGGCCGAGACGGTCAGAATGACCTTCACGGCCATCGATCGGGAACCGTCGGGGACGGCAAAACCTTTGCAGCACGGAACGGGCAGCGAAGCTGGGGGCGACAAGACAACGGGTGCAGCGCCGGCTGAGGGAGGCAAGGCAAAGTGATCACGCAGGGTGATGACCGCATCGGGCAAGCCACATTCTTCACGGGCCTTGACCAGACGAATGAACAGACGACGCACTCATCCGGCCTGTCCGCATCATGGATGTGGACACTGGCCGATCTGTCGACCTTGCTGTTAACGTTTTTCGTGCTGGTCTTTGCCACCACCGCACCGGAAGAGAAAAACTGGAAATCATTGCTGAATGGCCTGCAATCCGGTCAGGTCACCATCCTTCCCCACAGCGCCCCGCTTCCCCCGACCTCGACCCTTCTGTCATCACAGAGCAGCGACCCGGGTGAAGACGTCCGCTATGTCCGCAACCTGCTGGCGGCGGCGCAGCAACAGGAACCTGCTCTGGCCGGTATTACGGTTGAGGAAGAAAATGACCATCTGCGCCTTGGCTTTCCTCCGTCCCTCAGCCTTAACCCACAGGGCTCGGCCATTCAGGCGCTGGTACGCGTGCTGGACCGTCTGCCGAATCAGATCATGATCGAAAGCATGCTGATCCCGCCATCGCCCTCTGCCATCATCGAGCACTCGGTTTGGGAACAGGCGCTGGTCCAGACCGAAGTCTGGGCAGCCTTCCTGCGAAATGCCGGATATGATGCGGGAATATCGCGCAATGTGCGCATCATCTATGGGCAAGAGGGGGCGAGTCATGGTACCCCTACCGCACCTGCGGCATCGATGATTGGGCTTTTGTTATTGCCGGAGGCCAAGGGGTGAGAATGCGGTCTTTGGTTTCCCTTATCGGAGCGCTGTGCGCGCTGTGGCTTGTCGTCCTGCTGCCGAACGGTGCAGGCGCGGCGGGCATTCGCGCGGCAACTCATGACAATTTCGCCCGAATGGTCTTTGACTGGAACGAAAACGTCACCCATACCGCTGAAGTTCAGGGGCGATCGCTGATCGTTCGCTTTAACCGCCCCTTTGACGGCGACCCGAAAACCGTCCTCAAACCGTTGGGGACATACGTCAGCGGCGTGACGCTGTCCGAGGACCGGAAAAGCCTGACGTTCGCCCTGAAGGGCGACTATGCGGCCACGGCTTTTCTATCGGGACAGTCGGTGGTGGTCGATCTGAAACCAGCCAAGCCTGACGCGACTCCGGATACCAAGGCCGACCCCGCGACAAAAGCCGATACCACCACCAAAACCGAGGCGAAGCCCACCCAGAGCGGGCCGCAGTTGCCCGTGCGTGTTGGCAGCCACAACGATTTCCAGCGGCTGGTCTTTGACTGGCCGAAAACCGTCGCCTACAAGGTCAATACCAGTGGCTCTCAGGCGCAGATCGTGTTCGACAAACCGGCTTCCATCAACACCGATGCCCTGCGCAATTCCCTGCCACCATCCCTGAAGACATTTACTGTCGATGCGACCGCCTCCGGGCTGTCGATTGTCCTGCCAATCCCCGAAGGTGGGCGGGTTCGCCATTTTACCAACGGCCCGAAAGTGGTCGTGGACGTGCTGGTCTCGGCGGAACAGGCTGCCAAGGCCGCCGAAGAGTCTCCGGCGCCACAGCAACTGGCCGCCCTGCCCCAGGGTGATGATGACGTTTCCCCGGCCTCGGCCAGCAACGCCAAGGACAAGGCTGCAGCCAGCACCAAGCCTGCTGATACCAAAACAGACAAGGGTGCGGCTGCGACCGCCCTCGACAAGGCCCTGAAGGACAGCATCCAGCCCCCGGCCGGCCTGACCGCGCAGACAGGTTCCACCACAGCCCCGACTGGCGCGACCCCGGCCACAGCAGGCAAGGATGACACGGCCGATACTGCGGCAGCTCCCGGCGTGCGCTCGGTTGTTGCCAGCCTGTCGTTCCCGTGGAACGAACCGACCGCTGCCGCGGTATTTGAACGGGCGGGATACTACTGGGTGGTCTTTGACCGCCATCAGAATGTCGACATGAAGCTGCAGAAAAAGCTGGGTGGTTCGGTGGTTCAGTTCATCGAACAACTCCCCAGCCGCTCGGCGACCGTCGTCCGCATGCTGATCGAGCCTGGCTATAATGCTTCGGTCCGTCGCGAAGGCCTGCTGTGGGTGGTCGATTTCATGCGCCAGCCCTACCGCCCGACACATCCGGTCGAAATCTCGCCGCAACCCAAGAGCCCGGTGGGGCCGCGCCTGTTCATGCCGGTCAGCGACGCCGCCAAACCGCTGGTGCTGCAGGACCCCGAAGTGGGCGACCGTTTCATCACCGTCCCCCTGCTCGCGCTCGGCAGCGGCGTCTATCCGCCGCATTCCTATCCTGACGCAACCTTACCCGCGACCATTCAGGGGATTGTCGTCGAACCACAAAACGACAAGGTGATGGTCAACACCAGCCGGAATGGCGTTGATGTCACCGCACAGGGTGGCCTGACCTTCTCGACCGATCTGGCCCAAATTCAGGCCACTTCATCGATCGGGGCCAGCACCGACCTGACCCGCGTGCTGGATATCGGCTCGTGGATGCATGGTCCCAGCGAAGATTTCATCAAAAACAAACAGGTTCTGCAGGCTGCCGTCGGTATCGCTCCGGCCAACCGCCGCAACCCGGCCCGACTGGAACTGGCACGCTTTTACTTCGCGCACGGCTATGAAGCCGAAGCCCTTGGCATTCTCGATACCATTGCCGCTGACAGCCAGGACCTGCCCAACAGTGGCGCGTTCAAGGCCCTGCACGGTGCTGCCAGCTTCATGATGGGCCGCTGGGCCGAAGCTGTGGATGACTTCAGCCACCCGAGCCTGGCCGGGGTCGAGGAGGCTGCCTTCTGGCGGGCACTGGCTCAGGCCGAACTGGGGCAACCCGAACTCCAGGCACAGACCGTGCGCGATTTCGGGGGCGTCCTGAACGGCTATCCGCGCGCCATCAAGGTTCCGCTGGCCCTGCAGGCTGCGCAGATCGTGATGCAGACCGGTGACGATCAGGCCACCAACACCTTCCTTGCCGCCGCCGAGGCCGAAGACAATACCCCGCATGAAAAGGCTGCCATCACCTACATCAACGGCAAGCAGGCCGAGATGTCGGGGAATTACGAAGGCGCCGTCGAAAAGTGGGGCACGCTGGAAGACAGTTCTGACCGCTATTATCGTGCCCTGGCCACCCGGGACCGGCTGGAACTGCTGTCCCGCATGGAACAGCTTGACCGCCCGAACCTGATCAAGGGACTGGAACGCCTGCGCTTTGCCTGGCGTGGGGGGCCTTTTGAACTCGGCCTGCTGATGCGACTGGGCGACCTTTACAGCGACGAAAAGGAATATGGCAAGGCCCTGCGCGTCTGGCAGCAGGCCGCCACCTATTTCGACAAGCAGCCCGGTGCCGAACTGGCAATGAACCGGATGCGCGAGACCTTTGACCAGTTGTATTACGGTGGCCTGGCCGATTCGATGCCGCCGTTGCGTGCCATTGCCCTGTACGATGAATTCCGGGAATTGACCCCGACCGGGGAAAAGGGCGACGAAATGATCCGTCGCCTGGCCGATCGTCTGGTTTCCGTCGATTTGCTGCAACAGGCCGCCGCCCTGCTGGAACGTCAGGTCAAATATCGCCTCGGGGGTGCAGAACGGGCCAAGGTTGGCGCTCGTCTTGGCTTGGTCTATCTGCTCGATCATCAACCCGACAAAGCCGTCGAAGCCCTGCTGCAGAGCAAATCACCCGAAACCTCTCCCGGATTGGAACGGCAGCGGCAGCAGTTGCTGGCCCGCGCCCTTGCCGACGTTGGCCGCCCGGAAGATGCCGTGATCCTGCTGGAAGGTGACGACAGCCGGAACGCCGACCTGCTGCGGGCTGAAATCGAATGGAAATCCGGCAACTGGAAAGCCGCCGCCGCAGCGCTTGCCAAGGTTGTTCCGCCACCCGAGCAAGCCACAGGTATGACGGAAGAGGACGCCCGTTTGATCCTTGATCTGGGAACCGCCCTCACCCTGTCGCAGGATGAACGGGCAGTCGCCGATTTGCGGGTTCGTTATGGCACGGCGATGGCGCAAACTCCGTACAAGGATGCCTTTACGCTGATCACCACCCCGCCGGTTTCCGGGGTGATCGATTACCGTACCGTTGCAGACCGCATCAAACAGGCTGAAAACTTCAAGTCGTTCATGTCCGCCTACCGTGAACGCTTGAGAGACGGCGGCCTGAGCGCGATCAACTAGAGCGTTGTGCGAAAAAGTGGTTCCGGTTTTGCGCGGTATCACTGCGACAGGTCAAAAGGTTAGGCCAGCGTGCCTGCGTCACATCACAGTACACGACAGTTGGTTCAATCCGTGCAGGCTGCCGCCTGAAACCGCTCGGGGCCTTAGGCCCTGAACCCCCATTTTTCTTTGAATATCAAAAGAATGGGCTCTGGGGCCTCAAGGCCCCAGCGAGGTGTGGAGCAGCGCTCCACGTCCTTGTTTCTCAACTGGTTTGTATAATGGGTGTGGCCATGACGTCTGATGATCAGAAGCCTTCCCCGGCGCAACATGCCGGGACGACAGCAGAGCCCCTCCGCATCCACTTTGAACACACCCTGTTCCATAAAGTTGATGACATCTATTTCAGGATCGACGAACAGTCCGATGATCCCGTTGCGGTGGTCACCTTGGGGGTCGAGACTGTCGTCCTGCCACTGCGCGGGATCATGCGCGAATTCAACCTGCAAGACACCCCCGATGGTGAGATGCTGGAATTGCTGGCCAAAAGCCTGAAATATGTCACTGCCTTGCGCATGGGTGACCCGGTTCCCTCGGAAATTCTGACCCGCGAAGCATCGTGGGAACCCGACGCCCGCCACAAGCAGATTGCCTATCACCGGCTGGCAATGCAGTTGCTGGGGTGGCTGTCTGGCGACGAGCACATCATCACCGACCCGGAAGAGCTGTTACAGGTCGCAGGTGATCCAACCTTTCGCAAAAAAATCAATGATGCCTTCGGCGAGGCTGCCGAGGCTCTGGGGCTGGGCCGTGACAACAAGGAACAGGTCACCCATTACATCGCGGCGCTGGCGCATGAACTTTCCTACATCGAATCGATGCGGGACCAGTTCAAACAGATGCAACTGATTGACGTCAAAATTCAGGAGCTGCGGCGTCTGTATGGCAACCACAGGACCGTTCTGGAAATAGCCGATCCCTGCGCCCGCCTGATGGAACGCGCCTTGTCAGATTTCAAAATCCTGTTTGATCAGGCCGATGGACAGACCGGTGAAATCATGGCTGCCCTGCGCAATATCGAACGCGAACGCAGCTATATCCAGGACATGCGCGACCAGTTGCATATCCGCCTGCTGGCATGGAAACCGATTCTGGAAAAGTGGCACAACCAGCCAGTACGCCGCAGCCAGCATGCCGAAGAGCTATTGGAAGAGACCTACCACTTCCTGGCCCCCCGCTACATGCCCGTTGATCAATGGGTGATGATGACCAAGCTGCAATCCCCGAACCACGAAGCAGACCACAGTGGTGTTTCGTCGGTTGAGGATCAAAAGGTCAAAAAACTCGGCGGAGAAATGAGCTGGTTTTAGAGCAGTAAGCGCAAAAGCGGGAACCGGTTTTGCGCAGATGCACGGTACACGACAGTCAGGAAACAAGGATGTGGAGCGCTGCTCCACACCTCGCTGGGGCCTTTAGAGCATTTTCAAGTTGACCGTCTCCGGTCAACGGCTCGGAAAATGCGGCACTAAAAACAGAGAGCGTTTTCGCTCGGTGTGAAAACGCTCCAGGCCCCAGACCCCATTCCTTTGATAGTAAAGGGGTCCAGGGACATTGACGCCCGAACAGGTGCAGGCAGCGATCCGTACTTTGTGCTCAACCATCGAGCAAAACACAAAGCTGTCTTGCGTCAGCGATCCTTGCGGATTGGAACCCATTCCGGCTCGCCGACTTTTTTCTTTGGCGGCTCGATCGGCACCAAACGAATTTCCGGCTTGGGTTGGCTGACCTTGAATTTCAGCCAGGTATTGTCCTTATAGGCCTTATCGCCGCGCGACAGTGGTTCGAAATTGGGATCGATTTCGACCTTTCCCACCGTCTCCATCCAGACGCCAGCTTCGGCGGTATCGGAAACCTGCGGTGCAGCCTCCGCCGCCTGATCCAGCGCGTCGGTAGCCAACTGGCCATCTTCCCCCAGCAACGCCGAAGCGGGCAGTGACACCAAACCAATGCCCAGCGCGCCACCACTTCCAACGATCTGGAACTTGGCTCCAACCAGCTTTTTCCCCAGTACCACCGAGATATCGAATGCCCGGCGGCGTCCGGCCTCGGGGGACAGGCTGTTGAACATGATCAAAAAGACATCGGGCCCGTTCTGCTGAATTTTGGCCAGCGGTCCGGCGTGCTGACGCAAGGTGCCTTCGGCGATCATCAACACCTTGGTGGCAATCCGCTCCCACACCGGCCCCAACGCCTGCCGGAACGCCCGCAAAGAGATGATGTGCACCAGCGCCGACGGGTCCTGAGTCAACAGCTGTTCCAGACTCAGGCTGACCCAGTGGTCTTCTTCGCCGTCCATTGGCTCGATGGCCTGCTTGCCGGTTGGTACGGCAGGCGCAGGCGCCCGCTTCAACAGCGAGCGCATCGTTGCAAACAATCCTTTTTTCCGACCGGCCTTTTTGTCTTCTGACTCATCCAGACCGTCGTCTTCGTCTTCCACAGGATCGTAAAGATCGGGCAGAGGTGCAGCGTTCTTGCCTTTTTTCCGATCATCTGCCATGGCGCAATCCTTTACCCGTTCAGCGCATCCTCGGCCATGCGGGCAAAGAAACTGGCACCGTGCACGAGGATTCCGTCATTAAAATCATAATGGGGATTGTGCAGCCCGGTGCAGCCCAGAGCGCCACTTTCACCATTCCCGATGAAACCATAGCAGCCAGGCTTTTCTAAAAGGTAAAAACTGAAATCCTCGGCAAACATCAACGGTTGCTGTGTTTGCACACAGTCAGCCCCGAACACCGCTTCGGCGGCCTTGCGGGCGAAGGCTGCCGGTTCTTCCCAGTTGATGGTCGGCGGATACCCCGGCAGATAGGTGAACTCGGCACGAACACCATGCGCGGCACAAATCCCCTCGATCAACTGCGGCAGGCGTTGCTTGGCAAGCTCGCCGATGTCAGGGCGGAAATAGCGCACGGTTCCCGCCAGTTGCACACTGTCCGGAATGACGTTGAACGCATGCCCGCCATGGAATTCGGTGATCGACAGTACCAGCGTTTCCGACGGCGGGCAATTGCGGGCGACCAGCGACTGCGCCGCCGTCACCACCGCAGCCCCGGCCAGCAACGGGTCGCGGCACAGGTGCGGGGCAGCGGCATGACCACCCTGCCCGGTAATGGTGATGCGGAACCGGTCTGCGGCGGCCATCACCGGCCCGGCGGACACGGCGATGGTCCCGGCCGGAATGCCTGGAATGTTGTGAACGCCATAGATGGCATCGACGGGAAAGCGGGTGAACAGCCCGTCTTCGATCATGGTGCGCGCCCCGGCCTGGCCTTCCTCGGCAGGCTGGAAAATCAGCACCACGGTACCCTTGAAGGCACGGGTTTCCGCCAGATAGCGGGCAGCCCCCAGCAGCATGGTGGTGTGGCCATCATGACCGCAGGCGTGCATTTTTCCTTCATGCTGCGACCGGTATTCCCGGTCGGCCAGTTCGTGGATCGGCAGGGCATCCATGTCAGCCCGCAAGCCGATTGACGGCCCCTCACCGGTGCGGATAATCCCGACCACGCCAGTCCGCCCGACGCCCTCGATCACCTCATCGACGCCAAAGGATCGTAACAGCTCGGCCACTTTGCTGGCCGTCCGATGCTCTTGATAGGCCAACTCGGGGTGGCGGTGGATGTCATGGCGCCATGCTTTCATGTCCGCCCCAAAGGCGGCAATGTGATCAACAATAGCGCGAGCAGGCACAGAGGAAGCAGAAGCGGTCATCAGATGTCCAGTAAAACGACGAATGGGCACAAAGAGGGACAGCCGTCAGAAAACGCAGTCGTCCTTACCATAGTCCTTTGCTGTACCGCTTTCCATCCTTTCCCGCATTGATTTGCCTCCCCACTGTTCGGGGGTATGCGGCCTGCCCATGTTCTGATCACAGGGATCCCTGCCAGCCCACCAAACAGAAATCCTGCCAGAGGCAGGCAGGATCAGGACGCCACAAGCCAAAGTCCAGCCCGCCCTCTGCCGAGGACAGGGCCAGAATACCCCATAGCGCTTGTGGGTCATGGATTGCCGCCCGGTCGCGCGGACTGGGACCGCGACGACCGTTCGGATGCGAATGATAATGGCCCAGCATCCCGTCCCCGCTTCCGCGCAAGGCCCGCTGAACATCGAACAGGGCTTGCGGCGGAATTTCGAACAGGCGACCGGCCTGCCCGGTCCGGGCCATCTGATTGGGCATCGGCACCGCACGGGTGATGTGCTCGGCGTCTTGTGAACGGTGCCCGATCAACAGGCCGCAACACTCGTCCGGCCATGCAGAACGGGCATGCTGTTCCATCACCGCCAGTACGGCAGCATCCAGAACAACGCTATTTGGCAACCGGCACCACCGGAACCGGGGCAGAAGCCGCAGCAGCCGGGCTTCCCTGCACACTGACCTGCCCCAAAATCGCCCCGCCAGCGGCGGTATCGAGCAGGATCACCCGGTCGGGCAAGCCCCCCTCGACCACCGTCAGCACCAGCACCGGGCCATTGAGGTGGCTGGCGGCAATCCGGCTGCCCTCAGGCTGCCCCAGCCCGACGGACCCAAAGCTGCCCACCACGACCGGCACCACAGCCGGAGCCGCCACCGGAGAAACCGCACTGGCCGTCGCCACCGCAGGCGCAGAGGGCTTTACCACCCGCCCGGCCTTGGAGTACATCCCGTACCCGAGCAATGCCAGTCCCAACACCAGCAGGACCCCCATAAAGACGACGAGCGTCTTGACCGCCTTCATCCGTTCCATCCTTTTCCTGTTACACCCCGGTGCCGCCCGGTACCATGTCCATCTGATCCAGTCCCAGACAAAGGCCAGCATCCCGTGTCCCGCAAACCCCGCCGTCCCATCAGTTCCCAGATAGACCCAGCCGACATGCCGGCAGCGTGGTCCGAGACACCCGCGGTGTGGGATGCCCTGTTTGACGCCCCGCCTCCCCAGCCGCAACAGGCCGAAGCCAGTGACGAAGAGGATGAGGACGAAGCCGCCCTGCTGAGCGGAGAGCCGATGGTCTTTGGCCCCGTTGAGGCCGATGACGGGCAGCAGCGGCTGGATAAATGGCTGGCGATGGCGGCTCCCGACGTGTCGCGCTCCCGTCTCAAGAACCTGATCGAGCAAGGGCACGTTACCATTGATGGGGCATTGATACAGGACGCCCGCCATGCCGTCAAACCGGGGCAGAGGATCACCGTCTGCCTGCCAGCGGCGGCCCCGGCTGACCCGGAGCCGCAGGACATCCCGTTAACGGTGGTTTATGAAGACCAGCACCTGATCGTGATCGACAAGCCCGCTGGCATGGTGGTCCATCCGGCGGCAGGCAGCCCGGACGGGACGGTGGTCAATGCCCTGCTCCATCACTGCGGCAGCAGCCTGTCCGGCATCGGCGGCGTGCGGCGGCCAGGGATCGTCCATCGCATCGACAAGGATACCTCTGGCCTGCTGGTGGTGGCGAAAACCGATCAGGCCCACCATGGTCTGGCCGAACAGTTCGCCGCCCATACGCTGGAACGGGCCTATTGGGCGGTGGTCTGGGGCCGCCCGTCCCCCGTGCAGGGGGAAATCACCGGTGCCATTGGGCGCAGCCCGCACAACCGGCAAAAAATGGCGATTGTCCAGCGCGGCGGCAAACATGCCCTGACCCGCTACCGGACCATCGCCAGTTATCTGGATGGGGCGGCCAGTCTGGTCGAATGCCGACTGGCAACCGGGCGCACCCACCAGATTCGCGTCCACATGACCCATCTGGGTCATCCGCTGATCGGCGATCCGGTTTACGGGCAACAAAACAAGCGTCGCAAAGGGTTAACAGACGAAGCCGCTGCCTGTGTCAGCGGTTTCTCCCGTCAGGCCCTGCATGCCTGGCTGCTGGGCTTCATCCACCCGGCAACCGGTGAAGCGGTCCGTTTCACCTCTGCGTTGCCCAATGACATGGCCGATCTGGTCCGCAGCCTGGGGGGCGAGCCGCCGCCGATCCCCTGAGTTGCATTTCAGAAAACACTTTTCCCCTTTATTTTCAAAGTATAGACAATATACCGCACCGCAATTACTGCGATGCGGTATATTTTTATGTGCATAAAAGTGACTTTACAGCTTGCCAAGCGGTCTAATTAGCTTATTCTTTTCCTCAAGAATAACACGAGGCACCCACTACCTTACTTCTCCTTGCGGCGGTCTGGACAACCCTCGCCGGGAGAAGCCCAAAAAAGCAAAAGCGACAGGTAGGTGCACCATGACAAGAGTTGCGATGACCAAATCCGACCCGAACAGCAATCTGGGTCGGTACATGCGAGAAATTCAGCAATTTCCGCTCCTTGAGCCAGACGAAGAACTGGATCTGGCGCGGCGTTTCCTTGGCGCGGATGATCCGGCTGCCATGCATCGTCTGGTGACCAGCCACCTGCGTCTTGTTGCGCGGATTGCTGTTGGCTATCGCGGCTACGGCCTGCCGCTGGGCGAAGTTATTTCCGAGGGAAACATTGGGCTTTTGCGGGCCATCCGCCGCTTTGACCCGGACAAGGGCTATCGCCTTGCCACCTATTCGATGTGGTGGATCCGGGCGGCGATTCAGGAATACATCCTGCATTCGTGGTCTCTGGTCAAAATCGGCACCACCGCGGCCCAGAAGAAACTGTTCTTCAACCTGCGCAAGGTGAAGCAACAGATGTCACATCTCGACAGCGGCGACCTGTCGGCGGAGATCATCGACCGCATCGCCACCAAGCTGGACGTACCCGATTACGAGGTGGTCAACATGGACCGTCGGCTGTCATCCCCTGACCGCTCGCTGAACGTGCCGATCAGCGTGATGGGACAGGGCGAGTGGCAGGACATGCTGGCCGACGAAGGGTCCGATCAGGAAAGCGTTCTGGCCGAACAGCAGCACGCCGGAGCCTTGCGCAACCTGCTGCAAAAGGGCATCAGCACCCTGAATCCGCGCGAACAGGCCATTCTGACCGAACGGCGCCTGCGCGACACTCCGACCACGCTCGAAGACCTCAGCCAGCGGTTTGGCATTTCGCGCGAACGGGTCCGCCAGATCGAAGCCCGCGCCTTTGAAAAACTGCGCCTGCAAATGCTGGCTACCCTGCCCGCCGATCAGGCACCCGATACCGTCTATCAATAAAAAGCACAGTCTGCCTGCACCTCCCTCACCTGCGGGCCATCCCCTTATCGCCTTTGAACCACAAGAGGATGGCCGCTTTTTTTGGGGATGCAGGACAGGCGTTATTCGTCTGCCAGCGCCTGCTCCAGATCGCGGATCAGGTCTTCGGCGCGTTCGATCCCGATCGACAACCGCACCACCGCATCCCCCGCGCCCGCCGAGGCCCGCTGTTCCGGGCTGAGCTGGCGATGGGTGGTGGAGGCCGGATGCAACACCAGCGAACGGGTATCGCCGATATTGGCCAGATGCGAAAAGATTTTGACCCGTTCAACCAGACGCTTGCCCGCCTGATAGCCGCCCTTCAGCGACACGGTGAACACCGACCCGGCCCCCAGCGGAAAATATTTGGCCGCCAGCGGTGCATGCGGGCTGTTCGGCAATCCGGCCCACGACACATGCGCCACCGCCGGATGCTGGCTGAGGAAGGTCGCCACCGCCCGCGCATTGGCGACATGGCGATCCATCCGCAGGTGCAGGGTCTCGATCCCGGTCAGGGTCAGAAAGGCATTCATCGGTGCCAGAGCCGGGCCAAAATCACGCAACGCCACTGCACGGGCCTTGGTGGTAAAGGCAAAATCCCCGAACGTCTCGTGGAATACCAGCCCGTGATAGGCAGGCTCGGGCCGGGACAGGCTGGGGAACTTGTCGCTGGCGCTCCAGTTGAACCGCCCGGACTCCACCACCACTCCGCCCAGCGCATTGCCATGACCAGACAGGAATTTGGTGGTCGAATGGATCACGATATCCGCCCCCCATTCAATCGGGCGGCACAGGTACGGCGTGGCCAGCGTATTATCGACAATCAGCGGAATGCCAGCCTCGTGGGCAATCGAGGCGATGGTTTCGACATCGACAATCGCCCCGCCCGGATTGGCGAGGACTTCGAGGAAAATGGCCTTGGTGCGCGGCGTAATGGCGGCGCGGAACGTTTCCGGGGCGGTCGGATCAATAAAGGTGCAGTGCCAGCCCAGCTTTTTAAAGCTCTGGCTGAACTGGGTGACCGAACCACCATAAAGATTGCGCGAGGCCAGAAACTCGTCGCCTGGCTCCAGCAAGGTAAAGAAGGTCAGAAACTGCGCCGCATGCCCCGAGGCACAGGCCACCGCTGCCCGGCCCCCTTCCAGATTGGCCACCCGTTCTTCCAGCACGCTGACGGTCGGATTGCTCATCCGCGAATAGACATGGCCAAAGGTATGCAGGTTGAACAGGTTCGCCGCATGGTCAGAATCCTCGAACACATACGAAGAGGTCTGATAGATCGGCGTGATGCGCGCCCCGGTCACCGGATCGGGCGAGGCCCCGGCATGGACAGCGCGGGTTTCAAAGCCGCAATCTTCCAGACCATCGGCAGCACTGCGCCCATGGGGAGCGCTGCCATCCTTCGGCGCGGTACGCACCCGCGACGAGATGATGCCGGTGTTGACCCCCGACCATGACAGCTCGCCACACAGACGCCCGAACTCGATCTTCGGGCAGCGATTCATCACCACCTGCAGCCCGGCCTGTTCGGCCCGGTGGGCGGCTTCGTCATGGCGAACGGACAATTGCATCCAGACGACATGGATACCCTTGTGCGCCGCCAGTGCAATTGCTTCATCGGTCACCCCGGCGGCGGCCTCGGAGGCGCGAAAGATGTCCACCATCTCGAACCGTTCGGGAATGTCGGCCAGACTGCTGTAACACGGCTCGCCCAAAATCTCCTTGCCCGCCTGCCCCGGATTGACCGGTATCACCCGATAGCCCCTTTCCTGCAAATACTTCATCACAAAATGGCTGGGGCGATTGCTGTTGGCCGACGCCCCCACCAGAGCAATGGTCCGCACCGATGACAAAATGGCGCGCAGATAGCCATCGGGATAGGGGATCGGAGCCGTCGGGTCTTCGGGCAGCAGGTCGGGGTGATGAAGGAAAGGCATGCTCAGGACGTCTCCGGGATCGGCTCTATGACAGCATCGGTGTCGTTTCAAAAGAAACTGTTGAGCGACTGTATCTGACTCTTCAGAAAAACAGAATATTTCTTCTGGTCCCCTGTTCCGGGGGCCATTACCCTGTCCCCAGGGAGAAGCCCTTGCTTCGGGGCCTGCAAAGAGTGCACTTATATCAAGGCAGAACAGCCTGTTCCTCCTCCAGTCACCCTACCATGATCAGAACGAAGGTCTTTGCATGACCCTGCGGTCGCTCCGCCTTTCCGCCATCGTCGTTGTATGCTGCATCCTGTTGGTCACAGGCCGCCGCCAGCCCGCGCACGCCGAAGACGAGCTGCCCAAGGCAACCTATCAGGCAGAGCTGGCCGCCCCCGAAGGCCAGAGCGAGCCGTTGTCCGCCGACGTTCGCGCCTTGCTGGAGCCGCAGTCACGCCTGTTACGCTTGCAGGATGATCCGCCTGCGACGCTGTTTGCCCTTCACCGCCGCGCCGAAGATGATGCCAGCCACCTGCTGGATGTGCTGCACAGCGCCGGATATTACGGCGCCACCATCCAGCCGATGGTCGACAGCCGCGACAGCCCGGCCAAAGTGGCCCTGCGCATCAAGGCCGGGCCGGTCTATAAAATTCAGGCGTTCGATGTCGACTATCGCCCGCAGGCCGATTATGACAGCCCGCAAACTGCCGAACAGGTCGGCCTGAAACCCGACAGTCCGGCACAGGCGGACACCATGCTGGCGGCAGTCGAGCACCTGCGCGAGCTG
The DNA here is from genome assembly GCF_900156605.1 of Insolitispirillum peregrinum. Classification (GTDB taxonomy): domain Bacteria; phylum Pseudomonadota; class Alphaproteobacteria; order Rhodospirillales; family Rhodospirillaceae; genus Insolitispirillum; species Insolitispirillum peregrinum. Next base: position 237,793 of record NZ_FTOA01000001.1, on the reverse strand, counting down.
TTGCGTCAACGCGGCTATCCGGCATCGCAGATCAGCGAGCAGACCTTTACCGTTGACCATCAGGCGCAAACCCTGTCCGCTCAACTGGTGGTCGATCCTGGCCCCGAAGCCCGTTTTGGCGAGATGCAGTACGAAGGGCTGGAGCGGGTCAAGGAGTCCTATCTGCGCAGCCTGATTCCGTGGCCGCCCGGCACCCGCTGGGACGCCTCCAAACTGGAAGACTATCGCCGCACCCTGCTGTCCAGCGGCCTGTTCGACAGCATCACCATCAGCGCCCCGCCGCCGACAGTCGCCGGAGAAAATGTCCCGATCACCGTGCGGGTGCGCGAAGCAGACCAGCGGTCGCTGGGGGCAGGCACGTCGTATTCCACCTCGCTGGGGCCATCCGTGAATGCCTATTGGGAACACCGCAACCTGCTGGGCGAGGCTGAAACCTTCAAAACCGAAGCCGAGTGGGGCCAGAGCATTTCATCGCTGTCCTCGACCATCACCAAGCCGAATTTCTGGCGGCGGGGCCAAAGCGGCACTGCCTCGGCGGTGCTGTCAGAGGAAAGCCTTGATGCCTATGACAAGACCGCTCTTGCGCTGGCCGCCAGCCTGACCCGCCCGCTGAACCGGCAATGGCGGGCCAGTGTCGGGGCCACGTTCGATCAGGCCAGCATCACCGACACCGACGGACAACATGACTCCTCGCTGATCGGGGCACCGCTGGGGCTGCGCTATGACGGCACCAGCGATCCCCTTGATCCACGATCGGGTTTCAAGCTGTCGGCATCGGTAACCCCCTATACCGGTTTCCACGAAGGCCCGGTCACCTTTGTCTCGTCCCGCCTTGACGGCAGTGCCTATCTGCCCATTGACGAGGCCCAGGACTATGTCTTTGCCGTTCGGGGAGGCGTTGGCTCGATTTTGGGTGGCTCGCGCACCAGCGTCCCGGCGGACAAACGATTCTATGCTGGCGGCGGCGGCTCGGTGCGTGGCTATGGCTATCAATTGGCCGGAGACGTCGATAGCGCCGGGGATCCGGTTGGCGGCAAATCGGTGATCGAAACCGGCTTTGAACTGCGCATGAAATTCACCGACAGCATCGGACTGGTGCCCTTTGTCGAAGGCGGTCGGGCCTTTGACGGCAACCAGCCGGACTTTGGGCAGGGGCTGCTGTGGGGAGCCGGTCTTGGCGTGCGCTATTACAGCCCGGTCGGCCCGGTCCGGCTGGACGTCGCCATGCCGCTGGACCGCCGCCCCGGCGTTGATAACGCATGGCAGCTTTACGTATCTTTGGGACAGGCTTTTTAACATGAGCAGCGCACAGGCCCCGATCTCTCCCCGCCGTCGCCTGCATCCCCTGTGGGCGATCCCGCTGCTGCTGCTGGCGATCCTCCTGTTTGCCCTTGCCGCTGTCGCCACGGTGGTGGCAACCCCGATGGGGACACGCTGGGCCTTGCGGCAGGGGCTGGCTTTTGCCCCTGATGTCAGCGTCGGCCAGATTGATGGCTCGCTGGTCAGTGAACTGCACCTCGAAGACATTCACCTGCGCGACAGCGCCGGGGTGTGGTTGAGCCTTGATCAGGTGACACTGGCCTGGCAACCATCGGCCCTGCTGGCGGGCAAGCTGGATATCGACAGTCTGGCACTGGGGCATCTGCGCCTCGAGCGACCGCCGGTAGCGGCTCCGGCAGTACCCGAGACCACCACCGAGGCCACGGATGCGCCGCCGCTGTCGCCGGAGCTGATTGGATTGTTGCGCCGGGTCAGTGTGCGCGCCATCTCGCTGGCCGATCTTGATCTGGCCGAGGTGTGGATCGGCCAACCCGCCCACCTGACCCTCAACGGTGGCATCCTCTCCGAAGCCTTTGGCGCCTGGACCCTGTCGCTGAACGGCCAGCGGCTGGAGGGCGGCACGTCGCTCGGTCTGAAGGCCACCCTGCACCCGGCCATGCTGGCCGACACCCGCCTGCAAGCCGAGTTGATCTTCCATGAACCGCAAGGCGGGCTGATCAGCCAGTTGGCCGGGGTTCCCGGCCTGCCCGCGCTGTCGGTCACCCTCAACGGTGACGGCCCGTTGAAAGACTGGGACGGACGACTGTACATCGAAGCCAACGGCCTGATGGCCCTGACCGGCACGGTCGGGATTGTCGGCCATCAAAACCCGCGCAGCCTACGCCTTGACAGCACCCTGACGCCGGGCAGCAACCTTGACCCGGCGCTGCAACAGCTGTTGGCCCGCAGTCTGACCCTGACCGTTTCCGGCTCACCCGAGGCGGTGGACCTGACGCTGCTCAGCGAAGGGCAGCAGACCGCCGTTGACTCGCTGACGGCCAAGGCCCACCTCGACCTGAAGGATGGCATCACCGCCACCCTCAACACCACCGCCAGCGGCCTGCATCCAGCGCTGGCCGAACGGCTCGACCTGAATGCCGAAGCCTCGATCCGCGCCGATGGCAGTGTGCAGGGACAAACCAGCCTGACGCTGACCGGCCCCAACAGTGGGGTTGCCGCCGCCGATGCCCTGCTGGGGCCGCAGGCAACGTTCAGCACCCGCTATCACCTTGGCGCATCGACCCTGAGCCTGTCGGAGCTACGGTTTAATGGCGGCAATGATCAGGGCATCCAGATCAACGGACAAAGCACTCTGACCCTCGCCACGCAAGCACTGGCCGCCGATCTGGCCGTGCGACTGCCGACCCTGACCCCGGTCCTCGCCAGCGTTGGCGTGACGGGCCGTGGCAGCCTCGACATCCCGTTACAGATCAGCGGCACCGCCAGCGCGCCTCAGGTCAAAGGCACCCTGACCGGCAGCGCCATCGAGGCCGAAGGCATTCCGGTCAGCGAATTGTCGCTGCCGTTCGAGGCCTCGCCCACCGCCGTCAGCCTGCAACAAGCCCGCCTGATGGTGGCCGGAATTGCCGCCGAGCTTGCGGCACAGGTTGACCTGTCCACGCCACAGCCAAAAATTCAGGCCCAGATGCGGGCCAGTCTGCAACAGCCCGACGCCTTGCGACAGGCGACCGGCGTCACGGTGGCGGCCAATACGCTCACTGCCGACCTCACTGTTACCCCCTCCAGCAACGGACAGGCCAAACTGGCCCTGAACGGCAAAACCATCCGGATAACCCCTGCCGGTGGTGAGCCGGTCACGCTCCAGTCGCTGGCGGTCAATGCCGCCGTTGACGACCTGCTGACCGCTCCGGCGGCAAAGGTCAGCCTCGACGCGCAGGGGCTGACCGTTGCCGGGCAAAGCATTCAGAACGTCACCCTGCAAGCCAGCCGCGCCGCCAAGGGGGCCATTCAGGCAACCGTCGCCGTTGCGGGCCAGCAACCCCACCCGCTGGCGCTGACTCTGGCACTGGCATGGCCGGGACAGCCACAGGCCCCGCTGACCGTGCAAACGCTGGATGCCCGCTTTGACCGTCACCGCCTGCACAGCACCGCCCCATGGTCGGTATCCCTGCCCGGCATGGGGACCAGCGACGGCTGGAGCCTGAACAACGCCCGGCTGGCGGTGGACAGCGGCAGCCTGACCATTGACGGCGGCGTCAAGGCCGGGGCCATCCGCCTGACCATTGCCGCCGATGCTCTGCCGCTGTCGCTGGCAGAGATCGCCGTCCCGGCGTTCCCGTTACAGGGCACCCTCAGCACCCGCCTGTCCCTGCAAGGCCCGCTGGCCCGCAATGGTCAGGGCATTCGCGGCACATGGAGCCTGAACAGCAGCGACATTGCCGCCCCCGAAACCGGCCTGAAGGGCATTCAACTGGCCCTGTCCGGCACCATCGCCGGGCAACAGATGACCGCTGACGGGCAAATTCGCGGCTTTGGCACGACACCCGCCACCCTGTCAGCCAGCCTGCCGCTGACCTTTGACGGCAACGGTGTTCCTGCCATTCCATCCAGCCGGCCCCTGAAAGCCGACCTCGCGTGGAGTGGTGACCTCGGTCGTCTGTGGGCGTTGGTCCCACTGGACGGGCACCGGCTGTCCGGCGAGATGGAGGTGCAGGCCTCGGTCAGTGGCACCCTCGCCAAGCCGGTGTTCAGCGGCTCGGCCCACGCCCGCAAGGGGCGCTACGAAAATGGCGAATGGGGCACCGTGCTGTCCGCCCTCACCCTTGACGCCACCTTGCAGGAAGACGGCCAGATCACCGCCGCGCTGAATGGCACTGACGGCGGCAAGGGGCAACTGAAAGGCAGCCTGCGCTTTGTCCCGCAAAAGGGAGCCAGCCCACTGGTCGAGGCCGATTTCACCGCCCAACAGGCGGCGGTGGTTCGGCGCGATGACCTGCAAGCCAGCATTGACGCCGCCATCCAGTATCGCGGCAGCCTGAGCGAAGGCAGTGTGTCGGGCAAAGTGACCACCCGTGGCGCCGAAGTCCGTCTGAACAACCGTCTGGGCGGCGGCGTGCGCACCCTGCCGGTGCGCGAGCTTCACCGGGCCTCGGCCGGTCTGCCGCCGGTGCAGGTCGTCGAGGAAAAAAGCGGTGACACCCATATTGCGCTGGCGGTAACCGTCGATATCCCCGGCCAGATTTTTGTCCGTGGCAACGGTCTGGAGTCCGAGTGGAAAGGCAACCTCGCCATCAACGGCACCGCCGCCGCGCCGGTGGTGGTCGGCGACCTGTCAGTGGTGCGCGGCACCATCGACCTGATCGGCAAGACCTTTACCTTCACCAAGGGGATTGTGGCCTTTCAGGGCGGTGAACGCATTGACCCGGCGCTGACCATCGTCACTTCGAACACCGGCAGTGACCTGACCGCGCTGGTCGAAATCGGCGGCTTTGCCAGCAAGCCCACCCTCAGCCTGACCTCCTCCCCGGCCTTGCCGCAGGACGAAGTGCTGTCACGGGTACTGTTTGGCCGCAAACCCGGCCAGCTTTCCGCCGGGCAGGCCATCAGTCTTGCTCAGGCCGCCGCCTCGATGGCCAGCTTCAACAGCGGCGGAGGCGGCAGCAAGGGCGGCCTGCTGTCCGGCGGGCTGGACATTACCGGTATGCTGCGCTCCTCGCTGGGGCTGGATGTAGTGTCGTTCGGCGGTGGCGGCTCCTCGGACAGTTCCAGCAGTGACAGCACCTCTGCGGCCTCGGTCGAAGTGGGAAAATATGTCGCCGATGGCGTCTATGTCGGTGTCGAGCAAGGGGCCAGTGCTGGCAGCAGCGGCGTTAAGGTCGAGGTGCAATTGACCCCGCGCGTATCGGTCGAAACCAAAGCCAGCGGCGCTGCCGGGGCCGATGTCGGGCTGAACTACAAGTTTGATTATTAGACGAGCGTGCTGAAAACCTGATGCCACAGTACACGACAGTTGGGAAACAAGGACGTGGAGCGCTGCTCCACACCTCGCTGGGGCCAGTCGGCCCCAGACCCCATTTCTTTGATCATAAAAGAGAAAATGGGGGTTCGAGGGCATCGCCCCCAAGTGAATGGTCGGGGCCTCAGGCCCCGAATGGGTTTGGGCGATAGCCCATTCTTTTCCACCAACTGTCGTGCACTGTGGCGTCACAGTTAACGCACGCTGGTCTGGTGCCGTATTCCCTCAGGCCAACGCCCGCGCCAGCGCCGTAAACACCCGCTCGTCCGAGGACTGGGTGACGTTAAAGCGCAAAAAGCCCCCGGCACTCAGCGACGGGCTGAAGGCATTGCCGGGTGCCAACACCACCCCGCCCTTCAGGCAGGATTGCGCGATGGCTGCCGCATCCCGGCCTTCGGGCAGCTGGCACCACAGGTACAAACCAGCGCGGGGAACCAGCCACGGCGTAATTCCCAACGGCTCAAGGCGGGTGATGGTTTTCCGCATCTGCTCGGCCAACCGCTGGCGCACCATCTCCATATGCTTGCGATAGCCGCTGTCGGTCAGGGCCAGCAGCACCACTTCGGCGGCAAAGCGGCCGCCGCCAAAGGTGGTGGCAATCTTCAGATCGGCAAGATTGTCAATCCAGCCTGGTTGCGCGGCAATATAGCCACAGCGCAACGACGCCGAGATGGTTTTGGAAAAGCTGCCAATCTGGATCACCCGCGACAGGCCATCAAAGGCCGCCAGCCGGGGGGCCGGGGTGGTCTCGAAATCAGCCCAGATATCATCCTCGACAATCACCAGACCGGCACGGTCGGCCAGCGTCAACAGCCGGTGCGCGGTCACCGGCGACAGGGTTGCGCCGGTCGGATTGTGGATACCCGAGTTGGTGATGTACAACCGGGGAGAATGCTCCTGCACGGCAGCCTCGAACCGCTCGACATCCGGGCCGGTCGGCGTATAAGGCACCCCGAGAGTCCGCACCCGGTGGGCCTTCAGCAAGGCATGAAAGTTGAAATAGCACGGGTCATCGACCAGCACCGTATCGCCCGGCTCCAGCAGGAACCGGCAAATCAGGTCGATCGCCTGCGTACCCGATTCCGTCAGCATGATCTGCTCCGCCCCGGCCTCGATCCCTGCCCCCGCCAACCGTCGTTGCAGGAACTGGCGCAATCCCGGATGCCCCAGCGATGTGGCGTAATCGGTCAACTCGGCCACCGGCCCCCGTGCCAGCGCCCGCAACGCCCGGCGCACCCCGGTTTCATACAGCCAGTCCGGCGGCATCCAGCCACATCCGGGCTTCAGAACCGACGCATCGCTTTCCAGTGACTGGCGCGACACCCACAACGGATCAATCGCCCGATCAAGGCTGGGGCCAAGGTGGGCCAGCGCCAACGGAGCCACCGGCCCCACCACATAGAAACCCGATCCCGGACGGGCAGCAATGGCGCCCTCGGCGCTCAGGCGGTCATAGGCTTCGACCACCGTCGAAACCGAAACCTTCATCGCCTGCGCCTGCGCCCGCACCGACGGCAATCGCGTGCCGGGCAAATACAGGCGCGCGGCAATCCGCGAGCGGATTTCGGTCATCACCGCCTCGATCCGTGTTCCACTCCGTTCCATGGGTCTCCAATCGTACTGGCCTTACATCCATAACAGTTCTTTCCAATTGTACTGGACCGTATCTGGCATGACCAGTTCCACAATGCTTTATTGCTCTGTCTGTCCCCGACAGTCTCCCTCACAAGAAGACCACAGAAGGCAAAAGGCCCCGACCATGGACAAAACGACCAGAGCATTGTGCGAAAAACGGGAACCGGTTTTCGCAAAAACAATGCGACAGAACAAAAGGTTAGACCAGCGTGCCTGCGTCAGGTTTAACGCACGCTGGTCTAGCGGCTGGATCAACGGATTTTTGGGGGTGGCGATTTTTGCCGGGTCACTGCCTGCAACGCGGGTGGCAGTGATCGATTTTGATCCCACATTTCTGACCTGCGCCCGTGCCTCGATTGCGGCGCTGCTGGGGTGCGCCCTGTTGCTGCTGCGGCGTCAGCCTCGCCCACGGGCTGCCGATGTGCCGTCTCTGGCACTGGGAGCGTTGGGGGTGGTGGTCGGTTTCCCGCTGTTGACCGCACTGGCCTTGCAGCAGATCAGCTCCGCCCATTCGATTGTGTTTATCGGTCTGTTGCCCCTGTGTACGGCGATTTTCGCCGTTCTGCGTGGCGGGGAACGGCCCCAGCCCCTGTTCTGGCTGTTTTCGGTTCTGGGCGCGACCTGTGTCGCAGGCTATGCGCTGAGTGGAAACGCCGAGGCATCGCTGGCCGGCGATGCGCTGATGCTGGCGGCAATCCTTGTGTGCGGCCTCGGCTATGCTGAAGGCGCGCGCCTGTCGCGGACCCTGGGAGGCTGGCAGGTCATCTGCTGGTCGCTGCTGGTGGCCTTGCCGGTCATGTTACCACTGGCGCTGCTGACCCAGCCAGCCTCGTTCAGCCATATCAGCCCCACGGCATGGCTCGGGCTGGCCTATGTCTCGCTGTTCAGCATGTTGATCGGGTTCATGTTCTGGTATCGCGGGCTGGCACAGGGTGGTATCGCCGCTGTCGGGCAATTACAATTGACCCAACCCTTCATGGCGCTGGCGCTGGCCGCGCTGCTGCTGCACGAAACGGTCAGCAGCACCATGCTGCTGGCGACGCTCGCCGCCGTGGCCTGCGTCGCCGGAGCCAGAAAGTACGCCCAACCCGTTCAGCGCCCCCAGCCCGCTCAGCGCCCCCAACCCGCTCAGCGCCAATGACGCAACAGGAAATCGTGGATCGGCTCGCCATCCGAGGCAATCGCCAGCATCACCGCCCGGGTGATGGTCCGCGCCTTGACGCTGACCCCACTGACCCGACTCCCCGGTGGAGCCAGATCCAGAATTTCGTCACTATCCCGCACCGTTGCCCCGTCACGGGGCAAGCCACGGATCAGGCTGTTCTGCGGCGCATGGTCGGGGATACGGATTTCGCTGGCCCCCACCCAACCGATCGTTTCGCCCGGTGACACCCGATCACCAATCCGCGCCGCCGTGTGAAAGATGCCATCATGCGGCGCCCGGCACACCGTGCGCAGGGGACCACTTTCTTCTTGCGGGAATGGCAGACAGTGACCGGTGGGAACGAACGCGCCGGGGTTCTGATCGTCACAGCCAATCACCAGATCAACCGTTTCGCCCCCCAGAAAGCCGCCCCCCAACCCGATGGTCAGCCCCGCAAGATGGCGTTGAGGCTTTGCCGGTGCCCTCAGCATCCGGGCATCAACCAGAACAGCCCATGGCCAGGCACTGATCACATGCTCCAGCGGCATGGCGGCCAGCGGAATGGCCTCGCGCCGTCCCAGACAGGCGGTCAGGGTCGCCGGGCTGTCCACCCGACGGGCAAAGACGCCCTCCAGCTGGGCACCGCTCAGGCTGGCCATCGCAAAAGGTCCGGGAGAACAGAACCAGGCATCACTAAAGCAACGGAGACGACGGATTTCAGCAGGCGGTGTGCTTTGTTGCAATACCACCGCATTCCCGGCCAGAAACAACTCGCGCGCAATGGCCGAGCCGTATTCGCCAGTTCCCCGCACAATCACCGATATGCCATAGGCATCCATCCCTTGCGCCCCTGCTGTGTCCCCGCACGCCCTGGACCAGTGTGCGTTAAATGTGACGTCACGGTACACGACAAAAAACAAAAAGATCATGGAGCGCTGCTCCAAACCTCGCCAGGGCCTTGAGGCTCCGCCCCCCATTTCTTTGATCATAAAAGAAAAAACGGGGGTCCGGGGGCATCGCCCCCCGGGCAGGTGCGGACGGCAGTCCGCCATTCTTCTTCAACTGTCGTGTACCATGGTCTGGCGCAGGCACACTGGTCTAACCTTTTGATCTGCCCCAGTGATGATGCGCAAAACCGGTTCCCGCCTGTGCGGGCCGGGGATGTCTTGTTAGCCGAACAGCTTGTCGATATCGTCCTGCGACACGCCGGCACCATCCATCTGCGGGCCGTTCAGCAGGTCCTTGTCCGGGCGGTCATCGTCCGGCGCATTGCGCATCAGGTTCGAGTCCGCCGTTCCCTGGGTAATGCCCCACAGTTCGACGATACGGGTCAGGCTTTCTTCGACGTACAGCAGGGTATTGACGGCGGCGGTGATCCGCTGGCCGGTCAGATCCTGGAACGAACAGGTCATCAGGATGTTGGTGGCCGAGTCTTCCAGATGCTCGGCAATCCCGAGAATTTCGGACATCTTCAACTCGGGCGAGCGCAGGCGTTCGACGGTGGTTTGCAGGTCTTCGGCCGCTTCCAGAATATCGGAGGTTGCCTGTTCGGTGGCCTGAATGACGGCCTCCAGCTCCATGGTGGCGGCGGTGATCTGGTCGGTGGCCCCCATTGACGGACGCAACGACGCCACTTCGGACTTGGTGGCATGGATGCGGTCCAGCAGCTCGATCAGCTCGAGATGGATCAGGTCCATGTAATCGCCCGAGCCCTCCTTTGCCGCCTCTGTTACCGCCTCCTTCACCGCGCCATCACCGCCACTCAGCAGGGGAGCCAGTTGCGCGGTGACTTCATGGGCAACGTTTTTCACCATGTAGGGCCCAAGCTGCTCGGCCATTTCCTGCGCCATCTGATAGGCAGCTTCCTGAGCCATCGCCTGCAGGGCTTCGGGCGGCGCACCGGTGTTGGCGTCGCGCACCACCTCTGACATTGCGGCCATCGGCGCAGCCTGTTGCAGAGGAGCTTCGCTCAGCGCTTCACGAACGGCAGAGCGAACTTCCTCTGCAATGATCGTGCGCAGTTGATCATTGACCAGAGTTTGCACCTGCTGACCAATGGTTTCACCCAATGACTGCGAGACGGCCCCGGTAATGGTGCTCCGCACCTCGTCAATCATGGTCAGCAGGATACCTGCCAACTGGTGAGCGTCCAGAGACGCGGATACGGGAGGCGCGGATTTGCTCATGCTTTTTCCGTCCAAGACATCCTGAAAACCACATTGCGACCCTGCGTGAAAGCAGGCTTTGCTGAATAGTTGGGTATTTTGCCTGTATATTCCAAGAAACTCACTGGTTCTAAAGGACAACAGGTGCAGTTTTTTTGGTATCCGACGTACAAAGCCACCCGGGTCAGGGGTCAGCTCAGGGTAAGGCGTTCTCGTGCAGGGCACGATCAGGCGTTCTCGTGCAAGGCACGAAGGGCATGCGAACGAAATTCCCGGCGATAAAGTACGATGACCACGCCCAGCGTCATCACGGCAAACAGCCACGGGTTGACCAGCCATCCTAACGCTGCCAAGGCAAAAAAGTAAGCTCTAAGACCCCGGTTAAAGTGATGACCGGACAAACTGGTCAACCGGGCAGCGGCATTGGCAGCCTTGATTGCGGCCGGGGTGTCGTGCTCAGCCGCAGGCGGCATGGTTCCAACTGTAATTGAACAATAATTGGCCAGCCGGAACGCCCAGGCAAATTTAAAGAACGCATAGATGAAAATCACCAGCAGGCAAACGACCTTGACCTCCCACGCGGTTGCCTGCGTCGGTTGGGTCAGCGGCAGGTGGGACAAGGCTTCGGCCCCCTGTTCGGCCACCCCCAGCATGGCAATCAGGCCACCCAGAACAAAAATGGTCGTCGAAGCGAAGAAACCGACCCCGGTCAGCAGGTTTCCCAGAATATTGCTGTCCACGATACGGCCATCGCGTCGCAAGGATTGCATCATCCAGGCATGACGCCGCAGGTTCATCGCCGCACCGATGCTGCGGGCATGGGCCGAACTGAGATCGGCATACCACGTATAGCCAACCCACAGAAACAGGAACCAGCCGACCGCCACCGCATCACTGAATCCCATCCACTCCAGCATCTCTGCGTCCTTCTTGTCTCTTCGGGTACCATATCCAAAAAGATACCCCCCTGCGAGCGACTGGAAAACATCCAATTGCAGCAGGGGGGGTAGATCAGAAAAGCCTGATGGGACCGCTGGTTACCAGATAAAGCCCGACAGCGCCGCCGTCGGGGCCAGATCATGGCGGCGGCACAGCTCGGCCATCATCGCCGGGTCGCCTGGCTTGCCATAGGCGCCATCCACTTCCTTTGCATGGATGCCACCAGTAACCCAGATGCCCGACAGACCGGCGTTGGCCGCACCGCGCATGTCGGTTTCCAGCGCATCACCCACCACCGCCGTGCGATAGGGGTGACTGCCCAGCACCTTCAGGCACAGCTCGTAAACAGCCGCATCCGGCTTGCCGCGCATGGCAACCCGCCCGCCCAGCTCGGCATAGCGGTCCGCTAGAGCCCCGGCGCAGATGATGCGCTGGCCCAGCCGGATCACCACCCGGTCGGGGTTGGCGCACACCATCGGCAGGTCACGGGCCACCCCGGCGGCCAGCACCGACTCATAGGTGCCAACGTCATCGGCAAAATCCACCGGCCCGGTGTTGACGATGAACTCGGCCTCGTCCAGACGGTCGGTAATGGTCACCGGCACGTCTTCAAAGATCGACCGGTCGCGTTCGGGGCCGAGGTGATAACAGACGCTGCCCAGCGCGGCAAAGAACGGATCGGTGCGGTCGAGCATCGCCTGCCGCACCGCTTCGCCCGACGACATCACCTCGCCATAGAGATCACGCTCGATCCCGAAGCCATCCATCTGGGCAATCAGCACATGCGCCCGGCGCGGCGCATTGGACAACAGCATGGTCTTGCAGCCGGCATCCTTCAGCCGACGCAGCGTTTCCCGTGAATGCGGGAAGGCTTGCGCACCGTCGTGGATCACCCCCCACAGGTCGAGGATAAAGGTATCGTACTGAAACGCCGCCGCCCGCACACCGGGCAGCAGGCGCGGCACCGACACATGCGGCATCCCCCATTCGTCAACCGGCAGGCCATCGGCCCCCAAACGATGCGGGCGAAGTTTGGTAATCATCGGAAATCGGCCCCCACGGCCTCGGATACAGAAGAAAAGCCGTCCCGTTCCAGACAGGCCAGCAGGTCACGTTTCAGGGTCTGCACCAGCGACGGACCCTGATAGATCAGCGCGGTGTACAACTGCACCAGCGAAGCCCCGGCGCGGATTTTGGCATAGGCATCGGCCCCGGAGGCAATACCACCGACCCCGACCAACGGAATCTTGCCGTCCGTCCGCTGATACATCCGCCCCAGCAGGGCGGTGGACGGGCCGAACAGCGGCTTGCCGGACAGGCCGCCGGTTTCGCCTTTGGCATCGCCGCGCAAGCTGTCGGGCCGGGCCAGGGTGGTGTTGGAGACAATCAGCCCGTCAAGCTGTTCGCTGACCGCCACCTCGGCAATGTCGGCCTCGTCGGCTTCGGTCAGGTCGGGGGCGATTTTCAGCAACAGCGGCGGTCGGCGGCTCAGGGTCTTCAGCGGCGCCTGGGTGCGGCGGATGATTTCGATCAGCGGCTCGCGGCCCTGCAAGGCACGCAGGCCCGGCGTGTTGGGGCTGGAGACGTTGATCACCAGAAAATCGGCCAGCTCACCAAAGGCCGCCGCGCCCTTTTCATAGTCGCTGGCGGCATCTTCGGTGTCCTTGTTCTTGCCCAGATTGACCGCCAGCAGGCCGGTCGGATGACGGCGACGGCGGCGCAGACGCTCGCGCACCACCTCCAGACCGTCATTGTTAAAGCCCATCCGGTTGATCACCGCCCCGTTGTCCGGCAGACGGAACACGCGCGGACGCGGGTTGCCCGGCTGTGGACGCGGCGTCACCCCGCCAATTTCGACAAAGCCGAACCCCAGCCCCAGCAGGGCATCGGGGGCTTCGGCATTCTTGTCAAAACCGGCAGCCAGACCGACCGGGTTGGTAAAGCGGCGGTCCCACAGGGACACCGCCAGACGCGGATCATCGGCGGTGGACTGCCGACCGGCCAGACCGGCCTTCAGCGCCTTGATGGCCAGCCGGTGGGCGGTCTCCGCATCCATCCTGCGCAACAGGGGACCGGCGACGCGGTAGGGATCAAAAACCACGGTTTCACACTCCGCGCAGATAGGGGACGACCAACTGCCCCTCGGAATCAAGCTTCAACGGTTCGACAGCCAGCACCGCTTCCAGCGGGATGTCACCGTACAGATGCGGGTACAGCTTGCCGCCGGTGGACGGTTCCATTTTCACCTCGCCGTGCAGCCGGGCACTGTCGAGGGTCAGCAGCAGGATATCCGGCAGCCCCTGATAATAGCGCGCGGCAGTTCCGGGCACTTGTTCAGCCGTCGACATATGGACAAAGCCATCGGCCAGATCATGGGCCGCGCCACGATAGGCGCCAGCACCGGCAGCCGCCTGCCAGTCGGCAGCGTGAACCAGCCGGTACAAAAGGGACGGAATGGATGTGTCAGTCATGGTGCGGACGGTATCCCAAAGCGCGAGCGTTTGAAAGAGCCGACAGCCGGGCCGCAGCGACAGTTGCGCCGGACGGGGAAAGCTGGCAGACGATGGGGCGCACCATAGCCGATGCTGCGCCATCCCCCAAGCCCCGCATCCTGATTATTTGCCCCCCGGAGTCCCATGAGCGAGCGCACTCTGCCCTTTACCACCGACCTGCCGATTGCCGAAGTCCTGCCGACCGTGCGCGATGCCCTTGGCTCGGGATTTTCCGCAGTTTTGCAGGCACCTCCGGGGGCCGGGAAGACCACCACCGTCCCGCTGGCCCTGCTGGATGCGCCGTGGCTGGCCGGGCAGAAAATCATCATGCTGGAGCCGCGCCGCCTCGCCGCCCGCGCCAGCGCCGAACGCATGGCTGCCCTGCTGGGCGAGACGGTCGGCCAGACGGTCGGCTATCGCGTCCGGCAAGAGGCAAAAGTTTCCGCCGCCACCCGTATCGAGGTGGTCACCGAAGGCATCCTCACCCGCCGCCTGCAACACGATCCCGAACTGGCCGGGGTCGGGCTGGTGATCTTTGACGAATTTCACGAACGCTCGTTGAATGCCGATCTGGGGCTGGCCCTGTGCCTTGAGGTGCAGACGGCCCTGCGCGATGATCTGCGCCTGCTGGTGATGTCGGCCACCCTCGACGGCGCGCCGGTGGCGGCCCTGCTGGGGGATGCTCCGCTGATCACCAGCGAAGGCCGGATGTTCCCGGTTGAAACCCGCTTTGTTGCCGCCCCCGCTATCCAGCGCAGCGGACCGCCCCGCCTTGAAAGCAGGGTGGCCGAGGTAGTGCAACAGGCGTTGGTGCAGGATAGTGGCTCGGTGCTGGTGTTTTTGCCGGGAGAACGCGAAATCCGCCGGGTGCAGGCGGCGCTGAACGGCCTGCCGCCGGATGTGGCGGTTCTGCCCCTTTATGGTGCCCTGCCGCCCGCCGCCCAGGACGCGGCCATTCGTCCAGCCAGCGCCGGCACGCGGAAAGTGGTCCTGGCCACTGCCATCGCTGAAACATCGCTGACCATTGACGGCGTGCGGGTGGTGATCGACGCCGGACAGGCGCGACGGCTGCGCTTTGACCCCAACAGCGGCATGAGCCGATTGGTGACCACCCGCGTCACCCGCGCCGAAGCCGACCAGCGGCGGGGCCGGGCGGGGCGGCGCGAGCCGGGGGTCTGTTACCGTCTGTGGAGCGACGCCGAAGACCGCGCCCTGCTGCCGTTCCCGCCGCCGGAAATCCTCGAAGCCGACCTTGCCCCGCTGGCGCTGGATCTGGCAGCGTGGGGGGCCGAGGCTGACAGCCTGCCGTGGCTGGATGCACCGCCCGCCGGGGCAATGGCGCAGGGGCGTGACCTGCTGACCGCGCTGGGGGCACTGGATGGTCACGGACGGATCAGCGATCACGGCAAAGAGATGGCCCGCCTGCCGGTCCATCCGCGTCTGGCCCACATGATGCTGGCCGCCGGGTCAGCGGTTGGCGCAGGCAGCCTTGTCTGTGAACTGGCGGCCCTGTTGACCGAACGCGACATTCTGCGCAGCCGCCGCGATACCGACCTGCGCCACCGGCTGCGCCTGCTGCACCACGAGCCGCGCGACCATGCCGGTGACGTTGATCGGGGAGCCCTTGAGCGGGTGCGCCGTCTGGCCAAAGACTGGCGGCGAATGACCGGCCAGAGCCCCCCTGACCGGTCAGCCAGCGTTGAAGACTGTGGCCGCCTGCTGGCGCTGGCCTATCCTGACCGGATTGGCCGACGGCGGGCCAGCGGCACCTATGTTTTGTCCGGTGGGCGCGGGGCAGTGCTGGCCGATGATGACCCGTTGCTGCGGGAAGAGGTGTTGACGGTGGCCGATCTGGATGGCGGCGGGGCCAATGGCCGCATTTATCTTGCGGCCCCGCTCGCTCTGGCCGATGTGGAAGCCCTGTACGGCAACCGCATCAGCGAAGACGAGGTGATCGGCTGGAACAACCGCGACCAGACCGTGCAGGCCCGCCGTCAGCGGCGGTTCGGGGCGCTGGTTCTGAAAGACGATCCCCTGCCCGCCCCCGACCCGTCGCGGCTGGCTGAAGGGCTGGTGCAGGGCATCCGGCAGACCGGCCTGCATGTCCTGCCGTGGAACAAGGCCTGTGAGCAATTCTGCGCCCGTGTCCAGTTCCTGCGCACCGCCGAAGGCCCCGACAGCCGCTGGCCCGACCTGTCACCCGCTGGCCTGCTGGACAGTCTGGAGCACTGGCTGGCCCCTTATCTCAGTGGCATGAGCCGTCTGGAGCATCTGAGAAAGCTGCCGCTGCTGGAGGCGTTGCACAGCACCGTCACCTGGGACCAGCAACAGCGGCTGAACAGCGAGGCTCCGACCCATTTCGTGGTGCCGACCGGTGACGCCATCCCGCTGGATTACAGCACCGGCGAGGTTCCGGTGCTGGCTGTGCGCCTGCAACAGATGTTCGGCACCACCCGGCATCCATCACTGGCGGCAGGCAAGGTGCCGTTGGTGGTGCATCTGCTGTCCCCGGCCCATCGCCCGGTGCAGATCACCCGCGATGTGCCGGGCTTCTGGAGCTCCAGCTATCCGGCCGTAAAGGCTGACCTGAAAGGCCGTTATCCCAAGCACCCATGGCCGGATGACCCGCTGACGGCACCGCCGACCAGCCGGGCCAAGCCACGGGGAAGCTGAGGGACGGAAGAGCGTCTGTGCCCCGGCATGCAGTTGGGGTGCAGGTCTTCCGGCAATTGCGCCAAAGGGAAAAAGAAAAACGCACCCCGATTTCCCGGAGTGCGTTTTGTCTGTTGCCGTCTCTGGTCTTACGAAGATCACCGAAGTGATTTCCCGTAACCTAAGAGCGGCTCCGCTTTCGCGGGAAGATGGGGCGAGTAGACGGATTCGAACCGACGACCCCCTGGACCACAACCAGGTGCTCTAACCGACTGAGCTATACCCGCCGCAGGGCGTGGAGCGGTTTTTATAGTTTTGGAGGGGGTGCGTCAAGCAGAAAAAAACAAATCTGTAAAAAATTTTCAGCACCCCCAGAAAACAGGCGCCGTTACGGTCACACCCGCAGCTTTGCCAATCGTTCCAAGGCGGTATCAATCGCCTGCGGCGTTTTGGCAAAGCAGAAACGGATGGTCGATCGCGGCACCTCCAGACCCGGGCGGTCAACGTAGAACGCCGAAATGGGCACCGTCGCCACCCCGACCTCGCGCACCAGATACTGGCAGAACTCGCTGTCGGGCAGAGTCGACAGGGCCGAAAAATCCGCCGACAGGAAATAGGTCCCCTGCGCCACCAAAGGCCGGAAGCCCAGCCCGGCCAACCCAGCCGACAACTGGTCGCGGCGCACGCTCAACTGGGCCGCCAGCCCGCGCACATAATCATCGCGGTTTTGCAGCCCCCACGCCACCGCCTGCTGGGTCGCTGCCGGGGTGGTGAAGGTGATGAACTGGTGGGTCTTGGCAATCGCCTGCATCAACAGCGGTGACGCCACGATATAGCCAACCTTCCAGTTGGTGATCGAAAACACCTTGCCGAACGATCCGATGCGCACGCACCGCTCGCGCATCCCCGGCAGGGTCATCACCGGCACATGCTCCAGACCGTCAAACACCAGATGCTCATAGACTTCATCGCACAGCACGATCGCATCATGGGCGGTTGCCAGCTCGGCGATGCGGGTCAGCTCGGCGCGGGTGAACACCTTGGCGCATGGATTGGCTGGCGTGTTGATCACCACCAGTTTGGTCCGATCGGAAAAGGCGGCGGCCAGCTCCTGATCGGGGATCGCCCATTCCGGCGGCGCCAGGCGCACCAGCTTCGGGATGCCCCCCGCCCGGCGGATGATCGGCAGATAGCTGTCATAAAGCGGTTCAAACAGCACCACCTCGTCACCCGGCTCGATCAGCCCGAACAGGCAGTCGGCCAGCGCCTCGGTCGCCCCCGAGGTGATCATCACTTCGCTGCGCCAGTCGAGATCCAGCCCGTAATAGGCCTGATCATGGGCCGCAATCGCCTGCCGCAGCTCGGGCACCCCGAACATGCTGGGGTACTGGTGCGGGCCGCTGGTCATGTGACGGGCGGCGCAGTCGATGATGTCCTGCGGCTCCAGTCCTTCCGGGGTGCCCTGCCCCAGATTGACCGCGCCATACTGCTGGGCAAGGCCGCTCATCACTTCGAAAATGGTGGTCCCGTAGGACGACAGAACACTGTTGGCCGGTTTCACCGTAGCCCTCCGCGAATCAGAGCAAAGACAGATTTTGTCGCATGACTAGCACGCGGCCGCCATCCCCGGAAGTGTTGCCGCACAAACGTCCGTTCTAGTGCCTCACAAACAGGCAAGGTGCTTTATAAATAGGCATGCCCCTTGCCTTTTTGCGACTTCTACCCGCCTGAAAAGCGGCTCTTTTTATGGTATTTTCGCCATATTGCGCAGTTGGCACGCGGCGTGATAAGGGAAATGACGGCAACGACAGATGCGGACACCGAACGGGTAGGATTACCCTCCCCCTCGGACCACGTCAGACAAGGGAAGAGACACTCGGCTCATGAAGAAGATCGAGGCGATCATCAAGCCGTTCAAACTTGATGAAGTCAAAGAAGGCCTGCATGAAATCGGCCTTCAGGGCATCACCGTCACCGAGGCCAAGGGCTTTGGGCGACAGAAGGGCCACACCGAGCTGTACCGGGGTGCCGAATATGTCGTCGATTTCCTGCCGAAAGTGAAAATCGAGCTGGTCGTTGACGACGGCCTGGTTGAACGCGCCATCGAAGCCATTGCCCAGGCCGCCCACACGGGCCGGATCGGGGATGGCAAAATCTTTGTCTCCCACATCGAGGAAGCCGTCCGCATCCGTACCGGCGAACGCGGCATCGACGCCGTTTGAAATTAGGGGACTTCCCCTAAAGCGCGGTTTCGGGTAGGCCATGGAGGCACCGGGCTGTTCCGGTGCAACCGCCTCGATCACGGTCACGCTTGCCACCGGGTGCGCCGCCTGCGCGCCCCTTACCCCGGCACAGCGTTGTTGCATAACATTTTTCAGTCTCACAGACGGGATTAGGGATCATGTCCGACGTCAAAAAAGTTCTCGAGATGATCAAGGAAAACGACGTGAAATACGTCGATTTCCGTTTCACCGACCCGCGCGGTAAGTGGCAACACACCGCCCAGCACGTGTCCACGGTCGATGAAGACCTGCTGACCGAAGGCATCATGTTCGACGGTTCGTCGATCGCCGGCTGGAAGGCCATCAACGAGTCCGACATGATCCTGATGCCGGATCTGTCCACCGCCGTCATGGATCCGTTCACTGCCCAGCCGCAGCTGATCCTGTTCTGCGACATCGTGGAACCGTCGACCGGCCTGCCGTATGACCGCGACCCGCGCTCGATCGCCAAGAAGGCCCTGACCTACATGGACGGCGCCGGGATCGGTGACGTCGCCTACTTCGGCCCGGAAGCCGAATTCTTTGTGTTCGACGACGTGCGCTACAACGTCTCGATGAACAAGGTGTCGTTCGAGCTGGACTCCGAAGACGCTCCGTGGGTGACCGACAAGGCCTTTGAAGAAGGCAACTTCGCTCACCGTCCGGGCATCAAGGGCGGCTACTTCCCCGTTCCGCCGGTGGACTCGGGCACCGACCTGCGCGCCGAAATGGTCTCCGTGATGCTGGAAATGGGCCTGCCCATGGAAAAGCATCACCACGAAGTGGCCTCGTCGCAGCACGAACTGGGGTCCAAGTTCGGCACCCTGATCCAGGCCGCCGACTGGATGCAGATCTACAAGTACTGCGTCCACATGGTTGCCCACTCCTATGGCAAGACCGCGACCTTCATGCCGAAGCCGCTGGCTGGCGATAACGGTTCGGGCATGCACGTTCACCAGTCGATCTGGAAAGACGGCAAGCCGCTGTTCGCCGGTTCGGGCTATGCTGACCTGTCTGAAACCGCCCTGTACTACATCGGCGGTATCATCAAGCATGCCAAGGCCCTGAACGCCTTCACCAACCCGTCGACCAACTCCTACAAGCGTCTGATCCCGGGCTTCGAAGCCCCGGTGCTGCTCGCTTACTCGGCGCGTAACCGTTCGGCGTCCTGCCGTATTCCGTACGTTGCCTCGCCGAAGGGCAAGCGCGTTGAAGTCCGCTTCCCGGACCCGACCGCCAACCCCTACCTGGCCTTCACCGCCATGCTGATGGCCGGCCTCGACGGTATCCAGAACAAGATCCACCCGGGCGACCCGATGGACAAGAACCTGTACGACCTGCCGGCCGAAGAACTGGCTCAGGTCCCGACCGTTTGCGCCTCGCTGCGTGAAGCCCTGGAAGCCGTCAAGGCCGACAGCGACTTCCTGAAGAAGGGCGACGTGTTCACCGAAGAGTTCATCGACGCCTACTGCGAACTGAAGTGGGAAGAAGTGTACGCCTACGAACACACCCCGCACCCGATCGAGTACAAAATGTACTACTCCTGCTAAGGAGTGGTGCCTGTACCACAAGGCCTTCAACAAGCCTGATCAGAGCAACGCCCGTCCGGGAAACCGGGCGGGCGTTGTGCGTTGAGCAGGACAGCGTGCTCAGTTCTGCTGCAGGCCGGCCAGCGCCTCGGCTTTTCTGGTAAAGTCTGCCGCCATTTCAACCATTGCAGTTCGCACATCAGCACTGGCCGTGCGCAAAGAGCCTGCATTGAATGGCGGCTGGGGATCATACTCCCCCATCAACTGGGTGCATTCGGCATAAATCCGTCCCCGAAGTTCCGCGACCATCGACAGGCCGAAATCAAGCCCTGCGGTGACCCCTGCACCGGTAATCCGGTTACGATCGCGCACCACGCGTGCATCGGTCGGGATGGCTCCGAACCCGGCCAACGCATCCCGACAGGACCAGTGAGAGGTTGCCCTGTATCCCTTGAGCAATCCCGCAGCCCCCAGAAGCAGAGAGCCAGAGCAAACACTGGTGATGTATTTCGCCCACGCCCCTCGATCGGCCAGAAAGGCCAGTGTTTCGGAATCAGAGGCCGCTGCCAGCGTGCCATCGGTTCCTCCCGGGGTGAATAAAATGGTCAGATCACGCGGACAGCTCTGGAAGGTGGCCGTCGGGATGAGGGTTACCCCGGCATCGCTGGTCACAGGATCAAGCGAAGAAGCAACCAGATCAATTTTGGCCCCCATCAAGGCAGAGAACATGCAGTGTGGCCCGATCAGGTCCATCACGGTCATTCCCGGATAGATCAGCATGGCAATCTGCTCGTCCCCCATCCAGGGTACGGAGCTCATCTCTTCACCATTGTCAGGTAACTTATGCTCGGGCACCTGCCCCATGACTGGCCCTGAAGCGAGGGGGGTAAACGGTGCCAGCAGTGCCAGCAGGGTTATGGTACGACGGTCCATGTCGGTCATGGCCTTGGCTCCTGAAGATCTCTTGTCGGGCTGGCAGTCGGAAGCCGGATACACGGTATCTGACCGCCAGCCCTGCTTCATCATTGATGCTCGGACCAGTACTTTAAAACCGTTGGGAAACCGTCAGGAAAACAGAACGGCCGGGTGCCGAAGCAACGCCACCGACGAGATACTGATACGGGGTATAGTACTGTTCATCAGTCATGTTTTTGACATTCAGACTGGCGGAAAAACCATCGTCCTGATAACGGATGGCCGCGTCAGCCGTCACATAGCCCTCTGTTTTATAGGTATTCTTCAGGTCCAAAGGTGCCCCGGATGCGGCATGCAGACCTGCCCCGGCGCTCCAGCCCTTCAGCGCCCCGCTCCCAAAGGCATAGTCTCCCCAGACACCACCGGAATGGCGCGGAATGCCGACAAGCTTACTGCCTGCCGTGGCTCCCCCCGGAATATCCCTGGTCAATTCCGCATCCACATAGGCGTAATTGGCCATCAGTTTCCAGTGCTCATCCGGTTGCCATGTCAGCTCGGTATCAAACCCGCGCGACTGCTGTTCACCAATGGCGAGGCTGGTCAAACCGAAAGGATCGGCGGGATCAGTGACCGGGACATGTGACCGGCTGACCTGAAACAGCGCCGCACTCCCGGATACCCCATTCCGGGCGTCAAACTTGACCCCACCCTCATACTGTCTGGAGATTTCGGGTACTGCGGCACCAGAATAAAAGAAGAAAGGATTTCCCTTCATTCCTTCGCTGTAATCGGCAAACAGCGAAAACTGATCCGTCAGGTCATAAACCGCCCCCACACGCGGCAGCAGTTTTGTTTTTTTGGTATTGTCACCACGCAGATAGGTTGGCGAATACTGGTCGATTTCCAGATGCGCCAACCGTAAACCAGCAAGCAGATGCACGCGGTTAGCTACCGTTGACTGAAGCTGGGCATAAGCCCCGTATGTGCTGTAAACATTATCGCCGTCAGTCATGGCGACACCCGACGGCGCGGTATAGGCTGGCCACGAGGCGGGAGACAGCAAATCAACCGTACCCACTGCGCCGCTCATATGCATGACAGCGGTTTCAGCCAATCGGCTGTAATCAACACCGAACAGGGGCTTGAATTCAAAAAGGCCAGAAGTGTACTGCCCGAGAAAATGCGATGACACCGCAATCTCGTCACGCTCTTCTTCCACATTCTGGTTATAGAGGCTCCACGACGACCCACCCGCATCAGGCGTATTGCTGATGATGATTTGCGATATCTGGTTATAAGAACTCTTGCCATAACGGACTTTGGTACTGTTCGACCAGACATCGTTCAGAGCATGATCCAGGGTTGCCGTCAGGCTATTGGTTTCAGAGAAACTGTCCGGGACATCGGGCGTCCCGATAAACAGGTCCGGGTTCACCCTGAACGATCCGGTGACAGTGCCAACTGCTGGCAAACCTTGATATTCCTGTTGTTCCCAGCGGGACGTCCGCCCCTGTACTGTCAGGGTCGTGCCCTCCTTGTTGGTCAGCAGGAGCGTCGGATTGAATGAATAGCGATCGGTGTCAATGACATCGACATCCGAACCGGACTTCACATAACTTCCGGTGCTGCGGAACAGGATTGTGCCATCCTTGCTCAGCGGCTGGTTGATGTCGAAGTAGGGAGCATAATAGGCGTTGCTGCCCACGGTCCCCCCAATCTCCAGAAAACGGTCGGCAGTCGGCATGCGGGACACAACATTGACAACCCCACCCAACGGCGTACCGCTGCCGCCGCCATAAAGGATGCCGTTTGGCCCCTTCAACACTTCGATCCGCTCGACATCGGCCATCGCATTGGTATCGCCGCTGCCCAGATAGGTGGTCATGCCATCCAGATACTGCTCGGCGGCAAACCCCCTAATATAATTCGAATTATAGACTGGCGTCTGCAAGGCAGGCTGTCCGACCGTGGCACTGACGTTCTTAAGAGCCTCCCCGATGGAGGTGACGGCCTGATCATCCAGAACACTGCGGGGAATGACCTCGATTGATTGCGGAATCTGCCGTAACGGAGTATCCGTCAGGGTCGCACTTTTGGCGGTCAGAGCCCGGTAGCCATCAACGTCTCCGGCCGTGGTGGTGGTTACATCGACACGTCCGGTTACCACCACCGTGGGGAGCGTTACCACGGTTTCCGGGGAAGGCAGAGAGGATGTCCCCTCCGATGCCCCGGTGGCTGTCTGGGCACCGGCAGAACGACACAAGGGGGCAAGCACAAGGGCAAGCACAAGGCCTGAAACAAAGCGGGACATGAGAAATTCCTGACAACGACGCCCATCCGCCGTAGCAACGGCGGATGCGTCATGACGTCGAGTGAAGACCTGAAGCAGCGAGCGCAAAAGCGGTTCCGGTTTTGCGCAACATCACTGCGACACATCAAACAGTCGGATCAGGATGCGCCACGGGTAACGCACACTGGTCCAAGGCCGGAAGAACTCCGGAGATCACGTCAGGAAATGACAGGAGGAGCGCGGGCACAGGCCCGTGTACGGGCAGAGGTGCAGGGCGGTACCGGCGGGACTGATGCCGCAAGACGCCATCCCGTACTGCACGGGGGCGGCACCTTGATCTGGCCAAAGGATAATGGCGGCTGACAGCAAAGGTGGCTATAGCCACAGACCATGCCGTCCCGATGTCCTGTCCCGTCAGGCAGGGCCTGTTGCCCCGGAACAGTCGTGACCGATGTCAGACACACGGAAGAGGGATCGAGTGTACCAGCCAGCGCAGGCGCGGTCATCGCGGCACCGGCTGACGCAGGCACCCCGGCGAGCGGCATCAAGACCTGAAGGAGTATCGCCAGCAGCAGGCAAGCCATCCCCCGATGCTGGCGCCTGATCCGGCACAGCACTCCACGGGATGGGACAGAACTGGAGATGAAACCCCTCATCCCCACCATTGGGGGACAGACCTGATGCAGATCATCCCTGCAGCACAGGTTTTGCGCACATTGACCTCCCCCCGATTGACTCTGCCACCCTGCCCTGACTACGCTGTATCTGAAATGACAAAAATCCCTGCTTTTCGGACAAGCGCCCGATGATCCGCCGTGATATCGCCCTGCTGGTTTTCGACGATGCCCAGATTCTGGACATTGCAGGCCCTGCGGCCGCTTTCGAGATCGCCGGGCAACTGGTGGCAGATACCTATAAGGTCCGCATGATTGGGGTCGGCTCTGACCAGATCCGCCTGTCTGCCGGACCGACGATGACCGTAGAACGGTTTGAGACAGGGCTGATCTGTGACACCCTGATCATTGTCGGGGGCATAGGAACCGAAAATGCCCTGAACGATCACCAGACCCTGGACCTGATCCGCGAAACGTCCAGACATGCCCGGCGAATCGCCAGTGTTTGCTCGGGGGCCTATATTCTGGCAGCCGCCGGCCTGCTGGATGGGCGTCGCGCCACCACACACTGGGTCTGTAACGGTGATTTTCAGCGCCGCTATCCGGCCGTAAAACTGGAATACGACCAGATTTTCGTCCGTGACGGCTCGGTCTGGACATCTGCCGGGATCACCGCCGGCATTGACATGGCGCTGGCCCTGATTGCCGAAGATTGCGGTGATGACATATCGCGGACTGTCGCGCGCTATCTGGTCGTCCCTCATCGGCGGATGGGGGGACAGTCACAGTTTTCCCCTCTGATGGAACTGGAAGGCAACGGCGGAAAATTTCAGGATTTGCTCCGTTGGGCGAGTGAACACCTCGACCAGCGCCTGAGCGTCGAAGACCTCGCGCGATACGTTGCCATGAGCCCACGCAACTTCGCCCGTTCCTTCCGTCTTGATACCGGGATGACCCCGGCAAAGGCCATCGAGCGCCTGAGGATTGACCACGCACGCGCCCTGCTGGAAAGATCGACCGGCCTGTCCGTCGAGCAGGTCGCCCGACAAAGCGGATTTGGTGATACGGAACGTATGCGTCGGTCCTTTCTTCGCCTCTTTGGCCGCCCTCCGCAGGCATTTCGGCTGCCAGCACAACAAACGTCACGGAAACCGTAAAAGCTAGAGCCGCGTGCGTTAAATCGGACGCAAGCACGCTGCTCTAACCTTTTGTTGTGCCGCATTGTTTTTGCGAAAACCGGTGCCCACTTTTCGCACAATGCTCTATTCCTCTTTTTGCTTTGCACACTACCGATTTTCCACCGCATGCTCTAGGAAACGGCGAAAAAATCGCTATACTTGTGCGCGGTTGAACAGAGAGGTGCGGGGACATGGCGCCTGCTCTGACAAGGAAAAGGGGATATCAGGCTGTGACTCCATCATTTTTCATGGGCCAAACCAAGGTGAAAAACCTGTTCGGCGCAACGTCTCTGCTGGTTTCATTGTTGGCCGGGGCAGATTCTCTTGCCCACGCCGCAGATGCTGCACCGCATCAACTGGTTCTGCTGGTTTCATTGTTGGCCGGGGCAGATTCTCTTGCCCACGCCGCAGATGCTGCACCGCATCAACTGGTGATGGCGCTCAGCACCACCCCGGACAGCCTGGACCCTTACCACCACAATCTGGCACCGAACCTGACCATCAGCCATCACATTTACGACACGCTGGTTGATCTGGACGAACGGCAGCATCCGGTTCCCGGCCTTGCCGAATCATGGAAAGCGACCGGCCCGGATACCTGGGAATTCAAGCTGCGCAAGGGAGTCACCTTTCACGACGGCAGCACCTTTGATGCCAATGACGTGCTGGCATCCTGGGCACGGGTGCCGACGGTCCACGGCCCGTCGTCGTTCACCGTCTATACCGAAGTGGTCAAGGAGATCAAGGTTCTCGATCCCTATACCATCCAGTTGACCACCAACGGCCCCTTTCCCCTGCTGCCGGTCTATCTGACGCAGGTGATGATCATCCCCGCCGAGGTCCAGAACACCGCCACCGCCGATTTTGACAACGGCAAGGCCCTGATCGGGACCGGCCCCTACCGCTACAGCGAGGGGAGCCCCGGCCACACCCTGACCCTGACCGCCAACCCGCACTACTGGGGTGGAAAACCGGCATGGGATACGGTGGAAATCCGCTTCATCCCCAACGATGCCGACCGCGTGACGGCCCTGATCAGCGGCACGGTTGACCTGATCAATGCAGTGCCGCCAGCCGATGTCCACCGGCTGGAAAGCAATCCGCAACTGAAACTCGCCAAGGCCGTTTCCAACCGGGTGATTTACCTGTCGGTTGACTTTGACCGCCCGCAAACCCCGTTCGCCCGCGACCGCCAGAACACTCCGCTGCCGACCAACCCGTTCCAGTCGTTAAAAGTCCGTCAGGCGATCAGCAAGGCGATCAACCGGCAAGCCATCATTGACGAACTACTCTATGGGCAGGCGGTTCCGGCGGGGCAGTTGATCCCCGACGACATGGACGGCGCCAACCCGTCCCTGAAACCCGAACCGTTCAACCTGCCCGCCGCCCGCACGCTGCTGGCCGAAGCAGGCTACCCCAAGGGCTTTACCACCGTCCTGCACGGCCCGAACAACCGCTATGTCCGTGATGCCGAAGTCGCCAGCTCGGTCGCCCTGAT
The DNA here is from genome assembly GCF_900156605.1 of Insolitispirillum peregrinum. Classification (GTDB taxonomy): domain Bacteria; phylum Pseudomonadota; class Alphaproteobacteria; order Rhodospirillales; family Rhodospirillaceae; genus Insolitispirillum; species Insolitispirillum peregrinum. The sequence continues at coordinate 211,185 of NZ_FTOA01000001.1, read as the reverse complement.
GCTGACCGGCGCGGGGCTTGCCACCACCGCCGAAACCATGCCGGCCAGCGAATTTTTCCCCCGTAACAAAAACCGCGATTTCAGCTTTACCCTGCGCGGCTGGAGCAGCGATACCGGCGAAGCCGGTTACTCGATCAAGGCCCTGCTCGCCACCCGTGATGTCGACAAGGGACTGGGGACGGCCAACCACAACCGCTATTCCAACAAAAGTCTTGATGATCTGGTCATTGCCGCCGACCATGAGCTGGATGCCGAAAAGCGCCGGGGGCTGATCCAGAAAGCGATGGCCGACGGCATCAACGATCTGGGACAAATCCCGCTGTATTTCCAGATGAACCTGTGGGCCAGCAAGGAGGCAGTCAAGATGACCCCCCGTGTCGATGAACTGACCCTGGCCCGCGATGCCGTTCCGGTTCGGTAAACGTCGCCGGACGCCCCGCTCTCGCGACGACCACTCCCTGTCGTTGCTGCTCGACGGAGTGCCCGACCATGCCCTCTACGCTCTGGACTCCCGTGGTCGGGTCCAGAGCTGGAACAAGGCAGCCGAAACGCTGTTTGGCTTCGCCCCTGCCGACATCATCGGGTGCCACCACAGCCGCCTGTACACCGGCCCGGCCACCGCCCTGACCTTTCGCCTGCTGACACAGGCCCGCCAGAACGGCTCGTCCCATTATGAGGGGCTGCTGCATGCCAAAGGCAAAAAGCCGTTCTGGGCCATCATTGACATCACCGCCACCCCACCCGGCACCCCCTCGGCCACCGGCTTGTCGTTCCTGTGCATGGTCCATGATGCCACCCTCGCCCGACAGGAACAGGACCACATCGCCTTTCAGGCATCGCTGCTCAACCGGGTGCGCAACGCCATTCTTGCCACGGACACCCATGGCCGCATCGTTTACATGAACAGCTATGCCGAGACGCTGTTCCAATTGCCGTGGGCAATGGCCGAAGGACGCTATCTCGAAGAGTTGGGCCTGTGGCCGGATGACCTGTGCGCCCTGCCCCCCCGTCAGGATGGCCGGGAACGCTTTGAACGGGAAGTCACCGCCCGCCGCGCCGATGGCAGCACCTTTCCGGCCCTGTGCACCACCTCGGTCAGCCCGGCCCCCTATGGCATGGGCTATAGCGAGGCCCATGTCATCCATGACCTCAGCGATCTGAAAGCAATGCAGGCCGCCTTGCAGCACGGGGCCAATCTGGCCGTTCTGGGCCGCATGTCGGCCAGTCTGGTGCATGAAATCAGCCAGCCGATGAACGTGATCCGCCTGACAGCAGAGGGCAACCTGCTGAAACTGGGCAAGACCGATCAGCCGGAAACCCTGATTGATGACTTTGCCCGCAGCTTTCAGACCATCGCCGATCAAGCGGCCCGCCTGTTTGAAACGGTGGAATTCATGCAGACCTTCAGCCGTCAGAGCGAAGGGCAAATCCCCCTGCCCGCAGCCCCGGTTGACCGCAGCTTCGATCTGGCCCGCAGCCTGCGCGAAGCAGCCAGTGTGCTGTATCTGGGATTTCAGCGGGCGGGCGTCACCCTGACGCTGACCATCCCCGACCCGCCGTGCCTTGCCCACGGGCACGCCCGCCATATCGAACAGGTTCTGATCAACCTGCTGAACAATGCCCTCTATGCGGTCTCACATCATCAGGGCCAGCACGGTGAAGTGCAGGCCAGCCTGTGTTTACAGGATGACCGCTGGCAGCTTCGCATTTGCGACAATGGTCCGGGCATTGCCCCGGCGATCGCCTCGCGTATTTTCGAGCCCTTTTTCACCACCAAGCCGACGGGCCAAGGCAGCGGTCTGGGGCTGGCGATAAGTCTGGAAATCATCCGTGACGCCGGCGGCAGTCTGGACTATGCGCCATCACCGACCGGCGGAGCTTGTTTCAGCATCACCTTGCCGCAGGCGCACGGAGCCTCGCTGCCCTCTGCCCCGCCCCCGGCCACACCATCAGGCATGACGCAGGCAGGGCTTGCGCAGGCGTCGACCAAGGGCCGTGTGCTGATCGTTGATGATGACCAGCCAACCCGCCTCAGCCTGGCGCAGGCCCTCGGCACGCTGGGCTATCAGGTGAGCGAGGCCAGCGGCGGCCATGCCGCTCTGGCGCAACTGGAGCAAGGAGCGGCCTTTGATGTGGTGATCACCGATCTGCGCATGCCCGATGGCAACGGCTTTGAATTGCTGGAACGGATGGCCGAAGACTATCCGCACGTCTTTACGGTGGTGATCACCGGACAAGCCCGCCGGGACCGCGAAGCCTTTGCCGCGCTGGAGGGGAATTGCGATGTTCTGCTCCCCAAACCGCTGGCCCTGCGCACACTGGAGAAAGCCTTGCGCGATCTTCTGGAGCAGTGAGCACAAAAGTGGGAACCGGATCACCACCCCGAATCACCACCAACGACGGCGACGTTCAATGAACCAGCCATCGAGTTGCTGCCCCACCCACTGGCTGAGGGCCGAGAGCGGTTGTGACCAGTCATACAGCGCCGCCTGCCGGAACAACGATGCATCCGGGTACCATGGCGAGCGGGTCCCCGGTCGGCCATAGCGCCAGTCACATCCTTTGACCAGCAAGGCAGCCAGAGGAATGCCCAGCGCCCCGGCCAGATGCAACACGGCGGTATCAATCGACACCACCGCATCCAGCTGACCAATAATCGCCGCCGTATCGACAAACGTTCGTGGCGCAGGGGGCATGTGCAGCCCCGCCAAATTGGCAGCATTGTCCCGGCGGTCATCGGCCTGCAGGCACACCCAGCGCACCGACCGCCCGGCGGCCCCCTGTTGCAGGGCAGTCCACAGTTCGGAGAGCGGAACCGACCGATCACGTGGCACCGCAGCCCCGGCCCAGCAAATCCCGATCAGCGGGCCATCGCCTGCCGGAATACTCCAGGCCTGTTGCGACGACGGAACCGGCAAATAGGGCGCATGCGGAACCGTTTCCGGAATCAACCCCAGCACCCGCGGCAAGCTCATCAGATTGATCTGCAAATCATGCGCAGGCCAGTCGCGTCCGCGCCGGAGGGTCGTATGAACCCCGGCGACATTTTCCATCAGCGACATCAACGGTTCCGGGCATTCGAGAACCAACCGGCCTTTTGGCCCCAGACGGCGTACCGCAGGCGTCAGCAGGCGGGCCATCATCAAGGTATCCCCAAAGCCCTGTTCGTTGCGGATCAACAGGGTGGCTCCCGGACTGCTGCTGCCATCCCATGTCGGTGCCAGCGCCTGTCTGAACCGCCCGGCACTTTCCAGTGCCGCCCAGCGGATTTCCCAATAGGGCAATCCTTGCTGGTAATTGCCGTTGATCAGCAGCAGTTCGCCATGACAGCTAAGGGCAGTCAAATTGCAGGGATCAAGCTCCAGCGCCTGGCGACATACGTCCGCAGCATCATCGTACTGCCCGCAATCAAACAGGGCGGTGGCGCGGTTGGCCAGATACTGGACATTTTCCGGCTGTAGACGGCAGGCCTCGGCAAAGGCAGCCTCGGCTTGATCGGGGCGGCTCAGGCCCTTCAGGACCAGCCCCAGTTCATTGATCAGTTGCGGGTTGTCAGGGGACAGATGATAAGCAAAACGAGCCTGCTCAAAGGCCCGTTCCCATTCTCCCAACTGGCGGAGTGCTTCGACCCAATGCTGGCGGACCAGAATCTGGTTATCCCCGTCCGACAGCTCCACCGCCTGCCCCAGAGCCTGTTCGGCTTCGCCCCATTGCCCCTGCTCCAGCAGGGCCAGCCCCAGGTTATGCCAGGCGGCCATGTGCTCGGGAGCCAGCCGGGTGGCCTGCCGCAACGGTTCGATAGCCGCCGCAGACTGGCCACACTGCCGCAGGGCATTGCCCAGATTACACAGCGGGTGAGCGACGTTAGGCAGGCGGGCAACTGCCTGCTTCAGCATCACCACCGCCTCTTCCGGCTGGCCGCTGCTCAGCAGGGCCAGCCCACAGTCGTTCAGGATTGTTCCGTCATGCGGTGCCAGCGCCACCGCCCGCTGCAAACTGGCAACGGCAGCCCCGGCATCGCCCAGCGCCAGCGCGGCCATGCCATCAATCGACCACAGCAATGGCGACGGTTGCCCCTGCCCCGTCTTGGCTCCAGCCCGAGCCTGCTTGATTGCCTTGGCGCACCAGTCGCGCGCTTCGGCATAGCGGCCCTGCTGATAGACCTGAAAGGCCCGGGCAAGGTTCAAATCCATGCTGTAACGCCTTTACTCAATCCTCGGCCGCAAACGAGGTCTGGCCGTTATAATTCCATCGCTTTCCATAGGATGGGCCGGGGCTTGCACACCAGCGGCGCCATTCTGTACGGATTGCCTGCTCCATTGCACGCGCCAATCCCTCGGCATCACACAACGGCGAAGCGGACATCCTGTCCCGTAAATTGTGCCGAACCTCGCGCAAGTCTTCCAGCGACGAGGCAAAAGACACTGCCCGTGTTATGTAATCGTCAATATCCTTAGCGACAAGCTGTTTTTCCAGTCCCACCGCCGAAAGCAGGCTGACCCCGACCCGCGTTGCATGCCGGTCCCCGGCCAGCGTCAGGGTGGGGACCCCCATCCACATCGCCTCGCAGGTGGTGGTGGTCCCGTGATAGGGGAAGGTATCCAGCGCCAGATCAATGCGGTGATAGGTCGCCAGATGCTCGAGAAAGTCATCCTTGCGCCCTGACAGCTCGATCCGTCCGGCGGCAATGCCTTCGGCGGCGAACTCGGCCAGCAGGGCGGCGGCGTTATGGGCATCCTGATACTGCCGCGCCTTGAGGAACAGCCGCGACGACGGCACCGCCCGCAGAATTGCCGACCATGCCCGGACCACTGCTGTACTAATCTTGAAACTGTTGTTGAACGAGCCGAACGTCACATACCCGGCCTGCACGCACGGCGGTTCGGCAACCGGCAGCGGGTCGTTCCCGGGGGCCTGATAGGCCAGAAAACAACGCGGCAGCCGGATCCGGGGCTCGCTGTACCATTCCTGCATCCCGTCGGGATCAGTCTGGTGATCAACAATACGCCCGTCCAGCATGCGCAAGCCAGTTGACCCCGGATAGCCCAGCCAGGTCAACTGCACCGGCGCCGGGCGGTATTCCATCGCCACCAGACGGTTCCGCCCGGTATGCCCCGACAGGTCAATCAGCACGTCGATCTGATCCTGCCGGATGCGACCGGCGGCCTTTTCTTCGGACAGATAGGTGATATCAACGTAATGATCGGCCAGCCCGCGCAAGGTGTCGGTCATCGCATCAGGATCTTCGACCGACGAATAGAGGGTGATTTCAACCGCCGAGCGGTCAAAGGACTCCAGCAGCGGCTTGAAAAAACAGGCCACCGAGTGATAGCGGAAATCCGCCGACAGATAGCCGACGCGCAAGCGCCGGTCAGGGTCGCGCGACTGTAGATGTGGTGCCTGCAGGTCATCCGGCAAATCATGCATGAACGCCGCAAAACGTTGCAGGATATCCTGATGATCTTCCAGAGTGACCTGATCATCATAGTGCAACGCCATGCACAGATTGGAAAACAGCATCGACCACGACTCATTCCAGCTGGTGTGCTGCATGGCGTTGCGGATACCGGTGATCCACACCTGATAGGCTTCGTCAAAGCGCCGCAGATCGAGCAGGATACTGGCATGGATATTCAGGAGTTCGGGCTCCCGGCTACCACACTGCAAGGCCCGCTCGCACAGCCGCAAGGCCAGATCATAATTCTGGCTATGGAAATGAATGTAGGCGGCATTGCCCAACGCCTGAGTGTTGTCAGGCTCCCGCTGCAGGATCTCTTCGTACAGCAACAGGGATGCCAGATACTCTTTCTGCCGCAACAGCAACAGGGCCTGCGCCCTTTTCACGGCAGGCAGCGTTTTCTCTTCGTCGGTCAGGCGGCCGAGAATCTGCTCGGCACCGGCGATGTCCCCAAGGTTCAGGCACATCAGGCACATGTTGGCCAGAACGTCCGGGTTCCCCTCCTCCAGGATCAACGCCTGCTGCAAGGCTTCGATGGCCTTGCCCTTTTCGCCTTGCTGGATGTAGGTCAGGGCGCGGGCGTTCCACACCTGCGCGTCCTCGTTCCCGTCCAGTTCACGCAGAGCCTCCAGCGCCGCATCCAGTTGCAGCGTCTGACGCAGCAGCGACGCCTGAGCCACCAGCAGCATCCGCCGCCCGGCGATGTTGTCAATCGGGGTGGCTGCCAACCCGTCCTCCAGCACCGCCCGCGCGTCATCCCAGCGGGAGTGTTCGAGGTAAATCAGCGCCAATCCTTCGCACGGTACCCAGATCGGTTTTCCGGCAGCCTTGAGCAATGACAAGGCATGGCAATAGTACGTTTCGGCCTCGGCCAGTTCCCCCCGTGACCTGACGCTTTCAGCCAGATTGTTCAACACCGCCACACTGTCCGGCGCAAAGGCCAAAGCCTGACGCCACGCAATGATCGCATCATCCAGGCGGTTTCCCCGTCGCAGGGCAACCCCAAAGGTATTCAAGTATCCGCTGGTGCGGGGAGACAACGTTACCGCCTGAGTTGCGGCCTCGACCGCCAATCCATCCTTGCCCTGCCGCAACGCCAGACGAGCGAGCTGTTCATAGAGTTCGGCTTCGGCGGGAGCGGCGGCAGTCGCCTGAAACAGGATTTGCTCCGACCCGGCCAGATCCCCCAGCCCCTGCAGGCACAGCGCCAGCGGCAACAGGATCACCGGCTGCCGGGGGGCCAGCGCATTGGCAACCTGTAACAGCGGCAAAGCCGCCGTCTCGTCACCCTCCGCCCGCGCCAGAATCCCTTGCAGCAACGCAACAGCCGCACTTCCCGGGCTGGACGTTTCCAGCATCCCCAGATACATCCGCGCCCCATTCCGGTCTCCGCGCAGGGCATAGTCATACCCCTGCAGGAACAGTGGAAGCCTCAAAGAAGGCAATCCGTTTTTGTCCGTCACGGCAGCACGCGAAGTTTTAGGGGGCATGGTGTCCTCGACCAACTGGTTCTCAGGAGGGATGGAAGCATCATTTCTTGATGCCGGAGCAGGAGGCAGTATCTCTCGGAACGCATAAAGGCGTGACACAAGATTGCGCCACGCCTTTATGCTCACCCATTATTTCAGCAGTGCGACCGGCTGATTTGCTTAACACACAACAGCACAAGGCATTTGCCGTGACCGTTCCAGACCCGTGTGCGTTGAACCTGACGCAGGCTGGTCCAACCCTTTATGGTGCCGCATTGTTGTTGCGAAAACCGGTTCCCGCTTTTCGCACAATACTCTGGCACGGAAAATGCCCTACGCCGACGCAGCCTGAGCAGGAGCTTCGGCGGATTCGCTGTTGCGCAGGCCAGCAGCCAGATTGCGGTTGATGTTGATCAACACGTCCAGGTCTGTCGGCTCGCTGCTGCGCATCGCCTTCATCGTCTGCTTGTCGACAAAGATCGACAGGCTGAGGATGTTGGCCTTGATGTCCGCCGGCAACTGGTTTTCCGGTTCGGTGATGTCAGCCTGAACGATGGTCCACAGCAGGTGGTTAAAACGCAGGGCCTGGGCGTACCCTTCGATATTTTTCACCTTCTGCTTGGCATCTTCCAGCATCACAGCGGCCTTGGTAAAGGCCATCGCTTCGACCTCACGCGGGGTCAGACTCGATTTCTGCATCTGCTGGTAGGCGCTGATCTGCTCTTTCGCCATTGGAACTAACCTCCGATTCGTACTGGATGAGCTTCCGACAAAGTTTCAAGGCGCGGTAGTGGTCGCCTTCGACAATCCGACGCGAGACATCGACCATCAGGTCGATAATCTTGACGTCCACCGTCATTTCAATCAACTGGCGGAGAAGATGGAAGTAGAGCTTGTGGTACCGCCGCTCTTCTGCCGGTTCAACGTACATGTGCAAGATCGCGACATACAGCTGCTTTGCGGGCGTATCAGCCTCATCCTCAGCAATGATATCCTTTTGCCGCAACACCGGAACCCGGTTCAGCACGACAATCTCGGCCTTTGCGGGGCCGTTGGCAATCACGGCTGTTCCAACCAGCACTTTTTCATTGGGGCGAAGCGTTAGTTTGAGGGGCATTGCATATCCTGTCCGGCCGCTGCAGCGGCCCTTTTCCCACTAGATACCGGCCCATAAAACAGGCCGACCTTCACCCATCGTTTCACCGCACGTTTTCGGCGCGGCCCCATACATGCACTTTCATGTGCCTGGCAAACCCGACGGGTATGCCAACAGTATGAGGCAAATCCCCGCGTTCGGAAAGATGCTCGTGAGACAGGCATCCCCCCAATCGGCAGAGGCAGCACGCTGATACACAGGCAGATCAGCAACACATCATTGACCTGCATAATACGGAGCAAAAATTACGGAGTGGTAAACGACCGCCTGCTTTTCCCATTTCCCTCAACGCTCAAGATGCTCACAGGCCCCCCTCTCCCCAAAGAGAGGGTTGTCCCATCCCTTTTTTTGCTGTGTCCCGAAGGTTTATCCAAAAGACTTCTTGCAACGCATTCAAAGAAGACAAACTCTCTAAAGACAGATCAGTCAATGAGATCTGTTCCTTGGTGGGTGCAATCATGAGCCACATGTCCCGTTCTTTTTGCCGTGCAACATTTACCGGAGCCATCCTTGCTGGCCTGACCCTGGCAGACCCTTGCCATGCCACTGCCCCCCCCACCGAGACTCCCCCCTCCTCCACACCCGGCCTGCTGCCGTCCCATCCCGCCGTCGCCTTGTCCTGTCAGGCCGTATCAACCGATCCCAGTGGCAGCGTCAGCCTCAGCATGAAACCCAGTTCGGTCCCGCACACCGTGCAATATCAGGCCGAAGCCCAGAGCCTGACCGAATTGGGGCGGCGGTTTCTGAATGCGTGGAAAGACGAAGCCTTTCAGCGGTGCGGAAAATTCCGCGGCCTGTGGACCACCCCTGATGGTCGCCAACAGCGCGTTGAAGGCAAAACGGCACAGGACGTGCTGGACCGGCTAAAGGCGCTGGGCGCCAAGCCGTGAACCCGGTCATTAGAGCATTTCTCGGTCTCCAAGGATCACGATAAATGCTCTAATGACTTGTTATCTAAGCAAATACGTCGTCGCAGATGTGTCCATCTGCTCGGGATTTGCTCTAGGGCATTGTACCTGCGTCACATCACAGTACACGACAAACAGAAAACAAGATCATGGAGCGCTGCTCCAAACCTCGCTGGGGCCAATCGGCCCCAGACCCCATTCCTTTGAATTCAAAGAAAAAATGGGGGATTGGGGCCTCAGGCCCCAAACGGGTCCAGGCGGTGGCCCGCTCTTGCTTCCCGACTGTCGTATACTGTGGCGTCAGGTTTAACGCACGCTGCTCTAGAGCATTTTCCGTTCTCTCTGGATCACTTTAAATGCTCTAATGTCTTGTATTTTCAGCAAATACGTCATCGCAGATGGACCCATATGCTCGGGATTTGCTCTAATGCTCGGCAAACATTTCCAGTTGCCAGCGCAGTTCAACCTCGGGCATCGCATAGCTGCCATCTGGACGCGGAGGCAATGAGGAATTGGCCGGAACGCGCCCCAGCTTGATCTGAACTTCGTGGGCAAAGCGGGCTGACAGTCCAGCAGCCCAGACCAGTGCAGTAATGGCCCGCGCCGACTGCGAGGCGATGATTTCCAGCACCACCCGCACCGACTGCCCCGAACACACTGCCAGCCCGGCCACCAGTTCATCCACATGGTCGGTCAGCAATGACACCATCAGGGTTGTTTCATTCAGCCGACCAATCTCGTACAGCGCCCGTGCCTGCGCAATAAACGGCTTGAAGCGGTTTTCCGCCTGCTGACTATAAACATTCGGCAACGCCCCGCCACCTTCCTGCAATTTCGCATGCAGGCGGGCATTGACCACCGAACCGATTTCCTTCATCGCCTGTGCTGGCAAATCTGCCCGTTCCAGCAGCCTCTGCAACAGGTGGTCGGCCAGAATTTCAGCCAGCCGCTTGACGCCATAATCCACCAGTTCGGGACGGTGCACCAGCGGTTGCTGCCATTCAGGCCGCTCTTCGGAGCGCGCAATCAGCGCATCCAGAGTATGTTCCTGCAATTGGGCATTGGAGTTATACAACAGATGGGTGATGGCCTTGGTGTCTCCGCTGGCCACGATGGCATCGGTCACCGAGGCATCGACATAGGCACGGCGGGAAATGGCCGACAAGGCCCCCTCGATAGGACTGGAACGGATGATGTCCAACAAATCCTGTTCCCCAAGGATCGGAGAAAACTCCAGAATCGGGGCGGCAACGATAATTTCCAGATCACGCGCCAGACGATTGATCAACGCTGGATCAATGTTCGGCAATTCCTTCAGGCCCTCGGCAATCGCCGCCCGGACCAGCGCCACCCGGTCACGCGACAAGCGGTCAAGGACTTCAAGCGTGATCGAACGGGCCCGCTTGCTCTGCTGGTTGTGGTGCTCGGGGCTGGTTTCCCCCAACGCCACCTTGTCGGCCAGTTGGGCACGCACGTCGGCATCACTGTCATCGGTCAGCAGCAGGTTGGCCCGCACCGGCGCAGACGGATTGCCAGCGACAGCCAACCGCACATCCCGGTCCTGATCACCGGCCAGATAGTAAAGAATTTCAGCCGGAACATCGAGGCGGGCGGCCAGTTGCCGCCGGATGGTGACATCAGCCGCCGCCAGCACCCGCGCCTGTTCATAGCTCAGTTCGCCATCCTGGCTGGGAATCAGCAACGGATCAACCTCGGCCATCACCCCACGGTCGTCGACCGGGGCACGCATCAACTGCCAGCGCAGCGCAACCAGAATGGAGCCGATCGTCATGATGAACGCCCTCCCTGGGGAGCTGGCGCAACGCTATAGCTTCCCTTGCCGCGCTGTTTGACGCTGTACATGGCCGCGTCGGCCCGACTGATAAACTGGTTCATGTCTTCGCCATAGACCGGATCATAGACCGCAATGCCGATCGAGAACATCAGCGGTGCCTGAGGCGACCCGGAATATTTTCGCAAGACAGCAGAGGCCGCCAGAAAGACATCGGCCCGCTTGATGGCCACGGTATCGTCAGCGGCATCCAGCCAGACGGCAAATTCGTCACCGCCCAGACGGGCCACGATATCCGTGCCCCGGGTATTGCCTTTCAGGATTTCAGCCACCCGACGCAACACCTCGTCCCCCACCTCATGCCCACGGGTATCATTGACCATCTTGAAATTGTCGAGGTCAACATACATCAGGGCTCCGGTTTCCCGGCTGCGCGCCAGGCGACGAATCCGTCGTTGCATGTCTTCATAAAAAGCCCGCCGGTTCAGCAACCCGCTCAGGCTGTCCGTGCGGGACACCGCCACCAGAATCCGGTGATTGTGCAACTGCTCCAGGGCGACACCAATCTGGCCGCCGATGCTGACCAGCAAACGCTGTTCGGCCAGCGTAAAATCCGGGCGGCCGTAATCCCGCCAGACCAGAATGACTCCGTTCAGGCGATCCCCGTACTCGGCAAAGGCAGCCATGAAACGCCGTCCGTTGATCTCGTCACAGACAACGCCGTCGTCGTCTTCGGCTTCCTGCAACAACAGGGTCACGCGGGCAATTTCCTGATCGGTCCCCGCCCGGCCAAAAACGGCTTCCTGCACGAAATTGGGGCGGGAGACCCCACGCAACTGGGGGGTCGTACTGGAAAAAATCTGACACCCGGTTCCAGACAATCCATGCGTGACGGCGCTGGCCGCCGCCTGAATCATTGCCTCGGGGGCCGCTTCGCGGCGGAACAGGCGGACAATCCGGCTCAGCGTCCGCTCGCGGGCACGGGATTCCGACGCCTCGGCCTCATGGAAACGCAGATTGGTGATATCGCGGCAAACACCGCGTGCTCCGACAAACTCGCCCTCGCGGTTCATCAGGGGGACCTGGGAAAACTCCAGACAGGCCGGGCTGCCATTGGCGTCAATCAACCAGGCCTCGGCACGATGCAGCGGGGTCGGAGACAAAAACGGGATAATCGGGCCGACCTGATGATCAGGGTCCATCAATTCACCGGCAGAGCGACCAATCAAATCGCGTGCCTTGTAACCAATCAATCCTTGCGGTGCCACAAAGGCAAAACAGCCGTTCCGGTCGACTTCCCACGCAAAGTCGCTGGAGATTTCAACCATCTCCTTGTAGCGCGCCCGCGAGATCGTCAGGGCATTGCGCAAACCGGCATCCAGCGTTTGATCGCGCAGCAGGATCATGCCGCCAAACTCGCGCCCACCACCGATCAGGCCAACAGTACCGGTCAGGGCGGCAGGCAGCAGGGTCACATCATAGACCCGCTCGCCCTCCGGGCTTTCCAGCACCAGACGCTGGGACCCACCCCCTCGCAGGATCAGGCTCAGCACCATCGCCTTCATCGCCGGACTCAGATGATGCTGGATCATGGTTCCGGCAGCAGCAGCAAAAGCAGCGTTACGGGCCAGGACAGCCCCATCCTCGGACACAATGGCAATCGGATCAGCCAGCGCATCCAGGCGCTCTGTCACCAGACGCAGATCGTGTCCTTCCAAGGGTGTCACTGACACCGCATCCTTCAATGCTTCCGACGCCATGCTTTGTTGTACCATGCCCCCACGCGGATCGCGATGGTTTCCTATACACCCGCATCACCAGTGATACAGAATCACCCTCTTTGACCGAGGACTTTAGTTTTACGATCAGTCCGTAAAAAAGCCGTCAATTTCAGAATAAAAAAAAGCGAAGATACTGAAGGGCATCTCCGCTTTTTTTCACCTTAAGGATGATCAGGAATTCAAGGTGTCGGCGTAGCCCTGAATCTTGGAGGCCAGCGATGCTGCCATGAACTGGTCCAGATCGCCGTCCAGAACCCCGCCTGTATCCGAGGTTTCCACGTTGGTCCGCAGGTCCTTCACCATCTGGTAGGGCTGCAGGACATAGGAGCGGATCTGATGGCCCCAACCGTTTTCAGTCTTGGCATCCTGCTCGGCCTGCGATGCGGCCTCGCGGATCTGCAATTCACGCTCGTACAGGCGCGCCCGCAGCATGTTCCAGCAGTGTGCGCGGTTCTGGTGCTGTGACCGTTCGCTCTGGCACTGCACGACGATACCGGTCGGCATATGGGTGATACGCACCGCCGATTCCGTCCGGTTAACGTGCTGACCACCCGCGCCCGACGCACGATAGGTATCAATACGGCAATCGCCTTCATTGACTTCGATTTCGATGTTGTCATCGACCACCGGGTAGACCCACACCGACGAGAACGAGGTATGGCGACGCGCCGAGCTGTCATAGGGTGAAATACGCACCAGACGATGGACGCCGCTTTCCGTCTTCAGCCAGCCATAGGCATTGTGGCCGGTCACCTTGATGGTGACCGACTTGATGCCGGCTTCTTCACCATCGGACTCTTCGAGAATTTCCGTCTTGTAGTCGTGGGCATCGCACCAGCGCAGGTACATGCGGCGCAGGATGTTGGCCCAATCCTGCGCCTCGGTCCCACCGGCCCCGGCATTGATTTCCACATAGCAATCGTTGCCATCGGCTTCGCCGGACAGCAGACTTTCCAGCTCGCGCTTGGCCACCTCTTCGCGCAGGGCACGCAGGGATGCAAGGCCCTCGTTGATGGTGTCCTCGTCGCCTTCGACTTCCCCCAGCTCGACCAGAGTGATCGCATCATCCAGCTCACGCTCCAGACGACGGAAGCCGTTGATGGCGTTATCGAGCTGGGTCCGCTCACGCATCAGCTTTTGCGCGGCCTCGGCATTGTTCCACAGGTTGGGGTCTTCGGCATGGGCGTTCAACTCCTCCAGACGGAGAACAGACACATCCCAGTCAAAGATGCCTCCGGAGCAAGGACATCGACTGCTTGATTTCATCGACCAGAGACTGGGCTTCTGCGCGCATTGTTTGGGTATCCGTTTGCTAATCGTATCGGGAACGGGTGGTATTTTTATTTAGAGCATCGCACGAAAAGTGGGAACCGGTTTTCGTATCAGCGATGCGACAGATCATCATCCCCGCATCGCACGAAAAGTGGGAACCGGTTTTCGTACCAGCGATGCGGCAGATCATCATCCCCGCATCGCACGAAAAGGGAGAACAGGTTTTCGTGCGATGCAAGCGGGATCAATACAGCCCACCGGCCTGCGGCTGCGCCACCGGCGTTGCAGTCGCCGGACCGGTGGTGGTCATCGGCGGCGGAGCCAGCGTTGGTTGCTGCGCATTGGGGGCCGGCGCCACTGGCTGTTGCTGTGACTGGGCGGACGGCACCTGTGGCTGATACACTGGTGACTGATACACAGGCGAAGCCGGTGTTGCCTGCGGAACAGGCTGAGACGGAACCGCCTGTTCGGGCAGCCCATCCGGGTTGACCTGCACCGGAGGCGCCCCCCCCAGCAGTGCCGGAGCGGTCACGCCGGGCACCGCCGCACCATAGGGGCTGTTCCCACCCGGCAGCGCCGACGGACCATTTTCATCCACAGGCGCACCGCCCAGTTCATCCCCCAGCATGTCGCCCTGCGCCGGGGCCGCCATCGGATCAAACGGTGCCGAGCCGTCCAGCACCTGATCGGTCCCCAGCAGCGACGGCGTGCCATCCTTGAAGGCTTCGCGGATGATGTCGCTGTCACCATATTCGGCCAGACGACCGGTCGCATGGTTCACACGCACAAAGGCGATCCCCGGCGGCACCGGGAACGGGCGGACGGATTTGCCCTTCAGGGCCTCTTCCATAAAGCTCTTGAAGATCGGCAGCGCCGTCGAGGTCCCGGTTTCCTGCCGCCCCAGCGTCCGTGGCTCGTCAAAGCCGACAAAGACCCCAACCACCAGATCAGGGGTAAAGCCCATGAACCAGGTATCGATGCTGTCGTTGGTGGTGCCGGTCTTGCCCGCCATTGGCACCCCCAGTTCGGCCAGACGGCGCGCCGTGCCGTACTGGATCACGCCTTCCATGATGTGAACGATCTGATAGACCGACCGGGGATCAGCGATCTGCTCGCGGGTATCGGGGACCGATGGGACATCCTGCCCGACCCAGTTCATCGCCTCACAGCCATCACAGGGGCGACTGTCATGCTTGTAAATGGTCTTGCCGTTGCGGTCCTGAATGCGGTCGATCAGGGTAGGCTGCAACCGTTTTCCACCATTGGCCAGCATACCATAGGCCGTTGCCAGACGCAGGACAGTGGTTTCCCCCGCCCCCAGCGACGCTGCCAGCAAACGCGGGAATTTTTCGTCAACTCCAAAGACTTCAGCTTCATGGGCAACCTTGTCCATCCCGACAGCCTGCGCCAGACGCACGGTCATCAGGTTACGGGACTTTTCAATCCCGACACGCAAGGTCGAGGGACCATAATATTCGCCGGAATAATTTTTGGGCTGCCATTTCGGCAACCCCGGTCCCTGATCATAAATGAACGGAGCATCCAGCACCAGCGTTGACGGGGTATAGCCAGCCTCCAGCGCCGCCAGATAGACGAACGGCTTGAACGACGAGCCGGGCTGGCGCAGGGCCTGGGTGGCGCGGTTGAATTCCGATGCCTTGCTGGACCAGCCGCCGGACATCGCCAGCACGCGCCCGGTATGCGGGTCCAGCGCCACCATCGCCCCGTTCACATCGGGGATCTGGCGCAACGAATAGATCGCCGGACCTTTGGCCTCATCTTTCCTTGTATCGTCTTTCTTTGCGTCATCCTTGCCCGCTTTGGCGGGCTTGCTGTCCTTTTTCGGAGCCAGTTCGACCATGATCAGGTCGCCGCGCCGCATGACATCACCGGTCTTGCCAACCGCCGGGCCCATGCCCTGTTTGCCGGGCAGAACCCGCCGGGCCCAGCGCATGTCTTCCAGCGGGATGATCCCGGTCGTTCCGTCCGGCAGGCCGATTTTTGCCTCTTTGGCCCCGGCATCCAGCACCATCGCCAGACGCCATTCATCAAGCATCCCCTTCGGCGGCTGGGCCGCCGACAACAGCTTTTGCCACACGGCATCGCTGGCGGCGTTGGGCAGGTCAACATGATCGGCCACCCCGCGCCAGCCATGGCGACGATCGTATTCCTGCAATCCCTTGCGCAGCGAACGGGTGGCCAGCTCCTGATAGGCCGGATCAAGGGTGGTGCGGACAGCCAGCCCGCCCTTGTACAGCTGGTCTTCGCCGTACTGCTGCACCAGTTGGCGGCGGACTTCTTCGGCAAAGTACTCGCCACCGCGCACATAGTCGGTTTCGTCACGCGACCGGATGGTCAACGGTTCCTGCATCGCCTGCCGGGCTTCCTCGGCGGTGATGTGGCCGTCTTCCTGCATGCGGCCAATCACCCAGTTGCGGCGCTCGACAGCGGCATCATGGTGACGGAAAGGATGGTAATTGTTGGGAGCCTTGGGCAAAGCGGCCAGATAGGCGACTTCGGCCACATCCAGCTGATCCAGCGACTTGTTGAAGTAATTCAACGCCGCCGCCGCCACCCCATAGGACCCCATGCCGAGGTAGATTTCATTCAGGTACAGCTCGAGGATTTTTTCCTTGCTGTACATCTGTTCCAGCCGGGTGGCGAGGATCGCTTCCTTGACCTTGCGGGCAATGGAGACTTCGTTGGTCAGCAGAAAGTTCTTGGCCACCTGCTGGGTGATGGTCGATGCCCCCACCGGGCGGCGGTCCGAACCCATGTTCCGTGCGTTCACCACCACCGCACGCAGCAGGCCCATCGGGTCAATCCCCTGATGGGTATAGAACGTTTTGTCTTCGGCGGACAAAAAGGCGTTCACGATCTGCTGGGGAATGGCATTGACCGGCACAAAGACGCGCTTTTCCACTGCGTATTCGTTCATCAGGTGCCCGTCACCGGCATACAGGCGAGTGGTGACGGGCGGCTGATAATTGGCCAGCTGGGTATAGTCCGGCAGCTGTTGCCCATAGTGCCAGAACACACCACCAACAGCCAGGACCGCCAAAAAGACGAGCAGCAGAATGGTGCTGAGAGTGAAAACGATAAACCGGACCATGGACAGTCACCAATCCTCTAAACCGTCGCGCGTTACATCTGGATCAGGCACGACGATCCCGCCTTTTGAAGTGTCGCATCGTGTGTGCGCAAAACCGGATCCACTGTTGCGTACGATGCCCTAACCCGACACGGGTCAACCATCCCGGCGCCTTTATGCGTGGGACGGCCTGATACTCACGGGCAAACCGACGGTCTGCACGATGGCCTTGTTATGGGGTTTCCGTGCCACGGTGTCATCAACGATCTGGAACAATACGGCCTTGCAGACAGAAAAAAGGCATCCCCCAAGCCGCAGCGCGACCCCGGAGAAGGCAGCTCCCACCACAGTCACCATTCGGTAATTACCGCCCGCTCTTGCGAACCTTGTTGAAGTAGGCATCAACCGATCGTGTCAGCGAGTCTCCCAGCTTGGCACGATACTCTCTGGTTTGCAGTTGTCGTGCTTCGTCCGGATTCGACAGATAGCCCATTTCGATCAGCACCGACGGCACATCCGGGGCCTTCAGCACCGCGAAACCGGCAAAGCGGTGCGTTTGCCGCAACAGCGTCACTTCACGCCGCAACTGCACCACCATCCCTTCGGCCATCTGCGACGACAGGTTCATCGTTTCCCGCTGGGCCAGATCGATCAGGATGTTGGTCACATCCTGACTTTGGTGGCTGAGGTCCATCCCGGCGATGATATCGACCTTGTTTTCAGAATCCGCCAGCGCGGCGGCTTCGGAGTCAGAAGCCTTTTCAGACAGGGTATAGACCGACAGCCCCTTGACCGCCGTGCTGGGATTGGAGTCAGCATGCAGGCTGATAAACAGGTCGGCACCATGGCGACGGGCAATGGCAATCCGCTCACGCAAGGGGATGAACATGTCGGTGCTGCGGGTCATGTGGACGGTATAGCGCCCACTGCGATCGAGCATCGCCTTGAATTCCTTGCCCGCAGCCAGGGTGATATTTTTTTCATAGATGCCGGTCACACCGATGGCACCGGGATCAACCCCGCCGTGACCGGGATCGAGCACGATCACCGGCTTGCGCCCGGACGATGCCACCTGTTTGGGCGTTTCCGGCGGCTTGACCGCCACTTCCGGCTGTTCAGGCGGCGGGGCCGCCGGCTGGAACGTCCCCATGCGGTTGTTCGGCCCCGACGCCTTGAGGAACGCCTCGATGGAAGTCACCTCGAGGTCCATCACAAAGCGCCACGGACCACCATCGGTGGGAGGAATGACGAACGCCTGCTTTACCGTCGCCGGGCGGGAGAGGTCAAACACCAGCCGCGAATTTCCCGGCTGGAACAGGCCATAGCGCAACGAACTGACCAGCCCGCCACCGCCAAACACCCCGTTCCCCTGAAACTGCCAGGCCACTTCGGGCATATCAACCACCACCCGCGCCGGGTCCGGCAGGGTGAACAGGCTGAAATTCACCTGACTGGCAAAGTCGATCACCACGCGGGTAAAGCCGTCATGCGACCCCAGCCGGACACTGGTCGCCCGCACGGCAGCCAGAACGGCATCGGGGCAGACCAGCACACCGGCCAGCCCGCAAAAGCCCGCCAACACAGCACGCCGGGGCAGAACCGGGCCTTCCAGACCATCTCTGGCCATTCGCGCCGATCGTCGTGTCAAAGCCTGCGCTGTCACGGCCTGATCGTCTGCGGAGGAGGTTCCTTTGCGGTATCTCATGCCTTTGTGCGGGCCCTTTTAAACCTAACCGTTGCTCTGGCACGCTCCTGCCGGGTGCCGCCGTACTGACACAGTGATGCAGGGGGAGGACGGATCACAAACCACCATCCCTGCGTTCAAGAGGCATTCTCTGGGACTGTCGCGGCGAGTTTGTCCGAAAGCCCCCGTTCATGCAACCCCAAACCACCCCGCAAACCGCCCCATGGTCCGACGGAGCCAGCCCCAGACGGTTGAATTTGCGTAAAAAGCCTGCAAGCACCCGTTTTCCCTGACCATTTTCCACCCACTGGACAAAGAAGGTGCAACAGACGCGAAAGAAGCGTTGTAGAAGTTTCTGCCAACAGGTATTGTGAACCAGTGAATGGCCGTCGCTGGTCCATTTTCACTCCGCATCCCTCCCGCGCTCTGGAGCTGTAGCCGCCGAAACAAAGGCGCTCTGACCACTCGCAAAAGGGGTGATGCGGCAGGAACGTTCCCTGCCATACAGGGGGTGCATCCGGGTAGAAAGCCCCGCAATCCGGGGACCATGCCCCGGGCGCCCCACAGCGCAGTCTGTCCTGCCGCTCCGGTCTGGTGATCCCGTCAACAGGGACCGCAGGCTGTCAGGGAGGAAACACCAGTGATCAGTTCACCTCACCATCCTATTTTCGAGGTCTTTTGTGCTGCCCCTTCCCCGTAACGACAAAACTGACAACGGCACCAGCCTGATGCTGGGTCGCCGCTGCATGGTCGTTGACGGTGGCCTGTCGGGCGCTGAAAGCCCCCTTGGCACGATTTCCCGCGCATCCATGCCCTCCTGCAGGGGGATGACGCGGTGACACGGAGTTACACGGTTAATGGTCAAGCGTATGCTTATCGATGCAACGCACGCCGAAGAAACGCGCGTTGTTGTCGTCAATGGAACCCGGCTGGAACAGCTTGACGTCGAGACGTCAACCAAAAAGCAGCTGAAGGGCAACATCTATCTCGCCAAGGTGATCCGCGTGGAGCCGTCACTTCAGGCGGCCTTTGTGGACTATGGCGGAAACCGCCACGGTTTCCTCGCCTTCAGCGAAATCCACCCCGACTATTATCAGATCCCGCAGGCCGACCGTCAGGCCCTGATGGAAGCCCAGGCCGCCGAAGCCGCACGCGATGACGACGAAGACGACGACGTTGACAACCTCGGCGGCGACGATCAGGACGACGAAGCCCCGCGCTCGCGTTCCCGTTCGCTGCGTGACTACAAAATCCAGGAAGTCATCAAGCGCCGCCAGATCATGCTGGTGCAGGTGGTCAAGGAAGAACGCGGCAACAAGGGCGCAGCGCTGACCACCTACCTCAGCCTCGCCGGTCGTTATTGCGTGCTGATGCCCAACACCTCGCGCGGGGGTGGCGTGTCGCGCAAGATCACCAGTCTGGCCGACCGCAAGCGCCTGAAACAGATCATGGGCGAGCTGCACAGCCCGACCTCGATGGCCGTCATCCTGCGCACCGCCGGACAGGAACGCTCCAAGGCCGAAATCAAGCGCGACTATGAATACCTGATGCGGACCTGGAACCAGATCCGCGAAACCACCATGCAATCGCGCGCCCCGGCCCTGATCCACGAAGAAGGCAGCCTGATCAAGCGCGCCATCCGTGACGTTTACTCGTCGGACATCGAAGAGGTGCTGGTCGATGGCGAAGAAGGCTATCGTCTGGCCAAGGACTTCATGAAGCTGCTGACCCCCAGCCACGCCAAAAAAGTCCAGCCCTATCGCGACGACACCATGCCGCTGTATCACCGCTATCAGGTGGACAGCCAGCTTGACGCCATGCACAGCCCGACCGTCCATCTGAAGTCGGGCGGCTATATCGTCATCAACCAGACCGAAGCGCTGGTTGCCATCGACGTCAACTCGGGCCGCGCCACCAAGGAACGGCACATCGAGGAAACGGCGCTGAAGACCAACCTCGAAGCCGCCGAGGAAATTTCCCGTCAGTTGCGTCTGCGCGATCTGGCCGGCCTGATTGTGATCGACTTCATCGACATGGAGGAGAGCCGCAACAACGCCGCCGTCGAACGCAAGCTGAAGGAAGCCTTGAAGCAGGATCGCGCCCGCATCCAGATGGGCCGCATCAGCCACTTCGGCCTGCTGGAACTGTCGCGTCAGCGCCTGCGCCCGTCGTTGCAGGAAACCAGCTTCGAAGTCTGCCCGCACTGCAAGGGCTCGGGCGTGGTGCGGTCGGTCGAAAGTGCCGCTGTCCACATCCTGCGCGTGATCGAGGAAGAAGGCGTCCGCCGCCGCTCGGCCGAAATCGTCGTCTCGGTGGCGACCCCGGTCGCCCTCTACATCCTCAACAACAAGCGTTCGGCACTGGCTGAAATCGAATCCCGCTATGACTTCAATGTCTATCTGCGGGGCGACGATACCCTGATCAGCCCCGATTACCGGATGGAAAAAGTCAAGGCCGAAGCCCTGCCGCTGCGCGCTGGCGACGACCGCCCGGTCGAAGATCTGCCCGCGCAGGCGGTGGTGTCGGCCTCGGCAGCCATCGAGCCGGAAGATGCCGAAGACGCCATCACCCTCGGCGCTGACAGCGACGAAGACACCAGCGAAACCGGTGACACCGGCAACGGGGACCGCAAGCGCCGCAAGCGTCGCAAGCGTCGTCGGCGCTACGAAGACGGCGATGACGCTCAGGCTACGGGCAGCGACAGCGACGCCCAGGACGAAGACGGGCAGGACGAAGATGGTCAGGACGATGGCGCCGAAGACGACGCCAGCGAAGCGACCACCGAGGAAGAGCGTGAAAACCGCCGCCGCCGCCGTTCCCGTCGTGGTGGTCGCCGCCGTCGTCGTGGCGATGGCAACGATGAACAGGCCAACGGCGAAGAAGACCGCGCCATTGATGCCGAAGACATCGGTGCCGACGGTGCCACCAAGGTTGCCGCCCCGCTCGAAGACGCCCCGGCTGAGGCTCCGGTCGCTGTCGTTGTTGACGCTGTGGTGGAGCAGGCCGAAGACGACGACGCCTCGCAAAGCAGCGAGCGCCCGCGCCGCCGCCGTGTTCGCCGTGCCGCTGGCACCCGCGACACCAGCACTCCGGCGGTGACCATCGACGCCCAGCCCGAAAGCGCCCCGGCGCCGATGGTTGTTGAGGCTCCGGTTGTCGCTCCGGTGGTGGAAGCTCCGGTGATTGAGGCCCCTGCCCCGGTGGCAGCGGTCGAGCCGGTCGCTGAAGCCGTGGCCGAAGTCGCCACCAGCAAGCCGGTCGAAGTCGCCGCAGCCGCCCCGGCTGCCGACGCCAAGCCGCGCCGTGGGTGGTGGAGCCGGTAAGGCTCTTCCAGCCTGAAACAAAAGCAGGGTGCTTTTCGTCGTCCGTTGGACATGGAAAGCACCCTGTTTTTTTATGCCTGCGGGGAAGGGGAAGAGGAAAAAGTCGTGTGGCTCCGCCCCACACCCCGCTGGGGCCTTGAGGCCCCAGGCCCCGGTACTTTTTCAGATAGAATTTAGCGATTGCCTTCCGCATGATCATAGCTTGCGCTCTTGATACATGAGGCACCTCAAATTCAGAAATACAGGGCATTTTTCCCCGCTGTTTTCCTGATTCTCTGGGCAAGCGGCTTTGTTTTTCTCAAAATGGGGCTTGCCTATGCTGATCCCCTGACATTTCTGGCACTGAGATATGTCCTTGTTGTCGGCGCGCTGCTCATTCCGATACTTCTGATCAGGCCCGTGTTTCCATCAACAAAACGAGGATGGGGAGCCCTGATCGGCGTCGGCCTGTTTCTGCAAGCCGGGTATTTTGCCTTTACCTACCTCAGCCTGCGCTACGGCCTCACGGCTGGGGCGGTCGCCCTGATCACCAGCCAACAGCCCATCCTGATGGGCCTGCTGGCCCCCACCCTCGCCGGGGAACGGGTGTCACGGACACGCTGGCTTGGCCTGATCCTCGGGGTGAGCGGCGCGGCAATCGTCATTCTCGCCAATGCAACCACGACGGCAACATCCCCTGTCGGCATCCTGTTCGGTGTTTTGGCGCTGTTTTCCATGGCGGCCAGTACCCTGACGGAAAAGCGGTTCTCCGTTCCAACGCATCCGCTTGCCGCAAACCTTGTGCAGTATTCAATAGGCCTGGCTATTGCCGCCCCGCTGGCCTATTGCCTTGAACCAATGACCGTCACATGGTCATGGCCGCTCATCGGTTCCCTGAGCTATCTAGTCTTCGGAAATTCCTTGCTCGCCATTTCGCTCCTGCTCGCGATGGTCCGTCATGGCGAAGCATCGCGGGTTTCAGCGCTGTTCTTCCTCGTCCCACCATTAACGGCTATCATCGCCTTTGTGGTGCTGGGCGAACCCTTCGCCCTGACCGCCATTCCGGGGATGCTGCTGGCCATTGCAGGCATCTATCTCGTGATGCGCAAATCGTGAAAAGAATGGAGGTCAGGTGCCTTCAGGCCCAAAAACAAAAATCGCCTCTTGCTGTCCCCTCAGGGCTGCAAGAAGCGTTGATGTCCTCGAAAGTTGGCGTCCCCACGGGGATTCGAACCCCGGTCGCCGCCGTGAAAGGGCGGTGTCCTAGGCCTCTAGACGATGGGGACGTCGAGGCGTGGGCGGTTTATACGCATCGGCCAGACATCTGGCAAGACATTTCTTCACCATCGGGCAAAAAAACAATAAAAACAAACCCATGGTCCTTAATACCCAAGTGAAATAAATTTCTGGTTGCGTGACGACCGTCACAGGTTGGCCCTGATCCATCGGCCACAATCGCCGTTCTTTCGGGCGGAAGCCTTTCAAAAAACTTCAATCAGGACAATACGTTATCACCATTCGCGCAGGGGAGTGACCGGGCAACCATGCTGATTTTGGCGACAGACTTCGGCCTTGCAGGCCCGTACATGGGCCAGATGCATGCGGTCCTCGCCCTCAATGCCCCCTCTGTGCCACGGATTGACCTGTTCGCCGATCTTCCGGTGTTTGATCCCTATCGGGCATCATACCTGCTTCCGGCCTATTGCCGGACGCCCTTTCCTGCTGACAGCGTGTTTCTGTGCGTGGTGGACCCCGGCGTCGGCACCGACCGCAAAGCGGTTATCGTTCGCACAGCGCAGGGCTGGTTCGTCGGCCCCGATAACGGCCTGTTTGCGCAGATCGTCCGCCGGGCAAAAACCGTCGAGGCGTGGGAAATCCTCTGGCGTCCGGAAACCCTCAGCGCCAGCTTTCATGGCCGCGACCTGTTTGCCCCGGTGGCGGCGGCCCTTGCGCGTGGCGAACGCCCGGCAGCAGAGCCGACGGCGGGGTGCCTGTACGCAGCCCCCCTTCCCCCGACCGAGCTTGACCGCCCACACTGGCCCGACGATCTGGCCGAAATCGTCTATCTCGACCATTACGGCAACGCCATCACCGGCCTGCGCCCGTCGGTTCTTGCTGCTGATGCCGTTCTGTCCTGCCGGGATCACCGCGTCCGTGCGGCGACAACCTTTGGCGCGGTCCCACCGCAGAGCGGTTTCTGGTACGTCAACAGTAACGGCCTGATTGAGATTGCCCTCAATGGCGGCAGCGTGGCGACTCACTGGCACGGGGGGATTGGCGATCATGTCTCGTTCTGACTCCCTGCCTCTGATAACCAAAAAATCCTTTCCCTTGAGACACAAAGCGACCTTTCCTAAAACTTTAGGTAAATTTAAACGGATTCTGCCCCATTCTGGGGACATCATCACAGTCATTGGTATGAACGGCCTGACGGGCGCAGCAACGGTGGTCCAACAATGAGCTTGCACGTAAAGTTCTGGGGAGTCCGGGGCAGCATCGCCTGCCCAAGCCCGAACCATGTCGTCTATGGTGGCAACACCAGTTGCGTGCAGGTCACCCTTGACGACCACACCATCATTTTTGATGCAGGCACCGGCATTCGCGGGCTGGGCCATGAAATCCTGCGCCGCGACATCCGCCGCAGCAGCCTGATGCTGACCCACACCCATTGGGACCACATCAACGGCTTTCCGTTCTTTGCTCCGGCGTTTCAGGCCAACCGCCACTTCCGCATCTATGCCGGTCACCTGCAAGAGATGGGCGGCATTTATCATGTGCTGGCCAACCAGATGGCCAACCCGACCTTCCCGGTTCCGCTCGATGCGTTGCAGGCCACTCTGGAATTCATCGACTTCACGCAGGGCGAAACCCTTGAACCCGAACCGGGGGTGCTGGTCCGCACCGCCCCCCTGCGCCACCCCAATGGCGCCACCGGCTACCGGATTGATTACAAAGGGGCCTCGGTCTGCTATGTCACCGACACCGAGCACATCCCCGGCCAGCCGGACCAGACCATTCTGGACCTGATCGCCGGTGCCGATCTGGTGATCTATGACAGCACCTATACCGACAGCGAATTCCCGGCCAAAGTCGGCTGGGGCCATTCGACATGGCAGGAAGGCGTCCGCCTGTGCCGTCAGGCCGATGCCAAGCGGCTGGCCATTTTCCACCATGACCCCGACCACGACGACCAGTTCATGGAACGTCTGGAAGAAGAAGCCCGCACCCTGTGGTCTGGCGCGCTGGTGGCCCGCGACAATCTGGAACTGACTCTCGCCTGAGCCAGAGGACAACCGCACTTTTCCTCTGGCTTTGTTTTTGCCATTCGTTATATTCATTGGGATATAAAAAGGAGGCGAGCCATGCGGGTTGCGGTTGCCACTCAGGATCTGACGCGGATTGATGCCCATTTCGGCTGGGCCAAGCACATGATGTTCTTTGACATCAGCGCCGAGGGCTATCATCTGGTCCGCACCCACCGCTTTCGCGGGCCGTTGCAGGCCGACGGCGACCCGGCCAAGCTGGCGGCCAAAATCCGCACCCTGCGCGGCTGTTCGCTGGTGTTTGTGCAGGATATCGGCCTCGAAGCCTCGGCCCGCCTGAACAGTCTGCACATTCAGGCGGTGCGGTCCTACGCCAACCGCCCGATTTCCGAGGCGCTGGAAGATCTGGTCAGCCGCCTGCGCCAACGCCCACCGCGCTGGCTGCGGCGCGAAGAACAACGGTCTCGCCAGTCACAGACCCGCCTGTCCCTTAGAGCATTTTCCGTTCTCTCTGGATCACTTCAAATGCTCTAATATCTTGTATTTTCAGCAAATACGTCGTCGCAGATGGAGCCATCTGCTCGGGATTTGCTCTAGCGCCCAAGCCACGTACTGACTTACGGGCAAAAACGCTGCGCGGTGGTGATCGTCACCCCCGCCTGCGCCAACGCCGCCAGCGCCCGCCCGACCGAGCCGTCAAGGTTGATCCCCCGGCTGGCATCTTCGATCAGCACCGCCTGCAACCCGATGGCGCGAGCATCCAGCAGCGAGTAACTGACGCAATAGTCGGTGGCGAGGCCACAGCCGATCACCCGCGTCACGCCCCGCGCCTGCAAATACCCTTGCAGGCCGGTGGCGGTCTGATGGTCGTTTTCAAAGAAGGCCGAGTAGGAATCGACCGTCGGCGTTCCGCCTTTGCGGATGATCGCCTGCGCCGCCCCGCTGCGCAGATCGGGATGGAACGCCGCTCCCAGACTGTCCTGCACACAATGATTCGGCCACAACACTTGCTCACCATAGGGCATGGTGATGGTTTCGAACGGCTGACGGCCCGCATGTGACGAGGCAAACGAGCCATGCCCGACCGGGTGCCAGTCCTGCGTCAGCACAACAGCCGCCCCGGCCTGCATCGCCTCGGCAATCAGGCCGTTGATCACCGGCACCACTGCATCACCCTCCGGCACCGCCAAAGCGCCCCCCGGACAAAAGTCGTTTTGCACATCAATGATCAGCAGCACATCGGTTGGCAGAAACGCCATTGCATCCCCCTGCAATAAAGTTGGCCTGCGGAATCCTATCCGATCTTGCGCACCGCACTCAGCAGTTTCCGTGCCGCACAATAAATTTCAAACGAAACTTTCTCACCCGACAGATGGTTTCCAAAGAAACAATATATCCGCCATCCGGAATACCTCAGCAGATTATTGCGTTATTTCACAGTTCCGCCAAGCCCGATTGAACAGTCTGAAAACACAGCATAAATTACCAGACAGGACGGCATAAAAAACAGAATGGCCCAGCCATCCCGTCCTGACTTTCGTCACCACCGGCCCGTGAACAGGGAGCATCGGCCCATGACGATCAATGTCAACATTACCCTCGATGACAAATACACCGTCGGCAAAGGCCGGGTGTACCTCAGCGGCATTCAGGCGCTGGCCCGAATCCCGATGATGCAGCGAGACCGTGATCAGGCGCAGGGACTGAATACCGCAGGCTTCATTTCCGGCTATCGCGGCTCGCCGCTCAGCGGGATTGACAGCACGCTGGTCAAGGCCAGCCAACACCTGAAAGAGCGCAACATCCACTTCCAGCCGGGCGTCAACGAAGACCTCGCCGCCACCGCCGTCTGGGGCAGCCAGCAGGTCAACCTGTTCCAGGGGGCCCGCTACGATGGCGTGTTTGGCATGTGGTACGGCAAAGGCCCCGGCGTGGATCGCTCGTGCGACGTGTTCCGCCATGCCAACATGGCCGGAACCTCGCCCCATGGCGGCGTTCTGCTGCTGGCCGGGGACGACCACGCCGCCAAATCCTCCACCGTCGCCTTTCAGACCGAATATGCCTTTGCCGACCTGCAAATCCCGGTGCTGCATCCGGCCAACGTGCAGGAAGTGATTGATTACGGCCTGATCGGGCTGGCGATGAGCCGCTATTCCGGCTGCTGGGTGGCGCTGAAATGTCTGACACAGGTGATGGACAGCTCGGCCTCGGTCGATGTCGATCCCGACCGCCTGAAGCTGGTCATACCGCCATTCGACATGCCTGCCGATGGCCTGCATATCCGCTGGCCGGATACCGCGCTGGCGCAGGAATACCGCCTGATGCGCTACAAGCTGTATGCCGCACTGGCCTTTGCCCGCGCCAACGGCCTGAACCGGGTGGTGATCGACAGCCCCAATCCCCGGCTTGGCATCGTCACCACCGGCAAAAGCTATCTCGATGTGCGGCAGGCGCTGGATGATCTGGGGGTGACGCCACAGCTGGCGGCGCAGATCGGCCTGCGCGTGCTGAAGGTCGGCATGCCGTGGCCGCTGAACCGCGACGACGTGCGCGCCTTTGCCGAAGGTCTGGAAGAAATCATTGTCGTCGAAGAAAAGCGGGCGATGATCGAAAACCAGTTGAAGGAACAGCTTTACAACTGGCGCGAAGACGTTCGCCCGCGCGTCGTTGGCAAATTCGATGAAAAAGGCGAGTGGATTCAGCCCTCTGCCGGGGAACTCGGCCCGGCCCATGTGGCGCGGGTGCTGGCCAGCCGCATCGAGCAGTTCGTTACCGCGCCGTCGATCCGCCAGCGCCTGCAGTTCCTTGAGGAAAAAGAGCAGTCGCAATCCAACCCGATCGTCACCACCCGCCGCATTCCCTATTTCTGCGCCGGATGCCCGCACAATACCTCGACCAAAGTCCCCGAAGGCTCGCGCGCGGTCGGCGGCATCGGTTGCCATTACATGGTCACCTGGATGGACCGCAGCACCGCCACCTACACCCACATGGGCGGCGAAGGCGTGCCGTGGGTCGGGCAGGCTCCGTTCACCGATGAAACCCATATCTTTGCCAATCTGGGCGACGGCACCTATTACCATTCCGGGCTGATGGCAATCCGGCAGGCGGTGGCGGCAAAGGTCAACATCACCTATAAAATCCTGTTCAATGACGCGGTGGCGATGACCGGCGGCCAGCCGTTCGACGGCCCGCTGTCGGTGCCGCTGATCACCCAACAGGTGGCCGCCGAAGGATGCAGCAAAATCGTGGTGGTCACCGACGAGCCGGACAAGTACCCGGCCAACGCCGGATTCGCCAGTGGCACCACCATCCGCCACCGCGACGACCTGGACGCGGTACAAAAGGAACTGCGCACCACCCCCGGCGTCACCATCATGGTCTATGACCAGACCTGCGCAGCGGAAAAACGGCGGCGGCGGAAACGCGGCAAGATGCCCGACCCGCCGCAGCGGGTGTTCATCAACGAACAGGTCTGTGAAGGCTGTGGCGATTGCGGCACCGAGTCCAATTGCGTCGCCGTCGCCCCGATGGAAACCGAACTGGGCCGCAAGCGGACCATCGACCAGTCGGCCTGCAACAAGGACTATAGCTGCCTGAAAGGCTTTTGCCCGTCGTTTGTTACCGTCACCGGCGGCACCATCCGTACCCGCACCGCCGCCGACGGCAAGGCACAGGCCCAAGTCAGCCTGCCCACCCCCACCTTGCCGTCGTGCGATGATGAGCCCTATGGCATTGTCATCACCGGCATCGGCGGAACCGGAGTGGTGACCATCTCGGCCCTGCTGGGGATGGCGGCCCATCTGGAAGGCAAAGGCGTGTCGGTGCTCGACCAGATCGGGCTGGCGCAAAAGAACGGCGCAGTGGTCAGCCACGTCCGCATTGCCGCTCACCCCGACCGCCTGCATGCGGTGCGGATTGCCGCTGGCAATGCCCGCCTGATTCTGGGGGCCGACATGCTGACCGCTGGCGGCTATGACGCCGTGCGCAAGATGCGCCAGGGCTATACGCGGGCGGTGATCAACAGCCATCAGGTGATGACCGCCGACTTCACCCGCAACCCGGACATGCCATTCCCCGCCGACGATGTGCGCCGGGTGATTGCCGACGCCATCGGCGCGCAGGCGGTCAGCTATGTCGATGCCAGCACGCTGGCCACCACCCTGCTGGGCGACAGTCTGGCCACCAACCTGTTTCTGGTCGGCTATGTCTGGCAGCAAGGATTGTTGCCGCTGGGCGAAGACGCCCTGCTGCGGGCCATCGAGCTGAACGGCGCGGCTGTTGATTTCAACAAAAGCGCCTTCTGGTGGGGACGGCGGGCAGCGCAGGATCTGGCGGCGGTCACCGCCCTCTGTGCTCCGCGCAGCGATGAGACCCTGCCCCACCGGCGGCTGTCCGCCTCGCTGGACGAAGCCATTGCCCGCCGGGTCGATATCCTGACCGCCTATCAGGATGCCCGCTATGCCGAACAGTACCGGGCGCTGGTTGCCCGCGTGCAACAGCGGGAAAACATGGTCATCCCCGGCAGCACCACCCTGACCCATGCAGTAGCCCGGGCGGCATTCAAGGTGATGGCCTACAAGGATGAATACGAGGTCGCCCGCCTGTACAGCGATGGCAGCTTTGCCAAGGCACTGGCCGCCCAGTTCGACGGGCCGGTCACGCTGTCCTATCATCTGGCCCCGCCGCTGGTCAGCCGCATCGACCCGGTAAGCGGACGGGCCCGCAAGCGCACCTTCGGCCCGTGGATCGGCCCGCTGTTCCGCTTGCTGGCCAAGGGCAAGGGCCTGCGCGGCCACTGGTTCGACCCCTTCGGCCATTCCGCCGAGCGGGTGTTGCAGCGGAGCCTGCGCACCGAGTATCTGGCGCTGGTCGAGCATCTGCTGGCAGGGCTGGGGCGCGACAACCACGCCGCCGCCGTCGACCTGGCCGAACTGCCGCTGTCAATCCGGGGCTATGGTCCGGTGCTGGAACAGGCCAAAGCCAAGGCCGACCAGCGCAAGCACGGCCTGCTGGAACAGTTCGACCACCCGGCTCCGACACCCTTGCCGACGCCGTGGCGGGAAGCGGCGGAATAGAGCATTGTGCGAAAAGTGGAAACCGGTTTTTGCAAAAACAATGCGGCGAAATAAAAGGTTAGAGCAGCGGGCCTGCATCCGGTCACAGTACACGACACAAAACAAAAAGATCATGGAGCGCTGCTCCAAACCTCGCCGGGGCCTTTAGGCCCCGGGCCCCATTCCTTTGATCATAAAAGAAAAAGTGGGGGTTTGGGGCCTTAGGCCCCAAACGGGCTCGGACGGTAGCCCGCTCTTGTTTCCTTACTGTCGTGTACTGTGGCATCCGGTTTAACGCACGCTGCTCTAAAAAAACCCTCCGAAGCGATTCGGAGGGTTTTTTATTGGATCAGACGCCGACCGCCATGCGGTACAGGGTCAGGATCTGCTCTTCTTCTTCCAGCTCGTGGGGCTTCTTTTTGCGCAAGGAGACCAGCTTGCGGATGCTCTTGACATCATAGCCCATCGACTTGGCTTCGGAGTAAACGTCCTTGATATCGCTGGCGAGGTTCGCCTTTTCTTCTTCCAGACGTTCAATGCGTTCAACGAACGAGCGGAGCTGCTCGGCCGCCGCTGTATCCATAGCTTCCATGTTATCCTACCTTGGCTTGAAGGTTGGCCCGCCAGCCGGGGCGGCGCAAACCGGGCAGCACCACCGCCGCCCACTGAATTTGAGCCGCACCATACCGACCCCCCGCGCCGCAATCAAGCCCCGGCTAGACCAGCGTGCGTCAAGGCTCACAGTACACGACCGTTGGTGGAGAATAGCGGACTGCCGCCCGCACCTGCCCGGGGGACGATGCCCCCGGACCCCCATTTTTTCTTTCAATATCAAACTAATGGGGTCTGGGGCCTCAAGGCCCCAGCGAGGTGTGGAGCAGCGCTCCACGTCCTTGTTTCCTTATTGTCATGTACTGTGGTCAAGCCTGATGCACGCTGGTCTAACCTTTTGTTCTGTCGCATTGTTGATGCGAAAACCGGTTCCCACTTTTCGCACAATGCCAGGTCTTTCATGCCGCATTGCTGTTGCGAAAACCGGTACCCACTTTTCGCACAATGCCAGGTCTTTCATGCCGCATTGTTGATGCGAAAACCGGTACCCACTTTTCGCACAATGCTCGTTTGTTGTGTCGCATTGTTTTTGCGAAAACCGGTACCCACTTTTCGCACAATGCTCTATTTCCCCGCCGGAGCCGTTCGGATCATCAGCAGGGCGCGGAACACCAGCCCGGCCAGCAAGCCCCAGAACGCCGGACCAATGCCGGCGAACGACAGCCCGGACGCGGTGATCAAAAAGGTAACGGCGGCGGGCAAGCGGTCGTTGGCCTCCTGAAACCCGGCCACCGCCGCCCCGGCAAAGGCATTCATCAACGCCAGCCCGGCCACCGCCTGAATCAGCAGCGGCGGTGATTGCGACACCAGCGCCGCCGCTGCCGCCGACACCACTGCCAGCACCACATAGGCCGCCCCGGTCACCACTGCCGCCACATAGCGATGGCGCGGCTCCGGCGATGCCTCCGGCCCGGCACAGAGGGCAGCGGTGATGGCGGCCAGATTGATCGACACCCCGCCACCGATTGCCGACAGCACCGACCCGGCTCCGGTGCCGACAAACAGCGGCCCGGCGTTGGGGCGATAGCCGTTGGCGGCCAGAATCGCCAGCCCCGGCACGTTCTGCGAGGCCATGGTGACCAGAAACAGCGGAATGGCAATGCCGATCACCGCCCCGCTGGTCAGGGTCGGCAGCACCGGCGCCAAGGCCGGAGCCAGCGACACCGCCGCCGGAGCCGTCCCGCCGACCAGTTCGGGAAAGGCCATCAGCAGCACCGCCACCACCACCGCCAGCGGCACGGCATACAGGCGGGAAAAGACGCTGGTCACCACCCACACCGCCAGCACCGGCACCGCCAGATGCGGAATGGCCTTCAAGGCGGCAAACGGGGCCAGACACAGCGGCAACAGCACCCCGGCCAGCATCGCGCTGGCAATCGAGGTCGGTATTTTCTGGATCAACGTTCCCAGCGGACGCCACAGCCCGCAGATGACGATCAACACCCCCACCAGCATGAACGCCCCGACGGCAGCGGCAAAGCCACCATCCACCGCCCCGGTGGCCGCCAGCAGCGCCGCCCCCGGCGTGGTCCAGGCGACGCTGATCGGCTGGCGCAGCTTCAGGCTGAACACGATCCCGGCCAGCCCCATCAGCAAACAGGTGGCGGTCAGGCCAGAGGCTGCCTGCTCCGGCGAGGCTCCGACAGCCAGCAACCCTTGCACCACCACCGCAAACGAGCTGCCAAAGCCGACCATACCGGCGATCAGGCCGGTGGTGAGGGTCTGGACAGACAACGCCTGCCCGAACGGCACAGAAGTAGAAGACGACATGGGACGACATCCACAGCAGGAGAATGAGGCAGGACAGCCGGGCGCAGATACGCTAGACCAGTGTGCGTTAACCCTGACGCACACTGGTCTAGCCTTTTGATGTGCCGCAGTGACGATGCGCAAAACCGGTTCCCACTTTTGCGCTCACTGCTCCAGACTAGCCTTTGTAAGATTGGATCCAATTCACCACATCCGAGCCAGCATGACAAGCCCTTCACCGGAAAACCCCGCCGTCCCGTCCCTCGATGCGCTGATTGCTCGCAGCAAGCCGCGCTTTCGGACCGCCACCGAATTTGTTGAATTCACCTTGCGGGACGGCATCCTGAGCGGAGCCATCCCCGGCGGCACCCCGTTGCGGCAGGAAGAACTGGCCCAGCAGTTCGGAGTCAGCCGGATGCCGGTGCGCGAAGCCCTGCGCCAACTGGAATCGCAGGCGCTGATCGACTTCACCCCGCACAAGGGGGCGGTGGTGACCTCGATTTCTGCCGCCGACGCCAGCGACCTGTTCGCCGTCCGCATGGCACTGGAACCAGCCGCCCTGCGCCTGTCCCTGCCCCACCTGACGCAAGCCGACCTGCTGCGGGCCACCGACGCCATCCACGACATGGATCAGGAACGCGATCTCGCCCGCATGGGCGACCTCAACCGCCGCTTTCACATGACCCTGTACGCGCAGGCCAACAGCCCGCGCCTGCTGGCGCTGGTCGAACAGCACATGGCGGTCTTTGATCGTTATCTGCGTTTTGAGTTATCGGCGCTGGGGTGGGATCATCTGAAACAGGACGATCACCATGCCCTGCTGGATGCCTGTGCCGCACGGGACATCACCACTGCCGAAGCAGTGCTGATCCGCCATCTGGCAACGGCGGATCAGGCGTTGCGGGAGTTTTTCGCCTGCCGTCAGGACGTGCGCGAAGACTCCCGCTGATCAACTGTGGTCAAACAGACGGTCAAACACAGGCTTCAGCCCGTAAAACTGGAATGCCTCGCCCATCCCCAGCACCACCAACAGCACCGCCCCGGCAAACTTCACCCCGGCAGGCAGGATTTTGAGAGCATCCAGCCCCAGATCAGCGGCATTCTGCACCGTATCAACGATACCAGCCATTGACCAGACTTGCGGGTCTGGTCCCCAGAACAGGGCGGCAGCAACCTTCGCCAGTGCCAGAGCAGGCAGGACAGGCCCCAGAATACCGTTGATCATCCCCAAGGCAAAACAGCCACTGACCACCACCAGCGCAAGGGCCGCCTTTTGCAAGGACGGATCACCACTGCCAACCAGCACGGAAAACAGGAAGGTCCAGGCCAGCGTGACGGCAATCGTTCGCCCCCAGCCGAACTGGTGCTTGTAAACCAGTTCATACAACACGAATCCGACCGGCAGCGACGCAAGCACCATATAATCGGACAGGTGGATTTCCTTGGTCCCCAAAGACGACAGAACATCAAGATCAGAAAGATAGCCAACAATGATCCCCACCGCCAATGCGGTGAACAGCACGGAATTCATCGTCACCGAGGCGTAAAAGCCCCGCGTCCGCCACGTCTTCTTGCGATAGAACAATCCCCCCATCACAATCAACCCAACGATCAAAACTTTCAGAATCGCAATTTTTTCACCCATCACCATCCCCCACAACAACCGTGACGGGAAGATGATACATGACACTTATAAGATGTAAATTTATTATCTACCTCTCAAAGCGGGTTGACAGCACAATCGCCGTCTGCGTCCGCTCCACCCCCGGCAACAGGCCGATCCGGTCCACCAGCGCATCCATCTCGACCACCGACGGTGCATGAACCACCGCGATCAGGTCAAAGATACCGCTGATGGCGTGCAGGGCCTTGACCTCGGGCAGGCGCTTCAGGGCCTGCACCACGTCCGCCGACTGTTTCGGCCCGACCGCCAGCATGATGTGCGCCTTGATGGTGTCGGCCTCCAGCCGTTCGGACAGGCGGATGGTAAAGGCCCGGATCACCCCGATATCGCGCAGCCGGTCCAGTCGGCTTTGCACCGTACTGCGCGCCAGCCCCAGATCACGGGCCAGCTCGGCGGTCGGGCGACGACTGTCGACGGCCAGCAATTCCAGCAGGCGGCGGTCCACCGCATCCAGGCTCGACCAGCCGATGGCCGTTGGCGATGTGCTCATCCTGTCTTCCCCCCAAGCCATCCGTCATTTCGTCGGAACTATCGTCATTCTGTCGCAACAAACACCGCTTTTCAACGGTCTGCAGGGTTCACTTCGACAGCCCGTTCCGGTCATATCATAGGGAGAGCAACACCTCATAACCCCTTGGAGGCATTCCCATGTCAAAGCTGTCGGTGGTGATTTTCGGAGCAGGCCGGATCGGTCAGACCATTGCGCTGTTGCTGGCCGGAACCGGTGACTATCGGGTGCGGCTGGTTGACAGCAAGGCAGAGTCACTGGAAACGCTGGCCGGGCTGTCGGCTGCCAGCCGCCAGCCGATTGACGGCGAGGTGGTTGATGCCCACGACCCGGCGGCGGTGCGTGCCGCCTGTCAGGGGCATTGGGGGGTGATCAACGCCCTGCCGTACAGCCTGACGGCGCTGGTGGCGCAGGCGGCCCATGCGGTGGGGGCGCATTATTTCGACCTGACCGAAGATGTCGCCAGCACCAAAATCGTCTCGGCGCTGGCGACCAAAAACCAGCCCGGCGCCCTGATCCCGCAGTGTGGTCTGGCTCCAGGGGCGGTGTCGGTGATCGGGGGCGATCTGGCCCGCCGCTTTGACCACCTGAAGAGCCTGCACCTGCGCGTTGGTGCCCTGCCGCGCTATCCGACCAACGGCCTGAACTATGCCCTGACCTGGAGCCCGGAAGGCCTGATCAACGAGTACATCCAGCCGTGCGAAGCGGTGGTCAACGGCCACAAGACTTCGGTTCCGGCGCTGGCCGAGCGGGAAGAGTTCTCGGTCGATGGCATTCACTACGAAGCCTTCAACACTTCGGGCGGGCTGGGGACGCTGGCCGATACCCTCAGCGGGCGGGTGCAGAGCCTGAACTATCGCTCGATCCGCTACCCCGGCCACCGCGACGCCGTTCGCCTGCTGTTGCAGGACCTGCGCCTGTCCGAACGACCGGACCTGCTGGCTGAAATCTTCCGCCATGCCATTCCCAGCACCCAGCAGGACATGGTGATCCTGTTCTGCAATGCCATCGGTGAACGCGATGGTCAGTTGCAGCAGCAGACCTATACCACCACCATCCACGGTGCCGAAGTCCATGGCCGCTTCCTGACCGCCATCCAGTTGACCACCGCTTCGGCGATCTGTGCGGTGGTTGACCTGCTGGCCACCGGAGCGTTGCCCGATCAGGGGCTGGTGCGACAGGAAGACATCCCGCTCGACCTGTTCCTGTCCAACCGTTTTGGCAAGGTCTATGCGCCGCAGGATGCCAGCGGCGCGCTGAAAGCCGGAGCCTCCTACCGGCAGGCCCCGATGCTGGCAGACGCCGCGCAATAAAACAGACAACGCGGAAGACATATTGCACTCGCGACAGAGCGGCCTACACTTCGTGGGCCGCTTTTGTCTTTTTGTACAGGGTGATCCATGCCCCCCGTGACGCTCAGCCCCTATCCCGTCCGCAGTGCCGCCAACAGCCGGGCTGCCCGCACCGTCCTGAACGCTCTGGGCCGTCATCCGGTGGCGGCGGGCAAGCAACAGGCGTTGCTGGTCTGTGGCGGAGCCTCGATTGCCGGGGTACTGACCCGACTGATCACACCGCTTGCCGCACTGGCGCAGGCCCCGCTGATCATGCCATGCGATGAACGCTGTCTGCCGGACCATCACCCGGAACGCAATGATACCGCCCTGCGCCAGATGGTATCCGCCAGCCTGACCATCACGCCGCTGTGGGATGAAGCGCAGCAGGCCGCGACCGCCGAAAGCCGACAGATTGACTGGGCGTCATCGGTGGCAGTGGTCAGCATGGCCGATGATGGCCATATTGCCTCGCTGTTCCCGCAGCGGCTGCACCGTCGGCAGGATCAGGACTGGATCATCGTTGCCGACGCCCCCCGCCCGCCAGCGCGGCGGATCAGCCTGAGCGCCGACGCCCTGCACAAGGTCGGCCATCTGGTGGTGCTGGTGTTTGGGGCCAACAAGATTGGCCCGTGGCAGCGCGCCCTGCACAACCCGCAGGATGATGCCATTCTGCCGGTCTGTCATGCCCTGCAACGCCCCCTGCCGACGGCGGTGGTGGTCTGTCCGCAGGATGCGTGAGTCACCCATCCCCTGTGGCGATGCGGCAGGGGATGGGAAAACAACAGGTTATTCGTCGTACTGCACCAGCGCCTCGACCGGCACATCCAGACGGCTGCGACCGTTCAGAAAGGTCAGTTCGATGATCGCCGACACGCCGACCACTTCGGCCCCGACCTTGCGGAACAGCTCGACCGCTGCCTGAGCGGTGCCACCGGTGGCCAGCAGATCGTCCATGATCACCACCCGCTGGCCGGGCTTCACCGCGTCGGCCTGAATTTCGATGGTGTCGCTGCCATATTCCAGATCATAGCTGTAACTGATGGTCTCGCCCGGCAGCTTGCCGCGCTTGCGCACCATCACAAAGCCACAGCCCAGCTTCAGCGCCAGCGGTGCCGCGGTCAGGAAGCCGCGCGATTCGATCCCGGCCAGCACGTCGGGCTGCCAGACGCTGATCGCCTTGGCCATCCGCCCCATGGTCACCTGCCAGGCATCAGGGTGCCGCAGCAAGGTGGAGATGTCGTAAAAGTTGATGCCCGGCTTGGGAAAGTCCGGAATGCTGCGGATATGGTCTTTGATGTCCATGAAAGGCAACCCTGATCGTCGCAAGAGCCAAAGGAAGCAGCCCGCTTTCATCGGGCAGGCCGGTTTCCTACCTCTTAGGCGTTCTGACCACAGATGTTAAGACTAAAAACGGCCTGCGGCATAAGCAACGCCTCTATGTTTCATATTGAAACAGTCGTTGCAAACGCTTACCTG
Source organism: Insolitispirillum peregrinum (assembly GCF_900156605.1). Taxonomy (GTDB): domain Bacteria; phylum Pseudomonadota; class Alphaproteobacteria; order Rhodospirillales; family Rhodospirillaceae; genus Insolitispirillum; species Insolitispirillum peregrinum. Next base: position 173,592 of record NZ_FTOA01000001.1, on the reverse strand, counting down.
CAGCAATAGTGTGTTTCGCTTCCAGAGGCTGGCGGATTCTGACCGGCTCTGGATCTCCTTGATGCCGTCTGTCCGCGCGGAAAAGACCCGGAGCAGCATCAAGGGCCGTTCTGTCCGTTCCGAGGGCTATCGTGACCGTTGACGTCATCACTACCCAGTTGCAACAAGCCTATGACAGCCTCAGCCCACAACTGCGCCAGGGCGCCCGCTACCTCCTCGCCCACCCCGAAGAAGTCGCCCTGACCTCGATGCGCCGTCTTGCGGCCCATGCCGGGGTCAAGCCGTCAACGATGGTCCGGCTGGCGCGCGCCCTTGGCTTTGAAGGCTTTGAGGAACTACGCGAACCATACCGCAACTGGCTGCGCGGCGGCGAAGGCACCTATGAAGCCCGCGCCCGTGCCCTGCACGCCCGCCAGAACGGTGAAGGACTCGAGGCGCTGCTGAAGGACATGGCCGACGCCGATCTCAACGCGCTGGAAATGGCCTGTTGTGAAAACGACAAACAGCGCACGACCATTCTGGCCGCCGCCGAAACCCTGTCACGGGTCCGGCGGGTCTATGTGCTGGGGCTGCGCAGTTGTTTTTCGCTGGCCTATTCCTTTCACTATGGCTGTTCGATGCTGCGCGAGGACTGTCGGCTGGTCGATGGTGCGGGCGGCACCTATCTTGACGGCCTGCGCGGCATTGCGCCGCAGGATTGTCTGGTGGTGTTCAGCGTCCGCCCCTATGCCCATGATACCGTCGAACTGGTCGAGCTGGCCCACAGCGCCGGAGCCGCCGTCATTGCCATCACCGACAGCCCGACGGCGCCGATTGCCCATGATGCCCGCCACCTGCTGATTGCCGAAACCTCCAGCCCGAATTTTTTCCATTCGCTGGTCGCCCCGCAGGCTCTGCTGCAACAGGTGCTCGGTGCCCTGACCTGCATCGCAGGCGAAGGCGCGGTGGAAACATTGCGTGACCGCGAACAACAATTGCGGCAAGTTGAAGCCTATTGGCAGGAACCCAAGCGCAAGCGCCGGGTCTGACGCCACCCGCAACAAAGGACTCCTCCGATGAGCACGGCTCCGTTGTCCCTGGCACCCGATCCGGTGATCCTGATCTCGGCCCCCAACGGAGCCCGCCGCACCCACGCCGACCATCCGGCCATCCCGCTGACCAGCGCCGAACTGGCCCGCTGTGCTGCCAACTGTCTGGAGGCTGGGGCGTCAATTCTGCATCTGCACGTTCGCGCCGCTGACGGAACCCACCTGCTGGATGCCGACGCCTACCGCGACGCCATCGCCGCCATCCGGCAGCAGGTGGGGGAGCGGCTGGTGATCCAGATCACCACTGAAGCCGTTGGCCGTTACAGTCCGGCAGAACAGCGCGCTGTCGTCCGGGCCACCCGCCCGGAAGCGGTTTCGATTGCCCTGCGCGAATTCATCCCCGACCGCAGCCACGAAAGTGCTGCCGCCGAGCTGTTTGCAGACCTGCATCAGCAAGGGTGCCTGATCCAGCCGATTCTCTATGCTCCAGCCGAGGTGATCTGGCTGGGTGATCTGCTCCGCCGGGGCCTGATCCCCGATGGTCCGCTGTTCCCGTTGTTCGTCCTGGGCCGCTATGCCGACGGCCAGCGGTCCACCCCGACCGATGCAGCCTGTTTCATCGACCGCTGGCAAGCCACCCAAAGCAGCAGCCTGTTCCCGCGCCCGTGGAGCCTGTGCGCCTTTGGCCCGGAAGAATCGGCCAGCGCCGCAGCCGCCCTCTGTCTGGGAGGCCACCCGCGGGTGGGCTTTGAAAACAACCTGTGGCGTCCCGATGGCAGCCTTGCCGCCTCCCCCGCCGAGCCGTTGCAGCGGCTAGCCGAGGTCGCGCGCCTGCTGGCCCGCCCGCTGGCCACCGCCGACCGTGTGCGGTCGCTGCTCGCCCCGTAACAAGCACGCGTGCAAAATGACCTTAATTTGATTATGGTCAAGGATGCTCCCCCCGCCCCTGTGAGACAAACAGTCATCGCACACAGCCTTTCGGAGAGCCATCATGAGCACCCTGACTTGGACCCCCGATCTGTCGGTCGGCGTCGATTTCATGGACCACGACCACGAAGAGTTTCTGGCGCTGGTCAATGCCTGCGTCGCGGCCAGTGATGCCGACCTGCCCGCCCTGTTTGATCGTCTGTATGATCACACCGTGGCCCACTTCGCCCGCGAAGAAGCCCTGATGGAGCAGACCGGCTTTTTCGCCATCGATTGCCACAAGGGCGAACATGGCCGCGTACTGGCCGAAATGCGCCGCTTCCGCGCCCATGTCGACAAGGGCAACATCGCCTTTGCCCGCGCCTATGTCGGCGATCAGGTGCCGCAATGGTTCATCCTGCACCGCAACACCATGGACTCGGCCACCGCCGCCTTTGCCGCTCGTCAGGTAGCCTGAGCTGGAGATGCTCGCCGCACCCGTGCCACCTCGTCAGCGATGAAGGCGTCAATTTCGGCCAGAACGCTGTCCTCGGTACGGGTGCCGTCGGCAATCTGGCGGAACAGGTGGTGCCACAACGCCGTCAGATCGGGGCCGGTTGCCAGCGGTGGCAGGGCCGCACACAGCGCCTTGCCACGCATGGTCGAGCGGACCTCCTGACCGTTGATCTCCAGCAATCCACGCCGGATCAGCGTCTGTAACAGCGCATCCCGCGTTGCTGGCGTTCCCAGCCCACCGCGCTCATGCGCCTTGCCCCGGTCCTTGTCCAGCAACAGCCGCCGGATCGCCGGGTCACGCACATATCTGGCCACCTGCGCCAGATCAAGCAACAGTGTCTGCACCCGGTATCGCGGCGGTGGCGGTGTCAGGCGCGGTGTAACGCGCACATCGACGACCGTCGCCTGTTGCCCACGACGCACCGCGCCCAAAGCCTCGGCCAGCGGGCCGGTGATGGTCGGTGCCCGCTCCTGTGGTTCGAGGCCCTGACCGGGGATCAAAACATCCTGCCAGCCCGACCTCTGCACGGTTTGCCCCCCCACCTGCAACAGATGCCCGCCAGCGACCACCGTCACCAGCGTTTCCCGTCCCTGGTGCGCCGGAAAGAACTGGCCGACATACAGGCGGGCAATCAGGTCATAAACCTGCCGTTCGGCCTCGGACAGGGCCGATGGTGACGGAACACGGCCAGTCGGGATAATCGCATGATGCGCCCCCACCTGCGCACTGTCGAACGCCGCGCCCCGATGATGGGCGTCCGCCTGCCGGGCCTGTTCCATCCACGGCACCAGCGATGCCAGCACCGCAGCGGCCTCCTCGGGCCGGGGCGGGTGCAGATAGCGGCAATCGGAACGGTTATAGGTAATGGCGTTGTGGTGATCGCGCAGCCGTTGGGTGGCGTCGCTGACCTGCCATGGCAACAGGCCATGCAGCGCCGCCGCATCCGCCTGCAGGGTCAGCAGGTTATAGGGCAACGGCACCTCGGCGGCCAAATCCTCCTGCGTCACCGACTGGACCAGCGCACCGGGAGCCCGCACCTGTTCCGCCGCCCGCCGGGCCACCTCCGGGTCCACCACCCGCCCGTCATCATCCAGACCATCGTCTTCCAGCGGCAGCCAGTCTGCCCACAGCGGTTCGCTCACCCCCGGCAGGGACAGCAACGCCTGCAGGTGATGGACGGTATGCGGACGATGCTGTTCATGGGCCCTGTCGCGGGCGACCACCAACCCCAGCATCGGCGTCTGAACCCGGCCAACCGACAGCACCCCGCCCTCCCCGCGCTGCCGTCCGGCCAGCGTATAGGCGCGGGTCAGGTTATAGCCATAGCGCTGGTCACACACCGCCCGCACCAGCACCGAGCGCGACAGCGGTCGATACAGGCGGTTGTCCTGCATCTGTTCAAACGCCTGACGAACCGGCTGGGGGGTCAGGTCGTTGATCATCACCCGCCAGCATGGCAGGTGCTCCAGCCCGGCCCAGTCAATCAGCTCGTCAACCACCCGTTGCCCTTCGGCATCGGGGTCTCCGGCATGGATCAGGGCCTCGGCCTGTCGGGCCAACGCCACCACCGCCTGCACATGGTCGGCATACTGCGGCACAAGGTGATGGCTGACCGGCCACGATAACGGCAGCGTCGCCCACGACCAGCGTTCCACCGCCGGGTCATGGTCTTCCGGGTCGCCCAGCCGCAGGACATGACCGAACAGCCAGGTCACCTGATCGCCATTCAACAGGCGAAAGCTGGCTCCATCGGGATGGCCCGGCCCGGCAAAGGCACCAGCAATTGCCGACGCCACTTGAGGTTTTTCAGCAATGATCAGGCGCATCAGGACAGGCAGCCACAGCAGGACGCAGAAGGACTGCCTCTGTAAAGCAAACAGGCCCCTTTGCACAGCGCAAAGGAGCCCGCAGCATCACCCCGGAAACAGGGTCGGTTACGACATCGACGACGACAGCGAGCGCAGCGCCCCGATGGCCCGACGGCCCGGACTTTCCAGCGCCGCCGCCGCCTTGCGCACGGCGGTTTGCAGCTTTTCAAAAGCGCGGTTTTCGATCTGGCGCACCCGTTCGCGCGAAATGCCGTATTCCTTGCCCAGATCCTCCAGCGTGATCGGAGCCGAGCGCAGACGGCGTTCGGTCAGGATATGGCGTTCCCGGTCGTTCAGGGTTTCCAGTGCGTCTTTCAGCAGTTGCGAGCCCAGATGACGTTCCTGCTTCGAGGCCAGTTCGTCTTCCTGGCTGGCCCGGTCATCAACCAGCATGTCCATCCGGCTGAGTTCACCATCTTCGCTGACCGGCACATCCAGCGAGGCATCCTGCCGCGACAGGCGGCGGTTCATCGCATGGACTTCCTCGACCGGCACCGACAGTTCGGTGGCAATCCATGTGGCCTGTTCCGGCGTCAGCTCGCTGTCTTCATAGACGCCCAGCCGGGCCTTCATCTTGCGCAGGTTGAAGAACAGCTTCTTCTGTGCCGCGACGGTACCGACCTTGACCAGCGACCACGAATTCAGGACGTATTCGTTGATCGAGGCCTTGATCCACCACATGGCATAGGTGGCCAGACGGAAGCCCTTTTCCGGCTCGAATTTCTGCACGGCGCGCAGCAGGCCCAGATTCCCTTCGGAAATCAGGTCAGCCACCGGCAGGCCGTAATAGCGGTACCCCATGGCTATTTTGGCCACCAGTCGCAGATGGCTGGTAATCAGCCGGACGCCGGCTGCTTCGCTGCCATGGTCACGATACTGAAAGGCCAGCTCAAGCTCTTCGCTTGGCTGCAGCAAAGGATAGCGCTTGATGGCTTCCATGTACTGGCTCAGGCCGCCTTCTGCTGCGACACTCGGGACCGACACATTGATCTTTGCCATGCGGGTTTCTCCTAACTTCCAGGCCGTTCCAGGACCGCGTTTCCCCATTACCTCTGCCAGACGGGGAGGACCCCGGTGGTTTTCTCAAGCCCCTGACAGACGCGGTGACGATGGCTCTGCTTCGGGTTGTACTGCTTGGTACGTTTTTGAGAGTGTCGGTAAAGAGTGTCTTTTTCAAGGCAATCCGCCTGCCTAAAATTCGCCATATTTCAGCATCTTTAGAGCAAAGCGTGACTTTTTATAACCATTCCAGTTTATAATCAGGACTATTTTAGTCAAGATTAAATTCAACGTCTCACGTCCTTGTTACACCCGCAGCACATGTCCGTCTGTGATGGCCGTCAAGTTCTCCATAAAAAATGCAGCCCGACCGAATCGAGAACAAGAAAACACAACAATCTCAAATAACTATCCATCACAACCGGGATGAATATATCACACCACAATAAATGAACAGTGATCATCAATACATTCAAAAGAAACTATTATATCTTTAGCCCCATGATATCATACCCTTGTCCAGATCAGATCAGCGTACGCTACCAAGCGTAAGCATATCCTGGATTTCGTTTAATACGTTCAAGAATTGAACTCGGGACACCTTGATACTCAACGTATTCATCAATGCCCGTACAGGAGAGAAGAATGCATACCATGTTGCGGAACCTGTCTGTGAAAGCACTCTCGTTGTCTGCGCTTGGCCTGGCTCTGGCGACATCGGGCTGTATGCCTTACGATCCCTACTATGCCAATCCCTACGCCGCCGGTGGTGCTTTGGCCGACAAGGATGAAGGTCCGGCAATGCTGGCCAATGTTGACGAAACCAGCATCAAGGCGCTGATCCCGGTTGGAACGCCAAAAGAACGAGTCGTCCAGATGCTGGGGGCTCCGCTGTCGACATCGGCCCTGTCCAACGGCAAGACCGCTCATGTCTACAGCCACACCTTTACCTCGTATTCGCGCCGTTTTGTCGACATGCAGATGCTGAATGTCGAATACGACGCCTCCGGGAAGGTGAGCACGACGACGCTGACCAAAACGCACAGCACATTCTGATATGTCGCGCATGCCACGGGGCCTGAGGGCAACGGCTCTCAAGCCCCCTGTCATCGACACCCGGACCCCTGCCACAGCACAGCCACTGTCCTGACGCAATCATGACAAAAGTATCATTGCCGCCAACCGCAAACCTGCCGTATTCCTGAGGCAGTCTTCCTTATCCGCCGTTATCCCGCCGGAGGACCGCAGCAAAGGCCGCAAAAAGCCTTTCCAGTCTGTAAGGTTGGGAGCCAAAACCATATTTATAATACGGGATTTGGCCTGTCCTTCGCTTGTGCAGTGATTGCGGAGCCGGTATAGTCCGCTGCCTTTCGCTCTTCAGATCCCCCAAAAGGGTGAGTGCGAAACAAATCGACACAGATCGAATACAAGAGGAGTTTGGGATGAAGAAGTTTGTGATGGCGCTGAGCGCTGTTGCCATTGCTACCCTGGCCAGCAACGCTGCTTTCGCCGCTGGCGATGCCGCTGCCGGCGAAAAGATCGCCAAGACCAAGTGCGCCGCCTGCCACACCTTCGAAACCGGCGGGGCCAACAAGGTCGGCCCGAACCTGTTCGGCGTGACCACCCGTGGCACCGGCAAGGCTGCCAACTTCGCCTACTCGCCGCTGTACACCGCCGCCGCTGCCAAGATGGCGTCGTGGGATGCCGCGTCGCTGGACGCTTACCTGACCGACCCGACCAAGACCCTGACCGAGAAGGCCGGCGAAGCCAAGGGCGCGTCCAAGATGACCTTCAAGCTGCCGTCCGCCGACGACCGCGCCAACGTCATCGCCTATCTGGAAACCCTGAAATAAGCCATCATCGGCTTTTCAGCGTTCACAGGATGACAATCCCAAGGAACCACTGCCCGAGTCTGCTTGGGCGGTGGTTTCTTTTATAAAAAATATGGTTTTTAGGCAAGACAAAAGATTAAAGTTTGTCCATAATTCCGCCGCCAAAGATTGGGGCCGGGTTGCCGTCATGCGTGTGAAAAATCCGCATGCCTGACAACGGGCCGCCCGCAACCCGACCGGCCTGAAGCGAGCAAACATACACTCCGGGGCAGCCCTGACATGCCCATGCTGCTGCCGGAGTCTGACAATCCAAGGGAATCCGGGATGAAATCACTGTTTATTGCCCTGAGCACTGTCGCCGCCCTGTCGATCACCAGCACTGCCGCGTTTGCCGCTGGCGATGCCGCTGCCGGTGAAAAGATCGCCAAGGCGAAATGTGTCGCCTGCCATACCTTTGAAACCGGCGGCGCCAACAAGGTTGGCCCGAACCTGTTCGGGGTGACCACCCGTGGTGCGGCCAAGGCTGCCGGTTACAGCTATTCCAAGGGCTTTGTCGATGCTGCGGCCAAGTTCACCTGGGATGAAGCCAACCTGATGCAGTACCTCGAAGACCCGACCGCCTTCCTGCGCGCCAAGTCCGGCGAAGCCGAAGTGCGTTCCAAGATGACCTTCAAGCTGCCATCGGCCGATGACCGCGCCAACGTCATCGCCTACCTCGGCACCCTGAAGTAAGCTGTTTACCTCGTTACTAGAGCATTGTGCGAAAAGTGGAAACCGGTTCTCGCAACAACAATGCGACAGAACAAAAGATTAGACCAGCGTGTCCGCGTCACATCACGGTACACGACAAAAAACAAAAAGATCATGGAGCGCTGCTCCAAACCTCGCCGGGGCCTTGAGGCCCCAGACCCCATTGACTTGATTTTAAAGAAAAAATGGGGGCTCGGGGCCTCAGGCCCCGAGCGGTTTCAGGCGGCAGCCTGCACTTTCTTGCCTAACTGTCGTGTACTGTAGCGTCACATTGAACGCACGCTGGTCTGATGTGACAAAAAGACCGCCAGCTCCCTTCCCCGGAGCTGGCGTTTTCTTTTGCCCGGGAAAAGGCAAAACCATGACAGTTCCCTGATACCTGAGGGCGCGGCACAGAATACCCCTACCACTTGAGCAGGGTTTCTGTACTCTTGACACACAGACGGCACGACCGTCCGGGCATGGATCCGTTTGCACTCACCATCACGAGAAGACGAGGAACACCATGAGCACCCTTCCCCATCATCAGGTTTCCGAACGCGCCTATCACCTGTGGCAGGCCGAAGGCTGCCAGCCGGGCGATGACCTGCGCTACTGGCTGCGTGCCGAGGCCGAACTCCGCGCCGAACACTCCCCGGCCAAGGCTCCGGTCAAGGCGGCCTCTCCACGCAAAAAAGCCGCTGCCAAGCCAAAAAACCCGCCGCGGAAAAAGGGATCAGCAACGACATCCCCGGCGTCGCCAACCTGACACGGGTGCATCATGCCACCTCCCGCAGCATGCCGTAACCGGCGTCCCTGTCCGCTGTATTTTTACAAAGCCTTACCGTCTTTGGCAGAGTAAGGTACAAGTCTGTCGCCCCATGCTGCGGGCGTGTACGGTTTTCATTAGCAGGCTGCTGGTTCATGGTCTATTCCCAACGCATCGCAACCCCGGGCAAACCCTATCCTCTGGGGGCCACCTGGACCGGGCGCGGCGTCAATTTCGCGCTGTTTTCCGAACATGCCGAAAAGGTCGACTTGTGCCTGTTCGACGCCAACGGGCGCAAGGAAACCGACCGCATCCCGCTGCCGATCGTCAGTGATCATGTCTGGCATGGCTTTGTCCCCGACCTGCAACCGGGACACCTGTACGGCTATCGCGTTTACGGTCCCTATGACCCGCCCGCCGGGCACCGCTTCAACCATAACAAGCTGCTGGTGGACCCCTATGCCAAGGCGGTGGTGGGACAGGTGATCTGGCACCCGGCCTGTTACGGCTATCGCATCGGCCACCCGAAAGGCGACCTGTCCTTTGACCGCCGCGACAGCGCCCGCTACATCCCCAAGGGGATGGTGGTGAAAACCGAATATCCATGGGGGACCGACCGCCGCCCGGACCGGTCACTGGAACATACCATCCTCTATGAATGCCACGTCAAGGGCATGACCGCCCTGCATCCACAGGTCCCGCTGGAGCTGCGCGGCACCTTTGCCGGTCTGTCATCGCCCGCCGTGATTGACCACCTGCGCCGACTGGGGATCACCTCGGTCGAGCTGCTGCCGGTGTTCAGCTTTCTGGACGAGACGCATCTGGCCGAAAAGGGCATGACCAACTACTGGGGCTATAACCCGCTGTCGTTCTTTGCCCCCGAGCCGCGCTATCTGACCCAGCCCGGCCCCGACGAGTTCAAGGCGATGGTCGCCCGCTTCCACGAAGCCGGGCTGGAGGTGATCCTCGACGTAGTGTTCAACCACACCTGCGAAGGCAACCATTTCGGCCCGACCATCAGCCTGCGCGGCATCGACAACAAAAGCTATTACCACCTGTTGAACGAAGACCAGCGCTATTATCATAACTATTCCGGCTGCGGGAATGCGCTGAACCTGTGGCACCCCCGGGTGATGCAGATGGCGATGGATGCCCTGCGCTACTGGGTGCAGGAAATGCATGTCGATGGCTTCCGATTCGATCTGGCGCCGGTGATGGCCCGCAGCCCGCGCGGCTTTGAGCCGAATGCCATTTTCCTCGCTGCCATTCGGCAGGACCCGGTGCTGAACACCGTCAAACTGATTGCCGAGCCGTGGGATATCGGCCCGTCCGGCTATCGCACCGGCGAGTTTCCGACCGGCTGGAGCGAATGGAACGACGCCTTCCGCAACGGCGTCCGCTCGTTCTGGCGCGGTGATCCGGGGATGAACGGCGCGATGGCCACCCGCGTTTCCGGCTCGTCGGATATCTTCTGGCGGCGGTCACCGCTGGCCTCGGTCAATTTCATTGCCGCCCATGACGGCTTTACCCTGCACGATCTGGTTTCCTACAATCACAAGCACAATGACGCCAATCTGGAAAACAATCAGGATGGCACCGATCATAACCTGTCATGGAATTGCGGGGCCGAAGGCCCGACCACCGACACGGCGGTGCGCACCCTGCGGCGACGGCAAAAGCGCAACCTGATGGCCACCCTGCTGCTCAGTCAGGGCGTGCCGATGATCCTCGGCGGCGACGAGCTGGGACGGACGCAGGACGGCAACAACAATGCCTATTGTCAGGACACGCCGATTTCGTGGCTGAACTGGGACGCCCCCGGCGACCCCGAAGACGCCGCCTTTCTTGATTACACCGCCCGCCTGATCCGCCTGCGCCAGATGCATCCGGCCCTGCACCGGCGGCGTTTCTTTCGCGGTGGCCCCAAGCCGCGCGGCTCGATGCCCACCGGCGACCTGCCGCGCGCCAGCGAAGGCTTTGCGCCGGTCAAGGATATCACCTGGCTGCACCCGCGCGGCAGCGAGATGACCGATGGCGACTGGAATGACGCCAACCTGCGCTGTTTCGGCTATCACATGGACGGTGCCGAGCCGGGCCGCGAAGACGACCGGATGATCATTCTGATGAATGCCCAGCCGGATGCGATGGCCTTCATCCTCCCCGGCCAGGCCTATGGGCGGGAATGGCGGGTGGCACTGGACACCGCCCACGACGCGCAGGCCGCCGTTGATGCCTCGTATCCCCGCCCCAACCAATGGTTGTCGTCTGGCCATGCCTATCCCCTGCAAGGCCGCAGTCTGGTGTTGCTGGTCGAACGCAGCGGCCTTGCCCGCTCGTAAACGGCCCGCTGCCGACGCATGCACACTTTTTCATATATCAAAATCCCTGCAACAGCGCCTATTCTCGTTGGTAACAAAAAATCCTCTGCCACAGGCGCTTGGCCGGTTGGCAGATGTCGAGGAGACTTTCCGTGATTACCCCCACCCTGTCGGCCCCTGTCCTGTTGCGAGCCCCTGCCGATTGCGCTGGTGACAGCGTTACCCTTGGCAGTGCGCCGTCTTCTCCGGCCTATCAGTCGGCCATTGACCATCTGGCCGCTCTGGCAGGGGTTGAGCCGTCCTATTACGACGTCAGCGGCCAGCATCACATCGCCTCGACCAGCGCCAAGGCGGCGGTGTTGCAGGCTCTGGGGGTGACGGTTGACACACTGGCCGATGTGCAGGCCGCCACCGCCGCCTGGCAGGCCCGACAGGCTGCCGAGGTGGTCGGGCCGGTGGTGGTGCTGCGCCGCCAGTCGGACGATCAGGGCTCATGGCTGTTGCCGCTGGCAAGCGATGGCTTGACCGCTCCCCTGAGCTGGACCATCACCACCGAAGATGGCCAGACGCATCAGGGGCAGACGGCGGCCACCCGTGCGGGGTCGCTGGTTGGCCTGCCACTGGCAGTCGCCCTGCCCGATGGCTACCATGCCCTGTCGTTGCGCAGTGCTGATGGCGCGATCAGCGAAGACAGTCGCCTGATCGTCGCCCCGGCCCGCTGCTGGGTACCGGGCAGCGCCGATGGGACAACGCCGCGCCTGTGGGGCGTGGGGGCACAGCTCTATTCCCTGCGGTCGGAACGCAACTGGGGGATGGGCGATCTGGCCGACCTGCGCAGTCTGTGCCAGATGACCGGAAACGCCGGTGGCGCGGTGGTCGGGCTGAACCCGATCCATGCCCTGTTCCTGCCCAAGCCGCAGGATGCCAGCCCCTATTCCCCCAATTCGCGCCTGTTCCTCAATCCGCTGTACATCGCGCTGGACGCGGTGCCGGAATACGCCGACTGCCCGGCAGCGCAAAAACGCCTGCAAGACCCGGCGATTGCCAAGGCCCTGAGCGTGGCGCAGCAGGCTGACCATGTGGACTATCCGGCGGTGGCAACGGTCAAGCTGGCGGTCCTGCGCGACCTGTTTGCCCGCTTTGCCGCCCTGCCCGCCGACCACGCCCGCCAGCAGGCGTTCCGCGCCTTTGTCCAGACCGGCGGCGAGCGCCTGCGCCTGTTCGCCATCTTCCAGACCCTGCAAGACCGCTTCGGCAGCGATCCATGGCCGTGCTGGCCGGAAGACTACCATTCCCCGCACAGCCCACAGGTGGCAGCGGTAGCAGAGCAGCAGGCCGAAGCGGTGCAGTTCCAGCTGTGGCTGCAATTTGAAACCGACCGCCAGCTTGCCGATGCCGCCGAGGCCCTGCGGGTGGCTGGCGGCTCACTGGGTCTATACCGTGACCTCGCGGTGGGGGCCTCGCCGGACGGGGCCGATGTGTGGATGGACCCGGCGGCCTATGTGCGCGGGGCCCGCTTTGGTGCACCGCCGGATGCGCTCGGCCCGTTGGGGCAGGATTGGGGCTTGCCGCCCTTTAACCCGGTCGCCCTGCGGGCGATGGGCTATGGCCCGTTCATCGACATGGTGCGCGCCAACATGCGCCATGCCGGCGCCCTGCGCATTGACCATGCGATGTCGTTGCTGCGGCTGTTCTGGATCCCGCCCGGACTGACCGCCCGCGACGGTCTGTATATGTCCTATCCGTTCGACGATCTGCTGGGAGTGCTGGCGCTGGAAAGCCACCGCGCCCGTTGTATGATCATCGGCGAAGACCTCGGCACGGTCCCTGCTGGTTTCCGTGAGCGGATGGCGGAAGAAAACCTGCTGTCCTATCGCCTGTCCTACTTTGAACGCTATGAGTCGGGCTTGTTCAAGCGCCCCGATACCTATCCGCCGCTGGCGCTGGCCACCCCGACCTCGCACGATCTGGCGACCATCGTCGGCCACTGGCGTGGCTGGGACATTGCCCTGCGCCACGATCTGGGCCTGTGTGGCGACACCCCCGACCGCGCCGCTGACGAGGCTCGCCGTCAGGAGGACCGCCACCTGTTACAGTCGGCGCTGGTTGATCAGGGATTGATTCCGGCGGATTTCCCGCAGGAGCCAACCGGCAACCCGGCACAGGAAGCAGAACTGATTGCCGCCTTCCACCGCTTCCTTGCCCGTTCTCCGGCACTGGTGATGCTCGCCAACCTCGATGACCTGTGCGGCGAAGTCACCCAGGTCAACGTGCCCGGCACGGTCAGCGAATACCCCAACTGGCGCCGCCGCCTGACCGTCAGCCTGAACGGTCTGGCCGACAGCGCCCTGTTCCGCCAGACCGTCGCCGCCATCAGCGCCGAACGTTAGAGCATTTTCCGTTCTCTCTAGATCACTTCAAATGCTCTAACGTCTTGTATTTTAGGCAAATACGTCGTCGCAGATGGACCCATCTGCTCGGGATTTGCTCTAACCAGACTCTCCGCGCCGCTGTGGGCAGCCACCAGCTCCCACAGCGTGCGGATCATCTGCAAGCCGTGGTCCTCCTGCGCGGTCAGGATGCTTTCCGGGTGGAACTGCACCGCCCACAGTGGCCGGGTGCGGTGGGCAATGGCCATCACCGTCCCGTCGTCACTGTGGGCAATCGCCGTCAGGACATCCGGCAGGTGGTCGGCGGCCAGCGAATGATAGCGGCCCACCGCCAACGGCTGCGGCAGACCGGCGAACAGTGCCTCGCCATGATGATGAATCAGGCTGGCCTTGCCGTGCATCGGCACTGCCAACTGGCGCAGGCTGCCGCCGTAATATTCCACCATCCCCTGCAACCCGAGGCAGACCCCGAACAGCGGCAACCCCGCCTGCTCGGCCAGCGCCAGCGTTGCCGACAGCCCGAAATCCGACGGCTTGCCCGGTCCGGGTGACAGCACCACCAGATCATAGGCCTGCGGCGTGTCGCGCAATGCCTGCCGCGCCGGGTCCGGGCGCAGCGTCACCACCTCGGCCCCACTCTGGCGCAGGTAGTCGGCCAGCGTCAGCACAAAGCTGTCTTCATGATCGACCAGCAACAGCCGCCGTCCCTGCCCCGGTAGCGGAGCGGGGGCAGTTCCCGTTTGCGCCTCGGCAGAGGGCTGGTCAAGGATCGCCATCAGCGCCGAGGCCTTCAACACGCACTCGTCCTGCTCGGCTTGCGGGTCGGAATCATACAGCAGCGTTGCCCCCACCCGCACCTCGGCCACCCCGGCGGCCAGACGCACGGTGCGCAGGGTCAGGCCGGTTTCCAGACTGCCATCACAACGCAAAACCCCAAAGGCCCCGCCGTACCACCGGCGGGAACTGCGCTCCATCGCCTCGACCTGCCGCATGGCGTGCAGCTTGGGGGCCCCGGTGACCGTCACCGCCCATGTGTGGGTCAAAAAGGCATCCAGCGCATCCATGTCGGGCCGCAACACCCCCTGCACATGGTCCACCGTGTGAATCAGCCGCGAGTACAGCTCGATCATCCGTCGTCCGGTGACGCGCACGCTGCCTGGCTGGCAGACGCGCGCCTTGTCGTTGCGATCAACATCGGTGCACATGGTCAGTTCGGCGTGATCCTTGGCCGAATTGAGCAGGGTCAGGCACTGGTCGGCATCGCCCAGCGCATCCGCCCCGCGCCGGATGGTGCCGGAAATCGGGCAGGTTTCCACCACCTGTTGCGGGCCATCCTGCCGGACACGAACAAACATTTCCGGCGATGCCGACACCAGATGTTCACCTTCGCCCAGACTGATCAGGGCTTCGTAGGGGGCCGGGTTGGCCCGGGTCAGCCGTTGATAAACCTCCGAAGGCCGCAGGCGGGTCGGGCGGCTGAAGGTCTGGCTGAGGACCAGCTCGAACAGGTCGCCACGGGCAAACAGCTCCTGCGCCCGCGCCACCTGTCCGGCATAGTCGCCTTGCCCATGGTCGGCCCGGATCACCGAGCGGTCAGAGTCCGGCAGGGCAAAAAAGGCGCCATTGCGCGGCAGGCCATCGGTCTGTCGCTCGTCCTGCCCGGCACCAAAGGCAAACTCGTAACAAACTTCTTCCGCCAGGCCGCTGGCCGGATCATGACGCAACAGGCGGTCAGGCAGATACAGCACCAGATCGCGCTGATCATGGGGGCGGGGCAAGTGACGGGGGATGTCTTCGAGGGCAAAGGTCAGGTCATAGCCAAAGGCTCCGTACAGCCCGAGCAACGGATCGTGCGGGCTGGCCAGCGCCGCCATCAGCCGCCGCAGGACGGTAAAGACCGACGGACGGCGGGTGCGGGTTTCTTCGCTGCCCAGATGGTCCTGCTGCGGGGCAATCAGGGCAATCTGCTGCGCGTCGGCCACCGCCTCGGGGAAGGCCAGGCGCAAAGCGGAGAGAATGATTTCCCCCCGCTGGTTCAGGGCCTTGATCTCGACCGCCCGCTGGCGGATCACCACCATCAGCGGCGGATTGATCATCGCCAGCCGTTGCCGCCGATAGCGGCCGGGGGCATCGACGCCGCACGAGAACAGCACCCCGCGCTGATGATCAAGCTGCGGGATCAGGCGGTCGAGCCGCTCTGGCGGACAGGGGCGGATCGCGGCTTGCACCCGCAGGCCGCAGGCCAGCTCAAAGCAGCGATCAGGTTGGGAAAAGGGCAGAACCGGGGAAAGGTCACGGGGAGAAATACGGGTCATCTGTCTTGTGCTCCGTTACCCGGACCCCAGAGCCGACCCACACATCAGATGCAAACGCAAAAACGCACCGGGGGCCGACTGGCTCCGGGCGGTGTTGCAAGTGTCTGTCACGAGGATGTCAAACGCCTTTGCCGCCCAGTCAGGAGCGGCGCCACCAAAGGCCTCGCAGGCCAATATGCGTTTGCTGTGTTTTCATGGAGGCGAGCGTGCGCCGAAACGTTTGGTCTGTCCAGAGGTTTTTATTCCTCTTTTTTTGCGACCTTTTCCCGCCGCCGCCGCAACAGACGATCGACAAACGATTTCCCCCACGGCCAGCGACGACCACAGCGCACATAGGTTTTGCGCACCCACAGGCTGTTTCTGAGCAGCAGCACAAGACCGCCCAAGGTGAACGGTGTCCCCAGAGGACCGGGGAGAGGAGCCAGGATTGCCCCGGTCAGCATCAAGGCTCCCCCCAAAGACAAGGCCAGCAGCCTGTTCATCAAGCCTCCGCAGCATCCGAGGGTTCAGCCTTTTTCCGCCGCCGCAACAGGCGGTCGGAAACCTTGAAGGTCTTCGGCCAGCGGCGGCTGCCCTTGACGTACAACCGGCGTGCCCGCGGCGACGCCTTGAGGATCAGCATCGCCGACCCACCGGCCAGCGGCATTTCCAGCGGCACCGGCAGCGGAGCCGACAACACCGCCGCCAGTCCCAGAAAGATACCAGCCGACAACAGAACCACCCGGTGCAGGCTGGACAACCGCCGCACCCGGGCAGCGGTCTCAGCCGGAGGATCGAAGGGGAAGGACGCGGCGTTCAGGGACATGGTGGCATCTCCGGGATCAACTGTTTCTGTGCTGATCCCTTTGTGCCTGTGAGGTGTGGTGAAGACAGGGAGAAATTATGGCAAAAGCAAGGTCATTTGTAGGCGGGATAAAACGCGTTGCCGCAATGGCTTCACCTGCCATTCAGGATGGCGGCAACGCGCATGATTCCAAACGCATCACGCCTGCATCTGCTTCAGGAAACCATCAACCTCGGTCCCCAGCGTTTCCGCCTGCATGCTCAGGTCACGCGCCGCCTCCAGCACCGATTCCGCGCTGTCTTCGGTACGGCGGGCAACGTCGGCCACCGCCAGAATGTTGTCGGTCACATCCTGCGTGCTGGTGGCCGCCTGCGTAACGCTGCGGGTGATTTCCTGCGTCGCACTGCCCTGTTGTTCCACCGATTCTGCAATGCTGGCGGCAATCTGGTCAATGCGGCCAATGGTGCGGGAAATCATGTCGATGGCATCGACCGCCCGCACTGATACCGCCTGAACGTTCTGGATCTGACGGCTGATGTCTTCGGTGGCCTTGGCGGTCTGGTTGGCCAGCGTCTTGACTTCGTTGGCCACCACCGCAAAGCCCTTGCCCGCATCCCCGGCACGAGCGGCCTCGATGGTGGCATTCAGCGCCAGCAGGTTGGTCTGGTTGGCAATGTCGGTGATCAGGCTGACCACTTCGCCAATCCGGCTGGTGGCGTCGGCCAGACCGCTCATCGTTTCGTTGGTCTGCCGGGCCTCCTGCACCGCCTCGCGGGCGATGGCGGTGGCGTCGCTGACCTGACGGCTGATTTCGGCAATCGAGGCCGCCAGTTGCTCGGCTGCCGAGGCCACCGTCTGCACGCTGCCCGCCGCCATGTCTGCTGCACTGCTGACTGTCCCCGAGCGGGCGCTGGTTTCATCCGCCGAGCTTTGCATCATCGTCGCCAGCTCTTCCATCTTGCGGGCCCCGGCCCCGACGTGCTGGCTGACCGAACGGACTTTCTTTTCAAACTGGTCGGCCATCTGGACGTATTTGGTGACGTCTTCCCAGTTCAGCATCGGGCCGATGTAGCGGCCCTTGCGGTCATAGATGGCGTTGACATAGTTCTCGATGGTCAGCCCACCCATGCTGAACTTGCCGACATAGGGCAGGTTTTTCGGGTCTTTCAGCAGACGTTCGACCATTTCAGGCTTTTTGTGGAACGAGGATACCGACGTTCCGACCAGCGTATCAACCTGCGCCGCAATCGGGTGATTCATCCGGCGAATCACCTCCTTCGCTGCCTGATTGATATAGGTGATCTTCAGCGTTTCCGGGTCGCACATCATCACCCGCGCCGGTTGGACATCGACCATCTGGCGCAGGCGGAATGCCTGATCGACCGCCTCGCGCAGCACCGCCAGCCGCTGCGCCATCACCCCCAGTTCGTCCTTGCGATGCTGGTGCCCGACAGTGATGTCGCTGTCGCCCGCTGCCAGAGCATCAATCCCGGCCACCAGCGAGGCCAGCGGGCCGCTCATGCCGGTGGCCATCAGGATCGACACCCCGATCACCACCACCAGCACCAGCACCGCCACCAGCGCGGTCGAAGACGCCGCCGCGTAAAAGGCAGACTCAACGTCATCAAGGTAGACGCCCGAGCCAATCACCCAGTTCCACGGCGCATAGCCGCTGACATAGGAAATCTTGTCAACGGGCTGTTCATGGCCCGGCTTCGGCCACATATAGCTGACGTATCCGGCCTTTTTCTCTTTGACCACCTGGATCATTTCGGCAAAGAACAGCTTGCCGGTGGGGTCTTTCAGGCCGCCGGTGTTGGTGTTGTTCATCGCCGGTTTGATCGGATGCATCAGCATCACGCCGGTCATGTCGTTGACCCACAGGTATTCGTTGTTGGCGAACCGCATGTCACGCAAGGTTTCCAGCGCCCGTTTCTGCGCTTCGTCCTGCGAGATTTCGCCCTTTTTGGCCATCTCGTCGAAATGGCTGACCACCGACTGCGCGGCCTCGACCACGCTGCGGGTTTGCAGGGCATGGGCATCCTTCAGCGAGGTGTGCAGCGTCACCAGATTCAGCGCCGCCAACAACCCCAGTCCGATCAGGGTAATCCCCACCATCAGGCGGAACTTGGACGCCACCTTGATGTTTCCGGTCAGGCGGGCCCCGAGTCCCCCCTGAGACGCGGCTCCCCCTTGAGACGCTGCGCGTGTCGCCATGGTCATTCTCCCTTGCCTTACATCCTGCAGGTGAGCCTGTTCGCGGTTTTGACCCTGTTCCCGCAGGGCACAGCACTCATGTTGTTTCGCGAACAGGTGTACCTGAGATATTTTATTATAAACCGAGGATACTATGCCGCCGCCTGCTATTCCATGAGAGAAAGATGGTTTTCGCCCTGACAGAAAAATAAAAAAGAATATTCAGGGGGATTTGTTCAGAAACTGGGCGGTGTACAGGCGCTGACCACCACACAGTCCTCGTCCCCCACCGTGCGGAAGCGGTGCGGCTGGCTGCTGTCAAAGGCATAGGCATCGCCCGGCCCGAGGATTTGCATCTGGTCGCCGACGGTGACTTCCAGCCGCCCGGACAGGATCAGACCGGCCTCTTCACCCTCGTGGCGCAGCGGGATGCGGCCAGTATCCGCCCCCGGCGCATAACGTTCCGACATCATCTGCAACGCCTTGCCGGTCAAATCGGCCCCCACCTGCCGGTAAGAGATACCGCCACGGCCGATTTCCACCAGCTCGTTGGCGGTAAAGAACACCGGCGGGCGGGAATCCTCCTCGCCGACCTCCAGCGCAAAGAAATCGGCCAGCGAGATCGGCACCCCGTCCAGCACCCGTTTCAGCGAGCCGACCGAAGGATTGAGGCGGTTGGATTCAATCAGCGAGATGGTGGCATTGGTCACCCCCGCCCGCTTGGCGAGCTGGCGTTGTGACAGGCCGTTGCTCTGGCGAACGGCTTTCAGACGTGCCCCGATGTTCAGCCCCATACCCGAGCCTTTCTGTTAAGAATGTTTCGACATCCTTAACACTCTGCACATACTTTTCATTCTTTTCAACATGTTATCATGCATCAAGAAAACGTCTTGTTGAGGATACAACGAAACAGCATCATGAACCCATCGCCGGACGCCAGCATTCAGGAGGTTCCATGAGCGTCGATACCACCGCTTCTGCCACTGCCACCAACGACCTGTCCTCGTTCTGGATGCCGTTCACCGCCAACCGGCAATTCAAGTCGGCGCCGCGCATGCTGACGCGCGCCAAGGGCATGTTCTACGAAACCTCCGAAGGCCGCCCGGTCCTTGACGGCACCGCCGGTCTGTGGTGCTGCAACGCCGGTCACGGCGACCCGCGCATCGTCAGCGCCATCCAGAACCAGGCTGCCGAGCTGGATTATGCCCCGGCGTTCCAGATGGGCCACCCGCTGGCCTTTACCCTGGCCTCGCGTCTGGCCCAGTTGATGCCGGGCGACCTGAACCGGGTGTTCTTCACCAATTCGGGCTCGGAAAGCGTTGATACCGCGCTGAAAATCGCGCTGGCCTATCATCGTGTCCGCGGGGAAGCCACCCGCACCCGTCTGATTGGCCGCGAGCGTGGCTATCATGGCGTCGGTTTCGGTGGCATTTCGGTTGGCGGCATCGTCAACAACCGCCGCTTCTTCGGCTCGCTGCTGAACGGCGTTGATCACATGCGCCACACCCATCAACCCGAGCTGAACGCCTTTACCCGTGGTCAGCCGGAACATGGCGCCGAACTGGCCGACGATCTGGAACGGATTGTCGCCCTGCATGGTGCCGAAACCATCGCGGCGGTGATCGTCGAGCCGATGGCGGGCTCCACCGGCGTGCTGATGCCGCCGAAGGGCTATCTGGAACGTCTGCGCAGCATTTGTGACAAGTACGGCATCCTGCTGATTTTCGACGAAGTGATCACCGGCTTTGGCCGTCTGGGCTCGTCGTTCGCCGTTGAACGCTTTGGGGTGATCCCCGATCTGGTGACCACCGCCAAGGGCATCACCAGCGGCACGGTGCCGATGGGGGCGGTATTTGCCCGCGATGGCATCTATGACGCCTTCATGCACGGTGCGCCGAACGCCATCGAGCTGTTCCACGGCTACACCTACTCCGCTCACCCGCTGGCCTGTGCGGCGGCGCTGGCCACGCTTGACATCTATCGCGATGACAAGCTGTTCGAGCGTGCCGACAGCCTCGCCCAGTACTGGGAAGATGCCGCCTTCTCGCTGAAGGGCATCAGCAACGTGGTCGATATCCGCACCATGGGCCTGATTGCCGGTATCGAGCTGTCCTCGCGCCCCGGTGCCATCGGTGAACGCGCATTCGAAGCCTTCCTGAAGTGCTATGACAAGGGTGTGATGATCCGCACCACCGGCGACATCATCGCCCTGTCGCCGCCGCTGATCATCGAAAAAGAACACATCGACCAGATTTTCAACACCCTGGCCGAGGTTCTGCCGACCATCGCCTGATCCTCTGCGGGCATTTTTCATGCCCCGGACCACAGACCAGACTCCCTGACCGCGCTCCCCCTCCGGCAGGGAGCCCTCCGGCGGGGGCAAGCAGGTCCCAATGGCTTGCCCCCGCTTTTTTTTCTGCCCGCTCTCCCGACCATGAGGATCGCCCCCATGAGCCACATTCCCCACCTCGTCCCCGGCCTGACCCCACCCGCCGACGAGGCCAAGAGCCCGGTGTTCAACCCCGCCACCGGCGAACAGATCGCCACCGTTGGCTCGGCCAGCGCCGCGACCGTCGCCGAAGCGGTGGCGATTGCCAAGGCCGCCTATCCGGCCTGGAGCAGCCTGACCCCGGCCAAGCGGGCAGCGGTGATGTACCGCTATCGCGACCTGCTGATGAAGAATGCCGACCTGATCGCCTCGACCATCAGCCGCGAACACGGCAAGACCCACCCCGACGCCCTCGGTGAAGTCCAGCGCGGTCTGGAAGTGGTGGAATTCGTCTGCGGCACTCCGTCGCTGCTGAAAGGCGACTATTCCCGCGATGTCGGCCCGGCGATTGATACCTTCTCGTCGCGGGAATCGCTTGGCGTGTGCGCCGGGATCACCCCGTTCAACTTCCCGGCGATGGTCCCGCTGTGGATGTTCCCGGTGGCGCTGGCCTGCGGCAACACCTTTGTGCTGAAGCCGTCCGAGCGTGACCCGTCGGCCTCGAACCTGATCGTCGAGCTGGCCCACGAAGCCGGGGTGCCCAAGGATGCGCTGGTGGTGGTCCATGGCGGCAAGGATGCCGTTGACGCCCTGCTGACCAACCCCGACGTGGTGGCGATTTCCTTCGTTGGCTCGACCCCGATCGCCGAATACGTCTATGCCACCGGCACCGCCCACGGCAAGCGGGTGCAGGCACTGGGCGGGGCCAAGAACCACATGGTGATCATGCCCGACGCCGACATCGATCAGGCCGCCGATGCCCTGATGGGCGCGGGTTACGGCGCGGCCGGTGAACGCTGCATGGCCGTTTCGGTCGCCGTGCCGGTGGGCAAGGACACCGCCGACCGTCTGGTTGCCGCGCTGGAACCGCGTGTCCGCGCCCTGAAGATCGGCCCGCACACCGATGCCGACGCCGAAATGGGTCCGCTGGTCACCCGCCAGCACATGGACAAGGTGGCGGGCTACATCAACGCGGGCGTTGCCGAAGGCGCGTCGCTGGTGGTCGATGGCCGCGGATTCTCGTTGCAGGGCTACGAAAACGGCTATTTCCTTGGCGGGACGCTGTTCGACAACGTCACCCCCGACATGAGCATCTACAAGGAAGAAATCTTCGGCCCGGTGCTGTCGGTGGTGCGTGCCTCTGACTATGCCACCGCCCTGAAGCTGGTGCGCGACCACGAATACGGCAACGGCACCGCCATCTTCACCCGTGACGGTGACTGCGCCCGCGACTTCGCTGCCAACGTTAACGTCGGGATGGTCGGCATCAACGTGCCGATCCCGGTGCCGGTGGCCTTCCACAGCTTTGGCGGCTGGAAACGCTCGTCGTTTGGGGCCCACGGCATCTATGGACCCGAAGGCGTGGCGTTCTACACCAAGCTGAAAACCGTTACCTCGCGCTGGCCGACCGGCATCCGCTCGGGGGCATCGTTCGCCTTCCCGACCTGAGCCCCGGTTGCCTGAGCCTTTCCTGTCCCCCGTGCCACCACCGGGGACAGAGCAGCTCCCCCTCTGTTCCGCTGGCGTTGGTCATTGGCGTGGTTCCAATGCCGGCAGGAACGGGGGGGGAGTTTTGCGTTTTTTTTTGCGGGGGGGGGAGATTGCCATATCGGAGCAGATTGACTCGTTGGCACGGACTATGGCAGGGAAAGGAGACAGCGTCAGCGTGTACTCAGAGCGGCTAGCCCCCTGACAAAAGATCATCCCCAGATACCAAAAAACGTATCCTGTTCGTGGTGCATGCCGTATTTTCGGCCGGAATGATCCGTGCGCTTCCCATGAGGAATTATATTCATGAATGAAAATGAAGATGCAATTCTGGAAATGCAGAAAATATGCAAAAAAGAATATGGCATTATTGAAACGACAGAGTTTCATGACCACGAGGCTCTGCATATGACATCTTTTCTCTTTCAATCTATTGACAGAGAATTGATGGGTCACCCTTCTATTTATCAGAATTTTGATCGTTTCAAACTTGCAAATGAGGCATTCAGCAAGCTCTTTGAACTATACAACCTTATTGCTGAGGAACACATGAAGGAACGGAATTGACTTCCATCCGGGTGATTGCAGTTTTCATGCAAGACCATGAATGCCTTCCTTATCTGACCGGGAAAGGCTTCACGGTACGCGACAGGCGGAACCAAAGCGTTTTCGCTCAATACAAAAATGATTCAGAACATTCTCTTTTAAAGTGTTGCTCTACAACAGGACTCCCCCATTGATCACCATGCTGTTCATTAACAAGCACGAAACCAGATGACTCATATAACCGCCTTGCTACATCCAATCCTTTGAATGTCCAAAGCTGAGTAGAATCAAAGCCATTCTTATCTACAAACTCCAATGCACTCCTTAATAATTGGCGACCAATTCCACCGCCACGGCAACCATCATCCAAGATAAACCACCGGAGATGGGCCTTTCCATCTCCCAAATTTTCGCCATCTACGGATATGGATCCAACAATCCTGTCACTTTTTAATGCAGAAAAAATATTATTGCATGGATTATTCAAACGCCCCACAAATTCAGCCAAGCCACGGGCAACCTGACTCTCAAAAAACTGACCGAAATTAGAATGGTTAGAGTAAAATCTGGCATGCATTTCTGTTACACTGCCAACGATCCCGGGAACATATCCTGCAACAATGTAAATATCATCCTTATTTACATCATCACAACACAAGCGTCTTCTCTTAAGGGCTTGAGCATAATATGCAATACCTTGCGCTACTGATTTCTGCTGGGTGTAACTGAGATATTTTAATGCAGATTCAACCTGCAATTCCCCATAAACATTAATTTCACCTACAGTCTTTTTTCCATTTTCCGTCAATATTAGATTTTTGACACGACCATCTTGACTATCTGAAATCTCAGAAATTTCACCCGCATCAATCAATTTATTGACCAACCGGCTAACAGATGATTTCTCCAGACCCAGGATTTGAACGAGTTTTGCTGAGGTCATTGATCCAGAGGCCTCAATCTCAAGCAAAGCATGCACCGCAGAAGGTGAATAGTTCGTTCCCGCAAGAGTTGACTCCATAAATCCCAATTCACGAACCATAGTGCGGGATGCTGACCTGATTTGCTGGATCAAGGATACGGCTGTCATGACTAATCTCCCGAAATACAGTTGTACAATACAACTATTATCCGAAACGTCAAGCGCCCCACCCACCCCCTTCCCGCACCGCAGCAAAAACCCTTATGCCGCAATGCATTAACAACCAATCCGCGCTTACCCCTACGAAAATAAGGCGATAAATAGGGCAAAGAATCACATTGACTTCATTTTGAGCATGTGGCCCAATCTATCCAATTAATCCAGATAAATTGGCTCGCCCGCCGGACACTCGTCCACAGGCCGGGCACAGCCAGCGGAGCCCGCCGATGACCCTGAAGCCCGCACGCCGCAAACGGACCAAGCTGTCCGATGTGATCGTCGAGGACGTCAAGCGTTCCATCGTCACCGAGCAGATGAAGCCCGGGGACCGGCTGCCGAATGAAAAGGACCTGATCGACCTGTACCAGTGTTCCAAGGGCACCGTGCGCGAGGCCCTGAAGGCGCTGGAGGTCGAAGGACTGGTGTGCACACGGACCGGCCCCGGTGGTGGGGCCTATCTGGTGGAGGCCAGTGTCGAGCCCGCCTCGCGGGCGTTGCGCAATTTCCTGCATTTCCGCCATCTGGACGGGGCGCAGGTGTACCAGTTGCGCAAGGTGATCGAGGTTGAACTGGCGGTGACCGCCATGGCCTCGCTGACCACGGTGCAGTTGCAGGCGCTGGAGGACAACATTGCCTTTTGCGCCAAAATCCCGACCAGCGAAAGCGAACAGCGTGACCAGCGCATCGCCGAACTGGAGTTCCACAACATCCTTGCTGATGCCTGCAGTAACCCGTTGCTGGCGTTCATGGGCCGGTTTCTGAATGACCTCCTGCGTGATCTGGTGGTGCTGAAGAAAGCCTATGTCCCCGAACGCCATCAATTTGGCGACGCCAACGTGGCCTATCACCGCCAGCTGATGGAGGCCTTCCGCCGCCAGGATGCCGGGGCGGTGCGCAGTCTGATGGCCGAGCACATGCAGGACGCCGAAAGTCACATGGTTGCTTTGGAAGGTGAAGTCGCACAGAAATTCCTGCTGGATTTTCCGCACGACTGATCCTGCCTTTTCTCTCTTTTGACTGCTTCCCTTTTGCGGGCCGCCCCACCGGGCTGGCTGGCAGAAGACAGGACTTTTTTGCCTTTTATTCACGTAACACGGTGCAGCTGGCCGGACAGGCCCGTTCCGCCAACGGGGCTTTGTTGCCTTTGTTCCAGCCGCACCCCACCAAACCACGCCCCATAACAAAAGCATCCCAAGAAAGCACATCCGCTCACGACCAGAAAAACACATGTCAGGCAACAGGCGCACAACCCCACAGCGCCACAACAGGAGCGTTTTCCATGGACCGTCGTACCTTCCTGAAAGCCAGCCTCGCCGCTTCCTCGTCCCTGCTGGCTGCTCCGGCCCTTGTCCGTAATGCCTGGGCGGCCGATGCCGTCAGCCTGTACGGGGTGAAATCCATGTCCGGGGCCTTTGCCAGCTATGGCAAATTTGCCAACATGGGGTCTGAACTGGCGATCAAGCAGTACGGGAACCTTTTGGGTGCCCCGGTGCGCTATACCACCATCGACACCGAAGGCAACGCCGGCAAGGCGGTACGCAAGGTGCAGGAAGCCATTCAGCAGGACAATGCCCGCCTGTTTCAGGGCTGTACCCTGTCGTCGTCGGCACTGGCCGTCGGCAAGGAAGTCGCCAAGGTCAACGGCGTGTTCATGACCCCCGCCGGGGCGGACGAACTGACCGGGGTTGAATGCAACCGCTCGACCTTCCGCTGGTCGGCGGCGACCTATGGCGCAATCAACCAGACCGTCCGCCCGCTGATCGAGCTGCTGCCGAAGGCCAAACGCTGGTACACCATCACCCCGCAGTATGTGTTCGGTGATGCCCTGCTGTCGAATGCCCAGGCCATTTTCGACGAAAAGGGCATCGAACACGTCGGCAACAGCTATCACTCGCTGCAGGAACAGGAATTCTCCGGCTATCTGACCAATGCGATGGCAGCCCAGCCCGATGTGCTGCTGATCCTGAACTTTGGCGGCCAGAGCACCAGCACCCTGCGGCAGGCGGTCAACTTTGGCCTGCACAAGCAGATGACCATTCTGGTGGCATGGTCGGCCGGTCTGGACCAGTTCCAGACGCTGGGGTCCGACGTGATCGAAGGCGTCTATCTGGGGGCGCAGTACTGGCATCAGGTTGACACCCCGATGAACAAGGAACTGGTGAAGGCGGTCAAGGATGCCTATGGCATCACCCCGAACTATCCGCTGGCCGCCGATTACATCATGACCAAGGTGATGCTGGATGCGGTCAAGACCAGCGGCGGCGTGTCGGAAAAGACCATCAGCGCGCTGGAAGGCCTGACCTATGAAGGCCCGACCGGCACCGAAACCATCCGCAAGGGTGACCATCAGGTGCTGAAAAGCTATTACCTGCTGAAGGGCAAGGCGGCATCGGCGATGAAAGACGCCGATGATCTGGCCGAGATCATCAGCTCGGGCCGGTCGTTCCCCAGCGAAGACGCCGTTGGCTGCAAGATGGGCTAACGCCCGGGTCACAGGCCGGGCCTGAGCGGGTCCGGCCTTTCCTCCCCCTCTCCGTCCTTTTCTGTCGTTTTGTCGCACGCGGCTCCGTCCTGCAGGAGATCTCGCCATGCTGAACGTGTACCTGTTTCAGGTGCTCAACGGGCTGGGCCTAGGGATGATCTATTTTCTGATCTCCGTCGGCCTGACCATCATTTTCGGCCTGCTCAACTTTGTGAATTTTGCCCACGGCGCCTTTTTCCTGCTGGGGTCCTATCTCTGCTACACCGTCGTTACCCTGACCGGAAATTTCTGGCTGTCGCTGTTTGTCGCTCCGCTGGGGGTGGCGCTGCTGGCGTGGATCACCGAACAGGTGCTGATCAAGCGCGCCTATCACCTGCCCCACACCTTTCAAATCCTGATCACGCTGGGGATGGCGCTGATCATCCGCGAAGCCAGCATCATGATCTGGGGGCCGATCGGCAAGTCGGTGCCCACTCCGGCCGGTCTGGACGGCGTGTTCCGCCTCGGGTCGTTTGCCTATCCCGAATACCGCCTGTTCATGATCGTCTTTGCCGCCGTCATCGGCCTGCTGCTGTGGTTCCTGCTGGAACGCACCCGCTTTGGCGCTCTGGTGCGGGCGGGCAGCGAAGACACCGAGACCGTTTCCCTGCTCGGCACCAACATTTTCAAGCTGTTCTCGCTGACCTTTGCGCTGGGCGTCGGTCTGGCTGGGGTGGCCGGAGTGCTGTCGGCCCCGATCCGTGGCGCGCACCCGTTCCTGGGCGAAGAAGTCCTTGGCATCGCCTTTGTGGTGGTGGTGATCGGCGGCATGGGGTCGTTTACCGGCGCGCTGGTCGGTGGCCTGCTGGTCGGGCTGGTGCAAAGCCTGATGACCACCATCTGGCCGCAAGGTGCCAGCCTGATGATTTACGGCGCGATGGCAGCAGTGATCATGCTGCGCCCCTATGGTCTGTTCGGGAGGTCCTGACGCGATGAGCACCACCCCCACCTCCTCCATCTGGCGCGGCACCACCCTGCTGGCCGTTGCCGCTGTCGTGCTGATGCCGGTGATCCTGCCGTCGCCGACACTGGCGACCGAAATCCTGATCTTTGCGCTAGCGGCACTGGCCTCCAACCTTCTGCTGGGCTACACCGGGCTGCTGTCCTTTGGGCAGGGCGTGTTCTTTGGCGCGGGCTCCTATTGCTCGGCGCTGGTGATGATCCACTGGCATTTCGGCCTGTTCCCCGCCCTGCTGGTCGGCATTCTGGCCGGAGCCTTGACCGCCTTTGTCATCGGGGCGCTGGCCATTCGCCGCACCGGCATTTACTTCGTCATGCTGACCCTGTCGTTCAGCCAGATGGCCTACTTCGTCGCCTATACCATGAGCAGCGTCACCGGCGGTGACAACGGCCTGCTGAACGTGCCGCGTCCGCCGGTGTCGGTGCTGGGCTTTGAACTGCTGTCGCTGGCCTCGCCACTGGTGTTTTACGGCTTTGTCGCCCTGCTGTTCCTCGCGGTGTTTGTCGCCGCCCGCCGGGTGATCCATTCGCCCTTTGGCAGCACGCTGGTCGCCATCCGCGAAAACGAAAACCGCGCCTCGGCGGTCGGCTATGACACCCGCCAGTTCAAGGTTCTCGCCTTTGTCCTGTCCGGGGCGATCACCGGTCTGGCCGGAGCCCTCTATGCCCTGCTGCTGAACTTTGTCCCGCTGTCGAACATCGAACTGGCGACCTCGGAACACATCCTGATCATGACCATCATCGGCGGCACCGGCTCGTTGCTCGGTTCGCTGCTGGGGGCTGGCTCGATCGTGCTGCTGGGTGACGTGCTGTCCGCCCTGTGGCCGCGCTGGCCGATGCTGTTGGGGCTGGCGCTGATTGCGGTGGTGATGTTCCTGCGCGGCGGCCTGTGGGGCGGCCTGCTGGACCTGAAAAACCGTCTGATCCGCTCGCCTGAACCACCACAGCCGGACACCCGACAGAAGGATGCCGCCCAATGAGCACCGTTCTTTTGCAAACCTCCGGCCTCGGCAAAGCCTATGGCAATTTCCACGCGGTCAATGGCGTTGACCTGTGCGTTCGCGCAGGCACCATCCACACCGTGATCGGGCCGAACGGCGCCGGAAAGACCACCCTGTTCCACTGCCTGACCGGCGAACGCCGCCCGACCAGCGGGAAAATCCTGTTCGACGGTCAGGACATCACCCACCGCCCGGCGCACAAGCGGGTTTCCATCGGCATGGCGCGGTCGTTCCAGATCACCAGCCTGTTCCAGGAATTGAGCGTGCGCGAAAACCTGCGGCTGGCGGCACAGGGCCGCGACGGCGCCCGCGCCCTGACCTTCTGGCGCCCGACCGAAGCCCGCCGCCAGCATCTGGAAATCGCCGACCAGATTCTCGAACGCCTGAACATGACCGCCCGCGCCAACACCCCGGCAGGCGACCTGTCGCACGGTCTTCAGCGGGTGCTGGAAGTCGGCATGGCCCTGTGCGGCAAGCCCAAACTGCTGTTGCTGGACGAGCCGACCTCGGGCATGGGCATTGATGACATCCCGCTGATGACCTCGCTGATTGCCGAACTGGGCAAGGAGCACACCGTCATGCTGATTGAACACAACATGAGCATCGTGATGTCGATCAGCGACACCATCACCGTGATGAGCCGGGGCCAGATTCTGGTCGAAGGCCCACCGGCAGTGGTCCGGCAGGACGAGCGGGTGCGATCCGCCTATCTGGGGGAGGAAGGCTGATGCTGACTGTTACCGACATCCATTCCTACTATGGCAAGAGCCACGTCCTCGAAGGCGTCTCGCTGACCGTCAACAAGGGCGAGCTGGTCACTCTGCTGGGCCGCAACGGGGCCGGGAAGACCACCACCCTGCGCAGCATCGTCGGCATTGTCTCCCCGCGCCAGGGCTCGATCACCTTTGACGGCAGCGAAACGGTCGGCATGGAGACCTTCGAGATTGCCCGCCGGGGCATCGCGCTGGTGCCCGAACATCGCGGCATTTTCCGCATGCTGACGGTGGCCGAAAATCTGGAAATCGCCGTCCGCTCCGGCAGCCAGTGGAGCCTCGCCGATGTCTATGGCCTGTTCCCCCGCCTGTGGGAACGGCGCAAGAATGGCGGCAACGCCCTGTCGGGTGGTGAACAGCAGATGCTGGCGATTGCCCGCGCGCTGGTCAACGGCCCGCGCATCCTGTTGCTGGACGAGCCAACCGAAGGTCTGGCGCCGGTGATCGTGGACGAGCTGGTCAACATCCTGCGCGAGATCAAGCGCAGCGGCGTGCCGGTGTTGCTGGTCGAGCAGAACCTGAACGTCTGTCGCAAGCTGGCCGACCGGCACTATGTGCTGGAACAGGGTCAGGTGGTCTATCACGGCACCGCCGCCGAGTTCGATGCCGACCCGACCATCCGGGACCGCTATCTGGCCCTCAGCGCCTAATTCCCACACTTTTCTTCTTTTACGCATCCCCCCAGTGCGGAAAGGTTTCCTGTCATGTCTCTCCCTGCTTCTCCCGCCAACCTGCGCGTTAACGGTGACCGCCTGTGGCAGTCGCTGATGGATCTGGCCCAGATCGGGGCCACCCCCAAGGGCGGCGTCTGCCGTCTGGCGCTGACCGACCTCGACCGGCAGGCCCGCGACCTGTTCATTTCGTGGGCCAAGGACGCGGGTTGTTCGGTCAGCGTTGACCAGATCGGCAACATCTTTGCCCGCCGTCCCGGCCGCAATCCCGACCTGCCGCCGATCATGACCGGCAGCCATATCGACACCCAGCCGACCGGCGGCAAGTTTGATGGCTGTTTTGGCGTGATGGCCGGGCTGGAGGTGCTGCGCTCGCTCAACGATCTGGGTATCGAAACCGAGGCCCCGATCGAAGTGGTCGCCTGGACCAACGAAGAAGGCTCGCGCTTTGCCCCCTGCATGATGGGGTCGGGCGTGTTCATCGGCCGTCTGGGGCTGGAGGAAACGCTGGCCAAAACCGACGAACATGGCACCACCGTCGGCACGGCGCTGACCGCCATCGGCTATGCCGGTGATCGCCCGGTCCCCGGCCACGCCGTCGGGGCCTATTTTGAAGCCCACATTGAGCAAGGCCCGATCCTCGAAGCCGAACAGAAAACGGTCGGGGTGGTGATCGGCGCGCTGGGGCAAAAATGGTTTGACGTCACCCTGACCGGCGTCGAAGCCCACGCCGGGCCGACCCCGATGGAGCGGCGCAACGATGCCCTGCTGGGGGCCGCCGAGGTCATTCAGGCGGTCAACGCCACCGCGCTGGGCCACCTGCCCTATGCCTGCGGCACGGTCGGCTTTGTCACCGTCGCGCCGAATTCGCGCAACGTCATTCCCGGACAGGTGAAATTCTCGGTCGATCTGCGCCACCTGCACGCCGAAGTTCTGGACCAGATGGTTGCCGATGTCCGCGCCGCCGTTGACGCCGCCGCCGCCAAACACGGCTTGCAGTCCGAAATGGTGCCGACCGCCGACTTCCCGCCGCTGGCCTTTGCGCCGCATCTGGTCGAGGCCGTCCGCAACGGAGCCGCCGCGCTGGGAGCGCCGCACATGGATATCGTCAGCGGTGCCGGTCACGATGCCATTTTCCTCGCCGA
The DNA here is from genome assembly GCF_900156605.1 of Insolitispirillum peregrinum. Classification (GTDB taxonomy): domain Bacteria; phylum Pseudomonadota; class Alphaproteobacteria; order Rhodospirillales; family Rhodospirillaceae; genus Insolitispirillum; species Insolitispirillum peregrinum. The sequence goes on along the minus strand of NZ_FTOA01000001.1, from coordinate 142,207 downwards.
AGTGGCTCCGGCGGCGATGATCTTTGTGCCGTGCGAAAACGGCATCAGCCATAACGAAATCGAAAACGCCGCCCCCGATGACCTTGCCGCCGGGGCCAGCGTCCTGCTGTCGGCAATGGTCGCTCAGGCGGGCGTCGCCTCGTCCACGGCGGCCTGATATCCTCCAGAGCACGGAACCTGTCATCATGACTGTCTGCACCAAAGTCACCGATCTGGGGCAAGCCACCGCCACCGAGCTGTTGGCCCTGTATGCCAGCGGCAAGGCCTCGCCAGTCGAAGCCACTCAGGCCGCCCTCGACCGCATCGACCGCTTCAACCCGGCAGTGAACGCCTATTGCCATGTCGACCATCAGGGAGCCCTTGCCAGTGCCCGCCAGTCGGAACAGCGCTGGCAGCAAGGCCAGCCGGTTGGCCCGCTGGATGGCGTGCCGTCGTCGATCAAGGATTTGACCCTGACCATCGGCATGCCGACCCGCAAGGGATCACGCACCACCAGCGCCAGCGGCCCGTGGGATGTCGATGCCCCCTACAGCGCCCGCATGCGGGCTGCCGGGGCGGTCCTGCTGGGCAAGACCACCTCGCCGGAATTCGGCTGGAAGGGTGTGACCGACAACCCGCTGTATGGCATCACCCGCAATCCGTGGAACACCCGCTGCACGGCGGGCGGCTCGTCGGGGGGCGCCGGAGCCGCCGCCGCCCTGAACATGGGGGTGCTGCATCAGGGCAGCGATGCCGGTGGCTCGATCCGCATTCCCTGTGGCTTTACCGGCACCTTCGGGCTGAAGTCCACCTTTGGGCTGGTGCCGCAGTGGCCGGCCAGCGCCATGACCACCCTGTCGCATCTGGGGCCGATGACCCGCACCGTGCGGGATTCGGCGCTGATGATGACCGTTACCTCGGCCCCCGACCAGCGCGACTGGTACGCCGCCGCCATCACCGAACGGGATTGGCAGCAGGATCTGGAGCGCGGCGTCAAGGGCTTGAAAATCGCCTACAGCCCGACGCTGGGCTATGTTTCGGTTGATCCGGAAATTGCCGCGCTGGTCCGGCAGGCGGTCAACCGGCTGGCCGATATGGGGGCCATCATCGAAGAAGTCGATCCCGGTTTCAGCGACCCGCTGGAGATGTTCAATACCCTGTGGTTTGCCGGAGCCGCCAAAGTGGTCGCCCTGCTCAGCCCGGACCAGCGGGCGATGGTCGATCCCGGCTTTCTGGCGATTGCCGAACAGGGCAGCCGGATTGGCATCGTCGAGTACATGAAAGCACAGGATGCCCGCGCCGCGCTGGGCCAGCAGATGGCCGAATTCCATGCCCGCTATGATGCCCTGATCACCCCCACCCTGCCGCTGGTCGCCTTTGAAGCCGGTCACAACGTGCCGCCCGGCTCGGGGCTGGAACACTGGATGAACTGGACGCCATTCTCCTACCCGTTTAACCTGACCCAGCAACCGGCCGCCTCGGTGCCCTGCGGCCTGACCTCCGCCGGGCTGCCCGCCGGGGTGCATGTGGTGGCTGACAAATATAACGATGCGCTGGTGATGCAAATCTGCCAGGCCATCGAAAGCAGCCAGCCGCCCAGCTTCCCGTCGGAGCCGCTGAGTCCGGCTGCGTAAAACACCATCAGCCTGAAACGGCGGAACAGGATCACCTCCTGCTCCGCCGTTTTCCTTGTTTACCGCTGTGCCAGATGGAAAAAGCTCTGGTGCTCGCGCAGGGCTTCGGCGCCGTCGCGCAGGACTTCACTGTCCAGCGTTGCACCACCTTCAGCCAGCATCAGACTGGCCGCTGCCTTTTCCAGCGCCACCGCCGCCGCCAGCGGGCGGGATGACAGCATGGACAGCCGTTTCAGCCCGACCTCCACCCGCCGCCGGACGGTGCGCGGCAGGTCAGGCCGCACCGACAGATGCCGCAACCGCAAGATGGCCTCACCCACCGGCAAGGTTGCCACCCCGCCGCCGATTGCCGTCACCGGCTGGGCCACCCCCTGCCCCTGCACCAGATCAAGACGCCGGACCAGCCGCAGAATGCGATGGTACAGCCGCGCCCGCCAGCGGGTCGGATGGGGAAAGCTGTCCTGCCCGGCGAGGGCTTCCAGTTCGTTGATGGTCATTTCCATCAGGGTGCGCAGCCGTTGGGCGCTGTCCACCGGCAGCACAAAGCGGAACGCCAGCATCGCCACCGCAATCCCGGCCACCGCCGCCACCGATCCACTGACAATCTGCACCGGCGTCCCATGGACCGGCACCACCGGCACCACCAGCAGCAAAAAGGCCATCGCATAATCCAGTGACGGCGCGGTGGTGCGCGGATGGGCCATCGCCACCCCGGTCAGCAGCAGGAACGGCACCACCAGCAACGCCGCCTGCACATTGCTACTGGCCAGCGGGATCAGCCACAGATGGCAGATCGCCGCCGACGCCGCCCCGGCGCTGGAGCCAATCAGCACAAAGCGCAAAATCTTCAACGGATCATCAAAGCTGGAAAACAGCGACGACATCACCGCCGTGCCGATCATCATGAACGGCGCATAGGGCCAGCCGGTCAGCCACCACAGGGCACCAACGGCCCCTACCGCCACCATCGACCGTACCGCCGCCGCCCGCGCCCCCACCCAGTCACGATGAAACACCAGAGCAAAGCGCGCATGCCTCGCCGGGGTGTCTTTGCGGCTGACCAGAGCTTCGACCGCCTGCAACAAGGCCTCCAGTGCCACATGCACCGCCCCGCCACTCCCTGCCAGCGCCACCCGCAACCGCACAAGGGATTGCGCCACATCGGCATCCTCCAGACGGTCGGCAATCACCGACAGGTCAGTCGCCAGTGTTTGCAGCACCGCCTGATCATGGCGTGCCCCGCGCCGGACCCGTCCGGCGGCGCTGAGGGTTGCCGCAATCAGCGACAGCAGGGCGGCAATCAGCGCCCGCACGGTGCGCAGGGAAATCCGGCTGTTGATCTTGCCTGCCGTTTGCGGATCAAGCATTTCTTCCAGAATCGCCAGTTCGGACAACAGCCGCCGTTGCTCTGTCAGCCCTGAGCGCTCGTCTTGCACCTTCAGGGCCGAGGCCAGCACAGCCGCACTCCAGCGCAAGGTATCGCTGGTGATCTGGCGCAACCGGGCGCGAATGTCGTCTTCGTTGGCATTGGGGACCAGCAGACCGCTGACCAGCGCCGACACTGCCACCCCGATCAGCACCGCCAGCACCCGTTCACCGGCAATGCCGACGATGTGATCGGGATGCGGCAAGTCCACCAGCACCACCAGCGCCGCCGTATAGCCCGCCAGCAGCACGCCATAGGCGCGGAAGTGGCGCAACACGTTGCCGACCCCGGCACACAGGCCAACCCACAGAACCAGCCCGACGACCAAAGCCCCGACATGGCCGTGGGTCAGCAGCACCAGCCCGACCCCGACCGCCGACCCGACCACCGACCCGGCAGCACGGTAGAGGCTTTTTTCCAGCAACAGGCCACGGGTTGGCTGGGCCACCAGCCAGACGGTCATCGCCGCCCACTGCGGGCTGTCGAGATGCAACAGCGTCGCCACCAGCAGCGCCAGCGAACTGGCCAGCGCCGTGCGCAGGGTAAACGGCAGGCGGGCACGATCAAACCCCAGCGTCATCGCGCCCCCCGTCAGAAAGTCTTTTGGCGATTTTAGCCATGATGCTCATCATCCGGGTGATGTCGTCTTCATCACAGTCGGCCAGTAGATCATGCTCGACCGCGAGCAGCAGACGCTGAACCTCCGCCAGCACCGTGCGGCCTTCGGAACTGAGCGACAGCCGTTTGACCCGGCCATCAACCGGATCATCGCTGCGCCGCACCAGCCCGCGCCGGATCAGGATATCCAGCAGGCGCACCACACTGGAGGCATCCATGCCCATCGCCGCCGCCAGATCCTTCTGCCGCACGCCGTCGCCCAGCCGGTGCAGGTAGACCAGCGGACGCCACGTGGCATCACTCAGTCCGGCATCGTGCAAGTGATGGTCAACGGTCTGCCGCCAGTGACGGGCGAGCAGCACCAGATGAAACCCCAGTTCCTGACGGAAATCACCGTCAGCGGAGTCAAAGCGGAAAGGAGGGGAATCTGTCATGATGGAAAATAGATGGCATGCCAATAGATGATATGCAATCTATTTTTCGCGGCAGACCTCTCCGCCCCATCCCGTCCAGAACGGGGCGGAGGAGGTTTTACGGTGTTCGAGCATTGTGCGAAAAGTGGGCACCGGTTTTCGCAAAAACAATGCGGCATAAAAGACCCGGCATTGTGCGAAAAGTGGGCACCGGTTTTCGCAAAAACAATGCGGCATGAAAGACCCGGCGTTGTTGCAAAAAGCGGGAACCGGTTTTCGCAACAACAATGCTATAGAACAAAAGGTCAGACCAGCGTGCCTGCGTCACATCACGGTACACGACCGTCCGGGAACAAAGACGTGGAGCGCTGCTCCACACCTCGCTGGGGCCAGTCGGCCCCAGACCCCATTCCTTTGATCATAAAAGAGAAAATGGGGGTTCGGGGCCTCAGGCCCCGAATGGGTTTGGGCGATAGCCCATTCTTTTCCACCAACTGTCGTGTACTGTGGCGTCACAGTTAACGCACGCTGGTCTAAGCTTTTGTTCTGTCGCATTGTTTATGCGAAAACCGGTTCCCACTTTTCGCACAATGCTCTAGTGGTACTGCACGCCGTACCCGCAGCCTTCTTCCAGTCGGCGAAGATCGCGTTCCAGATTGCGGAGACCCCGCCAGTCCGAGCCTGAAATCGGGGCTATAACGAATCCTCCCGTGGCCGGATTGGAAATCCGCAGGTGGCGCTTGGTGCGCAGCACAGTGAACAACGGGAACTTCTTCCTGAGCAGCTGACGCAGCTCCTTGTCTGGTATCGCAGTCATACCTTTTCTCCCTGCTCGGGTTCTGTCCGGATGATGCGGCCCATATGATCTTATCAGACAATGCTTTCAACCGCCACGATAGCCTGTCGTGGCGGCCAAAGGAAACATGCCCCGGTTTTTCAGCCCGCCGAACCCGCAGGGGCAACCGCTCAGTGCAACCCCGGCGCTTCCTGACCGGTGCTGGCGACGTATTCGGTATAACCGCCGCCATACTGGTGGACTCCCTCGGGCGTCAGTTCCAGCACCCGGTTGGACAGGGTGGAAAGGAAGTGGCGATCGTGGGAAACGAACAGCATGGTGCCTTCATAGGACGCCAGTGCCTTGATCAACATTTCCTTGGTGTCGAGGTCAAGGTGGTTGGTCGGTTCGTCGAGCACCAGAAAATTCGGCGGATTGTACATCATCGAGGCCATCACCAGCCGGGCCTTTTCCCCGCCGGACAGCACATGGCAGCGCTTTTCCACGTCATCGCCGGAAAAGCCGAAACAGCCCGCCAGCGTGCGCAGCCCGCCCTGATTGGCGCGCGGATGAGCGGCTTCCAGAGCCTCAAGCACAGTGTTTTCGCCATCGAGAATTTCCATCGCGTGCTGCGAGAAATAGCCCATCCTGACGCTGGCCCCGACCACCACCGAGCCGCTGTCCGGCTCGGTGGTCCCGGCCACCAGTTTCAGCAGCGTGGACTTGCCCGCGCCGTTGACCCCCATGATGCACCAGCGTTCCTTGCGGCGGATGGTCAGGTCCAGGCCCTGATAAATCACCTTGCTGCCATAGGCCTTGTGCAGGTTTTTCATCACCACCACGTCATCACCCGAGCGTGGTGCCTGCGGGAAGTCGAACGACACCACCTGACGGCGCTTGGGCGGTTCAAAGCGTTCGATCTTGTCGAGCTTTTTCACCCGGCTCTGCACCTGACTGGCGTGCGAGGCGCGGGCCTTGAACCGTTCGATGAACTTCAGTTCCTTGGCCAGCATCGCCTGTTGGCGTTCAAACTGGGCCTGTTGCTGCTGTTCATTGAGGGCGCGCTGGCGTTCATAGAACTCGTAATCGCCGGAGTAGCTGGTCAGCGAGCCGCCATCAATTTCAATGATCTTGCTGACAATCCGGTTCATGAACTCGCGGTCGTGCGAGGTCATCAGCAGCGCGCCGTCATAGCCCTTCAGGAAGCCTTCCAGCCAGATCAGGCTTTCCAGATCAAGGTGGTTGCTCGGTTCGTCGAGCAGCATCGCATCAGGCCGCATCAACAGGATTCGGGCCAGCGCCACACGCATTTTCCAGCCACCGGACAGCGCCCCGACGTCGCCATCCATCATCTCCTGACTGAAACTCAGGCCCGCCAGCACTTCACGCGCCCGGCCTTCCAGCTCATAGCCGCCCAGCTCTTCAAAGCGGGCCTGCACTTCGCCGTAGCGTTCGACCAGCGCGTCCATTTCGTCCATCCGGTCGGGATCGCACATGGCGGCTTCCAGCGCGGCCAGTTCTTCGGCAATGGTGCTGACCGGCCCGGCGCCGTTCATCACCTCGGCCACAGCGGTACGGCCCGACATTTCGCCCACGTCCTGATTGAAATAGCCAATCGAGACGTTTTTCTCTGACACCACCTGTCCGTCATCGGGGGTTTCGACCCCGGCAATCATGCGGAACAGCGTCGATTTCCCCGCTCCGTTGGGGCCGACAAGGCCAATCTTTTCCCCCCGGTTCAACGCCGCCGAGGCTTCGAGGAACAAAATCTGGTGGCCGTTCTTTTTGGTGATGGTGTCAAAGCGGATCATGGGTCACTGGCTTCCTGTGGCACGAGGAGCCCGTTATGCCACAAGGCGGCACGAGGTGCCAGTTATCCCACGCGGGGATATGCGTGGCATGCTGACAGAAAACAGGCACAACCCACAGTCATTCCTTGATTTTTAAATCCACTTGCCAGAAAAACGGGCCAAACGGCATTGGCGGGGATCATGATGGCAGGCGTTTTCAGAAAAATCCGTCGGGGTGGCAGTCTGCTGGCGGTCCTGAGTATCCTTTTTGTGCAAGACAATGCGATGGCTGCAGCACTGATCCCCTCCACCCCAGCCAACCCCGCCCCCACCGGGCAAAGCTGGCCGGGCGGCTTTGACAATTCCCGCATCACACTGGCGCGCATCCAGTCGGACATGGAACGGGTGGCGGTCGGCAAGCCACGCTGGGCCCTGCCCGCAGGCCGGCAGGCTGACGCCATGGAACGGATCGTTGATGCCTATGCCGCGTTCCTGCACGACGACATCAAGGGCATGGATGCCGCGCTGGCCGACATCAACGGGACAACAGGCAAACGGTTGGCCCACTGGCAAGCCAGCATGGCCCATGGCAGCACCACATCCCCCCCGCCACAAGCAGAATACTTTGACGCCCTGACCAAGGCGGCCGCGTCCCCGTTGGCCTTGCAGCGTCTGGTCGCCGGTTTACGGCGGGTTGACGCCTTGCTGATCCTCGAACTCGCCGAAGATTACAGCGACATCAACCTGTCCAGCCGGTTGATGCCGGTCCTAACCCCTTATTACTATAATCCGATCAACGAGAGTTGGCTGCGCCTGCCCTGCCGGACAATCATCCAGCGCAGCGCCGCCTTTGCGCAGGTGGCGAGCGGGATGAAGGATCTGGCAGGCCCACTGCTGTCCTGCCCAAGCCGGGAAACCGCCTTTGACCGGCTGGAGGCTCAGGCCCGGCAGCCGGACGGCTTTGTTCCCTACCGGCTTTTTACGCCCCCCGAGACGAAACCTGCGGCCCCACTTCCCCCCACAAAGGTCGATGAACAGCACGCCGCGAGGGAACAGGCCATGATCACGCTGCCCGGTTCCCCGGCGACATCCTGGCCCATCCTGAAAAAAGCCGCAGAGCAGGGTACAGACGGGCGGCTGGACTATGCCCTGGCCCTGCACGCCTTTCGCCCGGTCTCGGCCACCGGAACCGCCGAGATTGCTGCGCTGCTGGCTCCGCTGCTCGATCAGGCCCGTGCAGGTGATCAGGATAACGAACAGCTAGACCCCTATGATGGCAGTGATGCCTCGCTCGTTCCGTTCCTGCGTCAGGTGTCGGTGCAAGGGATTGCCGGTGCCTACACCATCCCCTGCGCCGCCCTGCTGGCCCGCCCGGCGTTACTGGAGGCAACCAGAAGTTACTATGGCAGCAGAAAGGATGACGCCCTTCCCAACTCGGGATGCGCCTCGGGGCCGGGTGAAATCACCGTTTTCCCCGACATGATTGTGGAAGACTACATCCGGGCCACCACCAAGGCCGACGGCAATTTCATCGACACCATGCAGGGCAGCGCGGTTTTCGGCGCATTGAAGCGGCAATCATGGCAGATTGACCGTCTGCGCGTTGACCCGCGCGGCCTGCTGACGTCCGACCGTCCGGCGATGGCTTACCCCTATCAAACATGGGCGATGACCGGCATCACCGCCTACCAGACCAGCCAGACGATCCGCCGCCTGTACCAAAAGGCCCATCAGGCGCTGACCGCCTACGCCCTTCGCCACGGCCTGTCGCAACAGGAGGCCGAAGAGGCCGCGAAGATCGGGTTGTTCAATCTGGCCTATGGCGCCACCTGCGGCGAGGCGGTGCCCCGGCAGTCCATCCGCGCCCTGCTGCTCCACAAGGCCCCGATGGCAAGCATCAAGGCCGCCCTCGCCTTGCCCGATCAGGGAGAAGCCCCCGAGGTGCTGGCCTGCGGGGCAACAGCACCGCTTGACCCGCTGCTGCATGTGGCGGTCGGCCATCCCGCCGCCCTCGCCGCCCTGCTGGCTCAGGGGGGCAATGTCGAACAGGGCAACAGCTTTGGCAAAACGCCACTGATGGTTGCCGCCCAACTCGACCAGCAAGACAGCCTCAGGCTGTTGCTGCAACGGCATGCGCAGGTCAATGCCATTACCGACGAACCCCTCGATCCTTCCGACTTCGCGCCCCTGCACATTGGCCATGATGCCCGCACGCCGCTGATGTATGCCGCAACATCAGGGTCGCTCACCACCATCAAAAGGCTGCTGGAAGCCGGAGCCGACCCCTATCAGGCCGACACCAAAGGCTATCGCGCCGTTGATTACCTGCTGGGATATGGCCCGACGACCTCCGGCAACCGCACGCTGACCGCCGCCGAGCGCAAGGAGGCGGTCCGGCTGTTGTTCTGATCTCCTGCGCTTCTCCTTACCCCCGGTCAAAGGTCAAAAAGCTGATCCGGGAGTCACAGCCATTGCGCCATTGCAGGCTGTCGTAGCGGGCGTGGATATACTTGGCGGCATTCACCAGCCGGAGGCCAAAGCTCTGCATTGCCAGAATGTACAGCTCGGGGTCGCGGTTGAAGAAGGCAGGCAGCCCGCCCCGCCGCCAGCGGGAATCCATCACTTCGGCGATCACCACCCGCTTGGCACTGGCGCAGGCTGTTTCCAGCACCTTGACTGCATCGGCGCCGTCCAGATGCTGCAGCGTCTCATAAAACAGCACACATCCCGCCGCAGGATAGGCAAAGCCGTCATCAATCAGGCGGAAACCATGATCCGGCAAGCGGCGGCGGGCCTCCCTGATCGCTGCCGGAGCGATATCCACCCCTTGATAGGCGTCAGGCTCGAACAGCGAGGCAATCCGCCCATTGCCACAGCCGACCTCCAGCACCGGAAAAGCGCCGTCGATGGCTGCGGCCAGTGCGCCACCGACATCAAAGCCTTCCGGGAAGGCGTAGGGCTGCGTCAGGTCCTCTGCCCGACCACCGTTGTTGATCCAGTACAGGTCTTCGGCGGACCGCCACAGATGGTTGGCCCGCCGCTGTTCCTTGCCCTGCTCGGTCAGCTCCAGCGGGGTGGCCTTGGTCTTCTCGCCGGTCAGGTCGCGCGAGGCCTGCCAGTGCATGATCACCGGCGTTTCCGATTTGCGGCGCGGGGCATCAAAGATTTGCAGATAGGGCTGGGGGAGCCAGATGGTGCGCAACGGGCGTGTCGCGCTGATATCGCACCAGGCCGATTGCAGGTGGTTCTGGTCCCAGCCTCGCGGGTCGGCGTCGCAGCGCGTGACCCACTGATCCAACAGTGCGCGCGCAAGCTCGGTCTTGCCGAAATACAGCGTGCCCGAGGCCAGTTCCCAGCCCTTGACCTTATGCACCGCAAAGTCGCAATCGAGCGCAGCAAACAGCGACGGTTCGGCCTCGACGGTGGCATCGGCATCCAGCCAGACCACCGGCACATCGCTCTGTTCCCACTGTTCGCGCACAAAGGCTGCCTTGCGGCTGCAGGTGGCCTCCCACGAGTCCGAGACCTCGATCGGCACCACCGCGTGATCAATGCCATATGTGTTCAGGCTGGCAATCAGGTTGGCCGCGCGCGATGCATAGAGGTCGTCGGTGGTGTGAAAGCAGACCACCCGGTATTTGCCGGTCCCGCCAGAGGGCAGCGTGCCGCGGACCGAGCGCGCCGACTGCCCGGCCAAGGCGTCGTTGCCGACAAAGCCGACCACCCGCGTTTCCCGGCCATCGTCGGTATAGGTGGCCCGCAGGCCGAACTGGGACAGGAAGGCATCCGGCCCGGCATCCTGCGACGCGACGGTCTGATCGGCATCGTCACCACCATAGCCGTAATGCGCCTGATAATCGCTCATCAGACGGGCGGCGGTCTCGACAATCGCCGCCTGCCGTTCGCTGCCCGGCTTTTGATAGCGGCGCAGGCTGCGGGCACCGATGGTGCTGTCGTGCCGCTGTGCTTCGTAGTCGCGGCCATAAATGTCCAGCCGCTGGGCCAGATCGCCCGAAAAGGAAAAGCCCACCCAGTCAGACAGCTCCTGCCGATAGTCGGCATCCTGCACAAAACGCTCGTAATGCAGAACCCGCAGCATGAAAGACGGAATGGTCCGTTCCAGCATCAACAGGCAGTCATAGGTATCCCGCGCCCGCTTCAGAATCCAGTCGTCACTGATGTTGCTGTTCAGGCGCTCGTCTTTTTCCACCGCACTGGCGACGATGTCGCGGATGTCACGGACAACCAGCAATACCTTGCGCGGGGGATATTTTTGCAGCAATTCGGGGATACCATAGGGATTGACTTCCTTCACCCCCCATTTGGCTCCCTGAAGATGTGGCACGGCGTGACGCTGGAAGCGTTTCAGCGGATTGCTGACCGCCAGCCATTCCTGATCGGAACAGGTCGGCCCCAGCCGTTCAATTTGCTTTTTAACATGCAGCCCCATATCGCCACGGGTAATGCCGGGCTCGATCAAAACAATTTGCTCCGGGGCGTTGGTCAACAAATTGGTCAGCATCGTCGTGCCGGACCGCAGCATCCCGAAAATAAAGACGTCCATTTTCCCTCCAGAATAGACCCATACCCAACAAACCTGTCGTGAATGTGATACGCATAACGGACCGACAAGCGGGCGGAAAATATCAACGCTCAAAAGGGACAAACAGACAGGGCCATCCTGTATGCCGGGCTGGCGTATTTTCACCGTCGCCTCGTGCCCCCTGCTGTGGCATAGTTTCCGGCACCACCCGTCATGCACGTACCCATATGAAGTAAAATCGTTATGCGCGACACGCCCGCCCACCAGACCCCCACCCTCCCCGATCCGGTCCTCGACCGTCTGGCGACCCCTACCGACGCGGCAACCATGGACGAGCTGCTGGCCTCGTGGTTCCATGCCGATGTTGTGACCCTGTGCCAGCCGCCGCGCGGCTGGACCGCCGCCGATCTGGCGAAGGACTTTGCCCTGCCCGGCAGGCTGCGCGGTGCCTGGGGGCAGCAGTTGTTGCGCATGGCCTCGCTGCCCGCCCAGCGGGGGGAACCCTGCCCGTGGTCTCCGCCCTGCCCCTATGATCCCTTGTTCCGCGAACGTCCGCCGCGTGGTGGACTGGAATTCCCCAAGCCCTATACCATCGCCGTCGATCCCGGCCCCGACGGAACGGTCGCCCTGCGCCTGACCCTGTTCGGTTTTGCCACCGACTGGCTGGAAAACGCCGCCGAAGCCTGGACCCAGGGCCTGCGCAACGGGGTCGGCATGCCTGACGGGCTACAGGCAGCGCTGGAACCAATCGACCGCCGCCTGACCGTCCGCGAGCACCTGCCCCAGCCAGCGGTCCCCCCTGCGGCCATCCTGCGCTTTGTCACCCCACTCAACCTGCGCCGGGGTGGTGTGGTCCACAGCGACATCACCTCGCTGTTTTCCAGCCTGAGCAGCCGGGTGTGCGGCATGGCCCGCTGGCTGGACTGTGCGGTGACCATCGACCGGGACGAACTGCGTGCCCGGGCCGCCAGCCTGAGCATCGACAACGGGCATTTACAGATGGTCAGCTGGCAACGCTGGTCCCGCCGACAGGGCAATACCCCGATCCAGATGGATGGACTGGTCGGCCCGATGGTCATCGCAGGCGATCTGGCCCCGTTCTGGCCGTTGCTGCTGGCCGGGCAATCGTGCCACGCAGGCAGCCACTCCGCCCAGGGACTGGGGCGCTATCGGCTGGAGCCGCTGGGGGAGTAGGGCGGCAGGCCCGGATGCTCTCAGGCGAGACGTTCTGTTGGCGTGGTCAGGTGTAACCACTCCAGACAAGACTTCGGTGGAAGAGAAACTGGCCCGCATCCACCCGTTTTCTGCGTGTCGTGTCCCCTGCCCTATTGCTTCAGGGTCGGCGTCACCCCCCAGGTGTCGGACAGCATATAGCCCGCCTGCCACGGGTCGTCGGGGTCGAGCATGTAGTTATGGGTGCCGGTAATCCAGGCGCGACCGGTGATTTGGGGAATGATGGTCGCCCGGCCATTGGTTTGGTCCGCGCTGAGGATTTTACCGACAAAGCGCGAGCCGATGATCGAGCTGTGGATCAGCTCATCCCCGACAGCCATCTGGCCACGGGCATGCAGCACGGCCATCCGGGCCGAGGTGCCGGTTCCGGTCGGCGAGCGGTCCGACCGCCCCGGAGCCACAATGCAGGTGTTGCGGGTCACCGTGCCGCTGCCTTCGAACGGCATGGCAAACTGTACGATCGACACCCCGCGCACATTGGGGAAGTCCGGGTGGGTGACCGGGAATTGCTCGCGCGCGGCCTTCCTGATCTTTTCCCCCAGAACGGCCAGATCGCGCGCTTCGTCCGCCGTCACCTGAAAGCCCAGTGCCTTGGCGTCAACGATGCCAAAGAACATCCCGCCATAGGCAATATCAAGGGCCATGGTCCCGTGTCCCGCGACCTCCAGCACGCCGTCCAGAACAGCCGCAAAGGCAGGGGCGTTGCGGAAGGTGACCGACTGGCATTTGCCGTCCTGACAGTGGGCGGTGACCTCGATAATGCCGCCGGGCATATCCAGTTTGAAACGGGTGACCGGCTCTTGCATCGGCACCATGCCGGTTTCCAGCAACACGGTGGCAACGCAGATGGTGTTCGAGCCTGACATGGGGACGTATTCCGTCGGCTCCATGATGATCGCCCCGGCGGCACAGTCGGGCGAGATGGCCGGGACGATCAGGTTGACATGGCGGGCGACGGACCCGCGCGGCTCGCAGATCAGCAGTTGACGGATATGGTCGTGATCACGCTCCATCGCGATCATCCGTTCCATCATGGTCTTCCCGGCGGGCGGCAACACCCCGCCGACAATCACATCGCCAATTTCACCTTCGGCATGGCAGCCGACAACGCTGATGTTGATGCGTGAGCGCATGCGAAAACGTCCTGTCCCAGAGGAGAAAAAGCGGCCTGCACCCACAGGGATGCAGGCCATCACCGCTCAATCCCGCAGATCGGCGGGAAGAAGCGCCAGCGGGATGTTCTGATAGCAAACCGGACGCACAAAGCGGCGGATGGCCATCGTCCCGACCGAGGTCGCGCCGAAGTTGGTCGAGGCCGGATAGGGCCCCCCGTGAACCATGCTGTCACAGACCTCGACGCCGGTGGGGAAGCCGTTGGCCAGAACCCGCCCTGCCTTGCGCTCCAGGATCGGCATCAGGCGCCGGGCCTGCACGGCATCGGCGTCATCCATGTGCAGGGTGGCGGTCAACTGCCCGGCAAGGCTGCGGGCAATCTCCTCCATTTGCCCGGCATCACCGGCGACCACCACGATCCCCAGCGGCCCAAAGACTTCTTCGGACAGCATATGGTTGTTCAGCCAGTCGCTGGCGCTGACCTTGAACAGGAACGGCTTTGCCTGTCGCGGTTCGGCGACAGAGGTCACCAGGCTGTCTACACCGCTCTGCTGGCTGATCGCCTCGGCACCAGCGCGATAGGCCGCCGCGATGCCATCGGTCAACATCACCTGAGCCGCCATTTCCGCCAGCGCCGCGCGCGCGGACTCAACGAAGGCATCCGCCTCGGGGCTGTCCAGCACCACGGCAATCCCCGGATTGGTGCAGAACTGCCCGGCCCCCATGGTCAACGAGCCAGCCCAGCCCTTGCCCAGCTCGATCCCGCGCGTGGCCACCGCCGACGGCAGCATGAACATCGGGTTGACCGCCCCCAGTTCACCAAAGAACGGAATCGGCTCGGGCCGTTGCGCGCACAGGTCAAACAGCGCCCGCCCGCCAGCCAGGGAGCCGGTAAAGCCCACCGCCTGAATCAGCGGATGCTGAACCAGCGCCTGCCCGACCTCGATCGCTCCGCCCTGCACCAGCGAAAACACCCCGTGCGGCATCCCGCAGCGGAGAATGGCGGCGTGGATTGCTTCGGCAACCAGTTCACTGGTGCCGGGGTGGGCTTCGTGGCCCTTGACCACCACCGGACAGCCCGCCGCCAGCGCCGAAGCGGTATCACCGCCCGCCGTCGAAAAGGCCAGCGGGAAGTTCGATGCCCCGAACACCGCCACCGGGCCAAGCGGGCGCTGTATCATCCGCAGGTCCGGGCGCGGCAAGGGCTGACGTTGGGGCAGCGCGGGATCATGGCGGCGATCGAGGTAATCGCCCTGCCGAATGTGTTCTGCAAACAGGCGAAGCTGGCCGGTGGTCCGCCCGCGTTCCCCGTTCAGGCGGGCTTCGGGGAGGCCGGTTTCCTGCGTTCCGATGGCGGTCAGGTCAGCGGCGCGGGCTTCGATTTCGTCGGCAATCGCCTCCAGAAACGCTGCCCGCTCCGCTCGGGTCAGCGCGCTGTAACCCCAAAAGGCCTCTTCGGCAGCGCACACCGCCTGATCAACCAGGTCGGCCGTTCCAACCGAAACGGTATGCGCCGGCCCATGGGCCGGACGGGACAGGAAGGTCTGGCCAGTGCGAATCCAGTTCCCGGCAATGAGGTGTTTGCCATGGGGGACGAAGGTCATGGTGCTGTTCCCATTCTCTGTTCGCAAACCACCGTGTGGCCTGCGAAGGGTGTCATGCGGTAACGCGCCGGGGACGCGTGTCAAGAGTGCCTGTAACAATTAGACAAAATTTTCCCATTGCGCCAGAGTTTTTCTTTTGTGAAAATTTATTGCGTTATAGAGAAAATTTATCCATCCTGACCAAAGACCCCAAGGAGTGGCACCTGACATGAAAAAATTCCTTCTGACCACTGCGTTCATCGCGACCGTCTGCGCTTCCGGCACCGCTCAGGCCGACAAGCTCGACGACATTATCGCCTCGGGCAAGCTGCGCTGCGCGGTCGTGCTCGACTTCCCGCCGATGGGGATGCGTGACGACAAGAACGAACCCCAGGGCTTTGACGTTGACTACTGCAAGGATCTGGCCAAGGCGCTGGGCGTCGAAGCGAAGATCGTGGAAACGACCTTCCCGGAACGTATTCCGGCGCTGATGGCCAACAAGGTGGACGTCGGCGTTGCCTCGACCTCGGACACGCTGGAACGGGCCAAGACCGTCGGCATGACCATTCCCTACTACGCCTTCGAAGACGTGGTGGTTGCCAACGAAAAGGCAGGCATCAAGAGCTGGGAAGACATGAAGGGCAAGACCATCGGCGCCACCGCCGGAACCTACGAAGCCATCTGGGCCGAAAAGCAGGTCAAGGGCTGGGGCGTCGGGGCGTTCCGTCCCTATCAGTCGCAGGCTGACGTGTTCCTCGCCCTGTCCCAGGGGCAGATCGACGCCACTGTCGCCACCACCGAAGTCGCCGAAGCCAACATGAAGACCGGCAAGTTCCCCGGCCTGTCGCTGGCCGGCAAGACCCCGATGGTGCCGGATTATGTCGCCCTGATCGCCAAGCGTGAAGAATACGGCCTGCTGAACTACATGAACCTGTTCATCAACCAGCAGGTCCGCACCGGCCGTTACGCCGAACTCTACCACAAGTGGATTTCCAAAAATGACCCGGCCGACCTGACCATTCACGGTATTTACCGCTGATCGGGCGACGATAAAGCTGCGGCGTGGGGTATCCCCGCGCCGCTTTCTTCATTTTGCTCCAGCAGGCACGCCACCATGTTTGATTACACATTCCAATGGAGCCAGGCGATGGCCCGGCTGCCCCAGATGCTGGACGGTGCCGCCACCACAATGGAAGTGGCCATCCTGTCGATGCTGATTGGCATCGTGCTCGCCATTGTGCTGACCGTCCTGCGCCGGTCCCCGGTGGCTCCGCTGCGGGCCATTGCCAGAACGTGGGTCGAAATTGCCCGCAACACTCCGGCCCTGTTCCAGATTTACATGGCGCATTTTGGCATCGCCAGTTTCGGGATTCATTTGTCTCCGTTCACCTCGCTGCTGATCGGTATCACCTTTAACAACGCGGGCTATCTGGCCGAAAATTTCCGCGGGGCGCTGAAAGCAATCCCCGACACACAAATCCGCGCCGGTCGCTCACTCGGCATGTCCGAAATGCAGGCGTTCCGCCATATCGTCCTGCCGCAAATGCTGCGCGTTGCCTTTTTGCCGATGACCAACCAGATGGTCTGGGCGGTGCTGATGACCTCGCTGGGGGTTACGGTCGGGATGAATTCGGACCTTTACGGTGTCACCCAGGACCTGAACGCGCTGACCTTCCGCACATTCGAGCTGTTCGCGATTGCTGGTGTCATCTTCTACCTCATCACCAAGCTGATCACCCTGGGAGCACGGCTTCTGGCGGCGCGGCTGTTCCGTTACTGAGGGAGATAACGGATGTTTTCCACTTCGCTCACACTCTCGGACGTGGTCTTCCTCGCACAGGGGGCCGGAATGACCATTCTGGTCACCGCCCTTTCGGTGGCAACCGGGACCGTGCTGGGGGTGATCTTCGGGGTTCTAAGGCTCCAGCTCGGCACGATCCTTGCCATGCCGCTGGTCTTTTTCCTCGATATTTTCCGCTCGATCCCGTTGCTGATCCAGCTGGTGCTGGCCAATGCCTTTGTCGGGATGGTGCTACAGCTTGAGACGTCGGGCTTTACCATCGCCTGCATCGTTTTGTCGCTGTATACCGCCTCGTACTGCGCCGAAATCGTCCGCGGCGGCATTCAGGCCGTTCCGTCCACCACCCGCCGGGCGGCGCGCTCGCTGGGCATGACCTGGTTTCAGGACATGCGCTATATCGTTGCACCACTGGCGACCCGGATTGCCCTGCCGTCCTGGATCGGTCTTGCGCTCGGCGTGATGAAAGATTCCGCGCTGGTCTATGTGGTGCAGGTGACCGAGCTTCTGAAATCAACGCAAATCCTGATTACGCGCCTGCAAGAACCGCTGTTCCTGCTGCTGGTCTGCGGTGCCTTTTACTTTCTCATCAGCTTCCCCCTTGCGCGTTTCGGCGGATATCTTGAAAAACGGTGGTCCAAATGATCGAGATCCAGAGCCTGCACAAATCCTTTGGCCCGCTTGAAGTGCTTAAAGGCATTGACCTGACGGTCAACAAGGGCGAGGTGGTGACCATTATCGGCGGGTCGGGGTCGGGCAAGTCCACCCTGCTGACCTGCATCAACGGGCTGGAACCGATTGCCTCGGGGAAGGTGATCGTTGACGGGATCGAGGTCCACGCCAAATCCACCAACCTCAACACCCTGCGGCAAAAGATCGGCATTGTCTTTCAACAGTGGAACGCTTTTCCGCACCTGACCGTGCTGGAAAACGTCACCCTCGCGCCGCGCAAGGTGCTGGGGCTGAGCAAGGCCGAAGCCGAAGCGATTGGTGAAAAGCAGCTGTCGCACGTTGGTCTGGGGGCCAAGCTGTCAACCTATCCGACGATGCTGTCGGGCGGGCAACAACAACGGATGGCGATTGCCCGTGCGCTGGCCATGTCACCGGATTACATGCTGTTTGACGAAGTGACCTCGGCCCTCGACCCGCAGCTGGTCGGCGAAGTGCTGGAGACACTGAAAATGCTGGCCGAAGAAGGCATGACGATGATTTGCGTGACCCACGAAATGGCCTTTGCCCGTGACGTTTCGCATCGGGTGGCCTATTTCCATCGCGGGGTGATGGCCGAAATTGGCGCACCGGAACAGATTTTCGGTGATCCCCAGCACGAAGAAACCCGCAAGTTCCTTGCCAGCGTGCGGTAAAGCAGTGAGGAAGGAAAGACGTGGAGCGCTGCTCCACACCTCGCCGGGGCCTTGAGGCCCCGGACCCCATTGTGTTGATCATGCAAGAAAAATCCCGGGGAGATGCTTTTATCTCCCCGGGATTGTCTTTAAGCATCAACGATCAGGGCACTGTCCCTGCGTCAGCAGGCCGTAACACCCTCGAACTCGTCAAGCTGTGCCAGTTCGGCATCACTGAGCACGATCCCGTCACGCAGGGCCTTTTTCCGTGCCTCAAAGCGGCGCTGCGACGGCAGGCGAGCGCCCTGGGCACCGATGGCGGTCAACAGCTTTTCGCCCTCGGCAATCGGATCGCGGCCACTGCGGGCGGCGAAAGTCCGGGGATCAAGGGCCAGAATCAAGGCTCCATGGCGGGGCAGCAGGGTCGTTCCGCCCATGAATTCGCGCGCTTCCTTGCTCATGAACTCGCCCAGCATCGCCCCGGCGAGCAATTCGATCATGGTGGAAATCGCCGAGCCCTTGTGACCGCCAAAGGTCAGCATCGCCCCGTCCAGCGCCACATCGGGGTCGGTGGTCGGATTGCCATCCCGGTCAACCGCCCAGCCCTCGGGGATCGGCTTGCCCGCCCGCTGGTGCAGCTCGATCTCGCCACGGGCCGCGACGCTGGTCGCAAAGTCAAACACATAGGGCGGTATTCCGTCCGGGCGAGGCCAGCCAAAGGCCAGCGGATTGGTTCCCAGCAACGGTTCCTTGCCACCGGTCGGGGCAACAAAGGAATAGCTGGGGCACATCGACAATCCGGCCAGACCGTCTTCGGCCAATGCCTCGACATCGTGCCACAGCGCCGAGAAATGCAGGCAATCGCGGATCACCAGCGCAGCCAGCCCCATTTCGCGGGCGCGGCTGACCAACAGGTCCCTGGCGGCATAAAACGCCGGGTTCGAGAACCCGCCTTTGGCATCAACCTCGATCACCGCCTTGCCATTGTCGTGGATCTCGGGGACCGCCAAGGGGTCCACCTTCCCCGCTGCCAGCACGCGCAGGCACCCGGCAATCCGGTAAATGCCGTGAGATTTGCAGTTGTCACGCTCGCCCGCCACGATCACATGCGCCACCGCCTTTGCGCTTTCCGGGCGCACGCCATGACGGACAAAGATATTTTCGACGCGTGCCAGCAGCACATCGAACGGAATGGTATTTGGCTCAGCCATTGGTACAGGGTCTCCTTGACGGACAGGATGGGTGGCCAAGCCTCGCGCAGAGGTTACTTGTCCACGTCAACATAGGTACAGGCCCAGAAAATCCTGGCTTCTTCCTCGCCAATCGCCCGGAGCCCGTGTTTGATGGTGCTGTCGAAATAGGCGCAGTCACCGGGATTCATCAGCACCGGCTGATAATGTTCCACCACCAGCTCAACCTGACCGGACAGGACGTATAATGTCTCTTCTCCGTCATGGGCTTCCAGCTCGTCGGGGCGCAGCGGAGCCCGGTGGGAAACAACCGTCACCAGCGGAATGATCTTTTTCTCGGCCAGCTCGTTACACAAAATCTCGTATTCAAAGTTCTTGGAACTGACCTTGCGGCCCGCACCGGCCCGCGTCACAGCCAGACGGGTGGTCTGTTGTGCCTCGTGATCGGCGGAAAACAACCGCTCCATCCCGATGTCATAGGCACGGGCCATGCGGACCAGGTTTTCATAGCTGGGCGAAACCCGGCCATTTTCGATTTTGTGGATGGTCGAAAGTGCCAGCCCGGCTTTTTGCGCCGCCGCTTCCAGTGTAAAGCCGCAGGCCAGACGAACAGCCTTCATCCGGTTCCCGAGGGTTTCGCGCAGTTGCAGGCGCTCCACTTCCCAGTCGTCGGCGTCCGTCTCGATCTCGGCCGTCTGAGGCACTTTTTTTTCCGTTCGCATCATATTTTTCTTTTCTTACCAGTTATGATCGTTTAAGCATATTTCAGCAGGCAGCGCAAGATTTTCTGCTGCAACTGCGGCGCTGAAAAGCTCTGAAAGACCATTTTAGCCCAAAATTGCTGAATCCGCTCTTTTGGTGCGCAGCCGGGCTGGCAGTTGGCCCCCGACACACCGCGAGGAAACCATGGCGACGTTGATTACACCTGCCTCTGTGCAGGGACCAATCCTCGTGTGCGAGGAAGGACTGAGCGTCTGGGGCGGCGTCCATCCGGCGACCGGCGAAATTATTGACGCCCTCCACCCGCAGCATGGATCGTCGCTGGCGAGCCAGATCGTGATGATGCCGACCAGCCGGGGATCGTGTACGGGCAGCGGTGTTCTGTTGGGGCTGGCCCTGAAGGGAACCGCACCGTGCGCGCTGGTTTTCCGGGAGTCGGAAGAAATTCTGACCCTGGGGGCACTGATCGCCGCCCGCATGTTTAACCGCCCGATTGCGGTGCTGCGGCTGACCGCAGCGGAATATGACGCGCTGGCACAGCAGCCCGGCGCCGAAATTTCGCCAACCCACCTGCGGGCCGGGGATCTGACATGGCCGCTCGCACCGCTGTCTTCGGCAGGGATCGCCCTCAGTCCGACCGATCAGGACTGTCTGGCGGGCAGGAATGGCGAAGCAGCCCGGCTGGCAATGGACATCATCGTGGCGATGGCCGCAGTGCAGGGCGCACCTCGCCTGATGGATATCAGCCGCGTCCATATCGACGGCTGCATTTATGCCAGCCCGGCTTTGCTGACCTTTGCCCGGACCATGGCCGACAAGGGCGGACGGGTGTGCGTCCCGACGACCACCAATGCCATCTCGGTTGACCGGGAAAACTGGCAACAGCAAGGCACCCCCATCGACTTTGGCACGGCCGCCGCCCAGCTTGCCGATGCCTATGTCGAGATGGGAGCGCAGCCGAGCTTTACCTGTGCCCCCTATCTGCTGGCCGACCGCCCGGCGGCCAACGAAGCCATTGCCTGGGCTGAAAGCAATGCGGTGATCTATGCCAACAGCGTGCTGGGTGCGCGCACGGTCAAACATGCCGATTTCATGGATTTGTGCATTGCCCTGACCGGGCGGGCGGCGTACTCGGGCGTTTATCTTGACGAAAACCGCGCCGCCCGGCGGGTGATCAGGGTCACCATGCCAACAGACGCCGATGAGTCGTTCTGGCCGCTGCTGGGCTGGCTGGTCGGGCAGGCCGCGCCCGACCGCATTCCGCTGGTCTGCGGGCTGGAACAGACACAGCCCTCTGAAGATGACCTGAAAGCCCTGTGTGCGGCCTTTGGCACCACGTCGGCTGCACCCATGCTGCATATCGCCGGGATCACCCCCGAAGGACTGCGCCCGGCGGACCCCGATGCCGATACCGTCCCCCTGAGCGCGCAGGACTTTGCCGATGCCTGGCAGAGGCTGAACCGGGGGGCGGCACAGATTGATCTGGTTGCCCTCGGCAGCCCGCATTTTTCCGCCGCCGAGTGCGCCACCTTTGCAGCCCTGATGGCAGGGAGCCAGCGTGCGCCAGCGGTATCCGTGATCGTCACGGTGGGCCGGGGAACCCGGCAACAGATCGAGCGGAACGGCGTAGCGGCCCAACTGAGCGCGGCGGGGGTGACGATTGTTTCCGACCTCTGCTGGTGCTCGATCTCGGAACCTGTCTTTCCACCGCAGGCCAAAGTCCTGATGACCAATTCCGGCAAATATGCCCATTACGCGCCGGGCCTCAGCGGTCGGGCCGTGCGGTTCGGCTCGCTGGCCGATTGCGCCCAGGCGGCCCGCACCGGCCTTGCCCCGTCTTCTCCGCCAGACTGGATCCTGCGCGCGGCCCGGTGAGGGCTGTCCCGACCGGTTGGCTTTCCCTACCCCCCAGTGACCACCTTATGGAGCCTCCTCCCATGAACAAAGACGTGTTTTTCGGCACCATCCCCGCCCTGCTGACACCGCTGACCACTGACCGTCAGCCCGATTTCGACGCGCTGGTGCGCAAGGGCAAAGAGCTGATCGCCGCCGGGATGTCGGGCGTGGTCTATTGCGGGTCGTGCGGGGACTGGCCGCTGCTGACCGACGAACAGCGGATGGAAGGCGTCGAGCGCCTGACCAAAGCCGGGGTGCCGGTCGTCGTCGGGACCGGTGCGGTCAACACCAAATCTGCCGTCGCCCATGCCGCCCATGCGCAAAAGGTCGGTGCCGCCGGTTTGATGGTGATCCCCCGTCTGTTGTCGCGCAGCCTGTCGGTGGCGGCCCAGCGCAACCACTTCAAGGCGATTCTGGATGCCGCCCCGGACGTGCCGGCGATCATCTACAACAGCCCCTATTATGGCTATTCGACCAAGGCCGACCTGTTCTTTGCCCTGCGCGCCGAGCACAACAACCTGATCGGCTTCAAGGAATTCGGCGGCAAGGCCGACCTCAGCTATGCCGCCGAGCACATCACCTCGCAGGATGATGACGTGCTGCTGATGGTTGGTGTCGATACCGAGGTCTATCACGGCATCGTCAAGTGTGGCGCCGTCGGCACCATCACCGGCATTGGTACCGTGCTGCCGAAAGAATCCCTGTTGCAGGTCGCCCTGTCCAAGCGCGCCGCCGCTGGCTGCCCCGAAGCCGACACGCGTGCCCGCGAACTGGCCGAAGCCTTTGCCGTTCTTGCCAAATTTGACGAGGGCGTCGATCTGGTGCTCTACTTCAAGCACCTGATGGTGCTGAATGGTGAACAGGGCTATGAGCTGAACATCAACGAAACCGACGTTCTGTCTCCGTCCCAGGCCAAATTCTGCGAAGCGCAGTTTGCGCAGTTCAAGGCATGGTTTGCCAACTGGTCGAAGCAAGGTGGGGTGATTTCTGAATGCATGTAATCGATAGCCACACAGGCGGCGAGCCGACGCGGGTGATTCTCGATGGTGGTCCGGACCTTGGGTCCGGGCCGCTGGCCGGGCGGGCACAGCGTTTGGCGACGGAATACCGCGATTTTTACCGCTCGGTGATCCTCGAACCCCGTGGGCAGCCCGCCATGGTCTGCGCCCTGCTGGTCGAGCCGGTGGATCAGACCTGTGTTACCGGCGTCATCTATTTCGATGCCGAAGCGGTGCTGGGCATGTGCGGCCATGGCACCATCGGGTTGGCGGTGACGCTGTTCCACATGGGCCGCATCGGGCTGGGCAGCCACCGGATCGAGACCCCGGTCGGGGTGGTGACGGTTGACGTGCAAGATGCCAACACCGTGACGGTCACCAACGTCGAAAGCCGTCGCATCGCCAGCGGGCTGTCGGTCGATATCGACGGCATCGGGACCGTTACCGGTGATCTGGCCTATGGTGGCAATGCCTTCTTTATCGTTGACCCCAGCCCGATCCCGGTATCTGCCGCCAATATCGCCCAGTTGACCGAGGTCACCATTGCCGTCCGGCAGGCGGTGATCGCGCAAGGATTTGGGGCCGAGGCGGGGCTGACGGTGGATCACGTGATCTTTTATGGTCCCGCCGAAACCCCCACCGGCCACAGCCGCAATTTTGTCCTGTGCCCGGACAATGCCTATGACCGCTCGCCCTGCGGGACCGGCAGCTCGGCCCGCCTTGCCTGTCTGGCCGCCGCTGGCCGATTGGCCGAAGGCGAGGAAATTGTGCAGGAAAGCGTCATTGGCAGCACCTATCGCCTGTCCTATCGCACCGGCCCGAGCGGGGGCGTCATTCCTTCGATCACCGGACAAGCCTATGTGATGGCCGAGAGCAAACTGTTCTTCCTGCCGCAAGACCCGTTCAAAAGCGGCATTGTTCTTTAGAGCAAAAAATGAACCGCCCGTCAGCTTTGGCACGACGGGCGCCTTCTTCCAAGCCCCGAGGTCCGCATGACAGAGCCAAAAGCACCGGAAATCATTGTTATTGGCGCCGGAATCATCGGCGTGAGCAGTGCGCTGGCGCTGTTGCGCGCAGGACACCGCGTCCGTCTGCTGGACCGCACCGGTGTTGCCGCCGAGACATCGAGCGGCAACGCCGGGGCCTTTGCCTTTACCGAAATCGAACCGCTGGCCACGCCGGGCATCATGCGCAAGGCACCGAAATGGCTGCTCGATCCGTTGGGACCACTGGCGATCCGCCCGGCCTATGCCGCACGCATTGCGCCGTGGATGCTGCGGTTCTGGCGGGCGAGCTGGCCGGATCGCTACGAGGGCGGCGTCAAGGCGCAATCGTCACTGATGACCCTATCACGGGCTGCTCTGGAACGGTTGCTGCCGACGGTGGACGGCGAAACACGCATTCGCCGCGAAGGCCAGCTCCAACTGTTTGAATCAAAAAGCGAATTCGAGGCCAGCCTGCCGTCATGGGAGGCCCGTCGACAGCAGGGCATCCGCTTTGACCTGATCGAAGGCCAACAGGCCATTGCCGAGATTCAGCCCGGCCTCAGCCCCCGCTTTACCCATGCGGGCTTTACCCCCGACTGGATCAATGTGGTGGACCCGGCCCAGTGGACCCGGCATCTGGGGCACCAGTTTGTCACCGAAGGCGGCATCCTCGATACCGCCGAGGTGCGCGCCCTGACCCCCGGTGAGTCATGGGTTGAGGTGGTGACCAGCACAGGCAGCCTGCGGGCCGGGCAGGTGGTGGTGGCCGCCGGGGCCTGGTCCCATCATCTGGCCCGTGGGCTGGGGGATAAAATCCCGCTGGAAACCGAGCGCGGCTATAACACCACCTTCGCCTCGTGTGATTTTGACCTGCGCACCCATGTCACCTTCAGCCGTCATGGCTTTGTGGTCAGCAAAATCGGTGAGGGCGTGCGGATCGGCGGGGCCGTCGAGCTGGGTGGTCTTCAGCTTCCGCCCAACTACAAACGGGCCGAAATCCTGCTGCGCAAGGCCAAGAGCTTCCTGACCGGCTTTGACCCCGAAGGCGGCACCCAGTGGATGGGCTTCCGCCCGTCGCTGCCCGACAGCCTGCCGGTGATTGGCCGCTCGCCGACCGCCGAGCGGGTGATCTATGCCTTTGGCCACGGCCATCTGGGCCTGACCCAATCGGCTGGAACGGCGGAGCTGGTGGCCGCTCTGGCGGCAGGCCGGACACCGGAAATTTCCCTCGCCCCGTTTGCGCCGCAGAGGTTCTAGAGCATTTTCAAGTTGACCGTCTCCGGTCAACGGCTCGGAAAATGCGGCACTCAAAGGGAAGAGCGTTTTCGCTCGGTGTGAAAACGCTCTAGAGCCGCGAGCGTTAAATTTGACGCCACTGTACACGACAGTAAGGAAGCAAGGACGTGGAGCGCTGCTCCACACCTCGCCGGGGCCTTCAGGCCCCGGACCCCATTGATTTGATTTTTGAAGAAAAATAGGGGCTTGGGGGCACTACCCCCAACTGTCGTGTCCTGTGGAGTCACATTCAAGACTCACAGCCCGATGAACGGCTGCAACAGACGATAGATCAGCCGGTCATAGATGGCCGGGGCTTCAGTGACCACCAGAGCGATGCAGTCCTGATCCGCCCCGATGACCGGCTGGTGATGGGCCCGCTGGTCCAGCTCTGCCAGATCACCCGGCCGATAGGTTCCGGTCACGTCGTGATAGCTGCCGGTGAGCACCAGCGTCAGTTCCAGCCCCCGGTGTCCATGGGCAGGCAACTGAATGCCGGGAGCAAACCGCATCAGGCGCGCCGAGGCCGGTCCCTGCGTCCCGAGCACGACCTGTTCAATCCCCGGAGCCAGCCGGGACCACGAACGATTGGCGAGAAAGGCCTGCAAGGGGCGCGGCGCAACCAGCCCCGCGAACGCTGTGGGCAAGACAGGAGGATCACGCCGTTCCGGTGGGGGGGCATCCCCCTCCTCCAGCCGGGCCAGCAGGGCATCAACGTCCGGCGGCGGAACCGGGGTCATTGGCAAGGCATCGAGCAAGGCCCCGCCGAGGGCCTCGGCGTCTTCGATCCTGCGGCGGCACTGACGGCAATAGGTGGCATGCGAGGCAATCGCCAGACATTGCGCCTCGGACAAGGCCCCGGCGGCATAGGAGACGATCAGTTCGTCGCTGATATGGTGACGGGCATCATGGGTCATGGTGCATTTCCTGCAGAGCCATACCGCCCGGCGATCTCGGCACGCACGCGCTTGAAGGCCAGGCGCAGCCGCGACTTGATGGTTCCAAGCGGCACGTTCAACGCCGATGCAATCTCGGCATGGGTTTTATCTTCATAGAACGACAGGTGCATCACGGTCGCCTGATCGGCAGGCAGCGCGGCAAGGGCTTCGGCCACGGCCTCCTGACGCTCCCTTGCATCAACAACATCATGGCCATCGGCGGGAGCCTCGGGGACCAGCAACGGGTCGGCGTCATCGACCTCGATGTGGGTCTGTCTGCGCAAGGCATCAATCCGTTTGTTGCGGGCGATGGTGAACAGCCAGGTGGACACCGCCGCCTTGTGCGGATCGAACTGATCGGCCTTGCTCCAGACGGCCAAAAACGTTTCCTGCGTGATCTCCTCGCCCTCACTCAGCGTCGCCCCCTGCTTCATCAGATACGAGGTGATGCGGGGGGCGTAATAGCGGTACAGCGCCGCATAGGCAGCCTTGTCCCGCTGTCTGGCCACGGCCATCACCAGATCAGCGCCTTGCGCAGCCGTCATCGACGGCAGCGAGCCGGTCACGCCATCCATCGGCGAGACGGTGCGTGCTGAAGAGCAAGGCTCGGGCCCGGGCGGGCATGGGGTATGGGGCGCATTCATACCGTCCTTTACGCGACACAGCGGTCGCTGGATCACTCACCGGCACTTTTTTATCCGGCTGGTCAAAAGACCGAGCGGCGGCAGCGTCTGCCGCATCCCTGACTATGGGGGCGTAAAAAAAGAGCGGCAAGTGGTGATCCAGCGTCTTCGGGCTGCCGTAGAAACGCTGAATACACCAAAAAAGGCCACAGAAGGATTGTCCGATGACTGCGATGACCGATCCACTCCCCCCGGGACAGCCCCGCCGCCAGTCCATCGCGGTCGTCGGCAGCGGCATTTCGGGCATCAGTGCCGCCTGGCTGCTGTCGCAAAAGCACGATGTGACGGTTTTTGAACAGGAGGGCCGTGCCGGTGGGCACACCAACACCGTGATGGTTGACGACGGGAAAAAGCCGGTGCCGGTGGATACCGGGTTCATCGTTTACAATCTGGCCACCTATCCCAATCTGTGCGCGCTGTTCGATCACCTTGATCTGGAAACCGCCGCCAGTGACATGTCCTTTGCCGTGTCGGCGGACGATGGCGGCTTTGAATACGCCGGGTCGGACATCAACGGCCTGTTCGCCCAGCGCAGCAACCTGGTGCGTCCACGGTTCTGGCGCATGACCCGCGACCTGCTGCGCTTTTACAAGGAAGCGCCGCGTGATCTTGCCGCCGGTCGCCTGCCTGACGTCATGACGCTGGGCACCTACCTTGACACCCGTGGCTACTCGGCAGCCTTTGTTGATCACCACCTGTTGCCGATGGCAGCGGCGATCTGGTCGTCTCCGGCGATGGACATGCGCGCCTATCCCGTGACGTCGTTTTTACGGTTCTTTGTCAACCATGGCCTGCTGCAACTGACCAACCGCCCGCAGTGGCGCACCGTGCGCCATGGCAGCCGTCGTTATCTTGACCGCCTGATCGCCGGGTCTGCGTCCGGGCAAGGGTTGGGGCTGCGCCTCGCCGATGCCGTTACCTCCATCCGCCGGGTCACCGGCGGAGTGATGGTAACAGACAGCCAAGGCCGCGAGCACCGGTTCGACGCGGTGGTGATTGCCACCCATGCCGATGATGCCCTGTCCCTGCTTGCCGACCCGTCCGATCAGGAACGACAACGGCTGGGGGCCTTTCGTTATCAGGCAAACAGGGCGGTCCTGCACCGCGACCCCCGGCTGATGCCCAAACGCCGGAATGCCTGGTCGAGCTGGAATTATCTGACCCGCCGGGACGGCGCGGACAGAAACCACGTCTGCGTGACCTACTGGATGAACAAGCTGCAGCCGCTGGAAACGGAGCGGGACTATTTTGTCACCCTCAACCCGGTGATCGAGCCTGATCCGCAGCGCGTCGAGCGCACCTTTGACTATATGCACCCGATGTTTGATACCGCCGCACTGGAAGCCCAGCACCACCTGTGGGATTTGCAAGGGGTGCGGAACACCTGGTTCTGTGGTGCCTATTTCGGGTCGGGTTTCCACGAAGACGGCCTGCAATCCGGTCTGGCCGTCGCCGAGCAACTGGGCGATGTCCGGCGGCCATGGTCAGTAGACAACGAGTCCGGCCGCATTCCCGTCCGGCGCCCCACGGCGGAGGCCCGATGATGTCAGAGCCGTTGCGATCAGGTGCCTATGTCGGGTCGGTGATGCACCAGCGCCACCAGCCCACCGCTCACCGCCTGCAATACCGGGTGTTTTCCCTCTATCTGGACATTGATGAACTGGGGCAGCTTGACCGCACCCTGCGCTGGTTTTCCCACAACCGGTTCAATCTGTTTTCCCTGTTCGACCGCGACCATGGGGCCGCAGACGGCTCGGCGCTGAGGCCGTGGGTGGAAGAACAGTTGAACATGGCAGGCATCAGCGCCACCGGCGGACGGATCGGAATGCTGTGTTATCCCCGTCTGTTTGGCTTTGTTTTCAATCCGCTGACCGTCTTTTTCTGTCATGACGCCGACGACCGTCTGACGGCGGTTCTTTACGAGGTGCGCAACACCTTTGGGCAACGCCACACCTACCTGTTGCCGGTCAGCGATCCCGCGTCCAGCGTGGTGCGCCACGGCTGCGACAAGCGGTTTTACGTCTCGCCCTTCATCTCCATGGACGCCCATTACGACTTCCGCATTCTGGTGCCGGGAGAAAAAACCATCCTCGCCATCCATGAAACCAACGCCGGGGGCGCCTTGCTCGACGCCCGGTTCATCGGCCACCGGCGCGACCTGACCGACCGGACCCTGATCGGTCTGCTTTTGACCCATCCGCTGATGACCCTGAAAGTCGTCGCCGGCATCCACTGGGAGGCGCTGAAGCTGTGGCGCAAGGGCATGCCCTTTTTCTCCCGTCCCTCGCCGCCACCAGAGGCCGTTACCATCGTGCCTCGGTCCCCACAGCCCTGACTGCCGGAGTGATCCGCCATGCCGATTGACACCCGCTCACCCTCTGCCTTGTCGGCTGAACCGGTCAGCCCCGATCTTTCCCGAGCCCTGCGCAGCCTGATCGCCGCCGCTGACCGCCTGCGGCACGGACGGTTGCGTCTGATCCTGCCGAATGGGCAGGCGATGACCTTTGCCGGGAGCGAGGACGGACCCCATGGGCACATGACCCTCAACAGCGACCGGGTGGCGCGCCGCCTGCTGTTCGGCGGCGACATCGGGCTGGCCGAAAGCTACATGGACGGCGACTGGGACAGCCCGGACCTGACCAGCTTGCTGTCTCTGGCAACCCTCAACGAAGCAGCCCTGCAGGAAACGCTGGCGGGCAGCCTGCTCAGCCGGGTGGTCAACCGCCTGTGGCATCTGGTGCGGCCCAACAGCCGTGCGGGCAGCCGCCGGAACATCTCGGCCCATTATGATCTGGGCAACGCCTTTTACCGGCAATGGCTGGATGAAACCATGAGCTATTCGGCGGCCTGCTTTACCCCCGACACGGCAACCCTCGCCGATGCGCAGCGCGAAAAGTACCGGCGTCTGGCCCGGATGCTGGAGCTGAAGCCCGGCCAGCGGGTGCTGGAAATCGGCTGTGGCTGGGGCGGCTTTGCCGAAATCGCCGCGCAGGATTTCGGCTGCCGGGTGACCGGGCTGACCCTGTCCACCGAACAACACGCCTATGCCAGCGAGCGGATGGCCCGAAACGGCCTGTCCGGTCAGGTCGAGATTGCCTTGCGCGATTACCGCGATGAAACCGGCACTTACGACGCCATTGCCTCGATCGAGATGTTCGAGGCGGTGGGGGAAAAATACTGGCCCACTTATTTCGATAGCCTTCAAGCCCGCCTGCGCCCCGGCGGAAAGGCCGCCCTGCAGGTGATCACCATCGACGATCACCGTTTCCAGAGCTATCGCAAGGGCTGTGATTTCATTCAGCGATACGTCTTCCCCGGTGGCCTGTTACCGTCGCCGGAGGCACTGCGGCAGGCGGCAAGCCGCGGAGGATTCCGCATCACCGCAGAACAGTTCTTCGGCCTCGACTACGCCCGCACCCTGCAGGCATGGGCCGAGAGCTTTGAACGGGCGTGGCCGGTGATTGCCACCCAAGGGTATGACGACCGCTTCAAACGGCTGTGGCGCTATTATCTGGCCTACTGCGAGGCAGGATTCCGGGCCGGAACCATTGATGTCGGCCATTTCCTGCTGGAACGGCCATAAGGTGATGAACGCCCTGCCTCATCGTCATCTGTTCGCCTATGCCGCACCGGCCCTCGCCCTCGCCATGCCGACCCTGCCGGTTTATGTCTTCCTGCCGGCCTACTATGCGCAAACGGTGGGATTGGGGCTGGCGGCAACCGGTGCCGCGTTGATGCTGGCGCGCGTGTTTGACGTGGTGACCGATCCGGTCGTCGGCTATCTCAGCGACCGCGTCCCCACCCGCTGGGGGCAACGCAAGCCGTGGATGGTACTGGGCGGCATGATCGCTGCGCCCGCGCTGGTCGCGCTGGTTTCTCCGCCGCCCGGCGCCGGGCAGATGTATCTGGCACTGTGGAGCCTGCTGCTCTACCTCGGCTGGACCCTGATTGCCGTTCCCTACACCGCCTGGGGGGCCGACCTCAGCCGTGATCAGCGGGAACGCACCCGCATTACCGGCTGGCGGGAAGGCAGCATGGTCGCAGGCATCCTGCTGGCGGGTCTGCTGCCGGTGTTGCTGGAGGCGTTCGGAGCCGATCAGGTCGAGCCGATGCAGGCCATCGCCTGGCTGGCCCTGATGCTGGGCGGCGTGACCCTTGCGACACTGGTATGGATGGTGCCCGACGCCGGGCCTGACCGGAACCAGACCTCCGCCCGGCCTCCGCTGCGTCGGTGGCAGAGTATCCTCAGCCTGTGGACCAACGGCCCGTTCATGCGCCTGCTGATCGCCTGGTGCATCAACGGTCTGGCCAACGGTCTGCCGGCGGCAACCTTTCTGCTGTACCTCGACCATGGACTGCAAACCGACGAGATGACTCGCAACGGATTGCTGTTTGCCTACTTTCTGGCCGCCATTCTGGCCCTGCCCCTGTGGGCAGCGGCGGCGGCCCGCTGGGGGAAGCCGCGAAGCTGGTCGGCGGCGATGGCCGTGGCAGTGCTGGCCTTTGCCGTCGTGCCGTTTCTGGCACCGGGAGACGACCTGGCCTTTCTGGTGATCTGCCTGCTGACCGGGGCAGCTTTGGGGGCCGATCTGGCCTTGCCCCCGGCGATGCAGGCCGATGTGGTTGATTTTGATACCTGGCGGACCGGCGAGCGGCGGGCCGGGATCTATTTTGCCCTGTGGTCGATGGCCAGCAAACTGTCGCTGGCGCTGGCTGTCGGCCTCGGCCTGCCACTGCTGGAGGCACTGGGCTTCACCCCCTCGATCGAGGACGGGCCGGACCCTGTCTGGCCCTTGCTGGCGATCTATGCCGGTCTGCCGGTGGTGCTGAAAACCGCCGCCATCGTGCTGATCTGGCACCACCCCCTCACCCCCCGCCGCCACCGGGCCATCGTCTCACGCCTGGCACGGCGGCAGTCCGGTCTGTCCGGAGAGGGTTCTGCAAGCCGTGATCAATAAGCGCTGACCGATACAGGAGTACCCCATGTTTCGTGCTCTCAGGCGTTTCGCCGTCATCTTCGCCACCCTGTCCATCGTTACAGGATGCACCACCATGTCACCTCAGGATTTCGCCTCAACCACCCCGGCGTTGTCGCTGGAAGAGTACTTTGTCGGCAAAACCAAGGCCTATGGCCTGTTCCATGACCGCTTTGGCACCCTTCAGCGGCGGTTCACCGTTGATATCACCGGCACCCTCAACAACGAGGGCGCGCTGGTCCTTGACGAGCGGTTTTCCTATGCGGACGGAGAAACCCAGCAGCGCGTCTGGACCATCCGCAAGGCCGACGACGGCCTGTATGAAGGACGCGCCGATGACGTGGTGGGGACCGCGCGGGGCGAGCTGGCCGGGGCGGTGTTGCGCTGGACCTATGACCTTGATCTGCCGATCTCTGGCCGCACCTGGCAGGTCGCCTTTGACGACTGGATGATCCTGATGGACGACGGCATCCTGATGAACAAGGCCACAGTCTCGAAATGGGGGCTGAAGATCGGGGAGGTTACCCTCGTCTTCCGGCAGGTGAAGGAATAATCACCGCGCGGTCAGGCGCCGTTTGATCCACCGCAGGACCGCCCCCAGCAGAGGCAGGCGCTCGTAAAACTGTTCCGCCGCATCCCAGTAATCGACATGGGCGAGGACCAGCCCGTCCCCGGACAGCCTGACCTCGCTCATGCCTTCGACGGACCAGTCGCCGATTCCCTTGATGCGGGCGTGGAAGGTCCAGCGCAGGTATCCGGTTGAGCCGTCGAGAGCCTGATGATGGACGACAAAGCGCGGCTGATCGGTGGTGTCAAACATGTGCTGTAAAATCCGCCCCATCGCGGCGCGGCCCGTCACATCGTTGAACGGGTCCTTGAAACGAACCGCCGGATCAACCAGAGCCAGCAGGTCCGCCACCGTGCCCGGTGACAGGGTTTCAAAGGCGCGGGCATAGACGGCAAGGCGGGATGACATCTCGGCGTGCATGGCAGTCACCCTCTGGTGATGGCTTTGATCAACGGTAACGACAGGCCATAGGGCAGACAGCGGATCACCTTCAGCATCCAGGTAAAGCGGCGCGGAAAGGTCACCTCGAAGCTGTGCGAGCGGGTGGCGGCGATGATGCGGGCAGCAGCGGTGTCCGCCGATATCAGGAACGGCATCGGAAAATCGTTTTTGTCGGTCAGGGGGGTTTTGACAAAGCCGGGGTTGACCAGTTGCAGGGTCACACCGCGCTCTTTCAGCCCCGGATGCAGGCTCTCGGCCAGATTGATCAGGGCCGCCTTGCCGGGCCCATAGGCGGCAGCAGTCGGCAGCCCAATGTACCCGGCCACCGAGGCCACCATCATGATCCGCCCGCGCCGCCGGGCGGTCAGTCGGGGCATCACTGCGGCCAGACAATGGCTGGTGCCCATCACGTTGACCTCCCACAAGCGCCGCAGGGTGGCGCAGGAAAAATCATCGACATCCATCGGACAATGGGTTCCAGCGTTGAGAATGGCCAGCTCAATCGGCCCCAGCGTCTGCTCGATGACGGCCACCGCACGCGCTACAGCGTCCTCGTCGGTGACATCAAGGGGAACCGGGTGAATGCCGCCGGGCACATCGCCCACCTGCCGAGCCAGACGTTCAAGATCGTCCGCCGTCCGCGCCGATACCGCAACAGTCCATCCCTCACGGGCCAACGCAACAGCGACCGCCGCCCCGATCCCCTTTCCGGCCCCGGTGACCCACGCAATCCGGCTGCTCATGACTTGTCCTCCGCAGCCCGGGCATCGCCCACACGGCACCGCTCGCAGCGATAGTCAATGGTCGATCCATCCCGCCCCTGAAAGCGCAGCTTCACCCACCGCCCGCCTTCATCATACCAAACCTCGGCCTGAAGATCGCCGGTGTACTCATAGCGGCGGGCCGGGCGGGGGCCGTGGGCGGTCTCCACCGTCTCCTCCCCACGGTCAACGATCGCCACCTGATTGAGCCGACCCGTCAGGGTATTGAGAACCGCCGTCGCCCCCAGAACATGCGGATTCCAGTGATCGGTCGGATAGAGCGGCAGCGGAAAACGCTCCGTCGCGCCGTCCCGGACCACCACCAGACTCTCCCCGTCCCGGTGCGCTTCAAACGCCGACAGCGCCCCGTCGTCATCGACCGATGCGCTCAACTGATCCAACACCCCGTCACGCCACAGCGCCGATGAACGGTAGTCATAGCGGTAGGCGGTGATCATCAGGAACGGGATTTCGAGGGAGAGCTGGCTGTCCACCCGCACACCCGCGCCGGTATCGGTAAAGCGGGTCACGTGAGAACCGACCTGACGCCCGTCACGCCAAACGGAAAAGCTGATCGTATCGCCATACAGGGCAAGAGGATCAACGATTCTTGCCAGCGGGATTGGGGCCACCGGGGAAGCATCAGTCTGTGCATGGGTCGGGCTGAGCGGCAGCACCGTCAACAGGACCACGGTAAACAGGAAACGAAGGGACATTGCCGATCTCCCAGATTGTCTTTCCTTCGTTTACGCAGCCGGGCCGCGTTTGGATCATCCGGCGGGGCGGTTATAGGCGTATACTATTGAAAATAAAAAAAGAGGACCGCACAGATGGCGGCCCATGAAAATTTAGGGAGGAAACGTCTTTCTCCCCGCCCCCCGCATAAACCCTGCGGATTGGTGCGATCTTCCTGCAGAATTCGGGGCGTGGAATTCAGTCTTCAAGCGGTTCCGTCGCTGGATCAAGGATGGAGCCTTTGACCGTATTTCCAAAGAATTATCCGGGGATACGGATTTCGAATACGTCATGGTCGATGGCACTATTGTCCTGGTTCATCGCCACGGTCAAGGCGCAAAAGGGGGACCCAAAATCAGGCGATCGGTAAAAGTATAGGCGGCATGATCACCAAAATTCTTGCTTTGACTGATGAATCGGGCCAGTTGGTGCGCTTCTCCCTGATGCCGGGACAACGAGGTGAAACGACCGGTGTGGCCGCCTTGATTGACAGCCTGAGCTTCGGCGCCGTTCTGGACGACAAAGCCTATGATGCTGACTGGTTGCGTGACATTCTGCGCGAGCGCGGAATCGAGGTGGTTATTCCAGCCAGAGCCAAGCGTCTCAACCCGGCCCCTCACGATGCCGACAAGTACAAGCTGCTGCATTTCATCGAGAATTTCTTTCAGAAACTGAAAGAATTCAAGCGGATCGCCACTCGCACCTGTAAGACAGACCAGAGATTCACTGCCATGATCCAGATTGCAGCAACCGTCATCCGAACAAGATGAATGTCAACAATTGCTAGTGTCTATCACGTGTTGTCAGCCGACATAGACTCCCATCACCCGAACAGTGTTCCCTGTGGCACCGGAATCTCATTTACCGGTGGGTAAACTTTCCGGCCAACTACACCAATTTGCCGCCCCAGCAACATGAAATGAGCTATGGGGAGAGGTGGAACTTCATAAAGCTCTTCCGGTGCGTCGTGCAGTTTCAGCCTCAACTCCATCAACAAGCGGCCCAAAGCGTTTTCCCCAACCAAAAAATCGCCCCCGTCGGGCTTCGCCCCCCAGAAAGAATCCGTTCGAGAGTCCTCAACAATTGGGACATCACCCGTGGACAAAAGCAGTTCCGAGAACCGTTTCCAGTTCTGGGCCAGCTTTACGCGAAGGCACCACTTCATGATGGGCACCCGAACAAGGCTCCAATCAGGGCGAGTTTCTCGCCGGTGCGGCTTAGACTTCATCTTGGCAGTCATCGGACTAGAAGAGGCCAATATAAGCTCTTGTATTTCTGGCCTGTGAGGGAAACGGCACGCTTGGTATAAAGCCTCACTTGTCGCAACGGGAACGCCTTCAACCGATAGCGGAAAACCTCCGGCCATGTTCGACAGCCCACCAAATTTCTCGGAGACTTTCCGGAATGTAGCGGATTCCATTCGTTTATAGCACCGGACGTTCCCATGCGCGTCGATCAAAAAGCATTCTCCTCGGGAAGGTCATCTACCCGGTTAGCGGTACGTGTTCTGCGCGGCATCAAAGGGTACCACTGGTTCAGCGGGTAACTGGCGTCCTGGTCACCCCACCAGAGGACTAGCGGCGCATTATTGGGACAATTCCGATATGTGGTCAGCAGGGTACCGCAACCGGGGCCATTGAGCTTATGGTAACCGAGAGGGTGCATATTTTTATTGGGATTTTCCGAAAGCGAACAGATATAGGCACCTCGCTGCAAGAACGCCTGTTCCAGAATCCCTCGGCCAGCTTCGCTCTCGAAGCCCAAGTTTCGCTCACCATTGAATGGCGGCCGAGGGTTAAACTTCTTGGCGTCATCCGGGCATTTTGTCCACCAGTTATTAACATACTGATCACTGGGAACATATTGATAAACACCCTTATTCTTGGAAAGACACCACTTACCAGGCGGATAGGTCGGCCAGAGAACATCAACTTTTTCCCCGTTCCCCTCTTTTCTCCAGTCCTCAATCTCGGCGTCAAACCACCAACGAATGTCGATCTGACGAAGCCCCGCGATTCTTCCCAGTTCGCGTGCCGCATACCATCGTCCGCTCTTGTGCGAGCCAATACAGATCACATGAACGGTGCAGTCCGAAATATCCCAGCCATTGATCCAACGTCGCAGGTCATCCAGCACTTGCCTGCCGGAGAAGATAGCGTCATCAATGTAAACGTACACCCCATTGGCAGCCGTCTGGCGCGCGCAGGTCACGCCGAAGGCATTGCACAACACGTCGGACAAGATAGCCAACATGTCGCACTGGCTCTGGCTTCGCTCTTGAAGCCTGAGAAAACCGACACCAGCCCAGAATGTTGCCGGGTTTCTACCTGCAAGATTACTGTTGCGACTCAATCCAGAAATGAAATTTTCAGCAATACCCTTTGAAATATAACGCTTTTCCAGAAAATGCCGCGTTTCCACGAGAATGCTTCGCTGCACAAGAGGATCAAATTGGCCGGCCCA
Source organism: Insolitispirillum peregrinum (assembly GCF_900156605.1). GTDB lineage: Bacteria > Pseudomonadota > Alphaproteobacteria > Rhodospirillales > Rhodospirillaceae > Insolitispirillum > Insolitispirillum peregrinum. The sequence continues at coordinate 105,329 of NZ_FTOA01000001.1, read as the reverse complement.
GCGGCGAACGTGTTCGCCGGTCGGGACATCAATCTCCCCCTCACGATAGTCTTTGATCTTATCCGCGATACTATCTGCGATATCATCTTCGCTCTCAGCAGCAATGGCGGCGACGGGCATAATACGGCTCCATTCCCCTTATTAGAATATACTGCATAGCTAAAATATCTGACCAAAACAACTCTAAAGTGTTTATCACATAATCACGCCCTTCCGCCTGCATCGCTTCTTACGACAAACCAATGTGTGCTCCGTCAGCAAGGGAAAATGTATCCGCTATGAGGCAGCCGCGCGACTACGAGTATGGGCCAAGGCGGTAACGTAAAGGCGGTAACGTAGTGGCTGTACCCACCCATCACATTACTAATCCATCACACAATATACCCTTCCTCCTTGGAAACCCGGAAAGCGGTCCTGCCTGAGAGAAAACTGTTGCCTGATCGGCGGAAAAGGATTCGAGTATCAGGATGAACAAGGCAGGTTTTCTCACCGCATCAGAGCGTAAGGAATTGCTGGCGTTGGTCCGTCGTCCCTCCGGGGTGCACGGTCCAGCGCGCAGAGCGCATGCGATCGTGTTGCTTGATGACGGGCTTTCGGTCCCGGAAGTTGCCCGGATCATGTATGTGGACGATGACACCGTTTACCAGTGGCATCGTCGATGGTGCGAAGGTGGGGCGGCACGATTGTCGGAATTTGGCTGGAAAGGCTCAAGCCCCCGGCTGTCTTGCGCCGATAAGTCTGCCCTCGTCCATGCGCTGACCGAGCGCCTTTACACCACGACAGCAGAGATTATCGCTCTTGTGGAAAGCCGGTGCGGGGTCAGCTACAGCCGCTCGGGGATGATAAAGCTCTTGTCCCGCCTTGGGTTTGAATACCGCAATCCCAAGGCTTTACCGCGCCTTCCCTCTGTGGCGGAGCAGGAAGCCTTTGTGACGGCTTACGAAAAGCTGCTCAATGGTCTGGATGCTAGGGATCGGGTTGTTTTCTGCGATGCGGTTCATCCTGAGTACCAGACACGTCCCGCTCGTGGCTGGATCAAAAAAGGCGATCCGGTGGCGGTGTCGCGCACAACTGGCCGACAGCGGCTGAACCTGCACGGGGCATTGAATCTGGAAAGCGGTGCCTGTCATCTGGTCGAGGCCGAAGCAATGAATGCCGAGACCACCGTCACCTTGCTGTCACGCCTGCTCAACGCCTATCCCGAGGCGCGAAAAATCCATGTGATCCTCGATAATGCCCGATATCACCATGCAAAAATGGTTCGGGAATGGCTCGATACACAGGGAAAGAGGATTAATCTGATTTTCCTTCCGCCCTATGCGCCGAACCTTAATCCCATCGAACGATTATGGGCCGTTCTCCACAAAACGGTAACGCACAACAAATTCTATCCGACATTCAATGACTTCGTTGATGCCGTTCCGGGCTTTTTTCGACGCACATTGCCGTCAAAGTGGGGCCGAATCCGCGATTTCGTCTCAGATGCATTTCACATCATAAACCCTGACGATTTCCGGGTTTTGGCGTAGACAGAGTATATGAAAAAAGAGGGCCGCACAGATGGCGGCCCCTGAAAGTTTAGGGAGGAAACGTCCAAGAAAGGCAGACAACGCAGCGGCCAGAGACGCCGTGTTGCTGCAATGCACAATGTAATGGTTTTCACCCTGCCCTGCAAGCACATTTTTCAGCCATGTTACATTTTTGTGCAAATCCGCACCCCCTGATCGCCCGCAGGTTTTTTACCCCTGCCCCCGGACTGTTAACGGTTTGGCATGGACAGTTGGACATAATTGCGGGATACCGATCATCAGGAGTCGAGCCTCCCCCTAGCCCGAGGCATTCCGAAGGACAGCCCATGCGTCGTCGTTTGTCCCTTGTTGCCGTCTCTGCTGCCGTGCTTGGTGCCTTTCTGGCGCTGACGGCGAGCCCGGTGCGCGCTCAGCAGCAACCCTTGCCGTTGGGGTCTGACGGCATGCTGTGCCGGTTGCAAACCGACCGTCTGGGGGTGATGGGCGGGCTGCCTGCCAACCTGCTGACAGCCATTTCATTTGTTGAATCCGGTCGTTACGATAAAGCCCGGCAGGAAAAAACCGCCTGGCCGTGGACGGTGATGGCCGAAGGGCAAGGCCGCTATTTCGCCAGCAAGCAAGAGGCGGTAGCCGAAGTCCACCGCCTGCAACGGCGCGGCGTGCGCAATATTGACGTCGGCTGCATGCAGATCAACCTGTATTACCACGGCGACGCCTTCCCCAGCCTCGAAGCGGCCTTTGACCCGGCGGTCAATGTCGGCTATGCGATGAATTTCCTGCAAAATCTGTTCAAGGAAACCGGCTCGTGGCAGGCTGCCGCCGTCCGTTATCACTCCGCGACTCCCGAGTACGCCAACCGCTATCGGGTCAAGATTGCCGAAGAATGGAATGCCCTGAACATCGCCAACCCAACCGGCGGCCCATCGGTGCCGCAGGCTTTTGCGCAGGCGCGCGTTCCGATGGGCTCCCCCGCTGGTCTGAACACCCAGATTCGCCCCTATGCCCCCTCGCCCGCCCAAATGGCAGCCGTCGAACAGCGCCGCCAGCAGACCGAGCAGAACCGGATCGAGATGGAGCGGCAACGTGTCGCCGCCAAGGCCTTTGCCACCAGTTGGCGGGCCGAAAAGCTGGCGCAATACATGAAGGAAAAACGTGAGCGCAACGGCAACGACGGTTGACCATCACCGACACGTTTCTCTAGAGCATTTTACGTTCTCCCTGGATCACTTCAAATGCTATAATGTCTTGTATTTTAAGCAAATACGTCGCCGCAGATGAACCCATCTGCTCGGGATTTGCCCTAACCAGATAAGGATCATCGATAGCCCATGAGCACCTGCGCCGTCATTGGCGACATTGGGGGAACCAATGCGCGCTTTGCCATCGTTTTCGACCAACAGCCCGGCTGGCACCACGAGCAAACGCTGGCCGTGCGAGACCATCCGTCGCTGGCCGATGCCCTGACCGCTTATCTTGGCGGCCTCTCCCTCCCGAGCGCGCCCAGCCGTGCAGCCCTGTGCGTTGCCTGCCCGGTGCTGGGGGATCAGGTCGCCCTGACCAACAGCCCATGGACCTTTTCGCAGCAGGCCCTGCGGCAACAGATGGGCTGGGACCGGCTGACGGTGGTCAATGATTTCGTCGGTAATGCCCTTGCCTGCCCGCACCTGACCGCCGCCGACCGGGTCAGCATTGGCGAGGGCTCCAGCGTGGCCGGATTCCCGGTTGCGGTGCTCGGCCCCGGTACCGGTCTGGGGGTCGCCCTGCTGGTGCCGACCCCGGATAGCCACTGGCTGCCGGTCGCCACCGAAGGCGGCCACGTCACCTTGGCCGCCCGCACCGACGACGAGGCCGACATTCTGGCCCGCATCCGCGCCGACCTGCGCGCCAAGGGGCAGGATGATCATGTCTCCGCCGAGCATCTGCTGTGCGGCAGCGGTCTGGCCCTGTTGCATCAAACCCTGAGCGGTATGGAAAACGCCCTGGCCCCCGCCGAGGTCACTGCCCGTGCGCTGGCCGGGTCAGACCCCCATGCCCAGCAGGCGCTGACCCTGTTTTGCAGCTTTCTCGGGTCGGTGGCGGGCAATCTGGCCCTCAGCAGCGGTGCTCTGGGCGGCGTGGTGCTGATGGGGGGAATTCTGCCGCGCATTCTACCGTTCTTTCAGGCCAGCCCGTTTCGCGCTGCCTTTGAGGACAAGGGCCGCTTCCGCTCCTATCTGCACGATGTCCGCTGTGACGTGGTCGTCCACCCTTATCCGGCACTGGTGGGGCTGCGCGGGGTGATCGGCTGACCATGTCTGTGGCGTTGCGCCGTGCGTTCAATCTGACGTCACTGTACACGACAGCAGGACAGCAAGGACGTGGAGCGCTGCTCCACACCTCGCTGGGGCCTTGAGGCCCCAGACCCCATTCCTTTGAATTCAAAGAAGAAATGGGGGTTCTGGTCTGACCTTTTGGTTTGTCGCACTGTTTTTGCGAAAGCCGGTTCCCGCTTTTCGCACAATGCTCGAAAGGCCGCCCGGTGGGCGCACAGCGCGAACCTCAAGCGTGTCGGCATTTCCGGGGAGGTTCGCGCCAGCGTAATCTGTTGAAAAGACATGATTCTCTTTTTCACTTTATATGTACGCATATATTTATGCACTGGAATTCCAGAGGTTCGCGCAACATGCGTCTTTCCCTGAGTAAAAACAGTCTGGTACAGTGGGTGCCGTCGCCCCCTCACGGGGGCGTGGATTGAAACAAAATCATCCACAAAGAAGGGACTTTACATGGAAGTCGCCCCCTCACGGGGGCGTGGATTGAAACGGCCTCGTAAAAGACCGTCTCGCCCTTGGCGTGGGTCGCCCCCTCACGGGGGCGTGGATTGAAACGGCGGCCCGGCCTGCGGCGGTGACGATGGTTGTGTGTCGCCCCCTCACGGGGGCGTGGATTGAAGCTTCGTTTTCTTTAAAACGGGTGATTGCCTGTTCGCCCTCGCTCCCCACAGAAACACGACAAACAGACAACAGGATCATGGAGCGCTGCTCCATACCTCGCCGGGGCCTTCAGGCCCCGGACCCCGCTCTTTTGATCATCAAAGAAAAAAGGGGGGTTCGGGGGCATCGTCCCCGAACGGGCATGGGCGGTAGCCCATCATTGCTTCTCAACTGTCTTGTCCTGAGAAGAACGACGCCAGCGTCAGCCGTGCGAATGGCTGGACAGACCGTAAACGCGCTCGGGACCGCCACGCGGGACATCTCCGAAGGTCATGGTGACCACCGTCCCCACCGGATGCAGGCCACACGCCAGCAGAAAGCGCCGCAGCGGCCCGTCTTCCAGACGGGTATCAAAGCGGACGAACTCACCGACAAAGCGGTCCAGCAGCGGGGCAATCAGGCTGATGGCATCGTCTTCGCTGCGGGCAATCACCGGGCCGATCACCTGCCCGCGACCAAACCGGCGGGCGCAGGCATAGCCCTGAATCTCGCCGCGCCGGGTCAGCACCCGCACCGCCGCAGAGGCGGCAAACAGCGGTTCCAGCACATCGTGGCGATCAGCAGAATAGGCGCGGGTGTCACAGGCCAGAATATCCGCCATGTCTTCGGGCCGGGCTGCGCGTGTTTTGACACTGACCGCCGCCATCGGCACCGAGGCCACATAGCCTTGTGTCTGATAGACCAGACTGTGCCCCAGCGCGCCGATCCCCTGACAGGCCACTTGCACTTCACTGCAGGCATTCAGGAACGTCGCATAGCTTCCCGCGCGCTCCATCGCCTCGCGGGTCAACAGCTCCAGCAGGCCGGACCGCTCAAGGCGAGGATGGGCAATCACCATCCCCAGCGAGGTGCGATCCTGCGCCATCGGAAAATACATCGCCGAACCATGCAGCCGCCCAATGGCATCGCGGGCCACCAGACCATGACCACTGCGCAAGTTCAGCGCCCAGTCCTCGGCCCGGTGCGGCCATCCCATGCTGGCAGACAGCCCGTGCAGCGCCGGAAGATCGGACATCTGCATCGTATCAATGATCAGATCATCGACGCGCATGTGTCACCCTCCCTTTCCTTGCGACAGTCTGCACCCGGTCAATCTGCAAGACTACCCAGTCCCTCTGAGGACAGCAACCGGGCAGGCGATCCTCTCCCCAGAAAAAGAGCGCAGAGGCCAGCCAGCCCCTGCGCTCTTGCCGATCCTGAACAGGATCGCCCGATCAGGTAATCACCGTCGGAGCGTCACGACCGCTGCGGCCACGAATGTCGGCCACCTGCTGGGCGATGGCAATCAACGGAGCCAGAGCCTGTTGCGTATCTTGCTGGTGCAGGGCCGGGTTTGGCTCGTGGCGTTCCAGATAGACGCGCAGGGTGGCCCCGGCGGTGCCGGTCCCCGACAGGCGGAACACCACCCGCGAGCCATCGGTGAACATCAGCCGCACGCCCTGCTTGGTCGAGACCGAGCCATCCACCGGGTCTGTATAGGCAAAGTCATCGCAGGCGGCGACGGTGAATCCTTCCAGAACCTGCCCGGCCAGCTTGGGGCCTTCGCTGCGCAGGTGGGCCATCAGGCATTCGGCGGCGGCGCTGTCGATCGCTTCGTAGTCATGGCGCGAATAATAGGTGCGGCCATAGTCGGCCCAGTGGGCGGTGACGATCGCCGACACCGGTTCCCGGCGACAGGCCAGCACGTTCAGCCACATCAGCACCGCCCACAGGCCATCCTTTTCCCGCACGTGGTCAGAGCCGGTGCCAAAGCTTTCTTCGCCACACAGGGTCGCCTTACCAGCGTCCAGCAACGTGCCAAAGAATTTCCAGCCGGTCGGGGTTTCCCACGCCGGAATGCCCAGCCGGGCGGCCACCAGATCAGCGGCCCTGCTGGTCGGCATCGAGCGGGCAATGCCCTTCAGGCCAGCGGCATAGCCGGGGCACAGGGTGGCGTTTGCCGCCAGCACCGCCAGACTGTCCGACGGGGTGACAAAGAAGTTGCCGCCCAAAATCATGTTGCGGTCGCCGTCCCCGTCCGATGCCGCCCCGAAATCGGGCGCATTGGCACCAAACATTTCGGCGACCAGATCATGGGCATAGACCAGATTGGGGTCCGGGTGACCACCGCCAAAGTCTTCCAGCGGCGTGCCGTTAATCACTGTCCCCGCCGGAGCGCCCAGCATCCCTTCCAGAATGCGGGTGGCGTAAGGACCGGTCACCGCGTGCATGGCATCAAAGCGCATGCGGAACGCACCATCACGCAGCATGGCCCCGATGGCATCGAAATCAAACAGCGAGGCCATCAGGTCGGCGTAATCGGCAACCGGGTCGATCACCTCCACCACCATTCCGCCCAGCGTCTGCGAGCCGATCACATCGAGATCAACCGCCTCTGCTGGCAGGATTTTATAGCTGTCGATGGTCTGGGTGCGCAGATAGATGGCGTCGGTGATGCTTTCCGGCGCCGGGCCACCGGCACCGATGTTGTACTTGATGCCAAAATCTTCGTCCGGGCCGCCGGGATTGTGGCTGGCCGACAGGATGATGCCACCATAGGCCTGATGCTTGCGGATCACGCAGGATGCCGCCGGAGTGGACAGGATACCGCCCTGCCCGACCAGCACCCGGCCAAAACCGTTCGCCGCCGCCATGTGCAGGATGGTCTGAATGGCCACCCGGTTATGGTAGCGGCCATCACCACCCACCACCAGCGTCTGCCCGGCAAAGTCGCTCAGGCTGTCAAAGATCGACTGAACGAAATTTTCCAGATAGTGCGGCTGGGCAAAGACTTTGACTTTCTTGCGCAGCCCCGACGTGCCCGGCTTTTGCCCGTCAAAGGGCGTGGTCGGAATGATCTGAACGACGGCCATGGCAGCTTCCCCCCAAGCATCAACAGTACACAGCAGACACAAAGAGGCCACCAGCAAGGCAGCCTCTTTATAGCAAACACCTGATCAGTCAGCCTTGCGCAGCGGGCGGCCAACACACTGGTAACGGAAACCCTGATCGGCCATCTGCTTCGGGTCATAGATGTTGCGCAGGTCAACCATCGCCGGTTCCTTCAGCAACGACTTGACCCGGGTCAGGTTCAGCGAACGGAATTCATTCCATTCGGTCAGGATCACCAGCGCATCGGCGCCATCCATCGCCTCGTAGGCACCCGAGCAATAGACCACACCATCAAGGTGCTTTTTGGCTTCGTCCATCCCTTCCGGATCATAGGCGCGCACGGTGGCACCGGCGTCGATCAGGGCCGGAACGATGTCCAGCGACGGGCTGTCGCGCATGTCGTCGGTGTTCGGCTTGAAGGTCAGGCCCAGAATGGCCACCGTCTTGCCCTGCATCGAACCACCGCAGAACTCGACGATACGATCGGCCATCTGGCGCTTGCGCTTGGCGTTGATATCCACCACCGTTTCGATGATCCGCAGCGGAGCACCAGAGTCACGGGCAGTCTGCACCAGCGCCAGCGTATCCTTGGGGAAGCACGACCCGCCGTAACCCGGCCCCGGATGCAGGAACTTTTTGCCAATACGGCCATCAAGACCGATGCCCTTGGCAACGTCATGCACGTCGGCCCCGACCTTTTCGCACAGATCGGCCATTTCGTTGATGAAGGTGATCTTGGCAGCCAGGAAGGTGTTGGCGGCGTACTTGGTCAGCTCGCTGGTTTCCAGGCTGGTGAACAGGATCGGGGTTTCGATCAGGAACAGCGGGCGATAAAGGGTGCGCATGACCTCGCGCGCGCGATCGGTTTCCGCCCCGATCACCACCCGGTCCGGGCGCATGAAATCATTGATCGCCGAGCCTTCGCGCAGGAATTCGGGGTTCGACACCACATCGAATTCGGCATCGGGACGGGTTTCACGAATGACCCGTTCGACTTCACGGCCAGTGCCCACCGGCACGGTGGACTTGGTGACCACCACGGTGTAGCCGTCCATCGCCTCGGCAATTTCCCTGGCGGCGGCATAGACATAGCTGAGGTCGGCATGACCACCACCACGACGGGTCGGCGTGCCGACAGCGATGAACACCGCATCGGCCCCCTTGACCGCCTCTTTCAGGTCGGTGGTAAAGGACAGGCGACCGGCTTCGGCATTGCTGGTGACCAGCTTGTCGAGGCCCGGTTCATAGATCGGGATTTCACCACGCAACAACCGCTCAATCTTGCTCTCGTCCTTGTCGACGCACACGACTTCGACGCCAAATTCCGAGAAGCAGGCACCGGACACCAACCCAACATAGCCCGTGCCGATCATGGCAATACGCATGGAAAACCCCTAAAGCCGTAATGAGGAAACGACAGCACTCCCCCACGGAACCCCCGCTCGCGAGTGCCGTCGTACAGACGAAACCGGGGCCACCGACAGCAGTGGCCCCGGATTGGGTAGCAGGCTTACAAGGTTGCCGCAATATCCTTGATCAGGCTGGCAACCTTGTCCCGCATGTTCGGGCGTTCCAGGGCAAAGCGGATGTTGGCCTTCAGGAAGCCGACCTTGTCGCCACAATCGAAACGCTCGCCGTCGAATTGCAGGCCGTGGAACGGCACCTTGCCGATGGTGGCATTCATCGCGTCGGTCAACTGGATTTCCCCGCCCGAGCCCGGCTTGGTGCGGCCCAGTTCGTCCATCACCAGCGGGTCGAGCACATAGCGACCGATGATCGCCATCGTCGACGGAGCGGTTCCGACCGCCGGCTTTTCCACCAGCCCCTTGGCGCTGAACAGGTTGCCCTGCTGCCCCTGCACATCCAGAATGCCGTACTTGTCGGTCTGGTCAGCCGGGACGTTTTCCACCGCCACCACGTTGCCGCCAACATCGTTCCAGGCTTCGATCAGCTGGCCGATGCAGGGACGATCCGACATCACCATGTCGTCGGGCAGAACGACGGCAAACGGCTCGTCACCGATAAAGGCGCGGGCGCAATGCACGGCGTGGCCCAGACCCAGCGGCTCCTGCTGACGGGTGGCAACGATGGTGCCCGGCTTGGGCAGGCCACCCAGCAGCTCGTCGAGCGGCTCGCGCTTGCCGCGATCACGCAGCAGGGATTCCAGCTCGGGCGCGTGGTCAAAATGATCGACCAGAACGGCCTTGCCACGGCCGGTGATGAAAATGAAATATTCGATGCCAGCCTTCCGGCATTCTTCCACCGCGTACTGGATCAGCGGCTTGTCAACCACCGGCAACATTTCCTTGGCGACCAGCTTGGTGGCGGGAAGGAAGCGCGTCCCCAGCCCGGCAACGGGGAAGACGGCTTTGCGGACACGACGGGTCATAAGAACCTCTTGAAAGAATGACAGACGCTCGGCCTGCCGAAGACGATGCGGACCGGATCTCCGCTGTTCTTTTTGTGCCACGGACAGACGGCCTCTGCAAGCCATCACAATGCTGACACAAAGGCCCCAAGCTTTCCGTGGCTTCTGGCTGACGGCTGGCGGGCAAGTGCCCGGTTTTGGTCACAATGTCACAGAATCGCCGTCTTGTCGGGCCGCGGGACAGAAAAAAAACGAACGTCCGATTTACGCCGCCCGGTGCCCGCCCGCCTGGGCCTTGCTGATCGCATCCAGCAACACCCGCAATTCCTGCCGGGCGGCCACATGCGACATGTTCATGTCCACCTGCACCCCGTCCTTGTTCAGGTCCAGCAGGGTCAGGCCGGAAAAGAACAGCTCGCGGTAAATCACCCGCTCGCCCAGCCCCTGAATGTGCACAAAGCCCTGCCGCTGGGCCAGATCACCAATCAGCCGCTCCATTTCGTGCTTGCTGCGCGCCGACAGGTGCGACAAGCGGTTGCGCAGCACCACCCAGGCAATCGAGCCGCCATCGCGGAACTGCCGCCGCTTGCGCACATCGAACACCATCTGGGTGTAGTGGCTGCCGCCCAGAACCTTCATTGTTTCCGGGTCAACGCGGGCCAGAACGTCCAGATCAATAAAGCTGTCGTTCAGCGGGGTAATCAGCGTATCGGCATAGGAATGCCCGGCCCGGCTGAGGAAGGTATCGGCACCCGGCGTGTCAATGACGATGGTGTCGCAGAACCCGTTCAGGTACTCCATCACCTCGCGCAGGTTCTGTTCGTCACTGGCCTGTGTCCCCGACGGCAGAATGGAATAATGGACCGACATCGGCAGGCGGATCTGGTGTTTCTCTGCGTAGGCGGTGCGGTTTTCCACATAACGCGACAACGTGGCCTGTCGGGCATCAAGGTCCACCGACCCGACGGTCAGGCCACCACGCAGCAAGCTGACAATCAGGTGCATCGCCACCGTGGACTTGCCCGACCCACCCTTTTCGTTGCCGACAACAATCACATGGGCCTTGCCGGGGTTTTTGGCGCCCTGCCCATGCGGGGGAGTCTGTTGTTCCATGGGTTTTCCCCTTCCTGAACTGTTTACGACGACGCCGAGAGCGAAGAAAACGGCACCAGACCGGGACGAACCCAGATGGCGGTATCGTGGAAGACGCCACCACCATTGGGATAACCTGCCTCTGCGGAAATAAGCGTATTGATTCCCAACCCGCCAGCAAAATTTTTATTGGGCCAGATGCTTTCCACCACCACCACGCCCTTGCACAGCCCGGCAAAGGGCTTCCACGCCACCACAACCACCCCCCGACTGTTGCCCAGCGAAACCGGCTGGCCTTCCACCAACCCCAGACCGGCGGCATCATCGGGATGGATCAGGGCGGTTGGTTCCTTTTCCAGCTTTTGGCTGGTGGGGGTTTCGGTAAAGGTGCTGTTGAGGAAATTGCGGGCTGGCGCTGCCACCAGACGGAACGGATGCTCCGCGCTGGCCTCGTCGATCACCGCCGCGTGGTCCGGCAGGGTCGGCAGACCGTGATGGGCCGGTCCCTGTGCCGCCCAGTCGGCGCGGAAATGGAACTTGCCATCCGCATGACCAAAGCCATTCAGGAAGCGGGCATCGTCGCCGGTGCGGGCCTTGTCCTGCCAGCGGGCCGTCAGCAGGGCGTCCGCCCCCTCATAGCCCGAAGTTTTCAGGGTGGTATCAATCATCTCCCACGCGCTCATGCGGAATCCCGGATGATCGGCCCCCAGCCGTTCGGCCAGCGCACAAATCACCTCATGGTTCGACCGGCATTCGCCCAGCGGCGGAACCACCGCACGATGGCATTGCAGGAAGGTATGACCACTGGCCACATACAGATCGTCATGTTCGGTGAACATGGTGGCGGGCAGCACAATGTCGGCATAGCGGGCGGTATCGGTCATGAACTGTTCGTGGACGCACAGGAACAGGTCGTCGCGCAGCAAGCCCTGCCGGACCAGCGCCGTTTCCGGGGCCACTGCCGCCGGGTTGCAGCTTTGCACCAGCATGGCCGTCACTGGTGGCCCATCGCCCAGATCCTGCGGATTTCCGGCCAGCACCGGCCCGATCCGGCTCATGTCCAGCGAGCGCACCCCCGGCCTGCGCCGGTCCAGACCCTCGATCAGGGTCTTGCTGATGCCAAACACGCCGCCATTGCCCCACAACGCCCCGCCGCCATAATGGGCCCATGCACCGGTCACCGACGGCAGACAGGCCACCGCATGCATGTTGACCGCCCCGTTGCGCGAGCGGGTAAAGCCATAGCCGACGCGCAGGAAGCTCTTTTTGGTACCACCGTACAGACGGGCAAATTCAACAATTGTCGCTGCCGGAACGCCGGTGATGGCCTCGGCCCACTCCGGGGTACGGGTAGCAAGATGCTGTTCCAGTGCCTCGGGTTCGTCGGTAAAGCGAGCCATCCAGTCGCGGTCGGCCAAACCATCACGGAACAGGACATGCATCACCGCACAGGCCAGCGCCCCATCGGTACCCGGTCGCAGCATCACATGCAGGTCTGCCTTTTCCGCCGTCGGCGTGCGGTAGGGATCGACCACCACCAGCCTGGCACCGTTGTTCTTTTTGGCCCGCGCCACCCAGTTCATCACCTGCACCTGGGTATGGACCGGGTTGCCGCCCCAGACGACAATCACCTCGGACTCTGCCATTTCGCGCGCGTCGGTTCCCAGACGGTGGCCCGCCGCCGCCATCCAGCCTGCCGTCGCCAGCGCGGTGCAATAGGTCTTGTGCTGCTCGGAATAGCCCATCACGTGCCGCAGGCGCTCGATGCCGTCCCGCTGCACCAGTCCCATGGTCCCGGCGTAGAAATAGGGCCAGACGGTTTCCGGGCCATGCCGGTCCGCCGCTGACCGGAACGCCTCAGCCACCGTATCCAGCGCCTCGTCCCACGAGATCGGCGTAAATTCACCGCTCCCCTTCGGCCCGACGCGCTTCAGCGGCACCGTCAGGCGATCAGGATGATTGGCCCGTTCGGCATAGCGGGCAACCTTGGCGCAGATCACTCCGTCGGTATAGGCCTGCGGCGCACCGCGCACGCGCCCGATACGCTCCCCGTTGACCACCTCGACATCCAGTGCGCACACACTGGGACAATCGTGGGGGCAGACGGAATGGTGAATGCTCACCCCGTTTTTCGCCTCCGCCTGCGTCGGCGCTGCATTTGCGCCATCCGGAGCCCAGCACATCACAGGGAATGCCAAAGACATCATCACCACAGCCTGCCTTTCAGTTCGGTCCTTTTTTCTTATCCTTAACCTGCCGTCAGGGCAACGGATACCATTCTCTCTGCCATCAACCATTCCAGACATAGACCAGAAACCTACACCAAAGGCACAATATTGGCCCCTAAGTATAAGAATGCACACCTTATGCGCTTCACAAATAAAAACAGATCAACCCAAGGAGATACATCAGAGGCAAAATGACGCTGTGATGGTGGGCACATGGTATTCCTTTTTTACTCTCCTTAAAAATAAGGTATACATCCTAAAATGTGATCCATCAGTCGCCTCCCCCCTGCCCCCAGGGCGATTGACTCCCTATTTCAAAGCGTCGCCGGGCCGTAAGGGACTGGCAATCTGTCAGAGTACAGACAACTCCCCCCTGTCTCATCATTCGAGGACACGACAAGGTGACCCATTCTCCGGCATATAACAAGGTAACGGCAGAAATTGGCCGTTTCCTTGATATTCTGGAGTATAAAGTCCAGGACCTGAACACCAGCACTGACCGCCTGATGCTGTCCCTCCACAACTCAAAGCAGGGAGGAATGGCGTCACACTTCTCGCAATACATGAAAAACCGCGACCTTATTTCCGAGTGCTGGGCCTTTTCGATCGTTATTGAACGGCGGCTCGAACAGTTGCCCGAAGACCCGGAAACTCCGTTCAGAAGGCGGTTTACTGGCCTGACAGTCAAGATCTGGGCAACATTACTTGACTGTTCGCTGAAATTTCTGGACGCTCTCTCTCGCGAGACGAATCTGCCGCTCGGATCGCGTGAAGTGTTTGTCCGCGAGATAAAAAACCTTTATGACGCAAATCGCTGGTTAAGCGATCCACGCTACGAAGGACTGATCAGTGAGGACATGCAGGCCAAACAGCGTCAGGCCGAACGCATTTTGTCCACCATCATTGATCGGGCACCGGCCCTGCTGGAGCTGGGATAGATGAGAGTTAGTCCGATGGTCAAAGAAAGCAAGCCTGCCAAGACCCCCTCAGGCCGTGAACGCCGCATCCCCCGTCTGCGTGAACAGTGCCAGATCGGCTATGAAATCCTCTGCTCCCTGTTGCAACGCGCAGGCCATGGTGCGGTCATCGAGCCAATCAAGGGACTGGACACCGTCGATGACGTTCTGCGCCGCCACCCCGAAGTGGTCGCCACCCTGTTGACGGCGGCCTGGGAACTGCGCGGCGAAAAGCAGTTCCGCGACCTGTTCCTGCATCAGGAAACCGGCGAACTGGTCAGCGACCGCACGCAGCCGATCGGCCCCTGTGGCCGCACCTATGACGAAGTGATCATGGCCCATCTGTATGGATCGGCCCGCCTGTACATGGAACGGCAGGAACGCCGCTGGGCCACCGCCCGCGCCCGTCAGGCCACCGCCGAGTACCAGCAGGAAGAAGAAAAAAAGCGGCAATCGCTGACCGGTCGCCTGCTGGGCAGCATCAAGGAACTGACCTCGGGCACACCGACCTTTACCCCCGACCAGTTCCGCGACGAATACCCCGGTCACGGCCTGTACGAGCTGATCAAGCCCTTGCTGAACAGCGACAGGCAGTTCCGCCTGATCCCGCTGTACGGCCAGTTGCAAACCCGTCAGGTCGAGGCTCTGGGGGACCTGCTGGCCTATTTCACCGAACCGCGCGATCTGGAAAACCTGATCCGCCTGAATGCCGAAGACATTGCCCAGGCCAAGGGCTTTGCCCGCGTTTACGCCGAAGCCAGGCTGGGGGTTTCCCGTTCGCCCAACCGGATGGCGCAACAACGCCCGGCCAGCAAGCAGCAGCGGGACCCGGCCGAGGAGGCTGCCGAACAGGCCAAACTGAAACAACTGCCACAGGAAGAGCGGCGGATTTTTGACCTGCTGCTGACCCGCTACCTTGATTGCTTCGCCGCCCTCAAAAAAGCCGGCACGGGTGCTGAAACCACCATTCGCCGCCTGACCCCGGTATTTGGCGAGGACGTGTTCGCCCTGTTCCGCGATGAAAAGGAACTGAGCAATGCCGTCAACTGTCCCGATTTCATCATGCGGGTGATCGGCGTTTCCGCCCGCGCCCTGCCCCCCGAACTGGCCGCCAGCCTGACCCATATCCAGAACAAGGACATCACCCGCGATATCCTGACGCTGGCGATGGAGACGTTCCCGCGCGCGGACCTGGAACGGTTCTTTACGGCCGAAGACCGGCGGGCGATCTGGTTTGAACTGCCTGCCAAATTCAACAACAACTACAACTATCAGGCGGATGCACCGGCGGATTCCGGTTCAATCCGCAACTTTGACAACCTGCGCACCGTCTGCGAAGGCCTTTTTGAATCCTTGCGGAACGGGCGCGCCGAAAAACTGTAATTACCCTTTCGTTGCGCCTGCCGTCCCCTGCCTTGCATCGTACAGGAACGCCATTGATGAGCTGGGATATTGACGTCGCCGTCATCGGTGCCGGTGTGGTCGGCCTTGCCTGCTCGGCAGCCCTCGCCCGAGCCGGGTACGGTGTGCTGTGTCTGGAGGCCGAAAGCGCCTTTGGGACCATCACCAGTGCCCGCAATTCCGAGGTTTCCCATGCCGGGATCTATTACCCCGCTGGCAGCCTGAAAGCCCGCCTGTGCGTCGAAGGGAACCGTCGCCTGCCGCAATGGTGTGCCGACCATGGCGTTGAGTACCGTGTGACCGGCAAGCTGATCGTTGCCACCAACGACGCCGAAGCCGAACGGCTGGGCAGCATTCAGGCCGCCGCCGCGGCCAATGGCGTGATGCTGGAATGGCTGGACGGCGCACAGGCAATGGCGCGGGAACCCGCCCTGTCCTGTGCTGCCGCCCTGTGGTCGCCGACCACCGCCATCATCGACAGCCACGGCCTGATGCTGGCCTGTCTAGGCGAAGCCGAGCAGCATGGCGCCTCTCTGGTTGTGCAAACCCCGGTGCTGGGGGGGCGTCCCCTGCCCTCTGGCGGGCTGGAACTCGAGTGCGGCGGCGCCGAGCCGATGACCTTGCGCTGCCGGGTGGTGGTCAATGCCGCCGGGCTGTCAGCGCAAAAGGTCAACGCCACCATTGCCGGGCTGGCCCCGGACCATATCCCTCCGCTAACGCTGGCCAAGGGAAACTATTTCGACCTTGCCACCTCTCCGCCATTCCAAACCCTGGTCTATCCGGTGCCGGTCAATGGCGGGCTGGGTGTCCATTATACCGTTGACATGGCCGGTCGCGGACGGTTCGGCCCCGATGTCGAATGGCTGGATCACGCCGACCCGGCACGGATTGACTATCGCGTTGATCCCCGCCGGGGAGACGCCTTTTATGCCGCCATCCGCCGATACTGGCCCGGCCTGCCGGATCAGGCTCTGCAACCGGCCTATAGTGGCGTCCGGCCCAAAATACCGGCGCTGGCGGGGGGGGCTGCCGACTTCATGATCCAGACCCCGACCGACTGTGGCATTGATGGTCTGTTTACTTTGTACGGAATAGAGTCTCCCGGCTTGACGTCGTCCTTGCCTTTGGCCGACCATGTAGCCCGTCTTCTGGTTGAATGGTTGTAATCACCATGCCCTCTTTCGCCACGTCTGCCCTGCTTGCCACGGCCATCCTGCTCGGGGCTGCTGCCCCGGTTCTGCCTGCTCTGGCCCAAAGCAGCAAGGCTCCGACCGCTGCGCCCGCGCCCGCACCTTTGGCACCGCCGATGAAAATCCCCGATTATCGCGGCAGCCTGCGCGATCTGGTGACCGGCCTGTCCGATTACGCCAAAGGCCGCAACGCCCGCTTTATCGTGCTCACCCGCGAAGGCCTCGGCCTGACCGTCAAGGAAGAGCGGGAAGTCAAAATGGAGGCCCTGCTCAACCCCAACCCGGACCCGCGTATTCCTGTCGCCACCACGCCGCTGGGCTCCCCCCACCGGCGCTACGTCAAGGCCATCGACGGCGTGGTGATGAACGACCAGTATTGCGTGCCGGTGGTCGATTCAACCGCCTCGGTCGGCTTCATCCGCATGTTGCAGGACAATGGCCTGAGCGTCCTGTCGGTTGATCATTGCGAAACCCGCCAGATGGTCGGCACGGCGCTGGCCGAAAGCCGCAAGAACGGCGTGCTGGCCCATGTCGACATGTCCCCCCGTGGCCTTGATCGCGTCCCGGCCGACCCTCCGACAGGAGAGAACTCCAACAACATCAACGGCCTTGGCGAAGCCCGCAACGTCCTGTTCCTGGATGGCAACGCCGGTTATACCACCAAGGACGATCTGGTGGTTGCGCTGGGGCAGACCAACTGGGACATGGTGGTGATGGACGCCTTTCACCGCGACCGCACCCCGTTGACCTACGCCGACGTCAGATCACTGCACCAAAAGAAAGTAGGCACCCGGCGGCTGATCCTCGCCCGGCTGGACATCGCCCACGCCCGCGATACCCGCTATTACTGGAAGAATGACTGGAAAGTCGGCTCGCCGGACTGGATTGCCTCGCCGGTGGTGGCTGTCCCCGGCGAGTATGACGTCAAGTTCTGGGACGCCGAATGGCGGGCGCTGGTCGGCAAGACCTTTGCCGCCCTGATGGACCTTGGCTTTGACGGCGTGGTCCTTGAAGGCGTCGATGCCTACAAGCCGCTGGAGGCCCGTATTCCGCTCAACCTGTAAGGCTCAGGCACTGCGGCAAGGAACAAGCCCCTGCACCAACAAAAACGGCACCGCTCCCATGGGGCGGTGCCGTTTTCATGGTCTGTCCTGAAACAAAGGCCGACGGTCCCTGCCATTGGCCTTTCAGACAAACTCCAGAGCTGTGAGCCTTGGAATAAACCATGCTCACAGCTCTGGATTTTTGTTTTGCCGCATTGTTGTTGCGAAAACCGGTTTCCACTTTTCGCACAATGCTCCAGAGCTATGAGCCTGAAAAGCCCACCAGCCCCCGTCTTACTTCAGAGCGTCCTTCAGGCCCTTGCCGGGCTTGAACTTCGGCTGCTTGGAAGCTTCGATGGTGATCTCTTCGCCGGTGCGCGGGTTCTTGCCGGTGCGGGCAGCCCGTTCGGAAACGGCGAAGGTGCCGAAACCGACGAGGCGCACTTCGTCACCCTGCTTCAGGGCGCCGGTGATGGCGTCGAAGAGAGCGTCCACAGCCTTGGCGGCATCCGCCTTCGTCAGGCCGGACTCAGCAGCGACGGCATCGACGAGATCGCTCTTGTTCATATTACAAAGTCTCCTTGGACAGTACGTTTCGGTGGAACGGACTTTTCAAAAAACATCCCGCGTCGCCCGGATAAAACCGGGCAACATCCCCGACAGGAGAAAGCCCGGCAAGCCCCTGTCTGTCAACCGCAAAAGCCTCTGAAACCCGCACAAAACCGCGTTTTTTTTACTTGACTGCCCTATGGGAACCGGGGGTGCAGGATGCCATGCCCCTTTGCCGTGGCTGGAAAGCCGCCCCCTTGTCTTTCCGGCACAGAGCGCGACCAGACGGCGGACAGTGAAACAGGCACATCACCCACAGGTATCAATATGACGGTATGACAAAAGCAGTCAGCGCGATATCGCGCACGGAAAACACCGCCACCTTTGCAAAAACACCATTTATTTTCATTCGATTAGCAGACATATGGGCCATCAGGAACATGGCCTGCCTGCTTAATTGCGCGAACCGGGAGAGATCGGCGTAAAGACCCCGATCGACCCCGGATTGCCCAAACCATTGAGGCTTGCCTCGCCGTCATCCTCGGCCACCGGCAAGACTGCGCCGCTTTTCCGGCTTCCGTTACTGCCCACCGGAGACGGGGACAACACCGATGGCAGCGGAGCATTCACCGGAGCCGCCGTTTCGGTGCTTGCCTGCGGGGAAATCACTTGCGGCGGGGTCACCCGCAGCGGGGGAGAGGGCCGGGGAGCCGGAACCACATGCGAGGCATCGCTCCCCTTGTCCGGTGCGGGCGACGCAGCAGGGGGGGGCGCGGCTGGCAACAGCGAGGTCGGCGGCCCGGTCGGGGCCGGGCGCGGGGCAGGTGCCGCCGGCTCCTTGCGGGCTGGTTCGCTGGTGGCTGCCGGTGGGGTCAGGCTGTCGTCCAGTCCGCGCCCGGCCAGGCCCGGCGTCAGATAGCGCCCGGCCACAAAGCCGGACTGCCCTTCGGCGGTCAGAACCCGCACCCATCCACCTTCGGGGGCGTTTTCGGTCACCAGAACCGTCGTCCCGGCTTCCAGCTTGCTGAGGGTGGTATAGCTGGTGCCCGGCCCGGTGCGCAACGGCAGCAGCGGTGCGGTAACTTCGTACAGTCGGCCAGTGCGCAACAACAGGGGCCGGTCCAGTCCTTCGACCAGCAACGACTGTTGCAGGGCGGACGGCGGCTGCAACGCCGGAGGCGGCATCAGCGCTTCGGTCACCACCGGCGCCGACCGTGGTCCCCACAAAGTGACCGTGGTCCACTGGTTCACCGCCAGCAACACCAACCCGCAGGCCAGCATCAGCGGCACCGCCTGCATGGCCCGCAACCAGCTTCCCTCCGACCACTTGTTGCGCAACGCCTTGCCTTGCGGTGCCGGAGCGGCCTTGATCAGCCCGTCGGCCAGCGCCTTTTCATTCGGCCCATCGGCATAGCCGCGCGCCTGCACCGCCAGACCATGGGCAACCGCCGCATCGTTGCGCATCAAAAAGGCCCGCGACTGCTTCAGCAGCAGGGCAAAATTGCGGTCCCGGGGATAAAATCCCCCCCGCGCGATGGTCACCAGCGCCGAAATGGTATGAAACGGCCCCCAAGGTAGCGACCACCAGCCCAACAGCCAGTTTTTCCATGCCGCTTTCAACGCGATACGGTCAGCGCACTGACGGCACAGAATGCCTTCGACGGTGCTGCGTACGCTTTTGAACAGGCGTCCGCGCACAGTGGGAAAGACCACATAGCGCGGCTGGGCGGTCACCTTGCCACAGCATTGGCAGGCCTGCGGCGGATCAAAGGGCCCCCGGGTGCTGCGGGCGGCCGTCCGTGGTCGGGTGGCATAGGCGGCGGCCTGCCCATAGGCCGATGCGCCGCTGCGGGCGGTGCCCTGCTGGCGTGGCGGTGGCGGTGGCGGCGCAGAGCGGGTGCGCTCGGCTCCCCCCTGCCCCGGGGCCGCAGCCCCGGCAGAGCCCGCGCCAGACGAGGCCCCGGACGACGGATGTGCCGCCGTTGCCGCCGCCAGTCTGGCCCCCATCGCATCATAGCGACGGCGTTTCTGCTCATCGGACAGGATTTGATAGGCTTCGGACAGGCGCTGAAAATCGACCTGGGCATTGGGGCTTTTGTTGTGATCGGGATGCAGCACCTTGGCCAGCTTGCGATAGGCGGCCTTCACCGCCGCCGCATCGGCGGTATGGGGCACACCCAGCGTCGCATAGTATCCTTTGGGGTCGCGCAGGTGGCGGGCCATCCCTTACGCCTCCGCGCCGGGCAGACAGACAGGCACCCACCCCGAACGCACCGGGGCAGCACAGAGGCCCGTCTTCTCCATCACCACGGCGGCGCAGAGGCGGGAACAAGGGGATGACGACGTGATCATGGCGCAACTATAGGAAGGAGCCTGCAAACAAACGGTTAACGGACAGTACCCTCTCTGGCGACGCTTGGCGAGAGGATGCGACCCCGCCATCGGCAGGATCACCGTTTTGTGTCAATTGCCATTGCCATCACCACAGGGGGTTTTCTTTACCGCCAGTGCCGCTTATACCTGCCCCCGGAAACCCCTATAGCCAGAAACGACCAAGGAGCAGGAGACGCCGATGCCTCGGACCTTCGCCGAAGTTTTGCACCCGGGCTTTGCCCAGACCATGGACATTACCGGCCCGATGCTGGTGGATCAGCGGTCAGCGTTCCAGCACATCCAGATTTTCGACACCGTCCGCAATGGCCGGGTGATGGCGCTGGATGGCATCGTGCAGATTTCCGACCGTGACGAGGCCAGCTATTCCGAAATGCTGACCCATGTTCCGATGATCGAGATCGGTGATGTCCAGCGTGTGCTGATCATCGGCGGCGGTGACGGTGCGGTAGCCGAAGAAGCGCTGAAGCATCCGCAGGCGCAGGTAGAAATGTGTGAAATCGACGGCGAGGTGGTCGAAGCCTGCAAACAGCACCTGCAGCACATCCACCACGGAGCCTTTGATCACCCGCGCTTTACCCTGCACATTCAGGATGCCTTCGAATTCATGAAGGATCCAGCCAACAAGGGTCGTTTTGACCTGATCATTGCCGACCGCCCCGACCCGGTCGGCCCGGCGCAGGTTCTGTTTGAAACCACCTTTTACGAACTGATCCGTGACGCCCTGACCGAACGCGGGGTGGTGGTGTTCCAGAATGGCGCTCCGTTCTACCAGCCGGAAGAGCTGACCGACACCATGGGTCAGCTGCGCGGCGTCTTTGCCCACAGCGGCTGCTACCTGACCGTCACCCCCAGCTATATCGGCGGCTTCATGGCCCTGACCTGGGGCTCGAAGGGCACCAGCCTGAACCAGCTCGGCAGCGATGACATCGCCCGCCGGATCGGCGACATCAGCCTGCAAACGGACTATTACAACGCTGCCATCCACTCTGGTGCCTTTGCCCTGCCGCAATGGATCGCCCGCCTGATGGCCTGAGGCACAGCGGAAGCCGTGGGGGGATAGGGCAATGATTCCAACCCCCTACGGCTGCCCTTTCCCGGTTGAAAGACAAGGCGGACACCCTGTCAACCCTCTGTCTCGACTATCTTTTTTCGACAAAAGGGGAAAATTCACTTTACGGCAGGGGCCTGCAGGGGGCATAACTCCGGCTCGAAAGATTGCCCTAAGCACGGCGGCTCATCGAGAACATCCCCTTCGTTCCCACCGAGTACGCACGGCGACCGGCTCTCTTATCGATCGCATATCGTCTGGAAAAATTTTCCGGCGGTACGGTTTGGTAGGGAGTTGTTGCCATGACGCAGCTGTTTGCTTCCGCGCAGGAAGTCGTCGATACCCTTCGTCCCCGTGAACCCGTTCACCTCGTCCGTCCCCGCGTGATCACCACCCGGACCCAGGCGATGCTGAAGGCTTTTCCCGGTGACGTCCTCTACGCGGTAAAATGCAACGATCATGATCTGGTGATTGACGCGCTTTATCAGGGTGGGGTTCGACATTTCGACACAGCTTCGATTGCAGAAGTCCGTCAGATTTCCGCCCGTTACCCGGGCGCGACCTGTCATTTCATGCATCCGGTCAAAAGCCGCGAAGCCATTGCCGAAGCCTATTACAAGTTCGGGGTCCGCTCGTTCGTCTTTGACCATCAGGACGAACTGGACAAAATTCTCGAAGTCACCCGCAATGCCCGTGACCTGACGCTGGTTTGCCGTCTGGACATGCCGCGTGGTCAGGCCAAAATGTGCCTGGCGGGCAAGTTCGGCACCAGCATTGACGAGGCTGTCAACCTGCTGCAACAGGTGGTCGCCACCGGCTGCAAAAGTGGTCTGACCTTTCATGTCGGATCACAATGTGTTGATCCGTCAGCTTTTTCCTATGCCATTGAACAGTGCGGCGAAGTGATCCGCCTGTCAGGCGTAGCCATTGACGTTCTGGACGTAGGCGGCGGTTTCCCCGGTGAATATACCGGCGAAGAACCAGCCTTCGTGGCCTTTGTGCAGGCCGTGACCGAAGCCTGCGCCGCCATCAACCTGCCGAAGACCTGCCGTTTGCAGTGCGAACCCGGTCGGGCGCTGGTTGCCGATGGCGTTTCGGTGATTGCCCGCGTTGAACTGCGCCGTGACACCGCGCTGTTCCTCAACGATGGCACCTATGGCGGTCTGGCCGAGCTGAAGTATCTCGGCAACTGCTTCCCGCAACGGGTGCTCCGCCCCAGCGGGGAAACGGCTGCCACCGGCAAGCGGATCGGCTTTGACTTCTACGGCCCGACCTGTGATTCCGTCGACAGCATGCCCGGCCCGCATTACCTGCCATCCGACGTACGGGAAGGCGACTGGGTGGAAATCGGCCTGATCGGGGCCTATTCCAACTCGCTGCGCACCGGCTTTAACGGCTTTGATGGCCATGGCTGGGTGACAGTGATCGACGAAGACGTGATGGCTCCGGCGATTGTTTACAGCCTGCCCACCATGCGCTCGGCGGCCTGACCGCTCCCCCTGCCACCCCGTTTTACCCGGCAATCCCCCCTCGCCCCCCGGCAGGGGGGATTGTCGTTGCGCCCCTGCCTGGCCCCTCATGACCCTTTATGGCTCTGCGGCTATGATCCGGTGGAGAGGATTTACAAGCCCTGCCAAATACGACATCCTTTCTGCATGAAAGTGGTTAATGCACATCGTACCCCCGTGCTTCCCGCTCTGCTCGACCCCGTGGCCCGCCGTTCCGAGGGAGATGTCCCGGAATGACCATCTCTTTTCCAGCCGGTGAGTCTTCATCCGCATCCGCCCCGGCAGAAACGTCATGGTGGCAGTTCCACAGGCTTCCGCTTCTGGTCGCCCTGCTTCTTGCCCTTGCCACACTGGGGACAACGGCTGCGATCGAAAACTGGATGATCCGGGAACGGGCGGCGGCCCGTCACAGTACGGTTCGCGAAACACTGGTCGCCATCCGCGCCCGACTGGACGCCACCCTGACCGCCAATCTGCTGGTGGGACAAGGCATGGCAGCCTTTGTTGCCGCCAACCCGGCCCTGCGCGACGATGATTTCTACACCATGGCCCGCAGCCTGCTCAGCCACCGCTCACAGGTCCTGAACATCGCGCTGGCCCAGGGCACCCGCATTACCCACGTCTACCCCTTGAATGGCAATACCTCGGTCATCGGCATCGACTATCGCACCATCCCCGATCAGTGGCCCAGCATCGAAGAGGTCATCAGCACCGGCCATGCCGTCCTCAACGGCCCGGTGCAGCGCATACAGGGCGGGATAGCGGTGATTGCCCGGTTCCCGATCGCCGTTCCGGCCCGCAACGGTCAGGGAGCCCGCTACTGGGGGCTGGTTTCAATGCCGATTGATTTTTCCGCCATGCTGACCAAGGCAGGAATCATCACCCCGCTGATTGCAGGCAGCACGACCGGCGAAGAGCGGCGGCAGGGCCTGACACTGGATATTGCCCTGCGCGGACATGACGGCAATGGCGCCAGCGGCAAGACCTTCTTTGGCTCTGACTCGGTCTATTCCCGCGCCCCGGAAACCATCGACCTCCCCCTTCCCAATGGCTCGTGGCAGATCGCCGCAACCCCGGTTGATGGCTGGTCGCCGATCAATCAGGACATCTGGACGCTGCGGGCCACCGGTGTGGCGATGGCCTTGTTGCTGGCCCTGACCGGATATCTGCTCACCCGCCATGCCAGAGTGTCTGCCCATGAGCACAAAAAGACCGCCTCCTCGCTGGATGGGGATGTCTCGCTGCTCCCCCTGACCACGTTCTTCAAGGCTGCCGAGGCCGAAATGGCCACCAGCCTGCGCTATCGCCGCGCCGTTGGTTTTTTGGTGATCGCGCTGGATTGCCATCAGGAACACCAGAAAAACTGGACTCCCGCCCAGCAGAAAGACGTACAGGCCCGCATGATGGCTGCCTGCCGTAATGCATTGCGTCCAACGGATTTATTGACCGAAACCGCCTTTGGCCATTTTGCCGCCCTGCTGATTGGTGCCAACCGCGACGGAGCGATCATGGCCGCCGACCGCGTGCGCCGCGCCGTCAAGGCCATCCCCTCGCCGACCGACCTGTCGAGCACACCGCTGACGGCCAGCATCGGCGCGGCGGTGGTCCGTGATGGCGACCTTGATGCCACATCGGCCCTGAATCGTGCAGCCGAACGCCTGCGTGGCTGGCAGAGCAGCCACAGCGACGGCGTTGCCCTGTAGGGCCATTTTGCCCGCCCCCTGCACCCCACCCAAAAAAGTATTGCTTTCCGTTGGGGTATCTATGAGTTCTATGGATACCGGCTCAACCGCACTGCCGTCGCTACCCGATCAGGTGGGCTTTCCCGTTCTTGAGCCGGGCCGACAAAAATGCGCGACAGCACGGAGGCAAATGATACCATGCGCGACAGGTTTGCCTGCTGCCGGATCACTTTTGACCGACCTTGCGCTAAGGCTGTCAAAAACACGGAGGCAGAAAACCCGGAACAACCGGACCATCGCTTGGGGGCAGGCGAAATGGCTCCGGGTGCATGAACGGCAAGGCGCATCGTTGATGCGTAAAGGTGGGAACCGGTTTTACGCAAAAAAACAATGCGACAAATCAAAAGGCTGGACCGTCGCGCCTCCCCGGATATGGCGCACGACGGTCCAAGGAGGAAGGCAACCGATGTCCTTGAAAAATATCCTTGTGCATCTCGATTCTGGCCCCTTGTGCGCAGACCGCCTGTCACTGGCCATTGCCCTCGCTGAACAGCATGGAGCCCGCCTGATCGGCCTGTTCGGGCAGTTGGCGCAGGCCCAGATGATCGGCATGGTCGCCAGCTGGCCCAGCCCGGCCTATGTCGAAGCTGCCGAACAGAGCCGCCAGAAATTCGAAGCCGCCTGTTCCGGCCACCTGCGCTCGTACAGCTGGCGTGATGCCAACCGGGGCAGCGCCCTGGAAGTCTCGCGCGCACTGATCGAGGCAGCCCACCATGTTGATCTGGTCCTGCTCAGTCAGGACGACGAAGCCGCCGCGCAGGTGGTGCCGCGTGACCTGCCCGAACAAGTGGTGCTGAATGCCGGGCGACCGGGCCTGATCATCCCCTACGCCTACAAGAACACCAGCCTCGGCCAGCGTCCGCTGATCGCCTGGAACGGCAGCCGGGAATCCGTGCGGGCGGTCAATGATGCCTTGCCGCTGATGCAGGGATGCAGCAGCGCCCGCATCCTCTGCTTTGCCAAGCCATCACCGGAACTGGAACAGAGCGTGGGCGATCTCTGCGCCCATCTGGCTGACCATGGCGTCACCGCCGAACCTGACTACATTCAGGCCGAAGGCATTGGCATCATGGACATGCTGCTCAATCAGGCCGCCGACCTCAGCGCCGACCTGCTGGTGATGGGGGCATCGGGCAATACCGGCTTTGCCAACTTCAAACGCCACGGCGGCACCCGCCACATCCTGCGCCACATGACCGTTCCGGTGCTGATGTCGCACTAGAGCATTGTGAGAAAAGTGGGAACCGGTTTTCGCAATAACAATGCGACAAAACAAAAAGTTAGAGCAGCGTGCCTGCGTCCGGTCACAGTACACGACAGTCGGAAAGCAAGGACGTGGAGCGCTGCTCCACACCTCGCTGGGGCCAGTCGGCCCCAGACCCCATTCCTTTGTTATTCAAAGAAAAAATGAGGGTTCGGGGCCTCAGGCCCCGAGCGGGTCCGGGCGGCAGCCCGCTTTTGTTTTCAAACTGTCGTGTACTGTGGCGTCCGGTTTAACGCACGCTGCTCTAACCTGACGGCAGGGACGGGAAAAAAGACCGCTTTTCCCGTCCCTGAAGTGCCTTTACTGCGGAGCCTGACTGCCAAAGGTGGTGGCCGGACGGGTCAGTGCCTTGTCAAACGGGTTGATCTGGCGGGAAATGCTGGCGGCCTCGCGTTGCAGGATGCTGACCACCACCCCCAGACGCTCCTCGGTCAGCCGCTCGGTCAGCGTCCCGATCGACAGGGCCGCCACCGCCCGCCCCTGATGGTCAAAGATCGGCACCCCCACCCCGGACACCCCCGGCAACATGCCGGAGGGCTGATTGGCAAAGCCCTGTCGCCGGGTGCGTGCTATGGCGGTGTGCAGATAAACCTCGTCCAGCAGCCCCATTCCCTGCATCCGTGGCAGGTTAAAGCGGATGACCTCCTGCTGCTCTTCTTCCGGCAGATGGGAAAGAATGGCCAGACTGCCCTGCCCCACCCCCAACATCACCCGCCCGCCGACATCGCCGGTAAACGAGCTGATCGGAAACGGCCCGTCGGCCCGGTCGAGGCAGACGGCATCAAAGCCGCTGCGCACCAGCAAAAACACCGTATCGCGCAAGGTCGCCGACAGCCGGAGCAGGATCGGGCGGCTGATATCGCGCAACGAGCCACAAGCCCCGGCCTGTGCCGCCATCACAAACAGGTCCAGCCCCAGCCGGTAGCGTTTCGATGTCCCGTCGTAATCGACCATCCGGTCGGCCACCAGCACCTTTAGCAGACGGTGGGTGGTCGGCGGGGTCATGCCGAGGTCGCGGGCAATATCACTCAGCCGCGCCCCATCGGCCCCATGACCAGCCACAGCCCGCAGAATCGCCAGCCCACGCTGGAGGCTAGTTTTTGGGCTTTGCTGATCAACGCCCTCATTTTGTGCAGCGCACATCATTCCCATCCTGACAAAGCCACAGAACCTTCAGCCGATCATATTCCGTATGTTGGAAAAATCCATAGTTTCTTCTCATCTGATAGAATTGATCGTTGACGCCTGTTGTGGTTCAGGGAACCCTAGGGACAACAAGCCAACAAGGCATATGCCGCAAGTGATCCGGGAACGAGGGTTGCGGCAGATGGTAAAGAAAATGAATGTTTCTTCCACATAGTGGAAGTCTTGCGGGAGTGCTCGGTCGTGCCCTTTTTGGAACTTGATAATCTGACAAAACAGTATGGACACCTGTATGCCGTCGAGAACGTCTCGCTGACGGTTGAACAGGGCGAGTTCATTTCGCTGTTGGGGCCGTCTGGCTGCGGGAAAACCACCACCCTGCAAATGATCGCCGGCTTCGTCGAAGCCACCGCCGGAGCCATCCGCCTGCAAGGCCGCGACATCACCCATGCCCCGGCCAACAGCCGCGGGCTGGGGATCGTGTTCCAGAGCTATGCGCTGTTCCCGCACATGACCGTTGCCGGGAATGTCAGCTTCGGGCTGGAAATGCAAAAGGTCTCGAAGGCCGAGCGCGCCCGGCGGGTTGACCATGCCCTGACGCTGGTCCATCTGGATGCCTACGCCGACCGCTATCCGCGCGAACTGTCCGGTGGTCAGCGCCAGCGCGTTGCCCTGGCCCGCGCACTGGTGATCCAGCCGCCGCTGCTGCTGCTCGACGAGCCGCTGTCGAACCTCGATGCCAAGCTGCGCGAAGCGATGCAGTTCGAGCTGCGCAACATTCAGCAGCAGGTCGGCACCACCACCATCATGGTTACCCACGATCAGGCCGAAGCCTTTTCGGTCAGCGACCGGGTGGTGGTGATGCAAAGCGGCAAGGTGATGCAGATTGACACCCCCTATCAGGTGTACGAGCATCCGGCGACCGACTTCATTTCCCGCTTTGTCGGCAAGACCAACATGATCCCGTCGGCCCCCGGCCATCCGCAACGCCACATCCGCCCGGAAAAGCTGCGTCTGGTCGCTGCCGGATCGGGCCGGGTGAATGCCACCGTCGCCGAACGGTTTTTCCTCGGCAGCCAGTGGTTCTATCACCTGACCTCGGACCTGGGCGAGCTGACCGTCACCATTCCCAACGACGGCAGCGCGCCGCAGGCCCCCGGTACGGTGGTCGGGGTGCAGTGGGATGAGGCCAACATGCGCACTCTGGCAGAAGGGCGGGCATGATGGCAGCCGCGAAAAAGTTTTCGCCGGTGTGGCTGACCCTGCCGTCGCTGGCGCTGTTTCTGGTCATGCTGATGACCCCGCTGACCCTGACCCTGCTGCTGTCGTTCAACGAATACGACAACATGAAGGGCGCAGTTGGCGGCTTTACCCTTGATCACTACTGGAAAGTGATCAGCGACGGGTTCTATCTGGAAATCTTTTGGCGCACGCTGAAAATCGGCCTGCTGACCACCCTGATCTGCGTGGTTGTCGGCGTCCCCGAAGCCTATATCCTCAGCCGGATGAACCGCCCATGGCGCTCGCTGTTCCTGATGATCGTGCTGACCCCGTTGCTGGTGTCGGTGGTGGTGCGCACCTTTGGCTGGTCGATGCTGCTGGGCTTTGAAGGCCCGATCAACCAGCTGTTTGTGGCGCTCGGCTGGGGCAAAAGCCGCCTGCTGTACACCGAAGGTGCCGTCATCGCCGCGCTGGTCCATGTGATGCTGCCGTTCATGATCATCCCGGTGTGGACCTCGCTGCAAAAGCTCGATCCGCAGGTGGAACAGGCCGCCCTGTCGTTCGGAGCCTCGCGCCTGACCGCCATCACCCGCGTCGTCCTGCCCCAGATCATGCCCGGCATCCTGTCCGGTGGCCTGATCGTGTTCGGTCTGGCGGCCAGTTCGTTCGCCATCCCCGGCCTGCTGGGCGGTCGCCGCCTGAAAATGGTCGCCACCACCGTCTATGACCAGTATCTGCACGAACTGAACTGGCCGATGGGCGCCTCGATTGCCGTGATCCTGCTGCTTGCCAATCTTGTCGTGATGCTGACGTGCCACCGGGTGGTGGAAGGCCAGTACCGCCGTCGTTTAGGATGATGACCATGCCTCGTAACGGAGCCCTCGCCCTGACGTTCAACGCTCTGGTGGTCGTATTCATGCTGGCCCCGCTGGTGATTGTCTGTCTGGTTGCCTTTACCCCCGAAAACACCCTGTCCCTGCCGGGCTGGAGCTGGTCCCTGCGCTGGTTTGAAAAGGTGTTCCACCACCCGGACTTCATGACCTCGTTCGTCAACAGCCTGTGGCTGGCCAGCACCTCGGCCACCCTGTCAGTGGCGCTGGCCGTACCGTCGGCAATGGCGATCACCCGTGGCGAATTCCGTGGGCGTGGGGCACTGGAAGCCCTGTTCCTGTCGCCGCTGGTGATCCCGCATCTGGTGTTGGGGGTGGCCCTGCTGCAACTGTTCTCGCACATCGGGGCCACCGGCAGCTTCTTCTGGCTGATGCTGGCCCACGTGCTGATCATCACCCCCTATGCCATGCGCTTGCTGATCTCGGCCATGACCGGCTATGACCGGACGGTGGAACATGCCGCCCTGTCGCTGGGGGCCAGCCGGTGGACGATGTTTGTCCGCGTCACCCTGCCGATGATCCTGCCCGGCGTGACCGGTGGCTGGCTGCTGTGCTTCATCAACAGCTTTGATGAACTGACCATGTCGATCTTCATCACCGCGCCGTCGACCATCACCCTGCCGGTGCGGATGTACATGTACGCCACGGAATCCATCGACCCGATGATGGCGGCGGTTTCGGCCCTGATTGTCGCCCTGACAGCCACCACGGCCCTGATCCTTGACCGCATCTATGGTCTGGACCGGGTGCTGGTTGGTCAGCGGTAACAGCCTGTCCCATCGCCTGTCTGCGCCCTTTCCCTGTCTTGCGAGTGTGTCATGAGTCTGCTGATCCGGTATGCGGAGCAGTCCCGCCCCTCTGTGCGCTTTTTTCTGGATGGTCAGGCGGTCAGCGCCCTGGCGGGGGATACCCTGCTGACCGCCGTCCTGACCGTCCGCGAGCGTCTGCGCACCACCGAGTTCACCGGCAGCCCGCGTGCAGGGTTCTGCATGATGGGAGCCTGTCAGGATTGCTGGGTGCAGGTCCGTCGCGGCGATGGCCCGGTGCAGCGCCTGCGCGCCTGCTCGACCCTGCTGGAGGCAGACATGAGCCTGTCCACCACCAGCGCCCCGCCGCCAGTGATCGCCGAGGAGCCCAAGCCATGAGCCAGTCGCCCCTCCCCCCTGTCGTTATCGGTGCCGGTCCGGCAGGCATCCGGGCGGCGGTGACCCTGGCCCGACACGGCCTGTCGCCGATCCTGCTCGACGAATCCCCCCGCCCCGGCGGCCAGATTTACCGCCAACCCCCCGCCGGTCCCGGCCAGCGGTCGGCCAGCGAGCTGTACGGTTTCGAGGCCGCCAAGGCCACCGCCATCCATCAGGCACTGGCCCCCTACGCTGACCGTATCGACTATCGCCCCGATACGCTGGTGTGGAACGTCGAGCGCGGTGCCCTCGACCTGTTGAGCAACGGGCGGACAGCCACCCTTGCCTACCACAGCCTGATCTTTGCCACCGGCGCTACCGACCGCGTGCTGCCGATGCCCGGCTGGACGATGCCCGGCGTGTTTACCCTCGGCGGGGCGCAGATTGCGCTGAAGGCGCAAGGGTGCGGCATTGGATCGACGGTGGTGTTCCTCGGCACTGGCCCGTTGCTGTACCTGATTGCCTATCAGTATGCCAAAGCCGGAGCCACCGTGGCCGCCGTGCTCGATACCTCGGCCTTCGGGCTGCGGATAAAGCACTTGCCCGGCCTGCTGGCCCTACCGAAAGTGCTGGCCAAGGGGCTGTATTATACCGCCTGGCTGAAGGCCTACGGCGTGCCGGTCTACACGGGTATCACCCCTGTTCGTGCCGAAGGCAACGAGCGGGTGGCGTCGGTGATCTGGCAGGACAGCGCCGGACGCCAGCAGCACACCGCCTGCGACGGGCTGGGCATCGGTTATGGCCTGCGCCCGGAAACCCAACTGGCCGACATGGCCGGATGTGCCTTTTCCTTCAACCCGCTCGATCGTGCCTGGCTGCCGGATCGGGACAGCGCCGGACGCTCGTCGCTGGCCGGGGTCTATCTGGCGGGCGACGGTGCCGGGATCACCGGGGCCGATGCCGCCGAAGTCGGCGGCGAGCGGGCGGCACTGGCCCTGTTGCAGGATCAGGGCGCGACCATCGACCCGTCACGGGTTGCCGTTCTCGAAAAACGCATGGCGGCGTTTGTCCGCTTCCGCACGGCCCTGCTGCAAGCCTTTCCGTTGCCTGCCGCCCGCTGGGCTGAAACCGTCAGCGATGATCTGGTGCTGTGCCGGTGCGAGGAAATCACCGCTGGCGACCTGCGCGCCACCGTGCGCAAGGATCAGCCGCGCGACCTGAACCGCCTGAAGGCGCTGAGCCGGATCGGCATGGGCCGCTGTCAGGGCCGGATGTGCGGGGCCGCCGCCGCCGAATTGCTGGCCCATCAGCATGGCTGCGCGGTCAACGACATCGCCCGCATCCGTCCGCAAACCCCCATCAAGCCGATCCCGATTGGCGTGACCCCGGAGAACACACCATGAGCCGCCTGATCGAAGCCGATGTGGCGATTGTCGGCGGCGGGATCGTCGGCGGCTCGGCGGCGCTGTTTCTGGCCCGCGCCGGAAAGAAAGTGGTTCTGCTGGAACGCGACCGCTGCGGCAGCCGGGCCAGCGGGGTGAACTATGGCGGTGTCCGCCGTCAGGGCCGCGCCCCGCAGCAGTTGCCGCTGGCGCAACGCTCGCATGCCCTGTGGGGGCAATTGCCTGACCTGATTGGCGAAGACGGGGAATACGTCCGCTCTGGCCACCTGAAGCTGGCCCGCTCGCCGCAGGACATGGCGGTGCTCGAAGCCTATGCCGCGCAGGTGGCAGATTATGGGCTTGGGTTACAGTTGCTGTCAGCCCACGAGCTGCGCCAGATGTTCCCGATGATCGGCGACAAGGCGGTCGGTGGTTCGCTGTGCCCGGAAGACGGTCACGCCAACCCCCGTCTGGTGTCTCCGGCCTTTTCCCGTGCCGCCACCGCCGCCGGTGCCACCATCATCGAAGGTGCTCCGGTCAGCGAGGTCGAGCAGACCAGTTCCGGCTTTCGCCTGCGCAGTGTGGCGCAAGACCTGACCGTCACCGCACCGGTATTGCTGAATTGCGCCGGGGCATGGAGCGGGGCGCTGGCCGCCCGGCTGGGCGAAACCCTGCCGATCAGCGCCGCCCATCCGCTGATGGCGGTCACCGAGCCGCTGCCCGCTTTCCTGCCAGTCAGCATCGGGGTCGAAGGCGGCGGCGTCTATGGCCGTCAGGTGACGCGCGGCAACTTCATTTTCGGCGGCGGGCGCGGTATTCCCCACCCGGTCAGCGGCAACGCGCCAGTGCCAGACTTTGCCCGCCCCGAGCGCGGCGCTCTGGTCAATCTGCTGCAGCAAGCCGCCGAGCTGTTCCCCGATCTCGCCGGGGCCACCATCATCCGAAGCTGGAGCGGGGTCGAAGCCTATACTCCCGACCACGAACCGATCATTGGCCCCAGCTCCACCATTCCCGGCCTGTTCCACGCCTGTGGATTTTCAGGTGCCGGGTTCCAGACTGGCCCCGCCGTCGGCGCCGTACTTGCCGATCTGGTGATGTCCGGTCAGTCCGTTACGCCGATTGCCGCCTTCAGCGCCGACCGGTTCCGTTAACCTTTACTCTTTTCCTTACAACCGTTTTAGCAAATACGTCGTCGCAGATGAGGCCATCTGCTCGGGATTTGCTCTAATTGCCAACGTTTTAGCAAATACGTCGTCGCAGATGAAGTCATCTGCTCGGGATTTGCTCCAGTACTGCCATTTTCCCCTCTCAGGAAGGACACCAGATGATGACTGCGATGCTGAAAAAGATTCTGATTGCGGCTACCGCCCTGACCTCGATGGCGTCTTCGGCAGCACTGGCTGCCGACAAGACCCTGTACGTCGGGATGAACGGCGGCACGATGGAAAAGACCTACACCGAGCACGTCTTCCCGCTGTTTGAAAAAGAGACCGGCATCAAGGTGGTGGTCGTTCCCGGCACCTCAACCGACATTCTGGCCAAGATGCAGGCACAGAAAGACGCGCCGCAGATGCACATCGCCTTCCTTGATGACGGCCTGATGTTCCGCGCCATCGGCATGGGCATGTGCGCGCCGATCAACCAGTCGGCCACCATGAAGCAGCTCTACCCAGTCGCCCAGTTCAAGGACAACATGGCCGCCGCCGTCAACATGGGCATGGTCGGCCTGGCCTATAACAAGAAGATGTTCGAAGAAAACGGCTGGAGCGCCCCGGACTCGTGGCTGGCCCTGACCGATCCCAAGTACAAGGGCAAGGTGGTGGTGCAGTCCGCCCCGTCGTCCAGCTTTGGCCTGCACGCCTTCCTGATGTTCAACCGCACCCAGGGCGGCAATGAAAGCGACGTCGAGCCGGGCTTCAAGAACTGGAAGCCGAAGGTCGGCCCGAACGTGCTGGAATACATCCCCAGCTCGTCGAAGATTTCCGAAATGGTGCAGACCGGCGAAGCCGCCATCTTCCCGCTGACCCCGACCGGCGTCGGCGCGCTGAAGGAAAAGGGCGTTCAGGTCGAATACGCCCAGCCGAAAGAAGGCTCGGTGGTGCTGATGGTCGGCGAATGCGTGATCAAGAACAACAGCGAACCCGACCTGACCCAGAAGCTGGCCGAATTCCTGCTGTCGGCCCCGGCGCAGGAAGCCGCCCTGCAATACGGCAGCCAGATCCCGTCGAACACCACCGCCAAGGCCACCAAGGACAAGGAAGCCGAGCTGCGCACCTTCCAGGCCAACATGGAAAACGCCAAGCTGGTGGACTGGGACGTGATCAACGAAAAGCGCACCGAGTGGAACGACCGCTGGAACCGCGAGATCGAACGGTAATCAGCAAGGGGAAAACAGGGATGTGGAGCGCTGCTCCACACCCCAGACTCGTTCTGTTGAACGGGTTGTCAAAGGCGGGATGGATCAGCAGATCTGTCCCGCTTTTTTTTCGCGCACCGCGCCATACAACGCCGTCCCCCACAGGGCAAACCATGAAAGTGCCTGGACAGAGACATTCAACACCATCGGCCTACAGATAAACCTGAGATAGAATACAATGAATTTTATCCATTATTGATTTTAGTCATCAAAGGATACCATCATGATCACGGTTCCGCATAATTTCTCTGAAGGCTACAAACTTCTCCAGAAATGCCCGTCGGGATTGGCGCTACTCGCAAGACAAGAGCTGGCGAATGTTCAAGGCATAGCTGACGCAGGCCTGAATGCCTATGGCTCTGCCATTGATAAAGATACAATTCATTTACCGACGTTTACTCTTGCTGCTCCGCATCAGGCCTGCATTCTGATGCACGAACTTACTCATTGCCTCGATATGGCGTTCTGGGGAATCACCCGTTCAGAAGCAAAAAAAGCAATGATTGGGGCCACCGAGATTAATGCCCACTATAATCAAGGCCTTATCGCCAGAGAATTGGCATTCCTCGCCAAATCCGGTGCGATAGAAGAGGGTACAGCAACAGAAGTGGAGAAGATGAACGCCAATCAAAGTGTTTTTGGAAAAATGAAAGATATGCGATCAAGGGATAATGTCTATAGATACCTGCTCGGAACGGAGCAATATGGAGACTCAGTAAGAGAACTCTCTTCATGGAGCAATATATTATACACAATAACGCAAGACAACCAATGGACACTTCCAGGAATAAACTTTCACTGTGAATACCATTTGGACAAAAATACCAAAGAGCTTCGCGGTGAAGGCTACTGGTGACACCGTCTTTCAGTGAGGAGCGCCGACAGCCGCCTCCACCAGCCGTCAGCCCCATTCCTTCCTTGACTGCCTAATCGGTGAGGCTGACGGCCCAGCCAAAACCTCTTGTCATCACAAACATACAGATACTGCATCATCATCTGTTGCAATCAATTCTCATTAGCATTAACATTCCTCCCATCGAGAGGCCAGCCGCTCCCTTTGCTCCCCCGGGGAGACCGGCCCCTGCTCTCGGGCACCCGTCCCATGACACATACGAGGAAGCACAATGAGCATCACGGTTGTTTTCGGCTCGGATTCCGGCTGCACCAAGGCAATTGCCACCCGCATCGGCAAAAAGCTCAATGCAACGGTCCTCAACATCACCAAGGCCAAAACCGCAGACTTTGAAGACTGCTCGCTGCTGGTGCTGGGCTGTCCGACCTATGGCGTCGGTGACTTGCAGGCCGATTGGGAAGAGCGGTTGGGGGTTCTGGAAGAAGCCGATCTCAGCAACACGAAAGTCGCCATTTTCGGCACCGGCGATCAGGTCACTTATCCCGATTCGTTCATTGATGCGGTCGGCATCCTGTATGACACCGTGGTTGCCAAGGGCGCGACCGTGGTCGGCTTTACCGACACCAAGGGCTATGACTTCAGCGGCTCGCAGGCCCTGCGCGACGGCAAGTTCGTCGGGCTGGCGCTGGACGAAGACAATCAATCCTCGAAAACCGAAGGACGGATCACCGAATGGATCAAACAGTTGGTGTAAGCGCCGGATGTCTGGGCGTCCTGCCGCAGTACCTCTATGAATTCCACAAGGGGGTCCGCCACCTGTTCATGCTCACCCTCTGTCCGGGCGATGCCGCCCGGGCGCAGGCCCGGCTGGAACAGGACAGCATTCCCTGTTACCTGCACGCCGCCGGTACCAGCAAGACCAACCTGTTTTTTGGTCGCCCGGCCTGCATCGAAACCGTCCGCCGGATCGTCACCAAACCGCTGTGTTGTCTGACCCCCGAAGAGGATTTCATCCTTGGAACCCTGTTGGGCTATGACCGCGAACAGCAGTGCCTGCGTTTCCTCGCCATGCACCAGACTGGCAGGCCAGTGGCGATCCGTGCGGCGGCCCATTAACGTTGTGTGACGCTACAGGACACGACAGTCAGTGGAAGAGAACGGGCTACCGCCCGAACCCGTTTGGGTGCGATGCCCCCAAACCCCCATTTTTTCTTTCACTATCAAAAGAATGGGGTCAGGGGCCTCAAGGCCCCTGCGAGGTGTGGAGCAGCGCTCCACGATCTTTCTGCCAGCCATCTGCCAAGGCCGAAAAAAGACCCCTGCCAGCGTGGCTGGCAGGGGCACAAGGATGCGTGCAATCGTCCCGGATCACCGGTTCATGGCTAGACAAGGGCCATGTCCCGATGGCGGGTCTTTCCTTAGACAGTGACCGTATCGGCCACCGAACGGAAAGCTTCGATCTGGTCGAAGTTCATGTAGCGGTAAACGTCAGCAGCCTTGGCGTTGACGACCATCACCTGCTCCAGATACTCGGCCGGGGTGGGGATCTTGCCCATCAGGGCGCACACCGCCGCCAGCTCGGCCGACCCCAGATACACGCGGGTATCAATACCCAGACGGTTCGGGAAGTTACGGGTGGAGGTGGACATGGCGGTCGAGCCCTTGCGGATCTGCGCCTGGTTGCCCATGCACAAGCTACAGCCCGGCATTTCCATCCGCGCACCCGCCTTGCCGAGAACGCTGTAATAGCCTTCTTCGTTCAGGATGGCGGCGTCCATCTTGGTCGGCGGGGCAATCCACAGACGGGTCGGGATGTCGGACTTGCCGTCCAGCACCTTCCCGGCAGCGCGGAAGTGACCGATGTTGGTCATGCACGAGCCGATGAACACTTCGTCGATCTTGTCGCCAGCGACGTCGGACAGCAGCTTCACGTCGTCCGGGTCGTTCGGGCAGGCGACGATCGGTTCCTTGATGTCGGCCAGATCGATATCGATCACCGCGGCGTATTCGGCATCGGCATCGGGCTCCAGCAGCTGCGGATTGGCAATCCACGCTTCCATCGCCTTGATGCGACGGCCCAGAGTGCGGGCATCGGCATAGCCCTCGGCGATCATCCACTTCATCAGGGTGATGTTCGAGGTCATGTACTCGATGATCGGCTCTTTGCTCAGACGCACGGTGCACGCCGCCGCCGACCGTTCCGCCGAGGCGTCGGTCAGTTCGAAGGCCTGTTCGACCTTCAGGTCCGGCAGACCTTCGATTTCGAGAATACGGCCAGAGAAGATGTTCTTCTTGCCCTTCTTCTCGACGGTCAGCAGGCCCTGACGGATGGCGTACAGCGGAATGGCATTGACCAGATCGCGCAGGGTCACGCCCGGCTGCAGCTCGCCCTTGAAGCGGACCAGCACCGATTCCGGCATGTCGAGCGGCATCACGCCGGTCGCCGCCGCAAAGGCCACCAGACCCGAGCCAGCCGGGAAGGAAATGCCGATCGGGAAGCGGGTGTGCGAGTCACCGCCGGTGCCGACGGTATCGGGCATCAGCAGGCGGTTCAGCCACGAGTGGATCACCCCGTCGCCCGGACGCAGGGCAACGCCGCCACGGGTGGAGATGAAGGCCGGCAGTTCGCGGTGGGTCTTGACGTCGACCAGCTTGGGATAGGCGGCGGTATGGCAGAACGACTGCATCACCATGTCGGCCGAGAAGCCGAGGCAGGCCAGATCCTTCAGTTCGTCGCGGGTCATCGGACCAGTGGTGTCCTGCGACCCGACGGTGGTCATCTTGGGCTCGCAATAGGTGCCCGGACGGACGCCCAGACCTTCGGCGAGACCGCAAGCACGGCCAACCATCTTCTGCGCCAGGCTGAAACCCTTGCCGCTGTCTTCCGGCACGCCCGGCAGACGGAACAGGGTGCTCGGCGGCAGGCCCAGCGATTCACGGGCCTTGGTGGTCAGACCGCGACCAATGATCAGCGGAATGCGGCCACCGGCGCGCACTTCGTCAAAGATCACGTCGGACTTGACCTTGAATTCGGCGATCACCGCGCCGTTCTTCAGGGCCTTGCCTTCGTAGGGACGCAGCTCGACCACGTCGCCCATGTCCATCTGGTTGACGTCCAGCTCGATCGGCAGCGCACCGGCATCTTCCATGGTGTTGTAGAAGATCGGGGCGATCTTGGTACCGAGGCAGACGCCCCCGAACCGCTTGTTCGGGACGAACGGAATGTCTTCGCCAGTGAACCACAGCACCGAGTTGGTGGCGGACTTGCGCGACGAGCCGGTGCCGACCACGTCACCGACGTAGGCCACCAGATTGCCCTTGGCCCGCAGCTCTTCGAGGAAGCGGATCGGGCCGCGAACACCGGCGTCTTCCGGCTCGATGCCCGGACGCGGGTTCTTCAGCATCGCCAGCGCGTGCAGCGGGATGTCAGGACGGCTCCAGGCATCCGGGGCGGGCGACAGGTCGTCGGTGTTGGTTTCGCCGGTCACCTTGAAAATGGTGACGGTCAGCGATTCCGGCACTTCCGGGCGCGAGGTGAACCACTCGGCATCGGCCCACGACTGGATCACCGCCTTGGCGTTGGCGCTGCCCTTGTCGGCCAGTTCCTTGACGTCATGGAAGTAATCGAACATCAGCAGGGTCTTTTTCAGACCCTCGGCGGCGGCGGCACCGACTTCGGCGTCGTCGAGCAGCTCGATCAGCGGGTGGATGTTGAAACCGCCCAGCATGGTGCCGAGCAGTTCGGTGGCCTTGACCCGGCTGATCAGCGGCGAGCTTTCCAGCCCCTTGGCAACGGCGGCCAGGAAGCCGGCCTTCACCTTGGCGGCATCATCCACACCGGCGGGAACGCGGTGGGTCAGCAGATCAACCAGAGTTTCTTCCTCGCCCTTCGGCGGGTTCTCCAGCAGGGTGATCAGCTGTTCGGTTTGCTGGGCAGAGAGCGGCAGGGGTGGGATCCCGAGGGCGGCACGCTCGGCGGCATGCTGGCGATAGGCTTCAAGCACGGACATCCTCCGCAGGGCTGTATGTAAGAGGGCGTCCTGACACCGCGCACCGACATGCTCTGCCCAAGGCATCGCACAGCGATCACAGACGGTCAGGGTTGTCCCTGCTTACACCACAAAACACCGCTTTTGTCCAGTCCTTACTATCCGTTCGGGCAGGGAAGGCACCACCCGTTTTGCCTGTCAGGCTGTGGAAATGCAGGAATAAAGCCACTCCAAAGCACCGGCAGCAATCTGTTTCCGCGGTGCCGTTCCCGTCAGTGGATCATCCCCACCCGAACGGAATCATTATCAGGGGCGTGAAACACGCCAGGCTCGAATCGCGTCGGCCGCAATGGCCGCACATTCCCGACCGATCGCGCGCAGCGATGACCATGACCATGACAGCGGTGCCGCCACCCCACGCACACGGATCCCCCATC
This sequence comes from Insolitispirillum peregrinum, assembly GCF_900156605.1. Lineage (GTDB taxonomy): Bacteria > Pseudomonadota > Alphaproteobacteria > Rhodospirillales > Rhodospirillaceae > Insolitispirillum > Insolitispirillum peregrinum. The sequence goes on along the minus strand of NZ_FTOA01000001.1, from coordinate 65,719 downwards.
CCCGCCCGATGATCAGGAACACCAGCATCGCCCGTGGCAGGTGGGCCCAGTCGGTCAGCACATGGATTTTCCGCACCCCGCACCGGCGCGCCCACATCAGGCTGTAGAGGGCATTCTCGCGGGTTGTGCGCGAGACATCCTCCAGCACCATCATCTGTCCTGGCACCCCGGCTGCCACCAGCCATTCGGCCATCGCCTCCGCCTCGGCCATTTCCCCCGGATAGCCTTTCGGACGCCCACCCGACAGGACGATGGTCCCGATGGCCCCGGGACGCCCCCTGTCCCGCTGCCACAATAGAACCAGTCGCTGCAAACGTCGCACCAGAGCAGGACTGAGCGTCCCGTCGTCATGAATACGCGCGCCCAGGACAACAACCGTTTTCGCTAACGGAACGGCATTCATGTCATTGTTGCCAGGAAAGAGGTCTTCGTGGTGCATATGTCTCTCTTTCGGCTATGGCTTTTAAATGCTACGGTGCATCATCAGATCGCAAACCATGATAGACAACGGATGATTTTGCTTGCAGAATGCCTTTGCTTCACTGGGCTTTGCGGCCTTCCAGGGGATAATTTAGGGTAATTGAAGCCAAGAAATGGCCGTTGTCATCTCAGGGATAACGCTTTTCCGCGAGAAAAGCACCGTACATCGCTTCGGGTTCGGCGGACAACACGCCGACGATGACGCGGTGTTCCAGATTCGGTCGAACCGTGTCAGCATGCAACTCAAGGCTGACGGGTTTACCGAAAACCTCGTCGTGCGCGGACAAAACATCCCCAGTACCCTGCGTCTGACGTCGATGGTCCTGGAACGTTTTAACCAGAACCCGGCCATGTTCTCCAACCTTGGTACGGACACCACCGACTGGTCAGAGCTGTGGAAACAGCGCACCTCCAGCTATGAAAAGCAATTTCAGCGTGAATCCTGGGTTTCACTGCACTACGAAGGTGAAACTGTCTTTACCACCAACCCGTCAAACCAGATCGAAGAAATCGAGCGGATTGCCTTGGGCGGGGACGTGAACGACAGCACCATCCGTGAAGTCACCCAGCGCCTGCTGGGCGAAGACGCCGATGTCGTCACCCAGCACGACAGCCAGACCGCCGTGGTGTTCACGCCGTTCAAGGACTATCACCGCGCCGCCATTCTGGAACGTCGTGGTGGCCGTACCGGTTCGTTCGCCGTCTCGGCCCATCATCCGGTCAAGCCGAAGAAACCGGTCCGCTATTCCGGCTTCATCAATTTCTGCGCCGACACCATCGAAGCCCTGAACCTGAAGGTGTTCCTCGACCGCATCAAGCAGATGGTCGAAGAAAACCGCATCACCGGGCCGGTGGTGACTCCGGCGCAGGTGGCGGGCGCGATGGGACGCAAGCGCGACCTGATGCAGTTCATCGTGGCCTATGAACGGGCCAACAAGATCACCTACCGCCCGGAACGGCCAGAGTTTTTCTGATCACAACAGGTCGGGTACGGGCATCATTCCTTGTCTGCCAATGAACAAAGGATAGCCCATGCCCGTTACCGTTCCGCCCTCGGTCTATGCCCAGTCCTATCCCCTGTGGCCCCGTCAGGGCAGCCGCGATACCCTGTTGCAGGCCTTGGCCGTACAAGGGCAGCGGGTGGTTGATGTTGGCTGTGGCGACGGCAGGCTGGTGCGCTGGCTGGTCCATGAGGCCGGTGCCGCCAGCGGGATCGGGCTGGAATGTTCCCCCCGCCAACTGGCCAAGGCCCGCAGCCTGCCTGCCCTTGCCAACGTCACCATCATCGAGGGGGTGGCCCAGTCGATGCCGCTGCCCGACGCCAGCGCCGACGTGGTGATCTTTTTCAACAGCCTGCACCACGTCCCCCACGAGGTCATGCCGCAAGCATTGGCCGAAGTGGCGCGCGTTCTGGCCCCCGGTGGCATTCTGTACGTCAACGAGCCGATTGCCTACGGCCCGTTCTTTGACCTGTGCCGACTGGTGGATGATGAAACCACCGTCCGCGCCACCGCCCAGCAGGCCCTGACCACGCTGGCACCGCTGGGGCTGGAGGCGCTCAACGAATACCAGTACTGTCACACTGTCGTGATGGCCTCGTTTGAGGCATTCCGCGAGCGGCTGGTTTCGGCTAATGTCGAGCGTGAGGCGCTGTTCGACCAGCACGAAGCCGACCTTCGCACCGCCTTTGCGCAGACCGCGACAGCAACGGGTGAGTCCGTCAGCTTTGACCAACCCTCCATCGCCCTGACCTTCCGCAAGACCGGGTGAGCGAGCCATCGCATCAAGCAAGGATTTTTCCCCGATGGGGGCACTGAAGACAGGACTGATAACGGTGATGGTAATGGTGGCCCTGCTGGCCACCACCCTGACCCATGTCCTGCCCGCCCCTGCTCAGGCTCTGGCTCAGGCTGCCGCCGCGATGGCAATGGAGGGTGAAGACCTGTCGGCCTCGGCCCTGCCGCCCTGCCACGACTGGCCAGCAGACCCGGCCCGGTCGGACAAACCCCATCCTCCGGTCGGCATGACCGCTGCCGCCCCCTGCTGTAGCGTTGCCTCGCCTCTGCCCCACACCCTCGGCGGGCCACCGCAGCACACGGTTGCCACCACCCCCTTGCTGCCTCAGGCGCAAGAGCGGTTGCAGGGCCAGACCATCACCCCGCAGGAACGCCCTCCCCGCCTGCTGCTGTGATTCCTTCCGGACTCATCAGCAACCGGGCTCCCTTCGGAGTCCCCTGAGATCAGGCATTCATCATGCGCTTTTCTTTTTCCGGCACCGCTGCGGTGCTGGCCCTAAGCTGCGTCGGCTGGGCACTGCCCACCATCGCCAGCGCCGGGCAATATTCGATCGTGATCGGTGAAACCGAAACCTCGGTGACCGGCGCGCCGCAAAAGACCATGACCCTCAACGGCCAAAGCCCCGGCCCGACCCTGCGCCTGAAAGAAGGCGAGATGGCGGAAATCGCCGTCACCAACACCCTGAAAGAAGACAGCTCCATCCACTGGCACGGCCTGATCCTGCCCTATCAGCAAGACGGCGTTCCGGGCTTTTCGTTCCAGGGCATCAAGCCGGGCGAGACGGTGACTTACCGCTTCCCGGTGGTGCAAAGCGGCACCTATTGGTACCACAGCCATTCCGGCTTGCAGGAACAGGCCGGGATGCTGGCCCCGATCGTCATCGAGCCGAAAGACCCCGACCCGATCAAGGCCGACCGTGAAGCGGTGGTGATGCTGTCGGACTTCCACCCCGACGCCCCGAACGACATCCTCGCCAACCTGAAAAAAGACAGCGGCTATTACAACACTGCCGCCCGCCGGACGGCTGGCACGCTGATCGACGATGCCGGGAAAAACGGGCTGGCCGCCACGGTGCAGGACCGGCTGGAGTGGGGCGCCATGCGGATGGCTCCGAGCGATATTTCAGACATCAGCGGCTATACCTTCCTGATCAACGGCCAGCCTCCGGGGCAACCGTGGCGGTCGCTGTTCAAGCCGGGTGAAACGGTGCGGCTGCGCTTTATCAACGGCGCGGCAATGACCTATTTCGATGTTCGCATTCCCGGCCTGAAACTGACGGTGGTCGCCGCCGACGGCAACCCGGTCAAGCCGGTGGCGGTCGATGAATTCCGCATGGCCGTTGGTGAAACCTATGACGTGCTGGTGACGCCAACCGAAGACCAGCCCTATACCATCTTTGCCGAGCCGCTGGACCGCAGCGGCTATGCCCGTGGCACCCTGACCCCGCGCGACGGCGAAGACGGCCCGGTGCCGCCCGTGCGTCCGCGTCCCCTGCTGACCATGACCGACATGGGGATGGACCATGGCAGCATGGATCATGGCTCGGGCGAGATGCCGGGCATGGACCATAGCGCCATGGGTCACGACATGAAAGACATGGCGGGCATGGATCACAGCGCCATGGGCCACGACATGAAGGACATGGCCGGGATGGACCACAGCGCCATGGGCCACGACATGAAGGGCATGGCGGGCATGGACCACAGCGCCATGGGCCACGACATGAAGGGCATGGCGGGCATGGACCACAGCGCCATGGGTCACGACATGAAAGACATGGCGGGCATGGACCACAGCGCCATGGGTCACGACATGAAAGACATGGCGGGCATGGACCACAGCGCCATGCAACAGCCATCCTCGCCACCGCCTGCCGCCCCCGGCACCGTCAGCGCCGATTTCAAAGCCTCCAGCGGGCTGGTCCCCAGCGCCGCCAATGGGGGCCGCATGTTGCAGTACGCCGACCTGTTGCCCCTCACCCCCCGCCCGCAGACCGCCCCCGACCGGGCGATGACCTTCCGGCTGGGCGGCAACATGGAGCGTTACTTCTGGACCATCGACGGAGAAAAGTTCTCCACCGCCGCCCCCATCCGCATGACCCAGGGCGAACGCATCAGGGTCACGCTGGTCAACGAAACGATGATGAACCACCCGATCCACCTGCACGGCATGTGGTTTCAGGTGGTACGCAGCGACGGACAGGATGGCCCGCTGAAGCATGTGCTGAACGTCCCGCCCGGCCAGTCGGTGACGCTGGACATTCTGGCCGACGCCCTCGGGCAATGGCCGTTCCACTGCCATTTCATGTATCACATGGCCACCGGCATGATGCGCCGGGTGATTGTCGATCCCCCCGCCAGCAGTGGCCAGCCCGCTACCCCCGATCCGGTGGCCTTCCCCGGCGACCACAACAGCCACAGCCAGCACAGCGGAGGCTCCCATGGTTAACCTTTTCCCCCGCAGCCTTGCTGTGGCAGCCTTACTGAGTGCCGCCCCGCTGACGGCACAGGCAGGCGACGGCCACGACCACGACGGCCTGTTCGCCAAAGCCGCGCTCGACCGGCTGGAATGGACCAGCAGCAAGGGTGTTGCCGCCCTGCACTGGGAAGGCAAGGCCTCGCTGGGCGGCGACGAGGACAAGGCGGTGCTGCTCAGCCGGGGCACGATGGCCGAAGACGGTGACTTTGACAGCGCCGAGGTACAAGTTCTGTGGAGCCACGCCATCAGCGACTTCTTTGATGTTCGCACCGGCGTGCGCGGCGATCTGGCCCCCGACCCGGAACGCACCGCGTGGGTGTTCGGAATCAGTGGGCTGGCGCCGTACTGGATCGAAACCAGCGCCTCGCTGTTCGTCGGTACCCGTGGCGATGTTGGTGTGCGGCTGGAGGCCGATACCGACCTTGCCCTGACCACCCGGCTGATTTTACAGCCATCGCTGGAGCTGAACGCCACCAGCAAGGACGACCGCCAGCGCGAAAGCTATGGCGGCCTGACCAGCCTCGAAGGTGGCCTGCGGCTGCGCTATGAGGTCACGCCCACCGTTGCCCCCTATGTCGGGGTCAGTTGGGAACGGGCGCTGGGGGAAACCAATGGCCGGGGCGACAGCCATCGCCATGACGACGAAACCACCAGCCTGCTGGTCGGACTGAAGCTGATGTTTTAAACGTCAGTATGAAGCAGGATCGTGGAGCGCTGCTCCACACCTCGCCGGGGCCTTGAGGCCCCGGACCCCATTGATTTGATACTCAAGGGGGGTTCGGGGGCATCGCTCCCGAACGGGTCTGGGCGGTAGCCCACTCTGCTTCCCTTACTGTCATGTACTGCACAGCCCGCTAGATTAAGGCTGCTGTTTTTCATCAGACCATGCTAGTGTGCCATTGCGGAGTCCCACCCTGACCGGTGTGCGGCTCCGCATTTCCATTCTCGCCCTGCGGTCCCGGTCAGGATCGGCAACAGTCCCGACAGGGCGAGCGGTCAGTATCCACGAGATCAAGCCCCTGTCCCCATGAGCAACAGCACTTTGACTTCCTCTTCCTCGCGCGCCGGTTCGCCGCGTGTCGGTATCGTCAGCCTCGGCTGCCCCAAGGCGCTGGTGGATTCCGAGCGCATCCTCACCCGCCTGCGGGCCGAAGGATACGAGATTTCGGCGACCTATGACGGTGCCGATGCGGTGATCGTCAACACCTGCGGCTTTCTTGATTCCGCCAAGGCCGAAAGCCTGGAAGCGATCGGCGAGGCGCTGGCCGAAAACGGCAAGGTGATCGTCACCGGCTGCATGGGGGCCGACGAAAAGTCGATCCGCGAAGTCCATCCCGGCGTGCTGTCGGTCACTGGCCCGCACCAGTACGAAGCGGTGGTCGAAGCGGTCCACGCGGTGGTGCCGCCGCAGGCCAACCCGTTCGTCGATCTGGTGCCGCCCGAAGGCATCAAGCTGACCCCGCGCCATTACTCGTACCTCAAGATTTCCGAGGGCTGCAACCACTCGTGCTCGTTCTGCATCATCCCGTCGCTGCGGGGCCGTCTGGTCAGCCGTCCGGTAAACAAGGTGCTGGCCGAAGCCGAACGGCTGGTCAACGCCGGTGTGAAGGAATTGCTGGTGGTGTCGCAGGACACCGGGGCCTATGGCGTCGATCTGGGCTATGAATCCTACGACTGGCGCGGCCGTCCGGTGAAAACCCGCATGACCGAAATGGCCGAGGCACTGGGCGATCTGGGGGTGTGGGTGCGCATGCACTACGTCTACCCCTATCCGCACGTTGACGAGCTGATCCCGTTGATGGCACAGGGCAAAATCCTGCCGTACCTCGACATTCCGTTCCAGCACGCCAGCACGCCGGTGCTGCGCGCCATGAAACGCCCGGCCAGCCAGGACAAGGTGCTGGAGCGCATCAAGCGCTGGCGCGACATCTGCCCCGACCTGACCATTCGCTCGACCTTCATCGTCGGCTTCCCCGGCGAAACCGAAGAAGACTTTGAGACCCTGCTCGACTTCCTCGACGAAGCCCAGCTCGACCGCGTCGGCTGCTTCAAGTACGAAGCCGTTGACGGTGCCCCGGCCAACGCGCTGGCCAACCCGGTCGATGAAGACGACAAGGAAGAGCGCTATCACCGCCTGATGGAGCTTCAACGCCAGATCAGCGAAGAGCGGATGGCGGCCAAGGTCGGCAAGGTGATGGATGTGCTGATCGACGACGTGGACGACGAAGGCGCCGTTGGCCGCTCGCCCGCCGATGCGCCGGAAATCGACGGCAACGTTTACCTGAACGGCGAAACCGAACTGAAGGTCGGTGATATCGTGCGGGTCGAAATCGACCATGCCGACGAATACGACCTGTGGGCCAGCAAGGTCACGGAATAAGGCGAGAAAGGGCGTGTGGAGCACTGCTCCGCACGCCCCGTTGCCTTCAGGGGCCGTGGAACTCTACTCCATCGACCGGATGAAATCTCCGAACTGACTTTCCGGGTCAACATCAGGGAAGAGTGAAAACAATCTGCCAATCCATGTGTATTCTCCCCGTGCCTCACCCTCAACACCAAATCCGAACCACTCTATGTAGTCCTCATTATCGTAGAACCTCCTTTTTTTGCTATACTTCATAAAGTCATCACTACTTTTGTAAGCACACACCTTATCGGCAGGGCAGTACTTCCAAATAAGTTCATCCAGTCGGTTCCCATACTCATACGTTGTACAGTCCGTCATCGGGGGTGCAGGCAAGCCGACCGAGCGCTTCATCTCGGCGGTAACAACACAGGCGGCCACAGCCTGATACATATGGTACGGCAGATTATCATCAAAGAAGCGATAGTAATTCTTTACGTAAAACCTCCCATTGATTTTCCTGAAAACAGAATTGCTCCAGCTTCCCTGCGGAAAGTCATAGAATCTGTTCATTTCGCTCTGGTAAGCCTGCTCAAAATCCGTTCGCCATGGCGGAGGCAGGTACAAAATCACCCAGTCCCCTCCATACCACACGGTTGGTAAAAGCTCGGAAAAGGTGTGGCGAATGTACCAGTTGTACCATCCCAGAAACGTCAGGCAGCACACGGCAACGGCAAGGCTGGTCGTTTTCAGCGTTATCCATTTCATGGTTCGATCAATCCCATCCATCGCTGCGACACACCCAAGGATGAGACCAGCGGGCCTGCGTCAAATCACGCGACACAAAGGAAACAAGGATGTGGGGCGCTGCTCCACACCTCGCTGGGGCCTTTATAGCAGTGAGTGCAACAGTGCCCTACTCCATCGACCGGATGAAGTCTCCAAACGGGCTTTCCGGGTCCACATCAGGGAAGAGTGAAAACAGTCTGCCAACCCATGTGTATTTTCCACTATATTCATCCTCAACACCAAACCAAAACCACCTTACATAGTCTTCATTATCGTAAAATTTTATACTTCTTCTATACATCCAAAAATCATCATTCGTCTTGTATACACATAGCCTATCCGCAGGACAATATTTTGTAACCAGTTCATCCAGAAGATCGCCATAATCATACTGTATACAGACATCCACCGGGGGCGCAGGCAAACCGACCGAACGATTCACTTCGGCAGCAACGACACACGCTGCGGCAGCCTGATAGATTTGGTACTGCTGATTATTGCCGAAGAAGTGATAGTAATTCCTTGCGTAAATTTTCCCATTGATCTTCACGAAGGTAGGATCGGGCCCACTTCTCTGCATCACATCATAGAATCTGCTCACTTCACTCTGGAAAGCCTGCTCAAAATCCGCCCTCCATGGCGGAGGCAGATAATCTCCCCCATACCATCCCGTCGGCAGAATCTCGGAAAAGGTGTGGCGGATGTACCAGTTGTACCATCCCAGAAACGTCAGGCAGCACACGACAACGGCAAGACTGACCGTTTTCAGCGTTATCCATTTCATGGTTCGATCAATCCCATCCATCGCCATCCACCGATCATGGTGCTTCACTCACCGTTACCCGGCAAGGGACCGCGCCGCAATCCGTCGGTTTTCCGAACACGCGCCAAAAGGGACCATCCGGCTTTCCGAACGCTCCCCCGAAACAGTTTCAAAAACCACCATCATATCAAATCACTAACAAACATTGCGCCACGCAGATAGCTGGCATGCCTGTTGCTCTTAGCTCCCCCAACACGCCCATCAAGGCGACACCAGGGAGCAAACACCAATGACCACCACCCCCGCGACCCGCAGCGAGCACGACCTGTTGGGCGACCGCGATGTCCCGCAGTCGGCCTATTACGGGGTGCACACCCTGCGCGCGGTCGAAAATTTCCCGATCACCGGCACGCCGATTGCGCATTATCCCGACCTGATCCGCGCTCTGGCCGAAATCAAGATGGCCGCCGCCCGCACCAACGCCGAGCTTGGCCTGCTGTCGTCCGAGCGGATGGAGGCGATTGTTGCCGCCTGCCGCGACGTGCAGGGCGGCAAGCTGCACGACCACTTTGTGGTTGACGTGATTCAGGGCGGGGCTGGGACCTCGACCAACATGAACGCCAACGAAGTGATTGCCAACCGGGCGCTGGAAATCCTCGGCCATCAGCGCGGCGAGTATCGCTATCTGCACCCGAACGAACACGTCAACATGAGCCAGTCAACCAACGACGTCTATCCGTCGGCGCTGAAGCTGGCCACCTACCACAGCATCTTCCGGCTGGTCGAGGCGATGGCCTACCTGCGGGCGGCGTTCCAGCGCAAGGCGGTTGAATTCCGCGATGTGCTGAAGATGGGCCGCACCCAGTTGCAGGATGCGGTGCCGATGACGCTGGGGCAGGAATTTTCCACCTATGCGGTGATGCTGGCCGAAGACGAAGAGCGGCTGAAGGAAGCCGCCCTGTTGATCCGTGAAATCAATCTGGGCGCCACCGCCATCGGCACCGGCATTACCGCTCACCCGGATTATGCTCCACTGGTCTGCCGCCATCTGGCCGAAATCAGCGGCGTGCCGGTGGTGACCGCCCCCAACCTGATCGAAGCCACGCAAGACTGCGGCAGCTTTGTGCAGTTGTCCGGCGTGCTGAAGCGGGTGGCGGTCAAGCTGTCGAAGGTCTGCAACGACCTGCGCCTGCTGTCCAGCGGCCCGCGCGCCGGTCTGGGCGAAATCAACCTGCCGCCGCGTCAGGCTGGCTCGTCGATCATGCCGGGCAAGGTCAACCCGGTGATCCCCGAAGTGGTCAACCAGATTGCTTTTGAAGTGATCGGCAACGACATGACGGTGACCTTTGCCGCCGAAGCCGGGCAGCTTCAGCTCAACGCCTTTGAGCCGATCATTGCCCACAGCCTGTTCAAGAGCATCACCCACCTGCGCCAGGGCTGTCTGGTGCTGGCCGACCGCTGCGTTGACGGCATCACCGCCAACCACGAGCATCTGGCGGCCAGCGTGCGGGATTCCATCGGCATTGTCACCGCCCTGAACCCGATCATTGGCTATGCCAATGCCACCGAAGTCGCCGCCGAAGCGCATCGCAGCGGCAAGGGTGTGGCCGAAGTGGTGCTGGCGCGCGGTCTGATGACCGCCGAGGCCCTGACCGAAGCCCTGCGGCCGGAAACCCTGACCCAACCGACCCTCAGCACCCTGGCCTCCTGACCAAACACCAAAACCTGCACCGAACAGGTTCCCCACCCCTTGAGAGAGATACCCCGACCCGCCCCGTGCGGTGGGTCGGGAGGAGAGGATGGAATGAAACTCAACACGCAAACCGGGCTGATCATCAGCGGGATGGTTCTTGGCGTTGTCGTCGGCTATGCCTGCAACACGCTGGCTGGCTCGCCCGAAGCTGCCAAAGAGATCGCCGGGTACTTCTCGATGATCACCGACATCTTCCTGCGCCTGATCAAGATGATCATCGCCCCGCTGATTTTCGCCACTCTCGTCTCGGGCATGGCCGGCATGGGGGATGCCCGTGCGGTGGGTCGCATCGGTGGCAAGGCCATCGGCTGGTTCCTGATGGCGTCGGTTTCCTCGCTGCTGATCGGCCTGCTGTTTGCCAACCTGCTGCAACCCGGCGCCGGCATGAACGCCGCCCTGCCGGATGCCTCGGCCACCACCGGGCTGAAGACCGCTTCGCTGAACCTGAAGGATTTCCTCACTCACGTGTTCCCGCGCAACTTCTTTGAAGCGATGGCGAACAACGAAATCCTGCAAATTCTGGTGTTCTCGGTGTTCATCGGCATCGCCATGGGCCAGTTGCGCGACACCAAGGCCCGTCCGCTGGTCGAAGCCGTTGATGCCATCGTGCCGGTGATGCTGAAAGTCACCGACTATGTGATGCGCTTTGCCCCGATCGGGGTGTTTGCCGCCGTCGCCAACGCCATCACCACCCAGGGCCTGAACGTGCTGATGGTCTATGGCAAGTTCATGGGCGGGTTCTATGTCACCCTGTTCGTGCTGTGGGTGGTGCTGATTGGTGCCGGGTACGTGGTGCTGCGCGGCGACGTGTTCCGCCTGCTGCGTGCCGTCCGCCAGCCGATGCTGCTGGGCTTCTCCACCGCCTCCAGCGAGTCCGCCTATCCGCGGGTGATGGAAGCCCTCGAACGCTTTGGCGTCAAGGACCGGGTGACCGGCTTTGTGCTGCCGCTGGGGTATTCGTTCAACCTCGACGGCTCGATGATCTACACCACCTTTGCGGCGCTGTTCATTTCGCAGGCGTTCAACCTGCCGATGACCCTTGACCAGCAGATCACCATGTTGCTGGTGCTGATGGTGTCCAGCAAGGGCATTGCTGGCGTGCCGCGGGCCTCGCTGGTGGTGATTGCCGCCGTGCTGCCGATGTTCAACCTGCCCGAGGCCGGTTTGCTCCTGATTATGGGGATTGACCATTTCCTCGATATGGGGCGCACTGCCACCAACGTTCTGGGGAACTCGATTGCCACTGCGGTGGTGGCCAAATGGGAAAATGCCATCGGGCCAGCCCAGAGCGACGATGATCTGGAAGCAGGCCTTGCCACCGACCTGCCCGCCGACGACCAAAAGGGCAAGACGGTCATTACCGCTGCCGAATAACGACTGACCCCGACACCCCGCCCGCCTTGCCGGGCGGGGTTGCGTTTCTGGAGGTATGATGGGTTTCGAAATTCCCGGTCTGGAAGGCATGGCCCTGGACGGCTTTTCCCTCGCAACCACGCTGGTTGTGCTGGCGGCAGCGGCGTTCTTTGCCGGTATGGTTGATGCCGTGGTCGGTGGCGGTGGCCTGATCCAGATCCCCGTTCTGCTCAGCCAGTTCCCTCATACCGCCATCCCGACCCTGTTCGGCACCAACAAGGTTTCCAGCATCGCCGGGACCGCCATGGCGATGTGGAAATATGGCCGCAAGGTGCAAATTCCGTGGGCGGTGGTGTTGCCCGGAACTGTCGCGGCCCTGATCGGCTCGGCGATGGGGGCGGCGCTGGTGGCGTGGCTGCCACGTGATGCGATGCGCCCGCTGGTGCTGATCCTGATGATCGGTGCGGCCCTCTATACCTTCAAGAACAAGAAATTCGGTCATACCTCGACCCGTGATCTGCGCCCGGCCGACCGCTGGTGGGGGTTGCTGCTGGGGCTGACCATCGGCCTGTATGACGGCTTTTTCGGTCCCGGCACCGGCAGCTTCCTGCTGTTTGCCTATGTCCGTCTGTTCGGGATGGACTTTTTGCGCGCCACGGCCAGCGCCAAGGTGCTCAACGTCGCCACCAACATCTCGGCGATTGCCTTTTTTGCCAACACCGGACCGCTGCTGTGGGAAATCGGTATCGGCATGGCAATCTGCAATCTGATCGGCTCGCAGATCGGCACCATGATGGCCCTGCGCCACGGCTCGGGCTTCATCCGCAAGGCGTTCCTGCTGGTGGTGGTGATCCTGATTGGCAAGATGGCGCTGGACGTGATACGCCCGTGGATACCCTCCCTGCTGTAAGGGGGGATGACAACAACAAGGAAAGACGGTGGGACTGCGCACATTCTTCCAGCGATACACCTTGCGGCTTCTGGGCCTGATCCTGCTCGCCCTGCTGGGCGGCAGCATCGCCTATGCCATCAGCGAAGAAATGGGCCTCGCGGAAGTCGAAGCCACCGGCACCCACCGTCTGGACCTGTATTCCGCCAGCCTTGACCGCGAAATTGACAAATACGCCTATTTCCCCGCCACGCTGGGACTGGAACGCGATGTCATCAGCCTGCTGAGTGCCGGGGATGTCCCCAGCGAAGACGTCAACGAGTATCTGGAACAGTTGAACAACAGCGCCGGAACGCTGGTGATCTATGTGCTGAACCGGGCGGGCCATGTGGTGGCCAGCAGCAACTGGCGCCGCCCCGACAGCTTCATTGGCGAAGACCTGTCCTATCGCCCCTATTTCGTTGCGGCCTCGCAGGGGGAAAACGGCCGCTTTTTCGGCATTGGCACCACCCGCAACGAGCCGGGCTATTACCTGTCCTCGCCCTTGCTCAAAAACAACGAAATCGTCGGGGTGGCGGTGGTGAAGGTCAGCCTTGAGCAACTGGAACAGTCATGGGCCACTGTCGAAGCGCCAGTGCTGGTTTCCGATGAAAACGGCGTGGTGATTCTGGCCTCGGTGCCATCGTGGAAATTCACCACCGTCCGCCCGATGGACAACCAGCAACGCCAGTACTTTGAACAGACCCTGCAATACAATGCCCGCCTGCTGTCACCGCTGGGCCTGATCGAAGGCCGCAAGCTGAACGACACTGCCCGTATCGTCCGCCTGCACCATCAGGCAGCGCACAGCATGACCAGCGTCTTTCCGGTGTCCGGGGCCTTTATCGCCCAGTCAACACCGTTGCGCAGCAATCACTGGACGATGACCGTCCTGTCACCGATCAAGCATATCGACAGCATGGCACTGACCCGCGCGCTGGTGGCGGCCAGTGGCATGGCGCTGCTTTACAGCCTGCTGTTGCTGTGGTACCAGCGCCGCCAGCACCTGCACGCCCAGATCAAGGCCCAGCAAGCCCTGCAACAGGCCCACGATGAACTGGAACGCAAGGTCGAGGAGCGCACCCGCACCCTGCAGGCGGCCCAGGACGAGCTGGTCCATGCAGGCAAGATGGCGGTGGTCGGGCAACTGTCCGCCGGTCTGGCACACGAACTGAACCAGCCGCTAGCCGCCCTGCGCACCCTGTCCGGCAACACCATCAAGTTCATGGAACGGGGCGACCTCGCTTCGGCACAGGGCAATCTCGACCGCATCGCCCAACTGGTGGATACCATGGGGGCGCTGACCAGCCAGTTGAAATCCTTTGCCCGCAAATCCTCTGGCGCACCACAGCCGGTCGATATCCGGCGGGCGCTGGACAACGCCCTGTTCCTGCTGGAACAGCGCCTGCGCCACACCGCTGTTACCCCCAGCGTGCATTTTGCCTCGCCGCAGTTGCTGGCCCTGTGCGATCCGATCCGGCTGGAACAGGTGCTGGTCAATCTGGTTGGCAATGCCCTTGATGCCCTGCAGAACCATCCGTCTCCCCGCCTGACCATCAGCGCCAGCCATCAGGGAGAGCAGATTCTGCTGACCGTTCACGACAACGGCCCCGGCCTGTCCGACGAAGCCCAAAAGCACCTGTTCGAGCCGTTCTTCACCACCAAAGACCTGCCCGCAGGCAAGGAAGGCGGCGGTGGTCTGGGGTTGGGGCTTGCCATTTCAGCCGGAATTGTCCGCGACTTCGGCGGTAGCCTGCTGGGCGAAAACCACCCCGACGGCGGTGCCGTCTTCCTTCTTCATCTGCCTGCAGCCCCAGCGGAGACCATGCCCCATGTCTGACCTGCTGCCCGCCCTCGAAAGCCTGAAGGTCCTGATTGTCGAAGACGATGAAAACGTCCGTATCGGCTGCCAGCAGGCCCTGCAACTGGAAGGCATCCTGACCGAAGCGGTCGGATCGGCCGATCTGGCGCGCAAGATGATTGGCCCCGGCTTTCCCGGCATCGTCGTCACCGACATCCGCCTGCCGGGGATGGATGGCATGGAGCTGCTGCGCCACCTGCATGATCTGGACAGTGACCTGCCGGTGGTGCTGATGACCGGCCACGGTGACGTGGCGATGGCGGTGCAGGCGATGAAGCTGGGGGCGCATGATTTCATCGAAAAGCCGTTCTCGCCCGATTATCTGGTCGGAGTGGTGCGGCGGGCGCTGGAACGCCGCCATCTGGTGCTGGAAGTGCAATCCCTGCGCGCCCGCCTCAACACCCGCGACAACCTCGAAGCCCGCCTGATCGGCACCTCGGCCAGCATCGAAGCAGTCCGCTCGCTGATCAGCGAGCTGGGCGATACCTCGGCGGACGTGCTGATCCACGGCGAAACCGGCACCGGCAAGGAACTGGTCGCCCGCTGCCTGCATGATGTCAGCCCCAACCGCAAGGGCAACTTCGTCGCCATCAACTGCGGCGGCCTGCCGGAAAGCCTGTTCGAGAGCGAGATCTTCGGCCACGAAGCCGGAGCCTTCACCGGCGCGGCCAAAAAGCGCATCGGCAAGATCGAACACGCCAATGGTGGCACCCTGTTCCTCGACGAAATCGAATCCATGCCGATCCCGATGCAGATCAAGCTGTTGCGGGTATTGCAGGAACGGGTGGTCGAGCGGCTGGGGTCCAACACCGCCATCCCGGTCAATTGCCGGGTGATCGCCGCCACCAAGGCCGACCTGCGCGAGCTGTCCGATCAGGGGCAATTCCGCGCCGACCTGTATTACCGCCTGAACGTGGTCACCCTGCCGCTGCCGCCACTGCGCGAACGGCGGGAAGACATTGCCCTGCTGTTTGAACATTTCGCCGTACAGGCCGCCGCCCGCCATGGCCGCCCGGTACCGCCAGCCAGCCGCGAGCGTAACCGCCAGATGATGGCCTATCACTGGCCGGGCAACGTCCGCGAACTGCGCAACGTCGCCGACCGCTGCGTGCTGGGCATCGACAGCGGGTTCCCGCCCTTTGCGCCATCACAGCAGGCCAACGCCTCGCGCCCGCTGGCCGAAACCGTCGAAGCCTTTGAGCGCGCCCTGATCACCGAGGCCCTGCGCCGCAACGACAACAGTCTGGCCCGCACCAGCGAAGATTTGCAGGTGGCCAAGACCACCCTGCACGACAAAATCCGCAAGTACGGGCTGAACGACTGACGGGGGGCGGGGGAAGTCTCCCTCAAGCCCCCTTCCCCTTCCCCTTACTCCGCCGCAGCCTCTTCGTAGGCTTCCAGCGCCTCCATCCACTGCAGTTCGGCCTCTTCCAGCGCCCGCGAGGCATCGCCGAGTTCCTTTTGCAGGGCGGCGACCTTGGTGCTGGGGCCGTCGTACAGCTTGGGATCGGCCATTTTCTTTTCCAGCACTGCCTTGGCGGCGGTCAGGCGTTCGACCTCTTTTTCGGCCTTTTCGGCGGCTTTTTTCAGTGGGGCCAACCGTTGGCGGTTTTCGGCGGCGCTACGGCGGTCTTCCTTGCGCGCCGCCGCCGAGCCTGCCGCCACCGCGCCGTTGGTGCTGTCGGCTTTCTGCTCGCGGCGGGCCTCGCGGGCTTCCTTCAGCAGCAGCTTGCGGTATTCCTCCATGTCGCCATCAAAGGGGGCCACGCCGCCGCCATTGACCAGCCACAGGCGGTCGGCGACCATTTCCACCAGATGCGGATCATGCGAAATCAGCACCACCGCCCCTTCAAAGACGTTCAGCGCCGCCACCAGAGCTTCGCGGGTGTCGATGTCGAGGTGGTTGGTCGGTTCGTCCAGCACCATCAGGTGCGGCTGTTCCTTGCACATCAGCGCGATCAGCAGTCGGGCCTTTTCGCCGCCGGACAACTGGGCCACCCTGGTCGTCGCATGCTCGACCCCAAAGCCGAACCGGCCCAGATGAGCGCGCACCTTGCTTTCCGGCGGCACGATGCCGTTGACGGTCAGGGCGCGGGTCATGTGCCCCAGCGGGGTATCCGCCGGATTCAGCTCGTCGCTCTGGTGCTGGGCGAAATAGCCCACCCGCAGTTTGGCCGACTTGCGCAGGGTGCCGCTCATCGCCTCAAGCCGTCCGGTCAACAGCTTGGCCAGCGTCGATTTGCCGTTGCCGTTGGCCCCCAGCAGGGCGATGCGATCGTCCATGTCCAGACGGAACGACACCTTTTTCAGGATCGGCGTCTCGCCGTAGCCGATGGTGACGTTTTCCGCCACCATCAACGGCGGCGGCAGCGGCTCGGGGTCGGGGAATTCAAAGCTGATCGGGCGTTCCTCGATCACGCTGACCACCGGCTCCATCCGTTCGAGCATCTTCATGCGGCTCTGCGCCTGCCGGGCCTTGGTGGCCTTGGCGCGGAAGCGTTCAATGAAGCCTTCGATCTTGCGCCGCTGTTCCATCTGCTTGGCGTAGGACTTGGCTTGCAGGTCCATTTTCTCGCGCCGGGTCCGTTCAAAGGCGCCATAGTTGCCGCCATAGGACACCAGCTTGAGGTTTTCCAGATGGATGATCCGGTTGCAGACCGTGTTCAGCAGGCCCCGGTCATGGCTGACGATCACCAGCGTGCCCGGATAGTTGGCAAGGTGGCCTTCCAGCCAGACCACCGCTTCGAGGTCAAGGTGGTTGGTCGGTTCGTCCAGCAGCAACAGGTCAGGGCTGGCAAACAGCGCCGCCGCCAGCGCCACACGCATCCGCCAGCCACCGGAATAGTCGCCCACCGCCCGCATGTGGTGCTCGGACGGAAAGCCCAGACCGGACAGGATCGCCGCCGCCCGTGCCGGAGCCGAATGGGCGTTGATGGCGTTCAGCCGCTCGTGGATTTCGCTCATCCGCTCGGGCGGCATCTGGTGGTGCGGGTCAGCCTCCAGCTCGGCCAGCAGGGCAGAGCGCTCGGTATCCGCCGCCAGCACGCAGTCAATCAGCGGCGTCGGGCCTTCGGGGGCTTCCTGCGACAGCTTGCCCAGCGACGCGCGCGGGCGCAGGCGGATGTCGCCGCCATCACTGGCGATGTCGCCCATGATCAGCTTCAGCAGCGTTGATTTACCGGCCCCGTTGCGGCCAACCAGACCGACGCGGGCGCCTTGCGGGATGTGAACCGTGGCAGCCTCAATCAACAGCCGGCCACTGATCCGATAGGTGAGGTCGTTAATGTGTAGCATGACCCTGAGATAGCACGGACGACCGCCCCTGAAAATGGGGCAACAGCGCCTTTTACCCCGCTTTTGCCTCTGACGGCGAGGAAATGTGCAGCAAAAGAACGTCTCATCGGACGTATGCCAAAGGACCCGGTTGCCATCAGCCCGCGTTGGCGATATAAGACCGCCCACCTAACTCCGGACTGTCGGTCTCCGAACCGCAGCCGATTTTGATTCACCAAAGCCGGAAGGCGATACAGCCAGAGGGAACCATCATGGCCGTGGAACGTACTCTTTCGATCATTAAGCCCGACGCCACCCGCCGCAATCTGACCGGCAAGATCAACGCCCGTTTCGAAGAAAAGGGCCTGCGTATCGTTGGCCAGAAGCGTCTGCAGCTGACCCGCGCCCAGGCCGAAGCGTTCTACGGCGTGCACCGTGAGCGTTCGTTCTTTGGCGAACTGGTCGATTTCATGATCTCCGGCCCGGTGGTCGTGCAGGTTCTGGAAGGCGAAAACGCCGTCCTCGCCAACCGTGAAATCATGGGCGCCACCAACCCGGCCAACGCCGAGCCCGGCACCATCCGCGCCGATTTCGCTGAGTCGATCGAAGCCAACTCGGTGCACGGTTCGGACTCGCTGGAAAACGCCAACCGCGAAGTCTCGTTCTTCTTCTCTGAAATCGAAATCGCCGGCTAATCTGGCCCGGCGTTCCGGTCTTCGGGACGATATGCAAAACGCCAGAGCCTGTAACGGGCTCTGGCGTTTTTGTATTTTATCCCAGTCAGGTACCCCGTGTTTACCCCTGCCCCAACCGCTCCAGCAGGCTCTTGCGGCTGGGAACGCAGGACTGCAAAAAACTGCGGGCATAGCCGCGCAACAGCCGCCCCTTGCGTACCGCCAGATAGGAGGTGCTGGCCGGAAACAGGCTCGCACTGTCCAGCAGCACCAGCCCCTGATCCCGCTGAGCATCAAAGGCCATCGAGGCGATAATGCCGATCCCCAGCCCCAACTGGACATAGGTCTTGATCACGTCGGCATCCATCGCCGCCATCACCAGATCCCACGACAGGTTCGCCTCGGCAAAGGCCTGATCAATGCGCGGGCGACCGGTGAAGCCATCGTGATAGGTGATGATCGGCCACTGGGCCAGTTCGGTCAGCGACAGGCTGTCGTGGGCGGTCAGCGGATGACCTTCCGGCACGATCACCGCGTGGTGCCAGGTGTAATAGGGAATGGCGATCAGGTCGTCGGTATCAGCGAGTGATTCCGTTGCCACCCCGATATCCGCCGCCCCCTCCAGCAGCATGGTTGAGATTTCCGCCGGGCTGGCCTGGGTCAGCGTCAAATGCACGCGCGGAAACTGCCGCTTGAACTCGGCCACTGCGGGCGGCAAGGCATAGCGGGCCTGCGTATGGGTTGCCGCCACCGTCAGGGTACCGCTGTCGGTATCGGAAAACTGCGCTGCCACGGTTTTCAGGTTGCCGACTTCCAGCAGAATACGATCAACCACCATCGCAACATCCTTTCCCGGCTCGGTCAGCCCCAGAAAGCGTTTCCCCTTGCGAATGAACAGGTCAACGCCCAGCTCTTCCTCCAGATCGCGCACATGCTTAGACACCCCGGACTGCGAGGTGAACAGCGCAGCGGCGACCTCGGTCAGGTTGAAATTACGCCGGACCGTTTCCTGAATGATCCTCAACTGCTGAAAATTCATGCTCTCTCCAGAGGATTTTCATCACGCTTCCATATTGAACACCATACAGACGTTATTAGAAAACCATTTAACACTTATTCTGATAAGAAAAGCTGTTTTTGTTGGTTTGGTTCCGATGCGCTCCTGCCTAACCTGATTTCAACGACGGCGGCCCACCCCACGATGTCGGGCCACCCCCACGATTTCGGAGAGCGTCCATGAGCCTGTTATCCCGCCTGACCCGCCGCAGTCTGCTGGCCCTGACCCTGACCGCCCCGCTGGTTGTCGCCAGTGCTCCCCTGCCGCTGAGTGCCGCCGAAACTCCGGCAGCGACCGCCACCACCCTGCGCATTGGCTGGCAGAAAGGCGGCGCGCTGGCGGTGATCAAGGGTCGGGGCGATTTCGAAAAGAACCTGAAGGCGCAGGGGATCACCGTCACCTGGAACGAATTCCCCGCCGGGCCGCAAATGCTCGAAGCCCTGAATGTCGGCAGCATTGACCTGGGGGTGGTCGGCGAGACCCCGCCGGTGTTTGCCCAGGCCGCCGGTGCCGACCTGCTGTATGTCGCCAACGAACCGGCATCGCCGCAGGCCGAGGCCATTCTGGTGCCGAAAGGGTCCGACATCAAAACGCTGGCCGACCTGAAGGGCAAGCGGGTGGTGCTGAACAAGGGGTCGAACGTCCATTACCTGCTGGTGCAGGCGCTGAAAAAGGCCGGGTTGCAATACAGCGACATCACCGTGTCCTACCTGCCGCCCGCCGATGCCCGCGCCGCCTTTGAAAAGGGTGCGGTGGATGCGTGGGTAATCTGGGACCCGTTCGCCTCGGCTGCCGAAGCCCAGAGCGGTGCCGTTCGTCTGGCCGATGCCACCGGGCTGGCCGACAATCACAACTTTTACATCGCCCGTCGTCCCTTTGCCGAGCAGCATCCGGTGGTTCTGAAACAGACGCTGGATGAAATCGCCAAAGAGGGCGGCTGGATCACCACCCATCTGGACGAAGCGGCGGCCATTGTCGCCCCCCAGATCGGCCTGAGCTTCGACATCACCCGCACCGCGTTTGGCCATTACGGCTATGGCGCCAAACTGGTCAACGAGGATGTCACCCAGCGCCAGCAGAAAATTGCTGATGCCTTTTACGACCTGAAACTGATCCCGAAAAAGGTCGAGGTCTCGCCGGTGGTCTGGCGGCCCGGTCTGACCAACTAAATCCTTCTCTCCCTCCTCCCGTCCTTATCCCCTCTTCCCGACAGGTGACCCCATGACCAGGATTTCTACCGTTTCTGCCAAGGCTTCGATCCTCAACATCGAACGGCTGACCCCGACCATCGGCGCCTATGTGAACGATGTCGATCTGGCCGATGTCAGCAATCCGTTGCTGCGTGAAGCCTTGAAAGCGGCGCTGGCCGACTATCAGGTGCTGTTCTTCCGCGACCAGACGCTGACCACCGACCAGCAGATTGATGTGGCCCGCGTGTTTGGCGACCCCGACAAGGCCAAAGCCTATTTCAAGCGCCACGAGCAGAAATCAGTGATCGAACTGATCGAAGCCATTCCGGGCGCCCGTCCGGCCCGCACCGACCAGTGGCACGCCGACATCACTTTCTCGGACAACCCGCCGACCGGTACCGTCCTCTATGCCCGTGAACTGCCTCCGCTGGGCGGTGACACCCTGTGGGCCAGCGCCACCCGCGCCTATGACCTGATCGCGCCGGAATTGCAGGCTTATCTTGAAACCCTGCAAGCGGTGCATTCGATCGAACACAGCGGCTGGCCGGACCATTTCCTCGCCAAGCCGAACGGTGAAGAGCTGTACCGTCAGGCGCGCGCCGAACGGCTGCCGACCGTCCACCCGGTGGTGCGCACCCACCCGGTCACCGGCCGCAAGATCCTGTATGTCAATCCGAACTTCACCAGCCACATCAAGGGTCTGCAACGCCCGCAAAGCGACGCCCTGCTGAGCTACCTGTTCAGCCTGTTCAACAAGCCCGACGTGCAGGTGCGCCTGCGCTGGCAACCGAACACCGTCGCCATCTGGGACAACCGCGCCACCCTGCACTATGCGGTGTCCGATTACATCGGCGAATACCGCCTGCTGCACCGGGTGACCTTTGGCGAAGATCAGGCGTTCTGATCGGTCTGCCCCCTCTCGCCCGGAGAGCCCCCCTCTCTCCGGGCGGTGAGCAGAAACCGTTTCCATCGCCGCAGGAGTCCCGATGATGGCCTTTCCCCGTCTGTCTGCCCTCGCCCGCCCGCTGGTTCCCTGGCTTGTGCCGTTGCTGCTGCTGGCCGTGTGGCAGGCGGCAACCCAAAGCGGCTTTGTGTCCTCCCGCATTGCCCCGGCCCCGTCGGCGGTGGCGGCCTCGGCCTATGCGCTGCTGATCTCCGGCGAGCTGCTGCATCATCTGTGGTCCAGCTTTCAGCGCGCCAGCATCGGGTTCCTGATCGGCGGCGGGCTGGGATTTGCGCTCGGCCTGCTGAGTGGCAGCATCCGCAGCTTTGAGTTGCTGTTTGATACCACCGTCCAGATGATCCGCAACGTCCCGCATCTGGCGCTGATCCCGCTGGTGATCCTGTGGTTTGGCATTGATGAAACCGGCAAGCTGTTTCTGGTCGCCCTCGGGGTGCTGTTTCCCGTTTACCTCAATACCTTTCACGGCATTCGCGCCGTCGACAAGGGACTGATTGAGATGGGGAAATCCTATGGTCTGGGTCCGATTGGCATTTTTACCCAGGTGATTCTGCCCGGAGCCCTGCCGTCCATTCTGGTCGGGGTGCGCTTTGCCCTCGGCTTTACCTGGCTGACGCTGATCGTGTCGGAAACCATCGCCGCCTCCAGCGGTATTGGCTACATGGCGATGAATGCCCGCGAGTTCTTCCAGACCGACGTGGTGGTGGTGGCGATCCTGCTGTACGCCCTGCTCGGCAAGGTCGCCGATCTGGCCGCCCGCTGGCTGGAACAGCGCCTGTTGCGCTGGAACCCGGCCTACGCCTGACCATCTGCCACCCCTGCCCCGTTACACTCATCCCAGGAGCCAAGGCATGTACAGTCCTTCGACCCGTCCCCAGCCGACCGACCTTGACAGCAACAGCACGCCCGATGCGTCCAGCGGGGTGGCGGTCTCGGTTGCCGCCCTGCAAAAATCCTTTGGTGCCCGCCGTGTGCTGCACGATCTGGACCTGACCATCCGCCCCGGCGAATTCCTCGCCATCGTCGGGCACAGCGGATGCGGCAAAAGCACCCTGCTGCGCCTGCTGGCCAACCTCGATCCCGCCAGCAGTGGCAGCATTCTGCTGGATGGAACGCCGGTCGCCCGTCAGCAGGAAGACCTGCGCCTGATGTTTCAGGACGCCCGCCTGCTGCCGTGGAAAAGCGTCTGGGCCAATGTCACCCTTGGCCTGAAAGGCTCGCGGGCGGACCTTCGTCGTCAGGCGCTGGAAGCCCTGAACAGCGTCGGTCTCGCCGAACGCGCCGATGACTGGCCCGGCCAGTTGTCCGGCGGTCAGCGTCAGCGGGTGGCTTTGGCCCGCGCCCTGATCCACAAGCCGCGCCTGCTGCTGCTCGACGAACCTCTGGGGGCGCTGGATGCGCTGACCCGGATCGAGATGCAGGGCCTGATCGAACGCCTGTGGCTGCGCCATGGCTTTACCGCCGTGCTGGTGACCCACGATGTCACCGAAGCGGTGGCGCTGGCCGACCGGGTGATCCTGATCGAGGACGGTGCCATTACCCTTGACCAGCCGGTGGCGCTGGCCCGCCCGCGCGAACGCGGCGAACCGGCCTTTGCCGATCTGGAACAGACCGTCCTCAACCGGGTGCTGCGACAGGACCATCAGGCAGCCCCGGTTACGCCCCCCGCACAGCCGACCAGACAGCAGCGCGGCGATGCGTCGTTGTCGGCGGCACAGTGGGCGGCCTATCCGTCCCTGTAAGCCCAACAGACCCCGCAAAAGGAGACCGTCCATGCCAGTCTATCCTTTCAGCCAGGCCTATTACGATGTGGTGGTGATCGGCGGCGGCGCATCGGCGGTCGCCGTGCTGGTCGCTCTGGAAGAAACCGGCGACTTCCGTGGCTCGGTGGCGATCGTTGATCCGGCGTCGCGCCTCAGTCTGGGGCAGGGCGTGGCCTATGGCGCAGCCCGCTCGACCCATCTGCTGAACGTTCCTGCCGGGCGCATGGGCCTGAGCATCCACAATCCCGCCGACTTCCTGCAGTGGGCGCGGGCGCACGGAGTCAAGGCGCAAGCCGAGGACTTTCTGCCCCGCCGCCTGTATGGCTCGTACCTGTCGTCGCATCTGGTGACCTCCTCGGTCAACTGGAGCCACCTGCGCGGCGAAGCGGTTGATGTTCAGCCGACCGGAGCCTGCTGGCTGGTGACGCTGAACGACCAGCGCCGGTTCCGCGCCGGGGCGGTGGTGCTGGCGGTCGGCGGTCCGGCGTCGGCTCCCCTGCCGTGGAGCGGCTCGGCGGACAGTCGCCCCAACACCCTGATTGATGATCCGTGGCCGCTGTACAGCGACGGCGATGACCGCTGGATTTCCTCGCTGTCGGCCCGGCTGGTCCCGACCTCTGGCCCGGTGCTGATCGTCGGCAGCGGCCTGACCATGATTGACATGGTGCTGTCCCTGCGGCAGGCACGGGCGGCAGGCGATATCCATGTGCTGTCGCGGCGGGGACTGTGGCCCCTGCCCTATGGCACATCCTCGCCCCTGCCCCCCGAAATGGCGACGGCGGTGAAGCTGTGGGCGCTGTCGGCGCGGCAGGGCAAACCGCTGTCCCGCCTGTGGCAGGGCATCCGCCACCTGATTCGCCAGCATCAGGGCAATGGCGGCGACTGGCGCGACATCATCGAGGCCGTGCGCCATCACCTGCCCGCCCTGTGGCCAGTGCTGTCCGATGATGACAAGCGGCGCTTTTTGCGCCATGGCCTGCCCTACTGGTCGATCCACCGCCACCGTCTGCCGGAACAGCATGTCGAAACCCTGAATGCCTTGCGACAGGAAGGACGCCTGCACAGCCACAAGGGCCGCCTGCATGGTCTGTCGGCGGTTGAACGTCAAACCGGTCGGCCCCTCGGCATCAAGGCCGAATTCACCCCGCGCGGCAAAGGGACTGTCGAGCACCTGACCGTCGATTGGGTGTACAATTGCACCGGTGCCTCGTTCGACATTTCAAAGCCGGACTCGCCGCTGATCTGGCGGCTGTGGCAAAGGGGCCTGCTCCAGCAAGGCCCGGCGGGGCTGGGGGTTGACGTCAACACCAGCGGCTGCGTCGGCAGTGAGCACGGCGGCCTGTACCTGATCGGGCCGCTGGCCCGTGGGCGGCAGTGGGAAACCACCGCCATGCCGGATATCCGGGTGCAGGCGGCCCGCCTTGCCACCAGCCTGTTGCGGCATCAGGGCGGCCAAAGCCCGCGCCGCAATACGGTTGCCTGGCTGCGGGCGCAACTGTCGCCGAGTCTGTAACCCCTCACCGAATCACAACTGCAAAACCCCGGACGGCCTGCTGGTTGTCCGGGGTTTTTGGCCTCATCACAGCGACACCCGCTGTTGCCCCTGCGCCTGACGCTGCAGAATCAGTGCCAGCGTGGTGCTTTCCAGCACCCGCACATGCGCCTGATGGGCCTCGGCAAACGATTGCCGCAACAGACACTCTTCGCCATCGCAATCATCGCACCGCTGATAGGCGGTGCGACTGAGGCACGGCAGCGGCGCAATCGGTCCATCAATCAGGCGCATCACATCGGCCAGCGTGATCAGGTCCGCCGGTTTCAACAGGACATAGCCGCCGTGTTTGCCTCGGCGGCTGGTCACCAGCCCGTGAAATTTCAGGTCCAGCAGAATCTGTTCGAGAAACTTTTTCGGGATGCGCTGGCTTTCCGCAATGTCGGAAATCAGCAGCGGCTGATCGCCGGGATGCGACGCCAGCATCAACAGGGCACGCAAGGCGTATTTGGCTTTTTGGGACAGCATTGCCGACGATCGCCGTGGGTCTGGGGGTTTCATGTCAACGGGACGCTCACGCATACGCGCCTGTACAGGCTTCGTCAATTCCATCGGGGCTCTTTTTCAGCCTGTTTGCCGTTTCGGGGTGGCGAAATCGGCCATCCCGGACACACGGTGAAAATTCCCCCTTGCAATCACTACCTAACTTGTAGTGATAATGTATATGGAAATCAATTCACATCAAGGATTGGCAAAAATGGCTTTCAGCGCAAAACAGACCTTTTATGCGGCCTTGACCTCGGTCCTGATCGCAGGCGGAGCCGCCAGCAGCGTGGCGCAGGCCGATACCACCCTGCTGAACGTGTCCTATGACCCGACCCGTGAGCTGTACAAAGAGTTTAACGCCGCCTTTGCCGAAGACTACAAAAAGCAGACCGGCGAAACCGTCACCCTGCGCATGTCACACGGCGGTTCCGGCAAACAGGCCCGGTCGGTGATTGATGGCCTCGAAGCCGACGTGGTGACGCTGGCGCTGGCCTATGACATTGATGCGCTGGTGGAAAATGGCGGCCTGCTGGGCGCTGACTGGCAGAACAAGTTTGCCTCCAACAGCTCGCCCTACACCTCGACGATTGTGTTTCTGGTCCGCAAGGGCAACCCGAAGGCCATCCACGACTGGTCCGACCTGACCCGGCAGGGCGTGCAGGTGATCACCCCGAATCCCAAGACCTCGGGCGGGGCGCGCTGGAATTATCTGGCGGCGTGGGGCTGGGCGGAAAAGGCCTATAACGGCGATGACGCCAAGGTGCGCGGCTATATGCGTGACCTGTTCAACAACGTGCCGGTGCTCGATACCGGTGCCCGTGGGGCCACCACCACCTTTGTGCAGCGCGAACTGGGCGATGTGCTGCTGGCGTGGGAAAACGAAGCCTTCCTCGCCATTGAAGAACTGGGGCCGGACAAGTTTGAAATCGTCGTCCCGCCGTTCAGCATTCTGGCCGAACCGCCGGTGGCGGTGGTTGACAAGGTGGTCGACAAGCGCGGCACGCGCAAGGTGGCCGAAGCCTATCTGAATTATCTCTACTCGCCGACCGGACAAAAGATCGCCGCGAAAAACTACTATCGCCCGATCAGTCCGCAATACGCCGATCCGCAGGACCTGAAGCGGTTCCCGGCGATTGATCTGGTGAAGATCGACGACCCGCTGTTTGGTGGCTGGCAAAAGGCCCAGAAGACCCATTTCAGCGATGGCGGCGTCTTTGACCAGATTTATCAGCCGAAGTAAGCTGAGTATCAGCCCATTCCTGCGCCCTGCCCGGTTTCCGCCGGGCGGGGCCCGAGGTTAACAGGAGAGCAGCGGATGAGCGTCCTCGCCAGCGCCCGCAGGCCCGCCAGAGTCATTCCCGGCTTCGGGATCACCCTTGGCTTTACACTAGCCTATCTGTCGTTATTTGTGCTGATCCCGCTGTCGACCGTCGCCTTTAAAACCATTGACATGGGGTGGAGCGGCTTTTGGGGTGTCCTGACCGATCCGCGCACCCAGCATGCCCTGTATCTCAGCTTTGGCACCGCCCTGATTGCGGCGCTGGTCAATGCCGTCTTTGGCCTGCTGATTGCCTGGATGCTGGTCCGCTACACCTTCCCCGGCCGCCGCCTGATTGACGCCGCCGTTGATCTGCCGTTTGCCCTGCCCACCGCCGTTGCCGGGATTGCCCTGACCGCCCTTTATGCCGATAACGGCTGGATCGGCAGCATCCTCCACGGTCTGGGGCTGAAGGTGGCTTATACCCCGGTCGGGATCGTGGTGGCGCTGGTGTTCATCGGCCTGCCGTTCGTGGTCCGCTCGGTGCAGCCGGTGCTGGAAGACCTCAATCTTGATGTCGAGGAAGCCGCCGCCACGCTGGGGGCCACCCGTTGGCATACCTTCAGCCGGGTGATCCTGCCTGCTGCCCTGCCGTCGTTGCTGACCGGCTTTGCGCTGGCCTTTGCCCGTGGCGTCGGAGAATACGGCTCGGTGATCTTCATTGCGGGCAACCTGCCAAAAGTGTCGGAAATCGCCCCGCTGCTGATCGTCATCCGCCTTGAAGAATTCAACTATGCCGGCGCCACCGCCATCGCCGCCCTGATGCTGGCGATTTCCTTCCTCGGCCTGCTGGCGATCAACCTGCTGCAAGCCTGGAACCGCCGCCGCACCGGGGGAGAATAAGCGATGAAGTCCTCGTTGATTGCCGCCAATCGCGGTGCCCTGATTGCCGAAAGCGCCCTGATCCGCACAGTTATCGTGCTGGTCGGGGTAGCCTTTCTGGCCCTGTTCCTGTTTATGCCGCTGGTGCTGGTGTTTGCTCAGGCGCTGTCGTCCGGCCTCGGGGCCTATTTCGCCGCCCTGATTGAACCTGATGCCTGGGCTGCCTTGAAACTGACCCTGCTGGTGGCGGTCATTTCCGTTCCCCTCAACCTGATTTTCGGGCTGGCGGCGGCGTGGGCGATTGCCAAATTCTCGTTCCCCGGCAAAAGCCTGCTGATCACCCTGATCGATTTGCCCTTTTCCGTCTCGCCGGTGATTGCCGGGCTGATTTACGTGCTGCTGTTCGGCAGCCGGGGCTGGCTGGGGCCGTGGCTGAGTGCGCACAACATTGAAATCGTCTTTGCCATTCCGGGCATTGTGCTGGCGACGATCTTTGTCACCCTGCCGTTTGTCGCCCGCGAACTGATCCCGCTGATGGAGCAGCAAGGTACCACCGACGAGGAAGCCGCCCGCACGCTGGGCGCTGGTGGCCTGAAGATTTTTTTCCGCGTGACGCTTCCAAATGTAAAATGGGGGCTGTTGTACGGCGTACTTCTGTGTAATGCTCGGGCAATGGGAGAATTCGGGGCCGTTTCGGTAGTGTCCGGGCACATCCGCGGTGTCACCAACACCATGCCGCTGCACGTCGAGATCCTGTACAACGAATACAACTTTGCCGCCGCCTTTGCCGTTGCCTCCCTGCTGGCCATTCTGGCGTTGCTGACGCTGGTGCTGAAAACCTGGCTGGAATCCCAAGGAGCCGGAAACGGTTCCAACAAACACTGACTCATTGTAATTTTTGTGAAATCTCAAGGGTTTACACTATGAAAATCGACATCCGGAACCTTCACAAGGACTACAACGGCAGCGGTGTTCCCGCCCTGAACGGCGTCAATCTGACCATCGAACACGGCGAACTGGTAGCGTTGCTGGGGCCATCGGGGTCCGGCAAGACCACCTTGCTGCGCTCGATCGCCGGTCTTGAAAGCCCGACCTCGGGCGCGATCCTGTTCGACGGTCAGGATGCCCTGCATCAGGATGTCCGCGATCGCAACGTCGGCTTTGTGTTTCAGCATTACGCCCTGTTCCGTCACATGACGGTGCTCGATAACGTCGGCTTCGGGCTGAGTGTCCGCCCGCGCAACCGCCGCCCAGCGGCCAGTGAAATCGACCGCCGCGCCCGCGAACTGCTGGCTCTGGTCCAGCTCGACGGGCTGGAAGGCCGCTATCCGTCGCAGCTGTCCGGTGGCCAGCGCCAGCGCGTCGCCCTCGCTCGTGCGCTGGCCATCGAGCCGAGCGTCCTGCTCCTCGACGAGCCGTTCGGTGCCCTTGATGCCAAGGTGCGCAAGGATCTGCGTGCCTGGCTGCGCGACCTGCACGACCGCACCGGCCATACCACGGTGTTCGTCACCCACGATCAGGAAGAAGCCCTTGAGCTGGCCGACCGGGTGGCGATTGTCAACCGGGGCCAGATTGAACAGATTGCCCCGCCGCTGGCGCTGTACCGCTCGCCCGCCACGCCCTTCGTTTATGAATTCCTCGGCTCGGTAAACGTGTTGCCGGTCGATGTGCGCGACGGCAAGGCCTTCCTTGACGGCTGCCCGGTTCCGCTGGCCGATGCCGCCCAGGGCACCGACGCCGGAGCCTATCGCATGTACGTTCGCCCGCACGACCTGCGCCTGTCCGAACAGCGCACTCCGGGCAGCGGGGCACTGGGCGTGCTGCAAAACGTCCGCCTGTCTGGCGGGCTGGTGCGGCTGGACCTGAAGCTGGACCTGATTGCCCGCCCGATCGAAGTCGAACTGCCGGTGTCCGATCCGCGCTGGAGCGACTGGAAAAAAGGTGACAAACTGGCAATTGCCGCTGACCGGTTCCATCTGTTTCCCCAAGCTGCCTGAGATCATTCCTGACAGTGGACCCGTTCCGGCCTGCCCGTTCTGATCATGGACGGGCAGGCCTTGCTCATTTCAGGGTTCCGCCGCCATGACCGCCTCCCAGCTCACCATCTGTGCCATCCTGCTGTTGACCCTGCTGTGCTTTGCCTGGGGACGCTGGCGGCATGATCTGGTGGCGATGACCGCCCTGCTGACAGCCGTCCTTGCCGGTCTGGTCCCGACCGAAGCCGCCTTTTCCGGCTTTGCCAATCCGGCAGTGATCAGCGTCGCTGCCGTTCTGGTGATCGGGCGCACTCTCGGCAGCAGCGGCTTGCTGGACCGGGCGACCCTGTGGCTGGATCGCCTGCCGGGAGGCACCACCGCCCTGCTGGCCCTGACCTGTGGGTGCGGCGGGCTGGTGTCAACGATGCTCAACAACGCCGGGGCGCTGGCCCTGCTGTTGCCCGCCACCCTTGCCATCGCCAACCGTCGGGGCCTGTCGCCGTCCCTGCTGCTGATCCCGTTGTCCTTTGCCACCCTGCTGGGCGGAATGGTCACCCTGATCGGCACACCGCCCAATCTGGTAATTGCCCAGATGATCCGGCACAGCGGCGGCCAGACGCTGGACATGTTTGATCTGGCGGTGGTTGGTGGACCGATTGCTTTGGTCGGGATTGCCTACCTCGTCCTTGTCGGCTGGCATCACCTGCCCGAGCGCATGCCCCCCGCAGAGCCAAGTGGCGGCGCCGGTCTGGGACGCTATCACAGCGAAGTCATCATCAGTGCCGGTAGCCCGCTGGACGGGCTGCCTCTGCCCCAGCTCGAGCACCGCCACCCGGTGCGGGTCCACGGCGTGGTGCGGGATGGACGGCACCTGTTTGGCCGCCGGGAAGACTGGTCCTGTCAGGCCGGGGACATCCTGCTGCTGGATGCCGAAGCCTCTGTCCTTGATACCCTGCTGGCGACCGGCGCGGTGCGGTTTTCGCCTGTCCATCTGGCTGGCGAGCCGGAAGAGGTCTGCGAAATGACCTTGCCGCCGCAAAGCCTCGCGCTGGGCAGCACCGCCGACAGTCTGCACCTGCAGCAGCGGTTCGCGGTGTCGCTGCTGGCAATCTCGCGGCAGGGACACCGCTTTGAAGGCAGCCTGTCGCAAATGCGCCTCGGGACCGGCGATGTGCTGATGCTGTCCGGCTCGGCCCCGGCGCTGAACAAGGTCAGCGAGGACCTCGGCCTGCTGCGTCTGGCACCGCGTGATCCCGCCATTCGCCCCCGCCACCCGCTGTGGGCCACCGCCTGCTTTGCCCTCGCGGTCCTCGCCAGCACCCTGCATCTGACCACCCCGTCGGTGGCCCTGATGGCGGCGGTGGTCGCCATGGTTCTGATCGGAGCCCTGGACCTGCCCAGCCTGTACCGCCGCATTGACTGGTCGGTGCTGGTCCTGCTGGCGGCGCTGATCCCGCTCGGTGATGCCTTTGCCAGCACCGGGACCGCTGACTGGCTGGCCCGAGGCCTTGCCTCGCTGCCCCTCAGCCAGACCCCCTATGGCCTGCTGGCGCTGGCCTTGCTGCTGGCCATTGCCATCACCCCGATCCTGAACAATGTTGCCACCGTCCTGATGCTGGGACCAATCGTCATCAGTCTGGCCGAGGCAGGCCACATTTCGCCCACACCGCTGCTGGTGGCGGTCGCCATCGGAGCATCAACCGACTTTCTCACCCCCTTTGGTCACCACAACAACACCATCGTCATGGGGCTGGGCGGATACCAGTTCCGCGACTACAGCCGGGCTGGCTGGCCGCTGACCCTGATCGTTTTCGGCCTGTCACTGTGGTTGATTCCACTGGCTTTTCCCTTCTGACCCAGGCCCGGAAAAAAAAGTTCACATTTCTGCATTTTAGCT
Source organism: Insolitispirillum peregrinum (assembly GCF_900156605.1). Taxonomy (GTDB): domain Bacteria; phylum Pseudomonadota; class Alphaproteobacteria; order Rhodospirillales; family Rhodospirillaceae; genus Insolitispirillum; species Insolitispirillum peregrinum. The sequence continues at coordinate 34,204 of NZ_FTOA01000001.1, read as the reverse complement.
ATTGTCAGCCAGTGCCGAAGTCTTTATAAGCTGGGCTCCCGACGATGACGCGACAGCGACAGTCGAAACGGGCCCTGGTAGCTCAGTTGGTAGAGCATGCGACTGAAAATCGCAGTGTCGGTGGTTCGAATCCGCCCCGGGGCACCACTTTAAACCCTCGAAACCGAAAGGTCTCGAGGGTTTTCCATTTGGCTGCCGATCAGCCAATTGAGCGAGGTTTTGTCATGTCCCCGCGCGTTCGCCGTATCGTCTATGTCATCCTGTACGAGATCATCGCCATTGCCATGACCTCCGCCGCCATGATCGCCCTCGGCCATGAAAGCGAGACATCGGGACTGACCGCCGTCCTGTCTTCGGCCATTGCACTGGCATGGAACTGGGTGTTCACCTCGGCCTTTGAACGATGGGAATCCCGTCAAACCGTGCGCGGGCGCAGCCTGCTGCGGCGGGTCGTCCACGCCATCGGCTTTGAAGGCGGCCTGACCTTTTTCCTCGTACCCCTGTTCGCCTGGCTGTTGCAGGTTTCCCTGTGGGAAGCCCTGATGATGGACATTTCCCTGCTGATGCTGTTTCTGGTCTACACCTTTGTGTTCAATCTGGCCTTTGACAAGATGTTCGGCCTGCCTGCCTCGGCGGCCTGAAGCAGCCTGCCTGCGTCAGGTCACAAGAGACGACAGTTTGGGAACAAGGACGTGGAGCGCTGCGATAGCCCACTCTTTTTCAGGAACTGTCGCATACTGTCCGCCATCAGAGAGTCTCGGCCAGAAATGCGGCAATCTCGCGCTCCAGCCTGCGATGGATCGCAGCCCGGTCAACGTCGGGCTGATCACGGCAGACCAAAGGCACCTCGGCGGTGATGGCCTCCGGGCAGGGATCGACAAACACAAAATGCTGTCCCGGTACCACGGCGACCTGTGGCGAGGTCGGCAAGGCATGGGCCAGCATCAGCGCATTGCCCGCCGCCGCCATATAGCTGTCGTCCTGAGGCCGATACAGCAGGATGGGGATGCCAACAGGGGCAAGACCAGCGGCATCGAACATGATTGCCAGCGGGTCCAACAAAACCAGCGCCTTCAGACGCGGCTCGGTGGGGGCAATCCACGCAGCCAGATCCGCCGATACAGGCGCCGACCCCCCGGCCCGGCAGGCTCCGTCTTCTGTACCGGGTGGGGTCTCGCAATAGATATCCGCAAGGACAAAATCCGGCCGTGCGCCAGCAAGCACAAGAGCGGTATAGCCCCCTGCAGAATAGCCAATCATCCCGACACGATCAGGGTCCGCGCGGGATGCAAAACGGTCGTCGTGCAGGAGCGCATCCAGGGCGGCAATTGCTTGCTGTGGGCGGTCCATCAGCACCTGAGCCTGACTGCTGGCCAACGGCTTGCCCGCAGCGTCACCCATATGCGTCGGGGCAACAACGACAAATCCCTCGCGCGCCAGCGATACCGCCAGTTGACGGTGATTCAGGGGACCGCCCTGTCGGCCGTGGGACAGCAGAACAACCGGAAATCGCCCCCCTGCCACCGGAGCATCCAGACTGGCCGCGATCTCAAAAGGACCAGCCTGCCAGCGGCTTTCCTCTGCTTCCGAGGGATACCACACAATGACGTCAGCCGATCCTGCCGCATCAGCCCTACCCAGCTTGGCGATGCCAGCGTGAAACGGCGATGCCGACACATCAGCGCTGCACAGAACACCCCAGAATGCCAGCAGGCAAAGCAGACAACGCATGGACAGGACCCCGGAGCAGCGAGCGCAAAACAGGGGCACGATTTTGGCCACACCCACTGTGGCACGTCAAAATGTTCCTGCAAAAGAAGAACATTCCAGCATACTGTGATGACGATCACAGAAAGCGTTGAACCACAACAATCTTGGTTATAATTATCTATACTGTACACAATACTCCAAAAGCACAAGAGCAGTAATCCTGCATCCCAGCCCCAAAATTTTGATCACATTATCAAGGCACCTCAATCAGACATCGCTGAAAAATCCCCATTTATGGGTAATTTTCGTCATTTTTTTACCCTTATTGGTATAAATCTCTATTGCACCTTTAAAAGCAATCTCCCACTCTCGCCTGAACTGCGATGGGTGGGGAGTGATCATGTTGTCCCAATTTGCTGAACGTCTGCCAATCCGGCTTCAGATCGCCTTGCCGATGCTGAGCGTGATTATTTTAGGGTTATTAGTGCTGATTGGTGTGACCAGCACCATTCAGTTCAACGAAGCCCGTCATTCGGCTTCTCAGCAAATGCGAGGACTTGCCACCAGCGAAGTCGCCTCGGTTATCCGCTATTTCGAAGAAGCCTCGCACATGGCCCGGCAGGCGTCGGTGATGACCGCCACCCTGCTGAAGGAAAAGGCCTTTGACCGACAGATCTTCTCGCGCGTCCTGCTCAATACCCTCGAAGACCACAAGGAACTGACCGGTTTTTACGGTGGCTTCGAACCGAATTTCGACGGTCAGGACGCCGCCGCCCGCGGTACCCCGCTGGGGGACGAAAACGGGCGTTATCTGATGTACGCCACCCGTGATGACAGCGGCCACACTCAGGTCGAAATTTCCCCCATGACCGGTGATGCTGCCGAAGACGAGTGGTACAACACCCCGATGAAAAGCCAGAAGGACACCTTCACCGCCCCTTACGCCGATCTGGTCGGCGGGGAAACGGTGCTGATGACCTCTGCCGTTTCGCCGGTGGTGATTGATGGCAAATCGGTCGGGGTGATCACCGTTGACCTCGGACTGAACCGCCTGCACACCATGCTGGGGAAAATCAAGCCGCTGGATAGCGGTTACCTGATGCTGATTTCGGCCAATGGCCAGTGGATTGCCACCCCGGATAAAAGCAAGCTGGGAACACCCGTCGCCGACAAGGACATCCTCGACATTTTCGCCCGTACCCAGAAAGGCGAAACCGTCGAAACAATCCTGCCCGACAGCAAGGGCGATAACTACGTCCTGCAAATGATCCCGGTCAAATTCAGCGAAAACAGCGGCATTTGGGGCTTTGCGGTGGTGGTCCCCGAAGACACCATTCTGGCCAATGCCCGCCAGACCCGCTGGTTGCTGATTGGCACCGGCGGAGTGATCCTGCTGATCGCTGCCGCCCTGACCATGTTCCTCGGCAGGCGGATTTCGGTGCCGGTGCTGCAAATGACCGCCGCCATGAAGCGGCTGGCCGAAGGCGATCTCACCACCGAAATTCGCGGCAGCAAGCGCGGCGATGAAATGGGCGCCATGGCCCGCGCCGTCGAAGTATTCAAAAGTCATGCCCTCGCCGTGCGTGCGATGGAAGAACAGACCCGCCAGCAGGAACAGAAAGCCAGCGAAGACCGCAAGCGTCTGCTGGTGTCGATGGCCGAAACCTTCCGCCGCCACGTCGGCGAACTGGTCGGATCGGTTGCCAACAGTGCCCACGCCATGCAGTCACAGGCAGGCCAGATGGCGGAAAGCGCCACCTCGGTATCGCAGGACTCCTCCACCGCTTCGTATGCCGCCGGGCAGGCCAGCACCAACGTGCAGACAGTGACCGCCGCCAGTACGGAAATGGCCCGCTCGATTGCCATCATCCGGGAACAGGTGTCGGTTTCCGCCGACATCGCCAATCAGGCGGTCGAGCAGGTCAACCGCAATCAGGTCACCATGGAACGGCTGTCCAGCGCGGCCAGCAAGATTGGCGAAGCCATCACCCTGATCAACGCCATCGCCAGCCAGACCAACCTGCTGGCCCTGAACGCCACCATCGAAGCCGCCCGCGCCGGAGATGCCGGCAAGGGCTTTGCCGTGGTGGCCAACGAGGTCAAGCAACTGGCCAGCCAGACCGCCAGCGCCACCGGCGAAATCAGCGCACAGGTGGAAGCGGTGCAGCAGTCGTCCAGCGAAGCCATTCAGGCCATTGGCTCGATCGGGGAAACCATCAGCGAAATCAGTGAAATCTGCCAGGAAATCGCACAAGCGGTGGAGCAGCAGAAGAGTGCGACCGAGGAAATCAGCCGCAGCATCTGTCAGGTGGCCGACGGCACCAGCGAAGTTTCCAGTGCCATCAGCAGCGTGAAGGACCGCGCCGCCGACAGCCATCACGGGGCGGAAACGGTGCTCGAAGCCTCGCAGCGGCTGGCGCAGGATGCCCGCGCCCTGTCGGCGCAGGTGGACTCGTTCCTCGCCAACCTGCAGGCGGCATAACAACAAAAAGGGCGTTTTCCGGTTGGTCAGACAGCCTGAAAACGCCCTTTTTCTTTTTTACCCCAGTGACTTGACCGCTTCCAGCACTGCGGCAGCGTGTCCGGCGACCTTTACCTTCGGCCAGACCTGTGCCACCCGCCCGTCACGGCCAATCAGCACCGTGGTGCGCTCGATGCCCATATAGCTGCGGCCATACATCGACTTTTCCACCCACACGCCATAGGCTTCGCACAGGCTGCCCTCTTCGTCGGCCAGCAGCGGGAACGGCAGATCGTACTTGCTGACGAACTGGTCATGCTTTTTGACCGGATCGCGCGAGGCCCCCACCACCACCGCGCCTGCGGCCTGAAACTCGGCGTGCAGATCACGGAAGCTTTCGGCTTCCTTGATGCAGCCCGAGGTCAAATCCTTGGGGTAAAAATACAGCACCACCGGCTTGCCCAGCTGCTCGGCCAGGGCAAAACGTCCGCCGCCATTGACTGGCAGGTCAAAGGAAGGAGCCGCAGCCCCGATCTCTATCGCCATGTTTGCAAACTCCTTTATGCAGTCGCGCTGTCGGTACGAAGACGGGCAGCGTCGGCGGGGGTTTCGATCAGCGCGCCAAAGACAGCGTATACCGCACCATACGTCTGCTCCATGTGCTGCTGCAATTGCTCAAAACTGGCGAGGCTCGCCGCCTGTGCCAGCCGGTGACGCAGCCCGTCCGAAGCTTGCGCCGGATCAAACGCGCCTTCGACCATGTGGCGGATGATCCCTTGCAGTTCCAGCCACAGGCAATGCGCCTGATCCAGCACCGCGAGCTGGTCGGCGGTCAACAACCCGGCCTCCCGCAGGGCCAGCAGCGCATCAGCCACATTGGCCCGCGCAATCGCCGGGTGCTGCGTGCCATGGCGCAGGATCAGGTACTGCACCAGAAACTCGATATCGACCAGACCGCCACGGGTCAGCTTGACGTCAAAGATACTCGCCGGTTTGCGTTCCCGCGCCATCAGGGCGCGCATGTTGGCGACATCGACCAGCAGCTTGTCCGGGTCGCGCGGACGGCACAGCACCTCCTGCACCGCAGCCTCGATCCTGCCCTGGAGCAGCGGATCGCCACAGACCACCCGCGCGCGGGTCAGCGCCAGATGTTCCCACGTCCAGGCGTCTTCGTTGTTGTACTTGATGAACGAGGTCAGGCTGACCGCCAGCGGCCCCTTGGACCCCGACGGACGCAGGCGCATGTCCACCTCGTACAATGATCCCTCGCGGGTCAGGGCGGTGATGCCGTTGATGAACCGCTGGGTCAGACGGATGTAATAATCCGCCCGTGACAGCGGACGCCGGCCATCGGACTGCTCGGCATCGCCGCTCACCTCATAGACGGTGATCAGGTCAAGGTCCGAGGTGGCAGTCATTTCCCGCCCGCCCATCTTGCCCATCGCAATCACACAGAACCCGCCGCCGGGAATTTCGCCATGGGTACGGGCAAATTCGGCACTGGTGGCGGTCAACAGGCGCGACAGCACCACATCGGCCACTGCGGTCAGGGCTTCCCCGGCCTGTCGGGCGGTCAACAGTTGTTGCAGGGTCTGCACGCCGATCTGGAACTTGTGGCTGTTGGCCCACAGGCGACACAGGTCCAGCGTTTCTTCATAGGCTGCCGACTGTGCCACCAGTTGATCGAGTTCGGTGGCCAGATCGTCACGGCCAAGCGGAGTATCAAAGAACCCCGGCGCCATCACCGCATCCAGGGTATTGCTGCGGCGGGCCAGAATGTGGGCCAGACGCGGCGCATCGCCCATGATCACCGCCACCAGATCCAGCAGACTGGGATTGGCGTGGAACACCGAGAAAATCTGCACTCCGGCGGGAAGCTGGCCGAGGAAATCGTCAAAATGCATGAACGCCTGATCGGGCTGCGAGGTCTTGCCCAGCGCCTTCAGCAAGGATGGCAACAGCTCGGTCAACAGCTCCTTGGCGCGGGTCGAGCGCAGAGCCCGATAGCGGCCATGGTGCCAGCCGCGCACGGTGGCCGCAATGCCCGCCACATTGCTGAACCCCATTTCGCCCAGCGTCCGCAGGGTATCGGGATCATCTTCCGCCCCGGTAAACACCAGATTGCCGACATCGCTCGACAGGTCGGGGGCTTCTTCAAACAAATCGGCATAATGGCTTTCGACCAGACACAGCGTGGAGCGCACCGCCTGATCAAAGCTGTCGAGGTCTTCAAAGCCCATAAAGGCCGCCAGATGCAGCAGCCGGTCCGGGTCGGCGGGCAAGGTCTGGGTCTGGGCGTCGTCGATCATCTGCAAACGATGTTCGAGGGTGCGCAGGAAGCGATAGGCAACGGTCAGTTCGGCGGCCACCTGCGGCTTGACGTGGCTGTGCTCGACCAGCGCCTGCAAGGCTTCCAGCGTGCGCGAGGTGCGGGTTCCCGGCTCACGCCCGCCCCAGATCAATTGCTGGGTCTGGGCAAAGAACTCGATTTCACGAATGCCGCCCCGCCCCAGTTTGATGTTGTGACCGGCCACCGCCACCACCCCGCATCCCTTGTGGGCGTTGATCTGGCGCTTGATTGAATGGATGTCCTGAATGGCATAGAAATCCAGCGACTTGCGCCAGACAAAGGGCCGCAGATGGCGGACGAATTCGTCCCCCCGTTCCAGATCCCCGGCCAGAGCGCGCACCTTGATCATCGCCGCCCGTTCCCAGTTCTGGCCAAAGCTCTCGTAATAGGCTTCGGCGGCAACGGTCGAAATGCAGACCGCCGTTGAACCGGGATCAGGGCGCAAGCGCAGATCGGTGCGGAACACATAGCCGTCAGCGGTGCGCTCGTCCATGATCCGCACCAGCGTTTTGGTCAGGCGGACAAAAAATTCGCTGACTGACTTGCGCCCGACATAGGTGATTTTATCGTAGTCATACAAGCAAATGATATCAATGTCGGACGAATAATTCAGTTCGCCCGCCCCCAGCTTGCCCATCCCCAGCACCACAAAACCGCTGTCCTTGCACGGCTGGTCAGGATGAGGCAGCACGATATGCCCACCCTCGGCCCCGTCGCGCAGCAGGTGCGTTGCCGCCAGATCCAGTGCCAGCGCGGCATAGGTGGACAGCGCGCCCGTCACCTGCTCCAGGCTCCAGGCATGCGAGATGTCGGCCAGACCGCTCAGCAACGCCAGCCGCCGCTTGCCGACCCGCAGGCCCTTCATCAGGCGGGCGATGTCCTTTTCCCCGAACAGGGTATTGCGAACGTTTGTCTGCAGATCCTGCCACGCCGCATCCGGTCCTTGTGCCAGTACCTCGCACAGATAGGCCGGGTCTTTCAGCGCACACAGGGTCAGATAGGGGCTGTTGCCGAACAGGGCGGCCAGATACGGCAGATACGGCGAGCCGTCGGCAACGGCGGCCTGCAGCAGTGACTGCACCGCCGGATCATCGCTGCGGGTGGCATTTTCCAGCCAGCGTTCCAGCGCCACCGCCAGCGACGCCGCCGCGTGGGGAAGCGGCAATCCCGCCCGCAGTCCACGATGGGGCGGCAGCGGATGGGGGAACGAGCCAAAGCTGGCATGCAGGGGAAGAGCGGAAGAAGCGAGGGTCAAATCAGGCGTTCCCTATTTCTGTTTTTTAGCGCAAACTGCGGCCGGTTTTATCTGGCAAGACTGACCCACTTCAGGGGGTACGGTCAATGTCCGGTTGGTGTTTTCCTTTTAGCCGGAGTTCGGTCACCGGTGGTGCATGGCGCCGTTAGAGTCCTGTTTCATGTGCTTGGCGGTTTTGCCCTGCTGATCTTGCTGTGCCTGGGGCTGACCGCGTGGCGGTTGTCGCAGGGCCCGATTTCACTGAGTGCCTTGACCCCGTCCATGGAAGACGCAGTCAACGTTGACGGTGCACCCTTGCGGTTGCGGCTGGGCGACGTGCTGGTGGCATGGTCCGGCGGCGATCACCCGTTAGCCTTGCAGGTGACCGGCGTCCGCGCCGAAGACAGCAACGGCACCCTGGTCGCCAGCCTGCCCGAAGCCGCCGTCGAAGTCTCCCCCCGCTGGCTGATCCGCGGACAGCTCCGCCTGCGCAGTCTGGATATCGTCCGCCCGCACCTGAAACTGGTCCGGGGCAGCGATGGCGCGGTCAATCTGGGCCTGTTTGCCCAGCCCAAGGCCGACCCGGCCAGTCTGCCCCCCGAGCCAGACCAGCGCGGCAATGACATGCTGGGCATCCTGCTGGCCGCCCTCGCTGGCGACACTGAAAAGGCCGGTCCGCTGGCCGAACTGCGACGGGTACGGCTGGTTGACGCCGATGCGGAAATCGAGGATCGCCAGCTTGGCGTCACCTGGCACGTCCCGCAAGCGTCAGCCGATCTGCAGCGAGAAGGACAGGCGGGGATTGCCCTGACCGCCTCGATGGCGGTTGACATCACTCCACTGGCCGGGCAACCCGACCCCGACCCGTTGCGCCTTGATCTGCAAGGCCATTATGTCGCCGCCACCCAGTCCCTGACTCTTGATCTGAGCATGGCCGGGATCGAGCCCAACGAATTCGCCGAGGTTCTGCCCCAACTGGCTCCACTGGCCGGGATCGACCTGCCGCTGGGGGGCACCCTCAGCGCCGCCCTGACCATCACCCCACAGCACCTGCGGCTGGACCGGCTGGCTGCCACCCTGATCGCCGATCATGGGCAGGTCCACTTGCCTGCGGAAACCGGCGTCGGAGCCGATTACACCGTCAAGGGGCTGGAGCTGGCCGCCCATGCCGAGGCCCAACCCGGCCAGGACCTGCTGGATGTGGCCGATCACCCGGCGGCCCTGCGTGAACTGGCTCTCAGCAAACTGAACATCCTGCTGACCCCACCACAGGGAACAGGCACGTCGCGCGTCTCGGTCACCGCCCATCTGCGCCCCGCCGATGCCGGTGGCCTGCAAGGGCAGGTGATCGCAGAAACCGAAGCCGTGCCGGTGGCAGCACTGGCGGCATGGTGGCCGCAGGTGGTGGCCCCCAACCCCCGCGACTGGGTGATCACTCACCTGCGCGATGGCATCGCCGAAAAAGGTCGCTGGGATCTGGCCCTGAAGGGGGCGGACCTTGCCAGTCTGGAACCGGTTCACCTGAAAGGCCTGCTGCATGCCACCGGCATGACCGTCGATTATCTGCCCCCGATGCCGGCGGTGCGCGATGGGGTGGCCGATGTCGCCTTTGCCCTCGACACGCTGGACATCACCGTCCACAGCGGTGCGGTTCCCTTGCCGGGGCAAGAGCCGTTGCAGGTGCAAAAGGGGACAGTCCTGATGACCGGTCTCGATGCTCCCGAACAGATGACCGACATTTCCCTGCAAATCGACGGTGCCCTGCCCGCCGCCCTGATGGTGATCGACAGCCCGCCGCTGGGCTACGCCAGCAAGCTGGGCCTGAAGCCTTCTCAGGCCCGGGGCAAGGCCGAAACCACCCTGCAGATGCGCTTTCCGCCACTGGCCGACCTGAAGCTGGACCAGATCGACGTCAAGGCCCATGGCAAGCTCAGCGGCGTCTCGCTCACCGGGGCGGTGTTCGGGCAGGACCTGACCGACGGCGACCTGACGCTGGATGTGGACACCAAGGCCCTGAATGCCAAGGGACAGGCAGGGATTGGCGGCGTCCCGGCGTCATTCGTCTGGAAAGAGGTCTTTTCCGGCCGCCCCTATCGCAGCCGCTACAAGGTCCATGCGGTGGTCGAGGAAGACAAGCGCGGCATTTTCGGCCTGACCTTCCCACCGTTTACCCCGCGCTATATCAGCGGCCCGGCCACCGCCGACATTGACCTGACGATTGTCAATTCCACCCTCAGCACCCTGCAGGCCGAGGTTGACCTGAAAAATGCCGGACTGAACATTCCCGGCCTTGACTGGCACAAGGCCGCTGGCACCCCGGCGCAGGCGTCGGTGGCGGTGCGGATGGCAGGCAGTTCGGTGCGCGAAGTCCCCAGCTTCAAGGTTACCTCGGGCGACAGGCTGGCGCTGGAAGGCCGGGTGGATCTGGACGAGAAAAGCGGCCTGCAACGGCTGGACATCAACCGGGCCCGCATTGATGCCAGCGACTTTGCCGGTTCGCTGACCCGGCAGGATGATGGCGGCTATCTGGTGGACCTGCACGGATCGGCCTTTGATCTGGTCCCGTTCATGCGCCGCAAGCCCGCTGCGACGGCTGCCGCCGGAACTCCTGCCAGCAAACCCGAGCCGGAGACTCTGCCACCGCTGACCATCAAGGCCCGCTTTGACACGGTATGGATGGCCGAAGACGGAACGCTGGACCTGATCGACGCGCAGGCCCGCCGCGTGGATGGCGTGTGGCGCTGGGCCGAGGTGTCCGGGCAGGTCGAAGGCAACGACAGCTTTCAGTATAGCCTGACCCCACGCACCAATCGCGGCACCCTGCCGGACAAGCGGTCTTTCAAGGTCGAAAGCAGCAATGCCGGGGGGCTGCTGCGCTCGCTGGGGATGCTGGGGACCATGCAGGGCGGCACCCTGAAGGCCTCGGGAACCGTCACCCCGGAAGGCATTTCGACCGGTACTCTCGAAATCAACGATTACCGGCTGGTCAATGCCCCCATTCTGGCCCGCGTCCTGTCGGTCGCCGCTCTGACCGGCATCCTCGACAGCCTGCGCGGCGAAGGCATCGGCTTTGACCACCTGACCGCGCCGTTTACCCTCAGTGATGATCTGCTGCTGCTGCGTGACTTCCAGACCAGCGGCGCGGCGCTGGGGATCACCGGCTCGGGCCGCGTTGACCTGACCCGCGATGAGGTCGATGTCGGCGGCACCGTCGTGCCCGCCTATGCCGTCAACAGTCTGGTAGGCAAAATCCCCCTGCTGGGCGGTCTGTTGTCCGGCTTTACCGAAGGCGGCGGCCTGATTGCCGCCACCTACAGCGTGCGCGGCAAGATCGAAGAGCCGGACATTTCGGTCAATGCCCTGTCGGCACTGGCACCGGGGTTCCTCAAGACCCTGTTCGGGATGGGGGAACCGGATAAACCGGTTCCCGAGTGATCCAGAGACGTCAGCGACGCTCGGCGACGATCTCGGTGCGGGCAATCCGCCGCAACGACACTTCCAGCCGCGCATCGGCACGGGCGATTTCCATCAGCGCATCACGGGTAAAGTTGATGTGCGCCTCGGCAGCGATGCGGGCGGCCTGCGGGTCGCCATTCATGATCGCCAGATAGACGTTGCGGTGCTGCTCCAGCAACAGCTCGCGCACCCCTTTGCGCAGGTACAGCTTGGCGCGATTGTAAAACACGTCATTGCGCAGCATGTCGGACAGCGAGCGCATGATGTGCAGCATCACCACGTTGTGCGACGCCTCGTAGATCGCCAGATGGAAATCGGCATCGGAGTCGGCTTCGTGGGTCGGGTCTTCCTCGCCATGGGCCTGTTCCATCCGCTCGAAACACTCTTTGAGAACATCGCGGTCAACATCCGTCCCCCGCAAAGCGGCGAGATAGGCCGCAGAGCCCTCGACAATGGCGCGAAATTCCAGATACTCGAAGGTGGTTTCCGGATGCTGTTGCAACACCGTGGATAACGGCGTGGTAAAGCCCTCTCCCAGCAGGGGGGCGACGTGCGTTCCGCCGCCCTTGCCGGAATAGACCAGCCCCTTGCGTTCCAGCTTGTCCAGCGCCTCGCGCAGGGATGGCCGGGAAACATCGAACTTGGCCGCCAGTTCCCGCTCGGGCAGCAGGCGCTCGCCGGGGCGCAGGCTTCCTTCCAGAATCAACTGCTCCAGATGATCGGCGATGGTATCGGCCAGTTTGGCCGGGCGGATAGGATCGGTCATGACAGCACACCGTACAACTGGGAAAGACGGGACAACCGGGGAAAGCCCCGCCGAAAAACAACACGGGGTTTATGGGGTATGGCGACCCGGTTTGTCTAGACCGGGGCCGGTGGAAAATTAAAATGACTGCATTTACAATATTGGTAAAAAAAGTTATCCAATCAAGCATGCTTTGGTCCATTCTCTTGGAGATGTTCGCAGATGTCCAGGCCCATCCGCAAGCTGCTGGTCGCCAACCGCGGCGAAATTGCCATTCGTATCTGTCGTGCCGCCACCGAACTGGGCATGTCCACCGTGGCGGTCTATTCGCAGGAAGACCGCTTTGCCCTGCACCGCTTCAAGGCGGATGAGAGCTATCAGATCGGCAAGGGCAAAGGCCCGATCGAAGCCTATCTGTCGATTGACGAAATCGTGCGGGTGGCGGTGGAAACCGGTGCCGATGCGGTGCATCCCGGCTATGGCCTGCTGTCGGAAAACCCCGAGTTTGCCGATGCCTGTCGCGCCGCCGGGCTGATTTTCGTTGGTCCCAGCTCGCATGTGATGCGGGTGCTGGGCAACAAGGTCGCCGCCCGTCAGGCCGCCGTACAGGCCGACGTTCCGGTGATGCCCGCCACCGGCCCGCTGCCCGCCGAGATGGATCAGTGTCTGGCGATGGCCGCCGCCATCGGCTATCCGCTGATGCTGAAGGCCAGTTGGGGCGGCGGCGGGCGCGGCATGCGGGTGGTCGAAGGCCCCGAGACGCTGCCCGATCTGGTCGCCACCGCCCGCCGCGAAGCCAAGGCCGCCTTTGGCAACGATGAAGTCTATCTGGAAAAGCTGGTCCGTCGCGCCCGTCACGTCGAAGTGCAGATTCTGGGCGACAGCCAGGGCAATCTGGTCCACCTGTTTGAACGCGACTGCACCGTGCAGCGCCGCAACCAGAAAGTGGTCGAACGTGCTCCCGCTCCGTACCTTGATGCCGGGCAGCGGGCGGGTCTGTGCGATGCCGCCCTGCGGCTGGCGCGAGCCGTACGCTACGAGAACGCCGGGACGGTCGAATTCCTGATGGATGCCGACAGCGGCCTGTTCTACTTCATCGAAGTCAACCCGCGCGTCCAGGTCGAACACACCGTCACCGAAGTGGTCACCGGCATTGATATCGTCAAGGCCCAGATCCAGATCGCAGGCGGCGCGCTGATCGGCTCGGCGGAAACCGGCGTCCCGCAGCAGGACGGCCTGCGCCTGAACGGCCACGCCATCCAGTGCCGCATCACCACCGAAGACCCGTCAAACAACTTCATCCCCGACTATGGCCGCATCACCGCCTATCGCGGGGCCAACGGCTTCGGGATTCGTCTGGACGGCGGCACCGCCTTTTCCGGCGCGCTGATCACCCGCCACTATGACTCGCTGCTGGAAAAGGTCACCGCCTGGGCGCCGTCGCCGGAAGAGGCGATCAAGCGCATGGACCGCGCCCTACGCGAATTCCGCATCCGTGGGGTGGCGACCAACCTGACCTTCCTTGAGTCGGTCATTGGTCACCCGCTGTTTGCCTCGTGCGCCTACACCACCCGCTTCATCGACGAAACGCCCGAGCTGTTTGCCCATCAGGCCCGCAAGGACCGCGCCACCCGCCTGCTGAAGTTCGTCGGCGAGGTGATGGTCAACGGCAACCCCGAAGTGGCCGGTCTGAAGCACCCGGCCCACATGCCGGTCTGCGAGCCCCTGCCCTATCCGGCCAGCGAGCCGCAGGCAGGCACCAAGCAAAAGCTCGACGAGCTGGGGGCCGAAGGCTTTGCGCGCTGGCTGCGCGACCAGCCGCAGGTGATGATCACCGACACCACTTTCCGCGATGCCCATCAGTCACTGCTGGCCACCCGCGTGCGCAGCCATGACCTGCTGGCGGTGGCTCCGGCCTATGCCCGCCTGCTGCCGAACCTGTTCTCGGTCGAATGCTGGGGCGGGGCAACCTTTGACGTGGCGATGCGCTTCCTGAAGGAAGACCCGTGGGAACGGCTGGCCGGGCTGCGGCAGGCGATGCCGAACCTGCTGCTGCAAATGCTGCTGCGCTCGGCCAATGCGGTCGGCTATACCAACTACCCTGACAACGTGGTGCGCTATTTCATCGAACGCGCCGCCAAGGGCGGGATCGACGTGTTCCGGGTGTTCGACTGCCTGAACTGGGTCGACAACATGCGCTTTGCCATCGACGCGGTGCGCGAAACCGGTGCCCTGTGCGAAGCGGCCATTTGCTACACCGGCGACATCGGCAACCCGGCCCGCTCAAAGTACGACCTGAAGTATTACGTTGATCTGGCCAAGCAACTGGAAAAGGCCGGAGCCAACATTCTGGGCGTCAAGGACATGGCCGGTCTGGTCAAGCCGCGTGCCGCCGCGATGCTGTTCAAGGCGCTGAAGGAAGAAGTCGGCATTCCGATCCACTTCCACACCCACGACACCTCGGGCCTGTCGTCGGCCAGCGTGCTGGCGGCGGTCGATGCCGGGGTTGATGTGGTCGATGCGGCGATGGACGCGATGAGCGGCACCACCTCGCAACCGCCGCTCGGCTCGCTGGCGGCGGCGCTGAAGGGTCATCCGCGCGATCCGGGGCTGGATCAGGAAACCCTCAACCGCGTCTCGGTGTACTGGGAACGGGTGCGGGCGACCTATGCCCCGTTCGAGGCCGATATCAAGTCCGGTACCGCCGAAGTCTATCTGCACGAAATGCCCGGCGGTCAGTACACCAACCTGCGGCAACAGGCGCGCTCGCTGGGGATCGAGGAAAAGTGGGATCAGGTGGCCCACGCCTATGTCGATGTCAACGAGCTGTTCGGCGATATCGTCAAGGTGACGCCGACCTCGAAGGTGGTCGGTGACATGGCGCTGATGATGGTCACCAGCGGCCTGACGCCGTCGGATGTCACCAACCCGGACAAGGAAATCGCCTTCCCGGATTCAGTGGTGCAGTTGTTCCGTGGCGAGCTGGGCCAGCCGCCGGGGGGCTGGCCTGCTGACCTGCAAGCCAAGGTGCTGAAAAGCGTGCAGCCGTTCACCGACCGTCCGGGCGCGATCATGCCGCCCGCCGATCTGGCCGCTGTGCGCGCCAAGGCCGAAGCCGCCGTCGGTCGCCCGATCAGCGACGACGAACTGGCGTCCTATCTGATGTACCCCAAGGTGTTCACCGACTTCGCCGCCCATCTGCGCGACTATGGCGATGTCTCGACCCTGCCGACGGCGGTGTTCTTCTACGGCATGCAGCCGGGCGAAGAAGTCGCCATCGAGCTGGAACGCGGCAAAGCCCTGATCGTCCGCCTGCTGGCGATCAGCGAGGCCGACGAACAGGGCCGCCGCAAGGTGTTCTTTGAACTGAACGGCCAGCCGCGCACGGTGCAGATTGCCGACAAGGCCGTCGCCCCGGCCCGCCCGGCCCAACCCAAGGCCGAAGACGGCAACCCGGACCACGTTCCGGCCCCGATGCCGGGTCTGGTGGTCAGCATCGCCGTCACCGAAGGCCAGAAGGTCGAAAAGGGCGAGCTGTTGCTGTCCCTCGAAGCGATGAAGATGGAAACCGCCGTCCGCGCCGAACGGGCCGGAACCGTCAAGCGCATCGCCGTCACCCCCCGCCAGCCGGTGGAGATGAAGGACCTGCTGATCGTGCTGGAATAGGCAGGCTGCCGCCCGCACCCGCTTGGGGGCCAATGCCCCCAAGCCCCCATTTTTCTTTGATTATCAAAGAAATGGGGGCCGTTCCGCTTCAAGACCGAGTATCCGCCACCGTCGCGGCAATATCAGCGATTGACCGGAACAGGATCAACGGATCATCCTTTGTGGCCATAAAGCCACGTCGCCGCCAGAACCGGGCGGCCTCGTCATCAACAGCATTGACCATCAAGGCCCGGCCACCGATCAGACGCGCAGCAAGAACACACCGCTGAAGGGCATGTTTCACCAAACCGGTGCCAATTCCTTGCCCGGCCCAGGCGGTATCCGTCGCAAGTTGTCCGAGCAGCAGGCAGGGCACAGGATCAGGTGGTTGTCCGGTGCGGATCGAGCGCGGCAAAACAGCAGGAACCACCGCCGTCGGTGCCAGTCCATAGTACCCGACAACCCGCCCGGCGTCGTGAACAACGATAACCGCCGTAAACCCCTTGAGCTGATTGGACAAGGCGCGCGTTTTCAGCCAGTGGTCAAGCACCGGCTTGCCGCAGGAAAATGCCGAAACATCATGGACTGCGGTGAGGGTTTCCGGAACAGATAAAGCCACCGATCAGCCCTTCGGCTCGTAACCGGCTTCCCACGGAGCGGGCCGACGGAGCACATCCGCCATTTCGGGAACGATCGACGGGGGCTGGCAGAGGACTTCCATGAAATCGGCAAAGCCCTCGGGGCTCATACGGATCAACCCCTGCTCCATCACCACCTCCTCGGCGGCGCGCACAGCAGCGTCGCGGACAAACTCGGTGCGGGAACGACCGCGCAGGGTCGCAGCACGGTCAATCATCGCAACGTCTGCCTCGGGCAGGCGCATCGAGATCGGATATTCCTTGCGTTCGACAGTGGCGGCCATGGTTCTCTCCTTGGGCACAGGATAGCAATCTGTAGTGCCAAATGCAATATATCACTCTCGATCCTGCGCCCCTCCTTGTCATGATAAGAGAGGCACAAAGAAACAGTATCGTGAGGCGTTATTCCCGAACAAATTTAGACGGCATCCCACTCTTATGGCGTCACTGTACTCTACTTTGCATCTCCATATTCGGAAAATACCTACATATGCAAAATAATACAAACGAAGCTCCGAGCTTTTTCACTTCACTGAAGCATGAACTCCATTACATAAATGCGAACGCCTTGCATAAACATGTAAAATATTTTTCTACTTGGTAAAATAGACACAGAATTTCAATGCTGGATTTTGCAAATACAACATTTACAATCACAGCAGATCATTTCGTCCACTAGGAGGAGTTCATGCATGGCCAAGGGCAAACATATCATCAATCCGGTTAAAGGGACACTAGACAAGGTCTCGACGGCCCTGGTTCAGGCTGGCCCGCCTGCGCCAAAGGAAATCAGTCTTTCTCCAAATAGAATCAACATCTTATCATCAAAAGCAACCACTAAGGAAATCAGTCAAGTTCAAGGTAGCCTAGACCTTGGAATTGAGGTGGATGCCGAGTTCGGCGAAATCGGTATGGGTGTACTTTCCGACGGTACCCCATACCTCAATCAACGTGGTCTCGCAGCCCTCTGCGGAGTTCAGAATGCGCACATTGGAACAATAAGTAGCCAGTGGAACGAATTAGATATAAAGCCACGCATCAAGGCGATCAAGGATATACTTGAAAAGTCAGGTTCCTCCATTCCATATCCCCACATCGAAGTCATACACAAAGGGCGCGTTCACTATTGCTATCCAGCAGAAATATGCCTCTCCATACTAGAATACTATGCATTTGATGCAGGAGTGAACTGTCAGACCGAAGCACGAAATAATTTTCGCCTCCTTGCCGGGTCAAAACTCCGCGAACTCATCTACAGTCAAGTCGGCTATGATCCAAGCGGAGCCCAGAGTAAGCGCTTTAACAAGTGGCATGAACGCATTGCACTCAATTATCACTCAGCTCCAAAGGGTTATTTTCACGTCTTCAATGAGGCACACACAATAATATATGAATTAATCGTCGCAGGTGCAAATATAGATGAAAAATTTGTTGTTGATATATCTATTGGATTACATTGGTCTAAATACTGGGATGCAAATAAACTTGAACATGAGTTTGGAATACGCAGAAAATATGCTCATCGCTATCCGGATGATCACCCTCAAGCAAAATCGAATCCACAGGAGTCGTGGTGTTACCCGTTGGCATCTCTTGGGCACTATCGAGAATGGCTACAAAATGTATATCTAGAAGGTGGTAAATTCGCAAAGTACCTTGATGGCAAGGTGAAGCAAGGCGATTTGCCCCCATCAATAGCACAACTAGCGATGTCAACCTTAGTTCCGCCACAAATCGAAGGGCCAAAGCAGTAACCAGCTCACGCAAGAGCAGCTACCCGACTCAACGAGTGTGCACCTGCGACTTTTTTGCTAAAAAGGCATACAGCCCACCGAAAACGGGGGAGCCGCCCATCAACGGCTCCCCCGTTTTTCTTGAACCAGCCTTACGCCGGTTCGCTCACCTGCGGCAGGCGGGCCAGACTGTCGGCCAGCAGGGAGTCTTCGTAGGTCAGGTCTTCCAGCTTGCCGCCAAAGAAATCGGTGTAGGCCTGCATGTCGAAATGACCATGGCCGGACAGGTTGAACAGGATCACCTCGGCCTTGCCCTCGGCCTTGCAGCGCAGGGCTTCGTCGATGGCGGCGCGGACGGCGTGGCTGCTTTCCGGGGCCGGAACGATGCCTTCGGCGCGGGCGAAAGTCACCGCCGCTTCAAAGCACTCAAGCTGCTGATAGGAACGGGCTTCGATCAGACCCAGATGGCGGGCCTGACTGACCTGCGGGCTCATGCCGTGATAGCGCAGGCCACCGGCATGCAGGCCCGGCGGCATGAAGTCGGCACCCAGCGTGTACATCTTTGACAGCGGGGTCAGGTGGGCCAGATCGCCGTAATCATAGGCAAAGCGCCCACGGGTCAGCGTCGGGCAAGCCGCCGGTTCCACCGCCAGCAGGCGGGTTTTGGTGCCCTCGCGCAGGTTCCGCCCCAGATAGGGGAAGGCAATCCCGGCAAAGTTCGAGCCACCACCCGCGCAGCCGATCACCACGTCCGGCTCGTCACCGGCCATTTCCATCTGTGCCATTGCTTCCTGACCGATGATGGTCTGGTGCAGGCAGACATGATTCAGCACGCTGCCCAGTGCGTACTTGGTGTCTTCGCGCTGAACGGCCATTTCGACCGCTTCGGAAATGGCGATCCCCAGCGACCCGCGCGAGTCCGGGTCCTTTTCCAGCACCGCCCGGCCTGCGCTGGTTTCCACTGACGGGCTGGCGACACAGCGCGCGCCATAGGTTTCCATCAGCGCCCGGCGATAGGGCTTTTGCTGATAGGACACCTTGACCATGTAGATGTTCACTTCCAGCCCGAACAACGAGCCAGCGAAGGCCAGGCTACAGCCCCACTGACCGGCGCCGGTTTCGGTGGTCAGCCGCTTGACACCCGCTTCCTTGTTGTAGAACGCCTGCGCCACCGCCGAGTTCGGCTTGTGCGAGCCGGACGGGCTGACGCCTTCGTACTTGTAGTAAATGCGCGCCGGGGTGCCGAGGGCCTTTTCCAGACGGCGGGCACGGAACAGCGGCGCCGGACGCCACTGGCGATAGATGTCCCGCACCGGCTCGGGGATTTCGATCTCCCGTTCGGTGGAGACTTCCTGCAGGATCACTTCACGCGGAAACAGCGGTTCGAGGTCCGACGGGCCAACCGGCTGGCCGGTCGCCGGATGCAGAACCGGTGCCATCGGCGGCAGGTCAGCCGCGATGTTGTACCAGCTTTTCGGCATGCGATCTTCGGGCAGCAGGTATTTGACGGTTTGATCGGACATCGGCGGGCTCCTGAGGGCATAGGGGGAAGGATGAACATCAGAAGCCCCTGTTTTACCCCTTATTTCTCAAGGGGAAAAGGGGGTGTAACAAGCGAACTGTCGATCGAAATGCGGATGGCATCATGCCGCCAGTATTCCTGATCGCAGTCGATGAGCCGCCCGTCCTGATCAAAGTTGACGCGCGAAATCAGCAGGATCGGACTGCCCTCGCCCAGCATCAACGCCTGCGCCACCTCGCCACGGGCTGCGGTCGGGATGATGTCAAAGCGCGAGCGGCCATAGCTCAGGCCATAGTGCGTTTCGTAAATCAGGGTCAGCGATTGCGTCAGGTCCATCGCCAGAATGCCGGGGAAGATCTCCGGCTTCAGGTAGTGGCGGACGAACAGCACCACCCGCCCGTCGATCCGGCGCAGGCGCTGGATTTCGTGCAGGCGCGACAGCGCCGGTAGCTCCAGCTCCTGACACAGGGCCGGGGTTGCCAACACCGTTTGCGCTGACAGCACCGCCGTTTCCACCTGTCGCTGCTGGGCGGTCACCATCTGGTGGAAGTGGGATTTGTACTGCGGATTGTACAGCAGACGCGGCGGGGCCACGAACCAGCCGCGCCGATCCTCGCGATAGATTTTCCCTTCCGCCTCAAGGGCCTGCAAGGCCTCTTTCAGCGTGATGCGGGTGGTGGCGAACAGCTCGCTCAGGTCGCGTTCAGACGGCAGCTTGTGGCCCGGACGCAGCAGACCACTGGATATCTGCTGCTCGATCGCCTGCCGGATCAGGGCCGCATGGGTAAATGCCTGTTCTGTAGTCATTTCTGGACTAGTCCATTTTTATGTCTATTTTTTCGGCAAAACGGTGTTAGCATCCGTCTTGTGCACACTGCCGCGTCTGTCGGGAGAATGCCAGAGAATTCCCGGTGCCCCGAAATGGTGCCACAAAAGGGTAACTTGTGTTGTTGGTTCACCTGCTGCTCACTCTTGATCGCCAAGGCCGGGAAACTGGCATAGTCCAAAGGATGAGACCCATGAACAAGGTAATGGCTGGCGTTCTCGCCGGCGTCCTGAGCCTGACGGCTCTGCAAGTCCATGCTGAATCCCTTGATACCCTGATCCAGTCAGCCAAAAAAGAAGGCACCGTCAACAGCGTCGGCATGCCCGACGACTGGGCGAACTGGAAAGACACCTGGGCACAGATTTCCTCCAAGTATGGCCTGACCCATCAGGACACCGACATGAGCTCGGCGCAAGAAATCGCCAAGTTCGAAGCCGAAAAGACCAATGCCACCGCCGATATCGGTGACGTCGGCCATGCCTTTGCCGCCGTTGCGGTGCAAAAGGGCATCACCCAGCCCTACAAGCCGACCACCTGGGGCGACGTTCCCGACTGGGCCAAGGACGCCGATGGTCACTGGATGCTGGCCTACACTGGCACCATCGCCTTCATCGTCAACAACCAACTGGTTCCCGACGCCCCGAAATCGTGGTCCGAGCTGCTGAAGGGCAAGTACCGCGTCACTCTGGGCGATGTCGGCGTCGCCTCGCAGGCCAACAACGGCGTACTGGCAGCGGCCTTTGCCATGGGCGGCGATGAAAAGAACCTCACCCCGGCGCTGGGCTTCTTTGGCGAGCTGGCCAAGCAAAAGCGCCTGTCGCTGAACAACGTCGATATCGCCAATCTGGAAAAGGGCGAAATCGAAGTCGGCGTGCTGTGGGATTTCAACGCGCTCAGCTATCGCGACAAGATCGACCCCAAGCGCTTTACCGTGCTGATCCCCTCTGACGGCTCGGTGGTGGCGGGCTATACCACCATCATCAACAAGTACGCCCAGCATCCGAATGCCGCCAAGCTGGCCCGTGAGTACATCTTCAGCGACGAAGGCCAGATCAATCTGGCGCGCGGCTATGCCCGCCCGATCCGCGCCAACGTCACCCTGCCCGCCGATGTGCAGGCCAAACTGCTGCCCGCCTCGCAATACACCTCGGTCCACCCGATCAAGGATTTTGCGGCGTGGGAAAAGACCTCCAAGGCCCTGCCCCGCCTGTGGCAGGAACAGGTGATGGTCAACCTGCAATAAAGGATCAGGCCCGATGCCGCACAAGGTCATCTTTGTTCTGATTGATGGCTTGGCGTGGCAGGTGGCCCATGACTGCATGGGTCACCTGCAGGGCTTGTGCGAGGCTGGCCGGGCCAGCCTGTACCGCCTGAACTCCGCCCTGCCGTCGCTGTCGCGCCCGCTGTACGAATGCCTGCTGACCGGAGTTCCGCCAGTGGACAGCGGCGTCGTCCACAACCAGATCACCCGCCTGTCCACCCAGACCAGCCTGTTCCATCTGGCCCGCGCCGCCAGGCTGACCACCGCCGCCGCCTCCTATCACTGGATCAGCGAGCTTTATAACCGCTCGCCCTATCTGGCGGTGCGCGACCGCTTTACCGATGATCCGGCGCTGCCGATCCAGCACGGCATCTTTTACCATGCCGACAGCTACCCCGATGATCACCTGTTGCTGGATGGCGAATACCTGCGCCAGCGCCATGACCCGGACCTGCTGCTGATCCATTCAATGAATGTCGATGATGCCGGTCATCACGCTGGCTATGACAGCCCGCAGTACCGCAATGCCGCCCGCCGGATGGACATTTTCCTGTCCGATCACCTGCCGGGCTGGCTGGACGCTGGCTATCAGGTGATCGTCACCAGCGACCACGGCATGAACGACGACCGCAGCCACGGCGGCATCTTACCGGAAGAACGGCAGGTGCCGCTGTTTACCCTCGGATCGGCCTTCAGCCACGCCCCCGAAGTGGCGGTGCGGCAGGTCGAGCTGTGCGGGCTGGCCGCCGATCTGTTGGGCCTGTCGCACGACAAACCCCGTAATCAGGAGCTGATCCGGCGATGAGCACCTCTCCCCCCGCCGCGTCCGTCTGGCGACGGCACTGGCAGGCCGCCCTGTTCCTGCTGCCGATGCTGGTGGTGCTGGCGCTGTTTTGTCTGGCCCCGCTGTGGTGGGTGGCCGTCCACAGCCTGTATGGCGAAGACGGCTGGGTCGGTCTGGACCATTACCGTGAAATCCTGTCGTCGGCCTTTTACCTGCAGGCCTTTTCCAACAGCCTGTCGATTTCGCTGTGGTCGAGCATCCTCGGCCTGCTGCTGTCGCTGGTCGCGGCGGCCTCGCTGCGGCGGGTGCCGGGGCGGTTCCGTGATCTGGTGGTGGCCTTTGTCAACATGACCAGCAACCTGACCGGGGTACCGCTGGCCTTTGCCTTCATCATCATCGTCGGGGCCAATGGTGCCCTGACCCTGCTGCTGCGGCAGGCCGGGCTGTTGCAGGACTTTTACCTCTATTCCAGCTCGGGGCTGATCCTGCTGTACACCTATTTCCAGATTCCGCTCGGCGTGCTGCTGCTCTATCCGGCCTTTGACGCGCTGGATGATGACTGGCAGGACGCCGCCGCCCTGCTGGGGGCCAGACTGTGGCAATACTGGCTGCGGGTGGCCCTGCCGGTGCTGACTCCGGCCATTCTCGGCACCTTCATCCTGCTGTTTGCCAACGCCATGGGGGCCTATACCAGCGCCTATGCGCTGACCACCGGCAACTACAATCTGGTCACCATCCGCATTGGCAGTCTGGTCGCAGGCAACGTGTTCCTTGATCCCAATATGGCCGCCGCGCTGTCGGTGTTGCTGGTTTTGCTGATGGTGCTGGTGACGGCTGTCAATCAGTGGCTGCTGAAGAGGTCCTATCATGCGCGCTAACCTCTATCACCGGGTGGTGGTCCTGCTGCTGATGGCGGTGCTGGGGCTGCCGGTGGCGGCGACCCTGCTCTATTCGCTGTCCAGCCGCTGGGGCGCCACCATCCTGCCCGATGGCCTGACCCTGTCGTGGTACCTGACCCTATGGCAAGACCCGCGCTTTCTGGCCGCCTTTGGCAACTCGCTGGCGATCTGCATCGGCACGCTGGTGCTGGGAACCGTGCTGATCGTTCCTGCGGCCTTTGTGGTGTTTTACCGCTTTCCGTCGCTGGCCAAGTGGATGAACCTGCTGATCCTGATCCCCTTTGCCGTGCCGCCGGTGGTGTCCTCGGTCGGCCTGCTGCAACTGTATGCCGACGGGCCGCTGGCGATGGTCGGCACGCCGTGGATTCTGGTCGGCTGTTACTTCACCGTCGCCCTGCCGTTCATGTACCGGGCACTCGCCAACACCCTGGGGACCATGAACCTGCACGACCTGATGGATGCCGCCCACCTGCTGGGGGCCAGCACCGGCCGGGCCTTTTTGCTGGTGATTTTGCCCAACCTGAAAAAGTCGCTGATGGCGTCGCTGTTCCTGTCGTTTTCGTTCCTGCTGGGGGAATTCGTGTTCGCCAACATTCTGGTCGGCACCCGCCATGAAACCTTGCAGGTCTATCTGTACAGCATCCGCCAGACCAGCGGCCATTTCACCAGCGCCGTTGTTCTCAGCTATTTCGCCTTTACCCTGGCCTTGACGTGGCTCGCCGCGCGGCTGGGCAAATCCGACCGGGGGGCCTGATGAGCGTCGTTACCGTCTCCAATTTCGCCAAACGCTATGGCAGCAGCACCATCTTTACCGACATCTCGTTCACCTTGCGGTCGGGCGAGTTCGTCACGTTGCTGGGTCCGTCGGGCTGCGGCAAGTCTACGCTGTTGCGCTGTATTTCCGGCCTGACCGGGGTCGATCAGGGGACCATCAGCGTTGATGGCAGCGACATCACCCACACCGCGCCACAAAAGCGCGGCATCGGGATGGTGTTCCAGTCCTATGCCCTGTTCCCCAACATGACGGCGGCGCAAAACATCGCCTTTGGCCTGAAGATGCAAAAGCTGACCGCCGCCGAGATTGCCGACAAGGTGGCGGCGGTGGTCAAGCTGGTCGAGCTGGACGGCCGCGAGCAGCAGTACCCGCACCAGCTATCCGGCGGCCAGCGCCAGCGGGTGGCCCTGGCGCGGGCGCTGGTGGTTGAACCGCGCATCCTGTTGCTGGATGAACCGCTGTCGGCGCTGGATGCCCGCATCCGCAAAACCCTGCGCGAGCAAATCCGCGACATTCAGCGCCGTCTGGGGCTGACCACCATCTTTGTCACCCACGATCAGGAAGAAGCCCTGACCCTATCCGACCGCATTTTCGTGATGAATCAGGGCCGGGTGGAGCAGGAAGGCAGCGCCGAGACGGTCTATACCCAACCAGCGACCGAGTTCGTTGCCCGCTTCATGGGCAGTTACAACCTGCTGACCGCCGCCCAGAGCCAGAGCCTGCTGGGGATCACCCCGCGCGGCCATCTGACCCTGCGCCCGGAAGCGATGGAGCTGTTGACCAGCCCCGAGACCGACACCCTGCCTGCGGTGATCAAAAGCCACCAACTGTTGGGCAACGTCATCCGCTATCAGGTGGATTGTCAGGGCGTTGCCCTGTCGGTGGACTGCCTGAACCGTTCCGCCGAGGCCCTGCTGGCCGACGGCGCGGCGGTGTTCCTGCGTATCGCCCGTGACACCCTGCGAGAGGTGCAATAAATGCCGCTGGCGCTTTTTGATCTTGATGACACCCTGATTGCTGGCGACAGCGCCACCCTGTGGCTGCGCTTTCTGGTCGCCGAAGGGCTGGCCGATGCCGCCATGTTGCCGCAGGAAGCCGAAATGATGCGCGCCTACCGCGAGGGCGCGCTGAAGATGGAAGACTACATGCGCTTTACCCTGCAACCGCTGGCCGGGCGCAGACAGGACGAGGTGGACGGATGGGTTGAGCGTTTCATTGCGCAGGAGATCAGCCCGATCGTCTATCCGCAGGCGCGGGAGACACTGGCCCGTTATCAACAGGACGGCTGGCGCTGTGTGGTGATTTCCGCCACCGGCGAGCATCTGGTCCAGCGCATCGCCGCCCATCTGGGGGTCAGCGAAGCCCTCGCCATCCAGTTGGAACAGGACGGCGAGCGTTACAGCGGCGACACTACCGGCATTCTGACCTATCAGCAGGGCAAGGTTGACCGCCTGCACGCCTGGCTGGCCGAGCAGGGCGAGACACTGGCCGGTAGCCACGGCTACAGCGACAGCATCAACGACGTGCCGCTGTTGACCGCCACCGAACGGGCGTTTGTGGTCAACCCCGACCCCCGCCTTGCCGACCATGCGCAGGCGCACGGCTGGCTGACGCTGGACTGGAGCCTGTAAACAATCGGGGGGCCTGTTGTCAGACCCCCCATCGTTTCATCAACCCTTCCTTGCCACCGACACCCGGTCGAGCAGGTAGGCAATCGAGCGATAGGGCTTGCCGGAGTGGTCCGACAGGCCGATTTCGCAGGTGCGGTTCGACGAATAGCCGCCTTCGGCCCGCTCGCTGACGCTTTCGGGCAGACGCCGCAGGGCGTGGTCGTTCAGCGCCGGCAGGGTAAAGCCCTTGTCACCGGCAAAGCCGCAGCAGCCGACGCCTTCGGGGACCACCACCTCGTGGGCGCAGGCCTTGGCCAGCGCCACCATCTTGCCATCCAGCCCCATCCGGCGGGCCGAACAGTTCAGATGCACCAGCACCGGCTCGGCCTGCGGGGTGACGTGCAGGCGCGGCAGCACCTGATCATGCAGGAATTCAATCGAATCCAGCACCGTCAGCCGCGTGTCGAGCACCTTCTTCAGCCGCATGGTGCAGGCCGAGGCATCCATCAGCACCGGGATACGCCCGTTGTCCGAGGCCGCCAGCAACGCCGCTTCCATTTCCGAGGACTTGGCATTCGCCAGATCCATCATCCCCTTGGTTTCAAACGACTGCCCACAGCACAGATCGCCCAGCCGCGCCGGGAAGATCACCCGGAAGCCAGCCTTTTCCAGCAGGGCTTTCATCCGGTCCGGTACCGCGTCCTGTTCCGGCGCATCAACCGCCGGGCCGAGGGTGCGGGTGGCGCAACTGGGGACATAGACCACCGGCGTCCCGTCCTGCGTTGACGCCGCCGGGACATGGCCGGGACGCGGCAGCGAGGCGCCGAGTTTGGGGAATGCCCCGCCGGTCAGCGACTGGGCCACCCGGCCCGCCGTCAGTCCGACCCGCGCCAGCCCCATGGCGGTGCCAAAGTGCTTTGCCGCTATCCCGCCAACGGTCTTTTGGGTCGCGGTCAGCTTCCGCCCACGCAACGCCTTGGTCAGCAAGCCGGTTTCGATCCCCACCGGGCAGGCCATCGAACACAGGCCACAGGCGGCGCAGGTATCAATGCCCTGATAGTCGTACAGCGCGCGCAGTTCGGTCGCCGGATTGCCGTTCACCGCCTGCCGGGAGATTTCGCGCCAGCCGGTGATGCGCTGGCGCGGCGACAGGGTCAGCCCGTGCGAGGGGCACATGCGTTCACAGAACCCGCATTCGATGCAGGTGTCAACCAGCGGATCGGCGGGCGGCAGCGGTTTCAGGTTTTGCAGGTGGGCCTGCGGGTTCTGGTCGAGGATCACCCCCGGATTCAGCAACACCGCCGGATCGAGCAATTCCTTGATCCGCACCATCAGGGCATAGGCGTCACGGCCCCATTCCATTTCGACGAACGGCGCCATGTTGCGGCCCGTCCCGTGTTCGGCCTTCAGCGAGCCGTCGTACTTTTCCACCACCAGCGCGCAGACGTCATCCATAAAGGCGGCGTAGCGTTCGACCTCGGCGCGGTCGCCAAAGTCCTGGGTGAACACGAAGTGCAGGTTGCCGTCCAGCGCGTGGCCGAAAATGATCGCTTCGGTATAGCCGTGCTTGAGGAACAGCGCCTGAAGATCAAGGGTTGCCTGCGCCAGATCGGGAATCTTGAACGCCACGTCTTCGATGATCACCGTGGTGCCGGTCTTGCGCACCGCACCGACCGCCGGGAACAACCCCTTGCGGATTTTCCACAGCGTGCCGAATTCGTCCGGGTTGCTGGTGAACGAGGCCGGATGCAGGGTGGTGACAGCGGTCAGCACCTGTTTGATCGCCGCAATGTTGGCGGCCAGACCGGCGGCGTCTTCGGCGCGGGTTTCCACCAGCAGCGCGGTCACCCCATCGGCCACACCGATGATCTCCGGCGGCATGCCCGGCTTGTCTTCCACCGACTTCAGCGCCGCCCGGTCCATCAGCTCGACCGCCGACACCGGCGACGGCTTCAGCAGCGTCACCGCCCGGCAGGCCTCGGCAATGTCGGGGAACAGCAACAGGGCGCTGGCCTTGTGGGCGTGTTCGGGGACGGTGCGATAGGTGATCTCGGCAATGAAGCCCAGTGTCCCTTCCGACCCGATCAGCAGGTGTTGCAGGATGTCAATCGGGTCTTCAAAGTCCACCAGGGCGTTCAGGCCATAGCCGGTGGTGTTCTTGATGGCAAACTTGCTGCGAATACGCTCGGCCAGTGCCGGGGTGTCGCGGGTGGTCCGCCCCAGAGTGGCCAGCTCGCTCAGCAAGTCGGCATGGCTGACCCGGAACGCCGCCACGCTGGCGGCGTCGCCGGTATCGACCAGCGTGCCATCGGCCAGAATCAGCCGCATCGACAGCAGCGTCTTATAGCTGTTGTCCGAGGTTCCGCAGCACATGCCCGACGAGTTGTTCGCCGCAATCCCGCCGATTTTGGCCGAGTCAATCGAGGCCGGATCAGGGCCGATCTTGCGGGCAAAGGCCGCCAGACGGCGGTTGGCTTCCGCCCCGATCACACCGGGTTGCAGGCGGATGCGGCGGCCATCGTCTTCGATCACCACCCCGTTCCAGCGATCGCCCAGCACCAGCAGGACGGAATCGGTTACCGCCTGCCCGGACAGGCTGGTTCCGGCGGCGCGGAAGGTCAGCGGCGCGTCGTACTGGCGGCACAGATCGAGCAGCCGCAAGACCTCCGCCTCGCTGTCCGCCTTGACCACGATTTGCGGGATCAACCGATAGAAACTGGCATCCGTGCCATAGGCCAGCGTCCGCAACGGGTCGCGGATCAGGCGTTCGGACGGAATGAAGGCGGACATCTCGCGCGCCAGCGCGTCATAATCGCGCCGGGTGCGGGGGACTGGGGCAATACTGTTCATGGACAGACTCTCGGGTAGGGCCAGGAGCTGCACTGAAAGCCGGTTTGACGGTTCTTGCTGTTATGATGAAAGGATCAGTGCACGATCAGGACGATGAGTTCTTTCGGGCCATGCACGCCATAGGCGAGCGTTTGTTCAATGTCAGCGGTCTTGGACGGCCCGGAAACCAGCACCACGTTGGTCGGCATCTGCTGTGCCCAGTGCTGGGAGGCCATCAGGACCGCCAGGGTATCCACCACCGTTTCCGCCCGCACCACCGCGACATGAACCGGCGGCAACAGGCTCATCAGGCGGGGTTCTTCCGCCGTCGGCCACAGCACCAGCGAGCCGGTTTCGGCAATGGCGGCGCGGGTGGCGGTCAGGCCAGCGGCAACGCCGTTGACCAAGGTGTCCTTCAACTCTTCGACCGGGCGGTCATAGGGCACCAGCGCCGGAGCCTGCTCCAGCGTCCCCCATGCCGTCGCCACCTGCTGACCATCAACGGTGCCCGGCGCGTACATCAACGAGTCCAGACCATGGCGCTGCATCACCTCGGCCAGCAGGGCGGGCCAGGCGTCGGCGGAGGTGTGATAGACCTCGGCATGGGAGGCCTCGATCACACTGGCAAAGCGGTTCACCCGCTCATCGGCATCATAGACCGGCGGCTGCCACTCGGGACGCTCGGGAACGGCGGTGCGCGGGGCGGCTTTCAGACGGGCCAGAATGTTGGCCCGGGCGGTGGCGCTGTTATTCATGGTCATAGCCCTCTTCACGGACCAGTTCGTGCAGGGTCTTGCCAGCAAACTTCGGGCGATTGCGCACCGAGGTCCATTCCCGGATCATCGGCGCGCTATCGGGGATGGCGTTGCCCAGACGGCTGAGAACCTTGGCTCCCGCCGCGTAGGCCAGCGGGTGCGAGTACATGAATTTCCACCCGCGCCACACCAGCGCCTCGCGCCAGTTGTGCCGCGATCCGGCACCCTTGACCGCCGGACTGTCGCTGGAATGCACCGACTCGCCGCGCAGGCGCACCAGCAGGTCGGCAATCGGGATTTTCACCGGGCAGACTTCGACGCAGGCATTGCACAGGGTCGAAGCGTGCGGCTGATCGCCAGCGCAATCCAGACCCTCGAGTTGCGGGGTCAGGATTTTGCCAATCGGGCCGGGATAGACGAACTTGTAGGTATGACCGCCAACGCGCGAATAGACCGGGCAGTGGTTCATGCAGGCACCACAGCGAATGCAGCGCAGGGTATCGCGCAACTGTTCATCGGCATAAACCCGCGACCGCCCACTGTCGAGCAGCACCAGATGGACCTGTTCCGGTCCGTCCTTTTCGCCCGGCTTGCGCGGGCTGGAGATCATGTTGACGTAGGTGGTGATCGCCTGCCCGGTGGCCGAACGCGGCAACAGGGACAGCAACGGCGGAATGTCTTCCAGCGTTTCGGCCAGCTTTTCAATGCCCATCAGGGCGATGTGCAGCGGCGGCAGGGTGGTGGACAGACGGCCATTGCCTTCGTTTTCCACCAGCACCAGCGTGCCGGTTTCGGCCACCGCAAAGTTGACCCCGGAAATCCCGGCGTCGGCGGTGGCAAATTCGTTGCGCAATGCCTTGCGGGCGGCGGCGGTCAGCGTATCAACGTCCTCGGTATAGCCCAGACCGTCGATATGCTCGGCAAACAGCGCGGCAATTTCGCTTTTGTTTTTGTGGATGCAGGGCATCACGATGTGCGACGGTGCTTCGCCCGCCAACTGGATGATGTATTCGCCCAGATCGGACTCGACCGCCTTGATGCCATGGTCGCCAAGGTAATGGTTCAGCTCCATTTCCTCGGACACCATCGACTTGCCCTTGATCACCTTTTTGGCCCCGGCGGCCTGCAGGATCTCCAGCACGATGGCGTTGGCTTCGGCGGTGCTTTCCGCCCAGTGGACGGTGATGCCGTTGGCGGTGCAGTTGGCTTCCAGTTGCTCCAGCAGCTCGGGCAGCTTTGACACCACCCGCGCCTTGACAGCCGCACCACGGGCACGCAGGGCATTCCACGCTGCGGTGTCCTGGAACTGGGCCGCCCGCTTGGTCATCAGGCCGTCCATCGCCCGG
This sequence comes from Insolitispirillum peregrinum, assembly GCF_900156605.1. Classification (GTDB taxonomy): domain Bacteria; phylum Pseudomonadota; class Alphaproteobacteria; order Rhodospirillales; family Rhodospirillaceae; genus Insolitispirillum; species Insolitispirillum peregrinum. The sequence continues at coordinate 3,625 of NZ_FTOA01000001.1, read as the reverse complement.
CGGAAATTCCGCCGCAGGGTCGGATCGTTCAGCGCCCCCGGCGCGCGTTGGGTGAAATCTCCGCTCATTTGCAGCGCTCCAGCAGGAACTCGGCAATGTGTCGGCCACCCATCGGCTTTTTGGCCTTGTCCATCGCGCCGGTGATGTTCATCAGGCAGCCACAGTCCCCGGACAGCACTTCGCTGGCACCGGTTTCTTCGAGGGCCGCCACTTTGTCGCCGACCATCGCCGCCGAGATTTCCGGCTGGCGCACGGCAAAGGTGCCGCCAAAGCCGCAGCATTCTTTCTCGCGCGGGTTTTCGATCAGGGTGACGTTGGACAACTGCCGCAGCAGTTCCTTCGGCTGATCGACCACCCCCATCTCGCGCATCGAGTGGCAGGAGCCGTGCCAGGTGACTTTCACCGGCTCGCCCTTGTCTTCCAGTTTTACCTGCAACACGGTGACGAGGAAATCGGTCAGTTCATGGACCCGCTGCGAGAAGGCCACCGCTTTGGCGTGTTCGGGACGGCCTTCGAACAGGTCGGGATAGTGGGTTTTCATCATCCCCGCACAAGACCCCGACGGCACCACAATCGGCCAGTCCTGCGGGAAGCTGTCAATTTGCTGAAGGGCCACCGCACGCGCTTCATCCAGATAACCGGAATTGCGCGCCGGTTGGCCACAACAGCTTTGCCCGGGAGGGAAGACCACGCGCAGGCCATGCCGTTTCAGCAGTTCCATCCCGGCCAGGCCCGCCCGGGGATAGAACAGGTCAATGATGCAGGTACCGAAGAAGTAGACGGTATCCGGTTTCCCTGACGACTGATGTGCGGTCATGACGACTCCTCATGATCTCGGCCCTCTTACCGGGACCGCAATCAATGGGTAAATCATTTAACCGAAGAAGTGAAGTGGTAAAATTAATTGTCCAAGATCGGGAGGGCTATTCCTCGCTTGTGGGATTCTCGGTCGAGGCTTACTCCTCTCCCCGGGGTTTCTGGGTCAGCGCCAGCCCTTCCATCCGCCGCACCGACACTTCGCGCCGCTGATCAGCCCGCTGTGCCTCGCGCAGCGCCTCGGCGGTCGAGGCAATGTGGGCATCCGCCGCCGCCCGCGCCGCCTCGGGGTTGCGCGCCACAATCGCGGCGTAAATCGCCCGGTGCTGGCGCATGAAGCCATCCCGCACCCCGCGTCGCAGGTACAGGTCCGAACGGTCGTAGAAGACTCCGTCCTTCAGCATGTGGAACAGGGTGCCCATCACATGGGTCATGATGGCATTGCCCGCCATCTGGTAGACCGCCTGATGAAACGCCGCATCGGCAGCGGCTTCCTGCGCCGGATCATCCAGACTGTGGGCGTCCTCAAGCTCCTGCATCCGCTGCTGGAGTCGCACCATGTCCTCTTCGCTGCCCCGTTCGGCGGCAAAGGCGGTGATCTGTCCGGCCAGCAGGCGGCGGAATTCCAGATAGTCGAACGCCGTTTCCGGGTGGGCGTGCAGCAAACGGGCAAAAGGCTCGCGATGCTGTTGGGGAGTCCCGGACGCAATCGCGAGCGATTCCGGGGCGGTAGGGGTATTGGGCATGGTGTGGAGCCGTGCGTTGTGGCGAACATGAACATTATTTTGGGGTGGGACGGATTATTTTCCAGTTTACAAAATACGGGAAATCGAGTTATCCGTTCCGAAAGCGTGGTCATTTTTTTTACCAAACATGCTCCAGGGGTAAGAAAGTTTCGGAAAATCAAGGTACGGCAGAGCATTAGCGATTTCCGGCCATTTTTCTGCAACCGAATGCCCCCAACGAACCACCAGTTCGAGCCATCAACTGCGGCAGCAAAATCGCAGGGCTCATACTCGGGCTCAATAAGTTTCATTTGAAACAAATTAGGCGCGAGTCATCAGGATGTCAATCCGGCACGCCGGTCAACGGTCCCGGACAATGCCGACAGCACCGCCAGCAAACCGGATCCCGGTTTTCCGGCCACGCTGCAAAACGAGAGGTCTGGAACGTTGCGCATGATTAAGGTTTAGCGCGCGATGGTCCAGAGCGGGATGCGGATAGGGGGTTCCAGTTTTCCGCATGGCTCCGCACACCAGCAACCAGGTCAGCGCCGCACCCAGTGAAAAAACTGGCACACCGTCGCTGAAACCCTGTGCCGCACTGCCCTACCAGCAGGCACAGGCCGCATATCGGGAGGAAACATGTCGCCCTGGACGCAAATTTATGATCCGGCAGGAAATATCTGGCTGTCGTCGCTGATCGCCGCCCTGCCCATCATCTTCTTCTTCGTTGCTTTGGCCGTCTTCCGCATGAAGGGCCACATTGCCGGGACGATCACCGTCCTGATCTCGCTGGCAGTTGCCATCGCCTTTTACAAGATGCCGGTCGGCATGGCGCTGGCGTCGGCAGGCTATGGCTTCCTGTACGGCCTGTGGCCGATTTCGTGGATCATCGTTGCGGCGGTGTTCCTGTACAAGATCACCGTCAAGACCGGCCAGTTCGACATCATCCGCGCCTCGGTGGTGTCGATCACCGAAGACCAGCGTCTGCAGATGCTGATGGTCGGCTTTTCGTTCGGAGCCTTCCTCGAAGGTGCTGCCGGGTTCGGCGCGCCGGTGGCGATCACCGCCGCCCTGCTGGTCGGTCTGGGCTTCAACCCGCTGTATGCCGCCGGTCTGTGCCTGATTGCCAACACCGCCCCGGTGGCGTTCGGTGCGATGGGTATTCCGATGATCGTCGCGGGCAAGGTGACCGGCATCGACGCCTTCAAGATCGGTCAGATGGCCGGGCGTCAGCTGCCGCTGCTGGCGCTGTTCGTGCCGTTCTGGATCATCTTTATCATGGACGGCCTGCGCGGTATCCGTGAAACCTGGCCGGCCATTCTGGTTGCCGGTGGCAGCTTTGCCTTCGGGGTGTTCTTTACCTCGAACTACATCGGCCCCGAGCTGCCGGACATCACCTCGGCCCTGCTGAGCCTGGTCTGCCTGACCCTGTTCCTGAAGGTATGGAAGCCCAAGCGGATCTTCCGGTTCAACGAAGGCCAGGAAAGCGACATCGAAAAGTCGTCGCATGTCTATGGTACCGGCCAGATCATCAAGGCGTGGTCGCCGTTCCTGATCCTGACCGCCGTCGTCACCATCTGGAGCCTGAAGCCGTTCAAGGACCTGTTCGCCAAGGACGGCGCGCTGTACAGCACGGTGATCAGCTTCCCGATTTCCGGCCTCGACAAGCTGGTGATGAAGGCCACCCCGATTGTCGCCAAAGCCACCGCGATGGATGCCGTTTACAAGCTGGATCTGATTTCGGCCACCGGCACCGCCATCCTGCTGTCGGCCCTGATTTCGATGGTCGTGCTGAAGATGAGCCCGGCGCAAGGCCTGAAGACCTTTGTCGAAACGGTCAGCGAGCTGAAGCGTCCGATCTACACCATCGGTACCGTGCTGGGCTTTGCCTTTGTCGCCAACTACTCGGGCCTGTCCTCGACGCTCGCCCTGCTGCTGGCTGGCACCGGTGCCGCCTTCCCGTTCTTCTCGCCGATCCTCGGCTGGATCTAGGGGGGTTAGGAAATAATAGCACTGATGGCACATATCAAATTGCATGGCCGGATCGGCGCAAACGGCCACTGATCTGCGGGGCATGAACGCGG
>NZ_FTOA01000006.1 GCF_900156605.1 Insolitispirillum peregrinum | reverse complement strand
CATCGTTCCGAAACCGCTCACCGTGTCCGCCAGACCATTGTCACAATCGGCTAACCCGTTGAACTTCCCGGCGTTTTCAGCGTCGTTGCCGTCGCCCTCATCGTCGGGAGGCGCTTTGTACTGCCGCAGACCAACACCGTCAATACCTTTTTTCAAAAAAGTTCATTTTCCTTCACTCCTGCCCCTGCCGCCGGGCCATTCCTTGACAGAAGGCAGAGGGTATGGCTTGCTTGAGGGCACCAACGGTTCTCTGTATGCAAAGCATATGAGATGAAAAGGGAACACGGTGCGGTGTACCCATCAGGGACCAAAACCGTGGCTGCCCCCGCAACTGTAAGCGGATGGCTGACACCATCGCGATGCCACTGAACACCCTGTTCGGGAAGGCCGTGTCACAAAGCCGATATCCGCGAGCCAGGAGACCTGCCGCTGGCGCATGGCCCATACCGGGCTTTGCTTCGACCGGATGCCGGGGTGTGCGTCAAGGCGAGACAGGGGCATTGCGCTTAAGCCTTCATGGTCCACGCACGTCTATAATTCCCCCGGATCGCAGACCCGTTTGATCCCCAGGCATCTTCTTGCTCGTCGCACGGCATCTTTCCGGGAGGGAGAGGTGCGTAAGGAGATTTCCCTGATGCGTTCCCTGTTTTTGTCTGCTGCCGCCCTGATTTCGGGCCTGCTCATGTCCCAGCCCGCAGCAGCGCATTTTCAACTGATCTATACCCCCGAGGTCAATGTCGAGGCCGCAGGCACCCTGCCGGTCAAGCTGATCTTCTGGCATCCGATGGAAAACGGCCCGGCGATGGACATGGGCCAGCCGGAGCAGTTCTTTGTCGTCCACCGTGGCGAAAAGACCGATCTGAAACCCACGCTGAAGCCGATCACCTTTAAAGGCACCGAAGGCAGCGCCAAGGCCTTTGCCGGGGCCCTGACCCTGAAACGGTCGGGGGATTACATCATGGTGGCCGTCCCCGCGCCCTATCTGGAAAAGAGCGAAGACGTCTTTATCCAGCAAATCACCAAAAGCTTTGTCAATCGCAGCGGCCTGCCGACCGACTGGAATACCGCCGTCGGCCTGCCTGCCGAAATCGTGCCGCTGAACAAGCCGACAAATGTCATCGCCGGGTCCACCTTTAGCGGGCAAGTCCTGTCCGACGGCAAGCCGGTTGCCGGGGCCGAGATCGAAGTCGAATACATGGCCGCCCTGCCCGACATGCAGGGTGACGGAACGGCCAAGCCAACCACCGGCCCGCTGCCCGGTGGCGCGCTGGTTGCCGTCACTGATGCCAACGGTGTCTTTACCTTTGGCGTCCCCAAGGCCGGATTCTGGGGCTTTGCCGCCCTTGGTGTCGGCCCGGCCACCTCGTATCAGAACAAGAAACTGTCGCAGGACGCGGTGATCTGGGTTCGTGCCTATGACCTGCCCGGCGCGCCATAACCACCCAGAGGGGAACAAGCCATGCATATTGTTGATGGGGCTCTTTCTTCGGCGGTGGTGATTGGCGGTGCGGTCCTGACTGTCGGCGGGCTGGCCCTGGGGGTTCGCTCGCTGACGCTGGAGAAGCTGCCCGCCGCCGGTATCCTGAGCGCAACCTTTTTCGTCGCCTCGCTGATTCACGTCCCGATCGGGCCATCAAGCGTTCATCTGATCATGAACGGCCTTGCCGGGCTGGTGCTAGGCTGGAGCGCCTTTCCGGCGCTGTTTGTCGGCTTGCTGTTGCAAGCGGTGTTTTTCGGCTTTGGTGGTCTGACTGTGCTGGGGGTCAACACCCTCAATATTGCCCTGCCTGCGGTGCTGATCGGATTGGTTTGCCAACAGGGTATCCGCCATGCCAACCCGCGCATCGCCGCCCTGTGGGGAGCGTTGGCCGGAAGCGGCGCGATTGCCCTGACCACCCTGTGCGTTGCCGTCGCCCTGCTGCTGAGCGGGCAGGAGTTCATCCCCGCCGCCAAGCTGGTGTTCCTGTCGCACATTCCGATCATGGTCATCGAAGGTCTGGTCTGTGCCGCCGCCGTCTATCTGATCCGCCGGGTGAATCCGACGGTGTTTGCCTCGCTGGAAGGACACCCGGCATGAAACGGTTGTTTTCAACATCCATCGTCGCCTTGCTGGTTCTGGCTGGCAGCGCGTCGTCTGCCTGGGCCCACAAGGTGATCGCTTCCGGCTATGCCGCTGGCGACAAGATCGAAGGCGAAGTGGGCTTTTCCAACGGCGACCCGGCGATCAACACCACCATCAGCATCACCGCCCCCGATGGCCGCACACTGGGCGAGGTGCAGACCAACGCCGAGGGCCTGTTCACCTTCACCCCCACCGAAGCCGTCCCGCACATCTTCCGTGGCGATCTGGGGGCGGGGCATGTGGCCGAGTTCCGCATGGAGGTCTCGGAGTTGCCGCGCGCCCTGCAAGGTGGAACAGCAGGGGCCGCACCGACTCCGACAGCCTCGACCGCCAGCGGTCCGGCAGTCACCGCTTCCCCGGATGCTGCCGCTCTGCAAGCGATGATCGCCCAGGCGGTGCGCGATGAAATGCGCCCGCTGAAACACGAAATCGCCGCCTACAAGGAACACAACTCCCTGCAAACGATTCTTGGTGGAATCGGCTATATTCTCGGGCTGGTCGGGATTAGCTTTTACTGGCTTGCCCATCAACGCCTGAAGAAGCAGCCACCACAATGAGCTCTTTGCTGGGACTGGCCCAGCGGGGAGAGGCCGAGCCTCTCCCTGTGCTGTGCCGCCTTGATCCACGCACCCGCATCATCGCCGCCTGCGCCTTTGCGGTGGCGATGGTGGCGGTACACGACTTCCGTGCCCTCGGGCTGGGGATGGTGGCCGCGCTGCTGACCATGGCCGCCGCCCGCCTGCCGGTGATGGCCACCCTGAAACGGATGGTGATGATGGATGGCTTCATCATCTTCATGCTGCTGATGCTGCCGTTTACCGTCCCCGGCCCGGTCGCCTTTACCCTGTGGGGCTGGCCCGCCAGTTGGGCCGGTTTGCAACAGGCGGCGGTGATTGCCCTGAAAGCCAACGCAGTGGTGCTGGCCCTGATGGCGCTGGTCGGCTCGCAGGAACCGTCCACCCTTGGCCATGCGCTGGCCCGGCTGAAGGTGCCGGTTCGGCTGGTGCATTTGCTGTTGTTCACCGTGCGCTATCTGGATGTCATCCATCAGGAATACGGTCGGCTGCGGGTTGCGATGAAAATGCGCGGCTTTCGACCCCGCAACACCCTGCATACCTATCGCAGTATGGGTTACCTGATCGGCATGCTGCTGGTGCGCGCGCTGGAGCGGTCCGAGCGCATCCTGAAAGCGATGAAGTGCCGGGGCTTTACCGGGCAACTGCCGTTGCTGGATGATTTGCGCTATCGCCCCCGTGATGGCTGGTTTGCCGCCCTGTGGCTCGGCCTGTTGCTGCTGGTGCTGGCCCTGAACTGGAGTCCCTGATGAGCGCCCTGATCGCTGTTACCGATCTGCATTTTGGCTATCCCCATCGCCCACCGGTGCTGAAAGGGGCATCGTTTACCTTGCACCCCGGCGAGCGGCTGGCGATCACCGGTCCTAATGGCGCCGGGAAAAGCACCTTGCTTCAGGCTTTGGTCGGGCTGAATCGGCCCTCGTCGGGGCAGATCATCGCCTTTGGGCAGGTGCGACAGCAGGAAAAAGACTTCCACGAGGTCCGCCGCCGGGCTGGCTATGTCTTTCAGGACCCCGACGACCAGTTGTTCTGCCCGACTGTCGCCGAAGACGTCGCCTTTGGGCCGCTGAACCTCGGCAAATCCCCTGCCGAGTCGATGATCATCGTCGAGCGGGTGCTGGCCGATCTGAGGCTGTCGGCCTTTCGCGATCGCATCACCTATAAGCTGTCGGGGGGAGAAAAGCGGCTGGTGTCGCTGGCGACCGTGCTGGCGATGGACCCGGACGTGCTGCTGCTGGACGAGCCGACCAACGCACTGGATGAGCCGACCACCGAACGGCTGGTCGATATCCTGCTCGGCCTGCCGCAAGCGATGATCGTCATTTCGCACGATCCGCATTTCCGCCGCAAGATTGCCACCCGCACCCTGCGTCTGGAAGACGGGTGCCTGATCACTCCAGCTCCGGCCTGTCGCAATGCTGCTGTCCCCGCTGTCTAACCGCGCCTATCGCCACCTGTTCACCGCGCAGGTTGTCGCCCTGATCGGCACCGGACTGACCACCGTCGCCCTGTCCCTGCTGGCCTATCAACTGGCCGGAGACAAGGCCGGGATGGCGCTGGGGATTGCGCTGGCCCTGAAAATGGTCGCCTACGTCGGCATTGCGCCGGTGGTCGGCGGGCTGGCCCACCGCCTGCCACGGCGGGGGTTGCTGGTCTGTCTTGACCTGCTGCGGGCGGGCTGTGTGCTGTGCCTGCCGCTGGTCGATGCCCTGTGGCAAGTCTACCTGCTGATTTTCCTGCTCAATGCCTGCTCGGCCGGATTTACCCCGGTGTTTCAAGCCACCATCCCCGACGTGCTGCCGGACGAAGACGACTATACCCAGGCCCTGTCACTGTCGCGGCTGGCCTATGATCTGGAAAGCCTGCTCAGCCCCCTGCTGGCCGCCGGAGCACTGGCGGTGATGAGCTATCACGGCCTGTTTACCGTCAATGCGGTGGCCTTTGTCGCTTCGGCCCTGCTGGTGGTCAGTGTCCGCCTGCCCGCCGCCGCCCCGGTTGATCGTCCGCGCGGGATTTTTGGCAGCATCCTGTTCGGCCTGCATGTTTACTGGCACACCCCGCGCCTGCGGGCCGTCTTCGCCCTTAGCTGGAGCATTGCCGCTGCCAGTTCAACCGTGATCGTCAATACGGTGCTGATCGCCCGCCAGCAGTTCGGGCTGGGCGACAGCGGTGTCGCCCTGTTCTATGCCATGGCCGGAGGAGGCTCGATGGCCGCCGCCCTGCTGCTGCCCCGCCTGTTGCCGGATGACAGCCGCGATCGCAGCGTGATGAGTCTCGGCTGTGCCCTGCTGGCAACCGGCCTGCTGCTGTCATGGGGCGGCCTGCACTGGTTGCCGCTGGCCTTGCTGGGCTGGGCGGTGATCGGGGTGGGTCTGTCGATGGCCCAGACTCCGATCGGACGCCTCCTGCGTCGATCCTGCCATGCCGGAGACCGCCCGGCGCTGTTTTCGGCCCAGTTCGCCCTGTCGCATGGCTGCTGGCTGGTCTGTTACCCGCTGGCCGGAACGCTGGCCGCCTATGGCGGGCTGGCCTTGACCTTGCCGGTGATGGCTGGCATTGCCGTGGTCGGAATGGTGGTCGCCGGGTTGGTGTGGCCGTCACCCGATCATGCCGATCTGCCGCACCATCACGCCGCCGAAGACCATGATCACCTGCACAGCCATGGCGATGATCACCACAGCCACCAGCATCAGCCCGATGTGGCGGGAATGCACAGCCATCCCCACAGCCACGCCGCCCATCAGCACCGGCACCCCTATGTCATCGACCGCCATCATCAGGACTGGCCGGGCTGAATCGGGAACGTCTCAGCTTTTGGCCTCCCCGCGGACCATCTCCAGCAACGACCCGTGCCCATGGCCGTTGCCGTCGCTGGAGGTCGTTTTCACCGCCCCCCACACCTTTTCGTGCAGGTAGAACACCACGGTGTTGACCGCCGGTTCAATCAGGGCAACGCCGGTGGCAATGCTCAGCGAGCCGGTCAGGGCATAGGTGACGCCAAAGCCAACCATGAAGTGCAGGGATGCGAAGGTCAGGGTTTTGATCAGGTCACGCATGGCGGCATCTCCGGCTGCGGTTGCTTTATTGCGATTGATTATTAATATCTCAAAACAGCGACAAAGAAAACCGGATTATCACAGTCGTTATAATCGCCCTTCTCGATCAAAAGTTCGCCAAAGTGATCCCGCTCTTGCCCTGCACGGCGGAACAGGATAAGCCAGCCATACCTGATCTTTTCCGGCTCTGGAGTGCCCCGCCGTGGCTGTTACCGACGCGTTTCTCTCCACTCTCCGCTCTCTGGTTGGCGACAAGGCCGTCCTGACCGACGCCAGCGACCGCGAGCCTTACCTGACCGAAGAGCGTGGCCTGTACCGGGGTCAGGCCCCGGTGGTGGTCCGTCCGGCCAACACCGCCGAAGTCGCCGCCGTGGTCAAGGCCTGCGCCGACGCCGGTATCAGCATCGTCCCGCAGGGTGGCAACACCGGTCTGTGTGGTGGTGCGGTGTCGGCAGAGACGCAGGTGATCCTGTCATTGGGCCGGATGAACAAGGTTCGCGGCGTCGATCCGATCAACTTCACCATGACCGTAGACGCGGGCTGCATCCTGCAAGACCTGCAAGCCGAAGCCGACAAGATGGGCTGCTATTTCCCGCTGGCCCTCGGGGCGCAGGGTACCTGCCAGATCGGTGGCAACCTGTCGACCAATGCCGGGGGCATCAACGTGCTGCGCTATGGCAACACCCGTGACCTGTGTCTGGGGCTGGAAGTGGTGCTGCCCGATGGCCGCGTGTGGGATGGCCTGCGCGCTCTGGGCAAGGACAATACCGGCTATGCCCTCAAGCACCTGTTCATCGGTGGCGAAGGCACGTTGGGGATCATCACTGGCGCGGTGCTGAAGGTCTACCCCGGTCTGGCCGAACGTCAGACCGCCCTGCTGGCCGTTGACGACATCAACGCCGTGACCGCCCTGCTGGCCAAGGCCCGCTCGTGGTCGGGCGATGCGGTCACCGCCTTTGAACTGGTGTCGCGCTTTGCCTTTGAACTGGCCTGCCGCCACCTGTCTGGCGTCAACGATCCGTTTGAAGAGGCACATCCGTGGTACGTGCTGGTCGAGTTCTCGACCTCGCGCCCGAATGCCGACCTGCGCGGCCTGTTCGAGAGCTTCCTCGAAGCGGCCTTTGAAGACGGCATCATCGTTGACGGCATCGTTGCCGAAAGCCTGGAGCAGACCAGGCAACTGTGGCACATGCGCGAAGGCATCCCAGAGGCGCAGAAGCACGAAGGCGCATCGATCAAGCACGACGTGGCCGTGCCGGTGTCCAGCGTGCCGGAATTCCTCACCCGCGCCCTCGCCGCCGTCTGCGAGCGCCTGCCCGGCCTGCGCCCCTGCCCGTTCGGCCACGTCGGCGATGGCAACATCCATTTCAACCTGACCCAGCCGGTGGGCATGGACAAGGATGAATACCTCGCCCTGTGGGAAGACATGAACCGCATCGTCCACGACATCGTGGTCGAAATGAAAGGCTCGATCTCTGCCGAGCACGGCGTCGGCCAGTTGAAGGTCGAAGAGATCATCCACTACAAGGATGCGGTGGAAATCGACCTGATGCGCACGCTGAAAGTAGCGATGGACCCCAAGGGGATCATGAACCCCGGCAAGGTGGTCAACCCGCAGTAGCCTGTCTGCTCGCAGCAACGGGGTGCGGAAACGGCGCCCCGTTTTTTTTATGGTCAGTCAGCCGGAAGCCGCTTGTCTTCCGGTACATGCACCAGAGCCAATTCCCGGTAACGGTCCTGTACCAGCGCCGGACCATGGGCGCGTTCCAGCCGGCGGACGATGAAATGGCCGCGTGCCATGTCCTGATAGTGGCGGGTGAAAATGGCGTTGATGGTCGCCCCGCTGACCGCCCCGACCAGCGGCAGCGCCTGCGCAATGGCCTTTTCGCTGACCCCGATGTGAAAATGCGCCGCGATCATCCCGATCAGACGGGTCACCGCCGACGAGGTGCTGTTCGCCGCCTGCTGGGTCAGGGTTTGCGTTGCCTCGGCCAGACTTTGCGCCAGACCGGCGCGGATGGCGTAATAGCCGAACTCACTGTCGGCAGACCGCTTGCCCGACCCCATGGCGAACACCTGCAAACAGGCCAGCGACGTTTCAGCCGCCCGGATGTCTTCGCCTTCCGAACGGGCAATGTCGATGATCGAGCGCATCATCAGCACGGTGGTCAACGGCAGCTCCACCGCCAGCCCGGACAGCCCCATCACGCCTCCGACCGCCCCGGACATGATGGTCATGCCGGTATGCAACCGGTTCGACGCGGGCCGAGGTTGCGCATCCCGCACCGTATACAGCGCCGCATCCAGTGCCTTGCGGATGGCAACGCGCGAGACCTTGGCGATGCCCTTTTGACCGCTCTCCGGCAAGGCTTTCAGGGGGATCTCCAAACGCTCGCCCAAAGCGTTGGACAGGCGCATCAGAAATCCCGGCTTTTCCAGCAACAGCACGGCATTTTCAAGATCGGCATGGTCTTTGTCCGTCCACATCGGAACATCCCTGTTCAAGTCCATCGGGCGCACGGGTCTACTGTCTCCTCACCCCGGCACCAAGGTCAGTTCGACCTCTCCCGCCGGAATTTCAGGGGCGATGACATGGTCCTCCCCCCACGCCTTCAGGGCCAGAAGAACGGGTTCGAGCGTCCGGCCTCGGGCGGTCAGGCTGTATTCGACCCTCGGGGGAACTTCGGGATAGACTTCCCGGTGCACCAGCCCGTCGGCTTCCAGTTCACGCAATTGTCGGGTCAGCATCCGCTGTGTGCAGTTCGTCAACTGCCGCCGCAACTCATTAAAGCGCATCGTCCCGCTCAACAGGTGGAACAGGACGACGCCCTTCCACTTGCCATCAATCATCTGAAGCGTTCCCTCGACGGGACAGCCCGGAGCACAGTCCAGACGGGCATGACGGGTACGGGCCATAACGGTATCCTTTTTGACACTATGTGCTTTTTATGTGCGTTCTTGCGTGTTTCATCACAACACATACCTTTGTTTCCGACAAGCAAGCCACAAAACAGGAGATGGATCATGCGCGCTGTCGGATACCACACACCGGGGGCACTCAATATCGAACTGGCAACCGGTGTTGCCAGCAGGCGCGACGATGCCCTCGTCGATATCGAACTGGCAACACCGGTTGCCAGCGGGCGCGACCTGCTGGTTGCGGTCAAGGCTGTTTCGGTCAATCCCGTCGATACCAAGGTTCGCCAAGGGATGGCACCTGAGGGAAGCGACTGGAAGGTGCTCGGCTGGGATGCTGCCGGTGTCGTCGTTGCGGTCGGTGAGGCGGTAGACGGTTTCGCGGTCGGGGATGAAGTCTATTACGCGGGAGCCCTGGGGCGACCGGGTACGAATGCCGAATTTCACCTCGTCGATGAACGGATCGTCGCCAAAAAGCCCCGCTCGCTCGATTTTGCGGATGCCGCCGCCCTCCCGCTGACCGCCATCACCGCCTGGGAAACCCTGTTCGACCGCCTGCGGGTGACCGCGCCGGTGCCGGGTGTGGCACCTGCCCTCCTCGTGATCGGCGGTGCCGGTGGTGTCGGGTCGATTGCAATCCAGATTGCGCGGGCCATGACCGATCTCACCATCATCGCCACCGCATCACGGCCAGAAACCAGCGACTGGTGCCGCTCGCTCGGCGCGCATCATGTCGTCGATCATTCCAGGCCACTGGCGCAGGAAATTGCGACATTGGCCCTCGAGTCCCCGCCAGCGTTTGTGTTTTCAACGACCAACACCGACATGCATGTGGCGGCAATCGCCGAGCTGATCGCGCCGCAGGGACGCTTTGCACTGATCGACGATCCTGCCGTCCTCGATATCAATCCGTTCAAGCGCAAGAGCGTCTCCACCCATTGGGAATTCATGTTCACACGCTCGATGTTCGGAACCGCCGACATCGCCGCGCAGGGACAGCTTCTCGCCGACGTCGCGCGGCTGGTCGATGCGGGGGCGATCCGCACCACACGGACCGAAACCTTCGGGACCATCAACGCCGCCAACCTCACGCGGGCGCATGCGCTGATCGAAAGCGGGCGTGCCCGGGGCAAGATCGTTCTTGAAGGTTTCGGGGCCTGACATCTCTCCCCGGCAAGTCAAAGCAAAAAGGCCCCCGTCATCAGACAGGGGCCTTTTTCATCGGATCAAGCGTGCAAACAGGCTTAGAGCATTGTGCGTTCAATCTGACACCACAATACACGACAATTGGTAGAATCAGCGCAGGCTGCCGCCTGAACTGCTCGGGGGCCTTGAGGCCCCGGCGAGGTGTGGAGCAGCGCTCCACGTCCTTGCTTTCCCACTGTCGTGTCCTCTGGTAACGCTCACGGCTTTAGTCGAACAGCGACGACACCGAACGCTCGTCGCTGATACGGGCCATGGCTTCGGCCAGCAGCGAGGCAATCGAGATCTGGCGAATGTTCGGAGCCATCCGCACCGCTTCGGTCGCCTGAATGGAGTCGGTGATCACCAGTTCCTTCAGCGGGCTGGAACTGACGCGGGCCACCGCACCACCGGACAGCACGCCGTGGGTGACATAGGCGCTGACCGAGGTCGCACCGGCGTTCATCAACGCACCGGCAGCATTGCACAGGGTGCCAGCGGAGTCGGCCATGTCATCAACCAGAATGCAGGTCCGGCCCTTGACGTCACCGATGATGTTCATCACTTCCGACACACCGGCGCGTTCGCGGCGCTTGTCGATGATTGCCAGATCGGCATCCAGACGCTTGGCGATGATGCGGGCACGCACCACACCGCCGACGTCCGGCGACACGATCATCAGGCGTTCGTCGCCGTTGCGGTCGCGGATGTCGTTGGTGAACAGCGGGGCGGCATACAGGTTATCGACCGGAATGTCGAAGAAGCCCTGAATCTGCCCCGAGTGCAGGTCCATGGTCACCACGCGGTTGGCACCGGCCTGAGTGATCAGGTTGGCCACCAGCTTGGAGGTGATCGGGGTACGCGGGCCGGTCTTGCGGTCCTGACGGGCGTAGCCGAAGTAGGGAATAACCGCCGTGATGCGGCGGGCCGAGCCACGACGCAGGGCGTCGAGGGTCACCAGCAGTTCCATCAGGTTGTCGTTCGCCGGGTACGAGGTCGGCTGAACCACAAACACGTCTTCGCCACGCACGTTCTCGTGGATCTCGACGAACACTTCCATGTCAGAGAAACGACGGATGCTCGCGCTGGTGAGATCGAGGTGGAGGTAGGCGGCGATTGCCTCAGCCAGCGGACGGTTGGCGTTGCAGCCGAGAACTTTCATGCGACCAGACTCCCGCAATGCGGTTAGATGGGGGGAAATGGAAAAAGCCCGCTTGGTTGGACCTCCGTAGCGGTCCCTGATGCAGGCGGGCGGAAAATATCAGCGCCGTTTCCGCCTGTAAACAGGCAACTGCCCCCTGATCGGCACTTTTCCGGGCGGACGCTTACTGGCCATTGCTGGCCGGGTCAAGGCGTACCCGGCTGAGCATGGCATAGACGCCTTCGGTGCCGCCGTCGGCAATCGCCACCGCCAGCGCCGGGAATTGCCCTTCGAGGAATTCGGCTTCGACCGGGTTTTCCTGACTGACGGTGCCGACCTCTTGCCCTTGCGTATCGCGCACGGTCCACACCACCCGCAGGCGGGTGATCCCCCCGATCACCTCTTGCGAGATGTCGCCATCAATGACGAATTTGGCCGTCTCGCTGACCTTCAGCCCGGCACGCAGCAACGAGGTTTCCAGCGCCCCGCGCAGAATGTCGTCCTTTTTGTGTCCAAATCCGCCGATGGTCCCCAGCGACAGGGCGGGAATGGTGTCCAGCCCCGGCGGGCCATTATCCTTGCTGCCGGGAGGCTTCAGATGCGGGTCGGGTGCTGGTCGCAGGCCGGGAATCGGCTCCGGGGCCGGGGCAGCCATGCGCAGGACCAGCGGAGACTCCATGTCCTTTTCCACCGCCGCCTTGATGGCACTGCTCAGGGCGGCAACACCGTCTGCACTGTTGGCATGGATCAGCCCGACGCCTTCGGGGTTGCGCAGCACCCATTGCCCCCGCTGAGGGTCAGGCCCGACCTGATAGCCACCGACATCGGCAGAGGTTGCCAGCCGGGCCGGAACTCCCGCCGCCAACAGGCTTTGCACCAGCGCGGGCGCGGCATCAGGTGTGGCCGGATCAGCCATCACCGTCACCAGTTCCGCCGTTTCCAGCCGGGTCAGCGGCTGGCCGCTTTGCGCATGCTGGAATGGCTTGGGCAAGTCGCCACAGGCCGCCAACAGCAGTCCGGCCAGCGCCACCGCCGCCAGTCCGCTGACCGATTTACGCACACCCACCGTGTTCAGCACGCCCCGTATCCCTTACCGCTCCAGCGCGATGATCGACAGCATCCGGCCATAGTCGCGTTCCCCGCGCAGGGTGTTGCGGCGATAGCTGAAAAAGCGGTTTTCCTCGCGGCAGGTATCGCAGGGGGTCGGCATCACCTCCCCCACCCCGGCCCGTGCCAGACGGCGGGCAACATAGCCGGGCAGGTCAAACATGAAAGACCCCTCCTGACGGGCCGACGGCGCAAAGAACCGCTCGTTGTCCGGCAATTCGGCGAGGAAGGCCGCCGGGAATTCCGGGCCGACCTGATACGACCGCTGGGCAATGCACGGCCCGACCCCGGCCACGATCCGCTCGGGCCTGGCGCCCAGACTGACCATCGCGGCGATGGTGTTGT
The DNA here is from genome assembly GCF_900156605.1 of Insolitispirillum peregrinum. GTDB lineage: Bacteria > Pseudomonadota > Alphaproteobacteria > Rhodospirillales > Rhodospirillaceae > Insolitispirillum > Insolitispirillum peregrinum. Next base: position 312,905 of record NZ_FTOA01000006.1, on the reverse strand, counting down.
CCAGCACCCCGCCCAGCGCGCCTTTCCAGCCCGCATGCGCCGCCCCGACCACGCCCGCCACGCTGTCGGCCAGCAGAACCGGCGCACAGTCGGCGGTCAGCACCCCCAACCCCAGACGGGGGACGGTGGTCACCATCGCATCGGCCACCGGAATTTCCCCTTCGGGAAACGGTCGGTCAACGATCAGCACCTTTGAGGTGTGTTCCTGATAGACCGTTACCAGAGACTCCGGCGGCAGCTCGACTTCCAGCATGCAGCGGGCACGGTTGGTGCGCACATGCTCGGGGTTGTCATTCGAGCCAAAGCCGCAATTCCGCGAGGCATAAATCCCCTCGGAAACGCCGCCATTACGGGTGAAAAATCCATGGCGGACATTCGCCAGTGCGTTCAAGGCTGAAACGGTGATCATGGTGCGGAACGCCCCTGCAAAAGAGCCTCAAAGCCGGGTGGGGAAGGAAGTGCCGGATGGCAAAGGGTGATAACCTTAAAAAGAGTGCCCATTTCTGCCGGGTTGATCAAGCGGTGAACACCGGACGCAATGTCAGCGGCCTGTTGTGGCGTGGCGCGCTTCATCAAGGCTTTGGCGCGGGCTTCGATGCCCAGACCGGCAAGAAAGCGCCCCTGCGTCACCGGCCCCAGAGCCTGCGCCCCTTGCGCCACCGCCGCAGAGGCCAGCCGGGCAAAATCGACATGGGCGGTCAGATCGACCAGCCCCAGATCGGCCAGGACCGGGTGAAAGCGGTGGTGCCGCAAGGCTTGCAGGCTGTCGCCGCTCTGGCTGACCGCATAGCCGTAATCGACCAGCAACGCCGCCCCGCCCTGCTCCGCCAGTCGCTGACCAAGGGCGGCGGCGATCTCCACCCCAAACGGGCACAGCTCGACAATCGCCCCGTCCGGGGCCGACAGGAACGGCTCGCCCCAACGGTCACACAAGGCAGCCTCATCCGCCGCCGACAGCGCCGGAGCCAGCGTAAAGGCCAGCTCCTGCCGGGACTCGACCCACTCCACACAGCGCTGGTGCCAGCCCAACGGCGAGCGCACCCATTGTTCAATCGGCAGGGCGTCAAGGAATTCATTGGCCAGCAGGATCATCGGCCCGGCAGGAACCGTCGCCAGCGTGTCATGCCACTGGCAAGGCCGCTCGCCCACCGCCTGCCGTTGCTGATCCCGCAGGGCCGGACTGGTTTCCACCAGATGCAGATCAACAGCGGCCAGAAAGGCCGGAACCGCCGCCGCCGCCCGCAGGGCGTCACGGATCAGCGTTCCCCGCCCCGGCCCGACTTCGACCCAGCGCACCGGCGACGGGCAGCCCATCATCTGCCACACCACCACCGACCACAGCCCCAGCAGCTCGCCATAGGTCTGGCTGATTTCCGGTGCGGTGGTGAAATCACCGTCGGCCCCAAAGGCACGACCACCGGCATAATAGGCCTGCACCGCCTCGGCCATCACCTGCGACAACGGCAACGGCCCGCTGTCACGACAGCGGGCCCGCACCTGTTCAGTCAAGGGAGAAACAGACACCACCGCCCGGCGCCTCAGGCTTTGTACGGCAGCGAGGGCGGTTGACGCAGCACCCAGCCGGTCAGCGCCAGCCCTGCCACGATCATCGGCAGGCTCAGCAATTGCCCCATCGAGGCCCCGGCCCACAGCAGGCCGAGGAAATCATCCGGCTCGCGGAAGAACTCGGCGGTGAAGCGGGCCAGACCATAGCCGGTCAGGAACAACCCGGCCATCGAGCCGGGATGGCGGCGGAACACCGGCAGCGAGCGGGCCAGCATCAGCAGCAGGAACAGCGCAGCCCCTTCCAGCGCCGCCTCGTACAACTGGCTGGGGTGGCGGGGCAGAGCGCCACCACGGGGAAAGACCATCGCCCATGGTACTTCGGTCGGGTCCGCCGGACGGCCAAACAGTTCACCGTTGATGAAGTTGGCCAGCCGCCCGAAGAACAGCCCCAGCGGCACCACTGTACAGACCAGATCGCCCAGATGGAACACCGGCACCTGACGGCGACGGGCGAACAGGATCACCGCCACGATCACCCCCAGACAGCCGCCGTGGAACGACATGCCGCCTTCCCACACCTTGACGATTTCCAGCGGGTGCAGCAGGTAGAACCCCGGCTTGTAAAACAGCACGTAACCCAGACGCCCGCCCAGAATCACCCCAAAGGTGGCCCAGGTCAGAAAATCGTCCACCGCCTCGCGGGTCAGGGTCAGCGATGCATCGGCAAACCGCCGCATCAGGCCCCAGCCGGACAACAACCCGGCGATATAGGCCAAAGCGTACCAGCGGATTGCCAGCGGACCGATGCTGAAGGCGACGGGATCAAGGGCTGGATACTGCAGGGGAGCCTCCTGTGATCTTACTTGTAGGGGTCCGGCTGGGCGAGAAAGCCCTGTACGTACTGCTGTACGCCGTCTTCCAGACTGGTGAAGGCTCCGGTATAGCCTGCCTGCCGCAAGCGGTCCATCCGGGCTTCCGTGAAATATTGGTATTTATCGCGGATGCTGACCGGGGTATCGACAAAGCGGATGTTCGGCGTTTTGCCCAGCGAGTGATAGACCGCCGAGGCCAGATCAAGGAAGGTGCGCGCCTTGCCGGTGCCCAGATTGAACAGCCCGGACACCGATGGGGTGTCGAGCATCCACATGATCACGTTGACCACATCGCCGACCCAGATGAAATCGCGCAACTGGCCACCATCGGCATAGTCCGGATGATGCGAGCGGAACAGGTCGAAGTGGGCGTTTTGCGCCGCCCGCGGGTAAACCTGACTGACCACGCTGGACTGGGCGCCCTTGTGATATTCGTTCGGGCCATAAACGTTGAAGAACTTCAGGCCGACCCATTGCGGCGGCGTCTTGCGGCCATCGGCAATCTGGCGCAGCAGGCGGCGGTCGAACAGGTGCTTGGACCAGCCATAAGCATTCAGCGGGCGCAACAGCGACAGGGCTTCGCAGGTCGGACTGTCATCAAAGCCTGCGGTGCCGTCGCCATAGGTCGCCGCCGACGAGGCATAGATAAAGCGCACCTCGTTGATCGCGCACCAGCGGTACAGCGCCACCGTCAGGTTGAAATTGTTGGTGACGATCTTGTCGGCGTCGCGCTCGGTGGTGGCGGAAATGGCCCCCATGTGGATGATCGCCTTCAGCTTTTTCTTGTGCAGCTCGAGGAAATCAAAGATGTGCTCGGGGGCAACGATGTCGCTCAGCTCGCGTTTCGAGATGTTGCGCCACTTGACGCCGTCGCGCAGCCGGTCAACCACCACCAGATCCCGCAGGCCGCGCTCTTCCAAAGCCGCCAGGATGTTCGAGCCGATAAAGCCGGCCCCGCCTGTGACCACATACATGCCTGCACCCCTTCCGTCACGCCGTTTGCGTCGCGTTGATCGTCAGCCCGCAGACGGCCAGGCTCAGCAGCCGACCCGGTCTCGGGCACGACTGTTTATAGGACCGGAATGCAACAGCGACAATATGCTATCTCGATCCTGTCTTGCCCGCCGGACCACTGCCCGGGCCTTGCTTTGCATCACGAGCCTCTTCATAATGCGCCGATCACAGGTCGGGCGGTTGCCTGACCGGTTTCCAGCCTGATATGCCGGTCCCGCAGGACGCGATCATCACGATGCGCCGGGTGTGGCACGTTTTGGGCCAGACACGCTTGAGGAATGCAATCATGCCGAACCAGAACCGCCTGTTTGACGACCTGGCCCGCGTGGCCGGTGGCGCCCTGGGTGCCCTGTCCGGGGTGCGGGAAGAAATTGAACTGTTGATCCGTGGCCGCGTCGAGCGCGTTCTGGCGGATATGGAACTGGTTCCGCGCGAAGAATTCGATGTGGTCAAGGCGATGGCCGCCCAGGCGCGCAGCGAAAACGAGGCCCTGCTGGCCCGTCTGGATGCGCTGGAAGAACGCCTGAAAGCCAAGTCCGCCGCCGGAACCCCGGCCCGTCGCCCGCAGGGTCGTCGCTCGGTTCCGCCGACCGCCCTTGGTGCCGACAGCAGCATCCCGCCGGACGATGACCAGGAAAGCCTGTACGCCGCCGAGGATGGTGACACCGGTGCTGAGGCCGGTGCTGAGGACAGCAAAGCCTGATTTGCCTGCCTGTGACGGGCGGCGACCTGTCCCGGGTCGCCGCCCGTTCTGTTTTTCCCGCCTTTTTCCTGACCTGAAATGGACGTCCTCCGATGACTTCTTCCTATGCTCTGGTGCTGGTTGGCTGTGGCAAGATGGGCGGAGCCATGCTCGACGGCTGGTTGGCCGAAGGTGTGTCGCCGCAATCGGTGCTGGTCATCGACCCGTTCGCCAAAGACCTGCCCGCTGGCGTGACCGTCATTCCTTCGGCTGACCAGATGCCTGCCGGGGCTTCGGCGCAGGTGGTGGTGCTGGCCGTCAAGCCGCAGATGATGGCCGACGTACTGCCGCTCTATCGCCCGCTGGTCAGCCCCGACACGGTGTTCCTGTCAATTGCCGCTGGCAAAACCATCGCCTTTTTCCGTCAGGGACTGGGGGAACAGGCGATCATCGTCCGCGCCATGCCCAACACCCCCGCCGCCATTGGCCGGGGCATGACCGTCCTGTGTGCCGGTCCCGGTATCAGCGAGTCCCAAAAGGACCATTGCGCCACCCTGCTGAAAGCCACCGGCACTGTTGCCTGGCTGGACGACGAATCCCTGATGGATGCCGTCACCGCCGTGTCCGGCTCGGGTCCGGCCTATGTGTTCCATATGGTCGAAGCAATGGCGCAGGCGGGGATTGCCATGGGGCTACCCGCCGACCTGTCGATGCTGTTGGCCCGCCAGACCGTCGCCGGGGCGGGCGAGCTGTTGCACCAGTCGGATTTGCCTGCCGGGCAGTTGCGCCAGAATGTCACCAGTCCGGGCGGCACCACCGCAGCCGCGCTGGATATCCTGATGTCTGCCGATGGCGGCCTGCCCGACGTGATGGGCAAAGCCATCGCCGCGGCAACACGGCGAGGAAAGGAACTGGCGGGCTGATTTGGTCCAACCAGACACATCAAGTGCCTGAAAAGGGTAGGATTCCGTAACGGAAACCTACCCTTTTTTACGGCATATTTCATGTGTGCACCGCAGTATTCCTGCCGTCGCAGCGCCCCGTTACAGACACATGACATCCGACTGACCGCCTGTGGATAAGTTTCTGTTAACCGCCTGTCATCTTGAGTTGATGACACCATAGGTCATCTTGTGCAGTGCAAAATAGTCTTTGACTCATACAGCCCCCACCCGTATCTTAAGCGCGCCCCTAAAAGGCGAAGCCATCCTACCCGAACCATGCTTCGCACCCCCATGAGAGGAGCTGACCAATGAGCAAGTCGCCGTTTTCGTCTTTCCTGGATCTCGACTTTTCCAAGTTCGATCCGACCAAGTTTGATATGACCAAATTCGATCTGAGCAAGTTCGATCTGACCAAATACACCGGCGACCTGAAGGTTCCCGGCGTTGACGTCGATGCGGTCGTTGCCGCCCAGAAGAAAAACCTCGAGGCCTTGACCCAGGCCAACCGTCTTGCCTTTGAAGGCATTCAGGCGATCATGAAGCGCCAGACGGAAATCGCCCGCCAGACCCTCGAAGAAATCTCGGCTGCCGCCACCCATTTCCCGGATCTGAAGGCCAACCCGACCGAAGCGATGGCCAAGCAGGCCGCCGCCGCCAAGGACGCCTTTGAACGCGCCCTGTCGAACATGAAGGAACTGGCCGACATGATCGGCAAGTCCAACACCGAAGTGATCGACCTGCTGAACACCCGTCTGACCCAGTCGATGGAAGAAGTGAAGCAGGCCATTGAAAAGGCTCCGTCTGCCTTTACGGCTCCGGCCGCTGCTCCGGAAGCCAAGCCGGCCGCCAAGGCTGCTGCGCCGAAGGCCGCTGCGCCGAAGGCTCCGGCTGCGTCTGAATAAGACCCCGTAAAGCTGCAACGTTGCCCGCTCCTTTTGGGGGCAGCGGGTAGACTGACGGCCACCTGTCTTTATGCAGGTGGCCGTTATGCTTATGACCTTTTTTATAAACGTTTCAGGGGATAGACCCTGCCCCTGAACTGTGGCTCAATACAGCCGCCTGCCCGAACCGGCGTGCGTTAAATCTGACGCGGGCACGCTGGTCCAACATTTTGTTCTGTCGCAGTGTCGTTGCGAAAACCGGTTTTGCGCACACATCCAAAACCTCGCCAAAACCACCCTGCCTGCGGATTCGGCGCGTTCCCGGTCCCCCGGGGAGCCTTCTTTTGCAGTGCGGCGATCCGGGAAGATCACCTGAAATCTTTTTCCGATGCAGCCAAAAAGCATGTCTACACAGAAAAGACCCCTCGCAACCACCTGATAAACAATAAAAAATACTTGTGTATAACGAGACACAGGCTGGAAAAATCCTTAATCATCGTTTAACACTATTGCTGTGCACCGTATCCTTTTTCCAGGGACCACAGGCTCCCTCAAAAAACACCGCAGGGAAACGCCCACGTAACAGGCGGCAAGATCGTCACAGACGGGTCTGAGCCAGGAGAAACCGGAATGAATTTGCTTCGCTCACCAAAAGACCTGCACAACGGTCCCACGTCAGCAACGCCTCCCGGTCCGTTTTCTTCTGCGACTGACGCCGCCAACGCGATGGTCGATTCATTGGCCGAACAGTTCGACATCAGCGAAGAAACCCTTGGCAAATCCAAAATCGTCCGGGTTCTGCCAGCAGGGCTGCGAACCAATCACTGGTACTGCGACCTGCACCATTCGATGTTCCTGATCCTGCTGTCACGCGCCGAAGACGCCCTGATCAATCAGAAACAGTCGCTCAGCGAACATTTCATCGACACCATCACCATCTATTGGCTGATCCACAGCCTGATGGAAGAAGAAGGGATGGCCCTGCAGTTCAGCCGCAACGTCACCGCCCATGCGGATGCGTCAGCCCACGCCGCTGCCCATGTGCAGATTACCCGTTGGTGGAACGTCAACGTCCTGACGCCGTTCAAGACCGGCACAGCATCGGCGCTGCACCTGCGCGCGGCACTGAACCGCTTTTTCGAGCTGGTGGTCAAGCATATCACCACCATGGATCAACATTCCTACGGGGTGAACTCACCGCTTACCGAGCACGACATCTCGCTGGAGGTCGCCCATATCGCCGAAAGCGGCCTGCCGCTGTCGCCGTTCATGGCCGGATGCAGCACCCTGCTGTCGATGCTGGCCCCCTATATGAGCAAGTCCCTCGCCAGCCGCTCCATCTCGCCGCTGTCCACCCAGCCGATGAAGCCGCTGCATCTCGCCCTGACCGAGCTGCCGTTATGGGACGGTGGCAAGGGTGCCTTCCGCGACCTGTTCGTCCGCCAGAATGCTGGCTGTGTCCGATCGGCTGCCTGAGGGACAAGGCAGGACAGACGATCATGGAGCGCTGCTCCATACCTCGCCGGGGCCTTGAGGCCCCGGACCCCGTTTGTGGGTGGCGGCAACAGCATCACGCCACAGTAGGCGGGTACATGGTGGGGTACAACATCCGCAAGCGCCGCTCCCGGCGTTCTTCCTCGGTCAAGTCCTGCTCGGCACCCTGATCAGTCGAGGCCAGCGGTTTCTGCTGTGCCGATGATCCTTCGGGATACATGGTCGGATAGAGGGCCCGCAAGCGCCGTTCCCGGCGTTCTTCCTCCGTCGTGTCCTGCTCGGCACCCTGATCAGTGGGGGCCGCCGGTTGCTGCTGCGCCGATGATCCTTCGGGGTACATGGTCGGATAGAGGGCCCGCAACATCTGATCCCGTTTTTGCACCAGCTCAGCCGTCGGGCGATTCAGCAGCTCATCCAACAGGGTCTTGTGCGCTTGCCCTGAATCAGCGTTCATAATGTACGGTAATCGCGTGATCAGCCCTTCATCCCGCCCTGAGCCGCCCAACAGGGTCTTGTCCGCTTGCCCCGCATCACCGTTCATGATGTACGGTAATCGCCTGATCAGCCCTTCATCCCGTTCCGAGCCACCCAACAGGGTCTTGCGCACCTGCCCCGGATCAGCGGTCATGGTCCCCGATACCAGCGTGATTTCTCCTCCACCCAGTTCTGGATCGAGATCAGTGCGCTTTTGTCCGCCTTTCTGAGGTTTTGCGGGTGTGCCGCCGTTGGCCTTTTGGGCATCCTCCTTGGCTTTCTTTGCAGCGTCCTGTTCTGCTTGCCATTTTGCAATTTCTTCTTTGGTCGCCTTATTCAGAAAGGTTCCAATTTTTAACTTCTTTGGATCTACGCCCGGATTTTTCTCTTTGAGAACAGGCAGAGGAACTTCACATTTTGTAGACAGGCTTTCAAACGTATCCCCGCTTTCAACTTCGCATTTATTCGGATCAGCTCTGCTCTTCTTTTGTTCCTCTGTAGCATAACCATTCTTGACCAACTCTCGTGCAGCCTTCGCCTCCTCGGGCGTGTAAAGACCCAGCCCCTCCGCAACATTGACCCCAGATTGCCAGCGCGTATGCTGAGCTTCCAGCTTTTTGTTGATTTGACCGGGAACAGCCTCCGTAGTCAGATACGGAGTATTCCGCTCAAATCCAATCAGACTCGCCAAATCCGGAATCCGGCCGGGGACTGTCAGCGAGTATCCATCATCACAAAGTCTTGGGTCGTCTTTTTCTCGACCATCATTTGATACTTTCGTTATGGCACAGAAAAGCCACCCACACAGGGGGCAGCCAAAGCGCTCCGCGATGACGCGAAACACCAATCTCAGTGTTTGGCAGAGGCAGGCTTCGGCGGCAGGGTATCGATCAGGGCGTCGATCTGCGCAAAAATGAACTCGCCATCATTAAATGACGGGTCAGCCATGGCCCGCAGTTCCGATTCCTTCAGAATCGGCAGGATTCGCGCAAAATCAACGATGTAAACATCATCGCGTTGATCCAGATAGGGCGAGGTAAAATCGGGCCGCATCCGCACCACCACCCGCTCATCCCATCCATCAGCCCCTCCGTCATCACCCCGCAGGGAAGAATGCACAACCGCCAGAAAAGTGCCGTCTTTCAGCACCAGACGAGGATGCGATGACAGCCGCCACATCGCAATTCGCGTGCTGTAACCATCATAAGGCAGCTCCCCTCCGCAATTGTCGTAGTCTAGCTGCTTGCCAACCCATTCCCAGTACACCGGGCCACCAATCCATGTATCCACCACTTGAGGACGACGGCGAACAATCACCTTCGCTCCGACAGGCTGTTGATTTTCATACATAATATGAACAAAATCACCAAGGATACAGGTCCAGTTGCCATATTTGGCGGCAGTCCTTCCATAAACTCCCTCTTTGAAGTCATTCATGGAATAATTAAACCGCGGTCTCTTTATGTAAAAATTACGTTTACCATCACGAAATATCGTTTGATTCTCACCAATACTCAATACACTGAATGGATATCCCTCATTCATTACGTCACTTTTATTCCACTTAATTTTCTCCTGATTTTCAAAGCCATCCCACAAGACTTCTTCCTCTCGCCCCGAAAAGAACCCGCGCAATCGATCGCCCGGAACCCTCCGCTTGCTGCCATAAAGTAAACCCACATCCCCATCTGCCTGCGGGTTTCCGATAATCCACGGCCTCTCCGCCTCTGGCGGCACTTCCTGCCCCCACACATCGGGATAGGGTGGATACAAGGGCATCGGCTTTTTCTCCGCCACCGCAGGGGAAGACAAGGCTGACAGCATTACCACCAACACCCAGAACATGCGCATGATATTTCCCCACGGGAACATTTGATCACCTCGCGGCCCACAAATCAGTTCATATAAAGAACATTTATAGAACGTTACAGCCACAAGGACAACACCCATAAGATGTGATCTGTCAGAAAAATCATGATCCCCGTTTTCTGGCCGCCTGTACTGGCACATCACAGACAGGAAACAAGATTGTGGAGCGCTGCTCCACACCTCGCCGGGGCCGTAAGGCCCCGGACCCCATGAGTGGATCATGAAAATCCGGCCAGCAGCATCACAGCGCTCTGGAACATTGTTCTCAGTGTTTGGCCGAGGCAGGCTTCGGCGGCAGGGTATCGATCAGGGCGTCGATCTGCGCAAAGATAAACTCGGCATCATTAAATGACGGGTCAGCCGCTGCCCGCAGTTCCGATTCCTTCAGGATCGGCAGGACTCGCGCAAAATCAACGATGTAAACATCATCACGTTGATCGAGATAGGGCGAGGTAAAATCGGGCCGCATCCGCACCACCACCCGCTTGTTCCATTCATCTTCCCCAGCCCAATCGGCGCGCAGAGCGGAGTGAATCACCGCCAGGAACGTGCCATCTTTCAGCACTAGACGGGGATGCGATGCCAGACGCCAGATGGCAACCCGACTCTGATAGCGGTCATAAGGGAGTTTTTTATGGCAATCGTCATCAGATAGTCCAACAGGGATGCCCAGCCAAGCCACTGTACCGCCGATATCTTCCGTCTCCAGTCTCGGGCGACGGCGAATAATAACTTTGTATGCGACAGCCTGCTGATTTTGTTTCAAAACATGAATGAAATCACCAAGAATACAAGCCCATCGATTATAGATGACCAAGCCTTTCTTACTAGATAAATATGAAAATTTTCCCATATTATAATATAATCCATCACCCCCCACTAATATCTCTCTCCCTTGAAATCCATCTCTTCCTATATAAAAATCATTCCTTCCATCATAGAATAAAAATTTGTTATGACGCAAAGATGCTGCATTAAATGGCTGATCATATTTTTCTACATCTTTATCGTCCCATTTTTTTTCTTCCTGACTTTCAAACCCATCCCACAAAATCTCTTCATCACGCCCCGAAAAAAATCCGCGGAATTGATCGGCGTACTCATGAGGCATGGTACGGGCAAGCAAACCCACATCCCCGTCCGCCTGCGGAATTCCGAGAACCCACGCCCCTCCCTCCATCAATGGCCTTTCCTGCCCCCATACATCGGGATAGGGTGGATACAAGGGCACCGGCTTTTTCTCCGCCACCGCAGGGGAAGACAAGGCTGACAGCATCACCACCAACACCCAGAACATGCGCATGATATTTCCCCACACGACAATTGCGAAACCGTACAGACTGCCATCCGCACCTGTTCGGGAAAAAACGTATCCCGAATCAGAGTTTTCTCTTTGAATATCAAATAAATGGGGTCTGGGGCCTCAAGGCCCCAGCGAGGTGCGGAGCAGCGCTCCGCGCCCCTGTTACTGTTTTCCGGCAGGCGCAGCTTTGGGCGGCAGGCTGTCGATCAAATCGCCAATCCGACCAAAGATGAACTCGGCATCGTTAAACGACGGATCAGCCGTTGCCCGCTGCTCGGATTCCTTCAGGATCGGTTCGATTTGGGCAAAGTCCAACACATGGACATCGCCGCGCTGATCCAGATAGGGCGAGCTGAAGTCGGGCCGCATCCGCACCACCACCCGCTCGTTCCATTCATCGGCACCGCCATCGGCGCGCAAGGTAGAATGTACGACGGCCAAAAAGGTGCCATCCTTCAACACCAGACGCGGATGGGATGTCAGCCGCCAGATGGCAACACGGGTGCGATAGTCGCTATAGGGCAGGTTTTTATGGCATTCATCATAATAAAGCCGGGCCTTGTCGGTCACCCACACCACCCCTTTGCCCACCGGAACAGTCACTGTTTCCGGGCGGCGCCGGACGATGACCTTGTAGCCGACGACGCGATTGTCTTTATACAGGGCATAAAAGGAGCTACCGAGAAGACAGCTCCACCGTGTATTGGCAATCATGTGGGCCTGAACAAAAATGTCCTCGGTCTTTGCCAGATGATAGTCAAAGCCCGTCCTCCAGATGGAGGCTTTGCTGGCCTTGTCTTCAAAAAGCAGCAAGTCCTGCCGTGAGGAAAAATCCTCGAACGGTTCATTGTGGCTCTGGGTGTATTTTTTGTCCCACGCCTGTCTTTCCTGCATCTCGAAGGTCGCAGACGTCAGTTCGGTGTCATGGCCGGAAAAGAAACCGCGCAGCCGATCCGCGGGTACTTTGACCTTCGTACCATACAGCAGGCCGATATCACCATTATCCTGCGGAATCCCCAACAGCCAGGGCCGCCCCACCCCCGGCGAAAGCTCTTGCCCCCAGACCTCGGGATAGGGAGGATAGAGAGGGCCTGCCGGCTTTTTGTCCGCCCAGGCAGGCACCGCCAAAGACGACAGAAATATCGCAAACAGCAAAAGGACACGCATGGAATTTCCCCGAAAGAGTGCTCGCGCGGGAACACGCCCCACGAGCAACAGAGTCACAGAATATCAAAGGGTTGCCTAAAAAAGTAGATACCCGTTTTTATAGAGCCGCGAGCCTTGACAGGGTTAACGCACGCTGCGCCTGATGATAAAATCGTCTTCATTGCATTGTGATATTATTTCTACCCCGCGACATATCACCCCTGATTGTTTACATCGCACCACCCCATCCCTTAAGGTTGATCTTTGTGACAGAGTGCTCATGGATGCCTTTCTGTTGAAAACAGGGCAGAGGCCAACGATGGGACTGCGTCAAAAGATCAAATCGGCCAAACTGCAAACCCTCATCCTGATGGGGACGTTTGCGCTGGTGGTCGCCATGGCCCTGACCGTCAGCGGGATTTCGGTTTCGCGTGAAGAAGCTGTTCTGCGTCAATTGTTTGATCAACAACTGACCTCGACCACCCGCAGTGCCAAAGTCCAGCTGGAAGAGCACTTCAAGGGAATGCGCGATGATCTGGTGATGCTGGGAGGCATTCCCCCGATCGCCGGGTACATCCGCACCCTGCACAACGGCGGCGTAGACCCCATCCGTGGCGAAACCACCGATGAATGGTTGGGACGCCTGAGCACCATTTTTGAAGCCCTGATTCGCTCTCACGAGGACTATAGCCAGATTCGCCTGATCGGGATTGCCGATGGCGGTCGGGAAATTGCCCGCGTCGATCAGCGCAACGGGACAATAACACGCACCCCACCCGCCGATCTGCAACGTAAAGCCAACAACGACTATTTCCGGGAAACCATCACCCTGCGTGCCGGACAGTTCCATGTCTCGCCGATCACCCTCAATCGTGAACACGACCAGATTGAAATGCCTCCCCGCCCAATGGTGCGGGTGGCAACGCCCGTCATCAGCAAGGATGGCGAACTGATCGGCATTCTGGTGATCAATGCCGAATTCTGGCAATGGACACAGGCCTTGATGGCCAAATATCGCGGTGATCTGCAAGGCTATGTGCTGAACCCCGATCTCGATTTCCTGTCTCATCCCGACCCGCAAAAGGCCTTTGGCTTTGAGTTTGGTCATCCCTACCGCCTGAGCGATGAATTCCGCGACCTTGATATCCCGGCTCTGGGCAATGGCGGCACGGTGCTTCCGATACAGGCCCTTAAGGAACAGCGGGTTGCCGCAGCCCGGGTGAACATCAATCCGGGCGAACAGGACGATGATCTGATCGTCCTGTTCGAGTTTCCCTATTCACACATTCAGCCAATGATTGAGGCCAGCCGCCGCTCTTCCCTGATCCTGATCAGCACGGCGGCAGGCGTCATCATGCTGTTCATCGGCTGGGTGGTGCGGAAAGCCCTGCATCCGTTACAACAATTGAAGGAAGCCGCCGAAGCCATCACCCTCGGACGCTATGACACGGCCCTGCCCGAGGTCCAGGGTGCTGAACTGCTGGCTCTGCGTTCAGCCTTTGAGTCGATGAAATCCGCCGTGCTCCAGCGCGAGATGGAACTACGGGATCATCGCGATACCCTTGCCCATCGGGTGATGGTGGCCACCATCGAGGTCGAAGCCATCGTCCGCTCGGCTCCCAGCGGGATCGTCACCATTGATGAACGCGGCCTTGTGCGCAACTTCAATCCCGCCGCAGAAAAGCTGTTCGGCTGGGCGGCCGAAGACATTGTAGGGCAAAACGTCGCCATGCTGCTGGAAGGAGCGCAGATCAGGGCAGCAGATGGGACGCTCGGCCCGCTGGCACTGAAAACCGACTGGCTGGACCTGCGCCCGGACTGGGAAATCCTGATCCGCCGGAAAAATGGCGAGTCATTCGAGGCTTATCTGGCTCTGGGGCACACCGAAATCTCGGCCATGCGCCATTTCCATGTTGCCTTTGTCTCTGACATCACCGACCGCAAACAACGGGAAGAGGAACTCCGCCTCACCCGCGACCTGGCCGAAAAGGCCACGCAGGCGAAATCGGATTTCCTCGCCAACATGAGCCATGAGATACGCACCCCGATGAACGCCATCCTCGGGTTGTGCTATCTGCTGGAACAGCAGAATCTGGCCCCTGTCGCCAGCACCATGGTCCACAAAGTTCACGAGGCAGGACGCTCGTTGCTGGGGGTGATCAACGATATTCTCGACTTCTCCAAGATCGAGGCTCACCGGCTGGACGTTGAAAGCATTCCGTTCCGCCTCAGTGATACGCTCGATAATCTGGCGGGAATCATGTCCTCGGCGGTCGGCAGCAAGCAGATCGAAGTCCTTGTCAGCCCGTCACCACGGGGCGCCGAATTCCTCAAGGGTGATCCCTTGCGACTGGGGCAGGTGTTGATCAACCTGACCAGCAATGCCATCAAATTCACCCAACAGGGGGAAGTGGCACTGGAAATCACCCATTCCAAGCATGCCCCGCAGGATGAACAAAATGTTCGCCTGCGCTTTGCCGTCCGCGATACCGGCATTGGCATTCCAAAAGACAAACAGGACACCATCTTTCAGGCATTTTCGCAGGCCGACAGCACCACCACCCGCAGCTTTGGCGGCACCGGACTGGGGCTGAGCATCAGCCGCCGGCTGGTGGAACTGATGGGCGGAAGCCTGCAGGTACACAGCGAGCCGGGAAAAGGCAGCGAGTTCTTTTTCGAGCTGGAATTTGAAAGCAGCAACCCTCTCCACAGTTCATCGCCGCAAATGCTGCATCAAACCATTCTGATCGCCGACGATCAGGAAACCGCCCGAGCCATGCTGGCCAACACCGCCGCCAGCATGGGCTGGCAGGTCGAGGTGGTCGAATCCGGCGACAAGGTTCTGGAGGCGGTACAGGCAGACACCGCCCCCCCCTATGACATTTTACTGCTGGACTGGCGCATGCCTGGCCTGGATGGCCTGAGCACGGCCCGGAAAGTGCGCCAGATCCATCAAGGCCCGACCGAATTGCCGATCATCATCATGGCCACCGCCTTTGACCGGGAACGGTTGATGGAACAGCCCGGTGTCGATGCCGTCGATGTGGTGATCAGCAAACCCGTGACCGGCTCCAGCCTTTATAACGCCGTGCAGGAAGCCAAAATCCGCCGGGGACTGCTGCCCGGCGACCTGATCACCAGCGACACGCCCCGGCGATTGATCGGGGTCGACATTCTGGTGGTGGACGACAGCGAGATCAACCGCGAGGTCGCCAAACGCATTCTGGAAAGCGAAGGCGCAGACGTCACCCTCGCCGATGATGGCCACATGGCGTTGGCCGTGTTGCAGGGGCGGGACACACTGTTCGATGCCATCCTGATGGATGTCCAGATGCCGGTGATGGACGGTTATGCCGCAACCCGCCATATCCGTGCCATGCCCCGTCTGGCCCATGTTCCGATCATCGCCCTGACCGCCGGGGCCTTTAAGGTCCACCGCGAGGCTGCCTATGCCGCGGGCATGGACTCGTTTGTTGCCAAACCGTTCGATGTCGATGAACTGATCACCGTTGTTGGCCGACTGGTCCAGCCCCGCCTTGTTCCGCCATCAGACGCCAGCCCGGAACCGGGGCAGCCAGTTGGCACATCTGCGATCCCGGCGATCGCCATGGACATTGATGTCCGGCGAGGCATGATGCTGTGGAAAGATGAAACGGTCTTCCGCAAATACCTGCGCGGCTTCATTCGCGAGTACAGCATCACGATGACTGAGCTGGACGGGATGGAAGACGATGACATTGTCCGATTGGCGCATAAAATAAAGGGGACGGCCGGGAATCTGGCCTTGCCGCGCGTTGCCCGCGAAGCCGAAGGGCTGGAGCGGGCCATTCTGGATCAGGGAAATCGTGTCGAAGCGAGCCACCGGTTACGATGGGCGGTTGACGCGGCCCGGATTGCGATAAATGCTTATGCGGGAGAACATGAGCCAACCGCTACCATTGAAGGTGGCCCGGCAGAAGAATACGACCTCCCATTGCTCTCTCGCCTTCTGGGATACACCCTGGCCGCCTGCCGAAGAGATAGCCCCGATGTCGTAGAGCCGACCCTTGACGCCTTGGCCCCTCACCTGTCCGCCGCCCAACTCGCCCCCATTCGGCACTGTGTGGATGACTTCGATTTCCGGGGTGCAGAGGCAGCGATCAAGGCCCTGCTGTCTGCCCTCGAACGGCAGGAAAAAGACCGGACTGGACCGTCATCCACAATATCAGGACCAGATCGATACCCAACGCATTGATACCTCCAAAAGAAGCAGGACACCCTTTATCGCGCTATTGGACTTGCACCGGAGAGACCTGAATGCCGTATGGACCCCTGTTGATTGTCGATGACGAGCCGCAAAATCTGGCAGCTCTGCGCCAAGTCCTGTCCGGCAAATACCCACTGGTCTTTGCCCGCAACGGCAGCGAAGCCTTTGCGGCAGTCGAACGGCATCAACCAGCCCTGATCCTGCTGGATGTCCAGATGCCCGACATGGACGGCTACACCGTCTGCAAACTGCTGAAAAGCAATCCCCAGACAGAAAACATTCCGATCATTTTTGTCACCAGCATGGGGACCGAAGGCGACGAAACCGCCGGTTTTGCCGTCGGGGCGGTCGATTACATCATCAAGCCGGTCTCGCCGCCGGTGGTGCTGGCCCGTGTCCGCACGCACCTGTCGCTGGTCCGCGCGGCCCAACTGGAACGCAGCTATCGCGATTCCATCTTCATGCTGGGCACCGCTGGCCACTACAACGACACCGATACCGGCGTCCATATCTGGCGAATGGCGGCGTACGCAAAAATTCTCGCCGGAGCCATGGGCTACGGCCCGCACGAATGCGCCACCATGGAACTGGCGGCCCCGATGCACGATACCGGCAAGATCGGTATTCCCGAATCCATCCTGCGCAAACCCGGACCGCTGGACAGCGACGAATGGGCGGTGATGCAATCCCACACCCGGATCGGCTATCGCATCCTCAGCCAAAGCGATGCCCCGGTCTTTCGGCTGGCGGCGGAAATCGCGCTGTATCACCATGAAAAGTGGGACGGCAGCGGCTATCCCCATAAACTGGCCGGAACAGAAATCCCCCGGGCGGCCCATATCGTCGCTCTGGCCGATGTGTTCGATGCCCTGACCATGGTTCGGCCCTATAAGGAGGCCTGGCCAGTTGATCGTGCCGTTTCAACCATCGAGAACAGCGCCGGAAGCCATTTTGACCCGGAGATGATCGAGGTCTTTCTCTCCATCCTCCCCCGCATTCTGGAGGTCAAACACCTGTGGGATCAACGGGAAGCAACAGGAGACAGCGAAGGCCCCAACCAGAAGCAGAACCTGCGGTAACAGATGCTGCACGCTCACCGGCCTCAAGCGTCGTGCACCGTACCTCGTTTCAACGGATTGCGCCACAGGCCGAGGGCAACCGCCCACACCACTGCCAGTAGGGGCAACACCAAAGACCACAGCATCACCCCCTGAGCGGCAGGCCAGCCCGACAGGCAGCCGGTCAGGATCATTGTTCCCCCAGTGCCCCACAGGACAAACAGACGCCGCTTGAGGGTGACGGAGAAGGGGGGAGAACTGCCCTTTTGCACCGTGCGCACGGCAAGCCGCGACGGTCGCCAGCCAATCATCACCGCCAAGACCACCGCCCCGAACCCCACCGCTACCAGCGGCAAGACAGCCAGTTCCCCGCCCAGCTCCCCGGTTCGCCTGCTGATCCCGTCCACCACCGGCAGCCCCAGCGCCAACAGTACAAACACCGCCCCTTGCTGCCGCCATGCTCGCCCCACTGACGGCATCACACAGCCATGCACCACCGTCAACAGCCAAACGGCGGCAAAGATACCGACCTCGGCCCATGGGCGGGCGGGCAAGTCCACCGGCACCAGGCGGTTGCTCCACAGGAACGCCAGCACCGCCACCGCCAATCCGGCCAGCGCTCCCACGTTACCCCGTGCCACAAAACGGGCGCTGCGGCTGCCGTCGGGCTGGCTGCGGCTGGTCTTGCGAGCAAACAGGATCAGGCCGCTGGCGATCATCACCGCCCCGGCCAACCCGCCCAGCGCCATCATCGCCCGCAGCCATGGATCGGCAAACGCCATGCGGTGCAGCCCCGCCAGCACCGTATACGCCTGATGCAGCCCGCGCTGTTGATCCCGCAGTGTCAACAATTGCCCGCTCACACCGTCATGGACCCGGATCTGGGGATCGCGGTTGATCTGGCCGTCCCAGCTTTGATGAATCTGCACCAATGCCGCCTGATCGCCGGGATTTTCGATGATCACCAGACGCGGCACACGACCGCCATCGGCCTGCCGGGCAGCAGCCAGCAACGGGTCGAGACGGACCAGCGGAGCGGCAATGCCCAGCGCCGCCCGGCTGGGCAATGGTCCTTGCGGATACAGGTCGGCCATCCAGCCCGCCCGCCACCCCGCCCCCTTGTCGGCAAACGCCGCCTGCACCCCGCTGGGCATGACCGCATCCGACAGCATCACAACACCGCTATAGGTGATCAGCAGGTGAAAAGGCAGGAACAGCACCGCCACCAGCAAATGCCCGTCCAGCCACACCCGCCGTTCGGCAGCGCGCGGGCGAAAGGTCACCATGTCGCGGAAGAAACGCTTGTGAATGACAATCCCCGCCAGCAAGGCGGCGAGCATCACCACCGAGACCAGCGCAATCAGTGCCTTGCCGAACACCCCCGGCATCGACAGGCGATAATGAAAGCGGAAAAAGAAATCCCCGCCCGCCGTTTGGCGGGACTCAAGCCAGTCTCCGCTGATCGGATTGATCTGGCGCAACTGGAACTGACCGTCCGGGGTAAACCATGCCGCCGTGGCAAAATCCCGCCGCTCGCCGGGCAAGGTGATGATCCACTGATCGACAGAGGCGGGCAGATCGCGGCGCAGGGTTTCCGCGATCCGGTCGATGGAAATCTGCTCCGGGTGGGCCAAAGCCTGTAGCGCCGGACGCTCGGGCTGCATCCAGGCATCAATTTCATCGTCGTAAACCGCCAGTGTCCCGGTGACGAACACCGCAAACAGCAGCCAGCCAGCCACCACCCCCAGCCAGCCATGCAGCCAGGCCATCACCCGGGTGAGCGAAGGAGCCGCCGAGGTCATAAGCTCGCCTCCAGCCATCCCGAAACCACCGGCACCGCATGGGCCAGCAGCAGTCCGGCGCCATAAACCGCCAGCACGCCGCCCCACGCCCGCCAGACGCTGCGAGCCGCAAAGGCCCACAACAGCGCCAGCCCATAGACCAGACAGGCGGTCAGGGTGACGGCCATCGCCGCCGAGGACGGTGCCGCCCCCAGCGCCACCGCACTCACCGCCAGCCCCTGCGCATAGCCGCTGGTGGCCAGCCAGCCGCCAACCACGGCAGCCAGACCGCGCACCGCCACCCGCTCCACCGGTGCCGTCATCCCGCTCACGCCCTTACCAGCGATAGGTGACATTGCCGATGATGGTGCGCGGATCACCATAGCGGCAGCCATCGACCGCCACGCAGTTGACGTATTTCTCATCCAGCAGGTTGCGGGCGTTGATGGTCCAGACCGCACCGTCCAGCGACGGCGACAGGGTTGCCAGATCATAGCTGATCATGGCGTCATAAAGCGCCCGGCTCTTGGTATCCACCGTGGTGCCGATGATATTGGCCGCATCCTGATAGCGCACCCCGCCACCGACCCGCAGCCCCTTGATGCCCAGACTGTCGGTGCGATAATCGGCCCACAGGGCAAAGGTGTTCAGCGGCACGCCCGACACCCGCGACCCCGGCTCGCCCGCCGTATTGCTGTCGATGATGCGTGCATCCGTATAGGCATAGCTGGCCACCAGCCCCAGATCGTTCAACTGGGTGCGGGCTTCCAGCTCCACCCCTTGCGAGCGGGTTTCCCCGGTCTGCACCGAATAGGACGAATTCGACGGGTCGGTGGTCAGGCTGTTGGTTTGCGTCAGCCGGTACACTGCGGCGCTGACGATGGTTTCCGTCCCCGGCGGCTGATAGTGAACACCGACCTCGACCTGCTCGCCAAGGGTGGGGTCAAAGGCATTGCCAGCCGCATCGGTGCCCGACTGGGGGGCAAACGACTGGCTGTAGCTGACATAGGGCGACAGGCCAAAGTCAAACTGATACAGCAGGCCAGCGTTACCGCTGAACGCCTGGTCCATCGTGCCATTATGGGCATTGGTGCGATAGCTGACCACCGAACTGTCGGCCCAGTCCTGCCGCCCGCCCAGCAGCACAATCCAGTGATCATCAATCTTCAACTGATCCTGAACATAGACCCCAAGCTGGGTTTGTTCGGTCAGCGAGCCAAAGTTGGCGGCGTAACTGACGTTGGGCAGCGTGGTATAGGTCAGGGTCGAGACATTGAACAGCCCAACGCCACTGCGGAAACGGTTGCTGTCATAGCTGGAATGATAGACATCCACCCCGCCAACCAGCGTATGATCCACCGGCCCGGTGGCAAATTTGGCCTGCACCGAGGTGTCAGAGGTCACGCCATAGGACTCTTCGTGGCGCACGCTGGCCCGCCGGGCGATGGTGTTGGCAGCCACAAAGTCGCCGATCTGCATGTAATCCCAGTCAACCGACGATTCATAGTATCGCCCGCTGTGGCGCAGGGTCAGGCCGTCGGAAAATTCCCAGTCCAGCGCGTAGCCAACGGTGTCGGCGGTGGACTCATAGCGGTCAAAGTCCGGGTCGCCCAGAAAGCTGGAGCTGGAAAACTGGCCATTCCCCGTCGCCGCCGACAGGGTTCCGGCCACCGGCAACGGCGGCGCAAAGCGGCTGTCGATCTCTTGATGGCTGGCCTGCACGGTCAGCGAAAAGTCTTCATTGGGCGCAAAGCGCACCGATGGAGCCAGATACAGCTTATCATCTTGCACGAGGTTCACCGCGCTGTTGGCCTCGCGGTTCAAGGCCACCAGGCGATAGGACCACACACCGTCCGGGTCAATGGCTCCGCTGTGGTCGGTGGCCGCCTGTTTCCATTCATGCGATCCCCATTCCAGCGCCACCTCGTGCCGGGGCTCAAGGGTCGGCTTTTTGGAGACGGCGTTGATCAGCCCGCCCGGCCCCATCTGCCCGTACAGCACCGAAGCCGCCCCGCGCAGGACCTCGACCCGCTCCAGTCCATAGGGTTCCTGACCGCCGTCATAGACGTTGGATTGCAGCTTCATGCCGTCGCGCAGCATCCCGCTGTTGCCGCTGGCGATGTTGAAGCCGCGCACCATAAAGTCATCGGCCAGACGGCTGAAACCGCTCGGCTGGCTGAGGACCGAGGCGGTATAGCCCAGACTGTCGGCCATCGACGAGGCCCCGGTATCCTGAATCAGGTCAGCGGTCACCACCGATACCGAGCGCGGCGTTTCGCTCAAGGGGATATCGGCCTTGCTGGCGGTGGTGGCACGGGTGGCAACATAACCCTCCACCGGGCCGCTGGCGCTTTGCGCCGTATTGCCCACCACCGTGATCGGGGCCAGTTGGGTGCCACTGCCCTGCCCCCCGGCAGGCGTTTCAAAAACGGTGATCGTGCCGTCGGCCTGCTGGCGATAGGACAGCCCGGTGCCCGCCAACGCCGCTTGCAGGGCCTGATCCGCCGACAGCGTTCCCTGCACGCCCTTGCTGGTCAAGCCATCGGTCAGGCTGCTGGGGTAAAAGATTTGCAGCCCGCCTTGCTGACCCAACGACAGCAACACCGATTCCAGCGACCCGGCGGGCACGGCGTAGGCTCTGGTGGCTGCGGGGGCTGAAAGTCCGCTCGGCGTCGCGCTGGTCGCCGATTGTGCCCAGCCCCATGAGGGCACCAGCGCCACACACACCCCAACCGCCGTTCCACGCAGCCACCGCTGCGCCGCCATTGTGCCGTTCCCCATCGTCAGGTCCTTACCGCTCGCCCCTCGCCGGGGGCCTGTTATCCCTGTCCCGTTGCGCTCAGGTCTGCGTTCTCACGCCTGAGGCACGGGGCTCTTACCGGGATAGAGCGTTGGGGCGTTGATCTCCTGACGTCGCCGGGTGATTTTTTTTCATTTTTCGGCTTGGAGCGGTGGTACACGATAGAAAAACCAAACGATCATGGAGCGCTGCTCCATACCTCGCCGGGGCCTTGAGGCCCCGGACCCCATTGACTTGATAGTGAAGGGTTTGGGGACAATGCACGCAGCTTAACGCGCCCTGACCAGCACCAGCCGGTCGGCCAGCACCGTCACCCGCACCGGCAGCCGTTGCGCGATGGAGGCCAGTGCCCCGTCAACGTCGTGCAGGTCAAACACTCCACTGACCGGCAACGCGCCCATCTCATCGTCCAGCAGGACAATTTTCCCCCGGCGATAGCGGCCCAGATCGTCGAGCACCGCCCGCAAGGGGCGATGCGAGAAGACCAGCACCCCCTGCCGCCACGATGTTTCCCGCCCCGCATCCACCGTCTGCACCACGATATGCGACGACGGTTGATCCGCACGGGGAGCCACCGCCTGTTGCCCGGCGGTGAGTTCAATGTCCCCGTCGTTCCCGCCCATCAGGCCGACCGCCACCCGTCCCTGTTCGACGGTGACATCGCTGCCCTCTGTCCCATCGCCATGGCGCAGGCCATAGCGGGTTCCGACCGCGCGGGCGGTCAGGCGGTCGTCAGAGGCGATAAACGGATGCGCCGGGTCGTGCTCGACCTCAAAGAAGGCTTCCCCGCGCAGCACCTCAACCCGCCGCGCTCCGGCGGAAAAATCCAGCCGCAGGGCGGTATCGCTGTTGAGGGTGGCGCGGGAACCATCGGGCAAGGTCACCTGCACCACCTGCCCGACCTCGGTCAGATAATCCGCCTGCCAGCGATCGAGCCAGCGCGGCCCTTGCAGCACGGCAACGGCCAGCACCGCCAGCCCCAACAGCGCCCCACCCGCCCCCTGAACCACCAGGCGCCGGTCCTGACGGCGGCGCAGACTGCGCAAGTGCCCCTCGGGGAGCGGAACCGCGCCCATGTCGCCCCACAGGCCGCGCAGGCTGTCATAGGCCACCCGATGCGCCGGATGCTGCGCACACCACCGCTCGCACGCCACCCGATCCGCCGCCGAGGCATCCGCCGATTGCAGCCGCGCCACCCACAGGGCCGCCTGTTCGTCGATGTCAGAGGGTGGCTGGCTCATGCCCCATCCCCCTCGGCACGCACCGCCCGGCAGGTCAGCAGGGCGCGCATGATGTGCTTTTCCACCATGTTGCGCGAAATCCCCAACAGCGCCGCAATCTCGCCATTGGGCAGGCCATGCAGGCGGCTGAGGATGAACACCTCCTGACAGCGCGGCGGCAAATCCTGAATCAACGCCGCCAGCCGCAGCAACATCTGCCGATCCGCCGCCAGACGCTCCGGGTCCGCCAGCGG
This sequence comes from Insolitispirillum peregrinum, assembly GCF_900156605.1. Classification (GTDB taxonomy): domain Bacteria; phylum Pseudomonadota; class Alphaproteobacteria; order Rhodospirillales; family Rhodospirillaceae; genus Insolitispirillum; species Insolitispirillum peregrinum. Next base: position 289,361 of record NZ_FTOA01000006.1, on the reverse strand, counting down.
ATCACTCACCTGCGCCGCCGCCTCGGCATCGTGCGAAAACAAGCCGCGCTCGGCCATCCGCTGGGTGATCGTGCGATGGGCCACCGACTTGGCGACCTGCACCAGATAGGCCTGGGGATTGGCAATCACCGTCCGGGGCCGCACGGTCAGCAGGCGCAAAAAGGTTTCCTGAATCGCATCCGCCGCGTCGTGATGATCCTGCAAACGGCGCAGGAAAAACCGCCACAGGCGGTCTTTTTCCTTTAGATGCAGTGCTTCGACAAGAAAGTCACCCATGGCCCCGAACCCCGGATCAAGACGGTTTACTGGATTTGGGGTGACGATAGTAAGAATGACTTGCAATTGCAAGGGTGCAAACGATTTGTAGGGGGATTACCGGGGGAGATGGCCCGCTCATCCTCCTAGCAGCATGCTCACCAAACGGGATTAGCTTATTCGAGCCGCCAATCTGTCCAAAGGGATGGGGCCACCTCACCTTGCCGAATTCGGGCTGAATGCCATCTTCGAGCGTATGGGTATCATGGCGTTACCCAATTTCCTGATGTTCGCATAAAGCCGTAACGACCCAAGCAAGCTCAGTTTTCTCACTGTAGAGCGGACACGAACCGCTCGAACCACGATCCCTGCATCAAGCGCACCTGCCCGTACTACGTCCGTCAATGCCAGCAATTTGTTAGCAGTAATGGCTTTGATGGACAGAAAGGTGCAGCGAACTTTCATTGCGCGAGATCATCTGCCTGCCGGGGTGTTTTCCCATTTATGCGAGGGGGCCATGTTTGTATAGGATGTAATCGACAGATTTCGTTGTGACGGCATCACCGTGCCTCGCCCTGTAATGATCGTACACCACAGAAAATCTCGAGAGGTAGTTGAGGTAACGATTGTTGGTGATGTCATTCTTAACCCACAGCCCGTTGAGAGCCTCCCCCACGGGGGTGGACCATAATGCATCTTCATTCATCAAATGGGGCGCAAAACCCCAAGCTGCATCTTCTGCAATGCGATCAATGACGATCACGGATGGAGCATGGGCTTGAGCGTATTTCGATGCAAATACGAGCAGCGAGTGCGGCACACCCTTTTTCGAAATCTTGGCCACCTGCTGGGCGCAGTCTTCCAACGCCAGCACCCCACGCGCAATAGCAACATAATCCACCGGTCTACGAGGCTCTTGTAGTCTGCGCAGATTATCGAGAATGCCATCGACGCAAACATGCTGGGCGACGAAATGCGCCGCCATCACGCGCCAGAGATTGCCGTCACCATCATCCTGTATCTCGTTACGCTGGATAGCCGCCCGCGCACGGGTTCGGTACATCTCTCCGATGATCGCGACCTTGGCGAGCGCCGACGACAGGTCGCGATGATGTGGCATGTGGTTGCAGATGGCATGAAGGGCTTCGTAAAACCCGCGATCTTCGTCTTGGTACACTTTGAAATGTCGGTCGAAGGCGCGGTTGATCGCTTCCAAACTCATATCGCTACCCACATTTGGCATTTAACTCTGGGCCGTAGAGGATGCAGCTTGCCACACCCTTGCGTGTGGCAGAAGACTGATATCTCCCCATGCGCAGGTGCGCGGCGCTGTTCATTCCAAAGCTCAAGAGGAACAAGTGAGCATCTACAAGAACGCCATCGCGTCAATCCAGATTGGCATTGAGGATTTCGGCTCCGATGATGAGCGGCGCGTGCTGTCCGCCGTGAGAAATGTCTACGCGGGCGTCCTCCTGCTCGGGAAGGAAGTGCTGCTCAAAGCGTCACCCAGTGAGATCGGTGACGTGCTGATCCGAGATCGGATCGTGCCGAAACGCAATGCAAATGGCTCGATCTCGTTTGTCGGAAAATCCGACAAGACCATTTGGAACAGTCATTCTTCCATCATCGGAATATAGTAATGACCTTCTTGAAAACTCTTTTGTTGGTCGGTATTGCATGTATAGGCACTCTTTCCGCTGGCTTGATTATAGCCCTCGTAGAGCACCTGGAAGCGACTTCGTTGGGTGGATGGGGTAACTTCCTTAATGGCATTGGTACGATTGGAATCTTTCTCGTCACTCTGGTTGGGTCGATCTTTCTGCCGTCCAGAATTGAAGAGAAGCGTCTTGATTTTGCTAGGCGAGAGCAAAACCGCAAGCTTCGGTTCGACGTGGCTCAAGATACGTTCGTGGCCTTCAACAAGGCTTACGCCAGCCTAAGGCGCATTCGATCCCCGATGAGTTCCTTCAAGATAGAAGATATAGATAAGTATAGCGGAGTTAGCGGAACGGCAAGGCTCAAGCTTGAGATCATGAAGGAGGAAGCACCAAAATGGCAGAGGCTTGATGAATTAGAGCATATATTTGAAGCCATTTTTGATGACACAAAGCCTTTTGTTGAATTTAGAATGGCAATTATCAAGGTTCACGGCTCGCTTTCGATGCTTGCGTATGAAAATGTCTCGTCAGGCCGAGATGAAGGGGAGAAAAATTTTTATCGTGAACTGCAAGCCGACATGTGGGAAGGGCGCGGCAAGCCTGACCCTATCTTGCCCGCCGTGGATGCGGCTTTTGAACGCATCAAACAAATTTGTATCCCCGAGATTCGGCAGGACGGAAACGGCACTTCGCCTCCCAATGTTGGTCCGTGATCCGCAGTCTCAAGCTCGACCGTGATCGGGATCGCCTGAGAACTTCCGCAGCGGAACTTCTCGGACCAGCCTGACCAGAGCAGCATCTCGCCCACGGACCGATAGGGGCGGGTGTCACCAAATCACTATTATATAAGGGTTTGGTGACATTACTGCGCCAGGACGCACAACGGCACCTCATGCCGCGTCCATAAAACCCCCGCGATTCCCGTTGCCCAAACCCCGCAGATTTCCGTCATCTGCGCCACACGGAATCGCGTGTCCACGAATCAGATGATTTGTGGATGGGCGGTGCGCTATCGGCATGGCATGCCGCTGGAGTAATTTTCAGTCTTCAGTGGTATCGTGCGACATCTACCGAGGGAGGTGCATTGTGAGCTTGCGGGACTGGTGGGATTTGCTCGGGTTTCGGGGCGTCTTGGCGTTGGTCGTGTTTCTGGTCCTAACCTATTTCGGGATTTCGGGATGGATTTCCGATGGTTGGACAACTGGTTTGTCTATCATCGTCGGAGCATTCAGTGCCGCCGTCGCCATCGTTGCCTATGGTCAAGCGGTGGTCCTTGATGCGGCTCTCGGTGCCGTGGCGTTCGTCCTCACCATCATCGGCTTTTCCCAATATCTCGATGATTCTCGCCAGCACACCAAAGAGAGCCTTGCCGCCTACGACAAAGCCTATGGGGCATGTGCGCGCGGAGATGCGAAAGGGTGCGATGAAGGCATGAAGCTCTTCATGTGCAAGTACATGGAGAGCAACCAAGACCTCATGCGGGCGGCGACATCCGCCCACATCAACATCAACGTGCCGAAGGAAATTTCTGGTGTCGTTGATATGAACGCTCAGCACGACATCAACATGCTGCCGCCCGCTTGCCAGTCAAAGCGATAGGGGGGGGCGAAGCGGTTTGCCATGCCCATTCATCGCATTTTCCGAACGGAACGGCAGTTGGGAGTGGCGGGAACTCGACGCCGATAACCATGAGGATGCCCTTGTCGAAGCCAAGTTCTTCTGCTACGCGCCCGTGGTGATCGCCCAAACCTGCGCCGATGCGGATGCGGTTCTCTCCGAAGCCTTGGGGTTGGCTAAATATCAGGCCGACCCCAATAGGGCGCTGCCTGATCTGCTGTGCTGCGTGCTGGGGGCGGGTGCGGGGGTTTGGTAATCAGCCCAAGCTGGTGTGGGGGTGTTTAGCCCCACGCCAGCCTGAAGTGAATGGCGTCGCCACGGTCATCAAAATAGATAGTTCCGTAATCATCGCCCGCATTGAAGCGGGAATGGTTGTAGTCAATGCCATTGGCTTTCAGCCACAAAAACGCGTCGTTCGCCCTTGAAATAGATACCTTCACATCATACACGGCAACAATATCCCTTTATCAATAAGTGAAAATGTTAGTGTATTGTACAATGCAAGCGTAATCCTGTCAAAATACCGAGCTATTTTTCCGCGCCGACTTGGCCAGACTGTTCGCAGCCGCTAAAATGATGGCTCACCTGGGAGCCAGCCCCCATGTCCAAGCGCGTCGCCTTCTATGCCCGTGTGTCCACGGATTCGCAGACCGTCGAGAACCAAGTTCGCGAACTCCATGAGGTCGCATCACGGCTCGGCTGGAACGTGATCGCCGTCATTGCCGACGAAGGTATCAGCGGTGCCAAAGGGCGTGACCAACGTCCTGGCTTCGACAAGCTCCTGAAGGGCATCGCCCGCAAGGATTTCGATCTGGTCGCCGCATGGTCGGTGGACCGTCTGGGACGGTCACTGCGCGATCTGGTGATCCTGCTAGACGACATGCGTGATCGCGGCGTGGACCTGTACCTGCATCAGCAGGGTTTGGACACCAGCACCCCGACTGGGCGCGCCATGTTCGGTATGTTGTCGGTTTTTAGCGATTTTGAGCGTTCACTGATCAGGTCCAGAGTGATCAGCGGTTTGAACCGCGTTCGTGGAACCAAACGTCTCGATCGCCCACCCACACCGCCCATCACCGTGGAGAAGGTGAAGCGCCTCTTAGCATCGGGAAGCAGCGTCCGCGCCACCGCCAAAGCGGTCGGCATCAGCACGGGCATGGTTTCCAAGATCAAGGCGCAGATGGTGGCGTAGACCGCCCACGGGTAGGGCGTAAGCTTTCAGGGCTTATGATGGTTGACAGCGTAGGGGTTTCGGCCAGAACCTTGGCGCACGGATGTCAGCGCGAGTGACAAAAACATCTTCTGCGTGCGTCCGTAAGCGACTGATTTCACGAGTGTTTGGTTGGTTGTTGGGGCAAAAGCCCCTCTTCCCAAGTTTACGACAAGGGTTCGCTTCCCTTCACCCGCTCCAACCGCTTCTCATAACGTTTTCAATACGTTAGAGAGACAACCTCTCGGGCGCTAAGCTCCCAAAACCTTAATCTCGCTCCTCCTCCCATAGACGCCTTTTTCCGATCCAAACGGAAACCCAAAATATGGGGGCAGTCATATGTTTCAGGCATGAAAATGCCGCCAACCCACACAACAGCTTGAACAACCTACCCGTCCTGTTTCCCGCTGGTTCGTCTGAACGTGGATAACGGTAAACCGTGACAAGTTTGTACTGGAACACAGCCTTCATATGGCGTTTGCAGTGCTGTATCTCCCGCAAGTTCCACCACTTTCCCCATTTTTCGACCCAATCATCATTCAGCAGGTCTACTGCCGTTGGGTTGTGAATTTCGCCCTTTTTGTTTGTGGCGATTACCCGACCATTTTCTTTTGCCTCCTCAACCATCACCCTCACATCATCAAGGGACCGATAGAGGAGTCCCTCCTCATCAACCGTCACCCACATTAGAGGGATGTTTGGAAGAACAAAATAATAGGGGGAATCATCCATCCCCTTAATGATAATTCGTTCCTGAAATTTGGCTTTTCCGCGACGCCCCTCGATCATGATCAAGAACTCATCGGCGGCGCAATCAGGATGTTTCTTAAAGATAATTTTAGTTAACGGCACCCTTTCTTGTGGAACAACATCGTTCTCAAGGCGCAGGGAATACTCAAGTAGATTCCCAATGGAGCCCCAACGGCGACCTATCTGCTTCCACTCTAGATAGCGTTCCTGCGACCAGAGAAACGTTTCAAGAAAGGCTTTCTTTTGAAGCCAGTCCCAAACAGGCTTCAAAAAGCCGCCACCGACCGCAATATCAGCCATTATCTCGACCACTTTTGGATGTGCAGTCGCGACATTACGATCCACACAGAACCGTAGTCAATAGACTGCCGATTCCGCAGTGCGATGCCGTCATTCCAACTTTCTCCCGACATCGATAGCTCGCAAGTGGGTATATCGAGCCAGCATGCGGAAATCACGATGCCCGCTCACTACCGCGACCTCAGGTATTGATAAGCCCTTCTCGAAGAGGCGGCTGATACCTTCGTGGCGCAAGTCGTGAAAATGAAGGTCACCGATGCCTGCGCGTTGGAGCGTTCGCCGCCACGCCCACTGAACCATGCGGACAGTATATGGAAACGGACGAGCTAACCCATCAGCCCCATGTTCAATCAGGATACCAGCGGCTTTACTGGTGAGAGGCACATCACGCGCGAACCCGTTTTTGGTATCAGGGAAATGCGCGATCCGACGCTCCGTATCAATACGGTGCCACAGCAGCCCAAGAATCTCGCTTTGCCGCATGGCTGTTTGAATCGCGAAATCGATCACGTCCCAGATGTAGGGCGTTTCTCCTACCAGGGCAGCTTCATGCAGCGCCTCGTATTCGCCGTCGAGTAAACGGCGATCACGACCGGGAGGTATCTTTGGCTTCCTTACTGCATCAAGGGGAATGGTGAGCAGCGGTACGTCCCAGTCGAGCCGAGCGGCTCGTAAGACAATGGCGAAGGCATTGAGGTCGTGTCGAACCTGTTGAGAGCCAACGCTTTGAAGCCTTTCATCACGGTAACGGGCAAAGGCACCCGTGGTGAGGCGGTCGAGGGTGAGCTTACAGACGGGGTGCCGCAGCAAGCGGTTCAGCCGATACCTCTCCTGATAGGCGCTCTTCTTGGTGGGCGTCACCGTGTCCCGATACCGTTCAATCAGGTCGGCAAGCGTCGTGGTCGCCAGTTCGACCACATGCGCAGGCTCGTCGGCAACATCGAGTTCAGCGTCTTTAGAGCGCGCCCAAGCAACCGCATCAGCCTTCTTGGTGAATGTGCGCGAGATCGTTTTTTGATCGGCGCGGCGAACTTGAGCCTGCCAATTTCCCGAGCGTTTTCTGATGCTTGCCAAGGTTGAATCGAGCCTCGCTGTGCCAAAACTGTGACAAAGCGGCTGATTCAGGAGGTTTTGGGAGCTTAGCGCCAGAGGGGTTGTCTCTCTAACGTATTGAAAACGTTATGAGAAGAGGTTGGAGCGGGTGAAGGGAATCGAACCCTCGTCGTAAGCTTGGGAAGCTTCTGCTCTACCATTGAGCTACACCCGCTCAGGGTGCCGGTTCAGCGCGGAGGCGATACCTCGGGGGAACCGGTGTGGCGCATGTTGCGCGAAGTGGGATGCTTATACTGAGGGGCCAGCAGCTTGGCAAGCAGTTTCTTGGCTCATCAAGGATTTTCCCCTCAGCCAGTCATTTCCCGAACAGAAACAGGGCGTTCTCCGTGGGTCAGCCGGTGGGCGATATCTTCGAGGACCGGCAGCAGGTCGGCGACGGAATCAATGATGTAGTCGGGGTTGCAGGCCTCGAACTGTACAGCGGCCTGACGGCGGCAGGACAGCAGCAGGTCAGACGACGCAGCCCGCACAGCGGCCCGGTCCAGCCCCGCCGCATTGCCCGACAGGGTCACCGCCACCGTCCACAGACCACAGGCGGCCCCCTCGGCGATGCCGCTGGCGGTGTCGTCAACCTTGACGCAGCGGTGCGGTTCGTCGATCGACAGCCGCCGCAGGACTTCGGCCAGCTGGTCGCCATGGGGACGGCCTTGCGGGGTGTCTCCGGCGCAGACCACCGCCTGCACTTCCAGCCCTTGCCGGGCGGCGGCGTCCAGTACCGACTCCATCGCGCGGCGGGAATAGCCGGTGGTCGATCCGGCCTGAATGCCCCAGCGCCGCAAATCCCGCAGCAGGGCGGCGGCTCCGTCGATCAGGTCAAGATGGTCCGGCAAGGCCGCCATCAGCGCAGGCTCCAGCGCCGCATACAATCGATCAATATCGGCACGGGTCGGAGCCTTGCCCTTGGCGGCGTACCAGCGGGCGGCCACGCCGGGCAAGCCCAGCAGCCCCTCGACATGCTCACGCTTGCCAACCCCCATCGGCAACCGCGCCTCGGCGGGAGCGACGGCGACGCCTTCGCGGGCGAACACTGCCATCAACGCCGCAACCGGGGCACAGGCCCCCTGATCAATCAGGGTTCCGGCCCAATCAAACACCACAGCCCGCACTTCGGTCAGCATGATCACGCCCCTGATACAGTCGATGCACAACGACGCCCGTCACGATGGCCAATATATCACGCCGGACGGACGGGACAGCAGATGACTTGCACAGGTCTGGCAGTCCGAACTGCCAAAGCCGGGAACCGGCACCTGCCCGCCCGCCGCGACGACCGCCGCCACCAGCGCGCATTCCCGCAATCCGGGGAATGCCCGCACCGCCAGATGGTCAGCCTGCGACGTCAACCAGTCCACATGCCAGCGCAAGGTCTTGTGCGGCGAGAGATGACGGCGACAGCGGGCGCGGATGCCACCACCGCCATAGGCACTGCCCAGATACAGATAAACCCCGGCATCCACAGCCTTCCCGCCAAACCGGGGCGGTAACAGGCACAAGGATGTCAGGGTTATCTGAACCGCATAGGCCCCCGGCAGCGGCGGCAGGTCATCCGCCACCGCCGTCCACAGGGTCTCGTCAGTCTTACGGGGCGCTGTCAGGGGCCACCATTTCGGTCGTCAGCACCCGCCGGGACAGACCGCTGACCGGGTCCACCGACGGAGCCGCTCCACAGGCCGGACAGGCGCCATCGGTGGCTTCGCGCACCGATGCCAACAGCTCGGCATCAAACGGCGGCTCGCCGACCTTTTCGCTGTGACCGCATTCCAGGCACACCAGCCGCATATGGGTGCGGTGAACCGGGCGCTGCACCTCGGGCGCTGCCGCTCCGGGCGCCGCCCGCTGCGGACGGCTGCCGGTGCCGACCACCCGCTTGTGGCTCCAGCGGGCCATCGCCTTGGCGACTTCCATCGCCGCCTGCACCTTGCTGTCCGGGGCGCCGTGGCGTTGGGCCATGAAGGCCCAGAACTCGACCACTTCCACCGCCACCGCGTCCGAGGCCACGATCACGAACACCGGCTCGTCGGGGTGGGCATGGTTCAGCACGCTGTCCGGCTCGTCCCGTTCCTGCCGGGCCGACCGCACCACCGCCTTGCCCGTTTCCTGCCCCGATTGCGTCGGCAGGCGCTTTTCGATCCACAGATCGGCCGCCCGCCGCTGCAGCTCGGCCCGCGCCAGCTTGTCGTCGGGAACGCCACGATTGCGGGCACACCACAGCCACCATTCAATGGCCGCCGTCGCCACCATGTCACGGGCACGCAGCACAAACACCGGCTCGTCCGGTTCCGCCCGGTTGATCACGCTCAGCGGGTTGACCCGCTCGTCGCGGGCAGAAATGTAGGAAATCACCGCCCGCAGGGACGATGCCGAAGCCGACAGGGAATCCGGCGCAGGGGCAGACGGGATGTGGTCAGAAGGACTGTTCACGGGAAAAAACGCTCCATTGGGGCGGTCAAGACAAGAGGAGGGGGCGGTCAAAAGAATGTCAGCAGCCAGATATACCCTGCCCCGCCAGCCATGAAAAGCCGCTCGCGCAGACGGGGGTCAAACGCCGAACAGGTCGGACATTTCCAGCACACGGTGGATGGTGACCACCGATGTTTCGGGAAACTCCAGCTCCATCGCCGGATTGTACTGCCCGACCGTCACCTTGCCGCCATGCCGCCGCAGCATGCGCTTGCAATAGGCATAAGGCTCGGCCCCCGGATGGTCGCGCAACAGCAGGATCACATGGTCCCCTGGCCGCACAGGCCGCCCCGGATGGACCAGCACCAGATCACCCGAGCAGAATTTCGGCTCCATCGAGTCCCCGGTCATATAGAGACCATAGGCCTCGGCGATCCCCATCAATGCCGGAGGCCGCCGCACATAATCAACGGTCGATGTTTCAATCTGGAACGCGCCATCACCACTGGAACAGGCGGCAATGCCGCGCACGGGCAAATCCCGCGCCATCTCCTGCCGGATTGGCAGCGACAGGGCCAGCGCAGACCCGGCATCCAGCGCGGGCTGGGACGAGACCGGCGCACTTGTCCGTTCATTGGCCCGCTCGCCGGAGGAGGGTGAAGCCCCACCGGGTACCGGAACAGGCTCGATCCCCAGAATAACTTCCACGCTGACGCCATACAGGGCTGCCAGACCGCGCAAGCGGCGCTCGTCAAGGCGCAGCTTCCCTGTTTCAAGTTTTGAAACCGCTGAATGATTACTCAATCCCAAGCGCATCGCCACTTCGGACTGAGTGAGACCGCGCTGAAGGCGGAGCATTTTCAGGTGAAGACTCATGACACTGACTGTGCCACGGTTTCCGGCACAGCGCACGTTCTATTTTGGCACATTTTTCTCTTGCAAAAGAGTCCTTCTCTCGGCAGAGTTCTTAAACATATCCCAATACAGCCATTTGGCGATGGCTCAAAAGAACAAAACAAGATCACACAAGAGGCTATCCATGCACTCCGTTCCCAAACCAGCACACCGCAAGCGGAAAAGAAAACCAACCGCGCCCGACATCCCTCCTGCCCTGCGCCGCCGCGCCGAAAGTCTGGGCCTGCATGCCCCGACGGCCAGCGACCTGACCCGCCTGCGCCTGGATCAGAGCTTTGACTCCGCCCTGATGATGCTGGCCTGGATCCATACCCCCCTCGGGCAGCGCCACCGGCGGATGATCACCCTGCCGTCGGGGGAAACCGTGCCCCTGATCACTGACGAGATGATCAATGCCGCCGAACTGTACCGCACCACCCACAGAGCCTGGCAGCACCTGAACACCATGCCCAGCCGCCACACCACCAGCAGCTGGAACGCCCTTGACCAGACGACGCATGGCCGCTCGACAACCCCCGAAGCCTCGGAAGGGCGGCAAGTTTACATCGGTCGCCTGTGGCGACAGGCCCAAAACGCCCTGTCCGCCTGTCAGGCCCCGACGCTGGTGCTGCGCTGTCTGGATGATGTGGTGCTGGACAATACCGCGTCTCCGCTGTTGCTGGATCGTCCGGTCGCCCTGCTGGCCCTGCGGCGGGGCCTTGAAGCCCTGTGTGCGATTTTCCGCACCGCTCCGCGCCCTTGCGCCCCCCGCACCAAAGGCTTTGCGCCACCGGGCGAAGACATCACCCAGGCCATCCTGCAGGCCCGCAAGGACGGACTGTCCTATGCCGACATTCAAGCCCGCCTCACCGACCAGTTCGGCGATCAGGCACCCTCCAAGACCTGGATTTATGGCTATCTGAAACGGCAGGTCCGCTTGCAGGATACGGCATAAGGCAGGGCACGGGACCATGTCCCCCCCTACCTCGCTAGATGTCGTGTACTGTGACGTCACATTTAACGCACGCTACTCTAAAGAAAAAAGCGCACGGCAGTTTCCCACCGTGCGCTTTTTCACTTCAGGTCACCGACCTGTTTACCATTCGATCTTGTCGATGTTGTCGAAGTCGATGGTGCCGTGATCGGTGTGGATGGTTCCCGACTTGCCTTCGGTATCAATCGAGCCATGGGCGCTGTCGATCACCACGCTCTGGCCGTCGATTTCCAGCGTCCAGCTGCCCGAAGCCAGCGACGAGGCCGGGCCTCCGTCGAGGTCCATGTCGATCACGTCGGTCCAGCTACCGCCCCCACCATCAACGGTTACCGAGCCGGTCACATCGCCAAAGACGAACAGATCGTTCCCGGCATCCCCATACAGATGGTCATCGCCAACCGAGCCATAGATGGTGTCGTCGCCGTCACCGCCATAGACCACATCGTTCCCGGCGCCGCCATCAAGCACATCATTCCCGGCATCACCGGTAATGGTGTCGTTGCCGTCGCCACCATCCACGGTGTCATCGCCAGCACCTGCATAGACGGTATCATTACCGCTGCCTGCGCTGATGGTGTCGTTGCCATCATCGCCGGTGATCAGGTCGTTGCCCTCACCGCCATAGACGGTATCGTTGCCGGTCCCGGCATAGATGGTGTCGTTGCCGTCACCACCATCAAGCAGGTCGTTCCCGGCATCGCCGGTGATCACATCATGACCACTGCCACCCCAGACAGTATCGTCTCCGGCACCGGCGTAAATGGCGTCATTGCCAGCCCCGCCATCCAGCCGGTCATTACCGGCCTCGCCGGTCATCACGTCATTGCCATCCAACCCCGAGAAGGTGTCATTGGCTGACGTTCCCCACAGGCCATCGGCCGAGTGGGTGCCAGTGCCGTTATCGCCCAGGCCATCCAGCGGCATGTCGCCCAGATGCAGTCCGACCGGGGTTGCAGTGCCCGAGGCATTTTCAGCGTTGTTATGGTCGCCGGAATTGCCCGGAGCGTCCTGGTCTCCGTTGCCGAAGCCATTGTTGCCATGGCTGCTGTCATCGGTGGTCGGGGCTTCGGTGGTGACGTCGCCACTCTCGACCCCGGCACCAATCAGTGTGGTGGTGGCCGTATCGCCGCCATTGCTTTCGGTCGACGTGACCGAGGTCGTCACCGACGACAGATCCAGTTCGGTCGCACTGGTCACCGTCAGCGCCACTTCTTCGCCCGAGGTCACGGTAATGGTATAGCTGCCGTCGTCGTTGGCGACCAACAGTTCACCATTCAGGTAAACCGAGGCCCCCACCGGCATGTTGTCCACCGTCACCGCCGACAGCGATTCCGAGCCGTCGGTATCGGTCAAGGTTGCCGTCACCGACATCGTATAGCTGTAGGTCGAGGTCACAACCGTCTCGGTCGTGGTGGTGGTGGTCGTCGTCGTTGTGGTAAAGGCGCTGCTGTCGCCCTTTACCACCCCGTCCGAGCACTTGATGTTTTCAAAGCCGCTGACCTTGCTTTGAATGCCATTCACGTTGTTGTTCCAGTCGGCAACCGTATAACCCGACAAGACCAGACTATCGGTGCCGGTGCCGCCGATCAGGGTGCCGTTGACGGTGCCGCCAACCTGCAGATAGTCATCGCCATCGCCCATGTTGATGGTGCCATTGGCGGTTCCTCCGACGAACACCACATCATTGCCGCCGCCGGCGAGGATGTTGTTGTTCACCGTTCCCTGCACCGACAGCCAGTCGTTGCCGGTCCCGAGATCGAGAGTACCGTTGGCCGTCCCGTGGATCAGGATGGTGTCATCACCGGCCCCGGCGGTCAGACCGTTGTTGACGTTGCCGCCGACTTCCAGCTGATCGTTCCCGGCCCCCAGATCGATGGTCCCCGAGGCATTGCCCTTGATCTCGACCTGATCATTGCCATCCCCTGCTGAAATCCCGTTGTTGAGGGAATTCCCGACATAGAAACGGTCGTTGCCGTCGCCCAGGCTGATGGTGCCGTTGGCATTGCCAACGATCATCACCGTGTCGTCCCCGGTTCCGGCGGTCAGGCCATTGTTGGTCGACCCACCGATATAGATGGTGTCATCGCCTTCCCTCAGGTTCACCAGCGTATCGGCATTCCCGCTGAGATAAACCCGGTCATTGCCGCTGGTGTAGGTATTGGTCGCCGACGACACCGGATTGGTCATATCGGCAATGCCGCTCCATTCCGACGCCGAATGCGCCGCCGTGGTGGTGGTGGTAATCGAGGTGACCGTTTCCTGATGGACCTGCGTGGTGACTTCGGCGGCGCTAAAATCGACCTCCAGCCCGGGTGCCTGTGCCTGATCGTCAATCACCGGCGCCTCGGTGACGGTCGGAGCCTCGGTGGTGGTTTCACCGGCATTCTCGCCCGACGCAACCACCGTGGTGGTGGCCGTGTCACCGCCATTGCTTTCGGTCGAGGTCACCGAGGTGGTGACATTTGACAGATCCAGCGCCGTCGCGCCGGTGATCGTCAACGACACGGCTTCGCCCGAGGTGACAGGGATCGTATAGGTGCCGTCTTCGTTGGCCACCAGCAGCTCGCCATCCAGATAGACAGACGCGCCAGCCGGGATGTTCTCGATCGTCACGTCCGACAGCGTTTCCGAACCATCGGTATCGGTCAACGCTGCTGTCACCTCCATTGCATAACTGTAGGTGCTGGTGGTGATGGTTTCCGTGGTGGTGGTGGTCGTCGTTTCGGTGGTGGTGGTGGTCGCAGCACTGCTGTCCCCCAGCACCGTTCCGTTCGAGAGAATAATGTTCTCGAACCCGCTGACCTTGCTCTGGATGCCGTTAACGTTGTTGTTCCAGTCAGCAACCGTATAGCCGGACAGCACCAGGGTATCGGTGCCACTACCGCCGATCAGGGTGCCGTTCACCGTCCCCTTGATTTCCAGGTAGTCATCCCCGTCGCCCATGTCGATCGTGCCGTTGGCAGTTCCCCCGACGAACACCACATCATTGCCGCTGCCGGCGAGAATGTTGTTGTTCACCGTTCCCTGCACCGACAGCCAGTCGTTGCCGGTCCCGAGATCGAGAGTACCGTTGGCCGTCCCGTGGATCAGGATGGTGTCATCACCGGCCCCGGCAGTCAGGCCGTTGTTGACGTTGCCGCCGACCTCCAGTTGATCATTCCCGGCCCCCAGATCAATGGTCCCCGAGGCATTGCCCTTGATCTCGACCTGATCGTTGCCATCTCCTGCCGAAATCCCGTTGTTGAGGGAATTCCCGACATAGAAACGGTCGTTGCCATCGCCCAGACTGATGGTGCCGTTGGCATTGCCAACGATCATCACCGTGTCATCACCGGCTCCGGCATTCAGGCCGTTGTTGGTTGATCCACCGATATAGATGGCATCGTCACCATCCTTCAGGCTGACCAGAGTATCGGTGTTACCACTGACATAAACCTGATCATTCCCGGTAGTATAGGTATTGGTCGCCGACGTCACCGGGTTGGTCATGTCGGTGATCCCGGCCCAATCCGACGTCGAATGAGCCGCTGAAATGATGGTGGTGGTGGTGGTTGAGGTCACGGTTTCTTCGTAGACCGCCGTGGTCACCACTGCCGCCCCAATGCTGACACTCAAAGCCGGAGCCTGTGCCTGATCATCCACCACCGGAGCAGGGGTGGTGGTCGGAGCTTCAGTCGAAGTCGGCGCTTCGGTCGAGGTCGGGGCCTCAGTCGAGGTCGGAGCTTCGGTAGACGTCGGGGCCTCGGTCGTCGTCGGAGCTTCCGTCGACGTCGGAGCCTCGGTCGAGGTCGGAGCTTCGGTCGACGTCGGAGCCTCAGTCGAAGTCGGGGCCTCAGTCGAGGTCGGAGCTTCGGTCGTGGTCGGAGCTTCGGTCGACGTCGGCGCTTCGGTCGACGTCGGAGCTTCAGTCGAGGTCGGGGCTTCGGTCGAGGTCGGAGCTTCCGTCGACGTCGGCGCTTCGGTCGACGTCGGAGCTTCAGTCGAGGTCGGGGCTTCGGTCGAGGTCGGGGCCTCGGTCGAGGTCGGAGCTTCGGTCGTGGTCGGAGCCTCAGTCGACGTCGGAGCCTCGGTCGTCGTCGGCGCTTCAGTAGAAGTCGGGACTTCGGTCGTGGTCGGAGCCTCAGTCGATGTCGGGGCCTCGGTAGACGTCGGCGCTTCGGTCGTGGTCGGAGCTTCGGTCGACGTCGGAGCCTCAGTCGAGGTCGGAGCTTCGGTCGATGTCGGGGCCTCGGTAGACGTCGGAGCCTCGGTCGTCGTCGGGACTTCGGTCGTGGTCGGAGCCTCAGTCGAGGTCGGAGCTTCGGTCGACGTCGGAGCCTCAGTCGAAGTCGGAGCCTCAGTCGAGGTCGGGGCCTCGGTAGACGTCGGGGCTTCAGTCGTGGTCGGAGCCTCAGTCGACGTCGGGGCCTCGGTCGACGTCGGCGCTTCAGTCGAAGTCGGAGCTTCGGTCGACGTCGGCGCTTCAGTCGAAGTCGGAGCTTCGGTCGTCGTCGGAGCTTCCGTCGAGGTCGGGGCTTCGGTAGACGTCGGAGCCTCAGTCGAGGTCGGCGCTTCCGTCGACGTCGGGGCCTCAGTAGACGTCGGGGCTTCGGTCGTCGTCGGAGCTTCAGTCGAAGTCGGGGCCTCGGTCGAAGTCGGGGCTTCGGTAGACGTCGGAGCCTCAGTCGAGGTCGGGGCTTCGGTCGAGGTCGGGGCCTCGGTCGACGTCGGAGCTTCCGTCGAAGTCGGAGCCTCAGTCGTCGTCGGCGCTTCAGTCGAAGTCGGGGCCTCGGTCGTGGTGGGAGCCTCAGTCGAGGTCGGGGCCTCGGTCGTGGTCGGCGCTTCAGTCGAAGTCGGAGCCTCGGTCGAGGTCGGAGCCTCAGTCGACGTCGGAGCCTCGGTCGACGTCGGAGCCTCAGTCGAAGTCGGGGCCTCAGTCGACGTCGGCGCTTCCGTCGACGTCGGGGCTTCGGTCGACGTCGGGGCCTCAGTCGAGGTCGGAGCCTCAGTCGAGGTCGGAGCCTCAGTCGTGGTCGGGGCTTCAGTCGAAGTCGGAGCTTCGGTAGACGTCGGGGCCTCAGTCGACGTCGGCGCTTCCGTCGAAGTCGGGGCCTCAGTAGACGTCGGGGCTTCGGTCGTCGTCGGAGCTTCAGTCGACGTCGGCGCTTCCGTAGACGTCGGAGCCTCAGTCGAGGTCGGAGCCTCAGTCGTGGTCGGGGCTTCAGTCGAAGTCGGAGCTTCGGTAGACGTCGGGGCCTCAGTCGACGTCGGAGCCTCAGTCGAGGTCGGAGCCTCAGTCGAGGTCGGAGCCTCAGTCGTGGTCGGGGCTTCCGTCGACGTCGGGGCCTCGGTCGTGGTCGGAGCCTCAGTCGAGGTTGGGGCCTCAGTCGACGTCGGAGCCTCCGTCGAAGTCGGAGCCTCCGTCGAAGTCGGAGCCTCAGTCGAAGTCGGAGCCTCAGTCGACGTCGGGGCCTCGGTCGTCGTCGGCGCTTCAGTCGACGTCGGGGCTTCGGTCGTCGTCGGAGCTTCAGTCGACGTCGGAGCCTCAGTCGAGGTTGGGGCCTCAGTCGACGTCGGAGCTTCGGTCGTCGTCGGGGCCTCGGTCGAGGTCGGCGCTTCCGTCGAAGTCGGCGCTTCCGTCGAGGTCGGGGCCTCAGTCGACGTAGGGGCCTCGGTCGTGGTCGGGGCTTCAGTCGAAGTTGGAGCTTCGGTCGACGTCGGAGCCTCGGTCGTGGTCGGAGCCTCAGTCGAGGTTGGGGCCTCAGTCGAGGTTGGGGCCTCAGTCGACGTCGGAGCTTCGGTCGTCGTCGGAGCCTCCGTCGAAGTCGGAGCCTCAGTCGAAGTCGGAGCCTCAGTCGACGTCGGAGCTTCGGTCGTCGTCGGAGCCTCCGTCGACGTCGGAGCCTCCGTCGAAGTCGGAGCTTCGGTCGTCGTCGGAGCCTCAGTCGAGGTCGGGGCTTCGGTCAACGTCGGAGCCTCAGTCGAGGTCGGAGCCTCGGTCGAAGTCGGGGCCTCGGTCGAGGTCGGGGCTTCAGTCGAAGTCGGAGCTTCGGTCGACGTCGGGGCCTCAGTCGAGGCTGGGGCCTCGGTCGAAGTCGGGGCCTCGGTCGACGTCGGAGCTTCAGTAGAAGTCGGGACTTCGGTCGTGGTCGGGGCCTCAGTCGAAGTCGGGGCCTCGGTCGAGGTCGGAGCCTCGGTCGTCGTCGGAGCTTCCGTCGACGTCGGCGCTTCCGTCGAAGTCGGGGCCTCAGTAGACGTCGGGGCCTCAGTCGAGGTTGGGGCCTCGGTCGTCGTCGGAGCTTCGGTCGACGTCGGAGCTTCCGTCGTCGTCGGAGCCTCAGTCGACGTCACCGCGTCCGCTGCAAGGACCGTCGCGGCGGCTGTTTCTACCGTCGTTGCATCGCTGGCGGCCAGTTCAACCACCGGGGCCTCGGTCACCGGGTCTTCCGTACTGGCCAATTGCGCGGGGGTTTCTGCGGCCGCAGCCGTACCAGCAGCGTCGGGCTCGACAACCGACGTCTCTCCGACGGCGGCGGAAGCCCCGGTGCTGGCATCACTGACCGCCGACCCAGACTGGCTGACCGTTACATCCTGTACATCAACGCTGACGCCACCCTGCTGCAAGGTGCCACTGTCCAGCGCGGCCTGTTCCCGTTCGTCGCGGCTGGCCCCCCCCATGTGGACGTTTTCCAGCCCGTTTTCCTCGGCGGTTCCGGGGGTGCCCCCCAAACCGGCCTGTTGGGCCTCGTCATCATCTTCCTGCTGGCGCCCCAGCACGGTCATGTCGTCGAAGAGCGTTGCCTCGTCCGCATTGCTCCCCTGCACGCCAGCAGCCGTGGCCGAGCCGCTTTGGGCTGGGGTTTCAGGGGAAGCGGTGTTCGGATCATCGGCCATGACGTGCTTGTCCTTCGACGGAATACAACAGGGTCAGATTACGCGCCTTGTGGCGGAAGACACACATATCCAGGGGATACAGCATGGTTCCAAAGAACCACGCCGCCATTACGTTTACCGCTCGCGGAACCCGCTTTCCAGGGCCCGGACAATCGGCTTGAACATATAGGCCATCAGGGACTTTTCGCCGGTCAGAATCTCGGCATCGACCCCCATGCCAACACGAATGGGGTAGCGCCCCGGCGTGTTGCCGACATAGGGCGTCTTCAGGCCAACCCAGCCCTTGAAATAGGGCTCTCCCTTATCATCAACCACACTGGTGGCTGAAATCCGGTGCAGTTCACCCTTTGCCGTGCCATAGCGGGCAAAGTCATAGGCCGAAACCCGGACTTCGACCGGCTGCCCGACCTGAACGTAACCGATATCACGGGTCGAAATGCGGATTTCACATTCCAGTTCGGCATCCGTCGGAACCACCTGCATCAGGATAGCCCCGGGCTGAACCACCTGGTTGACGGTTGCCACTTTCAGATCCTGCACGTAGCCAGCCACCGGCGCCCGGATGTCCAGCCGGTCCACTTTTGACTGCAAACGACCGCGTGCTTCCTGGACTTCGGCCAGCTCGGCACTGGCGGTCCCCATTTCGGCCAGAGCATCCCGACGCAACTGGTTGGTACTGTCTTCCCGACGCGACAGAACTTCGGCACGCTCCTGCCCGACCACATCCAGTTCCTGCGACAGTCGGGCCACTTCGCCATCGGCGGCAATCTTGGCCTTTTGCGCATCGAGCAACACCACCCGGGTGATCAGCTTTTTGGCGGCAAGGCTTTCCCGTAAAACCAGAAAATCCGTGCTCAGCTTTTGCTGTTCCTGCGCCACCGACAACTGCTTTTCCAACTGGGCGATCCGCTGCTGTTTCTGGTCAATTTGCCGATCCAGAACGGTCAGGGTCGATTGCATCGAGGCAATCTGGTTGGTGTAAATCTGTTGCTGATCGGCGATCAGCTCGGGCGATGCCAGCGAGACTTTCTGGAAATTCGGGGCTCGCCCTTCGGCAAAGGCGCTCAGGCGCTCGATCCGCAACTGCAAGGATGCCTGACGGCTGTCCATTTGCCGCAAATCGGCCCGCGCCTGTGCCCCGTCCATCTGGACCAGTACCTGCCCTTGCTGCACCAACTGTCCTTCATCGACCTGAATCGCCGCCAACTGCCCGCCGTCCAGATGCTGCACGACCTTGATCTGCCCGCTGGGAATGACTTCCCCCGGGGCATGGGCCACTTCGGTCAGGTGGGTCAACGATGCCCACAACAGAAAGGCCACCACCAGCGCCGCCACCACCAGCAAGGCAGGGCGCACAAAAGATGGCACCAGTTCCTCGTCAACCTGCACCGCTTCGGACAACAAACGACGCTCGCGCCGCCCCAGCACCAGTTTGCGGGCCGCCGGATCGGTTGTTTTGCCCTGCCCGGCCTGTCTGTCCCTGCCGGAAGAGGAGTTCGGATCGTGCATCACCCTAGCCCTGCCATGATTTTATCGCGGATTTCATCGAATGGCCCGATGGCCCGAATATTTCCGGCTTCCAGATAGATGACCGCATCGGCCAGCCGCATGTGGCTGGGCCGGTGCGAAACGATGAACACCGACGAGCGCCCACGCAACCAGTTGATACACCGAACCAAAGCCTTTTCACCCTCATCATCCAGACCGTTGCCCGGTTCATCCAGCAACACCACCGGAGCCTTTTTCAGCAGCGTCCGGGCCAGCGACAGGCGTTGCCGGAAACCATGCGGCAACTGTTCCGATTTGCTTTCCGAAATGCGGGTTTCAAATCCTTCCTGCATCGCCTCGATATCGGCCAGCAGACCGGCCATTTCCGACGCCCAGCGCAGTTCGTCCATGGTTGCGGTTGGCTGGCTCAGGCGCAGGTTTTGCGCCACCGTGCCATAGAACAGCTCGCAGGTTTGCGGCATATAGCTGACCTGCGACCGCAAATCGGCGGTGCTGAGCTGGCGAATGTCCACCGCATCGAGCTTGATCACCCCCGCTTGCGGAGAAAAGGCCCGCACGATCAGCTTCAGCAGGGTTGACTTGCCTGACCCGTTCGGACCGGCCACCGCCACCACCTTGCCTGCCGGAACGGTAAACGACACCCCCAACAAAGCGGGGTCGGCGTCATTGCTGTAGCGAAAGGAAACACGGGCAAAGGATACCGCTCCGCGCGTTTCCGGGCGGGTGCTTTGACGGGTGCCGGTGCCGCGTTCAACCGGCATGCGCATCAGACGTTCGACCTGGCGGAAACTGGTCACCACCCGCACCACCGTCGAGCTGGCCATGAAGATATTCTGCATCGGCCCGGTCAGCCGCCAGACAATCATCATCGTTGCCACCACCGCACCGGTAGTGATCCAGCCTTCGATGGCCCCGATCACCGATACGGTCAGCGCGGCGATCCCGGTCAGGTTGGCCAGCAACTGCGCCCCGCTGGCCACCAGATCACCGGTCTGTTGCGCCTGAAAGGCGGCCAGAACCGTCTTGCCGGTAATATCACGATACCGCCGTTGCCACACACCGGTCGCTCCGACGCTGCGCAGGGTGCGCATGTTGACCAGCGTTTCGGTCAGCATTTCCCACCGTCGCCCGGACAGGGTCGAGGAGCGGTTGACCGCCTCTTCCTGCCGCTGACGGGTCAAAAAGCCCAGCAGCACAAAGGACAGCCCGCCCAACAGCATCACCAGCACCGCCCACGGGTTGATGATGCTCATCGCCACGAACAGGATCACGGTGGCGGGCAGATCGAACACCAGCAGCGCCAGCGGACCGAGAAAAAAGTCCCGCAGCGACTCAAAGCCCTTGATGCGGCTGATCTGTTCCCCGATCGAGGCGTTGTCGGTGGCCGATGACGGCAAATCGAGAATGCGCTGAAAGATCGAATTGCCCAGAATGTACTCGGCCCGCCCGGCGATGAAGGCCAGCAGGCGGCTTTTCAGGCTGCGCACGCTGAAATCCAGCCCGACAGCCAGCAACACGCCGACCATCAGCACCACCCCCATCATCACGTCACCGGTTGGCAATACCCGGTCATAGACCGACATCACGAACAGGGACGGCGCCAGACCAAGCAACGTACTGAGCATGGTCAGCGCAAAGACAATCCCGATATGGCGATGAAACCGGGCAATCAGCTGGCGGGTCCAGTGGCGGCGTCCATCGGCCAGCAGCTCCTCGTCTTCTTCGCGGAACAAATAGGCTATCCCGCTCAGGGCACAGGCCGGATCATCGCTGCTGATGGTCCGCACCGACAAGGTATCGCTGTCAAAAACGGTCAGACGCCCGGACAGGTCATCGTGCGACAGCACCACCTTTGCCCCCTGCGTGTGAGGAACGAACAGGCAGGGCGTCAGGCGGCCATCCAGCCGCCCCAGCGTGGCCGGGAAACTTTCACTGGTGTAGCCCAGATTGGACAGCACACCGCGCAGGCCGGACAGGTCGAGGTGGCGCATCAGGTGTGGCAGGGATTCCGCCAGATCGCGCGCGCGACCTTTCCATTGCAAGGCCGACAACAACGGCGGCAGGCACAGCGCCAGATCGGACACTTCGTCAAAGTGATGAATGCTGTCGACCGGCTTCCACTCGTCATCCTGCGGCCGCTCCGGGATTGCGACCTGCTCGATGGCACTTTGTAGCCCGCTGTCAAAGCTCTGGCGACCTTCGACCAGCTGACCGTCTTTCAGGGTAAAAACCCGATCGGCCAGCGACAACAACGACGGGCGCGGCGTGACGAGGATCAGGATACGTTTGCCCTTTTGCTCCTCCAGATACTCCTTCAGCCGCTTGTCGCTCATCAGGTCGAGGGCGATGTTGGCTTCGTCGAACAGCACCACACTCGGATCACGGGCCAGCGCCCGGATAATGCTCAGACGCTGACGAACGCCAGCGGGCAGCGTCTCGGCCACCCCATCCCCCACCGGGGTGTCATAGCCCAGCCGCAACCCGGCAACCACCTGATCCAGCCCCAGATGCCGGGCCAGCCCCAGCGCCCGCTCGGTACAACTGGCGTCCCCCATGGTCATGTTGTCGAGGATCGACCCGGCCACCACACTGCCCTTTTGCGGCAGCAAGGCAATTTCCTGATGCAGGCTGGTGGCACGGAACGAGGTCAGCGGACGGCCATCGACCAGAATTTCACCGCCATCGGGGGGAAACGCGCCGGAAATCAGCGACAGCAGGCTGCTTTTCCCGCTGCCGCTATCGCCACAGATGCCAATGCATTCACCGGCCCGCACCGACAGCGACAGGTCGCGAAACAGCGGGTTGCCCTTGCCGACCGGATCAAAAGTGACCGAGCGCAGTTCCAGCGACTGCCGCACCGGTGGAACCGGCGGAAAATCATCATCCTTCACATAGGGCAGACGCATCACTTCCCGCAGGCGGCCATAGGCCGACACGAAAGCCTGATAGCGCAGCCACACCGCCAGACTGCGCCGCAACGGCTGGAGTGAGCGCACCGACAGCATCACGCAGGCAGCCATGCCACCGGGGGTCATGTCGCCATGAATGACCACCACCGCACCGGCACCAACCACGCCGACCATCATCACCTGGGTAAAGACGGTGCCCATCGCCGCCGCCATCGCGCCGCCGTGGGCCAGCACCGCCCCGCGTTCGGCGTTGGCTTCCTGCAAACGCTCGTAACGGCGGTGCATCAGCGCTTCCATCGACAGCATCTTGACGCTGTGGATGCCGCGCAACGTTTCGGACAAAAAGCTGTAGCGGCGCTCGTCCTGCACATTGCGTTCCTGCACCTGTGACCGCATCCAGGCACCGGCCTTTACCACGATCGCCATGAACAGCAGCAACAACAACGCCGGCACCAAAGCCAGCCAACCCCCTATAAGAGCAATTATGGACAAATACACCACAACAAACGGCAGGTCGAAAATAACCAGAATTGCCTGACCAGAATAAAAATCGCTGACATGGCTACTGGCAGAGACTCGTTCCGCGTGGTTCCCGGCTTCGTCTTTCAGGTAGACTCGCAACGGAGTCCGCGCCAGTCGGTCCATCGCCTCCAGACTTGCCCGTTGTTCAAAGCGCGCCCCCAACCAACCTGTGATTGCCCCACGCAGATATTTCAGCGTTTCTTCCAGCAGCATCGCCACCAGCACCCCGCCAATCAGCAGGCTGAGCGTGGTCAGCGACTGATTGGCAATAATGCGATCATAAATCTGCAAAAGCGCCAGCGGCAAAGCCAGCCCCAGAATGTTCAGCAGAACGCTGGCGGTGCCCAGATAAGGCAGCGCCCTTCGCAGGTCATTCGAGCGAAGGACAGAGAGAAAGGCTTCTTTTTCAAGGCCCTTACTGCCTTGCGAGGCGTGGGCCGCTGGTTTGGGCGACGGGGGCTGAGCGGTCACCGGGTCCCTCATTTTTCACATGATCCGGCAGGATCTGGTGCTGTGGTTTTTCCTACCTTACCGAGGCAATCTTACTGGGCGATGAACAGTGTTCAAGTTTGCCTCCCCCATCATAAATGCAAGATCACTGTTATGGATCAGACTGTTGTCCTAGCCTGTTTTAACCACACTTTAGCAAAGGTCAGCCTAAAGTCTGATATTATCGGCAAAACAGGAAAAAGCCTTCCTGACAGCCCACCGCATTCTGTTACAGTGGGGCCGCCGGTTGGCTTGTTAGCGTAAAGGCTGAAAAATGGCCACACTGACCTATCCCCGTCCCGCGTCACTGGGGCATGCCCCCCAAAGTGCTGCCGCACTGGCGGGAAAGCGCGCCCCGTCCATCATTGCCCGCTGCCTGCAGGCAGTCGGTCTGAAGACAACGCCTCCTCCCCATACTCCGCCGCCAATGGCGGCGTCTGTGGCGCCGGAAGACCTGCGCCAACATTTGTTGCAGGCTGTTTCCGACGTCGAACGACACATCAAAGACCCATCTTTCCGTGACTGACAGGGGTTGTCTGTTCTGTGACCGTACCAGCACCTCCGCACGAGACCACACCTTCGGCTGATGCCCTGACCGCGCGCCAGCAGCAGATTTTGCTGCTGTTGCAAAAGGGTAAAGGCAACAAGGAAATTGCCTCGGAACTGGGGATTCACGTTGGTACCGTCAAACAGCACGTCGTTGCCCTGTTCAAAAAGCTGAACGTGCGCAACAGGACGATGGCCGTTGCCCTCAGCAGCAGCCTTGCCGACCCGGCGGCCTCATTGCCCGTCACCGGGCCCGCGGACCTGTCCGCCCACACGACAGCTGCGGTTCAGGCCACCATGCCCGCCGCCAGCAGCCTGCTGGAAAAGCGCCCGTGCGTGATTCTCAGCCTGTCCATCGGGCCACGGGATGAACAGGCCCCCCTGCCCGACGGCCTGAGCATCGACGCCCGCCAACAGGGTGCCCGCCGCCTGCATGCCACCCTCGCCGCTCAGGCCTATGATCACGACGCCATTCTGCTGGCCCGTCGGGGCAGCGCCGCAGAGATCATTTTTGGTGTCCAGCGCACCGGAGAACACGATCTGCTGCATGCCTTGCGCTCGGCGCAGGCGGTGGTCAGCGACCTGGCTCAGACTGTTCCGGCTGCCGCAGCCTTTCTGCATGCCGGGCTGACCGCCGGACTGGCTGTTGCCAGCATGCGCCCGCAGGGTGGCTGGACTGGCGAAGCCATCGCCAGCGCAGGTTTTTCCACCGCCCGCACTCTCAGCGATCAGGCTCCGGCCGGACATTTGCAGTTTGACGAGAGCGCCCGCACCCTGATGCAGAGCGTTGGCATCGGCCTGTCCGGTGGCCTGCTGCCGGTACAGAACATCCTGCCTCTGGACGAGCTGCACCACCTGCATGCCCATGATCGCCAGCCGGACGGCCCCCTGCGGGGCCGGTCGCTTGAGCTGAGCACCCTTTACACCCTGCTCGAACGCGCCCAACGGTTCGGTGGGGCACTGGCGCTGGTCTCCGGCGAGGCCGGAATGGGCAAAAGCCACCTGTGCCGCGCGTTCAGCGAGCGGTGCCGCAAGGATGGTTTACAGGTCATTCGCTGGCGTTGCCAACCGGCAGATACGTCCCATGACAGCCCCCCGTCAGCGTTGTTGCTGTGTGACGACGACCCCCGACCGCATCGGCTGGATGACCTGCTGGCCGCCCTGAAAGCACCGGATACTCCGGCAGTGGTGATCCCGGCAGTGGTGATCATTGATGATCTGCACTGGCTGCCGCCATCCCTGCAAACCCGGCTGTTCGAGGCTGTTACCCTCCGTCTTGCCGCCCCCGCTGCCCCCGGCCTGCTGATCATCCTCGCCCAGCGACGGCTGCGCCCGGCCCAGCGCGCGCAGTTGCCCGCCGACGGCCCGATGGTGGCAACCATCTCCCTGCATCGCCTGCCGCAGGACACCATCGCCCATCTGACCGCCGACCGCCTGCACAGCCTGCCAGCCAGCAGCCCGGCCTGCCAGCAGATCGCCCGGCAGGCCCATGGCGTGCCGTTGTTTGCCGTCGAACTGGCCCGCCAGAGCGGGCACCTGCCCCCGGCATCGGGCAGTGTGCGTTCCCTGCCCCTGTCGCTGCTGTCGCTGGTCAGTGCCCGCCTTGACCACCTCGGCCTGAACCGTCGGCTGCTGTGGGCCGTTGCCCATCACCGGAGCGCGCTGACCGCCAAAAATTTGACCGCCATCCTGCATCTGTCTTTGCCCGAAACGGAAAGCGCGATAGAACGGGCCATCCTTTCCGGTGTGCTGGCCGCTGGACCTGATGGTACTCTGGCCTTCAACCACCCCCTGTTGCGGGCCGTTATTGAGTATCTTGCCCTCGACAAACCCCTGTCGTGACCCTCAGCCGTGGATTCCCCCCCCCCGTGAGCCGTTTCCGTCGATTTTTCCCGTCATTGTCGGTGGCCCTGACCCTGGGCTCGGCACTCAGCGGCTGCATGGTCATCCGGGACTCCTATGACGTCCCGCCGGTTGACCTGCCCGAACAGTTTCAGGGAAGCCCGGCCCTGAAGGGCACGCTGGGTGATCTGAGCGATCAGGGTGATCAGGCGACCCCGGCCTCATCGGCAGCTCCGGCGGCCTATAGCGTGCCGCTGGGAACAGCCCTGCCGACATGGTGGCACCTGCTGGGCAGCGAGGAACTGAACCGGCTGGTTGACCGTGCCCTGACCCGCAACCCCGACCTGCGGATGGCCTCGCTGCGCGTATCGCAGGCCGAAGCCCGCTATGAACAGGCCTTTGCCACCCGCCTGCCCACCCTGTCCACGACCGTCTCCGGCCGCGCCGACGCCCCAAAAGACGGGACCGGCAGCGTATCGCCGGGAGCAGACATCACCTCCGAACGTGCGTTCTCGGCCGGGTTGCAGGCCAGCTATCGGGTCGATCTGTGGGGCGAGCGCAAGGCCACTGCCGAGGCCGCCCGTTTCCGCGTCTGGCAGGCAGTCCTTGCTCGTGATGATACGCAAAAGACCACCGTTTCCGATCTGGTCGGCAGCTATGTCGATTACCTGTCGTTTCAGGACCGGCTGCGGGTAGCGCGCGAAACCAAGGACATCCTGAGCGAAATGCTGAAGGCGGTCGAAGAGCGGATGGAGCGCGGCGATGCCACCATCCTCGACATCAGCCAGCAACGTGCCGCAGTGCGCTCGGTCGAAGCCACCATTCCGTCGCTGGAATTTCAGGCGGCGCAGGCCGCTCACCGGATTGCCCAGCTGTGCGGCACCACGCCGTCGCAGCTTCAGCTTGGCTCGGCCGGGCTGGACAGCCTGAAACTGCCGATGGTCCTGCCCGGTGTGCCCTCGGCCCTGCTGCTGCGCCGTTCGGATGTTCGTGCCGCCGAAGCCAACCTGCTGGCCGCCGATGCCGACATTGACGTTGCCCGCGCCCGTGTCCTGCCAACGCTGGACCTGTCGGCAGAAATCGGTCAGGCCAGCACCCACATGATTTCGTGGCTGCAACCGGAAAACCGCATGTGGAATCTGGTGTCGTCGCTCAGCGCCACCATTTTTGACCACGGCGCGCGCGAACAGGCGGTCGAGCAGACCCGCGCCCGCCACGAAGAACTGACCGAAGGCTACATCAGCGTCATCTATACCGCCGTGCGGGAAAGCGAAGACGCCCTGTCCCGCCTGTCGTTCGGAACCCGGCGCCAGACCTTGCAACAGGCGGCCGTCGATGCCTCACAGGATGCTGTCGATCAAAGCCGGGACTCCTACCGCTATGGGGCGACAGACTACCTGACCCTGCTGGACACCGAACGCACCCTGCACAACAACCGCGACCAGTTGTATCAGGTGATCCGTGACCGCTATCGCGGGGCGGTCGATGTGTTCTCCTCGCTCGGCGGCGGCGTCGAGCTGAGCGACCGCCTGCCCGGAGACGGCAAACGCCCCGACGACCTGCTGAGTGGCAAGGATGCCGGAACCATCGCCTTGCCAGAGGCCCCCGCCGAGCAGCCCCGCCCGACCGCCGATCTGGCCGACCACCAGCCGGCGGCCCTTGGCACCAGCGGACAGGCCACGCCTGCACCGGTCGATGGAGGCTGGCGGGTGGTCCTGCCTGCGGTCTACAGCCGCAGTGCGCTCGATGTGGCATGGCGAGACCTGCAAGCCCAGTTTGGCGACCGGCTGAATGGCCTGCGCCTGTATGCGCTGGCCTTGCAGGATACCGACACACCACAAGGCGACGGCAGCGCCGATCTGGCCCGCCGCTGGTTCCGCCTGAGCCTCGGCCCCTTTGCCGACAAGTCCACCGCCCAGACGATGTGCAGCTCCCTTAGCCGCGATGGTCTGCGGTGCAGCGTCAGCGACGTGCAATGAGGATCGTCAGCGCCCTGCTGGTGCGCCTGTTTCTCGCGCTGTGGATTCTGGCCGGGGTTGGCGCGCCTGCTCTGGCACGGGACGGTGCCGAGGCAGGCACCCTGCGCCCGTTGCCCTGGCATCTGGTCGATTACCGCCATGCCTTGCCGGGAGACTCGCGCACCGGTCTGGCCTTTGAAACGCTGGCGGTGACCGTTGAGCTGCAAGGACAGGCCCGCAAGGGCGACTTTTTCTATCTGGCCGCCTTGTGGGGCAAAATCGACGGCAACGGTTTTTACTTTGGCCTGCAAACCGACCTGCACGACGGTGGCCAGCGCCCGACCGGTGGCAAGCAGTCTGGCCGCTTTCAGGGACCGGGGCTGATTTTCAGCCGCTGGGGCAACAGCGACCCGTTCAACGCCCGCCCCCCTGCCGATGGCTGGGTGGTGGTCCCCGGCCCGAACACCCCCTATGAAGGCCAGACCCTCAGCCTGCGCCGTCCCTTTGACTGGCAGGCCGGACGATACCGGTTCGAACTGCACAGCAGCCCGGCAGAGCCGCCGTTGCGGGGGGTATGGCTGAGCCTGCGTGTCCGCCCGGTGTCGGCCCCAGACTCGTGGACTCCTGACTCGTGGACCGATGGCGGCAGTCTGTATTTCCCCACTGTCGTCCCGCGTCCACACCTTGACCTGCATCCGGTGACATTTGCCGAAATCTATGGCCGGGCCTCCAGCACCATCAGTCTGGAATCCCTTGCCAGCACCCTGCCCCGCCGCGCCCTGACCCTGTTCCCGCTGGAACTCGATGGCAAGGCCTATCCGCCGGACGGCAAGGTCTCGACGCCCACCGGCGTTCCCGGCTATGTCAACAGCACCCCCCTTGCCGCAGACAGGACCGTGCGCCTCGACCTGTTGCCCTGATCCGGCCCAGATCCGACCCTGATCCGGCCCTGGCCGGAACCAGCCGCATAAAAGCAATTTCTTCCCGCGTGCATGGCTGTCTTGCGATGCTGCATTGACGTTCATCAATGCCAACACCCCAACGGCTCCTATACCGTCCTCACATCGTGGAGGCATTCCAGAGTTCGCCATTACTGGACTGTTTTCACGTTTTCGGGTATGGCATCCGCAGCCCTCAACGCTCAGGGCCACGAGCGCCATCTCGCTTTGGCAACCCCGCACCGGCTTTGACAAAGCGACACGCCCATAAAAATCAGCGGCTTGAACCCGCACGATCACGGCGAATATTGGCATGGCGGTATTGGAACGG
This sequence comes from Insolitispirillum peregrinum, assembly GCF_900156605.1. Taxonomy (GTDB): domain Bacteria; phylum Pseudomonadota; class Alphaproteobacteria; order Rhodospirillales; family Rhodospirillaceae; genus Insolitispirillum; species Insolitispirillum peregrinum. The sequence goes on along the minus strand of NZ_FTOA01000006.1, from coordinate 260,253 downwards.
GTCGCCACCAGCGGCAACAAGGGACCGGGAAAACCCGGAGGCGGAGAGATGACAGAAAACGCAGCCACCCTTTCACCCCAAGGCAAAAAGCCCAAGGGCGAGACAGACTCTAACGGCAGCGGCCTTTATGCCGCCTACCACAAGGTCCATCCGAAAAAAGTCAGCGGCCTGTTCCGCACCCTGAAAAACTGGGCAGCGATCATCCTGCTGGGCATTTACGTGATTGGCCCGTGGCTGCGCTGGGATCGCGGGCCGGGCACCCCGAACCAGGCCATCCTGCTGGATATGGAAGCCAACCGTGGCTACATCTTTGGCATCGAAATCTGGCCGCAGGAAATCTATTACCTGACCGGTGTCCTGATTCTCGGGGCTATCGGGCTGTTCTTTGCCACCGCCCTGCTGGGCCGCGTGTGGTGCGGGTTCACCTGTATCCAGACCGTGTTCACCGACGTTTTCGTGATGGTGGAACGGCTGCTGGAAGGCGATCGCAACCAGCGCATCAAGCTCGACCGTGGCCCGATGACTGCTGGCAAGTTCGTTCGCAAGACGATCAAGGTCGCCATCTGGACGGTTATTTCCCTGATCACCGGCTGGACGTGGGTGATTTATTTCAGCGATGCCCCGACAGCCACCATGGACCTGCTCCGGGGAGACTCGACCTGGGGCATGATGGGCTTTGCCCTGCTGGTCGCAGGCTTTACCCTGGTGCTGGCGGGCTGGGCCCGCGAGCAGGTGTGCATTTACATGTGCCCGTGGCCGCGCTTCCAGGCGTCGATGTATGACGAAGACAGCTTGGTCGTCACCTACGAAGCCTGGCGTGGCGAGCCGCGTGGCTATGCCAAAAAGGACACCGCCTTTACCGATCGCGGCCATTGCGTGGACTGCACCCTGTGCGTTCAGGCCTGCCCGACCGGCATCGACATCCGCGATGGCAGCCAGTTGGCCTGCATCGGCTGTGGTCTGTGCATCGACGCCTGCAACACGGTGATGGACCGCTTTGGGCTGCCGCGCAATCTGATTGCCTATGACAGCAACAACAACATGATTGCCCGCACCAAGGGCGAACCGACCAAATACCGCTTCGTCCGTCCGCGCACCATCATCTATGCCGTGCTGCTGACGGTGGTGGTGGCGGTGATGGCGGTTGGCCTCGGCACCCGCTCGCGGCTGGAAGTCAACATCCTGCACGAACGCAGCCCGCTGTTTGTTGCCCTGTCCGATGGCTCGATCCGCAACGGCTATACCTTCAAGATCCTCAACATGGCCGCCAGCGAAGAAAACTATGTCGTGTCGGTCGAGGGTATTCCGGGCGCCACCCTGCGCGTGATTGGCTATGCCGAAACCGACGTGCCGTCGGTCGATCTGCCGGTGAAAAAGGACACGGTCGGAACCTTCCGCATCTATGTCACCGCTCCGACCGCCTCGCTGAAGAGCAACAGCACTGACATGTCGTTCAAGCTGGTCAACAAGGCCACGCAGGAAGTCCGCCTGCAGGGCACCCTGTTTGCCGGACCAGCCAAGTAAGGTTCTTTGGCTCCCGACTGAACCAGCAGACAAACCGCCACCTGACCCAATCAGGTGGCGGTTTTGTTTTGCGCAACACCTGAACCCGTGCCGATGGAACGATATACCATGGTCGGTTGGGTGCCAGAGCAGTATGCGAAAGCGGGAGCCGGTTTTCGCAAAAACAAAGCGGCAAAACAAAACCTTAGCATTGTGAGCATGGTTCACGGTCAAGGCTCGCCACTCTATGCCTGAGGATAGACCCCCTTGAAACTTATTCGTGAGTTTACAGTTTTCTGCTGTGAAAACGGCTAAAGTGGCCGGTTTGCTGCATGTGCGTAATTGCCAATTCAGCAGGGATCATGATACCTAAAGATTAATCCTTTTGGATAGAGTCGCCGGGGGGCGGATCATAAAAGGGTGGGGCGAAAATAACTCATTCAGCGAAAGTAAACTTCGGGGGTTGGGTATTATGTCGCACAATGAGGAGCTGATGTCCGGGGTAACTGTGGCGGCGCAGTCCGGTATCGGTGCCGTCGATGGGTATGCCGGGGCCGAGGTGGCGCGATTGGCCACAGAGTTTGGTTCCCTGCTCAGTATGCTGGCAAAGCAGCGCGGCAATGAAAAGCTGGCCAGCGAGACCGGGGCCTTCATAACCGTGCAAAAAGGCCGCATGACGCAAGCATGCTCGTCTTGTGCCCAGAGCTTGCAACGCAGTGCCTCACTGTATGCCGAGATGCAGCATGTGATTGAGCTGCCGGTGCCCAATCGGCGAACGGACTTTCTGCTGCGCATGGTCCTGGCGTTTTATCCTTATGGCTTTTCCGACCGTCTTCACCCCGGCACGCCGCTGGCTCTGCCGCGGACGAGTATCGGTCGCGTTGGCCGCTTCCTGAATGAAGTCTTGGGGACGTTGCCGTATGCCGACCTTAACGCTGACTGTAGTCGTTTGATCAGCCGCTTTCCTGATGTTGCTGACCGCGAGCTTCGTTCGACGATGTTTGCGCACAAGGCCAGCCGGCTATTGCTGATGAAGGTATTGATTCGCCTGCTCAATGGCTTTCATGATCTCGCGTTGGCGGAAGAAATTTTCATGCAGCGGGTGGGCGGGCCAGCGCACGGTAGCCGATCGGCGCCGGTCAACGGCAAGGCAAAGCCGCAGGAGCATCCGGTGACCGAAGAGCATTTTCGCGCCTTGTGCGAAGGTCTGTTTGGCGAGTTTGTTCTTCAGTTGCAGAACCCGCGTGAAGGGGATGACCTCGAGGCCTGGTTCGGGGTTGGCGCACCAGTGCGTGTTCTCGATCTGTTGGAGCAATTGGCGGCCCAGACCCGCTCAGGCTCCCTTGTCACGGGTGCCTGACAGCGCGGTCACATCGTCCATGCACAAAACCGGTGCCCACTTTTGTGCACGATGCTGTAGAATCACGCCAAACAGCATCATTGCAGGACTGAAACCAATGACCGACACCCCCGAAACAGCCGTGCCGACTCCTGACTCTCCTGCGGTTTCGCCGCCGTCGCCTGCTCCGGACACCGCTCCAGAAGCCGTCGAAGAACTGGGAGGCCCGAAAGGCCCGGAACCGACCCGCTTCGGGGACTGGGAACGTGGCGGGCGCTGCTCAGACTTTTAGAGCATTGTGCGAAAAGTGAGAACCGGTTTTCGCAAGAACAATGCGACAAAACAAAAGGTTAGAGCAACGTACCTGCGTCCGGTCACAGTACACGGCAGTTGGTAAGTAAAGTGCAGGCTGCCGCCTGAACTGCTCGGGGGTCAATGCCCCGAACCCCCATTTTTTCTTTGAATGCAAAGGAATGGAGTCTGAGACCGACTGGCCCCGGCGAGGTGTGGAGCAGCGCTCCACATCCTTGTTCCCTGTGTGTGACCGCTGATGCGCTCACAGCCGGGGTCTTTATTCGTTGTTCGGGGATGGCAGGATTTCGGCCAGCAGGCTTTCCAGCTCGGCCCGTTCGGCGGCAATGGCCTGATCGGTTTTTTCCAGCAAGCGGACATAGGCGGCCACCACCTGTTCACCCAGCGCAGTCAACCGGGCGCCGCCGCCCCGTTTGCCTCCGGTCACCGACTCGACCAGGGGGGATTCAAAGCAATGGTTGATGTCATCGACCAGCAGCCACGCCCGCCGATAGGACATCTCCATACCGCGCGCGGCAGCCGAGATGGAGCCGGTTTCAGCAATGCCTTGCAGGATTTCCAGACGGCCCGGCCCCAGAACCAGCTTTGGCCCGGCCTTCAGGCGCAGGCGGACGCGTAAGGAATGAGAATCAGCCACAGTGGACCCTTTCATATACCCATAAATTGAAAATGGGTTTTACCAGAGTCCCAGAAGATCAAAAGCCCATCAGCTGGTCAATTTCATTTTGCGCCATCGTTCGGCTGGACCCGTGAATAATGGCGTTGGCGACATCCATCAGCCGCTGCAACCCACGGGATGCGGCATGGCAGCGGACCTTCAGCAATTCGGGATCGTTCAGCTCCTGGGCTGCCGTCAGGCGGGTTACCGATTGGGTTACCATGTCGTTCATCAGGGTAACAGTGTCTTCAAACGGAACCAGAAATTCGACCGGGACGTGCTGATAGGCTTCGATTGCCAGATCACGGTCAGAAAACATGCTGTCCTGAAAGTGCTCGGGGTAGCTTTTCGGCTGCCATTCCCGGCATTCGTCCAGCAATTCGGGCATGTCCGGAACCATGTCAATCAGCATGACGATTTCATTGAAGTGGTTCAGGTAGTCTGTCGCCAACAGTGTTTGTGAGTTGATGTTGGCATTGCTGACTTTTTCCTGCCACAGCAGGAACGCCTGCCCGTTGTCCGCGGCTATGCCGTGTGCCTGCTCAGAACCCATCATCGCGTCCTTGTCACACATCCCCAGAGCTTTCTGCCTATCTCTTATAGCGATGAGATGTCCCATCCTATTCTCCCCATAAGCGATTATTCATGACTCTGGGCTTGCTGTAAATGACCCCGCCAGTCCTGACGGCATTTGGCAGTCTACCATGGGAAAAGTTGCAAGATGTTTACTGAACGACAAAACCCGCCCCCAAGGCATCGGGGACGGGTTTTGCGACAGGACAGGAAGAGGGAAGGCTTAACGCTTCAGCGCCGCCACACCCGGCAGGTCCTTGCCTTCCAGCCACTCGAGGAACGCCCCGCCAGCGGTGGAAACATAGGAGAACTGGTCAACCACACCGGCATGGGCCAGCGCGCCAACGGTGTCACCACCACCGGCAACGGTCAGCAGTGACCCGGCGTTGGTCAGCGCGGCAGCGGCCTGGGCAACGGCGTTGGTGGCGGCATCGAACGGAGTGATTTCAAACGCGCCCAGCGGGCCGTTCCACACCAGCGTCTTGCACTCGGCCAGCTTGGCCTTCAGGGCTTCGACGCTGGCCGGGCCGACGTCGAGGATCATCTGGTCGGCCGGAACGGCATCGACCGACACCACGCTGTTGTCGGCGTTGGCGGCGAATTCGCCTGCGATCACCGCATCGGTCGGCAGGATGAAGGTGCAGCCAGCGGTTTCGGCCTTGGCGAGAATTTCGCGGGCGGTATCGGCCATGTCCTTTTCACACAGCGACTTGCCGACATCCTTGCCCTGCGCATACAGGAAGGTGTTGGCCATGCCGCCGCCGATGATCAGCACATCGACCTTGGAGACCATGTTGCCCAGCAGGTCGAGCTTGGTCGAAACCTTGGCACCGCCAACGATGGCGGCCACCGGCTTGGCCGGGTGTTCCAGCGCCTTGCCCAGCGCCACCAGTTCGGCCTGCATCAGACGGCCAGCGGCGTTCGGCAGCAGCTGGGCGATGGCTTCGGTCGAGGCATGGGCACGGTGGGCGGTCGAAAAGGCGTCGTTGACATAGATGTCGCCCAGCTCGGCCAGCTGACGGGCGAAATCGGGATCGTTCTTTTCTTCGGCCTTGTGGTAGCGCAGGTTTTCCAGCATTGCCACTTCGCCATCGACCAGCGCGTTGACCACGGTTTTGGCCGCCGGGCCGACGCAGTCATCGGCAAAGGCCACCGGCTTGCCCAGCACCACGGCCAGGGCATCGGCCACCGGCTTCAGGCTCATTTCGGCCACGCGTTCGCCCTTCGGACGGCCGAAGTGGCTGACCACCACCACCTTTGCGCCCTTTTCCATCAGCTCGCGGATGGTTTCTGCCGAGCGTTCGATGCGGGTGGCGTCAGTGACCTTGCCATCCTTCATCGGCACGTTCAGGTCCGAACGGACCACCACGCGCTTGCCCTTTACGTCGATATCATCAAGCGTCTTGAAATTGGCCATGATGTCAGCCTCTTGAAAATGGGGAATTGCTGGAGCAACAGAAAAGAAACGCCGCCAGAGCAGGCGGGAAAGGGATGCCGCAACACCCCTTTCCCCGATCCTGCCCGGCGGCGCTCAAAGACTTCGATTAGAAGTGCTTCGACATCTCGACGGCGGTGTCGAGCATGCGGTTCGAGAAGCCCCACTCGTTGTCGTACCAGGTCATGATGCGCAGGAAGTTGCCATCCATCACCTTGGTGCCCGGCGCGTCGAAGGTCGAGCTGTTCGGGCAGTGGTTGTAGTCGATCGACACCAGCGGCAGGGTGTTGTAGCCCAGCACGCCCTTCAGCTTGCCTTCCGACGCGGCCTTGATGGCGGCGTTGACGTCGGCGGCAGTGGTGGACTTGGCCAGGTTCACCTTCAGGTCAACCATCGAGACGTTGGCGGTCGGAACGCGGATGGCAACGCCGTCCAGCTTGCCCTTCAGTTCCGGCAGCACCAGACCGACGGCCTTGGCGGCACCGGTGGAGGTCGGGATCATCGACATGGCAGCAGCGCGGGCGCGGTACAGGTCCTTGTGCAGGGTGTCCACGGTGCTCTGGTCGCCGGTGTAGGCGTGGATGGTGGTCATGAAGCCCTTTTCGATGCCGAATTCGGCATGCAGGACCGAGGCCACCGGGGCAAGGCAGTTGGTGGTGCAGGACGCGTTGGACACCACCAGATGTTCGCTGGTCAGCAGCTGATGGTTGACGCCGTAAACAACGGTCAGGTCGGCACCGTTGGACGGGGCGGAAACCAGCACGCGCTTGGCACCGCAGGCCAGGTGCACGGCGGCCTTGTCACGGTCAGAGAAGATACCGGTGCACTCGGCGACGATATCGACGCCCAGATCGCCCCACTTCAGGGCCTTCGGGTCACGCTCGGCGAAGCACTGGATGGCCTTGCCGTCGATGACCAGCTTGCCGTCTTCCGCCTTCACGTCGGCCGGCAGAATGCCATGCACCGAGTCGTACTTCAGCAGGTGGGCGTTGGTTTCCACCGGGCCAAGGTCGTTGATCGCGACCACTTCGATATCGGTCCGCTTGGACTCGATCAAAGCGCGCAGAACCAGACGACCGATACGACCAAACCCATTAATCGCAACGCGAACAGCCATAATTACCTCCGCTGATGGTGGCCGGGCCACGGTCCACCTTTAGGAAACTGGCCTTCGTGCGCTCTCCTCCGGCGACGGGCCGGGGTACGGGGTCCCCCGCGTTCGTTGGCCGATCGATATCCGGACGCACGACGGCGCTTTTCTATGTCACGGATAGCGCAAGGAATCCAGCCCCTGCGAACGCGGCCCTGCCATTCCGGGTGGGAAAAGCTGTCGGTGGTTGGGCCAAAAGCCCATTCCATACAGACCTATAACTTATTGCAGGGGGGGAAGACCGCTCGGACGGGTTGCGCCTGCGCCCTGATCGGCTAGTCTAGGCTTCCGGGTTGGCGCACCCTGTGCACAGGACATGATCCGTCCCCTGTGTCGGGCGCTCCGTCGCTGCCGGATCAATCGGGATAAGGGAAAGCACTGATGATGTTCCGTACCGCAGAACTGGGTCGCAAGGTTTCAAAGGAAGAATTCGACCAGCTCGCCCCCGCCTTGCGGATTGAACTGGTTGACCTGCAACAGAAACTGCGAACCGCAGGCTTTCCGGTGCTGCTGGTGTTTGCCGGTGTCGATGGTGCAGGCAAGGGCGAAAGCGTCAACCTGATCAACGAGTGGATGGACCCGCGCTGGATCGAAACCCATGCCTACGGCGACAGCACCGACGAAGAACGTCAGCGCCCGGAATACTGGCGGTACTGGCGTGATCTGCCCGCCAACGGCAAGATCGGCTGCGTGCTGCGGTCGTGGTATTCGGCCCCGGTGCTTGACCATGCCCAGGGGCGGATCAGCGACGCCGAGCTGGACGAACGGCTGGCCCGCATCAACACCCATGAAAAGATGCTGGCTGACGATGGCGCGCTGATCCTGAAATTCTGGATGCATCTCAGCAAGGACGAGCAGCGCAAGCGGCTGAAAAAGCTGGAAAAGGACCCGAACGAATCCTGGCGGATTTCCAAAACGGATTGGGCCAACTGGGAACGCTATGACCAGTTCATCGCCGCCGCCGAACGCACCATCCGGGTGACCTCGGCCGGTCACGCGCCGTGGTCGATCGTTGAAGGCACCGATCCCCGCTATCGCTCGCTGTCGGTGCTGACCACCATCCGTGATGCCGCCCTGCGCCACATGGAAGCCATCGCGATGAAAAAGCGGCTGGCCGCTGCCCTGCGCGAGGAAGAAAAGAAAAAGGTCACCACCATTCAGCCGACCTTGACCGACACCGCCGACGGCCCGCATGTGGTGGCTGACATCGGCCGTCAGGGCACCGGGATGGTTTCGGTGCGCCTGCCGCACCAGCCGACGGTGCTCGAGGCGCTGGACATGAAGCAGACCCTCACCAAGAAAGACTACAACAGCCGTCTGGCGATTGCCCGCGCCCGTCTGCACCACCTGTTCCGGCAGGCCAAGGCCGCCGGCATTTCCACCACCCTGATGTTTGAAGGCTGGGATGCGGCGGGCAAGGGCGGCACCATCCGCCGGATCACCTCGTCGATGGACAGCGGTGATTTCAAGGTGATCCCGATTGCCGCCCCCACCGATGAAGAAAAAGCCCACCATTACCTGTGGCGGTTCTGGCGTCATCTGGGCCGGGCCGGTCACGCCACCATTTACGACCGCTCGTGGTATGGCCGGGTGCTGGTCGAACGGATCGAAGGCTTTGCCACCACCGAGGAGTGGATGCGGGCCTATGGCGAGATCAACGACTTTGAAGAACAACTGGTCGATTCCGGCATGGTGCTGGGCAAGTTCTGGCTACACATCACCAAGGAAGAACAGCTGACCCGCTTCAAGGACCGGCAGTCCATTCCGTGGAAACAGTGGAAGCTGACCGACGAAGACTGGCGCAACCGCGACAAGTGGGACGACTATGAAAGCGCGGTCAACGACATGATCGAGCGCACCTCGACCCGCAAGGCGCCGTGGACGCTGATCGAAGCCAACGACAAGCAGTTTGCCCGCGTCAAGGTGGTCGAAACGGTGATCAAAAAGCTGGAAGAGGCCCTTGAGCGGCGCGGCCTGCTGGTCAGCGAGAAGAAAAAAGACAAGTAAAGCCATCCGGTAGTGATCCGGCAAAGATCATCCCCGATCATGGGGAGCATGGACAGGCGTTGCGGCGGCAACGCCTGTTTTCTTTTGCAATTGCGAAGAAAAAAATTTGTCAAGCCCCACTTCGCAGCGCCAGCAGCTTGGGCTAGGATGAGCCGCTGTACTGTTTTGTCGCCGGTGTGCCCTTTGCCTTGCAAGGCGCTGATCCATCTACCGGCTTCTCTATGAGGAATACCTTCGCAATGCTCGATTGGGATGCTCACTACGCCGCGCGCGCCAGCCGCATGGCCGCGTCGGAAATCCGCGAACTGCTCAAGCTGCTTGACCAGCCGGACATCATTTCCTTCGCCGGAGGCATCCCCGACCCCGAGCTGTTCCCGCTCGACGCCATTCGCGCCAGCTATGACGGCATCCTCAGCGATCCGGCCCGCGCCGCTCTGGCCCTGCAGTATTCGGTCAGCGAAGGCTATGCCCCGCTGCGCCAGTGGCTGGCCGACTACATGGGCACCCTCGGTGTGCCGTGCGACGCCGACAACATCATCATCACCAACGGCTCGCAGCAGGCACTGGAATTTCTTGGCCGCCTGTTCATCAACCCTGACTCGCAGGTGATGGTCGCCCGCCCGACCTATCTGGGGGCGTTGCAGGCGTTCAACAGCTATCAGCCGACCTATGTGCCGTTCCCGGAAACCGCCGAAGACGAAGCCGCCATTGCCGCCAAGGGCTCGCCGCGCTTTGGCTACATCATGCCGGACTTTCAGAACCCGACCGGCGTCAGCCTGACCATGGAACAGCGTCTGGCCGCGCTCGATCTGGCCGAACGGCTGGACATGCCGCTGATCGAAGACGCCGCCTATGAAAAGCTGCGCTACGAAGGCGAAGCCCTGCCGCCGCTGATGGCGATCGAAGCCGAACGCAAGGGCGGCATCGACAATGGCCGGGTGATCTATTCCGGTACCTTCTCCAAGACCGTCGTTCCGGCCCTGCGTCTGGGCTGGCTGGTGGCACCGAAGGCGGTGATCAGCAAGCTGGTGCTGATCAAGCAGGCCAGCGACCTGCACACCAGCACGCTGAACCAGATGGTGATGTACGAGGTGGCGTCGAAGACGATGCTGTCGAACCTCGAACGCATCCGCGCCACCTATAACCAGCGCCGCCACGCCACCCTCAATGCGCTGGAAAAGTACATGCCGGCCTCGGTCAGCTGGACCAAACCGCAGGGCGGGATGTTCATCTGGGTCACCCTGCCTGACGGCATGGACGGCGCCGAAGTCCTGGGTCGGGCGATTCAGGATGCCCGGGTGGCGTTCGTCCCCGGCTCGGCCTTCTTCGCCGACCGCTCGGGCCGCAACACCCTGCGCCTCAGCTTCTCGCTGATGACCGACGCCAAGATCGACGAGGGCATCAAGCGTCTGGGTGCCCTGCTGTCAACGATGATCAGCGAAGCCCGGCAAGCCGCCGAGTAAGGCAGGCGTTCCCCCTCCCCCCGGAGCGATGGTGTCATTGCTCCGGGGGATGGAGGATCAAATCCGCGCCAGACGCGGCGGCAGCCTGACCTCTTCAGCCAGACGGATCAGGCGCTTTTCAAAGGACTCCGGCAGGAATACCGGATCATCCACCGGCACCGCCAGCATCAGCACCTGCGCACCCTTTTCCAGCCGGGTGCGCGACAGCAGGCCGGGCACACCGCCAGACAGGGTATGGCCCAACCGCAGGGCGGCTCCGATGGTGCGCACGCGGGCAATGCGCTCTGCCGGCAGCAAGGCCAGCGCCTGCTGCACCACTTCCAGACTGTCATCACTGGTATAGCGGAAGTACACCGCCAGCGCCAAAGCGGCGCGGTCGGTGTGGTCGATGCCCATGAACGGCAGGCGCAAAATGCGCAGGAAGGCCTGTTCGGCGCGGTAATCGGGGTGCTCGCTCCAGAAAATATCCCCCAGCAGGCAGGCCGCCTGTCGCAGACGGGCCAGATGTGCCGTTTCGCCGGGGAACAGTGGCTGCATCCAGTCCATCAGTTCCGAACCGTGTTCCGGGAACCGCCCGGCGGCGCGCGCCCATTCGCTGGCGGCGGACAGCAGCGGGTCACCGTCCTGCATGTCCTTGGGCAGGGACAGGAAGAACTGCCCCTCACGCATCCCGTACACGCTGAACACCACCTGATCGGGCTGGGCCATTTCGATCAGGCGGGCCAGCAGTTGCGCCGCCAGCGGCAGGTTGGGGATGCGCTTGCGCGAGACGTTTTTCACCCGCTCGATCAACTTGCGGCCCTGCTGGATGATCTGGTTCAGCATCGCCAGCGCCTTGTCGGCGGGCAGGGAAAAATTGTCGAGGACGTGCAGGGGGTAGTTCATCTGGTCGATCATGATCTGGGCCAGCGCCCGCCATGATCCGCCGACGGCATACAGGTGCCGTCCCTTGACCTGATCGAGAAAATCAACACTGGCCAGCCGCTGGTCGATCATCGTGGCCGCTTTCTGGCTATCCCCACCCGAGTTGGAGGCCAGCCGCAGCACCCCCAGCGGCAGGGTGGTGAAGGCGTGGCAGGTCATGCTGTCCACCACCACCAGTTCCAGCGAGCCACCGCCCAGATCGCACACCAGTCCGTCGGCGTTGGTCAGCGAGCACATCACCCCATAGGCGGCACGGCGGGCTTCGTCTTCGCCGGACAGCAACTGGACGCGGACCTTGCAGCGGCGCTCTATCTCGGCAAGGAAGGCCGGGCCGTCTTTGGCATCACGACAGGCGGCGGTGGCCAGCACGTCCAGCCGTTCAAGGTCCATTTCATTGGCCAGCCGCACGAACCGCTCGATGGCGGCGTAGGCCAGCGGCACACCATCCGGGTTCAGGTGGCCGGTGCTTTCGAGGGTCAGCCCCAGCGCACAGGTGGCCTTTTCGTTGAACAGGGCCATCGGCGTGCGGTGCAGGCCATCATAGACCACCAGCCGGACGGTGTTGGAACCGATGTCGATGATACCGATGGGACGGCGGCGCGGCGCTTGGGGGGTAGCCCAATAATCCTTTGGCATCATGATCGGAATGGCCTTTTGGTCTTTGTATGAAGGTTAACGACTTTACCGCGATACCCCCAAAAGGGCAGGCCTTTTTATGGCCTGCCCTGCGGGAATTTCACCGGCGGTATACTGCTCTAGTCCTTCAGCGCCAGCCGGGGCACCCGGCGCTGCTGGTGCTGGACCGCCGAGCCACGGCCCGACAGGCTGGGGTTGGTCATGAAGTAGGTGTGGGCCGAAAACGCTCCGTCCTCGCACTCGACCCGCTGGAACACGCCATCGGGCTGCAACACCCAGCTTTGCGCCTGATCCTTGAAGTTCGCCACCATGATCTGGTCGAGAACCTGTTCATGCACGGTCGGGTTTTCCAGCGGAACGAACGATTCCACCCGGCTGAGCATGTTGCGCGGCATCCAGTCGGCGGAGGAGATGAACACCTTGGCATGGGCCGACGGCATCGCATGGCCGTTGCCAAAGCACAGGATGCGCGAATGTTCGAGGAACCGCCCGACGATGGTGCGGACGTGGATGTTTTCCGACAGCCCCGGCACACCGGGCCGCAGGCAGCAGATACCACGGATCAGCAACTGGACGGTGACACCGGCGCAGGAGGCTTCATAGAGCTTGTCAATCAGCTTGCCATCGACCAGCGAGTTCATCTTGGCCCAGATGCTGGCCGGGCGACCGGCCTTGGCGTGGGCGATTTCGTCCTCGATCAACCCGATGATGGTCGATCGCAGGCCAAGCGGGGCAATGTTGAGCTTTTCCATCTTTTCCGGCCGGGCATAGCCGGTCATGAAGTTGAACGCCTTGGCCGCATCGCGGGTCAGCCCCGGGTCGGAGGTGAAAAAGCTGAGGTCGGTGTAAATCTTGGCGGTGATCGGGTGATAGTTGCCGGTGCCAAAGTGGACGTAGGAGCGCAGGTCGCCGCCTTCGCGGCGGCTCACCAGACTGATCTTGGCGTGGGTCTTGAGGTCGATGAAGCCATAGACCACGTTCACCCCGGCGCGTTCCAGATCGCGCGCCCACTGGATGTTGGCTTCTTCGTCAAAGCGGGCCTTCAGCTCGACCATCGCGGTGACGGTCTTGCCGGCTTCGGCGGCTTCGACCAGCGCGGCAACGATCGGGCTGCCTTTGGAGGTGCGGTACAGGGTCTGCTTGATCGACACCACGTTCGGATCCCGCGCCGCCTGCCGCAGGAACTGCACCACCACGTCAAAGGATTCATAGGGGTGGTGAACCAGAATGTCCTTTTTGCGGATGGCGGCAAAGCAGTCGCCGCCGAAATCGCGGATGCGTTCGGGGAAGCGGGCATTGAACGGCACGAAGCACAGGTCCGGGCGTTCGTCGGTGATCAGCTTCGAGGTATCGGCCATCCCGATCAGGCCGTCGATGCGGAACACGTCTTCGTCGGCAACGTCCAGTTCATCACAGATCAGGTGGAACAGGTCGGTCGGCATGCTGGCATTCAGCGTCAGGCGGATGCAGTGACCGCGACGGCGGCGCTTCAGCGCCGTTTCAAACGACCGCACCAGATCTTCGGCTTCTTCGTCGATTTCCATTTCGGAATCGCGGATCACCCGGAAATGACCGGCCTGATTGACTTCAAAGCCGGGGAACAGCGTGTGAAGGAACAGCTTGACCACGTCTTCCAGCGGCAGGAAGCGCATGGTGCTACCCGGCAAGCGGATGAAGCGCTGCAACTGGGTCGGCAGGGGCACCAGAGCGCGCAGTTGCTCCTGATCTTCGATGCGGGTCAGCAACAGCACCAGCGCGTGGGCCAGATTGGGAATGAACGGGAACGGGTGCGCCGGGTCGATGGCCAGCGGCGTCAGCACCGGGAAAATATGGTCGAGGAAGTGGCCTTCCAGCCACTGGCGGTCGTCGGCGGACAGGTCGGCCCTGCTGACCACGAAAATGCCTTCGAGTGCCATCTTTTCCTGCAGGCCGCGCCAGACCACCTGTTGCAGCTCGATCAGGCGGCGGGCTTCCTTGTTGATGGCATCAAGCTGCTGGGCCGGGGTCAGACCGTCCTGACTGATCGAGGTGACACCGGCATGGACCTGTCCCTTCAGCCCGGCAACACGCACCATGTAGAATTCGTCCAGATTCGAGGCCGAAATCGACAGGAACCGCAGACGTTCCAGCAGCGGATGGCGCTTGTTGAGGGCTTCTTCGAGCACGCGGGTGTTGAAGGCCAGCCACGACAGTTCGCGGTTGATGAAGCGTTCCGGGCTTTCAAAGGTGATCGCCGGGATGGCGGCAGCCGGAATGGCCTGCGGAGTCGGCAGAACGGGGAGGGCATCAATGGTCACGGGGGCGGTCTCCTGCGGCAAGGGGGCGGCATCCTGCGATGCGTGCACCGGTGGTGCCTGAACCGGTTCTTGTGGCTTGATCTTTGCCGCGATCCGGCCAGAAGTGGTGCTGGTCGCCGGGCTGACCGCCGCGGCAGGACTGCGGGTCCGGCTGCGCGCCGCCGGGCGTTTGGCCACTGCGGGTTTGGTGGCTGGAGGCTTGGCGGCTGGGGATGCAGTCTGCGGGTGGGACTCTGCCGGAGCGGCGGTACGGTCGTCAGTCTTGTCGTCGGTCATTTGAAAAGAACATCTCCAGCAAGGGCCTGCGGCAAGCCCGAAGAACCGGTTATTCATACGGGTGTTTGCCAGTGTTTTGCCCAGCATAGCATGAAACTTTCGTGACAGGCGTGCAAAGGCCCTCGCCGGAAGGCAAGGGGTTCTATAAACAAAGGCTGGGTTTGCCGCCGTTTCGGCGGTCTTTCGTCTGTGATTTTGGCACCTCGGAGGCTCGCCATGACCCGCTCCGCCGCCCGCCATTACCTGCTGTTGCTGCGCCATGCAAAATCGGACTGGGATGACCCGACCCTCGAAGATCACGAACGTCCGTTAGCCGCGCGTGGGCGGCAGGCTGCGCCGCGCATGGCCCGCCATCTGACCCGGACACCGCTCCGGCCCGATCTGGTGCTGTGCTCGACCGCCCGCCGGGCGCGCCAGACGCTCGATCTGGTCCGGCCGGCCTTGCCGCCGGTGCCGATTGTGCATGAGGATGCGCTGTATACCTTTGAGGTCAGCGCTCTGCTGGATCGTCTGCGCACCTGCCCGCCAGAGGCGCGGGTGGTGATGGTGGTCGGGCACAATCCGGCGCTGGAGGACCTGGCCCTGCATCTGAGCAGCGGTCAGCAGGAAGCCAACCGCGATCACCCGGTGCACCGCCTGCGCCACAAGTTTCCCACCGCCGCGCTGGCAACGCTGGGGCTGTCGGTTGGCTGGAGCGAGCTGGCCGAAGGCACCGGCTGGGTGGAAGACTTTGTTCGGCCCAAGGATTTGGCATAATGAAAAACCCCCCTTACGGGGGAAACCCGTAAGGGGGGCTGATCAGGGCCTGAGGCAGGCTTATTCGTATTCGGCCGAGGTTTCGCCGTTATTGTAGAAGATGCGGATCTTCGACACTTCGCACAGGTTGAAGTTTTCCCACTCGGCGCTTTCGCCGTCGGTGTAGGTCACCTTCAGATCCCATTCGCAAGCCTGAGTGGCGCGCGAGAACTTGATGTGGACAGTCTGGCCGTTGTCCAGGGTATCCTGGCCGAGAACATCGTCCTGCCAGTCGTCAGACTTCGACGGCGAGACATACACTTCGTTGATCACGTAGCCGGTCTTGTTGGTCAGCGTAAAGTCCTGCTTGCCAGCAGCAAAAGCAACCGAAGAGGTCAGCGCCGCGGCGGCGACAGCGGTCGCCAGCAGAGTCTTGCGCAGAAACATGATACCCACCCTTTGTTTGGTTAATACTTACACCGGATAACCTGCAAGGGATGCTTTTCTTTCATATCCCGGTTAAACGGCGTCATATGCGTGGATAAATTACCATTGTGGTAAGAGTTGTTCGCTTGAATATTTATAAACATTTCCATTCAGACACATTTTGTCTTGCGATAGTTATAATGTACCCCGGTCCGGGAGGGTCGATACCGACGGAGTATGCGTGTGCCTGTCTGATCGGCGCAGTCCGTGATGGTGAAAATAGACCCTGTTTTTTTGCATGTATTTGCCCTATCAAGGGAAAATGACAAAACAGCCATGGTCCCGCCTGATTGCGCCTTTGGGGTCCCGCCGGTTTACCGCGTGGGTGCTGTGCTGCGTGCTGTTCCTGCAAATTCTGGGCCCGACTCCGGGTATCCAGCCGTTGATGCAGGCCGTCCCGGATGGCGTCCTGGCCATCTGTACACCGGACGGGATCCATTATGTATCCCTGCAGGATGATCCATCACCTCCTGCCCCGCCCAAGGAAACGAAAAGCTGCCTGTTCTGTCTGCCGCTGGTGGCCGGCAACGGGCCATTGCCATCGGCTCCGGTCCTGCTGGAACGGGTGCAGGAACAGCAGGCGGCTACCGGCTGGTGGCCTGATGCTGCGGTGCGACCGCTGGCGCAGTTTCTCGCCGCCCATCATCCGCGGGCACCCCCGGTTCCATCCGTCCCTGTTTGAAAAACACGACACCAACAGTTTTTGATGACGGGCTGCCCATGTGTTGAGGGAGGCAGCCCGGGGGAATGGATTGTTCATGACAAACGCTTTTATTGTGCGCTCCCGCAGCGGGAGGCGCGCCCGCCTGTCCTTGATCCCTGCGCTGGGGATGGTGCTGGTCGGATCGGCGGCGATGGCCCCGGTGGGTATGGCCCAGGCCGAGACTGCAACCGGAACCGCAACGCCGGAGGATAGCGCCGTCGTTCTGCCGGAACTGGCGATCACCGATACTCAGACCGCGCCCCTGAGTGCGGTGTCCGAAGGCAGCGGGACCTATGCCCCCAAGGCGGCGACGGTGGCGGGCAAGGTCCCGGCAAAGCTGAAGGACATTCCCAATTCGGTGTCGGTGATCACCCGCGAACAGCTTGATGACCAGCATCTGACCGATGTCGATCACGCGCTGGTCTGGGCACCGGGGGTAACAGTGCGCCCGAATGACAACGCCCAAAGCTGGTACCAGTCGCGCGGCTATGCCCTGTCGGTGATGCATGATGGCATGCCGACCTATGATGGCCTGAGTGGCTATCAGCAGTTTGATACGGCGGTCTATGACCGTATCGAAGTCCTGCGCGGTCCATCGGGGCTGTTGCAGGGCAGCAGTGACCCGGCGGGGTCGGTCAATCTGGTGCGCAAACGCCCGACCGAAGAGCTGAAGGGACAGGCAACGGTGGCGATTGGCTCGTGGGACTATAGCCGTGAAACCGCTGACCTCAGCACCCCGCTGACCACTGACGGTCGCCTGAACGGACGCTTTGTGGTGGCCCACACCGACCGCGACTATTTTTACAGCGGCGTCCATTCGGAAAAGCTGCTGGGCTATGGCATTCTCGAGTTCAAGCCGACTCCCGACTGGACCTTTGGCTATTCTTCGACCTGGCAGCACGATGACACCGGGCTGTTTTCCGGGGTGCCGACCTACAGCACCGGCCTCAGCATGGGGCTGGACCGTTCGACCAACTTCAACACTTCGTGGACCAGCGCCGACTGGGTGACGCACGAAGAAAAAATCGACGCCGAGCACCGCTTTGGCCACGGCTGGAGCGCAAAGATTGCCGCCAGTTGGCGCGAGCAGAAATTCTCGTGGGATGACGGCTATGCGGGCAGCGTCAATCCGGCCACCTATACCACCACCTATACCACCCGCGATGCCGAGGCGACCTATTATCGCAAGGGACTGGATGCCTATGTCACCGGGCCGTTCCAGGCCTTTGGCCGCGAGCATACCCTGCTGCTGGGCAGCAATCTGGATATCTATAATCAGGACTGGGTGCGTGGACGGGCAACGCAGGCCGGGGTGGTGGTGTCGAATGGCAGTACCCTCAGTCAGGGCAACTTGTCGCGCAGTACCGGCGGGGAAACCCGGATGACCCAGTTTGGCCAGTACGGTCAGGCGCGGTTGCAGATTCTCGACCCGCTGACGGTGATCGTTGGCGGGCGCAACACCAGCTTTGATTCCGACTCCCGCTCGATGTCCTCGTCGGTGTGGGGGAATTGGTCGCAGGGCGGCAAGGCGCAGAACGAGTTTACCCCCTATGGCGGGGTGACGCTGGCAGTGACACCGGAAACCTCGCTGTACGGCAGCTATTCCGAAATCTTTGTGCCGCAGACGGCGACCACCTCTGCCGGAACGACCCTGCCGCCACGCACCGGCTGGCAGACCGAAGTCGGGGTCAAGAACAGCCTGTTTGACGACACGGTCAATGCTTCGGCGGCGGTGTTCCTGCTGCGCGATGTCAACCGGGCAATCACCGACCCCAACGATACCAATTACTCGATTGCGGCGGGCAAGGTGGAAAGCAAGGGGGTTGATCTGGAAATTTCGGGTCGTCCGCTGGAAAACCTGAAGCTGACCGGCAGTTATACCTACCTGCTGAACCAGTACCTGCGCGACACCCGCAACACCGGTGCCACCTTCACCACCTGGGAGCCAAAGCACACGGTCAAACTGTGGGGGATGTACAGCTTTGATGATGGCGTGCTGAAGGACTTCAGCCTCGGCAGTGGCGTACTGGCCAAAAGCCGCACATGGGCCACTGGCACCAGGCTGGAACAGGATGCCTACGCGGTGGTCGATGCCCAGATTGGCTACAAGATCAACGATCATCTGTCGGCGGACCTGACGATGAACAACGTCTTTGATACCGAATACTGGGCCACCATGCGCAGCACCACCAACAACATGTACGGCGAACCGCGCAGCGTGATGCTGACGCTGAAAGCCGAGATGTAAGTTCCTCGAAGCCCCTGTTCTCCGGGATGGGGGCTTCCTTGTTCGGAGTCCTGTGATGCCTCCTGTTGATCTGTCTTTGTCTTCGCTGTTGTTGCAGGCGACTGCCGGTGTGCAGGTCGTGTTGCTTGTGCTGGCCGGATGTTCGGTGCTGTGCTGGGGGGTGATTGCTGAAAAGGTGCTGGTGCTGGGCCGGTTCCAGCGGCAGGCGCGGGCCTTTGACCACTGGGTGCGCAGTGGCGCGACAGCCATTCCGGCATCCCAGCCGCTGACCCGCCGTCTGATCGACGCCGCCGGGCAGGAAGGGAGCAAGACCGCCGTCGGTGATACCCTCAATGCCCAGCGTGACCGGCTGGAACGGGCCTTGCGCGACGGGGTGGCGGCGGAATGTCTGGCGGTGGAAAAGCGGCTGCCGCTGTTGGCGACACTGGGGTCGGCATCGCCGTTTATCGGCCTGTTCGGCACCGTCTGGGGCATCATGCATGCCTTTCTGGGCATCGCCCAGTCACAGAACACCAGTCTGGCCACCGTTGCCCCCGGCATTGCCGAGGCCCTGATCACCACCGCGGTCGGGCTGGCGGTGGCCATTCCGGCTTCGGTGGCCTACAACGCCTGTGCCAGCGTGCAGGGGCGGGTGTCGCGACTGTTGTGCCTGTCAGTGGCCGAGCTGGTGCGCCAAACGGCTTTGCCAGCAACAGGAGGACGTGCCGATGCTGCCTGATCCGTCGCCATCGGCTGATCCCCTCGCTGGCCCGCGCTTGCAGGCCGACATCAACATGACGCCGTTCATTGATGTGATGCTGGTGTTGCTGATCATTTTCATGGTGGCGGCACCGTTGATGGTGGCCGGAGTGCCGCTCAGCCTGCCGCAGACCTCGGCACAGGCGGTGCCTCCGGCACAGAAACCGCTGGTGGTCAGTGTGACCGGCGAAGGACAGGTGTTTCTTGCCGAGCAGCCGATCCAGCCGGAGCAAATCCCGGCGCTGGTCGCCCCGATGATCCAGAATGCCCCCGACACGGCGGTCTACGTGCGTGGGGATGGGGCGGTGGACTATGCGGTGATGGTCAGGGTTCTGGCCCAACTGGGGCAGGCGGGCGCGGTGCGTGTGTCGTTGCTGACTGAAAACCAGGCGGTTCCCGATGGTCCGGCGCATTAGAGCATTGTGCGAAAAGTGGGCACCGGTTTTCGCAACAACAATGCGACAATATAAACGAGCATTGTGCGAAAAGTGGAAACCGGTTTCCGCAAAAACAATGCGACAGAACAAATCCAGGTTTTTCTGGCTGCTGGCGGGATCGCTGCTGGCCCATGGCGGGGCACTGGCGGCGATGCTGATGATGGCGGCCCCACCGGTGGTGACACCTGCGCTGCCTGTGCCACAGGTGTCACTGGTGGCCCTGCCAGCGCAGCAGGAGGCCGCCCCGGTTCCACCTGCCGAGATCGTGCGGGAAACGCCCACTCAGGCTGCCGCATCGATCCCCAGCGAGCCGCTTCCTCCCGAGCCGCCAGTGCTCCAGACCACCGCAGCGACCCCGCAGGCCAGCCCTCCCAAGCCGCCGGTAAAACGATCACCGCGCCCACCGGTGGCAAAGCCCCGCCCACAGGTGCAGGCCCCGATGCCGCCGACACCCGCCGAGGCCAGCGAGAGCAGCACGCGGGCGGTCAGCGGCCAGCAGCAGGACAGCCAGACGGTCAGCGGCGTCCAGCAGGACGCCCGCGCAGGCTCACAAGTACCGCCGGATTACCTGTCGCTGGTGCTGGGGGTGCTGGAACGCGCCAAACGCTATCCGCCCGCCGCCCGGGCGATGAGGGCGGAAGGGGTTGTGTCGGTGCGCTTTACCATCCTGTCCTCGGGCGAGGTGAGAAATGGCGAGATTGTCAGCCCGTCGGGGGTGGCGGTGCTGGATCAGGAAGGACTGGCGCTGATTGCACGGGTCTCACCCTTACCGCCGCTTCCCGCCGACTATCAGCGCGACCGGCTGACGCTGGTCATTCCGATCCGCTTTAATACCAGAATGAAGTAGGGGCCAGAGCAGTGAGCGCAAAAGTGGGAACCGGTTTTGCGCATCATCACTGCGACAGATGAAAAGGGTAGACCAGCGTGCCTCTCAGATTGAACGCACGCTGGTCTACTCCCAGCTCCCCCGCTCCAGCTCGCTGGCGGGGGGAGTCTTGTGGTTGGCGCGCGGCAGGCTTTGGCGATAGATGATCAGGCCGACCCCGCCGATGGTCAGGAAGCCGCCGAGAACCCGTTCCCACGTCAGGCTCTCGCCAAGGAAGGCAATCGAGGCGGCAATCCCCACCAGCGGCGACAGCAGGTTCAGCGGCACCACCTGACTGACCGGGTACAGCGACAGCAGGCGGTACCACAGGGTATAGGCAATCACCGACGACCCGAGAATGATATAGGTCATGCTGGCCCACAGGTGCCAACTGGCATTCAGCACCGCGTCAACCTGGTTGTGTTCCAGCAGCAGCGACCACAGGGCGATTTGCGGGGTGGCAAACAGGGCCATCCAGCCGGAAATGGCCAGTGGGGTGACGCTGGACACCCGTTTGATCAGCAGGTTGGAGGCGGCCCACGAAAAGGCCGACAGCACGAGCACCAGAAACGGCCCCAGCGCGGGCAGTGTCGGTTCTCCGGCCAGCACGGCGGCCCCGCCAAAGGCCAGCCCCAGCCCGAAAATGCGCCAGCCCCCGAGGTGGTCTTTCAGGAAAATGGCAGCCAGAATGGTCGAGAACGGCACGCCAAGCTGAATCAGGATCGCAGCCGTTCCGCCACCAACGCCGTTCATGCCATAAAACAGCAGGGCGAAATGCATGGTCCCCAGGGTGAACGACAGCAGGATCACCCATGGCAAGGCTTGCCGGGTCATGCGGGTAAACGGCACGATCAGGGCGGCGGTCAGGGCGAAGCGGACCACCGTCAGGGCCAGCGGAGGAACCTCCTGCACGCCGATCTTGATCGCCACAAAGTTCAGACCCCACAGAACCGCTACCAGCACACCCAGTGCCATGTCGCGCAAAGGCATTTTTTCATCTTCCGATTTGCCTTTGCCAACCGGGCGTCAGGCTATTTTTTCAGGCCCCGCATGCGGGCGATGTCATCCCATGCTGCGTTGATGGCAGCCATTTTGCGGGTGGCAATCTCGACAAACTCTTCGGGCAGCCCCTGAGCGATCACCGTATCCGGATGGTTCTCGCGCAGCAGCTTGCGATAGGCTGCCTTAATGTCGCTGTCTGTGGCGGTTGGCGCTACTCCCAAAACTGCGTAGGGATCGCTGATTCCGCTGCTGGCCGAGGCCCGTCCGCCGCCTGAACCACCACTGGCAGCCCCGGCGCGGACACGCTCCCATGCCTGGGGCGAGACGGCAAAAATCTCGGCAACCCGTTGCAGCAATGCCTGTTCAGCAGGGTGAATCACCCCGTCGGCCTGCGCAATCAGCAGCAAGGCCATCAACAGGTCTTCCAGCACCTGCGGGGTGTCGGAAAACAGGCTGGCGGCCTGCCGGGCGTACAGTTCGAAATCGTCGGCGGTTTTCCTGGCTTCGTCGAACAGCCGCCCAACGGCCTCCATCTGGTCGGGGGGAACATTGAAGGTGCGCTTGAAGGCATCAATTTCGGCCCGGGACACCTGACCATCGGCCTTGGCCATCTTGGCGCACAGGGCAACGACGGTGGTGGCAAACGCCGCCGCCCGCATTTGCTCCCGGGCCTGCTGGCGGGCGTGATGGATTGCCTCTTTGAACCCCGGCGGGGCGGATGGGTCAAAGGTGTGGTCCTGTGCTTCGGACTGGCGAACCTGTTCGACCTTCCGGTCGATGAAATGCCCGGCCGCCGCCCCGATCAAGGCCCCCAGCGGCCCGCCGCCAATGACAAAACCGGCGGTGCCACCAATGATTTTACCCCAGATGGACATGGTTGATCCTGTCGTTGGTCTGTTTTAGCGCGGGGTCAGAACATTCTGCGAAACCCGGAAACCGGTTTTCGCAGAAACAATGCGACAGAACAAAGGGTTAGAGCAGCGTGCCTGCATCAGGTCACAGCTTTAATCCTTTGGCACGATGAACACCTGACCGGGATAAATCAGGTCAGGATTGCGGATCTGCCCCTTGTTGGCATCAAAAATGACCGTATAGGCCTTGCCATCGCCATATGCACGGCGGGCCAGCAGCCACAGACTGTTTCCGGGCTGGACAACAACGCGGACGCCTTCGGGCATTCCGGCAACTTCGACGCGCGAAAACGGCATTTCGGCGCGGGCCAGAACCTTGCCATCGCTGGCCAGCAGGTCGGCGCGCAGCATGTGGGCACCCTTGCTGGCCTTGCTTTCCGGCTTGGCCCGCCACAGGCCATCGGCTCCGCTTTCGACTTTGCCGATCAGGGCGTTATCGAGGTACAGCTGCAAGGTCGCCTGCGGCTTGCCACGCCCGGCGACGATGATGCTGCCGTCTTCGGTGTAATCGACCGAGTCGATCAGAACGCCATCCTTTTCGCTGAGCGGGGTCAGTCCCTGCAGAACCTGCGAGCCTTCCTCCCCGGCCTTCACCGCCAGGGTCTTTTCCCCCTTGCGCTCGGGGACGACCAGCACGACCACATCCTTGGCAGTGACGGTCTTGCCGTCAGGAGTCACCGCGCTGAGTGACAGTTCGCGGGAGCCGGGTTCCAGTGGAACATCAGGCAGGAACACCCATTCCCCATGCTGGTCAGCAGTGACGGCCCCAACCGCCCTGGCCCCGTCCAGAATGGAAACTTTCGCATTCGGAGCGGCCTTGCCAGCGATAACGGTGTTCCCCTCGGGATCAATCCGCACCACGTCAAAGCCCAGCACAGGCTCGGGAGCACTGGGCGCTTCGGCGGCCGGTTTGGCCGGGGTAGCAGGTTGGGCCGGAGTCGTCGGCGGTGCAGCGTCCTTTTGGGTCGGGGCCTGGCCTTCGAGTGACATGAAGGTCAATCCCAACGCAATAATGACAACAGCGGCGCCAGCAATGGCAATGATCATTGGCCGTTTCACAAGAACCCTCTTTGCTATTGTCAGCGTCTGCCCGGAAATGTCTGCCGGTCTGCTGGATGGCTGGCCGGATGGGGTAACCGTACTGCGCCCTCCCATGGCCCGCAAGGGTGCGGGTGACGGGGCCGGGGACCACTATACAGTCACAGCTTCGTGAAGTCGCCCCTTTCAGCGTGTATTCAGGGTTGATGCAGCAGCCTGCATTCAGATAGTACCCACCCTGGTGTGCAGTGCAATATACTGCACTTTGGGTTGCAGCCAAAGAACGTGGAGCATCAAGCATGGACCAGAAAGTGTCTTCTTCATCACCGACCGTTGCCGTATGGGACCTGCCAACACGGCTGTTCCACTGGATTCTGGTGGCCGCGATCCTGCTGCTGTTCCTGTCGGGGGAAATTGGCGGGCTTGACCTGTCGCTGCCGCTGCCGGGCGGAGAGCGCCTGATGCTGGGCAACATGGACCTGCACATGCTGTTGGGTGAGACCGTTCTGGGGCTGGTGATTTTTCGCGTGCTGTGGGGCCTGATCGGGTCCAGCACCGCCCGGTTTGCCACCTTTGTGCGCGGTCCGGCGGCGGTTATTGACTATCTGAAAGCCCTGAAGCGTGGCGAGCTGCCGCTGTCAGTAGGGCATAATCCGGCTGGCGCCCTGATGATTCTGGCTCTGCTCGCGCTGGCTTTTGTGCAGGTCGGAACGGGTTTGTTTGCCAACGATGACATTTTTTCCGAAGGACCGCTGGCCCATCTGGTCAGCAAAGGCACCAGTGATCTGCTGACCGGCGTGCACGGGGCGCTGTTCAATCTGTTGGGGCTGGCGATTCTCGCGCATGTCGGGGCAGCGGTGTATTATCGCTTGCGTGGCAAGAATCTCATCCTGTCGATGCTGACCGGTCGCAAGGCTGCCGAGTTGATCCCTGCCGGGGCCGAACTGCCGCGCCTGCAATCGTTCTGGCTGGCGGTTCCCGTCGCCTTGATTGCGGCAGGCGCCGTCTGGGTTCTGGTGCATCAGTTGTAAGCCATTACAGCCAAAAGGTGGTGAACCGGATTTTTTTACCCTTAGACCAGCGTGCGTTAAACCTGACGCAGGCACGCTGGTCTAACCTGTTGTTCTGTAGCATTGTTTTTGCGAGAACCGGTTCCCACTTTTCGCACAATGCTCTAAATAACCGCATAAAAAGGTATTGCCCTGAAAAAAGGAACCGGCATACTGCATCCGAATGATGTCGGGTCTTTTCACCCTCTAACATGCCGGGTGTATCATGACGGCGCAGGATCTGGTTGAACCGCAGTCTGTTCAAAGCCCGACCCCTTGGTGGTCGCGGCTGGTCGCAGGCCTGTTTCTGCTGATTCTGGGGAGCGCCCTGGCCGCTCAGTTGTGGCTGGCCCGCGCGGCAGACCTCGCAAATGCCGAACAGATGGTGCAGTCGATGGCGGTTGCCATTGCGCAGAATATCGGCGGCAGCGTGCGCAGTGTCGATTCCTTGCTGGTCGATATGGCGGTATCGGTTGCCGAAGGCAGTTGGGAGGATCCGGCAAACCGCTTGCGCTTTGAAGGGCGACTGAGCGCCTTTCCCGAGCTGTTGTGGGTTGGCGTGACGGGAATGGACGGGATGGTTTCCGGCTATCCCGTACCAGCCTTCAGCGGCGCCCCCTGGCGGGCCAGCGCGTCTCATCGTGACTACTTCCGGGTTTTTGCCGGTGGCGATCCTGCCGGCGGCAATGGTGGGCGGCTGCATGTCGGGCTGCCTGCCATCGGCCAGATAACCGGCGAGCGCACCATTCACCTCAGCCGGGCCATTCTCAAGGATTCAAAAGTCATCGGCATCATGGTTGCCGCCGTCTCGGCGGATTACTATGCCGGGCAACTGGGGATCACCCTGCTGGATAGCGACGGAGCCTCTGCCGTTCTGCGCTCGGATGGGCTGATGATGGCGCGTGCACCGGCGCACGCGGAAAAATTCGGCATCAATATCAGCAGCAGCGACCTGTTCACCAAATGGCTGCCACGCGAAAAGCAGGGGGTTGTCCGGCTGATTTCGAAAGCCGATGGCAACGATAAGCTTCTGTCTTATCAACAACTGGATCGATACCCGTTGGTGGTAACCTCGGGAGTTTCCCTGCAAAAGGCCCTGACAACCTGGAACCGGATGATGGTGGTGGAAGTGACCGGCTTCATCCTGTTTTCCGGTGCGGTGATCTATTGGGCTTCCATGTCTGACCTGCGCAATGGTGCCATCCTGCGCCACCGCGAAACCTTGAAACAGGCGGTTGCCGAGCAAACGGCGGATCTGGAACGGGCCAAATCGCTGGCCGAGCGCCGGGCTGAAGATATCACATCCCTCAACCTGAAGCTAAGCCGTCTGGCGCAGGTGACCGCCCATGACCTGCAAGAGCCGGTCCGCCGGATGGTCAGCTTTTCGCAACTGCTGCGCCGCCGATTGCATCAGTTGTCAGAAGAGGCCGAAGCCGACCTGCGCTATATAGAGGACGGCGGCAAACGGCTGAAGATGACGCTGGAGGGATTCCGGCAGTACACCGAACTGCTGGGAGGAACGCCAGTCTTTGAAGGAGTACCGCTGCGGGACTGCGTGGAGCTGGCGCTGGAACCGCTCCGCGAGGCGATTGCGGCCGGGGGTGGCGAGGTTCGGATTGGCTCGTTGCCGTCCGTTCCGGCTGACCGCTCGTTCCTGACCCTTGCAATCGCGCGCTTGATTGATAACGCCTGGCGCTATCGTGACACGGAACGGCCAGCCCGGATCACCATCAGCGGCGGGCAAGACGACACAGGGTGGTGGCTGGCAATCGAAGACAATGGTCAAGGGCTGCCAACGGTGATGGATCAATGGATCCTCAATCCGGTGGCAGTCTCACAGGGTCCCGGTGAACGCAGTGGAATGGGGCTGGCCTTTTGTCAGGCTGTAGCGGAAATTCACGGGGGACACCTGGAAGCCGAGCGTCTGCCCGAAGGCACCCGGTTCATTCTGCGGGGGCATTTTCCAGACATATCATGAGCACGGGAGCCTGATCTTACGCCATGAAAGGCCGTGTGAGGACATGGTGTCGCTATCTGCCGGGCTATCATGCCTTGCGCATGCTGTGGTGGTGGGGAAAGGGCGGAGAAAGCCGTAGTCTGGCCTTGCTGCTGTTGCGACGGCCCCGGCATCTGTTTCAGCCCTATAACACCAGTACCGCCAACCGCTACCCCGAGCTGTTTGCCTTTGTCCGCCATCAGGTCGCCGATCAGCCGGACAGCCGCCTGCTGTCCTTTGGCTGCGCCCGTGGAGAAGAGATCGTCTCGCTGCGGCGGCTGTTTGGACAGGCACACATCGACGGTATCGACATCAATCGGCGCAATATTGCACAGGCCCGACAGCGGCTGGCCGGCGACCCGTCGGTGCGGCTGCACGTTGCCGGTGATGCATCCGTTTTGCCTGCGGCATCGTGTGATGCGGTCTTTGCTTTGGCGGTGTTCCGGCACGGTGATCTGGGAGGGGTGAAGCCTGCCGCCCGCTGTGACCGGCTGATCCGCTTTCAGGATTTTGAGCAGGTGGTGACGTCGCTGGCGGATAGCCTGCGTCCCGGTGGCCTGTTGTGCATTCGCCATGCGAACTTCCTGTTCTCACAGACGGCCGTGGCGCAGGGCTTTGAGCCGGTCCTGTACCAACCGGCCTGCGGGTCACCAGTGTACGGACCGGATAACCTCCTGATGCCATCACCGGCGCAGGTGCCTGTGGTGTTTCGGAAGGTGCCAGTGCAGG
Source organism: Insolitispirillum peregrinum (assembly GCF_900156605.1). GTDB lineage: Bacteria > Pseudomonadota > Alphaproteobacteria > Rhodospirillales > Rhodospirillaceae > Insolitispirillum > Insolitispirillum peregrinum. The sequence goes on along the minus strand of NZ_FTOA01000006.1, from coordinate 232,743 downwards.
GCGGGTAAGCAGAAAAGAGAGTCCGCTTTTGCGCTTACCCACCCTGGGTTTCATTTTACAGATTAGACCTGCGTGCGTTAAATCTGACGCAGGCACGCTGGTCTAACCTTTTGTTTTGTCGCAGTGATTTTACGCAAAACCGGAACCCCTTTTGCGCTCACAGAGCTAAAGCTTTATTCTTTCTTCAATATAATCCATATATTTCTTTGATTCTTCCTCATTCTGCTCTGAAACAGTGCCTATTATCAAATAACCACTATTCGATTTCATATTTATTATTTTCATTGTGGTAAATGATATTACTCCATCTTTATCAGATCGTGTTGTTCCTTTGGATGTGGCGAGTCCGTACCAGCTATCGCTGGTGATATTTGATGTTACTTTCCCCATGGCCTCGAGACGCTTTTGAAGTATTGCAGGAACATCCTTGGCTGGGTCCTGCAGTGGCTCTTTGAGGTTGATGAATCTGATGGCCAAAGTATTCTTTTCATCAAATCTAAATGTAAGAACTTTTATTTTATCTCCATTTCCAGCATCAATCTCCCGCTCATAGAGAGGATACTTTGTTTTCACTGAAATTTTTAATTCACTATATGATATAAACATTTCATTATCTGTCCAGTCTGGTGACAATAGTATGCCGTATCGAATGGATGATGCATTTTGGTCTTCTATCATGGCATCAATGTTTTTTTCGGTTAACTGGAGTGCTCCTTGGGGAGTTTGATAAGGTATTCCTCTCGCTGCCGCTTCGATCATTTTATCCATCTCGTGGACATGCTGAATATTGTTATAGTCATCGGCATAGAGGCCAAAAAGCTTCAGGAACTCACTTTTTCTGAATTCGTAATCGGCTGTTTTCACTATTTTATTCTTCCCAAGGCTCAATTTTGCGCTTTTTAGCCCTTCCAACCTAAATCTGTCATAATATTTTTTTATCCTTATTTGAGAATTGCTATATTCTTTTCTTGCTTCCCTGCTATTCCTCATTTCTTTTGGCATATCCATCCAGAAATAATTATACAGCTCTTCTGTGATATATCCCCCAGGTGCCATGACGGTCATGTATATTTTTGATTGCATAGTGGTCATGGCATTATTTTGTATTACTTCTGCATCGGATAATGATGAGAATGTTGTTAGAAATAATGCTATAGATATGACGTTAATCACTTTCCTGATGGATCGCATTTACTTTACCCTTTCAACTGTTTCTATCTGGATTGGAATTTTTCTTTGTAGTGTTTTTGCAATGAGTGCGCGCAAAGTCGAATCCACGCTTGCAGCTGTCATTTTCTCAAATGTCGCATCATTTTTGCGGGAGCTGAAGGCTGTTTTCGCGCAAAAAAAACCGAATGCTGGCGATGAAAAAAACGCAAAATGCACAGAGCGCCGTTGGGCAGTCTGTGTTGCGTAGAGCTGGACATAAGGAAAAAATATGGCGTCCCCACGGGGATTCGAACCCCGGTCGCCGCCGTGAAAGGGCGGTGTCCTAGGCCTCTAGACGATGGGGACGTCTAAGAACCTCAGGGCGTCCTATACCAAAGAGGTACAGGCAAACGAGCTTGGCGTCCCCACGGGGATTCGAACCCCGGTCGCCGCCGTGAAAGGGCGGTGTCCTAGGCCTCTAGACGATGGGGACGTCTAAAAAGCTCATTTCAGCAATCGGCGGATAGCCTGACTGCCTACCTGAGAGATGGCGTCCCCACGGGGATTCGAACCCCGGTCGCCGCCGTGAAAGGGCGGTGTCCTAGGCCTCTAGACGATGGGGACGTCGAGGCGTGGGGCGGTTTATGCTATATCTTTCGAAACCCGTCAACAGATTTGTTTCACTTTTTTGCATTTTTTCCCGCCCCCTTCAACACGGCCTGAAACGTGAGTTTGGTAGCGGGATTATTCAGTGACTTCAGGGCGCAAGATGGTGCCTGGCGGGATGGTTCGGAAGAGCAGAATGGATAAGGGAACCCTTATGGAGGCAATCGCGGAGAGGAGGACACCCTATCCCTTTGGTATTACCCACAGGGATAATACCTTTGGATGATATCCACTTTTATTTTCAGGGTATTGGCCTGTCACTGGCCATAAGACTTATTGATAAGGGCGTGGGTAAGGGCATACCATAACCACTCTATGGTTCCGTGTATTGGCCGATCTTCCAGGTCCGGATCCAGGGGACGGCATCAAGGCAGCATAAAGGCGGAGCGCGATGAGCACATCAGTCCTGGTTACCGGTTGCCACCAGCCTTTAGGCCACTCTCTGGCCCGGTTGGCTGCCCTGTTGCCGGATGTGCGCCTGTGGCTGGCCGGAACCCCTGCCCAGCACTGTGATGCCCTGTGTGACACCATCCGTCAGGACAGCCCGGAATGCCATGTGCATTCGGTTCCCCCCGAAGATTGCCTTTCTCCGGCATCGATGCTGACGGTCAGCGGGGCAAAGCTGGTTTTGCATGCCGAAGGCCCCTTTACCCAGTATACCTACCAGATGGCCGAAGCCTGTCTGGCTGCCGGTATTCCCTATATTGATGCGGCAGACCGCCGGACATTCATGGCATCCTTCACCGGTGCCCTGCATCCGCTGGCCCTCAAGGCCGGTGTGCCGCTGATCTGTGGGGCGTCAACCTCCAGCCTCAGTTCTGCGCTGCTGGATGAAATAGCCCCGCAGTTCAATCATATCCGGGATGTCCGCGTGACAGTCATTCCCGGTGTACGGTCGCTGAGGCCGGGGTCCCAGTTGGCAACGCTGTTGTCAACGGTGGGACGTCCGATGACAGTTCTGCGCAATGGCCAAAAGATCCGGGAGATGAGTGGGCGGCACCTCCGAAAACTGTCAGTTCCGTCTGTCGGACGCTGTTCCAGCATGCTGTGCGACATGCCGGACAATGAAACCCTGCCGCCGCGCTTCCCTGATCTGGAAACGCTGGAAACCCGGCTCGCCTTACCGGGCTTTCTGGCACCACGGGCGGTCTGGCTTCTGTCGCATCTGAGGCAGGGTTTGCAGGAAGAGAGTATGCCGCATCCGCGCGGCGGGCAGCGGCCATTGACCGCCGCCGAACAGGCCCGGCTGCGTCGTGGGCAGCGGATGATGCCCTGGTTGCTCAAACGACTGGCGCGCGGGACATCCCATGCTGGTGGTTTGATTGTCGAAGCCCACGGCGATGATTCGATGGGACGCCCGCTGACCCGGGTCAGCAGCCTGATTGCCTCTGCGCCCGAGGCAGCTTATCTGCCAATCCTGCCGGTCATTGCTTTGGCGCGTCAGTGTCTGGAGGATCGGGCAAGCCTGCTGCCGGGGGCCTATACCACTCCGGGCCTGCTGCCTCTGCGCTCCTATATGGCAGAGAGCAAACTGGTGCAGGTGCTGCTGGAGCGTGAAGCCCAGCGGACACAGATCGTACCCGCCACCATTGGCAACGAGACGCCATCAAAACGCTCTGTGGCACAGACGCAGAGAACACCGGCGGCTGTCTAAAGCAGAGAGCCCCCATTTTTTCTTTCAATATCAAATCAATGGGGTCCGGGGCCTCGAGGCCCCGGCGAGGTGTGGAGCAGCGCTCCACATCCTTGTTCCCGTACTGTCGTGTGTCCTGACGCCAGGGTTATCCCGCCAGAGCGTCGGCGACAAAGGCCGCCATCCCGATCCGGCGTTCCCGCTTCAGGCGCTCGGCGTGCAGGATCGCCTTGACCTGTGCGATGCTGTCTTCCAGTGAAATGTTCACCACGCAATAGTCGTATTCGCCCCAGTGGCTGATTTCATCGACCGCCTTGGCCATCCGTTTGGCAATGACCTCGGCGCTGTCCTGCCCGCGCTTGACCAGACGGCTTTCCAGTTCGGCCAGCGAGGGCGGCAGGATAAAGATGCTGACCACATCGTCGGGCGCATTGGCCTTCAGCTGGCGATTGCCCTGCCAGTCGATGTCAAACATCACGTCGCGACCGGCCTGCAACGCCTGTTCGACCGGCTGGCGCGGGGTGCCATAGTAATTTTCGAATACCTTGGCCCATTCCAGCAACTCGCCCTTTTCGGCCATCGCTTCGACCTCGGGAACCGAGCGGAAGAAATAGTGGATGGCCTCGTCTTCGCCCGGACGCGGATCGCGGGTGGTCACCGAGACGGACAGGGCCAGTTCGGCTTCGCTGTCGAGCAGGGCGCGCGAAATTGACGACTTGCCCGCCCCGGATGGCGATGACAGCACCAGCATCACCCCACGGCGGGCAATCGGGGCGACAGGCTGGAAAACAGGGGTGGTCATGGCGGGGGCCTCGCGGGATTGGATGAGGATCGGATGGGCAGACAAAACACCAGAACCCGGTGCAGGGCAAGTCTCATCCGGCCTCCCTCATCTGGCCTCTGGGGGGGGGCACCCGGTTGGCAGCAGGGGGGACATGGTATACAACACCCCCCTCTGTCCCATCCCGCACAGGAGCGTTTGATGATTGCCAGCATGACCGGCTTTGCCCGCTGTTCAGGCCCTGCCAGCCCGCAGGCTCCGGGGTGGGTATGGGAAGCGCGCAGCGTCAATGGCAAGGGTCTGGACGTGCGCCTGCGCCTGCCATCCGGCTATGAGGATCAGGAAGGCCCGTGCCGGGACATGATCAGCAAGGCGCTGGGACGCGGGAACGTGTCGGTGTCGCTGAACCTGCATGGCCAACCCGAAGGCGCGGCGGCGGCGGTGGCGGTCAACAGCGCCCTGTTGCAGCAGCTGATGGAGATGGCGCGCGATCTGCCGCCGCATATTGCACCGCCGACCTTTGACGGCTTGCTGGCAGTCCGCGGCGTGCTGATGGCTGCCGACGAGCAGGACATCTCCCCCGAACAGCGCGAGCAGCACACGGCGGCGCTGCGGGCCGGACTGGTGCAGGCTCTGGGCGATCTGAAGACAGCCCGCGCCGAAGAGGGGCAGCGGCTGGAAGCGGTGCTGCGCGGCCAGTTGGTCACCATTCAGGGGCTGGTCGAGCAGGCCGAGCAGACCGCGGCCTTGCGTGCCGACAGCGTGCGCGGTCGCCTGCAACGGCAAATCAGCGATGTTCTGGACATGCTGGGCGGTGATGGGACAACGATCCCGGAAGACCGTCTGGTGCAGGAAGTGGCATTGATTGTCACCCGTCTGGATGTCCGGGAAGAGCTGGACCGCTTGCGGGCACATCTGGCGCAGGCCGACGACCTGCTGAGCAAAGGCGGAGCCTGTGGCCGTCGTCTCGACTTCCTGTGTCAGGAGTTCAACCGCGAGGCCAACACCCTGTGCTCCAAAGCGCAGGACAGCGATCTGACCCGGATCGGTCTGGAACTGAAAGCGGTGATCGACCAGTTGCGCGAGCAGGTGCAGAACGTCGAATAGCTCCCCTGTTCTGGCAGTCGAAACGATCGTTCATTGACTATTTTCGGTGGCATGGCGTTATAGGCGCCCTGCATCTCCCCGGAGACTCCTCCGGTACGGTTCATGGAGCACGTCAATGGCGATCCCTGCGGTTTTGGCTTCTCCCCTGCTGGTGCCGGGCCTGTTTACCTTTGTGATCATCGCCCTGTGGGCCAGCAACCGGCTGCCGGAGTATTTGACGGCGCTGATGTTCTTTGCCGGGGCGATGATGCTGCATCTGGCGCCGCCGGAACGGGTGTTTGCAGGCTTCGGGTCGTCAGCGTTCTGGCTGGTCCTGAGCGGATTTGTCATTGGAACCGCCATCCGCTCGGTCGGGCTGGCAGACCGGGTTGCCCGCATGCTGGCGGTTCCGCTGGCCGGATCGTGGCCGCGCATGCTGGTCGGAGTGGTCGCGTTGACCTATGCCCTGGCCTTTGTCATGCCGTCCAACATGGGACGAATTGCCCTGTTGATGCCGATCGTGATGGCTCTGGCCGAGCGCAGCGGTCTGGCCGAGGGCAGCAAGGGGCGGATTGCGCTGGCTCTGGCGGTCGGCTTTGGAACGTTCCAGCTTTCAACCAGCATTTTACCGGCCAATGTTCCCAACATGGTGATGGCCGGGGCGGCGGAAAGTGGCTATGGCCTGCATTTTTCCTATCTGTCCTATCTGGCCCTGCACGCGCCGATCCTCGGCGCCCTGAAAGGAGCGGTGCTGGTCCTGTGCCTGCTGCTGCTGTTCCCCCTGCCTCAGCCGCTGGAGCATTGTGCGAAAAGTGGGAACCGGTTTTCGCCACAACAATGCGGCAAAACAAAATCCTGGACCAGCGTGCCTGCGTCCGGTTTAACGCACGCTGGCCCGATCGATGTCAAAGACGCTCCTGCCCCCTGGTCGGCGGCAGAAAAGCGGCTGGCGGGGATTTTGCTGGTGACGCTGGCCTTGTGGGTGACGGACTCGCTGCACGGCATTTCACCGGCATGGGTCGGTCTGGCGGCGGCCTGTCTGTGCCTGTTGCCCCGGATTGGCTTCCTGACCGGGGACCAGTTCGCCGCCGGGGTCAATGTGCGGACCTGCCTCTATATCGCGGGGATTCTCGGGCTGGCCGCGGTGGTCAGCAGCAGCGGTCTGGGGAATGCGGTCGGGCAGGCCCTGTTGCGGGTGTTGCCGCTGTCGCCGGATCATCCGGCGGGCAACTTCGCCTCGCTGCTGGCGCTGGTCAGCGCGCTGAACTTTGTGGTGACGGCCAATGGCGTCCCGGCCCTGTTCACGCCGCTGGCGCAAAGTCTGGCCGACGGGACCGGCTGGCCCGTGGCGACGGTGCTGATGGTGCAGGTGCTGGGCTATGCGACGCCCCTGCTGCCTTATCAGGCGTCGCCCATTGTGGTGGCGATGGGGATGGGGAAGGTTCCGGCAGGGGACGGGTTGCGCCTGTGCCTGACGCTGGCGGTGGTGAGCTTTGCGCTTCTGGGACCGCTGGATTACCTGTGGTTCCACCTGCTGGGGTGGCTGTAAAGCATCAGCCCCCCCCCTGGACCAGCGTGCGTTAAATGTGACGCCACAGGACACGACAGTTGGCGGGATCAGTGAGGGCTACCGCCCGAACCCGTTTGGTGGCAATGCCCCCAAGCCCTCATTTTTCTTTAGAAATCAAATCAATGGGGTCCGGAGCCTCGACGGATCAGGTTCCGCAGAACGTCTGGTATGGCTCGTCCGACGGCGGCGGCGGGGCGGCATAGGCTTCCAGGCCGCTGCGCTGTTCATAGGGCGCTTCCAGAACACCCAGCAGTGTCCCGAATGCCCCCAGATCCCCCTCGTGGGCTGCCGCCAGCGCCTGTTCGACCAGATGATTGCGCGGGATATAGGCCGGGTTCTGGCTGTTCATCAATGCCAGTGCGGCCTGAACATCCTGCCCCTGCTGCTGCAAACGCTGCTGCCATGTCTGGTGCCATTCCTCCAGCACCGGATCGGCGGCCTGCTCCTCGGACAACAGGCCCAAGGGCGACAGGCTGCGGAAGGTGTTGGTATAGTCGGCACCGGTGGTCTGCATCCAGCCCAACAGGTCGCGCACCAACTGTTCGTCTCCGGCCCGCACGTCGAACAGACCCAGCTTGCGCCCCATCATGTGCAACCAGCGCTGATCAAAGCGGTCCTTGAAGCCGTTGATGGCCTGTTCGGCTATGGCAATGGCGTCGTCCTGACGCGGATGCAGCAGCGGCAGCAGGCTTTCGGCAAAGCGGGCCAGATTCCATTGTGCGATCACCGCCTGTCGGCCAAAGGCATAGCGTCCATGGCGATCAATCGAGCTGAACACCGTCGCCGGATCATAGGCATCCATAAAAGCGCACGGGCCATAGTCGATGGTTTCACCGCTGATGGTCATGTTGTCGGTGTTCATCACCCCATGCACAAAGCCGACCCGCATCCAGTGGGTGATCAGGTCGGCCTGCCGGTCGATCACCGCCGACAGCAACGCCCGCACCGGGTATTCCTCATCCAGCAGTTCGGGGTAATGGCGGGCCAGGGTGTAGTTGACCAGTGCGGTCAACCCTTCACCCTTCTGAGAGGCGGCAGCATATTCAAAGGTCCCCACCCGCAGATGGCTGGAAGCCACCCGCGTCAGCACCGCGCCGGGCAAGGCTGCCTCGCGGTACACCGCTTCGCCGGTGGTAACCACCGCCAGACTGCGGGTAGTGGGAATGCCAAGCGCCACCATCGCCTCGCTGATCAGGTATTCGCGCAGCATCGGCCCCAGCGCCGCCCGGCCATCGCCCCGGCGGGAATAGGGGGTCTGCCCTGCCCCTTTCAGGTGAATATCCAGCCGCAGCCCATCCGGGGTAAGATGTTCGCCCAACAGGATCGCCCGCCCATCGCCCAGCATGGTGAAGTTCCCGAACTGGTGTCCGGCATAGGCCTGCGCCAGCGGCTCGCTGCCGGGCGGCAACTGGTTGCCTGCAAACACCGCCGCCACCGACAGCGGGTCGGCAGCCTTCAGGTCCAGCCCCAGTTGGGCGGCCAACTGGTGGTTAAACACCACCGGAGCCGGTTGCCGGGACGGTGTCGGATTCTGCCTGCGGAAAAACAGCTCCGGCAAGCGGGCATAGCTGTTGTCAAAGGACCATCCGGGAACAGAAGAACATGATGGGTCGGTCATTTGAACTATACCTTTGAATTATTCCAAGGTAGTACCCTAACAGAAAGCCGGAGTATCGCCAAGGACTGATGCGACAAAACATGGCTCGCGGCTGACATCTGCGGTTTTTCCTCGCCCGCCGCGCCGGGACTGCCGTATTACCAACGCCCGCCTGTTTTCTGCCCGCCGCCGCTTTTCACCCAACAGGGATCATCCGCATGCTCAAACGTACCCTTGGCCCGGCGATGGTCGGCCTGATTGCCGGTATCGACAATCTGGGAGCCAGTCTGGCCTTTGCCGCCCTGCTGTTCCCCGGTGCCCTGTCCGCCGGGCTGGGGATGGGGGTTGGCGTTCTGTTGCTCAGCGGGGTGATTCTGGCGCTGGTCATCGCCCTGCGCAGCAGCAATCCCAACACCATCGCCATGGTACAGGAAACCAGCATCGCCATTCTGGCCTCGTCGATTGTCGGCGTCACCGCCACCATGACCGCCAGCAGCAGCGATCAGCGCATCGCCACCGTCTTTGCGGTGCTGGGCACCAGCACGGTGCTGACCGGGGCCTGTTTCTGGCTGTTCGGCACCCTGCGGCTGGGCGGACTGGTGCGCTTTCTGCCCTATCCGGTGGTGGCGGGCTTTCTGGCCGGGTCGGGCTGGCTGCTGATCGAAGGCGCGGCGGTGATGCTGAGTGGCAGCCATCAGGCATCGGCCCTGTTCAGCACCCTGGCCGACCCGCTGGGGCTGGCGAAAATCCTGCCCGCTGGCCTGTTTGCGGTGGCCCTGCTGCTGGCCCTGCGCCGTTCAACCAATCCGCTGATTGCTCCGCTGGTGATGGTTGGGGCCGGGGGAGTGTTTTACGCCCTGCTGGCCGCAGGCGATGTCTCTGTCGATCAGGCGCGGGCCTGGAGCTGGCTGCCCACCACCCCCGCCGATGGTACCATCGCCCTGCCGTCGCCGGTCTGGGTGGTGCAAAATGCCGACTGGGGCGCGGTGCTGGCCACCACGCCGGCGATGGCCTCGGCGGTGATCCTCAGCATGATTGGCCTGCTGCTGAACAGCAGCGGGCTGGAACTGTCCTCGGGCCGGGATCTCGATGCCAATGCCGAATTGCGCTCCAGCGGGCTGGCCAATCTGCTCAGCGGGCTGATCGGGGGAACGTCGGGCTTTGTCGGGCTGGGGATGACCCTGCTGGCCGACAAGCTGGGAGTCCATGGCCGGGCGGCAGGGATGGCCACCGCCTGCGTGCTGGCCATCGGCCTGCTGTGCGCCCCGCTGCTGGCCGCCCTGATGCCGACCTTCCTCGCCGCCGGGCTGATGATCTTCCTCGGGCTGGAACTGCTGCTGGAATGGCTGGTCGCCTCCCGCCGCCAGTTGCCCCGCCGCGAATGGCTGGTGGTGGCGGCCATCCTGCTGGCGATCATGCTGGTCGGCTTCCTCGCCGGGCTGGCGCTGGGGCTGGCCATTTCGGTGGTGATGTTCGTCTATACCTATTCCCGCCTGCCGGTGGTGCGGATGGTCGCCAGCGGCACCGAGTTGCGCAGCAGCGTTGACCGCTCGACCGCTGCCATCCAGCGCCTGAACACTCAGGGCCAGCGCATCCACGTCCTGCAACTGCAAGGCTATCTGTTTTTCGGCACCGTCGAGCGGGTGGTGTCCGAAGTGCGCGAGCGCCTGCAGGCGATATCCGAGCGCCCGTTGCAGTTCCTGCTGCTCGACCTGCGGGCGGTCAGCGGCGCGGACTCGGCGGCCACGGCGGGCTTTCTCAAGATTTGCACCATGGCCGACGCCGAAGGGGTGACGGTGATCTTCAGCCACCTGTCCCCCGAGCTGCGACTGGCGGTCGAGCGTGCCGGGCTGGCCTTTGCCTCCCATTCCGGCTGCCAACTGGCCCCGGACCTCGACCACGCCCTGGAGGCCTGCGAAGAGGCCCTGTTGCAGGACGACACCAGCGCAGGCAGCACCAGCGAAGTGCTCCGCCATCTGGAAGGAACCCTCGGCCCCCACTCCCGCCTGCCCGATCTGGTGGCGGCGATGGACAAGCTGACCCTGCCCCCCGGAGCTGACCTGATCCGCGCCGGAGAAAGCGCCGATGACGTCTATGTGCTGGGCCATGGCCGGGTCAAGGTGCAGATCACCCTGCCCAATGGCCGCCCGCTGCGCCTGCGCACCATGACCTCGGGGGCGGTGGTCGGTGAGATCGCCCTCTACCTCGGCGGCAAACGCACCGCCGATGTGGTGGTGGAAACGCCCTCGACCATCTTCCGCCTTGGCCGGGGCCGTCTGGAGCATCTGGAGAAAACCGACAGCGAACTGGCCCTGCTGTTCCACCGCCTGCTGGCCGTCACCCTGTCGGAAAAACTGGTACTCGCCAACCGGCTGATCCAGTTGGCGCAGAACTGAAACAACGCCCCGACTTCGGCCACCACAACACTCGGGACGGACAAAATATGTCCAGCCGCAATTATCAGGAGTGAAATGCCGGTAAACTCAGTGTATTGATAGGGTGACTGCACCCATAGAGGGTTCCCATCGGGGGAGGGGAAATTGCTCGGATCCAGGCAGGCCGCCATCTTGCGTATCTGGCCCGGCGATGCCGCAGGCAATCGCCGCGACGGGCCTCCTGTCGGGACCGGTTTTCTGGTCAGCGGGGCCGACGGCCAGACCTACGCCCTGACCTGCGCCCATGTGGTGAGCGCCGCGCTGGGCCCGCCGTTCAACCAGTCTCCCCCGTCGGAATGCCTGATTTCCGCCAATCTGCCCGGCCATGGCACCCTCACCCTGCGCCTGCGGGCATGGGTGCCGCCGCTTGAGGTATATGGCTCACAAGAGCATGACGGGGTGGCGGACATTGCCATCCTGTCCCCGGTGGACCAGCAGGCCTGGCCGACCTTTTTGCCGCTGCGGATTGAACCGCCCCGGCAGGTTGTCCCCCTCAACGCATCGCTGCCCTTTTACAGCTTTGGCTTCATGGGATCGGCCCATGGCCTGCCGACCAACGGACGCCTGACCGCCACTGATGCCCGCAACTGGTTTGTTGCCGACGGCGCGACAGCCGATCAACCGTTCATCGAAGAAGGTCTCAGCGGTGCCCCGGCCATTGCCGCCGACCATGGCAGCATCCTCGGCATGGTCGTAGAGCGGCGGGTGCGGGAAGAGCGGCAAGGGTTTGTGATTCCAGCCTACGCGCTGGCCAAAGCCTGGCCGCCACTGGCCAGCCCCTATCCCGGACTGGCGGCCTTTGATGGCAACACCGCCCATCTGTTCTTCGGACGGGGCCGCGCACAGACTGCCTTGTCTGCGCCGACCGGCAAGCTGAAGGAAGCCCTTGAGCAACTGGAGCGTCAGCGCCTGATGGCGGTGGTTGGCACCTCAGGCAGCGGCAAGTCATCGTTTGTCAAGGCCGGGCTGGCCGAAGAGTACCGCCGCCATGGCTGGACGGTGTTTCTGTTCCGCCCCAGTGACGTCAGGTATCAGGCGGTCTCCGAGCAACTGGCGGCAGCTCTGGCCCGTCCGCTGGGGGCGGACCCGTCATTCGTTCCACGCCGCACCCTGATCATCATCGATCAGTTTGAAGAGTTCTTCCCCGACAGCGCCCGCGATGACGATCACCGCAGCGCTCAGGACAACAGCCTGATAGCACAGCGCACCGTCATTCTGCGGCGGATTCTGGATGCCGTCGAGCGAGACGAAGCCCACTGTTTGCTGACCGCCCGCCTCGACCTGCTGGAAACGATGATCACCGCCGACGAAACGGTGGCCCGGCTGTTTTCCGCCCCCTATCCGATGTTCACCCTGTCGGCGATGAACCGGGCCGAAGTGCGCGAGGCCATCACCGGTCCGGCGGCCCTGTTCGGGGTGGAGGCCGAGGCCGGTTTTACCGAAGTGATGGCCATCGAAGCCACCCGCGAGCCGGGCCGCCTGCCACTGCTGCAAGAGGCCCTGCGCCACTGCTGGCGGCATCTGGCACAGACCCGGAACCACTGGCTGATGCGCCAGCCCTCCACCACCACCGCAGATGATCCGGCCCAGATCCTCGAAGAGGCCCTCGCTCACCACGGCGACCATGCCGTGGACAACCTGCACCGTCAGCGCTTTCAGAATGACGATATCGACCGGGTTCTGTTGTCGCTGGTCCGGCTGGTCGATGGCCGGGCCTTGCGGCGGCGGCTGGTACTGGCCGAGGCCTCGGCCACTGACCGGCAGCTTCTGACCGCCCTCAGCAGCGAGCGGATCACCGTGCTGAGTGAGGATAGCAAACAACCAACGGTGGAACTGGTCCACGAAGCCCTGATGGCCCGCTGGCACCGGTTAAGCACACTGATCGACGACCACCGCCGCTTTCTGGCCTGGCGCGACCGCTTTGAACGCGAACATGCCGTGTGGGAGGCAGGCGAACGGGCTGAACGCGACCTGCTCCGCCGCCATGACCTCGATCAGGCCGGTGAGTGGCTGGTCAACGCTACCGGCCTTTATGCCCCCCCACCGCCCCCCCAAAGCGACTATATCGCCGCCAGTCAGGCGTTCCACCTGCAAGAGGACCAGCGGAAGGAACAGCAACTGCGCGACAGCGAACAGCAAAACCAGCGCCTGCAGCAGCAGAACCGCCGCACCAGACGCTGGCTGCGCATTTCGGCAGGCCTGTTGCTGATCTCGCTGATCGCCCTGCTGGCGATTGGCGGACTGTACCAGATGGTGCGCGCCCAGACGGATGCCGCCCAGCGACAGGAATCCCGCGCACTCGCCGCACTGGCGCAACAGGAAAACGAGCGCGGTGATCACATGACCGCCATCCTGCTGGCCCTCGAAGCCCTGCCCGATCCGGCCAAACACCGCGACCGCCCGGTTACAGCGGAAGCAGAAGCCGCCTTACGGCAGGCATGGTTGCGGAACAGGGAGGAGCGGACTCTGGTGGGGCATGAAGATCGTGTTACTGCCGCCAGCTTTAGCCCTGATGGGAAGAAGGTGTTAACAGCCTCATACGATGGCACTGCCCGCGTGTGGGATCTGTCTAGCTCCCCCCCCACAGCCATCTCGCTCAACGGGCACAAAAGCGCTGTCGGCGCCGCCAGCTTCAGTCCCGATGGACGACGGGTGGTTACAGCCTCTGACGACAACACCGCCCGCGTGTGGGATCTGTCTGCCCAGACGCCCACCGCCATCGTCCTCAAAGGGCATACAGGTGATGTCACCGCCGCCAGCTTTAGCCCTGATGGGCGGCGGGTGCTCACTGCCTCTTACGATCAGACCGCCCGCGTGTGGGATTTATCAGACCTGACGCTCGCTAGCCTCGTCCTCAAAGGACATACAGGTCATGTCACCGCTGCCAGCTTTAGCCCTGATGGGCAACGGGTGATCACCGCCTCTGACGATAAGACCGCCCGCGTGTGGAATCTGTCCGACCTCATGCTCCCCTCCATCATTCTCAGCGGGCATACGGATCGTGTCACCGCCGTCAACTTCAGCCCCGATGGACTACGGGTGCTCACTGCCTCTGACGATCAGACTGCCCGCGTGTGGAACCTATCTGGTCCGATCCCCACTGCCATCATCCTCAAAGGACATACGGGTGGGATCAACGCCGCCCGCTTCAATTCCAATGGGTTCCGGGTAGTCACAGCCTCTCGTGACACCACAGCACGCGTATGGGATTTGTCAAGCCCAACACCCACCACCATCGTCCTCAATGGGCATGAAAGAGCTATCACCGACGCCAACTTCAGCCCTGATGAACGAAAGGTGATCACTGCCTCTGACGATAAGACCGCCCGCGTGTGGAATCTGTCTAACCCCATTCCCACCGCCATTATCCTCAGTGGGCATGAACTCCCTGTCAGCACCGCCAATTTTAGCCCTGATGGACGAAAGGTGGTTACTGCCTCATCGGACAACACCGCACGCGTGTGGAATCTGTCTGACTCGCCACTAACAACGGACAATTTTAGTCACGGTGGACAACTTTTAATATCAAAATATGGAGAAAATACATTTAAAGAAGGAAATTTAGCTACCCGGAGACTCGCCGCAAGACTACTCCATCTCTATGTAGGCTCCACCAGCTTCAGCCCTGATGGACGCAAGCTGGTCACCACATCATGGGACAACACCGCACGCATATGGGATTTGTCTGGTCCGTTACCCACGGCCATAGACATCAAAGGGCATGAACTCCCTATTAACGACGCCAACTTCAGTCCTGATGGCCAATGGGTGGTCACTGCCTCATCGGACGAAACCGCCCGCATGTGGGATTTGTCAGGCCCGACACCCACAATGATCGTCCTCAGAGGACATACGGAAAGAGTCTCCACAGCCGATTTCAGCCCTGATGGCCGACGGGTGGTCACTGCCTCAATAGACAAGACAGCCCGCGTGTGGGATCTGTCAGGCTCGACGCCCACTGTCATCGTCCTCAAAGGACATACAGGTGGTGTCACCGCCGCCAGCTTTAGCCCCGATGGGCAACGGGTGGTCACTGCCTCTGACGATAAAACCGCACGCGTATGGGATATGTCAGGCTCGACGCCCACCGCCATCATCCTCGAGGGGCATGAAAGCATCGTCACCGCCGCCAGCTTCAGCACCGATGGGCGACGGGTGATCACTGCCTCATCGGATAAAACCGCCCGCGTGTGGGATCTGTCAGGCTCGACGCCCACCGCCATCGTCCTCAGCGGGCACGAGGGGGGTGTCACCGCTGCCAGCTTCAGCACCGATGGGCGACGGGTGATCACTGCCTCATCGGATAAAACCGCCCGCGTGTGGGATCTATCTGGTCCAACGCCCACCTCCATCGTTCTCAGTGGGCATATGCAAAGCGTCACTGTCGCCAGCTTCAGCCCTGATGAACGAAAGGTGGTCACTGCCTCGCCAGACAACACCGCCCGCGTGTGGGATCTATCTGGTCCAACGCCCGTAGCAAGCATTCTCGGAGGCCAGGCAAGTAAGATCTTCGATGCCCAATTTCGTCCCGATGGCCACCAAATCGTCACAGCCTCTACGGACGACACTATCCGCCTATGGGACTACCCGGATGTCAGCACCCTGATCGTCACCGCCCGCGCACATGTCTCACACTGTTTATCAGCAGAACAACGACAACGCTTTGGTTTGTCGCCAACTCTGTCCGATCGTGACAGCAGAGCGGCTCCCCTCCCCGACCTGCAGGGATACTGCCCCTCGTAACCCGCCCCGTTTTTCAGGAGCCACCCCATGCCCATTCGTCTTGTGCCCTATGACCTGCCGAACGGCCAGCAGATCATCGTTGAGGAAGAGGTTGCTGACCGTGGCGGCATGGTCGCCAATACCGGTTCCGGTCTGGCCGCCAAGGCCCGCCAGAGTTTTGACCAGGCGCTGGCGGCGATTCGGCCCAGCCTTGCCTCGGTGATGGATCAGGTGGACAGCCTCGCCACCCGCCCCGAGCAGGTCACCGTTGAACTGGGCTTTACGCTGAAGGGGGAAGTCGGGGCGGTGATCGCCAAGAGCGCCGCCGAAGCCAACATCAAGATTTCCCTGACCTGGAAACCGGCCAAACCATAACCTCCGCCTCCTCTCACCCGACCAGCAGACAAGGCTGGTCGGTGGCCGGGTGGGGGACGATGTGCATCGGCACGCCGTAAACCTGTTGCAGGATGCCACTGTGCAGCACCTGCCGGGCGGTTTCGTCGGCTTGGAGCTGGCCGTTTTTCAGCACCACCAGCCGGTCGCAATAGCGCACCGCCAGATTCAGGTCGTGCAGGATGATCAGCACCCCCAGCCCCAACGAGCGGCTGACCGAGCGCACCAGCTCGAGGGTGGCAATCTGGTGGGCGATGTCGAGGGCGGCAATCGGTTCGTCCAGCAGCAACAGGCCGCTTTTCTGCGCCAGCAACAGCGCCAGCCACACCCGTTGACGCTCGCCGCCGGACAGGCTGTCCACCAGCCGCCCGGCCATCGCCCGCACGCCGGTCACGTCCAGCGCGGCATCGACATGCTGCTGGTCGCTGGCGCTGAACCGGCCCAGCGCACCGTGCCACGGATAGCGGCCCAGCCGTACCAGTTCCTCGACGGTCATTCCGCCTGCCGGGGCCAGATGCTGCGGCATATAGGCCACTTCGCGGGCGAAATCCTGCGCTGACCAGCGCGACACGTCGCGCCCGGCCAGCCGGACCATCCCCTGTGACGGGCTGAGGTGACGGGCGACCAGCTTCATCAGCGTCGATTTGCCCGAACCGTTATGGCCAATCAGCCCGACCACTTCGCCGCGCCCCAGCGACAACGACAAGGGATGCAAAACGGTCTTGCCGTCAATGGCGTAGGACACCGCATCGAGGTCCAGCATCAGGGGATGTTCCTTCACAGCATGCCACAACAGGCACATTCACAGACAACGAACGACGGCGGGCGAACTTCACCCCGCCACCACCCGTCGCCGCAGGCGCATCATCTGCCAGCCGAAAATCAGCAACGACAGCACCCCACCCAGACCCGAGGCCAGCGCCGGGCTGAACAGCACGCCTTCCACCCCCAGCGTCAGCGGCAACAGCAGCAAGGCCGGGATCAGCAGATATCCCTGAGGCGCCAGCCCGACCACTGCCGACAATGTGGCCCGTCCCATCGACTGCAACAAAATCAGGGTGACATATTCCAGCCCGGTGATGGCAAAGCACAGATGGAACATCCGCACCGCTTCGATGCCAACCGCCTGCACCGCCGCATCGGGGGTGAACAGGGCGACCAGCGGCTGGGGAAAGGCCAGCATCACCCCGGCATAGAGCACTGAAAACACCGTCGTCACCAGCAGCATGAAGCGGATACCGCTCAGCAGGCGCGGATAGGTGCGCGCCCCATAGCTGTAGCTGATCACCGCCTGTGCCCCCAGACAGAAGCCAATCACCGCAAAATAGCCCAGCATCATCAGGCGGGCGGCGATACCGATGCCCGCCACCGCTTGCTCACCACCATGAACGGCGGCCTGCCGGTACATCAGGGCAAAGGCAATCGCCGACAAAAAGCTGCCGAGGGTGGCGGGCATGCCGACCTGCACCACCGGCTTCAGGATCGGCCAGCGCGGCCGCATCAGGCGGGGCCGCAGCAACACCACCCCCCAATGACGGTGGAAGTAAACCCAGTACGCCGCCAGCGCCACCGCCTTGGCGACCAGTGTCGCCCATGCTGCGCCTTCGACACCCCAGCCAAAAGCAAAAATAAACAGCGGATCGAGCAGCATGTTCAGCAGGAACGATCCCAGCAGGGTGATCATGCTGAAGCGGGTGTTGCCCTCGGCGATGGCGATGAAATCGCACAGGATTTGCACCAGCGTCATCACGCAACTGATCGCCAGGATGCCGGTATAGGCCGAGGCCAGTGACATCAGTTCGGGGCTGGTGCCCATCAGCGCCAGCACCTCGCGGTGAAACAGCCACAACAACAAGCTCATCACCGCACCAACCACCGCCGCCAGCATCAGACCGTTGCTGGCGGTCAGACAGGCGCGGCCCCAGCGCTTTTCGCCCAGAAACCGCCCGACCGACGCCGCCACGCCGACCCCCAGCCCCTCGCCCAGCGCCGCTACCAAGGCAAACAGCGGCAGGGCAATGTTGACCGCCGCCAGTGCATCGGTCCCCAGATGACCGACGAACACCGCATCAACGGCATAATACAAGGCATTGACCAGCAGCCCGATCACCGACGGGATCGCCAGTTGCAAAATCAGCCGCCGCAGACGCGGGTCATCGAGATCAACCGGCGAGGCAAAACGGACACGGCCCTTGCGGGCCGCTCCTCGAAAGGCAAGAGACATGATCAGCCATCCACCCGGTTATTCGGCAGCAACGGACGTCACCGCCGCCGCCCGCAGGCTGTCATCCTGCGGCGCCCACAGACGTTCGCCAAAGAACCGTTCGCGCAGCAGCATCACCAGCATCGCCCGCTTGTGCGGAAAGCTGAACTGCTTGACCTTGGCAAAGCCTGAACGCTCCAGATTGCGGATCTGCTGGGAATGCGACGCCGCCGGTTCGCCGACAATGCGCTGGGTGCGCGGGTCATCAAGGAACATGAAGTGCATCAGCGATGGCAGCCACGCACTGACCCGCGCCTTGCCGCGATAGGCATCCTCGCCGACCAGCACATGCCAGCCGCGATCAAAGTCCTCGGCGTCATAATAGGGGGCGATGCGGTTTTCCTTCGCCCAATAGACTTCAAAATAGCCGAACGGCTGACCATCAAAGCAGCCAATCACCGGCACCATGTGCGGGTCGGCCAGTTTGGTTTCGATATAGGCGCGGTGAACATCAAGATCACCGGTTTCTTCCCAGATCACCGCCACCCGAGGATCATTCATCCAGCGGTTCAGCCGCTCGGCGTCCTGCTCGACATCGATCAGGCGGAAGGAAATGGTTTCGTTCAGCCACGGAATGAAGCGTTCATACAGCACGCCGTCGATCTTCGGGCGGCGCAGCGGATGGCGCTTGCCGTTGGTCATGGTGTGCAACAGCGGATAGCAGCCCGCCGCCTGCCCGCGTGGCGACAGCCACGGCCCGGCCTGCTGCCACAGCAGGTCTGCCGGGATCTCCCAGCCTTGACCATCCGCTGACGCCACCACCACCCCGGCTTCGCTCAGGGCACGGCCCAGCGGCCCCTCGCCACGCAGCACCGGCAAGCCCGGCTGCGTGGCATAAACGGCTTCGGCCACCGCCAGCACGTCCGCCGCATCCGGGATGCCATCCAGCGGGCGCAGGACGCCGCCCGTCCAGGAAAAACGGCTGTCGGGGGCTCCGGCCCGGCTGACGGTCAACAGCGTGCCGTCAGCACTGGCACGCACCTGCCCCGGCAGCCCTGCCGTCACGGAGGTCAAAAACGGATGCTGGGAAAGGGAAGTCAGCTCAGAGGTCATCGTTGCTCATCCTGCAATACGGCACGGTCAAAGGTCGGCATCCGGTTCATGCGTCACGAACTGGGGTCACGAACGGGCTGCCCTTGTTCGAATGACGGACGGGCTGGAAAGAAATTCATTCTCATTTGAGTTTTTATTGCATCTAAACCACATTTTTTCGTCAAATCCCGTAAATTTCCCTCGCCGTCATCCGTCAGCACCACAGAGGCCGTTGCGTGCGCCGCAACACGCTCATCAAGAGCAAATCCTCTAAGACACACTTTTTATGACAATGGTGCAGCCATGCAGGATACGGCCCTCCTTTCCTCTGCCACACCCGTTGCGACCGGCCCGTTGACCATCAGCCAGCGCCGCCTGTGGGCGCTGGTGCAAACCGGCAATGACCGCTTGCCGGGCGATCAGGTGCTGGCGCTGCGCTTTCAGCAGCGGACCGCCGCCGCCGGGCTGGAAAACGCCATCACCGAAGCGGTGCGCACGCTGGTCGCCCGCCATGCCACCCTGCGCAGCCGTCTGGAGATTCTGCCCGGTGGCCGGGTTGATGTGCAGGAATTCACCGCCGAGACGCTGCCGGGCCTGCCGGTGCCACTGACCATCAGCGAGGTTCACAACGAGGCGGCAGAACGGGCGGCCCTCAGCGCCGATTACAGCCGGGCCTTTCACTTTCCCGCCGACCTGCCGTGGCGGGTCCGCCTGGTCCGCAGCCCGCAGGCGCTGACCCTGTGCCTGACCCTGCATCCGCTGATTGCCGACAGCACATCGCTGGGCATTCTGGCCGAAGACCTGCTGTCGGCGTTGGCCGGGCAGGTGCCGCTGATGCCCGCCGCCGCCACCAGCCCGACCGCCCACGCCCGCGCCGAACGTCAGGGACTGCAAAGCGCAGCCTGTCGCCAGAGCAGCGAGCACTGGCGCGGGCTGTTGCAGGATGACGCGCTGCCACCCGCCACTCTGCCGCCACGGGTGATGCCGTTACAGGCCCCGACCGGCGACCGCCTGTGCCCGATCGTGCACGTGCCGCTGGCCCTCGCCCAGCAACTGCGGACACTGGCCGGACAGCGTCGCCTGCCGCTGGCAACCCTGCTGTCGGTACCACTGCATGTGCTGCTGGCCCGCTACAGCGGCCACTATCGCCATGTGCTGGGGCGGGTTCACCCCAACCGCCCCACCCCGGCCCTGCACCGGCTGGTCGGACGGCTGGAAGACATTGCCCCGGTTGTCGCCCCGCTGACCGCCACCATGAGCTTTGCCGACGCCGCCACCTCCGTTCAGGCAGCCTTTGACGAGGCCTGCGCCCATCCGCTGCCCTATGAGCGGCTGGCGCAAGAGGTGTGGCAGGACGCGCCGGACGCCAGCGGTGCGGCCCTGCAAACCCTGTTCAGCCACCAGCCTGCCCCGGCGTGGATGGCCGCGCACAACAAGCTGGCCTCGGCCGGGCTGGAGGTCACCCTGTTGGGCCTCGACCAGTTGGCCGGAGCCCACAGCCGCGCCGATGCCGCGCTGGTGGTCACCAGCCTTGACCGCCCCGATGGTGGCATCACCGTCCTGTTCAATGCCGCCGAAGACAGCGTTGACCCCGCCCTGCTGTACCAGGCCGCCGGGCACTGGCTGCGCCTGCTGGCCGCGTTTGTCGATAACCCACAGCAGCAGATCGGCTTTGTGCCGTTGCTCAGTGATGACGAACTGGCCACCCTGTCCGCCCCCTACCCCGACAGCGCCCCGCACGATCAGCGCCCGCTGCATCAGCGGATCAGCGCCGTTGCCCGCCGAGCCCCCGAACGGGTGGCGATCCTGTGCGGCGACCAGCAGTGGACCTTTGGTGATCTGGAAACCGCCGCCAACCGGCTGGCCCACCATTTGATTGCGGCGGGCGTCGGGCCGGAGCAATGCGTGGCGGTGCTGCTGAAACGCTCGCCTGCCGCCATCATCGGCATTCTGGCGGTGCTGAAGGCCGGAGCCGCCTTTGTGCCGGTGGACCCCGACCACCCGGACAGCCGCAATCATCACATCCTGCAAGACGCACGGGTGCGGGTGATCCTGACCGAAAGCCCGTGGGCCGAACGCATCCCGCTGGCCCTGCGCCATGACCCGGCGGTGTCGGTGCTGCTGCTGGACCACAGCGACCTGTCCCACCACCCGGACAGCGACCCGGCGATCAGCATTGCCGACAACCAGCTGGCTTATGTGATCTATACCTCTGGCTCGACCGGAGCCCCCAAGGGGGTGGCGGTGGACCATGGCCCGCTGGCCCGCCACCTCGACAGCACCGCCACCGTTTACGAGATGGACGAAACCTCACGCGAATTGCCGGTGTTGCCGTTCAGTTCGGACGGCGGACACGAACGCTGGATGGTGCCGCTGATGCTGGGCGGCTCGATCGTCCTGCCGCACAAGCCGTTGCTCGGCCCCGATGAAGCCCTCGAGCTGATGCATCGCCACGGCGTCACCAACGCCAGCCTGCCGACCAGCTATGTCCACCAGTTGGCCGAATGGGCCGACCTGACCGGCGCCCCGCCGCCCGCCCGCCTGTATTCCTTTGGCGGCGAGGCAATGGCACCATCAACCTTTGCCATGATCACCCGCGCCCTGCGCGCCGACATCCTGATCAATGGCTATGGTCCGACCGAAACCATCATGACCCCGATGGTGTGGAAAGTCGCCGCCGGAACCACCTTCAGCGGCCTGCATGTGCCGATTGGCCGCCCGGTCGGCCAGCGCCGGGCCTATATCCTTGACGCCAACGGCCAGCCGGTGCCGCCCGGCGTGGTGGGTGAGCTGTATCTGGGCGGCGATGGCGTGGCGCGCGGCTATGTCGGTCGTCCCGACCTGACCTCTGAGCGCTTTGTGCCCGACCCGTTCAGCGCCCGCCTCGGCATTCCCTTCCCCGGCCAGCGGTGGGGCGAACGCCTGTACAAGACCGGCGACCTCGCCCGCTGGCAGCCGGACGGGATGATTGATTTCATTGGCCGCGCCGACCAGCAGGTCAAGCTGCGCGGTTACCGCATCGAACTGGGTGAAATTGAATCGGTGATCAAGCGCCAGCCGGCGGTACGCGAAGCGGTGGTGGTGCTGCACAGCGACGCCGGACAAGCGGCTCCGATGCTGGTCGCCTATGTGGTGGCCGCCGAAGGCCAGAGCCTCGACCCCGACGCGGTGCGCACCGAAGCCGCCCGCACCTTGCCGGACTACATGGTGCCGACGGTGGTGATGGTTCTGCCCGCCCTGCCGCTGACCGCCAACAGCAAGCTCGACCGCAAGGCCCTGCCCGCGCCGGGGCTGGGGCAACGGGTGATCGACCCGCCGACCTCGGCCATGGAGCAGATGCTGTGCGAAATCTGGCGCGACGTGCTGGGACTGGCCGAGGTCGGCATCCACGAAGACTATTTCCAGATTGGCGGCAATTCGATTGCCGGGCTGAAAATCCTCGCCCGCATCAAGCGCCATCTGCCACAGGCCAGCGTGGCGATTGTCGATCTGTTCAACAACCACACCATTGCCGATCTGGCGGCTTTTCTGGAGCGAGGCGACGCCAGCGCGGGCGAAGTGATCACCCTGCGGGCAGCCCGCCCCGATGCTCCGCCACGCCCGATGCTGTACTGCTTCCCCGGCCTGCTGGTCAGCACCCGCGAATACCTGAAGCTGATTGACTATCTGGGGCCGGACCAGCCCGCCACCGGCTTTGTCTGTTACACCCTGTGTGAACAGGGCAAGCTGGAGGCCTCGATTGCCGACATCAGCGCCCGCTATGCCGACCACATCCTGCGCCGCAGCGCCGGGCAGCCGGTGGTGTTCCTTGGCTGGTCGTGGGGCGGCCTGCTGGCCTATGAAACCGCCCGCCTGCTGGCCGGAAAGGTCGATGTCCGCCTGATCGGGATGGTCGATGTCTGCGACATGGACACCGACTTTGCGCTGGGCGCCATCCCGTCCTTTGCCCCCGGCGAGCGTGACGCCACCCATGCCCGCGTGCAGGACTGGCTGGGCAAAACCAGAATGCGCGCCGAATGGGAAACCCTGCTGGGGTCGATGGACGCGCTGGCCTATGAGCAGTTCCTCAGCTTTGTGCTGAACAGTGAATACGACCTGCCGCTGGACGGCCCGGCGGTTGGCAGCACCGAGCACATTTTCTGGGTGCTGATCGACAACGCGCTGGTGTTCCGCCAGCACCAGTTGCTGCCGCACGATGTTCCCATCCAGTCCTTTGCCGCCGAAGACACCCTGCATCGTGGCCTGAACCTGATTGACTGGCGTCAGCATTCCCGCCTGACCCAGCCCGCCGAGATCATCGCCGGCACCACCCACCTGCACATCATCGGCATGACGGCCTTTCACAGCCGTTTTGCCCGCCGCATTGACGATGTTGTGGCCGAGCTGTCCCTTGCGCGCCGCGACGCCGCAGAATAACTGGAGACTTCAGAGCATGACCGACACAGTTCTTGATCTTGCCGGGATCGGCATCGGCCCGTTCAACATGAGCGTTGCGGCCCACCTCGACAGCCTGCCCGAGGTCAAGGCGGCTTTTTTCGACCGCCGCCCGACCTTTAACTGGCACCCCGGCCTGATGCTGCCGGGGGCCGAGTTGCAGAATTCCTACCTCAAGGATCTGGTCACCGCCGCCAACCCGACCAGCCCGTGGTCCTTCATGGCCTATCTGGTCCGCCACAAGCGGTTCTACAAATTCCTCAACTGTGAATTCGATGCCGTTTACCGCAAGGAAACCGCCGCCTATTTCAAGTGGGTGGCCTCGTCGCTGCCGTCGCTGAATTTCGGGCACGAGGCCGAACAGGTCAGCTTTGACAAAGACCGCTTTACCGTCCGCTTTGCCAATGGCAGCAACGTTCAGGCCCGCAGCCTGTCGGTCGGCGTCGGCACCACCCCGTCGGTGCCCGATTGCGCCGCCCCGTGGCTGAGCGACACCTGTTTCCATGCCAGCGAGATCGTGTTCCGCAAGAACGCCCTGCGCGGCAAAAAGGTGGCAATCATCGGCGGCGGCCAGAGCGGCTGTGAAGTGTTCCTCGACCTGATCAACGGCGCGGTCGGCGATCAGGACCGCGTGCTGTGGTTCAGCCGCCGCCCGAATTTCGAGCCGCTGGATGCCAGTGCCTTCACCAACGAATACTTCACCCCGGAATACAGCGACCGTTTCCACCCGCTGCCCGCCGCCCTGAAGACCCTGAAGCTGGCCCAGCAAAAGCTGGCCTCGGACGGCGCTTCGCCCTCCACCCTGCTGGCGATCTATCGCCGCCTGTACGAACTGACCTACCTTGACGGCTGTCAGGCCGACCTGCGCCTGATGCCCAACCGCGAGGTGGTGGCGATTGAACGGCAGGGCAACAGCTATGCCCTCACCGTGCGCAATCACTTTGACGAGCAGCTCGCCACCTATCACGTCGAAGCGATCGTGCTCGCCACCGGCTATGCCACCCGCACCCCGGCCTGTCTGGACGGCCTGAAGGGACGGATGCAGTTCGAAGGCCCCGACCGCTATGCCCTGAACGCCGACTATTCGGTGATCTGGGACGGCCCGGCCAGCAACCGCATTTACGCCGTCAACGCCAGCCGCCACAGCCACGGCATCGCCGACCCGCAGATGAGCATCGCCGCCTGGCGCGGGGCGACCATCGTCAATTCCCTGCTCGGGCGGATGCATTTCGACCTCGAACTGCCGCCGTCTCTGGTGCGCTGGGGCACCGAAGACGGGGATACTCCGGCGGCGCTGATCGCCGAAGCGGCGGAATAATGGCCTGCGGGGTGTTCGTTCCCCGGGCGATCCATGCCCTGGTGCTGGCAGTCTGTCTGCTGCTGGCACCGGGGTCTTCGCTGTGGGCGGCAGAGCCAGCGCGGCGGATTGTCTCGCTGGACTGGGGGCTGACCGAAACCCTGCTCGCCCTGGGGGTGGTGCCGGTGGCGGTGGCCGATGTGCCGGGCTATCGTGGCTGGGTGGTCGAACCGGCGCTGCCGGAGGGCGTAGTGGATCTCGGCTCGCGCTTTGAGCCCAATCTGGAACAGCTTCAGCAACTGAAACCGGACCTGATCCTTGCCACCCCCTATCAGAACCCGTTGAAACCGCTGCTGGAGCGGATTGCCCCGGTCGAGACCATCGCCATTTACGAGGAAGACGCCAGCGGGCGCGACAATGGCAACCACCCGCTGGAGCGGGCTGTCGCCGCCACCCGCCATCTCGGCAGCCTGACCGACCGGCAGAGTGAAGCTGAACGACTGATTGCCGACACCGACGCCCTGTTCACCGCTGCCCGCCAGCGGCTGGACGCCGCCGGAGCCGAGGCCCACCGCCCGCTGTACATCGCCACCTCGGTCGATGAACGGCACGTCTGGCTGTATGCCCGCAACAGCCTGTTTCAGGATGTGTTCGACCGGCTGGGCCTGAGCAACGCCTGGCAGGCCGAGACCAATTTCTGGGGTTTTTCCAGTGCCGGATACGACGAGCTGGCCGACGCCCCCGAGGCCCGCTTGCTGCTGCTGCGCCCGCTGCCGTCGGGGGTTGAGGCCTCGCTGGCCCGCAATCCGCTGTGGAACGCCCTGCCGTTTGTCCGTGCCCAGCGGGTGGCGCTGATTGACCCGGTGCTGATGTTCGGCACCCTGCCCGCCAGTGGCCGCTTTGCCCGCCTGCTGGTCCTGACCCTGACCGGAGCCCCGCTATAATGCTCGCCAGCCTTTCCCTGCGGGGTCGGGACTCCCGCGCCCTGTTGCCTGCCCTGTTCCTTCTCCTGCTGCTGCCTGCGCTGGCGATGGCCGTGTACGGACTGAACGACCGTCTGCCGATGCGTGAATGGCCCGCCCTGCTGGCTCCGCACACCCTGCCGCAGATCATCGCCAGCGCCAGCCTGCTGCCCCGCTCGCTGGCTGCCCTGCTGTGTGGCGCGGCGCTGGGGCTGGCCGGGGCGCTGTTCCAGCATGTCCTGCGCAACCGCATGGCCGCCCCGGAAACGGTCGGTGCGGCGGGCGGGGCGCAGTTGGCGCTGGCCCTGACCACCCTGTTTGCGCCGTCGCTGCTTGATGGCGGGCGGGTGTGGGTGGCCTTTGGCGGCGGGCTGATCGCGGTGGCGCTGGTGTTCGCGCTGGCGTGGCGGCAAAAACTGGAGCCGTTGCCGCTGATCCTCGCCGGGATGATTGTCACCCTCTATTGCGGGGCGCTCGGCAGTGCCCTGATCCTGATGAACGAGCAGTATCTGGTCAGCCTGTTTGTGTGGGGCAGCGGATCACTGGTGCAAAACGACTGGAGCGCCATCCGCCTGTTGGCTCCGATGCTGGCCGCCGGAATGATGGCCTGTCTGCTGCTGCTGCGGCCATTGGTGCTGCTGGAACTGGGCGACGAGGCCGCCCGCAGCCTTGGCGTGCCGCTGTTTGCCCTGCGGGCGGCGGCGCTGGCAGTGGCGGTGTTTCTGTCCACCGCCGTGATCAGTTCGATTGGCCTGTTCGGCTTCATCGGACTGGCCGGACCGACGCTGGCCAGCTTTGCCGGAGCGCGCACCCTGCGCCAGCGGTTGCTGTGGTCGCCGTTGCTGGCAATGGCCCTGCTGTGGCTGACCGACCAGACCGTGCAGCAGATTGACCGCCTGCTGGGTGACCCCCTGCCCACCGGCGCAATCACCGCCCTGTTCGGAGCGCCGTTGATCCTGCTGTTGTTGCCGCAGATGAAGGCCCACGGCGGGCTGTGGCAGGGAACCGTCAGCGTGATCCGCAGCGCCGCCCCGTGGCGGCGGGTGATCCTGCTGGCGATGCTGGTGTTGGCCGCAGCCATCGTTGCCCTGTGCTGGGGGCGCGGGCCGCAGGGCTGGCGGTGGATTGGCGACCTGCACGAGTTGACACCGCTGTTGCCATGGCGACTGCCGCGCAGTGCGGCGGCGCTGGCCGCAGGCGGGATGCTGGCCGCCGCCGGGATGATCCTGCAACGCCTGACCGCCAACCCCATGGCCAGCCCGGAAGTGTTGGGGATCACCTCGGGCGCGGCGATCGGGATGATTTCCATGCTGTACATTGCGCCCTCTGCCGCTGGTTTTACCCATGTGGTGGCCGCCTCCGCCGGGGCTTTGGGGGTGCTGCTGGTGATCCTGCTGCTGGGGCGGCGCAGTGCCTTTTCCCCCGATCGCATCCTGTTGGCCGGGATCGCACTGGGGGCCCTGTTTGACGCCCTGACCGCCGTGCTGACCGCCAATGGTGATCCACGCGCGGTGATTTTGCTCAACTGGACCATGGGCTCGACCTATCGGGTCGATGGCGCACAGGCCACGCTGACCGTCGGGATCGCGGTGGTCCTGCTGGGCCTGACCCCGTTGATCAGTCGCTGGCTGACCATCCTGCCACTGGGCGACGGCACCAGCCGCAGTCTGGGTCTGTCGCTGGGGCGGACCCGCCTGCTGCTGTTGATCATGACCGCCGCCATGACCGCCACCGCCACGCTGGTGATCGGCCCGCTCAGCTTCATTGGTCTGATGGCGCCGCATCTGGCCCGCATGCTGGGCCTGCACACCGTCCCCAGCCAGATGGCCGGGGCGATCCTCAGCGGTGGCCTGTTGATGCTGGCCGCCGACTGGGCCGGGCGGATGGTGCTGTTTCCCTTTCAGCTTCCCGCCGGATTGATGGCCACCCTGTTCGGGGCGCCGCTGGTGATGTGGCTGTTGACCCGGAAACGCTGATGATCCTTGCCCGCCCCATCCCTCCATCAGACTGGATGACCGGCGTCCTCGCCTCGTGCCAGACGGTCGATTTCCATTTGCCAGCCCGGCAGGAAGAAACGGCCTGCTGGCGGTGGATCACCCCGGCCTTTCTGCGCGAGCCGTTGCTGGTGCCCGACCTGCTGGCCCCCTTTGAGGCCCGCTTTGGTGAAGGCACCGACCGGCGGGCGATTGCCGCGCGCTGGTCGCACCTGTACGGCTGCATCACCCTGCCGTCGCTGCTCACCGCGTTGGCCTTGTGCGACTGGCAGGGCGACCTGCGGCTGGCCGCGCCGGTCCTGCGGCTGGCGCTGGCCGAAGACGCCAGTCCCCAACGGTTGCTGTTCCTGTCTGCCGCCGCGTCTCCACGCCGCTCGCTGGCCGAACGCTGGCAAGAGCTGATGGTCGATCATTTTGCCCCACTGCATCAAGGACTGGCCGAGTGGAGCGGCGTTTCCCCGCGGGTGCTGTGGGGCAATGTCGCAGCACTGGTCTGCTGGAGCCTGGATGAACTGCACCGCCAGCACAAACGGCGGGTGGCCGCCGCCGTCGATGCCGCCCGCGCGGTGATGCTGGCCTCCCCCACCCTGTACGACGGCAGCGCCAACCCGGTGCACGGCTGCCTGCGTCCGCGCCCCGATGGCAGCCAGCAGCGCAAGGTCTGTTGCCTGAGTTACCTGCTGCCCGGTGAAACCCTCTGTCCGTCGTGCCCGTTACCGCCGTCCCGCCCTTGACACTTTCCCCTTCCAGAGAGAGCCCCGATGGATTTGACCGAAGCGCACCGCCTGTTGTTCTGTGACGAGCCCGCCTATCCGCTGAACGCCGCTGCGCCGCCGATTTTTCAGACCTCGCTGTTTACCTTTGACAGCTATCAGGACATGGCGGCGGTCTATGCCGGAGAACAACGGCTGGTCTACACCCGTGGCGACAATCCGACCGTGCAGGTGTTTGAGGAGCTGGTTGCCAGACTGGAAGGCGCCGATGCCGGGCGCGGCTTTGCCAGTGGCATGGCTGCCATTACTGCCACCGTGATGGCCTTCGTCAGCGGCGGCGACCGGCTGGTGACGGTGTGCAATGTCTATGGCGATGCCTACAAGATGTTTGAAAAGCTGCTGCGCCCGGCAGGCGTCACCATCGACTATGTCGATGGCAGCGACCCCGAGGCGGTGGCCCGCGCCCTGCCCGGCGCGAAGATGCTGTATGTCGAAACGCCCACCACCCTGACCTTTGACCTGCAACACCTGCCAACGCTGGCGGCACTGGCCCAGCAGCACGGGGTGGTGACCGCCATCGACAATTCGTGGGCCACCCCGCTGTATCAAAACCCGATTGCCCACGGCATTGATCTGGTGATCCATGCCGCCTCGAAATACCTTGGCGGTTACAGTGATACCGTCGCCGGGGTGGTGGTCGGGCGGCAGGACCTGATCGACCGCATCAACGGTCGCACCTATCCCTATCTGGGGGCCAAGCTGTCACCGTTTGATGCCTTTTTGCTGGTGCGCGGCCTGCGCAGCCTGACCTTGCGGATGCCGGTCCACATGAGCAGTGGCCTGACCATCGCCCGCCGCCTGCGCGATCATGCCGAGGTAACATCGGTCCTGCATCCGGCATTCAGCAGCCATCCGGGGCGGGAAACCCTGAGTGGTTATGGCGGGGTGTTTTCCTTTCTGGTCAGCGATGCCATCGACGTTCCGGCCTTTGCCGACGCCCTGCGGCTGATCCGGCTGGGGGTCAGTTGGGGCGGGCCGGAAAGCCTGCTGGTGCCGCTGAGCGTCACCGCCGGGATGCCGCCCGCGCCCAATCCGTTCGTCCATTTCGGCATTTCGGACCGGATGATCCGCCTGAATGTCGGACTGGAGCCGGTCGACGCCATCTGGAGCGACCTGGAACAGGCACTAACGGTAGCCCGGCGGTAATCCCCCCGGATCAGCCTTCCGCGCTGCTGCTGCCATGCAGCAGGGCTTGCAGTTTCACATACATCAATGCGGTCATGATCGCGTCGTTCAGCGCATCATGGGCGGGCAGAACCGGCAGTTTCAGTTCGCTCATGATGGTGTCAAAGCGCAGGTCAATGTTGCCGGTATAGACCCCATCCCGCCCGCGCACGCGATAGTCATAATACAGCGCCGACACTTCGGTGCAGCGGTTCGGCAGGCCAATCCCCAGCCATGGCTTCACCACCCGGTTGACCATTGCCACGTCGAATTCGAGGAAATAACCGACCAGCGGGCGATTGCCGACAAAGCGCAGGAAACGGTCCAGACCTTCGTAAATATCCAGCCCGTTGGCGACATCGACATGGCGCAGACGGTGAACCTTGATCGATTCCTGATCAATGGCCTTTTGCGGCTTGAACACCATGTTCAGCCGCTGGCTGGTCAGCACCCGGTTGCCACGAATGCGGACGGCGGCCAGCGACAGGATTTCCGCCTTTTTCGGGTCCAGACCGCTGGTTTCGGTGTCAAAGCACACCACTTCGTCCGGGTGCGGATCGTCGAACAGAAACCCATAGGACGGGTCCTTCAGGCGACGGCGGTTCAAGCCGCGCAGCAGGGATTGCAGCATCATACCTCTCCCTGATGTTTAGAGCGTTTTCCGTTTTCCCTGAATCGGGTCAAACGCTCTAACATCTTGTGTTTCTAGCAAATACGTCGTCGCAGATGCATCCATCTGCTCGGGATTTGCTCTAAAAGGCCGCCAGCTTGAAATGATGGGTCAACAGTTGCTTGAACTGCTTGACCAGCAACAGGCTGTCTTTCAGGGCGTCCTGCTGGAATTTCGACAGGTCATCGGCGCGGACAAAGTTGTCGGCCCCTTCCCCGCTCAGTTGCCCCTTTGACAAGCGCCCCTGCAAGCGGATTTCCATCAGGAACTGGAACGCCTCGACCAGATTGGCGGCAAAGTCAGTATCGAAAATGCCCTCCTGCCCCAGAGCCTCGATGCGGCTGAAGGTCGAGGTGCAGGTCAGGTGCTTTTCCAGCGCCAACGCCCGCACCCCGTGGACAATCGGGAAAATGCCGCCCTTTTTGATGTCGATTTCGCCCTTGTGGTCCTTGTCCATCACCAGTTGGTGGAAAAAGCCGATTGGCGTGTCAAAGCTGTTCACCGGTCGGGCAAAGTGGCTGAGGAAGCCCTGATTGTCGGTCAGCCGCTGGAACAGATAGCTGCGCAGGCGATACAGCAACAGCGGATCACCGGCCACCGCTTCGCCGTCAATGAAGGCCGCCAGATTGAGGAATGCCTTTTCCCCCGGCGTCAGCATCCAGTGGTAAATGTCATCGCGGAACTGGCTTTCGGTTTTGCTCCATTCCGGGTTGGACACCATCATGTTGCCGCTGCACGGCGGATAGCCGAACGAGATCATCGCCTCGGTATACTGGCGGCACAGGTCGCGGACGCTGTCCGGGTCGATATCGTCCGCGATAATCAGCGCATTGTCCTGATCGGTCTTGGCGATCTGTTCGCCGCGCCCCTCGGAGCCCATCACCATCAGGCAGCATTTGCCCGCCAACTCCGGCGGGATCAGCATTTCAAACAGCTTGCGCTGGATTTTGCGGCTGAGGTCGGTGACCATCTCGGCAATGAAGCGGATTTTAACCCCCGAGCCGTGCAGGCCCTGCAACAGTGGCCCCAGTGCCTCGGAGGCCACCCGCAGCTCGTCCAGCGTCTGGGCACGGTCCACCTGCACCGCCACCAGATGCGAGTGGCTGGACATGTAGCCCAACAAGTCGATCAGTTCGAGAACCCCGATGATGTTGCCATCCCGCAGCACCGGCAGGCGGCGGATGTTGTAGCGGGTCATCAGCACCTGCGCATTGAACAGGAACTCGTCCTGATCAACGGTGATGGTGCCATAGGTGGCACAGCTTTCGACCGGCGTTTCCAGCGGCTTGCCCTGAATGATGGCATGGTCGCGCATGTCCGACCCCGACAGCACCCCCACCCGGCCATCCGCCGCCGTGACCAGCAGGCTGGTGGCCTTTTCCTTTTTCATCAGGACCGCCGCATCACGCAGGGTACACGAGCCGGGGACGAACAGCGGCGGGTGCAGATAGGCCTGCCCGACCTTCGCCACCATGAACGAGGCCATGCCGCGCGCACTTTCGGCATTGGCACGGGCGGCCAGCCGTTCACTGAGCGAACTGGTAAAGAATGCCTCGAACGCGCTGTTGCTGCGGCACAGGTCCAGCATCATCTGGCGCGGGATCAGATAGACCAGCGCCTCTTCCTGCACCTCGCACGACAGCGATTTGGTGTCGTTGATCAGCGCCGATGCCCCGAACAAATCGCCCTGCCCATGGACCGTCACCAGTTCGTCACCGTTCTTTTCCGCCAGCAATCCCTTGATCACCAGCATCAGGTGGTCCAGCGCCTGACCGGGTTTCAGCGGCGTATCGTTGGTCTTGAAATAGGCGATATCGACCGCCGCCGACAGCTTGCCGCGCTCGGCTGACGACAAATGGCTAAAGGGCGTAACCGAGAAATCAAAGTCCTTGGACATGGTACGAGGCGTCTCCCCTGACGACGGTATTTTTGCGGGCCTGTTTTATGGTGGCACCTTATGGATATGGATCCGTGAACCGATCCGGGTGGCAGTGTACCCCCGCCCTTTGCACTGCGAAAAGCTGGCCTGAAGTCATGGACGCGGGGTTCATCCCCTTGAGCAAGCCAAGAAAAAAACGCCCCGGAACACTCGGTCCGGGGCGTTCGGTCACGGTGGTATGGGGCTCCATACCAGAGTGGCAGTCTTAGTGCTCGGAGGCCCCTTCCGCACCCAGACCAGTCTGCGACCGGATGTACTGGGCTTCGAAGGCTTCCATTTCGTCCTTGGCAGTCTGCGAGCCATCGATCTTCGACACGATATAGGTGATGGCGAAGGCAATGGTCATCGAGAAGATCGCCGGGTTCTTGTAGGGGAACAGGGCGTCGGCATGGCCCATGACGTCCTTCCAGATGGTCGGGCCGAGGATCACCAGCACCGAGGCCGAGATCAGACCGGCAAAGCCGCCGTAGAACGCACCCTTGGTGGTCAGGCCCTTCCAGAACATCGACATGAACAGGACCGGGAAGTTGGCCGAGGCAGCGATCGAGAAGGCCAGACCGACCATGAAGGCGATGTTCTGCTTTTCAAAGGCAATGCCGAGGATGATCGCCAGCACGCCCAGAACCATCGTGGTGATCTTGGAGACGCGGATTTCGTCAGCGTCGCTGGCACGGCCCTTGCGCCACACCGAGGCGTACAGGTCATGCGACACCGCCGAGGCACCCGACAGGGTCAGACCGGACACCACCGCCAGAATGGTGGCGAAGGCAACGGCCGAGATGAAGCCGAGGAACAGGTCACCACCGACAGCCTTGGCCAGATGGATGGCGGCCATGTTGGACCCGCCCATGATGCCCTTGCCGTCAGCAGCCATGAATTCCGGATGGTTCAGAACCAGAACGATGGCGCCGAAACCGATGATGAAGGTCAGGATGTAGAAGTAACCAATGAAACCGGTGGCATAGAACACCGACTTGCGGGCTTCCTTGGCGTCCGAGACGGTGAAGAAGCGCATCAGGATGTGCGGCAGGCCAGCGGTACCGAACATCAGGGCCAGACCCAGCGAAATGGCATCGACCGGATCAGACACCAGACCACCCGGCTGCATCAGCTTGATGCCCTTGGAATGGACTTCGGTGGCGTGCTTGAACATCGCTTCCATCGAGAAGCCATAGTGGGTCATCACCATCAGCGCCATGAAGGTCGCGCCGGACAGCAACAGAACGGCCTTGATGATCTGCACCCAGGTGGTGGCCAGCATGCCACCGAACATCACGTAACCGACCATCAGCACGCCGACCAGACCAACGGCGATGCCGTAGTCGAGACCGAACAGCAGCTGGATCAGCTTGCCTGCGCCCACCATCTGGGCAATCAGGTACAGCAGAACCACCACCAGCGTGCCCGAGGCGGCCAGCGAGCGGATCGGGCCCTGTTGCAGGCGATAGGACGCCACGTCGGCAAAGGTGTACTTGCCGAGGTTACGCAGGCGTTCTGCCACCAGGAACAGGATGACCGGCCAGCCGACCAGGAAGCCGATGGAGTAGATCAGGCCGTCAAAACCGGCGGTAAACACCAGACCGGCGATCCCGAGGAACGAGGCTGCCGACATGTAGTCACCGGCAATCGCCAGACCGTTCTGGAAGCCGGTGATGCCACCGCCCGCCGCGTAGAAGTCCTTGGCGGACTTGGTCTTGCTGGCAGCCCAGTAGGTGATGCCAAGGGTGGCGAGCACAAAGGCGACGAACATCACGATCGCCGTCCAGTTGGTCGCCTGCTTTTGCACGGCGCCGTCGATCGCACCGGCCGCAAAGGCCGCCGACGACAGGCCAAGGGTGGTCAGACCAGCAACCACCGAGGAGAAAGTGCCAAAACGCTTCATCACTTCACCTCGTCCAGGATTTCTTTGTTCAGGGCGTCGAATTCGCCGTTGGCCTTCTGGACATAGATGCCCGTCAGAACGAACGACAGAATGATCAGCGCCAGACCGACATAGATACCGACCGAGGTGATGGCGCCTTCGGACACCGGTGTCCCGAGGGAAGCCGGGAAGAAGGCAATCACGGCAACGAACGCGTAGTACGCAATCAACATCACGGCTGACAGGGTCCAGGCAAAGCTGCTGCGCTTGGCACACAGCTCCTGGAATTTCGGATTGGCTTTAATCCGCTCGTGGATTTGGTTGGTCATACACCCTCCCTTAGGGCCTGGTTGTCATTATGCGCCATTGGAATGGCTGTTATGCATTGAGACAATATCTCACCTGACCGGAAAATCTAGCGAAAATAAATGTCAAAGAGCTAATTTTCCCCCATGGGAAAACTCGGGTAATGCCAGCAAAACTGCCAAAAACTGTGTCAACCCCCACCCGAACACCGCATAAACACTAAGGTTTCAGCGTTCTTTACCCCCTTGCCGGTGGCGTGAAATATCCTTATCCGTGCAAAGCGCTTTACGCAAAAAAACAACTCTCCCACCCCACCCCAAGGGGTGGTTTTTCCACCAGAATCCCCTGCCCGTCGGCCAAAAGGCCGAATCAGGTCGCAGAGTCGGCCTATATCGGATGACAGGGCGTAGTTGAAGCTGGCAAAAATATTGCAAAGCACAATCGCATGTGCGAGACAGCTATACTCAACCAGACCGGGTATCAAGAGGCAGCGACAGACCACGCAAACGGCTCAGAACACACGCATCTTTCAGGTGTTGTTCACCGCTGGCAGATCAATCGTAAAGACCGCTCCGCCTGCGGCATCGTTGCCAACGGTCAGCGAACCACCGAAATCCCGCACCAGACCATAGCTGATCCACAGCCCCAGACCGGTGCCGCGCCCGACCGGCTTGGTGGTGAAAAACGGGTCAAAGACCCGCAGCAAATGCTCGGGCTGAATGCCGGCACCATTGTCCCGCACCGTCACCCGTACCCGACAGGGTGGGGAAAGGCCCGGATCATCCACATGACCACCAACAATATCAAGAATTGGATCGACACAACCCTCCAGCGCATCCAGCGCGTTATGGATCAGATTGGTCATCACCTGATGCATTTGCCCGGCCTGCCCGCGCACCAGCAGCCCGCCGCCCAGGTCCAGATGCAGGGATGGCATCACCGCCGTTCCCTTCAGCGTGCCTTTCAGGGTCCATTGCAGGGCGGTCTGCACCACCTCGGCCAGATCAAAGACTTCGGAGGCACCGGGCTGGGCAAACGACAGCCGCCGCAAGGATCGCACAATGTCGGTCACCCGCTCGGCTCCTTCCAGCGTGCCTTCGATCAGCTCCGGCACATCGGCCAGAATGGCATCCAGCCGCAGGGTGCGGCGCAAGGCAGCACAGGTTTGCGGGTCATCCCGCCCGACCGCATCCAGATACTGGCTGATCCGTGCCATGTACTTTTTCAGGGTGTGGACGTTGCCATTGACGAAGGAAATCGGATTGTTCAGTTCGTGCGCCACCCCGGCCACCAACCGCCCCAGCGAAGCCATCTTTTCCTGCTGGATCAGCGTTTGCTGCGCCTGTTTCAGGTCGGCGTGCGCCTGCGCCAGCCCGGCATAGGCCCGGCGCAGTTCTCCCACCGGCCTGCCGATCAACACCGTGCCTTCCGGGCGGCCACGATGGTCCAGACGCAGCGAACAGTTCATCGCCACCACATCCGACGCTCCGCCATCCGCACACAGCAACCGCACCTCGCATTCGCGCAGGACCGCCGTTGACGGGCGGGTGGAAAACTCGGCCAGCGTCCCCCGGCTGCCGTCGCTCAACAGGTCTTCCAGCGGCCGCCCGACCAGTGCCCCGGCCTCCAGACCGGTCATCTCCAGCACCGCCTGATTGACCTGCTGCACATGGCCATCCAGACCACAGACGATCAACACGTCCGACATTGACGACAGCACCGAGGTGATAAAGGCCTGGGCTTCCTCCAGCCGGGCGTTCTTTTCTTCCAGCCCGATTTCATAACGGATCAGGTCGGAATAGACCTGTTCCATTTTCTGGATCACCTCGACCCACACCTGCTCTTGCAGATGGCCCAGCTCCAGCGCCACCTCTGGCACCGCCCCAACCTTGTCGCGCAAAGACGGCGGCGTGCTCATCCGTCATCGTCCTCGCTGTCACAGCCGACCAGATCAGCAGAACGTCCCAGACGATAGCGCGCCATTTTCCCCCGCAGGCCGACCCGCGACAGCCCCAGTTCGTCGGCCACCCGCGAGATGTTGCCATGGTGGCGCAGCAAGGCCGCCCGCACGATCCGTTCCTCCAGCGCCTCGACCTGTTCGCGCAGGCTGGTGGCGGGCTGTACCCCTTGCAACGACTGCCCGGCCACCGCCCGCAGAATGCGCGGCGACATCACCGCGCGCCCCAGCGTCTCGCTTTCCGCCAGTGCCACCATCCGCTGGACCTCGTTGCGCAGTTCGCGGATGTTGCCCGGCCACGAATAGGCGCGCAGCACCGCCAGAGCCTCGGGGTGGAAATCGTGGACCGGCTTGTTCAGGCGCTGCATCGCCTCGCCCAGCAGCATTTCGGCCAGCAACGGGATATCGCCGGGCCGGTCACGCAACGGGCACAGGTGAATCGGGAACCCGGCCAGCCGGTAATACAGGTCCTGCCGAAAGCGCCCGGCGCGGACTTCTTCTTCCAGATCACGGTTGGTCGCCGCCACCACCCGCACATCCACCCGCCGGGTCAGCCGCGCCCCCAGCGGCCGGATTTCGCCTTCCTGCAACACCCGCAACAGCTTGACCTGAAACGCCGGGCTGGTTTCCCCGATTTCGTCGAGAAAGATGGTGCCGCCACTGGCCTGTTCAAACAGCCCGATGCGGTCTTCGTAAGCGCCGGTAAAGGCTCCTTTTTTACAGCCGAACAGCTCGCTTTCCAGCAACTGGTCCGGCAAGGCCCCGCAGTTTTCCATCACAAACGAGCCTTCGGCACGCGGGCTGTTGTAGTGGATCGCGCGCGCCAGCAATTCCTTGCCGGTGCCGGACTCGCCGGTGATCAGCACCGACAGGTCATAGTCGGCCACCCGCCGCGCCAGCGCGATGGCCTCGGCCACCGGACTGCCCGCCGCATGGACGATGCTGTCAAAGCCAAACAGCGCCCGCACCCGGCTGCGCTTTTCCGCCACCACCTTTTCAAGCTGGCTGGCAGAGACCTTCATTTCGACGCTGATCGCGTGGTTCTGCCGTTGCAGGTGGTAGAGATGGACCGCCGCCCGCACCGCTTCCAGCAGCTCGTCCGGGTCCCATGGCTTGGCGATGAAGCGGTAAATCCCGGCATCGTTGATCGCCGCCAGAATGTCATCGGAGTCGGTATAGCCGGACAGGATCATCCGCACCGGCTCCGGCCAGTGCTCGCGCACCCGTTGCAGGAACTCGACCCCGCTCAGGCCCGGCATCCGCTGGTCGCACAGGATCACCGCCGGCATTTCCTGCGCCAGAATGGCCTCGGCCTCGTCGGCTCCGGCGGCGGTCAGGACGATAAAGTCATCCCCCAGCACCCGCCGCAACGTTTGCAACGATCGCGGCTCGTCGTCGATCACCAGAACAATCGCCTGATCGGTCATCGCTGGCCCTGTCCTTCCGCCTCCCGTCCACCGCAGGCAGTATGGCGCAGGAACAATCGTTCCCCCAACAAAAACAACAGGCACCCGATCTGTTGACCGGATGCCTGTTGTCGAAAGCAGCAAGTATTGGTCCTGATTACAGGCCCAGCGCACCCTTCACCGCGCCCAGCGGGAAGGCCAGCACGTCGTCAGCCACCGCGCCGTCGGCGATCTTTTCGTGGATGCTGCCCAGCACCAGTTCCGGCCCGGCCACCACGTTGGCACCGATGGCGATCAGGATTTCACGCAGCTGGGCCTGCACACGCACGCCACCGGTGAAGGCCACCGACGAGGTCAGGAACAAGGTCTTTTTGCCACCGAAGGCCGACTGGCCGTAGGGACGCGAGGCCCAGTCGAGGGCGTTCTTCAGCACGCCCGGAATGGCGTAGTTGAATTCCGGCGAGGCAATCACCACCAGATCGGCGGCCTTGATGGCAGCGCGCAGGGCGGCCACACCAGCCGGCGGGGTGTCGGTGTCGATGTCCTGATTGTACAGCGGCACGTCGCCCAGGGTCATCACCTGCACATCGGCCTGACCGTTCAGGGCAGATGCCAGCGAGGTCAGGATGGTGGTGCTGAAGGAACCGGAACGCAGGCTGCCCGAGATGGCAAGGACGCGGGGGAGAGACATGGAGAAGATCCTTTGGCTGGGAGAAGCAGTGTGTGGCCTTACGGTAGGCGTTTCACGCCCGACTGATAATCCCCGTTGTGCGAAAAAGATTGTCGCGCTTTGGGAAACAGTACCCTCAGCAAATCCTCGGCAACTGCTCGCCCGCCAGCCAGTCCACCACCCGGCGGCCGCCAAAGCTGGTGGCCATGGTGACAAAGCGGTGATCATCGGCCACCACCTGCCCGATGATGGCGGCGTCCTGCCCCTGCGGGTGCGCGCGCATTGCGGCCAGCAGGCGGTCGGCGTCTTCGGGCGGGCAGATGCACAGCAGCTTGCCCTCGTTGGCGACATACAGCGGGTCGAGGCCCAACAGCTCGCAGGCTCCCCGCACCTGCGGGCGGATCGGCAGGGCGGCTTCGTCCAGCTCCATCCCGACCGCCGAGGCCTGCGCCAGTTCATTGAGCGTCGCCGCCACCCCGCCCCGGGTTGGATCGCGCAGCACCCGCAGCCCCGGCGCCACCTGCACCATCGTTTCGACCAGCCGGTGCAACGCCATGCTGTCCGAGCGGATTTCACTGTCGAATTCCAGCCCCTCGCGCACCGACAGGATCGCCACCCCGTGATCTCCGATGGTGCCGGACACGATGATCACGTCACCGGGGCGCGCCCGGTCCGACGACACTTCGACCCCATCATAAACCACGCCAACCCCGGCGGTGGTGATGAACACCCCGTCGGCCTTGCCGCGTTCGACCACCTTGGTATCGCCGGTGACAATCGGCACACCGGCTTCGGCGCTGGCGGCGGCCATGCTGGTGACGATCCGCTTCAGGTCGGCCAGCGGAAAGCCTTCCTCCAGAATGAAGCCCGCCGACAGGTACAAGGGGCGGGCACCACCCATCGCCACATCGTTGACCGTGCCATGGACCGCCAGCGAGCCGATATCGCCGCCGGGAAAGAACAGTGGATGAATGACATAGCCGTCGGTGGTCATCACCATCCGCCCTGCGGGCACGGTAAAGGTCGCCTGATCGTTGCCCGCATCCAGCAACGGATTGCTGAAGGCGCTTTTGAACAGCTCATCAACCAGTCGCGCCATCGCCCGGCCGCCGCCGCCATGGGTCAGTTCGACCCGGCCCGATACCCAATCCAGTTTCATTGCGCAGCCCCCTGCTGCTGGTCACGGAACCGGCCATAGGCCCAATGGGCGGCACAGGCTCCTTCGGATGACACCATGCACGATCCGACCGGATGGTCGGGGGTGCAGGCGGTGCCGAAAATGCGGCAGTCCTGCGGCCGTTTCAGGCCGCGCACGATCTCGGCACAGGCACAGGCCTTGTGATCGGGCACGCTGCGATACGGCAGGGCAAACCGGGCCTCGGCATCAAAGGCGGCGAACTCGGGACGGATGGACAGGGCGCTGTCCGGCAAAGCCCCAAAGCCGCGCCATTCAAAGCTGGGGCGCAGGGTAAACACCTGCTCGATCACCTGCCGCGCCTTGGGGTTGCCATCCTGCTGCAAGGCGCGGGCGTACTGGTTTTCCACCTCGGCCCGCCCGTTGTTCACCTGCCGCACCAGCATCAGGATTGCCTGCAACAGGTCCAGCGGCTCGAAACCGGAAATGACGATCGGCAACTGCCACTGCTCGGCAAACGGCTGATAGACCTGCGAGCCGGTGATCACCGACACATGCCCCGGCCCGATCACACCCTCCAGCGGCACCCGCTCCTCAGAGGTCAGGATGGCGCGCATGGCGGGCGGGGTCATCACGTGGTTGCAGAACAGCGCGAAGTTTTCCAGCCCTTCGGCATGGGCCTGCAACAGCGCCAGAGCCGACGGCGGGGTGGTGGTTTCAAAGCCGATGGCAAAGAACACCACCGTCTTGTCGGGGTTTTGCCGCGCCACTTTCAGCGCATCGAGCGTCGAATAGACGATCCGCACCGACGCCCCGTCGGCCTTGGCCTTCAGCAGGCTGTCGCGCCCCGACCCCGGCACCCGCAGCATGTCGCCATAGGAGCACAGGATCACATCGGGCCGCCGCGCCAGTTCGATGGCGCTGTCAATCCGCCCGGTCGGCAGCACGCACACCGGACAGCCCGGCCCGTGGATCAGCCGCACCGACGGCGGCAACAGGTCTTCAAGGCCAAAGCGGGCGATGGAATGGGTATGGCCGCCGCAAAAGTCCATGATGTTATAGCGCCGCCCAGGCTGGACCTCGGCGCCGATGACGGCGGCAATCTCGCGGGCCTTGGCGCCGTCGCGGTACTCATCGACGTACTTCATGCCGCGCCCCCGTCCAGCAGCTCCTGCCGGGCCTCGTCCAGTTGGCCGATTTCGGCCAGCAGGGCCAGCGTGCGCGCCGCCTCGTCGGCATCAATGCGGTTCAGCGCATAGCCAACATGCAGGATCACATAATCGCCCACCGCCAGACCATCGACCAGCGCCACCGACACATCCTTTTTGACGCCAGCAACATCCACCGTCGCCATACCGTCAGGCAACAGGGCCACCACCTGCGCCGGAACCGCCAAACACATCTATCCTGCCTCTCCCTGACCGGAGGGCAGCCCGTCAACGGGTCAGTCGTTGCGGGCTGCCAGTTTCTTTTTACGATGCAACTGCAAAGCCCGGCCCTTTTCGATCCAGGCATACCACTCGTCCAGCCCCTGCCCGCTGGTGGCCGACACCTGCACCACTTCGATGTCGTGATTGACCTGCCGGGCGTAGGCAATCGCCTTGTCCACGTCAAACGACAGATAGGGCAGCAGATCGACCTTGTTCAAAATCATCAGGTCAGCGGCGGCAAACATGTCGGGATACTTCAGCGGCTTGTCTTCGCCTTCGGTCACCGACAAAATCGCCACCTTGTGCGCTTCGCCCAGATCAAAGGCC
Organism: Insolitispirillum peregrinum; assembly: GCF_900156605.1. Lineage (GTDB taxonomy): Bacteria > Pseudomonadota > Alphaproteobacteria > Rhodospirillales > Rhodospirillaceae > Insolitispirillum > Insolitispirillum peregrinum. The sequence goes on along the minus strand of NZ_FTOA01000006.1, from coordinate 191,091 downwards.
GACGGACAGACCAGATTGCCGACGTTTTCGATGAACAACAGGCTGTCATCGGCCAGATCGAGCCGCTCCATCGCCTGCGCCACCATCGCCGCATCCAGATGGCAACCCTTGCCGGTGTTGACCTGCAACGCCGGAGCGCCGGTCGCGCGGATGCGGTCGGCGTCGTGGGTGGTCTGCTGGTCGCCTTCGACCACCGCCAGCGGATAGCGGCTCATCAGGTCGCTGACCGTGCGGCACAGCAGGGTGGTTTTGCCGGAACCGGGGCTGGAGACCAGATTCAGCGCAAACACCCCGTGTTCGGTCATCCATGCCCGGTTGGCCCGTGCCAGCCGGTCGTTATGCCCCAGCACGTCCTGTTCGATTTCGACAATCCGCCGCTGGTCAAGGCTGCCCACCGTTACCCCGGCTTCGCCCCGCCCGTAATGCAGGTCGTGGGAATGGGAATGGGAATGATCATGATGGTGATGATCGTGCGGGTGGTCATGGTGGTGATGATGCCCATGATCATGGGAATGGTCGTGATCGTGGGAATGGTCATGGGAATGACCATGATCGTGCGAATGGTCATGGGAGTGACCATGATCGTGCGAATGATCATGGGAATGACCATGATGATGATGGTGCCCCGCCCCTTCGATGACCGGCTGATCACCGCATCCGCAAACCGTGCACATCACTCGACCTCCAGTTCCTTGACCCGCAATTGCTCGCCGCCGGTCACTTGCAGTTTATGTCCACCACAGCGCGGGCACGGTTGATGACGGGCAGCGATTTCCACCACCTCGCAACAGTCCATGCACCAGGCTTCCCCCGCAGGCCGGACAATTTCCAGCACCGCCGTTTCGGTCAGCGGATCGCCCTTGCACACCGCCTCGAAACAGAACCGCATCGCTTCCGGTTCAGCACTCGACAGCGCCCCGATTTCCAGCCACACCGTCCGCACGCGGGAAAACCCCTGACTGCGCGCCTGTTCTTGCAGAATTTGCAGGATGCCGTTGGTCAGGGCCATCTCGTGCATGGTGAGGTCTGTCCTTTGGCTACCTACAAAAAAAGAAACGGTATGACCGCCGAGTGTTACGCGATTGTCGGATGGAGACAACCCTTTTACAAGGCGGCTTTCAGCTTCGCGGCGACAGGAACAACATCGCATGGCACGCAGGGGTCCAGAGTCGCCGCCTGCCAGTGCGCCACCTGCCCGGCCTCGGGCAGGGACAGCCCCGCCAAAGCCGCCACCCAGGGCGAGGCCGGATGAAAGTTCCATTCCGTCGGTGCCAGAATTTGCCAGTCGGCCACCAGACCATCATCCCCGATCGTCACCCGGTGCGCCAACGGCCCGCGCGCGGCCTGCACCACCGCCAGCCCGCAGCCGTCCCCACACCGAACCGCCGACACCAGCGGCAACGGTGCCTGTCCCTGTAGAACCTGCACCGCCTGCCGCAAGGCACACAGGCGGGCGGCAAAGCGGGCCAGCGGCCCGTGGCCACGGGCGTGCAACGCCTCTTGAACGACCGGCTCATGCTGGTAATCGGCCAGTGGCCCAACCTCGACCGCTTGTCCATGCCAGTGCGGCAGGGCACAGAACTCCGCCTGATCCGGCCATGCGGCCAGCAGATCGGCGGCAGCAAAAACCGGCAGCAGCCGTGTTGGAGCCTCATGGAAGGGCAGATCACACAACCGCTGCCACAGGCTGGCCACAGGCCCGACCAACTGCCCGTCACTGTCAACGCTGACCAGCGCGTCCACCGCCGCCGCCAGCATTTCACAGTTGATCGGGTCGGGGTTCTGCATCACCGCCCGCGTGGACTCACGGATTTGCACCATCAGCGCCGTTTCGGACATCCCGGACAGGGCAGACCAGCCCATCAACGGCGGATAGAGCCATTCCTGCACCGCTTCGGCCAGCACCGCCCAGCGGGCGCGGTCCGGCACATCTCCCTCACCGCGCGCCGCCGCCACCGCTGCCTGCGCCGCCGCCCCTTGCGCCCGACCGCAGAGGGCAAACAGCAACGGCACCAGCGCCACCGCCTTGTCCACCGGCTTGCCGACCAACACCCGGCAGGCCGTCACCGGACGGTGCGAGCGCAGCTCCGCCCGTATCACCCGCCCGGCGTCATCATGCCGCAAAGCCAGCCGCAACCGACCGCCGTCCATCAGAGATCCTCCCGCCGCCAGCCACGCAGCAAGCCCCGCCGCGACACGCCTTCCGGCTCGGCCCCGGCGTCAGGGGCCGGCTCCGTAACAGGCACATCATGCTGCACCTCGACCCCTGCTGGCGGAGTCAGGACAGCCTTCAGCGTCTCGTCGGCCACCTCCTGCGCCATCCCATGGTCCGGGAAGTCATCCATCGGCGAGAACAACGAGCACATCTGATAAAAACCACCGTTGCCGTCATCGCCGACGACAAAGCGCACCGGCCCGCACGGCAAGGCCAGATCACGCTCCAGCCCGGTATAAAATCCCTGCCACGGCTCGGCCCCGGCCTGACGCAACAGAATCAGGTTCATGCACCACGGGGTGATCAGCACGGCAATCAGCACACCATCCTGCATTGCCAACGGCTGCACCCCGCGCACCTCAACCTGAAGTGCCGGGTTATGAACCGGAAGCCCGGCCATCCGCTGATTTGCCTGCTGAAAACAGTGCAGTACGCTGTCGCGCGTTGCCATTCCACCGCCAGCAGACCCTGCCATCCCCATGTCAGATCCTGTTTGTCCCTCTGCCGGAGAAAACTTGTACAAGTCGTAGGGACAAACAGAAAGAAAAATATCGGTGTACGCCAGAAGGAGGGAGGCCTATCGCCCCCGAGCGGTCAGGTCACGGGGGCAAATGCCGTACCGCTGACGGAACAGGGTGGAAAAGTGCGCCGGGCTATAGCCGACGCGATAGGCAGCGACAGCGGCATGAACCCCGTCCTGCGACAACAGGCGAAAGGCTTCGTTCAGGCGGCGCTCCTGAACATAGCGGTGGATGGTCATCCCGTGCACCGCCTTGAAGTCTCCGGTCAGGCGGGCCGCCGTGGTGCCAAACTGCCGGGCCAGCGTCTGCACCGGCGGCGGCGAGGCCAGAGCCTCATCCAGCAGGCGGGTCACATCCTGCACCCGCTGACTGGCCGAGCGGAGGGCGGGCTGGGTGGCTTTCTGGTGCAACGAGGCCAGAATCATCGCCGTCAGCTCCAGCCCCTTGGCCCGCATGTACAGTTGATGCGCTTCGCCTTCGGTCGGGCTGGCCCAGATTTGCGCCCCCAGCGACGGAAAGCCGTGGGAGGTCAGATACAGGCCGTCCCGCCGGTTGTCATCGCCACGCGGCGCAGAAAACCCGCCCGGCCCGGCGGTCAGCACCACCAGCCGCACCGTTTCCCCCCGCGCGGCGGCCACCTGCCACGGCTCGCCCTGATCGTCGGCCGACAACAGCAGAAAATCGCCTTCGCGCGCCACACAGGTCCGCCCGACCACCGCTGAACTCAGTACCACCGTCCCGGAGACCACCTGCATCGCCATCCCGCCAATGCGCGGCAGTGGATGGCTGCTGGCATCCAGCAGTTCGTACAGATGCATCCGGTACCGGTCATCGAGATCAATCTCGCGGCTCCGCAAGACCACGCGGCGTGCTCCCCGTCCCTGCCTCATCACCTGCGGCTCCCCTTATCCCTGCACCAGAGCAAGCTGCCCGGCAGCCCAGTCTTCGGCGTCCTGTCGGGTGCCCAACACAATCATCGGATAGGGCCAGGCCCCGCCGCGCAGCATCGCCGCCACCTGCCCCTCGGCCACTGCCCGCGCCTGCGGGTCAGCGATCAGCATCACCATCCCGGCACAGACCTGCCGCAGGCGGTCCCGTTCCCGGCGGAACCACCGGCTGAACGCCTGCGATCCGGCCTCGGACATCGGCGGCGGGCCGTTTTCCGCGATCAGCACATAGCGCCGTCCGGCATCCAGCAAAGCCCCGAGACCGGCGATGAAGGCCTGCGACTGGTCCTCATCCAGCGGCTGATACTGCGCTGGCAACCAGACCAGTGGAAAGGCAGACACATCAATGGTGTATGTCATGGGCGGCCTCATTATTGCGATCAACTCTCATTCTTATCTGAAAGAACTATAGGCTGCCGCGACCAACGCCAGCAATCACCAACCGTTATGCGAATGGACGGATTTCCTTTGCCAAAAGCCGCCTCACCCGGCGCGCCAAACGCAGCAAGGCCCGCTGCATGGCGTGGATGCAGCGGGCCTTGTGACGACGGTGAAAAACCGGAAACAAGCAGTGCCGGTTCAGAGACCTTGCTGAAGATGGCGGCGGGGCGACACCCCAAAGCGCCGCCGGTAGGCGGTGACAAAATTGGCCGCATGGGCATAGCCAACCGCCGCTGCCACCTGCGCCAGCGGCATCCCCTGTTCCAGCAGGCGCCGCCCCAGGTCAAGCCGTACCGCACGCAGGGTTTCAAACACCGTCTCGCCAAAGGCAAGGCGGTACTTTTCCTTCAGGACGGTGACACTGACCCCGGCATCACGGGCCAGATCGCCCAGCCGGTGATCCGCCCCCGGAGCCGCCACCAGCGCATCCCGCACCCGGTGCATACGCGCCCGGTCGGCTGGAGCCAGCGACCCCACCGTCGGATCACCGTCCAGAAAGGGCGTTACCCCCTGACGCACCAGTTCCAGCGACAGGGCTTCCTGCGTCAACCGCTCAAAGACACCGCCCGCCGCCCCGTGGACCAGATGCGACAAATGGTGGCGCAATTCCGCCGATGGTACCCAGTTACGGGCCGCCACCCGGCCTGTCCCGGCAAAGTCGGCGGTCACCAGCAGGCCGTGCTGTTCCAGCCAGTCCGCCGTGGCATAGACCGAAGCGGTGGTATAGTGCAGGCCCTTGCGCTGCTGACCGGAAAACAGCAGGGGACGCCCCATGTTCAGCGACAGCCCTTCACCGGCTGGCGTGTGGACGGCGCCGATGCCTTCGACCATGCCATCGCTGACCCCGGCCAGCGACACCCCGACCAGCAGGCCGGAGGCCATTTCGGCTTCGGCGGAAAAATCATGGAACTGGGTGATATCCGACAGCATCAGGGTCAACCCCGGCTGAACCGGGGCTGCCACTGTTTTTCCCTGCATCATCGCCTGCGCTTCGTCAGCCTGCGGAGCCCGGCCATCAATTTGCAGATCGCGATAGCGATAGCCGCACTGGCTGGCCAGATCGTGGTGCTGGCGGGGCGAATAGAGGGATATCTGCCTGCTATGATCATCCATGGTGGAAAGGATAGTGCGACCGGCATTCATTTGCAAATAATTCTTATTATCTTCCCTGTTGAGCCTGCCACAGCCGGGCATAGGTCCCCCGGCTGTCGATCAGCTCGGGATGCGTCCCCCGCTCGATCACCGCGCCGTCCTGCATCACCAGAATCAGGTCGGCGTGGCGAATGGTCCACAGGCGATGGGCAATCACCAGCACCGTTCGCCCGGCACACAACCGGCTGAGTGCCTGCTGAACCAGTGCCTCACTGTCGAGGTCAATGCTGGCGGTGGCTTCGTCGAGGATCAGCACCGGCGCGTCTTTCAGCAAGGCCCGCGCAATCGCCACCCGCTGTTGCTCCCCGCCCGACAGGCGGACGGCTTCCGGGTCAAACACCGTTTGGTAGCCCGATGGCAAATCCATGATCCGCTGATGGATGCAGGCGGCCTCGGCAGCGGCCATCACTTCGTCATCAGACGCCTCGGGCCGACCGAGGCGGATGTTGTCGGCCAGCGTCATTGGAAACAGGGTTACGTCCTGCAACACCATGCTGACCGTGCGGTTGAGGGTGGCCTCATCCATCTGGCGCAGGTCAACGCCGCCAATGCGGATTGCTCCGGCCTGCACATCCCACAGACGACCGACCAGATGGGCCAGCGTGCTTTTCCCCGCCCCCGACGGGCCAACCAGCGCGGTCACCGTCCCGGCGGGCAGACGGGCCGACAGCCCGCGAATCACCGCCTGCCCGTCATAGGCAAAGCTGACATCCTCAAACTGGATCTCGCCCCCGACCGGCTGGACAGCGGCCTTGGTCTGCGGCAACGGCGGTTCGTTGGCCAGCGCCCGGATGTCGGACAACACCGCGCGGGCAAAGCGCAACTCGGCCAGAAACAGCCCGAATTCGGCCACCGCCCCGTTCAGGCGCAAGACCAGAAACAGCGCCAGACACAGCACCATCGGCGCCAGCGAGCCATCGCCCAGCCAGTGGTCGGCCAGCAGCATCACCGCCACCACCCCGACGTTCAGCACCAGCGCATAGCTGGCCAGCGCCGGAGCCGGAGCCACTTCGGTGGCCAGACTGGCCCGGCTGAGGGCGTCAAAATGCTGATGCACCGCCTGTCGCCGACGGTCCTGCGGATCAAAAAAGGCCAGATCACGGGCCCCGCCGACCACTTCGACCACCCCGGCAACGGCCAGATCGCGCTCGGCAGACACCCGCGCGGCGGCGGCATCCAGCAGGCGATAGCTCCACGGAATGGCCAGCATCGCCACCGGCACAAAGGCCAGATAGACCAGCGCCAGCCGCCAGTCCAGCAGCAACAGCATCGCCCACAGCAGAACCGGGAAGGTCAGCCCGGCCACTACCAGCCCCCACACATGGGTCATGATGTCCTGATACAGGCTGAACTTGCTACTCAGCAGGTCAGAGATTGCCCCGTCACGCCAGCTCAACACCCGTCCCAGCGGCAGGCGGGCCACATGGTCGGCCAGCCGCAGCCGCGCCTGCGCCACCATGGTGTAGGTTGAAGAAAAATTGGCATTCAGGGCCAGTGCCTTCAGCCCGCTGCCCAGCACAAAACCAGCGGCTCCAAGGCCTGCCAGCAGCCACACCGGCGACATCCCGCCGCCGTCCTCCTGCATCAGCAGCGGCAGGGCCACCAGCAGCGCCCACGGCACCGCATCGGCCACCGCCCCCAGCGCCCCCCACAGCAAGCCCCACCACAGACGCCGGTCCACTGCCCCGGCCAAATCAAATCCCAACGGCATACGCATGGTCAACGGCCCCTTCATGGTGCAACGGCCTGAGTGGCGGGAAGAACGGAGAGCGGAGCCTGCCCCAGACTCCAGTCGGCGGCGCTGTCCTGCGCCTGCCACAGACGGCGGTACAGGTCACAGTCAGCCAGCAGGGTCTGGTGAGGCCCGCTCGCTACCACCCGCCCGCCGTCCATCACCACCACCTGACCGGCCTGTTCGGCCCCGCGCAGGCGGTGGGCGATCAACAGCACGCTGCGCCCCTGCATCAGGGCGGTCATCGCCTGCCGGATGTCCCGTTCGGCCACCGGGTCAACATGGGCGGTGGCTTCGTCGAGAATCAGCACCGGGGCATTCTTCAGGAACGCCCGCGCCAGCGCGATCCGCTGCCGCTCGCCGCCTGACAGGCGGGTGCCGCGATCCCCGATCAGCGTATCCAGCCCGTCCGGCAGGCTGACCAGCATGCCACCGGCTCCGGCAGCGCGCAGGGCGGCGATCACCTCGGTATCATCGGCAGCCGGACGGGCGAGCCGAATATTGTCGCGCAACGAGGCGTGAAACAGCACCGGGTCCTGAAAGACAATCGCCACCTGTGCCCGCAGGGTTTCCAGCGGCAGGTCGCGCAGATCGATCCCACCCAGCGTGATGCGTCCGGCAGTCGGTTCGATCATCCGGGTCAACAGGCGGGCGAGCGTGGTTTTCCCTGCCCCCGACGGCCCGGTCACCACCGTCACCGTCCCGGCGGGCAGCGCAAAACTGACCTCGTGCAACAGGCGCGGGCTGGCAGGATCGGCGGAAGGAGCATAGTCAACCGCCTCAAAGCGTACCGAGGCATCCGCCGGAACCGCCTCCCCCACCGGGGTCGAGGCCTGTGGTGCCTGCTCCAGCACCGCCATGATCCGCGTGCCCGATGCCGACAGCTTGCGCAATCCGTGCAATGCCATCATCACCCGGTTCAGCGGCAGCAGCAGCACCCCACCCAAGGCCAGAAACAGCAGGTAATCGGCAAAGGCCAGACTGTCCGCATTGACCCACAGCAGCCCCAGCGGCAGCAGCACCACCAGCGGATAGGTCATGCACATGCCGAACACCGCATAGGGCACCGCCGAGCGGCGGGTGATGTCTTCGGCCATGCTCTGGACCGCCTGCACGCTCTGGCGCACCTCGTCCAGACTGCTGGCCTGACGGGAAAAGGCGCGCAGGGTGGCAATCCCGCGCACATAGGACAGCAGCGCCTTGCCGCTACGGGCTTCGGCGGCCACCCACTGCTGATAGACGGTGGCGGCTCCGGCGGCCATGCGCGCCTGCGCCCACAGGCCGATCGGTAGCAGCGCGGCAGAGGCCAGCGCCATCCGCCAGTCAATCACCGCAAAGGCCGCCAGCGTCACCAGCGGCAACAGCAGGCCGGACAGCACATCCGGCACGGTGTGGGCCAGCAGGCCGTTCAGCCGCCCAACATCCTCCATCACCACCTGCTTCAGGTCGCCGGTGCGTCCCTCCAGCGTCGCCAGCGGCAGGCGGGCCAGATGGTCAATCAAGCGGTGCCGCAAGGCGGCCTCGGCCTGAAAGGCGGCGCGATGGCCGCTGATGGTCACCCCTGCCTGCACCGCAAAGCGCGCCAGTACCAGCCCCAGAGCCAGCGCCACCAGAGCCTGCAATGACGGATCACCCTCCGCCGGCTCCAGCACCGCCACCATCATCCGCCATGCCACCAGCCAGGGGGCCAGCTCCAGCACCGCCGCCAGACAGGCCAGCCCCAGCATCAGGTACACCAGCCCCCGCCACGGGCGAAGCGCCGACAGATAGACCGCCAGCGGCGACGATTTCCGTTGTTCCGTCATGGTGTCAATGTCCTTCATGATCAACGAAACAGCATCAGGCGCTGTTCCCCGACCCGGGCGCGCAGGGCCGGGTCTTCGATGCCCTGACCGGGCTGGCCCGCCTGGCACAGGATGGCAATCTTGCCGACGTGGGTGTTGCTGCGCATCTGCTCGATCCCCTGGCGGGTTTCGGCCAGCGGGAAGACCGCCGACACCGTCGGCACAATCAGCCCCCGGCAAACCAGATCATTGGCCTGCCAGGCCTCGTACCAGTTGGCCCCGTGCGAGCCGATGATCGATTTGACGTGCATCCACAGATAGCGGTTGTCATAGCCATGATCAAAGCCGCTGGTCGATCCGCAGGTGACGACGCGGCCGCCATGGGCGGCCACAAACACGCTGGTGGCAAAGGTTTCCTTGCCGGTGTGTTCAAAGACGATCTCGGGGTCCCGCCCATGGTTGAGGCTGCGCACCTGTTTGCGGAAGCGCAGCATGTCGCGCATGTTGGGCGAGCCATCCGCCGCCACAAAGCGATAACCTTCCGCCGAGCGGTCAATCACCGCCTCGCAGCCCAGCGCACGCGCCAGTTCGGCCTTCGCCGGGCTGGACACCACCGCAATCGGATGGCCACCCGCGCGCAGCACGTACTGGATGGCCAGACTGCCCAGCCCGCCAACACCGCCCCAGATCAGCACGCTTTCGCCCAGCCGCAACCGGGCCCCGTTGTCCGACACCAGCATGCGATAGACGGTGCCGTTGACCAGCGGCAGGCTGGCGGCCTCTTCCCAGCTCAGATGCGCCGGTTTGGGCATCAACTGGCTGGCCCGCACCAGACAGTATTCCGCCAGCGAGCCAAAGTTGGTTTCAAACCCCCAGGCGCGGGTGTGGTCATCGCGCACCGCGTCAGCGTGGACCATCGGGGATTGCGGATTGACCACGCCGGGATGGATCACCACCCGGTCGCCGGGGCGGCAATTGGTCACGCCGTCGCCAATCTGCACCACCACCCCGCAGGCATCGCTGCCAATCACCTGATAGTCAACGTTATGGCGGGCGTTGGCCGCTTCCAGCTGGGCGAACTGGCCCAGATAGCGAAAGGGCGACATCGGTTCATGGCGCGCCGACCACAGGGTGTTGTAATTCAGGCTGGCCGCCATCACCGCCACCAGCACTTCGCCCACTCCGGGCTGCGGCACCGGCACATCACGGTAATGCAGGGTCGCAAAGCCATGGCGTTTGTCGGCAGGGGCCGACCGCATGCGCTGCTCGTCCTCACGCAGCAGGACCAATGCCCGCATGGTGGCCGGAAGCGGGCGGTGCAGAACGTCCTGCACGTCGGTTTCAGCATCGTTCAACAGACTGGCGACGACAGCGGGTGGCACCGCTGCTGCGATGCCCGGGGCGGGTGACACCGCTGCTGCGGTGGCCGGGGCGGTCATTGTTGCTGGACTGCTCATCGCACAGCCTCCATCAGCAGGGGGGAAAGGGTCGATCGCACCACCGCCTGTACAGCCTCGGCATGGGTGCGGACAAAGAAATGCCCGGCGGGCAGATCAACCTGCCGGTACGGGCCAGTGGCATAGGCCCGCCATTGCGACACCACCGGGTGGGGAACGATGGTGTCCTCCAGCCCGGCCAGCACCGTCAGCGGCACCACCAGCGGGCGCACCGGTTGCGGGGCCCACGTTTCCAGAACGGTGTGATCGGCGCGCAGGATCGGCTCGAACAGCGCCATCAGCTCGTCGCAGTCGATCACCTCTTGCGGGGTGCCGCCGTCGCGCTGCAACGCCTGCCGGAAGCGGGCTGACGGCAGCGTGCTCATCGGCGACGGGGTCGGCACATGCGGCGGACGCGAGCCGGAAATCAACAGATGCAGCGGCGTCACCCCACAGGCATCGCGCAGGGCATGGACCAGTTCGGCGGCCACGATCCCGCCCATGCTGTGACCGAACAGCACCAGCCGATGTCCCAGCCAGGGCCGCAGGGCCAGCAGCAGCCCCTCCAGCAGGTCGGGCATGGCGTGCAGCAGCGGTTCGCCAAAGCGGCTTTCCCGCCCCGGCAACTGCACCCGGCAGAGCGTCACTCCCGGCGGCATCGCCGCCTGCCAGCCGCGATAGACCGATGCACCGCCACCGGCATAGGGCAGACAGAGCAACAGCAGGTCATCCGGTGCCGGTGGACGGTCAAACAGGAACCACGGCGATCCCTTTGCCAGCGTACTCATGCCGGAACTCCTTCATGGCGGGACGGAGCCGGAGCCTCGTCGAGGTGATGGCGCAGGGTTGGTTCCCACCCGGCAACCTGCGGCGCACGCAGGCAGTCAAAATGCCCGCCAGACGCCCGGCACAGGGTCAGCCCGGCCCGGCTGCGTGCCTGCCAGCAGGCGGCTCGGGCGTCGCTGTCGGCCTCGGCGTCAGCCAGAACCAGCGTCACCGGCACCGCCAGCGGCGGCAAAGCGGCAGAGGCTGCCGCCGCCAGAGCATCCCCCAGCGTCCCGGCCAAACTATCATCGGGCTGGCCGGTGGCCGCTCGGATCAGCGCCTGCACCGCCTGTGGATCGCTGAACCGGTCAGGTGGCAACGGCTGGCTGTCAACCAGCACCACCTGCTCCACCCGCACACCCTGTTGCCGCAGCACGGCAGCGAGGTCCCACGCCAGCAAGCCGCCCGCACTGAAGCCCATCAGCATCAGCGGCCCGCCATCGGCATGGCGGACAATGGCCGCCGCCAGTTCATCAACCGTCGCCTGCCAGACTGCGGCGGCTGTCTCGCCCGCAGCCATCGTCGCAGGCACCGCCCACAACGCCGACCGCCCCTGCCACACCGCCGCCAGATCGGCAAAGGCCTGGGTATCGGCGAGGGTATCGCCCAGACAATAGACCGGCACGCCGTCCTGTCCGGCACTCAGGCACAGCGGGGTGCGGTCTGCCGCCACTGCCAGCGGCACCAGATGCCCGGCCATTTCCCCCAGCCGGGGAGCACCGAACACCGTGCGCAGCGGCAAATCCAGCGCACAGCGGGTGCGCAGATGGTTGACCAGCCGCACCGCCAACAGCGAGTTGCCGCCAATTTCAAAGAAGTTGTCGCTGCGGGCGTTCACGCTGGTCCCCAGCACCGCCTGCCAGGCGGCGGCCAGTCGCTGTTCCACACCAGACAACTCGCTGGTGTCGTCGTTCTCCTTGTCCTCGGTGGCAATCACCGGCAAGCGGCGACGGTCGAGCTTGCCATTGGCCGACAGCGGCACGGCATCGATCAGTGCGTACAGCCCCGGCACCATGTAGGCCGGCAGCAGGGCCGCCAGATGCGTGCGCAGGTCGGCCAGCAGCGGCGGCTGTGCCGGGTCGCACGGCACCACGAACGCCGCCAGTCGCCGCCGCGCCGGGGTTTCCCCCACCGCATCAACCACCGCCTGCGCCACCGCCGGATGACGGATCAGCGCCGCTTCGATGTCGCCCAGCTCGATCCGGTGCCCGGCGATCTTCACCTGATGGTCTTCGCGGCCAAGGAATTCGATCACCCCGCCCTCGCGCCAGCGCCCGAGGTCGCCGGTGCGGTACAGCCGTTCGCCAGTGTGCGGGTTGGTGACGAACTGCGCCGCCGTTCGCTCGCGGTCGTTCCAGTAGCCCTGCGCCAGCCCGACGCCAGAGATGAACAACTGTCCCGGCACATGGCGCGGGCACTCGCTGAAGTCGTCGCGCAGGACATGGAAACCCTGATTGCGCAGCGGACGGCCATAGGGCACCGACCGCCAGCCGGGCAGCGGCGACAGCGGCACCGGCCCGGCAATCGACCAGATGGCCGCCTCGGTGGCCCCGCCGAGTGATTCCAGCGTGGTTTCCGGCAACAGCGCCTGCGATTTCGGCGGCAGGTCGAGCGGAATCCAGTCACCACTGAGCATCGCCAGCCGGGGGGCCGGGATCGGCGCGCCGTATTCCACCAGCATTTGCCACAGGGCAGGCACGCTGTTCCACAGTGTCACCGGATGCTGCCGCAGCAGCGACACCCACGCCTGCGGGTTGCGCAGGTCGGCGGGTGACGGGATCACCAGCCGCCCGCCACAGGCCAGCGGCCCGAAGATGTCATAGACCGACAGGTCAAAGGACAGCGACGACAGGGCAAACACCGCATCCTGCGGCCCGACGCCATGGCGCTGGTTGATGTCGCGGACGGTGTTCAGCACCGCCCGGTGATCCATCATCACCCCCTTGGGGGTGCCGGTGGAGCCGGAGGTAAAGATCACATAGGCCAGATCGTCCGGGCGTTGCAGCGCGTGCGGCACCTGTGCAGGCAGCGGCAGGCAGCGGGCATCGTCGACCAGCCGCAGCGGCAGGCCGCTCCAGTCCTGCGCCGCCAGCGCCGCCGAGGTGATCACCGCCACCGGCGCCGCTTCGGCCAGCACCACCGCCCGGCGGGCGGGCGGCAGGTCGGGGTCGAGCGGCACATAGGCCGCTCCGGCCAGATGCACCGCCAGCACCGCCACCACCTGCTCCCAGCCCTTCGGCAGGGCCACCGCCACCAGCGGCACATGCGGCCCCTGTTTCTGGCACAGCGGGCTGAGCTGCCCGGCCAGCCCCAGCGCCAGCCCGGCCATCTCGCCATAGGTCAGGCTTTGGTGCGGGGTGATCAGCGCCACCGCGTCGGGCGTGCGCAGGGCCTGCGCCAGCAGCGGACGGTGTAACAGCTCATCCGGCCCCAGATCGGCCGCGGTGGCATTGACCGCTGCCCGCTCGGCCTGCTGATCGGCGGGCAGCACCACCGGCTGCACCGCCTCCCACAGCGCCGAACCCTCGGCCAGACCCTGCAACAGCTGGTGATAGGCGGCAAACATCGCCTCGATCACCCCCGGTGCAAACAGGCCCTCCACCACATCCCAGTTCACCCCCAGACCGCCGTCCACCTCGAACACCTGATGGTCGATCCATACCTGTGGCGTCTGGGTGATCGAATAGTGCGGACGGCCCAGCAGGCTGTTGCCGGTATCAAGCGCCTGCCCGACATCGCCGGTGCCCAGCGCGCTGGTGAACACCACCGGCATGGCGGCGGTGCCGCGCTGATTCTGGGACAGGTGCTGCAACACCCGCACACCGGAAAAGGCGCTGTGGGCAAAGTCATCCCAGAACTGCCGTTGCAGACGGCAGGCGCGCGCGGCAAAGCCCTCGCCTGCCAGCGGCGCGCCGCCATCAAGCAGAATGGTCGAGGTGAAATCCCCGACAATGCGCTCGATGTCAGGATGCAGCGGCGGGCGGTTGAAAATGGTCATGTTGAGGGTAAAGGTGGGCGAGCGGCTCCACAGGCGCAACACCTCGGCATAGGCGGCCAGCAGCAGCAGAGACGGCGTCAGGCCACGGGCCGCGCAACCCTGCCGGATCGCCTCCCACTGCGCGGGCGGCAGCATCAGGGTGCGACGGCGGAACAGCGGCTGAGCGGGCGCATGGTCCAGCAGCGGCAGGTCCGGGGCCGGAGACAGGCTGTCCAGCCGCTCCAGCCAGTAGGCGCGGGCGGTGGCGAAGCCCGCCGTCTGCTCGGCGGCTTTCAGGGTCTGCACATAGTCACGGAAACTATAGGCCAGCGGCGGCAGGACCGTTTGCGGGTCGCGGTACAGTTGCCCCAGTTCGTCAAGGCACAGAAAGACGCTGTAGACATCGGCAATGATCGCATCGCAACTGAAGTGAACCCGGGTGCGCTGGTCACCGAGCAGGGTCAGGCGGATCGACAGCAGCGGCCATTGCGACGGGTCCGGCACCTGATGCGACAGCTCGGCGCGCAGCTCGGCCAGAATGCCCTGTTGCTCGCTGTCGCTGAGATCACGCAGGTCTTCGACCATCAGCTGATAGGGCGGCACCTCGGGCAGCACCCGCATCAGGCCATCGCTGCCCACCACCGCCCGCAGCATGTCATGGCGGGCGATCACCTGATTCAGCGCCCGGGTGAAGCGGTCAATGTCGAGTGCGCCGCAGTCGTATTCCTGATAGCCGTGGCTGGCGACGCCCCCCAGCTCAAAGCCGCGCAGGCGGCCCAGCCAGTAGGCTTGCTGGATATCGGTCAACGGAAAGGGGGCGTTCCTGTCGTCATCAGCCACGACAGCGGGAGCCGCAGCTTCAGCCGCCGGTGCCGCCAGCCCCTGCGCCTGCAACAGCTTTTGCAGCAGGCTTTGCTGTTCGGCAGACAGCCCCGGAAAGGAAGAAACGGTCATTGTGCAGCCTCCAGGCCCGGCGCCATCAGCGCGGCCTTGACGTGATCAGGTGACATCGCCCGCACCTGTAGCAGCACCCCGGCCAGCGCCAGCAGGCGGGCGGCGGTGGCCTCGTCGCTCATCAGGTGGTCGGCAATGCGGGCAACGGTGCGGGTGCGGAACAGCGCCGCCACCGGAAACGGCACCGCAAAGGTGTCGCGGATGGCCGCGGTCAGTGGCATCGCCAGCAGGCTGTCACCGCCCAGTTCGACATAATCGTCGTTGATCCCCAGCCCGTGGATGCCGAGGCGTTCCTCGAACAGCAGCAGCAGGCAGCGGTCCACATCATGGCGGGCCGGAACCAGCGGCGTCAGCAGGTCGGGCCTCTCGCCACCGCTGGCAGCGGTCAGGGTGACCTGCTCAAAGACCCGGGTAGCCTGCGCCCGTCGCTGGCGCAGGTCGGCCAGCATCGCAGGCAGCGGACGGGTGGAAATTGCCACCTGAGCACCCCCCACTGGCCCCCCCCGCACCGCCAGCGCCCGTTCCAGCGCCCATCGCGCCTGTTCGGGGCTGTGGCCATGGGTCATCTCTTCGCCGGTAATCTGGCGATGGCGCTCGCCCAGAGCGGTGATCATCCCCACCTCGCGCCAGACATCCCAGTTGAGGGACAGAATGCGGGCGCAGCGTGGCAGGGGATGGGCCATCGCCCAGGCATCCAGCACGCAGTTGGCGGCGGTGTTGTCCACCTGCCCGATGGTGCCGCTGAAGGCCCCCAGCGACGACGACAGCAGGATGAAGTCAAGATCACGCCCGGCCAGCGCCTGTTCCAGCGCCAGCAGCCCGAAGACCTTCGGCCCGAAATTGCTGTCCGTCCCCTGCGGTACGCCCGCCTGCATCAGACCGCCACCACTGACCCCGGCGGCATGGATCACCCCGCGCAGAGACGGGTGGGCCGCCACCACGGCGGCCAGCGCCGCCGGGTCGGCGAGATCGGCCTGATGCGGCTCAACCCGCACCAGCGGTGAGCGCAGCCCGTCCCACAGCGCGGCCTGTGGCGGGCGACGCTGGACCGGTACCAGCGTGATCGGCGTGCCCTCCTGCTCGGCCCGCTGCGCCAGCCACTGCGCCAGCGCCATCCCGATACCGCCACTGCCACCGAGGATCAGATAGGCCGCTCCGGCCACCACTGGCAGGGCCGCAGGCCGGGCAGGCAGGGCCACCGGAGCGACCTCGGCCAGCCACAGCCGCCCATGCCGGACGGCGGCCAGCGACAACGGAGCCTGTTCCGCCAGCGACAACAGGTGCGGGAGATCAGCCAAATCACTGTTTTCCGGCCAGTCCACCACCAGAGAGGCGACCGCAGGCACTTCAAACGGCAGAACCCGGCACGGCCCCAGCACCGCCGCCCGCAGGGGATCAACCGCCTCGGTTCCCTGCACCTGCGCCAGCCCACGGACGGCAAACAGCACCGTCAGCGGCGTCGCCTGCGACAGGTCGGCCAGCAGCGCCGCAAGCGCCACCGGATGATGGTAGGCCGCCGCCAGCACCGCCTGCGGGGCGCTGTCCAGCGGCAGGTCAAGCAGAGTGGTATCCATCAGGAAGCGGATGGCCCCGCCATGCTCCTGCAACAGCGCGCGCAAAGCCGGCAGGTCAGCCACCGGATGCACGATCCAGCCCTGTGCCGCCCATCCGGCAGACAGGTGATCGGCCTGCGGCCCGAGCACCACCACCTCGGCGGCCTCCGCTGCCGGGGGCCAGGGCACCTGTTGCCACACCGGCTGATACAGCCAGTTTTCAGCGGTATGGTCTGCCAGAGGGGCGACCTGCGGGCGGGAGGCTTCGCCATCGGCCCAGTGGCGGCGGTGGTCGAACGGATAGGGTGGCAACGACACCGGCCTTCCGGCCACCGATGGCGGCGCCAGAGCGGTCAGCGGAACCGCACCACCGGCAGCCCAGATCCGCGCCAGCGCCTCGTTCCAGACATCGACATCCTCGTCGCTTTTGCCGTCGGCTTTCATCAGCGGAATGATCGCCCGCCCGGCAGTGATGGCCGGATGTTTGCGGATCAACGCACTCAGCCCGCGCCCCGGTCCGACCTCCAGAAACAGGCGGTCGGGGTCGGCGGCCAGACAGCCGATCCCGTCGGACAGGCGGACGGTCTGGCGCAACTGGTCCACCCAATAGGCGGGGTCGGTCGCCTGTTCGGCGGTCAGCCATGTCCCCGACACGTTCGACACCAGCGGCACCCGTGGAGCATGGCGCGGGACCGAAGCAACGGCGCGGCGGAACTCGTCCAGCACCGGGTCCAGCAGCGGCGAATGCCCGGCCCGTTCTGCTGCCAGCACGGTGTACGACCGTCCGTCGGCATCCAGCCGGGCGGCCAGAGCCTGCAAGGCATCACTGGCCCCCGAGACGATGCAGGCGGTCGGGCCGGTGATCACCGCCACCGCGATATCGTCACCACACAGGGCACTGGCGTCGGAACCGGAAAACGGCAGCAGCATCATGCCGCCCGCTGGCGTGCTGGCAATCAGGCGGGCCCGCAGGGTGATCAGGCGCACCGCATCCGGCAGGGTGAACACCCCCGCCAGCGTCGCTGCCACATATTCCCCCAGCGAATGGCCCATCAGGCTGTCCGGGACCACTCCCGCCGCCATCAGGCTGCAGGCCAGCGCATAATCAACGGCAAACAGGGCGGCCATCCCGGCCACCGGCTGCTGCAACGCCTCGGCGTCACTCAGGACGGCCAACAGATCAACACCGGCCTCGGCCCGGAACGCCGCTGCGCACCGGTCAAAGGCATCGGCAAAGGCTGGCAGGGTTCGGTACAGCCCCAATCCCATGTCAACCTGCTGGGCACCGGCCCCCGGAAACACAAAGCACACCGCCGCCGGACGGGCCGGGTCAGCCACCCGCCGCAGGTTGCGTTTGAGGGTTCCGGCCCGCAACGCCCGAACCGCCTGCGCCGGGGTGCGGGCCTGCACCGCACAGCGGTACTCCCACGCCCTGCGGCCATGGCACAGGGTGTACGCCACCGCCGACAGCGCCGGAGCCCCGGGCTGTTCCAGCAGTGCCGCCAACTGGCTGGCCTGCTGCAACAGGGCCGTTTCGCTGCGCGCCGACAGCGGCAGGATCAGGCTGGCGGTCGCGTCGGTGCCCTCCGTCTTGTGGTGATCGACAGGGGCCTGTTCCAGAATCAGGTGAACATTGGTTCCGCCCAGCCCGAACGAGCTGACCGCCGCCCGCCGGGGCGTGTCGCCCTCCGGCCAGTCGGTGGTGGCGGTCTGGATGACGAACGGGCTGTCGTCCAGCCCCAGATCAGGGTTCGGCGCGTGGAAATTGGCCAGGCCGGGCCGCTGACGATGGTGCAGGGCCAGCACCGCCTTGATCAACCCGGCAATGCCAGCGGCGGCGTTCAGGTGGCCGATGACCGTTTTCACCGACCCCAGCACGCAGCTCCCACGGGCAGCCCCGTGCCACGCCTGCCGCAAGGCGGCGACTTCAATCGGATCACCAATCGGCGTGCCGGTGCCGTGAGCCTCCAGATAGCCGATGCTGTCGGCGGGTACGTCGGCCAGCGCAAGGGCTTCTTCGATCACCGCCGCCTGCCCGGCCACCGACGGTGCCGAAAAGCCCGCCTTGGCCGCGCCGTCGTTGTTGACCGCCGCGCTGCGGATCACCGCATAGATGCGATCCCCCGCCGCCACCGCGTCTTCCAGACGGCGCAGCACCACCACCCCGACACCGTTGCCATCGGCAACGCCGCTGGCATCATCACTGAACGCCCGCACCCGGCCATCGGCAGACAATGCGCCATCCTGTTCAACGCGATAGCCGCTGTCCTGATCGGGCCGCACGCCGACACCACCGGCCAGCGCCACGTCACACTGACCACTCAGCAGGGCCTGAGCAGCCACCGCCACCGCCGTCAACGACGAGGAACAGGCGGTTTGCACCGCCATCGCCGGGCCTTTCAGGTCCAGCTTGTAGGCCACCCGTGAGGCGAGGTAATCCTTGTCATTGCCGATCACCACATCAAAGTAATCGGTGGGGTTCAGCATGCTGATGCCGCGTGTCACCTGAAACAGGTAGCTGTTGAAGTTGCAGGCGGCATAGACCCCGATGGCCGGGCCGTCGGGCGTCGGGCAGAGGGCAGCGTCTTCCAGGGCGTGATAGGCGCATTCCAGAAACAGCCGGTGCTGCGGGTCGGTCAGCGCCGCTTCGCGCGGCGACATGTCAAAGAACGCCGCGTCGAACTGGTCGATGCCCTCCAGCGGATAGCCATAGCGCACCACGTCCGGGGCCGCATCACCCGCCAGATCCCGCCCCGCCGGCGTGGCAGCGCAGAGGGTCTGCCAGAAGCCGGTCAGATCGGCAGCGCCCGGAAAGCGGCCCGCCATGCCGATCACCGCAAGGGAAAAGGGCGGCAGGGAAAGAGGTTCGGCCATTGTATCAGCCTCCGGTTACGGCGCGCTCGCGGCGCGCCTGAAAAACTGCCATCCGCAAGTCACGACGGACCCCGGCGCGCTCTTGCGCGCCAGACGGGGAACCGGCGCGGTCGGCATCTTCTGCGGCCAGAAAGCGGGCCTGCGCGGCAATGGTCGGGTGAGCAAACAGGGCCACCACCCCCACCGTCCGCCCGACCAGCGCCGACAGCTCGCCCGCCAGCCGGGTGGCCTGCAACGAGGTGCCGCCCGCGTCGAAGAAGGACTGTTCGATACTGGCCACCGGAGCGCCGAGCAGGCGTTGCCAGACCTCGGCAACCTGCTGTTCGAGCCGGTTTGTCGGCGGCAGCGGCACCACGATCTGCTCCGTTTGCCGCTGGTCGGCCAGCCGGGCCAGCGCCGCCCGGTCGATCTTGCCGTTGCCGGTCAGCGGCAGGGCCGCCAGCCGCTCGATCGACGACGGCACCCATGAGGCGGGCAACACCTGCTGCAAGGCCTGCCGCAGCGCGGACACGTCAATCTCCACTGCCCCGGCGGTCACCACAAAAGCCGCCAGCCGGTCGCCGCGCGGGCTGCGCACCACCGTCAGCGCCGCCGTCTCGATCATCGGCTGCTGCGTCAGCGCCAGTTCGATTTCCCCCAGTTCGATGCGCAGGCCGTTGACCTTCACCTGATCATCGTCGCGCCCGAGGAACTCAATCTCTCCCGAGGGCAGCATCCGCCCGAGATCACCGGTGCGGTACAGCCGTTCGCCGCTGTGCGGATGGCGCAGGAATGCGCGGGCCGTGCGCAGGCCGTCGCGCCAGTAGCCACGCGCCAGCCCGGCCCCGGCAATGTACAGATCGCCCGCCACCCAGTCCGGGCGGGGCCGCAGGGCGTGATCGAGCACATGGAACCGCTGGTTGGCCAGCGGCAGGCCATAGGGAATGCTGCTCCAGTCGGCGGGCACCTCGTGCAGCCGGTGGGCGATGGACCAGATGGCGGCCTCGGTGGCTCCGCCCAGACTGACCACCTGCCGCTCGCCCGGCTCGGCCAGAATCTGGCGGGCCAGCGCCACCGGCAGCCAGTCGCCACTGGTCATCACCAGCCGCAACGCCTGCACCGCCTGCCGCCCGGCAGCACTGTCAGCCTGTTCCAGCAACAGGCGGAACAGGGCTGGCACCGAATTCCACAGCGTCACCCGGTGGGCGTGCAGCATCTCCAGCCAGTGGGCCGGTTCGGGCGAGGCAGACGGACGCGGCAGGACAACCGCCCCTCCGGCGGCCAGCACCCCGAACAGGTCATAGACCGACAAATCAAACCCCAGCGACGACACCGACAGCACCCGGTCGGCGGCGGTCACGCCATAGCGGGCGTTGATGTCGAGCACCGTATTGAGGGCGGCGCGATGGTCGATCATCACCCCCTTGGGCACTCCGGTCGAACCGGAGGTAAAGATCACATAGGCCAGATGGTCGGGGCTGGCCGGACAGGACACCAGCGGCGCCGGGCCCTCGGCCAGCAACGCCGCGCCGACCGGCAGCGTTGCGATGGTCGGCGGCAACTCGGGCGTGGTTCCCTCGGCCACCAGCGCCAGCGCGCACTCCCCCTGCGCCAGCAACGCCGCCAGCCGGGCCGGAGGCAACCCGGCCTCCAGCGGCAGATAGGCGGCCCCGGCGCGCAGGATGGCCAGCACCGCCACCACCTGCTGCCAGCCACGCGGCAGGACAACCGCCACCAGCCGGTCGGGCGCGCTGCCCGCCTGCATCACCTGCGCTGCCAGCCGGGCACTGGCCCGTTCCAGCTCGCCATAGGTCAGCGTGCGGTCGGGGGTGATCAGCGCCGGAGCGTCGGGGGTCAGGCGGGCCTGATGCAGAAAGGGCGCCTGCAACAGCCGATTGGCCGGAAGATCCTGCGCCGTGCTGTTGACCCGCAGCCGCTGTTCGACCTGCGCCGCAGGCAGCAGGGCCGGGACCACCGCCTCCCACGTCCCGGTTTCGGTCAGGGAGTCCAGCAGGCGCACCTGCGCCGCCAGCATCGCCGCCAGCAGGCCCAGTGGAAACAGTCCGGCCACGCTGTCCCAGATCAGCATCACCCCGCCGTCATGGTCCACCGCCTGCACATCCAGCCAGACCTGGGGCGTCTGGTTCGAGGCATCAACCACCGTGCCGAACCCGGCCACCGCATCCAGATAGCTGCCCGCCCCGATGGCGCTGGTAAACACCACCGGCATGATCGCCCGGCCCTGCTGATGGCGCAGCTCGGCCAGCCGCCCGATCACTTCGACGCCACTGATCACCGCATGATCGACGCCCCGCCAGACCTCGTCCTGCAAGCGGATCGCCCGTTCGGCAAACGGTTGCGGCTGGCGCAAATCGGCCTCGACCAGCAACAGCGAGGTGAAATCACCCACCACGCCACTGACATCAAGGCCGCTGTTGTCGCGGTTGAACAGGGTCAGGTTGAGGGTGAAATGCGCCGACCGGCTCCACTGGGCCAGCACTTCGGCCAGAGTGGTCAGCATCAGGGCCGACGGCGTGACCTGCGCCTTTGCCGCCAGCGCCTTCAGGCTGTGCCACTGTTCCGCCGGAATCACATGCGCCAGCCGCTCGAACTGTGGCGCCCGGATGGTGGCCGGGTCACAGGCCAGCGGCAGATCCGGGCACGGCGGCAGGGTCGGCAGGCGCTCCTCCCACCATTGACGGGCACGCAGCCCTTCCGGGCTGGCCCGCCGCTGCTCCAGCCGGGCGACGTACTGGCTGAAGTGGGTCGCAGGCTGGTCCAGCACCACCGCAGGCTGGCGGTACAGCCGGTACCAGTCGCGCAGCCACAGGTCCAGCGAGGCCAGATCGACCGCCAGCACATCAAAACCGACATGCAGCCGCCAGTCGCCGTCCTCCAGCCGGGTCAGGCGGATATCAAACAGCGGCCAGCGATCGGCGGGCAACACCGCCTGCCGCATCTCGGCACGGGTCGCCAGCGCCGCCGCCAGCCCCTGAGCGCAGGCAATCCGGTACGGCGGTACCTCTGGCAGGATGTGCTGCATGCCGTCCTCGCCGACCACCATCCGCAGCATCGGATGATGGGCGACGGTGGCGTCCAGCGCCCGTTCCAGCGCCTGTGGATCAAGGTCGGGGCAGGCCAGTTCCAGATAGCCGTGCGCCGCCACCCCGCCCAGTTCAAACAGCGAGGTCCGCCCCAGCCAGTAGGCCCGTTGCACATCGGTCAGCGGGAAGCGGTCGCGCTGTGCCATCACCTGCGGTGCAGCCCCGGCCTTGACGGCCTCGGGCAGGCGGCTGGCAATCAGGGCATACCAGGCGGCCAGTGTCGGGGCGGCCATCAGCTCGGAGACCTTCACCGTCACCCCGCAGGCGGCCAGCAGGCAGGGCACCCGCATCACCGACAGCGAATCAAGCCCCAGTTCAATCAGCGATTCGCCATCGGCAATCTCGGCGGGGGAACACTGCAACCGGTCGGCCAGCCACGCCCGCAGACCATCGGCGTGCAGCAGGGACATCGGTCCTTCGCTCATGCTGCACCCCCGTCGGTCGGCTGTGGCTGTCCGTACTGCTGCCGCCAGTGGATGATCTGCCGCTGGATGAACCACGGGATCAGGATGTCAAACAGCCCGGCGACAAAATCCGGGTCCAGCCCGGCCTGTTCGGCCCAGCGGCGGCGGTCGGGCATCATTGCCGCCACCCGTTCGGGGGCCGGAATGCTGGCTTCATCGGTCTTGAAGCGGGCAGCGGCCAGAACATAGTCCAGCCGTCGCCCCAGCAGGGCCACGATTTCCGCATCGAGAGTATCGATGCCAAGACGAATATCGGCCAGCGAGGCGCACGCATCGGGCGTCTTCATGCCAGATCCTTTCTGTAACGGCAAAAGCAGCAGAACACTCAGCAGGCCAGAGCAGCGTGCGTTAAACCGGACGCAGGCACGCTGCTCTAACCTTTTGTTTTGTCGCATTGTTGTTGCGAAAACCGGTTCCCACTTTTCGCTCAATGCTCTGGTTCAGGCCCGGAGAAATATTCCGCCTGCAAGGCATCGCGCAGGGCGCGGCGGCTGGTCTTGCCAACCCCGGTCGCCGGAAAAGCGTCGATGAACTGGATACGGTCAGGGATTTTGAAGGCCGCCAGCCCCTGCGCCCGCAGGTGGCGGGTCAGGTCAAGCGGGCGCGGGGCCGGGCCTCGGGGGATCACAAAGGCACAGCTCAGTTCGCCCCAGGTCTTGTCGGGCATGGCCACCACCGCAACGTCAAACACCGATGGATGCCCCAACAGCAGGTTTTCGACTTCTTCGGCAGAAATCTTTTCCCCACCCCGGTTGATCTGGTCCTTCACCCGGCCTTCGACCACCAGACTGCCATCGGGCAGGCGGCGCACCAGATCACCGGTGCGGTAAAAACCGTCTTCGGTAAAGGCGACGGCGTTGTGTTCGGGCAACTGGTAATAGCCGCGAATGGTGTACGGCCCGCGGGTCAGCAATTGCCCGATGGCGCCGTCGGCAACGTCGTGATCGCTGTCGTCCACCACCCGCACCTCGTCCGCCGGTGACATCGGGCGTCCCTGCGCCACCATCACCAGCGCGTCGGGGTCATCCTGACGGGTGTAACAGATCAACCCTTCGGCCATCCCGAACACCTGCTGTACCCGGCAGCCGAGGGTGGGGGTGATCCGGCGGGCCACTTCCTCGACCAGCTTCGCCCCGCCCACCTGCAGGCAGCGCAACGAGCGCAGCCGGTCGCGCAACCGCCCATCCGCCGCCACCGCATCCAGCCACAGCATCACCAACGGCGGCACCAGCGCGGTATCGGTGACGCCATGGCGGTCAATCAGCTCCAGACAGGTGTCCGGCCCCGGATCGGCGGCCAGCACCACCGTTCCGCCTGCCATCAGGGTGCCAAAGAACCCCGGACAGGCCATCGGGAAATTATGCGCAACCGGCAGCGCCGCCAGATAGACCGTCTGCCGCCCAAAGCCACAGACCTCAACGCTGGTGCGGACGTTGTACAGGTAATCGCAATGGCGGCGGGGAATCAGCTTGGGGATGCCGGTGCTGCCCCCCGACAGCAGCAGACAGGCCACATCGGCGGCCTGTGCGACACAGGGCACAACGCCGTCTTGTCGCAGCGACTGATAGGAAACAAAGCCGTCGGCCTCGCCGACCACCACCACCTGCGCCGCCACCCCGTCTTCGGCCAGCACCGCCCGCGCCAGCGTGCGATAGTCAAAGCCACCGACCACATCGGCAATGAAATAGGCCCGTGCCTGCACAAAGCGGCAAAAAGCGGTGATTTCCGTCTGGCGATGGGCGGGCAAGGCAAACACCGGCACCACCCCCAGCCGCATCAAGGCAAAGCACAGCACCACGAACTGGTGGCAGTTGGGCAATTGCACCACCACACAGTCGCCTTTCTGCAAGCCCATCCGGGCCAGCCCGTTTGCCAGTGCATCGACCTCGGCGGCCAGATCGCGGTAACTGAGCACCACGCCGTCATCGACCACCGCCGGAGCATTGCCAAAGCGACTCACGCTGGTATGCAGCAGGCTGTCAAAGGTCTCTTCGGTCCAGTAACCCGCGGCGCGATAGTGGTCTTCGACCGCCTGCGGCCATCTCACAACAGGGGCCGCCATCATGCTGCCTCCGCCCGCAAGGTCAGCCCGAGGGCTCCCAGAACCGTCCGCATTTTGGTGGCCGTTTCGGCCAGTTCTTCGACCGGATCAGAGCCGGCGACAATCCCGGCTCCGGCGTAGAGGGTCAGGAAGGCCCCGGCGAGATCGGCGCAGCGCAGGCTGACCGCCCATTCACCGTCGCCAGTGTGGTCGCACCAGCCGACCATCCCGGCATACAGGCCCCGGTCAAAGCCTTCGAGGCGCGAGATGGCCTGACGGGCGGCACCGGTCGGATGACCGCACACCGCCGGAGTTGGGTGCAGCGCCGCCGCCAGTTCCACCGACGACACCGACGGGTCGCGCAACCGTCCACGAATGGCGGTGGACAGATGCCACAGGGTGCCGGTGCGGATCAGCGACGGCTCATCCGGCACGCTCAACTGGTCGCAATAGCCACTGAGGACATCGGCCACCCGCTCACTGACCAGAGCATGCTCCCGGCGGTTCTTGTCCGAGGCCAGCAGCGCCTCGGCCTGCGCCCGGTCTTCGGCCGCCTGCGGGTGGCAGGGCACCGACCCGGCCAGCGGATTGCTGTCAACCCAGCCGTTGCGCCGACGCAGCAGCAATTCGGGACTGGCCCCCAGAAACACCCCCTGCCGGTTGGCCTGCGGCACGGCAAACAGGAACGCCTGTGGATAACGCTCGGCCAGGGCGGCAATCATCCCGGCAACCGGAACCGGGGCATCAAATTCCAGCGTCAACGCCCGCGCCAGAACCACCTTGCTGTACTGCCCGGCGGCAATCTCGTCCAGCGCAGCGGCCACCCGGGCGCAATAACCCTCTTCCGCTGGCAGGCTGCGCCCGGTCGAGCGCGGGGCGGGCCATCGCAGGTCGTGCGGCAGCGCCATGGGGAGGGAGGACGCATCCCGGATCACCCGTCCGGGCAGGAACAGACGGGCAGACGCCATCCCCTGAAACGGCAGGGCGCCGACCAGACAGGGAGCCTGTTGTGTCCCCTGCCGGGCAGCAAGGAGGCGTTGGACCTGCCCGGCCAGGTCTGCCGGTGTCGAGGCCCGCACACGGTCCGAGACATCCTCCAGCCCATCGGCCCATAACCAGCCGTCGTGAGGAGAGCGGAACAGGAATGACTGACTGATATCCGAGCTGGCAGCACGGTGAGAGCCGGTCGCCACGGCACCACTATTAATAGACATACCCACCTCTTTCACGGCGAGAGTTCATTGCGAATGATTATTAAAAAACCTAGTCCGCCCTCCCGGCAGCAGCAACCGAACGGGCTTTCGATTTTTCTCTTATTTCTTTCGAAGTTTTCTGCATAGTCAGGGCGAAAACATCACCATCACATTGATATTGAATATATTTTTCATTGAATCCCATATGATGGGTGCGAAACCGGACAACGCGGGCAACCCTTGACGCGCCCCAGACCTGTCGCTCATAACGGCGGCAGACAGCCTTACCCACCTTCCCCACCAGACCACTTTCACGAGGCAGTATCGGATTCATTCGCCACACCTGCCTCGCTGGGGGCAGCCTGAAAAATAATTGCGATTAACTATTAATCGCATAAAGTGGCAGCACCTAACCCTCCGATACGCCCCCATCGCCAGAGGGACACCCATGCCTGTTTTCAAACACCGTCTGCTGCGCAGCAGCGCCATTTTTGCCACCATGCTTGCCAGCTCCACCGCCTTTGCCGATGACACCGGCAAGAAAGACGACACGCAAAATCAGGTGCTGCTGGCCCCCATTTCGGTGACGGCGCAAAAGCGCGAAGAAGACGTGCAGGATGTCCCGATCAGCATTGACGTGCGCAGCGAAGACGACCTGAACGCCAAACAGATCCACAGCACCACCGACCTGCTGCAAAGCTCGCCCAACGCCCAGTTCGGCGGCGGGGTGTCCGGGGCGGCCTATACCCCTTACATTGCCGTGCGCGGGGTCGGGTCGTCCGAGGTGGACTCCGACCCGTCGGTCGGCATGTTCGTCGATGGCATTCCAGTGACCGATGCCCAGTCCTACACCAGCGGCCTGCTGGACATGCAGCAGGTGGAAATCCTGCGCGGGCCACAGGGGACGCTGTACGGGCGCAACACGCTGGGCGGCTCGGTCAACATGACCACCAACAAACCCGACGCCGATGCCCTGTCCGGCAAGGTGCAGGTCGATGCCGGGACCAGGGGCGTGCGCACCGAGGTGGTCGGCAATGCTCCGATCACCAAGGGCAAGTCTGCCGCCCGACTGGCGGTTTCCGTCGATCATGCCCCCAATGATACCGAAAACGATACCGGCAAGGATACCGGCGGCCACGAACGGGCCCAGGGCCGGTTCAGCCTGCTGACCGCCCCCGGTGACAGCACCACCATGACCACCAGCATCGAAGCCCAGACGCAAAAGCTGCGCGATCAGGGCGTCAAGACGCTGGCCGACTATCAGGCTGACCGCGACAGCATCAGCGTCACCGATCCGTTCCACGGCACCAGTCAGTCGCTGTTGGCCCGCAACGAAATCGTCCACGAACTGGGGTCGGGGGCGACGCTCACCAGCCTGACCGGGGCGCGGTACCAGAAGACCGAATTCGATGGCAGCTCGTCGCCGGATGGCTATTTTGCCACCACCGAAGCCCTGATGCAGGGCTTTGGGGTGACCGGCTACAAACACCGCACCAGCAACCCCTATGAGTCCGAATTCACCCAGTTGTCGCAGGAATTCCGCTATACCTCGCCGGAACAGCAGGCGTTCCGCTATGTGGTCGGCCTGTACGGCGACCTGACCTCGACCGAACGGACCTATGGCGCGGGCAATTCGTGGGACAGCAATCTGGTGCTGACCGGCACCGGCGTTGACCTGCGGATGAAAAGCACCACCGACAGCCGCTCGCTGGCTGCCTTTGGCGATGCCTCCTATGATCTGACCGAAGCCCTCGAAGCCTTTGCCGGTCTGCGCGTCGGCTATGACAGCAAGGACTTTGAATACCGGATGAGCCACAACAACGCCTCGTACATGGCGCTGATGTTCACCGGCGCCACCAGCCTGATGGAGTCCTATGAAGGCTCGCTCGACAAGGTCTACACCACGCCGCGTGCCGGTCTGCGGTACAAGTTCAACGATGACAACAGCGTCTATGGCAGCGTCAGCCAGGGCTACAAGTCCGGTGGCTTCAACGCCAGCATGCTGTTCAGCAACGGCTCCACCCCGGCGGAATACAAGTCCGAGCGTCTGACCAACTACGAAATCGGCATGAAAAACAGCCTGTTCGGCGGCAACGTGTCGCTGTCCAGCGCCCTGTTCTACATCGACTGGAAAGACCAGCAGGTGTTGAGCTATGACGCCACCACCACCGCCACCCCGATCGTCAACGCCGACAAGAGCCGTTCTTATGGCGGTGAAGTGTCGGGTCGGGCCGAACTGGGGGCAGGCTGGCATGTCGGGGCTGGCCTCGGCTATTCCGATGCCACCTACGAAGACTTCAAGAACGCCCCGCGCACTGGCGGCGGTGGCTCGTTTGATGCCAGCGGCAACCAGCAGCAATACCACTCCAAATTCACCGGCAATGCCGAACTGGGCTATAGCTGGGACCCGAACCTGCTGGACATGACCGCCTCGGCCACCGTCGGCTATCAGTACCGCTCCAAGTTCTACTTCGATGCGCAGAACACCATGGCGCAGGACGGCTATGGCACGGTCAACGCCCGCATCGGGGCCGAAAACGAGCATTACGGCCTGTACCTGTGGGGCCAGAACCTGACCGATGAGAAGTATCTGGTGTCGTCGGTCAACTATGGCTCGGGCGTGCTGGTCAGCGAAGGCGACGGGGTCAGCTTTGGCCTGAGCGGCAGCCTGAAGTTCTGATGCCTGGAGCGTTTTCACACCGAGCGAAAACGCTCTTCCCTTTTAGGGCCGCATTTTCCGAGCCGTTGACCGTCGACGGTCAACTTGAAAATGCTCTCGCCTCCTCTGGCTCCGGTGCCGGTCAATCTCCTTGACCGGCACCGGAGCCTGCCTGTTTGCACAAGGCCGTACCATGCCGAAACCCTTGCTGATCGCTGCTGTTCTGGGACTGTTGCTGACCGCCTGCGATGCCGCCGGACCCGACGAGGTGCAAGGCTATGCCGAAGGCGAATACCGTTACATCGCGCTGCCCGACAGTGGCATGGTGACCGCCGTCGAGGTCCGGCGCGGCCAGCAGGTTCAGCGCGGGCAGGCGCTGTTTTCCCTGGATGACCAGCGTTATACGGCTGCCGTCCAGCAGGCCGAGGCCCTGCTGGCGCAAGCCGAAGCCAGCCACCGCGACTTGCTGACCGGCCAGAAGAGCAGCGAAATCCGCGCCCTGGAAGCCGATACCCGGCAGGCGGAGGCCGATCTGACCTATGCCCGCCAGCAGTTTCAGCGACAGGAGGCGCTGGAAAAGAACGGCTATGCCTCGCGTGCCAGCTTTGACGAGGCACGCGCCAGCATCCAGCGCAATCAGGCAGCAGTCAATGCCGCCAAAGCCCGCCTTGCCACCGCCCGCGACAAGGAAGGCCGCGACGAAGAAATTCACGCCGCCCGCGCCGCCGCCGATGCCGCCCGTGCGGCGCTGGAGGAAGCCCGCGCCAAACTGGCCCTGCGGCACGCCACCGCCCCCGCCGATGGCCGCATCGAAGACATCCTGTTCCGCCCCGGCGAAGGAGTCAGCGCCGGACAGGCCGTTGTGATGCTGTTGCCCGATGACGGTACACGGGTGAGGTTTTTCATCCCCCCCGAGCAGGTGGGACAGATGGCTCTCGGGCAACGGATCAGCGTCCGCTGTCCGGGCTGTGCAGGCCCGATCACCGCCACCATCAGCTTCATCGCCTCCGAAGCCTCCTATACCCCGCCGGTGCTCTATTCGCGCGATCAGCATCACAAGCTGGTGTTCATGGTCGAGGCCACCCCGTTGCCCACCGCCGCCGCCCTGCACCCCGGCCAGCCGCTGACCATCGCCTTTTCCCATCCGGCAGACGCATCATGAGCATGGCCATCAGCGTGTCCGGCCTGACCAAGCGGTTCGGCGAGCGGGTGGTGGTCAATGACCTCAGCCTGAACGTGCCCGCCGGGCAGATCATGGGGTTCCTCGGGCCGAACGGTTCGGGGAAAACCACCACCCTGCGCATGCTGTGCGGTCTGCTGACCCCCGATGGAGGGCAAGGCCGCTGTCTGGGCCATGACATCCGCACCGAAGCCGCCGCCATCAAGCGGCAGGTCGGTTACATGACCCAGAAGTTTTCCCTCTACGAAGATCTCAGCATTCAGGAAAACCTCGCCTTTTTCGCCCGCGTCCATGGTCTGCCGAAGGTCGGCGTGCTGGTGCGGGAGACGCTGGAGCGGCTGGGTCTGTGGAGCCGTCGCAGCCAGTTGGCCGCCCACCTGTCCGGCGGCTGGAAACAGCGGCTGGCCCTCGCCGCCTGCATCCTGCACCGTCCGCGCCTGTTGCTGCTCGACGAGCCGACCGCCGGTGTTGACCCGCAGGCACGGCGGGATTTCTGGGCGGAACTGCACCGGCTGGCCGCCGACGGGCTGACGGTGCTGGTATCCACCCATTACATGGACGAGGCCGAACGCTGCCACGGCATCGCCTACCTTGCCTATGGCACCCTGCTGACCTGTGGCACCGTTGATCAGGTGGTTGCCAGCAGCGGCCTGACCACCACCCGCGCCAGCGGCCCGCCCGAGGCGCTGGCCCGCCTGCATCAGGCCCTGCACGGGCTGGCGGGCGTCGAGATGGTCGCCCCGTTTGGCCGTGCCCTGCATGTGGGCAGCAGCGATGCGCAGGCGCTGGGGGCGGCGCTGGCTCCGTTCCGCCACACCCCGGATATTGTCTGGAGCGATGACCCGCCATCGCTGGAGGATGCCTTCATTCACCTGATGGCCGGAGTGACCCGAACACAGGGACAGGGACAGGGACAGGGACAGGCAGGAGCAGAGCATGGTTGACCGCTGGTTTTCCGTCCGTCGCTGGCTGGCCCTGATGCTGAAGGAATTCATCCAGATGCGGCGGGACCGCATGACCTTTTCGATGATGATCAGCGTCCCGCTGATGCAACTGGCGCTGTTCGGCTTTGCGGTCAATTCCGACCCCAAACACCTGCCGACGGCGATCATCGATGCCGACCACGGCCCGTTCAGCCGGGCGGTGATCAGCGCGCTGGAGGTGTCGGGATACTACCGGATCGAGGCCCCCAATGTCAGCGAGCAGGAGGCCGACCGCCTGCTGAGTGCGGGCAGCGTGCAGTTCATCATCAGCTTCCCCCCGGATTTTTCCCGTCGCGTGGCACGCGGGGAACGTCCGCCGCTGCTGGTTGAGGCCGATGCCACCGACCCGGCAGCGACCTCCAACGCCCTGGGCAGCCTGTCGGCAATCATCGCTGCGGCCCTTGACCGCGACCTGCGCGGACCGCTGGCGGTGCTGAAACCAGCCGACCAGCCGGTCAGCCTGACCCTGCACCGGCGCTATAACCCCGAAGGCGTCACCCAGTACAACGTGGTTCCCGGACTGATTGGCGTGGTGCTGAGTTCAACCATGGTGATCATGACCGCCATGGCCGTCACCCGCGAGCGCGAGCGCGGCACCATGGAGGCGTTGCTGGTCACCCCCATCCGCCCGCTGGAAATGATGCTGGGCAAAATCACCCCCTACATCCTGATCGGGCTGGTGCAGATTGCCATCATCCTGCTGGCCGCCCGTCTGCTGTTCACCATTCCGCTGCGCGGCGACCTGTTGTTGCTGATGGTCTGCTGTCTGGTGTTCATCGGCACCAATCTGGCCATCGGCTTCATCTTTTCGATCATGGCCCGCACCCAGTTGCAGGCGATGCAGATGGCGTCGTCGTTCCTGATGCCGTCGATCCTGTTGTCGGGCTTCATGTTCCCCTATCGCGGCATGCCCGGCTGGGCGCAGGGACTGGGCGAGGTGTTGCCGCTGACCCATTTCCTGCGCATCGTGCGTGGCATTGTCCTGAAGGGCAACGGCCTGCCTGACATCTCCCATGACCTGCTGGCTCTGGGCGTTTTGTGGCTGGGGATTGCCCTGTTGTCCCTGCGCCTGTACCGCAAGACGCTGGACTGACACCCGTGGTGCGGCAACAAACTGTATTTGCAAAACAGGGGGGGCTGGCGTAGCATCAAGCCGCATTTTCAAGTTACTGTCTGGACTCAAGAGCATGTCAATCGAGGTCGTTTCACTTGCCATTCCTGATGTAAAAATCATCAAGGCGCGTAAAATCGGTGACCATCGCGGTTTCTTCTCTGAGACCTACAATAAAAAGGCCTTCGCCGAGGCTGGTATTGACCTTGATTTCGTGCAGGACAACCATTCCTATTCCTCCGAGGTCGGAACGGTTCGCGGTCTGCACTATCAGGCCGCCCCGCACGCCCAGAACAAACTGGTTCGCGTGCTGAAGGGCCGCATTCTTGATGTGGCGGTCGATATCCGCCGCTCATCGCCGACCTTTGGTCAGTGGGTGGCCGCCGAGATTTCCGCCGCCGAGTGGAACCAGATTCTGGTGCCGGTCGGCTTTGCCCACGGCGTGGTCACGCTGGAGCCGGATACCGAGCTTTTGTACAAGGTGACCGACTATTACGCCCCGTCGCATGACTTCGGCATTCGCTGGAACGACCCGGCGCTGGGCATCGACTGGCCGGTCAGCGCCGACGCCGCCCGCCTGTCGGCCAAAGATCTGGCGCAGCCGTTGTTCAGCGAGGCGGTCGGGCTGTTCGAGTAACAGTGGCCGCGTCCTGAAACGATCCTGAATTCGACGCTCCCCGTTCGACCCTGCCGTCAAGGAAAGACCATGGAAACCGTTCTTGTCACTGGCGCTGGTGGCTACATCGGCACAACGCTTGTCCCCATGCTGCTGGAAAAAGGCTATCGTGTCCGCGCCCTTGACCGGTTCTTTTTCGGCCGCGAGCTGCTGGCGGCGCACGAAAACCTCGAAATGATTCAGGAAGACGCGCGGTTTGTCTCGCCCGCCCATCTGGAGGGTATCGACCATGTGATCGATCTGGTGGCCATTTCCAACGACCCGTCCGGCGATGCGTTCGAAAAGGAAACCTACGAGATCAATCACCTGGCCCGCGCCAACACTGCCCGGCTGGCCAAGGCCGCCGGGGTGAAGCGTTACATCCTGCCGTCGTCGTGCAGCATTTACGGCTTTCAGGAGCCGGGGGTGATTGCCTCGGAAACCACCCCGACCAACCCGCTGACCACCTACGCCAAGGCCAACGAACTGGCCGAAAAGGACGTGCTGCCGCTGGCCTCGTCCGACTTCACCGTCATCGTGCTGCGGCAGGCAACGGTCTATGGCTATTCCCCCCGCATGCGCTTTGATCTGGCGATCAACGGCATGACCTTCGGGGCCTGGAAAACCGGTGCGCTGCCGCTGATGCGCGATGGCAGCCAGTGGCGACCGATGGTCCACGTCAAGGACACCGCCCGCGCGCAGATTTTCATGCTGACCGCCCCGGCGGACAAGGTGAACGGCCAGTTGTTCAACGTCGGCTCGGAAAAGAACAACTACCAGATCGGCCCGCTGGCCGAAAAGGTGGCGGCAGTGGTGCCGCGCGACGTACAGATTGAATGGTACGGCGATGTTGATCACCGGTCCTATCGCGTGTCGTTCGACAAGCTGCATGCACTGGGCTATCAGGCGCTGTACGAAGCCGAAGACGGCGTGCGCGAGCTGGTCGAGGCACTGGAAGCGGGCAAGACCGACCGGACAACCAAGACCATCACCCTTGAATGGTACAAGCAACTGATCGCCTGGCACGAACAAATCCGGGCGCTGGAACTCCACGGCGGCATGCTGAAGATCTGATCCGATGAAAATCCTTCTTCTTGGCCCGAACGGGCAGCTTGGTACCGACATCCGGGCCGCCAACGCCGCCCTGGCAACCCCGGCGGAGATCATCCCGCTGGGGCGCGAGGTGGTGGACCTGTCCAACATCGACGCGGCCAGCGCCGCCATTGCTGCCCATGATTTTGACGTGCTGGTCAATGCCTCCAGCTATCACAAGACCGACGAGGTCGAAGGCAACGCCCAACTGGCCTTTACCATCAACGCCCATCTGGTGCGACGACTGGCCGAGATTGCCGGTGACAAGAAAGCCCGGCTGGTCCATGTCTCGACCGATTACGTTTTTGGCGGACAGGCCAGCCGCTCCCCGCTGACCGAGGCCGAGGGCAAAGCCCCGCTGAACATCTATGGTGCCTCCAAGGGCATGGGCGAAGATTTGGCCCTGACCTCGGGGGCGGACGTGCTGGTGCTGCGCGTGGCCTCGCTGTTCGGGGTGGCCGGGGCCAGCGGCAAGGGCGGCAACTTCGTCGAAACGATGATCCGCTTCGGGCGCGACCGCAAACGCCTGACGGTGGTCGCCGATCAGGTAATGTCCCCGACCTCGACCGCCGACATTGCCAGCACCCTGTTTTCCCTGCTGTCCAAGGACGTGGACAGCGGCGTTTGGCATGTGGTCAATGGCGGACAGGCCAGTTGGTACGAGTTCGCCAAACGGATCATCGACCGCGCGGGCGTTGATGCCGAGGTGCTGCCGATCCCGTCGTCGGACTATCCAACCCCGGCCCGCCGCCCGACCTACAGCGTGCTCGATACGGCAAAGCTGGCGGCGGCTGTCGGGGCCATGCGCCCGTGGGAAGAGGCCCTCGACGCCTATCTGGTCGCCAAGGGATACCGGGACTGACCGGCGTGCGTTAAATCTGGCGCCACAGTACATGACAGTTTCTGAAAAAAGAATGGGCTACCGCCCAGACCGTTTGGGGCCTGAGGCCCCAAACCCCCTTTTTTCTTTCAATATCAAAATAATGGGGTCCGGGGCCTCAAGGTCCCGGCGAGGTGTGGAGCAGCGCTCCACACTCTTCTACGCCACAGGGATCAGTGGAACAGGCTGGCGGTGATTTCGCCCAGCCGCTCGGCGGCCTCCCCGATGTCTTCCAGCGTGGCGCGCACCGACACCGGCACATCGCCCGCAAACACCGCGTTCAGGATCTGGGTGTCTTCGGTGTTGTAATAGCGCACAGTCCACAGGTGGCGACGGGCGCAGGCGTCAACCCGGCAGTTGCCATAGCCCAGCGAGACGATGGAAATCGGCCCGACACCAATCGCCCGGTCGAGAACCTCCATATCCACCGGCGTCATCGGCAACAGGGTCAGGTTGACTTCAACCTCCCGGCCCGTGGTTTCGTAGGCGCGGGTGGCGGCGTCCAGTTCCAGCAGGACCGATTTAACGTTCATCGCGCCGTCGGGCAGCAGGTCGGGGATGTCCAGCCCCAGCGGCTGGGCAGCCATCACGGCGCGTAACAGCGACGGCACTTCGGCAATTTCCAGCGTCTGCACGCCATCGCACAGCACCCGCCACAGGCCGGGCATCACCGATTCCTGTACCCGGTCTTCGCCGCCATCGGGACGACGGATCAGCGCCTTGACCTCGCCCTCGCCCAGCACCTCGCCCAGCAGGGTCTGCGACGGTGCATCGAGCTGATCGAGGGTGATGGTGATCGCCGCCGCACCATCGGCCACCGCCGTCAGGGCCTGCCGGGCCTCGGCCAGCACCGCCTGGACCGCCTGCGCCACCGCAGGCGTTTCGCGCCATGCCGTTTCCAGCGCATCGGTAACGGCACCGGGACCGGGGCGCAGCGCCGCAAAGGCATCCATCGGAAGGGGACCAACCATCACTCAACCCTCATTGCAGGCATCAACGATGCGAGACTTGGATACATAGACCAGCGTGCATTAGATGTGACGCCACAGGACACGACAGTTTGGGAACAAGGACGTGGAGCGCTGCTCCACACCTCGCTGGGGCCTTAAGGCCCCAGACCCCATTCCTTTGATTGCAAAAGAAAAATGGGGGTTCGGGGCCTCAGGCCCCGAGCAGGTCCGGGCGGCAGCCCGTTCTTGTTTTCAAACTGTCGTGTACTGTGACGTAACGCAGGCACACTGATCTAACCATTTGTTCTGTTACATTGTTTTTGCGAAAACCGGTTCCCGCTTTTCGCACAGTGCTCTTGAGCAAATCCCGAGCAGATGGGTCCATCTG
This sequence comes from Insolitispirillum peregrinum, assembly GCF_900156605.1. Lineage (GTDB taxonomy): Bacteria > Pseudomonadota > Alphaproteobacteria > Rhodospirillales > Rhodospirillaceae > Insolitispirillum > Insolitispirillum peregrinum. Next base: position 155,001 of record NZ_FTOA01000006.1, on the reverse strand, counting down.
CGACGACGTATTTGCTTAAAATACAATACATTAGAGCATTTGAAGTGATCCAGAGAGAACGGAAAATGCTCTAAACGGCATCAGGCAGCAACGGCGGGGAACAGGGCCGTCGTTTCGCTGACGTACTCGCTCCACGGACGCAAATGCGCCACCACCCCGGCAAAGGCACCGTTGCGCCAGGCGATCACGCACGGATAGGCCAGCACACCCAGCTCGGCGCGCAGGGCTTCGGTTTCGTCTTCGCTGGGCAGAAAGCCCACCGCCAGCGAGCGACCGGTGGCAGCCTGCACCGCCTGAACCAGATCGGGGAAGATCACCGCCGCATCGTTGGCTTCGCGCACGCGGGTCGGGTTTCCGGGGACCAGAATCAGGCAATCGGGGGCGGTCAGGAAGTCCGCCACCGTCGCGGCGTTCAGGCGCGTTGCCCCCAGCGTTTGCAGGCGGTCGAGATGAACGGACATCAGGCAGGGTCCTTTACCATGGAAGAAACAGAACAGCGCAAATGGTCCGGCAACTCCGGCTCGCGGTCGATCAGGTCGGCAAACAGGTGATCGACCGAACCGCCACTCATCACCAGCTCCAGCGCCGACAAGGCATCATCAATCTGCGCCGCCTCGGTCGCGGTCAGCGGCGAGCGGGCCGCCCCCAGAAAGGTCAGCAGCCAGTCGCCTTCGGCCACCCCGGCCAGCAGGCGGGTATCAATCTCCTCCAGCGGTGGCAGCACTCCGTCAGCCCCGGCACGACGGCGGCACAGCGCCGACAGCGGGCGGACCTCGATCACCTGCATCGGGATTCCCACGCACATGATTACAGGCCCATCTGCGACAGAGTGGGACGACCGGCTTCATAAGACGCAATGTCCATGTCATTGCCGACCAGACCATCCTTGCCCGCCAGCGGCACTGCCCGGCGCTCGCCAGTGATGCCCCAGTCGGCCAGCTCGGCCAGCCCCAGCTCCAGCGCCCCAGCCATTTTCTGGCGGATCAGCGGCCGCAGCGAGCCACCCCAGTCTTCCAGTTCTTCCGCCTGCACGCCAATCAGGGTCATCCGCTGCGGCTTGTGCCCCATCAGGTCGGCGGCAGCCAGCACATCCTGAAAACCGGTCTGATGCAGGCTCATCTTGCGACAGCCCATGAAGGCCGGAACCTCGTCGCCGCGCACCACCTTCAGCGTGCCCGGCGGCACCCCCCAGTCGATGGCATCGAACACCAGCAGGTTGCGCGCCTGCTGAATGTAATGGACCAGATACAGCCCCTGCGTCCCGCCATCCATCAGGCGGACGTGGGACGGGAACTGGTGGGTCCGGTCCAGTTCCTCGACACAGCGCACACCAAAGCCTTCATCGGCCCACAGCAGGTTGCCAATGCCCAGAACCAGCGTATCAAAGCCATCCAGCAGGCCATCGTCAGGCGTGATGCTCATGTCTTTCATTCCCTTGTGTCACAGCCCCAAAGCCGGTTCAGGCTCCGGGGCTGGCCCGTCTTACGGACGGTCGTCCTTGAAGATGCGGATGCCGTTGACCATGGTCGAGATCAGCGTCTGCCGCGACATGATGTCTTCGCGCACCGCCGTGTAGATGTGGATCACCACGAACAGCCCCATCACCCACATGCCCAGATGATGCAGGGTGTGCAGGTTCTGGCTGTTGCCGGCCAGCGTCAGCACCCAGCCGAACAGGTCGTGCTGCCACGAGCCCATGCCGGTGCCTTCGGCGTACAGGGCAAAGCCGGTGAACACCATCAGCAGCAGGCAGGTCAGGAACACCAGCACCATCGCCACATGGCTGAGCGGGTTATGGCCGGTGAACTTGCGGGCTTCGCGGTTGAGGAACAGGTACCAGCCTGCCATATAGAACAGGTCGTTCCACCATTGCCGGTTATGGATCGGCAGGGTGACCAGCTGGCGCGCATGGTGATTGCCCACCAGCGCCCAGTACAGACGCCCGATCAATCCGGCCCCCAGCACATAGCCAGCGGCAAAGTGGGTAAAGCGGATATAGCCCATCAGGAAGGCAAAAGTCGCCTCGCCCGATACCGACGGCAGCGGATAGGCAATCAGGGTGCCGGTAACGGTCAGCACCACAATGGCCAGCGCGTTGATCCAGTGCCAGATGCGCACCGGCGCCTCATAGACATAGACGCTGGGCCGGACTTCGCGGTGTCCCTGAAGCTCCAGGGCACTTTCACGGCTGTCAAAGCTCATCAGTGACCTCCTTGTTCGCGCAAGAGCGGGGCGTTGCGCCCCAGCCCTGCCGTTTCAGAGGCGTTTTCCTCCCGGAAAAACGCGCCTTACCGTATCTTGACCTCAACCTCTTGCCCCTGCGGCCCCATCACGTGGGTCGAGCAGGCAAGGCAGGGATCAAACGAATGGATGGTGCGCAGGATTTCCAGCGGGATCTGCGGATCAGCCACTTTGGTGTTCATCAGCGAGGCTTCAAATGCCCCGATGTTGCCCGCCGGGTCGCGCGGGCTGCCGTTCCAGGTGGTCGGAACAATCGCCTGATAGTTGGCGATTTTGGTGTCCTTGATGTGGATCCAGTGGCCCAGCGCCCCGCGCGGGGCCTCGGTAAAGCCGACGCCCTTGACGTCCTTCGGCCAGCTTGACGGCTCCCACTTGGCGGTGTTGGCGGTATTGAGGTCGCCCGCCTTGAGGTTGGCGATCAGCTTGTCGTAATAGTACTTCAGCTTGTCGGCGGCCCACTGGCATTCCAGACCACGGGCAGCGGTGCGGCCGAGGGTGGAGAACAGCGCCTGCAACGGCACATCCAGCGTCTTCAGCAGTCCGTCAACCGGTTCCTTGAACTCCGGCTTGCCCTGCACATAGCCGATGATGTAGCGGGCCAGCGGCCCCACTTCCATCGCATGACCCTTCCAGCGCGGTGCCTTGAGGAACGAGTACTTCGCCGCCTCATCGAGGCTCTCGATGTTCCGCCCCTGGGTCTTGGCGTTCGGGCCGAGCACAAAGTTTGCTTCGGTGATGCCGTCCCACGGATGCAGGCCCTTGGACTCGTCGGGGTAGGTGTACCACGAATGGCTGACGAATTCCTGGATCTGGCCGGGGTCGCGCAGGTCCACCTCGTGGATCTTGCTCAGATCACCATTGATGATCGCGCCGCGCGGCAGTTGCAGCGACTTTTCGGAATAGTCGTTGGCAAATTCCGGGATATCGCCATAGGACATCACCGACATCGACGACAGACCGCCGCCAATCGCGCCCCAGTCCTTGTAGAACGAGGCAATCGCCATCAGGTCCGGCACATAGACCTTGCTGACGAAGTCCAGCGTGCGGTTGATGATCGACCCGACCAGATTCAGCCGTTCCATGTTGATCGCGCCAACGGCCCCAACCCCATCGAGGTTGATCGCGCACGGCACGCCGCCGACCAGCCAGTTCGGATGCGGGTTCTTGCCGCCGAAGATGGCGTGGATCTTGACGATATCCTTCTGGAAATCGAGCGCTTCCAGATAGTGCGCCACCGCCATCAGGTTGGCTTCGGGCGGCAGCTTGTAGGCCGAATGACCCCAGTAGCCGTTCTTGAACGGGCCGAGCTGGCCACTTTCAACGAACTTCTTCAGGCGCGCCTTCAGGTCCGAGAAATAGCCCGGCGACGACATCGGCCACGAGGAAATGGACTGTGCCAGTTCGCTGGTGGCTTTGGGGTCCGCCGACAGTGCCGACACCACATCCACCCAGTCCAGCGCATGCAGGTGATAGAAATGCACCAGATGGTCATGGACATACAGCGTCAGCTGCATGATGTTGCGGATGATGTTGGCATTTTCGGGGATGGTGATCCCCAGCGCGTCTTCAACCGCGCGCAACGAGGTCAACGCGTGGGTGCCGGTACACACCCCGCAGATACGCTGCACAAAGGCCCAGGCATCACGCGGATCACGATCCTTGAGGATCAGTTCGATGCCGCGCCACATGGTGCCGGTCGACACCGCGTTGCGGATGACGTTCTGCTCATCCACGTTGACTTCCAGACGCAGGTGGCCTTCGATGCGGGTCACCGGGTCCACCACAACGCGCTTGCCCCCGTTGTCGAGGGTATAGCCGTTCGGCGTGGTAATGGTCGCCATGATCTGTTGTTCCTCTGCTCAGGGCTCAGCCGTGGTGGTCGTCGATGTGGCCGCGTTCTTCGGGAGACTGGGTGATGCGCTTGACCACGCTGGCGGCGGCATGGGCGGCAATCGCCCCGCCAACCACCGAGGCGGCGGCGATCCCGACCTGATCGGCATTCTTTTCGATGCCGAACTGCTTGATCCCCGACACGCGGTCATAGAACGAGCCCTTGTCCCAGAAGCCGTCTTCCGAGCAGCCGATGCAGCCATGACCGGACTGAATCGGGAAGGACACCCCTTCGTTCCAGCGGATGCTGGAGCAGGCGTTGTAGGTGGTCGGGCCCTTGCAGCCCATCTTGTACAGGCAATAGCCCTTTTTGGCGTTTTCGTCGTCCCAGGCTTCGACAAACTGCCCGGCGTCGAAATGCGGACGGCGATAGCACTTGTCGTGGATGCGCTGGGAATAGAACATCTTTGGCCGCTTCTGGCTGTCGAGTTCCGGCAGACGGCCAAAGGTCAGCAGATAGGTCACCACGCCGGTCATCACTTCGGCAATCGGCGGACAGCCGGGCACGTTGATGATCGGCTTGTCGGTGATCACCTTGTGCACCGGGGTGGCCTGCGTCGGGTTCGGCTTGGCCGCCTGCACGCAGCCATAGGACGCGCACGAACCCCACGAAATGATCGCCTGCGCCCCGGCGGCCATGTCTTTCAGGGTATCGACGAACGGACGCCCGCCCGGGAAGCAGTACATGCCGTCACCGGCCAGCGGCGGGTTGCCTTCGACGGCCAGAATGTACTGGCCGTGATACTTTTCGCGCGCTTCGGTCAGGATGGCTTCGGCCTGATGACCGGCGGCGGCCATGATGGTGTCGTCATAATCGAGCGAGATCATCGACAGCACCACGTCCGACACCAGCGGATGGGCCGAGCGGACAAAGCTTTCGGTGCAGCAGGTGCATTCCAGCCCGTGCAGCCACAGCACCGGAATGCGCGGCTTGGTTTCCATCGCTTCGGCGATCTTCGGCGCAAAGGCCGGGCCGAGGCCGAGACTGGCGGCGGTCAGCGAGCAGAATTTCAGAAAGTTCCGGCGCGAGATCCCTTGGCGCCGGATGACTTCATAAAACGTTTCCAACTTGGCGGGCATTGTTCCCCCCCTGGGTAAGCCCGGATGCCTCCCGGGCGTGTGCCTGGTCTCATCGCCTGTTCCGTCACGACAAGGCTCTGTCACGACAGGACGGTGATGGCTGACCTTCCCAAGGCAAACACCACACCATTAAGAATGATTATCAGCACGCCCTCGTTTTTGGCAGTTCCCCTCACTTGCTGCGCGGCAGCATTTCCCCTACCCATCCCGGCAGATGGTAACAGTTCAGACAAGGCTGTCAGGTTTGTTACCACTTTCTGCCACGGGGGTAGGGTGGCCGCCCTGTCGTTTCCCGGGGGGACGACTCGGGGACAGGAGCATCCTCCCACCCACCGGACGGGAGCAGACTCGAAAGGCGCATATCTGCGTCCTTTCCGCTACGTCAACAGGACGAGAGTCCTTTCTCCACCGCCGCCAGCATCTGCCGGGTTGGCAGGTCGGCCTGCCCGGAAAGGTTGGTTGGGCAATAGCGCCGCTGGAAGGCAATCAACGCCTTTTCCACCCCGCCGCCCCCTACCCGCCCGTCGGTCGCAACCGGCCTCAGCGGGTAGCCAAGGCGGGCCAGACAGCCCGCAACGTCACCGTCCGCCACCGGCGCGACGGCCCGCAAGTCGGCCTCGGAGGGGAAAAACCCTACCCCCGCCGCCGCCAACAGCGGCCAGTCAAACAGTTCGCCGGGGTCTTCCTTGCGGCTGGGGGCAATGTCGGCATGGGCGACAATCCGGCAGGGAGTGATCGCCGGATGGCGGGCCAGAATCTGCTGACACAGGGCAATCACCGCCTGCATCTGGATCGCCGGGAAGGGGCGATAGCCGAATTCGTGGCCGGGGTTGACGATCTCCACCCCGATAGAGCGGCTGTTGAGGTCACCTTCGCCACGCCATTCGCTGACCCCGGCATGCCACGCCCGCCGGTCTTCCGCCACCAGATGCAACACCGAGCCGTCTTCATCAACCATGTAATGGGCCGAGACCTCGGCCTGCGGATCACACATCCGCTCCAGCGCCGATGCCGGGGTTGGCATGCCGGTGTAATGCAGCACCAGCGTATCAACCGCACGCGGGCGCGGGCCATGGTTTGGCGACGGGTGCCAGCGCACCGTCAGGGCAAACGGGGGAGTAATCACTTGATCTCGGCCTGTGTCTTGCCGCTGTTCTGGTCATAGCGCAAGGTGATGCGGTTGGAACTGCACAGATCAAGCCGCCCCCATTCCGCCGTCGCCCGGTCGCTGTACACCACCCGCAAATCCCACAGGCATTTCCGGTCCTTGCCACCCACGCTAAAGGCGATGCGTCCGACCTGGGTGTCTTCCAGAACATCGCCACTGATGACGTTCTCCTGCCAGTCAGACGTTCCTGACGGTGACAGATAAACTTCCTCGATCGGATAGCCGGTCTTGTTGACCAGCGCAAAATCCAGCTCCGTGCCTGCCTGTCCGGCGGTTGGCATCGCTGCCAGTCCAGCGATCAGTACGACCGTCGCCACCACACCCTTCATTCCAGTCCTCCTGCTCTGTATCGGTGGCGCGTAGCTTACGCCTGATCCATCCGCTGATCATAGGCCTGCTGTGCCGCCAGCACCGCTCCGATATGGCTTTCCGCCCAGTCGCGCAGCCCGGCAATGGTTCCGGCCAGCGTCAGCCCCAACGGCGTGATGGCATATTCCACCGTCACCGGCACGGTTGGAAAGGCGGTGCGTGTAACCAGCCCGTCGCGTTCCAGTGACTTCAGGGTTTGCGACAGCACCTTTTGCGAAATGCCACCGACCTCGCGGCGCAGGTGATTGAACCGCTGCGGGCCGTCTTCCAGCATCCCCAGAATCAGCACCGTCCACTTGTCGGCAATGCAATCAAGGATCATGCGGGTGGGACACAGGGGCTGATAGACGTTTGGCGGCAGGGTATCGGTCATGGCGACAACGCTCCAGAGCGCGGGCGGAAGGGAGTGGTTACGCGCTGGTAATCAGGTGCCCGAAAAGTGCCTTCTTTACACCAGCAGGCAATTATAACATCTAGTATCCATCAGATACCAACACATCATGTGGATACAGGAGATTTCGATGAACATTGCCCTGATCGGTGCCTCTGGCAACGCTGGTTCCCGCATTCTGGCCGAACTGTCCACCCGTGGGCATCAGGTGACCGCCATCGCCCGCACCCCGGAAAACATCGCCGCCCTGCCCGGCGTCACCGCGCGCAAGGGCGACCTGTTCGACCGTGACGCCATGGCGGCCCTGCTGCGCGGCCACGACGCGGTGATCAGCTCGGTGATGTTTTTGGTCAGCGATGCCGAAGCCCTGCTGGCAGCGGTGAAGCAGGCCGGTGTGCGCCGCTATCTGGTGGTCGGTGGCGCGGGCAGTCTGGAGGTCGCCCCCGGCGTGCGCCTGATCGATACCCCGGCCTTCCCCGCAGCCTATTTTGCCGAAGCCAGCAAGGGGGCCGAGATGCTCGACCGTCTGCGTCAGGAGCCGGAAGGGCTGGACTGGACCTTCCTGTCACCGGCAGCGATGTTCATTCCCGGCAGCCGCACCGGCCAGTTCCGGCTGGGGCAGGATAGCCTGCTGGTCGCCGCCGATGGCACCAGCAGCATTTCCTTTGAAGACTATGCCGTCGCACTGGTCGATGAACTGGAACGCCCGGCCCACCTGCGCCAGCGGTTCACCGTCGGCTATTGATCCTGACGACAGGGCACCAAGCCCCCCATCTTCCGGGGGGCTTGGTGCCGTTCCACAAAGCCGTTACCATGCCCGCCGACACCTCCAACAAAGGGATAGCACCCCATGCTTCGGCTGATCATCGGTAACAAAGCCTATTCGTCGTGGTCCCTGCGCCCGTGGCTGGCGCTGCGGGTGGCCAACATCCCGTTCGACGAAACCCTGATCCCGCTGTACGAAGACGGCTCGCCGGAAAAGGCCCGTGTCTTTTCGCCCACCGGCAAGGTGCCGTGCCTGATTGATGGCGGGATCACCGTCTGGGACAGTCTGGCGATTCTGGAATATCTGGCCGAGACGTACCCCGAAGCCGGGCTGTGGCCCACCGACCGCGCCCGCCGTGCCGAAGCCCGCGCGGTGGCGGCGGAAATGCATTCCGGTTTCATGCCGGTACGCCAGAACATGCCGATGAACACCCGCAAGGTGCTGCCGGGCAAGGGCTTCCCCGAGGCCGAAGACACCCGTGCGGCCATCGCAAAGGATATCGCCCGCATTGATGGCCTGTGGAGCAGCCTGCGCGCCCGCTTTGCCGCCGACGGTCCGTTCCTGTTCGGCAGCTTTACCGCCGTTGATGCGATGTTTGCCCCGGTGGTCTCGCGCTTCAAAACCTATGACATCGCCCTGTCCGATGCCGCACAAGCCTATGCCGACACCATTCTTGCCCTGCCCGCCATGCAGGACTGGTATGCCGCCGCCGAGCAGGAGCCGTGGGTACTGCCGCACTGCGAAAAGTAACCACAGGCAGCCGGATTGGTGCCGTGATCAGGGGGGCGGACTGCCCCCCTTTGCTTGTCTTTGGAAAAATCCGCCCCATCTATGCGAACAGGCCCCGTCTGTGCGCGTAAAAAACGCGTAAAGGATGATACAGAGGGCGCACAGCATGGTATCACCCCCCTGCACACAGTCTGTCAGGAGGCTGTGCCTGCCGGGTAAAAGGATATCGGGGCGACCATGGGTTCACAGAGTGCAATCGTCAAAAAAGTGGCTGGCGGTCTGCTGGCACTGGTGGGCTTTTTGTTCGGAGCCCTGTTGGCGGTGCCATGGTTCATCAATGGCAACAGCTATAAAGGTCAGGTGACAGCCGCCATTCTGGACGCCACCGGCAGACAGGCCAGCGTCGATGGCGATATCGTGCCGTCCGCCCTGCCCTGGCCGACCGTTCGGCTGGAAAACGTCCGGCTGGCCAACCGCAGCGGTGGCAGCCAGACCGACATGGTGCAGATTGCCGCCATTGATCTGAAACTGTCGCTGGCCGCCCTGTTCACCGGGCGCCTGCAGGTCGAGGAGATCCACCTCGACCGGCCACAGGTGCTGCTGGAACAGACCGGCGAAGGCGCCAACTGGGAATTCTTCTCGCCCAGTTCACGACCAGTGCAGGTGGTTGATGATCGCCGCCCGCAAGGCCCGCTGCCCGCCCAGCCCGGCACCCACACCCCAGTAGCGGCTCCGCAACATCTGGCACAGGACGACGGCCCGCTGGCCGCCCTGACGCTGGTTGCCATCCATGATGGCACCCTCCGCTATCGCCGCAATGGACAGGACAGCGTGCTTGACCGGCTGTCCCTTGAAACCGGCATCGAAAGCCCGCACGGCCCCTTCAAGGCTGAGGTCGAAGGCACCTGGCACAACGGCAAGACCAAAGTGCCGCTGCGGCTGGACGCCTCGATTGGTGATCTGGAAGGCGGCAAGGCAGCCCCCCTCAGCCTCCGCTTCGGGCTGCAAAAAAGCGACGCTGCGATCAGCTTTTCCGGCCTGCTGGTCGGGTCAACCGCCGGGCGGGCCGCCCATGGCGAGCTGCGGGTCAATGCCAGGGACACCGCCAGCCTTGCCCGCCATCTGGGCCTGAAGGAAGCCCCCGCCACCGGCCCGCTGACCATGCGCGCTTCGACTCAGATCAATGGCGACCGCCTGTCGCTGGATGACCTGACGATTGATATCGGCGACAGCCACGTTCAGGGTTCCCTGCTGTGGGATCGCTCGTCACAGCCCTATCAACTATCGGCCAAGCTGGCTTTGGGCAGCCTTGATCTCGACCGCTGGCAACAGGCGCTGAAAAAGGACCAGCAAGACGCCCCGCCCCCTGAAACGACACCAGAGGCCGCCCCGGAAACCACAACCACAGACGCCCCGTCCTCTGCGCCACTGGCGCAATCGACACCGTTCAGTCTGCCCATCCCGTCCACCTACCGTGGCACCATCGACCTGCGGATCGGTGCCCTGACCTGGCGGCAGACCGTGCTGCGGCAGGGCCACCTTGCCATCACCCTCGACAACAAGGGGGCCCAGATCGACGAGCTGACCATGCAGTTGCCCGGCAGTTCGTCAGTCGGCATGGTTGGGCGGCTGTCTCCGGCCCCGGAACAGGATGGCGGCATGGCGATTGACCTGTCGGCACAGGCGCAATCCGATGATTTCCGCTCGGTGGTGCGCTGGCTGGGCGGGGAAGTGCAGGACATCCCCAACAGTCGGCTCAACCGCCTGCAAGGCGCTGTCACCATCGGCGGCACCTTGCGGGAAATCGCTTTCCGCGACGCCGAGGTGACCCTCGACACCACCACCGTCCGGGCGGCGGCCACCGTCCGCCCGCCCCTGCGGGCTGACCAGCGCCCGGCCATCGGCCTGACACTGGCCGGAACCAGCCTGAACCTTGATGCTTACCGTGGCACGGCGCCCCCGGCCAAGCCTGTGGCTCCGGCGGAGCAGACGCCGGTTTCGCCCGTTGACCAGATGGAGACCGCCCCGGTCGGCAGCCCGGCGGTTTCCTCTGACCTGTGGCGCTGGCTGCGCGGCTGGGACGCCAACCTGCGCTTCGGGATGGACAGCCTGACCTGGCACGACCTGTCCTATAAGGGCCTGCATGCCGAAGCCACCCTGCAGGACGGCCAACTGGTGCTGCACGATGCCGGTGTGCGCGATGCCGCTGGTGGCAGCCTGCAAATTCAGGGCGGGCTGGATGTCACCCACGAGCCAACCCTCAAGGATCTGCGCTATACCCTTGCCACTCCGACCCCGCAACGGACGGGCCGCGCGATGGGGCTGTCGGCCCTGAGTGGCTTTGGCAACAGCGATCCCCTGACCATCGACGGCCATCTGTCCGGCCCGCTGTCGGGCGAGCAGGCCAGCAGCCACGGCCTGACCATGGGGATGACCGCCCGCCTTGGAACGGCGGTGGCCTTTGACCTGAAGGGGAGCGTGCGCTCACCGCTGCAAGCCTGGTCCTTTCAGGGCAGCGTCGATCTGCGGGCCAGCGAAGCCAACCGGTTGATCGCCCTGTGGGATGACGAGGCCCTGCGCCAACCCGCCCGCGGCCCGCTGGAACTGAAAGGGCAGCTCGGCAATGCCGCCGGGAAAACCGCCCTGCATGACCTGAGCGCCAGCATGGGCCGCAATCACCTGCAAGGCACCATTGATGCCGACTGGATCAGCGGCCCCCGCCCCCGGCTGGTGGCCAATCTGCGTGGCGACCGACTGGATTTCCGCCCGCAAGGCGACAGTGCCCCGGTGGCTCCGGCGGGGACCACCGCGCGCAAACCGGCCAAGCGAGCCGATGTTGTGTCTGGTGTCCAGGTCGCCGAGGCCGGCAGCGGCGGCGTGCTGTCCGATGCTCCGACACTGGTGCAGGTCGCCGCTCTACCCGCCGGGCGCTGGTCTACCGAACCGCTCGACCGCAGCCCGTGGCAGGCGGTTGATGCCGAGCTGACCCTGAAGGCCGCCTTTCTGGCTTTTGCCGGGGTGGAAATCGACGATGCCGACCTTGCCGCCTCGCTGCAGGATGGCGTGCTGACCCTGTCCCGCCTGAAGGGCGGGCTGTACGGCGGCCCGATGGACGGCTCGGGCAGTTTCAACGTGCGCAGCGACCTGCCGAAAGCCAGCCTGACCCTGACCGCCCAAAAGATGCAGATTGACCGCTTGCTGAAGGCGGTCAGTGGCACCGCCGCCGCCAGCGGCCAGGGCAACCTGACGGTGACGCTGGCCGCGCACGGCATCAGCGAGGCCGCCCTGATCAACAGCCTGAATGGTGAGGGCAGCCTCGATATCGACAGCCTCCTTCCCAACGCCCAGAACGGCCAGAAAAGCGCGCTGGTGGCCCCGGTGCTGGCGCTGAACCAGTTCGCTAGCCTCGCCCACCAGACCCCGGCAGCCGCCGCCACCATCAAGGCGGCGTTCAAGGCACAGAACGGCATCATCAGCGTGCAGAATGCCGACCTCGGCAGCGCCCTGTATCAAGGCCGCCTGCGTGGCCTGATCAACCTGCCACAGTGGACCCTCGACCTGTCCGGCGAAGCGCACCTGTCCGAAGGACTGGTGGCCAATTTCCTGCAACAAAAGCTGAAACTGCCCTCATCGCTGCCAATCTCGCTGTCCGGTCCGCTCGATCAACCGAACGTGCGGGTGATGACCGGTGCCATTGACCCCGGACGCGCTGCCCCAGCCGCCGTCCAACCCGGTAAACAGCCGGTATCGGGGTTGCTGGAGGGGCTGCTGGGGACCAAACAGGCCGACCCGCAACAGCCTGCGGTCAAACCGGAAAAGGCCGCGCGTGATCTGCTGAAGGGAATTTTGGGGCAGTAGAGCATTGTGCGAAAAGTGGGAACCGGTTTTCGCAACAACAATGCGGCATGAAAAAACCAGCATTGTGCGAAACGTGGGAACCGGTTGTCGGATCACAAGACACGACAGTTGGTGGAAAAGAATGGGCTATCGCCCAAACCCATTCGGGACCTGAGGCCCCTAACCCCCATTTTTTCTGTTATGATCAAAGGAACGGGGTCTGGGGCCTCAAGGCCCCAGCGAGGTATGGAGCAGCGCTCCATGATCCTGTTTTTTGTTTGTTTTAACCAGAAGCCCCGTTACGCCGGGTCTTCCGTTGGCTCTTCGCTGGTTTCAACGCGATAATTTTCGCCAAACCAGCGATTGAGGTCCACATCCGCGCAGCGTTTCGAGCAGAACGGGCGATAGCGTGGCTCCACTGGCTTGCCACACACCGGACAGGCGGCTGTCGCCACGCGCACCGGTGTCACCGGCAGATCAGGAGGAGTGTCGTTCATTTCGGCAGGGCCTTCTTGCAGTGAGCGCGTTTTGCGCATCATCCCTGCGACGGATCAAAAAGCAAGTCAGGACAGCGGGGTCACACTGAACCAGTCGCGCGCCACCCCGGTGACCACCTGCAGGACCAGCGGCTGACCAAGGCGCTGTTCTGCGTCAGTCAAGGCGTGACGCCACGGCCCGCGCAAACCGTCGATAATCGCCGCCGAGGCCCGCAGGGCAATGCGGGTAACCGGATCACTGTTCACCGCCGCCAGTACCTGCCGCAAGGCGTCCAGCGCCGCCGCCTGCGCGGTGGAGGCTGCCGCCGGACGAGGTGCCAGCAACAGATCAGCCAACGGTGCCCCCCGGCGCGGACGGCGGACCTCGACCAGCCCCAGCGCCGACACTCCCAGCACCTGCGGGCGGGCCGGATCATCGGCCAGCAGCGCCGCCAGAGCCTGCGCCATCGCCTTCTTGTGGGCCTCGGCCCCCCGGCGCGGAGCGGCAAAATCAATCACGATCATGCCAGCCAGATTGCGCAGCCGGATTTGCCGCGCCAGTTCGGGCAGCACCCGCTGGTTGGCCTCTTCCGGGCTGTACGGGCCACTGTCAACGTCGATGGCGGTCAGGGCTGCGGTCTGTTCGATGGTCAACAGGCCGCAGCGTGGCGACAGGGCCTGATCAATCGCTTCGGGGATGCCCTCATCGTCCCACAGCCGATAGGGAGCCCGTGCCGCCCGAATCACCGCCATCAGGTCAGGCCGCGCCGCCTGTGCCTGCTGCAAGGCCGATGGCCCGGCACACAGCACCCGCTCCACCGACCGCCCCTCCAGAGCCGCCGCCAGCGGCAACGCCCCGCCGGACAGCCGCCCGGCAGATGACAGTTGTCGGCGTTTCTGGTCAATATCGGCCCAGCGGGCACGGGCATCCGACAGGGCGGCGGTCAATACCTGTTCGTCGGTATCCCAGGCACGGGTGCGCAGCACCACCCCTTCATCGGGGCGAACCTGTTGCTCGGCCCACTGCTGCAGGCGGGTCCGTTCGGCCTTGTGGGTGATCTTGCTCGACAGGCTGATGCCGGGGCGGCCTGGGCTATAGGCCAGCAGCTCACCGCCCAGCGACACACTGGCGGTCAGCTTCGGGCCTTTTTCAGCGCGGGCGGCCAGCAGGATTTCCACCAGCACCAGCGCGCCGTCGGGGGGCAGCCCCTGCGGGCAGTCTTCGGCAGCCAGAAAGCCGTCCGGCCCCATGCCCAGATCGACAAACACCGCCGCTCCGGCGGGTGCACGACCGCGCACCCGACCGAGAAACAGATCCCCGACCAAGGCCTCATCGTCGCGAAAATGATGGAGTTCCCAAACCTGCTCACCTGCCAGCAAGGCAACCCGCGTCTCCCCCGGCGAGCGTTCGACCAGCGCCAGATCAAGGCGGGGTGTCGACACGGGGGGAATCCGCGGGGAAGTCAGCGACCGGTCGGCGTGCTTCACAGGCCGACGCCGAACAACAGGTTTTCGGTTTCATACAGCGGCAAGCCGACAACGTTGCTGTAACTGCCAACAATCTGGTGGATGTAGGCTGCTGCCAGACCCTGAATGGCATAGCCACCGGCCTTGCCGTGCCATTCGCCACTGGCGATATAGCGTTCAACATGCTGGTGCGACAGCACCCCAAAGGTGACGGCGGTTTCCACCACCCGCACCAATTGCTTGCCGGTCGGGGTCAGCAGACAGACACCACCATAGACACGATGCCGCCGTCCCGACAACAGGGCGAGGCAGGTGCGTGCGGTGGCTTCGTCTTCGGCTTTGGGAAGGATGCGGCGACCGCAGGCGACCACCGTATCGGCAGCCAGCACAATCGCCCCCGGCCACCGTTCGGCAACGGCTTGCGCCTTGGCTATCGCCAGACGCTGGGCATGGGGGCGGGGCAATTCGCCAGCAAGCGGGCTTTCGTCGATATCTGCCGGATCAACGGCATCCGGCCGCCGCCCGATCTGCGCCAGCAGATCCAGCCGTCGCGGCGAGGCCGAGGCCAGCACCAGCGGCGGTGCGGCCCGTGTGGGCTGTTCGGCCATTCCGACTTACTTGAAGCGGAAGGTGATACGGCCCTTGGTCAGGTCATACGGCGTCATTTCAACAGTGACGCGGTCGCCTGCCAGCACACGGATGCGGTTTTTGCGCATCTTGCCTGACGTGTGCGCAAGAATTTCATGGTCGTTGTCCAGGCGAACCCGGAACATGGCGTTCGGCAGTAGTTCAACGACCACTCCCTGAAACTCAATCATATCCTCTTTGGCCATTCCCACTCCGGGCTTTTATCGTGAACATTTGGAAGTCGCGGATGTATGTTGCCATTACGGCAGAAGGTCAAGGATTTTCCGCATCCTGACCCCATATTTGCCCTGTTCTGCCCTAAATGAACAGCTACAGGCGTCCCCATGGCACCGGCGGGAAGCGTTCCTTGATTTTGGCCCGCAATTCATCGCGAACCTGCCGGTAGGCATCAAGGCGCTGTTCGCGCGAGCCTTCGACGATGGTGGCGTCAAAGGTGCGCCAATACTCGACATCGCAGGCCACAGTACGGGTAATTTCAACGGCTTTGTGCTGGGCTTCGGGTGACAGTGACACCACCAGATCAAAGCTGTCGTCTTCGAGGTCATCGAAGGTTTTCGAGCGGTGTTTTGAAATATCGATGCCGATCTCGTCCATCACCGCAATGGCAAAACCATCCGGCTCGCCCGCCCGGACACCCACCGAGTCGACATAAATCCGGGTACCATGCATCCAGCGCAGAATCCCCGCCGCCATCACCGAGCGGACGCAATTCATCGTACAGGCAAACAGGACGGCAGAGGGCAAGGAATGCGGCAACGCCTTTATCCCCGAATGTGCAGGACACAGACCAGGGTAAACAGGCGGCGGGCGGTATCCTTGTCCACCTCGATGGCTTTTTCGGACAACCGCTCGCGCAGCATCTCGGCACCTTCGTTGTGCAGGCCACGCCGCCCCATGTCGATTGCCTCTATTTGCGAGGGGGTGGCGGTCCTGATCGCCGAGTAATAGCTTTCGCACACCATGAAGTATTCCTTCACGATGCTGCGAAAGCCCTTGAGGGAAAAGAACGTCCGCATCAACGGCTGTTCGGCGACATCGTTGATGTCAAGACACAGCTTGTCGCCGTCAATCGACAGATGCAGCGAATAGGGGCCGGTGATCGCTTCGTCGAGAACGTGGAAATAGTTCTCTTCCAGCAGGTCGTAAATGGCGACCTTGCGTTCATGCTCGACCTCGGCGCGTCGGCGTACCAGGGTTTTTTCGTCCAGATGGACCGCCTGAATGCATTCCGTCGCCGGATCCCGTCCCCCGTGCATCATCCTCTAGCCACCCTTTGCCATGTTTAGCCGCAGCGCAACCGACTGGCCGTGCGCCTGAAGCCCCTCGGCGTTGGCCAACGCCACCGCCGCCCCACCAATTGCGCGCAACGACTCTGCGGTACAGCCCAGCAGAGAGGTCCGCTTCATGAAGTCCAGCACCCCCAGCCCCGACGAGAACCGCGCCGAACGGGCGGTCGGCAGGACGTGGTTCGGGCCACCGACATAGTCGCCCACCGCTTCGGGGGTGTAGCGACCGAGGAAAATGGCCCCGGCATTGCGGATTTTGTTGGCCAAAGCATCGGGGTCGGCCACCGCCAGCTCCAGATGTTCCGGCGCAACACGGTCAACAATTGCCACCGCTTCGGCCAGATCATCGACCACGATCACCGCGCCGTGGACATCCCACGACTGGCGGGCGATGTCGGCACGCGGCAGAACCTGAAGATGGGCTTCGACCGCCTGCTTGACCGCTTCGCCAAAGGCCGCATCGTCGGTGACCAGAATCGACTGGGCTGCCGTGTCGTGCTCGGCCTGTGACAGCAGGTCCATCGCAATCCACGACGGGTCGTTGTCCTTGTCGGCCACCACCAGAATTTCCGACGGTCCGGCAATCATGTCGATGCCCACCGTGCCATAAACCTGACGCTTGGCAGCGGCAACCCAGGCATTGCCCGGACCGACGATCTTGTCCACCGGCGCAATGGTCGCCGTCCCATAGGCCAGCGCGGCCACCGCCTGCGCTCCGCCAATCCGATAGATTTCATCAACCCCGGCTTCGCGGGCCGCCGCCATCACCAACGGGTTCAGCTTGCCGTCGGGGGTCGGAACCACCATCACCAGACGCTCGACCCCGGCCACCTTGGCCGGAATGGCGTTCATCAGCACGCTGGACGGATAGGCCGCCGTGCCACCGGGCACGTACAGGCCAGCGGCCTCGACCGCCAGCCAGCGCGACCCCAGCCGCACCCCGGCCTCGTCAACGTAATCATAGCTTTCCGGCATCTGGCGCTGGTGGTACGAGCGGATACGCCCGGCAGCAGCCCGCAGGGCCTCCATCAGCTCGGCAGGAACGGTATCAGCGGCGCCGTCGATGGTCTCCCGCGACAGGCGCATGGTCTCGACCGTCAGCGACGGCAGGCGGTCGTAGGTGCGGGTGTAGTCCACCACCGCCTCGTCCCCGCGCGCCCGCACCTCGGCCAGAATGGCCGCGACGGTGGCGTTGACATCGGCGTCGGTTTCCCGCTTGGCAGACAGCAGGGCCGCAAACTGTTGCGGGAACTCCGGGCTGCTGGCGTACAGATCAACAGGCATCGTTTCAGGCCTTTTGCTTGACGGCTTCGGCAAAGCTGGCAATCCAGCCGTTCATCTCGGTCGGGCGGGTCTTGAGTGCCGCCCGGTTGACGATCAGGCGCGAGGTGACGTCGGCAATATGCTCGATTTCCACCAGCCCGTTGGCCTTCAGCGTCGAACCGGTCGAGACCAGATCGACGATGCGGCGGCACAGCCCCAGCGACGGTGCCAGCTCCATCGCGCCGTTGAGCTTGATGCACTCGGCCTGCACCCCACGGGCGGCAAAATGCCGCTTGGTCACTTCGGGGTACTTGGTGGCAACCCGGATATGGCTCCAGCTGGTCGGATCGTCGCTGTCACTCAGCGCCACCGGCTCGGCCACCGCCAGGCGGCACGGCCCGATCCCCAGATCAAGCGGGGCATAGATTTCGGGGTAACCGAATTCCATCAGCACGTCATTGCCGCAGACCCCCAGATGGGCCGCGCCAAACGCGACAAAGGTCGCCACGTCGAACGAGCGAACGCGAATGATGCGGATATGGGGATGATTGGTGGCGAAGGTCAGCTGCCGGGATTTCGGATCGTCGAAAGCAGGCTCTGGCTCGATGCCAGCGGCCCGCACCAGCGGCATCGCTTCGTCCAGGATACGCCCTTTGGGCAGGGCGATCACCAGCGGATCAAGAGACATGGATGAACTAAGGCCTGATATGGTCAATGAGGATGGGCATCTTTACACGGTTCAGGGGCCTAGAGCAAATCCCCATAGCAAATCCCGAGCGACCCGTCAGGGTCGCGATGGTGTATTTGCGACACGAACAGACTCAAATCCCGAGTGACCCGTCCCGACAAATCCCGAGCAGATGGAACATCTGCGACGACGCATTTGCTGAACCAACAACAGACGAGAGACTTTGCCGTGACCGCAGGGAACGGGAAAGTCTCTCGGTCGCGATGGTGTATTTGCGACACGAACAGACTCAAATCCCGAGTGACCCGTCAGGGTCACGATCTGGCACAGGCATCGTTGCGCCCGATGTCGGGGGGTATTTGCGGTACGAACCGACTCAAAACAAGAATGCGGGGCGCTGCCCCGCCCCCGCTGGGGCCAGTCGGCCCCAGGCCCCATGAGGTGGCGTTTTGGTATGGCGGGAGAGAAATCGGGAAAACGACTATATTTTAAATGGATAGAATATCGTGGAACAGCATGCCGCATTGCCGGAGACGCACGTTCCCTGTTGGCTCAAGCCTCGCTTTGCCTCAGGATGCACGCATGAAATAGGTGATACCAAAGAAGCCAGCGCCCAGCGCCACCACGCAAGCCAGCACGATCAACAGCAGGGTTTGCATCATCCCGCCGCCTTTTTTCTTTTTGCCGGTTTCGCCGTTGATTTCGCGGATCAAGGCATCGATGCGTGCCTGCATATGAGCACGGTGGACAGCCTGCTTTTCCGGAGGCAGCTTGGAGTACATGGCTTGCAGACGGCGAAGCTCAAGTTCGCAGTCTTCTCGCGATCGACCTTTCTGGGCTGCGGCCATGACGTAGAAACTCCCCTTTTCACGCCCTGATCCCGCGTGCTCCCGCCGGGATCGTGTCTGGTTTTCACAAGACAATGGCCCCGCCCCCACCGGCGAAGCCATGCCTTGATACAAGGCGCACCCTAACACAGAGATACAGGCACAGAAAGCCTTATACATCCATAGAGGTGAACAGCATAAGACCCTACCCAACCGCCTGCAATCATACAGAGCCCGTCTGCACCGGACAGGCCCTGTCGTTGTCAGGCATCAGCCGCGCAGACGCTCGATGTTGGCACCGCAGGCCGCCAGCTTGGCTTCGAGGCGTTCATAGCCACGGTCCAGATGGTAAATGCGGTTGACGATGGTTTCGCCCTCGGCAGCCAGACCGGCCAGCACCATCGACACCGATGCCCGCAGGTCGGTGGCCATCACCGGTGCACCGGACAGGCGCGGCATGCCGCGCACAATGGCCGACGAGCCGTGAACATTGATCCGCGCCCCCATGCGGGTCAGTTCCGGCACATGCATGAAGCGGTTTTCAAAGATGGTCTCGGTCAGCATCGAAGCGCCGTTGGCGGTGGCCATCAGCGCCATGAACTGCGCCTGCATGTCGGTCGGGAAGCCGGGGTACGGCTCGGTCATGCAGTCGATACCGCGAATTTCGGCCCCGTCGGCCTTGACGCGGAAGCCACGCTCGGTCGGCAACACCTCGACCCCGGCCTCTTCCATCGCCTTCAGCACTGCCGTCAGATGCTCCATCCGGCCACCAACCAGCTCGATGTCGCCACGGGTGATCGCCGCCGCAATGGCATAGGTCCCGGCCTCGATACGATCGGGCACCACCGAGTAATCACAGCCATGCAGGCGCTCGACGCCCTGAATCCGCACGATGTTGCTGCCGATCCCGCTGATTTTGGCCCCCATCGCCACCAGACAGTTGGCCAGATCGGTGACTTCGGGTTCCAGCGCGGCGTTGACGATGGTGGTTTCGCCCTCGGCCAAAGACGCCGCCATCAGGATGTTTTCCGTCCCGCCAACCGTCACCTTGGGGAAAATCACCGTACCACCCTTCAGACGGCCATCGGTGCGGGCCTCGATGTAGCCTTCGGTCAGATCGATCTTTGCCCCCATCGCTTCCAGCGCCTTCAGGTGCAGGTCCACCGGGCGGGTCCCGATGGCGCAGCCACCGGGCAGCGACACCCGCGCCACCCCACAGCGCGCCACCAGCGGCCCCAGCACCAGCACGCTGGCGCGCATCTTGCGCACCAGATCATAGGGGGCGGTGGTCGAGGTGATGGTTTTGGCCGTCAGGTCGAACACCCGGCCATGAACACTGTCACCGCCGTTATCGCCGCTCATGGTCATTTCCACCCCGTGCTGGGCCAGCAGATGGGCCATGGTGGTCACATCGGCCAGATGCGGCAGGTTGGAAAGACGCAGCGTTTCGTCGGTCAGCAAGGCCGCCGTCATCAACGGCAGGGCGGCGTTCTTGGCGCCCCCGATCGGAATCGAGCCGCGCAGGGGGGTACCACCAACGATACGGATACGGTCCATGAAAAAGATCCTGATGTCAGACTGTCGGGAAGAGCGGGAGGCGCAAAGGATAAAGGCAGGCGTTACAGGCGCGGCAAGGTCACGCCCCGCTGCCCCATGTATTTGCCCAGCCGGTCACCATAGGACGTATCACAGATCGTATCGGCCTTGAGGAACACGAACTGGCAGGCGCCTTCGTTGGCATAGATTTTCGCCGGCAGGGGCGTGGTGTTGGAAAATTCCAGCGTCACATGGCCTTCCCATTCCGGTTCCAGCGGGGTGACGTTGACGATGATCCCACAGCGGGCATAGGTCGATTTGCCCAGACAGATCACCAGCACATCGCGCGGAATGCGGAAATACTCGACGGTCCGCGCCAGCGCGAACGAGTTGGGTGGAATGACGCAGACATCGGTCTGGCGGTTGACAAAGCTCTTGTCCGAAAATTCCTTCGGGTCGACCACCGCCGAATCAACGTTGGTAAAGATCTTGAACTCGTCGGCCACCCGCGCATCATAGCCATAGGACGACACCCCGTAAGAAATCACCCCGCCGCGCTCCAGGCGATCGGTAAACGGCTCAATCATGCCGTGAGAGGTGGCCATCTCACGGATCCAGCTATCGGGCATCACGGACATGAACTTGTAACTCCTTGTGCGGAAAGCCCCGCCAGATGCGAGGCTTCCGTTCGCCTGCGGGGCGACACCGGTCCAGGAAACAAAATGACCTGATACTTAGAGCATTGCGCGAAAAGTGGGAACCGGTTTTCGCAACAACACTGCGGCAAAACAGAGCAGTGAGCGCAAAAGTGGTTCCGGTTTTGCGCGCTATCACTGCGACAAAACAAAGCAGTGAGCGCGGCTGCCAACAGGCCAAGGCACAGGATTACCCTTGCCCGCCATCATCCTTGCGGGCGCGCGACTGGGCCTTGCGGCGCGCCAGATTGGCCCGCAGGGCCTCGGCCTGCGCTGCGGCCCGCTCCGCTGCCCGGCTCTGGCCGCGGTCGGTGATGGTCGGGCGTGCCTTGTTTCCGGCAGACTCATCAAGGGTTTCAGGGCTATCAATCGGATCGGCAGTCATCTTGGCAAGCCTTTGCATCATGCGAAATGGATCGTCGCAGGCCGATGATAAAAAAAAAGTGATCTCCCCTCAAGAAATCCCTTGTCAGCCCCAAAACTGCGTGGCATAAAGCGCGCCTCGACGCTGAGGTGCTGAACGCAGCACTGACAACGACGAACAGGTTGAAGAGCTTGCTGCTGTGGCTCAGGGGTAGAGCACTCCCTTGGTAAGGGAGAGGTCGAGAGTTCGAATCTCTCCAGCAGCACCATCTGAAAAGCCCGCCAGTCCACCGGACGGCGGGCTTTTTGGCGTTCTGGTCCTTCCCCGAGAGGCTGCATGGCAGCCCCCCCCCACAGGTTACGCCACCACCGACAGCTTTGGGGACACCAGACTTTCCAGCGATGACACCAGATCGGTGAAACGCTCCCCCTGAACAACGACATGCGCCCGCAACAGGTCAGAGGCCACATCGCCCTGCCCGGCTTCAATCGCCTGAACAATGGCCTCGTGCTCATTGAACGAGGTGTGCATCCGGTTGCGCACCCGGAGCTGCAAACGGCGATAGGGCCGCAGGCGGCGGTGCAGGGCGCTGGCCTGCTCGATCAGGAACGCATTGTGGCTGGCGTCGTAAATGGCCAGATGGAACACCTCGTTCAGGCGGTAATACTCGGCCGGGTCGTTGGCTTCTTTCGCCCGCTGGCAAGCCTGATGGGTCAGGCGGATCCGTCGCTGCTCGACGTCGGTGGCACGCCGGGCGGCCAGACGACCGCACATCGCCTCCATTTCGGCCATCACATCAAACATTTCGCACAGTCTGGGGGCCGGAATGGCCGTCACCTCCCACCCCTTGCGCGGGCGTTTGCTGATGAAGCCGACGGCTTCGAGCTGGATCAGCGCCTCGCGGATCGGGGTGCGCGACACACCGTGCATTTCCGCCAGATCAATTTCTTCCAGCCGCGTCCCCGGAGCATAGGCACCGGTGACGATGCTCTCCTCGATTTTTTCCCGCAACTGCTCGGAAAGACGAGTGGTGACCGGTGAATCCATGGGGGCCTCGGGGGACGGATGCATACGAAGGACAGGATATAAAACTCTTGACTCCGCGTCCACAAGTCAGTTTTCTGTATACACAAAAAGAATCACCGCATACTCAAATGCAGGTAAAAATACCCGGTGAGCAGTTGTGCATGCCGGAAACAAGGGAAGAACACGTCATCATGGATCACAACAGCTGTCGCCACGGCAGGGGCTTTGCCCTGCCTGCCGTCTCCCTCTGCCAGAAGGAGACCTGAGATGATCATTTTCGGAACCGCCCTGCTGGGCGTGTGCTATTTGCTGGGCATCCTGCTCGGCGACGCCCTCGGCGGGTTGATCGGGGTGAAGGCCAATGTCGGCGGGGTCGGCATCGCCATGATGCTGCTGATCGCCTCACAACATTTCCTGAAACGCCGGGGCCTGCTGAACGCGGTGTCGGAAAAGGGCATCACCTTCTGGGCGATGATGTACATCCCGGTGGTGGTTGCCATGGCTGCCACCCAGAATGTGCTGGTTGCCGCCAAGGCTGGCCCGGTGGCGCTGCTGGCTGCGGCGGGATCGGTGATCCTGTGCGCGGGCGTCATTGCCTTCATCAATCGCATCATTCAACGATCCCATGGCGATCAGCCGTGGGCTCCCGATGCCAATGTCGGTTGAGGAGCCCTGAGCCATGCTGCACATGATCGAAAAAGCAATTTCGGAAAACCAGCTGATCGGCGCTTTCGCCGTGGTTGGCCTGATCGTCTGGGTGTCCAACCTGCTCTCGCGCTATCTGACCAAGGGGCGCGTCCACGGCTCGGCCTTTGCTGTGCTGGGCGGGCTGGCGCTGGCCTATTGGGGGGGCATGATCACCGGCAAGACCAAGGGACTGGCCGACCTGACCATGTTCAGCGGCCTGGCGCTGATGGGGGGAGCCATGATGCGGGATTTCTGCATCGTCGCCACCGCCAGCGAGGTCCATGTTGACGAAGCGAAAAAGGCCGGCTGGCTGGGCTTCATCGCCCTGTTTCTGGGCACCATCATCCCGTTCGTCGTCGGCGTGGCCGTGGCGCGGGCGTTTGGCTATACCGATCCGGTCTCGCTGACCACCATCGGGGCGGGCGCGGTCACCTACATCGTCGGCCCGGTGACCGGGGCGGCGATCGGTGCCAGTTCGGACGTGATGGCGCTGTCCATCGCCACCGGGGTGGTGAAGGCCATTCTGGTGATGATCTTCACCCCGGCTCTGGCTGGCTTCATGCGGCTCAACAATCCCCAGGCGGCGATGGTGTTCGGTGGTCTGGCCGGAACGGTCAGCGGCGTCAGCGCCGGACTGGCCGCCACCGACCGCCGCCTTGTCCCTTACGGGGCTCTGGTGGCGACCTTTCACACCGGTCTCGGGTGCCTGATGGGGCCGTCGGTGCTGTTCCTCGCGGTCAAGGCGATCAGCGGCTAGAGCATTGTGCGAAAAGTGGGAACCGGTTTTCGCTCAAACAATGCGACAGGACAAACGAGCATTGTGCGAAAAGTGGGAACCGGTTTTCGCAACAACAATGCGGCAGGACAAAAGGTTAGAGCAGCGTGCCTGCGTCAGATTTAACGCACGCTGCTCTAGAGCATAAGAATAAAAAGGAGTGATCAATCATGCGTGACTGGAATACCCAGGCTCGTAACCGGGAGGCGCGGCTGGCCCGCGCCGCCCACCTGACGCAGGGCAAGACGGTTGAGGCCAAAGACGCGGCGGCGCTGCTGTCCGCCGTCCTCGAACCTGGCGACCGGGTCTGTCTGGAAGGCAACAACCAGAAACAGGCCGACTTTCTGGCGAAAGTTCTGGCCGGGCTTGACCCTGCCCGCGTGCATGACCTGCACATGGTCCAGTCGGTTCTGGCCCTGCCCGAACATCTGGACGTGTTCGACCGCGGCGTTGCCTCGCGGCTTGATTTTTCCTTTTCGGGGCCGCAAGGGGCACGCCTTGCCAAACTGGTCGCCGAGGGGCGGATCAATATCGGTGCCATCCACACCTATCTGGAACTGTTTGGCCGCTATTTCGTCGATCTGACCCCACGGGTCAGTCTGGTCTGCGCCCAGGCCGCCGACCGGGCAGGCAACCTCTATACCGGCCCCAATACCGAAGACACGCCGACCATCGTCGAGGCGACCGCCTTCAAGCGGGGGATCGTCATCGCGCAGGTGAACCAGATCGTCGATAGCCTGCCACGGGTGGACATTCCCGCCGACTGGGTGGATTTCGTCATCCAGAGCCCCAAGCCCCATTACATCGAGCCGCTGTTCACCCGCGACCCGGCGCAGATTTCCGAAATTCAGGTGCTGATGGCAATGATGGCCATCAAGGGCATCTATGCCGAATACGAGGTCAACCGCCTCAACCACGGCATCGGCTTTGACACCGCCGCCATCGAACTGCTGCTGCCGACCTATGCCGAGAGTCTGGGGCTGAAGGGGCGGATTTGCCGCCATTGGGCGCTCAATCCCCACCCGGCGCTGATCCCGGCCATCGAAGCGGGCTTTGTCGAGTCGGTGCATTCCTTCGGCTCGGAACTGGGGATGGAGAAGTATATCGAAGCCCGGCCAGACGTGTTCTTCACCGGCCCCGATGGCTCGATGCGTTCCAACCGCGCCATGAGTCAGGCGGCGGGGCATTACGCCTGCGACATGTTCATCGGCTCTACCCTGCAGATTGATCTGGGGGGCAATTCGTCGACGGCCACCCTTGGACGCATCGCCGGTTTCGGCGGCGCTCCCAACATGGGCTCGGATGCCCGTGGGCGACGCCATGCCAGCCCGGCCTGGCTGAAGGCCGGACGCGAAGCCCGTGAAGGACGCGGCCTGATGCCACGCGGGCAAAAGCTGGTGGTCCAGATGGTCGAGACCTTCCGCGAGCACATGCAGCCCGCCTTTGTCGAACGGCTGGATGCGTGGGAACTGGCCGAAAGTGCGGGCATGGACCTGCCGCCGGTGATGATCTACGGCGAGGATGTCAGCCATATCCTGACCGAAGAGGGGATCGCCAACCTGCTGCTGTGCCGCACCGACGAAGAGCGCGAGCAGGCGATTCGCGGCGTTGCCGGCTATACGCCGGTGGGGCTGGCCCGCGACAAGCGGATGGTCGAAAACCTGCGCGATCGCGGCATCATCCGCCGCCCCGAGGATCTGGGCATCGACAAGAGTCTGGCCACCCGCGACCTGCTGGCGGCGCGTTCGGTCAAGGATCTGGTGCGGGCCTCGGGCGGCCTCTATGACCCGCCCAAGCGTTTCCGCAACTGGTGAGCCGGAGGAAAGAATGGAAACCCTGAAATTCGAATATCGTGGCGGGCGTCCCTGCAATCCCGCTCAGGCCAGCGCCCTGGCGGGGGTGGTCGGCTCGGGCAATCTGGAAATTCTGGTCGAGCAGGAGCCGCTGAACGGTGCCTGTGCGGTGGAGGTGGTCACCGCTGCCGTCGGCTTTGGTGCCATCTGGCAGGCCGTGCTTGATGACTTCTTCGCCCGCCATCCACTGGCCGACGTGCGGATCTCCATCAACGATGTCGGAGCGACCCCGGCGGTGGTCTCCCTGCGCCTTGATCAGGCGGTGAACGCATTCCTCGGAGGGACGGCATGACCCAGAGCTATTACGAAGCCAGCGCCCGCGAGCGTCTGGCCGCCGTGCTGGACCCGTCCAGCTTTCAGGAAATCCTGCCGCCCTCCGCCCGGGTGACGAGCCCCCACCTTCGGCAACTGGACACCCCGGCCGCTTTCGATGACGGCATCATCGTCGGCGAAGGGCGGCTGGACGGCCAGCCGGTGCTGGCGGCCGCACAGGAAGGTGGCTTCATGGGCGGGGCAGTGGGCGAAGTCCACGGCGCCAAGCTGGTCGGCCTGCTGGAACGGGCGCTCGATACACGGCCCACAGCGGTGCTGCTGCTGGTGGAATCGGGCGGTGTGCGACTGCACGAGGCCAATGCCGGGCTGATCGCCGTCTCGGAAGTGATGCGGGCGGTGCTGGCCGTGCGCGGGGCCGGGATTCCGGTGATCGTGCTCGATGGCGGGCAGTTCGGCTGCTTTGGCGGCATGGGCATCGTTGCCAGACTGTGCGACACGGTGATCATCAGCGAAGAAGGCCGTCTGGGCCTGTCCGGGCCGGAAGTCATCGAAACCACCTGTGGGGTCGAGGAATTTGACTCCCGCGACCGCGCCCTCGTCTGGCGGACGGTGGGCGGCAAGCACCGCACCCTGCTGGGCGAAGCCGGGGAACTGGTCGCCGATGCCACGGCCGCCTTTCGCGCGGCGGCGATCCGGGCGCTGGCCCTGACGCCCGACCTGTCGCTGGAGGCCCTGGAGCGCGAGCATGCCGCTCTCGGCCAGCGGATCGAGCGTTTTGGCGACTGCCACGACGCGGTGGACATCTGGCGCGCCCTCGGCATCGAGGCCCCCGAACGCCTGCCCCTGCTCGAAGCTGCCGACTTCAATACCATCACTGCCGGAAAGAGGGCCTGATCATGGATGCCAAACTCCTGCTTGAGCAGCTGTTTCCCGCCGGTCAGCGGGTGGACTTCGATGGTCAGTATTTCTCCGGGACCGGACAGACCGCCGATGGCGAAGTGGCGGTGATCGGCACCACCGACGCCGCCGCCATCGGGGTCGAACTGGCCTTTCGCATCGCCGGACAGGTGCTGGAGATCGTCCGCAGCCATCCCCGCCGCCCGATCCTGCTGCTGGTCGATACTCAGGGACAGCGCCTCAGCCGACGCGACGAACTGCTGGGGATCAACGGCTACATGGCCCATCTGGCCAAATGCATCGAAGTGGCGCGCCGGGCCGGTCACCGGGTGATCGGGCTGGTCTATTCGCAGGCGGTGAGCGGCGGCTTCCTCGCCTCGTCGATGCTGGCCGATACCTGCTATGCCCTGCCCGAGGCCGAGGTGCGGGTGATGAATCTGCCAGCCATGTCGCGCATCACCAAAATCCCTGTCGAGCGTTTGCAGGACCTCAGCCAGCTCTCGCCGGTTTTTGCGCCGGGAGTGGAGAACTACCTGCGCATGGGGGCGATTGCCGAGCTGTGGCAGGGCGATCTGGCCGCCTGTCTGGAAAAAGCACTGGCGGCTGCGGTCGGGCATGACGCCCGGCGCGACCGCGGCCTTGCCCGGCAGGGTCGCCTGCTGGCCGGGCCGGTGGCCGAGCGGGTGCGTCATGGGGGCGCCTGAGCCCCTGTTGCGGCGGCATGACTGGGTCTGGCTCCGGCAGGACTGGCAGAGGCACCTGCGGTCTCCGCTGGAGCCGCTGGCCCACGCCGAACTCACTGACTGGCTGGCGGGCGAGCGGCCACTGGTGGTCACCCGCCGCCTGCCGGGGGACAGTCTGGACGACCTGCGCCTCGGCCTCGCCCGCCCGGGCCGGTGGCGGATCGCCCTGCATCTGTCGGTGAACGCCATCGCCCGTCTGTCCTTGTCCCCCTCGCCGCTGGAGGTGTTGGGCGACGCCCCCGGCGACTGGCGGGAACGGCTGGACTGGCTGGCTGCCCTTGGCTGTGAACAGCGGGTGCCGATGGGGGTGTACGGTTCACTGGCCTGGCAGCATTTTGCCGGGTCAGCCAACGGTCAGTATCTGACCTGCCAGTCCGATCTCGATCTGCTGTTCATGCCATCCAGCTGGACGGCGGTCGAACGGCTGATGAGGGAACTGACCGCGTCCGAAGGGTGTCTCCCCGGGCCTCGGCTGGATGGCGAAATCATCCTGCCCGATGGCGGGGGCGTCGCCTGGCGGGAACTGGCCGCCCGCCCGCCCACGGTGCTGGTGAAGACCATCGACAGCGTGAAATTACGTCCGTTTGCCACCTTGCCCCTGTTGTTCGAACGGAGGGATGCATGAGCCACCTTCTTCCCCTTCGCCGTGCCCCGACGGCACAGGGCCGCACCATCGCACGGGCGGTAGTGCGGGCCCTGCATACCGAAGTCGCCCTCTATCCCAAACCGGGACTGGTCAGCCTGATTGACAGCGGCGCGCACCATGACATGGACGCCACAACCTTTCTGCGCTCGCTGTTCTCGCTGCGGCACTATTTCGCCGCCATCGCCGATCTGGGGGCCGCCGGTCATCCCTTTGCCAGCCTGCAATGGCTGGGAATGCGGGCGGAACAGCGCATGCTGACCGCCACCGGCGGAATCAACACCCATCGGGGAGCCATCTTTTGTCTTGGTCTGCTGGCAGCGGCGGCGGGCTGGCAGCGGGCCCGTGGACAACGGCCGGACAGAACCACCCTCGCCCGAACGGTGGTGGAGCTCTGGGGCGAAGCCATCGCCGAAGCCGGCAGCCTGTCGCGCACCAGCAACGGCAGCCGGGCAGTGCGACGCTATGGCGCACGCGGGGCGCGGGAGGAAGTGCTGGAGGGCTTTCCCACCCTGATCACGGTGGCACTGCCCGCCCTTGATGAGGTCCAGACCGGTCTGGACTGCGCCCGACGCGCGCGGGTGCAGGCGCTGTTCGCGGTGATGGCAGAGCTGGAGGACACCAACCTGCTGCACCGGGGCGGCCCGGACGGGCTGGCCTTTGTTCAGCGCGAGGCGCGCCTCTTTCTTGAACGGGGGGGTGTCCATGCGCCAGACTGGATGGAGCGGGCCGTCGCGCTGCACCGGGCCTGTGTCCAGCGGCACCTGTCACCCGGCGGCGCGGCCGATGTGTTGGCGGCGGCCTGCTTTCTGAAGGATCTGGAGGAATGAGACTCGGTCTTCTCTGCCCCGGTCAGGGGGATCAGACACCGGCGATGTTCGACAGTCTGGCCGGACAGGCTGCCGCCGCTCCCGTTCTCGATGGTGCCGCCACCCTGCTGGAAGAGCCCCTTGGCGCCATCGCCCCGGACCGTCTGGTTCTCAATGCCGTGGCGCAACCGGCGTTGTGCGCCTATCAGTTGGCGATCTGGCAGGTTCTGCGGCCCCATCTGCCCGACCCGTGCATCCTTGCGGGCTACAGTGTCGGCGAGCTGGCCGCCCACGGCTGTGCCGGAGCCCTGGCGCCCGAGGCGGTGATCGCACTGGCGGCCAGACGGGCGGCCTTGATGGATGCGGCGTCGGCCCGTGCGGGCGGATTGATGGCGGTGCGTGGGTTGCGGCAACCGGAGCTGGAGCCATTGTTGGCGGCCCGCTCCTGCGAACTGGCGATCATCAACGACCTCGACCGGCTGGTGGTTGGCGGCCCGACAGAGGAACTGGCCGCGCTGGAAGGCGACCTGATCACCCGTGGTGCCAAGGTCACGCCGTTGAAAATCACCATCGCCTCGCACACCTCGGTGATGGCGTCCGCCGTCGAGCCCTTTCGGCGGGACCTGTCTGCCGCCTGCTGGACCGCCCATGAGGCCCCGGTGGTGGCCGGAATCGACGCTTCGATGATCCGGAGCAAGGCCAGAGCGGTGGAGACTCTTGCCGCGCAGATTGCCCGGCCGGTGGACTGGTCCGGCTGCATGACCGCCCTGCGGGAGGCAGGCTGCACCGTCCTGCTGGAACTGGGGCCGGGCAACGGGCTGGCCCGCATGGTCCGCGACCGCTTTCCCGACCTGCCCGTGCGTTCAGTGTCAGAATTCCGCTCCATCGCCGGGGTGATCGACTGGGTGCAGGCGGCAGACTAGAGCAGCGTGCGTTAAATCGGACGCGGGCACGCTGCTCTAAGCTTTTGTTCTGTCGCATTGTTTATGCGAAAACCGGTTCCCACTTTTCGCACAATGCTCTAGACCATCGTGCGTTAAACCTGACGCCACGATACATGACAGTTGGTGGAAAAGAATGGGCTATCGCCCAGACCCATTCGGGACCTGAGGCCCCAGCGAGGTGTGGAGCAGCGCTCCACGTCCTTGTTCCCAAATTGTCCTGTACTGTGATCGGACGCAGGCACGCTGGTCTGGCCTTTTGCTCTGTCGCATTGTTTTTGCGAAAACCGGTTCCCACTTTTCGCACAACGCTCTACTCGTCGTCCTCGTCCTCGTCGGACAGCGCACCGGCCCCCTTGGGGCGGACACTTTCCAGAATTTCGCGCACCAGCGGCACGGTGACCGGTCGCTGCCGCACCAGAGACAGATGGTCCGCGGCATCCACCACCAGCCGGGCAGCGGCATGGCTGCGTTCCATGTGGCGCAACAGATAGCTGATCACCTCGACGCCGATCTTGAGCTGGCGGTCACTGAACAGCTTGATCAGCACCGCCGCCATCACCGTATCATCCGGCGGTCCGATTGACACCGCCGGAGCCGCCGACAGCCGCGAGCGCAAATCCGGCAGGGTCACCCACAGCGACGGCGGGGTGGTGCAGGTCAGCAACAGCGTCGCGCCGGTTTCCTTGGCCAGATTGTACAGGTGAAACAGATCGGTTTCGTGGACTCCGGCATCGACATCATCGATCACCACCGCATCGTTGGCAGCCAGCAAGGCAGGTGGATCAAGCCGCAAGCCCAGCTCGCCCGCGATCACCGGTGCGCCGGAACGGGCGGCAAACACCTGTGCCAGATGGCTTTTTCCGCTGCCACTTTCGCCCAGCAGGATCAACGCCGGGGCGGGCCAGTCCGGCCAGCGGTCCAGCCAGGCGACGGCTTCGGCATTGCTGGGGGCGACCAGAAAATCTTCCTGTTCCAGCGCCGGACGGTGCTCCAGAGGCAGGGGAAGCTGTTGCTGCGCCATTGCCCCTCAGCCCTCTACGCGGTCATCAGCCGCGGCAGTGTCGGGCGGCACGCCGCCGTGATACAGCGGGCTGGCCAGATAGCGGGCGAGAAAATGGCGGATCAGCACCCCGATCACCGCCGCCACCGGCACCGCCAGCAACAGCCCGACAAAGCCGAACAGCGCCGCCCCGGCCAACAGGGCAAAGATCAGCCACACCGGATGCAGGCCGATGCGCTCGCCGACCAGCAACGGCGACAGCACGTTGCCTTCCAGAAACTGGCCGATGGCAAACACCACCGCCACCAGCACCACATGCAAAGTGTCGGAAAACTGCGCCAGTGCCAGCCCCAGCGAAATCACCAGACCGCTGATTGCCCCGACATAGGGCACCACCGAAGCCATCCCGGCCCCCAGCCCGACCACCAGCCCCAGATCCAGCCCGACCAGCGACAGGCCGATGGCATAAATGCTGCCCAGCGCCAGACAGACCGTTGCCTGACCGCGCACGAAACCGGCCAGCATCTCGTTGATTTCCGAAGCGAGGGAACGGACCGTTGCCACATGGTGGCGGGGCAGCCAGCTATCAACCTTGCCCACCATCCGGTCCCAGTCGCGCAGCAGGTAAAAGGCCACCACCGGTGTCACCACCAGCAACGACAGGATGTTGATCAGCGCCAGAGAACTGGTCAGCACGCTTTTGACCACTCTCAGCCCCCAGCTGGCAGCATCGCCAACCATCGACATCACCCCGTCGCGCAGCTTTGCCACCTGATCAGGCGGCAACAGGGCCTTGACGTGGCGCACAACCGGTTCGACCCGCTGTTCCAGCGCCTGCAAATAGCCCGGCAGGCGATGGACGAAGTCGGTGATCTGGGTGTGGATCGCCGGGATCAACAGCAACAGGGCAATGCTGAACACCAGCAGGAAAATCATCGTGATCAACACCGTCGCCATGGTCCGCGACAGGCCGCGCCGTTCCAGCCAGTCGGCCAGCGGATCGAGGAAATAGGCCACCGCCGCCCCGGCGACAAAGGGCAGCAGGACACTACGCAGGACATAAATGCCTGCCAGGGTCAGGGTCGCCACCACCAGCCAGAAACGCCAATGGCGCGGGGGATGCAGATGCTGGGCATCGTCTCCCGGGGCGGATGGAACAGGGGTCTTGCTCATGGCGACCGGACTCTGATGCTGCTGGGCTGCGGCGAAAAGCACGCAAGGAAGACAAAGGAATAGCAGGTTTCGCGACCGCACACCATAGCGCGTCGGCGTGCGATGGTGTGCGGTCTCAGGCTTTAGCGAATGGTCACGCTGCTCTGGCTGCCCGGATAGCCCGCCGCCGGAGCCACCGGACTGGCCGGTGTCACACCGGGAGTGGACACCGGGGCAGAGCCTTGCGGTGATGCCGGGGTCAGGATCGACGGCATGCTCTGTCCACCGGGGATGGTGGTCTGCGGCACTTCGCGGCGGATCACCCAGCCTTGCGGCTCCAGCGTTGCCGACAGGCCGACCGAGGCCAGCCCGGCCACCAGTTCCTCGAAGGTGCTGGTATAGCGCAGGCTGGCCTGAGCGGCACTGCGGCGCAGCTCGGTCAGCTTCCAGTCCTTCATCCCCGGTGTCTGGTCCAGACTCTGGCGCAGACCAGCCCATTCGTTCAGGCTGCTGAATTCCAGCAGCACCGGCGTGTCATTGATCGGCCCGGCAGCGGCAGCGGTCACCGCCTGCGCCCGGAATCCCTTGTCCAGCGACTGCGCGGTCAGGCTGACCGCCCGCGCCAGAAAGCGGCTAATGTCTTCGCCGGTTTCCGGCAGCACGGTCAGGGCAATCGCCTCTTCCGGTGTTGCCGACACCCGCCGCACCCGAATGTCGAGGGCGGGCAGGTCCGGGTTCGAGGCGATGCTCTGCGGCGTCTTGTGCGCATGGGCTTCGACCACCAGCACACTGTCAGCGGCATAGCGTTGCGCCAGCGCGCTCAAGGCGGCCTGATCAAGTGCCACCGCGCGGGCGGCATCAATCGATCCGATGTCGGCCAGATCGCCCAACGGAACCTCGGTGCTGACCAGTCCGCCACTGCGGCGCGTCGCCCACGCCTGCCGCCACGGATTCGGCTCTTCCCACAGGGTCGCCGGGGCATCGGCTGCGGCATACCACACCGGCAACACCAGAGAGGGCCGGGTTGCGGTTTCGATATAGCTGATATGCGAGCGATCAAGCAGCGCCTTCACCGCCTGCGGCATGAAGGTGACATCAATCTTCGCCAGATAGCGCACCGCCGAGGTCTTTTCATCGCGAATCGACAACCGCAGCACCATCCGGTCCACATCCGCCGCCGACGGATGCGGCAAACGGTCGAACTGGCTGGGATCAACCAGCCGCTGCAGCAGCATCTCCAAGGCTTTGACCTGCCCGCTGGCAATGGCGCTTTCGCGTGCCTGTGCCGCATTGGCCGCCGTTGCATCGACCGGCACATCGCTCACCTGATAGGCAGCCTGCACCTGATCCTGCCCCGGTGTTTTGCTGCTGGGCGGCGGAGCGGCGGGGCCAGAACCCAGAACCTGCAGGCTTTGCGCCCCGGCATGTGTCGGGAAAATGGCCGTTTCAGCGGTCATTGCTGCCACAAACAGGCAAAAACCACCCACGGCCCTGCCAAGCGCCGTTGCAATGCGTGCCGGTTTCAGTATTTTCCTCACTCTATCCGTCCACCCAAAGCCACTCAGTGAGGCCGCCATTTCCACTCCTTCCGACAAACAGGGTCTGAGCTATAAAGATGCTGGCGTTGACATTGACGCCGGAAACGCTCTCGTGCAAGCCATCAAGCCGCTGGCCAAGTCCACTGTGCGCTCCGGGGCCGATTCTGACCTCGGGGGCTTCGGGGCCTTGTTCGACCCGCGCGCCGCTGGCTTCAAAGACCCGATCTTGTGTGCCGCCACCGATGGCGTCGGCACCAAGCTCAAGATTGCAATCGATGCCAACACTCACGACACCGTGGGTATCGACCTCGTTGCGATGTGTGTCAACGATCTGGTTGTGCAGGGCGCCGAGCCGCTGTTCTTCCTCGATTACTTCGCCACCGGCAAGCTGGAGGTCGAACAGGCCCGCACGGTGATCGCCGGGATCGCCGAAGGCTGCAAGCAGGCCGGTTGTGCCCTGATCGGCGGCGAAACCGCCGAAATGCCCGGCATGTACAAGGCCGGTGACTACGATCTGGCCGGTTTTTCCGTCGGCGCCGCCGAACGCGGCACCCTGCTTGACGGCAAGGGCTGCCAGCCGGGCGATGCCCTGATCGGTCTCGCCTCGTCGGGCGTACACTCCAACGGCTATTCGCTGGTGCGCCGCATCGTCGAAAAGAGCGGTCTGGACTGGACCGACGACGCCCCGTTCGCCCCCGGCACCAGCCTGGGCCGGGCGCTGATGACCCCGACCCGCATCTATGTGAAAAGCTGTCTGGCCGCCATCCGTGCCGGTCACGTCAAGGCGCTGGCCCACATCACCGGCGGCGGGTTCTGGGAAAACATCCCGCGCGTGCTGCCCGATGACATCGCCGCCGAGCTGGATGCCGATGCCCTGCCGTTGCCCGAGGTGTTCCGCTGGCTGGCAAAAACCGGCGGCGTTTCGGCCACCGAAATGGCGCGGACCTTCAACTGTGGCGTCGGGATGATTCTGGTGGTTCCCGCCGATCATGCCGATGCCGCCGTGGCCCTGTTCACCGAACACGGCGAGCAGGCCCGCGTGATTGGCCGTCTGGCCGCCCGTGGCGACGGCGAAGCCGTGCGCATCGCGGGGCTGGATGCGGCCTGGGGTCTGTAAGGATGTCCACTGCTCCCCGGCTGAAAGTCGGCGTGCTGGTGTCCGGGCGCGGGTCAAACTTGCAGGCGTTGCTTGACGCCTGCAAGGACCCGGCCTTCCCGGCAGAGATCGTCCACGTCCTGTCCAACAAGGCCGATGCCTATGGACTGGTGCGGGCGGAACAGGCCGGGATCTCCACCACGGTGATCAGCCACAAGGATTTCCCCGACCGCGAAAGCTTTGATGCCGCCATGGACCGCGCCCTGCGGGCCGCCGGGGTCGAGTTCGTCTGTCTGGCAGGCTTCATGCGCCTGCTGAGTGAGGGCTTTGTGCAAGGATGGCAGGACCGGATGATCAACATCCATCCGTCGCTGCTGCCCAGCTACAAGGGTCTGCACACCCATGAACGGGTGCTGGCCGATGGCGGCAAGCTGCACGGCTGTTCCGTCCATTTCGTCCGCCCTGCCTGTGACGAAGGCCCGCTGATTGCGCAAGCCGCCGTGCCGGTGCTGGATGACGACACCGCCGACAGCCTCGCCGCCCGCGTGCTGCAACAGGAACACCGCATTTACCCACTCGCCCTGCGCCTGATTGCCGATGGCAAGGTGCGGGTGGTCGGCAACCGTGCCCTGACCGATGGCTGCACGGCCAGCGGCGCGCTGGTGGTGCCCGACGCCTGAGGGGGAATGGCGAAGACCGTACACCTCGCCATTGTCCTGTCGTCTGCCTGTCTGTCTTCTGTCTGAAGGCCAACACCCATGCACACACTGCGGATTGACCACCTTGTCCTCACCGTTGCCAGCATTCCGGCCACCTGTGAGTTTTACAGCCGGGTCCTTGGCATGGAGGTGGTCACCTTTGGCGAAGGACGCACCGCCCTGAGCTTCGGGAACCAGAAAATCAACCTGCATCAGGTTGGGCGCGAGTTTGAACCCAAAGCCAACCGCCCGACAGCCGGTTCTGCCGATTTGTGCCTGATTGTCGATCCGGGTAACGGCGATATTATGGCCCATCTGGCCGCCCATCAGATCGCCGTCGAGGCAGGCCCGGTGGTCCGAACCGGCGCAATCGGGCCAATCCGGTCGGTTTATGTCCGCGACCCCGATCACAACCTGATCGAGCTGTCGGAATATATCCGCTGATCCGGTCGTCCTTACGCCTGTTTCTGCACCCGGATCAACTGATCAATCAGGGCCTCGTCAGCCGGAATCTGTCCGTCCAGCATCAGCATTGCCAGCCCGTGCACCAGTGACCATGCCCGAATGGCGCGGGCATGGGCTTCCCCGCCCGCGCGGGCGGCAAAGGCGGCGGCGTTGGCGTACAGCAATGCCCCGGCATCGGAGTCCAGCACGCCATCCTCGCGGACTGCCGCCAGAACCGGCGAGGTAAAAATCAGCCGGAACAGGGCCGGATGGGCCAGTGCAAAGCGCACATAGGCCCGGCCCGTGGCGGCAAACCCTTCATCGCCTCCCCCCACGCTGTCCGAGGCCGCGTTCTGGACGGTGGCAAGCTGTTGCAGGCCTTGCTGCGCCAAGGCGGCCATCAGGGCCTGCTTGTCGGGGAAATGGCGATAAACGGCGGTGGCCGAAACGCCCGCCCGCCGCGCCACTTCGCGCAGAGATGGTTCTTCGCCGCGCTTTTCCTCCAAAAGCCGAAGCCCCTCGTGGATCAGGGCAGCGCGCAGATCGCCATGGTGATAGGGGCGAGGCTCCATGTTTACACCGTTACCTTTTGTCGCTATGGTGACACTGTAAACATTCACCCTCCCCTTCGCAAGGCCCGCCGGAGACCGAGAGATGCCTGATCTTGACCTTGTGCTCGCCATTCTGCACCACCTCGCCGCTCTGACCCTGCTGGCCTCTCTGGTTGCCCAGTTGACCCTGCTCAAGGCTCCGCTTTGCCAGCAGTCGGTGCCCATGCTGGCCCGGATTGATCTCGGCTATGGCCTGAGTGCGCTTGCCATTCTGGTCATTGGCGGGCTGCGGGTGTCCTTTGCCGCCAAGGGCTGGGAGTTTTATGCCCTCAACGCCGCCTTCTGGGCCAAGATGGCCCTGTTTGCCGTCATTGGCGGGCTGTCGGTTGTGCCGACC
This sequence comes from Insolitispirillum peregrinum, assembly GCF_900156605.1. Classification (GTDB taxonomy): domain Bacteria; phylum Pseudomonadota; class Alphaproteobacteria; order Rhodospirillales; family Rhodospirillaceae; genus Insolitispirillum; species Insolitispirillum peregrinum. The sequence goes on along the minus strand of NZ_FTOA01000006.1, from coordinate 117,754 downwards.
CTCCTGTTCCGCCGCTGGCTGCGCGCGGGAGTCATTCCAGCAACCCAGTTGGTGTTGGTCCGGCGTCTGGTCACGCTGGAGGTGGCCCTGTTTGCCCTGCTGCCGGTGTTTGCCGTCCTCATGGCGCGAGGATTGATTCGTCTGTAACAGCCTTCCCCACCGCCAGCGCCGCCTGAATCCCCGGGTACGGCGACCACTGGCGCAGACGCCATGCGGCCCCGGCAAACTGGGGTGGCAGGCTGTCGGCCCGCCACGGGTCAGGCGCAAGAGACAGGCTGGTAAAGTCAATCGCCAACCCCCAGCCCACCGCCTTGGTCAGCGCCTCTTTCAGCGTCCACAGCGGTACCGCCCGCTCTGCCGCCCATGGCAGCTCTGCCGGGGCGGTGATCATCGCCAGTACCTCGGGCGGAAATGGCCGGTCGCTGCGTTCAACATCAATGCCGACCCGACAGCCCTCGCCGACCACACAGGCCACCGCTCCCCGGCAATGGCTGAGGCTGACATCCAGCCCGCCCTCGCCCACCAGCCGAGGCTTGCCGCCCGGCTGGTCGACAGTAAAGCGCACATCAGCCGGAGCACACCCCAGCACCGCCGTCACCATCGCCCGCCGCAAGGCATGGGCGGCCCGAAACGCCTGCCGGTCCGCCAGAACCACAAAGCGGCCCGCACGAGCCTGCTCGTCGTCATCCAGCCACTGGTTCCAACCGTGCTCTGCCGCGTGGTCATCAACCGGCAAGGTCGCCGTAAACACCCGCCCCATGGTCATCCTTTCGTCAAAAAAGCGCAGACTCACTGGTCCAGTTTTTGGTTTGTCGCAGTGATGGTGCGCAAAACCGGTTCCCACTTTTGCGCTCACAGCTCCAGTATGGTATAGTCCCCCATACTATCCGAGTCGCCTTATACGGACCCCAACCATGTCACACACACTCCGGGACAAAGACAAGCTGCTGGCCCGCGTCCGCCGCCTGCGCGGGCAGATGGACGGCATCGAACGCGCCCTGCTGGCCGAAGCCCCCTGTAGCGAAGTCCTGCGCCAACTGGCTTCGGCCCGAGGCGCAATGAACGGCCTGACCGCCGAAGTGATGGAAGACCACCTGCGCGAACACGTTCTGGAGGCTGACAGCGAGCCTGAGCGCCGACAGGCGGTGGAGGAAATGATCGAGGTCATCCGCTCGTATCTGAAATAGCAAACCCCGAGCGGTTGGACCATCTGCGACGACGTATTTGCTGAATGAACAGACTCAAATCCCGAGCAGATGACAATCCGCGACGACGCATTTGCGCGGAACACACACTGCACTGACAGGAAAGGCTCACCCATGACCGCTCCGCTGTCTCATACCCACGACTTTCTGGGCGACCAGCACCGCCAGAACGCCCGCAAGGTCTGGCTGGTGATCGCCTTGACCTCGGTGACGATGGTGGTGGAAATCATCGCCGGAAGCCTGTTCGGCTCGATGGCGCTGGTGGCCGATGGCTGGCACATGTCCACCCATGCCGCCGCCATGCTGATTGCCGCCATCGCCTATGCCTTTGCCCGTCGCCACAGCACCGACCCGGCCTTTTCCTTTGGCACCGGCAAGCTGGGCGATCTGGCCGCCTTTGCCAGTGCGGTGCTGCTGGCGCTGGTCGCCGCCCTGATCGGCTGGGAAAGCCTGCACCGGCTGGCGCAACCGGTACCGATTGATTTCCGGCAGGCGATGGTGGTGGCCGCCATCGGGCTGGCGGTCAACCTGCTGAGTGCCTGGGTGCTGAAGGATGACCATCACCACGGGCACGGGCACGGGCACCATGAACACCATGATCATGAACACCACGACCATGATGATCACGACCATCAGCACCATGCCCACCACGGCCATGACAACAACCTGCGCGCGGCCTATCTGCATGTGGTGGCCGATGCCCTGACCTCGGTGCTGGCGATAGCCGCCTTGCTGCTCGGCCAGGTCACCGGCTGGGTGTGGGCCGATCCGCTGATGGGGATCATCGGGGCACTGGTCATCTGCCACTGGTCGTGGTCGCTGATCCGCACCACCGGCGCCATTCTGCTGGACAGTGCGAGCACGGAAGACACCCTGCCCGCGGCCATCCGCCACAGTCTGGAAGGCGATGAGACCCGGATTACCGACCTGCATGTCTGGCAAGTCGGCCCCGGCCATCACGCCGCCATCATTGCCCTCAGCAGCCCGGCCCCACAGCCTCCCAGCCACTACAAACAAAAGCTCGCCCATCTGGGGGGCTTGTCCCATGTGACGGTCGAATGCAATCCGGCCTGATACAAGACGAAAAGCACGATGGCGCAGCTGGATGTTTCCGCCGCGCCATCGCCCCATCCCGAACCACCTCTTACCAGCTGTATTTCAGCGAGGTGTTGATGGTCATCGCATCGCCGTAATAGCAGGTGCCGTAATAGCAGGTGGAAACATACTGCTTGTCGGCCAGGTTCTTGCCGGTCAACGACCAGGTCAGGCCGTCGAACAGTTGATAATTGACCGAGGCATCAAACAGGGCATAGCCGTTATAGACCTGCTTGTCGCCGTTGCCGTCATAACCAACGGTATCGCCGGTATAGCGCACACCGCCGCCGAGGGTCAGGCCCTTGGCAATGCCCGACCCGAACGCATAGCTCAGCCAGGCCGAGGCCATCTGATCGGCCACCCGGTCCGGGCGGGTGCCGACTTCCGAGGCGGTCAGGCTTTTGGTGACTTCCGCGTCCTGAACGGTATAGCTGGCCACCGCGCTCCAGCCGTCCCACATGTTGATGCGGCCTTCCAGCTCGATCCCCTTGACCTGCACTTCGCCAATCTGCGAGGCAGCCCCGGTGTTGGGATCGGTCTTCACCACGTTGGTCTGGGTCAGGTCAAACCCGGCAACGGTGAACACCGCATCCATGAAGGTCGGCACATACTTCAGGCCGACTTCATACTGCTTGCCTTCGGTCGGTTCGGGGCGGACGCGGTTGCCGTCGGCATCGGTATAGCCGTTGGCGGCATTGAACACCACCGGGTTGAACGACTCCGAATAGCTGACATAGGGAGTCAGGCCGTTGTTGAACAGGTACGACAGGCCGCCGCGCATGGTGAATGCCTGATCCTTCAGGTCTTCGTCCAGGCTGCTGCCTGCCACCTTTTCATTGCCGCGCACGGTGGTCTTCACCCAGTCCTGACGGCCCCCGGCAGTCACCACCCAGTGATCGGCGATCTTGATCTGGTCCTGCACATACAGGGCGACGGCGGTTTGATCGACATCCCAGTCGAAATCAGTGTCCAGCGCAGTGATCGCCGGCGTTCCGGCATAGCTGTACGACCCGGAGCTGACGTTGTTCAGGCCGGTGGTTTCGCCGGTCTGATAGCTTTCGTCGGTGTGGGTCCGGCGCAGTTCGACCCCGCCCAGCAGCTTGCTCTTGAACCACGCCGTATTCCAGTCGTACTGGGCGTTGGTGTCCATGCTCATCCGGTCGGAGGTGCCGGACAGCACAAAGGCGGTGCGGGTCATGCTGTCGGTGGTGGCATCATAGGCCCGCTGATAGACCGTCTCGTAATCCACATCCGTGTGACTGTAACGGGCGCTGTTGCTGATCTTCAGACCATTGTCCAGCGTGTAGCTGGCCTGATAGCCCAGCGTCTTCTGGTCAGTATTGAAGAAGTTCGAGCCCGGCTCACCCAGAAAGGCTTCGCGGTCAAGCGCCCCGATCAACTGCTCGGGCACTCCGTTGGCCGCCGTGGTCTCGACCTTGTAGTAATCGCTGAGGAAGGTGATTTCGGCCTTTTCGTTCGGCCTCCAGGTCAGCGCCGGAGCCACATACAGGCGGTTGTTCTGCGAATAGTCTTCCTGCGTGTCGCCATCGCGCAGCAATGAGGTCAGGCGATAGGACCACTCGCCCTTGCTGTCCACCGCGCCCGAGAAATCGCTCTTGATTTCCTTCTGGTTAAACGAGCCATAGGACACCTCGACCTCGTGCAGCGGCTCGGTGGTCGGGCGCTTGGTGGTGGCGTTGACCATCCCGCCCGGTTCGTTGCTGCCATAAAGGGTCGAGGTCGAGCCCTTGAACACCTCCACCCGCTCCAGCCCATAGGGCTCCATGCGCGAGGTGGTGAACCAGCCGCCGATGTTTTCGCTCATGCCATCGCGGTAAACACCCTTGGTGCCTTCGTCAAAGCCGCGAATCACAAAGCTCTGATAGCGGTCATCGCGGCCCCACTGGTCGGCCTGCACCCCGGCGGTATAGGCCAGGGCGTCTTCCAGATCCTTGACCCCGCGATCACTCATTTCCTTTTCGGTGATCACCGACACCGATTGCGGAACTTCGATCAGCGGCGTATCGGTCTTGGTGGCGGTGCTGCCGCTGGTCGCCACATAGCTGACCGGATCGGCGGCACCGGTTTCCGTGCTGGCCGTCCCCTGCACCGTCACCGTATTGAGCTGAATCCCGTTACCCGCCTGAGTGGCAGAGGCCGGATCACTGGAAGAGGTCTGCGCCTGCTGGGCGTCGGCAGCCTGTGGCAAACCGAACATCACGCCCCCCAGGGCCAATGCCAGCCACCCCAGCGCGCTGCCGTTCAACAGGGCCTGTCGCCCGCTGCGATGCGCGGACGGTCGCGGACGACCAGACATATTCTCTTTTAAAAGCAATCCCTTATTCATACCTCATTCCCCAGCTTGCGTGCCGTGTTGATCGCGGGTCTACAGGGAAAACGGATGATGTGCGGGAGAATTCAATCCATGAGAATGATTTTCATTCTTGAATGAAAATCGCAACCTTGCTAGCGTTGCCTCCATCACGACAGGGGTCCGCCGCACCGATCTGCGGCCATTCCCCCCGCCGTCATGGGCAAAAGCCCCTCTTTTTCTACCACTTTGACGCTTTCAGGAGCACCACGCGATGACCTTCCGATGCATCTCCAGCAGCATGATCGCCACCAAGTTGTCTTGCATCCTGCTGGAGGGCCGAAGCCGTGTTTCATTCCACGAAAACCGATGATCTTTGTCCGCCGACTAGCCTTTCACGCCCTGCGGCGTACTTGCTGGACCTCGCGACGGCTGCCCGTCCGACATTGCTGTCCATAGCAAGACGAATCACCGGCTGTCCATTTCAAGCCGAAGACGTGGTTCAGGATGTTTTTTTGAAACTTCTGCCCGTCGGTGCCCCGTTTCACGACGACATCAACGAGGCCTATCTGTATCGGATGGTGCGCAATCTGGCGATTGACCGCACCCGACGACAGCAGCTGGAAGAGCGGCTGTTCACCGATCTCGACGATACCCACAGCGACTCATCCGCCGACAGCCTCACCGCCGAACAGGAACTGATCGGCTCGCAGGCACTGGGGGCCATAGAAATGGCTCTGGCTGGCTTGTCCGCGCGGGATCGCGCCATTTTCACCCAACACCGCCTGGACGGAGTCGCGCAAAAGGACATTGCCGCCCATTTCCGGCTGTCGCCCGCAGCGGTCTGCACCATTGTCAAAAAGGTGCACGGCCTGTGCCAGGCCGCCTTGCAGGCCATGGACTCCGCCGCCAGAGACTCCGCCGCCAGACCAGGAGGTGCGCTTCAATAAGCAAGCGCCCAACAACAAGCGCCTTGGCAATCAGGGCGGCCGGGGATACCCCGCCGCCCTGCCCTTATTCCGGATCGGGAACCACCGTCACAAAGCTGGCCACCACCTTTTTGCGTCCGACGGTATCAAACATCACTTCCAGCTTGTCGCCATCGGTGATCACCACATCGCCATAGCCGAACTTGTCATGCACCACCCGGTCGCCCCGTTGCAGGGACGGCTGCGACGAGGCTTTTTTGCCCGCCCCCTGCCAGCTCAGGCCCTCGCGGTCGTTGAAGCGGGCCTTGCGTTCCTGCCAGCCGGTTGACGGCGGGCGGGATGTATCCCACTGACCGTTCCAGCTCGACCAGCTTTCGCTGCGTCCGTGCGAACCGGCCATCAGGCCGGTATCGCTGCTGACTTCCTTCATCTCGTCGGGGATTTCCTCGATGAAGCGGGAGGGCAGGTTGTTCTGCCACTGGTTGAAGACCCGTCGGTTGGCGGCATGGGTGACGAACACCCGCTTGCGCGCCCGCGTCAGGCCGACATAGGCCAGACGGCGTTCTTCTTCCAGTGACTTCAGGCCACCATCATCAAGGGCGCGGCGGTTGGGGAACACTTCCTCTTCCCAGCCGGGCAGGAACACCACGTCGAATTCCAGCCCCTTGGCGGCGTGCAGGGTCATCACCGTCACCGCTGCCCCCTGCCCGGCCTTGGCGTCGTTTTCCATCACCAGCGCGATGTGTTCGAGGAATCCGGTCAGGCTGTCGAATTCCTCCAGCGCCGCCACCAGTTCCTGCAGGTTTTCCACCCGCCCCGGAGCCTCGGGCGAGCGGTCCTTTTTCCACATGTCGAGATAGCCGGACTCGGCCAGCATCTGGCCGGTCAACTCTCCCGGCCCCATCGCCGAGCGCAAGGCCGCCCATTCATCGATCATCGCCACGAACTGCGCCAGCGCCTTGCGCGGCTTGGGCTTCATTTCATCGGTGTCGAGCAGACGCCGGGCGGCGGTCAACAGCGGCACGCCTTCGGCACGGGCGGCCAGATGGATGGTCTGCAACGCCGCATCGCCCAGGCCGCGTTTGGGAGTGTTGATCACCCGCTCAAAGGCCAGATCATCGGCGGGCTGTTCGATCAGCCGCAGATAGGCCACCGCATCGCGGATTTCCGCCCGTTCGTAAAAGCGCAAGCCGCCGACCACCCGATAGGGCGTGCCGGTCATGATCAGGCGTTCTTCAAATTCGCGGGTCTGGAATCCGGCCCGCACCAGAATCGCCATCGAGGCCAGCGATACACCGGCGCGCTGCTGGTCGTCGATGCGGTCCACCACCCAGCGGGCTTCGGCTTCGCCGTCCCACAGGCCATGGATCGCCACCCGGTCGCCGCGCTCCTGCGCCGCGTCTCCGGCGGCCCGCAGGTCTTTCCCCAGACGGTCGCTGTTGTGGCGGATCAGGCCTGACGCCGCCCCCAGAATGGCCGGGGTCGAGCGGTAGTTGCGCTCCAGACGGATGATCTGCGCACCGGGGTAATCGTGCTCGAATCGCAGGATGTTGGCGACTTCGGCCCCGCGCCAGGAATAGATCGACTGGTCGTCGTCGCCAACGCAGCAGATATTGCGATGGCCCAGCGCCAGCGCCCGCAGCCACAACGACTGCGCGACGTTGGTGTCCTGATACTCATCGACCAGAATATAGCGGAACTGCTGCTGATAGCTGGCCAGCACCTCGGGGTGGGTGCGGAACAGGGTCAGACAGTGCAGCAGCAAGTCGCCAAAGTCGCAGGCGTTGACCTCGTGCAGGCGCTGTTGATAGGCGGTGTACAGCTCCACCATCCGGCCATTGGCGGCATCGCGCGATGCTTCGCTTTTCGAGACCGCATCCGGCAGCCAGCCGCGATCCTTCCACCGCTGGATGATCCCCATCAGCGCGGGCAGCGGCCATTTCTTCAGATCGACTCCGGCCTGTTCGACCAGCGGTTTGAGCAGCCGGTTCTGGTCGTCGCTGTCCAGAATGGTAAAGCCCGCCCGCACGCCGACCAGCTCGCCGTGCCGCCGCAGAATCCGCACGCCCAGCGCATGGAAGGTGCCCAGCCAGACCTGTTCCGCCACCGGGCCAATCATCTGGCCGACGCGCTCGCGCATTTCGCGGGCGGCACGGTTGGTAAAGGTCACACACAGGCAGCCCCACGGCGGCGCCAGCCGCTGGGCCAGAATGTGCGACAGGCGGGTGGTCAACACCCGCGTCTTGCCGGTTCCGGCCCCGGACAGCACCAGCAGCGGGCCTTCGGTGGTGGTCACCGCCTGCAACTGCTCGGGGTTCAGGCCATCCAGCCACGACGGGCGCGCCCTGCGGTCAGCCGCAGGCACCGGTTCAGGCAGGAAATCGTCGGAGAGGTCAAAAGGATCGTCCATCATGCCCGGCACTATACGGCAGAGCCCGGCCCCCTTCATCACAAAAAACCGCCGGGGTGCGCCGGGTCAACGGCTGCGCAGATGGCCGGTCGGCAGGGCGGTGGTGTATTTGACCTGACTGATGGCAAAGCTGGAACGGATTTTCAGCACACCGGGAATCTGGGTCAGGCAATCGACCATCAGTTCCTGATACTTGATCAGGTCTTCAACCACCACCCGCAGCATGAAATCAGCGTCGCCGGTCATCAGATAGCATTCCATCACTTCCGGGCGGGTGGCGATGGCGCGGGTAAAGCGTTCCAGCGTTTCCTTGTCCTGACTGGTCAGCGTCACATGGACAAACACGTTGACCGCCAACCCCAGCTTCAGCGGGTCCACCAGCGCCACCGATCCGCGGATCACCCCGTGCGCCTTCATGTCGCTCACCCGCCGCCAGCAGGGCGAGGGCGACAAACCGACCAGCTCGGCCAGATCGGCATTGCTGAGGTCGGCGTTCTGTTGCAGGGCATCAAGAATGCGCAGGCTGGTCTCATCCAGCAGCTCGGAAGGCTTGGGCATATTTTTTCCTGAAAAGGCCATTTTGAGGAAAAACTACCTTATCATTCGCTGCTTTGGAAACAGATAGGAGAAAAATTCGTCCCCCCAGGCCCTAAACTCTTCGTAGTCCCTTTCGGTGCGGAGAGCCTCCGATGATCCACCAGCGCCAGCCTGCTTTTGCCGAAACCACCCGCCCTGCGCCGCTGCCGGTCGGGCTGAATACGGCCGCCTGGCTGGGGGTGATGGTGGTGCTGTGGGGGCTGAGCTGGCCCGCCACCAAGCTGGCGCTGGTCAGCGTGCCGCCGCTGTGGCTGGCCAGCCTGCGCTTTGCCTCGGCGGCGCTGTGCCTGTTTGCAGTCGTTGCCGTCAAGGGACAGTTGCGCCTGCCGCCGAAGGCCGACTGGCCGATTGTTGCCAGCATCGGCCTGTTGCAGATGATGGCCTTTACCGGGCTGGGCATGATTGCCATGACCCACACCGACACCAGCCGGGCGGTGGTGCTGGCCTACACCACGCCGTTGTGGGCGGTGGTGGTCAACTGGCTGATGTTCCGGCAGGCCCCCAGCCGTCAGCAGGCCGCCGCGCTGGCGATTGGTATCAGCGGCATTGTCATCATCTGCTCGCCGCTGGAAATCGACTGGACCGCGCCGCAGGCGATGCTGGGCAGTGGCCTGCTGGTGATCGGAGCCGTTTTCTGGTCGGTGGTGATCCTGCACGTCCGTCGCCACCGCTGGACTTCGTCACCGCTGGCGCTGGCACCGTGGCAGATGCTGCTGGCCGCCATCCCGCTGACCATCGCCGCTTGTCTCACCGAAGGCAGCCCGCTGGCGATTCCGGTTGATGCCACCCTGATCAAGTTGTTGCTGTTCATTGGTCCGGTGGCAACCTCGGCCTGTTTTGTGATTGCCGCCGAACACGGTCGCCGCATCACCCCGTTTGCCATGTCCAACCTGACACTGGGGGTGCCGCTGGTCGGCATCGCCGCGTCGGTGGCCTTTCTGGGCAGCCGCCTGTCAACCCCGTTCCTGCTGGGGTTGGGGCTGATCGTTACCGGGATGGTTTACGCCGCCATCAGCAGCCGGAGCCGACCGTTCCGGCAAGAAACGGCGGTCATGGAACGCTGACCACAACCTTTCCCCTGGCGCGCCCGCTCTCGACACGGGCCAGAGCCTCGGCCAGCTGCGCAAAGGGAAACACCCCATCGATGACCGGGCGGATGACGCCCGCCTCGATCAGCCGCGTGATCTCGCCCAGTTGCTGCCCGTCGGCGCGCATGAACAGGAATGAATAGTCGATGCCCCGGCGGCGTGCCTTTTTCAACAGGCCCCGACTGAGCATCCACATCACAAAGCGCAAGAACAGGTTCAGCCGCAGGGATTTGGCAAAGGCACCGTCCGGCGGCCCGGAGATCGAGATCAGTTTTCCTCCCGGCTTCAGCACGGTCAGCGACTTGGCCAGCGTCTTGTCATCCTGACTGTTCAGCACCAGATCGTACCCGGACAACAGCTGTTCGAAATCCTGCGTCCTGTAATCAATCACCACATCCGCGCCGAGGCTTTTAACCAGTTCGGCATTCGCGGCGCTGGTGGTGGTTGCCACGGTGGCCCCCAGATGTTTGGCAAGCTGAATGGCAAAGCTGCCAACACCGCCGGAACCGGCCTGAATGAACACGTTCTGGCCGGGCTTGACTTGCCCCACCTCGACCAGCGCCTGCCAGGCGGTCAGCCCGACCAGCGGAATCGAGGCCGCCTGTGTCATCGAAAGGGTCTTTGGCTTCAGCGCCAGATCGGCGGCATCAACCGCAATCATCTCGGCAAAGGTGCCAATCCGGTGGTCGCGCGGACGGGCGTAAACCTCGTCACCGACCCTGAACTGCTGCACACTGTCGCCGACGCCCACAACCGTTCCGGCCAGATCGTGGCCGAGGATAAAGGGCGGGCGATAGGGCAGGAACAGCTTGAAGACCCCGTCCCGAATTTTGGCATCAAGAGGGTTGAGCCCGGTGGCGTGGATGCGAACCAGCACGTCATTGGCGCCCATCTGTGGCTCGGGCATGTCGGTCAGACGCAGCGCCCCGTTCTTTTTGTAGGCGTCGAGGATAAAAGCTTTCATCGGTGTTCTCAGGCGATGTTGAATTGCTTGCGCAGAATGCGATCAAACAGGGCGCGCGGAAGAAAGCGCCGGACAAAGACCGTTTGCCGGGCCGCCTTGCCCGAGGGATAGCGCAGCCGTGGTGTGCGGGCCTGCGCCGCCGCAACGATGGTCGCAGCGACCTCCTCGGCGGTGTCGCCATCGGCCATGGCCGCCGCAAAGGCGGCCTGATAGCGGGCGAATGTCTGGCTATAGGCCGCAACAGGCCGATCCCCGCGCGGCGAGTTGGCTTCGATGGAGGTCTTGGTGGCCCATGGCTCGATCACCGCAACCCGGATGCCGAACGGCCGCACCTCATGATCCAGCGATTCGGAATAGCCTTCGATCGCGTGCTTGGTCGCCGTGTAATGGGTGCCAAAAGGACCGGGGATGATCCCCACCACCGAGCCGATGTTCAAAATCCGCCCGCCCCCCTGCTGACGCATCAGCGGCAGGACTTCGTTGGTCACCCGCACCACGCCCAGAACGTTGGTATCAAACAGGGCCCGCACCTGTTCGATCGAGCTTTCCTCTGCGGCCCCTGACACGGCATAGCCAGCGTTGTTGACCAGCAGGTCGATGCGGCCGAGTTCGGCGTGAGCCAGCGCCACGGCGGCAACAACAGAGGCGTCCGACGTCACGTCACACGCAATCATGCGGATGCCGTCGCGCACCTCGCCGGGTTCGGCCTTGCGGCTGGTGCCGATCACCCGGTACCCCGCCCGGCTGAGCGCCACGGCTGCCGCCTTGCCGATACCGCTGGATGCGCCGGTCACGAAGGCAGTCTTCTGCCCTTTTGTGTCAAAAGTCGCCATGTCTTGTCTCTCGATCCGGCACGCGGCATCTGGCCGCACCGCCTTGGGACGTGTCAGGGAGTGATGATGGCTCAATGGCCGGAGGGGTCGGTGGCGCGGGGATAATCGGTATAGCCCGCAGCACCGCCGCCGTAGAGGGTGGCCGGTGTCATTTCCGCCAGCGGCACTCCGCGTTGCAGCCGTTCCACCAGGTCCGGGTTGGCAATGAACGGACGTCCAAAGGCGATCAGATCAGCCTTGCCCGCGGCCAGACGCGAGGTTGCAAGATCAAGGTCATAGCCATTGTTGGCGATATAGGTTCCACGAAAACGGCGACGCAGCGAGTCGTAGTCAAAGGGCGCCGCATCCCGCGGGCCGCCAGTCGCGCCTTCGACGACGTGAATGTAGGCAATCCCCAGCGCATCAAGCCGGTCAACGATATGGTCGTATTGTGCCTGAGGATCGCTGCAGGACATGCCATTGGCAGGCGAGACCGGCGAAATGCGGATACCGGTGCGTTCGGCACCGATTTCCTGCGCCACCGCCGCCGTCACCTCGAGCATCAGGCGCGCGCGGTTTTCCACCGAGCCACCATAGGCATCGGTCCGGGCATTGGCCCCGTCCTTGGCGAATTGCTCGAGCAGATAGCCGTTGGCCCCGTGCACCTCGACCCCATCGAAACCGGCCTCGATCGCGTTGGCAGCCGCCTGACGGAAGTCATTGATGATCCCCGGCAGCTCGTCAATCTCCAGCGCGCGCGGTTCGGAAACATCGACAAACGTATTGTGGACAACCACCTTGGTCGCCGCGCGGATGGCAGAGGGCGCGACCGGCTGGCCACCATCGGGCTGAAGATCCACATGACTGACACGACCGACATGCCACAGCTGGAGCACGATGCGCCCGCCCTGTTCATGCACGGCGGCAGTCACCTTGCGCCAGCCGTCAATCTGCGCCCGGGTATAGATGCCCGGCGTATCCTGATAGCCCTGCCCCTGCTGTGAAATCTGGCTGGCCTCGGAAATGATCAGTCCAGCCGAAGCGCGCTGGGCGTAATACTCGGCGGTGATGTCGCCGGGAACCAAGCCCACACCAGCACGGTTGCGGGTCAGGGGGGCCATGACGACCCGGTTCGCCAAGGGAATGGCACCGAGGGTGCAGGGGTCAAAAAGGGTGGTGCTGGTCATAATGTTTCCCTGTGCTTTTTCCGCTGTCGCGGTGGGAGTGCGGTGCGTGCGCGATGCTCAGACGGGCGAGCGGTACCGCTCGGCGGGCTGCGCGTTGCCAAAACTGCCAATGATGGCCTTGCGCGCACCGTCGAGCGCGTCCCACTGGCTGGCATCGTGCAGCGGCGGGATGGTCACCGGTTCGCGGCGATCGAACCCGACCAGAGCCGCATCAACCAGATCAGCCACTTCCATGACATTGCCCATGGTATTGACGTCAACACCGGCATGATCCCAGATTTCAGTCCGGGTCGCAGCGGGGAGCACCGCCTGGACATAAACCCCCTTCGGCCCCAGTTCGTGCGCAAGCCCCTGCGACAGGAACAGGACAAAGGCCTTGGTCGCGCCGTAAACCGTCGAGCCGAATTCAGGGATCAGGCCAACGACAGAACTGATATTGACAATCGCGCCGTCGCCAGCGGCGGCAAGACGCGGCGCGATGGCGCTGGCAAGCCGGACCAGTACGGTCGCATTGAGCGCAACGAGCCGGGTCATGTCGTCAACGTCCTGCTCCAGAAAGCTGCCACCAATGGCGGTTCCGGCATTGTTGACGAGGATGCCGATGCGCGCATCGTCACGCAGCCTGCTTTCAACCCTGGCAAGATCGCTCGTCTGGGTGAGGTCGGCCTGAAAAATGTCAATCGCCACACCGGTTTCCTGCCGCAAACGGCTGGCAAGCGTCTCCATGCGCGCTACGTTCCGTGCGACCAGCACAAGATCGTGTCCGCGTCGGGCAAACCGCTCGGCATAGGTGGCGCCAATGCCGGTGGAGGCGCCGGTGATCAAGACTGCGGGGCGTTGGGTCATCGAATTGCTCTTTTCTGTCGTTGATCCTATATTCATGATCATCATCATGATTGATCTAAATATGATGGTCATCATGTAAAAGTCAACGGTCGCCGTGGAGAATTCTGAACATGAAGGTCAGCCGTGAACAGATGGCAGAAAACCGCCGCCGGATCCTGGATGTCGCCAGCGGCCTGTTCAAGGACAGGGGGTTTGATGCGGTCAGCGTCGCCGAGGTGATGAAGGCCGCGGGCCTCACCCATGGCGGCTTTTATGGACACTTCAGCTCAAAGGATGATCTGGTGGCGCAGACACTGGCGCACGCACTGGAAGCAAACAGTGTCGGAGAGGACCGCTTCAACGATTTTGTCCGGGCCTATCTGGCCCCCCGCCACCGCGACAATCCGGCCAGAGGCTGCCCGACAGCCGGTCTGGCCGACGCCATCCGTCACCAGACGCCAGCCGCAAAAGCCACCATGACAGACGGCCTGCGCACCCAGATCGCCCTTATCGAGCACGCTCTGGTCGAGGATGGCACCCCCGACGCACGCCGCGCGGCCATCGGAAGCTGGGCGGCGTGCGTGGGAGCCCTCATTCTCTCACGGGCCATCGATGATCCGGGGCTTTCCGACGAGATTCTGGAGCAGACCCGCGCCTGGATCGAGAGCCGAACCGGCGTGATCCCGCCTACTGATCTTTCCGGCGAAGATCATCGGTGATCCCGGATATTCTCAGGAAAAACATTCCACAATCCCCGATCAATACCCTATTCTTGCCTCCCCTGATGGCTGTTCTCCTTGCCATCAGGGGGACGCGACTCCAAAAGCAGGGACCGGCATGTCATATTTGAGAAAACTTATTTCCGTCGTTTGCCTTTTTCTGGTGGCAACATCCCTTACAGCCTGCATAACGTCGTCCACCTCCTCTTCGCATACCCCGGATGGAACGGCAGAGGTCATTCTGGCCCCGAAAGCCGATGTCCTGGCCGCCGCCCGCGCGGCCATCCTGCGGACTTTTCCGTTCTCAACCGCCGCTCCGCTCCCCAAGCCAGACGTCGGCTATAGCTGGAGAGTGCAGCCGGGGATTGATGTAACCACCATCCGCATGCAGTTTACCCCCCAGGTTGGGGATTCACCGGACAAGGGCCGGGTTTCAGGCTGGGGATACACGATCACCTCATCCGGGACACATGCTTTTGCCGAAACCCGTTTCATCACGCCGTTTGTTGGAGAATTCCAAGGCGTCCTGCAGGAGCGTGACATTCCCGTCGTCATGCTGAACAACGTGACCGACGACCGTGGTACCGGTTCGACAGGCGCGACCGGCGACACAGACGCCACAGGCGTTGCCTCCGGCACCGGCTTTTTTGTCAGCAAGGATGGCTATCTGCTGACCAATCACCACGTCATCGACAAGGCCAAAAAAATCGAGGTCACCACCAGCGACAAGCAAAAGCATCCCGCCACCGTCATCAGCAGTGACGCCAGCAATGATGTTGCCTTGCTGAAAATCGACGCGATCACCAATCCCCTGCCGGTCATCGCCGCCGCCGACATCAAAAGGGGCACCGAAGTCTTTACTCTGGGCTACCCCATCCCCTCCCTGCAGGGGCAGGAACTGAAAGCCACCTATGGCCGGGTCAATGCGCTCAGCGGCATACATGGGGATATCCGCTATTTCCAGATTGATGTGCCGATTCAACCCGGGAATTCGGGCGGCCCCCTGATCACCGATCAGGGGCAGGTCATCGGCATTGTGTCCGCCAGCCTGAACGGTATCAACACCTTGAGAACAACCGGAGCAATGCCGCAGAACGTGAACTATGCGGTCAAATCGGAATACATCCAGCCGCTGCTGCGCTTCGCCACGATCACCGGACAGGCCGCCAAACCCGCCTCGGGGGCCTTGAAAAACCCGGATGCCTATGAATCCTCAGTGGTTTTCATCGAGTCCTATCTGGGGCCGTGAACAAGAACAACACTCGAACCAGGGCTGTGTAAAAAGGCTCACAGCCCTGGTTCGACTCATGACATTCAAGCATAATTTACGCTCTACCAGCCATGCACGGCTGGTCAAAGTCACCGGCTTTGACCCCATCGATGAGGGTTTCGATGATTGGTACGAGGACAGTAATGAAATCTGCTAAATTTAATTTCCCAAACAATATAACATACCATCATCTTCAATGAAGATATGTGTAAGTACACATACAACTATTCCCAGAAAATGGATGTACAAGAGAATGAGAAATAAGCAGAAGGCTATTCTACTATCATCATTGACCATTATTGCCATGCAATTCACCGGAAATGCATCCATGGCAAGCTGCACCACGACCCAAACGACCTTTGGGTCAGCCTATATCAATTGCAGTGATGGACAGAGAGGATATGTAAGGACTGACCAAACGGGAAGGACAACTGGCTACATCGGAGATAACCGCGTTAACACGCATCAGGATTCCATGGGCAGGACGACCGGAACCATCGGAAACAATCGCGTCAACACCTATACGGATCAGTTTGGCCGCACCACAGGGAGCTTTGGCAATCAACGTGCCAACTGCCAACGGGACTCGTTTGGCAGAACCACCTGCCGGTAATCCCGGGGGCGTCGATTGACAACGGGCAGCAAAGGGCTCCCCTTCGCTGCCCGTGACATTCACACCAGAGCAGTGAGCGCAAAAGTGGTTCCGGTTCTGCGCAAAATCACTGCGACAAAAAAAGGTCGGACCAGCGTGCCTGCGCCAGATTGAACGCACGCAGGTCCAGCCGCACCTGCCTTTTACGCGCTGATCAGCGCCCCGTAACCGATCATGCTCTTGGTTTCGAGGAATTCGTGAATGCCGAAATCGG
This sequence comes from Insolitispirillum peregrinum, assembly GCF_900156605.1. Lineage (GTDB taxonomy): Bacteria > Pseudomonadota > Alphaproteobacteria > Rhodospirillales > Rhodospirillaceae > Insolitispirillum > Insolitispirillum peregrinum. Next base: position 101,476 of record NZ_FTOA01000006.1, on the reverse strand, counting down.
CATATTCCCGACCATTGCCCGACTGCTTGTAGCCGCCAAAAGCCTGCCACGCATCCCATGCCGGATAGTTGATCTGTACCCCGCCAGCGCGCAGCTCGCGCGCCACCGCCCGGGCATGGTCAAGGCTGCCGGACTGCACATAGGCCGCCAGACCAAACACCGTGTCGTTGGCGATGCGGATGGCGTCGGCTTCGTCGTCATAGGGCATGATCGACAACACCGGCCCAAAGATTTCCTCGCGGGCGATGGTCATGGCGGGGGTAACGTTGCCAAACACCGTCGGCTGGACGAAATAGCCGCGCTCCAGCCCCTGCGGACGGCCCACGCCCCCGGCCACCAGCGTGGCGCCTTCGTCGATGCCGCTCTGGATCAGGGCCTGAATCTTGCTGAACTGGATGTCGCTCACCACCGGCCCAAGATCAACACCCGGCGCGGTCGGATCGCCCACCACCAGCGCCTCGGCGGCCTGCCGGGCGATGGCAAGGGCTTCGTCGTGGCGGTCGCGCGGCACCAGCATGCGGGTCGGCGCATTGCACGACTGCCCCGAATTGCCAAAGCAGGCGCGCACGCCCTGACTGACCGCCGCCGCCAGATCGGCATCGGGCAGGATGATGTTCGGCGACTTGCCGCCCAGTTCCTGCGACACCCGCTTGACCGTATCGGCGGCGGCCTTGGCCACCATCACCCCGGCGCGCGTTGAACCGGTAAACGACACCATGTCCACGTCCGGGTGTTCGGCCATCACCTGCCCGACATCCGGGCCGGTGCCGTTGACCAGATTGAACACACCGGGCGGCACGCCGGCGGCATCGAGCACTTCGGCAAAGATGATCGCATCCAGCGGCGCGACTTCGGATGGCTTCAGCACCACCGTACAGCCTGCTGCCAGCGCCGGAGCCACCTTGCACATGATCTGGTTCAGCGGCCAGTTCCACGGGGTGATCAGGGCACAGACCCCGATCGGCTCCCTGGCAATCAGCGTCGAGCCGCGCGGCTCCTCGAAGACGAATTTTTCCAGCGCCGCGATGGTGGTTTCAAGGTGCGCCCGTCCGCTCCACGTCTGGCGGTTGCGGGCGTGCTCCAGCGGCGCGCCCATTTCCTGACTGACCGCCAGAGTGAAGTCATCGGTGCGGGCGTTATAGGCCTCCAGAATGCGCCGCAACAATACCAGCCTATCCGCCCGGCTGGTCTTGCTGAAGGCCGGGAAGGCCGCACGGGCGGCGGCAACGGCACGGTTCACATCCGCCGCCGATCCGGCAGAAATAAGGGCAAACGGTTGCTCGGTGGCCGGATTGATCACCTCGATGGTCGCCGGTGTGACGGGATCAACCCATTCGCCGTTAATGTAAAACTTCAGATGGTTGCTCATGCGGGAATCCTTCGTGTGCCCGTCTGTCGGCCTATCGGGCTGGACAGGGGCAAAAGGGGGGGGGCGGATATCCTCAGGGCAGAATGTCAGGAGAGCATTGTGCGAAAAGTGGGAACCGGTTTTCGCAACAACAATGCGGCACACCAAAAGGTTAGACCGGCGTGGAACCATCCCGCGTCCGTGGACACTGGTATGATTGTGGGTAACGGCCCCACTTTTCCAGCCCCCAAAACAGTGGATGCCCCCGGCAGAAGGTGGGGCATTTTTTTCCGCTGCTCCAAGTAAAACACTGCATTTTTTGCACCAGAGGCAACAAACCGGCCGCCAAAAACTTACAATAAATCCACCCCATACTTTCAGAATAAAAAGATATTCCCGCAGAACAAGAAGTTAAATGTCAAATATAATTGACGACACAAATAAAAATTAAATAGTACAAATTTGACAAATCCGCTCACATCATGATACAAAAATCACACATCAGCGACGAATCGCCTTTCGGCATTCGATCCGCATCATCAAAACGTCTGCTTTTGCAGACCCATGTCGCTACGATTGACTGCTGCTTTCTGAAGGCAGCCCTGTTCTCGTGCGCGCTTTCACAGCCCTTGCCTGTGCACCGTCAGAGTCCGCTCTGCCGGAATGCCCTCCTGTGGCTGATCGCCTCTCTTCAGACGATTTTTCAACAGCACCGGAACTCCCTGATGCCTGAAACACAGCCGTCCACCACCCCCCGCCCCCCGGCATGTCCTGACACAGCCCCGCCGCGCGAAAAACTGGTGGTCCGGTCTTTGTACAAGATTTTTGGCCCCCACCCGGATCAAGCCCTGCCCCTGCTGGCAAGCGGCCACAGCAAGCAGGAAATTTTCGGGCAGACCGGCCAGACAGTTGGCGTCATGGATGCCAATTTCACCGTCCACGAAGGCGAAATATTCGTCATCATGGGGCTGTCCGGGTCCGGCAAGTCGACCCTGGTCCGCCTGCTGAACCGCCTGATCGAACCCACCTGTGGCGAAATTCTGGTTGATGGGCGCGATATCACCCGGCTGGACAGTGCCGACCTGCGGGCGTTGCGCCGACAGGATTTTGCCATGGTTTTCCAGTCCTTTGCCCTGATGCCGCACATGACGGTGCTGGACAATGCCGCCTTTGGGCTGGAACTGGCCGGAACCCCCAAAGCCGAACGCCTGCAACGGGCTGGCGACGCTCTGGCCGCCGTTGGCCTGTCTGCCTGGGCCAACAGCTATCCGGTCAATCTGTCCGGCGGGATGCAGCAGCGGGTCGGACTGGCGCGGGCGCTGGCCAATGATCCTTCCATCCTGTTGATGGACGAAGCCTTTTCGGCCCTTGACCCCCTGATCCGCAGCGAAATGCAGGACGAAATCCTGCGCCTGCAAAGCGACAGCCGCCGGACCATCATCTTTATTTCCCACGACCTGGACGAAGCCATGCGCATTGGCGACCGTATCGCCATCATGGAAGGCGGTCGCATCGTACAGGTCGGCACCCCCGAAGACATCCTGCGCAACCCGGCCGACGACTATGTCGCCAGCTTTTTCAAGGGCGTGGACATATCGCGGGTCCTGACCGCCGCCGATGTCTGCCGCCGCAGTCAGTTAGAGGTGATCGACCGGGCCGATACCGGCGTGCGGGTCGCCGCCGAGCGGGTCCGCGCCCACGCCTATGATTTTGCGGTGGTGGTGGACCGGCAACGCAATTTCCACGGAGTGGTTTCGGCGACCTCCCTCGCCCGCGCCCTGCGCGATCCCGAACCCCGCTTCCGTACCGCCTTGCTGGAGTCCGCCCCGACCCTGCAAGCCGGCACGCCGATTGCCGAAGTGCTGGGCGTGGTGGCCGAAGCCCCCTTCCCCGTCCCGGTGATCGATGATGCGGGCCGTTATCTGGGGGCCATTTCGCGCAGCCTGCTGCTGCAAACCCTTGATCCCGAAACCCCCATCCCGGCAGCGGAACCGCCCCGCCCTGCCTCATCCGCCGGACAGGAGGCACACTGACCATGACCCTCAACGATCTGCTCAATCCCTTTCAACAGGCCCTGCTGCCGGTCGATCTGTGGGTTACCGATGCCCTGTCATGGCTGGTTGACAGCACCCGCCCCTTTTTTCAGTCCGTCCGCTGGCCGATTGATCAGGTTCTGGTCGGCGTGCAAAGCCTGTTGCTGGCCATTCCACAGACGGCGCTGTGCCTGTTGGTATTCCTGCTCGCCTGGCAGGTGGCAGGCCGCAAGACCGGTATCCTGTCGTTGGCCTTCATGCTGTTGATTGGTGCCATCGGTGCCTGGTCGCAGGCGATGGTCACGCTGTCGCTGGTGCTGACGGCGGTGCTGTTCTGCACCATCATCGGTATCCCGCTGGGAATTGCGCTGGCCCGCTCCGACCGTGCCGAACGCTGGATCCGGCCGTTGCTTGATGCCATGCAGACCACCCCGGCCTTTGTCTATCTGGTCCCGATCGTGATGCTGTTTGGCATCGGCAATGTCCCCGGCGTGGTGGTGACCATCATCTTTGCCCTGCCGCCACTGGTTCGCCTGACCAATCTGGGCATCCGGCAGGTTCCCACCGATGTCATCGAAGCCAGCCATGCCTTTGGCGCCTCCCCGATGCAATTGTTGATGAAAGTCCAGCTTCCCCTTGCCATGCGCACCATCATGGCCGGCCTGAACCAGACCCTGATGCTGGCCCTGTCGATGGTGGTGATTGCCTCGATGATTGCCGTCGGCGGTTTGGGGCAGATGGTGCTGCGCGGCATTGGCCGCCTCGACATGGGTCTGGCTGCTGTCGGGGGTCTGGGCATTGTCCTGCTGGCGATCGTGCTGGACCGCTTGACCCAGGCCCTCGGGACACCGGCCAAAGACAAGGGCTGGCAGAACTGGAAAGACCACGGCCCGGCCGGGTTCCTGTTCCGGCTGGCTGGTCGCCGCCCGGCCTGATTTTTCCTTTTTCCACATTCCCCTTCTACAAGGAGCCTCTGATGTCCCTGATCAAACCTTTTGCTCTGGCCGTCGCCGGTGTATCGCTGGCCCTTTCGACGGCCTCGGCTGTTTCGGCCCATGCCGCAGACCTGCCGGGCAAAGGCATCACCGCCATCCCGGTCGTCAGTTCTGTCGCCGAAGAGCAATTCCAGACCCGCATTGTTGCCGAAGGCCTGCGCCGGTTGGGCTATGACGTCCCCGAAGCGATGGAAGTCGAATATGCCGCCGGTCATCTGGCACTGGCCAATGGGGACGTTCAGTGGACCGCCGTCCATTGGGACCCGCTGCACAGCGCGTTTTACGACAAGGCCGGTGGTGACGCCAGGATGGGCAAGGTCGGTCATCTGGTTCTGAACAGCCTGCAAGGCTATCTGATCGACAAAAAGACCGCCGACGCCCACCACATCACCTCGGTCGAACAGCTCAAGGACCCCAAAATTGCCAGACTGTTCGACGCCAACGGCGACGGCAAGGCCGACCTGACCGGCTGTAACCCCGGCTGGGGCTGTGAAGCGGTGATTGAGCACCAGTTGAAAGCCTACAAACTGTCCGACACCGTGACCCATAATCAGGGCAGCTATTTCGCCCTGATGGCCGATACCATCGCCCGCCACAAAAAGGGCGAGCCAATCCTGTATTACACCTGGACCCCGCTGTGGGTGTCCGGGGTGCTGGTCCCGGGGAAGGATGTCGAGTGGCTGACCGTCCCGTTCACCAGCCTGCCCGATGGGCGAAAAGACACCAACACCTCGTTGCCCGATGGCCGGAACGTCGGCTTTGCGGTCAATGAACAGCGGATTGTTGCCAACAAGGCCTGGCTCGACAAAAATCCGGCGGCAAAAAAGTTCTTCGAGCTGGCATCCATCGACGTCAACGACATTTCCGCCGAAAACACCCTGATGCACGACGGGGAAAAGTCTTCGGCTGACATCGACCGCCATGTGGCGGCGTGGATCAAGGCCCATCAGGCCGTCTTTGATGGCTGGCTGACCGAAGCCACCAAAGCGGCCCAGAGCAGCAAATAACGCAAACCACCAGCGCAGGGGCCATTCGTCCCTGCGCTGGTGGCGGTTACACCGCAGCCCCTGCCTTGCGCAACGCCTCGGCCAGCCCCAGTTCCGGGTACAGCGCCGCCACCTGCGCCAGATCCTGATGCAAATGGTTGATCATCCAGTCGCGCACCGCCGCCACGATCGGACGGCGCGGCTTGTCCAGACTGCGGACGAAGTGGCACAGCCGTCCGGTCAGCATGATATTGGGACTGGCAGGCACCAGTGCCTGTTGCCGCAGCCAGTGTACCACCACGTTCAGCCAGCCCAGCGCCACCCCCTGCCCCAGCAGGGCGGCCTGCACCACGATGGCGTAATCGGAAAAGATCATCGAGTTCAGTCCTCCCCCCGGCTCGTTGGGGAAGAACAGGTGTGACCAGTCGGGCTGCGCTTCGCTGAGATTGATCAGGGTGGCGGCGCTGGCATCGGCCTGATCAACCTCCTTGCGCTGGCGGTCATAGCCGGGGCTGCAAATCGGTAGCAGAATTTCCGGCATCACAAACGTCGCTTCGTGGCGGTCATCCGAGCCGCTGACGAATCGCATCCCCAGGTCCACATCATCCACCGGCCCGACCAGCGCCGAGGTAATCAACTGGAATCTGAGTTCCACGGTCGGGAATTCCCGCTTGAACTCGGCCATCCGGGGCATGATCCAGTGAGTGGTAAAGCCGGTGGAGACCGACAGGGTGATGGTCTCGTGCCCGGTCTTGCGGTCGTCGATTTCCCGCAAGGCCTGCTCGATGCCGGAAAACCCGCGCGAGATTGCCTCGTAGAGGATTCTGCCGTCATCGGTCAGCGTTACCCCGCCAGACAAGCGGTGAAACAGGGCCGAGCCGAGATGATCCTCCAGCCGTCCGATCATCCGGCTGACGGCAGCAGGTGTAACATTCAGCTCATCGGCGGCGCGTGCGAAGTTTCCGCAGCGGGCAGCGGCCTCGAAGGTGAAAAAGCCGTTCATCGACGGCAGGGCGAGTCTGAGTTTGCGCATTTACATAATGTAACTGCTTCGCGATTTTTTTTCAATTGCATGACAGCCCGTTCGCTGGCTTCATTTGTAGGCACAGAGCTGATGTATTCACACAGTCGAGCAAAGGTCTTTCGGGGCAACGGAAAATATTTTTACCCCGGAACAGAAAACGCCTAACAAACTTTTGCTAAATACGCACCGGAACCCCGTGATACTCGCGTGGTTAAGTAGTATTCAAAAGGGCAAGCAGACCATGTCACAATCGACACACGCGGAAAAGGTCGGGGTTTCCATTAGGTCAGCGACCAAGATGTATGGCGCTTTTTGCGCTCTTGATCATGTTGATCTCGAAGTCAAAGCCGGTGAGTTCGTTTCCATCCTCGGGCCATCCGGGTCGGGAAAGACCACCTTTCTCGGCATTCTGGGCGGCTTTGTCCAGCCCACCTCCGGGGCCATTCTGCTGGGCGAGCGGGACATTACCCTCGAACCACCGCACAAGCGTGACATCGGGATCGTGTTCCAGAACTACGCCCTGTTCCCGCACATGAATGTGGCAGAAAATGTAACCTTTCCATTGCGCGCCCGCCGCATCCCCAAATCCGGGTGGCCCGCCAAACTAAAGGCGGCGCTGGAGATGGTCGAACTGACCGGATACGGCAACCGCAAGATTCACGAGCTGTCCGGCGGTCAGCGCCAGCGTGTTGCCCTGGCCCGCGCGATGATTTTCGAGCCACGCCTGATCCTGATGGATGAACCGCTGTCGGCGCTGGACAAACAGTTGCGTGAAAGCATGCAGATCGAACTGAAGCACCTGCACCGCAAGCTGGATGCCACCATCATTTACGTCACCCATGACCAGCGCGAAGCGTTGACCATGAGCGACCGCATCGCAGTGATGCGCAAGGGGCAGATCGTCCAGATCGACACCCCCGAACAGCTCCACGACAATCCGGTTGACTCGTTCGTCGCCGGCTTCATCGGTGAGGCAACGCTGGTCCCTGTCCAGCGGGTTGATGAGCACAGCGTGACCCTGGCCGGAACCCGGCTGGTCAGCAGCAAGCCGGTCCCCAACACCATTCACCTGTTCCTGGTTGTACAGTCGGAAAAGATCACCGTCGCCGCCGATGGCGATACCAGCGGCCCCAACCTGCTGACCGGTATCGTGCATGAAACACTGTATCAGGGCGAAAGCATCCGCATTTTCCTTGATCTGCCCGGCGGCGAACGGATCAGCGTGCGTGTGCCCAGCAACCACACGGGCCGTACCCTGATGAAACACCCCGGCGACCGGATCACGGTTCGCCTGCACCCGGACGACACCGTGGTTGTCCCGCAGGCCTCCTGACACGTCCTTTTCCTGTTTCCTTCTCCTGTTTCCTCTCTCTCCCAGAGCACTTAAAGGATCCAAGATGGTCAAGATCACCGATTTCAAGGTTATGACCTTTGATGTCGTCGGCACGCTGATCGATTTCGAAAGCGGCATTCTGTCGGCGGTCCGTTCCCTTGGCGGCCCAAAGGCAGCGGCAGCCTCGGATGACGAGATTTTCGAGCCGTACAAGCGTGGCCGCGACAAGTTTTACGGTCGTTCGTCGTTCGCCATGAAGGATGTCTATCTGTCGCTGGCCACCGAATGCGGTTTCAACACCGATGCCGCCACCGCCGATGCCTTCCAGTTGTCGGTCATGCGCTGGCCGGCCTTTGCGGACTCGGTCGATGCCCTGCGCCGCCTGCGGCAGAATTTCCGGCTGGTGGCGATGACCAACGCCGACCGGACCGCCTTTTCGGCCTATTCGGCCACCCTTGGCAATCCGTTCCACGACAGCGTGACCTGTGACGAAACCGATTGCGCCAAGCCCGATCCGCGTTTCTTCTCGTTCAACAAGGGCCGTCAGTCGGGCTTTGGGTACAAGCAGTCGGAAATCCTGCACGTCGCCCAAAGCCAGTATCACGACATCGGCGTTGCCAAGGCCGAAGGCTATACTACCTGCTGGATCCAGCGCCGCAAGGAACAGCCGGGTTGGGGCGGTACTCCGGCCCCGAAGGAATTCACCACCCCGGATTTCCACTTCTCGACCCTCAAAGAGCTGGCCGATGCAGTGGACGCCGAACTGGCCGCTGCGGCAACCGTCGCTGCCTGATCCCCTCTGTCATAAAAGGACGGTCCCATGGGTGACCTTGCTCCTCAGTCCGATGTTGCCTCGCTGTGGCAGGCAACCGCCGGAACACGCCCCCTGCTGTCACGCCTGAACGGCGATCGCACCTGTGATGTTGCCATCATCGGTGGGGGATACACCGGCCTGTCCACCGCCCGCTCTCTGGCGAAAGCCGGACTGTCGCCGGTGGTTCTGGAAGCCAACCGGATCGGCTGGGGAGCAAGCGGGCGCACCGGCGGGGTGGTGTCCGGCAAATTCCGGGTGCCGTTCCGCGAGATCGCCGCCCGCCATGGGCTGGACACCGCCCGCGCCATGCACGATCTGGGCATCGACGCCATCGAGCATGTCGGGGAACTGGTCAGCGATTACGGCATTGCCGATGCCGACTATCGCCCGACCGGCTCGCTCCGTTGTGCCTATAACGAGCATACCTTCGCCCAGCTGAAAGCGGAAACCGCCTGGCTGCGCGAAACGATGGGGGACACGGCGGTGTCCATCCTGTCGGCAGACCAGGTGGCCGCCGAAACCGGTGCCACCGACTTTGTGGGCGGCATGCTGAACACCCATGGCGGGGTGATCCACCCGCTGAATTTCGTGTTCGGCATTGCCAGGGGCCTGCAGGCTGCGGGTGTGGATATCTTTGAACAAACACCGGTCCTGCGCTTCCGCCGCGACGGCGCAGGCGTGCTGGTGGAAACCCCCCACGGCACCGTCACCGCCAAACAGGTGGTGATTGCCACCAATTCCTATTCCGACCTGACCTCCGCCACCGCTGCGGTCAAAACCTCGATCATTCCTTTTCGCTCGGCGATGATTGCCACCGAGCCCCTTGCCGGTACGGCGGGGGCTCGTTTGTTACCGACCGGCCGCAGCTATACCGAAACCCGCCGCATGATGCGCTGGTTCCGCAAATCCGGCGACCGGCTGCTGTATGGTGGCCGGGGAGCCTTTGGCAAAACCGATTCAGAGTCTGCCTTTGCCGCCCTTGAAACCGCCATGGTCCGTCAGTTCCCCGAACTGGCGGACGTCAGGATCACCCATCGCTGGTCCGGGCTGGTCGCCATGACCATCGACAGCCTGCCCCATCTGGGGCGGCTGGACGACCGGGTGGTGTACTCGGTCGGCTACAACGGCACCGGCGTGGCGCTGGCATCGGGCATTGGCCGCCATGTCGCCGCCCTCGTCACCGGTCAGGCCCCTGATCTGGGCCTGATCACCGCCTTGCCACTACAGCGTATTCCGGCCTATGGCCTGCGCGAACCGGCGGTTCGGCTGGTCGCAGGCTGGTATCAGTTTCTTGATGCAATCGGACGCTGATCACCTGAAAGCACACCATATCGTTCAAAAACAAGGACCCGTTGCCCATATCATCATCCATGCTGCCCCCATTCACTCAAGGCCCGACAGGCCGCCAGAAGGAGACTCCCCATGCGTAAGCCCCTTTCTGTTGCGATGCTTTCCGCTTCCCTTGCCATCCTGACCGTCGCCGCAGCACAGGCCGAGCAGGTTACCTTTGTTTCCCAGGGCGGTGCCTATCAGGAAGCGCAAACCAAGGCCATTCTGGACCCGGTCGCCAAGCTGCTGGGCATTACCGTCAATCAGGACAGCGCCCCTGACGCCTGGCCGGTGATCAAGACCCAGACCGCCACCGGAAAGCCGACGTGGGATGTCGTTGACACTCCGACCAAGGACTGTATCCGTGGCGGCGAGCAGGGGATGATCGAAAAGCTCGATTTTTCGCAGATTCCCAACGCCGCCGACCTGCCGACCGGCTACAAGACGCCCTATTCGGTCGCCTATGAGTTCTATTCGTCGGTGCTGGCCTACAACGCCAAAAAGTACGGCGACAATCCGCCCAAGAGCTGGGCTGACTTCTGGGACGTGAAGAAGTTCCCCGGCACCCGCGCCCTGCGCAACCACCCGCTGGCCACGATGGAAGCGGCCCTGCTGGCCGATGGCGTGCCGCCGGACCAGATTTATCCGATCGACGTGGACCGGGCGTTCAAAAAGCTGGAAGAAATCAAGCCCTATATCACCACCTGGTGGACCTCGGGCGCCCAGTCGGCGCAACTGCTGGCCGACGGCGAAGTCGATATGGAAATGGCGTGGAACGGCCGTGTGTCGGCGGTGGCCAAGGAAGGTGCTCCGGTCAAGTTCACCTATAACGAGGGCATGTTGCAGCACACCTCGCTGTGCATCCTGAAGGGTGCCCCCAACCTGCCAACCGCCATCAAGTTCATCAACGCCGCCATCAGCGCAGAGATTCAGGCCAATTTCCCGGCCCATATCGACTATGGCCCGGGCAACCCGCGCGCCTATGAAACCGGCAAGATCAGCCCCGAACGCACCGCTGAAATGCCCAGCGCCCCGGACAATGCCATGAAGCAGGTTCTGGTGTCGGTGGACTGGTGGAGTTCGTCGGCTGGTGAAGAAGCGATGAAACGCTGGGCATCGTTCATTCAGAAATAACGATCCCTGCGCGTGTTCCTGTTCCGTCGGGCTGATCCTGTTCTCCATGACCGCCTGACGGGGCAGAGCTTCTGTTTTTTGGACCCCTGTTGCAGGAAGGGAGGCTTTCCATGGCGATATCATCCGCCGTCGATCCATCGGTGCTGCATGAACGGCGCGAACAACGCCTGATCCTGATGTTGCTGGCTCCGGCCTTGCTGGTGGTGATCGGGCTGCTGATTGTGCCGTTGTGCTGGCTGGCCTGGCAGTCATTCCGTCAGGATGGCGGCTTTACCCTCGCCCACTACGCGCGGTTTGTGTCGGATGATGTCTATTGGAGAACCTTTCTCCAGACCTTCCGTATTGCCTTTGTGGTGACGGTCGCCACTTTGCTGCTGGCCTATCCGGTGGCCTATGTTGCCGCCAGTGCCTCGCGCCGGATGAGCATCCTGATTCTGGCGATGGTGATCCTGCCGTTCTGGACCAGCGTGCTGGTGCGGTCCTATGCCTGGCTGATCCTGTTGCAGCGCCGGGGGCTGGTCAACAGCGCCCTTGATGGCATGGGACTGATTGATCAGCCGTTGATTCTGGTCAACAACGAACTGGGCACGGTGATCGCCACCACCCATATCCTGCTGCCGTTCATGGTGTTGCCGCTGTATGCCGCCATGCAGAAAATTCCCGCCGACCTGATGATGGCCGGGTCCAGTCTTGGCGGATCACCGGCCCATGTGTTCTGGCGGGTGTTCCTGCCGCTGTCGCTGCCCGGCGTGCTGGCCGGGACGGTGCTGGTGTTCGTGCTGGCACTGGGTTTTTACATCACCCCCGAACTGCTCGGCGGTGGCCGGACCTACATGGTGTCGATGCTGGTATCGCGCAACATCGAGCTGTACAGCGAATGGGGTGCGGCGTCGTCGATCAGTGTGGTGCTGCTGTTGTGCGTATTCGGCATTTTCCGCCTCGCCAGCATGATCATTCCCTTTGAACGCATCATGGGGGCTCGCTGATCCATGAAACCATCCAAACTGATCCTGAACGGCACCGTTGGCCTGATCCTGCTGTGGCTGATCATTCCGGTGGTCATCGTGATGCCGATGTCGTTTTCCAGCGCCCGGTTTCTCAGCTTTCCGCCGCCGTCGTGGTCCACCCGCTGGTACGAAGCCTATCTTGCCAGCGCGGCATGGATGGACGCCACCAAGGTCAGCCTGACGCTGGCCGTCCTCAGTGCGGTGATTGCCACCGTGCTGGGCACCGCCGCCGCCTATGCCCTCAACCTCAGCGGCTCAAAGCTGGTGCGCAACCTGCAAGTCCTGCTGTTCCTGCCGGTGGTGGTGCCGATCATCATCACCGCCGTCGGGGTGTTCGTGGTCTATGCCAACGTCGGACTGCTGGCCACCATGACCGGACTGGTGCTGGCCAACGTGATGCTCGGCCTGCCCTATGTGGTGACGTCGGTGCTGGTCGGCCTGCGCAAGTTTGATCCGGCGCAGGAAATGGTCTCGCGCAGTCTGGGCATGAACCGCCTGCGCACCTTCTTTATCGTCGTGCTGCCGCAAATCCGCCCCAGCGTCATTTCCGGTTTGCTGTTCGCCTTCATCTCGGCCCTTGATGAAACGGTGGTGGCGCTGTTCATCTCCGGCGGCGAGAACCAGACCCTGACCAAGCGGATGTTCACCGCCCTGCGCGATGAAATCGACCCGACCATTGCTGCCATCAGCACCTTGCTGACCGCCACCTCGTTCCTGGTGGTGATGCTGGTCGCGCTCAGTGCCCGCAACGACAGCGCGCGGGTGGTCGCCGATGATGACGCCTGAGGCTCTGGAAACCGACGTTCTGGTGCTGGGCGGCGGCTCGGCGGGCTGCGTGCTGGCCGCCCGCCTGTCCGAAGACAGCCAGCGCCACGTCCTGCTGGTCGAGGCCGGGCGCGACATCACCCCCGAAACCGTCCCCGATGCGGTGAAGGCCCGCTATCCCGGACGGGCCTACCTCGATACCCGCAACATCTGGGCCTCGTTGCAGGCGCTGATGGGGATGGGTCGCAGCGACCGCCCCCGCCCGTCGCGGCGGTACGAACAGGCCCGCCTGCTGGGTGGCGGCTCGGCGATCAACGCCCTGATGGCCAATCGCGGCGCGCCCGCCGACTATGACGAGTGGCAGGCGCTGGGGGCCAACGGCTGGAGCTGGCAGGACTGCCTGCCGGTGTTCCGGGCGCTGGAAAGCGACCGCGACATCAACGACGACTTTCACGGACAAGATGGCCCGATCATCGTCCGCCGCACCCCCGACCATGCCCTGTCGCCGTTTGTTCAGCGGGTGATGGAAACCCTCGACCGCAGCGGCCATCCGATTGGCAGCGACCAGAACGGTGCATGGCGGGATGGCACCTATCGCGGAGTGGTGGCCATCAGCGACCACGGCGAACGGCAACCGACCTCGCTGGCCTATCTGACGCCTGCGGTGCGCCAGCGCCGCAACCTGCGTCTGCTGACCGACCACCAAGCCCTGACGCTGGTGTTTGACGGCAAACGCTGCACCGGAGCCCACCTGCTGACCCCCGACGGGCGCACAATCACCGTTCACGCCCGCACGGTGATCCTGTCTGCCGGCGCCATCCATTCCCCTGCCCTGCTGTTGCGCTCTGGCGTTGGCGACCCGGCCGCGCTGGCGGCGCTGGGGATCGCCCCGGTTCATGCCCTGCCCGCCGTCGGGCGTAACCTGATGGAACATCCCTCGATCGCCGTTGCGGCCTGGTTGCCGCCAGCCGCCCGCGTCCGCGACCTTGACGAGCACCACGAACAGGCCATCTGGCGCTTTTCCTCCGGCATGCCGGGGGCTCCGGCGGGCGACATGCACGGCGCCATCCTGTCGCGCGCCGGATGGCATTCGGTCGGCCAGCGCACTGGCAGCCTGTTTTTCTGGGTCAACAAATCCTGGTCCCGTGGGGCCGTGCAGTTGACCAGCAGCGAGGCAACCGCAGCCCCCGCCGTCGATTTCCGCATGCTCAGCGACGAACGCGACCTGCAACGCCTGAAGCTGGCGGTGCGCATGGGGGCCGAAACCCTGCTGCACGATCACATGCGCGGTTTTTGCGATGCGGCCTTCCCGGCCAGCTATACCCCGCGTGTGTCGCGCATTGCCGTGCCGGGACGGTGGAATGCCCTCCAGCGCGGGACATTATCGGCGCTGCTCGATCTGGCCGGGCCGCTGCGTCCGGCGCTGATCCATACGGTGGTCACGCTGGGGACCACCCTGCGCGGCCTGCTGGACGACGACGCCCGCCTGACCGACTTTGTGCGCCAGAACGTCGGCGGCACATGGCACCCGTCCGGCACCTGTCGCATGGGGCATGTCGATGACCCGGCTGCCGTCACCTCGGCCACCGGCTGCGTCCATGGTGTGGACGGCCTGCGGGTTGCCGATGCCTCGTTGATGCCGTCGATCCCCTGCGCCAACACCAACATGCCCACCCTGATGATTGCCGAACGGATTGCCGCCTTTGTCCGCGCAGGCCAGAACTGAACAGGACCAGCCAACCATGAGCCACATCATCCCGTTCACCATCACCGCCCCCGGCGAGCCGCGTCTGTCGCACGCCCTGCCCGAGCGCCTGATTGACGGCAATCCGCAGTACAAGACATGGGAGATGGACAGCGTCGATGGCGACCGCATCCGCGCCGGTCTGTGGGAAGCCACCCCCGGCACCACCCTCTCCATCAAGGGCACAACGTGGGAATTCTGTGTGATTCTGTCCGGGCTGGTCGAGATCACCGAAGACGGCGGCCCCAGCCACCGTTTTCAGGCCGGTGACAGCTTTACCCTGCGTCCGGGCTTTGTCGGCCAGTGGAAAACCATCGAAACCGTGCGCAAGCTGTGGGTGATCGTGTCCAATCCGGCGGCGTGATCGGGCACGGGGGCTTGCGCGGGTAGGCAAAGAAGCCCCACATAGCCGGGTTCCCGTCCCCCAGGCAGCAGAGCCCCCGATGCCCCCACCCATCCCGTCTCACGGCTCGATGAATGATCTCGCCGCCTTCATCGCCATCGCCCGCGAGGCCAGCTTTACCCGTGCCGCCAACAAGCTGGGGGTCACGCCGTCAGCCCTCAGCCACACCATGCGCGGGCTGGAGGAACGGCTGGGCATTCGCCTGCTGACCCGCACCACCCGCAAAGTAGCCCCCACCGCCGCCGGCGAGCGGCTGTTGCAGAGCATCGGGCCGTTGTTCGATGAAATTGATGTGCAGGTTACAGCCCTCGGCGACCTGCGCGACCGCCCCGCCGGGATTGTGCGGCTGACCTGCACCGACCACGCCAGCCAATATGTTTTGCATGATCGCCTGATGGCCTTTTTGCGCCGCTATCCCGATATCAAGGTGGAAATCTGCCTCGATTACGGCCTGACCGATATTGTCGGCGAGCGCATTGATGCCGGAGTCCGCTCGGGCGACATGGTCAGCCGCGACATGATCGCCAGCCGCATCGGCCCCGACTGGCGCTTTGCGCTGGTCGGCAGCCCGGATTATTTCAGCCGCCATGCGCCCCCCGAAACCCCCTATGACCTCGCCCGCCACAACTGCGCCTGCCTGCGCTTTACCACTGGCGGCGGCCTGTGGGCGTGGGAATTTCAGGACGATCAGGGCAAGATTTTCACCGTGCGGGTCGATGGTCAGTTGATCTGCAACAGCATCATGCCGGGCTTGCAGACCGCACTGGATGGCCTGTGTCTGGCCTATCTGCCCGAAGACATGGCCCGCCCGCACATCGCCAGCGGTGCCCTGATCGAAGTGCTGGAGCCGTGGAGCCTGCGTTGCCCCGGCCTGCACCTGTTTTACCCCCACCGCCGCCAGCCGACACCGGCCTTTACGGCGTTGCTGGAGGCGTTGCGCTATCGGGAGTGAGGGGGGTGCCATGGGTGGGCGGTAACATGACCCACCATTCCCACGACAAACAGAAAACAGGATCATGGAGCGCTGCTCCACACCTCGCCGGGGCCTTGGAGCATTTTCAAGTTGACCGTCGACGGTCAACGGCTCGGAAAATGCGGCACTAAAAGGGAAGAGCGTTTTCGCTCGGTGTGAAAACGCTCTAAGGCCCCGGCCCCCCTTGATTTTCAAGAAAAATGGGAGTTCGAGGGAGGGATCAAGAGGCCTCGTAGCTTTTTTCCAGCAGGGATTTGACCTTTTCCAGATCGGCGCGGCTCCGCAGGGTGATTTCCAGATCGCCCGTTCCATAATGGCCGATGGTGCTGACATCGCGGGTGATGCCGGGGATCGGGTCGATGGTTTTGGGATCGACCTTGACATAGACCAGCAGGTTGCGGGTCTTGCTCTGGACTTCGACGCAGGCAAAATTCTTCAGGCGGGCGAAGGCAAAGTAATGCTTCAGCACCTTGAACTGCACATCGTCGCCCAAGGCCAGCAGCCAAGCTTTCAGGGCCTCGTAACGGTCGCTCAGGTCCTGATCGGCCTGTGCGAGGGAATCGCTGACCGTGCGTACCCGGCTTGTCACCCCAATGCCCGGCGACACCACAGGCGTATCGGCAGACGGGGCCGAGGGGCTGTTGACAAGGTCCAGCAGCAACAAATCCTCGCCGTAGCGGCGATAGCGGATCAGTTCGATGGTGCGGTTCATCTGTTTGACCGCGTGGCGGTCGTATTTGGTAAAGTCCCCGGCAATGCACAACAGCCGGGGCGAGGACCATTCGACCGAGGCAGCGGCGTCCTTGCCGTATTTCTCCATCACCAGCCACTCGAAATCCTTGCGGTGGTCCATCAGCCAGTCGAGATAAAACAGGCCCTGATTGATGACGTTCTCGTTGCTCGACCGTTTGTATTCGATGATCACCGGGCAACCGTTCTCGTCAATGCCCAACGTATCCATCCGCCTGCCGTGGTCCCTGCCGGTGGTGTATTCCGTCGCCAGAAAGCGCACCCCGAGAAAGGCCTCGAGGTGCGTTTCGATCAGCGTTTGCAGTGACTTTTCCAGCACCGCCGACGCCCCGGCGATTTCGCTGGGGCCACTGGGGGACAGGCGGAACAGTTTGATGTCACTCATGGGGGGGGCTGCCGTGCGGGGTTACAACTCGCCCCGGAAGGCGCGTTGAGAGAGGGAGGCGAAGAGGGTGTCTGCTGTTCGACCGCTGAGGGAAAAATTATCAGATGCTGATTTAACCCTACGCCATAGATCGGTGAAACGGCGTTGCTGAGACATGGGAACCAAGGGAATTTTCAATGACCGTATGTCATCGAAATTCAGACCGGACTTCACACCCGATCGATCCAATTGTTGAAATTGGGTTTGACCGCCGCGTGACGCCAAAAATTGCGACAAGAACAAAGACTCAAACCCTCTGGGACGAATGATAGCGAGATGCTGGTTAATATATGCCGAACCAAAATCCGCAGGAATGACAGCAGTTCGCCCCAAATCAGCTGTTATGCTTAGTAGAACATCCCCCGCCTTAACCTTTGTTCGGCGGGCTTCAGCATTATCTGGGGCATGAATCATCTGTATATCGTCTAGCAACAATTGATTGTGGCCAACGTTGCCGATACGGATAAAAGTGTCCGATCCATCGTCACTATAATATGTGGCCCACCCTCGGCTGCCGCTGGTTAGGTAATCTAAATGGTTTCCAAGGGTATCCAGCTCCCACCCCTTCGGATTCGTCACCGGATCACCAAACATCTCCAAAAAGGCCGAGCGCAGGAAGTCGTCGGCAAGGGCGAGGGCCTGCTGGCGCTTGCGGCGGATGGCATCCGCCTTGTCCAGAATGGCGGCGATGCGGCGTTGTTCGTCGAGGGGGGGGAGCCACACTAAAGTTTCCAGAAACTCCTGCCTATTAATGTGCTTCATCGTGGAGCCATGAGTATAACGCTCCATCTGATGCAGAGAAGAATCTATCGCGTATCTGAGATAATTAAGATCCACCCCACTTTTAGGAACAACTTTAAAAATGTGCTGATTTACTAAACCATCTTCTCCACCCCATTGAAAAACTCCCAATGTGGCAGACCATGAAACCAGAAGATCACCTCTTTTCACAATATATTTAGATGGAATTTCCAGTAAAGTCCTATTAAACTTCTTGCTCCCATCGGTAAGATTTTGGATACGAATAATTGGCCTTCCAACATCACACCAATCACTTGGCTTGAATGCATAGCCATTAATAAAATCAGCAGCACAAGCAAGAGGGCGAAGGCAAGTCATCCCAACATCTCCTCAAGCTCGGCCATATCCTTGGCAATCTCCGCATGCAATTCCTTCATGCGTGACAGAATCAGCCTGGGCGGGTCGTAGTCTTCTTCCACATGCACCGTTTCGCGGTAGCGCGACAGCGACAGGTCGTATTTCTGGGCGCGGATATCATCGGCGGGCACACAGAACGCCTTGCCGGTGCGGTCGGTATCCTGCGCCGGGTTGCGGGCTTTCCAGCGGGTCAGGGCATCGGGCAGGTCGTTGTCCTTGACCGGGTCGCGCTTGTCATCCAGCGAGAAACCATCCGCCTGGACATCATAGAAAAACACGCTGTCGGTCTTGCCGCCCTTGGTGAACACCACAATCGCGGTGGAGACGCCGGCATAGGGCTTGAACACCCCCGACGGCAGCGAGATCACTGCCTCGAGCTGGTTATCATCCAGCAGCATCTTGCGCAGCTCGACATGGGCCTTGGACGAGCCAAACAGCACCCCATCGGGCACAACCGTTGCCGACCGCCCACCGAGCTTGAGCATGCGCAGGATCAGCACCATGAACAGCAGTTCGGTCTTTTTGGTTTTGACCTTGGCGAGCAAGCTGGAATGCACGTCTTCGGCGTCGAGGCTGCCTTTGAATGGCGGGTTGGCCAGGATCACGTCCAGGCTGTCGCGGGCATGGTTGGGGAAATTATCGGGAAAGCTGGTCGAAAGGGTATCTTGCCAGTGAATATCTGGCGCATCGACCCCGTGCAGCATCAGGTTCATCGAGGCAATGCGCAGCATGGTCGAATCAAAATCAAAGCCGTGGAACAGGCCCTTGCGAATATGGGCGCGGTAGGGCTCCAGCAGGTCGCCGGTAAAGGTCTTGTTGCCCTCGGCATCAACCAGAATGCCAGCCTCGGAGGTGTATTTCTCCTGTAAATACTCCATCACCCCGACCAGAAAGCCGCCGGTGCCACAGGCCGGATCACCCACCGTTTCCTGCGGTGTCGGGTCCAGCAGCTCGACCATAAAGCGGATGATATGGCGCGGGGTGCGGAACTGGCCGTTAATCCCCGCTGTCGTCAGCTTGGACAGCAGGTATTCGTACAGATCGCCCTTGGTATCGGCGTTCCCCAGCGGCAGCGCATCAATCATGTTGACCGCAGACACCAGCAAGCTGGGCTTTTGGATCAGCATCTGGGCGTCTTTCATGGTGTCGCCAAAGGCGCTGTTTTCCAGAGCGGTGCTGCGGAAATGCGGAAAGACCTCATCGCGGACCACGGGCAGCATCTCGCTCGCGCCCAGGTTCTTAAACCGCGACCAGCGCAGGTGTTGCTGGTCTGCCCCGAACAGTGCGGTAAAGCTGCCCCCGGTCAACGAGGCTTTGCGCTCGTTCTTTTGCTCGGCCATATCCAGCAGGCGGGCGAACATCAGAAAGGTGATTTGTTCAATCACGGTCAGAGGGTTGGCAATGCCCCCCGTCCAAAATTCTTCCCACAGCTTATCGATACGGCTGCGCAGCTCGCCAGTGATCATAGGGATACCATTTCCTCAGGCATAAAAGACTTGATAACAGCAAGCAGTTCATCGCGTTGCTTGTCGCTTGGGAATACGCCGAAAATGCCTTCGTCATCAAGATGGGTGAACGGGGCATCCACCAAACGGGCGAGCGCAATGGTGCCATTCTGGGCGATATGGTTTTGCAGCAGTTGCAAGAACTGCGTTTGCCCGGCTGTCAGCGACGGGTAGCTTTGCACAAAAGCCGTAAAGTGTTCCTGGACCGCGCCGGGCTCCATACCGACAATCTGCCGGATAATCACATCCAAATGCCCCGCCGTTTCCGGGTAAAAGTCCTTGAGGATCGCCAAGTCCACATCAGGATGCTGTGTTAACACCAAAGACACCAGCGCATCCAGGTCGTTTTGGGTGACAGGTTGGCCTGCGCGAATTTTTTGCAGTGTTCGGTTGTTTGCAAAAAGCTGCGTCAAAGCTGCGTGAACGCGTGCCTTATAGGCCGCAAGGTCCACCGAGCGCAGATTCGAGGTAATTTTCTGGCTGCTGATTTCGCTCTGCTCTTCGGTGATGTCGATGACCGTCGGCTTATGGGCAATGGGGCCGCGCAGTGTTTGCTGGAACTGCATGATCCCGCGCAACTCTTGCCGCAGGTGCTCAAGCTGATCGGTGGTGATGGTCTTCCACAATTCCGGTGACTTCACGCTTTTGATCGCGTCGGCTTTGGCGCGGACCTGGTTCAGGCTCACCTGAAGCCCGTTGACCCGGTTGACCATATCCCCTTGCAAATTCTGAAAATCCGATGACTTTTCGATCAGCGCCGTCTGCATGTCCGTGACCAGTAGGTCAAAGTCCACCGCATCGCCATGCCCGCGCAGGTTGATCCATTGCATCAGTGGGGCAATGGTGCGCTTTAGCACCTGCTGCGTATCGGGGGTAAAGCTATATAGTACCCCATGTTGAAGGACGGCGTGAATATCCTGGCGCTTTTCTTTGACGGAAATGCTGTCTTGGGGCAAAGCGCGAATGTCTGCCTCGATAAGCCGAATGCATTGGTTAAAGGTCGCAATCTCCATCGCCGACAGAGCCGTGCTCGCCAGGGCCAGCCGGGCCTCGAACAGCCTTTGCATGAGTGACTTGGGGGCGGTGGGGTTGGCTTCTGGCCTGTTTTGGGAAAAGTATTCAAAGTTCCCCCAGTGATCGAAAATGCGAAACACCGTCTTATGCTGGCCAGGGCCAAAGAGGTCTTCGCACAGGCGGGTGCCGCGCCCGATCATCTGCCAAAACTTGACCTTTGACTTAACGGGCTTGGCAAACACCAAGTTAACGATCTCGGGCACGTCAATGCCAGTATCGAGCATGTCTACCGAAATGGCGATGGTCAGTTCATCATTGCTGCCTTCGCCCTTAAAGTCGTCGATCAGGCTTTCCGCACGGGGGTTATAGGTGTCGATAACCTGGCAGAATTTGCCTCCGTATTGCGAGTATTCTTGGTTGAATATTTCCTCGAGCAAGACCGCGTGTTGATGACTGCGGGCAAAAATAATCGACTTGCCTGGGGCTTGGCCCGTCGCATCGCGGATGCCGTTTTCCATCAGGTTGCGCAGGATCAGCAGTTCGGTATTGCGGTTAAAGACCTCTTTGCTCAGCTCTGGGGCTTCGTAATCCAGATCGTCCTTTTGAAGGCCGTCTTCTTCGGCTTCCTGCTTTTGAGCAGCGGTCAGTTGGTCGTATTTGATGCCTTTGCGCAGAAATTGGGTCGTGTGGCTAAAGACCTCGTAGGGAACCAGGAACTTCTCGCGGATGGCCGTTTCGAGTGTATAAGCTGCGGTAGGGTCTTTGCTTTCACAGCCAAACAGGGAAAAGGTGTTGCGGGCGATAAACTCGACCGGGGTCGCCGTGAGGCCAACTTGCAGGGCGTCAAAATAGCGAAAAATATCGCCGTAAACATTGTAAACGCTGCGATGGCTTTCATCAGCGATAATCAGGTCAAAAAAGCCCACGTCAAAGGTCTGAAACAGCCCCATCATGCTTTGATAGGTGGACACATAGATACGCTGGCTCTGCGCCTTGGCCGCAGCGCTGTTGACCAAGGTCACAGGCTCATTGATATGCTGGCTAAAGGCATTCTTAGCCTGCTTGCGCAATTCACTGCGGTCGCAGAGAAAAAGAATGCGCTTGGCCCATTTGGCGCGAATCAGCAGGTCAGACAAGGCAATGGCAACGCGTGTCTTGCCGGTGCCCGTTGCCTGGACAATCAGAGCTTTGGTATTCTTCTTCTCAAATGCTTCACTCACGCGTTTGATGGTTTCAAGCTGATACAATCGCCCCGCAATCGACGCATTCACCGAAAGGTTCTTGAGAGGCTGGCGATAAGGTCGCTTAAAGCAGACTAAATGCTGAAGGCTATCTTTGGAGTAAAAGCCAAAAAGTGAGCGGGGAGGATAGCCCAGGGCATCATCCCACAGCCAAATTTCAAAGCCATTGGTGCTAAAAATAGCCGGGCGCTGGCCATACTGCTTTTCCAGCGCATCGGCGTAGAGTTTGGCTTGCTCTAAACCCACTTTAGCGTCAACAGCAGCCTTTTTGGCTTCGATAACGGCCAAGGGTTTTCCGTCATCATTCCAGAGCACATAATCGGCGTATCCAGTACCAGACCCTGTCGGTTGGTCAGTCAGTTTTACTTCTTGCCCAACCTCTGGAGTGTGTCTGCCTGCACTATTCAAGTTCCATCCAGCATCAGCCAGAGCTGTATCAATCAGCCGTTTGCGAGTTTCAGCTTCGCTTAATTTCAGCACGTCAGCGGCGTGTTGGCCTTTGCTCAGCGTATCGGCTTTAAGCTCCAGGGCTTGATAATCCTGCTTTAGCGCATCGCGCTCGGCGATGACTGCGGCCAGTTGCTTTTCCTTTTCCTCAAGATCTGCTCGGCTGACCGGAGCCTTTGGAGCCGAGATGGCTTGGAAGGAAGGAATATCTGCTGGCTTACGGCTTATAAACCGAACCAGGAACCAGGCCCCAAGCTGGAAGGCTTCCTCAAGGACCCAGAGGGCACGTTTGCTGTCTAAGGTTTGCCCGTGAGCTGCACCGTTACCTTCTTTTCTAAGAATATGGAGCTTATCAAGGATGACTTGGGGAACGGCTTTTTTGAAGTCTGGGTTGGACAGCAAGCCATCCAATGTTTGTACGGCAGGCTTTGCCAGCCGAAGCTCCCAATAGATAGCTTTCGTCAGATGCTCGGCAAAAATGCGTAATTTTGTAAGGGAGCTTTCCGGATCGGTGTGCAGATAGTGCTCTGCAAATCCGCCAAGGTCTGCAAGGGAAGGTCGATCCTTGCGAAGAATTTCAAAGTTGACCGACTGCATGATGCTCGCCCGAAAACAATTTTTGTGTATCACTACCCATACGGTAACACAGACATATATGTCGCGCACAAAATATATTGGACTTGCCGTATTGCAATACGGCAAGTCTTTAATGATGGAATCACCCTGCAACAGCAATGTGATAACAGAGTGGTCCGCAGCGAAACAAAGAAAACAGGCTAAAAAACGCAAAAACGCCCCGCCCAGCAATTCCTTGCTGAAGACAGGGTGATTTGCATATTTACCTGAAGTATTTCCTTCTCTCGATCAAGAGAAGGATGGCGGAGAGGGTGGGATTCGAACCCACGGTACCATTGCTGGCACAACGGTTTTCGAGACCGCCCCGATCGACCACTCCGGCACCTCTCCGCAGGATGTTTACTTCGTTTGAAGCAACATGGGTCGTTCAGAGGAGGCGGAACATATCGGCGAACCTTTCCTCTGGCAAGACCTTTTTTTCGACCCTGATCATTTTTTTTGCCCGGCCTGAAAAACAGGGCTGGCAGATGGTCAGGGATCGTGATTCAACGGTGTATCTCAGGGCGTTGGACCAAGGCGTTGGGAAAGAGTCTGTTTTCTGGTCTTTCCCTCTTGACGTCCTGTGTCTGCTGCGTATGATCACGCCCTCTTTGGATGCGGACCGTGGAGCCATGACGGCTTGGGCGGCCGCCCGTTTCGTTATGTAAGGTTGCAGCACGATGTTCGCAGTCATTAAGACCGGCGGCAAGCAGTACAAGGTCGCAATGGACGACGTCATCGCGATCGAAAAGCTGCCCGGTGACGCCGGGGCCGCCATCACGTTCGACGAAGTCCTCATGGTTGGCGACAAGATTGGCGCCCCCCTGCTGTCTGGTGCTTCCGTCACCGCTCAGGTCATCGACCAGTTCAAGACGGAAAAGGTGATTGTCTTCAAAAAGAAGCGTCGCCAGAACTACCGTCGCAAGAACGGTCATCGCCAGCAGATGACGCTGGTCAAGATCACCGCCATCAACGGTTGATCCGTCCAGCTTAAAAGGAGTTACACACCATGGCACATAAAAAGGCTGGTGGTTCTTCGCGCAACGGTCGCGACTCAGAAGGCAAACGCCTTGGCGTAAAGAAGTTTGGCGGCGAGCGCGTGCTTGCTGGCAACATCATCATCCGCCAGCGCGGCACCAAGTGGCACCCGGGTGCCAACGTTGGTCTGGGCCGTGATTACACCATCTTCGCCACCGCCGAAGGCACTGTGAAGTTCCACAAGGGCTTCAAGCAGCGCATCTTCGTGTCGGTGGAACCGGCTGTGGCTGCCGAATAACTCGGACAGCCAACCGCGCTTTGCCTTTCAAGGCACAAAAAGGGGAATGGGCTGCCATTCCCCTTTTTGGCTTTTTACCCTGCCACGCCCCGTCTTTTGTTCCGCCCGTTGATCTGTGCCACGCTGATCTTGTGCCGCGCTGATCTTGTGCGATGAGTTTTTACAGGTGAAACGATGAAGTTCCTCGATCAGGTCAAGATCTGGGTCAAAGCTGGCGATGGCGGGAATGGCTGCGTGTCGTTCCGACGCGAAAAGTTTATCGAATTTGGCGGTCCCGATGGCGGTGACGGGGGCCGGGGTGGTGATGTGGTGTTCGAGGCGGTTCCGAACCTCAACACCCTGATCGACTTTCGCTATCAACAGCATTTCAAGGCCGAACGCGGCATTCCGGGGTCGGGGCGCAACCGCACCGGCCGCGATGGCGAGGATTGCCTGATCCGGGTGCCGGTCGGCACCACCATTCTGGACGAAGACCGCGAAACGGTGCTGATCGACATGATCGAACCCGGCCAGCGCGTGGTGCTGCTGCAGGGTGGTAACGGCGGCTGGGGCAACGCCCGCTTCAAGTCGTCGGTCAATCAGGCTCCGCGCAACGCCAATCCCGGTCTGGAAGGCGGCGAAACCTGGGTCTGGCTGCGTCTGAAGCTGATCGCCGATGCCGGTCTGATCGGCCTGCCGAACGCGGGCAAGTCCACCTTCCTGTCAGCAGTCAGCAAGGCCCGCCCGAAGATCGGCGACTATCCGTTTACCACCCTGCACCCGAATCTGGGCGTGGCTCACATCGGCGACAAGGAATTCGTCATCGCCGACATCCCCGGCCTGATCGAAGGTGCCCACGAAGGCGCTGGTCTGGGCGACCGTTTCCTTGGCCACGTCGAGCGCACCAGCATCCTGCTGCACCTGATCGACGGCACCCAGGACGATCCGGCGGAAGCCTATCGCATCGTCCGTGGCGAGCTGGCAGCTTATGGCAACGGTCTGGACGAAAAGCCGGAAATCATTGCCCTGACCAAGACCGACTCGCTGATTCCCGAACTGGTGGAGGAACAGCGCCGTCTGGTCGAGGAAGCCTCGGGCAAGACGGTTCTCGACTGCTCGGCAGTGGCGGGCATGAACATGACCACCGTTCTGCGCGAACTGGCCCGCCATATCGAAGGCCGCTATCACAGCGAACAGGCCGCCCTGCCCGATGACGGCGCCGAAGACGGCATCCGTGAAAGCTGGTCCACCTCGCTGGACGAAGACGGAGGCTGGCGGCCGTGAGTAAAGGACAGCGCGCAGATGTGGGCCTGATGCCGGTGTCGAATCGCCTCGCCAGTGTGCGCCGTCTGGTGATCAAGATCGGCTCGGCGCTGCTGGTGGACGAGCAAACCGGCCATGTGCGGCGGCAATGGCTGGAATCGGTGGCCGAAGACATCGCCCGTGTGCGGGCGCGCGGGACCGAAGTGGTGGTGGTGTCCTCCGGCTCGGTGGCTCTGGGGCGGCGACGGCTGAAGCTGCCCGCCGGAGTCCTGCGGCTGGAAGAAAAGCAGGCAGCGGCGGCGGTCGGACAGGTCGGTCTGGCCCACGCCTATCAGGAAGTCCTCGGCAAGCATGACATTACCGCCGCTCAGGTGCTGCTGACCCCCGGCGATACCGAGAATCGGCGGCGCTACCTGAACGCCCGCAACACCCTCGATACCCTGCTGAAGCTGGGCGCGGTGCCGGTGATCAACGAAAACGACACCGTTGCCACCCAGGAACTGCGCTATGGCGATAACGATCGTCTGGGCGCACGGGTGGCGATGTGTGCCGGGGCCGATGCGCTGATTCTGTTCAGTGATATCGACGGCCTCTATACCGCCGACCCGAAAGTGGACCCGTCGGCCCGCCTGATCGCCGAAGTCCCCGAACTGACACCGCAAATCCGCGCCATGGCCGGCGAAGCTCAGCCGGGCGTCGGCACCGGCGGCATGGTCACCAAGCTGATGGCGGCCCAGATTGCCATGGGCGCAGGCTGTGCGATGGCGATTGCGCCGGGCAAGCACCTGAACCCGCTGCTGCACATGGAACAGGGCGGTCCCTGCACCTGGTTCCTGGCGGAAACGACTCCGCAGTCGGCGCGCAAGCAATGGATTCTCGGCTCGATGAGCCCGGCTGGTACGCTGATCGTTGATGACGGTGCCGCCCGCGCCCTGCGCTCGGGTCGCTCGTTGCTGCCCGCCGGGGTGGTGGCGGTCGAAGGATCATTCCAGCGCGGCGATACCGTGCTGGTACGGGACCGCAGCGGTGCCTTGCTGGGCAAGGGCCTCGCCGCCTATGGTGCCGATGCCGCCCGCACCATCATTGGCCACCAAAGCGCCGAAATCGAAACCCTGCTCGGCTATCGTGGCCGGGAAGAGCTGATTCACCGGGATGATCTGGTGATCGACTGACCTGCAACACCCAATCAAGGCCATATTCTCAGGAAGGAAGACAGGCATGGATACGCTGACCGTTCAAGACCAGATGACCGACATGGGTCGCCGCGCCAAGACGGCGGCTCTGGTGTTGGCGACCATGCCAGCCGACGCCAAGGACCGCGCCCTGCGCGAAGGGGCCAAGGCCCTGCGTCTGGCCGCCCGTGCGATTCAGGAAGCCAACGCCAAAGACATGGCCTTTGGACGGGAAAAGGGCCTCAGCCCGGCCCTGCTCGACCGCCTGCTGCTGACCGACGAGCGCATCGAAGCAATGGCCAAGGGCCTTGAGGACATCGCCAAACTGCCCGACCCGGTCGGACAGGTGATGTCGGAATGGGACCGTCCCAATGGCCTGAAAATCTCGCGCGTGCGCACGCCGCTGGGGGTGATCGGCATCATTTATGAAAGCCGCCCCAACGTCACCGCCGACGCCGGTGCCCTGTGCCTGAAGTCGGGCAATGCCGCCATCCTGCGCGGTGGCTCGGAAAGCTTCAACAGCTCGCACGCCATTCTGGATGCCTTGCAGGTCGGGCTGGCGCAGGCCGGTCTGCCCGCCGACGCCATCCAGATGGTGCCGACCAAGGACCGCGCTGCCGTCGGGGCCTTGCTGTCGATGGACCAGTACGTTGACGTGATCGTGCCGCGCGGCGGCAAGGGGCTGATCGAGCGCGTTTCCGCCGAAAGCCGCATTCCGATGTTCAAGCATCTGGATGGCATCTGCCACACCTATGTCCATGAAAAGGCCGATCCCGAGATGGCGCGGCAAGTGGTGGTAAACGCCAAAATGCGCCGCACCGGCATTTGTGGCTCCACCGAAACCCTGCTGGTGGACCGGTCGATTGCGCCGCAGATGCTGCCGGTGCTGATGGCCGATCTGGCCGCCGCTGGCTGCACCCTGCGCGGCGACGCCGAAGCCCGTGCCATTGTGCCGACGCTCGACGAAGCCAGCGACGAGGATTGGGATACCGAATACCTCGATGCCATCCTGTCGGTGAAGGTCGTTGACGGCGTGGCGCGTGCCATCGAGCACATTCAGCGCCATTCCAGCCAGCACACCGAGGCGATCATCACCGAAGACCGGGTGGCCGCCGAGCGGTTCATGAATGAAATCGACTCTGCCATCCTGATGTGGAACGCCTCGACCCAGTTCGCCGACGGCGGCGAATTCGGCATGGGGGCGGAAATCGGCATTTCCACCGGCAAGCTGCATGCCCGTGGCCCGGTCGGCGTCGAGCAGTTGACCACCTTCAAGTACAAGATACGTGGCAACGGGCAATGCCGTCCCTGAGCAGGGCACATCGCGGCCCGTCTCACTGGGGCGGACTCCAGCATGGGCGGATCGGCCTGCTGGGCGGGTCGTTCAATCCCGCCCATGACGGCCACCGCCACATCAGCCTCGAGGCGCTCAAACGGTTGGGACTCGATCAGGTGTGGTGGCTGGTCAGCCCGCAAAACCCGCTGAAATCCCGTGCGGGCATGGCAGCACTGGATCAGCGGGTCGCAAAGGCGCAACAGGTGGCCTGTCATCCCGCCATTCGGGTGACGGCCATCGAACAGTCCTTGCGGTCAACCTACACTGTCGATACCCTCGCCAGCCTGCAACGCCGATTCCCCCGTCTGCGTTTTGTCTGGCTGATGGGGGCCGACAACATGGTTCAGATCCCGCGCTGGCGGCGCTGGCAAGGGATCTTTTACCGCGTGCCCGTTGCGATTTTTGATCGTGGCTCTTATTCTGTTCCGGCGGTGACCGGTCTGGCAGCCCGCCGTTTTGCGGCGGCCCGCCTGTCGCACCGCCGTTGCGGACAGCTTGCGATGCAGGAACCGCCTGCCTGGGTGTATCTGGTAATCCGGCCGCACCCGGCCTCGTCCACCGCCATCCGCGCCGCCGGAGGCTGGGGCTGATCGCCCGGCGAGGCATGACCCGTTGTTTTTCTTCCTGTAGGGCCACTGGCCGCCAGGATTACCATAGGAGCCGACCATAGCTACCCCCGAGTCCACCGTTTCGCCGTCTTCCCTGCCGCATACCGATGACCCGCTGGCGGCCTTTGTTATCGAGGCCCTCGATTCCGACAAGGCCGAAGACATTGTGGTGATCGATCTGGCAGGCAAAACCTCCATCGCCGATGCGATGGTGATTGCCTCTGGCCGGTCGTCCCGTCAGGTGGGTGCGATGGCCGATCACCTGATGACCAAGCTGAAAGCCCGCGGTCTGGATGTCACCGTCGAAGGCATGACCACCTGTGACTGGGTCCTGCTGGATGCAGGTGACGTGGTGGTTCACCTGTTCCGCCCCGAAGTGCGCGCTTTCTACAACCTGGAAAAAATGTGGGGCGGCGTTGCTCCGGCCCATCTCCAGGACAGCAGTGCCAGCGTCCTGTAATGGACCTGCTGATTGTCGCCGTCGGCCGGGCCAGGCCCGGCCCCGAGCGCAGCCTGTACGACCATTATGCCGCCCGCCTGAAAAGCCCGCTGATCCTGCGTGAAGTCGAGGAAAAGCGCCCCCTGCCCGTTGTCCAGCGCATGGAACGGGAAGGCGAGCTGCTGTTGGCCTGCGTGCCGCCCGGCGCCCGCATCGTGGCGCTGGACGAACGCGGCAAGACGTTTGGCAGCGAGGCCTTTTCCCAGCGCCTCGCTGACTGGCGCGATCAGGCCACCCCGGCGGTGGCATTCCTGATTGGTGGCGCTGACGGCCATTCTCCGGCGGTCCGCTCGCGCGCCGACCTGCTGTTTGCCTTTGGGCAAATGACCTGGCCGCACATGCTGGTGCGCGGAATGCTGGCCGAACAGCTTTACCGCGCCCAGTCAATTCAGGACGGCCACCCGTATCACCGGGCGTGAACGAACCCCCGAAGACAGTCAGGCGTAAGGGCTTTATCGTGCCCGGAATTTTCGTGATGGCTTCGATCAGGGAGTTTCAATATGCCGACCCCAATGGAATACAAGCTCGCCACACAGGATTTTGACAGGTTTCTGGCCGATGTGGCGACAGAAACCAATCTGGGGTCACGGCATCAGGCCTATACCACGACCCAAGCCGTCTTTCTGTGTTTCAGACGTCGGTTGACGCTTCCGCAGGCCATTGCGTTTGCGCAAATCCTGCCTGCGATGCTGCGAGCCTTGTTCGTCAATCACTGGGATGCCAATGAAGCACAGGCGGACTCGTGGGATTGGGATTTAATGCGTGCAGAGGTCAAACAGCTGCGCGTGAATCACAATTTTTCCCCGGATACGGCGATACAGGACGTTGCCCGCGTGCTTCGCACCTATGTCGAGGCACGCGAGCTTGACCGCTGTCTGGAAACCCTGCCTGCGTCTGCCCGGGATTTTTGGTCGGGGATTACTCCCCCCGCCCGAACACCGCCGCGTACAGATCAGGCTTGAACCCCAGCTGCACCGGCGCGGGCGTTTCCAGCACCGGGCGCTTGATCATTGCCGGGGCCGCCAGCATCAGGGCAATGGCCGCCTCGGTGTCGAGGTTGGCTTTTTGCTCGTCCGGCAAGGCGCGGAAGGTGGTCCCGGCGCGGTTGAGTACCTTTTCCCAGCCCCAGACGGCGCACCAGCGTTCCAGATGCGCGCGGGTGATGCCATCCTTGCGATAATCATGGAAAGCGTAGTCAATGCCCTGGTCTTTCAACCAGGACATTGCCTTTTTCATCGTATCGCAGTTCTTGATGCCATACAGGGTGACGGTCATCATGCGTCCTTGTAGCGGATCGACACCTTGGCGGCAGCAGCGCGAGCCGCAGCGCGGGCGTCTTCAACATCGCCCTGCCGGGCCAGCGCCAGCGCCACTCCCATCCGGCGATAGGGGCGGGTGGTCGGCTTGTTGAACACCCGCAGGTCCAGATCAATGCCGTCGCTGTCCGGGCGCAGAGCCTCGGCCACACCCTCCACCGAGAACTCGCTGGCATCACGATCAGCCAGAATCACCGCCGAGGCACTGGGGCCGTGCAGGGTGATCGACGGAATCGGCAACCCCAGAATGGCGCGGGCGTGCAGGTCGAATTCGGTCAGGTTCTGCGAAATCAGCGTCACCATCCCGGTGTCATGCGGGCGCGGCGACAGTTCGGAAAAGATCACCTGATCGCCCATCACAAAGAATTCGACGCCAAACAGGCCATAACCGCCGAGGTTATCGACCACGGCTTTGGCCATCTCCTGCGCCGAGGCAATCGCGGCGGCGGACATGGCGGCCGGCTGCCAGCTTTCCTGATAGTCACCGCGTTCCTGACGGTGGCCGATCGGCGGGCAGAACACCACACCGTCACGGGTGCGGATGGTCAGCAGGGTAATTTCGTAGTCAAAGGGAATGAAGGCTTCGACGATCACCCGCTGGCGGTCGCCACGCATTCCGGCCACCGCATAGGCCCAGGCGGCATCGACCGCATCGGCGCTGCGCACGGTGCTCTGGCCCTTGCCCGACGACGACATCACCGGCTTGACCACGCACGGCAGGCCGACCTTGTCCACCGCCGCCCGCATGTCATCAAGGCTTTCGGCATACAGATAGGTCGAGGTCAGCAGCCCCAGTTCACTGGCAGCGACTTCGCGGATGCGGTCACGGTTCATGGTCATGATGGTCGCCCGCGCCGACGGCACCACGTTGAAGCCTCGATCCTCGAAATCCTTCAGGACTTCGGTGCGGATGGCCTCGACTTCGGGCACGATCAGGTCAGGCTGATGCTTGTCGATGGCAGCGGCAAGGGCGTCGGCATCCAGCATCGAAAACACTTCGGCGTCGTCAGCCACCTGCATCGCCGGAGCCTGCGGATAGGCATCGCAGGCAATCACATGCGCCCCCAGGCGCTTGGCCGAAATCACAAACTCGCGTCCCAGTTCCCCGGATCCCAGCAGCAGAATTTTTGCAGTAGCGCCCATGACCAGCCGTCTCCCACTCTCAGGTGTCTCTGTCTGCTGTCTTATAGCAACAGCCCCGGCCTGTGGTCGAACGCAATTTATCGTGGACCACGCTCTGCCATCATCGCCGGATGGGTCCGGGAGCGCGGGACGGTCCTCCCCACCGGACAAAAAGAGTGAGGCCACAGGCGACACCGTGCCGGAAAGCCTCACCAGGTGTGCTCTTGAATACGGGAAGAACGCATCAGGGATCATCCCTGCCCAACCATCCTGCAGCAGACCATGTCTACGGTTGGTGACAGCAGAATGCCGTGGAATAACGGCGGCTGAAAGCTTCTTGATGGTTGTAATACGGCAGAATTGTAAATGTACAACAAGGAGTATCCGGCTGCGGTGATCCATCCGCTCCCGGCTAACCCATTTTGATACAACACATATGATCCCGCTGGCTCTCTGCCCTGTGCTGTCCCCAAGGATTATCTATCAACCTCGTCATATGTCCCACAGGACACAAAGAGGCGGAAGGCATGAGTCTATCATACCTTCGTAATATACAGGCTCTTTCAGACGACCCTGTTCAACATTGTGCATATGTTTTATGCATGTAGTCTGTCCTGTCGGACCACAAGTATCACTTTGCTTTAAAACAAAATCTTTCGCTGGAAGCGAGGCCGACCACAGGAGGCGCCCCCAGACAGCCTGTTTTAACGGCATGATCAGCCTATTCTTTGAGCGGATGATCCGTGCCATGATTCATCAGGCAATACGGATGAATACAGCCATTTCAACGCACTGCGTTCCGGTTGGGCGGTCAGCAGGAAGTGGCCCCTGTCTTGCTAAGGGTTTGGCTTCAAAATCGTTGAAAATCAATTGCTTAACAAAGAGGCATGCCTAAAATGAATGCAGGGCTGGACGTCTTTTACCTGCTGATCGGGGCCGCCATGGTCCTTGCGATGCACGCAGGATTCGCCTTCCTCGAAGCCGGAACCGTCCGGTCGAAAAATCAGGTCAACGCGCTGGTGAAGATTCTCGCCGATCTCGGCATCTCGACGCTGGCCTATCTGATTGTCGGCTACACCGTTGCGTATGGCGTGACCTTTTTCCACAGCGCCGCCGTCCTGTCCGGCAAGGCGGGCATTGATGGTGCGATGGGGGCGCAGGGCATCGATCTGGTGCGCTTTTTCTTCCTGCTGATGTTTGCCGCCGCCATTCCGGCGATCATCTCGGGCGGCATCGCCGAACGCGCCCGCTTTGTGCCGCAACTGATGGCAACGGCGATTCTGGTCGGGCTGGTCTATCCGTTCTTTGAAGGCATCGTCTGGGGCAACCATTTCGGCATTCAGGACTGGCTGAAAGATACCTTTGACGCGCCGTTCCACGACTTCGCCGGGTCCATCGTCGTCCATGCCGTCGGCGGCTGGCTGGCGCTGGGGGCTGTCCATCATCTCGGCCCCCGTATGGGCCGCTACAGCCGCGATGGCCGTCTGATGGGGGTGCCGCCGTCCAACATTCCCTATCTGGCGCTGGGGTCGTGGATCCTGATCGTTGGCTGGTTCGGCTTTAACGTCATGTCCAGCCAGAACACCGCCACCGCCTCGGGGCTGGTGGCGATGAACTCGCTGATGGCGATGGTCGGCGGCATGCTGACCGCGCTGGTGGTTGGCCGCAACGATCCGGGCTTTACCCACAACGGCGCGCTGGCCGGGCTGGTAGCGGTCTGCGCCGGTTCGGATGTCATGCATCCGCTGGGGGCGCTGGTGGTTGGCTGCGCCGCCGGGGCGCTGTTCGTCTGGGGCTTTGACCGCTGTCAGAAAGACTGGAAGCTGGATGATGTGCTGGGCGTGTGGCCGTTACACGGCCTGTGCGGCCTGCTGGGTGGCATTCTGGCTGGGGTGTTCGGCCTCGAAGCCCTCGGCGGCATGGGCGGCGTCAGTCCGTGGTCGCAACTGATCGGCTCGCTGGCCGGGGTCAGCTATGCCGGAGCAATGGGCTTTGTGGTCTATGGCCTGCTGAAACGGACCGTCGGCATTCGCCTGTCGCAGGAAGAAGAACACCGTGGCGCCGATCTGTCGATCCACCAGATCACTGCCACCCCGGAACAGGACATGGCCCCGTAAACAGGGTCATCTCCCGGTTAGAGCAAATCCCGAGCAGATGGACACATCTGCGACGACGTATTTGCTTAAATAACAAATCATTAGAGCATTTATCGTGATCCTTGGAGACCGAGAAATGCTCTAATCGCGATACCGCAACGTCGGCAGACGCTGTTGGGGCGGCATGTCCTGCACCTGCCCCAACAGCTCGGTCAGAAAAGCCCGCTCGGCGCGGTTATAGCGCCCCTGCGGGTTCCACACGATATGCACGTCGATCGGGGCAATGCCTTCGTCTGGTGGCAAGGGCCACAGATGGCCCTCGGCGACATCCTGCGCGGCGATATGTTCGGGCAGCGGGCCAATACCCAGACCACAGACAATCAGACGGCGGATTTCCTCCAGATTGGCCGATGAGCCCACCACCCGCCCGGCAAAGCCTTCGCGGGCGCGGAACAAGGCCAGCGGTGACAGCGCGCCATCAATCTGGTCGGAGGTAAACGAGACGAAATTCTCGTGGCGCAATTCCGCAATGTCGATCCCCGTCCTGCCGAACAGCCGGTGATCGGGGCCGCAATACAGGCGGTAGGTCTGATGGATGAACACTTCGCTGGTCAGCCCCGGAATCGGCTCGCGCAGCAGGCAAATCCCCAGAGTCCCCACCCGCTGCTGCAAGGCCACATGCACATCCGCCGAGGCCATGATGTCGATGCGGAATGTCACCTGCGGGTGACGCTGGTGGAACAGCCGCAACAGGTCATCCAGCAACGCCGTCTGGATGCGGCTGGTCATCAGGATGCGTACATGCCCTGATATGTCATCCTGCACATCGCGGATCAGCGCGCCAAAGCGCGATATGGCGCCATAGACCTCCACCACCTCGGAAAACAGCACTTCGCCCGCAGCGGTAACGCGGAACGTGCCGCCGCCGCGCTCGATCAACTGCCGCCCCAGCCGCTCCTCCAGCCGCTTCAGCGCCAGACTGACCGCAGGCTGCGTCAGATACAGCCGGGCGGCGGCGGCGGTGATTCCCCCCTCCTGCACGATCACCATGAAGGTCCGCAACAGGTTCCAGTCGAGATCCTGCGTCAGGCGGTCAAGGGCGTGCTGATCTTCGCTTGGCATGGGGGGAACTCCTTGAGAGCATTTTCAAGTTGACCGTCTC
Organism: Insolitispirillum peregrinum; assembly: GCF_900156605.1. Taxonomy (GTDB): domain Bacteria; phylum Pseudomonadota; class Alphaproteobacteria; order Rhodospirillales; family Rhodospirillaceae; genus Insolitispirillum; species Insolitispirillum peregrinum. Next base: position 66,605 of record NZ_FTOA01000006.1, on the reverse strand, counting down.
CGGTCAACGGCTCGGAAAATGCGGCACTAAAAAGGGAGAGCGTTTTCGCTCGGTGTGAAAACGCTCTAAAACAAAGGCGACACACAGCCCATAAATCATATTTATGGGGTCAATGAGAAATGCCAATTTGCTCTATCAGGTATTGCGGCGCTGTAATCGACCTGCCGAAAAAATCAGCTTTCTACCGCATTGCACACCAAATGTGCATTTGCACAAAAAAGACGATTTTCCGCGCCTTTACTCTGGGGTGTTGCCCGCGTTCCCCCCGCAACACCCCCGCTCAGGAGCCTGTTGTGATGACCAGTATCCCGGCCCAGAAACCCTGCCCTGACCTCAGCTATCCTGCCCTGCCCGCGCCGTCGCTGCAACAGGCATTGCTGGCAGCCGCCGACCGCCGACAGGCCGCCTGCCAGACCCTGCTGGCCGAGATGGTCCGCCGCCCGTCGCTGCTGGGCAACGAGCAATCGGCGCAGGACCTGATGGAGCAGACCTTTCGGGCGATGGGGCTGGAAATCGACCGCTTTCCGATCGACCTTGACCTGATCCGCGACCACCCGGCCTTTTCCCCCCCTGCCCTTGATGTCGATACCACCGGCCTGCAAGGGCGCGACAACGTGGTCGGTATCCACCAGCCGCGCCAGCAGACCGGCCGCTCGCTGATCCTCAATGGTCACATTGACGTGGTGCCCACCGGCCCCGCCGACCAGTGGACCTCGCCACCGTTCGAGCCGGTCATCCACGACGGGCGGCTGTACGGTCGCGGGGCCGGAGACATGAAGGCCGGGATTGCCGCCGCCCTTTCCGCCCTCGCCGCCCTGCGGGATATCGGGCTGCAACCGGCGGCCCCGGTCTATGTCCAGTCGGTGGTCGAGGAAGAATGCACCGGCAACGGAGCTTTGGCCTGCCTGCAACGCGGCTATCGCGCCGATGCGGCGGTGATCCCCGAACCGTTCAACCATACCCTGATGCTGGCCCAGTTGGGGGTGATGTGGTTCCGCCTGACCCTGACCGGCACCCCGGCGCATGTGCTCGATACCACCTCGGGCCGCAATGCCATCACTGCGGCGACGGTGCTGGTCAACCATCTGAAAACGCTGGAAGCAGAGTGGAACGCCCCCGGCTGCTGCCACCGCCACGCCGCCTTTGCCGACCATCCGCACCCGGCCCAGTTCAACGTCGGGCGGATCAGCGGTGGCGAATGGCCGTCGTCGGTGCCGACCACCTGCGACATCGACATGCGGATCGGCTTTTTCCCCGGCCAGACGCTCGACAGCGTGCGGGCCGCCGTCCGCCAGACCATCGACACCGCCTGCGCCACCGACCCGGCACTGGCCGGGGTGGCGGTCGAGCTGACCTTCCACGGCTTTCAGGCCGAAGGCTATGCCATCGACCGCGAAGAACCGGTCCTGCGCCTGCTGGCCGACAGCCACACGGCTGTCTTTGGCAACGCCCCGCGCGAAGTCGCCATGACCTGCACCACCGATGGCCGCTTTTTCAGCCTGTACGGCGACACCCCCGCCACCTGCTATGGCCCCGAAGCCAGCCGCATCCACGGCATTGATGAATCGGTGTCGCTGGACAGCCTGCGCGATGTCACCCGCGTGCTGGCGCTGTTCATCGCCGGCTGGTGCGGTGTTGAACCAATAATCCCCTGATTTCCTTTTCCTGTCTCCCCCGCCCGCTGTTTTCCGGTCAGAACTCTTGAGGTTGGAGCCTTTACACCATGTCCACCGTCACCGCCGTTCCGTCCAAAGTGCGTGATCGCTGCTCGCAGGCCGAGTGGCAGACCCGCCTTGATCTTGCCGCTGCTCACCGGCTGTTTCACCTGTGGGGCATGACCGACACCATTTACACCCACCTGTCGGCCCGTGTTCCCGGCGAGTCGGAGCATTTCCTGATCAATCCCTATGGCCTGATGTTCCACGAAGTCAGCGCCTCGACGCTGGTGAAGATCGACCTCGACGGCAACATCGTTGACGAAGCGGACTATGGCTGCAACCCGGCGGGCTACACCATCCACAGCGCCATTTACAGCGCCCGCCCCGATGTCAGCGCCGCCATGCACCTGCACACCACCGCCAGCATGGCGGTCAGCACCCAGAAAGACGGCCTGCTGCCGCTGAACCAGCATGCCCTGCGCTGGTACAACCGCATCGCCTATCACGATTACGAAGGCATCGCACTGGATCTGGACGAGCGGATTCGCCTGCAGAATGACCTTGGCAGCCACAATGCGATGATCCTGCGCAACCACGGCCTGCTGACCGTCGGCATCGATGTCCCCGAAGCCGCCGTGCTGATGTACTACCTGGAACAGTCCTGCCAGACGCAGGTCGCCACTCTGGCCGGAAACCGCGAGCTGCACCTGCCGACCCCCGAAGTCTGCGAACGCACCGCCCGCCAGTACGTCGAGAAATATCCTGCCGCCGGGGTTCTGGAGTGGAAAGCTCTGGTGCGCTGGCTTGAACACGAAGACGGCCCCGGCTACGCCGCCTGAGCCAAGGCATATCCAGTCACACCCCCGATTTCGCACAGGAGAAAAGCCCATGAGGACCGTTCAGACCTCTCAGCGCCGTTACCGTGATCGCCTGCGCCACCTTCTCTCCGCCAGCCTGATGGCTGCCGCCCTCGGCCTGCCGGTGCTGTCCGGCGCGGCCGCCCTGTCTGCCGCTCCGGCGCTGGCCGCCGACCAGCCGGCGCGCGGCGGCACCATGAACATCATCGTGCAGCCGGAACCGCCGATCCTGCAACTGGGCCTGAACCAGCAAGGCCCGACCCAGACCGTCGGCGGAAAAATCTATCAGGGTCTGCTGACCTATGACAAACAGCTGAAGCCGCTGCCGTCGCTGGCCGAAAGCTGGGACATCTCGCCCGATGGGCTAACCTATACCTTTCACCTGCACAAGAACGTCAAGTGGCACGACGGCCAGCCGTTTACCTCCAGGGACGTGATTTTCACCACCACCAAGTTCCTGCCCGAAGTCCATTCGCGCGCCCGCGCCAACTTCGCCCGCTGTGAATCGATCACCGCCCCCGACGATTACACGGTGGTGTTCAAGCTGAAAGAGCCGTTCCCGTCGTTCATCAATGCCTTTGAAGTTGCCTCGGCCCCGATCATCCCGGCGCACCTGTACGATGCCAACACCGACTACAAGAACAACCCGGCCAACGCCACCCCGATCGGCACCGGCCCGTTCAAGTTCAAGGAATGGGTCAAGGGCAGCTATATCCATCTGGTGCGCAACGACGATTACTACAAGCCGGGCCTGCCGTACCTCGACGACATCTATTTCCGTGTGATCCCCGATGCCGCCTCGCGCGCGCTGGCGCTGGAAAGCGGTCAGGTGGACCAGAGTCAGTACAACGACATCGAACCGTTCGACGTCGCCCGCCTGAAAAGCCAGCCGAACCTGAACTTCACCACCGACGGCTATGAATTCGTCGCCCCGGTGTCGTGGCTGGAACTGAACAACCGCAACGCCCCGCTGAACGACAAGCGGTTCCGTCAGGCGCTGATGTACTCGCTCGACCGCCAGTTCATCCGCGACAAGATCTGGTTCGGCCTCGGTCAGGTGGCCACCAGCCCGATCAACAGCCACACCAACAACTTTGAACCGAACCTGCCGAAGTACACCAAGGACGTCGCCAAGGCCAAAGCCCTGCTTGACGAGATGGGCCTGAAGCCCGACGCCAACGGTGTCCGCGCCCGCATCCGCTTTCTCGTGATGCCCTATGGCGAGACCTGGCAGCGTCTGGCCGAATACGTGAAAGTGTCGCTGAAGCAGGTCGGCGTCGAAGTGACGCTGGAAAACACCGACGTTGCGGGCTGGGTGCAAAAGGTCTCCAACTGGGACTACGACATGACCGCCAACTTCACCTACCAGTATGGTGATGCGGCGCTGGGTGTCTCGCGCACCTATGTCAGCAGCAACATCCGTCAGGGCGTGATGTTCTCCAACACCATGGGCTACAGCAACCCCAAGGTTGACGAGCTGTTTGCCTCGGCCGCCAAGGAAAACGATCCGGTCAAGCGCCAGGCCCTCTACAGCGAGGTCCAGCGCATTCTGGTCGATGACGTGCCGGTGGCGTGGTTGCTGGAAATGCAGTTCCCGACCTTCGTCAGCAAGAAATTCAACAACGTCATCACCACCGGTATCGGTGTGAACGAAAGCTATGAGTCCGTCTACATGACCAAGCGGTAGAAAATCGCTCCCTGAACACGATTTTCTACCTTTGGCCTGCCCGGAGCGGCTTCACTCCCTCCCGCTCCGGGCAGACTGGTTTCCCCCCAAAAAACGCCCCAAATGGTCAGGAGGTCATCCCATGGCTGGACTTCCCCGCTTTCTCGCCGGTCGCCTGATAAAGGCCATCGTCATCCTGTTCGCCATCGTGGTGATCAATTTCCTGCTGGTTCACGCCGCCCCCGGCGACCCCGCCATGGTGATGGCCGGTGAAGCCGGTGCCGCCGATCCGAAATTCGTCGAGCAGCTGCGCCAGCAGTTCGGGCTTGACCGCCCGCTGCTCGAACAGCTCGCCACCTATGTCAGCCACGTCGCCACCGGCGACCTCGGCTTTTCCTACCGCCAGCAACAAAGCGTCTGGGACCTGCTGCTGGCCCGTCTGCCCGCCACGCTGGTGCTGACCCTGACCGCCTTTGTCTTTGCGCTGGTGGTGGGGATCGTTCTGGGCACGCTGGCCGCCGTGCGGGCGGGCAGTGTCAGTGACAGCGCCATCACCGTTCTGGCCCTGCTGGCCTATGCCACCCCGATTTACTGGGTTGGCCTGATGTTGATGCTGTTGTTTTCCGTCCAGCTCGGCTGGTTGCCTGCCTTTGGCTATGAAACGGTTGGCGGTGGCCTCAGCGGTTTTGCCCGCATGATCGACATCGGCGAACACCTGCTGCTGCCCGCCCTGACGCTCGGCATGTTCTATATGGCGGTGTACGCCCGCATGACCCGCGCCTCGATCCTCGAAGTCCGCGACATGGATTTCGTCAAGACCGCCCGCGCCAAGGGCCTCAGCCACGGTGCGGTGGTGGTCCGCCATGTGCTGCGCAACGCCATCCTGCCGGTGATCACCGTTGCCGGAGTGCAGGCGGGGCATCTGATCGGCGGCTCGATCCTGATTGAAACCGTGTTTGCCTGGCCCGGTCTGGGACGGCTGGCGTTCGAGGCGGTGCTGCAACGCGACTATCAGGTGCTGCTGGGGATTTTCTTCATCAGCTCGGTGATGGTGATCGTGTTCAACATCCTGACTGACCTGATTTACAGCCTTGTCGATCCCCGTATCGACCTTGCCCGTTGATCAGACCCTTGCCGGAGATCGTTCCATGCAGAGCATGAACTTCTGGCGGGCCTATGCCCGCAACAAAGGGGCCGTCATCGGCCTGCTGATCATGGCGGTGGTGGTGGTGCTGGGCCTGTTTGCCCCGCTGATCTATCCCGAAAGTCCGTGGGACATGGTCAACGCCCCGTTCCTTGGCCCGATGGAGGAAGGCTCCCTGCTGGGCACCGATACCCTCGGCCGCGACATTGCCTCCGGCATTGCCCACGGGGCGCGGGTGTCGCTGCTGATCGGCCTGACCTCGACCGCCGTCGCGCTGGTGATCGGCGTCACCCTAGGGGCGCTGGCCGGGTTCTTTGGCGGCTGGGTTGACGACACCCTGATGCGCTTTACCGAACTGTTCCAGACCATCCCCAACTTTGTGCTGACCGTGGTGCTGGTGGCGATCTTTACCCCCAGTCAGGGCAGCATCGTGCTGGCGATTGCCATCGTGTCGTGGCCGCCGCTGGCCCGTCTGGCCCGCGCCGAGTTCATGGCCCTGCGCTCCCGCGAATTCGTCCAGGCGGCGATCACCACCGGCCAGTCAAACGCCACCATCATCTTTCGCGAAATCCTGCCCAACAGCCTGTCGCCGCTGATTGTGTCGTCGTCGCTGATGGTTGCCACCGCCGTGCTGCTGGAAAGCTCGCTCAGCTTCCTTGGGCTCGGCGACCCGAACGCCATGAGCTGGGGCTACATGGTCGGCGCCGCCCGCACCGTCATCCGGCAGGCATGGTGGATGAGCTTCTTCCCCGGTCTGGCCATCCTGCTGACCGTGCTGGCCCTGAACCTGATCGGCGAAGGCCTGAACGATGCCCTCAACCCGCGTGTGGCGCGCAAAGGAAAGGCCTGAGTCATGAACGCTGTTGCTGTCTCGTCGTCCTCCGCTCCGTCGCCGGTAACGGCCTTCCCCAACCGCCAGCCGTTGCTGGATGTGCGCGGCCTGTCGATTGCCCTGCCGCCATCTGCCGACCGCGAACTGGCCGTTGATGCGCTGACCTTTACCCTCAATCCGAATGAAATCCTGTGCGTGGTCGGGGAATCCGGCTCGGGCAAGTCGATGACCGCCCACGCGGTGATGGGCCTGCTGCCGGTGCCCAGCGTGCGGGTGGCCGCCGGGGCGTTGCTGTTCAAGGGCAACAACGTCCTGACCATGAGCGAACCCGAACAGCGGGCGCTGCGCGGTGGCCGTATCGCGATGGTGTTTCAGGAGCCGATGACCGCCCTCAACCCGTTGATGCGGGTCGGCGATCAGGTGGAAGAAAGCCTGCGCATCCACACCGACCTTGACCGTACCGCCCGCAAGGCGCGGGTGATCGAGCTGTTCGCCCAGGTCGGCCTGCCCAACCCGGCCGAGCTGGTGCGCAGCTATCCGTTCCGCCTGTCCGGCGGTCAGCGGCAGCGGGTGATGATTGCGCTGGCGCTTGCCTGCGAGCCCGACGTTTTGATCGCCGACGAGCCGACCACCGCCCTTGACGTCACCACCCAGAAGCAGATCCTTGACCTGATCCGTTCGATTCAGGCCGAGCGCCAGATGGGGGTGATGTTCATCACCCACGACTTTGGGGTGGTGGCGGAAATCGCCCACCGGGTGGCGGTGATGCGTCACGGCAAGCTGGTGGAAATCGGCACCGCTGACGAGGTTCTGAACCGCCCCAGCCATCCTTATACCCGCCAGTTGATCGCCTCGGTGCCGCACGCGATGGGCGATCGCCCGCCGTTTACCCCGAGCGGCGAGCCGCTGTTGCTGGCCGAGGGCCTGCACAAGACCTTCCACGTTGGCGGCGGGCTGTTCAAAAAGGGCAAGGAAGTCACCGCCGGTAAAAACATCAGCCTGACCATCCATCCGGGCGAAACCGTCGGGCTGGTCGGGGAATCCGGCTCGGGCAAATCGACCCTCGGGCGCAGCGTGATGGGCCTGATGAAGCCCGACAGCGGACGCCTGCTGTACAAGGGCACCGATCTGCTGTCGCTCGACCGCCGCGCCTTCCGGCCGTTCCGGCGCGAAATCCAGATGGTGTTTCAGGACCCCTACGCCTCGCTCAATCCACGCCGGATGGTCGGTGAAATCATCGCGCAAGGGCCGATTGCCTTTGGCGAAGCCCCGGCGCAGGCGATGGCCCGTGCCAGTGACCTGCTGGCGATGGTCGGGCTGGATGCCAGTGCCGCCAAACGCTTCCCGCACGAGTTCTCTGGCGGTCAGCGCCAGCGCATTTCCATCGCCCGCGCGCTGGCGATGGGACCGTCGCTGCTGATTGCCGACGAGCCGGTATCGGCGCTCGACGTGTCGGTGCAGGCGCAGGTTCTGGCCCTGCTGGATGACATCCGCCACCGCCTGAACCTGTCGATGCTGTTCATCACCCATGATCTGCGCGTGGCCTCGCGGGTATGCGACACCATCGCCGTCATGCAACGCGGCAGCATCGTCGAAATGGGTCCGGCAGCCGAGGTGTTCGGTAATCCCCAGCACCCCTACACCCAGTCGCTGATTGACGCCATCCCCGGTCGGGGATGGGAAATTCCGGCGGACCTGTCGCACGGGGAAGGAGTTTCGGCATGAAGATCACCATTATCGGCGCCGGTGCGGTCGGCAACCTGCTGGCCGCCCGCCTCAGTGCCACCCCGGCACAGGTTTCCCTTCTGGCCCGTGGCGAAGCCCTCGAAGCCGTCCGTCGGCAGGGGATCATGATGGTGACGCCGTTGCGGCGGGTGGTCTATGCCCAGCCGCACGTCACCGACGACGCCCACGAACTGGGTCCTCAGGACGTGGTGTTCCTGTGCGTCAAGGCCCATGCCCTGCGCAGCGCGCTCGACAGCCTGTCACTGTTGACCGGACCGCACACGGTGGTGGTGCCGATGATCAACGGCATTCCGTGGTGGTACCCCTATCAGCAACCGGCCCCGCTGGCCGATCAGCCGCTGAACAGCGTTGACCCGTCCGAAGCCCTGTGGCGCACCATCAACCCGGCGCAGGTGATCGGGGCGACCACCTTTGTGGCTGTGGAAAACGACGGGCCGGGCCGCATCCGCCACATCAGCGACCAGCGGTTTGTTTTTGGCGCGATCAGCCCGGACTCGCCGCACACCGCCGCCATGGTGACCGAGATTGTCGATCTGTTCGGGCAGGCTGGCTTCCAGTCGCGCGCCACCGACGACATCCGCGAAGCGGTGTGGGTCAAGCTGTGGGGCAACCTCGGCTTCAACCCGCTGAGTGCGCTGACCGGGGCCACTCTTGGTACCCTGTGCCTTGACCCCGGCACCCGTTCGGTTGGCCGGGCGATGATGCTGGAAGCCAAGGCGGTGGCCGAGCAACTGGGGATCACCTTTGGCACCTCGGTTGATGAACGGATCGAGATGGCGGCCGGGGTCGGTGACTTCAAGACCTCGATGCTCCAGGACTTCGAGGCCGGTCGCCGGCTGGAAACCGCCGCCATCATCGGGGCCGTGATCGAACTGGCCGAGCGTCTGGGCATGGCGGTGCCGACGCTGCGAACCATCCTCGCCCTGCTGGAAATGCGTGTGCGTTCGCGCGATCACGCCTTGCAGTCGGCGGCCTGATCACGGCCCGTTTTTTTAGTTTCCCCCATAAAAAGACAACGAGGACCACCATGGATCTGCCCATTTCCGCCTCCCGCCTGTGGGACAGCCTGATGGAGATGGCGACCATCGGCCCCGGCACCCAGGGCGGCAGCCGCCGTCTGGCCCTGACCGACGAAGACCGCGCTGGCCGCGACCGCTTTGTGGCGTGGTGCCAGCAGGCCGGATGCACCATCAGCGTTGATCAGGTCGGCAACGTCTTTGCCCGCCGCGCCGGACGCGACAACAGCCTGCCGCCGGTGGTGATGGGCAGCCACCTCGACACCCAGCCGACCGGCGGCCGCTTTGATGGCGTCTATGGCGTGCTGGCCGGGCTGGAAGTCCTGCGCAGCCTGAACGACCACGGCATCACCACCCTGCACCCGCTGGAACTGGCGGTATGGACCAACGAGGAAGGCTCGCGCTTTTCGCCGCCGATGATGGGGTCGGGGGTGCTGACCGGGGTGTTCACCCTGGACGAAATCCTTGATGCCGTGGCGCAGGATGGGGCCCGGCTGGGCGACGAGCTGAAGCGGATCGGCTATGCCGGAACCGCCTCGGCCACCGACCACCCGATGGCCGCCTACCTCGAAGCCCACATCGAGCAAGGCCCGGTGCTGGAAGTCGAAGGCTATCAGATCGGGGTGGTCAGCGGTGCGCAGGGGCAACGCTGGTTTGAAGTCACCGTCACCGGTCAGGAAGCCCACGCCGGTCCGACCCCGATGCGCCTGCGCCGCGATGCGCTGGTCGCTGCCGCCCGCATGGTCGATGCCCTGCACCATCTGGGCCACCGGATCGGCGGCGATGCCTGCACCACCGTCGGCATTCTGGATGTCGAGCCGCATTCGCGCAACGTGATCCCCGGCAAGGTGTGGTTCACCGTCGATCTGCGCCACCCCGATGACGCGGTGCTGGCGACCATGGAAGCCGAATTCCGCAAGCTGGTGGCCGACTGCGCCGCAGGCTGTGGCTGTACGGCGTCGATTGCGCCGTTCTGGGACTTCCCGGCCACCCCGTTTGCGCCGGCACTGGTGGCCTGCGTCGAAGACACCGCCCGCGCCTTTGGCTTCAGCCAGCGGCGGATCGTGTCCGGGGCCGGGCATGATGCGGTCTACATCGCCCGCAAGGTGCCGACGGCGATGGTGTTCATCCCCTGCATCGGCGGCATCAGTCACAACGAAGCCGAAGACATCAACCTGGACGATGCCGCCCGGGGGGCCGCCGTGCTGTACCGCACGGTGCTGGCCACCGCTGACGGCACTCTCTAATTCTAGAGCAAATCCCGAGCAGGCGGACACATCTGCGACGACGTATTTGCTTAAATAACAAATCATTAGAGCATTTATCGTGATCCCTGGAGACCGAGAAATGCTCTAACCCCGCCCTTCCATTGCCCGGAGTCATCCCGATGCGTTTCCTCCATCACCCGGATTCTGTTGCGCACAAGCCTCCGACCTATCTGGTGCGCGGCGAGCCAAAGCCAGTCCCCGAAGTCCCCGAGCGGGCGCTGGCGCTGGTCGAGCAACTTCAACGGCGGGGCGGGACCATCGAGCAGGCCCCCCTGTGTGGCACCGGGCCTCTGGTGGCGGTTCATACGCCGGAGTACATCCACTTTCTGGAAACGGCCCATCGCCGCTGGAGCGAGCTGCCCGGAGCCAGCGCAGCGGTGATCCCCAACGCTCACCCGTTCACCAGCACCACCACCTATCCCACCGGCATCGTCGGGCAGGCGGGCTATCACATCTATGATACCGCCGCGCCGGTGGTGGCCGGGACATGGGCTGCCGCCAGTGCCTCGGCGGCGGTGGCGGTGCATGGGGCCACGCTGGTCGCCAGCGGCAAGGCGCCTGCCGCCTATGCCCTGTGCCGTCCGCCGGGGCACCATGCCACCCGGCAGGCGGCGGGCGGATTCTGCTACCTCAACAATGCCGCCATCGCCGCTCAGGCCGCTTTGCCGGTGCTGGCGGCACGTGGTCTGCCGGGGCGGGTGGCGATCCTTGATGTTGACCTGCACCACGGCAACGGCACGCAGGAAATCTTTTACGAGCGCAACGACGTGCTGATGGTCAACGTCCACGCCGACCCCAGCGCCTTTTACCCGTTCTTTTCCGGCTATGCCCACGAACGCGGAGCCGGAGCCGGGCTGGGCTATACCATCAACCGCCCGCTGCCGATCGGAGCCGACGAGGCGACATTCCTGACCGCAGTTGCCGCCAGTCTGGCCGACATTGCCCGCTATGCGCCGTCGCTGCTGGTGCTGTCGCTGGGATTTGATACCTTCATCGGCGACCCGATGGCGACCTTTGGCGTGACAACGCCGGGATTTTCCCGCCTGGGCGCGATGATTGCCGCCTCCGGTGTGCCGACTTTGGTGGTACAGGAAGGCGGCTATGCGGTTGGCGACCTGACCGCCAACCTTGGTTCCTTCCTTGATGGTTTTGAAGGGGTTATCCCCGCTGTGGAGACTGTGTAATCATGTGTGATCATTGCCCCGATACCGCCACCGCCCAGCCGGTCCAGCACATTGACAACGATCAGGTGCGCGTCACCGAATGGCGCTTTCCGGTCGGCGCGGAAACCGGTTTCCACCGCCACGAAATGGACTACACCATCGTCCCGCTCAATCCGGGCCGGATGGAACTGACCGGGCCGGATGGCACCATCACCCATACCGAGCTGACCCCCGGTGTCAGCTATTTCCGCAAGGCCGGTGTCGAGCACAACGTCAAGAATATTGGCGATGCAGCGTTTGCCTTTGTCGAAGTCGAATTGAAGCCCGCCCCCGAGGCATCATGACAACACCCCCTCCCCCAGCCACGCGGGATTGGGGAAAGCTGGGGCTGATCGGTCTGATCAGCCTCTGCTGGGGCCTCAATTGGCCCGCCATCAAGATCCTGCTCGGCTATCTGCCGCCCTTTACCCTGCGCGCGCTCGCCTTTACGGCGGGCGCAGTGCTGATTCTGGCCATCGCCCGCCTGTCCGGCAACCGCCTGCGGGTGGCACACAGCGATATCACCCCGCTGGTGCTCGGCGGGCTGTTGAACGTGCTGGTGTTCAACCTGTTCACCACCTATGGCCAGTTGACCATGGCCACCTCGCGCGCGGCGGTGATCACCTTTACCATGCCGGTGTGGACCACCCTGCTGGCCATTCCGGTACTGAAGGAAAAGCCCGGTCCCCGGCAATGGGTCGGGCTGGTCTGCGGCATGAGCGGGCTGGCGGTGCTGCTGGGGCCGCATGGTCTGGATCAGGGCATTGGTCCGTTCCTGATGCTGGGGGCGGCGGTCAGCTGGGCGCTGGGCACGGTGCTGATGAAGCGCCGCCCGTGGAGCACCCCGCCGATGGTGGTCACCGGCTGGCAGTATGTGCTGTCCGCTGTTCCGCTGGTGCTGCTGGCGGCATGGCATGACCCGATGCCGGATTTCAGCATTCTGCCCGCCAAGGCCTGGGTTGCCCTCGGCTGGCATATCAGCCTGTCGATCTGTCTGGCGCAAGTGTTGTGGTACAAGGTCATTCGCCGGGCCTCGGCGGGCGAAGCCACCATTGGCACCCTGTTGATCCCGGTGATTGGCGTGACCGGCTCGCTGCTGATTCTGGGCGAGACGCTCACCTGGTCGCTACTGATTGCCCTCGGGCTGATCGTGGCCGCTGTTGCCGCTGGCGTTCTGCCCTTCCCGCGCAAGCCACGCCTGCAAGGGACGGGTTAACAGCATCGGCAAAGTGTAGATCGGAAACTGCACCACCGCGAACCATAACCACAGCATGTCCACCGTTGCCTTGCTCTCTCCTGTGGCCGCCACAGGGGGGAGACAGGCAATCAGCAACGCCATGTTGCGGTTGGCAAAGCAATAGCCAATGCTGGCCGCCACCCGCCGCGACAGCCCGGCCCGCCCGCCGATCACCATCCCGCCCAGCAGGGCCAGCAGAGCCAGCGCATAAGACAACAGCAGCAGCCCGCCAATCAGCCATGGCCGGGACCACAGGATCGGCCCGACGCCATCCATCAGGGCGATGGCAAACACCACCATGCACAGCAGGCTGAACAGATCGACCAGCGCCAGCCCTTGCGCGCGTGCGCCGTGGGACAGGCAGGCCATCCCGCGCCGGGACAGGGCGGCGACCAGCGTTGTTCCGGCAATCAGCACCAGCAACCGCACCGCCAGCCCGTCAGCGGTCCACAGGTCGCCCAGCGGCACCGGGGTCAGGGCCAGCATCATCAGCGGTGCGCTGAAGGACACCAGCGCCGTCCCGCCCAACAGCAGCAACAGGGCCAGCGCACTGTCCAGCCGCAGCAACGCCGCCAGAGCCGGGGCGCTGGTCAGGGTCGGCGAAGCGGCCATCAGCACCAACGCCGCCGTAATCCCGCCGGGGATGGGAAACAGGTGATCCAACCCCTGCCCGATCCCCCACATCACCAGCGGCATCCCGCCCATCATCAGCGCCAGACTGAGCAGCAGGCGGCACGGGTGGCGCACATGGCGGCGCAGGTCCGACACATCCAGCCGGACCATCGCCGCCCACAGCAGGCCGATCACCCCCGGCGCCAACAGCGGCTTCAGCGCCGCTGCCAGCGGCGGGACCGCCAGCCCGACCCCCAGACTGAGGGCCAGAATCAGGCGGGACCGCCGTGCCAACAGGGAGATCAGCCGGTTTCCCATCCCTGCCCCTTACATTTTGACGTTGGCAGGCATCCAGGTGGCAATCCCCGGAAACAGCACCAACATCACCACCGCCGCCACCAGCACAAGGAAGAACGGCATGGCCGATTTGGCAATGCGCACCAGATTGTGCCGGGTCAGCCCCTGAATCACGAACAGGTTGAAGCCAACCGGCGGGGTGATCTGGGCCATTTCGACCACCAGCACCAGAAAGATCCCGAACCAGATGGTATCAATCCCGGCCTGCTGCACCATCGGCATGATCACCGAGGTGGTCAGCACCACAATCGAAATGCCATCAAGGAAGCAGCCCAGAATGACGAACAGCACGGTCAGCGCCGCCAGCAGGGCCGGGGGTGACAGGTGCAGGGTGCCGATATATTCAGCCAACGCCGACGGAATGCGGGTATAGCCCATCGCCACCGTCAGAAAGGCCGCCCCGGCCAGAATGAAGGCAATCATGCACGAGGTGCGGGTGGCCGCCAGCAGGCCATCCACAAACGAGGCCCAGCTGAGCGTCCCGGTCAGGCGCGACAGTACCAGCGACAGGAACACCCCCACCGCAGCGGCGTCGGTCGGCGAGGCAATGCCGGTATAGATCGAGGCAATCACCGCCATGATCAGCCCGACCACCGGCGCGATTTTCCCCAGCCCCCGCCAGCGGTCCCCCCAGGTGACATTCGGCTCGTCGGGGATGGCGCCGGGATGCAGCAGGCTCCAGCCAATGACATAGGCCATGAACATCCCCATCAGCATGATCCCCGGCAGGATACCGGCGACAAACAGACGGGCAATGCTTTCTTCCACCGCCACCCCGTAGACGATCAGGATGATCGACGGCGGGATCAACAGCCCCAGCGTCCCCGACCCGGCCAGACTGCCCATGGTGATGTCAACCGGATAGCCGCGCTTTTGCAGCTCGGGCAGGCTCATCTTGCCAACGGTGGCGCAGGTGGCCGCCGACGAGCCGGACACGGCGGCAAAGATGCCGCAGCCCAGCACGTTGACGTGCAACAGGCGGCCGGGAATGCGCGACATCCACGGTGCCAGCCCGTTGAACAGGTCTTGTGACAGGCGCGACCGGAACAGGATTTCCCCCATCCAGATGAACAGCGGCAAAGCCGACAACGCCCACGAATTGGCCGAGCCCCAGATGGTGGTGGCCATCACCGCGCCCACGGGCGCACTGGTGAACACCGCCATTGCCAGCACCGACACCGCAACCAGCGACAACGCCACCCACAGGCCGCCCGCCAGAAACACCAGCAAGGCCACCGAGATGGTGATCAGCATAAAGATTTGATGATCCACGATCTGCTCCCGCAGTTTGTCTGGTCAGCGTTCAAAGGACGACGAGGCCGGATCAACCTCGATCGCATCAAAGGCCGGGGTCTTGCCCGCCAGCACCACGATCAGGTCATCGAGCACCGCAATTGCCAGCCCGATCAGGCCCAGCGCCATCCCGGCCTGCGGCACCCACAACGGCACCGGCACCAGCCCGGACGACATGTCACCGAATTCCAGCGAGTCCAGCATCAACTGCACCGCATACCATCCAGCAAAGGAGGTCAGGCCCAGTGCCACCAGCAGGCAGACAATGTTCATCACCCGGGTCGGCCCGGCCGACAGACGCCCCAGCACCAGCCCGACCCGGATATGGGCCCCGTGATGAAAGGCATAGGGCAAGGCCAGAAACGACGCACCAACCAGAAAGAAGCCGGTGAATTCCGCATAGGACGGCACCATCAGGCCAATGGCGGTACCGGTGATCATCTGGGCAACGCGGTCGATGGCATTGGCTGCCACCTGCACCATCACCAGTGCCGCAATGCCGACGATGAACACCCCGGCCAGGACACCGCACAGCAGATAGAATTTTTCAAGCAGGGCGCGCAGCGGCGATCCTCCCTGCGCAACAGAAGAAGAGTTTTCGGACATCAGGCGGCTTCCCTGCCAGAGCATTGTGCGAAAAACAAAAAAAACGGCCCATCAAAAGGAAATCCTTCCGATGGGCCATCCTTTTACTTGGCGCGGTAGGCGTCGATGATCTTCTTGCCATCGTCCCCGGCACTGACCATCCATTCGGTGACCATCTGGCCACCGATCCTGGCCAGACCGGCTTCCAGCTGCGCACTGGGGGCCTGAACGTTGACGCCGTTGTCGGCCAGCGCCTTGTTCTTTTCGTCACGCTCGGTGCGGCTCATCTGCCAGCCACGGGTTTCGGCTTCGGCGGCGGCCTTCAGCACCGCCTCGCGGACCTCCGGCGACAGCTTCTGGAAGGCACGCTTGTTGACCACAATCACGTTTTTCGGCAACCAGGCCTGCACGTCGTAGAAATTCTTCACGAAATCCCACGCCTTGACGCCGACGCCGGTCGAGGCCGAGGTGATCATCGCATCCACGCGGCCGGTGGCAAACGCCTGCGGTAGATCGGGTTCTTCGATCTGGGTCGGCACCGCACTCAGCAGGCTGGCGATCTTGTTGGTGGCCGGGTTATAGGCGCGGAACTTGCTGCCCTTCAGGTCATCGACCGAGTTCAACGGCTTGACCGAATACAGGCCCTGCGGCGGCCAGGCCACCGCGTACAGCGGCACCAGACCTTCCTTTTCCAGCGCGGCGGCAATCACCGGCTTCGACGCCTGCCACAGCTTGTAGGCCGAGTCATAATCAGAGGCGAGGAACGGCACCGAATCAACGCCGTAGACCGGATTTTCATTGGCAATGTTCGACAGCAGGAATTCACCGATCTGCGCCTGACCACTGCGCACGGCGTTCTTGATTTCCGGGTGCTTGAACAGCGAGCCGCCGGAATGGACCTCGATCTGCAGCGCGCCATTGGTGGCGGCTTTGACGTCCTCGGCGAACTTCATCACGTTGACGGTGTGAAAACGGGTGTCCGGATACGGCGTCGGCATCACCCAGGTTTCCGCCTGCGCAGCAGCAGCAGCGGCAAGACTGGACGATGCAACGGCAGCGGCAAGCAGCAGTGACCGGGTGGATGACAGAATACCCATCGATGAGCCTCCATAAGCGATCATACGAAACAGCCGAGCACCGGGATGGCGACCGCCCGCCTGAAATCAGGCCAACCGCCGGACGGGTGCAAGTGCACATGAATTGCGCACCTGCAGCATACGCCCAAACCCTGTGCAAAAAAACCGTGACACGAAGTTGACAAATTATCAACAAAATACAAACATGGTGTCACACATTCACGCCACCGGAGCCATAGCCCGATGCCTTCCTCCCCGACCAACTCGCCTTACCAGACTGAAAATGCTCAAAGCTCTGCCGGTCGCTGGCAGTTCTGGATCGACCGTGGCGGCACCTTTACCGATGTTATCGGGCAGGCGCCGGATGGCCGTCGCCTGACCCACAAGGTGCTGTCAGAAAACCCTGAACGGTACCGCGATGCCGCCTTGCAGGGGATTCGCGATTTGTTGGGATTGGGGCCAACCGACCCGATCACCGCCGATCAGGTCGAGGTGGTCCGCATGGGGACCACCGTTGCCACCAACGCCTTGCTGGAACGTCAGGGCGACCGCGTGCTGCTGGTGACCACCGCCGGTTTCCGCGATGCCCTGCGCATTGGCTCGCAGCACCGCCCGGACCTGTTTGCCCGTGCCATTGTCCTGCCGGAAATGCTGTACGAGCAGGTGCTGGAAGTGGACGAACGACTCGATGCACAGGGCGAGGTGATCACCCCGATCAACCTCGACAGCGCCCGCGCCGGTCTGCAAGCCGCCCGCGCGCAGGGCATTGATGCCTGTGCCATCGCCCTGATGCATGGCTATCGCAACCCGGTGCATGAAAAGGCGCTGGCCGATCTGGCGCGCGAGGTCGGCTTTGGGCAGGTGTCGGTGTCGCACGAAGTCAGCCCGCTGATGAAGCTGATTGGCCGGGGCGATACCACCGTTGCCGACGCCTACCTCAGCCCGGTGCTGCGCCGCTATGTCGAGCAGGTCGCCGGTGAGCTGAATGATGTGCGCCTGCAGTTCATGATGTCCTCGGGCGGCCTGACCGATGCCCGCCTGTTTCAGGGCAAGGACGCCATTCTGTCCGGCCCGGCTGGCGGGGTGGTCGGGATGGTCCGCACCGCCGCCATGGGCGGGTTCGACAAGCTGATCGGCTTTGACATGGGCGGCACCTCGACCGACGTGTCGCACTATGACGGCGAATACGAACGCGCCTTTGAAACCACCGTCGCCGGGGTGCGCATCCGCGCCCCGATGATGCGCATTCACACCGTCGCCGCTGGCGGTGGCTCGATTCTGGTGTTTGACGGTGCCCGCTTCCGCGTCGGCCCGGAAAGCGCTGGCGCCAATCCCGGCCCGGCCTGCTATCGCCGCGGTGGTCCGCTGACCGTCACCGATGCGAACGTGATGCTCGGACGCCTGCAACCGGCCCACTTCCCGGCAGTGTTCGGTCCGGGTGGCGACCAGCCGCTGGATGCCGAGGTGGTGCGCGCCCGCTTCCACGAGCTGGCCGCCGAAGTCCGCGCCGCCATTGGTCTGGAGGCCACCGCCGAATCGGTTGCCGAAGGTTTCCTGCGCATCGCCGTCGAAAACATGGCCAATGCGATCAAGAAAATCTCGGTCGAGCGCGGCTATGACGTCACCGACTACGTGCTGGTCAGCTTTGGCGGCGCCGGTGGGCAGCACGCCTGCAAGGTGGCCGATGCGTTGGGGATGCGCAAAGTGTTCCTGCATCCGTTTGCCGGGGTGCTGTCGGCCTATGGCATGGGTCTGGCCGATGTGCGGGCGCTGCGGGAAAAGGCGGTCGAAGCGATCCTGACCGCCGACAGCCTGCCGGGCATCGCCGACGTTCTGGCCGCCCTGACCGGCGAAGCGGTGGAAGAACTGCAGACTCAGGGCTTTGACCCGGCAGGCGTGACCGTCTTCCCCCGCGCCCATGTGCGCTATCAGGGCAGCGACAACGCCCTGATTGTCGCCCATGGGTCGCTGCACGACATCAAGAGCGCCTTTGAAGACCAGCACCGCCAGCAGTTCGGCTTCCTGCAACCCGATCGCCCGCTGATCGTCGAAGCGGTGTCGGTCGAAGCGGTGGGCGCTTCGGCGGCAGTGGCCGAGCAGGAAACCGCCCGCCCGGCGGATGCTCCGGCAGAAGCCGAAGTGATCGACAGCGTGTCCCTGTTCACCGAAGGCGAATGGCAGCAGGTGCCGGTCTATGACCGTGACCGGATGCTGCCCGGCGATGTGGTCAGCGGTCCGGCGATCATCCGCGAACGCACCGGCACCAACCTGATTGAACCGGGTTGGCAGGCCAGCTTTACCACCCGCGAGCATCTGGTACTGGAACGGGTGGTGGCCCTGCCGCGTCAGGTGGCGATTGGCACCGGCAAGGGCGACAGCGATGGCGCCGATCCGGTAATGCTGGAAATCTTCAACAACCTGTTCATGTCGATCGCTGAACAGATGGGCGCCACCCTGCAAAACACCGCCCACTCGGTCAACATCAAGGAACGCCTCGACTTCTCGTGCGCCATCTTTGACGCCACCGGCGGTCTGGTCGCCAATGCCCCGCACATGCCGGTCCATCTGGGCAGCATGGGCGAAAGCGTGCGCGCCGTCCTGCGTGCCCGTGGCGACCAGTTGCGCCCCGGCGACAGCTGGGTGCTGAATGCTCCCTACAACGGCGGCACCCACCTGCCCGACATCACCGTGGTGACGCCGGTGTTCACCGATGACGGAGCCGAAATCCTGTTCTTCGTCGCCTCGCGCGGGCATCACGCCGACATCGGCGGGATTACTCCCGGCTCGATGCCCCCGAACAGCGTCACCGTCGATCAGGAAGGCATCCTGATTGACAGCCTGCCGCTGGTGCAGGACGACCGTTTCCTTGATGCGGACATCCGTGCCGTGCTGTCGTCCGGCCCGTGGCCAGCCCGCAACCCGGACCAGAACATCGCCGACCTGAAGGCACAGGTTGCCGCCAACGAAAAGGGCGTGCGGGAACTGCGGCGGATGGTGAGCCATTTCAGCCTGCCGGTGGTCCGCGCCTACATGTCCCATGTGCAGGACAACGCCGAAGAAAGTGTTCGCCGGGTGATTGGCCGCCTGCGCAGCGGCAGCTTTACCTACCCGATGGACAACGGGGCGCAGATCGTGGTGCGCATTGATGTTGATGCGGCAGCACGCTCGGCACGGGTGGACTTCACCGGCACCTCGGCGCAGTTGCCCAACAACTTCAACGCGCCGCTGGCGGTCTGCCGGGCGGCGGTGCTGTACGTCTTCCGCACGCTGGTCGATGACGCCATTCCGATGAACGAAGGCTGCCTGAAGCCGGTTGACCTGATTGTGCCGCAAGGCTCGATGCTCAATCCGGTGGCTCCGGCGGCGGTTGTCGCCGGGAACGTTGAAACCAGTCAGGCGGTGGTGGACAGCCTGTATGGCGCGCTGGGGGTGATGGCCGCCGCACAAGGCACGATGAACAACCTGACCTTCGGCAACGACCGTCACCAGTACTATGAAACCATCTGCGGCGGCTCGGGGGCTGGTGACGGCTTCAACGGCACCGATGCGGTCCATACCCACATGACCAACTCCCGCCTGACCGACCCGGAAGTGCTGGAATGGCGGTTCCCGGTCCGGCTGGAAGATTTCCGCATTCGTCCGGACTCGGGCGGGGCGGGCAAGTGGCGGGGCGGTCATGGCACCCTGCGCCGCCTGCGCTTTCTGGAACCGATGACCGCCGCCATCCTGTCCAACCACCGGATCGTGCCACCCTATGGCATGGCTGGCGGCCAGCCGGGGGCGTTGGGACAGACCTGGGTCGAGCGGATTTCCGGCGAACGGGTTGATCTGGCCTCGACCGCCTCGATCGAAATGCAGGCCGGGGACCAAATCATCGTTGCAACGCCCGGCGGAGGCGGGTACGGAAAGATCGAGTAATCCGCACACCTGATAAGGGTACAGGAGACGGCATGAGCGACGAACAGACAGGCAAGACCCCGAACACCAGCGAGCCAAAGGCCGCAACCGGCAGCGGGCGACGCATCGTGGCGTCCACCCATCTGGTCAGCGAGCGGGCGGCCGAGCTGTCGGAGTTTGAATTTGGCCTGATCATCGCCGGGCATGCTTTCAATCGCTGGATGGTCCGCTGCATGTCAGCAGCGGGCTACCCGGACCTGAACCCGATGGACGTGATCATCCTGCACACCGTCAACAACAAGGCGCGGGACAAGAAACTGGCCGACATCTGTTTCGTGCTGAATGTCGAAGACACCCACGTCGTCAATTACGCCCTGAAACGACTGGAAGAACGCGGTCTGGTCATTCGGACCAAAAAGGGCAAGGAAGTGTTTTTCCTCGCCACCGACGCAGGCCGCGACGCCTGTATGCGTTATCGTGCCGTGCGCGAGGAATGCCTGATCGAAGCCTGTGTGGCGATGGGCATCGACCTGAAGGCGGTCGGTGCCCTGTCCGGTCAGTTGCGTGCCCTGTCCGGCCTGTACGGTCAGGGGGCCCGCGCCGCCTCAGTCCTTTACGAGTAAGACAGGACGGCGGGCCTGCACCATCCCCAGCAGCGTATTGCCTGCCACCGCCGCAATGATCAGTGCCCCGCCCAGCAGGGCGCGCACTGACGGGGCTTCGGACAGCACCAGCCAGGCCCACAACGGCCCCAGCACGGTTTCAATCAGCGACAGCAACGCCACTTCGGCTGCCGGAGCATAGCGCGCCCCGGCCATGAACAGGGTCAGGGCCAGCGGCAGGTAAACAAAGCCCTGAAATCCCAGCAACATCATGTCATGGGTCGGCAAGGACCAGGTGCTGACAAACGGCAGGGCAATCAGCGCGGTCATCCCTTCGGACAGCATCAGGGAGGCGGTCATGTCGCGGTTGCCCGCCTTGCGCAGCACCACCAGATTCAGCCCGAAGGCCAGCGCCGCGCCCAGCGCCGCCATGTCGCCATGCAGGCTGTCACCGCCCAGCCGCAGGGAATCGGACACAATCACCCCGATCCCGCCCAGCCCGAGCGCAATTGCGCCCCATGTCCGGGGCTGCACGGCTTCGCGGATGAACAGCAGGCCGCAGATCGCGCTCCACAGCGGCATCGAGGCCATGAACACCAGCGTATTGGCCACGCTGGTATGAACCATCGCATCGACAAACAGCAGGTTCGAGGCGGTCAGCGTCAAAACCGACAGCAGCCCCACCCGTCCCAATCCGGCAATCATTCCCCACAGGCGTTGGCGATAGAGCGCCAACAGAACGACGAACAGCGTCACCCCGATCCCCAGGCAGCGCCAGAACAGGGTTTCCCACAGGCCGGCCTGCCGGATCATGTGCAGCAGCATCCCGTCCGGGCTGATGATCAGCATCCCCAGACCGGACAACAGCAATCCCCACAGCGGGCGGGGCAACGAGGCAAACAGGGACATCATGGCACCCGGCGGCAACAAGAGAAAACAACAGGGAAAATCGTCAGTGCAGGGGATGGACAGCCGACAGAAAGCGACGCACGTTTACAGACGCAACTGTCCTTCATCCAAAAAGAAACAGTCGATGTTGCCCCGGTGACGGCATCATGTCTGTAGCAGGAAACCTTGTCATGGTCCATGACCAGCCCGCCCCCGATTCTCCCGAGCCTGCCTCTTCCAGTCCCCGCCCCGGTCTGCGCTTTCTGGCCCCGCTGGTGATCGTTACCGCCAGCGGCCCGGTATCGATGCAGATGATCCTGCCTGCCCTGCCCGCCATCGGGGAGCATTTTTCCGTCGGCCCGGCGATGACCCACATGCTGGTCAGTCTGGCGCTGATCGCCTTTGGCAGTTCAATGCTGGTGTGGGGGCCGCTGTCCGACCGCTATGGCCGTCGCCTGCCGCTGATTGGCGGGACCGTGCTGTTTGCCGCCGGGGCGGGGCTGTGTCTGGTCGCCCCAACCATGGAACTGCTGATCGCAGGCCGCGTGCTGGGGGCCGCCGGGGCGGCGTCCGGGATGGTGCTGACCCGCGCCATGGTGCGCGACATCTATCCATCAGAGCAGGTGTCCAGCGCCATGAGCCAGCTGACCATGGGGCAAATCGTCCCTCCGATGCTGGCCCCGGCCCTTGGCGGGCTGCTGACCGACCGCTTCGGCTGGCACTGGAACTTTGTGGTGCTGGTGGCACTGGGCCTGCTCGCCCTGCTGCTGGCGTGGCGGTTGCCGGAAACCAACCACGCCCGGGCGCAAGGAGCCGCCAGTGCCGGTCTGCTGTCGTCCTTCAGCCATCTGTTGCGCCTGCCGCGCTTTAACGGCTACGCCTTTTTTGGCGCGGCGGTGATGATGGCATACTTCGCCTTTCTGGCCGGTGCACCAGAGGTCGCCATGGAACAGATGCACATGACGCCCTCGACCTATGGCATGGCCTATATCGCCCTGTCGCTGGCGTTCATGAGCGGCAACATGCTGTCTGCCCGCCTGTCGCCCCGAATGGGCATTGACCGGATGATCCTGCTGGGCGGCGGACTGGCCGCGGTCAGCACGGTCGTCGGCCTGCTGGTGCTGATCGTCATCAGCACCGCTGGTGGTTCGCCGTGGCTGCTGTTTGTCACCGGTTCAGTGATGGCCTTTGGCAACGGTGCCAGCCTGAACAATTCCCAGGCCGGAGGGATGGCCGTCGAACCGCGCATGGCCGGAGCCGCCGCCGGGCTTGGTGGGTTCATCCAGATGCTGTGCGGGGCACTGGCCACCCAGAGTCTGGGGATCATCCACAACGGCACCCCCTATCCGCTGTTCCTGATGATGGCCATCTCGTGCGTTCTGTCGCTGGTGATTTTCGCCGGATGTCAGCGTCTGGTCGCTCGTTCGGCCTGATCAACCAGCAGTTTACCGCCTGCAACGGGACCGCTTTGTCAGCCACGCAGCCCCTGAGGCAATTGCCCTCACCGGGGAATAGTGTAGGCTCTGAACAAATGACTTCCAGTCCGCAGGCGGTATTCTTTTATATGACCAGACAAACCCGTGTCAGGACCGATGACCAGGACACCCTGAAGCGTATGGCCCGCGCCCTCGGGCTGGTGTTTACCCTGCTGGCTGCAGGCATCATTGCCGGCTTTGCCCTCAACAGCCTGTATGTCATGGAAAGCAACGAGCTGGCCCGCCAGGCCACCGTCGCCGCCCAGCATCATCACCAGACCCAGCAACTGGTCAACTGGGCGCAGGTAATCGAGAATGAACCCGAAGGCCAGACCCGACAGGACGCCCGCATCCGCTTTGCCGAACGCCTGCAGCAGATCCAGCGCAGTTACCGCCTGCTGGTTGATGGCGATCCAGCCCTGGACATCCCGCCGGTTCCCGAAGGCGTGCGCCAGTACTTTTACGGGCCTATCGACAGTTACGACGCCCTGCTGAAACAGTTTCTCAGCGAGGCCGAACAGTACCTGCTGGCCCATGGCCCTGCGGTCGAAACGCCACCGGATGTCGCTGATCATCACATGATCTCGACCTGGAGCATCGGCCCGCTGGCCAACAGCCAGCAGCGGATCACCGAAGCCCTGCAGGACCATGCCGCCAAGGCTTTTCACCGCCTGTGGCTGTCCCAGACCATCATCCTGACCCTGACCCTGTTGCTGCTGGCCTTTGCCGGTCTTTATCTGCTGCGCAACCTGCTGCTGAAAAGTGCCCAGGTGGTGCGCGAACACCTCAGTGCGCAGCGCCGCCTGATGGCAATCATCGACAGCGTGGAAGACGGCATCATCGAGGTCAATCCCGATGGCAGCCTGATTTTCGCCAACCGCAGCGCCGCCCTGACCCTGGGGCAAAGCAGTGATCAGCTCACCCAGTCCACCCTGCAAAGCTTTACCCGCCTGTCCGGCAGTGACGGGGTGCACATTGGCGTCGCGCTGGAACGGATGGAACGGGCCACCGCCGCCGCCATTCTGCTGACCCGCCCGGATGGTACCTGTTTCCGCGCCGCCCTGACCCTGACCCCGATCGAAGGCCAGTCACGGGCGATCATCACCGTGCGGGACATCACCCGCCACCTGCACCGCGAAGAGCGGTTGCGCAAGCTGTCCCATGCCGTCGAACACAGCCCGGCACCGGTCATCATCACCGATTTCACCGGGGTGATCGAATACGTCAACCCGGCCTTTACCACCGTTTCCGGCTGGACCTCCCGCGAGGTGATCGGCCATTCGCCGCGCATGATCAGTTCGGGCGCGCAGGAACGCGATGTTTATCATGCGATGTGGAACGATCTGAAAGCCGGCAAGTCCTGGCGCGGGGAATTCCGCAACCGGCGCAAGGATGGTGCCTCCTATTGGGTCCGTTCATCCATTGCCCCGATCATGGATGACAGCGGCAGCATTTCGCATTTTGTCGCCGTGCAGGAAGACGTCACCGTCGAGCGGCAGGCCTTGCAGGATCTGGAAGACAGCCGCCGCCGCCTGCGCGAAGCCATCGACTCACTGCCGCAGGGCTTTGCCATTTATAACGCTGACGAAACACTGCTGATGTGCAATGACGCCTATCGCGCCCTGTACGGTGCCGGTGTCGGGTCCGTTTACGAAGGTGAGCGTTTTGTCACCATCATCCGCGCCGGCATTGACCATCAGGTATACGCACTGACACCCGAACAAAAGGAAGACTTTCTTGCCCAGCGGCTGGAGCTGTTCCGTCAGGGCGGTGAACGGGAAATCGAGCTGAAAAGCGGGCGCTGGGTGCTGGCATCGGAAACCATCACCCCCAGCGGAGCCCATGTCTGCCTGCGCACCGACATCAGCGACATCAAGCGCATCCAGACCGAGCTGGAATCAGCCCGCCGCCACGCCGACGAAGCCAACACCGCCAAAAGCCAGTTCCTGTCCTCGATGAGCCATGAACTGCGCACACCGCTGAATGCCATCCTCGGCTTTGCCCAGCTGTTGCAGATGAACCGCAAGACGCCGCTGACCGAACGGCAGGGCGATCAGGTGCAACAAATTCTGCGTGCCGGGCAACACCTGCTGAGCCTGATTGACGAAATCCTTGATCTGGCAAAGATCGAAGCTGGGAAAATCCCGCTGCACATGGCACCGGTCGATGTCGCCACCATGGCCCGTGACTGTCAGGACCTGATCCAGCCCGCCGCCGACTCCGCCAACCTGACCATGACCGTTACCGCTCCGTCCGGGGTGTGGGTGTTTGCCGACCATACCCGCCTGAAACAGATTCTGCTCAACCTGCTGTCCAATGCCGTCAAGTACAACACCCCCGACGGCAAGCTGTGGCTCAACATTGCCCCCAGCCTCGCCCCGCCCGAGGGCAAGAGCGGCCCGTGGATCGTCTTTTCCGTGTCCGACACCGGCCTTGGCATCCCCGAAGAGATGCGCAACCAGTTGTTCCAGCCGTTTAGCCGTCTGGGCCGCGATACCTCGATGGTCGAGGGAACCGGCATCGGCCTCGCCCTGACCAGACAACTGGTCGAGCTGATGGGCGGTGAACTGACCGTCAGCCATCTGCCCGGCGGCGGCACCTGTTTCAGCTTTGCCTTGCCACAAACCGACGGTGCAACGCAAATTACCCTGTGATCAGGCC
This sequence comes from Insolitispirillum peregrinum, assembly GCF_900156605.1. Lineage (GTDB taxonomy): Bacteria > Pseudomonadota > Alphaproteobacteria > Rhodospirillales > Rhodospirillaceae > Insolitispirillum > Insolitispirillum peregrinum. Next base: position 40,533 of record NZ_FTOA01000006.1, on the reverse strand, counting down.
GTCGCGGACGGTTGCCAAAACGGGGGTTTCCGTGTAAATGACCACCTTCCCCGCATCGGGCGGGGGTTCGGCGTCGGCACCCCTGGAGGCCGCCGCCGTTTTTCTACGGAGATTCCAAAGATGACCGAAGTGATCACCTTCACCGTTCAGAAGCGTGACCGGGCAGGTAAGGGGGCAGCTCGCGCGATCCGCCGTCAGGGCCTGGTCCCGGGTGTGATTTACGGGGACAAGCAGACTCCCGTGATGTTTGCGATGGACCCGCGTCCGCTGCTCGCCGCCCTCAACAAGCCGGGCTTCTACACCCACCAGTACGACGTGGTGGTTGATGGCGAAGCCTTCCGTTGCATGGCTCAGGACGTGCAGTTCGGCGTCGTGTCCGATGCCCCGATCCACGTTGACTTCCTGCGCGTTGGCAAGAACACCGTCGTCACCACCGCCGTGCCGGTGCACTTCGACAACCAGGACACCTGCCCGGGCCTGAAGCATGGCGGCGTGCTGAACATCGTCCGTCACGAAGTCGAAGTTCACGCCAAGCCGGATGACGTGCCGGAACAGCTGGTGGTCGATCTGGCCGCTGCCGAGCTGAACGACACCATTCACTTCTCGGCCATCACCCTGCCGGCCGGCGTGACCCCGGTGATCACCGACCGCGATTTCACCATCGCGACCATCATTGCTCCGTCGGGCCTGAAGTCCGATGAGGCGCAAGGGGAATAACAATGTTTCTGGTGGTTGGTCTCGGCAATCCGGGTTCGGAATACGCCGCTAACCGCCATAACATTGGATTCATGGCGGTGGACGAACTCGTCCGCCGCCATTCCTTTGGGACGTGGCGGAACAAGTATCAGGGCGAACTGGCCGATGGCGAGGTTGGCGGCGAACGCCTGCTGGCGCTGAAGCCTATGACTTACATGAACAAGTCAGGGCAATCGGTCGGCGAGGTCTGCCGGTTTTTCAAAATTCCGCCCGAACGGGTAATCGTGCTGCACGATGAACTCGAACTCCCCCCCGGCAAGCTGCGGGTGAAGGTTGGCGGCGGTCATGCCGGGCATAACGGCCTGCGCGACATCGACGCCCACATCGGCAACAGCTATTGCCGGATTCGTCTGGGGATCGGACGTCCCCACGACAAGGCTCTGGTCCACAAATGGGTGCTGTCCGACTTTGGCAAGGCCGACCAGACGTGGATGGAACCGTTCCTAGACGCCGTTGCGCGTCATTTCCCCCTGCTGCTGCGCGGGGATCAGGGCGGCTTCATGAACAAGGTCACGCTGGCCACCCAGCCGCCAAAGCCGAAAAAAGACGCCCAGCCAAAACATGACGCCCCCAAGGCTGAGGGCGAAGCAAAACAGCCAAAGAACTCTTCTGCGTCCGCCAGACTGAAGTCTGACGAGGATGCAGACCAGCGGAAGGATGGATAACGATGGGTTTCAACTGCGGTATCGTCGGCTTGCCAAACGTCGGCAAGTCCACCCTGTTCAACGCCCTGACCTCGACGGCGGCCGCCCAGGCTGCGAATTTCCCCTTCTGCACCATCGAGCCGAACGTTGGCCGGGTGGCGGTGCCGGATGCGCGTCTGGACATGCTGGCGCAAATCGCCGGGTCCAAGACCATCATCCCGACCCAGCTTGAATTCGTTGACATTGCCGGTCTGGTGCGCGGTGCATCCAAGGGCGAAGGTCTGGGCAACCAGTTCCTTGCCAATATCCGCGAAGTGGACGCCATCGTCCATGTGCTGCGCTGCTTTGAAGACGACAACATCACCCACGTCGATGACAGCGTTGACCCGCTGCGCGATGCCGAGACCATCGAAACCGAACTGATGCTGGCCGATCTGGAAAGCCTGGAAAAGCGCATCGTGCCGATTTCGAAAAAGGCCAAGTCGGGGGAAAAGGACGCCAAGGAACAGATGGCGGTGATGGAGCCGGTGCTGGAAGCCCTGCGCAGCGGCAAGCCCGCCCGCACGTTCGTACCGTCGAACGCCGACGAGCGTCGCGTGTACGGCATGCTGCAGCTGCTGACCTCCAAGCCGGTGCTGTACGCCTGCAACGTCGATGAGGCCTCGGCGGCCACCGGCAACGACCTGTCGGCCAAGGTTGCGGCGATGGCCGCCGCTCAGGGCAACTCGTCGGTGATCATCTCGGCGGCCATCGAGTCCGAAGTCGCCCAGCTTGACGACCCGGAAGAAAAGGCTGAATTCCTCGCCACCCTCGGTCTGGAAGAAACCGGCCTGTCGCGGGTGATCCGCACCGGTCACGAGCTGCTCGGCCTGCTGACCTTCTTTACCGTCGGCCCCAAGGAAGCCCGGGCGTGGACCGTGCGCAAGGGTGCCAAAGCCCCCGAAGCCGCTGGCGTGATCCACACCGACTTTGAACGCGGCTTCATCCGCGCCGAAACCATCGCCTACCCCGATTTCGTCGCCTGCAAGGGCGAAGTCGGTGCCAAGGAAGCGGGCAAAATGCGCTCGGAAGGCAAGGAATACCTGGTTCAGGACGGGGACGTGTTCCACTTCCTGTTCAACGTGTAACAAGGGGGGCAGCCCCCTGACCCACAAGGGCGAGGCCTCTCACGCAAGCGTGATGGAGCCTCCCCTTTTTTGCATGTCTCGCGCGGTTTGCTGCACCGCCGTTCCATGCTAGGGTCCATGAAACTTTGGTAACGGGACACTCTGGGGACAACCGGGTACACACGACCCGGCGGCGTATGCGGGAGCAAGGGGAAAACGGCGATGGACGGGAGTCATACCCATAAGCATGCCCATGATCACGGACATGCCCACAGCCATAGCCATGTTCACCGCCACAGCGATGGCCACGAACACAGCCACGAGCATACTCACGTCCACGAACACGCCCACATCCATCAACACTCTCATCCTCACCAGCACCCCCCCGGGGGCGGGAACGCCGATCACGATCATGAGCACGATGACATCCGCCACGCGATCAAACCGCATGACCACCGCCATTCAGCCGACGCCGTCCATGACGGCCTCGCAGGGGAGCCGGACCACGGGCATCACCATGGCTAAAACGCTGAAAAGCCTGGCCCTGACCGTGGCCGCTGCCGCTCTGCTCAGCGCCTGCGCCGGGGGTGAACCGCCGCCGGCCACCGGTGGGAACGGTGTCAACGCTGCCGCCGGAGCCCTGTCCCCGGCGCAGGCCGCCAAAATGCCGACCGCCAGACCGGCGTCGCAGGTTGCCACCCAGCCGCAGGACCCGGCCAAAACCGAACAGGCCAAAACCGACGCCAAGGCCGGTCAGGCCGTTGCCGCCGCCCCGGCGCAAGAGTCCGAGCGCAAGCCGACCGAAGTGATCCCGCAGCCCGATCTGGGCGAAGGTCTGTTCAGCACCTATGAAGTCAAAAAGGGTGACGACCTGCTGGAAATCGCCCGCGCCAAAAGCCTGGGCTATCTGGAGCTGAAGGCCGCCAACCCGGAAGTGGACCCCTGGCTACCGATTCCCGGCCACAAGATCCGCATCCCGTCGGTGCACCTGCTGGCGGCCAAAATCGATACCGGGGTGATGATCAACCTCGCCCAGATGCGCCTGTACCGCTTTGAAAAGGGTGTCATGGTTGACACCTATCCGCTGGGTATTGGCCGCGAAGGTCTGGAAACCCCGGTTGGTACCACCACCGTGCTGCGCAAGACCAAGGACCCCAGCTGGTACCCGACCGCCCGTATGCGCCGTGAAAAGCCGGAACTGCCCGCCGTTATCGGCCCCGGCCCGGACAACCCGCTGGGCAACCGCGCCATCTATCTGGGCTGGGACCTGTACCGTATCCATGGCACCAACATTCCGTGGGGCGTTGGTCGCCGCACCTCGTCAGGCTGCCTGCGCATGTACCCGGAAAACGTCGAGGCCCTGTACGAACACGTCAACGCGGGCACCAACGTCAAGGTGGTCAACGACCGCGTGATCGTCGAATGGCGTGAAGGCCGCCTGTGGCTGGAAGCTCACCCGACCAACGAAGGCTGGGATGCGCTGGAATACAACGAGCCGATGCCGGACATGCCGCTGACCACCGACATGGTGGCAATGATCACCCATGCCGTCCCCGAAGGCACCAAAATTGACTGGAACAAGGTCAACAAGGCGGTGAAGGAACTGCGCGGCTATCCGGTCCCGGTGACCTAGACCAGCGGGTCTGCCGCTCAGATGAAATCGTGTCGTTACGGGGGGTTGCAGCGCAGCCCCCCGCGATGCATTTCAGGGGCTGCCCGCAACCACAGGAGCGTACCCTGTCGATGCCCGATCTTCGTTTGTCTGCCAGCCTGTCCGCCTGCCTGCTGTGTCTGGGGCTGCTGAGCAGTCCGGTGGCCATTGCCCAAACCGCCACGGCAGAGCGCCCCCTTGACGCCCTTGGCAGTTACAGCCTGCAGGTCGAAAACGATCTGGTCAGCGGAACCGACCGCCATTACACCAACGGCCTGCGTGCCTCGTGGCTGTCCGGGGAAGATCAGGCCCCGGACTGGATGGTACAGGCCGGATCTGCCATCCCGTTCATGGCAACCGAAGGCCGCAATCGCTGGGGGCTGTCACTGGGCCATTCCCTGTTTACCCCCAGCGACACCCAGCGCACCACCGCCTCACCGGGGGATCGCCCCTATACCGGCTGGCTGTATGGCGGGGCGACCCTGATGTCCGACACCGGCAGCCGCCTCGACACACTGGAACTGCTGGTCGGCATGGTCGGCCCCTCGGCCCATGGCGAAACAGTGCAGAATGACTGGCACCGCCTGATTGGTGTGGAAACCGCCAAGGGCTGGGATGCCTATCACCTGCAGGATGAGGTCGGTGCCGTCCTGACCTATGAACGCAAATGGCGGGCATGGAGCAACGCAGACCCCGATACCGGTGTTGGCATCGACCTGACGCCGCATCTGGGAGCCTCGCTGGGAACCATCCTGACCGAAGCCAGCGCCGGAGCAACCCTGCGACTGGGGCAAAACATGCCCCATGACTACGGTCCGCCGCGCATCCGCCCCGGCCTGTCCGGCACCACCTTTTTTGTCCCCCAAAGCGGCTTTGGCTGGTATCTGTTCAGTGGCATCGCCGGACGGGCGGTGGCGCGGAACATCTTTCTGGATGGCAATACCTTTCGCGACAGCCCCGGCGTTGATAAACGGCCACTGGTCGGAGACCTGCAGGCTGGTCTGGCTGTTACCATTGATGACTGGCGAATCGCCTATACCCAGGTCTGGCGCAGCCGTGAATTCGAAGGTCAGGACAGCGCCGACCGCTTTGGCTCGCTCAGTGTCAGCGTCCGTTTCTGAGCGGGAAGGGCGTTCCTCACCCCAATAGAGAGAGGGTCGTAACGGATCTTCTCCTTTTTCCCTGATTTCCCCCCTTTGAGGCGCTCCGCAGCCATGGTAGCTTTCGGCCATATCCGGCAGATGGACATTTCCGAACCGCGCTAAGCAGTCGCGGCAATGGCATGCATCCCGCCGGTTTCCTTATGCAGTCAGTCTCCGAGCCAGTCGGCTCGCAGTTCAGGGATGTACCTATGAGCTACCAGAAGAAGGGTCAGCGCCTGTCGGTGTGGGCGCGCGGTTTTGCTGGCGCTTTAGCGCTTGCGGCAGTATCGGTGACCTCGGTGCCGGGCGAAGCCTTTGCCAAGGGCCCCAGCCGTTGCGCCAACAAGACCGAAGCCAGCGCCCTGCACATGCGCTCGCTGCAAAACCACCTGATGGTTGCCGCCCTGTCCTGTGACAAGCGGAACGAATACGATGCCTTCGTCACCCGCTTCAACAAGACGCTGAGCAACAGCGGCAAGACCATGAAGCAGTATTTCCAGGGGGCCTGGGGCAAAAGCTCGAGCAGCCAGCTCGACAACTATGTGACCTACATCGCCAACCGCGTTTCGGTCCAGAGCCTCGACAACCGCGTCAGCTTCTGCAACGCCGCCAACGACATCATCCAGCATGTGATGAAGCTCGATGACGCCGGGCTGGCCAGCTACAGCGCCACCCTGCCGAAGGAAAACACCGAAGCGCCGCAGGTCTGCCTGTAAGCTTTGATGTCGTGATGTGATGCACAGCCCCCGGCGGGAGACCCCTGCCGGGGGCTGTGTCGTTTCAGTCCACACCTTCCGCCCAGTCCTCGGCCTGTTCCGGTGTCTCGGCATCGATCACCTGCCGGGCAATGTCCAGATCAAAGCCTTGCCGGGCCAGCGCCGCCAGATCACGCTCCCGCCGCTCGACACGGCCCTCCCCGTCTCCGCGCCATGGCCCCAGACGGCGGCGGCGAGCATAGGCAACGGCGGCCATCCGGTCCGACTGGCGGGCATCGTCAAAGCCCTGCTCTTCCCCCAACCGGTCCAGCGCAGCGTCGATATCGTCCGCTGCCACCCCTTTCTGTGCCAGCTTTTGCCGGATGGTGCGGGTGGCGGTGCCGCGGGCATTCAGGCTGCGGGCGCGGGCCTCGGCAAAGGCGCCATCGTTCAGCCATCCTTGCTTCTGCAAGCTGTCGAGCACCGCCTCGATCCACCCGGCCACCTCGTCGGCATCACCGCCATGGGCCTGCAGGGACCGCCACGCCTTGCGCTCCAGCACCTGCCGCAGCCCGGTGCGCGAAGTGGCAAAGCGGCCCAGATGGTACAGCGCCGCATTCATCAGCGACGTCTTGCTGACCTTGCGCACCGGTTTGGCACCGGATCGCGGTGCCGGGGCGGCCTTCCGCTCGGGGGGCAACAACTCGTCGTCAGACATCGGGGCAACTCCTCGCAAGGGGCGGAATAAAGTCAGGAGGCAGCAGGGTGGGGTTGCCAGATGCGCCCCCGCTCCCTACCTTTCGCTACGTTTCTTTGCCAGAGCAGGATGAGTGCATCATGGATCGTTCCCCCACCGCCCCAGCCCCGCAACCGATCGGGCTGATGCCGCCCCGCCAGATGGGGGCCGTCAACTGGCGCGGCCTGTGGGAGCTGTATCTTAAGGAAGTCCGCCGGTTCGTCAAAGTCTGGCTCCAGACCATTGCCGCCCCGATGGTGACCTCGCTGCTGTTTCTGGCCATTTTTGCCCTGTCGCTGGGCGATGCCGTCCATACGGCGGGCGGCGTCAGCTTTCTGGAGTTTCTCGCCCCCGGCCTGATCATGATGACCATGGTGCAGAACGCCTTTGCCAACACCTCGTCTTCGGTGATCATCTCCAAGGTGCAGGGCAACATCGTGGACGTGCTGATGCCGCCGATCAGCCCCGGTGAACTGACCGTCGCCTATGCGCTGGGGGGCGTCACCCGTGGGGTGGTGGTCGGGATTGCCGTGGCCCTCGGGATGATTTTCTTTGTCCCCCTGCACGCCGCACACCCGCTGTACATCCTGTTCCATGCCATCGGCGCATCGCTGATGCTGTCGGTGCTGGGGGTGCTGGCCGGGGTGTGGTCAGAGAAATTCGACCACATGGCGGCGTTTACCAACTTTATCGTCACCCCGCTGTCGTTCCTGTCCGGCACCTTTTATTCCCTTGACCGCCTGCCGCCTGATTTTCAGGCCTTTGCCCACTTCAACCCGTTCTTTTACATGATCGACGGCTTCCGCTATGGCTTCATCGCCCACCCCGACGCCCTGCCGCTGACCGGGCTGGCGGTGGTCGGCATTACCGACGTGGTGCTGCTGGTGGCCTGCTGGCTGCTGGTCCGGTCAGGCTACAAACTGAAAAACTGATCACACTATCGGGTAAAACACCCTCTGACCCGCCGTTCCCTACCCGCACTGATTGACAAGGGCGCACGCACCCCCAATAATCCTCGGCTTTCCGGGCGGAGTCTTATCAGGTCTCAGGCGTGCTCCGCCCCTTTTCGACAGCGAAGGACGTTGGAGAACGATGACCATTCCCGTTGTGATGCCAACCTATGCTCGGTATGACCTCGCCTTCGAGCGGGGCGAAGGCGCTTGGCTGTACACGGTGGATGGCCGACGATTCCTCGACTTTGGCTCGGGGATTGCGGTGACCGCGCTGGGTCATGCCCACCCGAAGCTGGTCAAGGCGTTGCAGGATCAGGCCGCCAAGGTCTGGCATACCTCGAACCTGTACCACATCCCCGGCCAGAAGCGCGTTGCCGAACTGCTGGTCGCCAATTCGTTTGCCGATACGGTGTTCTTCTGCAACTCGGGGGCCGAGGCCAACGAAGGCGCGATCAAGATGTCGCGCAAGTTCCACCAGAGCCGGGGCAGCGACCGCTACCGGACCATGGTCTGCGTCAATGCCTTCCATGGCCGGACGCTGGCGACCATCGCCGCCGGTGGTCAGGCCAAGCACCTGAGCGGTTTTGCCCCGATGGTGCAGGGCTTTGACCATGTGCCGTTCGGCAACCTGAACGAAGCCCGCGCCGCCATCACCGGCGAAACCGCCGCCATTCTGGTCGAACCGGTGCAGGGCGAAGGCGGCATCACCGCCGCCAGCGCCGACTATCTGCGCGGTCTGCGCCAGATGGCCGACGAATTCGGCCTGCTGCTGATGTTTGACGAAGTGCAGACCGGCATTGGCCGCACCGGCAAGCTGTATGCCCACCAGTGGGCCGACATCACCCCCGACATTGTGACCACCGCCAAGGGGCTGGGCGGCGGCTTCCCGGTCGGGGCCATTCTGGCCACCGAGCAGGCCGCCAGCGCCATGGCCGCCGGTACCCACGGCACCACCTACGGCGGCAACCCGCTGGCGATGGCCTGCGCCGAAGCGGTGCTGACCGAAGTCCTGTCAGCTGGCTTCCTCGATGGCGTCAATGCCACCGCCCACACCCTGTGGGACGGCCTGCGCGCGCTGGCCAACCGCTATCCGACAGTGATTTCCGACGTGCGCGGCATGGGCCTGATGATCGGCTTGAAAGCCGTTGCCGACGGCGGCAATGGTGTGCTGGTCAAGGAACTGATGGAGCGCGGCATGTTGACGGTGCCTGCCGGTGACAACGTGGTGCGCCTGCTGCCGCCGCTGATCGTCGGGGAGGCTGAAATCACGCTGGCCCTGCAAACGCTGGATGCCGCCTGTGCGGCCATTGCCCAAGGAACGGCATAACGGGGAGGCTGGCCCGTCCCCCGGGCCAGCCCATGCCGCCTTGCTACAAGAAAGGCGTTTTCCCCGCCGGGAGAACGGTAGATACAATGAGCATTCGTCATTTTCTCGATCTGGACCGGTTCGACGGCGCCACGCTGCGGACCATCCTCGATATTGCCAAGGATTTGAAGGCCAACGGCGGCGCTCCGCTGCCCGGCAAGCAGTTGGCGATGATCTTTGAAAAGCCTTCGACCCGTACCCGCGTCTCGTTCGAAGTCGGCATGCGCCAGCTGGGCGGCAACGTCATCGTGCTGACCGCCGCCGAATGCCAGTTCGGCCATGGGGAAACCATCGGCGATACCGCCCGCGTCCTGTCGCGCTTTGTCGATGCGATCATGATCCGCACCGACTTCCCCAGCAAGATGGAAGAGCTGGCCGCCGCCGCCACCGTGCCGGTGATCAATGGGCTGACCCACGAAACCCATCCGTGCCAGATCATGGCCGACATCATGACCTTTGAAGAACACCGGGGCCCGATCGCTGGCAAGACCGTCCTGTGGTCCGGTGATGGCAACAACGTCTGCCATTCGTGGATTCAGGCCGCCGCCCTGTTCGGCTTTGAAATGCGCATTGCCTCCCCCGCCGACCTGCAGCCCAGCGCCGCTGTCGTCGAATGGGCACGGGCGCAAGGCGCGACCATCGTTCTCGGCGACAACGCACAAGACCTGGCCAAGGGCGCCGATTGCGTGGTGACCGATTGCTGGGTGTCGATGGGCTTTGAAGAAGGCGACCGCCACGCCCAGCTCCGCCCCTATCAGGTCAACGAAAGCCTGATGGCGCTGACCAACCCGGACTCGCTGTTCATGCACTGCCTGCCCGCCCACCGTGGCGAGGAAGTGGTCAACGAAGTGATCGACGGGCCGCATTCAGTGGTGTGGGACGAAGCCGAAAACCGTCTGCATGTGCAGAAGGGGATTCTGGCCTGGTGCCTGAACGCCGTCTAGACCAGCGTGCCTGCGTCGGATCACAGTACACGACAAACAGAAAACAGGATCATGGAGCGCTGCTCCAAACCTCGCTGGGGCCAGTAGGCCCCAGACCCCATTAATTCGATATTCAAAGGAAAAGTGGGGGTTTGGGGGCATCGCCTCCAAACGGGTATGGGCGGTAGCCCATTCTCTTGCACGGACTGTTGTGTACTGTGGAATCAGATTTAACGCACACTGGCCTGAGTGTTCCGCCATCCCATCGCCCGTCTCAAGCCAGCAGCGTTCCGTTGCTGGCTTGATTTTTTACCGGGAACAGCCTATCTCCCCCACTCTGTGCCTGTTCCGTGATCATCGACAGGCTTCCCCCCGTTTCACACGCAAAGCCTTCCGGGTTTGCTTCGGAATAAAGACACGCACCATGGCCTCTTCCGACACCTCCGCCGCCGTTTCCCTGCTGTCAGACCAGTGCCTGACCTTCCTGTTGCACAACGGAACGGTGCGCGGTCGTCTGGTCCGCCTTGACCGGGCGCTGGCCGAGATTCTCGACCGTCACGCCTACCCGGCACCGGTGGCGCGGCTGGTGGCCGAAACCGCCACCCTGGCAGTGGTGCTGGCCTTTGCGATGAAGTTCGATGGCGTGTTCACCCTGCAGGCGCAGGGCGATGGCCCGGTGCGGATGCTGGTGGCCGACGTGACCTCGGACGGCGATCTGCGCGCCTATGCCAGCTTTGACGCCGACGCGGTGGCGGCGCTGGAGCATCGCAGCAGCCATCAGGACGCCCGCTCGGGCATGTCCGAAGCCAGCCTGCAGCATTTGCTGGGGGCCGGGACGCTGGTGTTCACCGTCGATCTGGCGGGCACCATGGCCGGGGCGAACAACCGCTATCAGGGCATTGTACCGATGGAAGACGCCACCTTGTCCGAGTGCATCCACCGCTATTTCCGCCAGTCGGAACAGCTGGAGACTGCCGTCAAGGTCACTACGGCTCCGCAGGCAGGCAGTGATACCGCCTGGCGTGCTGGCGCGGTGATGCTGCAACGGATGCCGCGCACCCCGGACGAGCACCGCACCGACGAAGAACTGGACGAGCTGTGGCGGACGGCGGTGGTTCTGCTGGGCAGCCTGACCAATGCCGAATTGCTGAACCCGGAACTGGCCGATGGCGAGCTGTTGTACCGCCTGTTCCATCAGGAAGAGCTGACCGTTGCCAGCGAACAGCGCGGCCTGCACTTCGGTTGCCGCTGCTCGCGCGAGCGGGTGGAAACCACCCTGCGCAACTTTGCCGCCGAAGACCGCGCCGACATGGTGCAGGACGATGGCACCATCAGTGTGCAGTGCCAGTTCTGCTCGACCGAGTACGTCTTTACCCCCGCCGAGCTGGGGCATCTGCATAGCTGATACGACAGGCAGGAAACAGGGATGTGGAGCACTGCTCCACACCTCGCCGGGGCCTTGAGGCCCCGGCCCCCGTTACTTTTGTTTGAGCGGCAGCCCGCCCCTGTGACACAACCGTCACGTCCGGCGGTTAAATCAGACCAGTCATCTTCGCCAGCACCATACCGATCAGGCACGAGGTCGCAACGCCAATCAGGCCCGGCAGGATGAAGCTGTGGTTGATCACGTACTTGCCGATATGGGTCGTGCCAGAACGGTCGAACTGGATCGCCGCCAGATCACTGGGATAGGTCGGCAGGATGTAATAGCCATAGGACGCAGCAGCATAGGCAAGGATATAGCCCGGTGGTACCCCAATGGCCAAACCGACCGGCACCATCGCGGTGATGGCTGCGGCCTGCGAGTTGACCAGTTTGGAAACCATCAGCAGCACCACGGCGTAAGCCCACGGATGAGCCTTGACGAATTCGGTCAGAATGGCCTTGAGTTCGGGCAGGTGGGCTTCGAACACCGTATCAGCCATCCAGGCGATGCCAAAGACAGCGACCACCGCGATCATGCCAGCGCGAAACACCTCTGACTTTCCGATCGTTGACGGATCGGTTTTGGTCAGGATGGTGATCAGCGAACCAGCCAGCAGCATGAACATCTGGATCGTCAGGACCATCGACATCGGCTTGCCGTCAAAGGCCGGACGCAGGGATGGAAAGGCACCAAGCAGCGCCACCACCGCGATGGCACCAAGGAAGATCCACATCGCAATCCATTGATCACGGTGCAGGCTTTTGTCCATCAGGGTCGCCGCAGTGCCATAGATGGCTTCGCGCTGAACCGGGTCGGCGATACGGCTCTGGAATTCGGGGTCCTTGTCGAGATCCTTGCCCCGGAACCAGCTAAAGATGCCGATCATCAGCACGCCCGTCAGGGTTGACGGAATGGTGATCGACAGGACCTGAACAAAGTCGATCACATGACCATTCCCCATCGGAGCCTTGGCCAGAAAAGCAACCAGCGAGACGACCGCCACCGAAACGGGACTCGCCAGAATGCCCATCTGGGCAGAGACTGATGCTGCCGCCATCGGACGTTCGGGCCGAATATCGTTCTTGATCGCCACATCATAGATGATTGGCAGCATGGTGTAGACCACGTGACCAGTGCCACACAGAATGGTCAGCAGGCAGGTGGTGAAAGGCGCAAGGATCGACACATACTTCGGATTGCGCCGCAGCAGCTTTTCAGCGCCGATCAACATCACTTCAAGGCCGCCTGAAGCCTGCAGCGTCGCCGAGGCAGCGACCACCGCCACGATCGTCAACATCACATCGACTGGCGGCTTTCCCGGTGCCAGACCGAAAACAAAGGCCATGATGACGATGCCGATGCCACCAAGCAGGCCGAGTGCGACACCGCCTTTTCGGGCACCGTAGAACAGACAGGTCAGGATGACTGCTACCTGGAGCAAGATGTCCATCACAACCCCCTAAAATAATGTAATTCTAATTATTAAGAAGGGAAGCCACACGCACGCCCGGCATACTTGAGGATACTCGAATGGAATTCCCCTTCTTTTTTCAAGGATACCAACTTATCACTGATTTGGCACTATCTCAGTGAGCCATACCTGTGACAAACCAGATCAGGGGAGCAAACCGCTTACAAAAAGGGGCGCAAGGAAGGACTATAGCGATAGCGCGCCCCGGAGGAGAAAAAGCCTCCGCAATCCTGCCGCCGTGTGCAGGCCGCACATTCGGCCACATATTCATTTTTCCAGTCAGAAATCGACTTTACCGAATATTGCGCCGCCATCTCGCCCAGCAAGCACAGTGGGTGGTTGTAAATGCGCACTGGAACCTGGTAATCCCGCAGGAGGGCAACAGCGTTTTCCAGAGTGGGCCTATAGTCTGCCGGATCAATCCAGACCTGATCAAGATTGGCACGGGCAAAGCCTGTGACCTCCAACCCCATCAGAGCCACCTGATCAATGAATTGCAGGTTGCGTGCGATGAACTGTGCCAGCGCCGGCAGGCCCTCTATGGTTTGACGGTGCAGGACGACACGCACTTCGACGCGCTGCCCCCGCTCTTTCAGAGCCAGAATACCCCGCACGGTTTGGTCAAAGGCCCCGCGAGCTTGCACAATGTAGTCATGCTGCGCAGGATCAGCAGCATACAGGGGAATCCCGACCATCAAATCAGGGTGCTGGATCGCAGCATAAGCGTCAGAAAAGGCGGGGTCGGCAAAACCTCTGCCATTGCTGAGAAGGTGTACCGCCGTGGTCGGCAACCTCGCCCGGGTCAAGGCCAACAGATCAATCAGCCGCTGCCCCAGCAAGGCTGGTTCCCCGCCCGTGAACCCCAGCACCGGGGCCGACGGCGGTATCATGCGCACCAAATCCATCGCTTCGGCCACGAGCCAATGGTCCTCGATATTCTTTGGCGGCTGGGAACACATCACGCAGTTGTTGTCGCAACGCTCGGTGAGCAAGACGGCATTGTGCGGTGAATTCTGCCGCCAAAGCGTGCGGATCCGCCCGGCATTCACAGAAATGATGTCGCCCTCTGCCAGATAGGCAAAGTCGGGAGGAAGATGCAACCAGTGTGCGCAAGGGGGAATGCCCTGCTGTTCCGGCGGGAGAATGTACGCCCCAAAGCCTTGCGGCAGCGGCCCGTTGCCCCGCTGCAGGAACGCCATTTTCTCACGCAGCACAACAGGCAGGGCCGGATTGCTGGTCAGTTTCCACAGGGTCCGTTCGGCTGAACCGCCCCATGCCAGCGCTTTGCCGTTCAGGGTTAGCATGAGAGGGCCCATCGACGAAAAAGAGCCGCAACAAAGGGGTCTTCCATCGCCTTGACGAAAATGCGCGTCATGCCCTTCATCCGCTGGCAAAAGCCCGACTCTGCCTTGCGCCCCAAGGGGTCGCCATGGCGGGCGTGGTGATAGACGGGGTCTGCACCACACCACGGCTCACAGGCGCAATCAGCGCACATCGGGGCCGACAAGGTAAAACTGTCCTCAAGGGCAGAGAGCAATGCCGGAGCAGAAAATATCTCGTCATAACCATGCTCGTGCACCGAGCCAAGGCGGAAGGTGTCATCCCCCATTTCCATCAGCATGCGGCTTTCATCACTGGCGAACACGCCCCCATCGTAATTGAAAACGATGGCCGCAATACCAGCCCCCGACGGGTTCATCAGATCGACATAGCCGGGATCATGACAGCTGAACATCTTGCGCAGAATGATGGCGGCATGCTGTTCGGTAAAACGGACCCCGGACCGGTTCAGGTCGATGATGTACGTCAACGTTTCTTCGTAAAACTCCAGCCAACGCGCAGTGTCATAGCCTTGATAGCTTTGGGTTTTCAGGGCAAAGCCATAGGGCGAGAGATGTCGCAGGAAAATGCCGTGGAAGCCCAGCCTGAGATATTCGTCAACAATCCCGGGCCCGCGCTGCAGGCTGGCCGCCGTGGTGGTCATCAACGCCGAGACGGCCTCGGGGCCAAGCACGTCCCGTGCCTTTTCCAGACCCGCGACAAAACGCGCATGGCTGTCTGCGCCCGGACGTGGACGATTGGCATTGTGCAGATCCTCCGGCCCGTCCAGAGACGCCGACAGAAAGATCCGGTGTTCGCGGCAAAAGGCCAGGGTATCGTCACTGATCAGCGACAAAGTCGTGGTAATGACAAACTGGATATCGCGTTTATGCTGCCTGTTCCGCTCTGTTATCGAGAGAACCACATAGCGGATCAGATCAAAATTCAAAAGCGGCTCGCCGCCCTGAAACTCGACCTTCAAGGCCTGATTGGGCGAACGAAAGAGCAGGTCAATCGCACGGTCCGCCGTTTCGCGGCTCATGTCAAAACTGGCGCGGTCAGCCGACTGGCGGGAAACCTGACAATAGCGGCAGGCGTGATCACAGCGCAGGGTGACCACGAACAGGTGCAGGCTGGTGAAATCCCGCAGCCGCGCATAGCGCGTGCGCAGTTTCAGGGCCAATAGCTCCAGAGCCGCCCGATCCTCTGGCTGGCGCAGAAAGTGATTGGCGCGCAGTCTGGAAAACAGTGCGCCAGAACGATCGAGATCGCCATTCACCAGTGTCGTCAGATCGGCCGAAGAAACCGTCAAGGCCTCTCCGGCCATATTGCTGAGCAAAACCCGCTCGTCATCAAGCCGTTCAAAACGAAACGGCAGAAGTTCGTATCTTCCGGATGGTAAATAGTCCTCAGCAGGCAGAAACCGGGTCATTTCTGCAAGCCACTACGGGAAAACGTATAGGCCAGAATGAGGTTCCGCACAGGCTCCGTGACCTCCCGGATGCGTGCACGGAGCATCTGATCGGTGACTTCACGCAGAAAGTCTGCCCGTGCGACCAACAGACTGTCGCTGTTTGTACCCTCGGTGACTGGGTACAACGTGCACTGAATGGTGCTGCCTTCGATGGCCACCTGAATGGCAAGCCGGTCACTCAGCCGGTAGGCGGCCTGATGGACAGCCCACAGGTCATAGACCTGCGCATCCAGGGTAACGCTCAGGCCATTGCCTTCGGCCATCTCTGCACCCTTACCGGCTGCTGTAATGCGATGAATGCGAACCATGTGAGACATGCGAGGCATGGCTCCGGTGCGACGCAAAGAGCATGCCGTCATTCCCGGATGGCCGCAGGACAAAATCCATCAAATCACCTTTGCCATCGGGAACCTGAAAGATGTGCTCCACCGCTGACGCAGGGCCGCTAAGGGCTGCGGTTTCAACCGGCGCGGCCTTTTCCTCCGGCGCGATGGCTGCCTGAGCCGTTGCGGAAAAGCTGGCTGCGATGGCTGCAAAAGATCCCAGGAAACGCTTCATTTATGGCTCGCCCCTTCATGTCCCATGTGGTGTGGTTGTACAGCATACGACATGAATAAAACATATGAGAAATATTTCATAAAAATACAACTAAAAATATTACACAGCCATGAGTGGCAGGACATAAAAAAAGGGCAGACGGTTGTCTGCCCTTGCGTGAGGCCAACACTCCGGCCTCGACGAGATGCGGAGCAACGCTCCGCATCCTTGCTATTCGTCGCCAGACTTACCGCACCACCGCATCGCCAAAATACGAGCGGATGCCGCTTTCGATCGCGCCATCAAGGTCCTGCATCATCAGCTCGATCAGTTCCGACCAGGCGCGTTCCCGTTCGGCAATCGAGGATTTCTCGTTGATCGAACGCGAGCGCCAGGCTTCCTGCCGGATCTGGGTCAGCACGGTGCCTCCGTCATCGACCAGCTGGATCGACACCACCGCCTTGGCGTCATAGCGGGTTTCCGGCTCGTCGGTGAAAAAGCCCTTCAGGCCGCCCTTGGTTTCCAGCGGCACCTCGATCACCGAGGCATCATCAACCACCACCCGCACGGTGCGGGTGCCAAAGCCGTTGCACTGCAGACGCTCGCGCGCCCAGGTACGGATCGCCTGTTCCGGCGACAGCGGCATCAGGTGTTCAACGTTGGGATCGTGGCGCGGCGAGACATAGTTGACCAGCACTTCCGGCCCCATGGCGGCCAGGGTGATCGGCGGCTTGTGGCTCCAGCCGACCTGCGCCGGGGCCTGCGGAGCCGGAGGCGTCTCGGCACAGGCACTGAGCGACGGCAGGGTAACACCAAGGGCAACGCCACCGGCCACGCGGGCCAGCAGGCTGCGCCGGGACAGGGCTGCGGCGGTCGGCTGATCGGACGAGGGGGAGGCCATCAATAAAGCTCCTGATAGAAAGAACGTCGTCAGGAGCTTACCCTGCCTGCCAAATGCGGCAAAACTGTAGTTTCAGAGCATTGTGCAAAAAGTGGAAACCGGTTTTCGCAAAAACAATGCGACCGAACAAACAAGCATTGTGCGAAAAGTGGGAAGCGGTTTTCGCAAAAACAATGCGACCGACCGAACAAACGAGGATTGTGCGAAAAGCGGGAACCGGTTTTCGCACAATCCTCCAGATCAGCCGTCTTCTTTGGCTGTCTGCTCAAAATGCGCTTCAACCACCAGCTTCAGCACCAGACTGATCAGTGCCAGCAGGGTCAGGATGGATGCGGCCGCAAAGGCCCCCGAGCTGTCATAGTCGTGATACAGCAGGTCGATTTGCAGCGGTAGGGTGTTGGTTTCGCCGCGAATCTGCCCCGACACCACCGACACCGCGCCAAACTCGCCCAGACTGCGGGCAACGCACAGGATGATGCCGTAATACAGGGCCCACTTGATGTTCGGTAGCGTCACCCGCACAAAGGTCTTCAGGCCACTGGCCCCCAGTGACAGCGAGGCTTCTTCCTGATCAATCCCTTGCAGCTCCATCAACGGCAACAACTCGCGGGCGATGAACGGACTAGTGACGAACAGGGTGGCCAGCACGATGCCGGGAACGGCGAACATCACCTTCAGGTCCATCGCCTCCAGCCACGGGCCGAACAGGCCGTTGCTGCCATAGACCATCAGATAGGCCACCCCGGCCACGATCGGCGAGACCGAAAACGGCACCTCGACCAGAGCCACCAGAACCCGGCGCCCGGTAAAGCGGAAGCGGGTGATCAGCCACGCCACCGCCAGCCCGTAAACAGCATTGATCGGGGCAACAATCGCCACCACCACCAGACTGAGGCCGACGGCATACAGCGTTTCCGGCTGACTGACCGCGTGCCACCAGCCCGCCCAGCCCTTGGCAAACGCCTGCTGGAAAATAACGATGATGGGAACCAGCAGGAACAGCCCGGCCAGCAGGACGGCAGCCCCGATCAACAGGCGTTGCCGCCAGCCACGGTGCTGGGGATGCGGTTTGTGCGGAGTGATCATGGTGGGAAGCATCAAATCCTACCCCCGGCGCAGGTAACGCTGGTGCCACGACTGCACCAGATTGGTCAGCAGCATCAGCGCAAAGGCCGCCAGCAGAACGGTAGTGGCAATGGCAGTGGCCGCACCGAATTCATATTCTTCGAGGCGGATGAAAATCAGCAGGGCGGAGATTTCCGTATCAAAGGGACGATTGCCCGCGATGAAGATGATCGCCCCAAACTCCCCCAGACTGCGGGCAAAGGCCAGCGAAGCCCCGGCCAGCACCGCAGGCAGGATGGTCGGCAACAGGATACGGCGGAAAATCTGGCCTTCGGTGGCCCCCAGCGTCCGCCCGGCTTCCTCGACATCGCTGTCCATGTCTTCCAGCACCGGCTGAATGCTGCGGACGACGAACGGCAGGCTGGTAAAGGCCATCGCAATGGCGATCCCCGGCTGGGCGTGGGCGATCTTGATCCCCAGCGGATCGAGATACTGCCCCAGCCAGCCGTTGTGGGCAAAGGCGGTGCTGAGTGCCAGACCGGCAACCGCCGTTGGCATGGCGAACGGCAGATCAATGATCGCATCCATCACCCGCCGACCGGGGAAGTCATAGCGGGCCAGCACCCAGGCAAACAACAGCCCGGCGCAGGCATTGAAGGCGGTGGCTTCGGCGGCAGACAGCAGGGTGACCTTGTAGGTCGCCAGCGCGCGCGGGTTAAAGGCGGCGCGCAGGAACTCGTCCAGCCCCAGCCCGGCGGCCCGCGTCAGCATCACCCCCAGCGGCAGCAGGACAATCAGCCCCAGATAGAACAGGGTGATCCCCATGGTGAGGGAGAACCCCGGCAAGACGCTGCGGCGCCGTTTCCAGTTCAGGAACGGCGCCGCCCGACGTTGCCCGATATCGGCAGGAACACTCACTTTTTCTCGAACACCTGATCAAAGGTTCCGCCACTGGCGAAGTGAACTTTCTGGGCTTGCTCCCAACCGCCAAAGCTGTCGATGGTATAAAGCTTGACCGGCGGGAAGTCCGCAGCGTGCCTGGCCGCAATGTCGGTGTTGCGGACACGATAGGCAAAACTGGCCAGGATTTCCTGCGCTTCGGGGGCGTACAGGTAGTTCAGGTAGGCGGTCACAATCGCCTTGGACCCGCGCTTTTCAGCCACCTTGTCCACCACCGCCACCGGGAATTCCGCCAGCAGGCTGCTGGGCGGCACGACTTTTTCATACTTGTCGGCACCGAATTCCTTCACCAGGGAATTGACCTCGGATTCAAAGGTCACCAGCACGTCACCCGTGCTGCGCTCGGTAAAGGTGGTGGTGGCACCGCGTCCGCCGGTGTCGAACACCGGCACATTGCTGACCACTTTGCCGATGAACTCCTGCGCCTTGGCGTCATCCCCCTTGTACAGGTCTCGGGCAAAGGCATAGGCCGCCAGATAGGCATAGCGACCATTCCCCGAGGTCTTGGGGTTGGCCATGATCACCTTGACATCCGAACGGGCCAGATCGTCCCAGTTGTGGATGTTCTTGGGGTTGCCCTTGCGCACCGCAAAGGCTGGCAGGGAATAGTACGGCGAGGCGGCATTGGGGAACGCCTGCTGCCAGTCCGGACGAACAAAGCCCTTGTCCACCAGCGCCTGAATGTCGGTCACCTGATTGAAGGTCACCACGTCGGCGGGCAGACCTTCGAGGATGGCACGCGCCTGCTTGGAAGACCCGGCATGGGATTGCTTGATCTCCAGCGGCTTGCCAGAGCTTTTCTGCCATTGGGCGGCGAACGGCGGGTTCAGGGCTTCGAACAGCTCGCGGGCGATGTCGTAAGACGCATTCAGGATCGTCTCGGGGGCGGCGTCATCGGCGCGCGCGGCGGTCACCGGACCGAACAGGGCGGCAACAATCAGGGCTACTCGCAGGGGGAAACGCATCAGGGCACCTCGTTCATCATTTCCGCCATGATGAAACACGCAAAATTGACTGTCAAATATAAAATATACAACACTAAATTTACGTTCAAATCGTGCCCGACAGTTCCTCCCTCTCTCCACCGGCCCCGGCGACAAGGTCGCGGTGGTAGAACGGAGCCACAGGTTCACGCTTGTCCCATGGCGACCGGTCATCGATAGCCACCCCAGCCGCGAGATTAGAGCGTTTTCACACCGAGCGAAAACGCTCTTCCCTTTTAGGGCCGCATTTTCCGAGCTGTTGACCGGAGACGGTCAACTTGAAAATGCTCTTCCCTTTTAAGGCCGCATTTTCCGAGCCGTTGACCGGAGACGGTCAACTTGAAAATGCCCTCCCCTTTTAGTGCCGCATTTTCCGAGCCGTTGACCGGAGACGGTCAACTTGAAAATGCCCTCCCCTTTTAGTGCCGCATTTTCCGAGCCGTTGACCGGAGACGGTCAACTTGAAAATGCCCTCCCCTTTTAGTGCCGCATTTTCCGAGCCGTTGACCGGAGACGGTCAACTTGAAAATGCTCTATGGGCGTCGTGCAGGGAGGATCGCTGTCATGGCAACGGGGCGGCAGAGGGGATTGGTCCGCTGAACACTCAGGGACGAGCGTCCATCGTTAAGGCTCGCCGAGCCGTATGGTCAATCGCCTTCGCAACCGTCTGATAAAGCGCCGGCGGCACATCATGACCCATACCTTCGATCATCATGAGGTCCGCATTGGGGATCGAAATGGCGGTATCCTCGCCGCAGGCCGGAAGAATGAGCGGATCATCCATCCCATGCACGACGAGCGCTGGCGCCGTGATGGTTGCCAGCCTTAACCGGCGATCGCCAGTAACGGCCATCGCCGCGATTTGTCGGCCAGTACCGGCAGGATCGTATGCACGCTGGATTTCTTCCCGCACAAGGCGACGGTAAGCCTCACCGTCGAGCGGGTACATAGACCCTGAGATGCGCTGCGCGAAGGCGATGGACTGCGCCAGAAACCCCTCTTCATCGGAAAACGGATCGGGTGCGGGGCGCATCATCATCGCCATGATGTCGGGCGCAGCTTGCGGAAGCCCGGCATTGCCCGTGCTGGACATGATCGAGGTCAGGGATAGCACCCGCTCGGGATGCTCGCTCGCCATAATCTGCGCGATCATGCCGCCCATTGACCGACCGACGACATGCGTCCGATCAATGGAGAGAGCATCGAGCAAGCTTATTGCGTCCGCAGCCATGTCGTAGAGTGTATAAGGAACATCCGGTCGTTGTCCGGCCATCAGCACTGCGGCCAGCGTGCCGAAATCCGGCGGGGAGCATTGGCTGAAATGTGTCGAACAGCCAGCATCGCGGTTGTCGAAACGGATCACGCGATAACCACACGCTGCCAGTTCTTCGCAGAACGGCTCCGTCCATCGAATCATCTGCGTGCCCAGCCCAGCGATCAGCAGGATCGCTTCGTTGGTTTGGTCGCCGAAACTGTCATAGGCCAGCTCAATGCCGTTGGCTTGTACGATGTTCATGGACTTGCCCTGAAAAAGTGGAGAGCCACTTGCTCGTCGTGGCACTATGCTGATGGGTGCCGACAATCATACATATAGCGGTGAGACGGCAGAACAGGATCAGTCCGGCTTGTCTTCGCCCTCTGGCGTGGTGTTTTCGGGAACGGCGTGGCGCAGCAACAGCGGCACTTGCGTCAGACTGAACACGATGGTCAGCGGCAGAATGCCGAACACCTTGAAGTCCACCCAGCTATCGGTCGGCACCGAGCGCCAGACCACTTCGTTCAGCACCGCCAGCACCACAAAAAACACCGCCCAGCGGACGGTCAGCGTCCGCCATCCCTGCTCGGTCAGCGAAAAGGCACTGCCGAGCACCAGTTGCAGGTAATTGCGGCGGGTCAGATAGCCAAAGGTCAGCGCACCTGCAAACAGCAGGTTGACCAGCGTCGGCTTGATCTTGATGAACATCTCGTCGGCAAGGATCACCGTCAGGCCGCCAAAGACCAGCACGAACACGCCCGAGATCATCGGCATCATCGGCACCCGGCGGGCAATCACCCACGATGCCAGCAAGGCAATGGTGGTGGCGATGACGAACGCCAGCGTCCCCGTCAGGATGCCGAATTTGGCATTGCTGATGAAGAACACCAGAAGCGGCCCCATTTCGAGGGCAAGTTTCATGATCTGTGACATGACCTGTGAGTATCACGCAGGCAGGGGAACGACAACGGCGAAATTTTCGTTATTTTATCAGCTTTTTCGCACATGCAGCATAAAAGGCTTGTGTTTTCCGTGCTTTTTTATCCCCACAACGCTCGCAAGTATGGTATTCGATCACCCCGAAAGTCCACTTGAGGGCAGGCGTCATCCCACCCGAAAGAATGGACTCACCGGCTCACCGCCGTGAGGGGCCGGAAGCGTCTTAGAGATGTTACTGGGGGACTAATGAGCGAAATTATCCGTCAGCTCGAGGAAAAGCGCGCCGCAGCCCGTCTGGGTGGTGGTCAAAAGCGCATCGATGCTCAGCACAGCAAGGGCAAGCTGACCGCCCGCGAACGCATCGACCTGTTGCTTGATGCCGGCTCCTTCGAGGAGTGGGACATGTTCAAGGAACACCGCTGCACCGATTTTGGCATGGCTGACAACAAGACCCCCGGTGACGGGGTGGTGACCGGCTATGGCACCATCAACGGTCGTCTGGTGTTCGTGTTCAGCCAGGACTTCACGGTGTTCGGCGGCTCGCTGTCCGAAACCCACGCTGAAAAGCTGTGCAAGATCATGGACCAGGCCATGAAGGTCGGGGCTCCGGTGATCGGCCTGAACGATTCGGGCGGCGCGCGCATTCAGGAAGGCGTGGACTCGCTGGCAGGGTACGCCGATGTGTTCCAGAAGAACGTCGAAGCCTCGGGCGTCATCCCGCAGATTTCGGTAATCATGGGCCCCTGCGCCGGTGGCGCGGTGTACTCGCCCGCGATGACCGACTTCATCGCGATGGTCAAAGACAGCTCGTACATGTTCGTGACCGGCCCGGACGTGGTGAAAACCGTCACCCACGAAGTCGTCACCGCCGAAGAACTGGGCGGCGCGATGACCCACGCCAGCAAGTCCGGCGTGGCCGATCTCGCCTTTGAGAACGACGTGGACGCGATCCAGCAGATCCGCCGCCTGATGGACTTCCTGCCTGCCAACAACCGCGAAAAGCCGCCGGTCCGCCCGACCGCCGATTCGGCTGATCGTCAGGATTATTCGCTCGACACCCTGATCCCCAGCAACCCCAACATGCCCTATGACATGAAGGAGTTGATCCTGAAGGTGGTCGATGAAGGCGACTTCTATGAAGTCCAGCCCGACTATGCCAAGAACATCCTGATCGGCTTTGCCCGCATGGAAGGCTCGACCGTCGGGATCGTCGCCAACCAGCCGATGGTGCTGGCTGGCTGCCTCGACATCGACAGCTCGCGCAAGGCCGCCCGCTTTGTGCAGTTCTGCGACTGCTTCAACATTCCGATCGTGACCTTTGTCGACGTTCCGGGCTTCCTGCCGGGCACCACCCAGGAATACGGCGGGATCATCAAGCACGGCGCCAAGCTGCTGTTCGCCTATGCCGAATGCACCGTGCCGAAGGTGACGGTCATCACCCGCAAGGCCTATGGCGGTGCCTATGACGTTATGGCCTCCAAGCATCTGCGTGGCGACGTCAACTTTGCCTGGCCGACCGCCGAAATCGCGGTGATGGGTCCGAAGGGTGCCGTGGAAATCATCTTCCGTGGCGACATTGGCGATGCCGAAAAGATCGCCGAGCGCACCGAAGAATACCGCCAGAAATTCGCCAACCCGTTCGTTGCCGGAGCCCGTGGCTTCATCGACGACGTGATCATGCCGCACGGTACCCGTCGCCGGATCTGCCGCTCGCTGGCCATGCTGCGGGACAAGAAGGTGGAAAATCCGTGGAAAAAGCACGGCAACATTCCGCTCTAAGTCCGTTGACGCGAAAAGGGTAAGGCAACCATGTTCAAGAAAATCCTCATCGCCAACCGAGGCGAAATCGCCTGCCGCGTCATCAAGACGGCGCGCAAAATGGGCATCAAGACCGTTGCGGTCTATTCCGAAGCCGACCGGGAAGCCCTGCATGTGCAGATGGCCGACGAAGCGGTGTTCATCGGCCCGGCCCCGACCGCCCAGTCCTATCTGGTGATGGAACGCATCGTTCAGGCCTGCAAGGACACCGGCGCCGAAGCTGTCCATCCGGGCTATGGCTTCCTGTCGGAAAACAAGGCGTTCCAGGAAGCGCTGGCCAAGGCCGGGATTGCCTTCATCGGCCCCGATGCCTATGCCATCGAAGCCATGGGCGACAAGATCACCTCCAAGAAACTGGCCGCCGAAGCCGGTGTGTCGACCGTCCCCGGCTATATGGGGATCATCAAGGACGCCGACGAAGCGGTGAAAATCGCCAGCCAGATCGGCTATCCGGTGATGATCAAGGCCTCGGCGGGCGGCGGCGGCAAGGGCATGCGCGTGGCGTGGAACGATGACGAAGCCCGCGACGGCTTCGAGCGCTCCACCTCCGAAGCCCGCTCGTCGTTCGGTGACGACCGCGTGTTCATCGAAAAGTTCGTTGAACAGCCGCGCCACATCGAAATCCAGGTGCTGTCCGACGGCGACAACTGCCTGTATCTGGTCGAACGCGAATGCTCGATCCAGCGTCGCCACCAGAAGGTGATCGAAGAGGCGCCGTCGCCGTTCCTCGACGACGCCACCCGCAAGGCGATGGGCGAACAGGCCGTCGCGCTGGCCAAGGCCGTGCAGTACAAGTCGGCCGGGACGGTGGAATTCATCGTCGATGCCCACCGGAACTTCTATTTCCTGGAAATGAACACCCGTCTCCAGGTGGAACACCCGGTCACCGAACTGATCACAGGCCTCGATCTGGTCGAATGGATGATCAAGATTGCCGCCGGTCAACAGCTGACCCTGCAGCAGTCCGACGTCACCATCACCGGCTGGGCGATGGAATCGCGCATTTACGCCGAAGACCCGTACCGCAACTTCCTGCCGTCCACCGGCCGCCTGGTGCGCTACCTGCCGCCCGCCGAAAGCGACAGCGTGCGTGTCGATACCGGCGTCTATGAAGGCGGCGAAATTTCGATGTTCTACGACCCGATGATCGCCAAGCTGATCACCTATGGGGCGGACCGCAACGAAGCCATCCTGCACATGCGCACCGCGCTGGATCAGTTCTATATCCGTGGCGTGTCGCACAACATCCCGTTCCTTGCCTCCCTGCTGGGCAAGCAGCGGTTTGTCGATGGTCGCCTGACCACCAACTTCATCGCCGAAGAGTACAAGGACGGCTTCAACGCCACCGACCTGCCGCCGGAAGACCCGACGGTGCTGGTCTGTGTCGCCGCCACCATCAACCATCTGGAACAGGTCCGCGCCGCGCAGATCTCCAACCAGATGAGCGGCCATGGCCGTCAGGTCGGTGCCGACTATGTGGTGAAGTTCGGTGATGACGTCTATCACCCGGTCAGCATCAGCTATGATGCCAAGGACGGTCAGTGGACGGTGAAAACCGAAACCGCCAGCCACACCGTCGAAAGCGACTGGATTTTCGGCCAGCCGCTGTGGGTCGGGACCATCAATGGTCAGGTGAGCGTGGTGCAGGTGGACCGGGCCAAAAAGGGCATCGGCTATCAGTTGTTCCATCAGGGCTCGGCTGCCGACGTCAAGGTGCTGGAGCCGCGTGCCGCCCAGCTCGACAAGCTGATGCCGGTCAAGCTGCCGCCCGACATGTCGCGCTATCTGCTGTCGCCGATGCCGGGCCTGTTGGTCTCGGTCGATGTCGTCGATGGTCAGGAGATCAAGGCCGGTGAAAAGCTGGCAGTGGTCGAAGCGATGAAGATGGAAAACGTCCTGCGCGCCGAACAGGATGGCAAGGTGAAGAAAGTTCACGCTGCCGCCGGTGGCTCGCTGGCCGTTGACCAGATCATCATCGAGTTCGAATAAGCCACGGCGGGGCTTTCCCGTTTATGAGACTTCAGACGGGACCGGGGGAGAGATCCACCGGTCCCGTTTTTCTTTTGGCCGCTGGGGAGCGGAGGCCGTACTGTTGGTGAGCAGAACAGGCATCCCTAATCTGCACAAGACGGTAAGGGAAAAAAGCGGTTAGCTGGCTCCCCCTCTTATTGCTGTCAGGAGCATTCCCGTGTCAGGCCATGGTCAGATCGTCACCGTTCACCTCAGGATCGAAGGCAAGGTTCAGGGCGTCTGGTATCGCGCCTGGACCGAGAAAGCCGCCGCTGCGCTCGGGCTGGATGGCTGGGTGCGCAACCGTCAGGACGGCACCGTCGAAGCCGTCCTGAAAGGCCCGGCGGCAGTGGTCGAGCAGATGGTCACCGCCTGCCACGACGGCCCGACCGACGCCCGCGTGACCGCCGTCATCGCCACCCCCGCCCCGCACGAAGACGTCCCGGCAGGCTTCCACCGCCGCGCCACCCTGTAGGAGAGTGGAGAGGGAGGTCGTTTATCCCCTGTGACAGAAAAAAGTCATCCCCGATGATTTTTCCTCTTGCCGGGGGGTGCCAAACCGCCTATAAAGCGGCCTCCCCACTGGGGGCACATAGCTCAGTTGGTAGAGCAGCTGACTCTTAATCAGCGGGTCCAAGGTTCGAGTCCTTGTGTGCCCACCAATTTTGAAGGCTCACCAAAGCCTTCCGAAAGCCCGATCGAAAGATCGGGCTTTTTGTTTGCGTTGGGGGGGGGGAGGTGACGAAATCTAGGCATCAGCATTTGACTTTCCACAGAAGGGCATTAGTCATTTAATCGACGCTTACTGCATTTCCAGGAAATAGAACGGGGACGGTTAACGCTTGCTGTCAGGAGCCAAAACTTTGAACACTTTGGCAATCGCAATAATAAAAGGAAACCATGCGGGCAATAAGATCACTCACCATAAGAAGAAATTTTATAAATAAATGATATCGAATTGAAAGAAGAATTAATATATTTTCAAAAAAATTATTATAAATACAATAGCTATTAATCTTATTTATTTTAATACTCGTAAAATAAAAATTAATTTATAATTATAATGTATTGTATTTTTTTATTCTGTTGTTAAAATTCTCGCGCTTCATACCAAGCAATCTTGCTGCTTTAGATACATTTCCATTCGCCTCTTTCATCGCAGCCTCAAGCCACTTCCGCTCGAATTGAGCCAAGACCGAAGGAAAATCTGCCGGAAGGCTTGGGGTGAAGATATTTTCACTACCCACACCCCCGCTATCAACGTCCAGGCATGACAGAGCATTACCAATTGCCTCAGCATCCGAGCTTCCATAGTTCAACTCGGCCAGCAAGTGGAGCGCGACCCGCTGCAAGTCACGAAAATTTCCTGGCAATCGGTGCCCCATAAGATGCCTCAACACCTCAGGGTGATCTCTAAAACGCTCCCATTCTCTTGGCTGTATTGAGGCAATCTGTGTAGCTTGCGACAGGACTGCCCTCCAGGCCAAGGGGATATCTGCTGTGCAATCACGCAAAGCAGGAACCTGAATAACAACGCTATTGATCCTATCAAAAAAATCTCGGTCCAACAGGGTTGTCGTGAGTTCTTCTAAGGTCCGATTGGTCGCACAGATCACACGGAACTTTGATCGAACCAACTGTTCTCCCCCCAACGGATAAAAGCCACGCCCCTCTAAGGCGGCGATCAAAAGCCGCTGCGTATCGTGATCAATGTCAGCGATCTCATCAAAAAAGACCGTGTCTCCATCGGCTTTTTCTAACAAGCCGGTCCGCTGTTTTTCTGCCCCTGAAAAGGCCCCCTTGACGTGCCCGAATAGCTCTGAGCGAGCAAGCTGGGGTGTCGTTCGAAATTGACCACATACCACAGAAGGCCAACTCTCTCCTTTGAGCTTTTGGAATGGGCTTTCTGCGCGCAGATAGTTTGCCAAGGTCGTCTTCCCACTGCCACGTTCCCCCAACAACAATACGGGAACTCTCAGTGGGGCCCACTTACGCAGCTTTTCAAGGGTACTTTTAAGGGCCTGACTTTGGATCTGCGTAAGGTCCCACACTTGCCCACTATCGGCATCCTCGGTGACATAGGGCCGCGCTGCTGCATATCGCCTCAAAACAGTATCAAGCCGAAAGTCCACCACCTGTAGAGGAGGTTTCCCGCTGCTCAACGCCCGTTGATCCGATGTCTGAATTAACTTAACTGGCCCAGAAGCAAACCCCGTTGAGCCAAGCGCCAACCAAACCGCATGCATCGCGGGGGTTCCCGGTGATAGGTGTATCACCATCACATCGTTAGGATGGCTTTGCCGCACAAAGGTAAGTACGCGTTCTGCAAATTTACGGATCTCATCATGATCAGTCGGGGTTGCCGATGTTTTCCAAGGACGGCGATGAATTTTCGGGCAATGCGGCGTTAGCTCCTGTCGAAGGGTCTTCACCGTCTCCTCCAGTGCCTCTCGCTCTCGGTTCCCCTCCTCTCCAGGAGCATCGCGATAACACAGATATAGCTCTTGGATGGGGGCCCCCAAGACCTTCCTCTGATCCTTCAGGGCTGGGATAAAGGGGCCTGCGCGGTGATTGACGCTGATCCAGCTGACCAATACAGCACGGGCTTTGTTCTCGGACTGTAGACTCATTGCACCACCACGATGGCAGAAAGCTTTGCGGCTAAGCGCTCAGCCTCGACAATATCGGCCGAGCCTTTGACCAGGACATAAACCTTCCCACCATGATCATAGATTTCGGGCGTGCTTTCCAAGACTTCGATCATCTTATCGCCCTTTCTGGCGTTGCTCTGGTCTAGCTTCGCCTTGGCTTTACGGAGCCTCGCCTGCCTGGGGAGCCGTGGCGGCTCTACCTCCCAATGAAATGTAACCTGTTGAGGCAGTTCACCCCGTGGGGGAGCAGGCTCCAACCGCGGCCGTGGCGCAGCTTCTAGCCGTAACGCATCAGGCGCGACCAGCGAACCACAGCGCTGGGTCGTCAAGGGAATAACCTTTTCCACCCCATCGCGCAGACCTTTTTCCGCAGGCAAAAAATCCCCCAAATGGTCACCACGCGTGGCATCGTGCCGAAACTGCCACGGAGCGGCCTCAATCCATTGCAGCAGGGTATCTCTGACTTCCTCGGTGCGTTTTCCAGAGCAGAGAACTCCAACCTCAAACCCCGTATCAAGCCCGCCGCTTTCCAAGTTAGCAGACATCACCAAAGCCTGCTGATCAGCAACCAGAGCTTTGGCATGAAGTTTGTCATGTCCAACAATACGCGCCCCAGCTTTTGCAAAAGCAGACAGAGCAGCGGAAACAGCGGGTCGGGGCCGCGTCAGAATGGTCACAGCAACACCAGACTGCAACGCTTTAAGCAGAGCCTGCGTTGCAGCATGATCCAGCTCAATGCCATAGGACGCGAGCAAGATTTCATCCTTTGCCTGGCTAATCAGCCGCAGAACAGACGCCCTCAGTCCTTGGCTAGCGCGCAAGGTCGCAACGACGAATTGCCCTAGGGGCTGACTGGCACCATAAGGATCTTGGGGCTGTGCCGGTGGTGACGAAACTGGCATCAAACGCCCTTTTCCAATCAATTCACGTTCTGCTTCGCACCAAAAAACCCAGTTGAAATAAAGCGCTAACAGAACTGCTTCGTTGCCGTCCAAGCGAATGCCCAACTCAATATTTTCATCTAAGGCACGGTTAAAGTTTGCCGTAGAAACAAAACCTGTCGCCACCGATGGACGAGGGGAATCAATGAGCAAAAATTTGGCATGCAGATGCTCGGCTGAACGAACAAGCACCTTCCCCGCCAAACGATCCAACAGCTGCTTATGCTCGTCAGCCATGCGCCGATCAAAATCTTGATCGTCCTGCAGGTGCTTCCCGATCCTTTGTTCAGAAGCGGTCAAAAGGTAAACGCGGACACCACGATCTGCCGCACGCAGCAGAGCATCGGAAAGTTGCTTATCCGCGAACAAAAATGCGCACCCCTGAACCAACTCCTGCGCGCCATCCAAGGCAGCAATCATTGCGCTGCGAAAGCGGCCTTCAGGGCCAGTTCTCCACAGCCCGTCCGCCGGGGCCTCGTTAGACTCAGGGCGCGCTTCTGAACGGCGTAGCCACCCTGGCCCCAGTGGTTCGGAAGTAAGATCAAGCGTATATTGGCGGGAAATAGGACTAATCATCGGTTAACTC
Organism: Insolitispirillum peregrinum; assembly: GCF_900156605.1. Lineage (GTDB taxonomy): Bacteria > Pseudomonadota > Alphaproteobacteria > Rhodospirillales > Rhodospirillaceae > Insolitispirillum > Insolitispirillum peregrinum. The sequence continues at coordinate 10,224 of NZ_FTOA01000006.1, read as the reverse complement.
CAAAGCCCAAGGTCTGCCGGGGCGAGGATGTGTCGCATCGCAGGGTCATTAGTGCGGCTCAAGGCTTGGGCCAGCATGGCATCTGGTTCCAGCGCTTGAGGGCGGTGGAAGGGAAACTTGCCCAGCACCTTTTGCGCTTGATCCCGCAACTGATCTGGCGTCACGTAGTTGGTGACTTGCTCAAACTGCAACCACTCGCACCAGCGTTGGGCCTCGGTCTCGTTTCCGGGAAATAAAGAAACCTGTTGGAGCATTGAAGGGGCAAAAATCCCAATACTCTCCAGCCCGATTTCTGGGGTTTCAAGGGTTTTCTCAAACGACTTGCGCTCTTGGCTGTCGAGCGTGTCAAACCATCCAGGAATGGCCAAATGGCCAAATCTCTCCCTGATCATCCAGATGTCTTCGATCAAGCTATCCGATGCCGCAGCAGCAAGCTCTATCCATAGATCTTCATAGGTCCAATCCGGAAGTAGCGAGCCAGTCATTGCCTGGTCCAGGGCAATTTTTTTTGTATCCTGCAACGTCCCTGACAAACTGACACGTGGTTGGCTTTCAGGTGCCCAATCTAAGCGTAGCTCCAGGGTGCCGCTCTTGTGTATTTTCCCTTTTGCGGAAACGTCTCGGACCTGCCGTAACGTGCGATCAGCCAATGAGCGCGACGGCTGCCCATCGACCAAGTCCTTGAGCAAAGCTGGGGTTGCATCACCGGCCCCTGATATCTTCTCACCCTTTTTTTCCTTAGAGACGACATGATGGGCAGGCTCAGCCTTAACCCACTCCAGATGAACCAAGGGATTTGGGACAAGTGGATCGTCCACCAGATAAAACCGCCAGAGGTCCTGTTGTGGTATCAGGATACGGCTGTTTTTAACCATCACTTCGCCAAGGTCGGTCAACTGGGCGATATGCTGTTGTTGGTCGATCCAGTCAAACATTTTCAAATCGACACAGCGCTTTATGGCGAGCTGACAGGCATGCAGAGGCAAAGGAGCATATAATTCCTTCTGGACTAGCTGCGGCGTAATACATCCCTCAAAATCGGCCGCCAGCTGCGCCAAACATTGAAAGGCAGCAGATTCTTGCTCAACCGCAACGGTGGCGCTGCATTCGAAAGACTGCACTTGGACAATGCGCTTCAGGGTAATCATCGTTTAGTCTCCCACCCAATGGCGTGGTGATAGTGCGGCGAAGTCGCTAAATCTCTCAGAAGCTCAGAGCGGCAATACTTCGAGGCCATCCAACTGCGATCCCCAATTAAAACCATTTGATACCGTGCCCGCGTCAAAGCGACGTTGAGGCGGTTGGGGCTATTTAAAAACCCTGCTGAACCACTTTTTACGAACGACAGCAGGACCAAATCGGCTTCCTGCCCTTGATAACGGTCTACCGTTGCCAGGGTTATGCGCACCCAAATACGATCCCCATCACCCAGCGTAAATGAACTGGTTCGGCCATGTTGCCTGCACAGGCGCTGTAGCCTTTCTCTCAGCTTGCGCTCTTGGGGGCGATAAAAGGTAAGAATAGCCACCTCCCACGGTTGGTCTTGCGCACTGTTTGGTTTGCCAGAGCTTCGAGCCCAATCAGCGAAATACCTGAGTTCGCTGATCACCGTTTCTACTTCTTCCAGACAAACGTTTTCCCTGGCCGATTTGCGGGGAACGTTTAGCCAGAGGGCTCGGTGCTTATAGCGCGGAAAATCCCATTGACGTGCGGCCTCCATGCCCGTCGCATCTCGAAGCAGCCCCTCGCTGGCATAAAAGCGCTCGCGCGGGAAGGCCGAAATAGCAGGATGCATGCGATGTTGAAAAGAGAGCGACACAAGCCGTTCGCTCAACGTCTTAGGAGGAAGGCCATCGGTGAGAACCGTCTTTTGCTTCCATCCTAGCGAGCCAGCCCCATGCTGAAAGATCTCCAAGACAGAGGGCAAAGAAACCCTCCTTAGGCGATCAAGGGCACGTTCCAGCTCATTCCGTTCAGTTGAATTCGCAGGCAAAAGGGCAGCAAGATCGCTATGATACGGCTCAGCTTCTTGAACATTCTCACGAAGCTCATGAACCCGGATCAATCGCCAAGCGACTTCTTCAGCCCAGTTATTACGGTCCGTCTGACTTTGATTTTCCCCACTCGGCGGCCCCAAATATGCTTTGCGGCGTGCCCGCCAGTCATCGAGGGATAGACCTTCGCAGCCAATAAGATGCTCAAGATCGCCGGGCACCTGTGTTTGCAAAGCTTCGATGGTTTCTGGACAACCATAAAACAAAGAGGCGAATGGGATCGATTGGTGCTCATCGGGGTTATCAAGGTTCACCGAGACCAATTCACGGGCACGCGCTTCGTCCGCGATCCGCTTGCCGTCTTGGTCATTGTCAACCGCGAGCAAAGAAAATTGAGGCGTTCGTCTACTGGCCAGAAAGGCGCTCAAAAGGCGATCGGCCTTGGTGCCGTGACAGATGCCAGTGAGGTTGGTTCTCAGTTCTTGTTCTTCAACATAGGGGGAAAGCTGGCGACGATCCCCAACAATGACCCACCGCTTGGCGTGCAGGGCGGGAACCAAAAACTCGGGCAAGGTTGTCTTCGACGCTTCGTCGATGATCATGACATCAAAGGGGGTGAGCCTTTGGCCCTCTTTAATGGCTGGATGCTGAAGAATGCCGATGGTCGTACCGCAAACCAGGTTTGAGGACTCAAGCAGCAAATTCTGGAAATCATCGGCCCCCTTTTGTACAGACGGGTGCAGGATGTTTCGGGATGCGTCGCCGCGCGGTGTCGAGCTAACCGGATTGTCGAGAAAATCCTTAAGCTCCTCACACCAACTGGACACAACCCGATGCAAAATCCACGGTTTTACCGCATCTGACGACACCCGGTTGTCCGTGCCAATACGGATTGGCATGACAAGCTTTTCGCCTGCCACGTCTTGCCACTCCATGATTTTTTCCAGGACATTATCAACCGCGACATGGGTAGAGGCGACCAACAAGACGCGTTTTCCTTGGCGGGCTAATTGGCAAATCAATTCACAGATGGCAGTCGTCTTTCCCGATCCGGGGGGACCTTGCAACAGTGCAAAATCAGGGCTCTTCAGGGCGATCTGGACAAAGTCCCGCTGCTCCTCAGCCCCACTTCGTGCGGGATCAGTCAGGAATACCCATTGCCCAACCTCATGTGGGTGGACCACGGGCCACGCAGCGTATGAATTGGCAAGGTTGATGAGCGCTTCCCGCTCGGCTGTCGGGCGATCTTTTAACTCAGAGATTGCTTCTTTCTTACGCCTCAAAGAATAAGTATCAGGACGGAGATAGAGGACTCTTTCATTTACTTCTTTCTGCTCCTCCTCCATGCCTTTTGGATCACTTGTTGAGTGTCTCTGCGTACCCGGAATCCTAGAAAGCAAGACGGCCTGCATTTCCACATCACGGTCTTCAACTGAGATGCTGCGCTCCCGGGGCCAGCGGGTGCCTTCAGCGGGGCAATCATAGATCTCCATGGCGTCCAAGAAGGCGTCAAAGACCTGATCTTCTTCGGGCTTGCTGGATATGCTTTCCAGCATGATCCAATGACCAACTGGGATTACATGGGTGACCTTGCGATCACGCCTCCGCTGCTTTCCTTGACTAGAAGAGAGCTCTTTGCCCCGTTGGTCCCGGCGTTCTTTGAGGTCGACGAGCTCATCATCAGTAGGCTGTCGCCAGCCAATAGAAAGAGCCGCTGCGTGAAACGCCTTTTCTGCCCGTTCAAGGTATTGGCGATAAGGCTCAAGCTGTGCGTGAACCTCTTTGAGAATACGCAATGGATTGTCGCAGCGTGGTAGAGAAAGGTAGTTTTCAATAGCCATTTACATCTCCTAGGCAGGCTCCCTATAAATGGAAAGCACATATTGTGCCAAATCATATATTTCTTTATCGATTTGATTTTATTATATATTTTTATTTCATATTCCTAAAATATGTATTTTATCTTCCATAATTTGTCGAATTATGTGCATTTATCTCAATGCAAGAGATACACGGAAAGAGTGAATTTAAAAATATATTCTTAAATAGGCATTTCGGACTTGCCCGGATAAAGTGGATGTCCCCACAGCCCTCCCAGCCGTGGGGGCATCCACCGTTAGCCTCACCCCTTACTCCCCCGCCATCATCACCACCTGCTCCGCAATCTTCACCTACTGGTCATTCTATGGGTGGCAATACTGCTTGGTAGTGCTGAGCTGGTTCTGCTCCAGAATCTTGGCCCCCCCCATCATCGTCGGGATGATCGCCCCGGCGAGAATGCCGGGCGGCACCTGTCGGACCGAAGCCAAGGCCCCCACGCCTTCCCGTGGGGAAACGGTACTCATGCTGTCCATCCCTCCACAAAACCGGGCCGCATTCCGGTCAAACCGGCAACCGAAGCATCTTGCGCAGGCTGCGATCAAACCCGGCCTCGGGAACAAAGCGGCGCAACAGGCTGACCCTCCGCGCCAGTTTCCCGGCGGGATAGCGCAGCTTTGGTGCCTTGTCCGTTGCGGCCTTCAGGATGGTTGCCGCAACGATTTCAGGCGTATCGCCCTGCTGCAAGGCTTCTGCCGCCACCTGTTTCATGCTCCCCCGGACTGCGTCATACGCCCCCAGCAGGCGATCCGGCGTCACCAGATTGTCATCGAAGGCGGTCCGGGTATAGGTTGGCTGCACCACCATCACCCGAACCCCGAACGCACGCAGTTCATGGTCCAGCGACTGGGAATAGCCCTCCACCGCATGCTTGGTCGCCGCATACAGAGCGAAACAGGGTGCCGGAATGAATCCATAGGCGGAACTCAGATTGATGATCCGGCCTGCCCCGCGATGGCGCATCCCCGGCAGCACGGCATTGGTCATGCGGATGACCCCAAACACGTTGACGTCGAACAGGGACTGGACCTGCGGTACCGAAGACTCTTCCGCGCCACCGAACAAGCCAATGCCCGCATTGTTGACCAGCAGGTCAATCCGGCCTCCCTCGCGCAGCACCTGTTCAACCAACTGTGCCACCGATACATCATCGGTCACGTCGCAGGCCAACATGGTGACGCCATCGGGCCCCTTGGCTCCCGGACGACGGCTGGTGCCAAAGACGCGATATCCGGCAGTCCGCAGGGCGTGGGCCGCGGCATAGCCAATGCCGGAGGAAGCCCCTGTCACCAGGGCGATGTCAGACCGGGGAGTGTTCATCATTTCATCTCTTTCTTGTGCTGGTGTGCGCTTGCCCGGATTTGATCGGCGGCGGCGCGCAGGAAATCCCCGGAGAGCTGCTCGTCATTCACCGCCCGCGACAGCAGCAGCGCGCCGACCATCGTCGACAGGATCGCCATCGCCCGTCCACTGGGCTGATCACTGTCACCCTCGCCAATCCATCCGGCGAGCATGTCGAGATATGTCCCGATCCCGGCTTCAAAGGCTGCTTTCACATCGGCATCCTGCCGGGCAACGTCCGAGCCGAGCGCAACCACCGGGCAACCGTCCATCGGTTCCCCGCGATGCCCCATGCTGAGGTAAAAACCGAGCACAGCCTCCAGCGGGTCTTGTGGATTGCTGGCGGCGGCCTCTTCCCATCGCTGAAGGGTGCATTCCAGAGCCCGCCGGGACGCCTGCGCCACCAGATCATTCTTTGACTCGAACTGCTTGTAAAACGCCCCCTGCGTGAGACCGGCCCCCTTCATCAAGTCCTTGAGGCCAATGCCATCAAAGCCTCGCTCCCGGAACAGGCGGCTTGCCGCATTGATCACCGCCTGACGGTTTTCCTCTGCCTGAGTGCGACTGACGCGCATCGTTGGCCTCCTTTTTAGATTGCGTTCGACATCTATTTAGCCTACATAGATTTCGAACGCAATCTATTTCCAACGAGGCGATGGCATGAACATCAAAAAAAGACACGCCGTTATGCTGGGCGGCCTGCTGATCGCGGTGTCAGGGACGGCGGCCTTTGCCACGCTGTCCGGCCCCGCGCCGGACTCCGCTGCGACAGCGGACCCGCGACAAGCCCCGCCGCTGGTCGCACTGGCAACGGCAGAAACCGTCGCTGGGCAGCAGCGCAGCTTCACCGGCACCATCGCCGCCAGGGTTCACAGCAATCTCGGATTCCGCGTTCCCGGCAAAATCCTCGAGCGGTACGTCAACAGCGGAGAACACGTCAAGGCCGGGCAACCGTTGCTGCGGATCGATCAGACCGACCTGCTGCTGGCACTCACCGCCAAACGCAACGCGGTCACCGCCGCCCGCGCATCGGTCGTGCAACTGGTCGCCGATGAACAGCGGTATGCCGACCTGCTGCGCAATGGATGGACTCCAAAACAACGCTATGAGCAGGTCCGGGCGGCACTGGATGCCGCACGAGCACAGCTCGCCGCCGCCGGAGCCGAAGCCCGGGTTGCCGGAAACGAAGCCACCTATGCCGTTCTGGTCGCAGAGAGCGACGGGACCGTCATCAATACCTTCGGGGAGCCGGGGCAGGTTGTCGCCGCGGGTCAGACGGTGGTGCAAATCGCTCAGGCTGGCCCCCGCGAAGCGGTCGTTACCTTGCCCGAAACGATCCGCCCGGCGATTGGGTCGATGGCGCAGGCCAGCATCTACGGGGACGACCAGAACCAGTACACGGCACAACTCCGCCAACTGTCAGACTCCGCCGATCCACAAACCCGCACCTATGAAGCCCGTTACGTGCTCGACGGTGTGGCCGCGTCGGCGCCACTGGGGGCCACGGTGACCATCCAGCTTGCGGACCAGAACGGGCCACAGGAAGAGGTCCGCGTCCCCGTCGGAGCCGTGCTCGATGATGGTCATAAAACCGGTGTCTGGGTTCTGGACCGCTCAACCTCGACCGTGCGGTTCCAGCCCGTCACGGTGCTCCGGCTGACCAGCGAGGCCGCCATCATTTCCGGCCTGGGTTCAGGCCATCAGGTTGTCGCACTCGGAGCCCATCTGCTGCAGGACGGGGCGCGCGTCAGAACAGCCGCCGAAGGCGGAGACAACTGATGAGCTTCAATCTTTCGGCGCTGGCCGTCCGCGAGCGAGCGGTCACCCTGTTCTTCATCCTGTTGATGGTGGCCGCCGGAGCCTATGCCTTCGTCAACCTCGGGCGGGCAGAAGACCCGAAATTCACCATCAAAAACCTGACGGTGACCGCCGTCTGGCCGGGTGCAACCGCGCGCGAAATGCAGGAACTCGTCGCCGAGCCGCTGGAAAAGCGCCTGCAGGAACTGGCCTGGTATGATCGGGTCGATACCACCACCCGCCCCGGTTTGGCGCTGATGACTTTGGCGCTGAAAGACAGCACGCCGCCCAAGGATGTGCAGGAGGAATTCTATCAGGCGCGGAAAAAACTGGGAGACGAAGCCAGAAACCTGCCCCCTGGTGTCTTTGGTCCGTTTGTGAACGACGAATATTCGGACGTCAGCTTCGCTCTTTATGCCCTGAAGGCCGACGGCATGCCCATGCACGAGCTGGTCCGCCACGCCGAAGTGATCCGGCAGGACCTGCTGCATGTGCCCGGCGTCAAAAAGATCAACATTCTGGGCGAGCGCCCCGAACAGATTTTCGTCGAGTTTTCATACCGCAAACTGGCCACTCTTGGCGTTTCGGCACAGGACATTGTTGTCGCCTTGCAACGCCAGAACAGCATCACTCCGGCGGGTTCGGTCGATACCCGTGGGCCGCATGTCATCCTGCGGATTGACGGAGCCTATGACAGTGTTGCCTCCATCGCCGACACGCCGATCGCCGCTCAGGGGCGCATGCTGAAACTCTCCGACATCGCCGACATTCGCCGGGGCTATGAAGATCCCCCGACCTTTTTGATCCGGCACCAGGGCAAGCCCGCCATCATGCTCGCCGCCGTCATGCAGGAAGGCTGGAACGGTCTGGCGCTCGGCACGGCGCTGGAGGACAAAACCGCCGCCATCGCCACAACGCTCCCGTTGGGAATGACGCTCGCCAAAGTGACCGATCAGGCGGTCAACATTACCCATGCCGTTGACGAGTTCATGATGAAATTCGCCATGGCCCTCGGGGTGGTGCTGCTGGTCAGCCTCGTCAGTCTCGGGTGGCGGGTCGGCATTGTGGTGGCGGCGGCGGTTCCCTTGACGCTGGCTGTCGTCTTTCTGATCATGCTGGAAACCGGCCGCTTCTTCGACCGCATCACGCTTGGTGCCCTGATTCTGGCGCTCGGTCTGCTGGTCGATGATGCCATCATCGCCATCGAAGTGATGGTGGTCAAAATGGAAGAAGGCATGGACCGCATCAAGGCCGCCGCCTATGCGTGGAGCCATACCGCCGCCCCGATGCTGTCCGGGACTCTGGTGACGATTGCAGGCTTCCTGCCGGTCGGCTTCGCCTCTTCGACCGCGGGCGAATATGCGGGCAATATTTTCTGGATCGTAGGCTTTGCCCTGATCGTGTCCTGGCTGGTCGCAGTGATCTTTACCCCTTACCTCGGGGTCAAGATGCTGCCCGCCATCCAGCCGGTCGCTGGCGGTCACGCCGCAATTTACGACACCCCCAACTACCGGCGGCTCCGGCGGCTGATCGGCTTTGCCGTGCGCCACAAAGTCCTGACCTGCGCCATCGTCGCTCTGCTGTTTGCCGCGTCGGTCATCGGCATGGGGGGTACCAAGCAGCAGTTCTTCCCCACCTCTGACCGCCCGGAAGTTCTGGTGGAAGTCCGCCTGCCCGAAGGCTCCAGCATCGCAGCAACCACCACTGCCGTGGAGAAAATCGAGCAGTGGCTTGCGCAGCAGCCCGAGGCTCAAATTGTCACCAGCTATATCGGTCAGGGCGCACCACGCTTTTATCTGGCACTGGCCCCAGAGCTGCCAGACCCCGCCTTTGCCAAGATCGTCGTTCTCACCCCCGACGCCAAGGCCCGTGACACCCTGAAGCACAATCTCCGGGAGGCGGTGGTCCACGGTCTGGCCCCCGAGGCCTACGTCCGGGCAACGCAATTCGTCTTTGGTCCGCCCTCCCCCTTCCCGGTTGAATTCCGGGTTATGGGGCCTGATCCCGAACACCTCTATAGCCTGTCCCAAAAAGCCCTCGACATCATGCGGACGGTGCCGGACGTGCGTGAAGCCAATCGGGATTGGGGAAACCGGACGCCAATCCTCCGCTTTATCCCGGATCAGGATCGTTTAAACCTCATCGGCCTGTCTCCGGCAGAGGTTGGCCAGCAGCTTCAGTTCCTCCTCTCTGGCCTTCCGGTCACTCAGGTCCGCGAAGACATCCGCAATGTTGCCGTCGTGGCGCGCAGCGCAGGGAGCGAACGTCTGGACCCGGCGCAGCTTGCCAGCTTTTCGCTGATCAGCCGGGATGGTCGCTCGATACCGCTCGATCAGATCGGCCATTCCGAAATACGTCTGGAAGAGCCGGTCATGAAACGCCGTGACCGTATCCCCACCATCACCGTTCGGTCGGATATCAACGAACAAACCCAGCCGCCCGAGGTCTCCAAGGAGGTTCTCAAGGCTCTTCAGCCGCTCATCGCATCCCTTCCCGCTGGCTATCGCATCGAAATGGGCGGCTCCATCGAGGAGGCAGGCAAAGCGAACGCCGCGCTGGCCAAGGTCTTTCCGGTGATGATCGCCGCCACCCTGATCATCATCATGCTGCAGGTTCGGTCTTTTTCGATGATGGCCATGGTCATGCTGACCGCACCGCTCGGCCTTGTCGGCGTTGTCCCTGCCTTGCTGGTCTTCAACCAGCCCTTTGGCTTTAACGCAATTCTGGGCCTGATCGGGCTGGCGGGCATCCTGATGCGCAACACCCTGATCCTGACCGAGCAGATCAAGGAAAACCGTGCCGCCGGTCTGGATGCTTACCACGCTGTCGTTGAAGCCACCGTACAGCGGACAAGGCCGGTGATCCTGACCGCGCTTGCTGCGGTTCTGGCCTTCATTCCCCTGACGCATTCCGTTTTCTGGGGGTCGATGGCCTATACCCTGATTGGCGGGACAGCAGCGGGAACTGCGCTGATCCTGCTGTTCCTGCCCGCGCTCTATGCCATGTGGTTCAGGATCAAGCCACGTGGAGAGGGTGGTGCTTGAAGGACGTGCGGGCTCTGCCCGCGCCCGCAAAGGGCCGCAGGGCCCTTTGATCCCGGGAGTTGGTGCGGAAATACAAAAAGCCCCCTGGCGTGAGCCGGGGGGCTTTTTGGTATTTTGGTTGCGGGGGCCAGATGTTGCTTCGCTTACGCTTCGCTGCCCTTGGCGTCCGG
>NZ_FTOA01000010.1 GCF_900156605.1 Insolitispirillum peregrinum | reverse complement strand
TCGCGCAGATCGGCTGACAGCCGCTCGATGTCTTCGCTGATCGCCCGCAACAGGATGTCGTCACTGCCCGCCGCCAGCTGGCGCAGGCGGGCCTGTGCAATCACCAGTTCGCCGACCTGATCCATCAGGCTGTCCAGACGTTCCGCCTGCACCCGCACACTGCCATGGCCGCTGTCCGGCGCCGCCGGAGCCGAAGCAGGTGTCGCTGCCGGCTTGCGGGTTTCATGGTGCTGCTGCACCAGCGCCGACACCACCCGTTCGGGCGAGACCGCTCCGGCCTTGACCAGCATCTGGCCCAGCGGCCGCTGTTGCGCAACGGTTTCTTCAACCACCTCCCGCGGCACATCGCCACGGGCAATCAGGATTTCCCCCAGCAGAGGCGAGACGGTTTTGTCGTCCAGCGGCGTGATGGAGATCTCGCTGTCATCCATCACGAACAGGAACACATCCTCGATCGCCGTTTTCGGGTGCGCCGTTGACAGGAAAATGTCCCATTCCATGTAACAGCACAGTGGGTCCATGTGATCGAGTGTCGGAATACCATCGGGCAACGCCACCACGACGCACTCCCCCAGCGCCCGCAGGTCGTCCAGCAACACCAGTGGATTGGTCCCGAAGGCCATGGTTTGCGGGGCCAGACGGCAGCGGATGTGCCAGCGGCGTGGCTGACCATCGCCATCCGTCCCGTCGGCATTCGCCCCGTTGGTGGCAACAGCCGGTCTCTCTGGCGCACTGGTCGCCACCACGCCGCCCGCCATCAGCGACAGAAACGTCTGCGTCAGACGCTCGCCGCGTTCGACATCGTTGTTGTGTGCCAGCAGATCACGGATGTGATCTTCGGCTTCCAGCGTGGCCGCGATCAGTCTCGACGAGATGCTCTGCTGGCCATCGCGCACTTTCTGAAAAGCGCCTTCGACGTGATGGGTGAACTCGGCCACCGCATCAAAACCGAACATCGCCCCCGAGCCCTTGATGGTATGCAAGGCCCGGAACGCCCGGTTGATCAGTTCCGAATTCAGCGGGTCGTGCTCCAGATCAAGCAGAGCCGCTTCAAGATCGTCCAGAAGCTCGGCAGCTTCCTGCAGGAATGTCTCGGCAGGTGATGGCGTCGAAGCAACCATGGAACGCCCCTTTGTTACGGAAAACAAACGCGCCCTTCAGGAGGGATCAGGATGCACATCACAGAAAAACAACAGCAGACCCTGCCGTTCACCCAATGCGTTACCCTAAAAAGCGCTTTACCACTGCCAGCAGTTGATCCTGCTGGAATGGCTTGACAATCCAGCCCGTTGCACCGGAAGCCTTGGCTTCGGCCTTCTTGCTGTCTTCGGATTCCGTGGTCAGGAAAATGATCGGGACAAAGCGGCAGCTCGGCAGGGTGCGCACCTGCCTGATCAGGGCCAATCCGTCCATCCGCGGCATGTTCAGATCGGTCAGGATCAGGTCAACCGGCCCCTTGGCCAGCACATCCAGCGCATCCTGCCCGTCAACAGCGGTCCGCACGGTATACCCCGCCCCCTCAAGGGCAAAGCTCACCATCTGCCGCATGCTGGCGGAATCGTCAACGCTCAGAACAACTTTCGACATTGGTCACTGACCTCCAATCAAATCAACCTTCTCCGCGTGCCGATGGACGCGCCAATCCGGGCAGAGAGCAGACGCCGCAGGAACGAGGTGCCCGTTTCGTCAACAGGCGCACAGTCGGGCAAGACTGTCTGTCCATCAGCTCTGGCTTACTCTGCGTCTACAGGTATTTGCCAACGTTCAAAGATCAAACGTATTGCGCCACCACTGCGATTGATTTCCACCATTGCGATACCATGGTCTCCTGTATCGCTGCTGTTATAGGCTCTTAAACGAAACACGATATGTTCGCAATAAATTTTCACGGTCAAATCAATTTAACCAATAACGATCACAATGATCGTTATTTGCGCCCTGAGATATACCATATACACGGAATATTCATTTTTCAAATATGACTAATATAAGACCGTAAAACACTTTTTCACCATCAAATCAGCCCATTAATATACTTTTTTAACAATAAATATACCACATTCACTTGCATAAATCAGTCGACGCAAATGTAAATCACAAGCAGGATCGTCGCCATTAATCTATAAGTATATTGATGAATCTCAAACAATGGAGAGAGAATCCGGTTCCAGACCAGTGTGCGTTACATGGGATGCAGGCATCACTGGTCCAACATTTTAATTTATCGTAGTGATTTTGCGCAAAACCGGTTCCCGCTTTTGCGCTCACTGCTCTCCTCTGGAGCAATGAGCACCAGCCCGATCAGGAAAGCGCGCGGCCTGCCCGTTGGCGTCACTGGGAAAAAAGGCTGCAACCCCCGGCCTCAAATCCCCATCCCGGCATCCAGTTCGCCGGTCTGACGTTCGACCTCTTTCAACAGCTCGTGCAGCGGCGCATCGCGAAAACCGTGCTGCACAAGCTGACGAACGGTGTTGATCAGATAATCGCGGTTCAGCCCGGCGTGGCCGCAGGCTTCCATGATGATGGATGCCGCCTGCGGGGTCGGCAGTTCGCCCGCATAGGAGCGGTGGGCCGGGTCAGCCACCACCACGAACGACTCACGGGTGCGGCCATCGCGCAAACGGACCGGCAAGTAAGCCTCGCGGTAGGCATAGGCCAGCAATTCCCGCTCGCGCAGATACTCCAGCACCTCGGGCCAGCGGGCGGCGGCGACCCGAAAGGCCACCCCGGTACAACTGCCCCCCGGACTGAGACCCAACACCAGCCCCGGACGGCTTTTGGTGCCGCGATAATGGTGGGAGTAGATACAAAAGCTGCGGTGATAGCCGTCGATTTCGGCGGCTATGGCTTCCTGGTGCTCAAAGCCGGGATTCCACATCAGGGATCCATAGCCAAAAACCCAGTATTCGGGGAAAGACAGCGGAACAGTCATGATGCTGCACAGTGGCAGAAAAGTCCCCGTCTTGCCAAGGGGTGTGTCTTGCCAAGAAGCGAGGGCTTCGTCATAACTGAGCATATCGCCGCCAAGGAGTGCATCACCATGCGCCGCCCGCTTGTTAACCTCGCTTCTGCCCTGCTGATGGCCCCGTTTCTTGTCGCGCCATCCGCCCCGGCTGTGGCCCTGACCTCTGACCAGCAGCAGGAAGCCATCAACTTCACCGCTGCCAATGCCGCGTTCTTTGCCTACCACGAAGCGGCCCATGCCCTGATTGCCACCCTCAACCTGCCGGTGATCGGGCGCGAGGAAGACGCCGCCGACATGCTGGCAGCCTCGATCATGATCCCGGCCGAAGGTGGTGATGATACCCGCGACCAAAAGATCATGGACGCCATTGACGGCTTTGCCCTGGTCGATGGGCTGGCAGGGGAAAGCCCCGGCGAAGAAGACTACATGGACGAGCATGGCCTTGATGCCCAGCGGTATTACCAGCTGGCCTGCCTGCTGTATGGCTCGGACCCGGATGGCTTTGCCGAGTATGCCGAGGCAATCGGTCTGACCGAAGACCGCCTGAGCAGTTGCCCCGACGAATACAAACGGGCCACCCAGTCATGGCAACGCCTGCTGGCCCCCTATCAGCCCAAGGGCGGCGCATCGAACGCCTTTAATCTGGCGTGGGACCCGCAGGTGCGCGGCCAGCGCTGGACACAGGCGGTCAAGCAGGCGCGGGCACTGGATCAGGTGGTCGCCGACCTCAACAGCCGGGTGTTTCTGCCCAAACCGATCACCATGACCGTGACCGCCTGCGGCGACGAGGTGAATGCCTGGTGGGACCCGGAAAGCCAGAGCATCACCATCTGCGCCGAACTGATCGAGTTGTTCGGCAATGCGGTCGAAGAAGACATTCTCGCTCAGGGCGATGATGCCAACGACAGCCGCGATGATACCAGCGGCAGCACCGGCAAGATGGGGAGCAAGGGCGGAGCTGCCCCCAGCGGGGGTACCGGAAAGAAGATCGGCGGCAAATCCGCCTCCGACCCGGACGGTGTGACGTTTACCGTCGAAAAGAAATGACAAAAAGCAGGGCCGGATCACTCCGGCCCTGCTTGTATCAGGCCTGCGTCAAAGGTTAGCCACCAATTTCGCCGCCGTCCTTTTTGGTGATCGCCACCACGCTGGGCAGCGGCGGCATGTCGGCCTTGAAGCGCGGGAAGCGGGTTGACGGCTTGTCATAGGTCGAGCCTTCGCCCGGATGCTGCACCGACACGAACAGCGTCTTGCCATCGGGGGTGAATTCCGGCCCGCACATTTCGGCATCACGCGGCACGGCGTAGAAGAATTTGGTCAGCGCCCGCTGGGCCCCATCGACCTGCGTCGCATAGATACCATCGGGAACCCCGCGCTTGGCCTGATCCCCGCCCTGATCGGTGGCAATCCACAGGCGACCGTGGTTGTCAAAGGTGCAGTTGTCCGGAGCCGCCAGCCAGCCGTTCGAGGTCACATCCGGGTGGTACCTGGCGCCGACATCGGGCTTGGACGGATCACCGGCCAGCAGCAGGATATCCCACTGATAGGTATCGGCGGTATGGTTGGCGGCCTTGCCTTCGCCACCCGGCGCGGTCAGTTCCAGAATGTGACCATAGGCATTGTTGGCGCGCGGGTTGGCGGCATCAACCTGTTCCGGCTTGCGCTTGGTGTTGTTGGTCAGCATCACATAAACGCGGCCATTGACCGGATTGGTTTCCACGTCTTCCGGGCGGTCCATCGGGGTGGCCCCCAGCAGTTCCGAGGCCCGGCGGGCTTCGATCACCACGTCGGCCTGGCTGGCAAAGCCGTTTTCCGCCGTCAGCTTGCCCTTGCCATGGATCAGCGGCAGCCAGCTCACCGTGCCGTTGGCATCAAAGCGGGCCACCGACAACGTACCTTCGTCCAGCAGGCCCATGTTGGCCTTGCGGTCGTTGGGCACAAACTTGCCCTTGGTGACGAACCGATAAAGGTATTCAAAGCGTTCATCGTCACCGGTGTAGACCGTCACCCGCCCGTCCGGGTTGACCACACAGGTCCCGGCCTCGTGCTTGAAACGGCCCAGCGCCGTACGCTTTTTCGGGGTCGAGGACGGATCATAGGGATCAATTTCAACCAGCCAGCCAAAGCGGTTCGGCTCGTTCGGTTCCTTGCTGACATCCATCCGCTCAAAGAACCGGCCCCAGCCATATTCCGGCTTGTTCTCGATGCCCATCCGCTTGTGATTGCGGGCTTCGGGAGTGCCTTCCGGGTTGCCGGCGAAGTACTGGTGGATGTTTTCTTCCGCCGTCAGGATGGTGCCCCACGGGGTTTTCCCGCCCGCACAGTTGTTCAGGGTGCCGACGATCTTGCGGCCCGACGGATCGGCCTTGGTCTTCAGGCGGGCATGACCTGCTGCCGGACCGGTGGCTTCGCAGACGGTGGACAGGAAGGAAATGCGCCGGTTATAGCGGCTGTCAGCCACCACCGCCCAACCATCCTTACCCTTTTTGACTTCGACGATGGTGTGACCATGGGCGGCCATTTCGACCTTCGCCTGATCTTCGCTGATCAGGTCCTTGGCGCTTTCGCCCTTCAGGCCGCTGAACATCAATTCGGTGTTGGTGTATTCGTGGTTGACGCACAGCAGCCCATGGTCCGACGCCTGCGAACCGACCGGCAGCGGCATGAAGCCGATGAAGTCGTTGTTGTAGCCAAACCGGCGTTCCTGCTCGGCCGGGGTCAGCAGCAGCGGATCAAAGGCATCCATCCCGCCGTGCAGGGCATCGCCCCACGACACCACCACCTGAGCCTTGTAGCCTGCAGCCACCTGCTGGTCTTCGGTAATCGACTTGGCCAGTTCCTGAAAGCTGAGCGCCGGAGCCGAGGTTTCGGCCTTGGCAGCAGCGGCAAAGGCTTCGCCCGGCAGCAGGGCATAGCGCGAGACGCCCCCGGCCAGCGCCGCAGAGCCAGCGGCAACGAACATGCCCTTCAGGGCAGCGCGGCGGCTGAGGCGAGAGGCGGCAACCTCTTCAAACGACGGCGAGGACAGCTGACGGTCTTCCATAGTCATTTTTATCCTGTTCCAGAGCTAAATATTGCCCCTGTTGTACTCTGGATTACCAAGTGGACAGGATGAAGTTTGAATGACCCTTCGATGATGGAACGATGAAACTATTCTGGTTTATACAAAAAAACATCCCCCACCGGTCTCCCGGCAGGGGATGAAAACCACGGGAAAAGCAAATCCCGAGCAGATGACGTCATCTGCGACGACGCATTTGCGAACTGCACAAACCCAAATCCCGAGCAGATGACGTCATCTGCGACGACGTATTTGCGAACTGCACAAACCCAAATCCCGAGCAGATGAATTCATCTGCGACGACGTATTTGCGAACTGCACAAACCCAAATCCCGAGCAGATGAATTCATCTGCGACGACGTATTTGCGAATGCCGAGACATCCCGCCTTAATGGCTCATCAGCACCGGAACGGTCATGTGGCGCAGCACATGGCGGGTGGCCCCGCCCAGCACCAGCTCGCGCAGACGCGACCGGCCATAGGCCCCCATCACCAGCAGGTCAACGCCTTCGTCAGTGATCCGGGACAGCAGGGTGTCACCAACCTGCATGTCGTGGGCTTCGATGCTCTGGGCGTCGGCCTTCACACCATGGCGGGCCAGGCTGAGGCAAATGTCCGCCGACGGAATTTCGCCATGGCCGTTGCGGCCCGTGCCACCATGCGGATTGACGGCGACCACATTGACCCGATCGGCCTTTTGCAGAAACGGCAGGGCGTCACTGACCGCACGGGTCGCCTCACGGGTGGCATTCCATGCCACCATCACCGTTTTACCCACCGAGGCAAAGGTTCCGCAATAAGGCACCACCAGCACCGGACGACCGGCATCCAGCACCAGATGATCGACCAACTGGTCCTGACCATCGGCCATTTCCCCGTCGGGATCAAACTGGCTGACCACCACCAGATCGGCATACTTGGCGTGCAGGGAGGTCTGTTCCAGCAGCTGGCCGTCAACCGCACGCCATTCATAGCGCACCCCGGCAGCCGCCGCCTTGCTTTCAAACAGCTTCTGCGCGGTCTCTGCGGCCTCGATCGACCACTTGCGCTGGGCTTCGGCCACTTCCGGCCCCAATTGCCCCATCACGAACTGCGGCACATACGGCGTGGTCCGTACGCACAGCCCGGTCAGATGGGCGTCATGGCTCTGCGCCAGTTGCAGTGCGATGTCCAGGCGCTGTTCGACACCGGCTGTGGTGTCCATGACAACCATGATAGTCTTGAGAGACATGACTTTTTCTCCTGAATGCCAACAGGGTGCGGTCTTCTTCACCTGACGGCAAAGCATGGCACCAGTCCGTGAAGGACAGACACGGAACCACCCGCCACCCCGGACGCATCATAGACAGTCGCGCACCGCGCGACCACCCCCCGTAGACGCTGCACCGCAGCACCAGTGCAAGAGGTACAGCCCTTTTCCCGATGCGACATTGCAATGCTAACACCATTATATTTCAGACCGTTATGCGTCTTTCACGCCCCAGAAGGCACAAAGATGCACAAGCAGCCCCCCCTGAAAAGAGGATCGCAACCCGCCAGGGCCCTATTCCTGCACGGTGACCGGGGCCACAAACACATAGCCCACCGTCCGCGCCGCCTTGACTGGCAGCGGCAGGCCGGTTTCTTCGCGGACCTTGCGGCGCAGGCGGGTCAGGATGGCATCAATGCTGCGGTCCTCCTGCTCGCCGGGAGCCTTGCCCAGAGCTTCGGAAATCTGGTCGCGCGAGACGGAATGGCCTGCATCGGCCACCAGAACGCGCAGCACGCGGAATTCGGCATTGGTCAGGGACACCTGCGCCCCTTGCGGCGTGAACAGCGACCACGACGAGACCTCGAAAACCCATGGGCTTCCCGCCAGCGTCACCGGTGACGGCTTGAAGGACGACCGGACGGGAGACGGTACCGGGGGCGCCACCGCCGCAAAGGCCGGCAGGGACGCCGCAGGCAACGGCGTCACCGGCACAGCGGCATCGCTGATGTTCAATCGCCGAGACAGGCTTTCAATCACTGCCAGCAATTCACGCAACTGGACCGGTTTGACCAGATAGCTGTCAGCCCCCGAGGTCAGGCCGGTCACCCGGTCATCGACCTGATTGCGGGCGGTCAGCATGATGATCCCAACCGTCGGGCACAGGCTGCGCAGACGGCGAGCGACGGTAAAGCCATCACAGTCGGGCAGGTTCACGTCCAGCACCACCACCGCCGAGGTCCAGTCAACCTGCAAGGCGAACAATTCCTGTCCCGACGCGGCACCACAGGCATCCAGTCCGATCAGCGTCAGATAGCGGCAGACAGAATCACGCAGATCAGCATCATCCTCGACCACCACAATGCGAGCCATGTTTCCCCCTGCCTGCTCCACCACCAGACTCTATCCCGCCGTCACACAGTTGCCTGATGATCGGCAGGAAAAGCGGAAGCCTGGCTGATTATCTCCAAACCGGACTGCACTATATCAGCGAAATCAAGAAAACCACCAGAGCATTTTCCGGTGGATGCAAGGGGTTCTCCCCAGAAAAAAGTAATGAAAATCACGGAGTTCCCAAAGGCAGTTCCACCCGGAACACCGTTCCCCAGCCTGTGGGCCCCGGGACACAGGCAATTGTTCCGCCATGATGCATTACGATGCGGCGGACCACATACAATCCCAGTCCGGCCCCGCCCACCCGGCCAACCGACGGCGAGCGGAAAAACTTGTCGAAGATCTGTTCGCGCTCTTCAACCGCAATCCCCTTGCCCAGATCGCAAACCTCAAGGACCACCCGCTGGCTGCCGACCGACATCCGCACGTCAATCGGCAACTCGGCAGGCGAATACTTCAGCGCATTGTCGACCAGATTTGACACCACCACCCGCAACAGGGTCGCATCCCCCCGCAGCAAGGCAGCCTCGGGCAAATGCAGCCGCATCCGTTCAGCGTCAACCAGAATGGCGAACTCCTCGCACACATCCTGCACCAGCCAGACCAGATCCAGCGTTTCCAGACGCAGGCTCATCGAGGTACTTTCCAGCCAGTCATCGGCCAGACAGGTTTCGATCAGGTCGGTCATCCGGGCCACCGCCCTCTGCACCTTGGCCAGTTCGCCCTGACAGTCGGCTGCTTGCGGTGGCAAGGTCAGCCCCAGAACCTGCGTGGCCGTTTCCACAATCGCCAGCGGCACCCGGAATTCATGCGAGACCATTGCCAGAAAATTCCGCTGCTCACGGCGGGCCCGGCGTTCGGTTTCAAGGGCATGTTCGGCCTGCTCTCTGGCCCCGAGCAGGCTGTGTTCCAGCTCTTTACGCTGAGAGATGTCATTGAGACAAAACAGAACCGCCGTCAGCCCGCCATAGCGCAGGAACACCGCCGACACCATCAGCCAGCGATCCCCCCCGGCCTTGCGGACCAACTGGATTTCACGGTCAAAAAACGGCAACTGACCAATCATTTCCTGCTGCAAGGTTGCGGCAATCTCGGGATGATCGCAGAATATCTGCAATGACAGTTCACCGGAAAAGACCTGCTCTGCCGGACCATTGATGAACAAGGGCCGCGCCGTGCGGTGTTCCATCACCATCATCGGAAACGAGGCCGCATCCAGCACGGCCCGCACCTGCCGTTCACTGTCCCGCAAGCGGTCTTCGATCTGGCGGCGTTCCTGGATTTCACTGGCCAGAGCACGGGTGCGTTGAGCGATACGCTCTTCCAGATCCCGCTCGGACCGCTGGGATTCCTCCAGCAACCGGCGTTGTGCCGACAGCCGTTCCCGCTCGGTCTGGCGCGCCTGCTGGATCAGGCCGAACCCGACCACCATCGCATGGCACAGGGTCACGAAATGAGCCGAATAGGGTAAAACCGTATCTGGTGGCAACAGACCAACATTGCGCATGAGGATCGGAACGGCGGCAACCAGACTGATCGCAAAAGCCACCAGAAAAATGATTGCCCCCAGTTCACCACGCGCCACCACCAGCCACACGGCCAGGGCGCTCACCAAAAAGATCAGCAGCACCAGCAGGAGATTCAGCGCAGGTGTGGTGATGTGATTTCCCCACAAGGTTCCCACCACCCCCATGACAAAGCCCAGCACGGCCAGCCCCCAGCATACCTTGCCAAGACGAGGGCAATGCACCGGCAGTCGCAACAGGTAATTCACCAACATGATGTTGGTGGTCAGTTGCATTCCGTTGAAAAAAGGCACGACGAAAATCGGCCATGTCATGTCTGAAAAGACATACAACGATAAGATGCCAGACGTATAAAGATTAATATAAAATGTTGTAAAGAACTGAGAAAAGAAAGAAAAATTTGCACGATTCCGAACATTGAAAAAATTCAAAACAGAAAATAATAGAACGTAAAGAGAAAGACTAGAGAAGGCTGCAATGATAAATATATCGCGCCGCTCGAATACCGAAAATTCTTCTTTTTGCCATAGAGTTCCATCAATCGCGATCGTTCCCTTACTGTGAACCTCAACGAAAAATGTCTTTTGTTCTCCCGGGTCCAAATGTATCCGAAAGGCTGGTCCCCGAACGATCAAATCCCGCTGCTCCACCGGAATCATTTCCCCTTGCCGCGAAATCTGAAAGGTCCCGTCGCCCCGAGGCGCATACAGCGTCACATAATTCAGGAACGGCAATCCCATCGCCAAAATCCAGTCCGGCTGCCGACTTTCGGACTGGACGGTAAAGCGCAGCCAGATGTGCGAGGTGCGATACCCGCCGGCATATCCTGTAGCCAGATCGGTAAAGCCCCCTTTTTGAGAGATTTTTTGCACATCATCGATCGTTGCGGTAGTGGTTTTGTCTTCGTAAACGGACAGGCCTCCGTTCAGGGACAGCGATGGCAGGTCATCGCGCAAGACCAGTGTCCCGGCCCAGACCGGTCCTGTCACCACCACAAGCAGGATTGGGAGAAAGGCTCCCAACAAGGCCTTCAGAAACAGGAAGCCGTTTTTCTGCATATCCCGGTGAAACCCCTTCGCCGCCGTCATCATCTTTATCGGGCTTCCCCCCCCCCCAGTTGCCCGCACCGCCACGGGGTGCGGACACAGGCATGGTCTGTTCAGTAAAAATCGACACTGGTTTACCGGACCATATCCCAAGGCACATATCCCTCCTAGGAACCATATGCCTCCCTCCACAGAAAGGGCATTATACAACAACTTGCACACACCTGCTTTCCTCCTGATGATCCGATGAGAGGCGCCATTCCATGCAGCTTGCCCAAGCCCTCGTGTCCACCCCGGACGATCTGCCCCAGGCTGTCGCCCCGCTCCTTGCGCTTGATCCTGATCTGGTGCTGGTGTTCGGGAGCCCTGAAATCGTCTGTCAGGAGGGGTTCCATGACCGTCTGAGTGCCGCCTTGCCGCGCGAAAGCCTGATCGGGTGCAGCACCGCCGGTGAAATCGCCTGCGATGATGTGCATGAGCAAAGCTGCGTCCTGACCGCCGTCCGCTTTGAGCAGACCCCGATCCACATCCAGACCTTGCCGTTTCCAGCCGATGGCGATGCCACCGCTGCCGGTCACCATCTGGGGCAAGCCCTGCTCGCCGCCCGCCCCGAAAACCTGCGTAGTGTCCTGCTGTTTGCCCGGGGCACCAACATCAACGGCAGCGCGCTGATTGACGGCCTGCAAGCCACCATTGGGGACCATGTGGTGATTGCCGGTGGTCTGGCCGGGGATGATGGCGCATTCCGGCATACGGTCACCATTTCCCCCGCTGGCATTTCCGACCAGACAATCGTTGCGGCAGGGCTTTACGGCGATGCGGTTGTTTTGCGCAATGGCTCGGCCGGTGGCTGGCATCCTTTTGGCCCCACCCGCCGCGTGACCCGTTCGCAAGGGAACATCCTTTATACGCTGGACGATGAACCGGCCCTGGACCTGTACAAGCGGTATCTGGGCGACTATGCCAGCGGCCTGCCTGCATCGGGGCTGTTGTTTCCCTTTGAAATGCTGAATGAAACCGCCGAATCCGTCGGCCTGATCCGGACCCTGCTGGGGGTCAACGAGGCAGACAAAAGCCTGACCTTTGCCGGGGACATCCGGGAAGGCGGCTTTGTGCGCATGATGCACTCCAGCACCGACCAACTGATTCTGGGAGCCGAGCAAGCCGCCGATCTGTGCCTGGGTTCGGATCAGTCGGCAGCTCCGGCCTCTCCGGCGCTGGCGCTTCTGGTCAGTTGCGTCGGGCGCAAGCTGGTGATGGGCGACCGGCTGGTCGAAGAAGTTGACAGCGTGCAGGAAAGGCTTGCCAGCGAGCTGCACATTCCCGTAACCATCAGCGGGTTTTACTCCTATGGCGAGATCAATCCTCATGGAAAACTGCAAACATGCCAGTTGCACAACCAGACCATGACAATTGCCGTTATTCAGGAGTATGCTAAACCGTAGCCTCCAGACCGTCGCCTGTTCTCAGCCGTTCCCCGCACACTCCACAGAGATATCAGGGTTTTAAACCTTCATGCATCGGGTCTTACGCAACCAGTTCAAACGGACCGCTGGCCTGGCCAGCGAGCAGGATATCGCGCTCGCGCTGCAAGAGGCCAAGGCTCTGGCAGGCACCGAAGGTCTGAGCCCGCAAACAGCCTCGCTGCTGAATGGACTGGAAGGGCTGCTGGCGCGCGTGTCAGGGTCGTATGAGCAGAACGACCGCGACATGGAACTGCGCAACCGCAGCCTGATGCTGAGTTCCGAAGAGCTGCAAACCGCCAATGAACGCCTGAGAGCCGAAGCCGAGGGACAAAAACAGGCCTTGCGGGCCCTGAGGGAAACCGCCGATGGCCTGCTGGGCAGTCTGGGGGGCATGGACCCGGACAACGGCAGCGATGCCCTGCCGATCCCCAACACGGGCGAAGACAGCATCACCGCCCTGACCAGCACCATCCTGTGCCTGATCGACCAGCGCGCCAGCGCCCTGAAAGCGCTGGAACAGCAAAAGTTCGCCATCGACCAGCACGCCATCGTCAGCATCACCGATACCCACGGCCTGATCATTTACGCCAATGACCTGTTCTGTCAGATCAGCGGCTATTCACAAGACGAGCTGATTGGTCGCAACCACCGGATTGTCAATTCCGGCCTGCATGAACACGCCATCTTTGAAGAAATGTGGCAGACCATCAGCCGGGGCCAGGTCTGGCACGGCGAGCTGTGCAACCGGGCCAAAAACGGCACGCTGTACTGGGTTTCGGCCACCATCGTCCCGATGATGGGGGATGATGGCATGCCTGAACGCTATATCGCCATCCGGACCGACATCAGCCAGCAAAAACAGATGGAAGAGGATTTGCGCACCAGCCGCAAATTCCTGCAGAACATCACCGATTCCATGGGCGAAGGGGTGTTCTGCCTCGATTCCCGAGGCCACTGCACCTTCATCAACCCCGAAGCCGGTCGCCTGCTGGGCTGGTCTCTGGAGGAATTGCAGGGGCAGCCGATCCACAACATCATTCACTACAAAAATGCCAGGGGCGAAGATATTCCGCTGGGGCAATGCCCGACCCTGATGCATCTGGCGATGGGGCAACCCTATCGCAGCGAAGACGAACATTACATTCGCCGGGATGGCACCATGTTCCCGGTTGCGCTGGCCACCGTTCCGACATGGGACAATGGCCGCCTGTCCGGGTCGGTCACGGTGTTCCAGGACATCACCGAGCGCAAGCGCATCCAGAGTGCGCTGGCCGAAAGCGAGGACCGCCTGAAAGTCGCCCTCGAAGCGGCCAACATCGGTCTGTGGGACTGGAACCCACAGACCGATGTTGCCTATTTCGGCCCGAAATGGCTCGGCATGCTGGGCTATGCCGTCGGGGAACTGCCCGGTGTCGGCCAGACCTGGCTAACCTTGCTGCACCCTGATGACAAACCCGCCGTCATCGCCGCCCTTGATGCCCACCTGTCCGGCCAGATGGCGCATTACGAAGTCGAATTCCGCATGCAACACAAGGACGGCTCATGGATCTGGGTTCTGTCCTCGGGCAAGGTGATGCGGCGGGATGAACATGGGCAGGCGGTGCGCATCACCGGCATCCACAAGAACATCACCGACCGCAAGCACGTCGAGGAAGAGCTGGAGCGGGCCAAGGAAGAGGCCGACCGCGCCAACCAGTTCAAAAGCGCCTTCCTTGCCAACATGAGCCATGAAATCCGCACCCCGATGAATGCGGTGATCGGCCTCAGCCATCTGGCGCTGCAAACCGAGCTGTCCAGCCGCCAGCGGGACTATCTGGAAAAAATCCATAACGCCTCCAAGAACCTGCTCGGAATTCTGAATGACATCCTCGACTTTTCCAAGATCGAGGCTGGCAAGATGGATCTGGAAAAGATTCCCTTCCGCCTGAGCGATGTTCTCGACAACCTTGTGACCGTAACGCTGCCAAAAGTACGGGAAAAGTCGCTCAGTCTGGATATTGATCAGGCACCGGATGTTCCCGACACCCTGCTGGGCGACCCGCTGCGGCTGGGGCAGGTGCTGGTCAATCTGGTCAGCAACGCGGTGAAGTTCACCGAACACGGCCAGATCGTGATCAGCATTGCCGTCGAAAAGACACTCCGACAGGACAAGGATGGTCCGGCCGCCCTGAAGCTGAACTTCCGGGTCCGCGACAGCGGCATCGGGATGACCGAAGACCAGATCAAGGGCCTGTTCAAGGCCTTTACCCAGGCTGACAGTTCGACCACCCGCCGCTTTGGGGGGACCGGGCTGGGACTGGCCATTTCCCGCCAGTTTGTCGAGCTGATGGGTGGTGACATTTCGGCCAGCAGCGCGCCGGGGCGCGGCAGCACCTTCACGTTCTCGATCACCGCCGAACTGGCCGCAGACTCCAGCCGTGACGGTTCGATCCCCACCGACATCAGGGGCATGAACGTGCTGGTGGTGGATGACAATCCGACCGCCCGCGTCATTCTGTCCAATACCTTGCGGCAATATGGCTTTGTGGTTGACGTGGTGGTCAATGGCGAAGACGCCATTGCCGCCGTGGACCGCAAGCGCAACGGTTATGGCTTCATGGTCATTGACTGGCGTCTGCCCGACATTGACGGTGCCGAGGTCTGTCGGCGTCTGCGGCTGATGGGCCATACCCGGATGCCGGTTCTGGCGGTGACCGCCTATGGAGCAGAACAGGCACAAGAGAGCTTTGCCGCCGTTGGCCCGGCGGTCGAGCTGCTGGAAAAGCCGATCACCTCCACCCGCCTGATGGATGCCGTCCTGTCGGCTCTGGGACGCCGCCCGCGCAGCGGAGACGGCAGCCAGACCACCCGCGATGTGGACGCCATTCAGGGGCTGCTGGGTGCCGAAGTCCTGCTGGTCGAAGACAATCCGATCAACCAGCAGGTCGCCCGCGAACTGCTGGAAGGCGTCGGCATCGCCGTCACCGTCTGCGGACGGGCCCGGCTGGGCATTGAGGCCCTGCGCAGCAATACCTTTGATCTGGTGCTGATGGATATCCAGATGCCGGAAATGGACGGCTATCAGGCCACGGCCATCATCCGCAACACCCTGCACTTGATGGACCTGCCGGTGATTGCCATGACCGCCCACACCATGGCCGGGGACCGTGAAAAGTGTCTGGACGCCGGGATGAATGACCATGTCGGCAAGCCGATTGACCCCGACGCCCTGTTCCGGGTGCTGGTCCGCTGGATCAAACCCCGCGACCGGTCGCAACAGCCTCCGCATGCCCTGCCCCGCGCCCACGGCGGTGACATGACCCTGCCCGACCACCTGGACGGTTTTGACCTGAAAGCCGCGCTGCGTTCGGTCAATGGCAACGCCCACCTGCTGCGGCGTTTGCTGGTTGATTTTGCCACCGGGCACGGCACCGAAGCCCTGATCCTGCGCCCGGCGATCCGGGAGGGCCGCCTCTCCGAAGCCACCCGGATCGCCCACACCCTGAAAGGAACCGCCGCCACCATCGGCGCAATGGAAGTGTCGCGCACAGCCGCCATTCTGGAAAAGATGCTGATGCAGGGCGAAGGCAATCTGGATCAGGCAATTGACGATCTGGCGGTGGCGTTGGGGCAGGTGATCCGCTCGGTGGCCTCGATGGACCCGTTACCACGCCATCGCAGCGAAAAAACCGCCGCTCCGCCAACCCCGGTCAAGGTCGAGGACGTCCGCCCGGTTCTTGACCGCCTGCGTGACGAACTGACCGGGGCAGACCCTTCAGCCGAGGAAACGGCTGAACTCCTGCTCCAGCATCTGGGCACGTCGGACCTGGTTCCGCTGGCAGAAAAAGCCTTGTCTGCTACCCGTAATTTCGACTTCGATGACGCCCTCGCCAGCCTGGACTCTCTGGCGCAGGCTCTCGACACTGTGTGTGAGGCCACTCCATGACCCAGTCGCGAATTCTGATTGTTGATGACGAGCCCCTCAACATCAAGATTCTGGTTGATCTCCTCCGGCACGACTACGGGTTGCTGGTCGCCAAGAATGGCGAGCAGGCTCTGGAGCGGATGGCCAACGATCCGCCGCCCGATCTGGTCCTGCTGGATGTGATGATGCCGGGCATGGATGGCTACGACGTCTGTCGCCAGATCAAGGCCGACCCGCGAACCGCCGATATCCCGGTGATCTTTTGCTCGGCAATGAGCGAAAGCGATGACGAGACCCGCGGCTTTGACGTTGGGGCCATTGACTATGTTACCAAACCGGTTTCGCCTCCGGTGGTCCTCGCCCGCATCCGCACCCACCTGTCCCTGCGCCACGCCCAACAAAAGCTGCGCGGTTATGCCGACAGTCTGGAAGCCACCGTCGAGCAACGGACCCGCGCCTTGCAACGCACGCAGGATGTCACCATCCGGGCGCTGGCCTCGCTGGCAGAAACCCGCGACAATGAAACCGGCAATCATATCCGGCGAACCCAGTACTACATCAAGGCGCTGGCCGAAGAACTGCGCACCCTGCCCCGCTTTGCCCCCCAGCTGAGCGATACGGTGATCACCCTGCTGTTCAAATCGGCCCCGCTGCACGACGTCGGCAAGGTCGGCATTCCCGACGCCATTCTGCTCAAGCCCGGTCGCCTGACCGAACACGAATTCGAGGTAATGAAAACCCACGCCGAACTGGGCCGCAAAGCGTTGCTGGCCGCGCTGGATGACGACGAGTTTCTCGACGAGGGCGACGAAAACAGCAATTTCCTGCGCTTTGCCTGCGATATCGCCGGGTCACACCATGAAAAGTGGGATGGTTCCGGCTATCCCGAGGGTCTGGCAGGCGAGGCCATCCCGTTGGCCGCCCGCCTGATGGCTGTTGCCGATGTCTATGACGCCCTGATCAGCCGCCGCGTCTACAAGCCACCATTCACCCATCAGGAAGCCATCGACATCATCCAGAAAGGGCGGGGCAACCATTTTGACCCCGATGTGATCGACGCCTTTCTTCGGATCGCGGAAGAGTTCAAGGACATTGCCACCCGCTTTGCCGACGATCACGCAGAGTAGGAAACGTCGCGGTACACGACAGTTAGGGAACCAGAACGTGGAGCGCTGCTCCACACCTCGCCGGGGCCAGTCGGCCCCAGACCCCATTAATTTGATATTGAAAGAAAAAATGGGGGTTCGGGGCCTCAGGCCCCGAGCAGGTTAGGGCGGCAGCCCTTGTTTTAAACTGTACTATACTGTGATCAGACACGGTGTTAGAGCATTGTGCGAAAAGTGGGAACCGGTTTTCGCAACAACAATGCGACAGAACAAAAGGTTAGAGCAGCGTGCCTGCGTCCGGTTTAACGCACGCTGCTCTAGGCCGGGGAAACACACCACCCGTCACAACAGGGCAACCACAGCTCAAAACGAACCACCACCGGGTCGGGGACAAACGCCACATCGCCGCCCAAAAGGCGGGCGATGTGGCGGGCGAGGTATAGCCCCAGCCCTGCCCCGGCCAGCTTCCGGGCCTCTGGCGCACGATAATAGCGTTGAAATACCAAAGACGGGTCAGGTGGCCCAGCCATGCCGGGGGCGTTTTCGATCACAAAACAGACCACATCGCCATGTCCCCGCTTTTCGATCCGTGCAATCAGGTCAACCGGACTGACCGGCGGAGAATATTTCAGGGCATTGGACAGCAGAATGTTCAGCACCCCCACCAACAGCGTTTGATCGGTGCGCAACAGACAATCGCCGTACAACGCCAACCGAACCCGTTCGCGCCCGCGACAAGCGGTGATCACCTCCTGCAACACCTCGCGCACGCTGCAATCAACCGGCTGAACCTCCAGCTTGCCCTGCTCCAGCTGCTCCACCTGCACGCAGTGACCCAGCAGGTTTTCCATATCCCCCAACGCATCATCAACATGGTCCCGCTGAGAGTCTGACAGCTTCGCTCCGCCCATCACCAGCCGCACCACCGAAATCGGGCGCTTCAGCTCGCGGGTCAGCATGGTCATGAATCGCTCCATTTCCTGCCGCTGACTGGTTTCCTGTGTCAGATGGGCCAGCGCCTGATCGCGGGCAATCCGCATCATCTTGACCCGTTGCAGCAGGATGACCAGCGCCATCAGCACACCCAGCCCGATCTGGGCCACCAGCCACCAGTCCACCGGCTGGGCAATGGTAATCGAGACATGCCGGTTCAGGATTTCCCGCCGCTCGGCAGGGGTTATGCTGGCGATGGCCTGATCAAGGGCTGGAATCAGCGCAACCGCAGCCGGATCAGCCGAACGAACACCAATGCGCAAGCGGTTCTCGTAACCCGGAATTTGTCCGGCCACTTTCAGGTTGAACCAGCCGTCTTTCTTGATGGTATAGACGGCGACGCTCATCGAACGCAGCGTTACATCCGCCTTGCCCTCTGATACCCATGCAAAGGCTTCGGCTTCACTGTTGACGATGCTGATCGCCACATTGGGGAAATCCCGCCGCACCCGTTCTTCGATCGCGGTTCCGCTGGGCAGGACCATGCGAACCGCCCCTTCATTGGCCAGATTGGCGATATACTCGTGGTCTTCGCGCGTGACCAGCACGTTGGGATCGACCAGCAACGGCTCGGTGAAGGTCAGCCATTCATCGCGAGACGGGCTTTTGTTCAGAAAGCTGAGCGCCTGACAGGAGCCATCACGGGCAGCGGCCAGACTGTCATCCCAGGTTCTGGTCGGGACCAGTGACAGCTCCACCCCGGCCCGCCCGGCCACCAGCCCCAGCAAATCGGCGGCAATCCCGTCATGTTGTTGCGCCGCCGTGATGATTTCATAAGGAGGCCAATCGGGATCAACGCAATAGCTCAGTCGTGCCGCCTGTGCCCCGTGTGGCAGCGCCAGCGCACACCCCAGGACAATCAGGTACAGCGTGCTCCGGGACCATCCAGCAGGCCCGCCTTTCCGTCCCATCGCTTACGCCTCCCCTTGCGCACATCCGGGTATGGCCCCGTCCTTACCGGGACACGCACTCCCGGGTTCCGTAGAGGTACAATGCTCCCTCGCCCCAGAATCGGCCAGCAAACGTCCGTTCGAATGTGGCCAGCCGATCCCCAAACCGCCCCGACCACGGCTGAGTGGATATCCGCAGCAGGCATCCGCTGGTCGTCCGCATCACCGACTCTGTATCATCACGGTAATAGGCATCGACCACGGTGACCATCGGTAATTCGTGCCGAAACAATTCCAGCGCCGTATTGCTGAACAGCGTCACTGACCGGGTTTCTCCTTGCCCCGGCCGGGCGAGGGCATCAATGGCCTGAACGGCGGTATGGACAGGCGGGAAACGCTCTGCCGGAGAATGCCGCACATCAAGGGTAAACCACGCCATGCTGGCCTGCAACGCCACCACGCTCCAGCCCATCCCCCGCGCCCAGCGGCGCGGCAACGAGGCCAGCATCAGGGCCAACAGCACCAGAACCGGCGCCAGATGGCGGGGATTGGCCGGGTTCTGAAAGGCCAGTGTCCACGCGGTGGCCGCCCCCCATGCTCCGGCCAGAATCAGCCAGCCCGCCGGGATGAGACGGCCCCGGCGGCAGAATACCTTGCCCAGAGACACCGCCAGCGCCGCCGCCACCCCCAGCATCACCAGCGCCCACAGCCGCCCGACAGGCAAGCTGCGCAAGGATTGGCTCCACGACGGGCGCACGGCGGTTTCGCTGACCATCGTCTGTCCCCACAGGAACAGATGTCCATAGAGAAAGCGCCAGCCCTCGGCGACATAGGGCCAGCCTTCCAGCAGGAACACCGTTCCGAACAGCGGCAGCAGAACGGCCATCATGCCGGTCAGGATCATCACCCGTGGGCGCCAGCGCACGCCACCCGCCTGCGGTGCCAGCCACAGGGCCAGCCCGAGCGCCACCACCACGAACACCCCGGCGGACGGACGACAGGCCAGCGCCATCCCCAGCGCCGCCCCTCCCCATCCCCACGCCCGCACCGAAGGCCGGGCGCACAGGCCGATGAACAGGACCAGAAAGAAAACGCCCAGACCGTCGGACAGCAACGACAGGCCCAGACAGGACAACAGCGGCAAGGTCAGCCCCAGCGCATAGGCCAGCAGGGGCCGCCCGCCCAGCCGGGCCACCGCCCACGCCATCGCCACCGGCAACAGCAAGGCGGTGCTCACCGTCACCAGCCACAAGGCCCGCACCGGGTCGGCGGTCGCCAGCAACACCAGCCGCCCCAACAGCATCAGGCCGGGATAGCCGGGAAAGTGCGGAGAGAACTCCAGCACGCTGAAGTGGGTCAGCCCGCGCGCAAAGAACAGCGCATCTTCGGATGGCAAGGCCACCGGATAGCGGATCATCCACCATCCCACGGCCAGATGGGCCAGCAGGGGCAGCAGAAAGACCCTGTTCAGCACCGGCGGCCGCACCCCTTACAGGCCCAGAGCCGCCTTGACCGACGCATAGGCCTGTTTGAAGGCCTCGGGATCGGCGGTCTTGGCTCCGACGCCAAACACACCGGGGTTGCCAATCGCCGCCAGCGCGGCGGTCAGGCCGTCTTCGGCGGCCTTGCGTTTGGCCGGGTCGATATCGCCGCTGAAGGCATCGAGAAAACGCCGGGCCTTGATCACCAGCACCTTGGCGGTCTGATAGTCTTTCATGTTCTGCTGGGCGCCATCCAGACGGCGGTCAATCTCGGCGGCAAAGGCGATCTTCAGCACCGCCCGGACAGCGGCCTCGTCCCTGGCCTGCACCGCGTCAGCCAGTTCCTTTTGCAGACCGGCATGGTGATGGTCTTCCAGATAGACCAGCTCGTCCTTCGCCCCGGCAAACGCCTGCGCTGCCGCATCCCAGTTCTTTTCGCCGATCGCCTTCAGGGCGGCTTCACGGGCGTCGATCAGCGGTTCCTTGCCAGCGGCGGCATAGGAATAGGCGCTTGCAGGTGTCACCGCCAGCGGCCCGACACCGTCGGCCCCCACCGCCAGCCCCCCGGCCAGCAGGCCTATCGCCACCAAGAACCCCTTACGGATCGTGCTCATGCCCAGCTCCTTCTGTGCCTGTCGTAACTGTGTGACCGTCGGCAAAGGTCAAACCATGCCTGTTATGCCACACTCTGCGTTTCAATCACCGTCCGCTCGTTGCGGTGGTCATAAACCTGCCGCCGCCAGCGGCTGCCCTCGGCGCCGACGACCAGCCCGCGCGCCGCCATCTGCCCCATTTCCATTGCGGTATCGGTAAACAGGTAGCGGAACGTGCCCTGTCGGCCACATTGCACCAGATTGTCGAACTGGTCCAAGTGAACAAACGCCTTTTCGCGCTCTTTCTGATAGCCGACGCTCATCAGCGGATAGGCGTAGGGGGCATAGGTGCTAAAGCACTCGCCCGTCGCCTTGCCGGTATCGACCCCCAGACGGCGCAAATCGGCCATCGCCAGCTCGAACAGCGCCTCGTCCTGCATTTTCCACAGCCTGTCGCCGGGATCGCAGGGGATTTCCAGCATGATCGAGGTCATGCCCTGCGGGGCCATGAACGGCGACCGCCGCCGCGGCTCCTGCAACCGGGTGGCCATCATGTCGGGGTCAGAGAGGTACTGCCACGTACAGTCCGAGACATTGTCCATCGCCATCGGCATGTTCAGGAAGCGCAGCCCGCGAAAGCGCAGCTTGCTCTTGCCGCCGGTCAGTTTGACCATGTCCGGCAGCGGCACCGATGAAATCACCGCATCACAGGCAATCTCGCCCGCCGTGGTCTTGACCGCCGAGATATGGCCCTTGCGATGGACCAGCCCGGTGACGCTGACGCCAGAGCGAATCTCGCCGCCATTGTCCGCCACGAACGCCGCCAGACGGTCAAAAATCATCCCGAAGCCGTATTTGGGATAGCGATAGCTGCGGGCATAGGTGCGCGGATTGTTGGCCGCACCGGGCAACAGGCGGCGCACCACGTCTTTCAGGTCCACCAGACTGATCCGCTGCTCGGCCCAGTCCGCTGACAACTGGCGCGGGTTCAGGCCCCACAGCTTGGCGGTATACCCTTCAAAAAAGGTCCGGTACAGGGTCGGACCAAAGCGGCTGCTGATCCAGCCGGCAAAATCGTCCGGCTCCTGACGGGGGCGGCGGAACGGCAGCAACAGCAAATCACGCACCGCCCCGGCCAGCATCGCCGTTGGCGCCGTGCGCACCAGATTGCCCAGCGCCAGCGGATAGGCATAGGTGCGCCCGCCCAGCCGGATGACACTTTTGCGCTCGGCGGTCAGCAGGTCGTCGCCCACCAGCTCTTCCACCAGTGCCAGCAAATCCGGGTTATGGGTGATGAAGCGGTGCCCGCCGTAGTCAAAGCGGTACTGCCCGGCTTGTCCTTCAAAGACCGTCGTGCCACCCAGTCCACCCGCCGACGGCGCCCGTTCGAGGACCGTCACCTTGACCTCGTGCCGCAACAGTTCCCACGCGGCGGTCAGGCCCGCAGGCCCGCCGCCGATCACCACCACATGGGCTGGCCGCCCTTGTTCTACGCCCATTGACCGCTCAGGATGCTTTCGGTTGTTGATAGCCGCGGTGCCACAGGGTCACCGCCAGCGCCAGATACAGCGCCCAGCACAGGAACTGCAACTGGGTCGGCGACGAGTTATAACCGAACAGGGCGCGCAGGAAAGTCCCAATCAGCCCGCGATCATCCAGAATGAAGGAAATGTCAAACAGATGGTCGGTCATCACCGAGACCAGTTCAACACTTTGCAGCATGTTGACCGCAGACCCCAGAAGACCAGCGGCAATGATGATGATCAGCAACGAGGTATAGCGAAAGAACGGTTGCAGGGCGATCTTGCGGGTTGACTTCAACAGCATCCACACCAGAGCGATCGACACGGCCAGCCCGAGGGCGGCCCCGATCAGGCCCGCTTCCAGCGACACTTCGGCACCGGAATACATCAGGGCAGAGAAAAACAGCACCGTCTCCACCCCTTCACGCAGCACGGCGACAAAGGCCAGCGAGATCATGCCGAACAGGTTGCCTGCGGTGACAAAGCCTTCCAGCTTGCGCTTGACGCTTTCGGTCTGGGCACGGGCCTGCTTTTGCATCCAGATCGCCATGTAGGTCAGCACCGCCGCTGCAAACAGCAGGATGCCAATCATCATCATTGTCTGATAGGCGGCGTTGCTGAACTGGTCGATCACCACCTGGAACAGGAAGGCCGCCGCCAGCGACGCCACCACCCCACCGGCAACACCGACATAAATCCACTTGGCGTAGTGCAGCGCATCCAGCTTGCGCAGGAAGGCCAACAGGATGCCCACCAGCAAAAAGGCCTCCAGACCTTCGCGCAGGGTGATCAAAAACGCAGCCAGCATGGCTATCAGCTCCCTAATTCAATGGACAGATGGTTCATTTCCACCACCTCGGGGGTCGGCAGGGCGGGGTAAGCCTTTTGCACTGCCGTCGTCACCCACTGCGGATAGATGCGGAACAACAGACGGGCCTCGACCTTCACCGGCAATTGGGTGTCCGGCGGCAAGGCAAAGGCTTCGTCGCTGTGCCCCCCCGCCGGGATGCGGGTATCGGTCAGCATCTTTTCATGGCGCCAGAAGGTCAGACCGGCGGGCGTGCCATCGGCACGGCCAAAGGTCTTGGCGTATTTGCGCACATCGGCAGGCAGTTCGTTGGCGCTGTCCAGTTGGCCGCTTTGCACCACCACCTGCCCACGGGCATCGGTAACGGTCAGTTGCAGCCACATTTCGCGGAAGTCGGCCACCCCGGTCGGCAGCTTGTGCCCGGCGCCGGTATTGGCCACCCGCACCACCACCTGCCTGCCATCGGCGGTCGGTTCCAGACGGCTGGTCAGGGTGGCCGACGAGCGCAGCAAATCAACGCTCATCTGCGCCAGTTTGGGATTGCGCAGACCGACCAGATGATGGTTGGCGCCGGTGAACTGGTGGGTCACCACGTTGGCCTTCACCGGCCCGCCATCGGTCGATTGCCCCGGCAGCGGCGTGCCGATCTGCTTGATGTCGCCATGCATGTGGCAATCAATGCAGGTGCGGTTCTTGCTGGGGTCGGACGGATTGTTATAGGGCGAGGCTTCCCATTCGCCATAGGTGTTCACAATCACCGAGCCAGTCCCCGGCGAGAACTCGCCATGGCAGGAGCCGCACAGCTTGGGGTCCTTGTAGAACGGCTGCATGTAGCTAGCCTTGTGAACATCGGGCTTGGCATTGATCTGCTTGTCACCCAGCCACTTCAGCGCGGCAGAGTCGTCATTTTCAAAGACATAGGTTTCACGGTCGCGCAGGTTGACGGTATAGCTGGCATTGCCGCCGCCTGCCGTCGCCACATCCTCGACAGCGGTGATGCGGTGACACATCAGGCAACTGGTGCCTTCGTCAAGATCAACGCGGCCTTCTTTCTGGGCTTCGATCAGGCTGACCCCACCCTTTTCAAACATGTGACCCTGTTCGGTGCTGGCGCGCCAGCCAGTGGACAGCTTGGCGGGTTGGTGGCAGCCCATGCACCAGGCGCGGAAGCCCTCGCCTTCGGTTTCCCCGGCCAGATTTTCCACCACCATGTAATAGGGGTTGGATTCCCCCATCAGGCGGTGCGTTGAATCGGCCCACTGGTCAAACAGCTCGGAATGGCATTCGCGGCAGGCCGCCGAGTTCACCCAGTCCTTGGGATGCGGCGTCTTGCCGTCGGGGCTGTTGGCCTCGATGCGCATCCACGTCCCGAAGAACGGCAGGTTTTCCTTGGCCACCACGTAGCGATGCAGGTCGGACATCATCCCGCCCACCGCATCCGGCGGGTTTTCCGGGTCGATGTTCGGCGCCCCAAAGCGCGGATCACCGCCCATGCCGCCCTGAGTGTCACGGATCATGTTCAGGTAATCGGTCACAAAGTCCCCGGCCACCATGTATTTCATGTTGCGGTGACCAATCACCGCATCCTCGGCGACGTTCCGTTTGGTGTCGTGATACAGGTACTGGTTGGTAAAGTTGAAGCCATCGACGTGGCAGGACTGGCAGCTCATCCAGTTGTCCCCCGCCATCGACCGGTCGGGGAAATCATCGGTGTTGCCGGAATGGAACAGCCGCTCGCCCCGCCGCACCGGCGGCGGCAGCGGGTCATGGGCGACCAGTGTGGCGAATTTTTCCTGCGCCAGCGTCACGCGGGCAAACGAGCTGTTGCCCCCGGCATCCAGACGGCTGACATCGAGACTCATCGCGTTCTGCACCAGAATGTCGTTGCCATCAACCACCAGCCCGCGCGGGTTGTCGCCCGGCAAATGGCGGAAAATCTGCACCACCTTGGCACCGCCCTGATCAAGTTTGTTGGCCCGGCGCGACCGGCGTTCGGCGCTGTCCTGACTGAGCGGACGGGCGCGCGAGCGGTCAAACACCAACAGGTCTTCGCTGCCCGCCGCCGTCGCATAGACCCGCTTGCCGTCGGCGGAGAAGGCCACCATCTGCGGGTTGGAGACAATGCGGGTGCGGTTGCCCTCTTCCAGAATGTTGATCTGCTGGAACAGTTGCTTGCGATGCTCCAGAACCTCGTGCTCTTCGCCCGGCACCAGCGACAGCAGTGAAATCGCCGGGAAGACGGTCGACTGGAACTGGAACGGGTGATCAAAGTTCCACAGCACATGCGGCAGCCAGGCTTCGGTCTGGTCGGGGCTGAGGGCGATGTCATCCAGCAGGCGCGGTGCCCCCTGCGACACCGTTTCACTCGGGTTCTGTTCTTCGCCCAGTTCAATGGTTGACAGCGGCTTCAGCGGTGTCGCGGTGGTATCCCACAGGCTGACCTTGCCGATCATCGCATGGGTGATCAGCAGGCGACCATCACTCAGCAGGGCCAGACCACGCGGCGTTTCCGGCACGGTGACCGTTTCGGCCACCTCGCCCTTTGGGGTCACCGCCACCAGCTTGCCAGCCTCGAACAGCGCCACCCAATACCAGTGATGGCGGGCATCATAGACCACCCCGATCGGACGACCGCCGACCGTCGCCGTCGCCTTGACCGCCAGCGTCTGGCGGTCAAGCACCAGCACCCGTCCGCCCAGCATGTCAGTGACGGCCAGCGTTTCCGGCCCCAGTGCCAGACGCTGGATATCACCGCCCAGCACCGCCTCGGCGGTGCGCTCGCCGCTTTTGCGGTCGATCACCGACAGCGAGCCTGCCGAGAAATTGGCGCTGTACAACCGGCCCGACGGTCCGTCGAGCAGGAACGAGGTGCTGCGCTGTGGCGGAACGTCCTGCGCGGGGGCATCAGCGGCACGGGCATAGCCCGGCAATGCCATCAGCGCCAGCACCGCCAGCACGATCAGGGCCAGCCCGCGCAGGGTCCGCAGCAGGCTATAGCGCCAGGCATGGACCAGCACGATGGCGGTGACCACCAGACCGCCAATCAGGTGACTCCAGCGGACCACTCCGCCAACGTCATCGCCACGATTGCCAACCAGCGCCAGCCACAGCCCCGACAGCAGCAGGACGGCCAGCAACAGCTCGATGCCCCGCCCGGTCCAGCTCAGGAACGGCGTGGCACGGGGAGACGACAAATGGCCGCGATGGGACAACCAGAACGGCACCACCAGCAACGGAAAGGCCACCAGCGTCAGCAGGTAATGGCTGACCAGTGCCACCCGCCCGATCTGCCACGGCAGCCCGACCGCCCCGGCCACCACATCCCACAGCAGGACGCCACTCAGCAGGGCCAGATAGAGCACCACCTCCACCCGCTTGGAGTGGAAAGCCAACCGGCGGTGCCATGGCATCGCCCGCAGTTTTGCGTGGAAGTCGCTTTTGGAGGAGGTCGCCATCACACACTCTTCTTGCCAGCACCAGACGTCGAACGGAATACCCACATTCTTTTTATTCGTTGCCGTTCCTAACTCTTACACCAGTTGCCACAGATCAGGTAGTGAGAATAAGTCGCACGACCATTCGCAAGTCGCAATGCTGGCATACAGATAAACAGTCGGGCTGCCATCGGTCGTTACAACCCCCAAAAGGCTTATGGCGGCGAAGGTTTCCCCTCGCCGCCATCAGGCGCGTTCCAGTCACAGACCGCTGCCCCTTGGTCGCCGATGCCAGCCCTGCCCCGGCGACCAAAGTCCTACTACCCCGGCTAGAGCATTTTCCGTTCTCTCTGGATCACTTCAAATGCTCTAATGTCTTGTATTTCAAGCAAATACGTCGTCACAGATGGCCCCATATGCTCGGGATTTGCCCTAAAGACAGGGTATTTTACTTGCCGGCGCTGACCTTGACCTGCGCGGCCATCACCTGCGCCACACCGGCCTTGGTGATCTGCGGCACGCCGTCCTTGTCGGTATCGCCGGTGGTGTCACCCGCCACAATGTTTTCACCCGAGTCACCCAGCCATTCGGACATCTGCGCGCCGCCGTTGATCACGGTGCGGAACCAATGCTCGTAACGACCGGTCAGGTTGGCGAGGTCGAGCAGCGGCTCCTTTTCCCCTTCCTGATTGCGCAGGGTTTGCAGGGCTTCGCGCAGACCGGCACTGATCGCCGCAGCGGTCCACGGGGTGTGGATGGTCGGCTTGCCCGGCTGGTCGGCGAAGGTGCCGATGGCCTTGTCAAACATCTTCGCTTCGATAGCCAGGTACAGCTTGCGGGCCGCAGTCCGGTACTTTTCGTCACCGGTGGCCTTGAACGCCGCCGACAGGCCGCGAATGGTGGCGAACTGGGTGGCGAGGCTGCGCGAGGCCGAAGCCCCCTTGCCGATTTCATAGCTGTCGGCCACCAGACCATCCTTGCCAACCAGCTTGGCCAGAATGAAGTTGGACTGGGCGCGGATCAGCTCGACGGCGCGCTTGGCACGGGCGGTGCCCAGCGGCTCGCCGGCATCAGCCGAGGCGTAACCGACCGGCAGGGCATCCTGCGAGCGCTGGAAAATCTGCAACGCCGCCAGAGTATAGGCCGCATCGTAGGTGGTGACGGTGGTCCCGGCGCTCTTGCCGTCCCAACGGTCAACAAAGGTGCCTTCCTTGGCGTTGAAGTGCAGGGCGTCGAGGTTCTTGAACTGGGCGTTGGTCAGCAGCGACACCACCGAGAACACGTCATCGGCGGCCACATCGTCGCTGAGGTCCACATTGCGGTTGGCAGCCGGAGCTGCCGCGAACGGAGCACCGTCAAACACCGCCATGAACGCCTTGTTCTGGCCCTTGTTTTCGGCGCGCTGATCGCTGTAGGCATAGACTTCGGCCAGCGGCCACAGCATCATCCAGGTGTTGCGCAGGGTCGAAGAGCCGTCGATCACCTCCAGCTTGCCGATCGCCTTGACGCCGTTCTTTTCGGCTTCGGTGACCTTGACCGCCGCCGGGAACCACAGGGCACCCTTCTTCGGGTCATAGGAGGAGGTCAGCTTGCCGCCGAGGGCCTTGCCGTCATAGACCATCTGGTTGCGCAGGGTCAGCAGCTTGTCCCAGGTGATTTCGGTCAGCAGAACGCCGTTCACACCGTCAGCCGCCGACACGCCCAGAGCGTGCTTGCCGTCCTGATCCATGGTGCTGCTTTCGGCTTCGACTTCTTCGTCGCTTTCCTTGACGTGCATGCCGCCGAGGAAGTCCTGCGCCCACATCACGTCCTTCAGCATCTCGGCGCCCGCGGCAGCCGGGGTGAAGGTCTTGCTCATGCCGTCTTCGGTCCAGCCGAGGCTGGCGTAATCACGGAAGTACGCCGGGATGCTGGTGCTGACGGTGGTTTCCTTGCCTGCAGCATCGACCAGCTTCAGCTCGTCCTTGCCGACTTCGCTGGTGTCAACCTTGCCGGCAAAGGTCGGCATGCCCTTGGAGTACGGGAAGCTGACCGGATAGAAGTTCAGCGGCAGTTCTTCCGCCGAGAAGCCAACCGCAGCGGTCAGTTCCATCACCCGCTTGCCGAGGCTTTCCAGCGTGCCGCCCCGGCTGGCGTTCAGCGGACCGTTGACGATGTGCGGGCCCATCTTCGACTGATAGTTGACCGCATACATCGCTTCTTCCGAGTACTCGTAGCTCTCGATGCCAGCGGTGTAGTCAAAGGCGGTCGGCTGGTTGACGGCGTTCGGGTCCAGCACGTCGAGGTCCAGCCCCAGCCCTTCGGCCAGCGGCTCGCCCGACAGTTCGAATTCGGTGTACGCCAGCATGCCGCCCGCGACATCAAAGCTCTTGTCGAGCACTTCGACCTTTGCCTCGCCAGCCCAGGCTGCCGAGCTGGCCATGATTGCCACCGAAGCACAGGACAAAAGCCACGTCTTGAAGGTCCGCATTACAGTCCCCTGAAGTCTTGGAAATTCGCTGGGGAAATTCATAACGCGAACCATTCGCATTTTCAATCTTTTTCCCTAACTTTTTTGCACCTGCCCAATCTCCACCGTCTTGTCGCGCCGCACCAGCCGGTCCAGATACAGGTACAGAACCGGGGTAATGTACAGGGTCAGCAGTTGCGACAGCAGCAGACCGCCGACCACCGCCACCCCCAGCGGCTGCCGGGACTCGCCGTCCTGCCCATAGGCGACCGCAATCGGCACCGCCCCCATCAGGGCGGCCAGAGTGGTCATCATGATCGGGCGGAAACGGACCACTGCCGCCTCAAAGATCGCCTCGGCAGGCGGGCGCTGGTGAACACGCTCTTCGACCAGCGCAAAATCGATCATCATGATGGCGTTCTTCTTGACGATCCCGACCAGCAGGATCACCCCGATAAAGCCATACAGGTTCAGCGGCATCCCCGACAAATCCAGCGCCAGCAGCGCCCCGACCGCCGCCGACGGCAGGCCCGACAGGATGGTCAGCGGGTGGATGAAGCTTTCATACAAAATCCCCAGCACGATATAGACCACCAGCACCGCCAGAATCAGCAGCCCGCCCATGCCCTTCAGCGACGAGGTAAAGGCCTGCGCGGTGCCTTCAAAGGTGGTCTGGGTGGTCGATGACAGGGCGACCGCCTGTTTCAGCGCCTCCAGCTTGTCCACCGCCTGCCCCAGTGATACCCCCGGCGCCAGATTGAACGACAGCGTCACCGAGGGTAACTGGCCCAGATGGTTGATCGACTGCGGCAGGGACGAGGCGGCAATGCGTGTTACCGCACTCAGCGGCACCAGTTGCCCGCTGCGCTCGGAGCGGACATACAGGCGGCTGAGGTCGTTCAGCTCCTGCTGATACTGCGGCAACAGTTCAAGGATCACCTCGTACTGGTCGGCATCGCGGTACAGGGTCGACACCTGCTGTCCGCCAAAGGCCGAGCCCAGCACGGTTTCAATCTGCGCCGGGGTGATCCCCAGCACCGCCGCCCGGTCACGCAGGATTTCCACATGCACCGCAGGCGACGACAGTTCGAGGTTGCTGGTCACATCCAGAAAGCCCTCGGTCTGCGCCAGCGCATCGGCCAGCCGGATCGACCCGGCATAGAGGGTTTGCAGATTCAGGTCCTGCAAGGTGTACTGATATTGCGCCTTCGACACCGACCCGCCGATGCGGATCGACGGCGGGACGCTGAAATAGGCCTTGATGCCCGGCACGGTCGGCACCATCTTGCGAAGTTCGTTCAGGATGAGGAACACGCTTTTCCGGTCCTCGAACGGCTTCAAGGTCACAAACAGCGTTCCCGAGTTGGCCGAGGCGCGCGACCCTCCGGCCCCGATCGACGACATCACCCCGTCAACACCGGGATGGCTGCGCAGGATTTCGGCCAGTTTTTGCTGGCGAACGGCCATTTCTTCCAGCGAAATGCCGACGGTGCCTTCGGTATAAGCGGTGATGCGGCCACTGTCGCCCACTGGCAGGAAATCCTTTGGCACCACCATGAACAGCCACACCGAGGCGGCAATGCTGGCCAGAAAGGCGCAAAAGGTCAGCCGGTGGTGGCGCATGCACCACTGCAAGGACCGCCGGTACAGGTCCTGTACGGCATCAAAGGCACGCTCGCTGGCCTGATAGAACCGCCCATGCGGCCCGCCATGCCCCCGGATCAGGCGGCTGCACAGCATCGGGGTCAGCGTCACCGACACCACCCCCGACACGATGATCGCCATCACGATGGTCATGGCAAATTCATTCAGCAAGCGCCCGACCACGCCCCC
The DNA here is from genome assembly GCF_900156605.1 of Insolitispirillum peregrinum. Lineage (GTDB taxonomy): Bacteria > Pseudomonadota > Alphaproteobacteria > Rhodospirillales > Rhodospirillaceae > Insolitispirillum > Insolitispirillum peregrinum. The sequence goes on along the minus strand of NZ_FTOA01000010.1, from coordinate 56,279 downwards.
CATGAACAGCACCGGAATGAACACCGCTGCCAGCGAAATGGTCATCGAAATGATGGTAAAGCCCACCTCGCGCGCGCCATCGAGCGCCGCCTGAAAGGGCGACTTGCCCTGTTCCTGATGGCGGACGATGTTTTCCAGCATCACGATGGCATCATCGACCACAAAGCCAACCGACAAGGTCAGCGCCATCAGCGACAGGTTATCGAGGCTGTAGCCCATCGCCGCCATCCCGGCAAAGGTGCCGATCACCGCAATCGGCAGGGCCAGCGACGGAATGATGGTCGCCGACAGGCTGCGCAGGAACAGGAAGATCACCATCACCACCAGTGCCGCCGACAACAGCAGGGTGAACTGCACGTCATGCACCGAGGCGCGGATGGTCAGGCTGCGGTCATACAGCACCTCCAGCGTCACCGTGGGCGGCAACTGGGTGCGGAAGGTTGGCAGCACCTGGCGGATGCGGTCAACCATCTCGATGGTGTTGGCCCCCGGCTGGCGCTTGATGGCGAGAACGATCGAGCGGGTGCCGTTGAACCAACTGGCAACCTTGGTGTTTTCCACGCTGTCCACCGCCTGCCCGATATCGCCGAACCGCACCGGTGCGCCATTGCGATAGGCGACCACCTGCTGCACGAAATCTTCGGATGTCCGCAGCTTGCCACTGGTGTAGATGGTGGCGGTCCGCGTCGGTCCGCTGAGGGTCCCGGCAGGCTGGTTGACGTTCAGCGCCTTGATCGCCGCATTGACCTCGTCCAGCCCCAGACCGCGGGCGGCCAGCGCGTTGGGGTCCACTTGCAGGCGCACGGCATACTTTTGCGAGCCATAGACGTTGACCTCGGCCACGCCTTCGATCACCGACAGCCGCCGGGCCAACTGGCCTTCGGCAAAATCGGCCACGTCGGACAGCCGCATGGTCTGCGACCCCAGCGCCAGATACAGCACCGGCGCATCGGCCGGATTGGTCTTGCGGAAGGTCGGCGGCGAGGTCATCTCGTCGGGCAGATCACGCTGCGCCGACGACAGCGCGGTCTGTACGTCCTGCGCGGCAGCGTCAATGTCGCGATCCAGGGCGAACTGCAAGGTGATCTGCGTTGATCCCAGCGTCGAAGTCGACGCCATCGACTCGATCCCGGCGATGGTCGCCAGCTTGTTTTCCAGCGGCGTTGCCACCGACGAGGCCATTGTTTCCGGGTCGGCCCCGGACAGGGTGGCGGAAATGCTGATGGTGGGGAATTCGACGGCGGGCAGCTCGCTGACGGGCAGGCGCAGATAGCCCAGCACGCCAAACAGGATCATCGCCGCCATCACCAGAATGGTCATCACCGGGCGGCGGATACACAGTTCGGCCAGCGACATTATTTTTTCTCCGTGCCGTCAGCCGGGGCCGGGGCTCCTGCCGGTGGACTGACCACCGTCACCGGTAAACCCGGTGCCAGCCCAAGCTGACCATCGGTCACCACCCGGTCGCCCGCCGCCAGCGCCGGACCACTGTCACCGTCAGCCGCCGCCACCGCAACCTGGGTTCCGTCCTGCCGCAGCACCTTGATCCGTCGCATCTCGGCGGTCTGCTGGCCGTTGATGACATACAGATAGGCCCCGTGCTGCCCGGCATTGATCGCCTCCTGCGGCACGATCATCGCCTGCGGCAAACTGCCCAGACGCACCGCCACCTGTACGAATTCACCGGGCACCAGTCGCAGATCCTGATTGGCGGTGGTCGCCCGCAATTCGACCGTCCCGGTTGCAGCGTCAACCTGTGGGGCAACGAAATCAACGGTGGCGGCAATCCGGTCGTTGATCACCGCCTGCACCGCCCCGCCCGCCATCGCCGCCTGTACCAGCGGGATATCCTGCTGCGGCAGGGTAAAGGCGATGCGGATCGGTGACAGGGTTGCCAGATCGACCAGCGCCGCGCTGTCATTGACCAGATTGCCCGGATGGACCCGCACCGCCCCGGTCTTGCCACTGATCGGCGCGCGCACTTCGGTATAGCTGAGGTTCAGGCGGGCCAGATCGACCGCCGCCTGATCGGCCGCCACCGTTGCCGCCAGCGCCCGTGCCTGCGCGGTAGTTTGCTCCAGTTGCTGGGTCGAGGCATAGCCCTTTTGCGACAGGCTGCCATAACGGCCAACATCGGCGCGGACGCTGGCAAGTTGCGCCTGATCGCGCTCCAGTGCCGCCTCGGCCTGTCGCAAGGCGATCTCATAGGGGGCACGGTCCAGCCGGAACAGCACCTCCCCGGCGGACACCATCTGGCCTTCGCGGAACAGGGTTTCCTGCAACAGGCCGGACACCCGCGCCTTCAGCGACACCGAGGCAATCGCCGTCACCCGTCCGATGCTGTGGGCGGTCAGCGGGAAATCCTGTTGCCGGGCCGGAGCGACGCTGACCGCCACCGCCCGCACCTTGGGGGCCGGAGGCAGCGACGCCGGAGCCTTGCCCAGCACACTCCATCCAACCGCCACTACTGCCACAGCGGCGATCCCCGCCAGCACCAGCCGCCCCCGCTTTGCCGGACGCATCTGGTGCCCTCCCGCCGCAGCGGGGTCTTTTTCCTGAACCATACCTGACCGTCGCTTTCTGCCGCGGAACTGATCTGCGGATATCCTTGCCAACCAAGACTGAACGTAGGATGACCAAAAACGCGAAACAAGCGACCGATTTGTTTATCGGCCTGTTCTTCCCGTGGCCCAGACGCTAAACTCCGGCCTCCATATCCGGGTGACGGGAGCAAGACAGGCGATGCTGACGTGGGTGACTGAGACGCGGACAACGACGCGGGTGGCCGTTCAGGGGGCCATTCGGCGCACCCTGCTGGCGGCAGCGGTAACGCTGTCGGCCCTGTGGGGCACGCCGCAGGCCGGGGCCGCCGAGCCGATCCGCATTGGTGAGGTCAACAGCTATTCCCGCCTGCCCGCCTTCACCGAGCCATACCGCAAGGGCCTGCTGCTGGCACAGGAGCAGATCAACGCCAACGGCGGCGTTCTCGGGCGACCGCTGGAGGTGATCACCCGCGACGACGGCGGCAAGCCGGGCGACGCCATCACCGCCGCCAACGAGCTGTTGAGCCGGGATCAGGTCAGCCTGCTGATGGGGACGTTCTTTTCCCATGTCGGGCTGGCGGTGGCCGATTTTGCCCAGCAAAAGAAGGTGCTGTTCCTCGCCGCCGAGCCGCTGACCGATGCCCTGATCTGGTCACAAGGCAATGACTATACCTTCCGCCTGCGTCCCAGCGTGTCGATGCAGGCCAAAATGCTGGCCGAGCAAGCCGCCAAGCTCCCCGCCAAACGCTGGGCAACGGTGGCTCCGAATTATGAATACGGTACCTCGGCAGTGGCAGCGTTCAAGGATGCCCTGACCGCCCTGCGCCCGGATATCGAATGGGTCGGGGAACAATGGCCCGCCCAGGGCAACATCGACGCCGCCGCCACCGTGCAGGCGCTGGCACTGGTCAAGCCCGAGGCACTGTTCAACGTCACCTTTGGCCCCGACCTGACCAAATTCGTCCGCGAGGGCAGCGTGCGCGGCCTGTTTGATGATCTGCCGGTGGTCAGCCTGCTGACCGGCGAGCCGGAATACCTCGACCCGCTGGGGGCCGAAACCCCGGAAGGCTGGATTGTTACCGGTTATCCGTGGAGCCAGATCACCACCCCCGAGCATCAGGCATTCCTGCAAGCCTATCAGGCCAAATACAATGACTATCCGCGTGTCGGCTCGGTGGTTGGTTACAGCGCAATGATGAGTGCCGCCGCCATCATCAAAAAGGCCGGTTCAACCGACACCGCCGCGCTGATTGCCGCCGCCAAGGGCATCGATGTCGCCACCCCGTTCGGCCCGATCACCTTCCGCGCCGCCGATCATCAATCCACGCTGGGGGCCTTTGTCGGCAAGACGGCACAAAAGGACGGGGCCGGGGTGATGGTCGATTTCAGCTATCGCAACGGGGCAGACTATCTGCCGCCGCCGGAGCAGGCTGCGGCCCTGCGCCCCCGGTAAGACAGGCAACGATCGTGGATTTTCTGCTGGTGCAGGCGCTCAACGGTCTGGCGAGCGCCTCCTCCCTGTTTCTGGTCGCCAGCGGTCTGTCGCTGATTTTTGGCGTCACCCGCATTGTCAACTTCGCCCATGGCGCTTTTTACATGCTGGGGGCCTATGGCGCCTACAGCCTGTATCGCCTGCTGCTGCCGCTGCTGGGCACCGGCTGGGGGTTCTGGCTGGCGCTGCCGCTGACGGCGCTGGCGGTGGCAGCGGTGGCCGCACTGGTCGAAATCCTGATTCTCCGCCGCCTGTATGACGCCCCCGAGCTGTTGCAATTGCTGGCCACCTTTGGTCTGACGCTGATCACCGAAGATCTGGTGTTGATGGTCTGGGGGGCCGAAGACCTGCTTGGCCCGCGCGCACCGGGGTTAAAGGGGGCGGTCAGCATTCTGGGGCAGAAATTCCCCCTCTACGATCTGGCGCTGTTGGCCGTCGGGCCAGTGGTCTGGCTGGCCTTGCGCTGGTGGCTGACCCGCACCCGCTGGGGCTTGCTGGTGCGGGCGGCAACACAGGACCGCGCGATGGTCGCCGCGCTGGGGGTCAATCAGGCGTGGCTGTTTACCGGCGTCTTTGCGCTGGGGGTGTTCCTTGCCGCCCTCGGCGGTGCCATCCAGCTCCCCCGCGACGCCATCCACCATGGCATGGGCCTGCAAGTGATCGTGGCGGTGTTCGTGGTGGTGGTGATCGGCGGTCTGGGCAGCATCAGCGGGGCCTTGCTGGCCTCGGTGCTGATTGCCGAGCTGAATGCCTTTGGCATCCTGTTGTTCCCCCGCATCACACTGGTGCTGATGTTTCTGGTGATGGCGGCGGTGCTGATCGTCCGTCCCTCTGGCCTGCTGGGCAAGCCACAGGCCCCGGCGCAGGCCGTGTCTCCTAGCCGCCCGTGGCAACCATGGCAGCCCCCCGTTCGCTGGCTGCTGCTGGCAGCGGTGGGGCTGGCGGCCAGCGCCCCGCTGTGGCTGGGCGATTACCGGCTGAGTGTTGCCAGTGAAATCCTGATCTTCATGCTGTTTGCCGCCTCGCTGCACCTGATGATGGGGGTTGGCGGACTGATCAGCTTTGGTCATGCGGCCTTTTTCGGGCTGGGCGCCTATGGCGCCGCCCTGTCGGTCCACTGGCTGCAGGCTCCGATGGGACTGGCGCTGCTCAACGGCCCGTTGCTGGCAATCGCCGGGGCGATCCTGCTGGGCGGGTTCTGCCTGCGCCTGTCCGGGGTCTATCTGGCGATGCTGACGCTGGCCTTTGCCCAGATCGTCTGGTCCGTGCTGTTTCAGGGCGGCGAGTGGAGCGGCGGCGACAACGGTCTGCTCGGCATCTGGCCGCAGGCGTGGGCAGCCTCTCCCGCCGCCTTTTATGGCCTGACGCTGGCGGTGGTGGTGCTGGCCATTCTGCTGATCCGCCGTCTGAGCCTGTCGCCGTTCGGCTATGCCGTGCGCGGCTGCCGTGACAATCCGTTGCGCGCCGAAGCCATCGGCCTGCCGCGCGGGCCGCTGCACTGGGCCTGCATGGTTTTTGCCGGAGCCTTTGCCGGGCTGGCCGGGGCGCTGTACGCCTTTTTGAAGGGCAGCGTGTTCCCCGATAGCGTTGCCATTCCGCTGTCGGTCGATGGTCTGGTGATGGTAATGCTGGGCGGGGTGCAGAGCCTGACCGGCCCGGTACTCGGCGCGCTGGTCTACAAGGGCCTCTCCATGTCGCTGATCAGCGCCGTCGAATACTGGCGCCTGATTCTGGGGGGGCTGATTGTGGTGCTGGCAACCGCCCTGCCACAGGGGCTGAGTGGTGTCATCGACCTGGTGCGACGTGCCCCACCCACCGGCCCATCCACTGAAGAGCCACGCCCATGAGCTGTTCCCTGCTGCCTCCGGTGCTCGAAGCCCGCGCCCTGCGCAAAAGCTATGGCGGTGTGGTGGCGGTGGCTGGTCTGTCGCTGTCGGTGCCACGCGGGCAGATCCTCGCCCTGATCGGACCCAACGGAGCCGGAAAGAGCACCACCTTCAACCTGTTGACCGGCCACCTGTCGCCGGACAGTGGCGATGTCCTGCTGAACGGCCAATCGCTCGCGGGGCTGCCACCGCGCCGCATCTGGCGGATGGGGGTCGGACGGACCTTTCAGGTTGCCGCCACCTTTGGCTCGATGACCGTGCTGGAAAACATTCAGATGGGGCTGATTTCAGCCCATAACCGCTATCGCGCCCTGTGGCCGTGGGCCGGGGCGCTGTACCGCGATCAGGCGATGGCCCTGCTTGATCTGGTCGGCCTCGGCCCGCTGGGTCCGCTGCCCTGCGCCACTCTGGCCTATGGCGATGTCAAGCGGCTGGAACTGGCGCTGGCGCTGGTCAATGATCCGCATGTGCTGTTGATGGACGAACCCACCGCCGGGATGGCGCTTGCCGAACGGGAAAGCGTGATGGAACTGACCGTCACCCTCGCCCGCCAGCGCACCATCACCGTGGTGTTCACAGAACATGACATGGATGTGGTGTTTCGCCACGCCGACCGGGTGGCGGTGATCAATCGCGGAACCCTGCTGGCAGACGGCACCCCCGACGAGGTCCAACAGAACGAACAGGTCCGTGATGTCTATCTCGGGCGCGGCGCGACCTATCGAAAGCAGGCCCCCGATGCTGAGCGTTAAGCACCTGAACCTGTGGTACGGTCAGGCCCACATCCTGCACGATATCCACCTTGAGGTTGCCAAAGGCGACGCCGTGGCGCTGATTGGCCGCAATGGCGCGGGCAAAAGCTCGACCATGATGGCCCTTGCCGGTCAGATCAGCCGCCAGACGGGCCGTGTGCGGGGTGATATCCGGTTTGACGGGCGGCCCTTGAACGGACTGCCGCCGCATCTCATCGCCCGGCTGGGTCTGGGCTGGGTGCCGGAAAACCGCCGGATTTTCAGCGAATTGTCGGTGCAGGAAAACCTGACGGTCGGTAAACAGCCCGCCCGCGACGGCCTGCGCCCGTGGACGGAAGAGCGCCTGTTTGCCCTGTTCCCCAATCTGGCCGAACACCGCCACCGTCCCGGCGGAGCGCTGTCGGGCGGAGAACAGCAAATGCTGGCCATCGCCCGCACCCTGATGGGCAATCCGTCGCTGGTGCTGCTGGATGAGCCATCCGAAGGACTGGCCCCGCGCATCGTCGAACAGATGCTCGACGCCCTGCGGGCGATGCGGGCCGAAGGCCTGACGCTGATCGTGTCGGAGCAAAACGTCCTGACCGCCCGGCTGGTGTGCAACCGGGCCTATGCGCTCGACCGTGGCAGCCTGATCGATTATGGCCCGCTGGATTCCCCGGCGCTGCCGATATAGGCGTTCAGCAGCTCGGCGGTACCGGCGTGGGTGATGCCATCGCGGATATCGGCCCCGATCGCCACCCGCAAGGCCATCGCATCGCGGCGACGGATGGCGGTCAGCGCCTCGGCGTGGCGGTCAACGGTGTAATGGTCGCTGAGACGCGACAGCGCCAGCCGGACAAACGGCCCCAGTTGCAGCCACAGGCTTTCCACCAGCGGCATCGCCGTCTGGTGCGGGTTGGCGGTATAGATGATGCGGTGGAACTGCTGATTGAGGATGGTCGCCTGTTCGACATCCCCGGCGGTGTTGGCGGCATCAATGCCCCGATCCACCTCGGCCAGTTGCTCAAGGGTGGCTTCGGTCAGCCACGGCAAAGCCCGCTCGGCAGCATGGGACTCGATGGCAATGCGCAGCTCGCACAGCTCCTGAAAACGGGCCGCCGTCATGTGCGGTACCAGAACCCGGCGGTTGTCGCGCACTTCCAGCGCCTGTTCACTGGCCAGACGGCGCAGGGCTTCGCGCACCGGCATGGTGCTGACATCCAGCGCCGCCGCGATCTCGCGGATGGTCAAAGGCCGCCCCGGCGGGATGCGGCCAATCATCACCGCTTCGCGCAGGACCCGATAGACCCACTGGTTGACGGTTTCCCGTTCGCCGCGCGCCGGCAGGGGAATATTTAGGGCTGCGGACTTTGCCATGGAATTCTGCCTGTTTGCCAACACCTCTGATCTCAGTGGCCTTTACCCTTGTCGCTGCACCGCGTCAACCGGAAGCCGAATGGCTGCATTGCGAAAAAAGTGATCACATTTTATTTGACGCCGCCGCCATCCTTTGCTGTGATCACAGAACACGCCACATTTCCGGCGTCCCACAATCCAAGAGGCCCCAGCATGGCGCATCCGTCTTCCATCCCTCAGGGTGAACTGCCGCAGACCTACTATGCCGCGACGGCCAACCCGACGCCGGAACGGCCATCGCTGAAGGGGCCGGTGGAAAGCGATATCTGCGTGATTGGCGGTGGCTTCACCGGGCTGTCGGCGGCGCTGCATCTGGCCGAACGCGGCTTTAAAGTGGTCCTGCTCGAAGCCGCCCGCATCGGCTGGGGCGCTTCGGGCCGCAACGGCGGGCAGATCGTCAATGGCTATAGCCGTGATCTGGAGGTGATCGAGCACCGCTATGGCCTCGAGGCCGCCCGCACACTGGGCAAAATGTCGCTGGAAGGCGGCGACATCATCCGCGAGCGGATCGCCAAATACGGTATCGCCTGTGCCTACCGCCCGACCAACGTCTTTGCCGCCTATAGCCAGAAGCAGATGCGCGAACTGAGCGGGATGCGCGAAAACTGGCTGCGCCATGGCCACGATGGTCTGGAAGTCCTCGACCGTGACGGCCTGCGGCGGCATGTCGGCAGCGATGTCTATGTCGGTGGCATGATCGACCATCGCGGCGGCCACATGCACCCGCTGAATCTGGCGCTGGGCGAAGCAGCAGCGCTGGAAAGTCTGGACGGAGTGATTTACGAACAGACCCGCGTCCTGCGCATTGACCGCAGCGGCCCGACGCCGGTGATCCACACCCCGGAAGGTCAGGTGTCAGCCCGCTATGCCGTCACCTGCGGCAATGCCTATCTGGGCGATGCGGTACCGGAACTGACCGCCAAGATCATGCCGGTCAGCACGCAGGTGGTGACCACCGAAGTGCTGGGCGAAGCGGTGATCAACGAGCTGTTCCCGACCATGACCGCCGTCGAAGATGCCAACTATGTGCTGGATTACTTCCGCCCGACCGAAGACCACCGCCTGCTGTTTGGCGGCGGCATCGTCTATGGCGGGGCCGAACCGGCGGACATTCAGGCGTGGCTGCGCCCGCATCTGGAAAAGGTGTTCCCGCGCCTGAAGGGCGTGCGGCTGGATTTTGCGTGGAGCGGCAACTTTGCCCTGACCATGACCCGCATCCCGCACTTTGGCCGCCTGCCGGGCAACGTCTATTTTGCCCACGGCTACAGCGGCCACGGCGTCACCTGCACCCATCTGGCCGGTCGCCTGATTGCGGAAGCCATTTGTGGGGATGCCACCCGCTTTGATGCTTTTGCCAATCTGCCCTATTATCCCTTCCCCGGTGGCCGGGCGCTGCGCGTGCCGCTGACCGCGCTGGGCGCGTGGTGGTATGGCCTGCGGGACAAACTGGGAGTGTAAGCAATGCGGATCGGCATTCTCGAAACCGGACGCAGCCGCGAGGCACTGCATGCCGCGCACGGCTCGTACATCGACATGTTCCGCCGTCTGTTCGCCGAACAGGCCCCCGAGATCACCTTTGAGGTGTTTGCCGTCCTTGATGACCAGTTCCCGGCCTCGGTCGATGCCTGCGACGGCTGGCTGATCACCGGCTCGCGCCATGGGGTCTATGAGGGCCTGCCGTGGATGCTGCGCCTGCAGGAGTTTTTGCGGCAGGCGGTGGCCGCCGAACGGCCGGTGGTGGGGATCTGCTTTGGTCACCAGATTCTGGCCGAAGCTCTGGGGGGCAAGGTGCGCAAGTCGGAAAAAGGCTGGGGCATTGCCGTCCACCAGTATCAGGTCGATGATCCCCGCCCGTGGATGGGCGAAGCCGCCCCCCCGACCGACTTCCGCCTGAATGCCATGCATCAGGATCAGGTGCAGGAGCTGCCGCCGTCAGCGCAGGTGCTGGCCTCGTCGGACTTCTGCCCCCATGCCGCCCTCTGTTATCCGTCGGCAGACGGCACGCGGGATATCGCCCTCAGCTTTCAGGCCCACCCGGAATTCACCCCGGCCTATGAACGCGACCTGATCCATGTGCTTTCGGGGAGTGCCATCCCGGCTGAACAGGCGTCCGCTGCCGAACAGGCGGTGGCGCGCGGGGATCTTCAGCCGGAACAACAACGGGTGGCCGGGTGGATTGTCGGCTTTTTGCGCCAGGCGTAAAACCCTCAGGCAGAGCCTGCGCCCACTATCTGAGGGCTACGCACAACATAACCGGAGCGCCCTGCGCGCTCCGGCTGGCCCATTGAGGGCCCGCCCGCCCATGCGGGCGCAAGGCCAGCAGGCGGAGCCTGCGCCCGCCGCCTGAGGGCTACGCACAAAACGACCGGAGCGCCCAGCGCGCTCCGGTTATGTCAAACCGTTAACGTCTTTTTCCCGGTCATGGCTCTATCGTAACACGTATGGTACCATCGCGAGCGTAAGGTGCCCATCACTCTGAAAAGGCGCCATGACTCAGGCATCACGGCTGGGGGAACTGCGTTATGGGGCTGTTGGCGTGTTTGAAACGTCACCAACGACACCGATCAGGATCAGGCCCGAGCCGCATGGGCATTGCGTTGCTGTTCGTACAGGTGTTCCTGGCCGCTGTCCTGCTGGGAGCATCCCCGGTCCGGGCCGATGGCGAGATGCCGCTGGCGCTGGACATTCAGCGGGTCAAGGAACGCGGCACCCTGCTGGTGTCGATGTACCAGCGTGACAATCCGCCGTTTTACAGCATGGACGCCCGCGGGCAGATGAGCGGCTTTGATGTCGAGATCGTCCGCAGCTTTGCCCGCCGTCTGGGGGTGCGCCCGGTGTTCATCCGCACCGGAGCCACCTTTGATGCGGTGGTGGACATGGTGGCCCGTGGCGAAGCCGATATCGCCATTTCCAAAATCAGCCGCACCTTTCCCCGCGCGATGCGCGTTGCCTATACCAAGCCCTATCTGAAACTCCGTCAGGCCCTACTGGTCAACCGCCTGCAACTGGCGCAGATCAGCAATGGCGGCGAACCGGAACAGGCCATCCGCAACCTGAATGGTCGGGTCGGCGTGCTGGCCGGATCATCCTATGAACAGTTTGCCCACCAGAAATTCCCCCATGCAGAGATCGTCGGCTACCCCGACTGGCCCAGTCTGGTGCAGGCGGTGACCAAGGGCGATGTCACCGCCGCCTTCCGCGATGAAGTCGAAATCAAGAAAATCATCAAGGCCCAGCCGGAAATCCTGTTCATGCTGCGCACGGTGGTGTTGACCGACACGGTTGACCCGATCGCCATTGCGGTGAACCCGGATGACACCACCCTGCTGACCCTGTTGAACCTGCATCTGGATGATCTGGCAATCACCCTGTCGGTTGACCAGATTCTTGATGGCCGGTTGCCCCTGATGGACGGGGCATTCTGACGGGATGATCAGGCCGAAGGGCCGATGCCCGCTGTACACGAACAAAGGAGAGTCGCCATGGCGGCGCAAAAAACAATAGTGCAGCGTATCCTGCTCAGTCCCTGGCTGATCGTCATCGGCGCAGGGTGTGGCGTGCTGATCGGCCTGCATGACAAACCGCTGGCACACACCATTGCGCCGTTCGGTGACATCTATCTGACCTTTCTCAAGATGACAGTGGTGCCGATCCTGATTTCGGCCATCGCCCTCAACATGGGCAAACTGATGTCATCGGGGGCCAGTGGAGCCTATCTGTTCCGCCTGCTGTTCGCCTTTCTCGCCACCTTTACCATTTCCGGGATCATCGGCCTGATCGTGGCGGTGATCGGTGAACCCGGCAATGTCGGGGCCGAAGACCTGCGCCTGCTGGGGTCGATCGTCCAGCAGGGCGGTTATTCTCCCGATCTGGAAATGGCGCTGAATGCCCCGCCTGCGCCGCCGAAGGAAAGTGGCTTCCTGCCGTTCCTGCTGCAAATGGTCCCGGCCAACGTCTTTCAGGCGATGGCCAGCGGCGCGACCTTGCAGGTGCTGGTGTTTTCGATGATGTTCGGCATCGCGCTGGGCTCGGTGCCGCGAGAAACCTCCGGCTCGATGTTCCATGCGCTGGAATCGGCCTATCGTGCCCTTGACCGGCTGGTGCACTGGATGATGTACATCCTGCCCCTCGGCCTGTGTGCAATGGTTGCCGTCCAGATTGCCAGCGCCGGGGCCGACATCATCCTGATGATGATGGGCTTTGTCGGGGTGGTGGGCGCCTGTTATGTCCTGATGTTCGTCATCGGGGTGCTGATCTTGTGGCACCGCCTGAAATGCCCGCTGGGGACCATCCTGTCAGAACTGCGCCAACCGCTGATCCTGTCGATTGCCACCGGCAACAGCATGGCCTGTGTGCCGTCGTGCATCACCGCCCTGCACGAAGGCTATCGCCTGAACGAACGCGATGTCGGGCTGCTGGTGCCGCTGGGCATCGGCATCTGCCGCTATGGCAACGTGGTGTATTTCGCCGTTGCCACCCTGTTCATCGCCCAGCTGTATCAGGTCGACGTCTCGCTGATCCAGATGGTGTTCATCGTGGTCGGCTGCATTCTGGCCGGGATCGCCACCGCCGGAGCCTCGGGGGCGGTGACGCTGGCGATGCTGGGGATCGTGCTGGGGCCGCTGAACATGCCGCTGGACGGGGTTCTGCCGCTGTTCATCGCCGTTGAGCCGATCATGACCCCGCTGCGCACCTTTGCCAACGTGTTCCTGAACTGCGTGGTCACCGCGCTGGTCTCCGCCGCCGAAGACACCCCCGACGAAGACGACGCGCTGGAAGAGATCGACCCCACCGCCGAAGGAGCCCCGGCAGAATGATCAGCACCGGTTGCCTTCCGGGCGCAACTGGTGTAGCTCCTGCGCGGTGAATACCCTGACAGCCCGTATGGATGCCCGATGATCCTGACCCCGATTGCCCTGCCCGACCTGCCAACCGCGCTGGAGCAGTTCGACCTGTGCCTTGACGACCAGCCGCTGGCGCAAAAAGCCTTTCGCCGGATTGCCGCCACCCTCGCCCATGTCGAGGATGAAACGCTGGAGCTGTCGCAGAACCCCCGCCATCAGGCCGAAGCGGTGGCGCTGATCCGCACTTTTGGGATGGGCGTTCTGGAACAGCCGCCGACCAGCGGCTATACGTGGGACGGTCAGGCGGTGGCGGTCCAGATGGAGCCATCGGTGATCATCCACGAAATCGGCCATTTGCAGGTCTGCGCCCCGGAACGGCGGACGGCGCTGGATTTCGGGCTGGGGGCCGGGCCGGAAACCGGCTGCCGCAGCGAGGCCGATCAGGCGATGACCGTTCACGGCGTCGAGCGCGAAATGGAAGAGGCGCTGGCCTCGTTGCAGGGCATCCTGTGGGAAGCCGAGGTCAACCAGCCCGCCATTCTGGCCTTTCTGGAGCAGAACTGGCTGGAAGGCGGCGCCAATACCCAGAACAAGGCGCATTTCGTGAAAATCGTCACTCACCTGCACCGCTTTGGCCTGCTTGATGACCACGGACGCCCGACCCGCGCCCTGCGCGAGGCCGATGATGCGACCTTCCTGACGCCGCTGTGCGGAGGATAACCAGTACCTGCGGGAGGGGCCCGTGTTCAGGAAATACCAGTATCTGTTGGCTCTCGCCCGCCATCATCACTTTGGCCGTGCCGCCGCCGAATGCCATGTCTCGCAGCCGACGCTGTCGAATGCCATCCGCCTGCTGGAAGACGAGCTTGGCGTGCTGATTGTCGAACGCGGCCAGTCCTTTCGCGGCTTCACCCTCGAAGGGCTGAAGGTGATCGAAACCGCTCGCCGCATCCTGCAGGAACAGGAAACCCTGCGGCAGGAACTGCGCCGCGATGGCGTTGACCTGCCCGGCGAGTTGCGGCTGGGGGTGATCCCCACCGCCCTGCCGGCGGTCAGCCACCTGATCGCCCCGTTCAGCAGCCGCTTTCCCCACGTCCGCATTTCCCTGCTGTCGCAAAGTTCGCGTGACATCCAGCGCGGGCTGGACGAGTTCGAGCTGGACGCTGGCATCACCTATCTCGACAACGAGCCGCTGATCAATGTCCGCATGCAGCCGCTGTATTCCGAACGCTATTACCTGCTGACCCGCCGCAGTGAGGCCCTGCGCGATCTGACCTGTCTGTCATGGGCCGAGGCGGCCAATCACCGCCTGTGCCTGCTGACCCGCGACATGCAGAATCGCCGCATCGCCGAGTCTGCCTTTCGCATGGCCGACCGGGTGATCAGCCCGGAGGTCGAGACCAATTCACTGATGACCCTGTACACCAATGTCCGCACCGGACCATGGTCGAGCGTGGTGCCGGGACAATTGTTGACCCTGCTGCCGCTGACCCCGGAGATGATTGCCCTGCCGTTGATAGCCCCCGATGTGACCTATGTGGTCGGACTGGTCTACGCCAATCGTCAACCACCGGTTCCATTGGCGCGGGCGCTGGCAACGGTGGCCGTCGAAGAACATCTGACCGCCCACATCGCCCGTTTTACCAGCGAAACACTGGGCAAAATGGGCATTCAGGACCCGCCCAACCCGCGCGGACGGCCATCGGTCACGCTGTGACCCACCCCCGTTCGGGCGGGCGCCGGCACACCCCGGCGGCGACCGAACCCCCTAAAAAAACTATCAGAACCCGGCTGATTCCGCCCGCATACCGCAGGGCGTCATAGCTTTTTGCTATTGCCGCATGGAAAAATACAATTTGCCGACTGCTTTTCCCTGCCCAATCCTACCCTTATGGAGACCGGTTGGCACCGCAGAGGGATACAGGATGGAACGGCATCGGCCATGGGCAGAGGAACGCGCCTGCGCAATTCTCGCAGAACACCAGCATCTTCGCGGCGCCTTGCTGCCGATGCTGCACGCCCTGCAGGAAGAGTTCGGCTATATCGACGATGCGGCCCTGCCGCTGCTGGCGAAAACGCTGAACCTGTCGCGGGCTGAAATCCACGGGGTGGTGTCGTTCTATCACGAATTCCGCCGCCAGCGCCCCGGCCAGCATGTGCTGAAGGTCTGCCGCGCCGAAGCCTGCCAGTCGATGGGGGCCGAGGCGCTGATTGCCCACATTCAGGATCACCTGCGGATTGACTTTGGTCATACCTCGGCCGACGGGCGGTTCTCGCTGGAGGCGGTCTATTGCCTCGGCAACTGCGCCCTGTCGCCGTCGCTGTTGCTGGATGACACGCTGCATGGCCGCGTCTCGCCCGCCCGCTTTGATGCCCTGACCGCCCCACTGGTGCAGGAGGCCGCCGAATGAGCCGTCCCGTCGTTTACATCCCCCGCGATGCTGCCGCCCTGTCGGTTGGTGCCGACGAGGTGGCCGCCGCCCTCAGCCTCGAAGCCGAGCGGCGCGGGATTGATCTCCATCTGGTGCGCAATGGCTCGCGCGGGATGCTGTGGCTGGAACCGCTGGTCGAGGTCAGCACCCCCGCCGGACGGGTGGCCTATGGCCCGGTCAGCGCCGCCGATGTCGCCGAACTGTTCGATGCCGGGTTCCTGACCGGCGAGCCCCACCCGCTGGGCCACGGCCTGACCGAAGAGATCTGGTATCTGAAGCATCAGGAACGGCTGACCTTTGCCCGCTGCGGGGTGATTGATCCGCTGTCGGTCGAAGATTACCGCGCCCATGGCGGCTTTGCCGGGCTGGAACGCGCCCTGACCATGAGCGGGGCCGAAATCTGCGCCGAAGTCACCGACAGCGGCCTGCGCGGACGCGGCGGGGCAGGCTTTCCCACCGGCATCAAGTGGAAGACGGTCCACGACGCCCACGCCGACGAGAAATTCATCTGCTGCAACGCCGACGAAGGCGACAGCGGCACCTTTGCCGACCGGATGATCATCGAGGGCGACCCGTTCACCCTGATCGAAGGCATGACCATTGCCGCCCTCGCCGTCGGGGCGCGGCAGGGCTATGTCTACCTGCGCTCGGAATATCCGCACGCCGCCGACACCCTGCGCGCAGCGATCCGGCTGGCCTATCAGCAGGAATGGCTGGGCGATGGCATCCATGGCACCGCCCACAGCTTCCATCTGGAGGTCCGCATCGGTGCCGGGGCCTACATCTGCGGCGAAGAAACCTCGATGCTGGAAAGTCTGGAGGGCAAACGCGGGCTGGTGCGGGCCAAACCGCCGCTGCCCGCACTCGAAGGGCTGTTCGGCAAGCCGACGGTGGTCAACAACGTGCTGTCGCTGTGCTCGGTGCCGGTGATCATGGCCAACGGAGCCAGTGCGTACCGCGACTTCGGGGTTGGCCGCTCGCGCGGGACCCAGCCGTTCCAGTTGGCAGGCAACATCAAGCATGGCGGGATCGTCGAAAAGGCCTTTGGCATCACCCTGCATGACCTGATTTACCGCTTTGGCGGTGGCTCGGCCAGCGGGCGACCGATCCGGGCGGTGCAGGTCGGCGGGCCGCTGGGGGCTTATTTACCCGAAGACAAGTTCCACCTGCCGAAAGACTACGAAGCCTTTGCCGCACAGGAAGCAATGGTTGGTCACGGCGGCATCGTGGTGTTCGATGACCGGGTGGACATGGCGCGCATGGCCCGCTTTGCGATGGAGTTCTGTGCCGCCGAAAGCTGTGGCAAATGCACTCCCTGCCGCATTGGCAGCACCCGGGGGGTCGAAGTCCTCGACAGGATCATTGCCGGACACAACCGCGAGGCCAACCTCGCCCTGCTCGATGACCTGTGTCAGGTGATGACCGACGGCTCGCTGTGCGCCATGGGCGGGATGACCCCGATGCCGGTGCGCAGCGCCATCAAGCACTTCCCCGAAGACTTCCACCGCCCGGCCCACACGCAGGCCGCGGAATAAGGAGGACGCCCGATGACTTCCCCCCATTGCGGAACGCCCGCCCTGATCCGTGAAACCGACCATGGCACCCCGGCCAAACCCGGCGGTGCACCGGTCAGCCTGACCATTGACGGGCGGCAGGTGACGGTCCCCACCGGAACGTCGGTGATGCGGGCGGCCTCCGAAGCCGGGATCGACATTCCCCGCCTGTGCGCCACCGACAGCCTGAACCCGTTCGGCTCCTGCCGCCTGTGTCTGGTCGAAATCCAGGGACGGCGGGGGACTCCGGCCTCCTGCACCACCCCGGTGGCCGAAGGAATGCAGGTCTGCACCCAGAACCCCCGCCTCGCCAAGCTGCGCAAGGGGGTGATGGAGCTATATATCTCCGATCATCCGCTCGACTGCCTGACCTGCCCGGCCAATGGCAATTGCGAGCTGCAAACGATGGCCGGAACCGTTGGCCTGCGCGATGTGCGCTATGGCTTTGACGGGGAAAACCATCTGCGGCAGGAAAAGGACACATCAAACCCCTATTTCACCTTTGACCCGTCGAAATGCATCGTCTGTTCGCGCTGTGTGCGGGCCTGTGAAGACATTCAGGGCACCTTTGCCCTGACCATTCAGGGCCGGGGCTTTGACTCCAAGGTCTCGCCCGGTGCCGCCCAGTCGTTCATGGACAGCGATTGCGTGTCCTGCGGGGCCTGCGTGCAGGCCTGCCCCACCGCGACCCTCAGCGAAAACAGCATCATCGAGCACGGCCAGCCCGAGCACAGCGTCATCACCACCTGCGCCTATTGCGGCGTTGGCTGCTCGTTCAAGGCCGAGATGCAGGGCGAAACGGTGGTGCGGATGGTGCCCTACAAGGATGGCGGGGCCAACGAAGGCCATAGCTGCGTCAAGGGCCGGTTCGCCTTTGGCTACGCCACCCACAGCGACCGCATCACCACCCCGATGATCCGCGACAAGATCAGTGATCCGTGGACTCCGGTCAGTTGGGAAACCGCCATCGGCTTTGCCGCCGAGCGTTTCAAGGCCATTCAGGCACGCTATGGCAAGGACGCCATCGGCGGCATCACCTCGTCACGCTGCACCAACGAGGAAGTCTATGTGGTGCAAAAGGCCATCCGCGCCGCCTTTGGTACCAACAACGTCGATACCTGTGCCCGCGTCTGCCATTCTCCCACCGGCTATGGCCTGTCCAAGACCTTTGGCACCTCGGCGGGGACGCAGGATTTCCGCAGCGTTGAACAGGCCGATGTGGTGATGGTGATCGGGGCCAACCCGACCGATGGCCATCCGGTGTTTGCCTCGCGGCTGAAAAAGCGCCTGCGTGCCGGGGCGCGGCTGATCGTGGTCGATCCGCGCCGGATTGATCTGGTGCGCAGCCCGCACATCAAGGCCGATTATCACCTGCAACTGCAACCCGGTGCCAACGTCGCCCTGGTCAATGCACTGGCCCATGTGATCGTCAGCGAAGGACTGGAAAACCGCGCCTTCATCGCCGAACGCTGCGACGAAGCCGACTTTGCCTACTGGCTGGAGTTCATCCGCGATCCCCGCCACGCCCCCGAAGCGGTCGAAAGCCTGACCGGCATCCCCGCCGCCGACCTGCGCGGAGCCGCCCGCCTGTATGCCACCGGTGGCAATGCCGCCATCTATTACGGGCTGGGGGTGACCGAGCACTCGCAAGGCTCGACGATGGTGATCGGCATGGCCAACCTCGCCATGCTGACCGGCAACATTGGCCGCGAAGGCGTCGGCATCAACCCGCTGCGCGGTCAGAACAACGTGCAGGGCTCGTGCGACATGGGGTCGTTCCCGCACGAATTTCCCGGCTATCGCCATGTGTCGGATGATACCGTCCGCGCCCTGTTTGAAGTGGTATGGGGCACCGCCCTGTCGGCGGAGCCGGGCCTGCGCATCCCCAACATGTTTGACGCCGCCCTCGCCGGAACCTATCGCGGCCTGTACGTGCAGGGCGAAGACATCGCCCAGTCCGACCCCAACACCCAGCATGTCACCAGCGCGCTGGAAAGCCTCGACTGTCTGGTGGTGCAGGACCTGTTCCTGAACGAAACCGCCGCCTTTGCCCATGTGTTCCTGCCCGGCACTTCGTTTCTTGAAAAGGACGGCACCTTTACCAACGCCGAACGCCGCATCAACCGCGTTCGCCCGGTGATGGCCAGCAAGACCGGCAAGGCCGAATGGCAAGTGACCTGCGAGCTGGCCACCGCCATGGGCTATCCGATGCACTATGACAGTGCCGCCGACATCATGGACGAAATCGCCCGCGTCACCCCGACCTTCCGCGGGGTGTCCTTTGACCTGCTCGACCGCAAGGGCAGCGTTCAGTGGCCGTGCAACGATGCCGCCCCCGATGGCACCCCAACGATGCACATCGGTGGCTTTGTCCGCGGCAAGGGCCGGTTCATGATCACCGAATTCGTCCCCAGTGACGAACGCACCTCGCGCTTCTTCCCGCTGATCCTGACCACGGGCCGCATCCTCAGCCAGTACAACGTCGGCGCCCAGACCCGCCGCACCGACAACGTTGCCTGGCACCCGGAAGACATTCTGGAAATTCACCCCCACGATGCGGAACAGCGTGGCATTCAGGACGGCGAAATGGTATCGCTCGCCAGCCGGATGGGGGCCACCACCCTGCGCGCCTGCCTGTCTGACCGCATGCCGCAGGGGGTGGTCTACACCACCTTCCACCACCCGGTGACCGGTGCCAACGTTGTCACCACCGACCATTCCGACTGGGCGACCAATTGCCCCGAATACAAACGAACCGCCGTGCAGGTGACGCGATCAAATCAGGCGTCGGACTGGCAGGTGCAAAAGCAGGACGCCGACAGTGAACGCCGGCGGATTGCGCCACCGGCGGCAGAATAGCAGAGAGAGCCTGACGATGACCGACCCCGTGTGTGCCCTGCCCCTGACCGACCTGCTGGACGACGACGACCTGCCGCCGTTCGTGCCCGGTGGATCACGGGAAGCGCACGGGATCGGGCACCGCCCACACGACAAGCCGGAAGCGGTCAGCTGGCAGGTGCCGGACGAAACACCGGTGGCGCTGGTCTATAACGGCGTTTCGCATGCGGTGATGATGGCCACCCCGGCCGATCTGGAAGATTTCGCAGTCGGCTTTTCACTCGCCGAAGGACTGTTGACGTCGGCATCGGCCATCGAAGACATTCATCTGGTTCCCCATCCCCCCGGGGTGATGGTGGCGATGGCGGTGACACCCGAGGCCCTCGACCACGACGCCGCCCCCAGCCGCAGCATGGCCGGGCGCTCTGGCTGTGGGCTGTGCGGGGTGGAAAGTCTGGAACAGGCCATCCGCCCGCCGCACCTGCTGCCGTCCGACCGCCGGGCCGCCGCTGCCCGTATCCCGCCGCAGGCGATCATCGCCGCCCTGCGCGCCCTGCCCGATCACCAGCCGCTCAACCGGCAGAACTTTTCCGTCCATGCGGCAGCCTTTTGTCAGGCCGACGGCACCATCGTGCTCGCCCGCGAAGACGTCGGCCGCCATAACGCCCTCGACAAGCTGATCGGGGCCTGTGCCCGGCAGGACATCAGTCTTGAGGATGGTTTTGTGGTGATGTCCAGCCGGTGTAGCTTTGAACTGGTGCAGAAAGCCTGCGCCGTCGGTATTGCCTGTCTGGCGACCCTGTCCGCTCCGACCGCCCTCGCCCTGGAACTGGCCGGGGCAGCCGGAATGGTGCTCGCCAGCCGCAGCAAGGGGGGCGGTGTGGTGCTGTTCACGCCTCCCGATGACCATACTCAGCAGACCATGCAGGGGGATCGCGCATGAAAGAACAGGACATGGTGCGGATGGCGAACCAGATCGCCGCCTATTTCGCCTCGTATCCCGCCCGGACGGGCGAACAGGAAGTCCACAACCACATCACCAGTTTCTGGGAACCGCGCATGCGCAGCCACCTGCGCGATTACATCCTGCAAGGTGGCAAGGGGCTGCATCCGCTGGTGGTCGCCGCCATGGCCGAACGGAACGAATCCGTTTCACTATCGCGGTCATAGGACAGCCCATCCCCACCCTTTTCACGGCACGGGCGACTGTTCGCCCGCACACATCCCTGTCTGACAAGACCAGACACTGGCAGCGGCAGGGAGCATCTGGGAGGCATTGACAGTGAACATTATTGAGGGTCTCAAAAAGGAGCAGATCGTTGCTCCTGAAGGCTATAACCGCTGGCTGGTTCCTCCGGCCTCGGTCGCCATCCACCTGTGCATCGGCTCGGTCTATGCCTGGAGCATCTTTAATCCCGCCCTGACCAAGGAACTGGGAGTGGTGGCCAGTTCCTCCGCCGACTGGTCGCTGACCTCGGTGGTGTGGATTTTCTCAGTGGCAATCGTCTTTCTCGGCCTGTCGGCAGCCTTTGGCGGCAAGTGGCTGGAAAAGGTCGGCCCGCGCATGGTCGGCTTTGTTGCCGCCTGCTGCTGGGGCGGTGGTTTTGTGATCGGCAGCGTCGGAATTGCCTATCATCAGTTGTGGCTGTTATACCTCGGATACGGCGTGCTGGGCGGTTGCGGGCTGGGGCTGGGCTATGTCTCGCCGGTGTCAACGCTGATCCGCTGGTTCCCTGATCGCCGGGGGATGGCCACCGGCATGGCAATCATGGGCTTTGGCGGCGGCGCAATGATCGGGGCTCCGTTCAAGGAATGGCTGCTGAAGATCTATTTCGAGGCCCCGCAGTACCTCGGCAAAGCCAGTGACGTCGCCCTGACCACCGAAGGCGGCAAGCGTTTCGCGCAGGTCGCCGGCAGCCTGAAGGAAGTGGTGGTGGCCAGCGCCGCCGATGCCGCCAAGATGCCGATCCCCGGCGCGGAAGGCGTCTATGTGGTCGGCACCGGCTCCACCGGGGCGGCGGCGGTGTTCTTTACCCTCGGGGTGATTTACTTCATCGTGATGGTTGCCGCCGCCTTTTCGTTCCGCGTGCCACGCCCCGGCTGGACCCCGGCGGGCTGGGCTCCGCCTGCAGCCAGCAGCGCCAGTTCCAAAATGATCACCCGCAACCATGTCCATATCGATCAGGCGCTGAAGACTCCGCAATTCTATTTCCTGTGGCTGGTGCTGTGCACCAACGTCACCGCCGGTATCGGCGTGCTGGGCGTTGCCAAGACCATGATGAGTGAAATCTTCGGCTCGACCCTGCCGATGATCGTCAACGGCGGCTTTGCTGCCACCTATGTGCTGATGATCAGCGTGTTCAACATGGTCGGGCGGTTCTTCTGGGCTTCGACCTCGGATTTCCTCGGTCGCAAGAACACCTACTTTGTGTTCTTTGTTCTCGGGATCATCCTGTACGTCTCGATCCCCTTCACCGCCCAGCAGGTCAGCGCCCACCCCGCCGTGATGTGGCTGGTGATGTTCTATGCGGTGACGATGATCATCTTCACCATGTACGGCGGCGGCTTTGCCACCATCCCGGCCTATCTGGCCGATATCTTTGGCACCAAGTTCGTCGGTGGCATCCATGGCCGCCTGCTGACCGCCTGGAGCACCGCCGGGGTTCTCGGGCCGCTGGCGATTACCGAACTGCGTGACCGCTCGCTGCAATCCGAGCTGAAGGCACTGGCGGCCAAGGTTGATCCCGCCGCCTTCCAGAGCAAGTTCGGCGCCACCGTCGATCACCTGAACGAGCTGGTGGCCGCCAAAACCGTCACCATCGCCAAACTGATGGAAATCGCCCCGGCGGGGACCATCGACCCCACCCCCAGCCTGTACAATACCACCATGTACACCATGGCCGGGTTGCTGGTGATCGGCCTGATCGCCAACATGCTGGTCCGTCCGGTGCATGAAAAGCACCACATGCCGCATGAAGAATTTGACGATGGCATGGTGCAGTAACGGGTAAAGAAACAGGGCGAGAGGATCACATCCTCTCGCCCTGTTCGCATTTGTGACCTGCCAGCCTTAGAGTATTGTGCGAAAAGCGGGAACCGGTTTTCGCAAGAACAATGCGACAGAACAAAAGGTTAGACCAGCGTGCCTGGGTCAGATCACAGTACACGACAGTCCGTGCAGAAGAATGGGCTACCGCCCATACCCGTTTGGGTGCGATGCCCCCAAGCCCCCATTTTTTCTTTCAATATCAAATCAATGGGGTCCGGGGCCTCAAGGCCCCGGCGAGGTTTGGAGCAGCGCTCCATGATCTTTTTGTTTTGTGTCGTGTACTGTGGCGTCACATGTAACGCGCGCTGGTCTAGACAGACTTGCGCCCGAACAGCTTGTCCACAATCTGCCTGCCGATCAACAGGACCCGCCGCCAGAAAAAGACGATAATCCCCAGAATTGGCGTCAGGATCTGCAGTAAAAGCCCGCCGGTATTGGGGTCAATGTAGGCATATGCCGGATGACCAACGGCCATGGTGAAAAACAGCAGCACAGCCAGTTTGAGTGCAGACTTGGTCATTTTGCCGCTCGTTTCATCTGTTTTAGAGCAGCGTGCGTTAAACCGGACGCAGGCACGCTGCTCTAACTTTTTGTTTTGTCGCATTGTTCTTGCGAAAACCGGTTCCCACTTTTCGCACAATGCTCTAGTCACCATCCGGTGATGACCTGCAGGGTGCGGGATTATGGAAAGTCAGAAAAATTCTGTCCAGACCTTTTCCACCCGCCGCTGCCAGTCGGCGGGTGGCAGCGCGCGGCGGGCAGTATAGCTGCGATCGCGTTCCAGCTTGTCGGCCAGTGCCTGCGTGTGCAGAAAGCTGCTGTCCAGCCCCAAGGTCTGATACAGGGCGTGAAGCTCGGGCAGCGGATCAGCCACCAGCCGCTCGTAATCGACGTATGCCAGCCGTCCTGCTGGCAGGCGGGCGGCAGCGGCGGCGAACTTGCGTTCCATGACCACCCGGTTGTCCAGAATCACCTGCCGCAGGCCATCATCGGCCAGCGGTGGGCCAAGGGCATAGAGATCAAACATCGAGCGCCACATGCGGAATGTGGATTCGAACACCTCCTGCGGATTGCGCCGGATCATCACAAAGCGGGCCTGTGGCAGCAGAGCGGCGATGGTACCGACCCGACCGGTATGGGTCGGGGATTTCAGCACCACCGGTCGCTTTCCCCCCAGCAGCGAGGTCGCCCGGGTGAAAAACAGGAACGTCTCCTGCCAGGCCCGGCGCTCTGGCTCGCTCAAATCGTCGGGGTCAGCCAGCGACAAGGCATCCGCCAGATGGCGCGGGTACAGCAAGGCTTCGTACGGCGAGCGGGCCCCCATCGCCAGCAGGGCAAATTCATCTTCCTGTGGCGAGTCACCCGCGATCATCACCTCGTCCATCGGACGCTTGACCGCCGCACCTGCTACCTTGCCCGCCCCCAGCATGAACGCATGCGGGTTCATGCAACTGGCAGTGGTCGGAAAGGTAAATTGAGGATCAAGCGACAGCAGGGTGTGCAAATGGGTGGTGCCCGATCGCCAGTGGCCGGTGATCACCACAGGACGATCCGCAGCGGCATCAGACGACAGCGCCTGCACCTGCTCGCGGAACAGCCCTTGCTGCATCCGGCCACACAGGGACAACAGCGGTGCAATCACCTTTCTGCGCACGAACAGACCTCGCCTTTGTCCTTCGCTCCCCTTTGTTTCGCCATAGCGCGCCAGATTGCGCCATGCCGCGCTGTTCAGGTTCAGCACGGCTTTTTCGTTCTGCACCCGTTATCCCCTACAGCTTGATTTCAGGCAGTTTTTCCTGCAGCGAATGGCGGATTTTTTCCACCATCAACCGCATGTCGCCACCGACCTCGTGCTCGTCCTCCGCGCCGATGCCGGACTCCAGCGGGTACAGGCTTTCCTTGCCGCTGTCCATATCCCGCACGTACTGAAAGCCGTCGCTGATCGCCCCCAGCTTGCCGGTCGTCACCGGCTTAAAGCTGCTGTTGCGCTCGAAATATTGATTGATCGCCAGACCGGCCGGAGCCTGTGCGGCAGGTTCCGCCGCCACTGCCCGCAACGACGGGCCCGCCATCCATGCCGGTCTCGGCAGTCCGGCAAAATCAAGCACGGTCGGTGCAATCGACGTTTGATCCGCAACGGTATTGATCCGGCGACCGGTGGTCTGGCCGGGCGTTTTCAGGATCATCGGAATATGGATCAGCGACCGGTGGAATTCGTCGCCACCATGGCCGAAATTGCCTTTATCAAAGACCTCGCCATGGTCTGCCGAAACCATCGTCACCGTGTTGGCCGACAGACCGGACGAGTCCATAAAGGCGATGAAATCGCCAAAGGCGCTGTCAGCCTGCAAAATCCATTCATCATAGCGCAGACGAACCTTGGCAATGTCGTCCTTGATTCTGGCTGCTCCCTTGCTCCGCTCCATGATCCGCGGGTGCAGCATGTCCTGACGGCTATCGAACTGGCCGGGAGCCAGGAAGCGGTAGCGGAACCCTTCGGACGGCAGATAGGGCGCATGGGGGGCCATGACGTGAATCCAGACGAAGAACGGCTCTTTCAGTTCGGACAGCATCGCCTTGGCCGCAGCAAAGGTTTCAGTCGGTGGCTCCAGCGTTTCCTGCTGCCGCAACCCCGGAACGGCCAGACCGGTGACGGTCAGCAGGCGCATGTTCAGGTCCATCACATCGGGGATGCCCGGTGTGGCGAGGATTTCCGGTGGCGGAAACTGTCCCATACCGATCTGGGACGGACAGACAATGCGGTCAAAGGCCCCGTGCGTTGTTCCCATCAACCGCATGGCATAGGGATTGGCAAAAACCGACGCCGTCCTGTACCCCTCGGTCTTCAGCAGGGCGGGCAGTGTGCGGTAGACGTTTTCCCCGTACAGCATGCTCCCCAACTGATAGGTCTGGGTCTGCGAGGGATAGCGGCCAGTCAGGATGGCCGCTATGCCCGGCGTGGTGAAGGTCGAGCAGGCATAAAAATTATTGTAAACATCAGCAGATTTGGCAAAGGCATCAATATTGGGTGTGGTTCCCAGATAATAGCCATAGGTAGACATGTCTTCGGCTGTCAGGGCATCAAAGGTCACCAGCAGGAAATTGCGGTTCGGCGTCTTTGCGTCCTTGACCTCCAGGGCAAAGCCTTTCTTTCTGGCAATATCGGCACTGATGGTCGCCACGGCAACCGCCGAGGCTGCCGTGGCCATGAACATGCGGCGTCCGACAGACGTGTCGTCCTGCCCGGCCCCATCGGCTTGCCCGGTTTGCCCGGCATCCTGAGGCTTGCGAGCCTGTTTGACAGCCCTGAAGACGGAACCGCCCACGATCAGCACGCCAAGGCCAATTTCAGCCGCAAGCCGGACAAGCTCGGAAATGTGCACCACAGACAGGAACTTCTGGTTAATGAAAACCCTGTCCATCACAATCAAAAAGGTCGTAAACCCCAGTCCCCAGCTAACTGCAGAGACAACAGGATAGGTGTGTTCGAAAATATCCTTCTTGTGAAAGAACGCCTTGATCGACTTCAACACAAAGAAAATCAATGCCGACAGGATAATTGATATAACCTGCGAAAAAAGCAGCATGACTGCGCAGTAAACCAGAGCATCATATGGCCGAACATAAAACAACATCGCTCTGGAGTAAAAGAATACATAAAATATTGATGAAACAAGAATCCCATAATTTACCCTTACATATATATTAATAAATTCTGACTTCTTGAATGAAATCGAGCGAAAAAACATCTTCTATTCACCAGAATCGTTGACATGAAAGACGATAAACCGCCCCATAATGGCCATCTCTGCAAAAGGCAACGGCCACGACACACAGCCTAGGCAGGCCCTTCAAGGGAGGGCCGCGATCCGGGGCCACTATGAGCGACAGGCACGCCGTTATGCAAGCACCATCACCGCCAGCGGCCTCCTCACCTCAACGCAAAACGGGCGAGAGGATATCCCTCTCGCCCGCCCTGTCACGAACTGCACCAGCTCACCGCTCAAGCTCTTTGGTTTGTCGCAGTGATTGCGCGCAAAACCGGAACCACTTTTGCGCTCACCGCCCCAGATCAGTATGCATTCAATGTAATGCATACTGATCTGCCTCTTTCGTTTGTCGCAGTGATTGCGCGCAAAACCGGGACCACTTTTGCGCTCACCGCTCCAGATAATCCCGCATCCGGTAATACCAGATCGCCATCGAGGCATAAACCGGATGAAGATCGTGCAGATACAGCGGGTTGATCGCGGTAAACGGCAAGGGCAACGGCATCGTCGGGTCCAGCAGCGTGTCGGCAATCGCCGTTCCGAACGCCGACCCCAGCGCCACCCCGCGCCCGTTATAGCCCAGCGCCATGGTCACCGTCGGCACCGGTCGGTGCAGGTGTGGCAGGTGATCATAGGTCATCGCCACCCGCCCCGACCAGGCGTGTGCAATCGGCATCCCGGTCACATCGGGGAAGAAGTGCTCAAGAGCAGCCAGAATGCGGCGATAGTCACCCATTCCCTGCGGCTCGCGGAATGAGCCCCGTCCGCCCAGCATCAGGCCACCATTCGGCGCGATGCGGAAATAGTTCCCGATCCGCCGACTGTCAGAAACCACCACCTGCTGTGGCAGGATGCGTTGGCGCTGCTTGTCACTCAAGGGGGCGGTTGCCACCTGAAAACTGGTCGCCGGGATCACTGTTGCCTTCAACTGCGGCCACAGGCTGTCGGTATAGCCATTGGTCGCCACCACAACCTGTGCGGCCCGCACCTCGGTACCGCTGGCCATCTTCAGGTGCCACAGCGCGCCATGGCGCTCCATCGACACCACGCTGGTCTGGCCGTGAATCCGCCCGCCAGCCTGCAACACCGCCCGCGCCAATCCATAACAGTACTTCAGCGGGTGCAGCCGTCCGGCCCGACCATCCAGCCAGCCACCGACGAAACCCTCACTGCCGATTTTGGCTTTCATGCCCGCAGCATCGAGCATTTCGACCGGCGCGCCCCGTTGCTGCCATGCCTGCATGCGGGCCTGCAGGGTGGGCAGATGGGCCTGCTTGACGGTGGCCTGAATCCAGCCATCACGCGCCGCCTCGCACTCAAGGCCATGGCGGGCGACCAGATCGAACACCACATCGGCGGTGGCCCCGACAAAGGCAGTCGTTTCCGGCCCGTACAGCTTGTCCAGCATCGGGGGATCATATTTCAGCCCCGGAATCACCTGCCCGCCGTTGCGCCCTGACGCCCCATAGCCCGGCCCCTGCCGGTCCACCACCACCACCGACGTTCCGGCGCAGGCCAGCCGCAGGGCCGCGGTCAGGCCGGTAATCCCGGCCCCGATCACCGCCACATCCGCCGTCACCGTTTCGGTCAGCGGCGGCGTTACCGGCTCCTCTGGTGCCGTTGCCGCCCAGACGGACGGCACCCCATACCCGTTACTCATCCTGTTCCCCTCCTGGAGCATTGTGCGAAAAGTGGGAACCGGTTTTCGCAAGAACAATGCGATAAAACAAAAGCTTAGAGCAGCGTGCCCGCGTCCGGTTTAACGCACGCTGCTCTAGGGCTGTTCATCCAACCCCACTCAAACCGGGTGGGTCACCCGGCGCAGGAAGTCCTGGGTGCGCTCGTTCTGCGGTGCACGCAGAACCTGATCGGCGGTTCCCTGTTCGACGATCGTACCGCCATCGAGAAACAGAACCCGGTCGGCCACTTCGCGGGCGAACTGGATTTCGTGCGTCACCACCAGCATGGTCATGTGCTCATCGGCCAGCGAGCGCATCACCTGCAACACGTCCCCGACCATTTCCGGGTCAAGCGCCGAGGTCGGTTCATCGAACAGGATCGCCTCGGGGCGCATCGCCAGGGCGCGGGCAATCGCCACCCGCTGTTGCTGACCGCCGGACAGGGCTGCCGGATAGGCATCAATCTTGTGCGACAGCCCGACCCGCGCCAGCAACTCCAGTGCATAGTCGCGGGCTTCGGCCTTTGGCTGCCCCAGCACATGCACCGGGCCTTCGATGACATTTTCCAGCGCCGTGCGGTGCGGGAACAGGTTAAAGCGCTGGAACACCTTGGCCACCCGCGTCCGCAGGGCATGAATGGTCGGATCATTGACATCGACCAGCAGGCCATCAACGGTGATCCGGCCCTTTTGATAGCTTTCCAGCCCGTTGACACAGCGCAGCAGGGTGGACTTGCCCGAGCCTGACGGCCCGATCAGGCACACCACTTCACCCTTTTCAACCGTCGCCGAAATCCCTTTCAGGACTTCAAAGGTGCCATAGGATTTGTGCACATCATCAAAAACGATCATCGCGACCTCCGCAGGGCACGTTCAACGCGGCTCATCAGGCTGTTCAGGGGAATGGTCAGGCACAGGTACAGCAAGGCCACCAGCGTGAAGACCGTCATGTTGTCAAAGGTCGAAGACGCCAGCATCTTGCCCTGCATGGTCAGCTCGGCCACCGAAATCACCGACACCTGCGAAGAATCCTTCAGCAGCATCACGATGTTGTTGGCATAGGGCGGAACGACAATGCGGAACGCCTGCGGCAGGATCACCCGGCGCATCATCATCGGGCGGCGCATGCCGATCGACATGGCGGCTTCGATCTGCCCCTTGTCAACGGCCTCGATCCCGGCGCGGAACGTCTCACCGATATAGCAGGAATAGGTCAGCGCCAGACCAATCACCCCGGCCTGAAAGGCGGTCAGGTCGATGCCGATTTCCGGCATGACGAAATAGATATAGAACAGCACCACCAGAATCGGGATGCCACGAATGAATTCGACGAACGTCCGCGCTGGCACCGCCAGCCAGCGAACGCCCGACGTCCGCAACAGCGCCCACACCACCCCTAAAACCGATGCCAGCACCGCTGCCAGCACCGTAACCGCCACCGTCATCCACAAGCCTTGCAGCAGGATGGGTAAATACTCGGTGGCATGTGTCAGAAATTTTTCCATGGCCTATGCCTTTACAGGGTCTTTTCCCCAAAGGGGCGTACAGGAAGGGGTGGCGTGGTCAAAGGCCCTTCCCGTCAGCACCTTCAGAGCATTTTCACGAAATTACAGGCTATATTTGGCCAGAATTTCCGACAGTTTGCCGGTTTCCTGCAGTTTGCGGATCGAGGCGTTGACCTTTTCCAGCAGCGCTGCGTTGTCCTTGGCAACGGCCAGTGAAACATCACCGGGCTTCAGCGGCTGATAGGACTTCACCAGACGGATGCCGAGATCGGGGTTCTTGCTGATCTGATAGGAAACAATCGGCTGATCGCCGAACCCGGCCTTGATGCGGCCCAGCTTCACGTCACGCATGATGTCGGCGATGCTGTCATAAAGCTTCACTTCACTGAAGGTACCGGTGGCCTTCAGGGCTTCGGCAAACGAAGTACCGATCTGGGCCCCGACCACTTCGCCCTTCAGGTCCGACAGCAGGTATTCCTTGGCATCAGTGGCCGCGACGAACATCCCTTCGCCATAGGTGTAAACCGGCAGGCTGAAATCCACCACTTCGCGGCGCTTGTCGGTCGCCAGCATCCCGGCGGAAATGATGTTGATCTTGCCCGAGGTCAGCGACGGGATCAGGGCCGAAAAAGCCACCTGTTCAAACTGCACGCTCATGCCGTTATCTTCGGCAATGGCAGCGGCGAGGTCAACCATCGCCCCGGACGGCTTTTGCGTCGCCGTATCCATGAAGGTGAACGGAACGCCGGTGGTGGTCACCCCGACCACCAGAGTATCGGCGGCCACCGCCGGAACGGCCCATGTCGCCACACAACAACTCAGGACAGCAAAAGCGGCAGACACGATCTTCTTTTTCATATGCATGAAACAAGCCCCTATGTGAGATGAGGACAATATCGTCGTCAAGCGCACCGCCGGGCAGGGTCGAGGAGACTCCTCGATCGGCTGGCGAGCCCTGCGTTCGTCCCGACTACCGCAGTCGGTTTTTTCACTGTACTGAAATGATCGTATCTTGCAACATGATTAGGAGATTTTTTTCAGGGAGATGAAAAAATGATGCGTCCTCACAGCGAACCGTTGCACAGGAAATTGCCTTCCCCTGCAAAGTCCCGTATAGTCGGCTTCCCGCTTCTGGCGATCTTTCAGGATAGCACTCCCCTTGCAACCGAACTTGCCGTTTTCACGGAAACGACAGAACAATCCGTTTTCCACTCCCTATTTTCAACATTGTGATGCCAGCCCATGATCGACATTCCCGCCGCCCCCGTGTCACCCTTACCGACCGCCGAAGACGACATTAGCGAGGATGACCGTTCGCTGGGGCTTGCCATCCGCAAGGCCCGGCAGGCGCAAAACCTGTCACTGCAACAGGTCGCCGAGATGGTCAACATTTCGGTCGGGTTGCTCAGCCAGATCGAGCGCGGCATATCCTCGCCGTCGATCCGGGCGCTGCGCCTGATCTGCGCGGTGCTGGACATGCCGGTCCATGCCTTGTTCAACGGTTCGGAAGCCGCCGTTGAACAGGAAGCCCGCCGTATCGTACGCGTCAATCAGCGGCGGCGGGTCAGCTTTGGTGCCAAGGGGATGGTGAAGGAATTCCTCAACGCCCATAACGAAGGCGTGTTGCAGGTGATGGAAATCACCCTCGAACCGAACGGCGGCTCGGGGGACGACACCTATCATCACGAAGGCGAGGAATGCGGCGTGGTGCTGGAAGGGCGGCTGGAAATCCACATCGACGGCTCGATTTACCGGCTGGCCGAAGGCGATTCCTTTTACTTTGAAAGCCCGCTGCCCCATCGCTTCCGCAATCTGGCCGACGGACAAACCCGCGTTCTGTGGATCACCACCCCGCCGGTGTGGTGATCATTTCTGCCCCCAGCGCACCACCGCATCCCCCACCCAGGCCCCGGTGGCAAAGCAAGCGGTCAGCAGATAGCCGCCGGTGGGGGCTTCCCAGTCCAGCATTTCACCACAACAAAACACGCCGGGCCGGGTGGTCAGCATCAGCTCCGGGGTCATCGAGCCAAACATCACCCCTCCGGCGGTGCTGATGGCCTCGTCGATCGGGCGCGGCCGCAGGACGGTCAGCGGAAAGTCTTTCAGGGTACGGATCAACCGCTCGGGATGATCGAGCAGGCTGGGCCCCAGAATTTCCCGTACCAACGCGGCCTTCACCCCCTCCAACCCCAGCGCCTTTTTCAAGTACGACGACGCCGACAAGCTGCCACGGGGACGGCGCAAATCCTGCCGCAAACGCTCACTGTCCCGCCCCGGCAGCAGGTCCAGCGACAACACCGCCTGCCCGTCCCGTTCACAGGCATCGCGCAAGGCTGCCGAGAAGGCATAAATCAGGCTGCCCTCCACCCCGTCGCGGGACAGAACGAACTCACCCGGTTTGCTGACCTCGCCATACCGGGCCACCACTGTCTTCACCGGCTCGCCAGCAAAGCGGTCACGCAGCACCGGCGACCAGACGACCTCGAAGCCGCAGTTTGCCGGACGCAGCGGAGCCACCCCGGCCCCTGCTGCCGCCAGCAGCGGGCACCACGCCCCATCCGAACCCAGCGAGGCCCAACTGCCCCCACCCAGCGCCAGCACGGTTGCCGCCGGGGGCGGGCAGATCACCGCCTGCCCCTCCGGGCCTTCAAAACACAGACTGCCATCGGCCTGCCAGCCGGTCCAGCGGTGGCGGACATGGAACCGCACCCCCAGCGTCCGCAACCGCCGCACCCACGCCCGCAACAACGGCGCGGCCTTCATTTCGCGCGGAAACACCCGCCCAGAGGACCCCACATAGGTTTCCACTCCCAGCCCTGCCGCCCAATCGCGCACCGCCTGTGCATCGAAACTGCGCACAATGCCTGCAAGAGTGGCAGCCTGCGTGCCATAGCGGGCCAGAAAGTCGGCCTGCGGTTCGGAATGCGTCAGGTTGAGGCCGGTCTTCCCCGCCATCAGGATTTTGCGCCCGACGGAGGGCATACGCTCGTAAACATCAACACGGTATCCCGCTTCAGCAACCCGTTCGGCGGCCATCAGCCCGGCGGGACCGCCACCGATCACCGCAACAGAACGGACGTTTGCTTGCATTGGCCCATGTTTTGCATCACCATCAACCATCACGGTTCCTTTGACGGGGAGGCCCCGCTTCGTGCCATTGTTCCGTTTTCTGGAATGCCTCTTTCATAGGCGATATGCCGTTCTTCTGCCAAGGCTTGATGTTTCTCTCTGGCGAGACACATCCTTTTCCTCTCGCCCTTGCCTACGCCGCCGAACTCCGGTAGCCGCATTTTTTGATCTTTTTGTATGGCCCCCCACCTCGTTACCTCGCGCCCCTGCGGGCCTTTCCCTCCGGACATGCCGTCCCCTGTCGGTCGTTTGTTTCCGCCGCAGTCTTGTCCCGGCCCTGTCACAAACTCTTCTTTTGCCTGCGGGCACGTCCCTTCGCCCATTATCCCCGCCTGATCCCGCCCTTCTGCCTCTCGCCACCTCCCCATTTCAGCAGCGGACGTTCTGATCATGTCTATTCATGTGGCCCTGACTCATCGCACCGCCTATCACTATGACCGTCCCATCTCGCTGGGTGCTCAGGTCGTCCGCCTGCGCCCTGCCCCGCACAGCCGGACCCCGATCCTCAGCTATTCGCTGAAGGTCACGCCCTCGACCCATTTCCTGAACTGGCAACAGGACCCGCAGGGGAATTTCCTTGCCCGGCTGGTGTTCCCGGAAAAGACCACCAGCTTTGAAGTCACCGTTGATCTGGTCGCCGACATGGCGGTGATCAATCCGTTCGATTTCTTTCTGGAACCCAGCGCCGAACAGGTGCCCTTTGACTATGACCACGCGCTGGACAAGGAACTGGCCCCGTTCCGTGATCTGGGCGAGCTGACCCCACGCCTGAAGGCATGGGTGGACTCGGTGGACCTGTCCACCCCGATCCGGACGGTTGATTTTCTGGTGGCGCTGAACATGCGCCTGCAACAGGACATCAGCTATGTGATCCGCATGGAGCCGGGGGTGCAGACCCCGGAAGAAACGCTGGAAAAGGCCACCGGCTCGTGCCGTGATTCCGCCTGGCTGCTGGTGCAGATTTTGCGCCATCTGGGCTTTGCCGCCCGCTTTGTCTCGGGCTATCTGATCCAGTTGACCGCCGACCAGAAAGCCCTCGACGGCCCCAGCGGCCCCGAAGCCGATTTCACCGACCTGCACGCCTGGACCGAAGTCTATCTTCCCGGTGCGGGCTGGGTTGGTCTGGACCCGACCTCGGGCCTGTTTGCCGGTGAAGGCCACATCCCGCTGGCTGCTACCCCGGAACCCGGCTCGGCGGCGCCGATTGATGGCCTGCTGGAAAAGTGCGAGGTCGAATTCAGCCACCACATGGAGGTCAGCCGGGTGCTGGAAACGCCCCGCACCACCAAGCCCTATACCCGCGAACAGTGGAAGGCGATTGAAACGCTGGGCCACGAGATCGACCAGCGTCTGACCGCCGGTGATGTGCGCCTGACCATGGGCGGTGAACCGACGTTCGTTTCCATTGACGACATGAACGGCGAGGAATGGACCACTGCCGCGCTGGGGCCAACCAAGCGCCTGCTGGCCGGTCGCCTGCTGCGCCGCCTGACCGACACATGGACCACCGGCCCGTTGTTGCACTATGGACAGGGCAAATGGTATCCGGGCGAAAGCCTGCCACGCTGGGCTTTGGGCTGTTGGTGGCGCAAGGATGGCGAGCCGATCTGGAAGGATCAGGCCCTGCTGGCCGGTGACGAGTCAAAGGGATCGCTGACCTTTGAAACCTCGCAGGCCTTTGCCCACGCGCTGGCCGAACGCCTGCGGCTGGATGACCGCTGGCTGATGCCCGCCTATGAAGACGTCTGGTATTACCTGTGGAAAGAACAGCGCCTGCCCTCCAACGTTGACCCGCACCAGTCCAACCTGTCGAATGCCGAAGACCGCGCCCGTCTGGCACGGGTGTTCGACCGTGGCCTGCAGTCCCCCGTCGGGGTGGTCATTCCGTTGCAAAAGTCGGACTCCGGCTGGACCTCCGGCCCGTGGTTCCTGCGTGACGAACGCTGTTACCTGATCCCCGGCGACAGCCCGATGGGCTACCGCCTGCCACTGGATTCCCTGCCGTGGGTCAGCGAAGGGGATTACCCGTGGCATTGGGAACGCGACCCGCTGGAACCGCGCGGCAAGCTGCCAACCCACCAGCAGTTCCGCATGCTCGACCCGCGCACCGCCGATGCCATTTCCCACGCCAGCCCCCACGCCACCCATGCCCTGCGCAGCGGACAGGATCAGGGCCGTCCGTCGGCATCGCGGCCCCGCCAGTACCCGAACCGTCAACCGGCGGCACAGGAATCGGCGTCGTGGATTGTGCGCACCGCCGTGTGCGTCGAAGTGCGGGACGGCCTGCTGCATGTGTTCATGCCGCCGCTCACCACCTGCGAAGACTATCTCGAACTGGTCACTGCGCTGGAAGACACCGCCCGCAAGATCGGCCAGCCGATCATGCTGGAAGGCTACAAGCCGCCGCAGGACGTGCGCCTGAAGCACTTCTCGGTGACGCCGGACCCGGGGGTGATCGAAGTCAACGTCTGCCCGTCGGAAAGCTGGGAAGAGCTGGTTTCCACCACCACCACCCTGTACGAAGAAGCCCGCCAGACCCGCCTCGGGACCGAAAAGTTCATGATCGACGGTCGCCATGTCGGCACCGGCGGCGGCAACCACATGGTGGTTGGGGGAGCGACCCCGGCCGACAGCCCGTTCCTGCGCCGCCCGGACCTGCTGCGCAGCCTGTTGGCCTACTGGCATAACCACCCGTCGCTCAGCTACCTGTTCTCGGGCCTGTTTATCGGCCCGACCAGCCAGCACCCGCGCGTGGACGAGGCCCGCGAGGATGCCACCCACGAACTGGAAATCGCGCTGGCCCAGATCCCGCAGAACACGGAAACGCCGCCGTGGCTGATCGACCGCGTGCTGCGCCATGTGCTGACCGACATCACCGGCAACACCCACCGCGCCGAATTCTGCATCGACAAGCTGTTCTCGCCCGACAGCAGCAGCGGTCGTCTGGGTCTGCTGGAGCTGCGCGGCTTTGAAATGCCGCCCCATGCCGAAATGAGCCTTGCCCAGCAACTGCTGCTGCGCGGGCTGATCTCGACCTTCTGGGATCACCCCTATGATCGTCCGCTGATCCGCTGGGGCAATGTGCTGCATGACCGCTTCATGCTGCCGCATTTTGTGTGGGACGACATCACCGACGTGCTGGCCGACCTGCGCGATCACGGCCTGCCGTTTGAAAACGACTGGTTCAAGCCGCACCAGGAATTCCGCTTCCCGGCGGTCGGGTCGATCACCACCCGCACCATTGACCTTGAACTGCGCACCGCGCTGGAACCGTGGCATGTGCTGGGTGAAGAACCGGCAGGCGGCGGCACTGTGCGCTTTGTCGATTCCTCGGTCGAACGGATGCAGGTGAAAGTCAACAATCTGGTCGAAGGCCGCTATGTGGTGGCGGTGAACGGCGTGCGGGTTCCGTTGCAGGGCACCGGCACCGAAGGCGAATTCGTCGCCGGCGTGCGCTATCGCGCCTGGCAACCGCCGTCCTGCCTGCATCCGACCATCCGTTCGCATGCTCCGCTGGTGTTCGACATTGTGGATACCTGGAACGGGCGCTCGCTGGGCGGCTGCACCTACAACGTTGCCCATCCGGGCGGGCGCAACTTTGAAACCTTCCCGGTCAATGCCAACGAAGCCGAAAGCCGGCGACGGGCGCGGTTCTTCAACATCGGCCACAGCATCGGGCCGGTGCCTGCCCCCGAAGAAGCCCGCAACCCGGACTTCCCGCTGACCCTCGACCTGCGGCGCGCTCCGTAACGCCGCAGGACCAAGGCCATCACTGTTTGCTACCATAAAAAATCAGGATAACGACCCATGGGGACCGGGGGGGAGCACATTCAGCAGGCGACTGTCGATCTGATCGACGAACATACACATGTCGATCTGATCGACAGGCAAGCGAGTGCCACTCCCATCGACGAAATGGTCGATGGCGAAGGGCAAATCCGCTCGCACTGGCAATCCCTGGTGGGGAGCATCTGCTCCCTGCCTGGTGATGTCATGGGCGAACGGATCGAACGCATTCATCGCCATCTGGAAGAAAACGGCATCACCCGCCGGGCCCCGATCGGGACTCCCGGCGTGGCACCGCCCACCGCCCCGTGGGAGTTTGACCTGTTGCCGGTGATCCTGCCCGCCCAGGAATGGGAAGGACTGGCGCAGGGTCTCCGGCAGCGTGCCACCCTGATTGACGCCATCCTGCGTGATCTGTACGGTCCGCAAACCCTGTTGGCCGACGGCAGCTATCCAGCGTCGCTGGTGCTGGGCAACCGGCGCTTTCTGCGCGCTGCCCGCCATGCCCTGAAACCCGGAGCCCGCTTTCTGCACGCCTATGCCGCCGATCTGGCCCGCGGGCCGGACGGGCAATGGCGGGTGGTGGCCGACCGCCTTGATGCCCCGGCGGGCAGTGGCTTTGTGCTGGAAAACCGGCTGGTTCTGGCCCGCGCCCTGCCGGAAATCTTTCGCACCGCCCCGGTGCGCCGCCTGCGTCCGTTCTATGAACTGTGGCAACAGGCCCTGCAAGCGATGGCCCCGGCGCACAATGACAACCCGCGCATGGTGTTGCTGACCCCCGGCCCGTTCAGCGAAACCTATGTTGAACATGCCTCGCTGGCACGCGAACTGAACCTGATTCTGGCCGAAGGCGCCGATCTGACAGTGCGCGGCGACCATGTATTCCTGAAAACCCTGTCCGGCCTGCATCCGGTCGATGTGCTGCTGCGACGGATTGATTCCGAATATACCGACCCGCTGGAACTGCGGCCAGACTCGGCCCTGGGGGCCAGTGGCATCATGCAGGCAATCAGGAACAAAACGCTGGCGGTCGGCAATGCCATCGGCTGCGGGGTGCTGGAAACCCCGGCGCTGGCGGCCTTCCTGCCCTGGCTTGCCCAACGCCTTCTGAGGGAAAACCTGCTGCTGCCATCGCTGCCGAGCTGGTGGTGCGGCACATCGGGTCCGCGGGAAGACGGGCTGCGGTTTCTGGACAACCGCCTGATCCGCCGGACGTTCCCGTCATCGGCCACCGAAGCCTTTGACCCGATGGCGATGGACGAAATGGCCCGGAATGCCTTGCTGGCCGACATTGCCCGCCGCCCGCACGAGTTCGTGGTGCAGGAAAAGCCGATCCCCTCAACCACCCCGGTGTGGAGCAACGGCAGGATGGAGCCCCGTCCGCTGATCCTGCGGATGTTCGTGATTGCCACCGCCGACGGCTCCTATACCGTCCTGCCGGGCGGCTTTGCCCGCGTCGGGACGCAGGAAAAGTTCTCTGGCCTCGAAGCCCTGTCGCTGGCCCATGGCGGTATCAGTAAAGACGTGTGGGTGCTGACTGCGGCCGAGGGCGATACCGTCGTCCCCGCCCCGCCTCCGGCTCCGCCACTGGTTCTGCGTCGCAGTGCGGGCGAGTTGCCCAGCCGGGTGGCCGATAACCTGTACTGGCTGGGCCGCTATGCCGAACGGGCCGATAACGCCGCCCGCCTGCTGCGCTGTTGCATCAGCCGGTTGGCCGAAGGCATCCTTGGCCCCCGCGAGCGCACCGAAGTCGCCATTCTCAGCTCGATCCTTGCCGAACGCGGCCTGCTCGACCGCCCGGTGCCCGAAGCGCTGGTGGACGGGCCGGTGCTG
Organism: Insolitispirillum peregrinum; assembly: GCF_900156605.1. Taxonomy (GTDB): domain Bacteria; phylum Pseudomonadota; class Alphaproteobacteria; order Rhodospirillales; family Rhodospirillaceae; genus Insolitispirillum; species Insolitispirillum peregrinum. The sequence continues at coordinate 17,794 of NZ_FTOA01000010.1, read as the reverse complement.
ATGTCGGCCCTCACCCGGGCGTGCAGCCCGGGACAGGCGCTGGACGAGTTGCTGGTTGCGGTCGGTCGCCTGTTGCCCGGCGTGCGCGACCGCCTGTCGCCGGACCTGTTGCATGTGCTGGGCCCGCGCCTTGACCATGCCCGCAGCAAATTCCCCAATGGACAGCGCGATCTGGACGGGGCCCTTGACGCGCTGGACTCGTTGATCATCGTGCTGGCGGCGTTGGGCGGGATGGTGGCTGAAAACATGACCCGCCACGCCGGGTGGCGGTTCCTCGACATGGGCCGCAAGCTGGAACGGGCACAGTTTACCTCAGGTATCCTGCGCGGGCTGGCCGCGCGCACCATCCCAGGCCCGGCGGAACCCGGCCTGCGGCTGGCGCTGGAGCTGTGCGACAGCTCGATCACCTACCGGTCACGCTATCGTACCGTCCTGCAATCGCATGCGGTGCTGGATCTGGTGATCGCCGACGAAGGCAACCCGCGCTCGCTGGCCCACCAGATTGGCCGCCTGATCGACCATCTGGGCAAGCTGCCCAGCCCTGACGGTCAGCCGGTGGCGCAAATGGCCCTGCGGCTGGCCCATGCCGCCATGGCGGTGATCTGGGCGCTGGAACTGGAGTTCATGAGTGGCAACCCGGCGGTGGTCAGGCGGCTGGACGGAGACCTGTTCAGTGCCGAACAGCACCTGGCCGGGCTGAACGATGCCATCACCCGCACCTTTTTCAGCCATATCAAGGCGTTGCAGACCCTCGGCTACAGCGGCATCGACACCGACAGTGCGGCTCAGGGGTTTGCGCCATGAAATACGCCATCTCCCACCGCACCACCTATACCTATGGCGAGCCGGTCGATCTGGCCAACCACATCCTGCACCTGACGCCACGCGAAACACCGTGGCAACGGGTGTTGGAGGCCGAAGTCCTGTGCGACCCGCTGCCTCTGCGCCGCAGCCGCCGTCTGGATCACTTTGGCAATACCACCATCCAGATCAGCATCGAAGACCCGCACACCAGCTTTACCATCACCGCCTCGTGTCAGGTCGAAGTGGCTCTGCCCTACCCACCACCACCCGACAGCACGCCGGCATGGGAAAACGTGCGCGGGCAGTTGCTGGGCGACGGCTTTCCGCTGTCCCCCGAGGCCAGTGAATTCACCTATCCCAGCCCGCTGATCCCGCTGCTGGACGATGCCCGCGCCTATGCCCTGCCATCGTTCCCGGCCAATCAGCCCCTCCTGTACGGGCTGCGCGACCTGACCCGCCGCATTCATCGTGATTTCCGTTTCCAGCCGGGGGCGACCGCCGTTTCGACCCCGGTGCAGGATGTCCTGCGGGAACGGCGCGGAGTCTGTCAGGACTTCGCCCATGTCCAGCTCGCCTGCCTGCGGGCGCTGGGCCTGTCTGCCCGCTATGTGTCGGGCTATCTGCGCACCCTTCCTCCCCCCGGTCAGTACCGCCTGATCGGTGCCGATGCCTCACATGCGTGGGTATCGGCCTGGTGTCCCGGTTTTGGTTGGATCGATCTGGACCCGACCAATGATCTGGTGGTCGCCGAAGACCATGTCACCCTTGCCTGGGGCCGCGACTATGCGGATGTCAGCCCGGTGCGGGGAATAATCCTCGGTGGCGGAAGCCATTCCCTCGATGTTGCCGTGCAAATGGATGAACTGTCATGAGTCAACCAAACACCATCCCCCCGACCACCGGCCTGCTGAGTGGCTATGATCCCGGCAACTTCTTTTGCGAGCTGACCAGCACGCGCCCACAGGGCGACGGGGCAGCCGATCAGAAAGCGCTGGTCGAGCGCCTGCATGGTCTCGACCTGACCCACCTGCGCCAGCGGGCACAGGAAGCAGAAAACGAGCTGCACAATCTGGGCATCACCTTTACCGTCTATACCGAACGCAACGCCATCGACCGCATCCTGCCGTTCGACGTGATCCCGCGTGTGCTGACCCCCGGCGAATGGCAAAACCTGGAAGAAGGCGTTGTCCAGCGCGTTGCCGCCATCAACCTGTTCCTTGAAGACATCTACCACAACCAGAAAATCCTGAAGGACGGGGTTGTTCCCACCGATCTGGTGCTGGGCAACATCAACTATCGTGACTTCATGGTCGGGATGGATGTGCCCTGCGGCACCTATGCCCACATCTGCGGCATTGACGTTGTGCGCGATGAACAGGGAACCTTCTGCGTGCTGGAAGACAATGCCCGCACCCCGTCGGGCGTGTCCTATGTGATCGAAAACCGCAACCTGATGCTGCGCGCCTTCCCCGACCTGACCGAGCTGACCCGCCTGCGTCCGGTGGACAACTACGGCATGATGCTGCGCTCGGCGATGCAGGAAATAGCCCCGCCGGTCGATGATCCGCAGGTGGTCCTGCTCAGCCCCGGCATTTATAACTCGGCCTATTTCGAACATGTGTTCCTCGCCCGTGAAATGGGCGTGCCGCTGGTCGAAGCCAGCGATCTGGTGGTCGATAACGAGCGCGTTTACATGCGCACCACCGCCGGTCTGGCCGCCGTCCATTCGATTTACCGCCGCATTGATGACGCCTTCCTCGACCCGCAGGTGTTCCGCAAGGACAGCCTGATCGGTGTGCCCGGCCTGATGCAGGCCTATCGCAAGGGCAATGTGGCGCTGGCCAATGCCGTTGGCACCGGCGTTGCCGACGACAAGGCGGTCTATGCCTACATGCCGCGCATCATCAAGTACTACCTTGATCAGGACCCGATCCTGCCGAACGTCGAGACCCATATCTGCCGCGAAGCCGATGCCCTGCAGTACACGCTGGACAATCTGGATCAGTTGGTGGTCAAGCCGGTCGGTGAATCCGGTGGCTATGGCCTGCTGGTCGGCCCAAAATCGACCAAAGAAGAAATCGACGCCTTCCGCCTGCAACTGCGGGCCAATCCGTCGAACTACATCAGCCAGCCGATGGTGTCGCTGTCGGTCGCCCCGACGCTGACCGACCGCGGCATTGCCCCCCGCCACGTCGATCTGCGCCCCTTTGCCATCACCGGAAAAAAGACCTGGGTCCTGCCCGGCGGCCTGTCGCGCGTCGCCCTGCGCGAAGGCTCGATCGTGGTCAACTCCTCGCAAGGGGGTGGCTCGAAGGATACCTGGGTCATCGAAGCCTGAGTTTGCCTGAACACCGTTGACGGAGTACCATCATGACTGCGCTGTTAAGCCGCAATGCCGATAACCTGTTCTGGCTGGCCCGCTATGTCGAGCGGGTCGAAAACATGGCCCGCATCCTTGACGTCACCGAATCCTTCAGCCGCGACACCCACAACCGGGGCCGGGGCAGCAACTGGATGTCGGTGGTCCAGATCAATGCCGACGAAGAAGCCTTTACCGCCCTGCACCCGGTGGCCGATGGCCCGCGGGTGGTCGATTTCTACATGCTGGACGCCAGCAATTCGACCTCTATCCCCGCTTCGCTGCAGGCCGCGCGCGAGAATGCCCGCACCCTGCGCGCGCTGATCTCGGTCGAGCTGTGGCAGCAGATCAACATGTTCAACGCCTGGGTCGGCAACCTGCGCCACGAAGATGTCGCCCTGCCCAAGCTGTCGCGCCTGTGCCAGCAGATCCGCGAAGCCTGTCAGGCCCACACCGGGATCGTCGAAGGCACCTTCTTCCGCGATCAGGCGTGGTATTTCTACAGCATGGGCCGGGTGCTGGAACGCGCCGACCAGACCACCCGCCTTCTGGACATCAAGTACCATACCCTGCTGCCGCGGGTCGAAGACGTCGGTTCGGCGCTGGATGTGTCGCAGTGGAACGCCCTGCTGCGGGCTGCGGCGGGCTATCACGGCTTCCGCCGCATCTCGGCGGGCAAGGTCACCCCGGAAGCGGTGGTCGGCTTCCTGCTGTTCAATGACAGCCATCCCCGTTCCGTGTCTCTGTGCATTCGGCAACTGGAGTGGTATGTCACTCAGGTCCGCACTCGTTATGGTCTGAAAGGCTGCTCGGCAGCCCTGGAAGCCCTGGACGAGTTGCGCGCCATGTTTGACGAAGTGACCGCCGCCGAAGTTCTGGAACGGGGTCTGCATGAATTCGTCGATTGTGTGCAGCAGCAACTGGTGCGGATCACCAGTGAACTGACCGCCAGCTACATGTCTGTCGGTCAGCCTGCGGCGTAAACAGACAGCGCCGCCCGATGGCGGCGTGAGAGTCTGACCTGTCGTGCCCCGGTTCCTGCCTGTGGGTGGTCTGATCCTGCAAGACCACCCACAGGCAGGCCCGCTCTCGGGTCCTGCCCTCTGGTGATCCGCCGGGGTGCGCCCTTGCTTATGGAAGGATACAACGAGATGGATGCCCCGACCCTGGATGTCGCCCTGTTCGTACAGCGTTTCGATCCCCAGAGCCTTGATTTTTACCGGCCAATCCTCGCCCGCCATACGGCGTCGATCAAGGTCCGACGGGAAACGACCGCCCTGCCCAATCTGCAAAAGATTTTCCTGCAGACGCTGGCGCTGTCGAACAGCCAGGGCTTTCAGGCGATGGGGCTGCGCGACCTGAGCGCCGCCACCGGCATCAGCCTGGGGGCGCTCTATTCCTATATCGACAGCAAGGATCACCTGCTGCGGATGATCCTCGAACAGGTCAACGACGGCCTCGGCCAGATCATCAGCGAGCAGGCCGCCCAGCCGCTGGAGCCGCGCCAGCACCTGACCACCCTGCTGCGCGCCCTGCTGTACACCGCCGAGGCGCTGCATCCGTGGCTGTTCTTTGCCATGATGGAAGGCCATCACCTGCCCGCCCGCCCCGAGGCTGCAGCCAGCACTGAAGCCCTGCCATCCTGCGGACAGATCATTGATGCCGCCCTGATCGAGGTCCTGAACGCCACCCGGGGAATCGGGCAACTGCGCTGGGCCGACACCACCATGGCCGCCGCCTTGATCAAACCGCTGGTCACCGAATGGGTTCTGAACCGCGAAACCTTTGCCGCCCGTTCCCTGCCAGTCGAACACTACGCCGATGCGGTGGTGGCATTCGTCGAACAGTCCCTGCTGCTGGGGCCATAAGCCACAGGACACGACAAACAGAAACCAGGATCATGGAGCGCTGCTCCAAACCCTCACAGCCCGATCCGGGCATCGCCGCCCCCCGGGCGGGTCATCGCAAAGACATCATTGATCACGGCATAATCCCGATAGCCCAGACGGGCTATCGGGCGCAGCTTGCGCGGATCAACCTGACCGTTGGTCAGCACCTGCGGGTCAATATGGATCGCCACCACCCGCCCGAACACCGCCGCGTTGCGGCTGGCCGGGTCATCGCTCGGTAAATCCAGCACCTGATGCAGGCGGCATTCAAGGCTGATCGGGCTTTCCACAACACGCGGTGCTGCCACCAGTCTGCCCATCTCTGCGCTCAGCCCGGCGGACTGGAACTCATCGACCTCTGGCAGGTGCGGGTGGCTGCTGGCATTCATCGCATCGCGCAAATCCCATGTCGCCACATTGACCACAAAGACGCCGGTTTCCTCGATATTGCGCAGCGTATCCTTCGGACCATGCGGCTGCTGCCCGTTGCTGCCATACACCACCATCGGAGGATTATCCGAAATGGCGTTAAAGAAGCTGTAAGGGGCCAGATTGTTCACCCCGGACGCTGACCGGGTCGAAATCCAGCCAATCGGGCGCGGCACCACACAGCCCTTGAACGGGTTGAATGGCAGGCCATGATCGTTTTCATCAATGCTGTAGAACATCCGTGCGTCCTCTGAAATCATGATCAAGGCCCCCTGCGTCGATCATGACACAGGGGGCCTTGAGTATGGCATATCCAGAGAACAACACCATCGCGTGCCGCGTCTGACACGCGATGGCATCGTTGTTGTTTACACCGAGATCTTTTCCAGATCGTTGAAGTTCAGGGTGTGATCCTCAAAGGTAATCGTCCCGCTGGCATCCTGATCAAAGACGATGTTGTGCGCATCGACCGAGGTCACATGGGCCGGGTCCACATGGATCAGGAAGCTGTCACCATCGGTGCCGGAGACGGTGAAGTCACCCGTCAGGTTACCCGAGCTGTCAGTGGCGGCGTTGATGGTCCAGTCAACACTGGGGTTATCCGCCGCCGGCATGATGTACAGCTGATCAAAGCCCGATGTGCCACCATCGACGGTGGTCAGCGGGTCGCCATAGTTCATCACCAGCGTATCATCAACACCATCATTCCCGAGCAAGGTAACCGAGCTGCCGCTGTCGAACAGCACATCACCCCGGTTTTCATAGCTGAGGTCCATCGAGCCATTCTGGATCGAGGTGGTGGTGCTATCGCTGCCCGCCAATCCGCCATCATCATAGGTGGTGACGCTGATGGTGCGGGTGCCTTCGTCCAGCGTGCCGGTGCTGCTGGTCAGCACCACCGAACCGGCCAGCGTCTGATAAGCGCTGCTGCTGGCATCGCCATCAAACGACAGGGTGCTGGTGCTGGCATCATAGCTCATGGTCAGGGTCGAGCCGTCGATGGTCACCGTCAGGTTGCCATCGAGATCAACACTGACCGTTTGCCCGTAAATGCTCAGGCTGTCGCCGTCCTGCAGGCCACCGGTGATCGCAATGTCCATGTGCGACAGCGTGGTGCTGTCAACATCGCTGATGGTCAGGCCAGACGTTCCATCCGCCTGATCGGCAATCACATAGACCGGACCGTTATAGTCGTTGTCATAGGACGAATGGGTCAGAACATCGACTTCGGGGGCGTCATTGACGGCGGTGACGGTAACGTCCAGCGTGCCGGTGGTCGAAGCGGTGGTGCCGTCTTCGCTGGAAATCAGCTCCAGCCCCAGCGAGACAGTGCCATTCCAGTTTTCCGGCGCATTCATCACCAGACCGGAAATGTCGCTGCCATCAACCGCCCAATAGCTGACGCCGGTGGCGCTGACGGTTTCGTGGATCACCGTGCCGTCGGCAGCGGTAAAGGTACTGCCTGCCGGAGCGCCGGTAATCAGCAACTGCAGGCTTTCGCCGGTGGTATCGGTCAGGGCACCGGTGACATTGAGGGCAATACCGCCGCTCTGGTCTTCGGTGCCGGTGATCGCGGTCGAAGCCAGCGTCAGGGTCGGAGCATCGGCCTGACCCAGCACGGTGACCGAGAACGACATCCAGCCGCTTTCCGCCGAGGCAGCGCTACCATCGGTCGAAATGGCCTGAGCCGTCAGATCCAGCGTGCCGGAGTAATCAACCGGGGCCACGATGTGCAGCACGGCCACTTCGGCGGCGGTGAACAGATAGATGCCTCCACCCAGCGAGGTGCCGATGCTGTTGCCGTTGCCATCGGTAAAGGTTGCTCCGCTCGGGACACCGGCAATTTTCACCGACAGCGTTTCCGAGCCGTCAACGTCAGTGAGCTGGGCGTTCAGGGTCAGGGCAATCTGCTGCTCTTCGCGTGCGTTGTCGCTGGCGGTGACGTCCTGCGGGTTGATGGTGGCGGTATCGGATACTGCCGCAACGTCAACGGTAAAGGTCTGGCTTTCGCTCACCACCACCTTTGTTGACAGTTCCATGGTGTAGGCGGTGACCGACAGGGTCATGGTGCCCGACCAGTCCTGTGCCGGGGTGATCTTCAGACCGCTGATGGTGCCGCTGCCGGCATCAATCGCCGAGCTCTTGACCGTCCACGAGGTATAGGTGACGCCATCAACGACATAGGTGCCGTTGTTGGTGGCGCCTTCGATGGTTGCCCCTTCGGGGACGCCGGAGATGACCACCGACAGGGCTTCGCTGCCATACTCGTTGACCGCGCTTTTCAGGTCGCTGTCATGGGCCGTCAGGTCGAGGGTGATGGCGGTATCTTCCGCTCCGCTGGCATCAGCGGTGGTGATCACCGCACTGTCGGTTTCCGGGGTGATGGTGACCGACAGCGAGCCGGTCGAGGTCACCGAAGACGCGCTCACCAGACTGCCATCGACCACGCTTTCGTCATGGACCGACACACTGAACCCGAGGTTCAGGGTACCACTCCAGTCCGCTGGCGGCTGGACGCTCAGGCCGCTGAGGGTGATCGAGCCGCTATCGTGGAAGGCGCTGCCCGAAACCCCGAAGTCACTGGTGATATCCAGCACGTAATCGCCGTTGGCATCGGCGGTCAGAACCACACCGTTGAGGGTCAGCACCGACCCGGCGGGCAGCGAGCTGCCATCGATGGTGATGGTGGTACCGTCAAGGTATTCCGAACCGTCATTATCGCTCTGCGAGATGGTCAGGGTGAACGGAACACCGCTGCTGTCTTCGGTGGTGTCGGCACCGGCGGCCACCGTGGCCGCGATGCTGGCTCCGTCCGAGACCGGGGTGATGTGGGCCACCACATCGGTGGCTTCTGCCGATTCCAGCGTCGAAGTTCCCCAGGTGTTGGTGACCTTGACGGTCATCGACAGATCACCGGCGTAATCTTCCGCCGGGGTGAACGACACGTCGTCCACCTTGTCCGCCGGAATGACGATGGTGTCGTTGACGATGAAGTAATCGACATTCAGCGTGCCGTTGATGGTCACACCATCGGGCAGGTCGGTGATCACCAGCGCCGTCGAGCTGTCGGCATTGGTGAAATCAGCCTGCAGGGTAAAGCTGGTGTCCTCGGCAGAGGTCACGGCGGTAATCGTCACTGCCGGAGGTTCCGGGGTATCAGTGCCACCGCCACCACCGCCGGTTCCGGCGGGGATGCTGAAATCAACGGTGGTGCTGCTGGTGGTGCTGTCGCTGCCGCCATCCGGGTCGGTGTCAACGATCTTGGCGGTGATGGTCAGGGTTCCGTTCAGGCCATCAGCGCCAACCAGATGCAGGTCGCCACTGGCATACTGGGTGGCGGTCACGATCCACACGCCATTACCAGCCGCAACCCCCATGTTCAGGGCCGCCCCGCTGGGAACGCCCGAAATCTGGTAGTAGCTGATCGTTTCCGAACCGTCGGTATCGCCCAGCGTGGCGCTGATGTTCAGGTCCACGCTGTTGTCGTTGCTGACCTCGTTGGTGGCGGTAACGGTAAAGCTGTCCAGCTGGTCGGCAACTGCGGTGATCACCACCGACTGGGTCGAGGTAACGGTAACCGGCGTCGCACCGTCTTCGATTGCCGTGGTCGAGATGGTGACCGGCACGTCCTTTGACCAGTTTTCCGGCAGGCCATCCATGGTCAACGGCAGGGTGACCTTGCCGTTGGCATCGGTATAGGCCGCCAGATCGGCTGCATCGAGGGTGATGGTCTCGCCCGCCGTCAGGTCATAGGTGGTGCCGTTCAGGGTCAGGGTCAGGGTGGTGCCGGACGGCAGCCCCAGGCTGTCGGTATCGACGCTGATGGTGACGCTGGTGATGCTTTCCGCCCCATCGGTAACGTCATTGGGCGTGACGGTGATGGTCACCGGAATGTCAACCTGCACCCCGTTGTCAACCGAGGCATCTTCGGCTGCACCACCGCTGAGCGCAATGGACTGGGTGTCGGTGGTCGGATCGATCACCAGATTGACGCTCTGCGTGGTTTCGCTGACGTCGCCATCGTCTTCGGTGACCACCACCTTCAGGGTGAAGGCATCTTCGAGGGTGCCGCTATAGTTGGTGTCGTCCAGCGTGATGCGGACATCGGCCAGATGATCGGAATCGACCGCCCACTGACCATTGCCAATGTACAGCAGGTACTGTTCGTTGCCGGGAGTCATATAGACGTTGACGCCATCGGCGATATCGGAAATCACCACCGACACCGTTTCCGAGCCATCGGTATCGGTGCTGCCGAACTGGTCAAAGTGCGGGTTGATTTCCACAACCGCCCCGTCCTTGCCTTCGGTTCCGGCAATGCTGAAGTCGTCACCGGTCAGCACGGTGCCGTTATAGGTGGCAGCGTCGGCATCCCCCTTGATGTTGATCGACAAGGTGGTGCTGCGTTCGGCGTAGTCGCCATTGCTGCTTTCGGTCGAACGGGCGGTGATGGTCAGGGTGACGTCGGTATTCGAGTCCGCAGCCGGACGGAAATAGACGTTGTCCAGGTCATCGGCGGCAATGACATAGGCGTTGGCCGTGCTGTCCCACGCCAGTTCATTGCCATCACGGTCTACCAGAATGCCACCGTCAAAATCACCGCTGACATAAACGGTCACCGTTTCCGAAGGATCGCGGCCATTCTGGCTGTCGCTGTCGGTGATGGTCGCATCAATGTCGAGCTTGACATCATGGTCTTCCACCACGCGGGCATTGTTGACCACCAGCGTCGGCGTATCGGCCACCGCATCCACAGCCACGGTGAAGGCCACGGTGGTCGAGGCGTTCTTCACCGACACGTTAGTGCCGGTGGCAGATTCGGTGGTGGTGACGGTCAGCTGGAAGCTGACAGCATCGGCGGACGAAAGGTCAAGGTCGGTCGGCGGCAGGATGGCCACCTGATCGAGCTTGTCAGTGGCGATGATCCACACCCCGTCACCGCTGTCGGTGGCGGCGGTAAAGGTACCATCCGCCGCCAGATAGCCGACGGTCCAGCCATCGGGAACATTGGTGATCTGCGCCGAGCTGATCGTTTCCGAGCCATCGACATCAACCAGCGCCGCGTCGATGTTCAGGGCCAGCGGCGTGTCTTCACTGGCGGTCAGCGAACCGCTGCCGTCGCCCACCTGCACTGTCGGGGCATCGGCCACCGCGGCCACGCTGATGGTGCCGTTGGCAACGGTCACCAGCGTTTCACCGTTGTCGCTGACGGTGGCGGCGATCTTGTAGGTAACGTCGGCGTCCGAATTGGCAACCGGGGTAAACACCAGACCGCTGATCGAATAAGTCGAGCCACTCTTGCTGAAATCGTCGGCATCAATGCTGTAGGCATAGACCGGCGGCGTATTGGCTGCTGCCAAACCGCCAAAGGTCGGGTTGCCGTCGGCATCATAGCCGGTGACCAGCTGGGCATGCAGTTCGGTGCCGTTCAGTGTCACCGTCCCGTTCAGCATGTCGCTGTCCGAGGTCATGATGTAAACGGTGTCGGTCAGCGTTTCCGAACCGTCGGTATCCTGCAGACCGATGGTCGGGGTAATGGCGATGCCACCCGCCTGATCTTCGACACCGCTGTTGCTGGCCGAAATCACCAGGGCATCGGCTTCGGCGTCAACGGTCAGGGTAACGGTGTAGGTCTCGGACGAGGCTTCGCCGTCACGGGTCAGGGTCGGGGTCGAAATGTTGGCATCATTTTCGGTCGCCACGGCGGTGATGTCGAACTTCAGCTTGTCGCTGGCCGTTGCGCTGGACCAGTCGGTGCTGCCACCGATGTAGGTATAGGCCAGATCCGATGCGGCAATGGTCCAGTACCCGCTGGCGGGCAGGCTGACATATTCGTCGGCGGTGATCACACCGTCGTGGTTGCTGTCAATCGCCAGCACCGAATGTTCGCTGTCCTGCGGCGCGATCTGCAGGGTCAGGGTCTCCGAGCCGTCGGTATCATGCAAGGCCGGGTTGGTGACCGCATCGGCCAGCTTGTACAGATGGTCTTCGACGATCGTCTTGCTGCTTTCGTCAACGGTCACGGTCGGGGTATCGGCATCACCATAGACCACCACCGAAACCGAGGTGCTGGTGGTCGAGGTTGCCTTGCCGCTGGCGACTTCGCCGTCGCTGCCGCTTTCGGTGATGGTAGTGTTCAGCTTCAGGGTGTAGTCGAGGTTGGAATTGGCCGGGGCCTTCATCTGCACCGATGCCAGTTCGCTCGCGCTCAGGCTGCTCAGGTTATAGGTATAGGTGGTCACACCGCCAACAGTGCTGCTGCTGCTGGGGGTCAGGGTACCGCCACTGTACTGCAGGCTGGCCCCTGCCGGGACACCGGACAGGGTGACGCCGGTGATGCTTTCCGAACCGTCGGTATCCCGCAGCTTGGTGGACAGGTTCAGGCCAATCCACTGGTCTTCAACACCGGTCCCGCCACCCGACGAAATGGCCGTATCGGCCACCGCGTTGACGGTAACGGTGATGGTCGCGGTATTCGATACCGCCGAGTCCGGGGCAACCGCGTCGGTCGCGGCATTCTCATGGCTGGTGCCAACATCCACGTCGGCAACCACCGCCCGGGCGGTCAGGGTGAAGTCGGTATCAACGTTGGTGGCGGTGGCAATGCGGACGTTGCCCAGCAGGCTGTCGTCAATGGCGTATTCGCCGTTGGCGTTGGCATTCACGGTGGTCCAGGTGCTGCCGATCTTGACCTGCAGGATCGAGCCGCTGGGCATGCCGCTCAGGTAGACGGTCACCTTTTCCGTACCATCGGAATGGGTCAGGGTATCGGTCAGGCTGTTGAGGTTAAGGGTGCTGTAGGTCGAGCTGGACGTCCGTTCGTTGATCGTCACAGACATGTCGTTGAGTTCAATGCCGTTGGTGCCGACATCGACCCACAGGGTATCACTGGTGATCGCCTGATCGCCACCATTGGCTTCGGTGGTGACTGCGGTCACCGTCAACTGGAAGTCAGCCGAAGCCCCGCTGGGCGGGGTGATGGTCAGATTGGCCAGCGCATCACTGACCGATTCCCCGGCATGAATGGTGATCGCATAGACCACCTTCGACGAGGTCGAGGTCAGGACGGTGCCGTTTTCCAGTGTCACCGAGCCGGTCATCGCGGTCAGGGACGTCCCCCCCTGCGCCAGCACCGAGCCCGCCGGAACGCCGGAAATATAGATGGTCAGCGTTTCCGAACCATCGGTATCGACCAGCCCGCCCGAGCTGATGTTCAGGCTGATGGCGGTGTCTTCCATCCCGGCAGCATTCTGCCCGTCAATGGTCACCGCATCGGCCACCGCCACCACGGTAATCGACCCGGCGCTGGTGGTGGTTTTGGTCGAGCCGTCGTGATCGAGCACGGTGGCCGACAGGCCATAGCTCACATCAACGTCCGAGTTGGCGGTCGGGACAAAGGTCACCGACGACGAGCCGGACAGGCTGTAGGTGTGGGTGCTGCTGTTATAGGTGAACAGCGAGGCATCAAGGTGATAGGTGATCGAGCCGTCGGCATTGGTGGTGTAGGGCGCTTCGGTGCCGTTGATCATCACCTTGCCAGCCGCCTGGTCGCCAGCATCAAACACCATGTCAACGGTGCCGGTCAGGCTTTCCGAGCCATCGGTGTCGGTCAGCTTGACGGTCGGGTGCAGGGCAATGGCGGTGTCTTCGTTGCCGCTGTCGCTGGCCGTCAGCACCACGCTGTCGGCCACGGCGATCACCGTGATGGTGCCTTCACCGGTGGTGGTTTTGGTCGAGCCGTCATGGTCCAGCACGGTGGCCGACAGGCCATAGGTGACATCAACGTCCGAGTTGGCGGTCGGAACAAAAGTCACCACCGACGAGCTGGACAGGCTGTAGGTGTGGGTGCTGCTGTCATAGGTGAACAGCGACGACGACAGGTGATAGGTGATCGAGCCGTCGGCATTGGTGGTATAGGGCGCCTGAACGCCATTCACCATCACCTTGCCCGCCGCCTGATCATCGGCACCGAACACCAGATCAACGGTACCGGTCAGGCTTTCCGAGCCATCGGTATCGGTCAACTGGATGGTCGGGTGCAGGGCGATGGTGGTGTCTTCGTTACCGCTGTCTGCCGCAGCCAGCACCACCGCATCGGCAACGGCGGTAATGGCAATGGTGCCTTCGGCGGTGGTGGTTTTGGTCGAACCGTTGTTGTCCAGCGTGGTGGCCGACAGCTGGTAGGTAACGTCCACATCCGAGTTTGTCACCGGCTGATAGGTCAGCGACCCGGCATCCTTCAGGCTGTAGGTGTTGGTGCTGCTATCCAGTTCAAACAGCGACACATCAAGGTGATAGGTCACCGTGCCGTCGCCATTGTCGGTATGCGGAGCCTCAACGCCGTTGACCAGCAGGGTGCCGCTGGCGAACACCAGATCAACGGTGCCGGTCAGGCTTTCCGAGCCGTCGGTGTCGGTCAACTGGAAGGTCGGACTGAGCGGAATGCCGCCGCTCTGGTCTTCGACCCCGGCATCGTTGGCAACGATCACCAGCGCATCGGCATTGCCATCAACCTGCAAGGTGACGGTGTAGGTGTCAGAGGACGCCTGCCCGTCGCGGTCAAGGCCCGGCGTCGAGACAGAGGCATCGTCTTCGGTCGCCACGGCGGTGACGTCGAATTTCAGGCTGGAGGCTTCGTCAGACCAGTTGGTGCTGCCACCAATGTAGGTATAGGCAAGGTCTTCCGGGGCAATGGTCCAATAGCCGCTGGCCGGCAGGGCGACGTATTCGCTGCTGGAGATCACCCCGTCGTGGTTGCTGTCAATTGCCAGCACTGAATTGGTGCTGTCTTGCGGGGTAATCCGCAGGACCAGGCTTTCCGAGCCGTCGGTATCGGCCAGAGCCGGATCGGTGACGGCATCGGCCAGCTTGTACAGGTGGTCTTCGACGATGGTCTTGCTGCTCTCGTCAACGGTAACGGTCGGAGTGTCGGCATCCCCATACACCACCACCGAGACGCTGGTGGTGGTCACCGAGGTCGAGGCGCTGCCCGATGTGCCAACGCTGCCGCTTTCGGTGATCACCGTTTCCATCTTCAACGTGTAGTCGAGGTTGGAGTTGGCCGGGGACTTGATCTGCACCGTCGCCAGTTCGCTGGCGCTCAGGCTGGTCAGGTCATAGGTGTAAGTGGTCACACCGCCAACCGTGGTGCTGCCCGACGGCGACAACGAGCCGCCGCTGTACTGCAGACTGGCACCGTCCGGAACGCCGGACAGGGTCAGGCCGGTAATACTTTCCGAACCGTCGGTATCCTGCACTTCCGAGGACAGGTTGAGGTCAATCCACTGGTCTTCCACCCCGGTACCGCCGCCCGAGGCAATGGCGGTGTCGGCCACCGCATTGACGGTAACGGTAATGGTGGCGGTGTTCGATACCGCCGAGTCCGGGGCAATTGCGTCGGTCGAGGCGGTTTCGTGGGCCGTGCCAACGTCCACGTCTTCGGTGACGGCGCGGGCGGTCAGGGTAAAGCTGGTGCTGTCATTGACGGCGGTCGACAGGCGCAGGTTGTCGAGCAGGCTGTCATCAATGGCATACTCCCCATTGCTGTCCGCGCTCAGGGTCTGCCAGCTGCCGCCGTCAAACACTTGCAATGTCGATCCGGCGGGCAGGCCGCTGAGGTAGACAGTGACCGTTTCCGTGCCATCCGCATGGGTCAGGCTGTCGGTCAGCGAGTCAAGATTCAGGTAGTTCCAGTTGGTGTCAGACCCAACTGTCTGTTCGTCAATGTTGACGTTCAGGTTGTTCAGCGTAACGGCATTGGTGCCGACATCAACCCACAGGGTGTCGCTGACGATTGCCTGATCGCCGCCATTGGCTTCTTCGGTCACAGCGGTAACGGTCAGCCCGAAGTCGGCGGAAACGCCGCTGGGCGGGGTGATGGTCAGGTTGGCCAGCGCGTCGCTGGCCGACTCCCCGGCGTGGATGGTGATCGCATAGACCACCGTCGAGGAAGTCGACGATAGCACCGTGCCGTTTTCCAGCGTCACCGAACCAGTGATCGCGGTCAGGGCGGTACCATTCTGCGCCAACACCGAGCCAGCCGGGACGTCGGAAATGTAGATGGTCAGCGTTTCCGAGCCATCGGTATCGACCAGCCCACCCGAACTGATGTTCAGGCTGATGGCAGTATCTTCCATCCCCGCCGCATCCTGGGCGTCCAGCGTGACGGCATCGGCGACAGCGGTGATGGTGATGGTGCCTTCGCCGGTGGTGGTTTTGGTCGAGCCGTCGTGATCCAGCGTGGTGGCCGACAGGTCATAGGTGACGTCAGCATCCGAGTTGCCGGTCGGGGCAAAGGTCACCGAGCCAGCATCAGTCAGGCTGTAGGTATGATTGCTGCTGTCCAGCGTGAACAGCGAGGCATCAAGGTGATAGGTGATCGAGCCATCGGCGTTGGTGGTGTACGGCGCTTCAACGCCGTTGATCATCACCTTGCCTGCCGCCTGATCATCCGCCCCGAACACCAGATCAACGGTGCCGGTCAGCGTTTCCGAACCGTCGATGTCGGTCAACTGAATGGTCGGATTCAGGGCAACCGAGGTGTCTTCGTCGCTGGCCGAGGTCAGCCCACCGAGGTTCACACTGTCAGCAACGGCGGTGATGGTGATGGTGCCTTCGCCGGTGGTGGTTTTGGTCGAGCCGTCGTTGTCGAGCACTGTGGCCGACAGGTCATAGGTGACGTCAGCGTCCGAATTGCCGGTCGGGGCAAAGGTCACCGAGCCAGCATCGGTCAGGCTGTAGGTATGCGTCGCGGTATCCAGCGTGAACAGCGAAGCATCGAGGTGATAGGTGATCGAGCCATCGGCGTTGGTGGTGTACGGCGCTTCGACGCCGTTGATCATCACCTTGCCAGCGGCCTGATCATCCGCGCCGAACACCAGATCAACGGTGCCGGTCAGCGTTTCCGAACCATCGGTATCGGTCAGCTGAACGGTCGGGTTCAGGGCAACCGAGGTGTCTTCGTTGCCGCCATCGCTGGCGGTCAACACCACCGCATCGGCGACAGCGGTAATGGTGATGGTGCCTTCGCCGGTGGTGGTTTTGGTCGAGCCGTCGTGATCCAGCGTGGTGGCCGACAGGTCATAGGTGACGTCGGCGTCCGAATTGCCGGTCGGGGCAAAGGTCACCGAGCCAGCATCGGTCAGGCTATAGGTATGATTGCTGCTGTCCAGCGTGAACAGCGAGGCATCGAGGTGATAGGTGATCGAGCCATCGGCATTGGTGGTATAGGGCGCCTCAACGCCATTGATCATCACCTTGCCTGCCGCCTGATCATCCGCGCCGAACACCAGATCAACGGTGCCGGTCAGCGTTTCCGAACCGTCGGTATCAGTCAACTGGATGGTCGGATTCAGCGCCACCGAGGTGTCTTCGTCGCTGGCCGAGGTCAGCCCACCGAGGTTCACACTGTCAGCAACGGCGGTGATGGTGATGGTGCCTTCGCCGGTGGTGGTTTTGGTCGAGCCGTCGTGATCCAGCGTGGTGGCCGACAGGTCATAGGTGACGTCGGCGTCCGAATTGCCGGTCGGGGCAAAGGTCACCGAGCCAGCGTCGGTCAGGCTGTAGGTATGATTGCTGCTGTCCAGCGTGAACAGCGAGGCATCGAGGTGATAGGTGATCGAGCCATCGGCATTGGTGGTATAGGGCGCCTCAACGCCATTGATCATCACCTTGCCTGCGGCCTGATCATCCGCCCCGAACACCAGATCAACGGTGCCGGTCAGCGTTTCCGAGCCGTCGGTGTCGGTCAACTGGATGGTCGGATTCAGCGCCACCGAGGTGTCTTCGTCGCTGGCCGAGGTCAAGCCACCGAGGTTCACACTGTCAGCAACGGCGGTGATGGTGATGGTGCCTTCGCCGGTGGTGGTTTTGGTCGAGCCGTCGTGATCCAGCGTGGTGGCCGACAGGTCATAGGTGACGTCGGCGTCCGAATTGCCGGTCGGGGCAAAGGTCACCGAGCCAGCGTCGGTCAGGCTGTAGGTATGATTGCTGCTGTCCAGCGTGAACAGCGAGGCATCGAGGTGATAGGTGATCGAGCCGTCGGCATTGGTGGTATAGGGCGCCTCAACGCCATTGATCATCACCTTGCCAGCGGCCTGATCATCCGCCCCGAACACCAGATCAACGGTGCCGGTCAGCGTTTCCGAACCGTCGGTGTCGGTCAACTGGATGGTCGGATTCAGGGCAACCGAGGTGTCTTCGTCGCTGGCCGAGGTCAGGCCACCGAGGTTCACACTGTCAGCAACGGCGGTGATGGTGATGGTGCCTTCGCCGGTGGTGGTTTTGGTCGAGCCGTCGTGATCCAGCGTGGTGG
>NZ_FTOA01000025.1 GCF_900156605.1 Insolitispirillum peregrinum | reverse complement strand
ACACCGACCGACGGGATGGTTTCCGTTTCCGTCTGGCTGAGGCTGGTCACCTGATGCACCCGGTCGGCCAGCACCCCCACCAGCGCCTGTTCGCCGTGGGCCATCAGGGTCAGCACCACGATGCGCCGCTCCAGCGGGTCGGCGACGGTGCCGCCGTGCGGCATCCCCAGCAACCGCTGCAAATCCACCACCGGCACCACCTTGCCCCGCATGTTCAGCAATCCGCGCACAAACGGGCGACTGTTCGGCACCACCACCAGTGGCGTATCGTCCAGAACCTCTAAAACCTGCGCGGTTTCAATGGCAAACAGCCCACCGGCCAGCGTCAGGGACAGGACGGAGAGCATCTCGTCCTGACGGTCTTCCTGTTCGTCGTCAATAATGGCCAGAGTGCTCATCATGCGGTCTCCTGCACAGCCATGGCCGCGTCCTGACCTTTCTGCCCCAGGGCGACCAGACGGGGCACGTCAACGATCAGCGCCACCGACCCATCCCCCAGAATGGTGGCGCCGGAAAACTCGCGCACATCGGACAAAATCTTGCTGAGGGATTTGATCACCGTCTGGTGCTGGCCGATCACCTGATCAACCACCAGCCCGATGCGTTCGTTGCCAAAGGCGATCACCACCACCTTCTGGTAGGGGTCCTTGTCGCCATCGGCATGGAAAATGTCGCGCAGGTGCAGGAACGGCACCAGCGACCCGCGCAGGTTCAGGAAGGCGCAGCCACTGTCCGCCGAGGCCCTTGCCGCTGACAGTTCGACGCATTCCTCAATCGCCGCCAGCGGAATGACATAGCGGCCACAGCCGACCCGCACCAGCAAGCCGTCAATGATCGCCAGCGTCAGCGGCAGCCGCAGGGTGATGGTTGTTCCCTCACCCACCGTGCTGTTGATGTCGATGGTGCCGCGCAGAGCATCAATGGTCCGCTTGACCACATCCAGCCCGACCCCGCGCCCGGAAACGGCGCTCACTTCTTTGGCGGTCGAAAAGCCGGGATGGAAAATGAAGTTCAGGATGTCGCTGTCCGACAGCACCGCATCCGGGGTAGTCAAACCACGCTCTTCGGCCTTGGCCCGGATTGCCGCCCGGTTCATGCCGCGACCATCATCGGCAATGGTGATCAGGATTTGACCGCCGGAATGCACCGCCGCCAGATGAACATGCCCGCCAGCCGGCTTTCCTGCCGCAAGACGCTCGTCTGCCGTTTCCAGACCATGGTCAACGCAATTGCGGATCAAATGGACCAGCGGGTCGTTCAGGCGTTCGATCACCGTCTTGTCCAGCTCGGCTTCGTCGCCTTCGGTGCTCAGCGCAACCTCTTTGTGCAGCGATTGCGACAGATCGCGCACCACCCGGCGGAACCGACTGAACAGGGTGCCGATCGGCACCATGCGGATGCCCATGGTGGTATCGCGCAGATCGGCTGACAGCCGCTCGATGTCTTCGCTGATCGCCCGCAACAGGATGTCGTCACTGCCCGCCGCCAGCTGGCGCAGGCGGGCCTG